>NZ_CP017749.1:0-3659407 GCF_001854305.1 Cupriavidus sp. USMAA2-4 | reverse complement strand
CATGGTTCGCCCGCGCTGGCAACCGACGGTGCCGAAGCAGCCCGAGCCGTCGGTCAACTGGTGCGCGCTCGCATCACGGTGCAGACGTCGGACGCCGGCCCGGCGATCTCGCATGATCCGGCCGGCGAGGGTAGCGACACCTCGGTGCGCCATCAGGAGATCGACGTCCTGGCGTCGTTCTACGGCCCCCGCCAAGCAGTACGCGCAGCAGCTGGTGGACGGCCTCGGCATCCCGCAGAACCTCGAACAGCTCAAGGCCAACGACATGCAGTCGGTCGGTCGCTGAGGGCTCGATCCGCGGCGCGCCGGATCTGCTCAGCGAGCAGTGGGTTCGGCGCTATGACGTCGTGCTGAGCTTCCGCCGCAAGATCACGCGCACCTACGCCGTGCTGAACGTCAAGTCCGCCGGTGTGGAGGTGCAGACGCCCACCACCACGGCGCCAGTCAGCGTCACCCCGTAATTCCCGATTCACCCCTTCGACAAGCCCGCGCGCGCGGGCTTTCTGCATTTGGAGCGGTCCATGCCGAATACTCTGCCGGTCTCGCGGCTTATCAACGTCACGATCAACATGTCGCCGCAGGCGGCCCAGGGCGCGAATCTGAACACGGGCCTCGTGATGGGCGCGTCTTCGGTCATCGACCCGGGCGAGCGGTTCCGGGCCTATGCGTCCGCCGCGGCCGTCGGCACCGACTTCGGTCTGAGTGCGCCGGAATACCAAGCGGCCGCGCTGTACTTCAACCAGACCCCTCAGCCGCAATCGCTGCTGGTGGGCCGCTGGGCGAAGACCGCCACGTCGGCCAAGCTCAAGGGCGGCTTGCTGGCCGCTGCCGCCCAGGCCATGGCGAACTGGACCGTCATCTCGAACGGCGGGTTCAACGTCACGGTCGACGGCACCCTCAAGACCGTCACCGGGCTGGATTTCACCGCGCAGACGAACCTGAACGGCGTGGCGTCCGTGATTTCGACCGCCCTCGGCGCGGCCGCCAGCTGCGTCTGGAACGCGAACTACAGCCGCTTCGAGGTCACCAGCGCGTCGGCCGGCGCGGCACGGCCGCCGGCGGCACCATCACGCTGACGGGCAATCCGGCCGCCAACGACACGGTTACCATCGGTGGCACGGTCGTCACCTTCGTGAGCGCCAACCCGACCGCCAACCAGGTGCTGCTGGGCACGACCGCCGCGCAGACCGCCGCCAACCTGCAGGCCTTCCTGCAGGCGTCCGCCGACGTCAACCTCAGCAAGGCGCGGTACTCGACGACGCTGGGCGTGGTGACGGTCACCTACGGCGCGCTGGGCACCGCCGGAAACAGCTTCACCCTGGCCAAGTCCTCGACGAACATCACCCTGTCCGGCGCGACGCTGTCCGGCGGCGTGAACGCCTCGACGATCACCTACGCCACGTCGCCGGCAGTGGGCACCGACGTCTCGGCGCTGCTGGGCTGACCACCGGCGTCGCGTCGGCGCCGGTCAACGGCGTGGCCGCCGAGCAGCCGGTCGACGCGGTGAACGCCATGGTGACCAACTTCGGCCGCCAGTTCCTGGGCATCACGTTCGCCGACACCACGGTCACCAACACGCAGCATCTGGCGGTGGCCGCCTTCGTGGAGGCCGACCAGGCCCACCTGTATGCGGTGACCTCGCAGGAAGCCGCGGCGGTCGACCCGACGCAGACCTCGGACATCGGCTACCTGCTCAAGCAGCTCGGCTACAAGTACAGCTTCCCGCAGTGGTCGAGCACCAGCCCGTACGCGGCCGCGTCGCTGCTGGGCCGTCTGTTGACCGTGAACTTCAACGGCAACCGGACGACCATCACCCTGATGTACAAGACCGAGCCGGGGGTGGTGGCCGAGTCGCTGAACACGACCAGGCCAACGCCCTGGACGCCAAGAACTACAACTACTACGTCAACTACGACAACAGCACCGCGATCATCCAGAACGGCGTCACGCCGAGCGGGATCTTCATCGACTCGATCTACAACGCGATCTGGTTCCGCAACCGGGTGCAGACCGACCTGTACAACGCGCTGTACACCAGCCCGACGAAGATCCCGCAGACCGATGCTGGCAACCAGGTGCTGGCCACGACCATCGAGTCGTCGTGCGCCGCCGCAGTGAACAACGGCTATCTGGCGGCGGGGGTCTGGAACCAGGCCGGTTTCGGCGCCCTGAACCAGGGCGACACGCTGTCGAAGGGCTACTACGTCTACACGCCGCCGATCTCGTCCCAGTCGACGTCGGACCGCCAGGCCCGCAAGTCCGTCCCGTTCCAGGTCGCAGCCCTGGAAGCCGGCGCGATCCACTCGATCTCGCTGACCGTGAATGTCCAACGCTAAGGTGAACCATGGCCTCGTATAGCTTCAAAGACGTCTCCGCGACGCTCGTCGGCCCGACCGGCGCGATCTCGCTCGGTTACGGGTCCGCCGTCGCCGAGGAGGGCATCGACGTGGCGGCGGCCGGCGACAAGAACACCATGACGGTCGCCGCGGATGGGGAGGGCATGCACAGCCTGCATGCCGACAAGTCCGGCCAGATGACGGTGCGGCTGCTCAAGACCAGCCCGATGAACCAGAAGCTGATGGTCGCTTACGACGCGCAGTCGCTGAGCGCAGCGCTCTGGGGCAAGAACATCATCACGATCTCGAACACCGCGGTGGGCGACCTGCATGTCGCGCGCGAATGCGCCTTCAAGAAGAAGCCCAACATGAAGTACGCCAAGGACGGCGACATCATCGAATGGGTGTTCGACTGCATCAAGATCGACTCGGTGCTTGGCACCTATTGAAAATGGCAAACGAGATCGAACTGAAGGGCGTCCGCTACTCGATCGGGCGCATGGCGGCGATGACGCAATTCCATGTGAGCCGGCGCTTGGCGCCGGTGCTGGCCCCGATCGTCACGGCCTACTTGCAGCTCACCAAGGTCGACGGGCCCTTGAACGAGGCGTTGCCGCAGGTGGTCGCCGACATCCAGCCCGTTCTCGATGTGGTCGCAGCCATGAAGGACGCGGATGTCGAGTACGTGATGAACGCGTGCCTGGCGGTCGTGCAGCGCAACCAGATGAACAACTGGGCACCGGTGTTCGTGCAGGGCGGCGGCGTGATGTTCGACGACATCGAATTGCCGGGGCTGCTGCAGCTCGTCACGAAGGTGCTGGTGGTGAACCTGGGGCCTTTTATGCCAGACCTCGATATGAGCCAGCTGGAGGGTCTGGAGGAGACGCAAGCTGGCTCCGAAGCCTCCCCGGAGAGGAAGACTGGCTCCTGGCTCCAGTCCATGCTGGCCTCTGCCGGTATGAGTCACTGATCGATGGCACGCTCGGCCTCGCCGATGTCGCGCTGATGAACGACTCGCTGCAGGTGGAGGGCTGATAACCAGGCGGAAGCCGAACGACGACAGAGAGTGCAGCATGGCCGATAGCAGCACAATCCGCGAGTTCCTGGTCGGTTGGGATTTCGAATCGACGAGGCCGGCCAGAAGAAGTTCAAGGACGGCGTCGAGGACGCGACCAAGCAGACTGAGAAGCTCGACCAAGGCGAATCAGGAGGCCGGCAAGCCATTCTGCGGTTTCGGCGCGAGCTTCCTGGCCGTCGGGGCGATGGTCCAGTCGCGGCGCCCTGGATTTCGCCGGCAAGCTGGAAGACCTGCACTTCGCTTCCCGCCGTGTTGGCGCCTCGGCCAGCAATCTCCGCGCGATGGCCAATGCCGCCAAGGACGTGGGCGTTTCTGCGAACGAGGCCTGAGCAGCGTGGAAGGGGTGGCGCGCTTCATGCGCAACAACCCGGGGGCGAGTCCTTCATCCAGGGCCTGGGGTACAGACCGGAAGGCGAACGGTGAGCTGCGCGACACCGTCGACATCGTCAACGACCTCGGCAAGGAGCTGGCGAAGCGCCCGCAGTGGCTGGCGCAGAGCTACGGCAGCGAACTCGGCATCAACGAAACCCATCTGCTGGGCATGCGGAACCCCGAGTACTGGAAGGAGTTCGAGAAAGTCGCACGAGAACTTCCAGCGCAGCGGTATCGACAGCCAGTCCGACAAGGCCACGGCCTGATGAAGCAGTGGCGCGACTTCACGGGAACATCGAGGGTACGCTCGGCCCCACCGGGAAGTGGGCGGCTGGTACGGGACTCGGCGTGGTCGGGCAGCGTGCTTGCCTACTTTGCCGCGAAGTCGGCCGTCCAAAGCGCAGTCGGCGCCGCGCTTTGGCGGTTCTGCTGGCACCGGCACCGGTGCTGCGGCGGCTGCGGCCGGCGGCGCGGCCGGAAATGCTGCCGGTGCCGCGGCAAGCGCAGCGGGCGGCACTGCGCCGGTGGGGCGGCCACAAGCGCCGGCGTCCTGAGCCGGGTGCTGCCGTGGTTCGGCCGACTCTTTGGGGGTGCGGGCCTGATGCTCTATAGCCGCCGGCCACCAACGAGGCGAAGCCGAAGAGCTCGCCAAGCGGCGCGACAAGGGCCCCACGATCAGCACTGGTTCGCAGCTGGCGTCATCGGAGTTCGGTCGGCTTATCGCGAAGGGCGAAGGCGACTACAACAGCGTGAACCTGGGCAAGCGCGGAGGGTACCGGGCCGGCACCGCCGACCTGGAGAAATGACCCTGGACGAGGTCATGAAGCCCAGCGTGAGGGCAGATTCAATGCGGCGGGGCGGTATCAGGTCGTGAAGGACCGCTCCTGGAGGCGGCCAGGAAGATGGGGCTGGGCGGTTCCGAGAAGTTCGGGAAGGACGCTGCAGGACCGGCATCTTCGAGTACCTCGTCACGAGCAAACGCAGCGCCATCGGAAACTACCCTCACAGGGAAGGGATCGAGCCTAATGGAGGCCATCGGAGCTGCCGCCAAAGAGTGGGCGAGTGTCGCCAATCCCGCGACCGGCCGCAGTTACTACGACGGGGTCGGCAGCAACAAGTCCTCGATCACCGTCGAGCAGATGGAACGCAGCGCTTTCGAATACGCGTGCCGCTACTCTGTCTGGAAGGGACATCGCGGGCGCGCGAGGTGGGCTGTTGGCGAGAGACGGCGAAACCGCAGACGGTGAATTTGAGCAGAAAGACTGAGATCAAGGTGATCGGGGCGTCTAATCCGGCGCGCGTGGCTACAGAGGTCGCCCAGCGCCCAGGGGGACGTGAACGAGGAACTGTTCCGCAACTTCGAGAGTGCATCGTCATGAGTTTCCTTGACATGTGCTCGTCACCAGCAAGCAGATCGGAAATATCACGATCACGGTATCGATCGAAGAGACGGCCATCGACGAGCTGGAGGTGACGGAACACCCCGTTGCGCGCGGCGCCCGATTACGGATCACGCCTTCCGCCGGCCGGCCGAGCTGATCATGCAGTGCGGTTGTCGAACTCGGACCTGAGAGCGCTGCTCGCCAACACCCAAGTCCAGTTCGCCGCGGGGCGGCGAATGCCGATTACGTCTCCGGCGTCTACAGCCAGCTGTTGGCGCTGCAGCAGTCGCGCAAGCCCTTCGACGTGGTCACCACCAGGCGCGTGTACAACAACATGCTGCTCACGGGGCTGACCACGGTCACGGATGCCAAGACGTTCGCGGTGCTGATCGTCAAGGCTACGCTGCGCGAAGTAACATCGTCGATACCGCGGAGACGACGCTTCCGCCGAGCGAGAACCAGGTCAGCCCGGAGAAGACCGCCGAGATGCCAGAACGCGGGGACAAAGGCGGCGATTCCTGGGAACCCCGGTGCCGGGCGGCGCGGTGCCGTCGACGCAGTGGGGTAGCCCATGAACATCTATGAGGTGCCGCTTTCCCCGACGCCGCAGACATTCCTCATCACGCTGGGCGGCGTGGACTATCGCCTCACGCTGCAATATCGCGCCGTGGGTGATGCTGGCTGGGTGCTGGACATCGCAGACGCGAGCGGCAACCGACTACTGTCAGGGTGCCGCTGACGACGGGGGCGGACTTGCTCGCGCCAGTACCGCTATCTAGGGTTCGCCGGCAGCCTGTGGGTGCAGGGACTGAGAGTCGGACGATGTGCCGACGTTCGATGATCTGGGTGTCGGCAGCCATGTGTTCTGGGTCACCAGTTAGTGCTTCGGCAACACTGGTTCGGCGTTGCATCTGCAATACCCATCATTGGCGCATGCGCATATCCAGGGTGGCCGTGAGGCGGCGCCTTATGCCAGGAGAATCTCTTGCCATCGTTCTTTTTGCAGATGGGGCAAACATCCCCATCCCGCATGAACGCCAGATGTACTGCTTTGAGCCGATGGCCAGGGCATTGGCCTTGTCTCTTTCGAAGGCCGCGATGTGATTTTTCCTAACTTCAGTGGCAAAGCGCTGCTGTGCGACTTCGCGTTCTTCTGGGCTCATGCCCTTTGTTCGGGGGCGCTGCACCCTCTTGAGAGCGACGGGAGGGGGTGGTTCGACGGTGCGTTCGCGTTGTCTTCTACTGCGCGCCCGGTGGAGCAGCGCGAGCAGTATGGCCGCAGCCAGAGGGACGACGATCCAATTGCTCAGTAGCGTCATGGCGATCGTGAGGAAAGCTTAGATCAGGCTGCTTGGTTCCATGCGGTTCGGAGGGGTCAGTCCTCTTCGTCGTCGTCTGTAGCGCCTCGGCCGATCCGTATGGAAATCAGGCCTGGCGGGTAGCGGTCCATCAACTCAGAAATGAGCTCGCCGGTGCGAATGTCCTTGACGTTGGGGGGATGCCTCTGCCGTCTGCGTTGCCCCGAACGACCGCTCAAGGCGGTTGACGATCTCCGACGTGAGAGAGCGGCCCGCGTCTCGCGACGCCTGTTCGAGGCGGTCCTTGAGATCGGCCGGCATGCGGAGATTTACTTGGGGGTCACTTCTAGCCATGTGCAGAGAATAATGCATCACGGTGCTTGACATCAATGAAGCACGGTACTACATTGGCATCAATGAAGCACGGTGCTTCAAATAGCGGAGAAGGTGATGAAGGGATCGCGAGACTTGGCGTCGTCGCCGGTGCGACTGCCGGTTGATCTGAAGAACTGGCTCAAGCACAAGGCTATCGACAATGGGCGCTCGTTCAACAGCGAAGTGGTCATGCGGCTGCAGGAGAGCCGTCAGCGCGAAGAGGCGGCGAAGAACGCAGCCTGAAATGGAAAACGCCCCAGCAGTTGCAGCTGCTGAGGCGTCGGATTTGAAGTGACCCTCGGAAAAGGAACACATCGAAATGGATCTTAGCACGCAAGACCGGGAATGCAATCCCGACGCCAAGGGGAGGGTGCAGTTCGCCAGCGACGTCCTCTCAGAGGAAAGCCGATTCATGAAGGCGATCTTCGCCGCGATCTCGGAGCTGGCACCGCGCCCCGATATGACGAAGACGGTCGTTGAACTGGCCAACTGCGGCCAGTGGATCTCCGACAACCTGAACTGCAAACGTTGACTACTGGACTGACCAGGTCATCAGCAAGATGCGCGGGGTGGCAGCATGAGAACGATCCCTGTCGACTTTGCGCGGGACTTCCCTGTCTGGCAGAACAGGCCCCACTGGTTCAATGCCTCGGCGATCGAGGTCCTTCTGCCGCCGAGTAGTCTGCCGGAACAGAAGAATGGCAACCGGGCCGAGCGTCGTGCCGCCACGAAGGGAGCTCGGTGATGGAACTCCTCAAGCTCAAGATCGTGGGCACCTCGCCCCTGATGATGCACAGCGACCGCCTGGCGAACCCGCTGCTGCCGGAGACGAAGGCGCACAAGGCGCTGACCGCCAAGCGCAAGAAGACCGACGAGGACCACGTCGCCATTGCGCGGTCCGAGTTCCTGGCTGGGCTGTACTGGAGCGAGCGCGACGGCGTGTTCGTCCCGGGGCAGAACTTCGACGCGACGTTCCTCGCTGGCGCCAAGCTGCAGAAGCTCGGCACGCACTGGAAGCGCGGCGCGGTCGTGCTGACGGACAAGGCGAAGCTGTTGTATGACGGCCCGAGCGAGCCGGAGGCGATCTGGTGCGATCCTCGCTTCGTCGACTGCCGCGGTGTGAAGGTGGGCACCGCCAAGGTGATGCGGTACAGGCCGTTCTTCATCGAGTGGGCTTGCGAACTGGAACTGGCCTTCAACCCGGACGTGCTGAACGAGGAGGAGGTGCGCAAGGCAATCGCCGACGCAGGCGCGTTGATCGGCGTCTGCGAGTACCGGCCCCGATTTGGGCGGTTCAGCGTTCGTTACGCGTGAGGGTGATCATGAGCGAAATCACTCTCTATCCGGTGTGGCGCCAGGCCGTGAAGGACTTCATCGACGCGGGCATTTCCGATGGCGACATCCTGCCGCATTCCTGGCTGGAAGAGCGCTTCGGGATGAAGGCGCTGGACGATGACGACGTGCTGACGCCGGCGGCGTTCCAGGATCGCCAGTTCGCATGGCTGCGCAACCTCGAAGCCTTCCGGGCGCAGTTGCTGGAGAAGCATCAGATCTTCCTGCAGAGCGTGCACGGGCGCGGCTATCGCGTGGTGCCGGCGCGCGAGCAGACGGCGGCCGCACAGGAGAAGTTCGAACGCGAGGCCACCAAGGCTTTCCGCCGGGCGGCCACCACGCTCAAGAATGTTCGGTTGGATGAGCTGTCCGACACCGAGCGGAAAGAGAACACCGACGCGATCGCGAAGCTGTCCATGCTGCGCGGGATGCAGCGCGGGGCGTTGGAGTAGGGCTGGCTTAGGCTAGGCACGGCCCGGCGGGGCCTGGTAAGACATGGGCTGTCAACAGCGGGGTGCGCCTTCGACGAGGGCGCACTTCGATGGTGAAAGCCATCTAAGGCTCGACACGGTTTGGTAAGGTCCGGCAGGCCCCGGAACGGCAACGCAAGACTTGGTCGGGTATGGCGTGGGCTGCGAATGCAGCGGGTAGGCGGTTCTCTGAGCCGTCCTCCCGGTGCGCTTGCGCATCATATGGCACCGGCGTGGCGCGGCAAGCTTTGGTTAGGTCCGGCCTGCCTCGGCCCGGTTCGGCGCGGTGCGGTATGGGCAGTACGGCGGCTCCCTTCGGGGAGCCGTTTTCATAGGGGACTCGAATGACGCAGCAGTACCTCCGCAAGGCTTCCCTCATCATCGGCGAGGACGGCGGCAAGGCCATCGACCTGTCGTCGCTGCGCTTCCAGTTCGACATCCGGCGGGGGGACATGCAGACCCCGAACTCAGCCCGCATCCGCGTCTACAACGTGGCGCCGGAGACAGCCAACCGCGTGCGCGATGAGTTCACGCGCGTGGTGGTGCAGGCTGGCTACGAGGGAAACTACGGGATCGTATTCGACGGAACATTGATTCAAGCCCGGTACGGCCGCGAGAATGTCACCGACAGCTGCTTGCATCTCACGTGCGCTGATGGAGACCGGCCGTACAATTTCAGCGTCGTGAGCGCAACGCTTGCGGCGGGCTCCACGACCGATGACCACGTCAATGTGTGCCTCAGGTCGATGGAAAACTATGGCGTCGGAACAGGCTACATCGCGCCTGCGGTTGGCAAGCCGCTGCCGCGCGGCAAGGTGATGTTCGGGATGGCCAAGGACTTCCTGCGGCTGGCGGCCAAGACGACGTCGAGCGTCTGGTCGATTCAGGACGGGAAGCTGAACATGTACCCGGAGACGGCCTACATTCCGGGCGCGATCCCGAAGATTACCCCCAGCAGCGGCCTGGTCGGTTTCCCCGAGCAGACGCGTAACGGAGTGTCGTTCCGCATGCTGCTAAACCCCAGCATCAAGATCGGCCAGATCATTGAACTCGACAACTCGACTATCCAGCAGTACGAGTACGGCCTGTCGCGGGCCGAGCAGGTGGACAACGCGCGCATTCAGCAGCAGAACGGGCTGCAGGGCGCCGGCTTTTACTATGTGATGCGGGCCGATCACGTCGGTGACACCCGCGGCAATGCATGGCACACCGAAGTGCTGTGCATCGCAGCGGATGGGACGGCGATACCGACCTTTCAACTTGAAAATAGCTCGACAATGGGTGTAACCGCGCCCGTCCCGAACGCGATCAAATCGTGGGTCTAGCGCTTCTTGCGCGCGTTGGCGGAGAGCGCTGTGATCGTTGCCGAGCCGTCTTCCCGCACATCGGCTTTGTGCAGGGCTTCAAGGGGGGCTGTGAATGATTCGGCATGCGGCACGACGGTGAACAGCATGTTTTCGATGGTCATCCCCCAGCAGCCAACCTCGTTGGGGCCGTCCTTGCCCCGATAGAACATGAAGCGCCGCATGTCCTTGGCATTGACCAAGGGCAGATCGCACTTTCGCTTCAGATAAAAGATCCCTTTGCTTTCCAGGCGCGTCTGTTGCCCTACGGCGGACTCGCCGCTGGGCGTGATCAAGGCCTCCTCGGCCAAAACCGGCAGCGCGACCAGCGCGGCCACAGCGAACGCAAGCTTCCTCATTCAGACCTCACCATGGATAGACGACAACGATCGGACGATCAGGAGACCGCCATGCGGGCGGCCTTCGACGGGCTGCGAAGCGGTCTCTGGACGGCGATGCCCGGCATCATCCAGTCCTTCGAGGCTTCCGCCGACCGGCCGCCAACCGCGACCGTGCAGCCGGCCATCAAGATCCCGATCCGTGGCGCCGACGGCACGATCACCAGCGTGGCACTGCCGCTGCTAGTGGATTGCCCGGTGCAATTCCCATCAGGTGGGAATTGTACGCTCACGTTCCCGGTGGCCCCGGGCGACGAGGCACTGGTCGTTTTCAGTAGTCGGTGCATCGACGCCTGGTGGCAGTCGGGCGGTATTCAGGAACAAGCCGAGCTGCGCATGCACGACCTGTCGGACGGGTTCGTGCTGCTGGGCTTCCGGTCGAAGCCGCGCGCGCTCGCCAGCGTGAGCACCAGCACCACCCAGCTGCGCAGCGACGACGGCGCCACCTACGTGGACCTGGACCCGGCCGGGCAGGTCGTGAAGGTCAAGGCGCCGGGCGGCATGGTGCTCGACACGCCGACCGTGACGGTCACGGGGGTGATGACGGTGGAGAACGCCGAGGGCGCGCCGACTGCCTTTTCGATTAGCGGCAAGACGCAGTTCACGGGCCAGGTCTGGGCGAACGGCCGGCGTATCGACGAGACGCACGAGCACACGGGCGTACAGCACGGCACCGACACATCCGGCCCGGTGGCCTAGGAGTCCGCATGCGATACCGGAAACTCGACGCCGACGGCGACTACGTCTTCGGCAACCAGCAGGCGGACTTCTACGTGAACAGCCCCGACGCGGTCGCCCAAGCAGTCGTGACGCGCCTGCGGCTGTGGCAGGGCGAATGGTTCCTGGACACAACCGCCGGCACACCTTGGAACCAGGTGCTGGGCAAGTACGCCGGCGGCACGTATGACGCCACGATCCGGCAGCGCGTTCTCGGCACGCAGGGCGTGCAGGCGATCACGGATTACTCGAGCACGGTGGACAGCGAGGCGCGCACGCTGACCGTCTCGGTCACGATCAATACCATCTACGGCACCACCCCGGTGCAGGTGACGCTCTAATGACCATCACGACGACCGCGCCGACGATCGACGAAAGCGGCATCACGGCGCCGACCTACGCCGACGTGCTTGGCTACCTCAAGTCGAAGTACCAGGGCATCTATGGACAAGACACCTACCTGGAGGAGGACAGCCAGGATGGACAGATGCTGGCGGTGTTCGCCTCGTGCATCAACGACGCGAACTCGGCCGCGATCTCTACCTACAACGGTTTCTCGCCGGCCACGGCGCAGGGCGCGAACCTGTCCAGCGTAGTCAAGATCAACGGCCTGCGGCGCAATACGCCGAGCAACTCGACGGTCGACCAGATCATCGTCGGCGTGGCGGGCACCGTGATCACCAATGGCGTGACGCAAGACGCCAATGGCAACAAGTGGGCGCTGCCGACGGCGGTAACGATCCCGCCGAGCGGCACCATCACCGTGACGGCGACCTGCCAGACGGCCGGCGCGGTGCAGGCTGGGGTCGGCGCGGTCAACCAGATCGCGACGCCGACACTGGGTTGGCAGTCGGTCACCAACGCGAGTGCCGCCCAAGCCGGCGAGCCAGTCGAAGCCGATTCCCAGCTGAAGGCGCGACAGGCCACGTCGACGGCGCTGCCGTCGCGGACGGTCCTGGAGGGGACGGTCGGGGCGGTGTGGGCGGTGCCAGGCGTGACCCGCATGACGCCCTATGAGAACGACACGAGCGTCGTCGATGCCAATGGCATTCCCGCCAACAAGATCTACCTGGTGGTGGAGGGCGGCGACGCCACGGCAATCGCCCAGGCCATCGCCGCCAAGAAGGGGCCTGGCTGTGGCACCTACGGTACGACGACCATCTACGTGACGGATGCCTACGGCATCGCCCACCCGATCAGCTTCTACCGGCCGACGTACGACGCCATCACCTGCGCGATCACGTTGAAGGCGCTGGCCGGCTACACGTCGACCGTCGGCGCGGCGATCCAGGCCGCGGTGGCCGCATACATCAACTCGGTGGTGATCGGCGGCGCGCCAAGTGGCTTCGTTGAATGGGATTCCGCTCTGGCGGCCGCGAAGACCGTGGCTGGCAGCAGCACGTTCCGCATCACGTCGCTGACGCTGAGCGGGCCCGGCGGCGTCGGCGCGCCGGACGTGCCGCTGGCCTTCAACCACGCCGGCCAGGCGACACCTGCGAGCGTGACGATCACGGCGACATGACATGGCACAGGCATCCGACTACACCGCGCTGATCACCACGCAGCACGCGGACAAGCCGAAGTTCATGGCCATGGTGGCCGTGGTCGCGCAGTGCTTTTCCGACCAGATCAATGTCATGCAGTCAATCCCGGCGGCGTTCGACCTGGACAATGCCGTCGGGGTGCAGCTCGACGCCGTCGGCCTGTGGGCCGGCATCAGGCGGCAGGTCCGGACGCCGCTGAACGTCTACTTCTCGCTCGACACCGTCGGGCTCGGTTTCGACCAGGGAAATTGGCAGGGGCCGTTCGATCCCAGCACCGGCCTGACGTCGCTCGACGACGGGACGTACAGGACGCTGATCCGCGCCAAGATCGCGGCGAATAGCTGGGACGGAACGGT
Organism: Cupriavidus sp. USMAA2-4; assembly: GCF_001854305.1. NCBI lineage: Bacteria > Pseudomonadati > Pseudomonadota > Betaproteobacteria > Burkholderiales > Burkholderiaceae > Cupriavidus > Cupriavidus sp. USMAA2-4. The sequence continues at coordinate 3,646,406 of NZ_CP017749.1, read as the reverse complement.
GCCCGGCGCCGCTGGCGCCTACGCGAACCTGTTCGCTGGGTCGGCCAGCAACATCTTCATCCAGGACAACCAGGACATGACGATGACGGTGGGTGTGTCGGGGGAGATCCCGAGCGCGCTGCTGCGCGCACTGTTCTCCGGCGGCTACCTACCGCTCAAGCCGGAAGGGGTGCTTGCCAACTACGTCGTGCCGTCCGCCAACAATACGCCGCTCTTCGGGTTCGACGTTTCCAACCAGTACATCGCCGGCATGGACGCCGGCTCGTGGGCGGTCCCCGCCTGACCTCACTGCTGCCACACAAGCCGCCTTCGGGCGGCTATTTCTTTTCCGGAACCCTAATGCCCATCCAGAACGACTTTCTGCCCTTCGCTGCAGGGGCGGGCGCCAACGTGCTGACGCAGGCCCAGTACGCGGCGCTCACCTCCCTGATCGCCAACGGCTTTTCTGCCGGCGTCGCGCCCTCGGCGCAGCTCAACAAGGTCTGGCGCCAGAGCAGCATCATGACGGCGGTCCTGGCGCAGTTCATCGTTGCCAACACCGGCCAGACGGCCATCGACGATGGCACGACCGCGACGCTGCTGGCCAATCTGGCGACGGCGATCTCGGTGACCGCGCGCCAGAATCCAGTTCTGGCCGACACCGGTGCGGCGAACGCCTATGTAGTGGCCAACCTGGCCGCCTTCTCGGCCTACCCGACGTCGTCCGGGTTGACGCTCGACGTGTCGATCGCCAACGCGAACACCGGCGCGTCGACGCTCAACGTCGACGGACTGGGCGCAAAGCCGATTCTGGGGCTCGGTCTGCAGCCACTTCAGGGCGGCGAGCTGCCTGCGAAGGGCGTCGCATGCCTGCTGTACGTCGTCGCGTCGACCGTCAACGGTGGGAACGGCGCCTGGGTCGTGATGGAGTGCACGGGCGGCGCGCAACAGGTGACCCAGGGGACGCAGAGTAATCACGCTGTGACCGTGGCGCAAGCGGCCGGCGTCGTTGGCCAGGCGCGCAATCTGAAGGTGAACAATGCCGTGGCCTCTGCGACGGCGGCGCTCACGGCCGACGAGATCATCGTCGAGACCGCACTCGGCGGCGCGCGCTACTGCCTGCCGAACTTCAACAAGACCATCAACCTAGCCGCCACCGGGGCCGGCGGCATGGACACTGGCACTGCGCCGGCCTATGGGTACGTGGCGCTCTACGCGATCTACAACCCATCCACCGGGGCGAGCGCGCTACTGGCGGTCAACGCGACCTCTGCGGTCGCCCCCAGCGTCTACGGGGGCGCGAACATGCCGACCGGCTACACCGCATCGGCGCTGGTATCCGTGTGGCCAGTGGATGGCAATGGGAAACTCGTAGCGGGTGCCCAGCTCGATCGCGAGGTGTGGATCCCGGAAGTGGCGATCCTGACGACCTCCACGGTTGCGTCGACGCCGACCTCCGTTTCCGTCAGTACGATCGTCCCTCCGAACGCGCGAGCAGTGCGCGGGACCATGGTCGTCAACAACAACACGGTGAATGGCGGTAGCAATGCCTCCTTCGTTGGCAATGCGCAATCCGTGGGGTCGATCCGCATCGGTACGACCGCGCCCGCGTCGGGTGCGGGCGCGGCATATTCCTTTAGCGGCCTGCCGATTCTCGTGAGTCAAACGATCTACTACACACTCACCAACGTTTCCGGCTCCGGGACGCTGTACGGGTTCATCTCTGGCTATTCGATCTAGGAAGGCGCCATGCTCAACGTCCAATTCTCCGACGGCACGCAGTCGACGATCGTGTCGTACTTCGCGTCCCCGCAAGACAGTTCGGTGTTCGCCAACCTGGGCGAGGTCGATGCGAGCGACGCGCGGTGGGCCGCATTCTATGAGTCGCTGCCAGAGTTGGCGCGGTCTGGGATGCCGGTGCCGACCAAGTAGCCGGCTGATTCGAACGACACAAGCCGCCTCCAAGCGGTCTTCTCATGCCCGCGTCGAGCGGGCTTTTTCATTTTCGGGGGTCAAATGTCCGAACCAATCAGCGGCACCGTCGCAACCGGCGCAGCTGTCAGCGCCACCGCCAAACTCTTCGGCCTGCAGATCGGCGCCGGCGCCGTCGCAGCCGCGCTGGGCTTCATGGTGCTCTGGCCGAAGACGAAGCGGGAAGGGTTCGCCCGGCTCGTCTCGTCCGTCCTGGCGTCGATCGTCTTCGGCCCGGCGCTGGTGGCCTACGTCAATGCCAAGGCGCCGGATCTGTTCACGTCGGCGCGTGCCATGGGCGTGACCTTCGGCGTCCCGCCGGAATTCGGCGTGCTCTACGCCAGCGCGCCGTTCCTGGTCATCGCCGGCCTGCCGGCCTGGTGGGTGATCGGCGCCGTCGTGCGGTGGTTCGAGAAGCGCCGGGGCAAGGACATCGGTGAGCTGATGGCCGATGCCCGGCAGGAGCTGACGCCATGACGACTCCTGTCGCTCCCGAAACGAAGCCTCGCCGCGGACTGGTCGCAATCGTCGGCGCAGTCGCCGCTGCTGCACTGCTGGTGGTGGTTCCCAAGAACGAAGGGACCGTGCTGACGACCTACCGAGACATGGGGGGCGTGCTGACGTACTGCACCGGCGCCACCGAGGATGCTCAGTGGGGCAAGACCTACACGCCAGACCAATGCCGGGCTCAGCTTGACAAGGATCTGGAGCTGCATGCCGAGGGCGTCATGGCCTGCGTGCGCGCGCCGCTGACTGACGGTCAGAAAGTCGCCTTTGTCGACACCGCCTACAACATCGGCGTCTCCGCCTTCTGTGGCAGCAGCATGGCCAGGAAGGCGAATGCCGGCGACATGGCCGGCGCTTGCGCGGCGCTGTCGCTGTGGGTCAACGTCAATGGTAAGCCGGTGCGCGGCCTAGTCAATCGACGCGCCCTGGCGCGCGAGTACTGCGAAGGCCGGCGCGCCGTCTGAGCCGTCCCCACATCACCTGAGAGCCCCGCCTTGCGGGGCTTTCGCATTCCTGGATCCCTATGGCTGATCGCTTGGACTTTCAGATTGACCAGGGCGCCGATTGGAACGTCCAGCTGGTTCTGCAGAACGACGACAGAACGCCGCTGAACCTGACCGGCTGCCATATCTACCTCAAGTGCCGCGCGTCGCAATCGAGCCCGACTGCGCTGATCGACCTCTCGACGAAGGCGGGGACGATCACGCTTAACGGGCCCCTGGGCCAACTGAACTGGACCGTGCCTGGCGCGTCGACAGCGCTCTATTCGGGGCAACCGTACGCCTTGCCGCAGTTCGGGGCGATGCCGTTCGGGGTCTATGACCTTTTCGTCGAGACGCCTGGCGGCGGCCTCATCAAGTACCTCTGCGGCCAGATCCTGCTGGCGCTGAGCGAGACCCCTCCATTCTGATCACCGGAGCTTTGCATGACGGTAATTCTGGCAAGCACGCCCGGCCTGCAAGGGCCGCCCGGTGTTGGCATCAATCCACGCGGCGCGTGGTCGGCGACGACCACCTATGCGATCAACGACTGCGTGACCTACAACGGGTCGGCATACACCGCCCTGACGCCGAGCGTCGGCGCCGAGCCGGACATCACGCCACTGCAGTGGAATCTGCTCGTCGCCGCTGGCCAGCTCAGCCCGGCGGCCCAAGCGTCGGTCGCTGCCGCCCAGGCTGCCGCAAACATCGTTACGGCGTCGCTGTCGATCTCCGGGCAGAAGGTGGGCATCGTTGGCGTTGGTGACAGCATCTCGGCGATCGCCTACTCGGGCCTGACCAACTGGCTGCGCGACCTGTGCTACCTGAGCGGTCAGACGTATCGCTACCGCTACGGCGCGGACTTCGCTGTGTCCGGATCCACCGCCGAACAGGCGCTGGCGACTCAGATGCCGCAAGTTCTGGCGATGAACCCGTTGCCCAATGCGTGCGTGATCGCCTGCGGTTCGAACAACTACGGATCGAGCGCGACGATCGCGAGTGGCTTCGCAGCAGTGACGACCATGATCGAGCAACTGCTGGCGGCCGGCATCCAGCCGATCTTATGGACCGTGCCGCCGCGGGGCAATGTGTCGGGCAGCCAGGCCGGAATCAACAGCTGGAACGCGCTGGTGTACCAGATGCAGGCGCAGTACGGCTTCCCGCTGGTGGATTGCAACGCGGCGTTTCAGGATCCCAACAACCCGGCGTACCTCAATGCGGCGTACACCTTCGACGGCACGCACCCGACCGTGCTGGGTAGTGGCGCCCTGGCGGCCTACGTCTTGGCCGATCCGAAGTTCACAGCTCGCGCGCGCAAGGATGCACCGCCCTGGCTGGTCACCACCAACTCGGACGCGAACAACCTGCTGACCAACGGCCTGTTCAACTCGGCGAGCAACAGCACGACGGTGGCCGATGGTGTCACGCTCGCCAATGGCGTATCCGGTCTGCTGGTCAAAGACTCCCTGGCCATGGGCAACTGGCAGCGCTTCACGCGCCCGGCCAACGCTGGCGCAGTGGGCGCCTCTTCCGTGGCGTTCGGCGGCGTCGTGGCGGGAAGCGTGATCGAGGTCTGCTGCCGCCTGCGAGCCAGTTCGCCGGCCGTCACCTGGGGCACAACTGACGCCATCACCGGCCCGTTCACCCAGATGCTGGGCGTCGCCTGGCAGAACGCGAACTGGAGCCAGACCATCGGCACCGCCTACCTGCGCCAGACGAACACCGGCGCATCCGAGGTCGGTGTCATCTGCGAACGCCTGCTTGTGCCGGCCGGCGCCGCCAACGTCTCCGTTCTGATCGGCGCCTCGAACGCGGGCGGCAATACGCAGGCGATCTCCGTCGACATCGCCCAGTTGTCGTTCCGGCAGATCTCGCCGCCTGCTGTCTGAGCTGCACTACCTCGACCACAAGCCCCGCCGCGTGCGGGGCTTTTGTATTTCTGGAGGGCCTATGCCGATAGTCCAACACCTCATCGATGCCGCGAAGGGCAAACACCCAATCTCCGCCGCGCGCTCCGGGCACTGGCCGGCGGTGCGCGAGCAGCACCTGAAGCTGCAGCCGGTCTGCGCGGTGTGCGGTGGCAAGACGAAGCTGCAGGTGCACCACATCCGGCCGTTTCACCTACATCCGGATCTCGAGCTGGACCCGAACAACCTGATCACGCTCTGCGAGTCGGGGGAGGGCGGCGTCTCCTGTCACCTGCACTTCGGCCACCTCGGAAACTTCCGCAGCTTCAACGTGGACGTGGTGGCCGACTCGGTCGAGTGGCGCAACAAGATCCAGCATCGCCCGCAGCCATGATCCGCGCCGCAGCGCTCGCCGTCCTGCTGCTGCCCGGCTGCGCGGTGGTCGAGCACGTTCAGGTCGTGCCGCTGGTCGACCAGAGCCTGCACGTCAGCTGCTGCCGCGCCTTCGTCGAGATCCCGCCTTCCACCCAGATCACAGCCACCTTCGACCGCGCCGGCCGCCTCGTGATCGGCACCAGCTGGATTTTCTGAGCAGTCCCATCCCGCCGCACCAGCGGCATTCACCTGTAAGAGGAACGTCACATGAAGAAGCTGATGCTGCTGTGCGCGGTAGGAATCGTCGCGCTCGTCTCCCTGGCCGGCTGCGCCGGCGCGCCCCAGGCCGCCGCCGCCTTCCAGGCCCAGGTCGTGAAGGCCTGCGCGGTCGTGCAGCCGACCCTGCAGTCGGTCCAGGCCATGACGGTCGACGATCCGGCCAAGCAGGTCATCCTGGCGCAGCTGGTGAAGGACAACGGCGCCGTGTGCGCTGCCGGCGCGTCGGTTGACGCCTCGAGCGTGCAGTCGCTGGTGAACACGTCGGTGCCGGCCGCCATCCAGGTCGTGGGCCTGCTGCCGCTCGACCCGGCCGCGCGCAGCGGCGTGCAGATCGGGCTGATGGCGTTCCAGGTGGCGCTGTCTGCCGCGCTCGCGCAGTACGCCGCGCCGGCGGCGAGTTCGACCCCGGCGCCGGCCAGTGCTCCGGCCGTGGCCGGCGGGGCGACGTCGTGAGCCAGTTCCTGACCAAGCTGGTCATGGAGAATGTCACAGACCAAGATGACGGTCTGTGGCAACTGGTCGAGCCGCTGGTCTACCAGTCGGACGTGGCCGGGCAGACCTTCGAAGTGCCGCCCGGGTTCGAAACCGATCTGGCGTCCGTGCCGCGGCTGCCGGTGGTCTTCCTGCTGGCCGGCGGCACGTCAAACGAGGCGGCCGTGGTGCACGACTTCCTGTACACCATGCACCCAGTGCCGCGCGCAGTGGCGGATGCCGTGCTGCGCGAGGCCTCGTCGGTCACCGGCGTCCCGGCCTGGCGCCGGTGGCTGATGTACTGGGGCGTGCGGCTGGGCGGTGGGTCGCACTGGGAGCCGGACCAGGCGCGGGCCTAGGGCTCAGGACGCATCTTCCGGTACGGTAGCACGCGCCGCGCCTTCTCCAGCACCCGCCGGTGCTTGTCCTGGGCCTCTTCCCAGGTGGGCGAGCAGAAAATCCTCAGGTCGGTGCCTTGCTGAATGCAGGTCCAGAACTGTGGTGGCCCGGGCTGCATGGGCGACGGATTCCCCGGGAAGTAGGTGCATACCGTGACGTTGTGCTCGGGAATCTTGTCTTCCAGCCGGAAGGCCTTCCCTGGGCCGCTGACCCATTTGATGTGCACGGTGAGATCTTCGACGCGCACGGGCCGGCCAGCCTCATCCAGCACGTAATAGCGGTAGCCGTCGGAGTCGCTTGGCGGGGGAGGCGCGGAGGGCTCGGACATGGGACGGCGATTCGTATACTGTATGGATATACAGTATAACGCGGAGCCAGCCAATGAGTGTGAGCCGGATGCGATGGCCACTTCCGGGGCATCAAGCGGTAGGCGTTCACACGGGAATGGCAGAAAAACCCACACCCCCCTGCCTATTTCCTCTTGCTGCAGCCCCCAGCAAAATGCCTGAAACCCTTGTGGCGGAAAGCAGTAGGAGTCGAACCTACCTGGGAACGGCTGACGCCCCCAACCGGGTTTGAAGCCCAGAATGCCTGTACATCGATACAGTGGTATGGCCTGTATGCCACGGAAACGTGGGCCTTCCAGGGGTGCCAGATGCTGTATATGCAGACAGTATTTGATGGTGCTACGGCAGAAAATCCCACACCCCTATTTGCTCTTTCCGATCTTGCTGACGGCATCTGCCAGGCGGTCCGTAAGAAGGTGTGCATATCGCTTTGTGGAAGCGGGAGTCTTGTGCCCCAGCACGCCTCCGACGGTGTAAAGGTCCACGCCGCCGTTGATCATCTCCGACGCCGCGCTATGCCGTAGATCATGGAATCGTAGATCAGGATACCCCGCCTTTGTGCGGGCCTTGACCCATTCGTCCTTGACCTTCTGGGGCTTGATCGTGAACCGCACGCTCCTTGCGATGACCGCTATCCGACGATGGATCGGAACGATGCGCGGCCGGCCGTTTTTCGTCCGCACAAGAGAGTACCCGTCCCTGGTTACCGCGGCGCGCAAAATCTCGCTCAGGCGCATGCCGGAATAGAAGGCCACCCTTATCGCGGCGCGTACCTCACGATGTGAGCATGCTCTTGCGATCTCAAGCATCGTGCGCCGGTCTTCGTAGATGTGCCGCTCGTTATCGAAGTTGGGTATTACCATGCGACCGGTCTCGTCGTGCTCGATCAAGCCCTTTTTGTACGCATACTTGATCGCGGCGCGGACATAGCCCAGGACATTGCTTATCGATTTGTCCGCGAGCGGCTTTTTCCTGGTGCCATTGTGATCGACGTTCGAGCGCAAGTAGCTCGTGAAGCGGATCGACCAATCATAGAGGTCCATGGCGTCCTGCCCCTCGTACTCTGGGGCATACTTCTCCATGATTTGAGAGCGCGAACTCAAGTCCTTCCAGCTGGCGCCCTTGTCGGTGAAATGGAGCTGCACACATTCGCCGATCGTGACGGTGCGCTTCTTGACGCCGGTTTCTAGGGCGTAGACTTCGGCATCCCACTGGCGGCCAAGCTTGTCCGCTTCTGCCGCAGAAACTCCCGCAGGGATAATCTTTGTCTTTCTGATTCGCTTGCCTTCGATGGTGCGCTCGAACGTCCACCTGTAGCGCCTGCGTCCATTTTTGGTGATGGTTTCGATTGGCATGATGCGAGGTACTTGTAGAGAGAATCGAGGTCGTAGACGTAGGTTTTATGCCCGAGGCGAAAGCGCTGAATGATGGAGCAGCCTCGGTCGATTCGGCTGATGTTCTGGTATGGAATGCCCAGGATCGCCGCTGCTTCCTTGGCGCTCACACGTGTTCCATTCTGAAGGTTCATTTGACTCCCCAGCTTCTGCGGGTCAATTCGATGATGCGTGCTGCTGCTTCGGTCATTGCTGAAAGGGCTGCGGCCGCGTCTTGGCCGCGATGTAGAGCGGGTGCTTCGGGCTGCCGTCCTGGTTCAGCCCGAGGTGATTGAGCAGCTTCCCGCGGCCGCACATCCGGACGATGCGCAGGACCTCCGCCGCGCGCGCCGGCGCCGCCTTGTGGGCGCCCCAGGCGCAGATGACCATCGCGCACCGGTCGATCGCGTCCATGATGGCGCCGTCGTTCTGGTCCGCGCGTTCGCCCAGCGGCGCCGGGTGTGTCAGCAACCCATCCGGGTCGGTCGAGCGCAGCGGGAAGAGGTTGACCACCTCCAGGCGGCCGTACTTGCCGGCGATCGCGCGCTGCAGGCAGCGGGTGATGGTCGGGTCGTCGACCTGGTGGTCGGCCGTCGACGGGTTGAGCATGATGAAGCCGAGCGCCGGCCGGCTGCTGTCCCACTCGCGCCAGAGGCGGTAGCGGTATTGCTCGCAGTCCGAGAGGATGGCGCCGGCCTCGCCGACGAGAGTCTGGGTGATCAGGCGCTTCATGCTAGGATCCTTCGAACCATTAGGAGACAGCGATGACTGCGACTATTGCCCCCGGCACCCAGCCCGTGACCGATGGCGTCACGATGACGGTAGCGTTCAGCGTCGCGGATGCCGGTGCTGTGCAGCATTTCGGTATCTCGTACGAGGCGCTCCGGGACCATTTCGGCGCGGCCAGCAATGAGCCCCGCGACATCTCGGCGGCATTCGAGCGAGGGAAGGCCGCGATCGTCGGCAAGGCGGCCAATATGATGCGAGCCGGCCAGCGCAGTACGAGCCGTATCCTGCTGAAGACCGAGAACTTCTAGGTTCAGCATTTCGCATCCTCCCTGAACTCCACCACCCATACCCAGGGATTCGCTTCCCAGGCGTCGGGGCCATTGAGGCTGTTCCAGAGCCAGCGGTACTGCTCGCGCGGAGTCGCGCTGTAGGGATAGTCGGGGATAGACCCGTGGCCGCCGGCGCAGCCCTCGGCCCGGCAGTCAGCCTCGCTGATGTCCTGCAGCCGCTCAACTCGCACGCCGGTGACCTCGAGCAGGATGCGCGAGGCCCAGCGGGGCATGTGGATTGATGGCCTCCAGCCTTGACGCAGGTTGTCCTCGGCGTCCATGAATTCCGGGGGAGGGCCGCCGTCGGCTGCGTACTCGCAATACTTCGGCGAGTGCGGGTCTTCCGGGCGATCCTCCCAGTCTCCATCCCACATCGGGCCTTGCCAAGTCTCGCGCACCCACAGGCGGTCGCCGGGCTGGCCGTACGGGCAGCCGAAGCGGGGCAGAATCTCCCCAATCAAGTAGTCCCGAGGCCCGCTGAATGACCGACCGCCGTACAGCACCACGCAGTCGTCGCCGCCGCGCAATTCCGGCTGCGGCTTCACCACGCGCCGCGTCTGCGTCTTCCGGCCGTCGAGGACGGCGCGTACCATGGCGCCAGAAAAGAGAATAGGGAGTTCACGCATGGCAGGCATCCTGAGTTGGATCGAAGCGCATCCTGCACTGGCTGGATGGGTTCAGGCGGTGGCATCGGTCGCGGCTATCTGGTGGGCCGGGCATACCAGCGTCAGGTTGCAGCGCTCCGACAGGCAGCACGCGCGCAAGACTCTTGGCGAAGCGGTGCAGAAGATTGCTGAGGCTGCGCGCGACACTGCCGGGCATGTCATCAAAGAGATCCCTGATCGTCAGGCCGTATACGACATCGCCCAGGGCAACAAGCATTTTGACCAGCAGGTTCTCGTGCAGATTGACCGCAGCGTGTCGGGCATCCCTCTGCACGAGCTCAACACCGCGAACCTCGTGACTTTTGTCATCATGCTGGGGTCGCTGACCCGGCAACTGGAGGAGCAGGTGGCGGCGGCGCTGGAGTTCCATCGCGAAATGGACGCGGCGCAGTTTGAAGCCTTCTTCAAGGCGCTCAAGCAGATGCGAACTGCCATCGAAGACATTCGAGGCAAGATCGAAACCGAGGTGAAAAATATTCACTAACATCAAGCAGCCTCCGCCTGTTGCGCAACGGAGAGCGCAATGGCCACCGGGCGCACCCAAACCGGCGTGGCCGACAACATGAATGTCTCGCCAGTCTCGGCCAGCAGCAGCGTGGTGCCCATGACTTCGGCGATCGCCTGGGCGGCATCCGGCGGCACCGCGTTGCCGATGCGCTCGCGCCAGGCCTGGTCGCTCTCGCCGTCCAGCTTGAAGGCCTTGGGGCCAAGCATGGCGGCGCGGTTGTGCGCGTCGAAGGTATCGATTTCCCGCTGTACCTTCGGATCCGGCGACCACATCTCCTCGGGGTCGATGAGGCTTTGCAGAGCCGCCAGCTCCAGCGTGGTGAAGGGGCGGTGCCAGGTTCCATCCAGGGCGCGGATGACGGCTACCAGCTTGTCGTTGGCCAGGGGCAACCGCGGGTCAGCGACCGACCATCGCCCGTTGTCATGACCGGCAGCTGCCGAAACAGCGCCGCTGTGCTGATCCCAGCCGACCACGCCGTAGTGACCGCCGGTCAGGTAGGCGTCGCCGCGCTCGCGGCGCATGCCCGGGCGCGGGTCGGCCACAGCAAATGCACCCTGGCCGGTGTCGCTGCGCGCGATGACCGTGCCGGCCGGCTCGCCGTAGCCGGTGACGCGGTACTTGCCAGCGCCTTCGAAGCCGGTCGAAGCGCGCGGATCCTGGACGCACTGCCCGGTGCCGTGTGCACTGGTAACGGCGCCAGCAGCCTGCTGCCACGGCACGATCCGGAATTCGTTGTTGTGCTTCGGTGTGCCGTCATGGCGTGGATCCGCGACGCTGAACGTCCCCTGTCCGGGATTGGTCCCGGCCGTGATGGCGCCAGATGCTTCACCCCAGCGGAGAACCCCGTACTGCTGGTATTGGGCCGCGCCGGCCACGTGACGCGGATCTGCCACCGAGAACGCGCCATTCGTCGGCAGTGATTCGCCTGCGACGGTGCCTGCCGGTTCGTGCCAGTCCACGACGCCCAGATGGCCGCCGCGGCGTTCGGGCAGGATCAGGTAATCGCTCAGGTAGCCGTCCTGAACCGCCAGCTTGTTCAGGCTGCGCCAGTCGCTGCCGGCCTCGACAAAGGCCAAGCGCACCCACGTCTTCCACTGCAACGCTGGCACGCGGTGCATCGGGCCGCCGGCAGTCGCTCCGGGCAGCGGCATGCGGCCGAGCACTGTACCGACGCCTTGCAGGCGTCGCACAGGCGGCTCGTACAGGAAGGCCGGTACCTTCGCGGTGTGCCGCGCGACCAGGAGGAACCGTTTGCGGCTCTGCGCCAGCCCGCCAATCACACCACAGTCGTGCGTGGTCTCGTTCACCGCGTAGCCGTAGTGCCGCAGGATCTGGCCGATCTGGTCAAGCAGGTGCCGGCCGCGCGTAGCCAACCGTGGCACGTTCTCGAAGACGATCAGCTCGGGCGGGTCATCCTTCCATGCCTCGCACATCAGCCATACGCAGCGCAGCGTCAGTTCGTTCAGCGCCTGGTACTTTGGCGTGCGACTCAGTGCCTCGGACAGGAGGCCTGACGCGCCTTTGCACGGCGACGAGATGAACACGCAATGCGGCCGCTCATTACCGGCGGCGCGCCGGATGTCGACCGGCGTCGCTTCGCGCCAACCGGCCGGGGGCTCCTTGTCCCAGAAGGCGGTGTACTGCTGTCGCGTGAACAGGTCCATGACCGTGCATGGCACGCCCACGAGCATCTCGAAGTCCCGAGCCGCAGCCGGATCCACATCGATGCCCCCGATGCAGCGCCAGGTCGCGATCATGTTGCCAACGCGCGAGGCAGCCTTCTTGAAGCCCTTGGCACCGCCGCCAAGGCCGCAGCAAAAGCCGAACGTTCTATACTCGCGCCGGATCATGCCCCACCTCCTTGAAGCACTGCTGTGCTAGCCTTCGCCCCTCTATAAAAAGAAGGGGCAGCAATGTTGATCAGCCGGATCTGGGTCGGGCTAGCACTCGCGAGCGTGGCAGTAGGGTGCGCAGCGCAGCAGCGCGATCCGCGCCCAATCGGGCAGATTCGTTGTACGCCGCCGAAGCCGGTGTACCCGTCGGGCGCCAGGGCTGACCGGGTGCAAGGGCGCGCGGTGGTACGGATGATGATCGGCACCTCAGGGGAGGTGGACTCGGTCATCATCGAAGAATCATCCGGCGATGCAAGGCTCGACGGCGCAGCAGCAGCAGCGGTCGCAAAAATGCGCTGCACTGCGGCCGATTCCGAGACGCAGCGAACTCTGCTGCCCGCTACGGCAAGCCAAGCGATCGCATTTGAGCTGTCGGATTTGCCGGAGAAGAAGTAACGGCGAAAGATCATGCTGCATCTCCCTCGCGCACCCAGCCCTTGCCGGTGTGGCGGATCTTTCCGGCCTTGCGCAGGGCCTGCAGGCGGCGGTCCAGAATGCGCCAGCCATGAATGTCGCGCCACTTCGGGAGGCCGCGCGCCTTGTTGTCTTCGTCCGCGATGCGCTCGCATTCCTTCTTGACGTTCCGCTGGTAGATCGAGTTGAAGTCGATCGGGCTGCCAACGATGGCGGCGATGATCAGGGCGTCGAGCTTTTCGTACTTGGTCTTGGTGGTGGTCATGCTGCGTCTCGCATCCGTTTCAGAAGATCGGCCTCGGGCCCGAAGTTCACCCAGCGGCTGAGCGCCTGGAAGGGGCTCTTCGCCGCGGCCCGGTTGATCGCTGCCGCCAGCCGTTCCAGCTCGAGCACGCGCGCCGCGGTGAGGACCGCCGACTCGCGGCCGATGGCGAGCAGCTGCTGTGCTTCGTCACGCTGGCGCTCGGCGGTGGCCACGCGCTGGTGCAGGTCGTTGATCAGGGTCTGGTCCATGGTCAGCCTCGCGCCAGCATGCAGAGGTCCGAGAAGCGTCGCAGGCTGGCTTCCCAGCCGCGCAGCTCGCCGGTGCCCACGATGCGCGTCGGCCGCTCGCGCAGCTCTTCCGGCGCCGGGATGAAGAACATCCGCGTCTTGCCGTCGACCATGCGGCGGACCTGGCCAGCCTCGAACAGCTCGGTCAACATCTCGCGCGCCTGGTCGGTCGGCCGATTGAACAGGTGGCCGATCTGGGTGGGCGTGTAGCGCTTGCCGGCGTTCTCGCGCAGGTGCGCCAGCACGTTGGTGCGGGTGAAGTGGCGGGGGAGCTGCATCAGTGGCCCCCGCGCGTGGCCAGGATCTGCTCATCCAGCCACTGCTGGACCTCTTCCTCGACCCAGCCGCTGGCGCGGCCCATCTTGATGGGCCCGGGGAAGGTGTGCGCCTTGATGCGGTCGTAGATGGCTGTCTTGCCCAGTCCGACCATCTGGCGGACTTCGGGCATACGGAGGATGCGGCGTTGTGGTTGGGTGCTCATGCGAAATGCCTCCCGTGGAGCTCGTCCAGCTTCTCGACCTGGTCGCCGCTGAGCTTCGTCACCTCGCCAGCGTGCATGCGCGTCGCCAGCGAGCGCACGAAGCTCTGTTCCGAGGTGTTCAGGTCGTCGGTGCCGAGCAGCCCTTCCAGGCGCTGGATCATGGTGGTGGTGGTGACCATCACGCCGCCTCCCGCACGGTGCCGACCTGGTGGTCCTGGACCCAGAAGGGGGTGATCCCCTCGGGCAGCCCCGTCGGCATGCTCTTGAGGCTCATGAACACCAGCGCCGTGTCGATCTCGCCGGCATCGGCCAGGTCGGCCAGCCACCAGAACAGCCGGTCGCGCTCGGCGCCGATCAGCACGTCCGCGCGGTCGAGCACCAGCAGGCGCAGACCGGTGAGCTTGCCGATGGCGTAGGCGATCATGGCGTCCGCGCGCCACTGCTCGGATTCGGACAGCAGGGCATAGGGCCGGCCGTCGCCGGCGGTGATGGTCATGTCGCGCTCGATGCCGACGCGGAACCACTCGGACAGGTTCGCCGCGGCCGCCAACTGCTCGTTGATGGGGCCCAGGGCCTCGGCCAGCAGGTCGGCCGGGATGCCGCTGGGGCCCAGGGCCTCGGCCAGGGCGTCCCAGGCAACCACGTCGGCGTGGTGCTGGCCGGCCTTGCGGGTCAGTTCGGCGGCCTCGCCGGCGGCGCGCTGCGCCGCGCGCGCGGCGGTCAGTTCTTCGCCGACGCCCTTGATGGCGTCCTGCAGGGTCTTCAGCTCGCCCTCGATCTTCCCGCGTAGCTCGGGGTCATCGCCGGCGTCCGCCGCGGCGTCCTTGCGCAGCAGCTCGGCCTGGTTCGCGGCCGCCGCGGCGGCGTCGCGCTCAGCGGTGCGGCTCTTTAGGGCGTTCTCCAGCACGGTCAGGCTGCGCTCGTACTCGGGCAGCCGGCCGGCGGCGTCCGGGTCGGCCTGGGCGGGCGCGCGCTGCGCCAGCTGGCCGGCCAGGTATTGCAGCAGGGCGCCGCACTCCGGGCAGGTGCACGACACGCCGGCCTGCTTGCCGCCGGCGGCGGCGCGCAGCGCTTCCACCTTGGGCAGGAAGGCATCGCGCTCAGCCAGGGCGCGCGCGACGGATTCTTCGGCCTTCGGCAACTGGTCGGCCTTGGCCACCAGCCCGGCGATCTTCTCGGCGCGCTGCCGGCGCTGCTGCTCGGCAGCGTCCATCTGGCCCAGCTGGCGCTGCAGATCGCCGGCGTCGCCGGTAGCCTCCGCGATCTCTGCTTCGAGCTCGGCGATCGCAGCGGCGGCATCCTGGGGCGCCGGGCCGCCGGCGGGGACCGGCGCGGTCCAGTCGGCCGCCTTCACGGCGCCGTAGTTCTCGTTCGTCAGCGCGCGCCAGGCGCCCTTGGCGGCTGTGGCCTTGGTCTGCGCTTCCTTGGCGGCCGCGTCGAAGCCGGCGCGCACCAGCGGCAGGACCGCCTCGATCTTCTTGGCGTCGCAGCCGCGGGCGGCCAGGCGCTCGCGCACCAGGTCGGTCCCCAGCTTCAGGCCCATCAGGTCGAAGAGGAACGCGCGGCGCGCCTTCTCGTCCAGGCTGGCGAAGCGCTGGGCGTCCAGCACGTAGGCCAGGCGCGGATCGTCGGGGAGCCCGTTCTTGGCCTTGCCGGAGGGCAGGGGCACGCTGTTGGCCTGGGGGCCGACCGAGACGACGATCGAGCCCGTCTCGGCGCCGTCGTGGAGCAGCTGGCCGTAGTCCTTCTTCAGGCCAACGCGCACGCTTTCGCCGGCCAGCGCCAGGCGGACGGCTTCCTGGATGCTGGACTTGCCGGCGCCGTTCTGGCCGCAGATCAGCGAGACCGGCGTGGCCGGGATGATGTCGGCGGCCTGGATGCCCAGGAAGTTGCGGATGTGGATGGCGGTGATCTGCATGATCGGCTCACCCTTCCTGTTCCTCGGTGCTCTTGAGCACCTTGCGCTTGCCTTCGTCATCCATGGCGCTGACGACGCCGTTGGCTTCCAGCTGCTCGATCAGGCGTGCCGCGCGGTTGTAGCCGACCTTGAAGCGGCGCTGCACCATGGTGATGGAGACCTCCTGCGACTCGACCACCAGGGCTTCGACCTCGGCGTAGAGCGGGTCTTCGGTGCCGCCGGACTGCTCGTCGTGCCAGGCCTTCCAGCCCTTGACCCAGGCGATGCACAGCGGGCCGGCCATCGTCGGGCAGTCGCTCTCAGCCTTGCCTTCCCGCGCGGCTTCGTAGCCCTGCTTCTGGGCGGCATCCAACTCTTCCTGCAGCGGCTGATGCTCGATGCCAATAGGCCGCCATTCGGCGTCGACTACGTTGTCATCTGCGCCTGCGGCGGCGTCCGGCATGCCGTCGCCGTCCTGGTCGGTGTATTCCTTGCCCAGGTCCAGGCCGCGCTGGTCGGACTCGCCGCGTACTTCATCCATGCCGCCGGTGTACTGCGAGCCGTCGCCGCTCAGCACGAGCAGGACGGCCTGCCCCTGGGCCTCGGCCAGCTCATGCAGCGCGCTGACCGACTTGCCGAACTTGATCAGCACCTGGGCGCCATCCTTGATGGTGATCTTGTCCAGGTCGCCCTGGACCACCGTGCGGCCGTTGGCGGCGATCAGGTGCGCGGCCATCTTCACCGAGGCGTCGACGCGGCTGCGCAGGCGGTCGAGGATGTCGTCCTGCTTCTTCTGCGACAGCTTCGCCCACGTGTCCGGCAGCATCTTCAGTTCGAGCACCAGGGCGCTCAGCAGATCCTTGCCGAGCGTGGTGGCGGTCATGTTCAGGGTCTCGCGCATTTCGGGGGAGTGGCTCATTTCGGTGTCCTGTCTCGGGTGCGGTGTGCAGGCCCGACTAGGGCCTGTGCTGGCTCGTTGTGTTTGGGGCGGCTAGATGTGGCAGTCGACGACGGTGATCGTGGTGTCGTCCGGCAGGCCGTCCAGCAGCTCGTTGACCTTGCGGTTCCAGTCGCTCTCGCTCGCGTGGTCGTTGGAGAAGCCGAACCAGCCCATGTCGCCCCTGGCGATCCACTCGCCGTCCTTGAGCACGGCGTACAGCACGGTGGCGCCGTCACGGGCCTGCTGGATGTATTGGTCGCGCGGCGTCAGGTACTCGTCGACGCCATCCCACGGATTGCCGAGTGCCTTGGCGACGGCCTTCATCACCTCCTGCGCGTTGTAAGCGTCGCGCGCGGCCGCGATGTCGCCGGCGTGCAGGACGTCGCGCACATGGTCCCAGGTGAGCCACGTCTCGCCGTTGCTCGCGGCGGCAGCTGTAGCCCACCGATCAGCCGCCTTCTGCCCAGCTGCGTCGCGCATGCCGTCGAAGTCGATGTCGCCTTTGCGCACCACGTCCGCGCGGCCCGGGCCGTCGTCAGCGCACGAACCAAGCGCGCCGCGCTTGCCCAGCAGGCCCGCGCGCCCGGCCTTCAATTTCAGGAAGCCCGACCAGCGACCGCCGATCGTCCACCAGTCCCATTTCTTGTTGGGGTTGGTGCGGTCGACGGCCTTGATGAGCTTCCCGTCCTTGACGACGGCGTAGCCGTACATGTGGGAGGCCTGATCGCCTTGGGTTTCAGCTTGGCTTTCGTCTTCGATCGTGCGCTCGCCGAGGCCGTAGTAGTCCAGGGCACCCTCGAGCGTTTCGCCTTCGTCGATGGCGCTCTGTACGTTGGCTGTGATGTCGACGTTCTGCACGAACTGGTCGTTCGTGCCGGTGCATTCGAACTCGTGGAAGGGCTGCAACTGCTGTTCGACGTTCTCGCCGATCACCATCACTGCGAAGTGGCTCATCTTTCTGTCCTGTCTCGGTTGTCTCGCGGGCCGCGCCTCAGCATTCGGCGGCGCGGCGCTGGTCTTCCTCCCGCGCTACAGCCGTCCGCGCGGGCAGTCGCTTTCGCTGGGTGTTTAGTCGGCGTTCACCGGGGTGCGCGAGCGCCGCGTCGTCTGGGCTGCAGCGGCCGGCTCGGCGTCCGCCGGCGGGGCCAGCTCGCGCATGCGGCGCGCGGCCACTTGGTTGAGCGCGGCCTTTTCCTTCTCGTCGGCCACGTCGCGGATCAGGCTGCGGGCGTAGTCGAGATCCTCGACGGACTTCGCGCCCAGCAGCTCGCGGTTCACTTCCTGGAAGGTACGGGCGCCGGCGGCGTCGGTGGTCGTGCCCGGGTCGCCTTCGTCGGGCGGCAGCAGGTCGTCTTGCTGGCCGGACTCGGCGGCGCTGGCCGGTTCTTGCTCTTCGGCGGCAGTGGTGGTGGCCGGTGCGTCGTCTTGGGCCTCGACCACCTCCGCGCGCTGTGCCGGCTGGGCGGCGGCCTGGCGCGCCGCGCCGCGCAGCTCGTTGACCGAGGCGGCGGGCACCGTGTACGAGCCGTCCGGGTTCAGGTCGATGATTTCCTGGGCTTCCTCGACCGACTGGAGGCCCATCAGCAACTCGGGGGCGTAGAGCTTGCCGAAGAAGCTGGCCGTGCGGTAGCGCAGCATGACCTCGTCCATGGTCTGCCACTTGCTGCCAGTCTTCGTGTACCAGCCTTCCTTGACGGCCATCTCGATGGTCACCGGCGGCGATTCCAGGCGCTCTTGCGTTTCCCGCTCGATCGCCCAGGCGACGCACACCTTGTCGATGATGTCGACCTTCTTGGTGACCATGCTGCGGTTGCCGTTCTCCCACACCGTCTCGGTGCGCTCGACGGTCTTCTTGCCCAGCGCCTTGATGTCGAAGCGCAGCGGCGAGAAGCGGCCGCAACCATTTACCGCAGCGATGATCCACTGCGACGACCAGGACGGGCGGCCCTCGACGATGTAGAGGTTCTGCATCACCATCAGCGGGTCGGCGCCCATGCGTTGCGCCATGTTGAGCGCGACGACGGCATTGGCCAGGGCGTTCGGGTTCTCGCGCGATTCCTTCACGTTGCCGTACTTGTCCAGCTTCTCAATCACTTTCCGGTAGGCGGCGGGCACGAGGGTGGACGAGGCGAGCAGGTTGGCGGCGCGCTGCATCAGCTCGAAGGACTGCGAGGTGGCGAAGCCCATGGTGATCACGGGAGCGGGCTCGCGCACGGCAGGCGCGCGCATTTGTTCGAGGGTGGCGGTTGCGGCGGACATAGCGGTGGTCTCGGTCTGGAAGCGGGTGATCAGGACTTGTAGGGGCAGGTGGCGTGGCGCGGGCAGTACTTCGCCGAGCACAGGAAGGACTTGCCATTGCCGTAGAAGGCGCCGGACTGGATCAGGCGCGAGGCATGCTGCAGCAGGCCCGGCTGGTCCTCGGTGCCCAGCAGCGCGGTGCGCGGCGATTCGATCTCGCCGGTGCCCACGCGCTGGCCGGCGGCCGTCTTGCCGGTGTTCATGCCGACGATCTGCGCCGGTGCGCTGATGGGGATGCCCATCGCGTGCTCGGCCAGCAGCTCATAGACGCCCAACTGCGGCCCGTGGCCGGCGGTGACCGCCACGCCATCGGTGCCGACGGCGCGGCCGCCCGTCTTGAGGTCGCTGATGCCGGCGCCGGCCTCGGTGGTGCGCACGCGGTCGGTGGTGCCGGTCAGCGCGAGGCCCAGCTCGGGGATCTCCAGGCGCTCGCATTTCACCTCGACGCCGATGTAGTGCTGGCGCGGCGCGATCTCGACGCAGTAGCGGGTGTGCAGGGCCAGTGCAATGCGCTCGGCGGTGGCCGGGTCGCTGTCCTCCCAGTCGACCTCGGCATCCTTGTCGTGGATCGAATCCACCACGGCGGCGGCCGCGTCGTCCGCGGTGATGGGCGCGCCGTCCAGCACGGCCTGATCGAAGGCGGCCGTGCCGGCGTGCACCGCGGTGCCCAGGTGCGATGCGCCGCTCGACGGCATGCGCATGCCCAGGATGTGCTTGGCTTCAAAGCGCGCCGGGCAGTCGAATAACTCTGCCAGCGAGCTGGCGCGGATGGTGACGATGTCCATGGTGGTTCCCTCAGTGGATGCGAATCAGCTCAGGCTCACCGCTGGCAAGCCAGCGGCCGGTAACGTGGAAGCCGGCGGCGCGCTGCAGCTGCACCCAGGCCTCCCAGGTGATGTCGGGATTCATACGGTCCTCACGTGCTTGGCGGGACGGACCGGCGCGGCCGGCGCGTTCGTGGCGAAGAAGTAGGCGAGGGCGACCACCACGATCACCGCGACGGTGACCATGTTCAGCCGGCGGTTATTGCGCGCGATCTTCGCGGGGTCGTGGCGAGGGGTCACAGGTCACTCCCGAAGTCGGAATCCGGGACGATGACGACCGTGCCGCGGATCTGGTGCGTGGTGCCCGGGCGGCAGATCTCCCAGTACAACTGCGTGGCCTTCTCGTTGACGGGCAGGCCCTTCGGGTGGCCGAAGTCGTCGACGATCATCACGTGCGCGCGGTCGCGCAAGCGCACCACGTCCAGCGCGTCAGCGCCGATGCGCAGGCGGATCTGCTCGATCGTGCGCGGGCCGTCCAGCGTCACTTCGGTGCCGTCGGCGTGGATGACCTTGCGGATAGCGGCGTTCATGCTCGCTCTCCGGTGGCTTTGGCGATGGCCGAGAAGGCGTCGTAGCCCTCATGCCAATCCTTGCCTTCAGCCTGAAGATTGCGAGGCTGACCGTTCTTAGATGCGTAGTAGCCGCGCGAAAACTCTGGGTCGTAACGGAGGCGGGAATTTGCGCTATCGGCCAGTGCCTCAAGCAACTCCGGCGCGGCGGCCATCAGCTTGGCTTTCGCGCTGGCGCCTTCGGTGTTCGCGGGCACTTCCGCGACCAGAAAACCGGCGCCGCTGTCTGCCGTGCGCTTCTCGCGGATCAGGTTGCTGCAGGCCTCCCAGGGGCCGAACTTGGCATTAGCCATGGCTCAAGCCCTCCCTTCCGTCAGGAACTCGATCGCCAGCCGCTCGAATTCGGCAACCGACATGGCCGTGAAGAAGTCGACCAGCTCGGGGCCCTGGCTGCCGTCGGCGTTGACCATGCGGATGCTGGCCGCGATGAAGGCGGGGGCCTGGCCGGGCCCGGGGGTGGTGAACTCGCCGATGACCGACCACCACTCGCCGGCGGTCAGGACCACGGCCGATTGCTCGTCGGCGCGCGGAAGGCGCGGCGCGGTGGCCGGTGCGAGGAAAGCCGGCGCAGGCTGGCCGGCGGCGCGCTGGCGCGCCTCATAGGCGTGCTGGTACGCGGCGGCGGTGGGAACGGCATTGGGCATCTCTGTCTCCAGCGAGCCGCTGCGGATGTGAGCGGCGTGGAACAGAGTTTAGATCGCTAATCTAAGAAAGTAAAGAAAGCTAAACCAATTTTTGTTTAGACCCCTCTACCGTTGGGTGTAGCTTTGGGGGGGCAGCGCGGAGAGCATCTTGTGGGCGCAGCTGGCCTAGACTGCTTTGATGCGAGGGAAAAGGGGGACGAGCATGGACCCAGACGACGTGATCCGCAGGTTCGAAGAGCTTGCGCTCGACGACGACCAGGATCTGGACGTGGATGACGCGATCGCTTTGCTGGCGGCGCTGCTGGCCGATGACGCGATCGAGGGGAAGGAGAGGGCGGCGCTAGAGCAGGTAGGGGCTACGCTCTACCGCGTGGGGCTGAATGAGCGGGTGATTGCGGCAGCGAAGCGGCGGCGGTAGGCAACAAAAACCCGCCGGGTGGCGGGCTCGATTAGTCTGCACTATGGCGCATCCTGAGGTGAATCTTCATCGCCGAACTCAAGCACAGTCTGCTTGGGCTTGAGTGGAAGATCAGCAGTGGCGATTGCCTCGATTCCTAGCCTTGCCGCTTCGCCGGCCATATCTTCGTCGTCCGTGTATATCGTCTTCACGTTGTGCTGGCGCGCAATAGCAAGAATCTGTCGATCAACCTTTACGCCCTGCCAGGGCGCTTTGGAGGAGCCTTTTTTCTTGCCCGAGGCGATTGCACCGCGGAAGATAAGCGACGCTTCGAAGGCGGCAACTTCATCGAACGGGAGAATTCGGATAGATCCACGCTTCTTGAGCGCGTTGACGACGTCGCTAGTAGCCACGTCCGCACCGCAGAGGAATTCTGCCCAGGCGGGCGATGGTACGCCTATGACCGTTCGAGCGTTGACAATATCTTGGATGAGCCCAGCGATCTTCTCGTACGCGGGGTCGTTTTCAGAAAGACTAGATACGGAAATTAGAATGTTAGCATCGAAGATAATCACTTAGTCCCCTCGCATTTTTTTCCATTCTTCTATCGGGTCCTTCTTCGATGCCCAGCCATTGCCTTTGATCGCTCTAAGCTCGGCGAGCACTACATCGAGCGGCACATCATCGATTTCTTCGTACGATTGAATGTAGAGCATATCGAGCTCCCATTCTCCGTTCGCATAACGTATCCATTTCCCTTGGCCATGGAATCTCAGGGGGGATTCTAGGTAGTGACGCGAGAGTTCTTTCGCATTTGCCTTTCCGCGGATCTCGGCTCGGAAGGTACGTCCCTCTTGATCCTGAAGCAGCACAGGAATGGTCTCGTCACGCCCACCAATCTTAATGACGGTCCCATCGATCGTCGTCGGTTGCTGAATGGTATGCGTCTCAGCTACTGGGAGTTTCCTGCCCGGGAATTCAAGGATCTTCCCGCCGGCATTCGGGCGCGAGAGCGTGCCAACGGCGTTGTCTTGTCGAAGCAGCCGGTCGATGGCCTTGAAGGCCTTCTGAGCATCAGGGTCCGGATCGCCAGTCTTCACGCTCTGAAGGCGCTGGTAGACCTTGGGGAAGGCGGGTTCCTCGATAGCCACCTGAACGATTGCGCTGCCCTTCTTGAGCTTTTCGAAGTGCACGCGCTCCTCACTTCCATAGAGCTGCGCAAGCTGCGCGAGGTACTCCGCGAGGCGCGACATCGGGAGTGTCTCTGGGGTAAAGCTATCAATTCGGAAGCTGAGTCTTTCTCGCGTGTCCATGGCGCCCTCTCCCGGGCCGGTCTGCACCGACCGATGTGCGGTCTCATGCATCTTGTGTTGTCCTATTCTGACATTTTGGCAGGTATTGGCCGTCGTGGTTGACGTTCGTCACGTTGGCCACGCAATTTCAGTTCGTGCCGCTAGGCATCGCTCCATCAACAGGTCGCGCCAGATGCTCGTGCTGCCTGCAGCGATGGCGATAGGCCCCGGCAACCTCAATTCTTGGCAGGCTTGTACGGCTTGAGCTCACCATTCATGGCGTCGGCCATCACTGCGGAAATGACGGCGGTCCCGGGATTGCGCATAGTCTCTGTCTTCACGACCTGGCCGCGCAGCTTGACCTGGCCCTTGATGAACTCGCAAGGAGCCTTGCACGAGAAGACGTTGGTTACCGCGCCGTCTGTGATTGAAACGCTATGCGTTCCATCCTTCTCCCCGAGATAGCGAACCATCAGGAGGGAGTTTGCGGTTCTCCCAGAGCGCCGCTCATCCTCGCTGACAGCAGGCTCGTAGCCGTATTCGCCGTCCTCTTCCATCGAGTAATTGTGGGTTGGTCTGGCCGGTGGCGGGGGAGGCGGGGGCGCTTCGGCGACTACCGGCTGCTGCACTGCGGTCGTCTTGGGGGCTTGGCTCTGCTCATTGCTTTTCCCGCAGGCCGCCAGCGCGGCGGCCGCGGCAAGAGCTACGGCGATAGAGGCCAGCTTCTCATCGCGCATGTTATTGATCTCCCCTGTGTCATTTAGCCCATAAGCCTATAGATCGACCTCGGGCCATCACTACCCTTCCGATCGGTGGTTCAATCCGGCACCCAGGCCGATGCCTTGACGATGGCCTCGATGAAGTCGAGCTTCTCGATGTCGCCGTTCGGAATCTTCACGATGCCGTGCTTCTGGTTGACCGACAGGAAGCTGGTGTAGCCGTCCCGCGCGAAGCCCAGGATCTTGATCATCACGCGGCCGTCCTTGGACTTGACCAAGACCTCATCGCCGTTCGTGACCGCGTGGTTGGGGGCAGCCACGACGAATTCACCGTCCTTGATCCGCGGCTCCATCGAGTCGCCCACGCAGCGTAGGCCGTAGGCATCCGGGTCCGAGCTGAAGAATTGCAGGTACCCGTCGCCGTGGCCGACCGGGTACTCCATGTCGCAGAAGTGCCCGTTGTCGCCGAGTTGTGCCATCGCCACTACCGGAATTTTCCTGATGGAGCTTGCTGGGATCGGAATGGGGTTCCAGTCATCGTTGTGCTGGATGGCGGCCTTCTTGGGCCCCTTGTCCATGACGATCCAGACGGCGTTGTATCCGTAGGCCTCCTGGATGCCGACGGCGTACTCCAGCTTGATGGACTTGATCTGCCCGCTCAGCCATTGGCTGACCGCGCCCTTCGTGACGCCGGCCGCCTTCGCCAGCGCAACTGCTTCGGCGCCGGTTTCGTCCAGGATCGTCTGTATTCGCTCGCTCAAGGTCATTTTAGAAATCTAAACGAATGTTGGTTTAGAGGGCTTGATGCGCGTGGTTTAGGGTTCTATACTTCGTGGCATGAACGCACGCGAACTCATCCAGGCCCTAGGTGGGCCGCAGGCTGTCACCGCCGAGACCGGTCTCAGTAAGGGCCGGATTTCGCAGTGGCAGACGAGCAACCACATTCCGCGCCCGTGGGTGATGTTCCTGCGCGCCCGGTTTCCGAGGGCCGTCGATTGGGCGCGGCTCGAGCTGGCAGAACGCGAGCCGCCAAAGGTCGCGCGAAAGCCGGGCAAGCCCCGCGCCACCGCCCACGAAGCCCACAGCGAGGCCGCGTGATGAAGAAGGGCGCTGTCACCGCGACCATCTGGTGGGCCAAGGTCCGAGCTCGCCAGCTGGGCGAGTCGCAATCGGCGGAGAAGGGGACCGGATTGCCTGACCGAATCCGAGCGTTTCGGCGTCGCTTCCCGCTCGTCTCGAGGCTCATCGCCGGCCAGCTCGGTGCGTTCGTCGTGATCCTCACCTTCTGGGCGGCGGTGTGGGTGATCGACTGGCTTCCGTGGCCGAAGGGGTGAGGCATGAACAGCAATATATCCCCCAATTGGACGCTGGGCGCCGGCCGAAGGAAGTTCGTCGCGGCGCGCCGCCCAGCACCAGTGAGCAGGGCTGACGGAAGCCGGCTGTATGAGCCTCGCGGGTGCTCAGCCGGGATTCTGATCAGCGCGAAGCCGATCAAGGTCAAGGTCGAGGCCAGTGCAATCGCGGCGTTCTGGGAGGCAGCTGATCGGCGGAAAGCCGGCGTCGAGCCGGGCCGAATCCCAAGCTCGCCCGCTGGGCGGGCCGCAATCAGCGAAGAAGGAGGCCGAATTGCTTGATCCGATTCAGGGGCTCCGGCGCGCGGATAAGTCGGTCTCAGCGGACATAAATCTTCGCATCGCATGCCGGGCAGATCCAATAGGGAACTGCGACGTATGCGCTTGTGGGCTGGTATCGCAAGACGACCTTCGACTTTTGAGGCCCATCGAAACACCGCTGGCAGACATAGTGCACGGGCTCCGTGACCGATGGTTCTCCGGCCTCGCCCGGTACTGGCTGAGCGTCCGCCCGGTAGACGAAGGAGCCTTGAGTGATCTCGAAAAGCGCATAGCGACGGCGATCGAGCAAGGTTTTCTCCAGTTCTCGCAGCTTCTGGCAGGCCTCGAAGTGATCCTGTTGGAGGGCGAGAAGCTGGGCGTTGTGCGAGAAGAGAGCATCTTGGGCCTTGAGCAGCTGTTCGTTCATCTGACTGATGACCGCCGCGAGCTGGTTGGCGTCCCGGATCCCAATGGCGGCCCGGCCGACGTCCTTCGCGATGGTGATTGCTGTCGCGGCACCGCTGAGAAGTGAGAAGTCCATGCATCCCCCTGTTGTGGGCAGTTGAGAAGGTGAGAGAGCTCAATTCTTCCACGGCTGAGGGGATGCGCCACATAACCGCCGCGTGGGGTTTCCCCACTGGCATTTGATAACGGGCCCGCAAGGGTCCGACCGGGGAATGAACCATGCCGCGCACGCAGCAGGTATCGCTTTGTGACCACCCGGCGCTCGCGCGCGCCGGCAGCCGGTGGCATCCATTTCCCATGTCTTCCTTTTCCTGGCCGGGCGTCGTGGCGCGCCGGCTCTGCTGTCTCGTTGGGATGAATCGTATGGAAACCGCAATGCACTTGGGAGCAACGCGATGAACGTTGCGGAACGGAACGAGATTGTGCTAAGGGGCCGCATCTCCCAGAGGACACAAGCCGCTGTTGCCGCTGCGATCGGCATGGACAAGACGAACTTCTGTCGCTGGCACAACAACAGCGGGCATGGACTTCAACTCACCAAGGTCTGCGAGATGCTGGCCGCGAACGACATCGATCTTTCCAAGCTTGCCGGCGAGTACGACGGGCTCGGGCAGCCGGCCCAGGACATGGTGACCATCACGCGCGCGCAGTTCGAAGCGCTGCGCACGCTGGCCGAGATCGGCATGAAAGGGATGGAGGGGGCGTGATGCGGATCTACATTGCCGGCCCGATGACGGGCATGCCCGACCTGAACTTCCCGGCCTTCCACGCGGCCGCCGGCGCGTTGCGCGGAGAGGGCTATGACGTCGTGAACCCCGCCGAGATCAACGCCGACCCGGCGGCCGGATGGCTTGAGTGCATGCGCAAGGACATCCGCGAGCTGGTGACGTGCGAAGCCATCTACTTGCTGCCCGGCTGGGAAGGCTCGCGCGGCGCGCGGCTCGAGGCCAGGATCGCCGAGGGGCTGGGCTTCAAGATGATCTTCGCCGAAGTGGCGCGAGCTGAAATGGAGGCGATGTGATGGACGACCTGTATCACGGCTGGGTGCTGGTGGTGCTGATCCTGATGGTCGCAATCTCGATGGGGATCGGACGATGAACGTGTGCTGCAACTGCGGCCGGCGCGGCCATATAGCGGCGGACTGCCCATGGAACCGCTTCGTGCGGATTGCGAGGCCGTCATGACCTTCACCCTGGACGCCTGGCAGATCCTGGCGATTGTGCTGCTGTCCGGCGCCTCGGGCGCGGCGGCGATGGTGCTGTTTGTGGCCTGCTACGCCGCGCGCCGGCAGGAAAGGGGGCTGGAATGAACTGCAAGCCTGGAGACCTGGCCTACATCATCCACGCCATGTGCCCGCAAAACCTCGGCCGCGTGGTCGAGGTCGTCCGCGATGCCGGCGATCACTGGCTGCTGGGCCACATGTGGGTGGTGCGCGCGTTCTCGCCGCTCCAGGTCGTGACCGAGCGCGGCGGCTACACATTCCAGTCGGAATTCGCGGATACCCCGGACGCTTGGCTGCGACCGATCGCGGGGCTTCCGGTCGAGGCGGAAGAGGGCGCGGAGGTGGTGGCGTGAGCACCATCCCCGACCCCAAGGAAGAACTGCTCGACCGGTTCTATGTCGAGAACGGTCCCTGCTGTGCTGGCTGTGACTGGTGGCGATGGGCCAACAGCTTAGTCGGGGAGTGCCGCAAGTCTGCGCCGGTATCCGGGGTCGTCAGGTTCGCAATGCTCGGCATCCAGGCTGCAAGCCTCACCCCGGACCCCGGCCACATCATGACGCCGCGCGAACACCACTGCGGCGATTTCAAAGACGAATTCGATTGGGGCAGTCTGCCATCCGCATACCTGCGGAAGATCGGACGCGAATTGGTGAAGCCATGAGCGAGAACAGCATGATCAAGGCGCATACGCTATCCGGGAAGGAGCTAGACCACTGGGTCGCCATTGCCATGGGATGGCATCGCCGGCCAGGCCGGGAAGGCGGCCCCTGGGAAGATTGTGACATTTGGGCTGGCCCGGACGACAGGCTTGCCTTCGCGCCAGCGGATTTGTTCCACCCCTCGACCGATGTGGGATTCACAGGCCGCCTCGTGCTCGCCGAGCGGCTGAGCGTGACATCGCCCAAGTCGCCCGTTCACCGCAACGGCGGCCCACTCAATGGGTGGGGCGAGGCCGGCAGTTGGGGCGCCTGCAGCTGGCACGCCGGCGTCGACGGAAAGAGGGCATTCGGCCGTCACGAGACGGAACCCAGCGTCGCCATCTGTCGTTGCCTTGTGGCGCTGAAGCTGGGGCGAGAGTTCGAGGGCAGCACGGCCCAGAGGGCGGCCGGGGATGTCTGAGTCTACCGGCCGCGAACGGCCTTCATTCCGGCGCGGGAAAGAGCGTGTTGATCAGCGTCCTCCCCGCGGCCACGACATCGTCCGCCGACATGAAGTGGGAGCTGCCATTGTCGTTCTGGATCGGCTTGCTCACGGGGTGACCGTTGCGCGAGTCTCGATACCTGATCCATCCCGTACAGAAATCCTCACCAGGCTTCTGCTCGAGAATGACCTGGATACCCCGGTAAGTGGTGAGAGTGATATTAGCCATGCTGGCCTCCCTGTTGTGGAGGCATCCTAGCATGACACTCGACCACTGCTACCAAGGCGACTGCCGCGATGTCATGCGCGATCTGATCGCCGCCGGCGTGCGCGTGCAGTGCATCGTGACCAGCCCGCCGTACTGGGGCCTGCGCGACTATGGCGTCGGCGGCCAGCTCGGCCTGGAACCGACGCTGCGCGAGTTTCTGGTCAACATGGTCGAAGTGTTCGACCTGGCGCGCGAGCTGCTCGCGGACGGCGGCACGCTGTGGCTGAACATGGGCGATGGTTATGTGCCGTGTCGGGATTCGCGCGTGAAGTCGAAGGACGTCACCGGCCAGCCCTGGCGCCTCGCCTTCGCCCTGCAGGACGCCGGCTGGTGGCTGCGCCAGGACATCGTCTGGCACAAGCCGAACCCGATGCCGGAGAGCGTGCGCGATCGCTGCACGAAGGCGCATGAGTACTTGTTCCTGCTGACGAAGAGCGAGAAGTACTTCTACGACTTCGAGGCCATGCAGGAACCGGTGAGCGGAGGTGCCCACGCGCGTGGCAACGGCGTGAACCCCAAAGCCGTACCGAGCGGCTGGGACACGGCGGCCGGCGGCCACCGCGAGCTGAAGGGGCGCTACCCGGGCACCGGCGTCGGCTTCGGCCGCGGATATGACAAGGTGGCCAAGCCTCGCGCGAAGCAAAACGCGTCTTTCTCGGCAGCCGTCGCGGAGCTGGTGACGACCCGCAACCGCCGTAGCGTCTGGACGATCCCGACGCAGGCTTTCGACGGTGCCCACTTCGCCACCTTCCCCGAGGCCTTGGTCGAGCCCTGCATCCTGGCCGGCAGCCGCCCTGGTGACATCGTGTTCGACCCGTTCTTGGGCTCGGGCACAGTGGCCAGTGTCGCGCAGCGCCTCGGCCGGCGCTGGCTCGGCGCCGAGCTTAACCCCGAATACATCGCCCTGCAGGCTGAGCGCACGCGCCAGCCGGGGCTGGTGTTGGAGACTGCAACGTGAACTCCGACCAACCACCACTGACACCCCCCGACTGCGACCTCCGCGACTTCCAGTTCATGCCGCTCGACGTCGTGCGCCTGCGCGACAGCGACATCGCGGTCATGGTCTCCGGCGAAGAATTCCGCAGCGCCGTGATGCTCTGGTGTGCCTCGTGGCACCAGGTGCCCGCCGGCTCGCTGCCGAACGACGACCGATCCCTCGCGTCCCTCGCCGGCTATGGCCGCGCCGTCGGCGAGTGGCTGAAGGTCAAGGAAGGCGCTCTGCGCGGCTGGATCGAATGCTCGGATGGCCGGCTCTATCACGCCGTTGTGTGCGAGAAGGCGCGCGAGTCGTGGGACTCGAAGCTGCAGCATGCCTACGACAAACTGGTCGACCGTCTCCGGAAAATGAACAAGCGGCGCGAGGAATCCGGGCAGCCTTCCGTCGTCTGTCCGCCGTTCGACATCTGGAAAAGCACCGGACGTCCGATGGAAAGCCAGCTGCTTTCCGCCGGAAATGAACCTGCGTTCCAGCGGAAAGAGGGCAGCGTTCCGGCGGACGGCCCCCGGAACGATTCTGGACGGATTGCGGACGACGGCGGCGAACTCGGGGCCCCCGTCGAAGGTGATGCATCGCAAGACGCACTTTCCGGAAATTCCGCCGGAACGGACGACGTTTCCGCCGGAAACGCAGAGGACTTCCAGCGGAAAGCTGGCGAAATTCCGCTGGAAAATCGTCTTAAGGGACAGGTAAGGGAAGGGACAGGTAAGGGAGAAGTAAAAAAGAAAAGCGGCGGCGTAGGTAGTTCGAACGTGGTAGGCCCTGTGGACAACTCGGAATCGCCGCCGCCGCTCTCCGCCGATGAGATCGGGGAGGCCCTGTTGCGCCTGGAGGCCGAGCGGGGCAAGACCGTCGCCCTGACCCCGCGCGCACGCGAGGCGTTGCTCCGGATTGCCGAGCGCCGCATCGCCATGCCGGTGTTGCTCCGGGCTCATGCCCTCGCGCGTGCGCGAAGGGATGCCGACAGGGACAGCTCTGCGGTGAACCCGGGCTTCCTCGAGCCGTTCGTCGACGAGGCGCTGGCCGGCGACCGCGGTGGGCCACCAGGCGCGGACTGGGACGCCACGACCGATGGCGTGCTGGCCAAGGCCGGCGAGCACGGGCTGAGGCAGGGCGCCGACGAGCCGTGGCTCTGGTTCCGTCTGCGGGTGATCCAGGCCTCGGGCGACCAGCGGCTAATCGAGCGCGAGGTCAGCAAGGCCGAGCGCATGAACCCGAACGAGTTCGAGCGCGTGCACGTGCTCATGTACGGCGTGGCGCCGGGACAGGTGGCCGCAGCATGACGACGCAATCGCTCTTCGCCGACGGCCGCGCACTGCGCCGCGTCGTGTTCGCCGTGCCCGGGCAGCCGGTCGCCAAGGGTCGGCCCAAGTTCTCGCGCCAAGGCGGTTTCGTGCGGACCTACACCCCCGAGCCGACGGCGCGCTACGAGAACCTGGTCAAGCTGGCTGCCACCCAGGCCATGGCCGGTCGCCCGCCCATCGAGGGCCCGGTCGAGCTCTGGCTCGACATCGAGCTGCAGATCCCGGCCAGCTGGTCCAAGAAGCGCCAGCAGCAGGCCATTGCCGGCCAGATCGCGGCGACGAAAAAGCCCGATGCCGACAATGTTCTGAAAGCGGTCAAGGACGGCATGAACGGCATCGTGTGGGTCGACGATGCCCAGGCGGTCGAGTACCGCATCAGCAAGCGCTACAGCGCCTCGCCCGGGGTGCGCGTGAGCGTGGAACAACTGCCGCTGCAAGCGGCGTAGACGAACGAGGAACGAGACTTGACGGGGGAAAAACCAGTGGACGCAGTGTTCAAGACGACTGGGCAGGCATTGCACGCCTCGTACCTGATTCTTTCCGAGCCCGCGATCGAGAAGAGCGCCTTCCGGGCGGCGCTGATTCGGGCCATGGAGGCCACACCGAAGCTCACCGCGCGCCAGGGCGAGTGGCTCGACCAACTGCGCGGCACGCCGTCCGGCCGTGTCAACTTCGAAGGGCTCACGATGCTGGAGATCCGGGGGCAGTGCTGCCTCGTGACTTCCGCGGTGGACAGCCGGCTGCCGACGGCCGAGCGCGGCGTCATCCTGGCGCGCTTCGCCTACGGCGAGCAGAAGGGGGAGGGCATTCAGGCCCTGGTGCGCTTCTGCCGGCGCAGCTGCGGCATCAGCGCTTTCGCGCCGGTGTACCTGCTGATCGCGCGGCACTACGCGCCAAAGGTCCGCAAGGAAGGGCTGTCGCTGCGGGACATCGCCGAGAAGCATGGGCTGAGCAAGCGCGCCGTGGACACCGCCGCGCGCTGGATGGCGTCGCATTTCGCTGCGCTAGAGCTGCTGGCGATGCAGCGGCTGCAGGCCGTGTTTCTGGCCGATGGCCTGGTCGAGATGGCGGAAGATCTGGGTACGCTTCCGGCCGCGCCGGCGCCGCGCTCGCCCAGTCGGCGTGCGGTTTCCCGCAATGCCAGGCTGGACGCGGCCGAGGAGGCGATTTCTGCTTGACAGAGCGGGACACAGCACCTACATTTTTGCCAGACTCAGCCGAACTACACCCGAAGCCCGCCTTGTGCGGGCTTTTTGCATTGGGGCTCGCCATGTTCCTGCCGACCTACTGGTACCTGCTGTACGGCGTCTGGGTGCAATCCTGGTGGCCGAACTGCGACGGCTAGCTCCCCTCGTTCCCGTCTGTCTCCTCCACCGCTCCCCGCAGTGGATTGCCCGGCCAACCGCCGGGCTTCTTTCTTCCGCGTCCCGCATTTTTCCCGCCTATGAAAAAGCCCGACCAGCTCGCCATCGTGTACCGCGCGGCGGCCGACCTGGTCCGGTATGAGCGGAATGCGCGGACGCACAGCGCGGCCCAGATCGAGCAGCTCAAGGCTTCCCTGCGGCGCTGGGGCTGGACCAATGCGGCCCTGACCGCCGGCGACCAACTGCTGGCCGGGCACGGTCGGCTGGAAGCTGCCACGCAGCTGTGGGCCGCTGGCGAGTCCATCCGCCACTGCCCGGTGCCGGGCGAGGTGCCCACGGTCGACCTGTCGCACCTGGACGCCGACGAGCGCCGGGCCTACATCCTGGCCGACAACAAGCTGGCGGAGAACGCTGGCTGGGACGTTGAGCTGCTGGCCGCCGAGTTGGCGGACCTGCGCGATGCGGACTTCGACCTGAGCCTGATCGGCTTCGACGCGGGTGAGCTGGCTGAGCTGCTGGACCCCGGTGAGCCCGGGCCCGGTGGCGCCGGCAAGAGCCTGGCCGACCGGTTCATGGTGCCGCCGTTCAGCACGCTCAACGCGCGCGACGCGGCCTGGCAGGAACGCAAGGGCGTCTGGCTGGCGCTGGGTATCCAGTCCGAGCTGGGCCGCGACGCGCCGGCCTACGCCAAGGCCTCCGAGCACCAGAAGGCGGACAGCGGCGCGCCGGCGCAGCACCGGACCAGCATCTTCGACCCGGTGCTGTGCGAACTGGCCTACAGCTGGTTCTGCCCGCCGGGCGGGATCGTGCTGGATCCGTTTGCCGGCGGCAGCGTGCGCGGTCTGGTGGCCTCGCGGCTGGGCCGGCAGTACGTCGGCATGGAGCTGCGCGCCGAGCAGGTAGAAGCGAACCGCGGCCAGCTGCACCTGGTGCGTGTGGAAGACCCGGCGCCGGCCTGGCACGTGGGCGACAGCCGGCAGATCGGCCGGCGCCTGGCCGACCTGGAGGCCGACTTCGTGTTCTCTTGCCCGCCCTATGCGGACCTGGAGCGCTACTCGGACGACCCGGCCGACCTGTCCACGATGGACTATCCGGCCTTCCTGACCGCCTACCGCGAGGTGATCGCCGGCGCGGTGGGGCAGTTGAAGCCCGACCGCTTCGCCTGCTTCGTGGTCGGCGACGTGCGCGAGAAGCGCGGCACCGGGCCCTACAGGAACTTCGTGGCGGACACGATCGAGGCCTTCCTCGATGCGGGCATGGCGCTGTACAACCACGCGGTGCTGCTGACCGCCCTGGGCAGCCTGCCCATCCGGGCCGGCAGGCAGTTCAGCGCCAGCCGGAAGCTGGGCACCGCCCACCAGCACGTGCTGGTATTCGTGAAGGGCGACTGGAAGCGGGCGGTGGTCGCCTGTGGCGATGTGGAGATTCCGGACGAACTGTTCCCGGAGGCGGAGGAGTAGCCACTGGCGCGCGCTGCGCGACTGTCAGCTACAGGGAGAAAATGATGATTATCCATCCCGCACAAAAGAGGGCGAAGGATGTCAGGATCGGGAAGGCGAGCGAAGGGTGCAAGCCTCGCTTGGCGATCCCCAATATGAGTTCACCCTGAGTCTCGACATCCTGCGGAAATCGGCCAATTTCATGGCGAAGCCTTGCAAGACCTCTCACGAGTCCCAAAAGCGTCACGGCAAGGCCCACGGCGAATAGAACGCACGTGAATCGAAACCAGAAGTCCCACTTGAGACGATCCAGGGCAATTAGCGCGCCAAAGGCAGCGAGTCCCAGGCCGTTGACGTATGCCGCGTGTTTGAGGCAATCAAGCTGCCAGGTCCAGTATTGGTCGAGCAACACGCAGGATGCCTCCAGCGAAGTGGCTGCGTCTTCAGCCTTATTGCCTCTGGACGCATCGAGCCACTTTGACGGCAGCTTGCGCAGGGAGGTGTTACTCGGACGTCTGAGCGGTCGTGGTCGTATTGCCATGGTCTCCTCGCAGTGAATACCGGATTCTTCGGCAGGAGGTGGGAAGTCATGCACCCGCCAGAAGTCGGGTAAGGAAAAATCGACATGGCAGGACGTAAGCCCTTCGAGCCGACGGCGGAAGACCGCAGGCTGGTCAAGGCCATGGCCAGCTATGGGGTGCCGCATGAAGCGATCGCTGTGCACGTCATCAATCCGTCGACCGGCAAGCCGATCGACGAGAAATCACTCCGCAAGCACCTGCGCGCGGAACTGGATGCGGGCAACGCCGCCTCGAAGGCTCTGGTTGCTCAGACCGTGTTCCGGCATGCGACCGGTAAGGGACCAGGTGCGGCGTCCGCAGCAATCTTCCTGGCCAAGGTACGCCTCGGCTGGAAGGAGCCGCCCCAGGGCGTCGAGCTGACCGGCAAGGACGGCGGACCGGTCGAACAACGCACCACCGTCGTCGATGAAAAACAGGTCGCAGCCGCCGTCGCCAAGCTCGAGGACGACTATTGACCCTGCGGTCGAGCGCGCCGTCCTGAAGGCGAAGTGCGAGCGCGATCACCTGTTTTTCAGCCGGTACTTCTTCAAGCACCGGCAAGGCATCAAGTTCCGGGTCAACTGGCACCACGTCCTGATTGCGGACACGGTCCAGCGCGTGATCGACGGCGAGCTGAAGAACGTCGTCATCAACGTGCCGCCGGGCTCGTCGAAGACGGAGCTGGTGGCGATCAACCTGATCGCCAGGGGCCTGGCAGTGAACCCGCGCGCGCGGTTCCTGCACATCTCGTACTCGGACGACCTGGCGCTGCTGAACAGCGAGACGGCGCGCGAGATCGTCCAGTCGGACGAGTACCAGGCTCTCTGGCCGCTGACCATCGCGGCAGACGCCAAGTCGAAGAAGCGCTGGAACGTCGTTTCCGAGGGCAAGAAAGCGGGCGGCGTGTACGCGGTCTCGCTCGGCGGCCAGATCACGGGCTTCCGCGCGGGCCACATGGCGGAGGGGTGGCAGGGCGCCATCATCATCGACGACCCGCTGAAGGTCGAGGACGCCTACAGCAAGACGAATCGCGACAAGGCGAACCGCAAGCTGCTGTCGACGGTGAAGAGCCGGAAGGCCAACCCGGACACGCCGATCATCGTGATCATGCAGCGGCTGGCCGAGGAAGACCCGACGGGCTTTATCAAGGCCGGCAAGGTGCCGGGCGACTGGGAGTTCATCGAGATCCCGGCGCTGATCACCGATGAGTATGTCGATCGGCTGCCCGAGCGCGTGCGCGCGCTGGTCGAGCGCGGTGAGACGGACGACGCGGGCCGGTTTAGCTACTGGCCGTACAAGGAGCCGCTCGACGACCTGCTGGCCAGCGAGAAGGCTGACCGCTACGTCTTCAGCGGCCAGTACATGCAGCGCCCGAGCCCGCTGGGCGGCGGGATCATCCAGAGCGGCAAGTTCCAGCGCTACCGCGTGCTGCCGCAGCTGCGCCATCGCCACATCTACGGCGACACGGCGCAGAAGACGGCCGAGCGCAACGACTACAGCGTCTTCGAATGCTGGGGGCTCGGCTACGACAACCGCCTTTACCTGCTGGACCTGATCCGCGGGAAGTGGACGGCGCCGCAGCTCAAGCAGCAGGCGATCGACTTCTGGAACAAGCACCTGGCCGCCGGCAGTGACGCGAACCTGGGTGCGCTGCGGCAGATGTACGTCGAGGACAAGGCGAGCGGTACCGGCCTGATCCAGGATATCCAGGACGAGGGGCGATTCCCGATCGAGGGCATCCCGCGCTCGACCGACAAGCTCACGCGCGTCATGGACGTGGTGAGCTGGATCGATTCCGGCTTCGTCTGCATTCCAGAAGAGGCGCCGTGGGCCAGCGATTTCACGACTGAGTGCGATGCGTTCACCGCGGACGACACGCACATGCACGACGACCAGATCGATCCGATGGTCGACGCGATCAACGACATGCTCGGCGCTGCCCGGGGCCTTTCGGTCTGGGAGAAGCTGGCCGGGTAGCAACGACAGGACGTTTCCCCCATGGCGCGAAAGAACCGGCCCACCTCCCGCCAGCAGCCGGCCGCGCAGCGCACGAACGATTCGTTCGCGAACTTCCAGGCCCGGCTGGGCTGGGGCGCCGAGAACCAGTCGTCCGCGTCTCAGTACACGCTGACCTACCAGAGCCGAAACCGGATCTGGCTGGAAGCCGCGTATCGCGGTTCCTGGATCGTCGGCGCCGCGGTGGATGCGATCCCCGAGGACATGACCCGCAAGGGCATCGAGATGTCCGGCCTGGACCCGGCCGACATCAACAAGATCGAGCGCGACATGACGCGCCTGGCGATCTGGGAATCGCTGTGCGACAACGGGAAGTGGGCCCAGCTCTACGGCGGCTCGATCGCGGTCATGCTGATCGAGGGCCAGGATATGGCGAAGCCCCTGCGCGCCGAAGGGCTCACGAAGGGCCAGTTCAAGGGGCTCGCCGTGCTCGACCGCTGGATGATCGCGCCGCCCGTCGGCGAGGTCGTGAAGGAACTCGGGCCGGATCTCGGCAAGCCCGAGTACTACGACGTCATCGCCGAGTCGGCCGGGCTGCCGCGGGGGCGCATCCACCATTCCCGCGTGCTGCGGATGGATGGCAAGGAGCTGCCGCACTTCCAGCGCATCAGCGAGAACGGGTGGGGCCTGTCGGTGCTCGAGCCGATGTGGGATCGGCTGATCGCGTTCGACAGCGCGACGGTCGGCGTCGGCCAGCTGGTCTACAAAGCTCACCTGCGCGTCATCAGCATCGAGAACCTGCGCGAGATTGTCGCCATGGGCGGCCCGGCGCTGTCCGGCCTGAAGGCGCAGATCGAGTTCACGCGGCTGGCGCAGACGAACGAGGGCATGACCGTCCTCGATGCGAAGGACAAGTTCGAGACGCATCAGTACACCTTCAGCGGCCTGTCGGACGTGCTGATCCAGTTCGCGCAGCAGCTCAGCGGCGCCACCGGCATTCCGCTCACGCGCCTGTTCGGCCAGGCCCCACAGGGCCTGAACGCCACGGGCGAAGGCGAGATGAAGCAGTACCACGAGAAGGTGCACGGGCGGCAGGAACGCTCGCTGCGCAACCCGATGCACCGGCTGCTGGCGGTGATGTCGATGTCGTCGCTCGGCCGGCCGCTGCCGGAAGACTTTGCCTTCGAGTTCCGCAGCCTGCAGGAGATGTCGGAGAAGGAGAAGTCCGAGATCGGCGAGAAGACGACGAATTCCGTCGCCACGGCGGTCGACGCGAACCTGCTCAGCCGCAGCGGCGGCATGAAGGAGCTGAAGGCATCCGCGCCGAACACCGGCATGTTCGGCAGCATCACCGACGAGCAGATCGCCGAGGCCGAGCAGCAGGAGCGGGACGTGCCGCCGCCCGGGCCAGAGCTGGCGTTGCCCGACGTGGGTGCACTGGCGAACACCAAGGACTCGTTCCTTCGCCGATTCTTCACGAAGCGATGATCTTCACCCTCGACCGCAAGCGCAAAGGCAACCCGGTCAACACGCGCGGCGCAGAGAAGCGCTACGGCTCGGCGCTGAAGAAGGTCGCGGCGCAGGTGGGCACGATCATCCAGCCGTTCACGCCCGGCGACCTCAGCCAGGTGCCGACGATCGAGCGCCTGCTGAACGCCTACGCCGACATGCTGCAGCAGTGGGCGACGATGACCGCCAGCAACATGCTGATGGACGTCGCGCTGCGGGATGAGCAGAACTGGAAGGTGCTGGCCCGCGACATGGGCCGGTCGCTGCGGGACGAGATCCGGAACGCGCCTACGGGCGAGGTCATGCGCCAGTTGCTGGCCGAGCAGGTCGACCTGATCCAGAGCATCCCCCGCGAGGCTGCGGTGCGGGTGCACCGGCTCACGCTGGAAGGCATCGAGAACAGCAGCCGGGCCAGCGCGATCGCGGCCGAGATCATGCGCTCGGAAGAGGTCTCCGCGAGCCGGGCGCTGCTGATCGCGCGGACAGAGGTCACGCGCACCGCGACCACGCTGACGCAGGCCCGCGCCACGCACGTCGGGTCGAAGGGATACATCTGGCGCACGGCTGGCGACGGTGACGTGCGGAAGTCCCATCGGGAGATGAACAGCGAGTTCGTCCCCTGGGATGAGCCGCCAGAGCTAGACGGCATGACCGGCCACGCCGGCTGCCTGCCGAATTGCCGGTGCTACGCCGACCCGGTACTGCCGGAC
Source organism: Cupriavidus sp. USMAA2-4 (assembly GCF_001854305.1). Classification (NCBI taxonomy): domain Bacteria; kingdom Pseudomonadati; phylum Pseudomonadota; class Betaproteobacteria; order Burkholderiales; family Burkholderiaceae; genus Cupriavidus; species Cupriavidus sp. USMAA2-4. The sequence continues at coordinate 3,608,622 of NZ_CP017749.1, read as the reverse complement.
TGAATTGATGCGACGGAATTTGCATATCCACATCCACGTGCGTGATGCACAGTGGGAGGAAGAGAAGCACCCGCGCGCCAAGAACGGCCAGTTCGGTGCTGGCGGCGCCGGCGGCGCGCAGGCTGCGAGCGGCGAGCATGCGGTCACGGTCCGCGGCGACGAACTTGGCGACTACACCAGCATGAAGGAGCTGCGGCAGAAGGCGCTGGCACACGCCGAGCAGTTCATCGGGAAGTCGTTCAGCAACCGCGCGACGGGCAACAAGATCCTGGTGACCAAAGCCGGCGTGAAGCACACGGTCTCTGGCGCATCGGACGTGCTGGTGCGCACGGTCCCGGCGATTCCGGCTTTGCTCGAGGAAGCGAAGTTGGTGGCGTCGGCCCCGGACAAGCGCGGGGACGTGAACATCCTGGCGGTGGAGACCTACGAGGCGCCGGTCATGATCGACGGCCAGGCCCACAGGGCGATCTTGACCGTGAAGAAGTACTCGGATGGCCGTCGCTACTACGACCACGGGCTCGTGAAATGAAAAGAGACCGGCGTTTAAGTAAGGTACCTCGCACGCTGCCAGGGCGGGATGGTTTGAACCTCCGTCGGTCTCAGCGGCGATTATAGCGCCGATCTCGCGCCGCGTTTATCTGTGTCGAATCAAGCACTTACCAGCCCGCCCAGCGCGGGCTTTTTTGCGTCTGACCATGACCGCTCCATGCCAATGCGGCCGCTGCCGGCCGAAGACCGCCACCCAGGACGCCGTGAGCGCCTCGGGCTTCTTCACGTCCCAGCAGCTGGGCCCCAAGCAGTCGTTCACGCCTGAAGGCTTCCTGCTGTGCGAAGAGGTGCCGATCGCGCGCATCGGCACGCAGGACTACGCCGAGTTCGAGCTGCCGGGCCTGGTGGGCAAGGACGGCGTGATCGTGGTCGAGCGCACGGCCGACGTCGTGTTCAGCCCGGAGACGATCGCCAGCTTCGCCGGGAAGCCCGTCACGATCAACCACCCGTCGGATGGCGTGACACCGGACAACTGGTCTGCGGTGGCCAAGGGAACTGCCCACAACATCCGGCGCGGCGCCGGCGCGCTGAGCGACTTCCTGCTGGCCGACCTGCTGATCACCGACAAGGGCGCCATTAATGAAGTGCGCACCGGCCAGCTGCTCGAGGTGAGCTGCGGCTACGACTCCGATTACGAGCAAATCGCGCCTGGGCGGGCGCGGCAGGTGACGGTGATGGGAAACCACGTCGCGCTTGTGAAGAACGCCCGCTGTGGCCCCAGTTGTTCGATTGGGGATAGCAAAGCCAACCTGACTGGAGAAAGCGATATGGCAACCAAGAAGAAGCCGGCGCCGTCGAGCCTGCTCGACAAGCTGCGCAAGGCCTTCATGACTCGCGACTCGGAGGCCTTCGAGGCCGCCGCCAACGAGATGACGGGCGACGAAGACGAGTCCGGCGAGCAGCACATCCACATTCACATGCCTGGTGCCGCCGGCGCGGAAGGCGCCACCGTCAAAGACGGCGGGGAGGGCGCTGGCGGTGGTGCCGGTGCCGGCGGCGGCGCTGAGCCCATGGACAAGGTGCTGGGCGCGATCGCCGAACTGGGCGAGGCGGTCAAGGCCATCGGCGACCGCGTCGCGAAGCTCGAAGCCGGCGGCACGGCCACCGGAGACGGAGACGGTGATGGCGAGGATGGCGACGGTGATGGCGACGGGGAAGACGATGGCGCCGGCGAAGGTGGCAAAGGGGCCAAGCCGACCGCCGACAGCGCCGGCCTGCGCGACGAGTTCCAGGACGCGCTCTCGCGCGCCGAGATCCTGGCCCCGGGCGTCCGGCTACCGACCTACGACTCGAAGTCGGACCGCAAGAAGACCGCCGACTCGATCTGCGTGCTGCGCCGCCGCGCGCTGCGCGCCTCGCTGGCGAACGAGAACGCCGACCTGGTCCAATCCGTGACCGGCGGCGCCGACGTCTCTAAGCTGACCTGCGACGCCGCCAAGGTGGTGTTCAACGCGGCGTCCGAGCTCGTCAAGCAGCGCAACAAGATCGCCCTCCAGTCCCGCACCGGCGATGGCCATGGCCAGCAGCCGGCGGAGAAGAAGGACATCAACCAGATCCACGCGGAATTCTGGAAAACCCGGAAGTAAGGAGCCGACATGCCCTCGTTGCAAGCCTATACCTATCGCATGCCGGCGGGCTTCGCCGGTGACCTGCAGCGCGCCGAAGTGGCGACTGTCGAAACGCAGCAGATCGACTCGTCCGCCCCGCCCACTGCCTTCGGCGTCGCCGTGAAGCTGGTGAGCGGCAAGGTGCAGCCGATCAACAGCGGCTCGGACACCGCCGCCGCGGTGTACGGCGTCAACCTGCGCGCCTACCCGATCCAGACCAACGGCAGCGACCCGCTGGGCACCTCGACGCCGCCCGTGGCCGGTCTGACCGACATCCTCAAGCGCGGCTACGTCAACGTGCAACTGAACGGTGCGACTGCCGCGGCGAAGGGCGGCACCGTCTACGTGCGCGTGGCCAATGCCAGCGCCGGCAAGCCGATCGGCGGCTTCGAGGCGGCGGCCGACGGCGCCAACACCGTCGCGATGCCGGCCAGCTGGTACTTCACGGGGCCGGCCGACGCCTACAGCATCACCGAGATCGCGATCAACATCTGATCCTTGGCGCCGGACGGCGCATCAACCAGCCCCGCCGAGGCGGGGTTCTGTTTTTCCGGAGCCAACACATGGATATGTCCGAACTGAAGCACCTGCAGCGCGTCGCCGCGGCAGGCAGCCGCAGCGAGATCGCCGATGCGACTCGCCGCCTGATCCGTGCGCGCACGCACGACGGCATGATGACCTACGACCAGGCCACCATCGACTCGACCGGCGTGTTCCTCGTCGGCCAGCTCGAACGCCTGGACCCGACGCTGAACGAGCCCCTGGTCGAGTACACCTGGTCGCGCGACGTCTACATCCGCCCCGACGTGTCGGCGGCCGACGAGATCGCGTCGTTCACCAACTCGGCCTTCGGCATGAGCGGTGGCATCAACCCGAACGGCCTCAACTGGATCTCGAACGAGGGCAACGCGCTCGCCGGCCCATCGGTCGACATCGGCAAGACGCCGCAGCCGCTGCGCCTGTGGGGTGCCGAGGTCAAGTACACGGTGCACGAACTGGTGAAATCGCAGCGGCTCGGGATGCCGATCGACGCGCAGAAGGTCGAGGCCATGAACCTGAAGCGGAACATGGACATCGACCAGATCGTCTACTACGGCGACTCGCAGCTTGGCTTCACCGGCCTGGTCAACTCCAATTCGGCAGTCGGCAGCGTCTCCAACGTCGGCAACGGCATCGGCGGCACGCCGCAGTGGACGACCAAGACGCCGAGCGAGATCCTGAAGGACGTCAACGAGCTGCTGACCTCTGCCTGGCAGGCCTCCGGCTGGAAGGTGAAGCCGAACCGCCTGATGCTGCCGCCGGCCCAGCTCGGCTATGTCGCGTCGCAGCCGGTCAACACCGCCGCCCAGAAGTCGATTCTGACCTACATCCTCGAGAACAACATCTGCACGCAGCAAGGCGTGCCGCTGGAGATCCTCGAGCTGAAGTGGCTGATCGGCGCCGGCGTCGGCGGCACCCAGGGCCAGCTGGGCACGGTCGACCGCATGGTCGCGTACAACAACGACAAGAAGTACGTGCAGTACCCGATGACGGACCTGCAGCGCACGCCGCTCGAGTACCGCTCGCTGTTCCAGATCACGACCTACTGGAGCCGCCTCGGCCAGATCGAGTGGCGCTATGGCGTGACGGCGGCCTACCGCGACGGGATCTGACATGCCGAAGATCTACATCAAGACCCCGTTCACGCTCACCCACGACGACGGCGCCAAGGTGCATTTCGTCGTCGGTGAGCAGGAAGTCGACCAGGCCCTCGCGGATCACTGGTACGTCAAGGCGCATACCGGCGAGAAGCCGGTAGCCGGGGCGCCGGCGTCGGCCGAGGGCGCCCCCGCGGGCCCCACCGAGGCCGACGGCCTGGCCGAGCACCGCGCGGCGCTCGACGCTGCCGCCCAGGCTCTGGCCAGCCGCGAGCAGGAACTCGACCAGCGCACGGCCGACCTGGCCGCCCGCGATGCGGCGCTCGCCGCGCGCGAGCGTGCCGTCGCCGACCGGGAAGACGCGGCCGACGAGCGCGACGTCACGCTGCTGAACCGTGAGAAGGCGATCGCCGAGCGCGAGCAGGCAGCCGAGAAGGCCACGGCGGAAGCGCCGAAGGCGTCGAAGCAGTCGAAATGAGGGGTATGATGCCCCGAGAGGGGCATCGCCATTCCTGCCATGACACCTGAACAGTTCCGCGCCGACTTCCCGGAGTTCTCCGACACGACGAAGTACCCGAACACGCTCATCCAGATGTGGCTGACCGTGGCGACGTCGCTGGTGAATCCCGTCCGCTGGATGGAACTCACCAATCTGGGGTTGGCGCTCGTCACGGCCCACCACCTGGTGCTGGCGCAGCGGGACGGCGCCACGGCCGACGTGGGCGGCACGCCCGGCGAGGTCAAGGGGCCGACGTCGTCCAAGTCGGTCGACAAGGTGTCGGTCTCCTACGACACGGGCGCCGTGGCGCTGTCGGACGCCGGGTTCTGGAATATGACGTCGTATGGCATCCGGTTCCTCAACTTCGCACGCATGATGGGCGCCGGGGGGCTGCAGCTATGACCGTCAAGATGACCGTCGACAAGCTCGGCGCGGTCATCAAGGCGATCAGCCAGTTGGCCACCAAGGAGGTGCTCGTCGGCGTGCCGCAGGCGAATGCCGAGCGGGACGACGACCAGCCCATCAGCAACGCGGCGATCGGCTACCTGATGGAAACCGGTTCGCCGGCGAACAACATCCAGGCGCGCCCGCACCTGGTGCCCGGCATCCAGGACGTCCAGGACGATGTCGCTCGCCGGCTGCGCAAGGCCGCGACCGCCGCGCTGACCGGCTCGCCGAGCGGTGTCAACGCCGCGCTGAACGCCGCCGGTATGGTCGGACAGCGGGGCGTGCGCGCCAAAATCACCGATGGGCCGTTCTTGCCGCTGGCCGAGTCGACGCTGCGTGCACGCGCGCGGCGTGGCCGGAAGGGCGCTGCGAAGGAACTGGCCAGCCGCGCCGCCGGCAACACCCCGGACAACGCGAACGCGAAGCCGCTGATCGACAGCGGTCAGTACAGGCAGGCCATCACGTACGTGGTCCGCCAGAAGTAACCCGTCACCACTGAAACCTGAGGGCCGCCGCGTGCGGCCCTTTTCCATTGGGCGTTTCCCCGCCGGTCAGCCTCGATCGGCCCCTCGGCCAGTCTCTGGACTGCCGCAGCCACCCCGCACCCCTGATTCCCGAGGACTCAAATGCAACGCTTGATCAATGGCGATCTCGTGGAGGTCAGCGCAGGCCTGAGCTTCTACCCGAGCGGCGCCACGCAGAACCCGCCGACCGCCGGCGCGGCGCTGGCCGTGACCGCCGCGGTCCAGCAGATCAGCCTGCCGGCCACGCTCACGCGCGCCGCGACGGTGCGCATCGTCAACTACGGCACGCAGCCGATCGCCTTCGCGTACGGCACTGCGCCGGGGCTGACCATGGCAAACGGCGTCTTCATGATTCCCAATACGGTCGAGACGTTCTATCTGCCGGCCGGGACGTCGAAGCTCAGCCTGATCGCGCCGGGGCCTGGCTCGACGGTGTATGTCAGCGTGGGGGACGCGCAATGACGATGCGAGCTGCGGTAACCAGCGCCGTTCCAACGGTAGGCCTCGCGGGCGGCGCTATCCAGACCGCCGCTTACACCTGGGCCGCCGGCGACCTGGGCAACTGCCTGATCCTCAACCCGGCCTCCGCCATCTCGCAGGCCCTGCCTACCCCCACGGGGTCGTCCGGCAACTTCGCGAACGGCTGGAACGCCAGCGTGGAGAATGTCTCGGGCAGCGTGGTGACGCTGACCGCGCCCTCGGGCGTGAGCCTGGACGGCGTGAGCAACGGGTCGGTCACGCTCTACCCGAACACCGGGTGTCGATTCTTCACGGACGGCACGAACTGGTACACGACTCGCGGCCTGTCGAACGGCGGCGGCGTTGGACTGAAGGCGCCGGGCGTCCTGTACACATCGTCTGCGGCCAGCACCTTGACGGGAACCACGTCGCAGACGGTCATGGCGACGGTGGTGATACCAGCCAATGCGATCGCTGATGGCGGCAAGTTGGAGGTCGACGGGATCGTGAGTGCAAACACGAGCCCGGCGGGTACACGGCAGTTCACGCTGGCGCTCAACGGCATTTCGTGCCTGACCACGACGCTCGCGACTACAGCATTTGGGTCGTTCCCCTACATGGAGTTCTACCGGCGCGGCACTTCCATGGTGCACGCTACATCCATCGTGCCGGCGACATCCATCACCGCAGGCCTGCAGACGCGCGCCGTAGACCCGACGCAAGCGATCACCCTGACTATGCTCATGCAGTTGGCCAACGCAGCGGACAGCATCACGCTGGACGCTATGACCGTTAAGGTGTTGAACAAATGATTACCGTGCCAGTCGTGATCGTTCAAACCGATTCCGGACCGGTCATCGCGCCGGCCTCGCCGCTTCCAGACAACCGGATCTACACGGTCTGCGACGGCGTGAACTACACCGTCTACGAGCCGGGCGACACCGTGCCGGCGCAGGCGCAGGGGTAATCGACCATGCCGCTACTCGACGTCTCCGATGTCCTGCTGGACCCGGACTTCCTCGACACCACGCTGATCGTGACCCGCAACGCGCAGACGGTGGGCAGTGACGGCATCGCAGTCGACACGCCGATGACCGGCCCCTTCTACGGCGTGGTCACCAGCATGGGCGGCGCCGTCCTGCAGCGCGTGGCGGAAGGCGCACGGATCACCGACACGATCACCATCCACACGCAATTCCAGCTGATCCCGGGCCAGGAAGGGTTCGACGCCGATATGGTGACGTGGTCCGGCCGGCAATGGACGGTGACCAACGTGAACAGCTACAGCTCGTACGGCCGTGGCTTCATCGCCGCGACGTGCACGCTGAAGAAGCTCGCAGGGTGACCCATGAACGACAGTTCCACTGGCGGCTACCTCTCGCCGGCAGCGGTGTCGCCGCCGCTGGAGGATGCCGAACTCGACGCGGTGTTCCAGCAGATGGTCGTCGGCATCACCGGACTGCCCGGCAACATGGTTCGCCCGCGCTGGCAACCGACGGTGCCGAAGCAGCCCGAGCCGTCGGTCAACTGGTGCGCGCTCGGCATCACGGTGCAGACGTCGGACGCCGGCCCGGCGATCTCGCATGATCCGGCCGGCGAGGGTAGCGACACCTCGGTGCGCCATCAGGAGATCGACGTCCTGGCGTCGTTCTACGGCCCCAACGCCAAGCAGTACGCGCAGCAGCTGGTGGACGGCCTCGGCATCCCGCAGAACCTCGAACAGCTCAAGGCCAACGACATGCAGTCGGTCGCTGAGGGCTCGATCCGCGGCGCGCCGGATCTGCTCAGCGAGCAGTGGGTTCGGCGCTATGACGTCGTGCTGAGCTTCCGCCGCAAGATCACGCGCACCTACGCCGTGCTGAACGTCAAGTCCGCCGGTGTGGAGGTGCAGACGCCCACCACCACGGCGCCAGTCAGCGTCACCCCGTAATTCCCGATTCACCCCTTCGACAAGCCCGCCGCGCGCGGGCTTTCTGCATTTGGAGCGGTCCATGCCGAATACTCTGCCGGTCTCGCGGCTTATCAACGTCACGATCAACATGTCGCCGCAGGCGGCCCAGGGCGCGAATCTGAACACGGGCCTCGTGATGGGCGCGTCTTCGGTCATCGACCCGGGCGAGCGGTTCCGGGCCTATGCGTCCGCCGCGGCCGTCGGCACCGACTTCGGTCTGAGTGCGCCGGAATACCAAGCGGCCGCGCTGTACTTCAACCAGACCCCTCAGCCGCAATCGCTGCTGGTGGGCCGCTGGGCGAAGACCGCCACGTCGGCCAAGCTCAAGGGCGGCTTGCTGGCCGCTGCCGCCCAGGCCATGGCGAACTGGACCGTCATCTCGAACGGCGGGTTCAACGTCACGGTCGACGGCACCCTCAAGACCGTCACCGGGCTGGATTTCACCGCGCAGACGAACCTGAACGGCGTGGCGTCCGTGATTTCGACCGCCCTCGGCGCGGCCGCCAGCTGCGTCTGGAACGCGAACTACAGCCGCTTCGAGGTCACCAGCGCGTCGGCCGGCGCCGGCACGGCCGCCGGCGGCACCATCACGCTGACGGGCAATCCGGCCGCCAACGACACGGTTACCATCGGTGGCACGGTCGTCACCTTCGTGAGCGCCAACCCGACCGCCAACCAGGTGCTGCTGGGCACGACCGCCGCGCAGACCGCCGCCAACCTGCAGGCCTTCCTGCAGGCGTCCGCCGACGTCAACCTCAGCAAGGCGCGGTACTCGACGACGCTGGGCGTGGTGACGGTCACCTACGGCGCGCTGGGCACCGCCGGAAACAGCTTCACCCTGGCCAAGTCCTCGACGAACATCACCCTGTCCGGCGCGACGCTGTCCGGCGGCGTGAACGCCTCGACGATCACCTACGCCACGTCGCCGGCAGTGGGCACCGACGTCTCGGCGCTGCTGGGGCTGACCACCGGCGTCGCGTCGGCGCCGGTCAACGGCGTGGCCGCCGAGCAGCCGGTCGACGCGGTGAACGCCATGGTGACCAACTTCGGCCGCCAGTTCCTGGGCATCACGTTCGCCGACACCACGGTCACCAACACGCAGCATCTGGCGGTGGCCGCCTTCGTGGAGGCCGACCAGGCCCACCTGTATGCGGTGACCTCGCAGGAAGCCGCGGCGGTCGACCCGACGCAGACCTCGGACATCGGCTACCTGCTCAAGCAGCTCGGCTACAAGTACAGCTTCCCGCAGTGGTCGAGCACCAGCCCGTACGCGGCCGCGTCGCTGCTGGGCCGTCTGTTGACCGTGAACTTCAACGGCAACCGGACGACCATCACCCTGATGTACAAGACCGAGCCGGGGGTGGTGGCCGAGTCGCTGAACACGACCCAGGCCAACGCCCTGGACGCCAAGAACTACAACTACTACGTCAACTACGACAACAGCACCGCGATCATCCAGAACGGCGTCACGCCGAGCGGGATCTTCATCGACTCGATCTACAACGCGATCTGGTTCCGCAACCGGGTGCAGACCGACCTGTACAACGCGCTGTACACCAGCCCGACGAAGATCCCGCAGACCGATGCTGGCAACCAGGTGCTGGCCACGACCATCGAGTCGTCGTGCGCCGCCGCAGTGAACAACGGCTATCTGGCGGCGGGGGTCTGGAACCAGGCCGGTTTCGGCGCCCTGAACCAGGGCGACACGCTGTCGAAGGGCTACTACGTCTACACGCCGCCGATCTCGTCCCAGTCGACGTCGGACCGCCAGGCCCGCAAGTCCGTCCCGTTCCAGGTCGCAGCCCTGGAAGCCGGCGCGATCCACTCGATCTCGCTGACCGTGAATGTCCAACGCTAAGGTGAACCATGGCCTCGTATAGCTTCAAAGACGTCTCCGCGACGCTCGTCGGCCCGACCGGCGCGATCTCGCTCGGTTACGGGTCCGCCGTCGCCGAGGAGGGCATCGACGTGGCGGCGGCCGGCGACAAGAACACCATGACGGTCGCCGCGGATGGGGAGGGCATGCACAGCCTGCATGCCGACAAGTCCGGCCAGATGACGGTGCGGCTGCTCAAGACCAGCCCGATGAACCAGAAGCTGATGGTCGCTTACGACGCGCAGTCGCTGAGCGCAGCGCTCTGGGGCAAGAACATCATCACGATCTCGAACACCGCGGTGGGCGACCTGCATGTCGCGCGCGAATGCGCCTTCAAGAAGAAGCCCAACATGAAGTACGCCAAGGACGGCGACATCATCGAATGGGTGTTCGACTGCATCAAGATCGACTCGGTGCTTGGCACCTATTGAAAATGGCAAACGAGATCGAACTGAAGGGCGTCCGCTACTCGATCGGGCGCATGGCGGCGATGACGCAATTCCATGTGAGCCGGCGCTTGGCGCCGGTGCTGGCCCCGATCGTCACGGCCTACTTGCAGCTCACCAAGGTCGACGGGCCCTTGAACGAGGCGTTGCCGCAGGTGGTCGCCGACATCCAGCCCGTTCTCGATGTGGTCGCAGCCATGAAGGACGCGGATGTCGAGTACGTGATGAACGCGTGCCTGGCGGTCGTGCAGCGCAACCAGATGAACAACTGGGCACCGGTGTTCGTGCAGGGCGGCGGCGTGATGTTCGACGACATCGAATTGCCGGGGCTGCTGCAGCTCGTCACGAAGGTGCTGGTGGTGAACCTGGGGCCTTTTATGCCAGACCTCGATATGAGCCAGCTGGAGGGTCTGGAGGAGACGCAAGCTGGCTCCGAAGCCTCCCCGGAGAGGAAGACTGGCTCCTGGCTCCAGTCCATGCTGGCCTCTGCCGGTATGAGTCACTGATCGATGGCACGCTCGGCCTCGCCGATGTCGCGCTGATGAACGACTCGCTGCAGGTGAGGGCTGATAACCAGGCGGAAGCCGAACGACGACAGAGAGTGCAGCATGGCCGATAGCAGCACAATCCGCGAGTTCCTGGTCGGCTTGGGATTTCGAATCGACGAGGCCGGCCAGAAGAAGTTCAAGGACGGCGTCGAGGACGCGACCAAGCAGACTGAGAAGCTCGACAAGGCGAATCAGGAGGCCGGCAAGACCATCCTGCGGTTCGGCGCGAGCTTCCTGGCCGTCGGGGCGATGGTCAGTCGCGGCGCCCTGGATTTCGCCGGCAAGCTGGAAGACCTGCACTTCGCTTCCCGCCGTGTTGGCGCCTCGGCCAGCAATCTCCGCGCGATGGCCAATGCCGCCAAGGACGTGGGCGTTTCTGCGAACGAGGCCTTGAGCAGCGTGGAAGGGGTGGCGCGCTTCATGCGCAACAACCCCGGGGGCGAGTCCTTCATCCAGGGCCTGGGGGTACAGACCCGGAAGGCGAACGGTGAGCTGCGCGACACCGTCGACATCGTCAACGACCTCGGCAAGGAGCTGGCGAAGCGCCCGCAGTGGCTGGCGCAGAGCTACGGCAGCGAACTCGGCATCAACGAAACCCATCTGCTGGGCATGCGGAACCCCGAGTACTGGAAGGAGTTCGAGAAGTCGCACGAGAACTTCCAGCGCAGCGGTATCGACAGCCAGTCCGACAAGGCCCACGGCCTGATGAAGCAGTGGCGCGACTTCACGGAGAACATCGAGGGTACGCTCGGCCCCACCGGGAAGTGGGCGGCTGGTACGGGACTCGGCGTGGTCGGCAGCGTGCTTGCCTACTTTGCCGCGAAGTCGGCCGTCCAAAGCGCAGTCGGCGCCGCGCTTGGCGGTTCTGCTGGCACCGGCACCGGTGCTGCGGCGGCTGCGGCCGGCGGCGCGGCCGGAAATGCTGCCGGTGCCGCGGCAAGCGCAGCGGGCGGCACTGCCGCCGGTGGGGCGGCCACAAGCGCCGGCGTCCTGAGCCGGGTGCTGCCGTGGTTCGGCCGACTCTTTGGGGGTGCGGGCCTGATGCTCTATAGCCGCGGCACCAACGAGGGCGAAGCCGAAGAGCTCGCCAAGCGGCGCGACAAGGGCCCCACGATCAGCACTGGTTCGCAGCTGGCGTCATCGGAGTTCGGTCGGCTTATCGCGAAGGGCGAAGGCGACTACAACAGCGTGAACCTGGGCAAGCGCGGAGGGTACCGGGCCGGCACCGCCGACCTGGAGAACATGACCCTGGACGAGGTCATGAAAGCCCAGCGTGAGGGCAGATTCAATGCGGCGGGGCGGTATCAGGTCGTGAAGGACACGCTCCTGGAGGCGGCCAGGAAGATGGGGCTGGGCGGTTCCGAGAAGTTCGGGAAGGAGCTGCAGGACCGCATCTTCGAGTACCTCGTCACGAGCAAACGCAGCGCCATCGGAAACTACCTCACAGGGAAGGGATCGAGCCTAATGGAGGCCATCGGAGCTGCCGCCAAAGAGTGGGCGAGTGTCGCCAATCCCGCGACCGGCCGCAGTTACTACGACGGGGTCGGCAGCAACAAGTCCTCGATCACCGTCGAGCAGATGGAACGAGCGCTTTCGAATACGCGTGCGCTACTCTCGTCTGGAAGGGACATCGCGGCGCGCGAGGTGGGGCTGTTGGCGAGAGACGGGAAACCGCAGACGGTGAAGTTTGAGCAGAAGACTGAGATCAAGGTGATCGGGGCGTCTAATCCGGCGCGCGTGGCTACAGAGGTCGCCCAGCGCCAGGGGGACGTGAACGAGGAACTGTTCCGCAACTTCGAGAGTGCATCGTCATGAGTTTCCTTGACATGGTGCTCGTCACCAGCAAGCAGATCGGAAATATCACGATCACGGTATCGATCGAAGAGACGGCCATCGACGAGCTGGAGGTGACGGAACACCCCGTTGCGCGCGGCGCCCCGATTACGGATCACGCCTTCCGCCGGCCGGCCGAGCTGATCATGCAGTGCGGTTGGTCGAACTCGGACCTGAGAGCGCTGCTCGCCAACACCCAAGTCCAGTTCGCCGGCGGGGCGGCGAATGCCGATTACGTCTCCGGCGTCTACAGCCAGCTGTTGGCGCTGCAGCAGTCGCGCAAGCCCTTCGACGTGGTCACCACCAGGCGCGTGTACAACAACATGCTGCTCACGGGGCTGACCACGGTCACGGATGCCAAGACGTTCGCGGTGCTGATCGTCAAGGCTACGCTGCGCGAAGTAATCATCGTCGATACCGCGGAGACGACGCTTCCGCCGAGCGAGAACCAGGTCAGCCCGGAGAAGACCGCCGAGATGCAGAACGCGGGGACAAAGGCGGCGATTCCTGGGAACCCGGTGCCGGGCGGCGCGGTGCCGTCGACGCAGTGGGGTAGCCCATGAACATCTATGAGGTGCCGCTTTCCCCGACGCCGCAGACATTCCTCATCACGCTGGGCGGCGTGGACTATCGCCTCACGCTGCAATATCGCGCCGTGGGTGATGCTGGCTGGGTGCTGGACATCGCAGACGCGAGCGGCAACCGACTACTGTCAGGGGTGCCGCTGACGACGGGGGCGGACTTGCTCGCGCAGTACCGCTATCTAGGGTTCGCCGGCAGCCTGTGGGTGCAGGGAGCTGAGAGTCCGGACGATGTGCCGACGTTCGATGATCTGGGTGTCGGCAGCCATGTGTTCTGGGTCACCAGTTAGTGCTTCGGCAACACTGGTTCGGCGTTGCATCTGCAATACCCATCATTGGCGCATGCGCAATATCCAGGGTGGCCGTGAGGCGGCGCCTTATGCCAGGAGAATCTCTTGCCATCGTTCTTTTTGCAGATGGGGCAAACATCCCCATCCCCGCATGAACGCCAGATGTACTGCTTTGAGCCGATGGCCAGGGCATTGGCCTTGTCTCTTTCGAAGGCCGCGATGTGATTTTTCCTAACTTCAGTGGCAAAGCGCTGCTGTGCGACTTCGCGTTCTTCTGGGCTCATGCCCTTTGTTCGGGGGCGCTGCACCCTCTTGAGAGCGACGGGAGGGGGTGGTTCGACGGTGCGTTCGCGTTGTCTTCTACTGCGCGCCCGGTGGAGCAGCGCGAGCAGTATGGCCGCAGCCAGAGGGACGACGATCCAATTGCTCAGTAGCGTCATGGCGATCGTGAGGAAAGCTTAGATCAGGCTGCTTGGTTCCATGCGGTTCGGAGGGTCAGTCCTCTTCGTCGTCGTCTGTAGCGCCTCGGCCGATCCGTATGGAAATCAGGCCTGGCGGGTAGCGGTCCATCAACTCAGAAATGAGCTCGCCGGTGCGAATGTCCTTGACGTTGGGGGATGCCTCTGCCGTCTGCGTTGCCCCGAACGACCGCTCAAGGCGGTTGACGATCTCCGACGTGAGAGAGCGGCCCGCGTCTCGCGACGCCTGTTCGAGGCGGTCCTTGAGATCGGCCGGCATGCGGAGATTTACTTGGGGGTCACTTCTAGCCATGTGCAGAGAATAATGCATCACGGTGCTTGACATCAATGAAGCACGGTACTACATTGGCATCAATGAAGCACGGTGCTTCAAATAGCGGAGAAGGTGATGAAGGGATCGCGAGACTTGGCGTCGTCGCCGGTGCGACTGCCGGTTGATCTGAAGAACTGGCTCAAGCACAAGGCTATCGACAATGGGCGCTCGTTCAACAGCGAAGTGGTCATGCGGCTGCAGGAGAGCCGTCAGCGCGAAGAGGCGGCGAAGAACGCAGCCTGAAATGGAAAACGCCCCAGCAGTTGCAGCTGCTGAGGCGTCGGATTTGAAGTGACCCTCGGAAAAGGAACACATCGAAATGGATCTTAGCACGCAAGACCGGGAATGCAATCCCGACGCCAAGGGGAGGGTGCAGTTCGCCAGCGACGTCCTCTCAGAGGAAAGCCGATTCATGAAGGCGATCTTCGCCGCGATCTCGGAGCTGGCACCGCGCCCCGATATGACGAAGACGGTCGTTGAACTGGCCAACTGCGGCCAGTGGATCTCCGACAACCTGAACTGCAACGTTGACTACTGGACTGACCAGGTCATCAGCAAGATGCGCGGGGTGGCAGCATGAGAACGATCCCTGTCGACTTTGCGCGGGACTTCCCTGTCTGGCAGAACAGGCCCCACTGGTTCAATGCCTCGGCGATCGAGGTCCTTCTGCCGCCGAGTAGTCTGCCGGAACAGAAGAATGGCAACCGGGCCGAGCGTCGTGCCGCCACGAAGGGAGCTCGGTGATGGAACTCCTCAAGCTCAAGATCGTGGGCACCTCGCCCCTGATGATGCACAGCGACCGCCTGGCGAACCCGCTGCTGCCGGAGACGAAGGCGCACAAGGCGCTGACCGCCAAGCGCAAGAAGACCGACGAGGACCACGTCGCCATTGCGCGGTCCGAGTTCCTGGCTGGGCTGTACTGGAGCGAGCGCGACGGCGTGTTCGTCCCGGGGCAGAACTTCGACGCGACGTTCCTCGCTGGCGCCAAGCTGCAGAAGCTCGGCACGCACTGGAAGCGCGGCGCGGTCGTGCTGACGGACAAGGCGAAGCTGTTGTATGACGGCCCGAGCGAGCCGGAGGCGATCTGGTGCGATCCTCGCTTCGTCGACTGCCGCGGTGTGAAGGTGGGCACCGCCAAGGTGATGCGGTACAGGCCGTTCTTCATCGAGTGGGCTTGCGAACTGGAACTGGCCTTCAACCCGGACGTGCTGAACGAGGAGGAGGTGCGCAAGGCAATCGCCGACGCAGGCGCGTTGATCGGCGTCTGCGAGTACCGGCCCCGATTTGGGCGGTTCAGCGTTCGTTACGCGTGAGGGTGATCATGAGCGAAATCACTCTCTATCCGGTGTGGCGCCAGGCCGTGAAGGACTTCATCGACGCGGGCATTTCCGATGGCGACATCCTGCCGCATTCCTGGCTGGAAGAGCGCTTCGGGATGAAGGCGCTGGACGATGACGACGTGCTGACGCCGGCGGCGTTCCAGGATCGCCAGTTCGCATGGCTGCGCAACCTCGAAGCCTTCCGGGCGCAGTTGCTGGAGAAGCATCAGATCTTCCTGCAGAGCGTGCACGGGCGCGGCTATCGCGTGGTGCCGGCGCGCGAGCAGACGGCGGCCGCACAGGAGAAGTTCGAACGCGAGGCCACCAAGGCTTTCCGCCGGGCGGCCACCACGCTCAAGAATGTTCGGTTGGATGAGCTGTCCGACACCGAGCGGAAAGAGAACACCGACGCGATCGCGAAGCTGTCCATGCTGCGCGGGATGCAGCGCGGGGCGTTGGAGTAGGGCTGGCTTAGGCTAGGCACGGCCCGGCGGGGCCTGGTAAGACATGGGCTGTCAACAGCGGGGTGCGCCTTCGACGAGGGCGCACTTCGATGGTGAAAGCCATCTAAGGCTCGACACGGTTTGGTAAGGTCCGGCAGGCCCCGGAACGGCAACGCAAGACTTGGTCGGGTATGGCGTGGGCTGCGAATGCAGCGGGTAGGCGGTTCTCTGAGCCGTCCTCCCGGTGCGCTTGCGCATCATATGGCACCGCGTGGCGCGGCAAGCTTTGGTTAGGTCCGGCCTGCCTCGGCCCGGTTCGGCGCGGTGCGGTATGGGCAGTACGGCGGCTCCCTTCGGGGAGCCGTTTTCATAGGGGACTCGAATGACGCAGCAGTACCTCCGCAAGGCTTCCCTCATCATCGGCGAGGACGGCGGCAAGGCCATCGACCTGTCGTCGCTGCGCTTCCAGTTCGACATCCGGCGGGGGGACATGCAGACCCCGAACTCAGCCCGCATCCGCGTCTACAACGTGGCGCCGGAGACAGCCAACCGCGTGCGCGATGAGTTCACGCGCGTGGTGGTGCAGGCTGGCTACGAGGGAAACTACGGGATCGTATTCGACGGAACATTGATTCAAGCCCGGTACGGCCGCGAGAATGTCACCGACAGCTGCTTGCATCTCACGTGCGCTGATGGAGACCGGCCGTACAATTTCAGCGTCGTGAGCGCAACGCTTGCGGCGGGCTCCACGACCGATGACCACGTCAATGTGTGCCTCAGGTCGATGGAAAACTATGGCGTCGGAACAGGCTACATCGCGCCTGCGGTTGGCAAGCCGCTGCCGCGCGGCAAGGTGATGTTCGGGATGGCCAAGGACTTCCTGCGGCTGGCGGCCAAGACGACGTCGAGCGTCTGGTCGATTCAGGACGGGAAGCTGAACATGTACCCGGAGACGGCCTACATTCCGGGCGCGATCCCGAAGATTACCCCCAGCAGCGGCCTGGTCGGTTTCCCCGAGCAGACGCGTAACGGAGTGTCGTTCCGCATGCTGCTAAACCCCAGCATCAAGATCGGCCAGATCATTGAACTCGACAACTCGACTATCCAGCAGTACGAGTACGGCCTGTCGCGGGCCGAGCAGGTGGACAACGCGCGCATTCAGCAGCAGAACGGGCTGCAGGGCGCCGGCTTTTACTATGTGATGCGGGCCGATCACGTCGGTGACACCCGCGGCAATGCATGGCACACCGAAGTGCTGTGCATCGCAGCGGATGGGACGGCGATACCGACCTTTCAACTTGAAAATAGCTCGACAATGGGTGTAACCGCGCCCGTCCCGAACGCGATCAAATCGTGGGTCTAGCGCTTCTTGCGCGCGTTGGCGGAGAGCGCTGTGATCGTTGCCGAGCCGTCTTCCCGCACATCGGCTTTGTGCAGGGCTTCAAGGGGGGCTGTGAATGATTCGGCATGCGGCACGACGGTGAACAGCATGTTTTCGATGGTCATCCCCCAGCAGCCAACCTCGTTGGGGCCGTCCTTGCCCCGATAGAACATGAAGCGCCGCATGTCCTTGGCATTGACCAAGGGCAGATCGCACTTTCGCTTCAGATAAAAGATCCCTTTGCTTTCCAGGCGCGTCTGTTGCCCTACGGCGGACTCGCCGCTGGGCGTGATCAAGGCCTCCTCGGCCAAAACCGGCAGCGCGACCAGCGCGGCCACAGCGAACGCAAGCTTCCTCATTCAGACCTCACCATGGATAGACGACAACGATCGGACGATCAGGAGACCGCCATGCGGGCGGCCTTCGACGGGCTGCGAAGCGGTCTCTGGACGGCGATGCCCGGCATCATCCAGTCCTTCGAGGCTTCCGCCGACCGGCCGCCAACCGCGACCGTGCAGCCGGCCATCAAGATCCCGATCCGTGGCGCCGACGGCACGATCACCAGCGTGGCACTGCCGCTGCTAGTGGATTGCCCGGTGCAATTCCCATCAGGTGGGAATTGTACGCTCACGTTCCCGGTGGCCCCGGGCGACGAGGCACTGGTCGTTTTCAGTAGTCGGTGCATCGACGCCTGGTGGCAGTCGGGCGGTATTCAGGAACAAGCCGAGCTGCGCATGCACGACCTGTCGGACGGGTTCGTGCTGCTGGGCTTCCGGTCGAAGCCGCGCGCGCTCGCCAGCGTGAGCACCAGCACCACCCAGCTGCGCAGCGACGACGGCGCCACCTACGTGGACCTGGACCCGGCCGGGCAGGTCGTGAAGGTCAAGGCGCCGGGCGGCATGGTGCTCGACACGCCGACCGTGACGGTCACGGGGGTGATGACGGTGGAGAACGCCGAGGGCGCGCCGACTGCCTTTTCGATTAGCGGCAAGACGCAGTTCACGGGCCAGGTCTGGGCGAACGGCCGGCGTATCGACGAGACGCACGAGCACACGGGCGTACAGCACGGCACCGACACATCCGGCCCGGTGGCCTAGGAGTCCGCATGCGATACCGGAAACTCGACGCCGACGGCGACTACGTCTTCGGCAACCAGCAGGCGGACTTCTACGTGAACAGCCCCGACGCGGTCGCCCAAGCAGTCGTGACGCGCCTGCGGCTGTGGCAGGGCGAATGGTTCCTGGACACAACCGCCGGCACACCTTGGAACCAGGTGCTGGGCAAGTACGCCGGCGGCACGTATGACGCCACGATCCGGCAGCGCGTTCTCGGCACGCAGGGCGTGCAGGCGATCACGGATTACTCGAGCACGGTGGACAGCGAGGCGCGCACGCTGACCGTCTCGGTCACGATCAATACCATCTACGGCACCACCCCGGTGCAGGTGACGCTCTAATGACCATCACGACGACCGCGCCGACGATCGACGAAAGCGGCATCACGGCGCCGACCTACGCCGACGTGCTTGGCTACCTCAAGTCGAAGTACCAGGGCATCTATGGACAAGACACCTACCTGGAGGAGGACAGCCAGGATGGACAGATGCTGGCGGTGTTCGCCTCGTGCATCAACGACGCGAACTCGGCCGCGATCTCTACCTACAACGGTTTCTCGCCGGCCACGGCGCAGGGCGCGAACCTGTCCAGCGTAGTCAAGATCAACGGCCTGCGGCGCAATACGCCGAGCAACTCGACGGTCGACCAGATCATCGTCGGCGTGGCGGGCACCGTGATCACCAATGGCGTGACGCAAGACGCCAATGGCAACAAGTGGGCGCTGCCGACGGCGGTAACGATCCCGCCGAGCGGCACCATCACCGTGACGGCGACCTGCCAGACGGCCGGCGCGGTGCAGGCTGGGGTCGGCGCGGTCAACCAGATCGCGACGCCGACACTGGGTTGGCAGTCGGTCACCAACGCGAGTGCCGCCCAAGCCGGCGAGCCAGTCGAAGCCGATTCCCAGCTGAAGGCGCGACAGGCCACGTCGACGGCGCTGCCGTCGCGGACGGTCCTGGAGGGGACGGTCGGGGCGGTGTGGGCGGTGCCAGGCGTGACCCGCATGACGCCCTATGAGAACGACACGAGCGTCGTCGATGCCAATGGCATTCCCGCCAACAAGATCTACCTGGTGGTGGAGGGCGGCGACGCCACGGCAATCGCCCAGGCCATCGCCGCCAAGAAGGGGCCTGGCTGTGGCACCTACGGTACGACGACCATCTACGTGACGGATGCCTACGGCATCGCCCACCCGATCAGCTTCTACCGGCCGACGTACGACGCCATCACCTGCGCGATCACGTTGAAGGCGCTGGCCGGCTACACGTCGACCGTCGGCGCGGCGATCCAGGCCGCGGTGGCCGCATACATCAACTCGGTGGTGATCGGCGGCGCGCCAAGTGGCTTCGTTGAATGGGATTCCGCTCTGGCGGCCGCGAAGACCGTGGCTGGCAGCAGCACGTTCCGCATCACGTCGCTGACGCTGAGCGGGCCCGGCGGCGTCGGCGCGCCGGACGTGCCGCTGGCCTTCAACCACGCCGGCCAGGCGACACCTGCGAGCGTGACGATCACGGCGACATGACATGGCACAGGCATCCGACTACACCGCGCTGATCACCACGCAGCACGCGGACAAGCCGAAGTTCATGGCCATGGTGGCCGTGGTCGCGCAGTGCTTTTCCGACCAGATCAATGTCATGCAGTCAATCCCGGCGGCGTTCGACCTGGACAATGCCGT
This sequence comes from Cupriavidus sp. USMAA2-4, assembly GCF_001854305.1. Classification (NCBI taxonomy): domain Bacteria; kingdom Pseudomonadati; phylum Pseudomonadota; class Betaproteobacteria; order Burkholderiales; family Burkholderiaceae; genus Cupriavidus; species Cupriavidus sp. USMAA2-4. Next base: position 3,588,647 of record NZ_CP017749.1, on the reverse strand, counting down.
CGGGGTGCAGCTCGACGCCGTCGGCCTGTGGGCCGGCATCAGGCGGCAGGTCCGGACGCCGCTGAACGTCTACTTCTCGCTCGACACCGTCGGGCTCGGTTTCGACCAGGGAAATTGGCAGGGGCCGTTCGATCCCAGCACCGGCCTGACGTCGCTCGACGACGGGACGTACAGGACGCTGATCCGCGCCAAGATCGCGGCGAATAGCTGGGACGGAACGGTGCCCGGCGCCGCTGGCGCCTACGCGAACCTGTTCGCTGGGTCGGCCAGCAACATCTTCATCCAGGACAACCAGGACATGACGATGACGGTGGGTGTGTCGGGGGAGATCCCGAGCGCGCTGCTGCGCGCACTGTTCTCCGGCGGCTACCTACCGCTCAAGCCGGAAGGGGTGCTTGCCAACTACGTCGTGCCGTCCGCCAACAATACGCCGCTCTTCGGGTTCGACGTTTCCAACCAGTACATCGCCGGCATGGACGCCGGCTCGTGGGCGGTCCCCGCCTGACCTCACTGCTGCCACACAAGCCGCCTTCGGGCGGCTATTTCTTTTCCGGAACCCTAATGCCCATCCAGAACGACTTTCTGCCCTTCGCTGCAGGGGCGGGCGCCAACGTGCTGACGCAGGCCCAGTACGCGGCGCTCACCTCCCTGATCGCCAACGGCTTTTCTGCCGGCGTCGCGCCCTCGGCGCAGCTCAACAAGGTCTGGCGCCAGAGCAGCATCATGACGGCGGTCCTGGCGCAGTTCATCGTTGCCAACACCGGCCAGACGGCCATCGACGATGGCACGACCGCGACGCTGCTGGCCAATCTGGCGACGGCGATCTCGGTGACCGCGCGCCAGAATCCAGTTCTGGCCGACACCGGTGCGGCGAACGCCTATGTAGTGGCCAACCTGGCCGCCTTCTCGGCCTACCCGACGTCGTCCGGGTTGACGCTCGACGTGTCGATCGCCAACGCGAACACCGGCGCGTCGACGCTCAACGTCGACGGACTGGGCGCAAAGCCGATTCTGGGGCTCGGTCTGCAGCCACTTCAGGGCGGCGAGCTGCCTGCGAAGGGCGTCGCATGCCTGCTGTACGTCGTCGCGTCGACCGTCAACGGTGGGAACGGCGCCTGGGTCGTGATGGAGTGCACGGGCGGCGCGCAACAGGTGACCCAGGGGACGCAGAGTAATCACGCTGTGACCGTGGCGCAAGCGGCCGGCGTCGTTGGCCAGGCGCGCAATCTGAAGGTGAACAATGCCGTGGCCTCTGCGACGGCGGCGCTCACGGCCGACGAGATCATCGTCGAGACCGCACTCGGCGGCGCGCGCTACTGCCTGCCGAACTTCAACAAGACCATCAACCTAGCCGCCACCGGGGCCGGCGGCATGGACACTGGCACTGCGCCGGCCTATGGGTACGTGGCGCTCTACGCGATCTACAACCCATCCACCGGGGCGAGCGCGCTACTGGCGGTCAACGCGACCTCTGCGGTCGCCCCCAGCGTCTACGGGGGCGCGAACATGCCGACCGGCTACACCGCATCGGCGCTGGTATCCGTGTGGCCAGTGGATGGCAATGGGAAACTCGTAGCGGGTGCCCAGCTCGATCGCGAGGTGTGGATCCCGGAAGTGGCGATCCTGACGACCTCCACGGTTGCGTCGACGCCGACCTCCGTTTCCGTCAGTACGATCGTCCCTCCGAACGCGCGAGCAGTGCGCGGGACCATGGTCGTCAACAACAACACGGTGAATGGCGGTAGCAATGCCTCCTTCGTTGGCAATGCGCAATCCGTGGGGTCGATCCGCATCGGTACGACCGCGCCCGCGTCGGGTGCGGGCGCGGCATATTCCTTTAGCGGCCTGCCGATTCTCGTGAGTCAAACGATCTACTACACACTCACCAACGTTTCCGGCTCCGGGACGCTGTACGGGTTCATCTCTGGCTATTCGATCTAGGAAGGCGCCATGCTCAACGTCCAATTCTCCGACGGCACGCAGTCGACGATCGTGTCGTACTTCGCGTCCCCGCAAGACAGTTCGGTGTTCGCCAACCTGGGCGAGGTCGATGCGAGCGACGCGCGGTGGGCCGCATTCTATGAGTCGCTGCCAGAGTTGGCGCGGTCTGGGATGCCGGTGCCGACCAAGTAGCCGGCTGATTCGAACGACACAAGCCGCCTCCAAGCGGTCTTCTCATGCCCGCGTCGAGCGGGCTTTTTCATTTTCGGGGGTCAAATGTCCGAACCAATCAGCGGCACCGTCGCAACCGGCGCAGCTGTCAGCGCCACCGCCAAACTCTTCGGCCTGCAGATCGGCGCCGGCGCCGTCGCAGCCGCGCTGGGCTTCATGGTGCTCTGGCCGAAGACGAAGCGGGAAGGGTTCGCCCGGCTCGTCTCGTCCGTCCTGGCGTCGATCGTCTTCGGCCCGGCGCTGGTGGCCTACGTCAATGCCAAGGCGCCGGATCTGTTCACGTCGGCGCGTGCCATGGGCGTGACCTTCGGCGTCCCGCCGGAATTCGGCGTGCTCTACGCCAGCGCGCCGTTCCTGGTCATCGCCGGCCTGCCGGCCTGGTGGGTGATCGGCGCCGTCGTGCGGTGGTTCGAGAAGCGCCGGGGCAAGGACATCGGTGAGCTGATGGCCGATGCCCGGCAGGAGCTGACGCCATGACGACTCCTGTCGCTCCCGAAACGAAGCCTCGCCGCGGACTGGTCGCAATCGTCGGCGCAGTCGCCGCTGCTGCACTGCTGGTGGTGGTTCCCAAGAACGAAGGGACCGTGCTGACGACCTACCGAGACATGGGGGGCGTGCTGACGTACTGCACCGGCGCCACCGAGGATGCTCAGTGGGGCAAGACCTACACGCCAGACCAATGCCGGGCTCAGCTTGACAAGGATCTGGAGCTGCATGCCGAGGGCGTCATGGCCTGCGTGCGCGCGCCGCTGACTGACGGTCAGAAAGTCGCCTTTGTCGACACCGCCTACAACATCGGCGTCTCCGCCTTCTGTGGCAGCAGCATGGCCAGGAAGGCGAATGCCGGCGACATGGCCGGCGCTTGCGCGGCGCTGTCGCTGTGGGTCAACGTCAATGGTAAGCCGGTGCGCGGCCTAGTCAATCGACGCGCCCTGGCGCGCGAGTACTGCGAAGGCCGGCGCGCCGTCTGAGCCGTCCCCACATCACCTGAGAGCCCCGCCTTGCGGGGCTTTCGCATTCCTGGATCCCTATGGCTGATCGCTTGGACTTTCAGATTGACCAGGGCGCCGATTGGAACGTCCAGCTGGTTCTGCAGAACGACGACAGAACGCCGCTGAACCTGACCGGCTGCCATATCTACCTCAAGTGCCGCGCGTCGCAATCGAGCCCGACTGCGCTGATCGACCTCTCGACGAAGGCGGGGACGATCACGCTTAACGGGCCCCTGGGCCAACTGAACTGGACCGTGCCTGGCGCGTCGACAGCGCTCTATTCGGGGCAACCGTACGCCTTGCCGCAGTTCGGGGCGATGCCGTTCGGGGTCTATGACCTTTTCGTCGAGACGCCTGGCGGCGGCCTCATCAAGTACCTCTGCGGCCAGATCCTGCTGGCGCTGAGCGAGACCCCTCCATTCTGATCACCGGAGCTTTGCATGACGGTAATTCTGGCAAGCACGCCCGGCCTGCAAGGGCCGCCCGGTGTTGGCATCAATCCACGCGGCGCGTGGTCGGCGACGACCACCTATGCGATCAACGACTGCGTGACCTACAACGGGTCGGCATACACCGCCCTGACGCCGAGCGTCGGCGCCGAGCCGGACATCACGCCACTGCAGTGGAATCTGCTCGTCGCCGCTGGCCAGCTCAGCCCGGCGGCCCAAGCGTCGGTCGCTGCCGCCCAGGCTGCCGCAAACATCGTTACGGCGTCGCTGTCGATCTCCGGGCAGAAGGTGGGCATCGTTGGCGTTGGTGACAGCATCTCGGCGATCGCCTACTCGGGCCTGACCAACTGGCTGCGCGACCTGTGCTACCTGAGCGGTCAGACGTATCGCTACCGCTACGGCGCGGACTTCGCTGTGTCCGGATCCACCGCCGAACAGGCGCTGGCGACTCAGATGCCGCAAGTTCTGGCGATGAACCCGTTGCCCAATGCGTGCGTGATCGCCTGCGGTTCGAACAACTACGGATCGAGCGCGACGATCGCGAGTGGCTTCGCAGCAGTGACGACCATGATCGAGCAACTGCTGGCGGCCGGCATCCAGCCGATCTTATGGACCGTGCCGCCGCGGGGCAATGTGTCGGGCAGCCAGGCCGGAATCAACAGCTGGAACGCGCTGGTGTACCAGATGCAGGCGCAGTACGGCTTCCCGCTGGTGGATTGCAACGCGGCGTTTCAGGATCCCAACAACCCGGCGTACCTCAATGCGGCGTACACCTTCGACGGCACGCACCCGACCGTGCTGGGTAGTGGCGCCCTGGCGGCCTACGTCTTGGCCGATCCGAAGTTCACAGCTCGCGCGCGCAAGGATGCACCGCCCTGGCTGGTCACCACCAACTCGGACGCGAACAACCTGCTGACCAACGGCCTGTTCAACTCGGCGAGCAACAGCACGACGGTGGCCGATGGTGTCACGCTCGCCAATGGCGTATCCGGTCTGCTGGTCAAAGACTCCCTGGCCATGGGCAACTGGCAGCGCTTCACGCGCCCGGCCAACGCTGGCGCAGTGGGCGCCTCTTCCGTGGCGTTCGGCGGCGTCGTGGCGGGAAGCGTGATCGAGGTCTGCTGCCGCCTGCGAGCCAGTTCGCCGGCCGTCACCTGGGGCACAACTGACGCCATCACCGGCCCGTTCACCCAGATGCTGGGCGTCGCCTGGCAGAACGCGAACTGGAGCCAGACCATCGGCACCGCCTACCTGCGCCAGACGAACACCGGCGCATCCGAGGTCGGTGTCATCTGCGAACGCCTGCTTGTGCCGGCCGGCGCCGCCAACGTCTCCGTTCTGATCGGCGCCTCGAACGCGGGCGGCAATACGCAGGCGATCTCCGTCGACATCGCCCAGTTGTCGTTCCGGCAGATCTCGCCGCCTGCTGTCTGAGCTGCACTACCTCGACCACAAGCCCCGCCGCGTGCGGGGCTTTTGTATTTCTGGAGGGCCTATGCCGATAGTCCAACACCTCATCGATGCCGCGAAGGGCAAACACCCAATCTCCGCCGCGCGCTCCGGGCACTGGCCGGCGGTGCGCGAGCAGCACCTGAAGCTGCAGCCGGTCTGCGCGGTGTGCGGTGGCAAGACGAAGCTGCAGGTGCACCACATCCGGCCGTTTCACCTACATCCGGATCTCGAGCTGGACCCGAACAACCTGATCACGCTCTGCGAGTCGGGGGAGGGCGGCGTCTCCTGTCACCTGCACTTCGGCCACCTCGGAAACTTCCGCAGCTTCAACGTGGACGTGGTGGCCGACTCGGTCGAGTGGCGCAACAAGATCCAGCATCGCCCGCAGCCATGATCCGCGCCGCAGCGCTCGCCGTCCTGCTGCTGCCCGGCTGCGCGGTGGTCGAGCACGTTCAGGTCGTGCCGCTGGTCGACCAGAGCCTGCACGTCAGCTGCTGCCGCGCCTTCGTCGAGATCCCGCCTTCCACCCAGATCACAGCCACCTTCGACCGCGCCGGCCGCCTCGTGATCGGCACCAGCTGGATTTTCTGAGCAGTCCCATCCCGCCGCACCAGCGGCATTCACCTGTAAGAGGAACGTCACATGAAGAAGCTGATGCTGCTGTGCGCGGTAGGAATCGTCGCGCTCGTCTCCCTGGCCGGCTGCGCCGGCGCGCCCCAGGCCGCCGCCGCCTTCCAGGCCCAGGTCGTGAAGGCCTGCGCGGTCGTGCAGCCGACCCTGCAGTCGGTCCAGGCCATGACGGTCGACGATCCGGCCAAGCAGGTCATCCTGGCGCAGCTGGTGAAGGACAACGGCGCCGTGTGCGCTGCCGGCGCGTCGGTTGACGCCTCGAGCGTGCAGTCGCTGGTGAACACGTCGGTGCCGGCCGCCATCCAGGTCGTGGGCCTGCTGCCGCTCGACCCGGCCGCGCGCAGCGGCGTGCAGATCGGGCTGATGGCGTTCCAGGTGGCGCTGTCTGCCGCGCTCGCGCAGTACGCCGCGCCGGCGGCGAGTTCGACCCCGGCGCCGGCCAGTGCTCCGGCCGTGGCCGGCGGGGCGACGTCGTGAGCCAGTTCCTGACCAAGCTGGTCATGGAGAATGTCACAGACCAAGATGACGGTCTGTGGCAACTGGTCGAGCCGCTGGTCTACCAGTCGGACGTGGCCGGGCAGACCTTCGAAGTGCCGCCCGGGTTCGAAACCGATCTGGCGTCCGTGCCGCGGCTGCCGGTGGTCTTCCTGCTGGCCGGCGGCACGTCAAACGAGGCGGCCGTGGTGCACGACTTCCTGTACACCATGCACCCAGTGCCGCGCGCAGTGGCGGATGCCGTGCTGCGCGAGGCCTCGTCGGTCACCGGCGTCCCGGCCTGGCGCCGGTGGCTGATGTACTGGGGCGTGCGGCTGGGCGGTGGGTCGCACTGGGAGCCGGACCAGGCGCGGGCCTAGGGCTCAGGACGCATCTTCCGGTACGGTAGCACGCGCCGCGCCTTCTCCAGCACCCGCCGGTGCTTGTCCTGGGCCTCTTCCCAGGTGGGCGAGCAGAAAATCCTCAGGTCGGTGCCTTGCTGAATGCAGGTCCAGAACTGTGGTGGCCCGGGCTGCATGGGCGACGGATTCCCCGGGAAGTAGGTGCATACCGTGACGTTGTGCTCGGGAATCTTGTCTTCCAGCCGGAAGGCCTTCCCTGGGCCGCTGACCCATTTGATGTGCACGGTGAGATCTTCGACGCGCACGGGCCGGCCAGCCTCATCCAGCACGTAATAGCGGTAGCCGTCGGAGTCGCTTGGCGGGGGAGGCGCGGAGGGCTCGGACATGGGACGGCGATTCGTATACTGTATGGATATACAGTATAACGCGGAGCCAGCCAATGAGTGTGAGCCGGATGCGATGGCCACTTCCGGGGCATCAAGCGGTAGGCGTTCACACGGGAATGGCAGAAAAACCCACACCCCCCTGCCTATTTCCTCTTGCTGCAGCCCCCAGCAAAATGCCTGAAACCCTTGTGGCGGAAAGCAGTAGGAGTCGAACCTACCTGGGAACGGCTGACGCCCCCAACCGGGTTTGAAGCCCGGCCGCATCACCGGATACGCCTGCCTTCCTCATGGCCCTTCGTCGTGAGCGGCTGCGGACGGGACCGCTGCGCCGTTCGCCTGCCCCTGCTGCCACTGGCTGTCGGGGCGCAGCATGCGCGCATTGCCGACCCGGCGAGTGTAACCGACGCGGTCGAGGAACTCCAAAACCTGGATTGCCCGCTTGCGCCCGAGGCCGACGGCGTCGCGGAACCGTGCCGCGTCGACGCTGCCGTGGTGTGCCACCAGCCCGCTCACCAGGGCGGCCAGCGCCTGGACGTGCGCGTGCGTATAGAACAGGTCGCGCACGACCTGGTGCACCTGGCCCTGGCGCGCCAGCTTGCGCAGCAGTTGCCGCATCGCGTCTTCCGGCACCTGGAGCGCGGCGGCGAGGTCGCGTACCCAGGGGGGATCATAGGCGCCGGCCTCCAGCAGCGGCATCACGCGCGGCTGCAAGGCTTGTTCGGCGGCGCTCAGACTGGCGGAGTGCGTGGGCAGTTGCAGCCAGGCGCCCTGGCGGCGCAGGGCGCCGCGCCCGGCCAGGGCGTCGAGCAGGCCGAGCCAGAGCGGGTCCGGCACCGGCGTGCCGGCGAAGGCGATGCGGCGTAGCGTGCCAGCGTCCGGGCCGGGCTCGTCCGGCTGGCGCGCGTGGAAGGCCGCCAGCGCTTCCAGCACGCGCGTCTGCAGGGCCTGCCAGTGCTCGGCGAGGATGAGGCTGGCCTCGTCCTGGGTCGGCGCGCCGATGCGCAGCGCGTCGGCTGGCAGGCGCCAGCCGCCGGGCGCGCCGGCGGCGAGGCAGCGCAGGCGCGCGACCGTGATGCCGCGCGGCGCCTGCGCCAGCAGCGGCGCCAGGCCGCTGCCGCCGGCCATCTGCTGCAGGGCGCGCAGGTAGGCCAGCCGTTGCGGCGCGCGGCGCCGGCGTTCCGGCGCGAACGGGTCCAGCACCACGCCGCCCCCCACGGTGCGGGTGGCCTGAGGATTGCGCGCGATGAAGCGGTCGCCCGGCCAGGCGCAGAGCGGGGCGGCGAACACGAGCTGGGCGAAGGCCTGCGCGCCGGGCTCGATGGTGTCGCCCTCCAGCAGCACGATGTTGGCAAGCCGGTGCGTGGTGCCCAGGTGGATGTGGAGCGGGGCCCAGTGCGTAAGGCGGTGGCCGCTGCCGGGCAGCAGGGCCAGCCGCACGTCGAGGCGCGTGGTGGGTGCCAGCAGGACCGGGTCGAGCACCCAGTCGCCGCGCGCGATGGCGTCCTTGTCGATGCCGGCGAGATTGAGGGCGCAGCGCTGCCCGGCATGGCCGGCCTCGGCCGGCTGCTGCTGGGCGTGGATGCTGCGCACGCGTGCGGGCAGGCCGGAGGGCGCCAGGCGCACGCTGTCGCCGACGCGGACCTGGCCACCGAAGACCGTGCCGGTCACCACGGTGCCGTGGCCGGCCAGCGTGAACACACGGTCGACGGCCAGGCGGAAGGGGCCGTCGGCGGTACGCGGCGGCAGCGCCAGCGCGGCCGCATGCAGATGGGCGCGCAGCGCCGCCACGCCGGCATCGCCGGCCCGGGTGGCGGCCAGCGCGAACACCGGTGCGCCGGCGAAGGGCGTGTCCGCCAGCAAGGCCGAGATCTCCGCGCGCACGGCCTCCAGCCGCGGCGGCTCGACGCGGTCCGCCTTGCTCAGCGCCACCACCGCCGCGCGTACGCCGAGCAATGCGAGGATGGCCACGTGCTCGCGGGTCTGCGGCATCACGCCGTCGTCGGCGGCCACCACCAGCAGGGCCAGGTCGATGCCGCTGGCGCCGGCCGCCATGGTATGGATCAGGCGTTCGTGGCCGGGCACGTCGATATAGCCGAGCACCTCGCCGCCCGGCAGCGGCGTGTAGGCGTAGCCCAGCTCGATGGAGATGCCGCGTGCCTTCTCTTCCTTGAGGCGGTCGGTGTCGACGCCGGTCAGTGCGCGCACCAGCGTGGTCTTGCCATGGTCGATATGGCCGGCGGTGCCGACGATCATGGCCGCAGGGCCTGCCACTGGGCGACGAAGCCGGCCTCCTCGTCTTCTTCCAGGCAACGCAGGTCCAGCCACAGGGCCTGTTCGCCGATGCGGCCGATGACCGGGCGCGGCAGCGCGCGCAGGGCCGCTTCCAGGCGCTGCAGCGGCTTGCCCGCGCCGGCGCGCCGGCCGGCCGCGGCGGCGATGCGCAGGCCGTGGCTGGGGACCTGGCTGAGCGGCAGCGCGCCGCTGCCGATCTGGCTGAACATCGCTGCGGCCTCGATCCGGTACTCCGCGCCCAGCGCCGGTGCCAGCAGCGGGCACAGGCGCTGGGCCTGGGCCTGCAGCGCGGCGGCGGGACGGGTCAGCAGGCGCAGGGTCGGCAAGGTCTGCGCCAGCAGCTCGGGCGCGCGGTACAGCCGCAGCACCGGCTCCAGCGCGGCCAGCGTCAGCTTGCCCACGCGCAGCGCGCGCTTGAGCGGGTTCTTCTTGATCTTGCGGATCAGGTCTGCGCGGCCGACGATCAGGCCGGCCTGCGGGCCGCCCAGCAGCTTGTCGCCGCTGAAGGTGACCAGGTCGGCGCCGGCGGCGATGGTCTCGCGCACCGTGGTCTCGCCGGGCAGGCCCCAGCGGCGCAGGTCGACCAGGGTGCCGCTGCCCAGGTCCACCACCACCGGCAGGCCGTGCGGGCGGGCCAGCGCCACCACCTCGTCCACCTCCACGCTGCGGGTGAAGCCGGTGATCTGGTAGTTGCTGCAGTGCACCTTCATCAGCAGCGCGGTGCGCGCGCCGATCGCGCCGGCATAGTCGTGCGGATGGGTGCGGTTGGTGGTGCCGATCTCGACCAGGCGCGTGCCGGCGCGCTGCATGATGTCGGGAATGCGGAAGGCGCCACCGATCTCGACCAGTTCGCCGCGCGACACCACCACTTCGCGCCGCTGCGCCAGCGTGTTCAGCATCAGCAGCACGGCGGCGGCGTTGTTGTTGACCACCGTCGCCGCCTCGGCACCGGTCAGCTCGCACAGCAGGTCTTCGACCAGGTCGTCGCGGTCGCCGCGGCCGCCGCTGTCGAGATCGAATTCCAGGTTGGCCGGCGCGGTCAACGCCCGTGCCACCTCGGCCACCGCTTCCTGCGGCAGCAGGGCGCGGCCCAGGTTGGTGTGCAGTACCGTGCCGGTCAGGTTGTAGACGGCGCGCAGGCGCGGGCGCGCGGCATCGTCCAGGGTGGCCGTCAGCGCCTGCGCCAGCGCGGCGTCTTCCAGCGCCGGCCGCAGCAGCTGCCCGGCCACGGCACGCGCGCGGCAGTCGTCGAGCAGCCGGCGCAGCGCGGCGGTCACCTGGCTGCGGCCGTAGCGCGCCAGCAGCGGTTGCAGGGGTTCGGCGTTGAGCAGGCGGTCGACCGAGGGGATGTCCACCGGCCCCGCCAGCAACGGCGCGCTAGCGTCCATCGGCGGCCTCCCGGCCCGGCTGCCACAGCAGCGGATTGGCGCTGGCGCGGGCATAGCCGGCCTCGCCCATCAGCACGTCCAGGGTCAGCGTGGCGAGGTCGTCGGCCAGCGGCTCGACCTGCGGATCCTTTTCCATGTAGCAGATCTTGCGGTAGCTGTGGCAGTGGTCGCAGGACTCGGCCTTGACCGCTTCGCCGGCGCCCTCGACGGTGTAGTAGGCGATGCCTTCGGTGGATTCGCAGTGGCTGCACTTGACGCGCACCATGTGCCACTCGCTGGCGCACAGGCCGCAGTGCAGGTAGCGCAGGCCCTGGTAGCGGCCGCCGATGCGCACGATGCTGGCCACCGGCAGCGAACCGCACACCGGGCAGACGCCGGCCACCTCCAGCAGCGGCACGTCCTGCTCGCGCAGCTGCCCAGCCTGGTGCGTCCAGCTGACCTGCAGCGCGGCCATCAGGAAGGGCGCGAGGGCGGCGTCGATGCCGTCGTCGCGTCCGGCCAGCAGGGCCTGGACCTGGTCTTCCAGCTCGCGCGCCGGCAGCGTGCCGAGGCGCGCCAGCGCCTGCCGTGCCGGCGGCGGCAGGGCAGGCGCCTGGTCGAGCCGGCTGAGCAGGCCGGCCAGCGCGCCGCGCCAGGCGCCGTGGCCCTGGCCGCCGGCCGCGGTCAGCGGCGGCATGCCGTGGGCCAGCGCCAGTTCGATGTCGCGCGGATCGGGCGCCGGAACCGCCAGGGTCTGGGCGATTTCATGCTGTGCCGCCGCCAGCACGGCCATGGCTTCGAGGTAGGGGCCGATCGGATTGCCGCCGCTCAACTGCCGCAGCCGGGCGGCGCGGGCGGAGAAGACATCGCCGTGCCGCGGCAGGCGCAGCCTGGCCAGTGCGACGTGGTCGAGCGACTCGATTTCGTGGGGTTGCAGGATGCGCTGCGCCATGGGCGGTCCACCGAGGGGAGGGGAGCCGGCCGGCGCTCGCGCATCCGGCCGGCGCTATTTGTCGCCTTGCCGGAAGACCTCGCGGAACCATCCGCGATGGTGCTTCCAGGCCCATCCGCGCGTCACCGTGCCACGCGTCATCGCTCCGACCGTGCCCTGGATCCACAGCGCCGCATAGATGTGGACAATGATGCCGCAAATCAGCACGAAGGCGCAAACGGCATGCAGCAGCGAAGCGGCACGGATCATGCCGACGGGAAAGTACTGCGAGAAATAGGTGCGCCAGATCACCATGCCGCTGGCCAGCAGCAACAGCAGGCTGATCACCATGACGAAGAACAGCAGTTTCTGCCCGCCGTTGTAGCGGCCGACCTCGGGCAGCGCCTCCTCGCGGTTGTTGACCACGTCGCCCAGGTGCGCCAGCCAGGCGCGGTCGGCGCGCGTCAGCAGGTTGTGGCGCCACATGCGCAGCGCCAGCACGGCGAAGGCCAGCACCATGACGATGCCGAGGAACGGATGCAGGATGCGCGTCCAGGTGCCGCCGCCGAACAGGTTGCTCAGCCAGAACATCGACGGGTGGAACAGCGCCAGTCCCGACAGCGCCAGCAGCACGAAGGCGATGGCGACGATCCAGTGCGTGGTGCGCTCGCCGGCGGTGTAGCGGACGATCAGGCCGGGCTTGTCAGCGGGCTTCATGGTGGTCCTCCCGGTCTTGCTGCGGCCCCGGTTCGCGGCCCTCCAGGGCCTGGCCGGCTGCCTCTTCGTCCTCCGGCCCGGTCTCGTTGGGTCCGACGCGGATGTAGTGGAAGAAGCCCGCCAGCGCGGTCAGCACCATGCCGGCCACCGCCAGCGGCTTGGCCACGCCTTTCCACAGGCCCACCAGCGGGCTGATGCGGGGCTGGTCCGGCAGCCCGTGGTAGAGCGAGGGCTGGTCCGCATGGTGCAGCACATACATCACATGGGTGCCGCCCACGCCGGCCGGGTCGTACAGGCCGGCCTTGTCGAAACCGCGCGACTTCAGGTCCTCGATGCGCTCGGCCGCGTGGTCTTTCATCGCCTCCTTGGTGCCGAACACGATGGCGCCGGTCGGGCAGGTCTTGACGCAGGCCGGCTCCTGCCCCACGCCCACGCGGTCGGAGCACAGCGTGCACTTGTAGGCCTTGTGATCGGTCTTGGACAGGCGCGGGATGTTGAACGGGCAGCCGGTGATGCAGTAGCCGCAGCCGATGCAGTTCTCCTCGTGGAAGTCCACGATGCCGTTGGTGTACTGCACGATCGCGCCAGGCGAGGGGCAGGCCTTCAGGCAGCCCGGATCCTCGCAGTGCATGCAGCCGTCCTTGCGGATCAGCCACTCGAAGTTGCCATTGGGATTCTCATACTCGGCGAAGCGCATCACGGTCCACGACTGCGCCGACAGGTCGGCCGGGTTGTCGTAGACGCCGACGTTGGTGCCGACCTCGTCGCGCAGGTCGTTCCACTCCATGCAGGCCGCCTGGCAGGCTTTGCAGCCGATGCACTTGGTGGTGTCGATCAGCTTGGCGACCTCGCCGGAGGCCGTCTGGCGCGCCTGCGGCGGCGGCGTGGTGGTGGCCGAGCGGCGCTTGATGTCCAGGGATTGCAGTGCCATCGCGCCTCTCCTATGCCTTCTCGACCTTCACCAGGAAGGACTTGAATTCCGGCGTCTGCGAGTTGCCGTCGGCGACGAAGGGCGTCAGCGTGTTGGCCAGGAAGCCGGGCCTGGCCAAGCCGGTGAAGCCCCAGTGGATCGGCACGCCGACGGTGTGCACGGTGCGGCCGTCGATCTGCAGCGGCTTGATGCGCTTGGTCACCAGTGCCACGGCCTTGATATAGCCGCGCTTGGAACTGACCTTGACACGGTCACCGGCGACGATGCCGATCTCCTTGGCCAGCGCCTCGCCGATCTCGACGAACTGCTCGGGCTGCAGCACCGCATTGATGCGGGCGTGCTTGGTCCAGTAGTGGAAGTGCTCGGTCAGCCGGTAGGTGGTGGCCACGTGCGGGAAGGCATCGGCCTTGCCGAAGTTGGCCCAGTCGCCGGGGAAGACGCGCGCGGCCGGATTGCTGACGGCCTCGGGGCGCTTGCCGTTCATCAGGTTGTAGCCGAGCGGGGTCTCGAAGGGCTCGTAGTGCTCGGGGAAGGGGCCCTCGGCCATATTGGCGCGGGCGAAGAAGCGCGCCACGCCTTCGGGCAGCATGATGAAGGGCCCCATGCCTTGGCCCGGGTCTTCGTCGATCTTGAAGTCCGGCACATCGGCGCCGCCCCAGCTCTTGCCGTTCCAGCCGATCAGCTTGCGCGCCGGATTGAAGGGCTTGCCGGCCGTGTCGCAGGAGGCCCGGTTGTACAGCACGCGCCGGTTGGCCGGCCAGGCCCAGGCCCAGTTGAGGGTCTGGCCGATGCCGGTGGGATCGGCATTGTCGCGCCGCGCCATCTGGTTGCCGGCCTGGGTCCACGCGCCGCAGAAGATCCAGCAGCCGCTCAGCGTGCTGCCATCGTCGCGCAGCTCGGCGAAGCCGGACAGCTGCTCGCCGGCGCGGTGCAGGATCTTGGCCGGGTCCTTCGGATCGGCGAGATCGGTGAGCGCGCGTCCCGAATACTCCTTGGCGATTTCCTCGGGCGTCGGGCTGTCCGGCCGGGCATAGGGCCACGACAGCTTGACGATGGGATCGGGGAACTTGCCGCCGTCTTTCCGGTACAGCTCGCGCAGGCGCAGGAACAGGCCCGACATGATCTCGATGTCGGTGCGCGCCAGTCCGGGCGGCTCGGCGCCCTTCCAGTGCCATTGCAGCCAGCGCCCGGAATTCACCAGGGAGCCGTCTTCCTCGGCGAAGCAGGTGGTCGGCAGGCGGAACACCTCGGTCTGGATCTGCGCCGGGTCGACGTCGTTGTATTCGCCGGCGTGGCGCCAGAATTCGGAGGTCTCGGTGGCCAGCGGATCCATCACCACCAGGAACTTCAGGCGCGACAGCCCGCGCATCACCTTGGCCTTGTTCGGTGCCGCGGCCAGCGGGTTGAAGCCCTGCGCGATGTAGCCGGTCATCTTGTCCTGGTTCATCAGCTCCACGACCTGCAGCAGGTCGTAGGGCTTGTCGAGCTTGGGCAGGTAATCGAAGGCCCAGCGGTTCTCCGCGGTGGCGGCGTCGCCCCACCAGGCCTTCATCAGGCTGACGTGGAACTTGCCGTAGTTCTGCCAGTAGCTGAGCTGGTTGGGCCGCAGCGGCTTGGAGGCGCGTGCCTCGATGTACTGGTCGTAGTCCTGCTCCTGCTCGGTCGGCAGTGTCATGTAGCCGGGCAGCAGGTTGGACATCAGGCCCAGGTCGGTCAGCCCCTGGATATTGGAGTGGCCGCGCAGCGCGTTCATGCCGCCGCCGGCGACGCCGATATTGCCCAGCAGCAGCTGCACCATGGCGCCGGTACGGATGATCTGCGAGCCGATCGAGTGCTGCGTCCAGCCCAGCGCATACAGGATGGTCATGGCGCGCGTGGGCACGGCGGTGGAGGCCAGCAGGTCGCACACGGCCTGGAACTTGTCGCGCGGCGTGCCGCAGACCCGTTCCACCATCTCCGGCGTATAGCGCGCGTAGTGCTGCTTGAGCAGGTTGTAGACGCAGCGCGGATGGCCCAGCGTCGGGTCGGTCTTGACGAAGCCGTCCTCGCCCTTCTCGTAGTCCCACGAGGCCTTGTCATAGGTGCGCTTCTCGGCGTCGTAGCCCGAGAACAGGCCGCGTTCGAAGGAGAAGTCCTCGCGCACGATGAAGCTGAAGTCGGTGTAGTTCCTGACGTACTCGTGCTGGATCTTGTCGTTGGCCAGCAGGTAGCGGATCACGCCGCCGAGGAAGACGATGTCGGTGCCGGTGCGGATCGGCACGTAGAGATCGGCCACCGAGGCGGAACGGGTGAAGCGCGGGTCGACCACGATCAGGCGCGCCTTGTTGTGCGCCTTGGCCTCGGTCACCCACTTGAAACCGCAAGGGTGGGCCTCGGCCGCATTGCCGCCCATGATCAGGATCACGTCCGCGTTCTTGATGTCGACCCAATGGTTCGTCATCGCTCCACGGCCGAACGTCGGGGCAAGACCTGCCACCGTCGGGCCGTGTCAGACACGCGCCTGGTTGTCGAATCCCAGAATGCCGAAGCTGCGGACGACCTTGTGCGTCAGGTAGCCGACCTCGTTGCTGCTGGCCGAGGCGGCCAGCATGCCGGTGGTCAGCCAGCGGTTGACGGTGCGGCCGTCGGCCGTCTTCTCGACGAAGTTGGCGTCGCGGTCCTGCTTCATCAGCCGGGCGATGCGGTCCAGCGCGTCGTCCCAGGCGATCGGCTGCCACTTGTCCGAGCCCGGCGCGCGGTACTCGGGCTGCACCAGGCGGCTGGGACTGTGCACGAAGTCGATCAGGGCGGCCCCCTTGGGACAGAGCGTGCCGCGGTTGACCGGATGGTCGGGGTCGCCCTCGATATGGATGATGCTGGCCTTGGCGTTCTTGGCGCCGTCGCCCAGGCTGTACATCAGCAGCCCGCAGGCCACCGAGCAGTAGGGGCAGGTGTTGCGCGTCTCGGTGGCGCGCGCCAGCTTGTAGGCGCGTACCTCGGCCAGTGCGGTGTCGGGCGCGAAGCCCATCAGCGCCAGGCTCGAGCCCGCTAGCGAGGCGCCAGTGACCTTCAGGAACTGGCGCCGGTTCATCATGACCATGGGGACACCTCCTCGTCATGGCGCCTTGGCTGAGCGCAGGCGACATCGCTGATCCAGTATAGGCCAAGTGGCGCAACACCCACTATGGGGATCTGCCCCGACTTCGGCCGCGGCGCGTGCGCCCGGTGCGGTGCAGCATGGCGGGGCGGGAGCGTCAGGCGGCCAGCGCGGCGACCTTGCGCAAGGCGTCCTCCAGCGCCGGCAGCGCGATCGAGCCCAGCGCGAGGCGCAGGGCCTGCGGCACCGCCGGCCCGGCGCAGAAGGGCTCCGCCGTCGTCACCAGCACGCCCTGTCGCGCCAGCGCGGCCGCCACGCCGTCGGCGCGCCGGTCGTCGGAGAGCGCCAGCCACAGGTAGTAGGCACCCGGGTGGGCGGTGATCGCGCAGCCCTGCAGCAGGCGCCGTGCCAGCCGCTGGCGCTGCCGCGCGTCGCGCCGCTTGCGCATCTCCAGCGCATCGACGGTGCCCGACTCGATCCAGCGGCAGGCGAGCGCCACCATCAGCGACGGCGTGTTCCAGGTCGACACGCGGATGGCGCGCTCCAGCGCCGGCACCAGTCCGGGCGGCGCCGCCACGAAGCCCAGGCGCAGTCCCGAGGCGACGCTCTTGGACAGCCCCGACACGTAGAGCGTGCGCTCCGGCGCGTGGCAGAAGACCGGGGCGGGAGCGGGTTCGGCCAGGAAGGCGTAGGCGCCGTCCTCGATGATCAGCAGGTCGTGCCGCCGCGCGATGGCGGCCAGCCGGGCGCGCTCGGCCTCGGGCATCACGTGGCCGAGCGGATTGTGCAAGGTCGGCATGGTGTAGACGGCGCGCACCGGGCGGCGCCGGCACAGCGCCTCCAGCCGGTCGAGGTCGGTGCCGCCGGTGCCGCCGCTGCCGCCGCTGCTGATGGGCAGCGGCGCCAGCTCGAGGCGGCAGGATTCGGCCAGCGTCTTCATGCCCGGGTAGGTCAAGGCGTCGATGGCCAGCAGGTCGCCCGGCCGCAGCAGCGCCATGGCGGCCACTGCCAGCCCCTGCTGGGCGCCGTTGACGATCAGCACCTGCGCGGCCGGCACGCGGATGCCCCGGTTGCGCAGGTGGCGCGCGACGGTCTCCCTTTCGTGCGGGCGCCCGCCCTGCGGCGCCGAGTGCAGCAGGGCGTCGAGATCGCCCGAGGCGGCGATGGCGCGCAGGCCCTCGCGCAGCAGTTCCGCCTGATCGGGCAGCGCCGGATAGTTGAAGGTCAGGTCGACCGCGCCGGAGGGCAGGGGCCGTTGCTCCAGCCCCAGGCCGCGCGGCAGGGAGGTGTCGCGCACGAAGGTGCCGCGGCCGGTTTCGCCCACCGCCAGGCCGGCGGCCTCCAGCTCCGCGTAGACGCGCGAGGCGGTGGCCAGGGCGATGCCGTGCTGCCGCATCAGTTGCCGCACCGCCGGCAGGCGCGTGCCGGGCGGCAATTCACCGTCGTGGATGCGCGCGGCGAAGGCATCGACGATGCTGCGGTAGCGGGGCGGGGCCATGGGTGTCGGCGGGCGAGGGGAGAGCGGGTGAGCGGGCGGGGTGTATCTAGGACAATTTCTTGTTCGTACTGCATCGGGAGTCTACGCTGCGGCCATTCCCTTCGCCACCTTCTTGCGCCGACCCACGATGCCCGATCCCGCCACCCTGTCGCTGTTCTGCGGCGCCGTCCTGATGCTGATGCTCTCTCCCGGCCCCAATACGGCCTTCGTCATGGCGCATGGCGCCGCCTGCGGCCTGCGCGGTGGCGTTGCCGCGGCGCTGGGCATCGCCGGCGCGGACCTGTTGCTCACTGCCTTGACCGCGAGCGGCGTGACCGCCGTGGTGGTGGCCTGGGCGCCTGCCCTGGACCTGATCCGCTACGCCGGCGCGGCCTACCTGCTGTGGCTGGCCGCCAAGGCGCTGCGCCCGGCGCGCGGCGCCGGCGGCGGGGGCGGCACCGCGGCAGGCGCCAGCCGGCCGGCGGGGGCCGCCGCGGTGTTCGTGCGCGGCCTGCTGAACTGCCTGCTCAATCCGAAGGCGCTGCTGTTCTTCCTGGTGTTCCTGCCGCAGTTCGTGGTGTCGGGGCAGGGGCCGGTGGCGTCGCAACTGCTTGTGCTGGGCGCCCTGCTCTCGGCGATCAGCCTGCTCTACCACGCCTTGCTGGGCGCGCTCGGCGCGAGCCTGCGGCGCCTGCCGCGAGCGCGGCCCGGGCTGGCGCGCCTGCAGTCGGTCGCGCTGGCCTTGCTGATGGCGGGCCTGGCGGTGCGCCTCCTGCTGCAGCGCGCGGCATGAGGGCGGACGGGGCGGGCGCGGCTGCCTTGCGGTCACTTCGTCCCCTTCGTCCCCTTCGTCCCCTTCGTCCCGTTCCCGTGAAGTCCTTCCTCTCGTTTCCCGACCCAGGCAGACCATGTATATCGCCGCCTTCATCTACCGGCCCGGACAGGCCGATGACACCTTCCGGCAATTGAGCGCCGTCCTCGACGAAATCGCGGCAGACCTGCCCGGCTTCGCCGGCGCCGAATCCTGGCGCTCGGCCGACGGCATGCTGGTCAACGCCAGCTACTACTGGCACGACCGCGCCGCGCTGGAAGCCTTCGCCCGCCATCCGCGCCATCTCGAGGCCAAGCGCCAGTACCGCCGCTGGTACGAGGGCTACCACGTGGTGGTCTCGCATGTCGAGCGGGCCTACGGCGACGGCACGCTGGCCCATCCGGTGCCGGACAGCCGCCGGGCGGGCGGCTGAGGCGGCCGGGGCCGCGCGCATCGCCCGGGCTCCGGCCCGGTCTCAAGCCGGTGTCATTCGGGCTTGACGCCGGCGTCACGGATGACCGCGCTCCAGCGCGTCATCTCGGCCTTGATCCGGCTGCCGGCCTGCGCCGGCGTGGTCCAGGCGGCGATCGCGCCTTGCTTGAGCAGGGCGGCCTTCACTTCGGGCTCGGCCAGGATCTTCTTCAGGTCGGCGCTGAGGCGGTTGATCACCGGCGCCGGCGTGCCGGCCGGGGCGACGATGCCGAACATCGAGCTGACCTCGAAGTCCTTCAGGCCGGCTTCGGCCGCGGTGGGCACGTCGGGCAGCGTGCTGACCCGCTCGCCGCTGGTCACCGCCAGCGCGCGGATCTTGCCGCTCTTGATGAAGGACTGCGCCGCCGGCACCGTTTCCACCATGCTCAGCACCTGCCCGCCCATCAGATCGGTCATGGCCGGACCGCTGCCCTTGTACGGCACGTGCAGCATGTCGGCGCCGGTCATGCGCTTGAACAGCTCGCCGGCCAGGTGCTGCGGCGAGCCGTTGCCGGCCGAGCCGAAGGTGAGGCTGCCGGGCTTGGCCTTGGCCAGCTCGACCAGTTGCGCCAGCGTGTTGGCCTTGACCGAGGGATTGACCACGAACACCAGCGGCACCGTGCCGACGATGGCGACCGGCGCGAAGCTCTTCTCCAGGTCGTAGGGCACGCGGCTCTTGTACAGGGCGGCGTTGATGGCGTGGCTGGTCAGGGCCCCCATCAGCAAGGTGTAGCCGTCGGCCGGCGACTTGGCCACCAGTTCGGCACCGATATTGCCCGCCGCGCCGGCGCGGTTGTCCACCACCACCTGCTGGCCGAGCGCGGTGGTGAGTTGCTGCGCCAGCGTGCGGCCGATGACGTCGGTGGCGCCGCCGGGCGGGTAGGGCACCACCAGGCGGATCGGCTTGTTGGGATAGTCGGACGCGGCGGCGGGGGCCGGCGCCAGCAGCAGGCCGGCGCACGCGGCCAGCGTGGACACGAGCAGGGCGCGCCGCGCACCCGGGCGCGCGCGGCCGTGCCTGCGCAAGAGGCTGGACATGAAGGTCTCCTGTGCCGGGCTGATTGGATTCGAAGGGAAGGACGGCGGCGTGGGACCGCCGTGCCGATGCCGCCCGGCTCAGCATCGGGACGTAGTGTATGAGGCACCTCTTGATAGAAGAATCAGAATCTTTCTATCGACTGATCTTGTATTTCAATCAATAAACCGAGGCCGTTGCCGGGCTTGCGCACGCGCAGCCACGCAGGCTATGCTCTCGCCCGAGATTATCAATAATATTATTGGAGATCACGGATGTCTTCGTCCGACCGTCCCCCCGTCCCTCCGGCTTCATCCCAGGATTCATCGCAAGAGAGTGGTGGATCACAGCCATCGGCGGAGGGCCTGGCCAAGGGGCTGACCAACTACGGCGATACCGGCTTCTCGCTGTTCCTGCGCAAGGCCTTCATCAAGGGCGCCGGCTACACCGACGACGCCTTGTCGCGGCCGGTGATCGGCATCGTCAACACCGGCAGCAGCTACAACCCCTGCCACGGCAACGCACCGCAGCTGGTGGAGGCGGTCAAGCGCGGCGTCATGCTGGCCGGCGGCCTGCCGGTGGACTTCCCGACCATCTCGGTGCACGAGAGCTTTTCGGCGCCCACCAGCATGTACCTGCGCAACCTCATGTCGATGGACACCGAGGAGATGATCCGCGCCCAGCCGATGGACGCGGTGGTGCTGATCGGCGGCTGCGACAAGACCGTGCCGGCCCAGTTGATGGGCGCGGCGTCGGCCGGCGTGCCGGCGATCCAGCTGGTGACCGGCTCGATGCTGACCGGCGCGCACCGCGGCGAGCGCGTCGGCGCCTGTACCGACTGCCGCCGCTACTGGGGCCGTTTCCGTGCCGAGGAGATCGACGGCACCGAGATCGCCGACGTCAACAACCAGCTGGTGGCCAGCGTCGGCACCTGCTCGGTGATGGGCACGGCCAGCACCATGGCGTGCCTGGCCGAAGCCATGGGCATCATGGTGTCGGGCGGCGCCTCGGCGCCCGCGGTCACGGCCGACCGCATCCGCGTGGCCGAGCGCACCGGCACCACCGCGGTGGCGATGGCGGCCGCGCGCCTGACGCCGGACCGCATCCTGACCGGCAAGTCGATCGAGAACGCGCTGCGCGTGCTGCTGGCCATCGGCGGCTCGACCAACGGTATCGTGCACCTGACCGCCATCGCCGGCCGCCTCGGCATCGACATCGACCTGGCCGGCCTGGACCGCATGAGCCGCGAGACACCGGTGCTGGTCGACCTGAAACCTTCGGGCCAGCACTATATGGAGGACTTCCACAAGGCGGGCGGCATGCCGGCGCTGCTGCGCGAGCTGCGGCCCCTGCTGCACCTCGATGCGCTGACCGTGTCGGGCCGCACGCTGGGCGAGGAGCTGGACGCCGCGCCGCCGCCATTCGCCCAGGAGGTCATCCGCAGCCGCGCCGAGCCGATCTACCCGGCCGGCGGCCTGGCGGTGCTGCGCGGCAACCTGGCGCCGGGCGGCGCCATCATCAAGCAGTCGGCGGCCAACCCCGCCCTGATGGAGCACGAGGGGCGAGCGGTCGTGTTCGAGGACGCCGAGGACATGGCGCACCGCATCGACGACGAGGCCCTCGACGTCAAGGCCGAAGACATCCTGGTGCTCAAGCGCATCGGCCCCACCGGCGCGCCGGGCATGCCCGAGGCGGGCTACATGCCGATCCCGAAGAAGCTGGCGCGGGCCGGCGTCAAGGACATGGTGCGCGTGTCGGACGGCCGCATGAGCGGCACCGCGGCCGGCACCATCGTGCTGCACGTGACGCCGGAGGCCGCCATCGGCGGACCGCTCGCCCTGGTGCGCAGCGGCGATCGCATCCGCCTGTCGGTGGCGCGGCGCGAGCTGGCGCTGCTGGTCGACGACGCGGAACTGGCGCGCCGGGCGGCCGAGCAACCGGTGGTGCGCCCGCGCGCCGAGCGCGGCTACCGCAAGCTCTTCCTGGAAACCGTGACGCAGGCCGACCAGGGCGTGGACTTCGACTTCCTGCGGGCCGGCGGCACCGTGGACACGGTGCCGCGCGAGCGCTGAGCAATGGCGGACCAAGCCCTGGACGGTGCACCCGACGCACCCGACGCGTCCGATGCACCCGACGTGCCCGATGCGCTGCAGCGTGCCATCGACGCCCTGGAAGAGGACATCGTCTTCGGGCGCCTGCATCCGCGTGAGCGCCTGGTCGAGGACGACCTGATGGAGCGCTTCGGCCTGAAGCGCCATGTGGTGCGCCAGGCGCTGTCCGCGCTCGAACAGATGGGCGCGGTCGAGCGCCGGCGCAATGTCGGCGCGCTGGTGCGCGCCTTCGAGCCGGAAGAAGTGGTGGAACTGTTCGGCCTGCGCGAGCTGCTGGAAGCACAGGCCGCCGCGCTGATCCCGCTGCCCGTGCCGCCGGTGCGGCTGCAGGCGCTGGTGGCGGTGCAGCGGCGCCATGACGCCGCCGTCGCCGCAGGCGATGCGCACGCGGTCTTCCGCATCAACCAGCAGTTCCATCGCGAGCTGTTTGCACTGGCCGGCAACACCGTGCTGCTGCAGGCCATCGCCGAGTATGCGCGGCGCACCCATCCGATCCGCTTCGGCTCGCTGGCCACCGCTGCCTACCGCGAGCGCGCGCGCCAGGAACACTGGGCCATGATCGACGCGCTGCGCGCGGGACGCCGCGAGGAGCTGGTCGCGTTGTGCCGGCAGCACCTGCAGCCCTCGCGTGACGCCTACCTCGCCGCCCAGCGTGAGCGCGCCGGCGGCGCGCTCACGCGCTGAGCATCTGCCGCGCCGGTGGCCCGTGCCACCGGTGCCGGCCGGGCCGGGCGGGGGCAGGGCGGAAGGTCGCGGCAGCCTGCTAGAATGGGCGTCTGTTTTCCGATCAGACGCACTATGGGTTTCGAACAACTTGCCGCCTTGAAGGCGCAACTCGTGGCACAGGCCAAGCAGAACGCGGCCGCCGCCAAGCCGGCGCAGCAGGGCAAGCCGCCAGCCAAGGCCAAGGCGCGCCCGGATGCCAAGGCACGCCCGGAAGCGAAGGGCCGCCCGGAAGCGAAGGGCCGTCCCGAGGGCAAGGCCAAGGCCGAGCCGGTCGACCCGGTGATCGAAGCGATCCGGCGCCTGCAGAAGCATTTCCCCAAGGCCTTCCCCAAGAAGCCCGAGCCCAAGCTGCCCCTCAAGCTGGGCATCATGCACGACCTCGTGCAGCAGTCCGCCAAGCTGGGCCTGGATGAAGCGCAGATCAAGGAAGCGCTCGCCACCTGGTGCCAGGGCAGCCGCTACTGGACCTGCATGGTGGCCGGCGCGGCACGCGTCGACCTGCAAGGCAACGCGGCCGGCGAAGTGACGGCGGCACAGGCCCAGCGCGCCAAGTGGCTGTCCGCGCGCCGCCCGCGTGGTGGCAAGGGCGGCGGCAAGGGTGGTGAGAACGGCGGCGAGAAGGGCGGCGAGCGTGGCGAGCGCCGCGCGCGCGGCCAGCGTCGCCCGGCCCAGGCGGGCGGCAAGCCGGCCGAAGGCCAGCCGGTGGAAGGCCAGGAAGCCGCGGCTCAGCCCGCGCAAGCCGCACCGGCCGCGCAGCCGCAGACCGAAACGATGCCCGCAGAGCCGGTGGCCGCCGAGTCCGTGGCACCTGTGGCATCTGTGGCAGACGCACCGGTTGCCGCCGCCGGCGAACCGGCTGTCTTCGAGGCCACCTCCACCTCCACCCCCACCTCCACTTCGGCCTGATCGCGCAAGGGCGCCGCAGGCGGCGCTCTTGGCTGTCGCGCGGCACTGCGGCACGGCACCGCCCTTTGCCGCGGCCCCGCCTTTCCTTCTACCGCTGCCCCGGCACGATTCCCTCGTGCCCGCCGGCCGCGCGGCACCCCTCAAGTCAGGATTCCAGCGCCAGGCCGGCCCGCGGCAGGCGGCGCCAGCGCACCGTCGCCAGCAGCGACGCCCCGACGATCAGCGCGCCGCCGGCCCAGCCCGCCGGCGCGATCCGTTCGCCCAGCCACAGGCAGGCGAACAGGGCGCCGAAGGCGGGCTCGCTGCCCATCAGCAGCGCCACGCGGGTGGGCTGGCTGCGCCGGATCGCGTAGTTCTGCGCGAAGAAGGCAAACAAGGTGCAGGCCCCCACCAGGTAGACCACGCTGGCCCAGAAGCCCGCATGCAGGCTTGGCGCCGGTAGCGCCTGCCATTGGGCGGGCACGCCCAGCAGCACCGCCGCGCTGCCCAGCGCGACCACGCCCGACTGCACGGCGGTCAGCAGCAGCGCGGGCGGCACGGGCCGGCCCGCGCGCTCGCGCATCATGCGCTTGGTCACGCAGACAATGACGGCGCGCAGCAGGGCCGCGGCCAGCATCAGCACGTCGCCGGCCTGCAGGCGCAGCGAGCCGCCGGTGAGCAGGGCGGCGCCCAGCAGCGACAGCGCCACGGCTGCCCACTCGCGCCGCGCCGGCATGCGGCCCAGCAGCAGCCACTCGGCGAACGGCGTCAGCACCACGCACAGGCTGATCAGGAAGGCGGCATGGGAGGCCTGGGTCTGCATCACGCCGAAGGTCTCGCACAGGAAGATGGCCAGCAGCAGCACGCCGGTGCCGAGCATGCCGGCCACGGTGCGGCCGTCGCAGTGCCGCAGGTGGCGCAGCGCCGGCAGCAGCAGCGCGGAGGTGAGGCCGAAGCGCAGCGCCAGCAGGCCCAGCACCGGATAGACGGCGAGCGCGTCCTTGACCACGCCGTAGCTGCTGCCCCAGACGGCGGCAACGGTCAGCAGCATCAGGTCGGGCAGCAGGGAGGCGGTGGCGGTTCTGGCGGACATGGCAGGCAGGACGGACAGGGCAGGATCGGAGGACGCGCGATGGCGCGGGAACGTGGCCGGCCGCCGGGCTCAGGTGCGCAGGCGGGCGGACGGAGAGCATTGTCTTGTATTGCATGGATGGTGATAATCCGGTCGTCGTGCAAATCTTTTATGCCTGTCTCGCACAGATCGGCCAGCCCTGCCGGCGCGCGCGCGTCCCTGGCAGGGACGCCGGAAAGCGCATCGACGCATGCATCGGCGCACGCATCGGCGCATACAGCGGCAAAGAATCCGCCAAGGAACCCGCAATGAACCCCAACGAGCTGTTTGCGCTGCTGCCCGACATGGCCGTGTTCGCCCGCGTGGTCGATGCCGGCAATTTCTCGCTGGCGGCGCGCCAGCTCGGCACCACGCCGTCGACGGTCAGCCGGCAGATCAAGCGGCTGGAAGACGCGCTGGCCACGCGCCTGCTGGAGCGCTCGACACGCAAGGTGCGTGTCACCGCCTCGGGCGAGCAGGTCTACCGCCACTGCCGCGAGCTGGTCGGCGCGGCGGCCGGTGCCGTCGATGCGGCCGGCGCCCTGGCGGCGCGGCCGGCCGGGCGCGTCAGCCTGAGCGCGCCGACCGCCTACGCCAAGACCGTGATCCATCCGCTGGTGCCGGATTTCCTGCGCGCCTGTCCCGATGTGGACCTGCGGCTGGTGTTTTCCGATGCCACGCTGGATCCGCTCGACGACGACCTCGACCTGGTGATCCGCCTGACCGACCAGCCGCCACCCGGCCTGGCCGGCCGGCGCCTGGGCCGCGTCGAGTGGGTGCTGTGCGCATCGCGCGCCTATCTCGCCGCGCGCGGCGAGCCGCGCCATCCGCGCGAGCTGGCCGCGCACGACTGCCTGTTCCTGGGCGAGACGGCCGATGACAAGCGCTGGCGCTTCCGCCGCACGGCGCCGGCCGAGGCGGCGGCACCGGTGAGCGTGGAGGTGCGCGGGCGCTATGCCGCCAACCACGCCAGCGCGCGGCTGGAGGCGGCGCAGCAGGGACTGGGCATCGCCAGCCTGCCGGACTTCGCCGCCGCGCAGGCGCTGCAGCGGGGCGAGGTGGTGCGCGTGCTGGCCGACTGGACCCTGGAGGCGCGCGCCTACGTGGGCACGGTCTGGCTGCTGCATCCGCCCAACCGCTTCCTGCCGCCCAAGGTCAGGGCGCTGATCGACTTCCTGGATGCCCGTTTGCGCGCCCCGCGTTGAGCGGCGGCCAGGAGAGAAAGGCAGAGGGGAGAAAGGCCGGGGTGTGCGGCCGGCCCGCGGCGTCCATGGCCGTGCGCCGGCCCGGCTCAGCCGCCGTCCGCCGCGTCGAACGGCAGTTCGGCCTGGATCGGCAGCGCTGCCAGCCCCGCCGCTTCCTCCACCGGCAGCAGCGCGCTGACGCGCACGCCCAGCAGCCGCAGCTTGCGGTCGAGCGGCACGCGGCGCAGGCATTCGGTGGCCGCGCGGCGAATGGCCGCGCCGTCGGCCGAGGGCTCCGGCAGGGTCAGGTCGCGCGTCACCGTGCGGAAATCGTCATAGCGCAGCTTGATGCCGATGGTGCGCCCGACATAGCCCTTGCGCCGCAGGTCGTCCGCCACGCGCAGGCATAGCCCCGTGAAGGCTTCCGACAGCAGC
This sequence comes from Cupriavidus sp. USMAA2-4, assembly GCF_001854305.1. NCBI lineage: Bacteria > Pseudomonadati > Pseudomonadota > Betaproteobacteria > Burkholderiales > Burkholderiaceae > Cupriavidus > Cupriavidus sp. USMAA2-4. Next base: position 3,562,190 of record NZ_CP017749.1, on the reverse strand, counting down.
GGGCGGTCGCGGCGCGGGTGCAGGTCGCGTTCGAAGGTGGTCTCGCGGCTGATCGACTTGGGCTCGGAACTGACCACCACGGCCCGCTCGTCGAAGCCCTGCGCCGTCTGCGCCAGCCAGGCGGTGTAGCTGCGGCCGAAATGCTCCTGCAGCAGCCCCAGGTCGGCGCGCGCCAGCTCGCCCACGGTGCCGATGCCCAGCGCGGCCAGCTTCTCGCTCGCCTTGGGCCCGATGCCGTTGACCTTGCGCACCGGCAGCGGCCAGATGCGCAGCGGCACGTCTTCCATGCGCAGCAGCGTCAGTCCGTCCGGCTTGTCCAGCTCGGAGCCGATCTTGGCCAGCAGCTTGTTCGGCGCCACGCAGATCGAGCAGCTCAGGCCGGTGGCTTCGCGCACGGCCTGCTTGATGCGCCCGGCAACCTCGGCGGCCTCGCCCTGCACCGCGCTCAGGTCGATGTAGATCTCGTCGATGCCGCGGTCCTCGATCTGGTCGGTGAAGCGCGCCACCGCCGCCTTGAACAAGCGCGAGTAGTGGCGGTAGGCCTCGAAGTCGGTCGGCAGCAGGATCGCGTCCGGGGCGAGCTGGGCGGCCTTCATCATACCCATGGCGGAGAACACGCCGAAGGCGCGCGCTTCGTAGGTCGAGGTAGTGACCACGCCCCGTCCGACGTAGTCGCGCAGGCGCGCGAAGCGGCGGCTGCCGTCGGCCAGCACCTCCGGCACGGCATTGCGCCCGCCGCCGATCACCACCGGCTGGCCGCGCAGTTCGGGGTAGCGCAGCAGCTCGACCGACGCGTAGAAGGCGTCCATGTCGAGGTGGGCGATGCGGCGGGTGGCGGACAGCATGACGGCTGGGCGGCGAGGCGGGCGGAGGGGTGCGTGGCAGCATGCGGCCACGGCTTCCAGTTGACTGTATGAATATACAGTATATGGGAAATTTCCCCGCTGGACGATAGGACCTGGCCCAACGCCCCGGCGCCCGCGCCGGCCGCGCCGCGCACTCAGCCCTGCCGGCCGATATCGTGGACGATCTGTCCCGCGCTCAGCGTGTTGATCTTCTCGGAGGGGATGTCCATCAGGATGCGGCTGCGTTCCGGCGACAGCAGCACCGTCAGGTGCTGCACCGGGAGCTCCGCGGGATCGTGCAGCAGGCGCACCAGCTTCAGCAGCGGCGCGCCGACTTCGGTGCGCAGCCAGCGGGCACAGCGGGGATCGGCAGCCTGGGCGCTGATTTCCTGCACCACGCGGCCGAACTTCACCCCTTGCGCCATCAGGATCTCGAACAGCGCATGCTTGCGCAGCGCTGCCGCCGAGACCCGCTTGCCCAGCGCGGCCGGCACCCAGGCGTCGGTCAGCATGACCGGCTCGCCCTGCAGGCTGCGCAGGCGCAGGGCATGCACGGCGTGCTCGCCGGGCGCGAGCTGCAGCAGCGCGGCGATATCCGGCGGCGGCTCGGCCTGGGCCACCTCGAGCACCTCGACCTCGGTTTCCAGCGCCGCGCGGCGCAGGCTGTCGATCATGCCCAGGCTGGGACTGCTGCGCCCCGCCGGCGTGCCGGCGCGCACGAAGGTGCCGAGGCCGTGGCGCCGCTCCACCAGCCCGAGCGCGGCGAGGTCGGCCAGCGCGCGCCTTACCGTGATGCGCGAGACGCCGAAGCGCTCGCAGATCGCCTCTTCCTTGGGCAGCGCGCCGGTCTGCGCGTAGACGCCGCGCGAGATCTCGTCGCGCAGCACCAGGAAGAGCTGCCGGTGCAGGGAGGTACCAGGGATGCGGGGCAGCGGGGCGGGCGTTGCGTCAGCGGTGTTGCGGGGCATGGGGTGATGGATCGGTGGCGTCGGGGAGCATAGCACAAGGGTGGCGCGGATCCCTGGCCGCTCCGCCCGGTTCCGGTTGACCTTGCTGGTTAGTTGTTATTAGAATATAAACACATAAACACAGGCGAGAGGCACACGCTGCCCCGGTCCCCCGTCCCGGGGGCATTCGCCTACCCGCAAGAGGAGACCGCCCGCACCATGCACCCCGCCACCTTGTTGCGCCAGCGCCTGCAGGCGCCCGGCATGCTGATCGCGCCGGGCGCCTATGACGCCATCGGCGCGCGCCTGATCGAGCAGGCCGGCTTCGCCGCCGCCTACATGACCGGAGCCGGGACCTCGGCCGCGCGCGGCTTTCCCGATTTCGGCCTGCTGACCCTGAGCGAGATGGTGGAGAACGCCGCGGTGATGGCGCGCGCCATCGCCATCCCGCTGATCGCCGACGCCGATACCGGCTACGGCAACGAACTGAACGTGACGCGCACCGTGCGCGAGTACGAGAGCCGCGGCGTGGCCGGCATCCATATCGAGGACCAGGTCGCGCCCAAGCGCTGCGGCCACCTCGACGGCAAGGAGGTGGTTTCGCGCGAAGCCTTCGTCTCGCTGGTGCGGGCGGCGGCGCAGGCGCGCCGCACGGCGGATTTCGTCATCATCGCGCGCACCGACGCGCGCGCCGTGCTGGGCCTGGACGAGGCCATCTGGCGCGCCAAGGCGGCGCTCGCCGCCGGCGCCGACATGGCCTTCGTCGAAGCCGCGCAGACGCTGGAGGAAGTGGCCGCGGTGCCGGCCCGCGTGCAGGGCCCCTGCCTGCTCAACGTGGTGCCCGGCGGGCGCACGCCGATCTTCGACCTGCGCGAGGCCGAGGCCATGGGCTACAAGCTGGCCATCCTGCCGGGCCTGATGCTGAAGGCCGCGATCGAGGCGGGCGACCGCGCGCTGGCGGAACTGAAGGCGACGCGCAGCGCGCCGCCGGTGTCGGCGGGCGTGGCGCAGACCTTCCGTCGCTTCGGCGCCGACGAGTGGGACGCCCTGCGCCAGCGCTTCAATGCGGGTGCACCGGCGCTCGCCATTGCTCCCGCCACCCCCGGCAGCAGCGACGCCGCGAGGCCGGCATGATCCCGGCCACGCTGTTCGACAAGCTCTGGGATGCGCATGTGGTGCGCGAACTGGGCGACGGCTGGGCGCTGCTGCACATCGACCGCCACCTGCTGCACGACCTGTCCGGCCCGCCGGCGCTGGCAGAGGTGGCGGCGCGCGGCCTGCCGCTGCACGACCCCGCCCTGGTCTTCGCCACGCCCGACCACGCGGTGTCCAGCCAGCCCGGGCGCGACGGCACCACCTACCTGCCCGGCGCGCGGCTGTGGAGCGCGCTGCGCGAGCGCGCGGCCGCGGCCGGCGTGACACTGTTCGATCTCGGCGAGCCCGGCCAGGGCATCGTGCACGTGAGCGGCCCCGAACTCGGCATCGTGCTGCCCGGCCTGACCGTGGTCTGCGGCGACAGCCACACCTGTACCAATGGCGGGGTCGGGGCGCTGGCCTTCGGCGTCGGCTCGTCGGAGAGCACGCATGCGCTGGCCACGCAGACCTTGCGCCTGCAGAAGCCGCGCCGCATGCGTATCCGCTGCGAAGGCGCGCTGGCGCCCGGCGTCAGCGCCAAGGACCTGGCGCTGCACCTGATCGCCCGCTTCGGCGCGGCGGCCGGGGCCGGCCATGCCATCGAGTTCGCCGGCAGCGCCGTGCGCGCGCTGGAGGTGGAGGCACGGCTGACCCTGTGCAACCTGGCGGTCGAGCTGGGCGCGCGCTTCGCGCTGATCGCCCCGGACGAGCGCACCATCGACTGGCTGCGCGGCCGTCCCTATGCGCCGGCCGGCGCCGCGTTCGAGCAGGCGGCGGCGGCATGGCGCACCCTGGCCAGCGACGCCGGCGCGGTCTTCGACCGCGATGAATGCATCGACGCGGCCGAGGTCGTGCCCACCATCACCTGGGGCACCAGCCCGGAGCACGCCATCGCGGTGGACGCGCGCATCCCCGTGCCCGCGGCCGCCGGCGCCGCCGCGCAGGCCTATGCCGACGCGCTCGCCTACATGGGACTGGAGCCCGGCGCGCCGATCGCCGGCACGCCGGTGGACTGGGTCTTCATCGGTTCCTGTGCCAACTCGCGCCTGTCCGACCTGCGCGCCGCCGCCGCGGTGCTGCGCGGGCGCCGCGTCGCGCCCGGCGTCACCGCCTGGGTCGTGCCGGGCTCGGTGGCGGTCAAGGCGGCGGCTGAGGCCGAAGGCCTGCGCGAGGTGTTCGAGTCGGCCGGCTTCAGCTGGCGCGAGCCCGGCTGCAGCATGTGCGTGGCCGCCAACGGCGAGCAGGTGCCGCCGGGACAGCGCTCGGTATCCACCTCCAACCGCAACTTCGTCGGCCGCCAGGGCCCCGGGGCGCGCACCCACCTGGCCAGCCCGGCGATGGCCGCGGCCGCCGCCGTCACCGGCCGCATCACCGATGTCAGGAGCCTTGCATGAGCCTGCAGCCTTTCACCGTGGTCAGCGGCGCCGCCGTGCCGCTGATGCTCGCCAACGTCGATACCGATGTCATCGTCCGCATCGAGCGGCTGACCAGCCTGGCGCGCGACCAGCTCGGCCCCTGGGCGCTGGAGGCCCTGCGCTACCGCGAGGACGGCAGCGAGGACCCGGGCTGCCTGCTCAACCAGGCCGCCTTCCGCGGCGCGCCCATCCTGCTGGCCGGGCCCAACTTCGGCTGCGGCTCGTCGCGCGAGGGCGCGGTGTGGGCGCTGATGGGCATGGGCGTGCGCTGCGTGATCGCGCCGAGCTTCGGCGATATCTTCTACAGCAACTGCTTCCAGAACGGTGTGCTGCCGATCCGCTTGCCGCTGGAAGCCGTGCAGGCCCTGGCCGCGCAGTGCGCCGGCGGCGCACCGCTGCGCGTGGACCTGGAGGCCGCCACGCTGACCGCGCCCGACGGCGTGGCCAGTCCCTTCCCGATCGACGCGCTGCGGCGCCAGGCGCTGCTGCTCGGGCTGGACGACATCGGGCTGACCTTGCAGGACGATCCCGCCATCCGCGCCTGGCAGCAGCAGGACCGCAGCCGCCGGCCCTGGGCCTGGCAGGTGGCAGGGCAGATGGCAGGGCGGGTGGACGGGCAGGTGCCGCCGCCAGCCCCGGCAACGCAGGCGCAGGCGCAGGCGCGGAGCCTGCCATGACGGCGGACATGCGCCATCCCTGGGTACTGCGCTGGATCGGGCTGCTGCTGCGCGGCCGCCATGCCGGCGACGCCACGCTGGCGCAGGCGGACCCGGTGCTGGCGGCGCTGCCGGCAGCCTTGGCGCTGCACAGCGACAGCTTCGCCGCCGGTGCCAGCCTGGCGCTGCGCCACGCCGGCCGGGGCGTGGGCGGCAACCTGTCGCCGGACTTGCGCTGGCGGGCATTGCCGGCCGGTGCCAGCCACTGGTTGCTGCTGGTGGAAGACCCCGACGTGCCGCTGCCGCACGCCATCGCGCACGCGCTGGCCTGGGGCCCGGCGGCGGTGAACGGGCTGCCCGAGGGCGCCCTGGCGCCGGGCCGCGCGCCGCAGGGCGTGGTCCTGGCGCGCAACGGCCTCGGCGGCACCGGCTACGACGGACCGCGCCCGCTGCCCGGCCACGGCCCGCACCGCTATGTGTTCCAGCTGTTCGCGCTGTCGGCGCCGCCGCCGCCCGGGCTGGCGGCGGATGCGCTGCGGCCGTGGCTGCGTGCGCATGCGATGGCGCGCGGCCGGCTCGATGGCGTGTTCCAGCGTGACTGGCGGGCCCGGGCAGTGGGCGCGCCAGCCTGACCGGCGGCGCGATGGACAAGCAGGACAAGCAGGACAAGCAGGATCCACGAGGATCCGACGACAAGACGATGACAGGAGACAAGATGTCGATACAAGACCCGAAGCCGCGCCGGCCGGCGCGACGGCTCGCCCTGGGCGCGGCCGTCGCCGCCCTGCTGGCGGCGCCCGCGCTGGCGAGCGCCGAGGCAGCGCCCGCCGCGCCGTGGAAGCCCCAGCGGCCGGTGACCCTGGTGGTGCCCTATGTCGCGGGTGGCGGCACCGACGCCACCGCCCGGGCCGTCTCGCGCCAGCTCGGCGCGATGTGGGGGCAGCCGGTGGTGGTGGAGAACCTGCCGGGCGCCGACGGCCTGATCGGCACGCGGCGCGTGATGGAGGCCCGTCCCGACGGCTATACGCTGCTGCTGCAGGTGCCGGGCCTGCTGGCGACGCGCTACACGCCCAGCCTCAAGGGTGTCGACCCGCTCGCCCGGCTGGAGCCGGTCAGCGCTGTCTCGCAGTCGCCCGCCGCGGTGGTGGTCAGTGCCAGGCTGCCGGTCAAGACCTTCGGCGAGCTGGTGCGCTACTGCCGCACCGCGCCGCAGTGCTCGCTCGGCACGGGCGAGAACCTGGCGCGGCTGTCCGGCCAGCAGCTTGCCGACGAGGCGGGCCTGCCGCGCCTGGTGATCGTCAACTACCGAGGTACCGGCGCCATCGTCACCGACCTGGTCGCCAACAACGTGAACATGGCTCTCACCAGCATCGCCAGCGCGCTGCCGCACCACCGGGCCGGCACGCTGCGCATCCTGGCCACGCAGGGCGACCGCCGCGCGGCGGCGCTGCCCGATGTGCCGACGACGGCCGAGGCCGGCTATCCGCAGTTCCGCTCGGTGACCTGGTATGGCCTGTTTGCGCCCAAGGGGACGCCGCCCGCCATCACGCAGGGCATCGTCGCGGCGCTGCGCGAAGCGGTCAAGGACGCCGACGTGCGCAAGGCGATCGCCAACGCCGGTGCCGAGCCGGTGGCGAACACGCCGGCCGAGTTCGCCGAGGAAGTGCGGCGCGACAGTGCGCACGTCGCGGAGCTGGTCAAGCACTATCCGCTCGACTGAAGGTCCGCTTGATCGAGCGCTCGATGCAACGCTCGACCGGAACACGTCTGCCGTGCCGGCCCCGGGTCGGGCACGGACGTCGAATCCCGGGTGCGCTCGCCGGCGCACCCGCTCACCCGCTCACCCGCTCACCCGCTCACTCGCAAGGACCTGCCATGACCTCCCATTCTTCCGTACCGGGTTCCGCCCCGGCGCACGCCGGCGCCACCGGCCAGGCGGCCACCGATCCGGCCGGGCCGACCGGGCGCCTCGCCCACTGGCTGGCCGGCTTCCGCCTGGAGCAGGCCAGCGCCAGCGCGCGCGAACGCGCCAAGGCCCTGATCCTGGACGGCATCGGCTGCGCCATCGTCGGCGCGCAGCTGCCCTGGTCGCGCGTCGCGGCGGGCATCGTGCGCCGTACCGAAGGCGAGGGCGACCGCACCATCGTCGGTTGGGGCGCGCGCACCAGTGCGCCGGGGGCGGCCCTGCTCAACGGTACCTTCATCCAGGGCTTCGAACTGGACGACTACCATCCGCTCGCGCCGCTGCACAGCGCCTCGCTGGTGCTGCCGGCCTTGTGGGCGGCGGCGGAAGGAGAGCCGCGGGTGAGCGGGGCGGGCCTGCTGGAGGCGGCCATGGCCGGCTTCGAGGTCGGCCCGCGCGTGGGGCTGGCCCTGCACGGCGCGCAGATGCTGTCGCGCGGCTGGCATTCGGGCGCGGTGTTCGGCACCCACGCCGCGGCCGCCGCGGTGGGCAAGCTGCTGGGGCTGGACGCGGCCCGCTTCGAAGATGCGCTGGGCCTGGCCGCGACGCAGTCGGCCGGCCTGATGGCGGCCCAGTACGAGGCCATGAGCAAGCGCATGCACCACGGCTTCGCGGCGCGCAACGGCCTCTACGCGGCGCTGCTGGCGGCGGGTGGCTATACCGGCATCAAGCGTGTGTTCGAGCGCGAGTACGGCGGCTTCCTCTCGACCTTCGGCGAGGGCCATGCGCCCGATGCCGGCCAGCTTGCCGACGGCCTCGGCGAGCGCTGGGAAGTGGAGCGCATGGTGATCAAGCCCTATGCGGCCATGGGTGGCATCCACGCCCCGCTCGATGCGCTGTTCGACGTCGGCGCGCAGCGCCCGCTGCGCGCGCCGGAGATCGCGCGCATCGAGGTCGACGTCACGCATGCGGTCTACCACCACGGCTGGTGGCCGCCGCAGCGCCCGTTCACGCCGATCGGCGCGCAGATGCACATCGGCTACGCGCTCGCCGTGGCGGTGCTCGACGGCGCCGCGCTGGTGGCACAGTTCACCCCCGCGCGCATCGATGCCGACGATGTGTGGGCGCTGCTGCCCCGCATCGAGGTGCGCCACGACGCGGCCCTCGACGCCGGCGGTGCCCAGGCGCGCGGGCGCGTGCGCCTGGCGGTGACCTTCACCGACGGCCAGCGCATCGAAGTGCAGCGGCGCGCGTCGCGCGCGATCGAGGCGCCGCAGTCGAACGCGGAGGTCGCCGCCAAGTTCCGCGCGCTTACCGACGGCCTGGTCGCGCCCGCCCGCCAGCAGGCCATCGAGCAGATGGTGGCCGGACTGGAGACGCTCGGCGACGTGCGCGAACTGATGGCCCTGCTGGCGCCGCCGGTCGGCGCCGCCTTCGCATGAGCCGGGAGCGGACCATGGCGACGACCCTGAACAGAAGGCGTGCCTGCCTGGGGATGGTGGCGCTGCTGCCGCTGGCGCTGGCCGGACTGCGCGGCGCGCCGGCGCGGGCCGAGGCGGCCTGGCCGGCGCGGCCGATCCGGCTGGTGCTGCCATTCTCGGCCGGCGGCCCCGGCGATACCAATACCCGCCTGCTGGCCAAGGCGCTGGCGCGCCAGCTGGGCCGGAGCGTGATCGTCGACAACAAGCCGGGCGCCGGCGGGCTGATCGGCGCGGAGCTGGTGGCGCGCAGCGCGCCGGACGGCTACACCCTGCTGGTGGCGGGCAATGGCGCGGTGTCCAACGCCTTGCTGCGTGCCCGCATGCCCTATGCCGACGACGCCCTGGTGCCGGTGGCGAGCATCAGCTCGGCGCCCTCGGTGATCGTCGCCGCGGCGGGCGCGTCCTTTAACGACCTGAAGTCTCTGCAGGCCTATGCCAGGGCCAGGGGCGGCATCGCCTTCGGCACCGCCGGGCTCGGCAGCACCGGCCATTTCGTCGCCGAGATGATGCGCCAGGCGCTGGGCGTGCCGGTCACGGTGGTGCACTACAAGAGCGGCATGGAGACGCTGAACGCCGTCATGGGCGGCCAGATCGACCTGGCCTCCGAAGCGCCGGTCGGCGTGCTGGGATTCGTGCGTGGCGGCAAGCTGCGCGCGCTGGCGGTGGCCGACGGGCACCGCACGGCGGTGCTGCCGGACGTGCCGACCACGGTCGAGCAGGGCTTCACCGCTGTGCGCATGCAGCACTGGGGCGGCATCTACGCGCCGCGCGGCACGCCGGACGCGGTGCTCGACCGGGTGGCGCAGGCGACCGCGCTCGCCTACCGCAGCGATCCCGACCTGCTGGCGCAGATGGCGGCCTACGGCTACCAGCCGGTGAGCGGCTCGCGCGAGGGCTTCGCGCGCTTCCTCGACGACGAGAAGGTCCGCCTGGGCCGCCTCGCGCGCGCGGCGCGGATGGCGGCCGAGTAGCGCAGCGGATGCCGGCAGCCGATCCGGCCGCCGGCGTCCGCCCTGTCGAAGAGAGGCCGCGCCGGCCTCAGTGCCGGGCGGCGTCGAGCTCGCGCAGCTTGAAGCGCTGGATCTTGCCGGTGGCGGTCTTGGGCAGGCCGTCGACGAACTCGATCAGGCGCGGGTACTTGTAGGGCGCCAGCCGGTCCTTGACGAAGGCCTTGAGTTCGCCGTCGCTGGCGCTGGCGCCCGGCTTGAGCACCACGTAGGCCTTGGCGCGGGTCAGGCCGTCGGCGTCCTGCACGCCGACCACGGCCGCCTCCAGCACCGCGGGATGCTGGATCAGCGTGGCCTCCACCTCGAACGGCGAGACATAGATGCCGCTGACCTTGAGCATGTCGTCGCTGCGTCCGGCGTAGCTGTAGCTGCCGTCGGTGTTGTGCAGGTACTTGTCGCCGCTCTTGGTCCACTCGCCGCGGAAGGTGTCGCGCGAGCGGGCGCGGTCGCTCCAGTACATCAGCGCCGCGCTCGGGCCGCGGATGTAGAGGTCGCCCACCTCGCCGTCGGGCACCGGGCCGCCGTCCTCGCCGCGCAGCTCGATGGCATAGCCGGGCACCGGCCAGCCTGTGGTGCCGTAGCGCACGCGCCCCGGCCGGTTCGACAGGAAGATGTGCAGCATCTCGGTGGAGCCGATGCCATCGATGATCTCGCAGCCGAAGTGCGCGGTGAAGCGTTCACCGATCTCGCCCGGCAGCGCTTCGCCGGCCGACGAGCAGAGGCGCAGCGAGACCTCGCCGCGCGCGGGCAGCTGCGGCGAGGCGAGCAGGCCCGCGTAGCCGGTCGGGGCGCCGAAGAAGACCGTGGGCTGGTGGTCCAGCCAGCGCCGGATGGTGGCTTCTGGCGTCGGCCGCTCGGCCATCAGTACCACGGTGGCGCCGACGCTCAGCGGAAAGCTGAGGCCGTTGCCCAGGCCGTAGGCGAAGTACAGCTTGGCGGCCGAGAAACACACGTCCTGCTCGCGCAGGCCGAGCACCGGGCCGCCGTACAGCTCGGCCGTCCAGTAGGGGTTGCCGTGGCTGTGCACCGCGGCCTTGGGGCGGCCGGTGGAGCCGGAAGAATAGAGCCAGAAGCCGGGGTCGTCGGGGCCGGTGGCGGCGGGCGCGGGCAGCGGCGCGTGCGCGGCCAGCAGGTCGTCGAGGGCGGCGCAGCCGGGCGCGGCCGGCGCCTCGCCGCGCGCCACGATCACGCTGCGGACCTCGCAGCCCCCCTGGGCCGCTGCCAGGTCGATGGCCTGCCGCAGTACCGGCAGCAGCGACGCCGAGGCCAGCGCGGCCTGGGCGCGGCTGTGGCGCAGCATGTAGGCGTAATCGTCGGCGGTCAGCAGGGTATTGACGGCGACCGGCACGATGCCGGCGTACATCGCGCCGAGGAAGCACACCGGCCAGTCGTTGCAGTCGTGCATCAGCAGCAGCACGCGCTCCTCGCGATGCACGCCGGCCGCCGCCAGCGCCGCCGCCAGCCGGCGCACGCGCTCGTCCAGCGCGCCGTAGCTGAGCGTGCCGTCGTCGTCGACGTAGGCGGTCTTGGCGGCGCGCGTCGCGTTGCGCGCCAACAGGTGATGGGCAAAGTTGAAGGGCGTGCCGGGCGGTTCCACCGGCGCTTGCGCTTGGGCGCTCATGCTTGTCTCCCCAATCTCGATCGGACAGGTACTGGCTTCAGGGTCTTCGGTTCGTGCTCCCGCTGACGGGAGGGAGCGGCGCGCGCCGGTCTTGCCGCCGTGCGCGCGCGCCGCCCGGGCCATGCTCAGAGGCGCTCGCGCACGGCGGCGCCGGCCTGGATGGCGCTGCGGCGGTGGTAGAAGCCGAGCGCGCGCAGGCCGCCCAGTTCCTCGCCGCCGCCGGCCCGGCCGGGGCCGCCGTGTATCGATTGCGGCATCACGTTGCCGTGGCCGGTGTGGCTCTGCGCCACCTCCGGCGAGACCACGTGGACACGGCCGTGGCTGTCGGCCAGGGCCAGCGCGGCGTCGCCGAGCGCGGCGGCGTCGCTGCCATAGAGCGAGGCCACCAGCGAACCCTGGCCGCGCCGCGCCAGTGCCAGCGCGTGGGCGCTGTCGCGGTAGGGCAGCAGGGTGGCGACCGGGCCGAAGACCTCGGTGTCGTGCACCAGCGCCGCGCCGTCGGCGTCGCGCGTGCCGAGCAGGGTGGGGCCCACGCAGCAGGCCACCGCCGGATCGGCGTCGACCAGGGCGTGGCCGGCGCCGTCGTGCAGCACGCTGGCGGCCGTGCGCAACCGTGCCAGGCCGCTGCGAACCGCCTCCAGCTGGGCACGGCTGACCAGGGCGCCCATGCGCACCTCGGCCTGGCGCGGATTGCCCACCGTGACCCTGGCCAGGCCCGCGCCGATGGCCTCGGCGGCGGCATCGTAAAGGGCTTCCGGCACGAACACGCGGCGGATGGCCGTGCACTTCTGGCCGGACTTCACCGTCATCTCGCGCACGACCTCCTCGACCAGCAGGGCGAAGGCCTCGCTGTCAGGCGCCTCGCCCGGCAGCAGCAGGGCCGAGTTCACGCTGTCGGCCTCGATGTTGACGCGCACCGAATGCCGGCTCACGGCCGCATGCGCGCGCAGTTGCGCGGCGGTGTCGGCCGAGCCCGTGAAGGACAGCAGGTCGAAGGGCTGGAGCTGGTCGAGCAGGCCGGCGGGGCTGCCGCACACCACCGACAGCGCGCCCGGCGGCAGCACGCCGGCCTCGACCACGTCGCGCACCATGCGCTGGGTCAGCCAGGCGGTGGCGGTGGCCGGCTTGACGATCACCGGCACACCGGACAGCAGCGCCGGCGCGGCCTTCTCCCACAGGCCCCAGCCCGGGAAATTGAAGGCATTGATGCACAGCGCCACGCCGCGCGCGGGGACCAGCACGTGCTGTGACTGGAAGGCGGGATCCTTGCCCAGCCGCGCTGCCTCGCCATCGAGCAGCGTGCGCCGGCCGCCCATCGACTCCGCCAGCGACTCGCCCAGCCGCGCATAGGTGGACAGCGTGAAGATGCCGCCGTCGATATCGACCGCCGAATCGCCGGCGACCGTGCCGCTGTTGGCGGTGGCGATCTCGTAATAGGTGCCGCGATTGGCCTGCAGCACCTTGGCGGCGGCGGCCAGCAGGCCGGCGCGCTCGCGGTAGCCGAGCGCGCGCAGCGCGGCGCCGCCCTGTTCGCGGGCGAAGGCGAAGCCACCCGCAAGGTCGAGTCCGCCGGCGTCCACACGCGCCAGTTCGGTGCCGAGCACGGGGTCGAAGAGCGGGGTGCCGGCGCCGCTGCCGGCCTGCCAGCGCCCGCCGAGATAGTTGGAAAGCCGTTCGCTCATGGCGTGTCTCCCCGTTGGCTTACTGGCGCGTGAATTCGATGCGCCCGGCGGGCAGCAGGTAGAGCACCAGCGCGCGTCCGCCGCTGACGGTGGGGCGGTGCGCGCTGCCCGGAGGGCACACCAGCCAGCCGGCCGGGCGGCCGTCGAAGCGGGCCGCGCCGTCGAGCGGCAGGATCAGGTCGATCTCGCCCTCGGGGTGGACGTGGTGGGGGCCGGCGATGTCGCACATGTCGACCACGTCGACCGAGAAGCCGTGCAGGTCGTCGGCGGGCTTGAAGATGCGGCCGTAGCGGATGCCGCCGCCTTCACGGTCGCACAGCCAGCCGGCGGCGACGCCGGCCTCGCAGGCGGCCTTCAGCTCACGGTAAGTGGCGCTGCCGGCACCGTGCTCGGCATTCAGCCAGGCGTCGAGGCTATCGTCCAGGGGGCGGCCGGCGAGCTGCGCGGTCAGGCGCGCCAGCAGGGCGCGGAATTCGGTGGGAGACATGCTGGGGGACACGGTGGGGCTCCATCGGGCATGGCCGGCTTGCATGCCGGCGATTCATGCATTATTGTGCATGAACGAAACATAGAGCCGGCTGAAAATCATGTCAAGCACTATATTGCATGGATCGGGGTTAACGCTGCCCCAGCCGCTGCCCCAGCCGCTGGGGCAGTCGCCGGGGCCGGACGCAGAGGCGGCTGGCGCCGCTCCCGCTCCCGTGGCCTTGCCGGGCGCCGCCGGCGCCGCTGCGGCGCCGACGGCGTCCCGCCCGCCCGGCGCGCGCCAGCGCGCGGGCGCGGCCACCGGCGCGCCGGTGGCTGGCGAGGGGCGCAGCCCGCTGCTGCAGGCGCTCGGCGAGCGGGTGCGCGAGCTGCGCGCCCGGCGCGGCCTGACGCGCAAGGCGGTGGCGGCGGCGGCCGGGGTTTCCGAGCGCCACCTGGCCAATCTGGAATACGGTGACGGCAATGCCTCCATCCTGGTGCTGCAGCAGGTGGCGGGGGCCTTGCACTGCGCGCTGGCGGAACTGCTCGGCGACGTGACCACCTCCAGCCCGGAATGGCTGCTGCTGCGCGAACTGCTGGAGCACCGCGACGAGGCCACGCTGCGGCGCGTGCGCATCGCGGTGGGCGAACTGCTGGGCACCGGCGGGCAGAACGGTCCGGGTGCGGGCGGGGCGGCGCGCAGCCCGCGGGTGGCGCTGATCGGCCTGCGCGGTGCCGGCAAGTCGACGCTGGGCGCGATGCTGGCGGACGATCTCGGCGTGCCCTTCGTCGAACTGAGCCGCGAGATCGAGCAGTTCGCCGGTTGCAGCGTGTCGGAGATCCAGGGGCTGTACGGCATGAACGCCTACCGGCGCTATGAGCGGCGCGCGCTGGAGGAGGCCATCCAGATCCACCCGGAGGCAGTGATCGCCACGCCCGGCGGGCTGGTCTCGGACCCGGCCGCCTTCAACCTGCTGCTGGCCCACTGCACCACGGTCTGGCTGCAGGCCACGCCGGAAGACCACATGGGCCGCGTGCGCGCCCAGGGCGACCTGCGGCCGATGGCCGCCAGCCGCGAGGCCATGGATGACCTGCGGCAGATCCTGGCCGGGCGCGCGGCCTTCTATTCCAAGGCGGAGTTCAACCTGGATACCAGTGCCCAGCCGCTCGAGCCGACGTTCCAGGCGTTGCGGGAGATGGTGCGGACGGCCCTGCAGCTACCTTTGTGAGCACTCCCGGGGCGCCGCGCCGGGAGCGCTCACGGTAAGCAGTGGCGACACGCAAGATAATTCTTGACCCTGGATTCATGGATGCACTATAGTGCTTTTACTGAATCGAAACGAATGCACTATCCTGCGTTAAAGCTGAGGAGACAACGATCATGAGCATCGCCCCCCGCGTCGAATACCAGACCGACCCGTCCCAGTACCACCACCTGAAGCTGGCCTTCGACGGCCCGGTAGCCACGCTGTCGATCGATATCGACGAGAACGCCGGCCTGCGTCCCGGCTACAAGCTCAAGCTGAACAGCTACGACCTCGGCGTGGACATCGAGCTGAACGACGCGCTGAACCGCATCCGCTTCGAGCATCCCGAAGTGCGCACCGTGGTCGTCACCAGCGCCAAGGACAAGGTGTTCTGCTCGGGCGCCAATATCTTCATGCTGGGCGTCAGCAGCCATGCCTGGAAGGTGAATTTCTGCAAGTTCACCAACGAGACGCGCAACGGCATGGAGGACTCCTCGCGGCACAGCGGCCTCAAGTTCCTGGCCGCGGTCAATGGCGCCTGCGCCGGCGGCGGCTACGAGCTGGCTTTGGCCTGCGACGAGATCCTGCTGGTGGACGACCGCTCCTCGGCCGTCAGCCTGCCCGAAGTGCCGCTGCTGGGCGTGCTGCCCGGCACCGGCGGCCTGACCCGCGTGACCGACAAGCGCCACGTGCGGCATGACCTGGCCGACATCTTCTGCACCACCACCGAGGGCGTGCGCGGCCAGCGCGCCAAGGACTGGCGCCTGGTCGACGACATCGCCAAGCCCGCCGTGTTCGCGCAGCGGGTGCGGGAACGCGCGCTGGCGCTGGCGGCCGGCAGCGACCGCCCGGCCGGCGTGCCCGGCGTGGCGCTGCCGCCGCTGGCGCGCACGGTCGAGGCCGATGCGCTGCA
This sequence comes from Cupriavidus sp. USMAA2-4, assembly GCF_001854305.1. Lineage (NCBI taxonomy): Bacteria > Pseudomonadati > Pseudomonadota > Betaproteobacteria > Burkholderiales > Burkholderiaceae > Cupriavidus > Cupriavidus sp. USMAA2-4. The sequence continues at coordinate 3,546,874 of NZ_CP017749.1, read as the reverse complement.
CTACCGGCATGTCAGCGTGGTGATCGACCGCGCCGGGCGCACCGCCAGCTTCACCGTGCGCGGTCCCTCCGGCCCGCAGCCGGCCACGCCGCAGGCCATCGTCGAGGCCGGCGCCGCCTGGTATCCGCTGCAGCTGGCGCGCGAACTGGACGACGCCATCCTGTCGATGCGCACCAACGAGCTCGACATCGGCACCTGGCTGATCAAGACCGAAGGCGATGCCGCCGCCGTGCTCGGCGTCGATGCCACGCTGCAGGCGCATCAGGACCACTGGCTGGTGCGCGAGACCATCGGCCTGCTGCGCCGCGTGCTGTCGCGCCTGGACGTGTCCTCGCGCAGCCTGTTCGCGCTGGTCGAGCCGGGTTCCTGCTTCGCCGGCACCTTCCTGGAGCTGGCGCTGGCCTGCGACCGCATCTACCACCTGGCGCTGCCCGACGACGAGGCGCGCGCGCCGAAGATCACGGTGGGCGAGGCCAATTTCGGCCGCTACCCGATGGCCACCGGGCAGAGCCGTCTCGGGCGCCGCTTCTACGACGAGGCACCGGCGCTGGAGGCCGTGCGCGCCAAGGCCGGCCAGGCGCTCGACGCCGATGCCGCCTTCGCGCTGGGCCTGGCCACGGCCAACCCGGACGATATCGACTGGGCGGACGAAGTGCGCATCGCCGTGGAAGAGCGCGTGTCGATGTCGCCCGACGCGCTCACCGGCATGGAAGCCAACCTGCGCTTCAATGGCCAGGAGACCATGCTGACCCGCATCTTCGGCCGCCTGACCGCATGGCAGAACTGGATCTTCCAGCGTCCCAACGCGGTCGGCGAGAAGGGGGCGCTGAAGGTCTACGGCAAGGGCGACAAGGCCGCCTTCGACTGGAACCGCGTCTGAGGGGCGCGCGCCGACTTCCCCCCCAGCATCGTCCTGCCGCGCGGGTCCGCGTGGCGCGCGGCAGGGCCATTCCATCCACCCGGAAGCAAGACAGCGACGGAGACAACGATGTCCGGCATCAACTACAGCGACAAGATCCCCAACAACGTGAACCTCAGCGAGGACCGCACGCTGCAGCGCGCGCTGGAGCAATGGCAGCCCAACTACCTGAGCTGGTGGAACGACATGGGCCCGGACGGCTCGCACGGCTTCGATGTCTACCTGCGCACCGCCATCAGCGTCGACCCGCAGGGCTGGGCCCACTTCGGCCACGTCAAGATGCCGGACTACCGCTGGGGCATCTTCCTCAACCCGGCCGAGGCCGGCCGCAAGATCCACTTCGGCGACCACAAGGGCGAGGACGCCTGGCAGGACGTGCCGGGCGAGTATCGCGCCAACCTGCGCCGCATCATCGTCACCCAGGGCGACACCGAGCCCGCCTCGGTCGAGCAGCAGCGCCACCTCGGCCTGACCGCGCCCAGCATGTACGACCTGCGCAACCTGTTCCAGGTCAACGTGGAAGAAGGGCGCCACCTGTGGGCCATGGTCTACCTGCTGCACAAGTACTTCGGCCGCGACGGCCGCGAGGAAGGCGAGGCCCTGCTCGAGCGCCGCAGCGGCGAGCAGGACAATCCGCGCATCCTGCAGGCGTTCAACGAGCAGACGCCCGACTGGCTGTCCTTCTTCATGTTCACCTACTTCACCGACCGCGACGGCAAGTTCCAGCTCTGCGCCCTGGCCGAGAGCGCCTTCGACCCGCTGGCGCGCACCACGCGCTTCATGCTGACCGAGGAAGCGCACCATATGTTCGTCGGCGAATCCGGCGTGTCGCGCGTGATCCAGCGCACCTGCCAGGTGATGAACGAGCTCAAGACCGATGATCCGGGCAAGCTGCGCGCGGCCGGCGTGATCGACCTGCCGACCATCCAGCGCTACCTGAACTTCCACTACAGCGTCACCATCGACCTGTTCGGCGCCGACGAGTCGTCCAATGCCGCCACCTTCTACAGCACCGGCCTCAAGGGCCGCTACGAGGAAGGCAAGCGCGCCGACGACCACCTGCTCAAGGGCGACAGCTACAAGGTGCTGCAAGCCGCCGGCGGCCAGCTGGTCGAGAAGGAAGTGCCGATGCTCAACGCCCTCAACGAAGTGCTGCGCGACGACTACATCAAGGACAGCATGGCCGGCGTGGAGCGCTGGAACAAGGTCATCGACAAGGCCGGCATCCCGTTCCGCCTCAAGGTGCCGCACAAGGCCTTCCACCGCAATATCGGCGCCCTCGCCGGCGTCAAGGTCTCGCCGGACGGCCGCGTGATCTCCGACGCCGAGTGGGCCGCCAACGCGCCGCAGTGGCTGCCGACGCCGGAAGACCGTGCCTTCGTCGCCAGCCTGATGGGCCGCGTGGTGGAGCCGGGCAAGTTCGCCAACTGGATCGCGCCCCCGGTGATGGGCATCAACCGCCAGCCGGTCGACTTCGAGTACGTGCGCTTCAACTGAGCCCGGGCCGTCCGAGACACCACGGAGACACGGCGGGCGCCGCCACCGCGCCCGCCCAGAACGAAACGCCCCGCATCCGAGGGACGCTCACCGCCAGGAGACAGCCATGGACATGGCCGACACTCACGTCATCAAGCAGCATCTGATCGACCCCGAGATCTGCATTCGCTGCAACACCTGCGAAGCCACCTGCCCGGTGAACGCTATCACGCACGACTCGCGCAACTACGTGGTCGATGCCGACAAGTGCAATTTCTGCATGGCCTGCATCTCGCCATGCCCGACCGGCTCGATCGACAACTGGCGCGTGATGCCGCGCGCCAAGCCCTATAGCCTCGACGACCAGCTCGGCTGGGACGAACTGCCGGTCGAGCTGAGCGAGCAGCAACTGGCGGAGCAGGGCGTGGCGCCCGGCGCGCCGGCCCTGCTCGAGCCGGCCCTGACCGAGCCGCCGGTGGCCACCGCCGGCCAGGAAACCTTCAACAGTGCGCGCTATGGCGCCACGGTGCCGCCGTGGTCGGCCGCGCGTGCCTTCACCAACCTGTACGGACCCAAGGCCGAACGCAAGTCGGTCACCGCCACCGTGGCCGGCAATGTGCGCGTCACCGAGGTCGGGCGCGAGTACGACACCCACCATATCGTGCTGGACTTCGGCGCCATGCCGTTCCCGGTGCTGGAGGGCCAGTCCATCGCCATCGTGCCGCCGGGCGTGGACGCGCAGGGGCGCGCGCATCACCCGCGCCAGTATTCGATCGCCAGCGCCCGCAACGGCGAGCGGCCCGGCTACAACAACCTGTCGCTGACCATCAAGCGCGTGCTGGCCGACTACCAGGGCAATCCGGTGCGCGGCGTCGCTTCCAACTATATGTGCGACCTGCAGGTGGGCGACAAGGTGGAGGTGATCGGCCCCTTCGGCGCCAGCTTCCTGATGCCCAACCATCCGCGTTCGCACATCGTGATGATCTGCACCGGCACCGGCAGTGCGCCGATGCGCGCCATGACCGAATGGCGCCGGCGCCTGCGCAAGGGCGGCCGCTTCGAAGGCGGCAAGCTGATGCTGTTCTTCGGCGCGCGCAGCAAGGAAGAACTGCCGTACTTCGGGCCGCTGCAGAACCTGCCCAAGGATTTCATCGACATCAACCTGGCGTTCTCGCGCACGCCAGGACAGCCGCGCCGCTACGTGCAGGACGCCATGCGCGAACGCGCTGCCGACCTGGCCGTGCTGCTGGCGGACCCGGACAGCTACTTCTATGTGTGCGGGCTGAAGAGCATGGAGGAGGGCGTAGTAATGGCGCTGCGCGACGTGGCGCGGCAGGCCGGGCTGGACTGGGACGCGATCGCGGCCTCGCTGAAGGCGGAGGGGCGGCTGCACCTGGAGACGTATTGACGGGGCAGGGGGGAGAGGGCAGGCGCCGGCTGACCGCGGCGGCCGGGATTACACCATCGGCTTCGTTTCTGTGCTTGCGTGCCGGACCATACCGTTGGCTTCGTTTCTTGGCTCGTGTGCTGGATCACACCGTCGGCTTCGCTGGATGTGGCGCCTTGCTAAACCACCCCTCTCCCCAACCCTCTCCCCAACCCTCTCCCCAACCCTCTCCCCAACCCTCTCCCCAACCCTCTCCCCAACCCTCTCCCCAACCCTCTCCCCAACCCTCTCCCCAACCCTCTCCCCAACCCTCTCCCCAACCCTCTCCATGCGGGGAGAGGGAGCCAAGACCTCGTGCTTGGCGCTCGGTGTTGGTGCTCAGCGCTCGGTGTTGGCGTTCGGCCGCCCCCCATCCTCACCGCAACGACCGCTGCGCCACCGCCACCAGCGCGATCACCACGCAGGCCACCGCCAGCAGCGCGAACAGGTTGCCGCTGGCGATCAGCAGTGCTTGCTGGTCGATCTGGCGCGACAGCCGCAGCAGGGTGCCCTGGTCGGGTTCCTGCGCAAAGGCGAACGGCGTGATGTTGCCGACCAGCTGGGTGCGCGCCATCACCTCGCCGTACTGCAGCCACAGGCTGGCCATGCCGGTGCCGCCGGCGGTGGCCACCTGCCGCACGATGTTCTTGAACTGGTAGGCATGGGCGAAGCTGTCGACGCTGAGGTCGGCATAGGTCAGGCCGGCCACCAGCATCAGCACGAAGGGCACGGTCAGGCTCTGCAGCGTCAGCGCCGGCAGCAGCACGGTGATCGAGGCGCCCGGCATCATGCGCTGGGACAGCAGCCAGGCCGCCCCGGCGAACATCAGGTAGCCCAGTGCGATATAGCGCCGCTGGCCGACCAGCTTCGGTCCGCCGAAGGTGAACAGCAGCGCCGCGCCGAAGCCGGCCAGTCCGGTGGTGGTCAGCACCGCGCCGGCGGTCTGGAAGGTGAAGTCGAGCCCCGACTGCAGCGTGGTCGGCACCACGTAGCCCCACAACCCGCCCAGGAAGTAGTACAGCGCGTAGAACGACAGGCCCGCGATATAGCGCCGGCCCAGCAGCAGGCGCGGATTGAGCCAGGGGTCGGGGTGCCGGTGCTGGTGGACGAACACGGCGGTGACGCAGGCGAGACCGAGCAGCGGCGTCAGCGCCACGCTCGGCGAGTTGGCGAATTCGTAGAAGCGCAGGTCGCCCAGCCCGTGCAGCAGGATCAGCGCCCCGGCGCCGAGCAGGATCACCGTCAGCCAGTCGAGCTTGCCGACCTCGATCTTCCACGGCGGCAGCGTGGCGCGCATGCGGCGCGGGTAGGCCGCCAGCACGAAGGCGAAGGTCGCCAGCGCCAGGGCCGCCTGCAACAGGAAGATGGTGCGCCAGTCGGTGTTCTGCACCAGTTGGGCCGTGACCCAGGGCGCCAGCGCCGGCATGCCCAGCGCACCGATATTGAAGCCGAGGAAGAGCGGGCGGCGTTCCTCGCGCTCGGCGGCGAGCTGGATGATGATGCGCGAGGCGGAGAACAGCCCGCCCGCGCCCAGGCCCTGCACGGCGCGCGCGAGGCTGAGCTGGAACGGCGTCTCGCAGAGCGCGCACAGCAGCGCGCCAGCGGCGGCGACTGCCAGGCTCAGCAGGGTGTAGCCGCGGTAGCTGATGTCTTCGGCGATGCGCCGCAGCACCAGGTTGGCCACCACCGCTGCGGCCGCATAGGAGGTCAGGCTCCAGAGGAAGTCCTCCGGCGAGGCGAAGACGCCGGCGCGGATGTGCGTGCCCGCCACTCCCATCATCGACGAGGCGACGAAGTCCACGCCGGTCGCGCAGCCGAGCGCCAGCCCGAACAGGTGGACCTGCAGCGACGTCAGGTCGGGATGCGCCTTCAGCATGACCGCGCCTTGCTTCATAGTGCCCTTCCAGGTGGGATGAACGGGGCCCTGCGTTGGCTATCTGCTGCCTACCTGCTGCACACCGACAATGATTGTGCGAGCGCCTGCCCGCCGTCAAGGACCGCAGGCAGGGCAGGGTCCGGGACTCCCCCCGCAAAGCCGGCCTTGCCCTGCAGGCATCCTCTTCCATGAAGCTCGACCAGTTGCGCGCGCTTGCCGCGGTGGCCGACACCGGCAGCATGCAGGAAGCCTCGCGGCGCGGGCATCCGCTGGCCGGCGCGCGCTCGGTGCGGGAGTTGCTCGACGCCGACTGGCTGACGCTCGACCCGCTGGCCGATGCACAGTCTCCCTTCCATGCCCTGTTTGCCGCCAGCGGCCTGGCGGCGCCGGCACGCGTGATCGAATGCGCCTCGATGAGCCGGGCCTTCGAACTGTGCTGGCGCAGCGAAACGCTGGTGCCGCTGTCCGGCGAAGCGCGCCGCCGCCCCTTCCGCAGCCCCTTCATCACGCAGACCATGGCCTTCCCCGAGGTGCGGGAACCGGTGCCGGACCGCGCCATCTCCTTGCTGACGCACTTCCACGACGCGCTGATTCCGCTCGGTGCCGCCTGCTGGGTGGCGCTGGCGGAAGGCTTCCTGGCCGCCGCCGGCTGACTGCAGCCGGCGCGCAGGCCGGGCTGCCGTGGCGCTGGCTGCCGTGACGTGGCCACTACGCTGCCATCACGGCTCTCACGGTTCGTCGGTGGCGTCGAGCGCCTCGATCGACGTGGTGTCGATGCGCTGGACCTTGCCGTTCTCCTCGACGTCGGAGCGCATCACGAAGCCCTGGCTCGGGCAGTACCAATCGGTGATCTGCATCACGGTAGGCTGGGTCGGTATCGCGTCGCCGGCCACCTGCAGCGGGCCGAGATCGGTCACGCGCTCGTAGCGGATCGGCACGCATTCGATGCTGCCCAGCGCCGTATCGATGTGCTGCCGCTTGCCGACCCGGCGCGATGCCACCTGCAGCGTGGCGTGCGGCATCTCCAGCCGGCCTACTTCGTCGCCGGAGTCGCGCGCGTAGATGACGAAGCTGGCGCGGGACGTGACCGACTCACCGCCGAGTTCCTTGCCCTCGCTCAGGTCCTGGTGCGCGTAGTCGAACACGCCGCGGCCCATGCTGCGGGTCTCGCCGTGCAGGCGCACGTAGTGGCCGCTGGCATCGACCACGGCGCCGCCTTCGACGTGGCCGGGCGCGCCGCCGCGCGGTGGCACGATGACCACGGCGTACTGCTGGTCGGTGGTCACGGGGGGTTCCATCAGGGCCGCCAGGGCCGTTTTCGAATGGATCTGCAATTGCGTGGTGCAGGTGTCGCCGCTGACCTGTGGCCGCTGCTGCACCGTATGGCGCGACATCGGCATGGCGCCATCGGCTTCCATCTGTACCTTGGCGCCGTCACGGAACCATACGGTGGCGCAGGGATCGTCATCGCGGCGGGCGAGGCGGGCCGCGGCCGGCGGCGGTGCTGCCGCCGTGGCGGCGGATGATGGGACGGGAGCGGGATCGGCCCAGGCCGGGAAAGCCAGCAGTGCCAGCGCCAGGCTGGCGCACCGCGATGCCGCGCGGCGGCGGCCCGCCGCGGCGCGGTGGTCGCGGCGGGAAGACGAAGAAGCGATCATGCGCCTTGGAAGTAGGGGTTGCGGCGGTCCTGCGCGCCGGAGGAGGGGTCGAAGGGGTAGTCGCGGTTGATGGTGCGCGCGCCCTCGCCATAGGGATCGCGCGTGCCGGTGTTGGCTCCCTGCGAGTACGGGTCGCGTGGCGGGCTCACGTCGCTCGGGGCCAGGTTCTGCTGGGTGGACTGATTCGCCCCTTGCGAATAGGGATCGAACTTATCGCCGACGCGCGCACCCTGCGAGTAAGGATCGCGGGCACCACTGTTGGCGTCCGCGCCGCTGGTGTACGGGTCGGGTTGTTTCGGCTGCATCTGAGCATGCACGGCTCCGGCGCTCCCCAATGCCAGGCATGTCAGAAGAAATGCAAGCTTTTTCGACATGATCATGGTGTCCGGTTGACAGTCACGGGGCCAAGGCTCCGCCTGGTGGAACAGCGGCCAGGCAGACGCATTGGACGGCACATGGCGGCGCCGCTCCGGGGGAAGATCGTGCCGCGATGCCCTTCCAGCATAGTGCGGCAGCGCACAGGCGCAAGCGGCGAGGCGGCGCGCAATCCGTCGCGAATTTCCCGCAACTTCGACCGGGATCGGCCTGGAAACCCTGCGGATGCGGCGTGCCCGCGGTCCGGCGATGCCAGGCGCGCACCTTGGCGGGGCAGGCTGCCCGGAATTAATTTTTACAAATCTCCCGCCGTGCAACGTTGACCGCTCAGAAGCCGGACCGGCCGCCGCCGCGCAGGGTGCGCGAGCGCCGCCGTTCCGCTGACCGGAACCAACGATGCCCCAGGATCTCGCGTTTCTCGACACCTTGCTGCACGCGGACTCGCGCCGTGCGCTGATCGACCACACCAGCCGCTGGCTCGACGGCCTGGGCTTCCATTGCTTCCTCTATGCCGAGCATCGGCCCGTACGCGCCGACGGCAAGCGGGCGCGCTTCGTCTTCGATGGCATCGACGGCAGTGCCGCGGCGGGCGCCGCCTGGCACCGCCTGTCGACCCTGCCACCGGCCTGGGCGCGCCATTATCGCGCGGCCGGCTACCTGGCGCTGGATCCGCTCGTGCGGCACGCGGCCACGGCGGGCCTGCCGCTGCCGTGGCACCGGCGCGGCGCGGACAGTCCGGCGGCGGCGCAGCTGTTCGCCGAAGCGCGCCAGCATGGCCTGGCCGGCGGTATCGTGGTGCCGCTGCGTGGCGCGCACGGCGCCACCGCCCTGCTCAATGCCGCCACCGCGCACGACGGCGAGGCCGCGCGGCGCCGCCTCGACCAGGTCGTCGCGCGCGTGACCTTGCTCGGCCTCTACCTGCACGAAGCGGTGCGCCGCCTGTCACCACCGCCCCGGGCCGGCGCGCCGGCCCTGACCGCGCGCGAGCAGCAATGCCTGGCGCGCGCTGCCGCGGGCGGCTCCGCGCGCGAGATCGGCCGCCAGCTCGGCATCAGCGAGCGCACCGCCGTCTTCCACCTGGCCAATGCCGCCCGCAAGCTGGGCGCGCGCAACCGCCGCGAGGCGGTCGCCCGCGCGATCCTGGCCGGGCTGGCGGTGCCATGACAGGCGCGTGCTACGCACCTGATACGCACCTGATACGCACCGCATACGCGCACAGCGCGGGCCCACCTGTCAGTCCTGACAGCTAGGCGGACCGTGCCGTGCCTTGTTCCAATCCCCGTGCCCGCGTGCCAAGGCCTGGCCGCGCGGGCAGACAGCAACGGGTCCGTGGGCCATCATCATCATCGAGGAATCGCATGTACAAGAACAACAGGAAGGGAGTCACGCTGGCCTGCGCGCTGAGCGTGTCTCTGCTGCTGGCCGCCTGCGGCGGCGGCAGCGACGGCGGCAGTGCCGCCACCGGGGCGGGCAGCGCGGCACCGCAGGCGCCCCAGGTGGCGCAAGGCATCTTTGTCGATGCCCCGGTGGTGGGCATGGCGTACCGCTCGGGCGATCTCAGCGGCGTCACCGACGACAGCGGCCATTTCTCCTACGTACCGGGGCAGCCGGTCACCTTCTCGGTGGGCGGCGTGGTGATCGGCACGGCGGCGGCGCAGCCTGTGATGACGCCCGTGTCGCTGGTGCCTGGCGCGGCGGACGAGACCAACGACACCGTGACCAATATCGGCAGCTTCCTGCAATCGCTGGACAGCGGCGGCAATCTCGCGCAGGCCATCCGCATCGCGCCGTCGTCGGCGCAGGCGCTGGCGGGGCGCAGCCTGAACTTCCAGCAGGCGCCCTCGGCCTTCGCCGCCGATGCGGCGGTGCTGGCCGCGGTGCAGGCGGCCTCGCCGCAGGGCAAGCTGGTGCCGGCGGTGAGCGCGCAGGCGCATCTGCGCGGGCAGTCGCTGTGCCTGTACGCCGGCACGTGGCGCCTGAACGGCCCCAGCCACGTGGGCTACGCCTTCGACGTGACGGTCAGCGAGATCGACGGCTCGGTGTCGGGCACGCGCATCCTGTCCGACGGCAGCAAGTACGTGGTCGGCGGGCAGGTGCGGCAGACCGCCAGCGGGTGGCAGATCAGCGGCAGCGTGACGGAGAAGCTGGCGCAGAACAGCTTCGCCACCGTCGAGCTGTTCAGCGGCGAGTTCACCGACCTGAACCATGTCGGCGGGGTCTACGGCACGCAGGTCAACGCTACCTTCAAGGGCGGCTGGAACGGCTCGCGCCTGAGCGGCGCGCAGGCCTGCGGTGGCAGCGCTGCGTCCACCGTGCCGGCCGGCGCGGTCGGTTATGCCGACTTCCACTACAACGCGGCCGGCATGGCGCCGCTGCAGGCCTCGGTGCTCGACAAAGGCATCGGCCAGTCCGGCGTGCTGACGCTCGGCGGCAACCGCATCACGGTGGTGCCGCAGGCGGACGGGGGCTACCAGTGGGGCAGCCCGGTGCAGTACGGCATGAACTTCCACCAGCTGCTGCTCGCGCCCGACCTGCCGGTGGCCTCGATGGTCTGCCTGGCCGCCAACGTCAACGATGGCACCGACGGGCTGAAGTCGACGGACGTGCTGGTGGCGCAGAACGCCATCCGCATCACCTCCGCCCAGCAGCTCGCCGGGCAGAGCTTCAGCCAGTATTGGGAGGACTGCCGCCGCGACGGCCTCAGCAGCAGCGCGCCGGTGCCGCAGGCCTATTCCAGCCTGAGCGTGGACAGCGCCGGCAAGGCCACGCTGACGCTCGCGGGCGCAGCGCCGGTGACACTGAGCGCGGACCAGTTCAGCGCGCTGCTGGCCGGCACCCCGACCGACCAGCTGGGGCTGCCCGGCTCGGGCAGCTGGTTCCAGGCCTACGGCGCGGCGACGCCGGACGGCGTGCGCTACGTGCTGGTCGAGCATGGCGTGCAGGCGACCGATGCCTCGCGCGGCTACGTGGGGGTGTGGGTGCGCTGAGCCGGCGCGCGGCGCGCCGCTGACAGGCGAGGCCAGGGTGCACGCGCAGGCGTGCACCCTGGTTTCGTTTTGCGCTGCTTTCTGCGCCGCGTTCGGCGCTTCGTGACGTGCCGGAGGTTGCCGGCCGGCCCGCTCAGGGCTCCACCCGCGCCAGCGGATTGCCCGGGCCCGGTTGCGGCAGCGCGCGGCCGGTCTCGGCGGACGACAGGGTGTAGGCACCCATGGGGTCCGGCCCCGCCACGATCTGCAGCTTCTGCTGGCGCAGCCAGTCGCGGATCTCGGCCTCGCTGGCCTCGGGGCGGAACAGTACGCGGAATCGCATCCCCTCGGCGCTGCTGCCGCCCCGGTACTGCTGCGCGCCGTCGCCGGTGCGCAGGGCGTCGCCGCTGTCCTGGAAGCGCCATAGCAGCAATCCGGCCTGCACCACCGCCAGCGTGGCGGCCACGGCGGCGAAGCTGCGCAGCCAGCGCGGCTGGTTGGCGGCGGCGCGCGGTGGCGGGGCAGCGGTCTCCGGCACTGCCGGTGGCATGGTGGCATGCGTGGTGGCTAGTTTGGCCGGCACCAGGCCGAAGCGGTCCATGCCCTGGGCCAGCAGGTCCCGGTACGCGTTGCGCGCGTCGTTCTCCCCGGCCAGCGGCGTGCCGGTCAAGGCGTAGCCGTCGGGCACGCCCATGCGGGCGATCACGCCGGGCCGCGGCAGGTTGCCGGCGGCCGCGCCGCGGTCGCACTCGCCCAGCCAGCGCACCGCATCCAGCCGCGCCGGCGGCAGCCGGCCCAGGCAGTCGCCGAGCTGGGCGGGAGCGGCCAGCAGCGGCAGCGCGCAGCAGACCATGCCGGCGCGCGGATCGAAGGGGCCGTCGCGCGCTTCCAGCACGAGGTCGGTGGAGCCGGCGTAAGCAGGGTCTGGCGTGACCAGCCAGCCTTGCCACTGCTGTGCCTGCGGCAGCCATCGGTCCAGCAGCACGGCGCCGAAGGCGGGTGCGTCGCGCAGGGCGTGGATCTGCCCGGCCGCCAGCGCCTGCTCGCGCAGCGCGCCGGCCGCCGCCGCACGTTCGAAGGCGGCCGCCAGCGCGGCGGGAATGGCGCGCTCCGACCAGGGTCCGGCGCCGGCCGGGTCCGCCGCGGCGGGATCGCCGGTGGCCGGGGCGGCGGCGCCGCGCTGCAGGCGCGCGGCCACGATGTGCAAGGGAGGGGTCAGGGCGCTCATGCGGGAGTCGGGTCGATGGCCGCGGGGTTCTGCCCCGCTAACGCGACCGCACAGAGAATATCCAAAAGGGCCTGGGCGGCGCCCACGTCGCCGGCGTCGCCGGGGTCGAGCTCGACCGGCGCGGCGCCGCGGCCCAGCGTGCGCATGACCCAGCGCTCGATCAGCGTGCCGCGGTGCGCGGCCGAGGCCAGCTGGCGGCCGGCGCCTTCCTTGTCGCTGCGGCGGCGGTGCACCAGGCCGAGCTGGCCGGAGCGGTAGTGGGCCGAGGCGATGCGGTCGGCGAAGCTGCTGACGGCGGCGTCGCCGCAGCCGCAGAAGCGCAGCAGCATCAGCATGTCCTCGGACAGCGTGGCGACGAAGGCGGCCGCGGCATCGCGCGCGGCATCCAGGCTCAGGCCGAAGCGCTGCAAGGCGGTGCGCTGGGCCTCGGCCGAGCCGGGCTCGCATTGCAGGTTGTCGTCGACCGGCTCGCCGACGGTACCGGCGGCGCGCAGCAGGTCGAGCAGGAAATGGCGGAAATAGAGCCGCAGCGCGCCGGCATGCTCGGGGCCGTTGCTGCCGCGGCCCGGCATGACGCGCTCGACGAAGAACTGGTGGCAGAGGTCCGGCAGCGGGTCACCCAGCGCGCCGGCCTCGCGCGGCCGGTAGCCGGCGAGCACGTCCATCACGCGCCGGTAGAGTTCTTCCCACTCCGACCGGGAGAGGGCCTCGCGCCGGTTCCACAGCACCTGGATCCTGGGGAAATGGTCCGGATGATCCGAAGACAAGACGGCTGCTTCCTTGTGAGGGGGTTGGGGCTTGCAAGTTGGCGGGGCGGCGGCGCAAGATGTCGGTCGCCGCCCGCGGCGTGCATTGTATCGCCGGCGCGCGCGCCATGGTGGCGCTGCCGCAGCGCGCGGGCGCACGCCGCAACGGATTCCTCGATCGGATGTCATCGCACCATACCCTGCCGGGCGGCGCCTCCCGCCCGCACGTCCCGCCCGTCCCGCACCGCCGCGCGCGGCCGCGCCTGCCAAGGCTGGCGCGCCGGCTGGCGGCGCTGGCCCTGGCCGCGGCCGCCGGCCACGCCTGGGCCGCCGGCCGCTACGCGCTGGTCATCGGCAATGCCGCCTATCCACAGCCGCTGGTCAATCCCGTCAACGATGCCCGCGCGCTGGGCGACCGCCTGCGCCAGCTCGGCTTCGAAGTCGACCTGGAGCAGGACCTCGACGCCGCCCGCCTGCGCGAGGCGCTGCGCGCTTTCGCCCGGCGCGGGCGCGGCGCCGAGGTGGCGCTGGTCTACTACGCCGGGCACGGCGCGCAGGCCAATGACAGCAGCTACCTGCTGCCGATCGGTGCCGAGGTCGGCCACCCCAGCGCGCGCAGCATCGAGGACCAGGGCGTGCCGCTGGACGAGGCGCTCGGCGAGCTGCAGCGCGCCGATGCCCGCAGCAGCGTGATGATCCTGGACGCCTGCCGCGAGATCTACCTGCGCGGCGGGGCGCCGGCGGGGCAGGTGGCCAACCAGGGTTTCGCGGCGGCGCCCGCGCCGCGCGGGCTGGTGATCGCCTATTCGACGGCGCCCGGCGCGCGGGCGCGCGACTACTGGTCGCCCGAGGTGCGCAACAGCCCCTACACCGCCGCCCTGGTCGAGGTGCTGGGCGAGCGCGGGCTGAATCTCGGCGATGTCTTCGCGCGGGTCTCCGAGCGCGTCGCCTTGCTGACGCACGACACCCAGCGCCCGCACGTCAGCTTCGGCGAAACGTCGGTGCGGCTGGTGCTCAACGATGGCCGGGCCTGGCCGGCCGGGGCGCCGGGTTCGGCGGCGCGGCTGGCGCAGGGCAGCGCCAGCGGCGATGCGCCGGCGCCGGCCGGCCGCGCCGCCACGGTGCCGGCCGCGACCTGGGCGGTGGCCCAGGGCGGGGGCCGGCCAGCGGTGCCTCCAGGGCCGCCGTCCGGGCGCTCCGCTGCGCTCACGGCGGCCGGCGCGGACAAGGCCGGCGCGGACAAGGCCGGCGCGGACAAGGCGGGCGCTTCCGGCGCAGGCGCCGCGGGGCGCTGGCCCGGTTACGTGCTGCAGGACCTCAACTACGAGATCCGCCAGCTGGTGGCGCAACGGCCGTTTCCGCGCCAGGCGCTGGAACGGCGCGCACGCGGCGGCGACGTGGTGGCGCAGACGGCGCTGGGCCGCGGCCTGCCGCAGGACGGCGCGCCCGGGGCGCAGGCGCGGCGCTGGGCCGAGAGGGCCGCGGCCAAGGGCTTCCCGCCGGCGCAGACCGACCTGGCGGAGCGCCTGATCCTGGCCGGCGACGCGGCCTCGCTGGCGCGCGCCGCGCCGCTGCTGGATGCCGCCGTGGCCGCCGGCTACGCGCCCGCCCATGCCTACCAGGCCGACCTGGCGCTGCGCCGCGATGGCGATTCCGCGGCGGCGGCCCGCCACCTGTTGCAGGCCATGGGCGCCACCATGCGCGATGTGACCGAGGCCACCTCGGCCTATCAACGCGATATTCAGGTCCGGGCCGCCTCGGCGCCGGCCGCCCCGCGCTGAGCCTGGCGCCGCCTTCCCGGCGGCGCGCCGCCGTACCGATGTGGCCCTCGATGCCGATGCAGCCGATGCGCTCGCATCGGCGATTTTTTTTGAAATTCCTCCGCTACCCCCGTTGAACGGCATGAGAGCCGGCGCAGCCCGCCGGCCGCCGCCGCGCCTTGCCACCGATGCATGGCGCGGCACCGATTCACGCAGGCTTCACAGGAGGAAAGCCATGGCCCAGCGCGGTCGCATCATCGTCTACCAAGCCGACGGCAAAGGTGCCGTCAACCTCGACGGCAAGATGCTCCAGTTCGATGTCATGCAGCACTGGCGCTCGCCCGGCGTGCCGGTGCTCAATGCCCACGTCGAGGTCGAACTCGATGCCGGCGGCGCGCTGCGCGCGCTCAGTACCGTGCCGCCCGCGCAGCTCGCGCAGGAGGAGGCCGCGCGCGCCGCCGCGCTGGCCGGCGCCCAGGGGCGGCGTTTGTGGCAGCAGGCGCGTGCCGCGCTGGGTGTGCCCGTGCTGGCGGCGCTGGGCGTGCTGGTGCTCGGCGCCTTCGCTTTCGAGGCCGTCGGCGTGCGCTTGTTCGGCGCCGTGTCGCTGAGCTACTGGCAGTTGCTGGGCGTCGATGCTTCCACCTTGCAGCAGTTCTCGGCCGGCGCGCGTGGCGGCTTCACGCTGGCCCAGGCGCTGTTCCTGCTGTCACTGGCGGCGTGCATGGCGAGCTGGCCGCTGCGCGCCCCGCAGGCCGCGCTCGGCAAGTGCGCGCCGCTCGCGGTGGTGGTGCTGCATGCGCTGGTGGCCTGGTCGCGGCTGTCCGCTGCCGTGACCGACGCCGGCAAGCTCGCCGGTGCCTTCGGCGGCCCGCAGGCGCAGGCCATGGCCAGCCAGATGGCGCGCGAGATGACGGCGCAACTGCTGGGCGCGCTGCATCCCGGCCTGGGCCTGTTCCTGGTGCTGGGCGCCAGCGCGGCACTGGCCTGGCTGGGCTGGCGCGAGTTCCGCCTGCGCGCCGCCGCGATCTAGGGGCGGCCAACCGGCCCGATCCCGATTTCCGATCCCCGATTTCCGATTTCCGATTTCCGATCCCCCGATTTCCGATCCCCCGATTTCCCGATCCGAACCTGACATGAGCGATGGCGCCGCGCCACAGCGTGCGCCACGCCGACCTGGAGAACCGACCATGAACCGTTCCGACATCCGCCTGCCCGCCACCGCATCCCGTATCGCGGCCGCCGATCCCGCCACCGGCTTGCTCGCCTCGCTGCCGTCGCGCCGTGCGCTGCGCGGCGCTGCCGCCTTGCTGGTGGTAGCGGCCACGGCATTGGGCGGCTGCGGCAAGGAGGCGCCGCCGGCCGATGCCGGCATCAAGGCCGATGCCGCCGCACCGGCCGCGCCCGATCCGGCCACCCTGGCGGCGAGCGCGCACGCCAAGGCCGAAGCCGCGGCGTTGCCGCGTGCCGACGCGGCGACCCCGGCCGCGCAGTACCGCGAGATCGACAGCGGCAACCAGCTGATGTTCGCCTACCTGGCGCTGTCCGGCATGCCGCCCGACTATCCCGCCATCGCGCAGCGCCTGTCGCGCGAGTACGCCGGCACCGGCGACGCCTTCCGCAAGCAGGAACTGCTCAATGCGCTGAAGCCGCAGATCGACGCCAAGGTGAAGGCCGCAGCCAGCGAGCGCTACTTCAAGTACCGCCTCAACGGCAGCGGCATGCTGCAGGCCTACGACCTGGACAAGGGCGCTTTTCCCAGCAAGCTGGGCGAGGCCGGCACCTACTACTACCTGTTCGACAACGGCGAATACCAGCTCGCCTTCACCAACGGCGAGGCCTTCGCCCAGCTCAAGGTGCCGGCCGAGGCCGCGCGCGCGATCGAGGCGGCGCGCAGCAGCTATCGCAATTTCGATGTGGTGGTGTACGGCTTCGCCCAGGACGCGGATATCGCCAGCAAGCGCGTGCGCGCGCAGATCGTGCGCGTCGGCATCCGCGTGAACGGCACCGAGACGCTGGTGGAGGCGGCGGGCTGAGCCAGGTGCGGCCTGGTCCGCTGAATCGTTGAAATGGGAGGTGAAGGAGATGCCATGCGGGAATCCGCGCCAGGCGCATAGCGCAGCCATCGCACGGCGATGGCGAGCCCTTGCAACGACGCGATGAGTCCGCATGGCAGGGCAGGCACCGACCGATTGCGGGGAACCAGTGGACCAGTGTCCTGCTAGTTGTGGCAGACCAGCCCGTCCTGCAGCTGCCCGGCCTCGAAGGCGAGGTCGGCGGCGCGCCGTTCGCGCGCCTGCGCCAGGGCGCCGCCGCTCTTCCAGTAGCGCACGGCGCGCTCGACATAGGCGGCCGAAAGCGGGTCGCCGGCGCGCAGCACGATCTGGGCGGCGCCATTGTCGGGCGCGACGGCGCCGTCCAGCGCGCGGTAGAAGCGCCACTCCGGCAGGCGAGCCAGGCGCGCCAGCGCCAGGGTGTCGTCAGCCAGCCCGTCGCACTCGCCGGCGAGGAAGGCCGACACCGCGCGGATCGCCGAAGCATAGGTGCGCGGCAGCGCGCCGTAGCGGGCCGCCAGCGTGTGCGCATAGGGGCTGCCTTGCGCCACGCAGACGCTGCGCCGCGCCAGGTCGGCAGGATGGCGATAGGCGCTCTTGCGCAGCACCAGCACCTGTCCCATGCCGCCGGTGTAGGCGGTGGGCACGCGCGCCGCCGCCGGTGCCGCAGGCACCGCGCCGGCGCCGGCCAGCAGCAGGTCGGGGCGCGGCCCGGGCAGCAGGGCAGGGGCGTTGCGCGGGTCGCCGGGGTTGCCCGCGTCGCCCAGCAGGCCGACCAGGCGCAGGCGCAGGCCGAGGTGGGCGGCGAGCTGGCGCGCCAGGCTGGCATCGAAGGCGTCGGGTTCGGCGGGAGCCGGTGCGCCGGGCGGCGCGGGCCGCGCATAGGCGCGCACGCCGACCACCAGCACGCCGCGCCGGCTGGCCTCGGCCAGCACCGGGCCGAGCCGCAGGGCATGCCAGTCGGGCGGTGCCACGCGCTGCGCCAGCCAGTGCTGCAGCGGCGCCGGCAGGCGCTCGGGCAGGTGCGGCAGGCGCGCCAGCAGCGGTGGCAGCGCCGCCGTCGCCAGCATGCCCGCGAGCACGGCGGCTGCCGCGGCGGCCAGCGACAACCGGATGCGGCGCGACAGCAGCGGCAGCCGCGGCAGCGCTTGCCTTGGCGCCGGGGCCGGCAGCAGGTCCAGGTCGAGCGGCTCAGGCATTGAGCGTCAGCCCGCGCCGCCAGCGCGTCAGGCGCCGCTCCACCAGCGCCAGCGCGTAGTTCATGGCCAGGCCCAGCAGGGCCAGCAGCAGGATGCCCGCATACATGGTGGGGATCTGGAATACTTCCTGCGCATTGAGCGTGAGGAAGCCCAGGCCCGAATGCGCACCGATCATCTCGGCCGCCACCAGCGCCGTGACGCAGTAGGTGCCCGCCAGCCGGATGCCGGTGAAGATCGACGGCGCCGCCGCCGGCAGCACCACCTTGCGGAACACGAAGGCGCGCGAGGCGCCCATCGAGCGGGCCGAGTGGATCAGCAACGGGTCGACCTGGCGCACGCCGCTGATCGTGCTCAGCAGCACCGGCCAGAACGAGGCCCAGAAGATCAGCGCCACCTTGGACAGTTCGCCGATGCCGAGGAAGAGGATGAAGACCGGGAACAGCGCGAACGCCGAAGTCTGCCGGAACAGCTGCAGGATGGGGTCGACCACGGTCTCGAAGCGCGCGAACCAGCCCATCAGCAGGCCGAGTGTCACGCCCAGGCCGATGGCGAGCGCCAGGCCGTACAGCGAGCGCTGCAGGCTGGCGGCCAGGTGCTTGGCGAGGGCGCCGCTGGCGAGCAGCTGCCAGATCGCCTCGGCGACCTGTGAAGGCGGGCTCAGGTAGGCCTGGCTGACGATGCCCAGGCGCGGCACGGCCTCCCACAGCAGCAGGAAGGCGGCGATGCCGGCCAGGCCGAGCGCATGTTCGCCGAGGCGGAGGGATCGCTTGCGGGCGCTCATGGTGCGGCCTCCGCCGCCGTGGCGGATACAGGCCGGCCGGGTGCCACCGGTGGCGGCGCGGCCACTGTGGGGGGCACCGCCGCCGCCTCGCCGCGCTCGCGCGGGTCGGCGGTGGCGCCGAGCGGCCGCGGCGTCGCCGCCGGGCTGGCGAACTGCACCTCGTCCTTGAGGATGTCCCAGGCCTGCTGGCGCAGGTGGACGAAGGCTGCGGCATTGCGCAGCTCAGGCAGGCGCGGGCGCGGCAGGGGCACGTCGAGGATCTGCTTGACGGTGCCGGGCCGGCGCGTCATCACCGCGATGCGGTCGGACAGGAAGATGGCTTCGTCGAGGCTGTGGGTGATGAAGACGATGGTCTTGCGGTACTGCTCCCAGATGCGCAGCAGCTCGCCCTGCAGGATCTCGCGCGTCTGCGCATCGAGCGCGGCGAAGGGCTCGTCCATCAGCAGCACGTCGGGCTTGTAGGCGAGCGCGCGCGCGATCGCCACGCGCTGCTTCATGCCGCCGGAGATCTCGTGCGGATAGCGGCTGCCGGCGCCCGCCAGGCCGACCAGTTCGAGATACTCCTGCGCGATGCGGCGGCGCTCGGCCTTGGCCACGCCGCGGATCTCCAGGCCGACCTCGATGTTCTCCAGCACGGTGCGCCAGGGAAACAGCGCGTAGCCCTGGAACACCACGCCCTGGTACGGGTTGATGCCGGCCAGTGCGCGGCCGTCGATGCGGATGCTGCCGCCGGTGCGCTCGGTCAGGCCGGCCAGGATGGAGAGGAAGGTGGACTTGCCGCAGCCCGAGGGGCCGAGGATGGAGAGGAACTCGCCCTCGCGCACGTCGAGGTCGAAGTCGCGCAGCACGGCCACCTCTTCGGGCTGGCCGGCGTCGTTGCGCACCGCGTAGTCCATGCGCACGCCACGCGCGCTGATCTTGCCGGACATGGGGTTTCCTTCAGGCCTTGGCCGGCGCGGCGCCGCCGCTGGCGTAGGGGTTGAAGGCGTTGGTGTAGATCTGGTGCGCGGCCACCTTGCCGCGCGCCAGCTTGCCTTCGCGCTCCAGCACGTCGATGTAGTACTGGATCGGCGGTTCGGTGATGACGAGGTCCTTGACGTAGGCATAGCGGTCGACGTACTGGAGGTCGAGCTTGATGCGCTGGGACACCAGCTTGCGGGCGTCTTCCGGATTGGCGTTGACCCAGTTGGCGGCCTTGGCCAGCGCCGTCACCACGTCGCGCACGGCCTCCGGATGCTCGCGGATGAACTTGCCGTGCGCGCTGTACGGCGCCATGCCGCCCAGGCCGCGGTCGAGGTCGTAGTCGCTCCACAGCCGCACCAGGTTGGGCGCATGGTCGGCGCGGCCGGAGTAGGGCGCGTGGATGATGGCGAGGTCGGTGTTGCCGGTGGCCAGGGTCTGCTCGGCCTGGTCGTCGGGGATCACCACGAAGTTGATCTTGCTGACGTCCACGCCCTTCTGGCGCAGGAAGGTCTTGGTGACGAATTCCGCGCAGGCGCCGAAGCTGTTGAAGCCGATGGTTTTGCCTTCCAGGTCCTTGGGCTGGCGGATGCCCGAGTCCTTGCGCACGAAATACTTCATGTGCGGCGCCGCTTCCAGCGTTTCACCGCCGGCCGCCACCACCTGGATGTCGGCGCCGCTGGCGAAGGCCGAGATCACCAGCGGCACCATGCGCGAGCCGAAGTCGATCTCGCCGGTGCCCACCAGCGGGATGATCTGCGGCGCGGCCACCTTGCCGATATAGTCGGGGCGCGTATTGCTGCCGTCGAAGTAGCCGAGCTGGTCGGCCAGGTAGACCAGGTCGAAGCTCGGGTTGTCGGGATACTTGAAGCGGACCTTGTCGCCGGCCTGCCGGATGACGGCGGGAGCGCCGCCCGCGGCGGCCTTGCCGGGCGCCTGCGCGTCTTCGCGCGAGCAGGCGGCCAGGCCGAGCCCGACGCCGCCGGCGGCGAGCGCGGCGAGTTGCTGGAGTGCGCGGCGGCGCGCGTGGGAAGGCGTGGCGTTGGCTGGCATCGGGTGTTCGGTCCTGGCTGGCCTGCCGGCTGGGAGGAAGGAGGGCGCGGGCGCCCTGTGGCGCGTCCGCCCGGCAGGGCTGGCAACTAGTATTGGGGAAGGCCTTGCACCTCACAACGAAGCTTTTCGCCTATTCATATCGGCTGGGGAGGCCGGGCGCGCTGGCTGGAGAGAGGCGGGAGACGAGCCGCATCCCAGGCCTGGGGTCTTGCTATCAATATACAAATATATATAATATCGACCGGTAAAGACTGAGGAGGAGTGCCCGATGGACGGCTTGCCGGAGCACCTGCCTGATGGTGGGGATGGCGCCGAGAGCGCAGAGAGCGCCGCGGACATCGAGGTCGATGCCATGCGCGGCGCGGCTGCGCGCGCCTGCGGCTTGCTCAAGGTGCTGGCCAATCCGGACCGGCTGCTGCTGATGTGCCAACTGGCGCAGGGCGAACTGCGCGTGGGCGACCTGGAGGCGCGCCTGGGCATCCGCCAGCCGACCCTGTCGCAGCAGCTCGGCGTACTGCGCGACAGCGGGGTCGTGTCCACGCGCCGCGAAGGCAAGCACATCTTCTACGCCATTGCCAGCCCGCAGGCAATGGCCGTCATGCAGACCTTGTACCAGCACTATTGCGCAGAGCCCGGCGACCCCGGCGCCATCGGCGACCTGGCCGCGCCGCGCTAGCGGGCCCGGCCCGCGCCCACGAATATCGAGACTTGCAGGAGACACCATGCTGATCGACCTTGGAAACTTCACCCCCACGCTGTCCTTTTCGGGCGGCGTGATGATCGGCGCCGCCGCCGCGCTGCTGGTCCTGTGCAACGGGCGCATCGCCGGCATCAGCGGCATCGTCGGCGGCCTGTTCGCGCGGCCGCGCAAGGACGTGGCCTGGCGCGCGGCCTTCCTCGCCGGGCTGGTCGGCGCGCCGCTGCTGGCGGCGCTGTCCGGCCATGCGGTGCACCCCGACATCGAGAGCGGCTGGGGCGAGGTGCTGCTGGCCGGCCTCCTGGTCGGCCTGGGGACGCGCTTCGCCAGCGGCTGCACCAGCGGCCACGGCGTGTGCGGCATCGCGCGCGGCTCGATCCGTTCGCTGGTGGCGACGCTGACCTTCATGGTGGCGGGCTTTGCCACCGTCTTCGTGACCCGCCACCTGCTGGGAGCCTGAGATGCCGATCCTGACTGCGCTGATTTCCGGCCTGCTGTTCGGCATCGGGCTGATGGTGTCCGGCATGGCCAATCCCGCCAAGGTGCTCGGCTTCCTCGACCTGGCCGGCGAGTGGGACCCGTCGCTGGTGTTCGTCATGGTGGGGGCCATCTGTGTCAGCTTCTTCGCCTTCTTCCTGGCCAAGCGCCGCCAGCGCTCGCTGCTCGGGCTGCCGATGCAGCTGCCCGCCAGCAGTGTGATCACGCTCCGGCTGGTGCTGGGCAGCGCCGCCTTCGGCGTGGGCTGGGGCCTGGCCGGATTCTGCCCCGGCCCCGCGCTGGTCGCGCTCGGGGCCGGCTATGCCAAGGCCTGGGGCTTCGTCGCCGCGATGCTGGCCGGCATGCTGGTGTTCGAAGGCGTCGAACGCGTCGGCGCGGCCCGGCGTGCGGCGCAGCCGGCGGCGGCCGGCAAGTCCTGAGCGGCGGGGCGCATCAGCACCCACAACAGAACAGAACAGAATACAAAACAACACCACACGACATGGAAGAGAGAAGACACATGCGGATTCCCCTGAAGATGGCCGTTCCCCTGGCGCTGGCCCTGGCGCTCGCCGCAGCGTTGCCGGCGCGCGCGGCGCAGGACCAGGTCCCCTTCGTCGTGCCGGACCCGGCCAGCGTGCCGAAGGGCGCGGTGGGCGAAGCCATCCTGCGCGGCAAGGCCTTGCTCAGCGATACCCGCAAGCTGTTGCCGGGCAACGTCGGCAACGGCTTGAACTGCACCAACTGCCACCTGAACGGCGGCACCGTGCCCTACGCCTCGCCGTGGGTCGGGCTGACCGCTGCCTTTCCCGAGTACCGCGCACGCAGTGGCAAGGTGATTTCCCTGCAGGAGCGCGTCAACGACTGCTTCCAGCGCTCCATGAACGGCAAGCCGCTGGCGCCCGATTCCGGCGAGATGAACGACATCCTGGCCTATATGAAGTGGCTGTCCACCGGCGTGCCGGTCGGCCACGACGTGGCCGGCCGCGGCTTCGAGAAGATCGATACGGCGCTGGTGCCCGACAGCAAGCACGGTGCCGCGCTCTACGCCGCCCAGTGCGCGTCCTGCCATGGCGCCGAGGGGCAGGGCATGTCCAATCCGGCCGGCGGCTATGTGTTCCCGCCGGTATGGGGCAAGGATGCGTTCAATGTCGGCGCGGGCATGGCGCGCTTGTACACCGCGGCGGCCTTCGTCAAGCACAACATGCCGCTGGGCCAGGGCGGCACGCTGTCCGCGCAGGACGCGGTGGACGTGGCGGCCTACTTCACGCAGCAGCCTCGCCCCGACTATGCGGCACGGGCCAAGGACTGGCCGCTGGGCGGCAAGCCCAAGGACGCGCGCTAGGCGCGGCGGGACGGGGTGCGGCAATCTGGCGCACCCGTGGCGCCACGGGAATTTGCGCCAGGTCATCGTGGCGGCGCACGCTTCCGGTAGAGTCGACGGGCGGCGGTGCGGCGGCCGCCCATTCCGCATCCATGATGCCGGCCATGGCGCCCCGGGGCGCCATGACCATTCTCCCTTGGACTAGTATGGATGGGCGGCGGCCGCCGGGCCGTCCCCGCGCGCGGCATCGCCCATGCGGCACGCGGCGGTCGCCGTCCTACAACAACGATGTGCAGTCCTACCCCCCCCCCACATAAAGAAGGAAGCATCATGTCCAATCGTCGTCAGTTCCTGAAGACCATCCCGATCGTTGCCGCCGGCGCCATGGCCGTTTCCACCTTGGCGCGTGCGCAAGCGGGTGGCGCCATGGTGGACGAGAAGGATCCGCAGGCCGTCTCGCTCGGCTACAAGGCGGACACCAACAAGGTCGACAAGGCCAAGTACCCCAAGCACGAAGCCAGCCAGCACTGCGGCAACTGCCAGCTGTACCAGGGCAAGGCCGGCGATGCCAAGGGTCCGTGCCCGCTGTTCGCCGGCAAGCAGGTGGCGATGAACGGCTGGTGCAGCGCCTGGGTCAAGAAGGCCTGATGACGGGGCGTGGGCGGCGGCAGGACGCCTCGCCCACGCCGCCGGGCAGCGCATCGTGCGCAGGCCCGGTCCCGGTTTGCCGTGGCGGGCTGAGCCGATGCCGCCCGGCACCGCACCGATGCTTTCCCTCTCGCGCAGCCCGCATCTTCGCGCTACGCTCTCGATTCCCGCTTGTTTTTCCGCTTTTCTGCGCCGATCCCCGCCGTGTCGGGTGAGCAGCGCGCCGCCCGCGCTGCGGTCCCGGTGCCGCGCCGTCCTGTCTTGGCCGCCTTCAGCCAGCCTTCAGCCAGCCTTAAGCCTGTCCGCCTAGCCTGAGGGCAGATGGGTGGCGCCGCGCCCCGCGGTCCCGCCTGCCTGCCCAAGGAGAAGCGGATGACAGAACCGGCCTGGTACCGTCGCCGATGCGGCCGTCCGCCGCTGGCGGCACGTCCTGCCAGACAGCGTGGCCGGACATGCGGGCGGCGCGCCCGGCCGCAGCGCGAGCGTGCGCTGTAGCCTCGCCCCGCGCCCTGCCGGCTTGGTCGTCCGGCCTGGACGTGGGCGCAGTGAGCCGGCCGCAGGCCGACACCGATGCTGACACTCCGAAACTGGCGCCCGCGGGCCGGATTGTGAGAAAATCGCGCCCCAATAAGAGAAGAAAGCGGCTAAGGCCGCCTTTTCCGGCCAGCCATGGCATGGCCGGGAAGTGGCCGCGCGCAGGTTCAAGGACAACGGCGGATTGCCGTTAAGGGTGTGGCGGGACGTTGGCATGGTAGCTGCCGGCATCCTTGCCGGTCCTGGCTGTCGCGCGGCATCAGGAGAGGAAGAAACAGGGAAGGCGACGGCGGCCACCGGTGTGCCGCCAACCTCGGACGGTGCCGGTCTGGCGCCGGTCCATGACAAGCAATCGCACTTATCTGCCACGACAGCGCCCCGCAACGGCCGGCGCGCGCTGGCGCGGGTGCAATACGGAATCACGATCACCCAACGCGCACGGCATGGCAATGGAATTCGGTATTCGTGCCTGGTCCGCCCGGGCTGGCGGACTGCAGGCGGAGCAGGCATGGCGGGACTGGTGCGCGACGCCGTGGCTGCCGTCCGCCACGGCCGCCGCGGCCGACCTGGCGCTGGAGGCCATGGCGCCGATGCTGCGCCGTCGCGTCGTGCCGCTCGGCCGCGTCGCGCTCGCGCCGGCCTACGAATGCCAGGCCCAGGGTGGCGGCATTCCCACCGTGTTCGCCTCGCGCCATGGCGACGTGCAGCGCGCCTACGACATGCTCTCCGACCTTGCCGCCGAAGGCGGGGTCTCGCCGACCGCCTTCGGCCTGTCGGTGCACAACGCCATCGGCGCCCTGTATGCCATCGACCGCAAGGATGTCGCCTGCCAGCAGGCTGTCGCCGCCGGACGCGACACGGTCGAGGCGGGCGTGGTGGAAGCGTGCGCCCTGCTGGCCGACGGCGCGCCGGAAGTCCTGCTGGTCCACTACGAGGCGCCCTTGCCCGAGGCCTATGCGGGCTTCGCCGACGAGCCTGCCGCGCTGTACGGCTGGGCCTGGCGCCTGGGCCGGCCGCGCGCCGGCGAGCCGGTGTTCTCGCTGGCGCCGATCTCTCCCGCCGTGCCCGCCGCACCTGCATCCGGCCCAGCGCCCGCGCTGCCGCATGGCCTGGAGGTGCTGCGCTTCATGCTGTCGGGCGAGGCCGGGCTGATCCACCACGGCGAGCAGTGCGCCTGGCAGTGGCGGCGCCATGGTTGACCGCATCGACCGCGCCTGGCGCGTCTGCGCCACCGGCGTCTGCTTCTCCACCTTCGGGCTGGGCGGGCTGCTGCTGCGTATCGTGGTGTTCCCGCTGATGGCGCTGCTGCCCGGCCCGGACCTGCGGCGCCAGCGTGCCTGCAAGCAGCTGGTGCACCATGCCTTCCGGCTGTTCCTGCTGCTGATGCGCGGGCTCGGCGTGCTGCGCTACGAGATCCGGCATGCCGAGCGGCTGCGCCGCAGCGGGCTGCTGATCGTCGCCAACCACCCCTCGCTGATCGACGTGGTCTTCCTGATCGCGCTGACGCGCCGTGCCGACTGCGTGGTCAAGGCCGGGCTGGCGCGCAATCCGTTCACGCGCGGACCGGTGCTGGCCACCGGCTACGTGTGCAACGACGCTGGCGCGGCCATGGTCGACGATTGCATCGCCTCGCTGCGCGCGGGCAACAACCTCGTGATCTTTCCCGAGGGCACGCGCACGGTGCCGGGCGCGCCCATGCGGCTGCAGCGCGGGGCGGCCAATATCGCCGTGCGCGGCGGCTTCGCGCTGACACCGGTGGTGATCCGCTGCGAGCCGCCCACGCTGGCCAAGGGCGAGAAGTGGTACGCGGTGCCGCTGCGGCGGCCGCGTTTTGTCATCGAGGTCAAGGATGATATCGACCCCGCCGCCTGCCTGGCGGCCGGCGTCGACGATGCCCTGGCCGTGCGCCAGCTGACACAGGCGCTATCAGAATATTTTTCCAGGGAGGTGGGCCGTGAAGGCGCTTGAAGAAGACATCAAGGAACTGATCATTGCATCGCTGTCGCTCGAAGACCTGAGCCCGGCCGACATCGACGCGCAGGCGCCGCTGTTCGTCGAGGGGCTCGGCCTCGATTCGATCGACGCGCTCGAGCTGGGCCTGGCCCTGCAGAAGCGCTTCGGCGTCAAGCTCGACGGCGACAAGGAAGCGGTGCGGGCACGCTTTGCCAGCGTCTCCGCGCTGGCTGCCTTCATCGCCGCGCAACGCAGCGAGGCGGCGGCCTGAGCCGGCCGGCGCCCCGATCTCATTGAGGAGGAATCGAACATGACCCACGAGGAAATCTACGCGCGCGTCGCCGCGGTGCTGCAGGAGAGCTTCGAGATCGACGCCGCGCGCATCCGCCCCGAGGCGCTGCTCTACGACGATCTCGACATCGACAGCATCGATGCCGTCGACCTGCTGGTGAAGCTCAAGCCGATCCTGAGCACGCCGCCGAAGCCCGAGCATTTCAAGTCCGTGCGCACCGTGCAGGACATCGTCGAGGCACTGGCCCGCCTGATCGACTCGCCGACCCCGGCCTGAGGCCGGTCCGCCATCCCGCCATCCCGCTATCCCGCTATCCCGCCGACCCGACCACCATGTTGCGCAACACCCTGCTGGCCGTCCTGCTGCTGTGCTATCCGGTGCTGGCCTATTTCGGCCTGCAGCACTGGTCGCCGCGCACGATGGCGCTGGTGCTGCTGGCGCTGGCGCTGCTGCGCGCCTGCGCCGGACGCCGCCAGGGCTGGTGGCCGATGGCCGCCGCGGCAGCGCTGCCGGCGCTGGCCGGCCTGGTGTCCGACCGCGCGTTGCCGCTCAAGCTCTATCCCGTGATGGTCAATCTCGTCATGCTCGCCGTGTTCGGCTGGAGCCTGCTCGGCCGGCAGAGCCTGGTCGAGCGCATGGCACGCCTGCGCGAGCCCGACCTGCCGCCGGCCGGCGTGCGCTACACGCGCCGTGTCACCCAGGCCTGGTGCCTGTTCTTCGTCGTCAACGGCACACTGGCCGCGCTCACCGCCTGCTTCGCCAGCGACCGTGTCTGGGCCCTGTACAACGGCGGCATCGCCTATGTGCTGATCGGCGCCATGTTCTGCGGCGAGTGGCTGCTGCGGCGGCGCGTGATGGCAAGGAGCGACCATGCGTGAGTGGCGCGGCGTGAGCGGCACGATGGCGGCGCTGGCAGGACTGCCGGCGCCGGCACGCGCGCGTCCGGTGGCGGGGGCGGGCGCGGCAGGGTGGGATGCCGACACCTTCCTCGCGCGTGCCCGGGCCTGGCGCCAGGCCTTTGCCGCCCGGCCCGGCACGCGCTGGGCGCTTTACCTGGACGGCCATGCGGAGTTCGCCGCGGCATTGTTCGGCGCCTGGCATGCCGGCAAGCATGTGGTGCTGCCCGGCGACGCGCTGCCGGCGACGGTGGCGGCGCTGCGTGGCGGCGCCGGCGCGGTGGATGGCCTGGCGGGCGAGCTGCCGGGCGGGCTGCTGCCCGCTCCCGCCGGCCTGCCGGAGGCGGCCGGCAGTGGCGAGGCGGCGGCCTGGCCGCCGCTGGACGCGCGGCACTGCGGGCTGACCCTGTTCACCTCGGGCTCGAGCGGCGTGCCGCAGGCCGTGCCCAAGCAGCTGCGCCAGCTGGAGGCGGAGGTGGCTGCGCTGGAGGCGGCCTTCGGCGCCGCGCTGCCGGATGGCGCGCAGGTGCTCTGCACGGTCGTGCCACAGCATATCTACGGGCTGCTGTTCTGCGTGCTGTGGCCGCTCGCGGCCGGCCGCCCGATGCCCCTGGCGCGCCTGGCCTTCCACGAAGAGCTGGTGGCGCAGGCCGCCGCGCTCGACGGCCCGGCGCTGCTGGTCAGCAGCCCGGCACACCTGCGCCGCCTGCCCGAAGAGCTGGACTGGGCGCCGGCGCGGCGCGCGCTGCGTGCCGTGTTTTCCTCCGGCGGCCCGCTGCCGGCGCAGGCCGCCTCGGATGCCCTGCGCCACCTCGGCCAGGCGCCGATCGAGGTCTTCGGCAGTTCCGAGACCGGCGGCATCGCCTGGCGCCAGCAAGCGCGCCAGCAGGAACGCTGGAGCCCCTTGCCGGGCGTCGACTGGTGCCTGCGCGACGGACTGCTGGCGGTGCGCTCGGACCACCTGCCGGACGCCGGCTGGCATGTCTGCGCCGATCTGGCGCAGCCGGCCGCAGACGGCGGCTTCGTGCTGGCGGGCCGCGCCGACCGCATCGCCAAGATCGAAGAGAAGCGGGTCTCGCTGAGCGCGGTGGAGCGTGCGCTGGCGGCGACGCCGCTGGTGCAGGAGGCGCGTGTCACGCTGCTGGAGCTGGCGGTGGGAACGCGCCTGGCAGCGGTCGTGGTGCCCGCGGCGGCGGGGCAGGCCGTGCTCGCCGCGCAGGGCCGCGCCGGCCTCGCCGCCGCGCTGCGCGAGGCCCTGGCCGATACCGTCGATACGCTGGCGCTGCCGCGCCGCTGGCGTTTTCCCGCCGCGCTGCCGTGCAATGCGCAGGGCAAGACCAGCGATGCCATGCTGCGCGCGCTGTTCCGGCGCGTGCTGCCCGAGGTGCGCTGGCTGGACGGAGACGGCGACGGTGCCACGGCGACGGCCGAGCTGTACATCGATGGCGAGCTGGCCGTCTTCGACGGGCACTTTCCGCGCGCGCCCATCGTGCCCGGGGTGGCCCAGGTCGAGTGGGTCATGCAGCTGGCGCCGCAGCGCCTGCCGGTGCCGCCGCGCACCGCCTTCCAGCGCCTGGACGTACTCAAGTTCCAGGCGGTGATCGTGCCCGGCAGCACGGTGGCGCTGGCGCTCACCTGGCAGGCCGAGCGCGCCACGCTGGCGTTCCGCCTGAGCTCGGCGGCCGGCACGCACGCCAGCGGCCGCATCGTGTTCGGAGCCACACATGACTGAGCGTGCCGCGCAGGCCTTCCGGCCGGTCGTGCTGGTGCCGGTCTACGACCACGAGCGCGCCATCGGCGCCATGGTCGACGCCATCCTGGCCGAACAGTGCCATTGCCTGCTGGTGGACGACGGCAGCGGCCCCGCCTGCGCGCAGGTGCTGCGCGCGCTGGCCGCGCGCCATCCGCAGCAGGTCACCCTGATCCGCCTGGCGCAGAACCAGGGCAAGGGCGGCGCCATCATGGCCGGCTTCGAGGCGGCCTGGCAGCGCGGCTATACGCACGCGCTGCAGATCGATGCCGACGGCCAGCACGATGCCGGCTGCATCCCGCAGTTCCTGGCGCTGGCGCGTGCCCACCCGACGGCGATGATCTGCGGCCATCCCCTCTATGACGACTCGGTGCCGCGCGTGCGCAAGCTGGCGCGCTACCTGACCCATGTGTGGGTCTGGATCAACACCTTGTCGCTGGCCATCCGCGATTCCATGTGCGGGCTGCGCGTCTATCCGCTGGCGCCGGTGCGGGCGCTGCTGGCGCGGCAGGCGCTGGGCAAGCGCATGGAGTTCGACACCGAGATCCTGGTGCACCTGGTCTGGCGCGGCGTGGCCATCGTCAATGTGCCGACGCGCGTGACCTATCCCGCCGACGGGGTGTCGCACTTCCGCGTCTGGCGCGACAACGTGCTGATTTCCTGCATGCATGCGCGCCTGTTTGCCGGCATGCTGCGGCGCCTGCCGTGGCTGCTGTGGCGCAGATTGCCGCGCGCGGCCGGCGGAGCCCGGCCATGAGCACGCCGCAGGCACCGCGCCATTGGAGCACCATCGGCGAGACCACCTCGGTGTGGGGCATCTGGTGCCTGTACGCGCTGTACCGCGTGTGTGGCCGCGGCCTGTTCCGCCTGGTGCTGTATCCGGTGGTCGCCTACTACTGGCTGGCCAATCCGCTGGCGCGCCACGCCTCGCTCGACTATCTGCGGCGCGTGCAGGAACAGGGCGGTGCCACCGGGCTGCCCGCCGGCACGCAGCCCGGGCGGCGCCACAGCCTGCGCCACCTGCTGTCCTTCGGCGAGACGCTGCTGGACAAGCTGCTGGCCATCGGCGGGCGCTATCCCTTCGGCGCGGTGCGGCGCGAAGGCGAGGCGGTGCTGCTGCGCCAGATCGAGTCGGGGCAGGGCGGCATCATCGTCACCGCGCACATGGGCTGCCTGGAGCTGTGCCGGGCGCTGGCCGGCCAGCGTGCCGGGCTGCGCCTGACGGTGCTCGTGCACACCGCCCATGCCGAGCGCTTCAACCGCATCCTGGCGCGCCTGGATCCGCGTTCCGGCCTGCAGCTCTACCAGGTCGACGACCTCACGCCGGCCAGCGCCGCGGAACTGGCGGCGCGGGTGCGTGCCGGGGAGTTCGTCGCCATCGCCGGCGATCGCGTGCCGGTGCACGGCGGGCGCGCGGTGCGCGTGCCCTTCCTTGGCGCGCCCGCGCGCTTTCCCGTGGGCCCGTACGTGCTGGCGGCCTTGATGGAGTGTCCGCTGTTCGCGCTGGGCTGCGTGCGCACGCGTGGCGGCCACCTGCTGCGTTTCACCGAGCTGGCGCGCGACGTGCGCCTGCCGCGCGGCGGGCGCGAGGCCGCGCTGGCCGCGCATGCCGCCGGCTTTGCCGCGTGGCTGCAGGCGCTGCTGCTGGCCTCGCCCTACGAGTGGTTCAATTTCTACGACTTCTGGGCCGGCGGCGAGGCATCCGCCGCGTCCGGACAGGATGGCGCGACGCGCCCGCAACGGAACGGCCCATGACATCCGAACTCAGCCACGAGATCACCCTGACACCTGCCTTCCACGACCTCGACCCGATGAACGTGGTCTGGCACGGCAATTACCTGCGCTACTTCGAGCAGGCGCGCTGCGCGCTGCTGGCGCGCTACCGCTACGACTATCCCGCCATGCGCGATTCCGGCTACCTGTGGCCGGTGGTCGACCTGCGCATCAAGTACGTCCAGCCGTTGCACTATGGCCAGTCCGTGCTGGTGCGCGCCACCATCACCGAGTGGGAGAACCGCCTGAAGATCGAGTACCTGGTGCGCGACGCGGCCAGCGGGCGGCGCCTGACCAAGGGCTACACCATCCAGGTGGCGGTGGAAGCGACCAGCGGGGAACTCTGCTTCGTCTGTCCGCCGGTGCTGTGGGAGCGCCTGGGGATCAAGCCATGAGGCTGGGCCAGGCGGGCGCCGCCGGCCTGCTGGCGTTGCTGCTGGGCAGCGGCGCGCTGGCTGCGCCGCCGCCGGCGCAGCGCGCGTCCGCCCCGGCGGCCGACGTGCTGGCTGGCGTGGCCGCGCGGCTGGATCCCGCGCCGGTCGTCCACGGCCGCTTCGAGCAGACGCGCCGCCTGGCTGGCTTCGCCAACCCGCTCGTGGCGCGCGGCGACTTCGTGCTGGCGCGCGGGCGCGGCGTGTCCTGGCAGACGCGCGAGCCCTTCGTCTCCAGCCTGCTGGTGACGCCCGAGCGGCTGGTGATGCGCGGCGCCGACGGCACCGTGCAGCAGCAGCTGCAGGCCGATGTGCAGCCCGCCATGCGGCAGGTGGCGCAGACCGTGATGGCCATGCTGCAGGGCGACCTGCGCGCCTTGGCGGCACGCTTCCAGGCGGAGGGTAAACTGACCGGCGCGCACGGCTGGTCGCTGTCGCTGGTGCCGGCCGACGCCGGTCTGCGCAGGGCGTTCAGCCGCATCGAGCTGAGCGGCGACCGCTTCGTCCGCTCGGTGCGCTGGGAGGAGGCGGGCGGCGACAGCACGCTGGTGCGGATGATCGAGCCCGGCACGGCGGCCCGCCTGACGCCCGAGCAGGAGCGGCGCTTTGACTAGCCGCGGGCCCGCGAGCGCACGCGCGCTGGCCTTCGCCTGGCTGCTGCTGGTGCTGGCACTGGTCGTGCACCAGGTGCAGTTCTGGCGCGATGCCCGGCTCGACACCGACGTGATGGCATTGCTGCCGGCCGATGCGCGCAGCGCGCTGGCGGACCAGGCCCTGCGCCAGTTGGCCGACGGCGCCTCGCGCGAGGTCGCCGTGCTGGTGGGGGCGCCGGCCTGGGAGCAGGCGCGCGCCGCCGCGCGCCGCTTCAGCGCCGCGCTCGGCGACGGGGGCGGCCTGCTGCAGCCGCAGGACCGCTTCGCCGCCTTCGATTTCGATGCCGCGCTGGATTTCTACCGCCCGTGGCGCGACCGCCTGCTGACCGACGGGCAGCGGCAGATGCTGCGCGCCGCCGATGGCGAGGACCTGGCGCGGCAGGCGCTGGCGCGCCTCTACCAGTTGTCGGCCGGCCCCCGCCTGACGCAATGGAGCGAGGACCCGCTCGGCCTGTGGCCGCAATGGTGGCTGGCGCGCGCCGGCGCCACGCGCGTGCAGGAACGCGACGGCCTCGCTACCGTCGAGGCCGACGGGCGCCACTGGGTGGTGCTGAGCTACCGCATCACACGGCCGGCCTTCAGCGCCAGCGGCGCGACCGACTATGCCGACCTGCTGGCGCGCGCCCGCGCCGCTGCGCAGGCGGACCCCGCCGGCGCGGTCGAGGTCATCGCCGCCGGCATCCCGCTGCACGCCGAGGCCGCCGCGGCGCAGGCCAACCGCGAGATGAACGTGATCGGACTCGGCTCGCTGGCGGCGGTGCTGCTGCTGGTGTGGCTGGCCTTCCGCTCGCTGCGTCCGATCGTGCTGGTGGCGCTGTCCCTGGCGATCGGCACGGCGGCCGCGCTGTCGGTGACGGCGCTGGTGTTCGAGCGGGTGCACTTGATCACCCTGGTGTTCGGCGCCAGCCTGGTCGGGGTGGCCGAGGACTACGGCATCCACTACTTCGTCGCGCGCCAGGCCGAGGGCGGTGCGCCGCCACGGCGCGTGATGCGCGCGCTGCTGCCCGGCATGGCGCTGGCCCTGGCGACCAGCGTGGTGGCCTACCTGGCGCTGGGCATCGCGCCGTTCCCGGGCCTGCGCCAGATGGCGCTGTTCTCGGCCACCGGCCTGGTGGCGGCCTGCCTCACGGTCGTGCTGTGGTTCCCCTGGCTGGACCGCGGCGGCCTGCGCCCGACCCCGCTGTCGCAGCGGCTGGCCGCCAACCTGGCGCGCTGGCCGCGCGTGGGCGCCAATCGTGCCACGGTGCTGCTGGCGCTTGCGCTGGCGGTGTGGATCGTGCCCGGCCTGATGCGGCTGCAGGTGGCCGACGATGTGCGCCAGCTGCAGAGTTCGCCGGCGGCGCTGGTGGCGGCGCAGCGCGCCGCCGGCCGCCTGCTGGCGGCGCCCAGCCCCGCGCAGTTCGTGCTGGTGCGGGGTGGCTCGCCCGACCAGGTGCTGGAGCGCGAGGAAGCCGCGCGCGCGGCGCTGGCGCCGCTGCTGGCGCGGCAGGAACTGGCCGGGCTGCTGGCCTTGTCGGACTGGGTGCCGTCGGCCCGGCGCCAGCAGGCGGACGCTGCGCTGGCGGCGCCGCTGGAGGCGGCCGCGCGGGCGCGCGTGGCGCAGGCCCTCGGCGGCGCGGCGGTTGTGCCGGCGCGCGCACCGGCGGGCAGCCCGCTGCGCCTGGAAGACTGGCTGCGGCACCCGGTGTCCGCCATGCTGCGCCCGCTGTGGCTGGGCCGGATCGATCAAGGGTATGCGAGCGTGATCCTGCTGCAGGGGCTGGAGCGTCCCGGCACGATGCGCGCGGTGGCGGATGCGGTGAGCGGGCTGTCTGGCGTACAGTGGGTGGACCGCGTGGACGGCATGAGCCGCCTGCTGCGCCACTACCGCCAATTGATGAGCTGGCTGCTGCTGGCCGGTGCCGCCGGCGTCGCCCTGCTGCTGGCGTGGCGCTATGGCCGCGCCAGCTGGCGGGCGCTGGCGCCGACGCTGCTGGCGGCGCTTGCCGCGCTGGCGCTGCTGGGCTGGCTGCAGATGCCGCTGCAATTGTTCTCGGTGCTGGCGCTGGCCTTGCTGCTCGGCGTCGGTGTCGACTACGGCATTTTCCTGCTGGAGCACCCCGGCGACGGCGCCTCCTGGACCGCCGTGGTGCTGGGCGCGGCGAGCACGCTGCTGGCCTTCGGCCTGCTCGCGCTGTCGGCGACGCCGGCGCTGCGCGTGTTCGGGCTGACCATGCTGGCCGGCGTCGGCACCGTGTGGGGACTGGCGCCATGGTTCCGTCCGGCGCAGGCGCCGGGCGGGGCACCAGGAGATCGAGGCTTCGTGCCAGCGCACCCGCGGGGGGCGCCATGACGGGGCAGGAATTCGAGAAGGATGGAGTACGCTGCATGACAAGCGAACAGGTAGAACAGGTCGATGTGCTGATCATCGGCGCGGGCCCGGCGGGCTCGGTCGCCGCGGGGCTGCTGCGCCAGCGCGGCATCCAGGTGCTGGTGCTGGAGAAGGAGACGTTCCCGCGTTTCTCGATCGGCGAGAGCCTGCTGCCGCAGAGCATGGCCTATATCGAGGCGGCAGGGATGCTGCAGGCCGTGGTGGAAGCGGGCTTCCAGTACAAGAACGGCGCCGCCTTCTCGCGCGCCGGCCGCCATACGGCCTTCGATTTCCGCGACAAGTTCTCGCCGGGCTGGGGCACCACCTACCAGGTCCAGCGCGCGCACTTCGACGACGTGCTGATCCGGGAAGCCGCGCGCCAGGGCGCCGAGGTCCGCTTCCGGCACCAGGTGCTGGCCGTCGACGTGAGCGGTGCCCGCCCGCTGGTGACGGTGCAGGCGCCGGACGGCGCGCGCTACCAGGTGAGCGCCGGCTTCCTGCTCGATGCCTCCGGCTTCGGCCGCGTGCTGCCGCGCCTGCTGCAGCTCGAGTCGCCCTCCGGCTTCCCGGTGCGCAGCGCGCTGTTCACCCACGTCGAGGATCGCATCCCCAGCGGCGAGTTCGACCGCAACAAGATCCTGATCAGCGTGCACCCCGAGCACGTCGACGTCTGGTACTGGACCATTCCCTTCTCCAACGGCCGCTGCTCGCAAGGGGTGGTCGCGCGCAAGGAATTCCTCGACGGCTACGCCGGCGACGAAATGGCGCGCCTGCGCACCCTGGTCGGCGAAGAGCCGGGCCTGGCGCGCTTGCTGGCCGATGCGCGCTGGGATACGCCGGCACGGCAGATCGCCGGCTACTCGGCCAACGTCAGCTCGCTGTGGGGCAACGGCTATGCGCTGCTGGGCAACGCGGGCGAGTTTCTCGACCCGGTGTTCTCCTCCGGCGTCACCATCGCCTTCAAGTCGGCCAGCCTGGCGGCGGACTGCCTGGCACGCCGTTTCGCCGGCGAGGCGGTCGACTGGGAGGCCGAGTTCGCCCGGCCGCTGAAGGCCGGCGTGGATTGCTTCCGCACCTTCGTCGAAGCCTGGTACGAAGGGCGCTTCCAGAAGCTGATCTTCCATCCCGACGCCACCGACGAGATCCGCCGCATGATCAGCGCCATCCTGGCCGGCTACGCCTGGGACCGCGACAACCCCTTCGTCACCGAGTCGCGCCGCCGCCTCAACGTGCTGGAGCAGTTTTGCGCCGACTGAGCCCCGACCGCCTGGCGTGGCGTGATGCCATGCCGGCGCTGGTGTCCGCCCTGGTGACGGCATGGGTCTCTGCCGGCTGCGGCACGTCCGCGCCGCCCGCCGCCAGCCCGGCCGTGGCGGCTGCGTCGCCCGCTCCGGCCGCTGCGGCCGCCGCCACGCCGCTGCTGCGGCTTGCGCCGGCCGCGCTGGGGCGCACCCTGGCCTGGCAGCAGCAGATCCGCGTGCGCTTCCGCGATGGCGCCGGCGCCGACCACGTGCGCGAACTGCAGGCCCTGCTCGAGGCCGATGCCGGCACGACCCGGCTCGCCGCGCTGGCGGGCGGGCAGGTGCTGGCGCGCCTGGCCTGGGACGGCACCCGCCTGCAGGTGTCGCGTTCGCCGTGGGCTCCGGCCGAGCTGGTGCCGGAGCGCATCCTGAGCGACCTGCAGCTGGCGCTGTGGCCGTCGGCCGCGGTGGCGGCGGCGCTGCCGCCGGGCTGGACCCTGGCCGAGGGGCCGGGCTGGCGCGAGCTGCGCCAGGGCGCCGAAGCCGTGGTCGCGATCGGTTATCCGGGCGACCCGGACAATCGCGGCGACCGGCTCATTGCGCTGGCCCACCGGCGCGATGGCTACACGCTGGAGATCCGCAACCTGGCTGCGGCGCCGGCCGGCGATGGAGTCCGCCCATGACCGTATTCCTCAACCAGATGGGCGTGGCGTGCGCGCTCGGCATCGGCGCCGAGGCCGTGCGCGCGGCGCTGTGGCGCAGCGATGGTCCCGCCGGCGGCGAGCTGACCGAGCGCTACACCCCGGGCGAGTGCCTGCACCTGGGCACGGCGCCCTTGGCCGCCGATGCCGCCGCCGCGTTGCCGGCGGACACGCCGGTGGCGCAGCGCACGCGCAACAACGCCATGCTGCTGGCCGCGCTGGAACCGCTCCGCGCCGCTGTCGACGCGGCGGTGGCGCGGCACGGTCCGGCACGCGTGGCGGTGGTGCTGGGCACCAGTACCTCCGGCATCGCCGAAGGCGAGCGCGCGGTGGCGGCGCGCGCGGCGTCCGGCACGTGGCCGGCAGGCTATGTGTACGGGCAGCAGGAACTGGGCTCGCCCGCGCACTTTCTCGCCCGCCTCACCGGCGCGCGCGGGCCGGCCTATGTGCTGTCGACCGCCTGCTCCTCCAGCGCCAAGGCGATGGCCGCCGCCGCGCGCCTGCTCGCCTGCGGCGCCGCCGATGCGGTGCTGTGCGGCGGCGTGGATACCTTGTGCGGCTTCACCATCGCCGGCTTCCGCGCGCTGGAGTCGGTCAGCCCGCAGCGCTGCCTGCCGCTGTCGGCCAACCGCGCCGGCATCCACCTCGGGGAAGGCGCGGCGCTGTTCCTGATGACGCGCGAAGCGGGCCCGGTGCGGCTCGCGGGCTGGGGCGAAAGCGCCGATGCCTACCATATCTCGGCACCCGAGCCGGGCGGGCAGGGCGCGCGCACGGCGATGGCGCAGGCGCTGGCCCGCGCCGGCATCGACGCGCGCGCGGTCGACTACGTCAACCTGCACGGCACCGCCACGCCACAGAACGATGCCATGGAACTGCCTGCGGTGGCAGCGCTGCTGGGCAGCGACGTCCCGGTCAGCTCGACCAAGCCGCTGACCGGCCATGCGCTCGGTGCCGCCGGGGCGATCGAAGCCGCACTGCTGTGGCTGACGCTGGTGGACAATCCTCAGGGCAGGCTGCCGCCGCACTGGTGGGACGGCGTGGCCGATCCGGCCTTGCCGCCGCAGCCGCTGGTGGCGCCCGGCGACGCGCTGGGGCGGGCGCCGCGCTACCTGATGAGCAATTCCTTCGCCTTCGGCGGCAGCAACGGCGTGCTGCTGCTGGACCAGGGCTGAACATGATGGAGACAGCGCAGATGACTGACAGCCAGGATGCCGGCATCGCCGGGGTGGCGGCGAGCCCTCTCGCGGCGGCGCCCGAGGTGCTGCCGCCGGTGGCCGAGGTGGTGCCGCACGCCGGTGCCATGCTGCTGATCGACGCCTTGCTGCATGCCGGCGAGGACGACGCGGTGGCGCGCGCCACGGTGCGCGCCACCCAGCTCTTCGTCGACGAGGCCGGCATGCCGGCCTGGGTCGGCGTGGAGTACATGGCGCAGACCATCGCGGCCTGGGCCGGCATGCGCGACCGCCGCGCCGGGCGGGCGCCGGGCATCGGCTTCCTGCTCGGCACGCGCCGCTACGAATGCGCGCAGCCTTCCTTCGCGGTCGGCAGCGAACTGACCATCCGCGTGCGCTCGGAGCTGGCGGGCGACAACGGACTGGGCATGTTCGCCTGCACCATCGAGCAGGACGGCCGCATGCTGGCGCAGGCCAACCTCTCCGTCTACCAGCCCGACGACGCGCAGGCTTTCCTGCAGGCGCAGGCGGGCACGCGGCCAACGACACAACCTGAAGCGACACAAGCAGGGAAATTCCAAGGGTAACAAGCATGAGCAACCTCAACGTACTCGTCACCGGATCCTCGCGCGGCATCGGCCGCGCGGTGGCGCTGCGCCTGGCGCGCGACGGCTACGACATCGTCGTGCACTGCCGCGCGCGGCGCGATGAAGCGGAGTCGGTCGCCGACGCCGTGCGCGCGCTCGGCCGCAGCGCGCGCGTGCTGAGCTTCGACGTGGCCGACCGTGCCGCCAGCAGCGCCGCCCTGCTGGCCGACATCGAGGCGCACGGCTGCTACTACGGCGTGGTCTGCAACGCCGGGCTGGCGCGCGATGCCGCGTTCCCGGCCATGAGCGGCGAGGAATGGGACGAGGTGGTGCACACCAACCTGGACGCCTTCTACAACGTGCTGAACCCGGTCGTGATGCCGATGGTGCAGCGCCGCGCGCCGGGCCGCATCGTCACGCTGTCCTCGGTCTCGGGGCTGGTGGGTAATCGCGGCCAGGCCAACTACAGCGCGGCCAAGGCAGGCATCATCGGCGCCACCAAGGCGCTCGCGATCGAACTGGCCAAGCGCGCCATCACCGTCAACTGCGTGGCGCCGGGGCTGATCGATACCGACATGGTCGAAGCGCACGTACGCGAGGAGGCGCTGAAGATGATCCCGGCGCGCCGCCTCGGCACGCCCGACGAAGTCGCGGCGGCGGTGGCCTTCCTGATGTCGCCGGACGCGGCCTACATCACCCGCCAGGTGATCTCGGTCAACGGAGGGATGATCGGATGAAGCGTGTCGTGGTCACCGGCGCCGGCGCGGTCTGCGCGCTGGGCAACGATTGGGCGGCGGTGCGCGCGCGCCTGCAGGAAGGGCGCAGCGCCGTGGTGCGCATGCCGGACTGGGCCAGTTTCCGCGGCCTGAACACCCAGCTCGCGGCACCGGTGCCGGACTTCGAGCTGCCGGAGCACTACACGCGCAAGCGCACGCGCGCGATGGGGCGGGTGGCGCTGATGTCGGTACTGGCGGCGGAGGCCGCCCTGCGCCAGGCCGGGCTCGAAGGCGACCCGCTGCTCGGCAGCGGCCGGCTGGGTATCGCCTATGGTTCCTCGACCGGCACGCCGGCGGCCGTGGCGGACTTCGGCCGCATGCTTACCGAGCGCTCGACCGAGGACATCACGGCCACCACCTATATCCGCATGATGCCGCACACCACGGCGGTCAACATGGGGGTGTTCTTCGGCATCACCGGCCGCATCATCACCACCTCGAGCGCCTGCACCTCGGGCAGCCAGGGCATCGGCTATGCCTACGAGGCGATCCGCGCCGGGCGCCAGGTGGCCATGCTGGCCGGCGGGGCGGAAGAACTCGACCCGACCGAGGCCGCGGTGTTCGACACCCTGTTCGCCACCAGCACGCGCAACGATGCGCCGCACACCACGCCGCGCCCCTTCGACGGCGCGCGCGACGGGCTGGTGCTTGGCGAGGGCGCCGGCACGCTGCTGCTGGAAGAGCTCGAACACGCGCAGGCGCGCGGCGCGCGCATCCTGGCCGAGATCGTCGGCTTCGGCACCAACAGCGACGGCGCCCACGTGACCCAGCCCAAGGCCGACACCATGGCCCAGGCCATGCGGCTGGCGCTGGAGGACGCCGGGCTGGAGCCCGCGCGCATCGGCTACGTGAATGCGCACGGCACCGCGACCGAGCACGGCGACATCGCCGAGGCGCAGGCCACCCACGCGGTGCTCGGCGACGCGGTGCCGGTCAGCTCGCTGAAGAGCTACATCGGGCATACGCTGGGCGCCTGCGGCGCGCTCGAGGCATGGATGACCATCGAGATGCAGCGCGACGGCTGGTTCGCGCCGACGCTGAACCTGGCCACGCCCGATGCGCGCTGCGCGCCGCTCGACCACATCATCGGCGCGCCGCGCCGCCTCGACGCGGAATTCGTCATGAGCAACAACTTCGCCTTCGGCGGCATCAACACTTCGCTGGTGTTCCGCCGCTGGCCGGCCTGATTCCACCGGCGGCCGCGCTGGCGGCCGCCTTTTTCCACCATCCTTACCGAGCAGGAGGAATTCCCATGAAGTTCACGCTGTCCATCGCCGCCGCCGCCCTGTGCGCCACCGCGCTGCATGCGACCCCGGCGCTCGCGCGCGACACCAGGTATCTGCTGCCGCTGCAGGAGGTGCTGGACATGCCGGAAGCCAAGGAAAAGCTGGATGGCTCCGTGCGCTTCTTCCTGAGCGGGCAGAAGACCCCCAAGGTGCTCGAGACCAAGGACAGCGACGTCTCCAACCGCAAGACCAACGGCGTGGGCAAGAGCGACGAGGACGCCTGCCGCTGGGCCGCGCTGTCGGCCCTGCTGGCGTTCCAGGACAAGGCCAGGGAAAACGGCTCCAATGCCGTGGTCAATATCGTCAGCTACTACAAGAAGAACGAGATGGCGAGCGCGACCGACTATGAGTGCCACGCCGGCGCGGTGGTGGTGGGCGTTGCCCTGAAGGGCACCTACGCCAAGGTCGCCAACTGAACGGCACCGGGCGGCCAGGGCGCGGGCGCGTGCGCGGGCAGGTGAGCGGGCAGGTGAGCGGGCAGGCGCCGGCCTCCACACCCGCAGCCCTGCGCGTGACCGTGCTGACGGACACCGTGGACGGGCTCATGCGCGCGCTGCCGCCGCCGGCCGGCTGGCTGTCGCCCGCCGAGCTGGTCCGCTTTGCCGCCCTGTCGGCCGGCCGGCGCCGCGCGCAGTTCGTCGCCGGCCGCTGGCTGGCGCGCCAGGCGCTGGCCCGGGCCATGGGCGGCGGCTGGGGCGACTGGACCCTGTCGGCGGGAGGCGAGGGCCCGCCGCTGGCGAGCGGGCCGTATCCGGCCTGGATTTCGCTCTCGCATTCGGCCGACCGCGTGGCCTGTGCGGTGGCCGCCGCGCCGGTCGGCCTGGACCTGGAAGCGATCCGGCCGCGCCGCGGCCTGGCCGCGCTGGCCGAGGCCACCAGCAGCGCCGCCGAACGCGCTGCGCTGCCCGACCTGGTGCGCGCGGAGGCGGACGAGCCGGCACGGCTGCTGGCCTTCCTGCACGCCTGGACCCTCAAGGAAGCCTGGCTCAAGCGCAACGGTGGCAACCTGTTCGCCGCCATGCTCGGCCGCGAGGCCACGCTGCGCGCCGTGTCCGCCGCGCAGGCCGATGCCTGCACCTGGGTCGCCCATGGCGCGGTGTTCGCCCTGAGCAGCGGCGGGCCGGCACAGGTGGATGGCGCCGCCGCGCGGACGCTGCGCCACTGGTGCCAGCAGCCGCCGGCCGGCGCGCAGGATGGCGGCGGCAACTGACATCCGCGATGCGGACGGAGCTCGAGCCTAGCCTAGCCTAGCTTGGCCCTCGGGCCCGTACGCCCGCCTCAGGCGAACATCGCCGCGATCACGCCGCCCATCTCATGGCGCCGGCTCGCCGGCATGCGCGTGGTGGCGGAGACGATGCTGATGGCCGCATCCGGCCCCATCGGCGGTGGCAGCACGTAGCCGATGCCCGCCACGCCTTCGGCACCGGCCAGCGCGTAGCCCAGCCGGCGGCAGCGCTCGACGCCGCGCTGCAGCTTGAGCAGGCTCAGTCCGCCGGCCTCGTACTCGCCGCGGTGGCGGGCGAAGTGCGCGGCGATCTCGCTGTTGTCCAGCCCGGCCAGCAAGGCCATGCTGCCGGTGCCCTGGCCCAGCAGGCGCGAACTGCCGGTCAGCATGTGGAAGGACTTGATGCGGTGGCTGCCTTCCTCGGTGTGCAGGCAGTGGCCGTGGTCGCCCAGGCGGGCGATCAGGAATACGGTGTCGCCGGTCAGGCGGGCCAGAGCCTTCATCTTCACCACCAGGGCGCTGTCGGCTGCGGTGCGGTTCAGTGCGCGCAGGCCCAGTGCCATCGCCGCCGGGCCGAGGTGGTAGCGCTTGCCGGCGGCTTCGCGCTCCACCTGGCCGGCGCTTTCGAGGAAACGCACCATGCGGTGCGCCGTGGTGCGGTCGATGCCGGCCAGTGCCGCCAGGTCGGGGAGCGCCAGGCCCGTGCCGTTGTGCGCGGCAAGCAACTCCAGCAAGGTGAAGACGCGCGCCAGGCTTTGCACGCCCGGGCGGGCAGGGAGGGCGGGGAGGGGGCTGGCGCTCATCGGGGTGCGTAATGGTGACGTAATGGTGACGCAATGGCGACGCAATGGCGACGCAATGGCGACGTGATGGTGACGTGATGCCGTGGCGAGGCGGGCGGCCGGAGCATCCGGTGCTCCGGCGGATCCGGCACGTTCGTGCGTTTGTGCACATTATGCACAAAGACCGGTTTTCCAGTTGTGAGCGGGACGGCCATGGTTTGCAATCGCTCCATCACGGAACCACCCCCTGTGCCATGACTCCCATCGAATCCCGCCTCGACCCGGCATCCGCCGCCTTCGCCACGCAGCGCAGCGGCATGGCCGCGCTGATCGAGCAGATGCAGGTGCTCGAGCGCCGCGCCAGCGATGCCTCGGAGCGCGCCCGCCCGGCCTTCGCCAAGCGCGGGGCGCTGCTGCCGCGCGAACGCCTGGCGCGCCTGCTCGATCCCGGCTCGCCTTACCTCGCGCTGGCCAAGCTGGCCGGCTACGGCATGGATGATCCCGACCACGCGACCTCCATCCCCGGCGGCTCGCTGCTGGCCGGCATCGGCTTTGTCAGCGGCGTGCGCTGCATGGTGGTGGTG
Organism: Cupriavidus sp. USMAA2-4; assembly: GCF_001854305.1. Taxonomy (NCBI): domain Bacteria; kingdom Pseudomonadati; phylum Pseudomonadota; class Betaproteobacteria; order Burkholderiales; family Burkholderiaceae; genus Cupriavidus; species Cupriavidus sp. USMAA2-4. The sequence goes on along the minus strand of NZ_CP017749.1, from coordinate 3,504,268 downwards.
ACCGACTCCGGTATCGACGCGGGCGCCATGACCGAGGGCGGCAACCTGAAGATGATGCGCTGCCAGGAGATCGCGCTGGAAAACCGGCTGCCCTTCGTCCACCTGGTGGAGTCGGCCGGCGCCAACCTGCGCAAGTACCGTGTCGACAAGTTCATCCGCGGCGGCGCCATCTTCTACAACCTGGCGCGGCTGTCGGCCGCCGGCCTGCCGGTGATCACCGTGGTGCACGGCTCGTCCACCGCGGGCGGGGCGTACATGCCGGGCCTGTCCGACTACGTGGTGATGGTGCGCCAGCGCGCGCGCGCCTTCCTGGCCGGGCCGCCGCTGCTGAAGGCCGCCACCGGCGAGATCGCCACCGACGAGGAGCTGGGCGGGGCCGACATGCATGGCGGCATCAGCGGCCTCGCCGAGTACCTGGCCGAGGACGACGAACATGCGATCGCCATGGCGCGCGACGTGATGGCCAGCCTGGACTGGGCCGATGCGGGCGTGCCGGCCGCGCAGCCGGCACGGCCGCCGCGCCTCGATGCCGACGAACTGCTCGGCGTGATGACGCTGGACATCAAGCGGCCGGTCGACATGGTGGAAGTGATCGGGCGCCTGGTCGACGATTCCGCCTGGCTGCCCTTCAAGCCGGACTACGGTCCGGCCACTGTATGCGGCCATGCGCGTATCGAGGGCCATGCGGTGGGCTTCATCACCAACAACGGGCCGATCGACCCGGCCGGCGCCACCAAGGCCGCCCAGTTCATCCAGGCCTGCAACCAGTCCGGCACCCCCATCGTCTTCCTGCAGAACACCACCGGCTTCATCGTCGGCCGGGCCTCGGAGGAGGCCGGCATGATCAAGCACGGCTCGAAGATGATCCAGGCCCTGTCCAACTCCAAGGTGCCGCAGATCACGCTGTACTGCGGCGCGTCCTATGGCGCCGGCAATTTCGGCATGTGCGGACGCGGCTTCCGCCCGCGCTTCTGCTTCTCGTGGCCGAATGCACGCACCGCGGTGATGGGCGGGGAACAGGCGGCGATGACGCTGGAGATCGTCGCGCGCCAGCAGGCCGAGCGCAAGGGCGCGGCGGTCGACGAAGCGCGCCTGGCGCAGCAGACCGCGGAGATCGTCGCCAACTTCGAGCGCCAGGCCAGTGCCTTCGTCACCAGCGGGCTGCTGCTGGACGACGGCGTGATCGATCCGCGCGACACGCGTGCCGTGCTGGCCTTCGTGCTGGCCACGGCGCGCGAGGCGCAGGCGCGCGCGCTGCGGCCGGTGCAGTTCGGCGTGGCGCGCTTCTGAGGCGAGTTTCCGGGGCGCGTGATCGAAGCGAGCGCGGCGCGGGTTCGCTCCCCTCTCCCGCATGCGGGAGAGGGGCCGGGGGAGAGGGCAGGCGCCTGCATGGAGCGAGCGGGGTCATTCCAGCGCATGCCAGCCCTCTCCCCCGGCCTTGCCGCCACGACGCCCGGGAGCCGCCCCGTACGACACAACCGATCCCACCAGATCCGACCAGACCACAGCAGTTCAGGAGACAAGTGATGCTCTACACCGAAGACCACCGCAACATCATGGACAGCATCCGCCGCTTCGTCTCGGCGGAGATCGATCCGCACGTCGACGAATGGGAGGCCGCCGAGATCTTCCCCGCCCACGCCCTGTTCAAGCAGATGGGCGAGCTCGGCTTCCTCGGCATCACCAAGCCGGTCGAGTACGGCGGCCTGGGACTGGACTTCTCCTACGCGGTCGCCGCCGCCGAGGCGCTCGGCCATATCCGCGCGCAGGGCATCGGCATGGGCATCGGCGTGCAGACCGACATGGCCACGCCGGCGCTGGCAGCCTTCGGCTCGGACGCGCTCAAGCGCGAGTTCCTGGCGCCGGCCATCGCCGGCGAAATGGTGGTGTCGATCGGGGTGTCGGAGGCGGGCGCCGGCTCCGACGTGGCCTCGCTGAAGACGCGCGCGCGCCGCGATGGCGACGACTACGTGATCAGCGGCTCCAAGATGTGGATCACCAACGGCACCCAGGCCGACTGGATCTGCCTGCTGTGCAACACCTCCGACGGTCCGGTGCACAAGAACAAGTCGCTGATCATCGTGCCGCTGCGGGAGGGCGGCAAGCGCGCGCGCGGCGTCGAGGTGCAGAAGATCAAGAAGTTCGGCATGTGGAGCTCGGACACCGCGCAGATCTTCTTCGACGAGGTGCGGGTGCCTGCGCGCAACCGCATCGGCGAGGAGGGCATGGGTTTCATCTACCAGATGAAGCAGTTCCAGGAGGAGCGCCTGAACGGCGCCGCGCGGCGGCTCGCCGCCGGCTGGCTGATCGAGGAGACCGCCGCCTACCTGCGCCAGCGCAACGCCTTCGGCAAGCCGCTGCTGGACAACCAGTTCATCCAGTTCAAGCTGGCCGAGCTGAAGACCGAGCTGGAGGCCCTGCGCGCGCTGGTCTACATGGCCACGCAGACCTATATCGACGGCGGCGACGTGGTCGAGCTGGCCTCGATGGCCAAGCTCAAGGCCGGCCGCGTATCGCGCGAGATCGCCGACTGGTGCATGCAGTTCCAGGGCGGCATGGGCTACACCTGGGACAACCCGGTCTCGCGCGCCTACCGCGACTTCCGCCTGGGCTCGATCGGCGGCGGCGCCGACGAGGTCATGCTGACCGTGATCGCCAAGCAGATGGGGTTGATGGCGCGCGGCTGAGCGTGCCGCACGGCCGCCAGGGCCGGGCCATCGCCTTACCTTGGCAAGGCAGCACCCGCTGCCGATCGCCAATCACCAAACGCCAATCACCTTTCGTCAATCGCCATGCCCTACGACGCCGCACAAGCACCGGTCATCGTCCGCCGCTACCAGGACGTGCTCTTCGTCACGCTGAACCGCCCCGCCACGCGCAACGCGCTGGCGCCGGAGGTGGTGGACGAGCTGGCCGCGGCGGTCGACGCGGCGCGCCGCGATACCTCGCTGCGGGCGCTGGTGCTGCGCGGCGCCCAGGGCTTCTTCTGCGCCGGCGGCAACGTGGGCAACTTCCAGGCGCGCCTGGCGGCCGCGCCGGGGCTCGATGACCCCGTGGCCGCGCGCAACCGCCTGTTCGGCCATTTCATGCAGGCCTTGGCCGAACTGCCGCTGCCGGTGATCGCGGTGGTGGAGGGCGCGGCCATGGGCGGTGGCATGGGCCTGGCCTGCGCCGCCGACGTGGTACTGGCCACGCAGGACGCGCGCTTCGCGCTGAGCGAGACCTCGCTCGGCACCATCGCCGCCCAGATCGCCCCCTTCGTGGTGGCGCGGCTGGGTGCGCGCGTCACGCGCCGCCTGGGCCTGACGGGCGAGCGCGTCAGCGGCGAGGCGGCGCGCGCGCTCGGCGTGGTCGACGAACTGGCCGTGGACAGCGCCGCGCTCGACGCGCTGCTGGCACGCTGGCTGACGCAGCTGTGCCGCTGCGCGCCCCATGCCAACCGCGCCTTCAAGCAACTGGTGCCGCGCTGCGGCGCGGAGCCGCTGCCCGGCCTGCTGGACGACGCGGCGCGCGTGTTTGCCGAGTGCATGCGCGACGAGGGCGCCGAAGGCGTGCAGGCCTTCCGCGACAAGCGCGATGCCGCCTGGGTCGCGCACTTCGATGCCGATGCCGTGCGCGCCGCGCAAGCGCCGGCCGTGCTGCCGCACTGATGCACCGATGCACTGATGCACCGATGTACTGACGTTCTGATGCGAGAACGGGCCCCGGCCGGCCCGACCGCTTTCTTACCGGATCCAAGCCATGCCTGCTAGCACCCGTCCTTTCCATACCTTGCTGGTCGCCAACCGCGGCGAGATCGCGCTGCGCATCATGCGCACGGCACGCCGTCTCGGCCTGGGGGTGGTGGCCGTCTATTCCGAGGCCGACCGCCACGGCGCGCACGTGGCCTGCGCCGACCGCGCGGTGCGCATCGGCGGCGCCGCGCCGCGCGATTCCTACCTGAACATCGACGCCATCATCGCCGCGGCGCGCACCAGCGGTGCCGACGCCATCCACCCCGGCTACGGCTTCCTGGCCGAGAACGCCGACTTTGCCGAGGCGGTCGCCGCCGCCGGCCTGGTCTTCGTCGGTCCCCCGGCGGCGGCGATCCGCGCCATGGGCAACAAGGCCCAGGCCAAGCGCCTGATGCAGGCCGCCGACATGCCCTGCGTGCCCGGCTACCAGGGCGAAGCGCAGGACGACGCCACCCTGCTGGCGGAGGGCGCCCGCATCGGTTTCCCGCTGATGGTCAAGGCGGCCGCCGGCGGTGGCGGCCGCGGCATGCGGCTGGTGCAGGAGCGCGCCGGCCTGGCCGCCGCGCTGGCCAGCGCGCGCTCGGAGGCGGGCGCCGCCTTCGGCTCGGAGGAACTGATCCTGGAGCGCGCGGTGATCGCGCCGCGCCACGTGGAGATCCAGGTCTTCGCCGACAGCCAGGGCCACGTCATCCACCTGGGCGAGCGCGACTGCTCGGTGCAGCGCCGCCACCAGAAGGTGGTGGAAGAAGCGCCGTCGCCCGCGGTCGGGCCGGCCCTGCGCGCGCGCATGGGCGAAGCGGCGGTGCGCGCGGCGCACGCAATCGGTTACGTCGGCGCCGGCACCATGGAGTTCCTGCTCGATGCGCAGGGCGAGTTCTACTTCATGGAGATGAACACGCGCCTGCAGGTCGAGCACGCGGTGACCGAAGCCATCACCGGCTTCGACCTGGTCGAGTGGCAGTTGCGCGTGGCGGCCGGCGAGCCGCTGCCGGTGTCGCAGGACGAGGTGGCGCTGCGCGGCCATGCCATCGAGGTCCGCCTGACCGCCGAGGACGTGCCGGCCGGCTTCCTGCCGCAGGGCGGGCCGGTGCTGCGCTGGCGCCCGCCTGCCGAGGGGCGCGAGGTGCGTGTCGACCACGCGCTCGAGGAGGGCGGCACCATCCCGACCCACTATGACTCGATGGTTGCCAAGCTGGTGGCCCATGGCAGCACGCGCGAGGAGGCGCGGCGCAAGCTGCTGCGCGCGGTCGAGGACTGCGTGCTGCTCGGCGTGCCCACCAACCAGGGCTTCCTGGCTGACTGCCTGGCGCATCCGGCCTTCGCCGCGAACGATGTCCATACCGGCTTCGTCGCCACGCACCTGCAGGCCGCGCTGCAGCCCGCCGAGCCGGCACCGGCGGTGGTGGCCTGCGCCGCGCTGGCCAGCGCCGGCCTGCTCGACGGGCGGGCCACGGCAGTGCTGGCGGCGGCGCCGGTGGCCATGACGCTGCGCCTGGGCGAGCGCGCCTGGCGCGTGACGCTGTATCCGGAGGGCGCGGGCTGGCAGGCGCAGGTGCAGCCTGCCGGCGACCACGAGACACGCGATGGTGCCGCCGCGCAGCGGCTGCCGCTGCGCGTGCTGCGTGCCGACCCGGCGCGCGGCGATGCGCTGGTCGAATGCGCCGGCGCGGCCTGGCCGCTGGTGAGCGCGCGCGACGGCCAGGTGCTGCACCTGGGCGCGGGCGGGCGCGCCTGGCGCTTCGAGCGCGAGGATGCGCGGCGCCGGCGCGGCGCCGGCGCGGCCGCGGGGGACGGGGCGCTGCTGGCGCCGTTGACGGCGCGCATCGTCGCCGTCCATGTGGAAGAGGGCGCCAGCGTGGCCGCGGGGCAGGCGCTGGTGGTGCTGGAGGCGATGAAGATGGAACATACCCTGGTGGCGCCGTTCGCCGGCGTGGTGGCGGAACTGCCGGCGCGGGCCGGCGGGCAGGCGCGCGCCGGGGCGCTGCTGGCGCGCGTGCAGGCAGCGCCGGCAGCGTCGGCCGGGCAGCCGGGCAGCGCAACGGTGGAGGGCCAGGCATGAGCACCGGTGTGAATCGCAGCGGCGCGGTCCGCATCGGCGGCGCCTCCGGCTTCTGGGGCGATTCCGCCACGGCGACGCCGCAGTTGCTGGCCGTGCCCGGCCTCGACTACCTCGTCTACGACTACCTGGCCGAGACCACCATGTCGATCCTGGCGCGCGCGCGCGCCAGGAACCCGGCGCTCGGCTATGCCACCGACTTCGTGCAGGCGGCGATGGCGCCGCACCTGCGCGAGATCCTGGCACGCGGCGTGCGCGTGGTGGCCAACGCCGGCGGTCTCAATCCGCACGCCTGCCGCGATGCGCTGATGGCGGTGGCGCGCGAACAGGGGCTGTCGCCGCGCATCGCGGTGGTGAGCGGCGACGATGTGCTGCCGCACTACGCGCCTTGGCGCGCGCAGGGCCTGCATTCCTTCGACGGCGGCACCCTGCCCGAGGCGCCCTGGTCGGCTAATGTCTACACCGGCGCGCAGGGCATCGCGCGTGCGCTCGAGATGGGCGCGCAGATCGTCATCGCCGGCCGCTGCGTCGACAGCGCCGTGGTGGTGGGTGCGCTGGTGCACGAATTCGGCTGGCGCTGGGACGACTGGGACCGCCTGGCCGCCGGCACGCTGGCCGGCCACCTGATCGAGTGCGGCGCGCAGGCTACCGGCGGCCTCTTCACCGACTGGGAGCGCGTGGCGGACTGGGACCGCATCGGCTACCCGGTGATCGACTGCGCGGCCGATGGCAGCGTGCTGCTGAGCAAGCCGGAGGGCACCGGCGGGCTGGTCGAGGCGGCCGCGGCGGCCGAGCAGGTGCTGTACGAAGTGGGCGATCCGGCGGACTACCGCATGCCGGACGTGACCTGCGATTTCCGCCTGGTCAAGGCCGAGCAGGACGGCCCCGGCCGGGTCCGCCTGAGCGGCGCGCGCGGCCGTGCGCCCGGCAGTGACTACAAGGGCAACGCGACCTGGCAGGATGGCTTCCAGCTCAACCTGATGATGGCCATCCGCGGCATCGACGCCCCGGCCAAGGCGCGCCGCACCGCCGACGCGCTGCTGGCGCGCACGCGGCGCCTGCTGGCCGAGCAGGGCCTGCCCGACTACTCGGAGACGGTGGTGGAACTGCTGGGTTGCGAGTCGCAGTACGGCCCGCATGCGCGCGTGCTGCCGACACGCGAGGTGGTGCTGCGCATCGCCGCGCGCCACCCGCTGGCACGCGGCCTGGCCTTCCTGCAACGCGAGGCGGCTTCCGCCGGCACCTCGATGGCGGCGGGGACACGCTCGTCGTTCTCGGGGCGCAGCGAGATCCAGCCGGTGGTCAAGGTGTCGTCCTTCCTGGTACCCAAGGCCACGGTGCCGATGGCGGTGGAGATGGAAGGCGCGCGCGTGGTGCTGGCCTGCGCGGCCCACTGCGGCGAAGCCGTCGCGGCGGTGCCGCTCGCGCCGGCGGAGGCACCGCCGCTGCCGCAGGAGCCGCGTGTGGCGCGCCCGCTGGTGGCGCTGGCCTATGCCCGCAGCGGCGACAAGGGCGACGACGAGAACATCGGCGTGATCGCGCGCGAGCCGCGTTACCTGCCGCTGTTGCGCGAGCAGCTGACGGCGGCGGCGGTGCAGGCCTATTTCGCCCACCTGCTCAGGGACGCGGGGGAGGGCGCGGTGCAACGCTTCGAGGTGCCCGGCCTGCATGCGCTCAACTTCCTGCTGCACGGCGCGCTCGGCGGCGGCGGCGTGGCCAGCCTGCGCTCCGACCCGCTCGGCAAGAGCTTCGCCCAGATGCTGCTCGATTTTCCCTTGTCCGTCCCGCAGAGCTGGGCATAGACCCGGCTGCGGACGGCAGGCCACCGCGCGCCGGTCGAGAGACGGGCGCGCCATCACACCCGGAGGAGACATCATGGCTTACCCCCAAGGCAGGCAAGGCCTGCAACGACTGCGCCTGCGCGCGCTGCTGGGCGCCGCCGCGCTGGCACTGGCGCTGCCGCTGCTGCCGGCCGCCGCCGCGGCGCAGGCGGCTTACCCGAGCAAGCCCATCCGCGTGGTCGTGCCCTACACGCCGGGCGGCGTGTCGGACACCGTCACGCGGCTGGTGATGCAGAAGCTGGCCGAACGGCTGGGCCAGCCGGTGGTGGTGGAGAACCGTCCCGGCGCCAACGGCATGATCGGCTCGGACAATGTCGCCAAGTCCTCGCCGGACGGCTATTCGTTGCTGGTGGTGGTGGCCGCGCACGCCATCAATCCGAGCCTCTACTCGCACATGAGCTACGACCCCGTCAAGGACCTGACCGGGGTCAGCGAGATCGGGCGCATCCCGATGCTGATGGTGTCCAGCGGCCAGTTGCCGCCGAACAGCGTGAAGGAGCTGGTGGCCTGGGGCAAGGCCAACCCGCAGCGCCTCACCTTTGCCTCGAGCGGCAACGGCTCGGGCGCGCACCTGACGGGAGAGCTGTTCGCCCGCGCGGCCGGCGTCAAGATGACCCACGTGCCCTACAAAGGCATCTCGCCGGCGCTCCCCGATCTGTTCTCCGGCCAGATCGCCGTGATCTTCGACTCGGTGCAGACCATGATGCCGCAGGTGCGCGCCGGCAAGGTCAAGGCCCTGGCCATCACCGGACCGGCGCGCTGGCCCACCGCGCCGGACGTGCCGACCATCGCCGAGGCCGGCTATCCCGCCGCGTCCGCCTCGAGCTGGATCGGCCTGCTGGCGCCGGCGAAGACCCCCAGGCCGGTGCTGGACAAGCTCTCGGCGGAAATGGCGGCCGTGCTGAAGCAAGCCGATGTCCATGCCCGCCTGGTCGACTACGGCATCGAGCCGGTCGGCGGCACGCCCGAACAGTTCCAGTCCTTCATCCGCGAGGAAGCGGCGCGCTGGGCCACGGTGGTGAAGCAAGCGGACATCCATCTCGATTGAGGTGGCGCGGGACGCGGTGGCGTCCTGGCGTGTCCGATCAGGCCGACGGCGCTATCGGGTGCGCTCGGGCTTCGCACCCCGTCGGTTTGCTCCCCTCTCCCGCGTGCGGGAGAGGGGCCGGGGGAGAGGGCCGGCGCCAGCCACGGCGATGCCTTCCCCGGCGTCATCGCTACAACACCCCCCGCTCGCGCAGCCCCGCCAGCTCGGCGTCGCCGAGTCCCAGTTCCGCGCGCAGCGCCGCCTCGGTATGCTCGCCCAGCATCGGCGGCGCGCGCATTTCCACCGGGGTGGCGGAGAAGCGCAGCGGGCTGCGCAGGGAGGGGGCATCCACGCCGCGGCCATGCGGCAGCTTCAGCAGCAGATCGCGATGGCGCACCTGCGGGTCGGCGAAGACAGCGTCGAGCGAATTGATCGGGCCGCACGGCACGAAGGCACGTTCCAGCGTGGACAGCAGTTCCGCCGCATGCCAGCCGGCCACGCAGGCGCCGATGCGATCGCGCAGCGCGGCACGGTTGGCCACGCGGCCGGTGTTTTCGCGGAAGCGCTCGTCGTCGAGCAGCTCGGCGCAGCCCAGCACCTTGCACAGCGCCGCGAACTGGCCGTTGTTGCCGGCCGCCACGATCAGGTGGCCGTCGAGGCAGGCAAATACTTCGGACGGTGCCGCCACCGGGTTGGTGTTGCCCGCGCGTCCCGGGACCTTGCCGGTCATCAGGTAGCCGAGGCCGAGATGGCCGTTGGCCGCTACCGAGGCATCGAGCATGGCGGCATCGATGTACTGGCCCTCGCCGGTGGCGAGGCGGTGGTAGAGCGCGCCCATCAGGGCCACGCTGGCGTTGAGGCCGGTCAGGATGTCGGTGATGGGGATCGATGTGCGCATCGGCTCGGCGCCGGCGCTGCCGTCGGGCTGGCCGCAGGTGCTCATCAGGCCCGCCATGCCTTGCAGGATGAAGTCGTAGGCCGGGCGCGCGGCGTAGGGGCCGTCGGGACCGAAGCCGGTCACCGAGCAATAGATGATGTCGGGCCGCAGCGCGCGGATCGAGTCGTAGTCGAGGCCGTATTTGCGCAGGCTGCCCGCCTTGTAGTTCTCGACCACCACGTCGCAGCGCGCGGCCAGCCGGCGCACCAGCTCGGCGCCCTCGGGCCGCGAGATGTCGACCGTGATCGACTGCTTGCCGCGATTGCAGCACAGGTAGAAGGCCGAGTCATTGCTGGTCCTGCCTTGCGCGTCGGTGAGAAAGGGCCCCATCTTGCGCGTGTCATCGCCGTCGCCCGGCTTCTCGATCTTGTAGACGGTGGCACCCATGTCGGCCAGGTTCTGCGTGGCCCAGGGGCCAGCGACCACGCGGGTCAGGTCGAGCACCTTGATGCCCTGGAGGATTGCGCTCATCGATGTCTTTCGTGGAAGTCGGTGTACGGCATCATTGAGCGCGGCACGCGTTCACGCAATTTCTCAGTGCCGAAGCGTGCGTAAGCCGCAGGCGAAGCATGCCGTGGCGAGGCGGCGTGCGCTTCGCAGGGGGATTGACGACGGGTCGCCGGCACGCGCATCATGGCGCTCATGCATTCCGACGCGCTGCGCGCCATTTCCCCGATCACGACCACTACCACCACGACCGCGCCAGGCGGGTCGTGAGGACGGTATCGAGTCGGAACGCATACTGTTTCAAGGCCCCGCCAGCGATGGACGGGGCCTTTTCGTTTCTCCGTCCATGCCGGGACAACGCGGGGCATGCCCCCCACCCAGACGACATGAGCAGGAGAAACACATGCCAGAACCTTCCGCCCGCCGCGCGCTGCTGATCCTCGACATGCAGTGCGGCCTCTTCGATGGCCCCGAGCCGCCTTACGAAGGCGAGCGCGTGCTCGCCCGCATCAACCGGCTTGCCGCGCGTGCGCGTGCCGCCGGCGCGCCGGTCCTCGCCGCGCGCCATACCGGACCCGCAGGCTCGCCGATCGCGCCGGGCAGCCCGGCCTGGCAGCTGCTGCCGCGCCTCGACGTGGATGCGGCACACGACATCGTGTTCGACAAGACCCGGCCGAGCGGCTTCGTCGGCACCGGGCTGGAGGCGCGCCTCGCGCAGGCCGGCATCGGCGAGCTGGTGATCGTCGGCATGAAGACGCAGTACTGTGTCGACGCCAACTGCCGCGCCGCGGCCGATCTCGGCCTGCGGCCGGTGCTGGTGGCCGACGCGCATACCTGCATGGACACGCCGGACCTGCCCGCGGCGGCCATCATCGCGCACCACAACCGCACGCTCGGCAGCGCCTTCGCGCAGCTCGTCACTGCCGAGGCGTGCCGCTTCTAGTCTCTCATCGATCCATTCGAGGCTCAGGACACCGCCGAGGCCGGCAGGTCCGCGCTGCAGCTCGGGTGTTCGGCGTCGTGGTCGTGCGGATGCAGCGCGCCGGGCACCTTGCAGCTGTCGAGTCCGCCGGCGCTCAGCCAGGCGGCGGTGGCCTCGGCCGCGCGATCGATCAGTTCGCCGCAGCGGCTGTAGTCGTAGGGCGAGACATCGAGCGGGCACAGCGGCGGCACCACGCTGATGCGGGCCACGTCCGACCAGCGTTCGAGGTCGTGCACGAGCTGGCGCGCTACCAGCAGCGACAGGGCGTTGAAGGCGTGTTCGATGGCGCCGCGCGGTTCGCGCCGCTGCGCGCAGGCGAAGCCGGCCGGCAGCACCAGCACGCGGGTGGCGCCCAGCCGGACCGCGGTGGAAACCGGGGTGTTGTTGGCCACGCCGCCGTCGATCAGCGCGCGCCCGTCCACCCGCACGGGTGGGAACACGCCGGGGATGGCGGCGCTGGCCAGCACCGCATCGACCAGGCTGCCGGACGACAGCACGACTTCCTCGCCGCTGTGCATGTCGGTGGCCACCACATGCAGCGGCACCGCCGCGTTCTCGATGCGGGCGTTGCCGAAATGGAGTGCCAGCAGGCGCTGCAGCGCGGTGGACTCCACCAGGTGCCCGCGCCGTCCGCCGAACATGCCCAGCAGGTTGCGCCAGGACCATGGCATCACATCGTCGCGCCGCACGCCGCGCCAGAGCGCTTCCAGGCGCGACGTTCCCTCGGCGTGGGGATGGCAGGCGAAATAGGCGCAGTTGATGGCGCCGGCCGAGGCCCCGACGACGAAGTCGGGGATCAGGCCGGAGGCCACCAGCTCGCGCAGCATGCCGGCCTCGACGGCGCCGAGGCTGCCGCCGCCGGCGAAAACGAAGGCTGTCTTGTCCATGGCGTATTGCGATGCAGCAGATCGCAGTGGGAGAGGTCTGCGACTAGGGTATATCGTGCGCGCGCCGACGGCCAGTGTCCGGCACCCGGAGGCGCCGGCACCGCGATGGCACATAATGTGCATAGCCATGTGGAAAAATGGTACGCCCGCCAGCAGAGCGGCGCGAAGAGAGGAGACGATGAGCAGTTCTACCGACAATTTCTCGGCCACCATGCGCGATGGCCTGTCCAACCTCGCCCGCCGGCTGCGTTTCGCCATGAAGGAGGGGTCGATCTGGCTGGGCGAGCAGCGCATGATCCTGCTGCATACGGCGGCGCTGGGCGCCCTGCGCAAGGAATTGGTGGATACCCTCGGCATGGAGCGTGCGCGCGGCCTGTTCATGCGCATGGGCTTCCATTCCGGGCTGCGCGATGCCGAACTGGCCAAGACCATGCGCTCGGGCCACAGCGACTTCGGCATGCTCGAGATGGGGCCCTGCCTGCACACCATCGAGGGCGTGGTCAGGGTGACGCCGCTGACCGTGGACATCAATATCGCCGCCGGGGTCTACCACGGCGAATTCCTCTGGGAAGACTCCTTCGAGGGCGATGTGCACCGGCAGATGTTCGGCGTGGCGCAGGCGCCGGTGTGCTGGATGCAGATCGGCTACGCCACCGGCTATACCTCGGCGCTGATGGGCAAGACCATCCTCTACCGCGAACTGGAATGCGTGGGCTGCGGCCAGCCCCACTGCCGCATCCTGGGCAAGCCGCTGGAGCAGTGGGAGGACGGCGAGGCCGAGCTGGCGCTGTACCAGCCCGACCCGGTCATCGACACCATCCTGGCCTTGCAGAGCGAAGTGGAGCAATTGCGTGCCCTGCAGCGCGCCAATGACCAGCCCGCCGACCTGGTGGGCGGCTCGCCGGGCTTCCGCGCCGCCTGGAACCTGCTGCAGCGCGCCGCCGGCAGCAGCGTGACGGTGCTGCTGCTGGGGGAGACCGGGGTCGGCAAGGAGCGCTTCGCGCAAGCCCTGCACGGCGTCAGCGCGCGAGCCGACAAGCCCTTCGTGGCGGTGAACTGCGCCGCCATCCCCGACGAACTGATCGAGTCCGAGCTGTTCGGCGTGGAGAAGGGCGCCTTCACCGGCGCCCACCAGTCGCGTGCCGGCCGCTTCGAGCGTGCTCACGGCGGCACCCTGTTCCTGGACGAACTGGGCGAGCTGTCCGCCTCGGCGCAGTCCAAGCTGCTGCGCGTGCTGCAGGAGGGTGAGGTAGAGCGCGTCGGCGGCAACGAGGCGCGCAAGGTCGACGTGCGCCTGGTCGCCGCCACCAATGTGGACCTGGCCGAGGCGGTCAGGCAGGGCACCTTCCGCAAGGACCTGTACTACCGGCTCAACGTCTACCCGGTCACGATTCCGCCGCTGCGCGAGCGGCTGGACGACATCCGGCTGCTGGCGGAGCGCTTCATCGCGCGCTACGGCGCGCGCCATGGCAAGAAGATCCTCGGCATCACCGATCGCGCGCTGGCCGAGCTGCGCCGCTACGACTGGCCGGGCAATGTGCGCGAACTGGAGAACGTGATCGAGCGCGGCGTGATCCTGGCGGCCAACGGCGGCCAGATCAGCGCCGAGCAATTGTTCCTGCCCGGCACCGAAGCGCCGGCCGGGGTCGACACCACGCCCAGGCTGGGCGAGCAGGGCGCGCTGCCCGGCCTGCGCGAAGCCGCGGTGCATGGCCTGCTGGACTATATGGCCGAGAACGGCCTGGCGCTGGGCGAGGTGGAAAGCGTGCTGATGGAGGCTGCCATGCAGCGCGCCGACGGCAACCTGAGCCAGGCGGCGCGGCTGCTCGGGCTGACGCGGCCCCAGCTGGCGTACCGATGGAAGACGCGCGGCACGCGCGGGTGAGGGGAGCAGGCCGGCGCGGCGCGAACCCCGACGCGCATGCCGTAGCCGGCGAGATGCACCAACACCAATCGCCAAGCACACGGTCTTGGCTCCCTCTCCCCGCACGAAGAGGGTTGAGGAGAGGGGTGGTCTAGCGAGGCGTCGCATCGAGCGAAGCCCTCGGTGCGATCCTGCACGCGGGCACGGAAACGAAGCCGACGGTGCGATCCCGCCCGTCACGGCATAGCCAGTGCCTGCCCTCTCCCCGGCCCCGCTCCCGCAAGCGGGAGCGGGGAGACAGCCGCCACGGCGCAGCCCGTATCGCTCCGTCCGGAGCCAGCCGCCCCCCACGCATTCCTCCGATTTGATCATTTGATGCATCCCGCACGTCAGCGCTGCGCCGGGTCCGGCGCGGCGCGGCCTGGCGATGCTGCGCCGCGTTCCGCCGTGCGGCCCGGCAGCTGAGCGCCCGGGCCCTTTTGGCAGGGCTTCGTTGTTGCGATGCGCAAGTACGGCGGCGGCAGCGGCCGCTGCCCGCAAACGGCCGCCTGGCGCGGCTTTTGATCATTTGATCAAGTGCGCGGCGGAGCTTGATGAATTGATCGAGCGGTGGCGCAGCGATCTCTCCGGGTTTGTACGGAGATGGGCCGGGCGTGGCATCGCCATCTGTGCCGCAAACGCTGATCTGGCGTGCCTTTGCGCGGGCTGGCACGGTCTTCGCAATAGTCCGGGCAAGCACAACGCGATGCGGCACGGCAGCACGCGGATGCCACGCACCTGGAGACGCCATGATCAATCAATCGGTCCCGCTGTTCGAAGCCACGCCGCGCTACGTGCGCGTGGAAGGCCGCACGCCGGAGGGCTTCGTGCTGTTCGCCTTCAGCGTCGCCGATCCCGACCTGAACGTCGAACTCATCCTGCCGGAGCCGATGTTCGAAGCCTTCTGCAGCGCCAACCATGTGCGCTTCCTGCCGGCAGAGGCGGCCTCCGTCGATAGCGGCGAGGACGCCTAGCAGGCACCCACCGGGCACACACGACGGGCCGCCAGAGCCCCCACCGCCGGCGCACCCGCGCCGGCACCACGATACAAACCAGGAGACAACGCGATGCAAGTCGATATCAAGACGCAGCAGATCCAGCCGCTGCGCCAGACCTACGGCCACGTGGCGCGGCGCTTCGGCGACAAGCCGGCCTCGCGCTACCAGGAGGCGACCTACGACGTCCAGTCCGAGGTCAACTTCCACTACCGCCCGACCTGGGCGCCGCAGTTCGAGCTGTACGACAAGCGCCGCACCGCCATCGAGATGGCGGACTGGTATGCGCTGAAGGACCCGCGCCAGTACTACTACGGCGCCTACGTCGGTATGCGCGGGCGCCAGCAGGAAGCGGCCGAGAAGAACTTCGCCTTCGTCGAGAAGCGCGGGCTGCTGCAGGCGCTGCCGCTGGAATGGCGCGAGCGCCTGACCGATGGCCTGCTGCCGCTGCGCCACGTGGAATGGGCGGCGAACATGAACAACTTCTACTGCGCCGACTATGGCTGGGGCACGGCCATCACGCAGGCCTGCACCTACTGCGCGATGGACCGGCTGGGCATCGCCCAGTACCTGTCGCGCATCGGCCTGCTGCTGGACGGCAACACGGGTGCTGCGCTGGAGCGGGCGCGCGCGGCCTGGCTGGAGAGCGAGGCATGGCAGCCGCTGCGCCGCTTCGTCGAACACAGCTTCGTCATCGAGGACTGGTTCCAGACCTTCGTCACGCAGAACCTGGCGCTCGACGGGCTGCTCTATCCGCTCGTCTACCAGCATGCCGACGCGGCCATCGTGCGCGCCTGCGGCACCGGGCTGGCCGTGGTGACCGAGTTCATGAACGACTGGCGCGACGAGCACGTGCGCTGGGTCGACGCGGTGGTGCAGACGGCGGCCGCCGAGTCCGAGGCCAACCGCGCGCTGCTGTCGCGCTGGGCCGCCGAGGCACGCGCGCAGGCGGCCGAGGCGCTGCGGCCGGTGGCGGCCATCCTGCTGGGGGGCGAAGGAGAGCAGGCGATCGCCCTGTGCCTCGAACAATTCGACGCCCGGCTGGCCAAGCTCGGCGTGGCCGCCTGAGGAGAATGCCATGAGCGCCAACGTCTACATCGCCCTGCAGAACAACGACGACACCCGTCCCATCATCGAGGCCATCGCCGAGGCCAACCCGCTCGCCGTGGTGTCGCAGTTCCCCGCCATGGTCAAGATCGACGCCCCGGGGCGCCTGACCATCGTGCGCGAGCTGGTGGCCGACAAGCTCGGCCGCGACTGGGACCTGCAGGAGATCCACCTGAACCTGATCTCGCTGTCCGGCAACATCGACGAGACCGACGAAGCCTTCACGCTGCACTGGAGCGCCTGAGCACGGCTCGGCGCCCCGCACACAAGCAACGGCAACCACACGCCATAGCAGAGCATACGGAGACATCATGGACGCACGCAAGAAGCTCAACCTGCGCGAGAAGTACGCGACGATGACGCGCGACCTCGGCTGGGAGACCACCTACGAGCCGATGGACAAGGTCTTTCCCTTCGACAAGTACGAAGGCATCAAGATCCACGACTGGGACAAGTGGGAGGATCCCTTCCGCATGACCATGGACGCGTACTGGAAGTACCAGTCGGAGAAGGAGCGCAAGCTGTACGCGATCATCGACTCCTTCGTGCAGAACAACGGCCACCTCAACGTCTCGGACGCGCGCTACCTGAATGCGCTGCGGCTGTTCCTGACCGGCGTGACGCCGCTGGAGTATGCCGCGCACCGCGGCTATGCCCACCTGGGGCGCCATTTCCGCGGCGCCGGCGCGCGCGTCGCGGCGCAGATGCAATCGATCGACGAGCTGCGCCACGCGCAGACCCAGCTGCACACGCTGTCGGTCTACAACAAGTACTTCCACGGCTTCGGCGAGTGGCGCCACATGCATGACCGCGTCTGGTACCTGTCGGTGCCCAAGTCCTACTTCGAGGACGCAATGAGCGCGGGGCCGTTCGAGTTCATCACCGCGATCTCGTTCTCGTTCGAGTACGTGCTGACCAACCTGCTGTTCATGCCCTTCATGTCGGGCGCCGCCTACAACGGCGACATGGCCACAGTGACCTTCGGCTTCTCCGCGCAGTCGGACGAGTCGCGCCACATGACGCTGGGCCTGGAGGTGGTCAAGTTCCTGTGCGAGCAGGACCCGGACAACATCCCGATCCTGCAGAAGTGGCTCGACAAATGGTTCTGGCGCGGCTTCCGCCTGCTGACGCTGGTCGGCATGATGATGGACTACATGCTGCCGCGCCGCGTGATGTCCTGGGCCGAGGCCTGGGAGATGTACTTCGAGCAGGCCGGCGGGGCGCTCTTCAAGGACCTGGAGCGCTACGGCCTGCGCCTGCCCAAGTACCACGACGTCGCCACCAAGACCAAGGACCGCATCACCCACGAGGCCTGGGGCACCTTCTACAACTATGCGGCCGCCGCCGGCTTCCACACCTGGATCCCGAAGCCCGACGAGATGGCATGGCTGGACGAGAAGTATCCGCAGACCTTCGCGCGCTACTACAAGCCGCGCCTGGACTACTGGCAGGAGCGCCAGCAGGCCGGCGAGCGCTTCTACAACGGCACGCTGCCGATGCTGTGCCAGACCTGCCAGATCCCGATGGTGTTCTCCGAGCCGGACGACCCCACGCAGACCTGCTATCGCGAGAGCAGCTACCACGGCATGAAGTTCCACTTCTGCTCGGACGGCTGCAAGGACATCTTCGACGGCGAGCCCGAGAAGTATACCCAGGCCTGGCTGCCGGTGCACCAGATCTACCAGGGCAACTGCGGCGGTGCCTCGCTGGAGGACGTGCTCAAGTGGTACCGGCTCAACCTGGGCGCCGACAACCTCGACTTCGAAGGCTCGCAGGACCAGAAGAACTGGAATGCCTGGAAGGGCGTGCCGCACCCGGCTGCCTGAGCGCCGCGCCACCCCGGACCCCACGCATAAGGAGACACATCATGTCCGTCGCATCCATCGGTGAATACCGCTTCGAACCCGCCGACCGCGAGGCGGTGTTCCACGGCAACCGCCTGCTCTACGTCGGCTGGGACCAGCACCTGCTGTTCTGCGCGCCGCACTGCTTCCCCTTCCCGCCCGCGATGCGCCTGCGCGAGGTGGTCGAGCAGGTGCTGCCCGGCGTCTATGGCTACCACCCCGACTTCGGCCGCATCGACTGGAGCCGGGTCGAGTGGCTGCGCGGTGGCCGGCCCTGGCAGCCCGACCTCGACGCCACGCTGGAGGAGAACGGCCTCGGCCACAAGGAAGTGATCCGCTTCCGCACGCCCGGCCTGGACGGTATCGGCGGCAGCGCGAGCTGAGCGCCGCCGCGCAAGGAGACGCAAGATGTATTCGCTGACCATCGAGCCGATCGGGCAGACCATCCCGATCGCACCCGGGCAGACCGTGCTGGATGCCTGCCTGCGCAGCGGCGTATGGCTGCCGCACGCCTGTTGCCACGGCTTGTGCGCCACCTGCAAGGTGCAGGTGGTGGAGGGCGAGGTCGACCAGGGCGAGGCTTCGAGCTTCGCGCTGATGGACTTCGAGCGCGACAACGGCCAGTGCCTGGCCTGCTGCGCCACCGCGCAGTCGGACCTGACCATCGAGGCCGACATCGAGGAGGACGCCGATGCGCTGGGCCTACCGTTGGCCGACTACGAGGCCGAAGTGGTGGACGTGCGCGCGCTTACACCGACCATCCGTGGCATCTGGCTGCGGGTCAAGGGCGGTGCGAAGGTGGCATTCCAGGCGGGCCAGTACCTGAACCTGCAGGTGCCGGGCTGCGACCAGCCGCGCGCCTTCTCGCTGGCCAATGCGCCGGATGAGGAACTGGTGGAACTGCATGTGCGCAAGGTGGAGGGCGGCCAGGCCACCGGCTACCTGCACGAGCGGCTGGCGGTCGGCGACGCCTTGCGCTTTTCCGCGCCCTACGGCCGCTTCTTCGTGCGCCGCTCGGCACAGGCGCCGATGCTGTTCCTGGCGGGCGGCTCCGGGCTGTCGAGCCCGCGCGCGATGATCCGCGAACTGCTGGCCGCTGGCGAGACCTTGCCGATCACGCTGGTGCAGGGCGCGCGCAACCGGGCCGAGCTGTACTGCGAGGACGAGTTCCGTGCGCTGGCCGAACGCCATCCGAACTTCCGCTACGTGCCGGCGCTGTCCGACGAGCCGGCCGACAGTGCCTGGCAGGGTGCGCGCGGCTTCGCGCACGAGGCGCTGGCCGCGCTCTATGCCGATGGCGACGGGCGCGCGGACTTCCGCGGCCACAAGGCCTACCTGTGCGGGCCGCCGCCGATGATCGAAGCCTGCATCCGCACCCTGATGCAGGGCCGGCTGTTCGAGGCGGACATCCATACCGAGAAGTTCCTGTCCGCGAGCGATGCGCAGAACAGCGCGCGCAGCCCGCTGTTCAAGATCTGACGGGCAAGGCGCACAAAGCGCACCAAGCACACAAAGCGCACCAAGCGTGCAAAGGAGACAGACATGCATACGGTGGAGATTGCGGACAGCGGGCAGCGCTACCCCTGCGACCCGGGGCAGAACCTGCTGCGTGCCATGGAAGTGCTGGGGCAGCGCGGCATCCCCGCGGGCTGCCGCGGCGGCGGCTGCGGCGTCTGCAAGGTCCGCATCGAGTCGGGGCGCTACCGCACCGGCAAGATGAGCCGCGCCTGCCTGTCGGAGGCGGAGCAGGGGCAGGGGCTGGTGCTGGCCTGCAAGGCATTTCCCGACAGCGATATCCGCTTGCGGCCGGCGGCGCTGCTGGCGCGTTGCCTGGACAAGGCGCGCTAGCGGGGCCGACTGTCGAGCAAGCGAAAGCGCCGCGAGGGCGGTGACGACAAACACGGATCGCAGATCCGGACATCAAGGAGACGAACATGGCATTGACTGGCGTATTGCGCCCGGGGCACGTGGCATTGCGCGTGCTGGAACTGGAACCGGCGCTGAAACACTATATCGACGTGCTCGGGCTGCAGGAGACCGGCCGCGACGCGCAGGGCCGCGTCTACCTGAAGGCCTGGGACGAGCACGACCATCACAGCGTGGTGCTGCGCGAGGCCGACAGCCCGGGCATGGACTACATGGGCTTCCGCGTCGACAGCGACGCCACGCTGGAGCGGCTGGCGGGCGAAGTGGCCGCCAGCGGGCTGGCGCAGGACTGCGCCTGGATTCCCGCCGGCGAGCACCTGCGCACCGGCCGGCGCTTCCGCTTCACCATCCCGACCGGCCATGCCATCGAGCTGTTCGCGGACAAGGACAAGCTCGGCTGCCAGACCGGCGACCTGAATCCGGACCCCTGGCCGGACGACCTGCGCGGCATGGCGCCGAGCCGCTTCGACCACTGCCTGTTGTACGGCGACGACCTCGACGGCACGGTCAAGCTGTTCCGCGACGTGCTGGGTTTCTCGCTGGCCGAGGAGGTGGTGGCGGGGCCGGAGCGGATGGTGATCGGCGCCTTCCTGACCTGCTCGAACAAGGCGCACGACATCGCCTTTATCCGCCACCCGGAGAAGAACCGCTTCCATCACGCTTCGTTCCAGCTCGACAACTGGAGCGAGGTGCTGAAGGCGGCCGACATCATCTCCAAGCGCGATGTATCGCTCGACATCGGTCCGACCCGGCACGGCATCACGCGCGGCGCCACCATCTACTTCTTCGACCCCTCGGGCAACCGCAACGAGGTCTTCGCCGGCGGCTATATCCATTACCCGGACAAGCCGACCATCACCTGGACCGATAACGAGCTGGGGCGGGCGATCTTCTATCACGACCGCAAGCTCAATGATGCCTTCTTGAATGTGTTGACCTGAGGGGGAGTTTTCGAATGAGGCGGTGCTCGGCATCGTGCGAGCCATCGCATGACGCTGGCGCCAGCCCTCACCCCCAACCCCTCTCCCGCGAGCGGGAGAGGGGAGCCAGGTTCATCGCGGGCGGGGAAGGTCGCTCTGGCGAGGGTTTGTTCCCCTCTCCCATGCAATGGGAGAGGGGCCGGGGGTGAGGGCGGGCGATTGCCGTGGCGAAGGCCTGCGTGTTTTCCCAGCCCCCCGGAAAAGCGAAGCGCACCGGGAACCGAGCGAACGAAAGAAGCAAGCCTCCCCCGCCATCCCCAAGCCATAACGAGACAAGCACCATGAAAGACTTCCAGAACTTCATCAACGGCCAGTGGGTCGCCACCGGCCGCCAATTCGATGACCGCAACCCGGTCGACAACAGCCTGATCGGGCGCGTGCACGAAGCCGGCCGCGCGGAGGTGGAGGCGGCGGTGGCCGCCGCGCGTGCCGCGCTCGCGGGCCCCTGGGGCCGCATGACGGTGGCCCAGCGCGTGGAACTGCTGCACGCGGTGGCCGACGGCATCAACCGCCGCTTCGATGACTTCCTGCAGGCGGAGATCGCCGATACCGGCAAGCCGCTGTCGCTGGCCAGCCATGTCGACATCCCGCGCGGCGCGGCCAACTTCAAGGTCTTCGCCGACCTGATCAAGAACGTGCCGACCGAGAGCTTTGCCATGGCCACGCCGGACGGCGGCGAAGCGGTCAACTACGCGGTGCGCACACCGCGCGGGGTGATCGGCGTGGTGTGCCCGTGGAACCTGCCGCTGCTGCTGATGACGTGGAAGGTCGGCCCGGCGCTGGCCTGCGGCAACACGGTGGTGGTCAAGCCCTCGGAGGAGACGCCCGCGACCGCCACGCTGCTGGGCGAGGTGATGAACGAGGTGGGCGTGCCACCCGGCGTCTACAACGTGGTGCACGGCTTCGGCCCGGACTCGGCGGGCGCTTTCCTCACCGAGCACCCGGATGTGGACGGCATCACCTTCACCGGCGAGACGCGCACCGGCGAGGCCATCATGCGCGCGGCGGCGCGCGGTGTGCGCCCGGTGTCGTTCGAGCTGGGCGGCAAGAACGCCGGCATCGTCTTCGCCGACGCGGACTTCGACAAGGCGGTGGCCGGCATCACGCGCTCGGCCTTCGAGAACAGCGGCCAGGTGTGCCTGGGCACCGAGCGGGTCTATGTGCAGCGGCCCATCTTCGAGCGCTTCGTCGCCGCGCTCAAGGCCAAGGCCGAAGGGCTCAAGCTGGGTCCGCCCAACGAGGCCGGCGTGACCATGGGCCCGCTGGTGTCGCTGGAGCACCGCGAGAAGGTCCTGTCCTACTACCGCAAGGCGGCCGAGGCGGGCGCCACCGTGGTGACCGGCGGCGGCGTGCCGCAGATGCCGGGCGCGCTGGCCGAGGGCGCCTGGGTGCAGCCGACCATCTGGACCGGCCTGCCCGAGAGCGCGGCAGTGATCCGCGAGGAGATCTTCGGGCCCTGCTGCCATATCGCGTCGTTCGACACCGAGGAGGAGGTGATCGCGCTGGCCAACGATACGCCCTACGGGCTGGCCGCCACGGTGTGGACTTCGGACCTGGGCACCGCGCACCGCATGGGCAAGGCGCTGGAGGTGGGCATCTGCTGGATCAACGCCTGGTTCCTGCGCGACCTGCGCACCGCCTTCGGCGGCGCCAAGCAATCCGGCATCGGCCGCGAGGGCGGGGTGCATTCGCTGGAGTTCTACACCGAGCTGCGCAATATCTGCGTGAAACTGTGAGGCAAGACATGGAAGAAGCCCTGCAACAAGGCCTGCCGGCGCAGCAACTGCGCGAGATCGGCGCCAGCCTGCACCAGGCCCTGGTGCGCCGCCAGGCGGTGGCGCCGCTGACCGAGCGCTGGCCGGCGCTGTCGATCGACGACGCCTACCGCATCCAGCTGGCCATGGTGCAGCACCGGCTGGATGCCGGCGAGCGCGTGATCGGCAAGAAGATCGGTGTCACCAGCAAGGTGGTGATGGACATGCTGGACGTGCGCCAGCCGGACTTCGGCCACCTGCTGTCGGGCATGGTCTATCCGGACGGCGCGGCCATCGAGGCTGCCACGCTGATCGCGCCCAAGGCCGAGGGCGAGATCGCCTTCGTGCTCAAGGAGGACCTGGCCGGTCCCGGCGTCACCAATGCCGACGTGCTGCGCGCCACCGCCTTCGTGCTGCCGTGCTTCGAGATCGTCGATTCCCGCATCCGCGACTGGAAGATCCGCATCCAGGACACGGTGGCCGACAACGCGTCCTCGGGGGTGTTCGTGCTGGGCGACGCGGCGGTGGACCCGCGCGGGCTGGACCTGGGCACGGTCGGCATGACGCTGGAGAAGAACGGCGAGATCGTCGCCACCGGAGCGGGCGCGGCCGCGCTCGGCCATCCGGCCAATGCGGTGGCGTGGCTGGCCAATACGCTGGGCCGGCTGGGCATCGCGCTGAAGGCGGGCGAGGTGATCCTGTCGGGCTCGCTGGCGGCGATGGTGCCGGTGCAGGCGGGCGACCAGCTGCGCATCAGCCTGGGTGGCGTCGGCTCGGCCGGCGTGCGCTTCGTCTGAGGGGGCCGTCCCCGCGCAAGCCACAGGCCACCGCCCATGAGCCATGAGCCATGGAGCCATGAGCCACAAGCTACAAGGAAAGACCATGAACCTGACACAAGAGACCATCCGGCAGCTCGCCGAGCACCTGGAGAACGCCGAGCTGCAGCGCGAGGCGGTACGCAAGATCACCGACGCCCATCCGGACATGGACTGGGACGACGCCTACGCGATCCAGGACGCCATCCGCGCGCGCAAGGAAGCGCGTGGCACGCGCATCGCCGGACTGAAGATGGGGCTGACCTCCTTTGCCAAGATGCGCCAGATGGGGGTGAGCGAGCCGGTCTACGGCTTCCTGACCGACTACGGCGCCTGCATGGACGGCGCGGCGATCGACACTTCCGGCCTGATCCATCCCAAGGTCGAAGCCGAGATCGCCTTCGTGCTCAAGCGGCCGCTGAAGGGCCCGGGCTGCCATATCGGCGACGTGCTGGCGGCGACGGATTTCGTGCTGCCGGCGGTGGAGGTGATCGATTCGCGCTATGAGAACTTCCGCTTCGACCTGAAGAGCGTGATCGCCGACAACACTTCGTCGGCGCGCTTCGTCACCGGCGGTACCAGCCTGGGGGTGGAAGGGCTGGACCTGAAGAACCTCGGCGTGGTGCTGGAGAAGAACGGCGAAGTGGTGGCGACCGCCGCCGGCGCCGCCGTGCTGGGCCATCCGGCCAACAGCGTGGCGATGCTGGCGAACATGCTGGGCGCGCGCGGGCGCGAGCTGCCGGCGGGCACCTTCATCATGACCGGCGGCGTGACGGAGGCGGTGGCGGTGGCCGCCGGCGACAACGTGACGGTGCGCTACCAGCGGCTGGGGTCGGTGTCGATGCGCTTTGTGTGAGGCTTGGGGGTGGGGTGGTGCCACGCGGCGGCAAGGCGTACGCAGACCTATTTGCCTTCGTCGTACCCCCGCGCCAGCCGTCCCGCCCTCACCCCTGGCGCCACGCGCCGGCAAGCCCCATCATGCAGACCAAGGCCAGCCAGACCACCCATCCAACCCATTCCAACCTGAAGGAGCCCACACCATGCCCATCATGCAAGTCTTCCTGATCGAAGGCCGCACCGAAGAACAGAAGGCCCGCCTGATCGCCGCGCTGACCGATGCGGCGGTCGAGTCGATCGGCGCGCCGCGCGAAACGGTGCGGGTGATGCTGCAGGAAATGCCCAAGGAGCACTTCGGCATCGGCGGCAAGACAGCCAAGGAGCTGGGACGCTGAAGCGAAGCCGGGAGGGCGGCACGCCGGCGGTCCGGCGGCGGCGACGCGCCGCCACGCGGACTGCCGCCGCGCCGGTCAGCCGCCGCTGACGCGTGCCAGGAAGGCCCGCGTGGACGCCTCGCGCGGGGCGTCGATGACCTGCGCGGGCGGGCCGGCCTCGACCACCACGCCGTCGCGCATGAAGACCACCTGGTCGGCCACTTCGCGCGCGAAGGCGATCTCGTGGGTCACCAGCATCATGGTCATGCCCTCGTCGGCCAGCGCGCGCATCACGCCCAGCACTTCGCCGACCAGTTCGGGGTCGAGCGCCGAGGTGGCTTCGTCGAACAGCATCACTTCGGGCTGCATGGCCAGCGCGCGTGCGATGGCGACCCGCTGCTTCTGCCCGCCGGAGAGCTTGTCGGGATAGGTGCCGGCGCGTTCGGCGAGGCCGACGCGCGCCAGCAGTTCCAGCGCCCGCGCGCGGGCTTCGGCCTTCGGGCGTCCCAGCACGGTCACCATGCCCTCCATGACGTTCTCCGCGGCGGTCATGTGGGGAAACAGGTTGAAGTGCTGGAACACCATGCCGGTGCGCGCGCGGAAGGCGGCCAGGGCGCGGTCGCCGAGCCTGGGACCGCCCGGCTGGTCGAAGTCGAAGCGGTGCGCGCCGACCTGGATGGTGCCGCCGCAGGGCGTGGTCAGCAGGTTGACGCAGCGCAGCAGGGTGGACTTGCCGGAGCCCGAGGGGCCGATCAGCGCGACCACCTCGCCCTTGCCGACCTCCAGGCTGATGTCGCGCAGCACGGTGACGTCGCCGAAGCGTTTCTTCAGGCCGCGGATCGAGATCATGGGTTCGGTTGGCATCGGCTCAGGCTCCCGTGGTTTTCGCTTCCAGCCGCTTGGCCAGCATGGTGGCGGGCAGCAGGATGGCGAAGTAGATCACGGCCACCAGGGTGTAGATCTCGAGCGGGCGATAGGTGTCGTGCGCGATCACCTGGCCCTGGTAGAGCAGGTCGGGCACCGCCAGCACCGACAGCAGCGAGGTGTTCTTGAGCTGCATGATGGACTGGCTGACCAGCGGCGGGGTCATGCGGCGGAAGGCCTGCGGCAGCACGATGCGGCGCATCACCTGCCCGCGCGTCATGCCGAGCGCCTGGCCGGCCTCGACCTGGCCCGGATCGATGGAGATGATGCCGCCGCGCACGATCTCCGAGTAGAAGGCGCCGCCGTACAGGGTCAGCGCCAGCACCGCGGCGGTGCCGGGCGTCAGCTCGATGCCGAGCAGCACCGGCAGCGCATAGTAGAACCAGATCAGCTGCACCAGCACCGGCGTGCAGCGGAACACTTCCACGAAGGCGCGCAGCGAGCCCGCCAGCAGCCGGCTCGACGAGACCCGCCCAAGGCCCACCAGGACCCCCACCAGCAGGCCGGAGACGATGACCACCGCGGTGTAGGCCAGCGTGGTCAGCACGCCGGCCGTGATGATGCCCCGGTACGCCCACAGCGAACCGAAATCCCACTGATACATGCTCGGCCCTCAGAAGCGGACTTGCGGCGGGAAGGCGGTGGGCGGCACGTTGGCCAGCTTCTGCATATTGCCGACGATGGTCTCGCGGATGCGGCCGGCCTTGCGTGCTTCGTCCAGCCAGGCATTGAGCGCGTTGACGAAGGCGGGGTCGGACTGCTTGCGCAGGCCGATGTTGGTGACCGCGGTCTGCGGCGGCGTGGGGTAGAGGATGTGGCCGATATTGGGCAGCTTGGCCAGCAGCGCGGTGGACAGCAGCACCACCAGGATCTGGCAGTCGACGCGGCCGGACTGCAGCGCCATGGTGGCGGCTGCCGAGGTCTCGAAGCGCTGCACGTTGGCGCGCGGCAGCAGCTGGGTGGCGAGCTGGTCGTGGTTGGAGCCGACGTCCACCGCGATGCGCATCTCGGGCACGTTGAGCTGCTCCCAGCGCTCGATGTTCAGCGACTTGCGCGCCACCACCGTGTGCAGGTTCTGGAACAGCGGATTGCTGAAGTCGACCGCCTCGCGCCGCTGCGGCGTGGGCGCCATGGCGAACTGGGCGTCGATCTTGTTGGTCTGCACGTCCAGCACGGCGTTGCCCCAGGTGGTCTCCACCCATTCGACCTGCGCGCCCAGGTGCCTGGCCAGGTCGCGCCCGAAATCGATGCAGAAGCCGCGCCATTCGCCGGTGGCGAGGTCCTTGCTGAAATAGGGTGAAGCGCCGTTGATGGCGCCCAGGCGCACGCGGCCGGTGCGCTTGATGCGGGCCATGGTCGATTCGGGCTCGTCGGCGAAGGCCGGGGGGAGGGCGAGCGCCGAGCCGCTTGCGAGGGTGGCTTCGATGAACTGCCTGCGCGTGATCGCCATGTCGGGTTTCCTCTCTCTCTCTGTCGTGTGGATGCTGCCGTGGTTGTGGTGCCGATGGCCGGGTACGGCTGCCCGGGCGCCATCCTGGGGCCCGAGTGTAGCAGCAAGGTGGCGGCCGGCGGAATGGCTGCCAGCCCTGGGCGCGGCATGCCGAAGGACGGAAGCGAGTTCTGTGCCATGTGCCCGCCAGCCGCGCGCATCGGCCTGGTGCTTCCGCGCGGCGGCGAAGCTCAGTAGACTCACGCACAGGCCCGCGCCGCGTCCGCGCTGCGTCCCGGCCGCTTCGTCCCATTCTTCTTACCACCCTTGCTGCGTCCCGCGCGGACGCGGGTTCGACGATATGAAAGTCGTAGTGATCGGCGGTGGCGTGATCGGCACGGCCACGGCGTACTGGCTCAACCGGCAGGGCGCCGAGGTGACCCTGGTCGAGCGCGAGCCCGACGTGGCGCGCCAGACCAGCGCCGGCAACGCGGGCGTGATCGCGCCCGGCTATGTCACGCCGTGGGCCGCGCCGGGCATGCCGGCCAAGATCCTGAAATACCTGCTGAAGCCGGCCGCGCCGGTCATCTTCCGGCCGCAGCTGAGCCTGCGCCAGTGGCGCTGGATCGGGCGCTGGCTGGGCAACTGCGAACTGGCGCGCTATCGCGTCAACAAGCTGCGCATGCAGCGCGTGGCCTACTACAGCCGCGCCTGCCTGCACGAATTCCTGCGCGACCACCCCCTCGACTACGGCCGCAGCCAAGGCTACCTGCAGCTGTTCCGCTCGCGCTACGACGAGGAGCTGGCCAGGCCGGCGCTGGCCTTGCTGGCCGAGGCCGGCATCCCGCACCGCCTGCTCGATGCCGCCCAGTGCGTCGAGATCGAGCCGGCGCTGGCGCGCGCGCCGGTGGCCCCGCTGTCCGGGCTCTACCTGCCCGAGGACGAGGCCGGCGACTGCGCGGTCTTCACGCGCGAACTGCGCGCCTTGTGCGAGCAGGGCGGCGTGCGCTTCCGCTTCGGCGCCCGCGTGGCGCGCCTCGAGGCGGCCGGCGGGCGGGTCAGTGCGGTGCAGCTGGAGCAGCTGGAGCCGTTGGAGGCGGGGCCGCAGCGCCTGCCCTGCGATGCGCTGGTGATGGCCGCCGGGGTCGACAGCCACACCCTGCTGGACCCGCTGGGCATCGCCCTGCCGCTCTATCCGGTCAAGGGCTATTCGGCCACGCTGCAGATCACCGATGCCGAGGCCGCGCCACGCGCCGCCGTCATGGACGAGTCGCTCAAGACGGCCATCACGCGCATGGGCAACCAGGTGCGCGTGGCCGGCACCGCCGAGCTGGGCGACGACCGCCTGGCCCTGCGCGAGGCCAGCCTGAAGACGCTGCGCCAGGTCATGGCGGACTGGTTCCCGGGCGCCGGCGACATGGCCGGCGCGCGTTACTGGGTGGGCCGGCGGCCGATGACGCCGGACGGCCCGCCCATCCTCGGCCCGACCTCGCACGCCAATCTCTTCCTGAACGTGGGGCACGGCTCCACCGGCTGGGCCATGTCGATGGGATCCGGCCGCGTGGTGGCGGACCTGGTGCTCGGGCGCAAGCCGGAGATCGACCTGGACGGCCTCACGCTGGCGAGGTACTGAACCATGGCAGACCACATCGCTGACGGCCGGGCTCCGGGTCCGGGCCAGCCGGCGCTGGGCGTGGTGATGCTCGACACGGTGTTCCCGCGCCCGCCGGGCGATATCGGCAACCCAGCCACCTTTGCCTTCGCCACGCGCTACCAGCGGGTGCCGGCGGCTTCGCCGCGGCGCGTGGTGTTCGGGCAGGCCGAGGGCCTGGGCGGTGCCTTCGTCGAGGCGGCGCTGGCACTGCAGGCACAGGGCTGCCAGGCCATCGTCACCAGCTGCGGCTTCCTTGCGCTGCACCATCGCGAGATGGCGGCGGCGCTGCGGGTGCCGTTCGCCAGCTCGGCGCTGTGCTGGCTTCCCACGCTGTACCAGGTGTGCGGCGGCCCCGAGGCGGTCGGCGTGCTGACGGCTTCGGCCGGCGCGCTCAGCGATGCGCACCTGGAAGCGGTCGGCGGATCGGCGCGCTCGCCGCGCGCGGGCATGGACGAGGCCGGCGAGTTCGCCCGCGTGATCCTCGGCAACCAGCCCGAGGGCGATATGGCGCGTGTCGGGCAGGAGGTGGTGGAGACGGCGGTGCGCTTTGCCGCCGCGCATCCGCGCTTGCGGGCGCTGGTGCTGGAATGCACCAATATGCCGCCCTATGCGGCCGAGATCGCGCGGCGCTGCCGGCTGCCGGTGTTCGACCTGGTGTCACTGGCACGCCAGCTGATGGCCGGCGCGGCAGCACGCTAGACAGAATGTATTGAGTCCACGCGTTCGTGATTCAGGGCACCAGCGCGGCGCCGGGCCACGGCGGCGCCGCGCGGCGGACCGCGGTCGCCAATGATCGCCTACGGCAGCTGCGCGGGCGGCACCGCCTCGAAGGTGGGCGGGGCGAACAGGTTGCCCTGGAACTGCTCGACGCCGGCGTTGCGCAGCCAGTGGTATTCGTCCACCGTCTCGACCGCTTCGGCGATGACACCGACGCCGAGCGTCCGGCAGGTCTGCACCAGCTTCGGCACCAGCTCGCGCAGGCGCGCGTCGACGTGCGTGCCCAGCGCAGTCCGCCGGCCCAGCTTGACGTAGTCGGGGCGGATGGCGGCGACCAGGTTGGCACCGGCCAGCCCGCCGCCGATTTCGCTGAGCGCCAGCCCCATGCCCAGCTCGCGCAAGGGCTGCATGCGCCGGGCATAGGCTTCGGGGCGTTCCACGATCTCGTCGACCTTGCTTTCCAGCACCAGGCGGCCGCCATCGAAGCCCAGCGCCTGTGCCGTCGACAGGGTGCGCGCGAGCGCGGCCTGCGCGTCGGCGTCCTCGCTGACGAAGCTGTTGATATGCAGGCGCTGGCCGATGCGCAGCCGGGCCGCGGTACGCATGGCGGCGGTACGGCACTCGTCGTCGAAGCGATGGATCTCGTTGGGCGGCACCGCGCGCAGGACGGGCGCCGCGTTGCCGTCCCGGCGTCCGCGCACGAAGGCCTCGTAGGCCACGACGCAGCGGTGCCGGACGTCGACGATGGGCTGGAAGGCGAAGGAGTAGCCGGGCAAGGCCTGGCCGTCGGTGTCGCCCGGCAGCGATGCCGGCGTCGCCGGCGGGGCCTGGCTGTCGCCGTCGCCGCCATTGGCCTCGCGCAGCATGGAGGCGGCCAGGCGCCGGCCGAACGCGGTCACGTAGCCGGCCGGGGTCAGGTCCAGGTCGGTCTCGCCGTTCGGGTTGGCCACGCCGCGGCGGCGCAGCAAGCCGGCGCGCAGCAGGCGCTCGACCTGCGTGCCCGGGATCAGGCGGTGGCCGTTCGGGGCGCACTCGTCCTGCAGCAGCGCGCCCTGGACCGGCGCGCCCCATGGCGTGAGGGACAGATACAGGCGTGCGCCGTGGGCGACGCGTTTGAGGAGTTCGATGCGCTGCATGGTGCCTCGCCGTCAGGAATGACGTCCGGGCGGACGTGTACAGCGGAGGCGCGGGGAGACGGCGCGCGCGCGCGACCGCCGTGGTGACGGCTGGCTGCGCGACTGGGTCGTCCGGCTTGAAGGCATGGCAATGTCTCGGTCTTTCTTGTCCGATCTCGCAGGGGTCAGGGGGAGGCCCTGCCGGCCGCCGGCCTGGCGGGGCCGGTGGCGAGGGGCGGTTCCGGGGTGCGTGCGGCGGCGTGCCCGGGAGAGGCGGCCTGCCGGCTTGCTGAGCGTCGAGATCGCATGCTTTAACGGACGCCGCGCCTCGTACTTGACCCCACACTCGAAGGGAAGGACACGGCAGGCCCGCCCCAGGCCTGGCAAGGGGCGAGCCCGGCACCTGGCAGGCGGCAGGTGGGATGGGGCGCGTGCATTCCGCTGCGCCGCTGCCTAGTATCTAGAGTCGGCCCCGCCGGCGGGCGCGCGATGCGCGCCGCGCGGCCGGGGCATGCGGCCGGGGACGGCAAGGGGGCGGCATGGAAGCAGGGCGGCCAGGCGGGACGGGCGGGGAGCCCCCGCGGCAGGAAGGGGGCGCGGGCGGAGTATCCGGCGAGGTACCGGGCGAAGCGGCGGAGGCCCCGTTTTCGCCGCTGGAGTCGCGCCGGCACCAGATGTTCCCGCAACTTTCGGCGGCGGACATCGAGCGCATGCGCCGTTTCGGCGAGGTGCGGCGCTGGCGCGCGGGCGAAAACCTGTTCTCCATCGGCGACCGCGGCCGCGGCATGTTCGTGGTCCTGAGCGGCCGCGTCGCGGTGGTCCAGCGCGACGGGCTCGGCCGCTCCAGCACGGTGGTCGAGGAAGGGCCCGGACAGTTCCTTGCCGAGGTCGGACAGTTGAGCGGCAAGCCGGCGCTGGTCGATGGAGTCGCGGTCGCCGACACCGAGGCGCTGGCGATTCCGCCCGAACGCCTGCGCGCGCTGCTGGTGGCCGAGGCCGAACTGGGCGAGCGCATCATGCGCGCGCTGATCCTGCGTCGCGTGGGCCTGATCGAGCGCGGCAGCGGGCCGGTGCTGGTCGGGCGCGGCGCGTCGCCGCGGCTGCTGGCGCTGCAGGCCTTCCTGCGCCGCAACGGCCATCCCCATACCGTGCTCGACGTCGAAGCCGACCCGCAGGCACGTGCGCTGCTGGGCGGCTGCGCGCTGGAGCCGGCCGACCTGCCGCTGGTACTGTGCCCGGGCGGCCATGTACTGCGCGCGCCGGATGAAGGGCAACTGGCTTCCTGCCTGGGTTTGCTGCCCGACTTCGATCCCGAACACATCTACGATGTGGTGGTGGCCGGTGCCGGGCCCGCCGGCCTGGCGACCGCGGTCTATGCCGCTTCCGAAGGCCTGTCGGTGGCCGTGATGGACGAGCGCGCCCCGGGCGGCCAGGCCGGCGCCAGCGCGCGCATCGAGAACTACCTGGGCTTTCCCACCGGCATCTCCGGGCAGGCACTGGCCGGCCGCGCCTTGGCGCAGGCGCTCAAGTTCGGTGCCCACCTGGCCATCCCGCTGGCCGTGCGCGCGCTGCGCTGCGACCGCTTCCCCTTGCGCCTGGTGCTTGCCGACGGCCGCGAGGTGGCGACGCGCACCGTGGTCATCGCCAGCGGCGCGCAATACCGGCGCCCGGCCATCGACGGGCTGGAGCGCTTCGAGGGCAGCGGCGTCTACTACTGGGCTTCGCCGGTCGAGGCCAGGCTGTGCCAGGACGAGGAAGTCATCCTGGTCGGCGGCGGCAATTCGGCCGGACAGGCCGTGGTCTACCTGGCCACGCACGCCGCGCGCGTCCACCTGATGGTGCGCGGGCCCGGTCTGGAGGCCACCATGTCGCGCTACCTGATCGACCGCATCGCCGGCCTGCCCAATGTGCGCCTGTGGACCGGCACCGAGGTGACCGGGCTGGACGGCAGCGCCTGGCTCGACCACATCCGCTGGCGCTGCCGCGCCGACGGCGAGCACGACGGCGCGCTGCGCCATCTCTTCCTCTTCGTCGGCGCCGCGCCGAACACGGCCTGGCTGCGCGACTGCCCGGTGGGCGTGGATGCGCACGGCTTCGTGCGCACCGGTGCCGACGCCGGGCAGGAGGCTCCGCTGCAGACCAGCGTGCCGGGCGTGTTCGCCATCGGCGATGTGCGTGCCGGTTCCACCAAGCGGGTCGCCGCGGCGGTCGGCGAGGGCGCGGCGGTGGTGGCGCAGATCCACGCCTATCTGGCCGGGCTGGCGGGACGTCCGGCGCGGGTCTGCTAGCGGGTCAGCTAGCGAGTCTGCTGGCGCGCCTTCCAGTGCCACGGGCGGGCGTGACGCGCGCTCGGCCGGCGTGCGGGTCATCCTCGGCGGTGCTGGCGGGGCGCAAGCCCAGGATGCGCGGGATGCCTGCCAGGCGGTGATTTCACCAAGCAATGTGTCGAATGAGCCTCGATCGAGGCGGGGATAGTCCCGTCCTATCGCCCATTGATAGTCTTATGCAATCACTCCGCTAGATACAATGAATTTCACAAATATAGGCGGGATCGACACAATGAGGCCTTCGCTGCATCACGCAGCCACAACCCAACCGACCAGGAGTGATATCCATGCTGCAATCCCGCGAAGGCCAGCGCGTTCCCGCCGTCTCGTTCCGCGTGCGTGAAAACAATGAGTGGAAGACCGTGACCACGGCCCAGCTGTTCGACGGCAAGACCGTGGTGGTGTTCTCGCTGCCCGGCGCCTTCACGCCGACCTGTTCGTCGACCCACCTGCCGCGCTACAACGAGCTGGCGCCGGTGTTCGCCAGGCATGGCGTGGACGACATCCTGTGCGTCTCGGTCAACGACACCTTCGTTATGAACGAGTGGGCCAAGGACCAGGAGTCGGAAAACATCACCATGATCCCCGACGGCAACGGCGAGTTCACCGAAGGCATGGGCATGCTGGTGGACAAGGCCGACCTCGGCTTCGGCAAGCGCAGCTGGCGCTATGCGATGCTGGTCAAGGACGGTGTGGTGCAGAAGATGTTCATCGAACCGGAAGAGCCGGGCGACCCGTTCAAGGTGTCGGACGCCGACACCATGCTCAACCACATCGCGCCCAACGCCAAGCGCCCCGACCAGGTGGTGGTGTTCTCCAAGGTGGGCTGCTCGTTCTGCGCCAAGGCCAAGCAATTGCTCGACGACAACGGCTTCGACTACATCGATGTGCCGCTCGAGAACAAGATCCGCGGCAAGGTGCTGGGCGCCGTGTCGGGCACGATGACCGCGCCGCAGGTCTTCATCAACGGCAAGCTGGTCGGCGGCGCCGAGGCGCTCGAGCAGTACCTGGCACGCTGAGCGCCGCTGCCCGCCGCGTGCCCGCGGGCACGCGGCGGCGCGGCCAGGCTGCCGGACCCAGTCGCCGGACCCGATGGCAGCGTGCTGCCATCCCGCCCGCCGATTCGCTGATTCGCCGATTGGCGCGCGCGCCAGGCGCCGCCGTCCGATCGCCCCCGTCACGCACCATCCCCAGAACCCACCGGAGCCGCCGGGCCTTCCCGGCATCCGTACCTTTCGAGGAGCAGAATCCATGCAAACCATCGTCACCGACGTCGCCGTGATCGGTGCCGGCACCGCCGGCCTCGCCGCTTACCGGGCCGCCAAGGCCGCCGGCAAGCGCGCCGTGATCATCGAGGGCGGTCCCTACGGTACCACCTGCGCCCGCGTCGGCTGCATGCCCTCCAAGCTGCTGATCGCGGCCGCGGAGGCCGCGCACGAGATCCGCCACGCCGCGCCCTTCGGCGTGCATGTGGACGGCGCGGTGCGCATCGACGGGCGCGAGGTGATGGCGCGCGTCAAGCGCGAGCGCGACCGTTTCGTCGGCTTCGTCGTGCGCGGCGTGGAAGGGTTCGACGAGGCGGACCGCCTGCGCGGCTATGCGCGCTTCATCGACAACACCGTGCTGCAGGTCGGTGACAGCGTCACCGTGCGGGCCAGCCGCGTAGTGATCGCCACCGGCTCCAGCCCGGTGGTGCCCGAGCCTTTCCGCGTGTTCGGCGACCGCCTGGTGGTCAATGACGATGTGTTTTCCTGGGATGACCTGCCGCGCAGCGTGGCGGTCTTCGGCCCCGGTGTGATCGGCCTGGAGCTGGGCCAGGCACTGTCGCGCCTGGGGGTGCGGGTGCGCGTGTTCGGCGTGCGCGGCGGCGTCGGCCCGCTGACCGACCCGGCGGTCAAGGCGGCGGCCCTGCAGGCCTTCCGCGAGGACTTCTACCTCGATCCGGACGCCCGCGTCAGCGAGATGCGGCGCGAGGGCGACGAGGCGGTGATCCGCTATACGGATACGGCAGGGCGCGAGGTCACGGAGCGCTTCGACTACGTGCTGGCCGCCACCGGCCGCGCTCCCAACGTGCGCGGGCTGGGCCTGGAGAACACCGGGCTGGCGCTCGATGCGCGCGGCGTGCCGGTGTTCGATGCGGCCACCCTGCAATGCGGCAGCGCGCCGGTCTTCCTGGCCGGCGACGTCAACGACGTGCTGCCGCTGCTGCACGAGGCCGCCGACGAAGGCAAGGCGGCCGGCGAGAACGCCGCTGCCTGGCCCGCGCTCAAGCCGCTGGCACGCCGCGCGCCGCTGGCGGTGGTGTTTTCCGATCCGCAGATCGCCATGGTGGGCCGGCGCTTCGCCGACCTGGCCGAGGGCAGCTTCGTCACCGGCGAGGTCAGCTTCGAGGACCAGGGCCGCAGCCGCGTCATGCTGAAGAACCGTGGCCTGATGCACGTCTACGCCGACCGCGCCGATGGACGTTTCCTCGGCGCCGAGTGGAGCGGCCCGCGCGCGGAGAACATCGCGCACCTGCTGGCCTGGTCGTACCAGCAGGGCCTGACCATCGAGCAGATGCTGGCCATGCCCTTCTACCACCCGGTGGTGGAAGAGGGCCTGCGCACCGCGCTGCGCGACGCCGCGGCAAAGCTGCAGGCGGCGTGAGGGCCTGAGGGCGTGAGGGCCTGGCGACGAACGCCGCCGCGCTCAGCGCGCGGGCCCGGCGTGGCGGTCGCCACCGCCGCCGCCGTCGACGCGGCGCGCCAGGAAGCCGGCGATGCATGCGCTGATGCGCGCCGGGTCTTCCAGGCTGGGCAGGTGGCCCATGCCCGCCAGGGTCTGGTGTTCCGCGCCCGGCACCGTCGCCGCCAGGTGGTGGCAGCGCTGCTGGATGTGGGGAAAGTCGAGGTCGCCGCACAGCACCAGGGTCGGCACGGCGATCTCGCCGAGGCGGTGGAACATCGGCTGGATATCCTGGTCCGCGCCGAACGGCCGCGCGCGCAGTGCGATGCCGTTCATGGCGAGAAACAGATCGCGCGCGGGCCCGGCCACGCGGCCTTCCGCGGCCAGCGGCCCGTCCAGCCACAGGCGCGCCTGCGAGGCATTCCGGCGATCGATGTCGCCGGACGCTTCGGCGTCGCGGGCCTGGGCCAGCAGTTCCGCCGCCACGGGGGCATGGACCGGCTCGGGAGCGCCGGCGATGCTCGGGGCGATCAGCACCAGGGCCCGCACCCGCGCCGGGTGCCGCAGCGCGGCATCGAGCGCGATGCGGCCGCCCAGGGAGCAGCCGACCAGGACCGCCGGGGCGCCATCCGCGGTGGCATCCAGCACCGCCAGCAGGTCGTCCAGGGCCGAGAAATCCTCCGGCTCGGCGCGGCTGCCGCCGAAGCCGCGGCGGTCATAGGCGATTGCCTTATGAGTGGCGCCGATGGCGTCCTGCTCGGTACGCCACATGCGCCGGTCGCATACATTGGCATGGAGAAAGACGACGGGGGCGCCGCTGCCGGCGATTTCAGTCGCGAGCTCGGCGCGCCCGGAGGCGATGTGGCGGATCGAAGTCATGTCTTGGCCGGTGTCGGCGCAGCGTAAGGCACACGCGGGCATTCTGCCCGAGATCCGCCTTTGCCGGCGCGGGGGCGTGGCGCCGGCCGCGCGGCCGGCATGCCCGGCGCGCTGGGGCGACGCTGCGGTAAGCCCTTGAATGGCAATGGATTCCACTGGCGCGAAGACTGCTAAGATGCCGTCCAAGGAGCCACGACCATGCAACGAAAGACCTTCAAGGACATGCAATGCCCGATCGCCCGCAGCCTGGAGCGCGTGGGCGAATGGTGGAGCATCCTGATCCTGCGCGAGGCCTTGTACGGCTCGACCCGCTTCGACGATTTCCAGCGCAACCTCGACATCGCGCCCAATATGCTGACGCGCCGCCTGGCCGGGCTGGTCGAGGCGGGCCTGCTGGAGCGGCGCCAGTATTCCGCACGGCCGCCGCGCTTCGAATATGTGCTGACCGAGCGCGGCCACGACTTCCAGCCGGTGCTGCTCGCCTTGCTGGCCTGGGGCAACCGGCACTTCGCGCCCGAGGGCGCCAGCGTGCAATTGGTCGACAAGGCCAGCGGCCGCCCGGTCGAGCCGCGCCTGGTCGATGCCGCCAGCGGCGAGCCGATCGGCTTCGCCCGCCATGCGCTGGTGCCAGGGCCGGCGGCCAGCGAGGGCATGCGGCGGCGGCTGGCGGCGGCGGCCTCCCACCTGGCTGCGCAGGCTTCGGAGGGCGCGGCGCCGGCAGCGCAAGGGGAGGCCGCGCCGGTCATGGAGGCGTCGGGGAGCTAGTCCACTGCGCCCGCAGCGTCGCCAGGACATCGCCAGGACATCGCCAGGATCAGAGCCCTGACAGGCGCGGTTCCCGCTTCTCCAGGAAAGCCCGCGTGCCCTCGCGCGCATCGGCCGAGGCCGCGGCGATCATGAACTGCATCCCCTCGATCGCCAGCCCTTCATCGATCGTCACGTTGATGCCGCGCGTCACGGCGCGCAGCGCAGCCGTCACCGCGCGCGGCGCATGGCGGGCGATGCGGTCGGCCAGCGCCAGGCAGGCCGGCAGCAGTTCGGCGGCCGGCACCACCTGGTTGATCAGGCCGATACGGCGGGCGGTGTCGGCATCGATGGCGTCGCCGGTGAGGATCATCTCGATGGCGCGCTTGCGGCCGACGTGGCGCGGCAGCCGTTGCGTGCCGCCGAATGTCGGAGGGAAGCCGAGACGGATCTCGGGTTTGGAGAAGGTGGCGTGGGTGGCGGCCACGGCCAGGCTGCACGCCTCGACCACCTCGCAGCCGCCGCCGAAGGCGAGGCCGTTGACGGCGGCGATGACGGGCTTCGGATAGGTCTCCAGGCGCCGCGTCAAGGCCTGCCCGCGCAGCAGGAACTCGCGATGGGCCTGCTCCGGCGAGATGGCGATGTCCGGCGCGAAGCCGGCGATGTCGGCGCCGGCGCTGAAGGCGCGCTCGCCCTGGCCGGTCAGGATCACGGTGCGCACGGCCGGATCGGTTTCGAGCGCATCGAGATGTCCCATCAGCTCGTCGATCAGGCCATAGCTGAGCGCGTTGAGCTTGGCGGGCCGGTTCAGTGTCAGCAGCACGTGCTGGCCGTGCTGCCGGGTGTCGACGTAGGAAGTCATGCTGGTGTCTCCTGGAAGGAAAGGTCCGCAGGCTGGCCCTGGGGCCGGTACGGGCGAAAGTCAAACTTTGTCAGCGGCCCGGCAGGCGTGCGTCGGGCGTCACGTGTGCGGCCTGCATCACGCGCCGGTGTCGGGTAGAATCCCGCTTTCCGGGCGCGTCCGCCATCGCGATATCTCCGCTGTCATCTGCAGGCCGTGGTGCCATTGTTGGCGCGATCGGCCCGTTCTGCCCGGAACTGTCGTCATCTCCGCTATTCCAGCCGCTCATGTCCAAGCCGAGTCCTGTCGCGGCGGCCGCGCTGCGCGCCATGTCGCTCGAAGCCATCCGCGGCTTCGAATGCGCCGCCCGCCTGCTGTCCTTCACCGCGGCGGCCGACGAGCTGTGCCTGACCCAGTCCGCCATCAGCAAGCAGGTCAAGAGCCTGGAAGACGTGCTGGGCACGGCGCTGTTCGTGCGCGGCGGCAAGGGCTTGAGCCTGACGCCGCAGGGGCGGGAGTTCTACGCGGCGGCGCGGGCCGCCGTGGAGGGCCTCGCCGAGGCCTGTGTGCGCCTGCTGGCCGCCGAGCGCAGCACGGTCACGGTCACCACCACGCCGTCGTTCGCCGCGCTGTGGCTGGTGCCCAAGCTGGCGCGCTTCCAGGTGCTGGCGCCGGATATCGACGTGCGCGTCGATGCCTCGGAGGCCAATGCCAACCTGGAGCGCGAGGGCTTCGACCTGGGCATCCGGCTGTGCGCCGTGGACGGCTCCGAAGCGCCGCTGCTGCGTGAGCGTGTGATGCTGAT
This sequence comes from Cupriavidus sp. USMAA2-4, assembly GCF_001854305.1. Lineage (NCBI taxonomy): Bacteria > Pseudomonadati > Pseudomonadota > Betaproteobacteria > Burkholderiales > Burkholderiaceae > Cupriavidus > Cupriavidus sp. USMAA2-4. The sequence goes on along the minus strand of NZ_CP017749.1, from coordinate 3,465,723 downwards.
GGCGGCGCCCGAGGTGGCGGCGCGCATCCGCACGGCGGCCGACCTGCTGCGCACGCCGCTGCTGGTCTACCACGATCCGGCCGGACGTTTTCCGTGGATGTCGTGGACGGACTGGTACCCGCGCCTGGGCCTGGCGCATTCGCCCGGCCAGCCCTGCCTGTACTTCTCGGAGTACGAGCACGTGCTGCGGGCCGCCGCCCAGGGGGCCGGGGTGGCCATCGGCCGCACGCCGCTGGCGCTGCCGCTGCTGGCCCAGGGACGCCTGCGCGTGGTGCTGCCGGAGCACGCGGCCGACGGCATCGGCTATCGCTTCGTGGTGGCCCCGCAGGCGCAGGCGCGTCCCGCCGTGGCGCGCTTCCGCCAGTGGGTCGAAGCCGAACTGGCGGCGCAGGTGATCGGCGAGCCCGGCTGAGACGTGCCGCCCGCCTCGGCGACAGAGGGGGATGCCGCCGGGTTCGGGTGGCGCCGGCGACGCTCCGGATGTGCTCCGCGCCAGGCTTTGAAACAGCTTGAAACCTGCCGAAACGGAATCCAACTATCGGGAACTCCCCGGTATGGCGTAGAACAAAAACTCAGAAGAAAGCAGCGGCGCACGGCCGCTACCAACCACAGGAATTGAACGCAGTGATGAGCTTGTCCCAGCGCCGTACCGAGATCGACCTGATCCGCGGCATCGCGCTGATCTTCATCGTGGTGGACCACGTCAACGGCAGCGTGCTGGGTGACTACACCATCCGCAACTTCGTCTTGTTCGACGCCGCCGAGATCTTCGTCTTCCTGGCGGGCTACTCGGCCGCCTCGGCCTACCTGGCGATGGAAGCCCGCCACGGCGCGGGCATCGCCGGCAGCCGCCTGCGCCGGCGCAGCTGGGTGATCTACCAGGCTTTCCTGCTGACGGCCGTGCTGATGCTGGTGTTCGGCCTGCTGCTGGCGGCCTGCCGCATCCCGGCGCCGGCGATCCGCTCGACCGAGGCGCTGGTGTTCCAGGCCCACCCCGTCACCACGCTGCTGGAGCTGGTCAGCTTGTCGCGCCAGCCCTTCGTCTCGGACGTGCTGCCGATGTACGCGGTCTTCATCGGGCTGGCGCCGCTGGCGGTGCGGGCCGCGCGCGCGCGGCCGCTGGCCTTCGTCGGCTGCAGCGTGGCCCTGTGGCTGATGGCGCCGGTGCTGACGCCGCTGCTGCCCAGCAGCGAGGGCACTGGCTGGTCCTTCAATCCCTTTGCCTGGCAGTTGATGTTCGGCCTGGGCCTGCTGTCGCGGCTGCGTCCCGACGTGATGCTGCCGCAGCGGGTGCTGGGCCGTTCGCTGCTGACGGCAGTCGCCATCGGCATCACCTTGTGCAGCGTGCTGCTGGCCTACCTGTGGATGCGGCCGCACGTCTACGAGCCCTGGCTGCCGGCCTGGGTGCCGGTGCTGGCGTTCCCGCTGCCCAAGCAGAGCCTGGCCGCGCTGCGGCTGGTCAGTTTCCTCGGGATCGCCTGGCTGGTCTACCTGGCGGCCCGCGCCGGCTGGGTGGCGCGGCTGGCGCAGTGGATGGGGCCGGTGGTGCAGATCGGCCGGCACAGCCTGTTCTGCTTCGTCTTCGGCGCTTCGCTGTCGGTAGTGATCGAAGGCTTCACCTACGGCGTGGCCGGTGGCAGGCCGCCGCGCCCGGTCGCGCTCACCGGCGACCTGATCGCCGTGGCGCTGCTGCTGGGGATCGGTGGCTGGTGGGGGCGCCGCAAGGAAGCGCGCCGCCTCGCCGCGCGCAGCCAGGCGGCCTGAGCGCGAACCGGGCGAACCGAGCGCCCTGAGCGGCCTGAGCGGCCTGAGCGGCCTGAGCGGCCGCTGTCCATGGTCTAGACTCCTTGGTGACTGCGGCCCTGCCGGGCCGCGCATTGCCACCGCGGCCGGCGCGCCTGGCCGCGTCCGCAGGGAGCCGATCATGATGCTCGAGTGGGATGCCTACCGCAAGCAGTTGCTGGCCGTCATCGCCGACATGGCCAAGCTCAGCCCGCAGACCGTGCAGGGCTACGGCCATCTCAGCGAGGCCGGCGCCAAGACCGGCCACCTGGATGCCAAGACGCGCGAACTGATCGCGCTCGCCGTGGCGGTCACGCGGCAGTGCGACGGCTGCATCGCCGTGCATGCGGAGGCCGCCGCCAAGCGCGGCGCCACGCGCGAAGAGGTGATGGAAGCGCTCGGCGTGGCGATCGCCGTGAACACCGGCGCCGCGCTGGTCTACTCGGCGCGCGTGATGGACGCCTTCGCCTCCCGTACTGCCTGAATTCCCTGCGGCGCCGGCGCGCCGTGCGCCGCCAGGGCTGCCTGCACGCGCTCGCGCAGCAGCGGCAGCAGGTCGCGCGCGAACCAGGGATGGTGCTGGAACCAGCCCTGGTTGCGCGGCGAGGGATGGGGCAGCGGCATGCAGCCGGGTCCGTAGTCCGCGCAGGCGGCCACGGTCTCGGTCAGGCTGGCGCGCGCGGCGCGGCCGAGGAAGCGGCGTTGCGCGTATTGCCCGAGCAGCAGCGTGAGCCGGATCCCGGGCAGCCTGGCCAGCAGCGTATCCAGCCACAGCGGCGCGCACTCGCTGCGCGGCGGCAGGTCGCCGCTCTTGCCGCGGCCCGGGTAGCAGAAGCCCATCGGCACCAGCGCGATGCGCGAGGCGTCGTAGAAGACGCTGTCGTCCACCCCCATCCATTGCCGCAGGCGCGCGCCGCTGGCGTCGTCCCAGGGGATGCCGCTGGCATGCACGCGCGCGCCCGGCGCCTGCCCGACCACCAGGATGCTTGCGCCGGCGCCCGCCTGCAGCACGGGGCGCGGGCCCAGCGGCAGGGCGTCGGCGCAGACGCGGCAGGCGCGGATCTCGGCAAGCAGGCTGTCGAGGTCGCCGCACGCGGGCGCGGCGGGCAGGTCGGGTCGGCGGGGCATGGGCGCGTGCCGCGCGCAGCGGCTCGGGGGATGCAGGGGGCTCAGCGGGCTCAGGGGACGATGGACAGGAACAGGTAGGCGGCGAAGATGGCCAGGTGCACCACGCCTTGCAGGATGGTGGTCCGGCCCAGCCCCAGTGTCAACGTCGACACGACCACGGTCAGCGCCAGCAGCACCATCTCCTTCGGACCGAGGCCCAGCGTCAGCGGCTGGCCCACCACGATGAAGACAGCGGCGACGGTGGGAATGGTCAGCCCGATGCTGGCCAGCGCCGAGCCCAGCGCCAGGTTCATGCTGGTCTGCAGGCGGTCCGCCTGCGCCGCGCGCAGCGCTGCCAGGCCTTCCGGCAGCAGCACCATGGCCGCGATGATGATACCGACCACCGCGGCGGGAGCGCCGGCCCGCGCCACCGCCGATTCGACCACCGGCGACAGCACCTTGGCCAGGCCGACCACGGCCACCAGGCACACCATCAGCAGCGCCAGGCTGGACAGCGCGACGCGCACCGGCGGTGGCGGCGCATGCACGGTTTCGTCGGAGACCCCGGCAATCAGGAAGTAGTCGCGGTGGCGCAGCGTCTGCACGAAGACGAAGACGCAGTACAGCACCAGCGCGATGATGCCCGAGAAGGCGAGCTGGGGCGGCGACAGTACCGGGCCCGGCACAGTGCTGGTGTAGTTGGGCAGCACCATGGTCAGGGTCATCAAGGCGGCCAGCACGGCCAGCGCCGCGGTCGCGCCCGGCGCCTTGAAGGCCTGCTCGCGGTGGCGCAGGCCGCCCACGAACAGGCACAGGCCGACGATGCCGTTGCACAGGATCATCACGGCGGCGAACACCGTATCGCGCGCCAGGGCCGCCTTCTCGGGGCCGGACGACAGCATCACCGAGACGATCAGCGAGACCTCGATGACGGTCACGGCGATCGCCAATACCAGCGTGCCGAAGGGTTCGCCGACGCGGTGGGCCACCACCTCGGCGTGGTGCACCGCGGAGAAGACCGCGCCGGCCAGCGCCAGCGCCGCGATCCAGAGCAGCCAGGCCTGGCCGGGCAGGGCGGTGTGGGCGCCGAGCACGGCCCAGGCGCCCAGCGGCGCCCAGATCGTCCATGCCGGCAGTTTGTTCGAAGCCAATGCCATCCCGTTGATTTCCTTTCCTGTGTCGAGTGATCTTTGTGTTGTTCTCGGATGTCTGTCCAGCGCCATGTGATGGATTCGATAGATCCGCGTGGCGTCTGTCTTGGACCAGGGGTAAGGCAGGGAAGATGTCCTATGGTTCCGCGAAATTTGAAGATTTTCGACTCATATAGTGGAAGTTTTCTTCGAATGATCGGAGGGTGGCGCCGTTTCACGGTAGGTTTTCATCGATCCGCGAAGTGGCGCAAACTTTGCCTGAGCGCATCCACGTGCCGCCGCCGCGCGGGTCTGGCGGGGCGGTTTGCTGGCTTCCCAATCCGCATTCGTCCGCCCTACAATCCGCGTCGCGCGCGAGCCGTAAGAGCCGCAACGGCGGGCAGGACGGCGCGCCCCTGGTCCGGCACAGGTCCCCCGGGGATCACAGAACAAGGAATCCGATGAAACAGTCTCTTGCCGCCGCGCTGGCGCTGACCGCCGCGCTGTCGGCTTCGTTCGCCGCCGCGCCGGCGCTGGCCGCCTATCCCGACCATCCCGTCACGCTCGTGGTGCCCTATGCCGCTGGCGGCAGCAATGACCTGGTGGCGCGCGTGCTCGGCCAGCGCCTGTCGCGCGAGCTGGGTGTCTCGGTGGTGGTGGACAATGCGCCCGGCGCCAGCGGCACCATCGGTGCGATCAAGACCGTCAATGCCGCACCGGATGGCTATACGCTGCTGCTGGGGTCGAACAGCGAGATCTCGATCGCGCGCTTGACCAACCCGCGTATCCGCTACGACGGCCAGCGCGACCTGGTGCCGCTGCGCATGGTCGGGTCCCAGCCGATGGTGCTGGTGTCGGGCGCGCAGTCGGGCATCCGCGGCATCGACGGCTTCCTGGCGCTGGCCAAGAGCCACAAGCCGGTCAACTACGGCACCTCGGGCATCGGTACGCCGCTGCACCTGTCGGGCGAACTGATCCGCAGCGCCAGCAAGGTCAATATGGCCCACGTGCCCTACAAGGGGGGAGCGCCGGCCATTGCCGACCTGATGGCCAACCAGATCGAGCTGGGCGTGCTGGTGCTGTCCACCGCGCTGCCGCAGATCAAGTCGGGCAAGCTGCAGGCCATCGGCGTGACCTCGGCGGCGCGCTCGCACGCGGCGCCCAACATCCCGGCGCTGGCCGAGAACAAGGCCCTGGCGGGCATCGACATGCGGCTCTGGTTCGGCGTGTTCGCGCCGGCTGCGACGCCCAAGGCGGTCACCGACCGGCTGTCGGAAGCGCTCGCGCACGCCATCAACGATCCCGAGGTCAAGGGCAGGCTGTCCGAGGCGGGCGTCGACATCGACGCCAAGGATGGGGCGGCCTTCCGCGCCTTCATCGCCAAGGAGACCGAGGCCTACCGCAAGATCGTCAGCGAGGCGAATATCCAGGAGTGAGGCGGGCTGCCGGACGTCGGCGGCCCCTTTGACCGGCCGGTCGGCGCCGGCCATCGTCAGTCGGTGGTGCTGGGGCTCCAGTAGGCCTGCGTGACGAAGGGTTTGAGCACCAGTCCCTCGACCACGCGGTCGAGTTCGTCCGAGTCCACCGAGGTGCTCAGCAGGGTGGCGACGATTTCCACGTCGTCCTCGCCGAAGGTCTCCACGTCGAGGTCGCCGACCGGGTAGTTGGCGTGCTCGAGGCTGTCTTCCAGCGCGGCCAGCGCCTGCTTGCCGTGCTCGCGCGGGGCGATCACGCGCATCTGGTAGGTGACTTCGGTCGAGGCGTCGTCGATCGGCGCGCGGTTGATGGTGTTGACCACCGGGCGCAGCAGCGTGTTGGCGGCCAGCACGAACAGCGAGGCGAGCAGGGCCTCGGCGGCGAAGCCGGCGCCGGCGCAAGCGCCCACCGCGGCGGAGCCCCACAGCGTGGCGGCCGTATTCAGGCCGCGCACATTGATGCCTTCCTTCATGATGGCGCCGGCGCCGAGGAAGCCGACGCCGGATACCACGTAGGCGATCACCCGCACGGCACCGTCGCCGCCGCCCAGGCGGCAGGCCAGGTCGACGAAGACGGCGGCGCCGACCGCCACCAACGCATTGGTGCGCAGCCCTGCGGTACGTTGCCGGAACTGGCGTTCCAGCCCGATCGCGGAGCCGAGCACGAATGCGAGGGCGAGGCAGGTCAGGGTGTCCAGCAGCGGCAGCCACTGGAAGTTGTTGATCATGCGCACAGAAACGTTCTCCTTTGCCGCCACCGGTCGGCGGGCGCGGTCGCGGGCATCCGCCCGCAAGGCTAGCCGGCGCCCGTGGCAGGCGCGTGACGCATCCGCCGGCGCGCGCGGGCGCGCCAGCGGTGCGGTCGATGAGTCGGGAAGTCGGAGGGGGCGGCCCCGGCACGGGCGCCGGGGCCGCCGCGGCCTTCAGCCGCGCCAGCCGCCCAGCAGGCGGCGCAGCCAGGCGGCTGCGCGCCGCGCGCCGGCCTGGCGCATGGCGCGCAGGCGGTCGGCGTCGTGGGTGGCCATTTCGGGGTGACGGAAGTCGGGCAGCAGGACAGCGTATTTCATGTGGATTCTCCTGTCGGGGCCCGGACCCGGCGTCGCTCGGCGGATCGGTCAGGCGAGCGGCGCGCTCGGTCGGGCAGGTTCGTGGCAGGCGCGCCGGCCATATGGGGCGCGCGGCGGTTCGGATGACGGACTACAAGGGTCGTCGGGCATCGTTGGCCTCCTGGTTGCGGTGGAACAAATGGGGCGCCCGCCCGTGCGCACCATGGTGCGCACGGGCGACCGGGACGGCGGGCCGTTTCGCGGGCGGCGCGCCATGGCCCGGGACGCGCCGTCACGCGCTGGCGTGGCGGACGGCCCAAGGCCGATCCCTTCGCGGGCGGCACAGCGCCTGCGAATGATTCGGGTAAAGCGTATGGAGTGCGGGTCAGCCGCTAGGGCACTAGGGCTGGATGCGCACCGTCTTGCAGGTCCTGCCAGACGGTGGCCGGGGAATGCGGCGGAAAGTCTGGCGGGGGTTAATGCTTGACCAACGGATCAGGACAACTGGAAGTGTCCAATTGGGAACCCCAAACTTTTAACGAAGCGAGGACTATAGCCCGTTGGCCTGTCAAGGTCAAGCCGCACGGCCGTGCGCGAGAGCGCCGGGGCCGTTCCTATAATGGGTTGGGGTCCGTCCGCGCGGGCGAGGCCCGCGCCGCCATGCCCCGCGTGCGCCGCGCGGCGGGAGGGCATTCCACACGGCAGTCGAGAGGAGGCAGACATCATGCAGAGTAGCGAATCAGTGCTGACGCAGGCGCGTGCCGCCCTGGCGCATGTGCCTTTCCATGGCCATCCGCAGCATCCGGTCATCCATATGCGCCTGGACCACGGCGCCTTGCTGCTGGAGGGCGAGGTGGCCGACATCGTCGACAAGACGCGCACGGCGGCGCAGATGCGCCGCGTCGATGGCGTCTCCAGCGTGATCGACCACCTGCGGGTGGCGGACGGCAGCAATCCCGTGGGCGATGGCGAATTGCGCGCCGCGGTATGCGACCGCCTGCTCGACGACATCGACTTCCGCAACTGCCGCATCAGTGCGCGGGCCAAGGGGCGCAGCAACGAGCTGCGCGCGGCCGGCGAGGACAGTGCCGGCGAGATCGAGGTGGGTGTCGCCGACGGCGTGGTCACGCTGAGCGGGCATGTGATCAGCCTGTCGCACCTGCGTCTGGCCGGCGTGCTGGCGTGGTGGGTGCCAGGTTGCCGCTGCGTCGTCAACGAACTGAAGGTCGAGCCGGCGGAGGCGGACAGCGATGCCGAGATCACGGAGGCGCTACGGCTGGTGCTGGAGACTGACGATTTCGTCGATGCCGAGCAGATCGGCGTGCATACCGAGGGCCGGGTGGTGACGCTGGATGGCTGTGCGGTCACCGACGCGGTGCGGCGCCGTGCCGAGCAGGACGCCTGGTATGTGCAAGGGGTGGAGAACGTGGTGAACCGGATCGAGCTGGCCGGCTGAGGCCGGCCGGTTGGCTGGGCAGTGCTCGCTTGGCGCGCACGGAGGCGATAGCATGGGCGTTCGTCTGCGCGCCGGCAGGAGGAGACGGGCGCGCGGCGGATCCAGCCAACCACAAAGGAGATCCCATGCCCTTCGCCTTCCGCCGCGCCCTGGTCGCGGCCTGCGCCGCGCTGTGCTGCGGCACCGCGTTTGCCGATGCCGCCAAGGTGCCCGCCGCCGATGCCGGACTGCTTGCCGCCGCCCGCGCAGCCCAGCCGGCGCTGGAGCAATCGCTGCGCGACATGGTCGCGATCGAATCCGGCAGCGCCAACGCGGCCGGGCTGGCGCAGATGGCGGACTACACCGAGCGGCGCCTCGCCGCGCTGGGCGCCAGGACCGAGCGTTTCGCCGCCACGCGCGGGCCGGGCACGCTGGTGCAGGGGACGTTCGTCGGCACCGGCAAGCGCCGCATCCTGTTGATCGCCCACATGGATACTGTCTACCCGGCCAACACGCTGGCGACCCAGCCGATCCGGCGCGAGGGCAATCGCCTGTACGGGCCCGGCATCGCCGATGACAAGGGCGGCATCGCAGTGATCCTGCACAGCCTGGAGATCTTGAAGGCGCGCGGCTGGCGCGACTATGCGCAGCTCAGTGTGCTGTTCAATCCCGACGAAGAGGTCGGATCAGGCGGCTCCGGCGAACGGATCGCGGCGCTGGCCGACCAGCACGACGTGGTGCTGTCGTTCGAGCCCTCGCCCGACCGCGCCACGGCCGGCACCGAGGGCGTGCTGCTGGCCGCCAGCGGCACCGCCACGGCGACCCTGACCATCAAGGGTCGTGCATCGCATGCCGGCGCCGCGCCCGAGCAGGGGCGCAATGCGCTGCTCGAGCTGGCCTACCAGCTGCAGCAGACGCGCGACGTGGCCAAGGACGTGCCGGGCACCCAGCTCAACTGGACCAGCGCCAGCGCCGATGGCCCGCGCAACCAGATCCCCGAGACCGCCTCGGCCGGGGCCGACGTGCGCATCAGCGTGCCGGGCGGCGCGCAGAAGCTGGAGGCCGCCCTGCAGCAGAAGGTCGGGGCCGGGCACCTGGTGCCGGACACCCAGGCCACGGTGACGATGAGCGAAGGCCGCCCGGCCTATGTCGCCGACGCACGCGGCCAGGCGCTGGCGCGACGCGCCCAGCAGATCTACGCCGAACTCGACGGCCGCAAGCTGCTGCTGATCCCCGGTACCGGTGGCGGCACCGACGCCGGCTTCGCCGCGCGTTCGGGCAAGGCCGCGGTGCTGGAAAGCCTGGGCCTCGCGGGTCACGGTTACCATGCGCGCGATGAGTATGTCGATCTCGAAGCCGTGGTGCCGCGGCTCTACCTGGTCACGCGGCTGCTGGAGGAGATCGGGCGGGAGTGAGGCGGCAAACGGCACGGCACGAACCCCGTCGCGTTGGACGAAGCCAACAGAGCCGCCAACACCGCTCGCCAAGCACAAGGTCTTGGCTCCCTCTCCCCGCATGGCCGCATGGGGAGAGGGCCGGGGTGAGGGGTGGTCTAGCAAGGCATCACACCCAAGCGAAGCCTAGGGTGTGATCCAGCACGTGAGCAAAGAAGCGAAGCCGATGGTGTGATCCCGGCCGCCACGGTCAGCCGGCGCCATGCACGCCCCGGTCGCCCTTCACGGCGCCGAGGGCGTGCCGAAGGCCCGCTGGCAGGCGTCCAGCCAGGCCCGGGCTGCGCGTGACAGGTAGCCTTCGCGCCAGACCAGTCCCAGTTCCCAGGTCAGTTCGGGCGCGGCCAGCGGGCGCACCGCCACGCGCGCCGGGTCGAGGCTGCGCGCGATCGGCTCGGGCAGCAGGGCGATGCCGACGTCGGCCGCCACCAGTTCGCCGATGAAGTCCCAGTGGCGGCTCTGGCCGGCGATCTGCGGCAGGAAGCCGGCGGCCTCGCAGGCGTCGAGGATGACGCGGTAGAGCACGAAGTCATCCTCGTACATGACGAACGACTCGCCGGCCAGCGCCGCCAGCGGTAGCGCGCGCATGCTCGCCGGCGCGCGCGCGGCGGGGTAGATCACCGTCAGCGCGTGGCGGGTCACGGGCAGCGTGCCCAGGCCCGGCACCGTGGCGGGCAGCACCGTGACGCCGAGGTCCAGTTCGCCCGAGGCCACGCCTTCTTCCAGTGCCCGGCCGCCCTGTTCGCGCAGGCGCAGTGCCACGCCGGGGTATTGCCGGCGGTAGGCGCCGATCACCGGCGCGAAATAGCGTCCCGCCATCGGCGGGATGCCCACCGCCAGCTCGCCGCGGGCCATGCCGTCGACCTCGGCCACTTCCTGGCGCAGGCGTGCCACTTCGGCCAGCACCGCCTGGCCGCGCGCCAGCACCACCTTGCCGGCATCGGTGAGTTGCACGGTGCGGCCTTCCCGCAGCAGCAGCGGTCCGCCCAGTTCGTCCTCCAGCGCCTTGACCATCTTGCTGATGGTCGGCTGGGTCACGTGCAAGGCGCCGGCGGCGCGGGTGAAGCCGCCCTGGCGGACGACTTCGACGAAATAACGCAGGCTGCGGATATCCATCGGACGATCCCGTTTTCTATTCCAGATGAGAATCAAATGAATAATTTATATTCATTTTATATATCGGAGCGGGCTTCGTACACTAGAGCATCGCCAGCGTGCGGCCAGTGCACCACCTCCGGATGTGCTGTAACCGCCCCGACCCCAGTACCGATCCCGCCATCTGCGGGCCGCTTCCCGACCATGCCAGCCCTCTCGCCTTCCCCCCACCACCCGGCCGGCCCCGCCGCCGCGCCGTCCCGCCATGCCGTCGCCTCATCCCTGCGCAAGGGAGGGCTGGCCATGGTCCAGGTGCTGGCGCTGTCCGCCCTGTGGGTGCTGGCCGACTGGCTGCGCGGGCGCCTCGGCCTGCCGCTGCCGGCCAGCCTGCTGGGCCTGCTGGTGCTGGCCGCGCTGCTGTTCGGCGGCGTGGTGCGCACCGGCTGGATCCGCGGCGGCGCCGACTGGCTGCTCGGCGAGATGCTGTTGTTCTTCATTCCCGCCGTGCTGGCGGTGGTGCAGTACCCGGACCTGGTGCGGCACGATGGCTGGCGCATCTGCGCGGTGATCGGCTGCAGCACGGTGGCGGTGATGGTGGTGACAGCGCTGGTGGTCGACCGTGTCTACCGTCTCGAACTGATGCTGGCGCGCCGCCAGCGGGAGCGCCACCATGTCTGACGGCCTGCTGGCCGGCCTGTGCTTCGCCGCCACGCTCGGCCTCTACTACCTCAACAAGTATCTCTATGCGCGCCGCGCCAGCCTGCTGCTGATGCCGCTGCTGGCGACGCCGGCGGTGCTGATCGCCCTGGTGCTGGCCGCGCACATTCCCTACCGCGACTACATCGCCGACACGCGCTGGCTGCTGTGGCTGCTGGGCCCGGCCACGGTGGCCTTCGCGCTGCCCATCTACGACTACCGCGCGATGGTGCGCAAGCACTGGCTGTCGATCTCGCTCGGCGTGCTGGCGGCGGTGCTGACCTCGGTCGCCACCTCGGTGTGGCTGGCGCGCTGGCTGGGCCTGCCGCTGGCGCTGCAGAAGGGTCTGGCGGTGCGATCCGTGACCACGCCATTCGCGGTGGAGGCGGTGCGCTCGCTGGGCGGCCCGGCCGATCTCGCGGCGGTGTTCGTGGTCATCACCGGCCTGACCGGCATGGCCATCGGCGAGCTGGTGCTGTCGTGGCTGCCGATGGTGCGCAGCCGCCTGGCCCACGGCGCCATCTTCGGGGCGGCGGCGCACGGCGCCGGCACCGCCAAGGCGCGCCAGCTGGGCGAGGTGCAGGGCGTGGTGGCCTCGCTGGTGATGATGATCGCCGGCCTGGTCAGCGTGCTGGGCGCGCCGCTGATCCGGCTCTGTTTCTTCTAGCGTCGGCGTCTGCCCGGGCGGCCGGCGCGGTACGATGGCGGCCGGGCCCGGCACGGATCCTGCTGGGCCCGCAGGCGGGCGGACGGAGCGATCCGTGCCGTGCCGCCTCGACGACTGCATTCCCGCCTGCCCGGAGCCCGCATGGACTACACCGCCATCCTCGAACGCATCCGCGACGACGTGCAGCCGCTGCTCGGCAAGGGCCGCGTGGCGGACTACATCCCGCAGCTGGGCAAGGTCCGGCCCGATCACTTCGGCATGGCCCTGGTGACGCTGGACGGGCGCTGCCATGCGGTGGGCGATGCCACCGTGCCGTTCTCCATCCAGAGCATCTCCAAGCTGTTCGCCTGCACGCTGGCTTTCCAGCTGCTGGGCGAGGACCTGTGGCAGCGCGTCGGGCGCGAGCCTTCCGGCAATGCCTTCAATTCGCTGGTACAGCTCGAATACGAGCAGGGCCTGCCGCGCAATCCCTTCATCAATGCCGGCGCGCTGGTGGTGACCGATGTGCTGTGCAGCCGCTTCGTGCAGGCCGAGTCGGCCCTGGTGCAGTTCCTGCGCCGGCTGTGCGGCAAGGACGGCATCGACTACGACGGAGAGGTGGCGCGCTCGGAGCTGGCCCATGCCGACCGCAACCTGGCCATGGCGCATTTCATGAAGAGCTTCGGCCGTATCGAGATGCCGGTGCAGGCGGTGATCGACGCCTATTGCCGTCAGTGCGCGATCACCATGAGCTGCGAGGAACTGGCGCGCGCCGCCCTGTTCCTCGCCAACGGCGGCGTGGTGCCGTGGAGCGGCGAGCGCGTGCTGGCACCGAGCCCGACCAAGCGGCTGTCGGCGCTGATGCTGACCTGCGGCACCTATGACGAGGCCGGCGACTTCGTTTACCGCGTGGGCCTGCCGGCCAAGAGCGGCGTGGGCGGCGGCATCGTCGCGGTGCTGCCGCGCCGCTGGGCCGTGTGCGTGTGGTCGCCGGGCCTGGACCACAGCGGCAATTCGCTGGCCGGCGTGCAGGCGCTGGAGTGGCTGACCACGCTGACCGGGCAGTCGATCTTCTGAGCGGCGGCACCAGGGGTGACGGCTTTGCACTACCGCTGGCGCGCGCCGGCCGTCTCTTTCTGTCAATCGCCTTGATCTTTTCTGCCATTGGCAGCGCCGCGCCGCTGCGCCATCATTGACGATCGCCCGCAGGCTCCCGACGCACGTCCGCCGGCCGGAGTGCCGGCCGGCAGGCGCCCGCGAGCGCGGGCAGGGCGGTGAAATCACGCGGCCGCGGCGGCCGCAAAGGAATCCTCACGATGAGCATCAAAGGCAAGGCCTATATCGTCGGCGCCTACGAGCACCCGACGCGCAAGGCCCCTGACAAGAGCGTGGCGCAACTGCACGCGGAATGCGCCAAGGGCGCGCTGCTGGACGCCGGCCTGACGCTGGCCGACGTCGACGGCTATTTCTGCGCGGGCGACGCCCCCGGCCTGGGCATGATCAATATGGTCGACTACCTCGGCCTGAAGGTGCGCCACGTCGATTCGACGGAAACCGGCGGCTCCTCCTACATCGCCCACGTCTCCCACGCCGCGCAGGCGATCGCCGCCGGCAAGTGCAACGTCGCCCTGATCACGCTGGCGGGCCGCCCGCGCTCGGAAGGCTCCAGCGGCACCAAGGCGCGCAACTGGGGCGCCAACCTGCCGGACCAGCCCTTCGAGGCCCCGTTCAGCCCGGTCACGGTCAACCTGTACGCGATGGTGGCCATGCGCCACATGCACCAGTACGGCACCACGCCCGAGCAGCTCGCCTGGGTCAAGGTGGCGGCCTCGCACCACGCCCAGCACAACCCCAATGCCATGCTGCGCGACGTGGTCACGGTGGAGGACGTGCTGGCCTCGCCGATGATCTCCGACCCGCTGCACAAGCTCGACTGCTGCGTGGTGTCCGACGGCGGCGGCGCGCTGATCGTGGCGCGCCCCGAGATCGCCGCCACCCTCAAGCGGCCCAAGGTGAAGGTCCTGGGCGCCGGCGAGTACGTCAAGGGCCAGCTCGGCGGCGAGGTCGACCTGACCTGGTCGGGGGCGAAGTTCTCCGGCGCGGCAGCCTTCGCCGAAGCCGGCGTGACGCCGGCCGATATCCGCTACGCGTCGATCTACGACAGCTTCACCATCACCGTGCTGATGCAGCTCGAGGACCTGGGCTTCTGCAAGAAGGGCGAGGGCGGCCGCTTCGTCATGGACGGCAACCTGATCGCCGGCGTCGGCAAGCTGCCCATCAATACCGATGGCGGCGGCCTGTGCAACAACCACCCGGCTAACCGCGGCGGCATCACCAAGGTGATCGAGGCGGTGCGCCAACTGCGTGGCGAGGCGCATCCGGCCGTGCAGGTCAAGGACTGCGGCCTGGCGCTGGCGCAAGGCACCGGCGGCTACCTGGGCTCGCGCCACGGCAGCGCCACCCTGATCCTCGAACGAGAGTAAAGACATGACGACTCCCTACGTTCCCGCCCCACTCGCCGCCCCCGACGAACAGCCCGACAACGCGCCGTTCTGGCAGGCCGCCCGCGAGGGCCGGCTGCTGGTGAAGGCCTGCAAGGACTGCGGCAAGGTGCATTGGTACCCGCGCGCGCTGTGCCCCTTCTGCCTCGGCGAGACCGAGTGGAAGCCGGCCAGCGGCAGCGGCACCATCTACTCGTACAGCGTGACCCGCCGCGCCGGTCCCACCCCGTACTGCATCGCCTACGTGACGCTGGACGAAGGCGTGACGATGATGACCAATATCGTCGACTGCGACCTCGACACGGTGCGCATCGGCCAGCGCGTCCAGGTGAAGTTCTCGCCCACCGCCGAGGGTGGCGCGCCGGTGCCGACCTTCGCGCCGGCCTGAGCCGGCCTCGCCGCCCGGGGCCCAGGGCGATCCAGCCCGGGCGGCGGAGCAGGGGAGACAGGCAGTCATGCTGCTGACACATGACTGTCACGCATGCGATCTAGCATCGCGTTTCCCCTGTGCCGCCGCCCTCCATGCCGTTCCAGAGATCCCGCCAGCGCGGCCAGCGCCTGCCGCTTGCCGCTATGCTGTTGTGCTGCGCCATGCTTGCCGCGGCCTGCTCGGAGGAGCCCGCCGGCGCCTCGGTCCCGATCGCCCGCTATGGTCTCGCCACCGTGCCCGGCAGCGTGCTGGCCGGCACGCCCGCGCGCCAGCCGCTCGAGCGGCTGACGCGCGAGCCGTGCGATATCGAGGCCGCCTCCGCGCTGTCGCGCGCGCTGGCCGAGGCCGGCTACCGGCGCGAGGCCGCGGGCCTGCGCCTTGCCTTTGCCGGCAACTGCCCGCGCGGCCGCGACCTGCTGCCGGGGGCGATCCCGCTGCTGCAGGCGATCGGCGATAACGCCGGCGCGCTGCAGGTGGCCGAGCGCCTGGTGGCGTCCGACCCGGACCATCCGCAGTGGCGCTTCCTGCGCGCCGAGGCCTTGCGCGAAAGCGGCAAGCCGGCCGAGGCGCTGGACGACTACCTGGCGGTCCTGTCCCTGGTGCCTGACCTGTCGCGCGTGTCGAGCGCGGTCTTTCTCGGTGCCGCCGAGGCGCGCGCCGGCACCGGCAAGCCCTGCGAAGCCGGTGCACTGGTGCGGATGTGGATCGGTGGCGATCCGGGCCGGCGCGACACGCCGCGTGCGCGCGCGCTGGTGGAGCGCTACCAGCGGCAAGGCGCCTGCCAGCCGGCCAAGGCCTCGGCAGCGCAGACCTTCGCGCGCCCACGCAACGGGTTGATCGTGGCCAGGGCCACGGTGAACGGGCGCGAAGGCCGTTTCATCGTCGACACCGGCGCCAGCTTCGTCGCGCTCAGCGAGGACTTCGCCCGCCGCGCGGGAATTCCGCTGGCGCAGGCGCGCAGGATCCGCGTGCAGACCGCCAACGGCCCCGCCGGCGCGCTGCTCAGCGAGGCGGCCACGGTCACGCTGGGCACGGCCCAGGCCGCCGCGGTGCCGACCGCGGTGATGAGCGGAGGCGGGGCCGCGCTGGGGCCGGACATCGACGGCCTGCTGGGCCAGTCCTTCCTGTCCCAGTTCGAGGTGAGTTTCCGTCCGGACCGCTGGACCATCGGGCCGCTGCAGGCAGCCGGGCGCTGAGCACCCGCGTGCCCGCGCGGGCGCGGTTCCGCCCTACTCGCGCTGCAACTCCAGCAGCAGGGCCTTGGCTGGCACCTGGTCGCCCGGCGCCACGTGCACGGCGGCGATCTCGCAGTCGAACTCGGCGGTCAGGTGGGTCTCCATCTTCATCGCCTCCAGCGACACCAGCACGCTGCCCGCGCTGACATGCTGCCCCGGCTTGACCGCCACCGTCACCACCGCCCCCGGCATCGGCGCGGCCACGTGCAGCGGATTGCCGGCTTCCGCCATGGGGCGGCTGCGCGAGCCCGCGGCCGGGCCGCCGGCGGCGGGCGCCGCGTGTTTCTCCACGTGCGCCATGCGCGGCTGGCCGTTGAGCTCGAACTGCACCTTGAACATCCCTTCCTCCTGCGCGGCATGCACGCCTTGCAGGGCGATCAGCAGCGTCTTGCCCGGGGCGATGTCGACCGCGATCTCCTGCTGCGGCTGCAGGCCGTAGAAGAAGGCCGGCGTGGGCAGGGTGGAGGTGTCGCCGTAGCTGCGCCGGTGCGTGAAGTAGTCGACCGTCACCTTGGGGTACATCAGGTAGGAGGCGAGCTGCTGGTCGTCGAGCGCGCGGCCGCAGGCGGCTTCGCCCTGCGCCCGGGCCGCGTCGAGATCGACCGGCGGCAGGCGGTCGCCGGGGCGGTAGGGGGCGGGCGGCTCCGCCTTGAGCACCCGGCGCGACAGCGCCGCCGGGAAGCCGTCGGGCGGGAAGCCGAGCTCGCCCTTGAACAGCGAGACCACCGACTCGGGGAAGGCGATCTCCTTGGCCGGATCGCACACGTCGGCGGCGCTCAGGTCGTTGGTCACCATCATCAGCGCCATGTCGCCCACCACCTTGGAGGTCGGCGTGACCTTGACGATGTCGCCGAACAGCTGGTTGACCTCGGCATAGGCGCGCGACACCTCGGTCCAGCGGTGCTCCACGCCGAGCGCGCGCGCCTGTTCGCGCAGGTTGGTGTACTGGCCGCCGGGCATCTCGTGGCGGTAGACGTCGGCGGTGCCGGCGCGGATGTCGGACTCGAACGGCGCGTAGTAGCGCCGCACGCCTTCCCAGTACATGGAGGCCTCGTGCAGACGCTCCAGGTCAAGGCCCGGATCGCGTTCGCTGCCCGCCAGCGCGGCGGCGATGCTCGACAGGTTGGGCTGCGAGGTGAGCCCGCTCATGGCGTCGAGGGCGCCGTCCACCGCGTCGCAGCCGGCCTCGATCGCCGCCAGCGCGGAGGCTGCCGAGATGCCGCTGGTGTCGTGCGTGTGGAAGTGCACCGGCAGGCCGGTTTCCTCCTTGATGGCCTTGACCAGCGCGGCCGCGGCGCGCGGGCGGCAGATCCCGGCCATGTCCTTGATGCCGAGGATGTGCACGCCGGCACGCTGCAGCTCGCGCGCGATGCCGACGTAGTACTTGAGGTCGTACTTGGCGCGCGCGCCGTCGAAGACGTCGCCGGTATAGCAGATCGCACCCTCGCACAGCGCGCCGCTGTCGCGCACCGCGTCGATGGCCACGCGCATGTTCTCGACCCAGTTGAGCGAGTCGAACACGCGGAACAGGTCGATGCCGGCGGTGGCCGCCTGGCGCACGAAGAAGCGCACCACGTTGTCGGCATAGTTGGTGTAGCCGACCGCGTTGGAGCCGCGCAGCAGCATCTGGAACAGGATGTTCGGCACCGCCTCGCGCAGCTTGGCCAGGCGCTGCCACGGATCCTCCTTGAGGAAGCGCAGGGCCACGTCGAAGGTGGCGCCGCCCCAGCATTCGAGCGAGAACAGCTGCGGCAGGGCGCGTGCGTAGAAGGGCGCGATCGGCAGCATGTCGGCGGTGCGCATGCGGGTGGCGAACAGCGACTGGTGGGCGTCGCGCAGCGTGGTGTCGGTCAGCAGCACGCGCTGCTGGGCCAGCATCCATCGGGCGAAGCCCTCGGGACCCAGCTCGCGCAGGCGGTCGCGCGTGCCCGGCGGCACGGCGGTATCGGTCCAGGCGGGCTGCGCGGGCAGCACCGGCCTGGCCAGCGGCAGCGGCGGCAGGGCGCGTCCCTTCATCTCGGGGTTGCCGTTGACGGCGACTTCGCCGAGATAGCGCAGCAGGCGCGTGGCGCGGTCGCGCCGCTTGGCGAAGGAGAACAGCTCCGGCGTGTTGTCGATGAAGCGGGTGGTGACCTCGCCCGGCGAGAAGGCCGGGTGGTTGATGACGTTCTCGAGGAACTGCAGGTTCGAGGCCACGCCGCGGATGCGGAACTCGCGCAGCGCGCGGTCCATGCGCCGGATCGATTCGTGGGCGCTGGGGGCCCAGGTGGTCACCTTGACCAGCAGCGAATCGTAGTAGGGGGTGATGACGGCGCCGCCGTAGGCGGTGCCGGCGTCCAGGCGCACGCCGAAGCCGGAGGCGCTGCGGTAGGCGGTGAGCTGGCCGTAGTCGGGCAGGAAGCCGTTCTCCGGATCCTCGGTGGTGATGCGGCACTGCAGGGCATGGCCGTTCAGCGCGATGCGCTCCTGCGGCGGCACGCCGGCGGCACGCGCCACCAGCGTGCCGGCGGCATCGTGCTCGTCCTCGGTCAGGCCGATGCGGCCGCCCTCGGTGATGCGGATCTGCGCCTTGACGATGTCGATCCCGGTGACCATCTCGGTCACCGTATGCTCGACCTGGATGCGCGGGTTGACCTCGATGAAGTAGAAGCGCCCGCTGTCGGCGTCCATCAGGAACTCGACGGTGCCCGCATGGGTGTAGCCGACCGCGCGCATCAGCTTGAGCGCCGAGGCGCACAGCGACTGGCGCGCGGCGTCGTCCAGGTAGGGGGCCGGGGCGCGCTCGACCACCTTCTGGTTGCGGCGCTGCACCGTGCAATCGCGCTCGTAGAGGTGGACCACGTTGCCGTGCTGGTCGCCGAGGATCTGCACCTCGACGTGGCGCGCGTTGCGTACCAGTTTCTCGACGTAGACCTCGTCGTTGCCGAAGGCGGCCAGCGCCTCGCGGCGCGCGATCGGCAGCATGGCTTCGAGGTCCTGCTCATTCTCCAGCACGCGCATGCCGCGCCCGCCGCCGCCCCAGCTGGCCTTGAGCATCAGCGGGTAGCCGACCTCGGCCGCGAGCCGGCGGCACGCGTCGAGCGCGCGCGGCAGCGGCGGCGTGGCCGGCATCACCGGCACGCCCGCCGCCACCGCCGCGTTGCGCGCGGCGACCTTGTTGCCCAGCGTGCGCATCACGTCCGGCGGCGGCCCGATCCAGCGGATGCCGGCGTCGATCACCGCCTGCGCGAACTCCGGGTTCTCCGACAGGAAGCCGTAGCCGGGGTGGACCGCGTCGACGCCGGTCTGGCGTGCCACGCGCAGGATGTCGGCGATGTCGAGGTAGGCTTCCAGCGGCTTGCGGCCCGCGCCGACGAGGTAGCTCTCGTCGGCCTTGAAGCGGTGCAGCGCGAGGCGGTCTTCCTTGGCGTAGATCGCCACCGTGTGGATGTTCATCTCGGCCGCCGCCCGCATCACGCGGATGGCGATCTCGGAGCGGTTGGCGATCAGCAGCGATTGGATGGCGGGAGTTTTCATGGCCTGTGGCTAGCGATGGAGAAACGGTGGCGGAGGCGCCGGGCGGGCGCCGGTCGTGCAGGGGTGGCGCGCCCGACGCCTGGGGGCTCGGGGCCCACTGTAGCGGCGGCTGCCGCATCGGGAAATGGCCGATCCGGCAAGCACGCTTGGCAGGAATGCTCAGGCGGGGCGCGCCGGGCCGCTGCCGGCGCTCTTCCCGCCCGCCTCAGAATGCCTGCGGCGCCGCCTCGTGGTCGCGCACCACGCCGTTCATCACGTCCAGCAGCACGGCCGGCCCGAGCGGGACGGCTGCCTCGATGCGGCGCAGATAGCCCAGCAGCTGGTGCCTGGCCGCCTCGGCGAACTCGGGCGAGATGCCTTCGTCCTCATGCAGCAGCACGTAGGAGCGCGCGAAACCGTAGAGCAGGTAGTAGGCGCTGGCGTGGGCGGGATCGCGTGCGATCAGCGCGCGGGTGCCGTCCTTGACGGCCAGGAAGGCGTCCGTGCCGGGGGCGGCGGCTTCGAACGCGTCTGCGATCTGCTTGAGGTGCATGGTGGCCTCGTCCTGTGCAGTGGGCAGGGGGTGGCGTGGCGTCGGGTCTGCGCGAAGGGTGCGGATGCCGTGAAGGGCGCAAATAGGCGGAGAAGGTTCCGAGCCGGCCGCGTCACGGCATCTTTCCACTACCGGGGCGCCGGCGCAAGGGCCGCCCGCGCCCCGCGCCATGCCGCTCCTGTGCCATGCGGTACACTGCCCGCCGCGGCGCCCCCCGGGACGCGCCGCGATCCTGCCATGACGCCAACAACACAGGAGGAGCGTCCCCCATGCAAGCCCCCGCCAAGGCCGCGGCATCGCCGTCCGCCGAACTGTCCCCGCCCCAGCACACCGCCTATGCCTGGAAGGCCCTGGCCGGCTCCACGGTGGGTTATGCGATGGATGGCTTCGACCTGCTGATCCTCGGCTTCATGCTGCCTGCCATCAGTGCCTCGCTGGGCCTGTCGACCGGGCAGTCCGGCGCGCTGGTGACCTGGACCCTGGTCGGCGCGGTGGCCGGCGGCATCCTGTTCGGCGCGCTCAGCGACCGCTACGGCCGCATCCGCGTGCTGACCTGGACCATCGTGCTGTTCGCCGTGTTCACCGGCCTGTGCGCCTTTGCCCAGGGCTTCCACGACCTGCTGGTCTACCGCACCATCGCAGGCATCGGCCTGGGCGGAGAGTTCGGCATCGGCATGGCGCTGGCCGCCGAGGCGTGGCCCGCGGCCAAGCGGGCGCGCGCCTCGTCGTATGTCGCGCTGGGCTGGCAGGCCGGGGTGCTGATGGCCTCGCTGCTGACGCCGCTGCTGCTGCCGCTGATCGGCTGGCGCGGCATGTTCCTGGTGGGCGTGCTGCCGGCGCTGGTGGCCTGGGTGCTGCGCAACCGGCTGCACGAGCCGGAGCTGTTCGTGCGCCAGGCGCAACGGCCGCGCGCCAACGCGTTCCGGCTGCTGCTCGCCGATGCCCGTACCGCGCGTATCAGCCTGGGCGTGGTGATCCTGTGCTCGGTACAGAACTTCGGCTACTACGGCATCATGATCTGGCTGCCGACCTACCTGTCCAAGACCCTGGGCTTCTCCCTGACCAAGTCCGCGCTGTGGACCTCGGTGACGGTGCTGGGGATGATGGCCGGCATCTGCCTGTTCGGCCACCTGGCGGACCGCATCGGCCGCAAGCCGACCTTCCTGCTGTTCCAGGCCGGCGCGGTCGGCATGGTGCTGTATTACGCGCGCCTGAGCGATCCGCTGGCAATGCTGTGGGCCGGTGCGCTGATGGGCCTGTTCGTCAACGGCATGATCGGCGGCTATGGCGCGCTGATCTCCGAGGCCTACCCGACCGCGGCCCGCGCCACCGCGCAGAACGTGCTGTTCAATATCGGCCGCGCGGTCGGCGGGCTCGGTCCCATCGTGGTGGGCGCGCTGGCGGCCACCTACTCCTTCCCGGTGGCGATCGCGCTGCTGGCCGGCCTGTACGTGCTCGACATGGTGGCCACGCTGTTGCTGATCCCCGAGTTGAAGGGCGTGGCGCTGGAGTAAGGGTCTCCTAAGACGCGGCGCCGGGCGCCGGTTCCGCCAGCGGGCAGGTGACGATGCGCAGCGTGGGGTCCTGCGGACAGGCTTCGTCGGCGAAGCCGAGGCGATGGGCGAGCGCGCGCATCGACGTGTTGGAGGCCAGCACATAGCCCATCATCTGCCGATAGCCGCGGGCGCGCGCCACCTCCAGCAGCACCTGCATCAGCTGGCGCCCCAGGCCGCTGCCATGCCAGTTGTCGGCCACGGTGACGGCGAACTCGCAGGCGTGTCCGGCCTGCCGCACGAAGCGGGCGCCGCCGAACAGCGCCTCGTGCCCGTCCTCGCTGCCCGCCGCCACCAGCACGAATTCCCGCGCCGGCAGGGGATGGGTGGTCGATTCGAGCAGGTCTTCCGGCAGTTCCCGCATGGCCGCCATGAAGCGCGAGTGGCGCGACTCCGCCGACAGATGGTGGAAGGCATCGAGCACGGCCGCCTTGTCGGCGCCGCAGATCTCGCGCAGCACGACTTCGCGGCCGTCGCGCAGCATGACGCGCATGGGCAGCGCCGGCATCGGGGCGGTAGCGGTTGATGTGGCGGATGAGGCGGCGGATGAGGCGATAGGCGAGTCGGTGGTCGGCACGGTCATCGTGACATCTCTCCTGGCGGAAACCGGTCGCCGCAACATGGGCGGCGCGGCAGGCGGGCCTCCGGCGCACAGGGCGGCGCGCAGCGCACAGGCGATGGCTCCCGCCGGCGGCGAGGCCGGTACCGCGCATTCTAGTCCACACACGCACTGCCATCGGCCGCGGCCTGCCTTGCGCGATACCAGATCAGCCAGTCCTGCGCATTGCAGTCGCGCCGCCGGGCCGCCGTCGCGAACGTTCCCCGCCATCCTTGCCTTTCATCAAGTTCACGCCGGCACCCGCTGCCTAGAATGATCTTCCCGACACCGTCTCCACGGAGAGCACCATGGCAAACATGCGAGCCACCGTCTTTCTCGGTCCCGGCAAGATCGCCCTGCAGGAAAAGCCGATCCCGGAAGTGGGCCCGGGCGACGCCCTGCTGCGCGTCACCACCACCACCATCTGCGGCACCGACGTGCATATCCTCAAGGGCGAATACCCGGTGGCGCACGGCCTTACCATCGGCCACGAGCCGGTCGGCGTGATCGAGAAACTGGGGCGCGAGGTCAAGGGCTACCAGGAAGGCCAGCGCGTGCTGGCCGGCGCGATCTGCCCGAGCTTCCATTCCTATGCCTGCCAGGATGGCGTGCCCTCGCAGGATGGGCAATGCCATGGTCACGGCTACAAGCCGATGGGTGGCTGGCGCTTCGGCAACACCATCGATGGCGCACAGGCGGAATACGTGCTGGTGCCCGACGCGCAGGCCAACCTGGCGCCGATTCCCGACGGGCTCAGCGATGAGCAGGTGCTGATGTGCCCCGACATCATGTCCACCGGCTTCGCCGGCGCCGAGCGCGCCGACATCAAGATCGGCGACATCGTGGCCGTGTTCGCGCAGGGGCCGATCGGGCTGTGCGCAACCGCTGGCGCGCGCCTGCGCGGGGCCGGCCTGATCATCGTGGTGGACGGCCTCGACGAGCGCCTGGCGATCGCGCGCAAGATGGGCGCCGACGTCACCCTCAATTTCCGCCAGGTCGACGTGGTCAGCGAGATCCTGCGCCTGACCGGGGGCCGCGGCGTCGATGCCTCGATCGAGGCGCTGGGCACGCAGGGCACCTTCGAAGCCGCGCTGCGCGTGCTCAAGCCCGGCGGCACGCTGTCCAGCCTCGGCGTGTATTCGAGCGACCTGCGCATCCCGCTCGATGCCTTCCACGCCGGACTGGGCGACAACCGCATCGTCACGTCACTGTGCCCGGGCGGCAAGGAGCGCATGCGCCGGCTGATCCAGGTGCTCGAGAGCGGACGGCTCGACCTGGGGCCGCTGGTCACCCACCGCTACCCGCTCGCGGACATCGTGGAAGCCTACGAACTCTTCGGCAGCCAGCGCGACGGCGTGCTGAAGGTGGCCATCACGCCCTGAGCCTCATCCCTGAGCCCGGCCGCGTCCTCAGCCTTGCGCGAAGGTCTCGCGCAGCTGGAACTTGAGGATCTTGCCGGTCGGGTTGCGCGGCAGCGCCGGCACCAGTTCGAGCCGGCGCGGGATCTTGTAGCGCGCCAGGCGTGTGCCGGCGAAGTCCTGCAGCGCTTCCAGCGTCAAGGCGTGGCCGGGCTTGAGCGCCACCACCGCCATCACGGTCTCGCCCCAGCGCGCGTCCGGCGCGCCGATCACGGCCGCTTCCGCCACGGCGGGGTGGCCGTACAGCACGCTTTCCACCTCGGCCGGATACACGTTCTCGCCGCCGCTGATGATCATGTCCTTGACGCGGTCGCACACATAGTAGAAGCCATCTTCGTCGGCATAGCCGACGTCGCCGGTGCGGAACCAGCCGTCGGCGTCGATCGCCGCGCGCGTGGCCTCCGGCTGGTTCCAGTAGCCGCGCGTCACGTTGGGGCCGCGCACGCAGATCTCGCCGCGCGCGTGCGGCGCGCTCACCGTGTTGCCCTGGGGGTCGACCAGCCGGATCTGGATCAGCAGCGCGGTGTGGCCGACCGAGCCGATCCGGGCCAGCGCATGCTCCGCGGTCAGCACGGTGACCAGCGCGGCGGTCTCGGTCAGGCCGTAGCCCTGCTGCACGGCGATGCCGCGCGCGGCATAGGTGCGCAGCAGGGGCTCGGGACAGGGCGCGCCGCCGCACACGATCTGCCGCACGTGGTCCAGCGGCGCATCGGCGAAGCCGGGGTGCTGGCTGATGAAGAGCAGCATGGCCGGCACCGCGAAGAGGGTGCGCACGTGGTAGGCGGCGATGTCCGCCAGCACGCGTGCCGGATCGAAGTGGCGGTGCAGCACGACGTGGCCGCCCTTGAGCAGGGTGGTCATCAGCAGCACGTTGAGGCCGCCGATATGGAACAGCGGCGCGAACACCAGCAGCACGTCGTCGGCCAGCACGTCCACCGTGTACAACTCGCCGACGTGGTTCCACCAGAAGTTGCCATGGGTCAGCATCGCGCCCTTGGGCCGGCCGGTGGTGCCGGAGGTGTACATGATGACGGCCACGTCGTCGCTGGCCACCGGCACCGGCGCCTGTGCCCAGGGCGCGGCGGCGTCCATCGCGGCCGCCAGCGGCGGCCAGCGCGCCGGGTCGGCGGCTTCGCCCTCCACGCACAGGTAGCGGGCGCAGCACAGCGTGTCGCGCACCGGGTCGATCGTCGCGAGGTGCTCGCCGTCGACCAGCAGGGTGTGGATGCCGGCGTCGTTGGCGATATAGGCCAGCTCGGCGCCGGTCAGGCGGAAGTTGAGCGGCACGAAGACGGCGCCCAGCCTGGCGCTGGCGAACAGCGCCAGCAGGAAGGCAGGGTGGTTGAAGCCGAGGTAGCCGACCCGCATGCCGGGGCGCACGCCGCCAGCGTCGAGCACACTGGCGAGCCGTTCGATCTCGGCCAGCAGGCGGCCGTAGCTCCAGGTCTCACCCTCGAAGCTCAGCGCGGGGCGCTCGGGGCTGCGGCAGGCGCGGCCGGTGAACCAGTGGGCCATGCCGATGGCGGGCAGGGGCGAGGGCTGGCCGCCGAAGCGGTCGGCCGGCAGGTCCAGCGGGGTGGCGCTCATCTGTACGTGTCTCCTGGCGTGGCGGGCGGGTTGGCGGCGCCGGCCGCCGGCAGTCGGGGGCCGGAAGCCGGGCTGGCTGCAAAGGCTAAGCAAGGCGGGCCAGGATGTCTTGCGCGAACTGGCTGGAGGCGTGGAAGCCGGGGGCAGGGAGCCGGCGCTGGCGCGATGCGGGGCCATTGCGGATAATCGACGGCAACTGCGTCCAACGCCGCCGAAGATGCCACCCGCAACGGAATCCCGCCCGTCCCGCCCTGCCGCCTGGCTGCCGCCACCCGGCTCGCCGCAGGCACGGGCGCTGGCTGGTGTCGCCGCGCGCAGCGCAGGGGGACCGCTCGCCCCGGACCTGCGCATCACCCTGAACTTCCATCCGGACCGGCTGCACGACGGTGAGCCCATCCTGCGCCGGCTGGCGGTGGACGGTGTCTACCGCTCGCAGTTCGAGACCGGCACCAGCAACGGCGGCCTGAGCGCCCATCCGGGCGGGGAGCGCTGGCGCTGGGAGAGCCGTATCTTCGAGGGCGCCTACGACGGCGAGCCGGCGGCGCAACGGCCCAAGTACGGCGCGCTCGACGACCGGCGCGGCGGCGCCGGCGGCTCGCCGCGCTTCGGCTCGGCCCACCTGCGCCTGCGCGCCGAGGTGCTGGCGCGCTGCACGTTCTGCTTCCCCGACAGCTTCTTCGAGCCGGCGCATTTCGGCGTGCCCGGCCGCATGGCGCTGCTGCCGCTGGTCGCCGCCGCGCGCATGCGGCCGGATGCGGACCTGCTGGACGGCTACATCGAGGCCCATGTCCACGGGCCGCTGCGCCTGGCCGACGATGTCGAGGCGCTGGTGCTCGATCCGAGCTTCCGCGGCAACGAGGTCGAGGCGCTGGCGGCGGGGCTGCCGTGCGCCATCGAATGGCACGCAGGCTTTCGCGTGCATGCCGACGTGCTGATCGCCCACCAGGACTACCGCGGCGCGGACGTCGCGCGGCTGGGCCGGGCCCTGGCGCGCGGCGGCGTGCTGACCCCGGCCATGCTGGGCGAAGCCGCGCGCAGCGGTGCCCATGACCCGCAGGCGCTGAAGCGCGTGTGGCATTGCCTGGCACGCTTCGGGCACCCCTGAGAGGCTATTGACGGGCCACAACCCAACGGACCGGCGCGAGCTCGGCCGCAGGCCTCACCTCATCGTCGACGCACAAGGCATCCCGGTCGCGGCCGTGCAGCTGGGCGACTGAGTCCCCCCGCCATTCGCCGCTGAAAATCCACGTGACGCCAGTCGTCAAGCTTCCAAGTGCTTCCTGGCCTCGCGCACCGTCAACGCGGAAAGGTGGTCGCGATGCGCGGCGAGGAATGCCGACACGGCAGCCGGATTCCAATGCGCGTAGTCGCGCAGGGCCCAGCCGATTGCCTTGCGGACGAAGACGTCGGACTCTGGCGCCAACGTCCGAGCGTAGCGGAAGAGGCGCGCCTCGTCCGTCTCCAGCCGCCAGCCCAGCTGGTGGAGCATCGCGATACGCCGCACCCACGGCGAGCGGTGCTCGATCCAGGCGTCGGCGCGCGCCTGCGCGTCGGCGCCGGTCTTGCGCTCACGCGCGATCACGGTGCCGATCGTCACGGCCAGGCTGTCGACGGTGTCCCACCATGGCTCGGCTTGGGCGAGCGCGAGGATCGGTGCGATGTGCGCGGGATCGAACCGCTTTGCGTACTTGCGCAACAG
Organism: Cupriavidus sp. USMAA2-4; assembly: GCF_001854305.1. Lineage (NCBI taxonomy): Bacteria > Pseudomonadati > Pseudomonadota > Betaproteobacteria > Burkholderiales > Burkholderiaceae > Cupriavidus > Cupriavidus sp. USMAA2-4. Next base: position 3,438,791 of record NZ_CP017749.1, on the reverse strand, counting down.
ATCCGCGGCTGCATAACGGTACTCGCGCTCGGGTTCGCGCCAAAGCCGTTGCGCGACGGCCACCCATTCGCGGTCGCGCCATGGCACGGTCGGCAGCGCGCGCAGTGCCCGCCGGCGGGCCGGCGTGGGAATGCCGAGAAACGGAAACTGATCGCGCATGTAGGCGCGCATTCGGGCGGCCGCGGCCGGATCGGCCAGCGGCTGCAGCGCGTGGCGGACGTGCCCGACGTAGGCCTCGGGAGTGATGCCGGTAGGGGAAGATGGCTGCCGTGCCCTCATGGTTGTCGGCTCCGATGCTTGTGCACAGCGCGAATGATATGAAGATTCCATGACCGGAAGCCAGTTGGTACTGCTTCGGGAAGCACCTCGCACCAAGCCGGGCGCTAGTCACGATTGTCTCCCAGGACGCAAGCGTCTTATGATTTGAATTTCGCCCGTCAATGTTCCGTATGCGAGTATTGGAGCGAAATCCAATGATCCAGCGGACCAGGCCCGAGCCGACCGATCCCGATGCCATTGATGAAAGCACTCGCACTCTATGCGGCCTGTGGGCTGCTTGCTTGCCGCGTCGCCGCGGCATCCCCCGACGAAGAGCTGCTGGGCCGGAAGCAAGGCTATCCGCTGGCGCCGACACTGGCACGCATCCACGATCCCGCTTACATCGTCGGCTCCTTCAGCGGCATGGATCGGCTCGCACCGTCTTGCGAGCTGGCGCCTGCCGATCAGCCGGTGCCACTCATGAGTGCAGACAAGGAAGCGGACGTCCGCTATCGCTTTCGCGGCCACGATTACACGCTGGCGGACTATATGCAGCACCAGCGGGCAACCGCCGTCCTGATCGTGCAGGACGGTGTGATCCTGGCCGAGCACTACGGGTACGACCGCACGCAGCACATGCGGATGTTGTCCAACTCGATGGCCAAGACGCTGGTGGCACTTGCCATAGGCAAGGCGCTGGAGGAGGGCAGCCTGCGCTCGCTGCAGGATCAGGTCGACCAGTACGTGCCTGAGTTGGCGGGCACCCTGTACGGCGGAACCCGCATCATCGACCTGCTGCGCATGGCCTCGGGCGCCAAGTACGTCGAGGACTACACTGCCGGCGACGATCGAGCGCGATTCCTCGCCACGGCTGCCAGGCAGGGCGTGCTCGCGGCCGCCGCGCAGGTGAACGAACGTGCCGATCCGCCGGGTGCGCGATTCAACTATGCGGGGGCGCAAACGGAAGTGCTGGGGCTGGTGCTCCGGGCGGCCACGCATCGCAGCCTGTGCGACTTCGTCGACGAGACGTTATGGAAGCCGATGGGGGCGCAATCCAAGGCAAGCTATCTCGTGCGCGAGTCCGACGGCTCGGCGTTTGCCCAAGGCGGTTTCAACGCGACCGCGCGTGACTATGCCCGCCTGGGCGCGATGCTCGCCAACGACGGCATGGTGCAGGGCCGGCAAGTGGTGACGCGCGACTTCCTGCTGGACATGACGGACGCCTCGCGCCAGCCAGCGCCATTTCGCCCGGGGCAGATGGTCTATCACGGCAGCCGCTACTACGGTTACGGCTTCCAGACCTGGATTCTCCCCGGAGACGCGCGGCGCTTCGTTTTGCTGGGTGTCTATGGGCAGGCGATCTACGTCGACCCGAAATCACGGCTGACTATGGTCCATCTCGCGGTGGGGCAGGATGCATCGGGTGATGCGAGCGGTGCCCACCTGGGTGCCGAACGTGACGCCTTGTGGCGCGGGGTCGTCGACCGGTTTGCTCGTTAAGGCCGCGTTGATCGCTCACCGCATCTGGGAATCGAGCGGCCTTTGCAACGATGCGATGAGCCCGCCTGGCATGGCAGGCACCGACCGATTTCAGGGGTTCAGTGGACTAGCAGCCGGGCTGCCCCGGCAGCAGCCCGAGCCGGCCCGCCTCGGCGACGATGGCGCGGGCCCGCTCGACGAAGGGGCGGTCGACCATCTTGCCGTCGACCAGGTAGGCGCCGACACCCTCCGCCTCGGCGCCGGACGCGGCCGCCACCACGCGCGCGGCGTGCGCCGCTGAGCGGACGCTTGGGGCGGGCGAGCGGGCGATGGGGGAAGCGCCGGCGATGCGGGCAGCGCACTTCGCGCGCGAGCGGCCACCGTCCTGTGTCATGATGGAGCCCGGACGGCGGCGGCCCGGAGAGGCTCAGGCAAGGCCGCCACCGGGGCGCGGGCTCCCGTGCCGGCATGTCGCGTGACAAGGGGAGAACTGCATGGTGATGATCCTGCTGATAGCGCTGCCCGTGCTGTGCGCCGCGCTGCTGCCGCTGGCGTACCGCGCCGCGGGGGACCGCGCGAGCTGGCTCGCGCTGGCCGCGCCCCTGGCCGGACTGGCGCTGCTGGCCGGCGTCGGCGCCGGCGTGCTGGGCGGCCACGTGCTGGTCTGGCGCCGGCCCTGGCTGGAGTCCGCCGGACTCAACCTGAGCCTGCGCCTGGACGGGCTCGGTTTCGCCTTCGCCCTGCTGGTGCTCGGCATCGGCCTGCTGGTCTGCCTGTACGCGCGCTACTACCTGCCGCGCAGCCGCTCCACCATCCGCTTCTTCACCCTGCTGCTGCTCTTCATGGGCGCGATGCTGGGCGTGGTGCTGTCGGAGAACCTGCTGCAGCTGCTGGTGTTCTGGGAGATGACCAGCCTGGTCTCCTTCCTGCTGATCGGCTTCTGGTCCTACCGCGCCGACGCGCGCAAGGGCGCGCGCATGGCCCTGACGGTCACCGGCGGTGGCGGCCTCGCGCTGCTGGCCGGCGTGCTGCTGCTCGGCCATATCGCCGGCAGCTTCGAGCTGAGCGCGGTCCTGGCGCAGGCGGGTGCGGTGCAGAAGCATCCGCTCTATCCGGCGGTGCTGGTGCTGGTGCTGCTGGCGGCCTTCACCAAGTCGGCGCAGTTTCCCTTCCACTTCTGGCTGCCGCATGCGATGGCGGCGCCGACACCGGTCTCCTCCTACCTGCACTCGGCCACCATGGTCAAGGCCGGCGTCTTCCTGCTGGCCCGGCTCTATCCGGTGCTGGACGGCACCGGCCTGTGGTTCTACCTGGTCAGCATGACCGGCCTGGCCACGCTGGTGGTCGGCGCCGCCATGGCGCTGCTGCAGGAAGACCTGAAGGGCCTGCTGGCCTACTCGACCATCAGCCACCTGGGCCTGATCACGCTGCTGTTCGGCCTCGACACCCAGCTCAGCACGGTCGCCGCGCTGTTCCACATCTTCAACCATGCGGTCTTCAAGGCGTCGCTCTTCATGGCGGCGGGCATCATCGACCACGAGACCGGCACGCGCGACCTGAACCGGCTGCGCGGCCTGCGCCACTACATGCCGCATACCGCGCTGCTGGCCAGCGTGGCATCGCTGTCGATGGCCGGCGTGCCGCTGCTGAACGGCTTCCTCAGCAAGGAGATGTTCTTCGGCGAGACCCTTGCGCAGGAACTGCTGGGCAGCTTCAACTGGGTCATCCCGGCGCTGGCGACGCTGGCCGGCGCGCTCACGGTCTGCTATTCGCTGCGCTTCATCTACGGTGTGTTCTTCGACGGCCGGCCGCGGCCGGAGGACCTGCCGCACTACCCGCCGCACGAACCCAGCCCCTACATGAAGATCCCGGTGGAGGTGCTGGTGGTGATCTGCCTGGTGGTGGGGCTGGAGCCCTCGCTGAGCGTCGGCGCGCTGCTGGCGGCGGCGTCGGTGGCCACGCTGGGCGGGCCGCCGCCGGCCTACAGCCTGAGCCTGTGGCACGGCTTCAACCTGCCGCTGCTGATGAGCGCGGTGTCGATGGCGGCCGGCTCCGTGCTGTTCTTCCGCCGGCGCGGGGTGTTCCACCGCTACTTCGTCAGCCTGCAGCCGTGGAACGCGCGCGACCGCTTCGAGGCCGCGGTGGCCTGGGCCGAGGGCACCGCGCGCGCTATCACGCGCGCGCTGGAGAACGGCTCGGTGCAGCGCTACCTGGCCTGCCTGGCGGCGGCCATGGTGTTGCTGCCGGCCTGGGCGTGGTGGCAGGGCGCGGCCGGCTCCGCGCCGCTGGCGGGGCCGCTGGCCGCCGGTCCGCTCGACGGCGCCACCGCGGCCGGCATGGCGCTGCTGGCGCTGGGCGCGCTCGGCGTGGTGGCCAGCCACCGGCACCGCCTGACCGCGCTGATCCTGCTGAGTGCCTGCGGCTTGCTGGTGGCGCTGGCCTTCACGCGCTTCTCGGCGCCGGACCTGGCCCTGACCCAGCTCAGCGTGGAGGTGGTGACGGTGCTGCTGCTGGTGCTGGCGCTGTATTTCATGCCGCGCAGCACGCTCGCGGTCGATGCCGCGCCGGCGCCCGGGCCGGGGCGGCGCCTGCGCGACATCGCCATCGCGCTGGCGGCCGGCGGGGCGCTCGGCGGCGCGGCCTATGCGGTGCTGACGCGGCCCTACCAGAGCATCGGCGACTTCTTCCTCGCCAACGCCGTGGAGGGCGGTGGCGGTCACAACGTGGTCAATGTGATCCTGGTGGATTTCCGTGGCTTCGATACGTTGGGCGAGGTCTGCGTGCTGGTGGTCACCGCGCTGGCCGTGCAGGCCCTGCTCAAGGGTATGCGGCTGCCGGCGCCCGGCCTGGGGCCCAACGGCTTCCCGTGGTCGCGCCAGGGGCATCCGCTGCTGCTCTCGATCCTGGCGCGGCTGATGCTGCCGCTCACCCTGATGGTGGCCGTCTTCATCCTGTTGCGCGGCCACAACCTGCCCGGCGGCGGCTTTATCGCCGCGCTGGTGACGGCGGTGGCGCTGCTGCTGCAGTACGTCGCCAACGGCGTGCTGTGGACGGAGGCGCGCATCACGCTGGACTACCGTGCGCTGGCCGGCGCCGGCGTGGCGCTGGCGGGCCTGGCGGGAGCGGGCAGCTGGGCCTTTGGCGCCCCTTTCCTGACCGCTGCCTTCGGCCACTTCCACCTGCCGCTGCTCGGCGAGATCGAGCTGGCCACGGCGATGATCTTCGACCTGGGGGTCTACCTCGCGGTGATCGGCGTGACCCTGCTGATCCTGTCGCACCTGGGCGTCAAGCATCGCGAAATGCAGCCGGAACGGCAGGAACAGCAGGAACAGCAGGAACAGCCCGGACTTCAAGTGCAAGAGGAGAACGCCTGATGGAAGCCGCCTATGCCATGACGCTGGCCGTGCTGATGTCCTGCGGGGTCTACCTGCTGCTGCGCGCGCGGATCTTTTCCGTGGTGATGGGACTGACCCTGGTGTCGTACGCCGTCAACCTGTTCCTGCTGGCGATGGGGCGGCTGTCGACCGGCAAGCCGCCGGTGATCGCGCCCGGCGCGGCCTATGCCGATCCCGTGCCGCAGGCGCTGGTGCTGACCGCCATCGTGATCAGCTTCGCCATGACGGCCTTCGTCATGGTGCTGGCGCTGCGCTCGCTGGGGCTGTCGGACAGCGACCATGTCGACGGCTGCATGGCGGAGCGCATGGAGCAGGGGCGCGCGGAACCGGCGCACGAGCATGCCGGCAAGGCGGCGGAGCCTGCGGATACGATCGCGATGCCGGCCGCGCGCCCGGGGGAGGGCGCATGAACCACGGCCTGCTGCTTCCCATCCTGCTGCCGATGTTCGCCGGCAGCCTGCTGGCCATGGTACCGGTGCACTGGTTGGGGTACCGGCGCGGCATCGGCGTCGCCGCCACGCTGTTGCAGCTGCCGTTGGCGGCCTGGCTGCTGGCCCAGGCGAGCGGCGGCGCGATCCAGGTCTACGCGCTCGGCAACTGGCCGGCGCCCTATGGCATCGCCCTGCAGCTCGACCGGCTGGCCGCGCTGATGCTGGTGCTGAGCGCGCTGCTGGCCACCGCCGCCGTACTCTACGCCGCGCGTGGCGACGACCGGCTCGGGCGCAACTTCCACGCCATGTTCCAGTTCCAGCTGATGGGGCTGAACGGCGCCTTCCTGGCCGGCGACCTCTTCAACCTCTTCGTGTTCTTCGAGATCCTGCTGATCGCCTCCTACGCGCTGATGGTGCACGGTGGCGGGCGCGAGCGTGTCGGCGCCGGGCTGCACTATGTGCTGATCAACCTGGCGGGTTCGTCCTTCTTCCTGGTCGCGATCGGCATCCTGTACGGCGTCACCGGCACGCTCAACCTGGCCGACCTCGGCGTGCGGCTGGCGCGCCTGGATTCCGGCACGCTGCCGCTGGCGCGCGCGGCCGGCGTATTGCTGATGCTGGTGTTCGGGCTGAAGGCGGCGGTCTTCCCGCTCTACTTCTGGCTGCCGCGCGCCTATGCCAGCACCAGCGGCGCGGTGGCGGCGCTGTTCGCCATCATGTCCAAGGTCGGCATCTACGCCATCCTGCGCTTCACCGCGCTGGTGTTCGGCGCCGAGGCCGGGCTGCTGGCCGGCTTCCTGCGCCACGGACTGTGGTGGCTGGCGCTGGCGACCATGGTGCTGGGCGCGCTGGGAGCGCTGGCCTCGACCCGGCTGAGCCAGCTCGCCGCCTACATGGTGATGACCTCGGTGGGGTTGCTGGCGGCCGGCGTCTGCCTGGCCGGCGCGGCGGCCTGGAGCGCTACCCTCTACTACCTGCTGAGCACCACGCTGTGCACGGCGGCGTTGTTCCTGCTGGCCGACTGCCTGGAGCCGGGCCAAGGCAGCGCGGCCGCGCCTGCCGCCGCGCCGGCTCATGGCGGCCACGGCGGCCATGGCGAGCATGAGCCGCCGCCGGCCCGCCACGGCAGCCTGCCGGCGGTGCTGTTCCTGCTGGCCGCGGTGGCGGCGGTCGGCCTGCCGCCGCTGTCGGGCTTCTTCGGCAAGTTCCTGCTGATGCGCGCGGTGCCGCTGGCGCAGGCGGCGGTGCTGTGGCCGGTGCTGCTGCTGTCCAGCCTGCTGCTGATCGTGGCGGTCAGCCGCACCGGCACGCGCCTGCTGTGGCGCCTGCCGCGCGAGGGCGGCGGCCACGCCGAGCCGGATGGCGCGCGCCTGGCCTGCTGCGCCATCCTGGTGGGCGCCGGCGTGGCCCTGGTGCTGTTCGCGCGGCCGCTGACCGCCTACCTCGATGCCACCGCGGCGCAGCTGCTCGATCGCAACGGCTATGTGCAGGCCGTGCTGGGCAGGGAGGGCTGAACCATGCTGAAGCGCCTGTTTCCCCATCCCTGGCTGAGCGCCATCCTGCTGCTGCTGTGGCTGCTGCTGTCCAATGGCTTCTCCGCCGCCGACTGGGTGGCCGGGGCCGTGCTGGCCTGGGCCATCGCGCTGGTGATGGACAAGGGGCTGTGGCTGCGCCCGGTGCAGGTGCGCCACCCCTGGCTGCTGCTGCGGCTGGCGCTGGTGGTGCTGTACGACATCGTGATGGCCAACCTGGAGGTCGCGCTGCTGGTGCTGGGCCCGCCGGCGCGGCTGCGCCCGGCCTTCATCGAGGTGCCGCTCGATGTCGACCACGAGATCGCCCTGACGGCGCTGATCAGCGTGGTATCGCTGACGCCCGGCACCCTGTGCGTCGAGCTGAGCGAGGACCGCCGCCGCCTGCTGGTGCACGTGCTCGACCTGCAGGACGAGGCCGCATTGACGGCCCTGATCAAGACGCGCTATGAGGCGCCACTGAAGGAGATCTTCGTATGCTCGCCATCGTGATCCCGGTCTGCATGGCCATCGTCGGCCTGGCGGTGCTGCTCGCCTGCGCCCGCCTCGTCAAGGGGCCGGGACTGCCCGACCGCATCGTCGCCCTCGACACCCTCAATATCAACGCCATCGCGCTGATCGTGCTGTACGGCATCTGGCTGCGTTCGGCGCTGTTCTTCGAGATCGCGCTGCTGATCGCCGTGATGGGCTTCCTGGGCACCGTCGCGCTGACCAAGTACCTGCAGCGCGGCAAGATCATCGAGATGCAATAGGAGAGGAGAAGCCATGTCGTTCGCCGCGGAACTTGCCGCCTGCGCGCTGCTGCTGATCGGCAGCGTCTTCATCCTGGTCGGCTCGCTGGGCCTGTACCGGCTGCCGGACTTCTTCATGCGCCTGCACGGACCCACCAAGTCCACCACGCTCGGCGTGGGCGGCGTGGTGGCCGGCTCGGTGGTGGCCTTCAGCAGCCAGGGCGCCGGCTTGAGCCTGCACGAGCTGCTGATCACCGCCTTCCTGTTCCTGACCGCGCCGATCAGTGCCCACATGCTGGCCAAGGCCGCGCTGCAGCAGCGCCTGAAGGTGGAGGCGCGCACACGCGGCAAGGCCTGGGAGCCGGAATAGCGGGCCGGGGCGGGAGGGGGATTTTCGCTCCCGCGCGGAAACTGAATCGGCGCCGCGGGGCTGTTTCCGTCGCCGCCGCGCGGGGAAGATGGGCACCTGTCTCCGACCCGATCGACCCGATCCCGGGAAGCCCGCCATGAAAGCCGTCGCCTTCTACCAGAACCTGCCCATCGAGGCCCCCGATTCACTGCGGGATGTCGAGCTCCCCGCGCCCGAGCCCGGCCCGCGCGACCTGCTGGTCGAGGTGCGCGCCGTCTCCGTCAACCCGGTCGACACCAAGGTGCGCGCCAATATGCCGCCCGCCGCGGGGCAGCCGCGCGTGCTGGGCTGGGATGCGGCCGGCGTGGTGCGGGCGGTGGGGGCCGAGGTCACGCTGTTCCGTCCGGGCGACCGGGTCTGGTACGCCGGCGCGCTGCAGCGCCAGGGCACCAACAGCGAACTGCATGTGGTCGACGAGCGCATTGTCGGGCACATGCCATCCTCGCTGGACTTCGCCCACGCCGCCGCGCTGCCGCTGACCGCCATCACCGCCTGGGAACTGCTGTTCGACCGCCTGCAGGTGGCGCAGCAGCGCGATCCTTGCGGGCGCAGCCTGCTGGTGGTGGGCGCCGCCGGCGGGGTCGGCTCGATCCTGGTGCAACTGGCGCGCCGGCTCACCGGACTGCGTGTGATCGGCACCGCTTCGCGGCCGCAGACCGCCGACTGGGTGCGCGAGCTGGGGGCACACGAGGTGATCGACCACAGCAAGCCGCTGGCTGAGGAGCTGCGCCGCGTCGGCGTGGGCGAGGTCGACTACGTGGCCAGCCTGAACCAGAGCGACCGCCACTTCGACCAGATCGTCGAGGCGATCCGCCCGCAGGGCCGCTTTGCGCTGATCGACGATCCGGAGCTGGTCGATTTCCGCAAGCTCAAGCGCAAGAGCGTGTCGCTGCACTGGGAGTTCATGTTCACGCGCTCGATGTTCGCCACCGACGACCAGGTGCGGCAGCACGAGCTGCTGGAGCAGGTTGCCGCGATGGTCGATGCCGGTACGCTGCGCACCACGCTGGGCGAGCATTTCGGCACCATCGACGCCGCCAGCCTGAAGCGCGCCCATGCCTTGCTGGAGAGCCAGCGCGCGCGCGGCAAGATCGTGCTGGAAGGGTTCTGAGCGGGGGCGCCAGCGTGTGCGGCGAGTGAGGCGAGTGAGGCGTGTGAGCAGGGTGGCGCTAGGCCCGCCGCGGCACCCGCTTGCGCGGCGCGCCAGGCGCCGCAGAGCCAACCTCGTCCACCTGGCCCACAGTGTTCACCGTGGGCCCTCCGCCAGGTAGGCCCGGATGCGTGCCTGCAGGAAGTCGCGCAGGCTGGCCAGCGTGGGCGACAGCGCCAGGCGGTGGGTGCAGATCAGGTGCAGCGGCGCGGCTTCCGGCTGCCAGTCCTCGAGCGCGGCCTGCAGGCGGCCGGCGCGCAGGTCGGCCAGCACGTCCAGCCGCGACTTGTAGGCGATGCCGTGCCCGCCTACCGCCCAGCGCCGCACCAGTTCGCCGTCGTCGCTGGCGCGGTTGCCGGCCACCTTGACCACGCGGGTGTGCGCGCCCGAGTGGAAGGTCCAGTGGTCGTGGGTGGCGTCGCTCAGGGCGAAGCGCAGGCAGTTGTGCTCGCGCAGCGCGTCCGGGGTGGCGGGTTTGCCGTGGCGCGCGAAGTAGGCCGGCGCGGCCACCAGCACGCGCCGGTTGTCCGGCGCCAGCGGCAGCGCCACCAGCGAGGAGTCGTCGGGCACGCCGTAGCGCACCACGGCGTCCACGCGCTGGCGGAACATGTCGACCAGGCGGTCGCCGATGCGCACGTGCAGCGAGACCGCGGGGTGGGCCTGCTGGAAGGCATCCAGCCAGGGCGCCAGCACGTGGCGGCCGAGGTCCGAGGGGATCGACAGCGAGACCTCGCCGCCGATGGCCTGGCGTCCTTGGGCGAGCGCGTCGCGGCCGGCATCGAGGTCGGCCAGCGCGCGGCGCGCGTGTGCCAGGTAGCGTTCGCCTTCCTGCGTCAGGCCCAGGCTGCGCGTGGAGCGCGCCAGCAGCCGCACGCCCAGTTCGCCCTCCAGCCGCTTGACCGCCGCGCTGGCGGCGGCCGGCGCGATATTGGCCACGCGCGCGGCGGCCGACAGGCTGCCGTTGTCGGCGGCCAGCACGAAGATGGCGAGATCGTCGAGGCGGAGCATGGCGGGTGGCGCAAAGGACTGCCTGGCGCGGCCGGGCGGGGCGCCATCTTACTATGCCTGCCCTGGCGGCCGGCCCGCCGCACCGCCTCAGGCTGGCAGCGCCGGCCGCTCGACGCCGTCCGGCAGCCCGATGCAGGCGACGCGGAAGACGTTGCCTTCGGGGTCTTCCAGTACTGCCTGCCATTGCCCGTAGTAGGTGGGATAGGGCCCCTTGCGCAGGCGTCCGCCCAGCGCCGTTGCGCGCCGCGCCGCGGCATCGACCGCGTGCGGGGTGTCCAGCATCAGCGTCGGGTAGGCCACCACCGGCGGCGCGCCCGCGCCGGCCTGCGGGCGGCGGTCTTCGAGCGCCAGCAAGGCATAGGCCGGGGCGGCGTTGAAGCCGAACTGGAAGCCTGGCGCCTCCAGCGCGCGGTAGATCGGCGAACGGCTCGCCACGGCTTCGGGCAGCGCCAGCAGCGCGCCGTAGAAGCCGCACTGGGCCTCGATGTCGCGGCACAGCAGATGGAACCAGAGCTTCATGCGGGCTCTCCCGCTGCGGCGACGCCGGCGTGTCCGGCCTGGCCGGCGGCAGCCGGGCCGCGCTGCAGGCCGTAGGTCTTGTCGTACATCTCGCGCAGGTGCTCGCCGGCGGTGCAGGGCGCGAAGCGCGGGGCCTCGCCGGCCGGCACCACGCCCGGCACCGGCTCGATGCGGGCCAGGTAGTCGGGTTCGTAGAAGAAGGGGATCGAATAGCGCGGCGCGCCGCCCGAATGCACGTTGCGCACGCGGTGCGGGTTGGAGTGGTAGAGGCCGTTGGTCCAGCGCGGGATCATGTCGCCCAGGTTGACCACGAAGCAGCCGTCGATCGGCGTGGCCGCCACCCAGCTGCCGTCCGGCATGCACACTTCCAGGCCGCCGTGCGCGTCCTGGGCCAGTACCGTGACGCAGCCCCAGTCGGTGTGGGCGCCGGCGCCGAAGGTGCGCGTGTCGGCATCGGCCGGATGGGCCGGATAGCGGACCATGCGCAGCGTCACCATGGGACTGTCGCTGGTGTGGTCGAAGTAGTGCTCGGGCAGGTCGAGCGACAGCGCGATCAGCTGCATCAGGCGGCGCGACAGCGCCAGCATGGCCTGGATGTAGGCCTCGCACTGCGCCGGTGCCCCGGGCAGTTCGGCCGGCCACTGGTTGTGGCCGTAGGACTGGTAGCCGGCCAGCACATAGGGATGCTGGTCCGGATAGGCCATGCCGCAGAAGAAGCTCTCTTTCAGGTCGGGGCGGGCGTGCTCGTCCAGGGTCTGCTCGCCGAGGTTCTCGAAGCCGCGCAGGGTGGGCGAGTTGCGCATCGCCAGCGCCGCGCGGGTGGCGGCGGGCAGGTCGAGCAGTTGCTCGGCGAGGGCGAACTGCCGCGCCACCTGGGCGGCATCGACGCCGTGCTGGCGCACGTAGAAGAAGCCGCTGGACATGGCGGCCGCGCGCAGCTGGCGCGCCACCTCGGCGCTGCGCGGCGCGCCCGGCGCGAGGGCATCGGTGAGGTCGAGGATGGGAAGGGCCATGGCGTGTCCCTCCCTCAGGCCTTGAGGCGGCGCTCGGCCGCGGCGGGCAGGAACTGCTCGCTCCAGATGTCGGCCGGGGCCGGCGCCGTCTTCAGGCCGAAGGCGCCGGCAGTCTCGTCGAGGGTGGCCTGCAGGCGCGCGGTGGTGGCCGCGCCCCAGCCGTCGCGCCGCGTGTCGGGGGTCTTCATGGTGCCGTCGACGATCAGGCGCAGGCGCTCCAGTTCGAGCGTCTCGTCGGCCAGCGGCTCGCGCGCCTTGACGGCGGCGGCGCCGGCCTTGGGATCGGCGATGGCATCGAGCCAGCCGCGCGTGGACGCCTTGACGAAGGCGCGCAGGACCTCCGGCTCGGCCATGGCGCGGCGGTTGGCCACCAGGCCGTTGCCGTAGGACTTCATGCCGTAGTCGGAGAAGCGGAACACGGTCAGGTGTTCGGGGCCCATGCCGCGCGCCTTGAGATTGAGCAGGCCGGTGAAGAAGAAGTAGGCGGCGGCGTCGAAGTCGCCCTTGGCGAAGCGCGTGTCGCCGAGGTCCGGCGCGACGTTTTCCCACTGCACCCCGGCCGCGTCGAAGCCCTGCGCCTTGGCGAACACCGGGAACAGCTTGCGCGAGGCATTGAAGGGCTGGCCCAGGATGCGCTTGCCGGCCAGGTCGGCCGGGCGGGCGATGGGGCCGCCCTTGCGCACCAGGATGGCGTTGGGGTTCAGGTCGTACTGGATCGCCACCGCCTTGAGGGCGGCGGACGGGTTGTTGACGTTGAACTCGATCATGCTGGCCAGGTCGGCCGAGGCGCAGTCGTAGGCGCCCCCGGCCACCAGGCTGATGGCCGAGGACGAGCCGTTGCCGGTATCGATGGTGAGGTCCAGGCCGGCTGCCTTGTAGTAGCCGCGCTGCTGCGCGAGCAGGAAGCCGGCGCCGGAGGCTTCCACCTTCCAGCCCAGGTTGAACTTGAACTTCTGCTGCGAGCCGGTGGCACGCACGAACGGCGTGGCGGCTAGCAGGGCGGTCGCGCCGGCGGCGCGTAACAGGGAGCGTCGTTGCATGGTGGTCCTTGCCCTCGTGGCGAATGACGGTCGGTCACCGGTGCGGCCGCCGGAAGCGGCATGGCATGCGCGGGGTCGCGCGGCGGCGGGTGGCGGCGTCGCACCTCGTTGGAGCAATTTCCGGGCGGCGGGGCCGCTGAACGCTTCTACTCCTGCAGCGTTTTTGCAGGAACCGTGCCATGGGGTGAAGCGGCGAGCCGGCGGTGCGCTGATGGTGCGCTGATGGTGCGCTGACGGTGCGCTGACGGTGCGTGGATGCTGCGCCGCCGGCCGGATTGGTGCGGGCCGCCTGCTGCATGCACCGGCTGGCGGCGCCGCCGAGGTGGCGTGGCGCCGCGGCGGTGCGCGCCATGGGCGCGAACGGCGCGCCGGGCGCTGGCCCGGAACCTGCTTGATCCCGGGCAAGAGTAGAAGCGTTCACCAGCCGTGTGCATGCCGGGCATGCGACGGCAGGCCGGGAATTGCTCTTGCGGTCCGCGCGCCGCGAACACTGTGTTCGCCGCCGCCGGGGCCCGGGGGCGATGCGGCCGCGCTGGCGGGACGCTGCTCCCGGTACCCGGTCGGCCGGCGCTGCGCGGTCCGGCCATCCTCATCCCGTACCAGGAGAATCCATATGAACGAGACCACCGCCATCCCCGCCGTTTCCCTTGCCACCGCCGATGCCGACGCCATGACCGCGGCAGCGGCGGGCTCGGCCCTCGCCGAGCTGCGCAAGGAGTCGCGCATGGGTGCCATGGGCTCCGAGACCCATGCGCGCGAGATCCGCCGCATCGACCTGTCCGACTTCGCGCGCCGCAAGGCCGAGATCGCCGACCAGCTCTGGCAGGCTGCCACCGAGGTCGGCTTCTTCCAGGTCGCCAACCACGGCATCGATCTCGCACGGGTGCACGAGGCCTTCGCCATGACCGAGCGCTTCTTCGCCCTGCCCGAGGCGGTCAAGGCGCGCCACCCGCTCAAGAAGGCGCTCAATGCCGGCTGGGAGAGCAAGGCCCAGGTGCGGCCGTCGACCGGCACGCCGGACCAGAAGGAGTCCTACCAGATCACGCGCCCGCACATGGACGGCCTGTGGCCGGGCGAGGAAGCCCTGGCCGGCTTCCAGTCCACCCTGCTCGCCTTCGAGGCGCAGTGCTGGGAGGTAGGCATGAAAGTGCTGTCGTGCTTCGCCGACAAGCTGGGCTTCGACAGCGACTTCTTCACGCGCGCGCACGCGCCCGCCTCGCCCGAGTACCAGAGCACGCTGCGCCTGCTGCACTACTATGCGATCCCGCCCGAGTACCAGGACAAGCTCGGCCTGTGGCGCGCCGGCGCCCACACCGACTTCGACTGCCTGACGTTGCTGTTCCAGCGCACCGGGCAGGGCGGTCTGCAGGTCTGCCCGGGCAAGGAGATGGAGGCGCAGCAATGGACCTCGATCGAACCCGACGAGACCGTCATCACCTGCAATATCGGCGACATGCTGATGCGCTGGAGCGACGACCGGCTGCCTTCCAACTTCCACCGCGTCAGGAATCCGGCGCCGCACGAGTCCATGGGTGCGCGCTACAGCATCGCCTTCTTCTGCCAGGCCAACCGCGATGCCATCATCGCGGGACCGGCCGGCAAGTACCCGCCGATCAGCGCGGGCGACTACCTCAAGCAGCGCGTCAGCGCGAACTTCAAGGCGTACTGAAGGCGCCGGAAATCATGGCGCCGCGCCTGGCATCGCTCGCAGCATCGCTCATGGCACCTCACCGGCGGCGCTGACGCGGTAGACGCAGCGCCGCGCGCCGGCCAGCAGATGCTCCTCGCGCTCGACGCGCGCCTGCGCGCCGAGCACCTCGCGGAACACCTGCAGCTCGGCGCGGCAGAAGCCCTGGCAGGTCTGCGCGGCGGCGCAGATCGGGCAGTGGTCTTCGATCAGCAGCCAATCCTCGCCGTCGCGCTCGACCCGTGCCATATAGCCTTCCGCCTCGCGCAGCGCGGCGAGCCGGCGCACGCGCTCGGGCAGCGTGGCCTCGCCGGCGCAGGCGCGCGTGTAGTCCTCGCGTGCCTGCTGCTCGCGCTGCCCGATCAGCTTGTCCAGCCCGGCTTCGCCGAACAGTTGGCGGATCGAGCCGAT
The DNA here is from genome assembly GCF_001854305.1 of Cupriavidus sp. USMAA2-4. Taxonomy (NCBI): domain Bacteria; kingdom Pseudomonadati; phylum Pseudomonadota; class Betaproteobacteria; order Burkholderiales; family Burkholderiaceae; genus Cupriavidus; species Cupriavidus sp. USMAA2-4. The sequence goes on along the minus strand of NZ_CP017749.1, from coordinate 3,423,731 downwards.
CAGCTGCACCGTGAGCTGTGCGTGGGTGTCGGGAAAGCGCGCCTGCCCGGCCGCGCTCAATGCCCATTCCTGGCGCGGGCGCCCGGCGCCGGCCGCGGCCTGGCGCCGCCCTTCGACGAGGCCGGCCGCGAGCAGCTTCTGCACCTGCTGGCGCGCGGCCTCGGCGGTGATCTGCAGGCGCTCGGCAATCTGCGCGGTCGAGGCCGGTCCGCGCGTTTTCAGCAAGAAGAGGATGCGATCCGACGGCTGCGGATTCCCTGAATTATCCAAGGGATTTGTTGTGTAATTCACTGGGGAGGCCTAATATCCAACGGAATTCTTGGATATTAGGCCGGGGCCGCCTCGCTGTCGAGGGCCCTGGCGCATGGCAAAAAGGAGCCACCTCATGCAGCCAGACACCTTCTCGCATCTCACCTCCTTCGACGAGGCCGGATCGTCCGGATCGTCCGGATCGGCCGGATCGTCCGGATCGGCCGATACCCGGCCGGCACGCGCGCTGGCCTTCCTCAATCCGCCAGGCCTCTACGATCCGCGTCCCAACGGCTATTCCCACCTGGCCCTGGTGCCGGCGGGGCGGGCCCTGATCTGCGTGGCGGGGCAGGGCGGCGAGCGCGAGGACGGCACGCTGCCGGCGAGCTTCGCCGGCCAGGTACGGCAGGCCTTCGACAACCTCGCCACGGCGCTGCGCGCGGCCGGCGCGGTGCCCGCCGACGTGGCCAAGCTGACGGTGCTGATCGTCGACCACGACGAGACGCGCTTGCGCGTGCTGGCCGAGGAAGTGGCGCGCCTGTGGGGCGAGGCGCCGCCGCCGGCCTGCACGCTGATCCCGGTACCGCGCCTGGCGCTGGATGGGATGCTGTTCGAGGTCGAGGCGCTCGCGGTGGGCGCGGCGGCCGGGCGCTAGCGCTCGCGGTGGGGGGATGGGGGCGATGCCTCGCTCAGGCAGCCTGCCGCGCCGGCTCGCCGAAGTGCGGATGGCGCGCGAACAGCTCGGCGGCCCAGTTGACGAAGATGCGCACCTTGGCCGACAGGTGGCGGTTCTGCGGGTACATCGCCGAGATCGGCAGCGACTCCCCCTGCCAGTCCGTCATCAGTTCCACCAGCCGGCCGCTGCGCACATAGGGCTCGGCCAGCGCGCAGGAGAGGTAGGCGAGGCCCAGCCCCTGCAGCGCGCTGCCGAGATAGACGTCGGAGTCGTTGGTGGCCAGCACGGAGTCCAGCAGCAGTTCGTGGCGCTGCTCGCCACGCGTCAGGTCCCAGGTGACCTCGCGCCCGGTGCGGTGGGACACGTAGTTGATGCAGCGGTGCGCCTGCAGCTCGGCCATGGTGCGCGGCGTGCCGTGCTGGCGCAGGTAGATCGGCGAGGCATAGATCGCCAGCTTGAGCTGGCCGATGCGGCGCGCCACCATCGACTCGTCGACCAGGGCGCCCACGCGCAGCACCACGTCCACGCCCTCCTGCAGCAGGTCGATGGGTTTGCCGTTGGTGGTCAGCTCCAGCTTGAGGTCCGGATAGGCGGTGAAGAAGGCCGGCAGCTCGGGCAGCAGCACCATCTGGGCCAGGCTGCTGATGGTGTCCACGCGCAGCGTGCCACGCGGATTGTTGTTGTGGTGGGACAGCGATTGCTCGGCCTCGTCGACGTCGGCCAGGATGCGCACGCAGCGTTCGTAATAGGCCGCGCCCTCGGTGGTGACGCTGATGCGGCGCGTGGTGCGGTGCAGCAGCTTGACGCCGAGATGGGTCTCCAGGTTCTGGATCATGCGCGTCAAGGTGGCCTTGGGCAGGTCGAGCGACTCCGCCGCGCGGGCGAAGCTGCCGACATCGACCACACGGGTGAAGGCCTGCATTGAGATGAAGCGATCCATGGTGATTCCCTGGCAGATGAAGCGCGGCGCGAGACCTGTGGGCCCCGCTGGCGCGGCGGTTGGCTCCGGCACGCGCATGTGGCGCGCGCGCCGGAGAGCGCGAGTGGACCACAAATCGGATGACCTTGCACGCGGTGGGGTTGTCAGCTGGCGATTATTCCATCGCAGCAACAGTGCGTTGGTGTGCCTTTGCTTTATCCCACCCTCGTCAATCACCATAATCCGTTGCAACGCAACAAGACAAGGCCGCGCTTTGGCGTCGGCCGCCGGAGCCGCCGATGTCCAGCCCGCTCGATGCCCAGCCCCCCGTCGCCCCGCCCGCCGGACACCCGGAGCGCGTGCAGGTGCTCGACTATGTGCTGACCAGCGGCGCGCGCCGCATCGGCGCCCGGCTGTGCTACCCGGCCGGCTATCCGGCCGCCGGCGCGGCGCCGCTGCCGTGGCTGATCTACCTGCACGCCGGCGGCTTCGTCGATTGCAGCCAGCAGTCCAGCGAGTGCCTGGCGATGGACCTGGCGGCGCGGGTGCCGGCGGTGGTGGTGGTGCCGGCCTATTCGCTGGCGCCGGACCATCCGTTCCCGGCGGCGCCGGAGGATGCGTTCAGCACGGTCGCCTGGGTGCTGGCGCATGCGCGCCGGCTCAAGGTCGACAAGCAGCGCTTCGCCCTGGTGGGCGAGGAGGCCGGCGGCAACCTGGCGATCGCGCTGGCGCAGATGATGCGCGACCGCGGCCTGCCCCAGGCGCGCGGGCAGTGGTTGATCCGGCCGCTGACCGATCCCTGCCTTCAGCACGCGTCGTGCGCGGGTGGCGCGGACGGCCCGAGCGTGCCGCTGGAGATGCTGCGGCGTATCGCCGGGCACTACCGCGACTACCTGCCGACAGCGGCGGCCAGCGTGCACCCTTACGCGGCGCCGGCGCATGCGTCGCGCCTGGCGGGGCTGCCGGCCACGCTGATCCAGGTGGCGGAGCAGGACGCCTTGCGCGCCGAGGGCGAGGCCTTCGGCGAGCGCCTGCGCTGTGCCGGCGTGCCGGCACAGACCATGATCATGCCCGGCGCCTGTGGCGACGGGGTGGAAGAGACCCATGAAGACTGTGAAATGTGGGTAGATGAAGGCGCGCGTTTCCTGCGGCAATGCCTGGCAGGAAGCGACGATGCCTCGAAACAGACCGAACGCCGCCCGCCCGGCCGGCGCGCAGCGGGGCCCGCCGGCTGAGCGGCCCCTGGCGCAGGCGCTGAGCGGCCCGAGTCGCAGGCGTAGAGACAGCCCGATCCCTGGTTAGCCGGACCGCCTTGCGCGGCCCGGAGGGCGGCGTTCGGCCTTTTGCTTTTCCGGTTGAAGAAAGCCAGAAACGGAGTGAAGAAATGCAGAACACAACTCGACGTACCCTGATCGCGGTGGCCGTGGTCGCGCTGGTCGGCGCCGGCCTGGCGGCATCGCTGCTGCGTCCGCACGGCGGCGAGGCGCGCGCCGTCACCGCGCCTGCCGCGCCGGCGGTGGACGTGGCCGCCGCCATCGGCAAGACCATCACCGAGTGGGACGAGTTCTCCGGCCGCCTCGAAGCGGTGGACCGCGTGGAGATCCGCCCACGCGTGTCCGGCACCATCGACGCGGTGCACTTCCGCGAGGGGGCGCTGGTGAAGAAGGGCGACCTGCTCTTCACCATCGATCCGCGCCCCTATGCGGCGGAGGTGGCACGCGCCGAGGCGGCGCTGGCCGCGGCCCAGGTGCGTGCCACGCACGCGCAGACCGAGCAGGCGCGCGCCCAGCGCCTGCTGCAGGACAACGCGGTGTCGCGCCGCGAGTTCGACGAGCGCGACAACGGCGCGCGCGAGGCAGCCGCCAATGTGCGCGCGGCCCAGGCCGAGCTGGAAGCGGCGCGGCTGAACCTGGCCTACACGCGCATCACCGCGCCGGTGGCCGGACGGGTCTCGCGCGCCGAGATCACCGTCGGCAACCTGGTGGCGGCGGGCGCCGCGTCGCCGGCGCTGACCACCGTGGTGTCGGTGTCGCCGGTCTATGCCAGCTTCGAGCTCGACGAGCAGAGCTACCTGCGCTACACCGCGCCGGGCGCCGGCGGCAGCCAGCCCAACCTGCCCATCTACCTGGGCCTGGCTGACGAGAACGGCCATCCGCACCAGGGCCGCATCCAGTCGGTCGACAACCGCCTCGATACGCGCAGCGGCACCATCCGCGTGCGGGCGGTGTTCGACAACGACGACGGCCGCCTGCTGCCGGGCCTCTATGCCCGCATCAAGTTCGGCGGCGCCGCGCCCCATGCCGCGGTGCTGGTCAATGACCGCGCCGTCGGTACCGACCAGGGCAAGAAGTTCGTGCTGGTGGTGGGCCGCGACAACAAGCTGATCTACCGCGAAGTGGAACTCGGACCGGCCTACGACGGCCTGCGCGTGATCCGCAAGGGCCTGGCGGCGGGCGAGACCATCGCCGTCAACGGGCTGCAGCGGGTGCGCCCGGGCGACCTGGTGGCGCCCAAGCCGGTCGACATGGCCTTCAAGCGCGAGGTGGAGCCGCGTGCGGAGTCGGCCGACCGCAAGCAGGCCAAGGCCGGGGCCGACGATGGCAAGCCGATGAGCTGATGTGGATGCCGGTGGGCATGGTGCCGGCGCGTAACGGCTGAGGGTTGGCTCCCCTCTCCCATTCATGGGAGAGGGGCAGGGGGGGAGGGCGGGCGCTCGCGCCATGCGCAGGCAATCGTTCTGGCGCGGATGCCTGCCCTCTCCCCCAACCCCTCTCCCGCAGGCGGGAAAGGGGAGCAGGCCGGAAGCCCGGCAAACGCCTGCGCCACCGCCACCGCCAAAACCCGTACGCCGTTCCCTCGATATGGCGCCCGTCCGCGGGCCGCCAGGGGCGGCTGTTCGCCGCTCTCACGAGTTGTAGCTGAGATTTAGCCGAGACCAAGATGAATCTCTCGAAATTCTTTATCGACCGCCCGATCTTCGCGGGCGTGTTATCGGTGCTGATCTTCCTGGTCGGCGCCATCTCGATGTTCAAGCTGCCGATCTCGGAATACCCCGAGGTCGTGCCGCCTTCCGTGGTGGTGCGCGCCCAGTATCCGGGCGCCAACCCCAAGGTGATCGCCGAGACGGTGGCCTCGCCGCTGGAAGAGCAGATCAATGGCGTGGAAGACATGCTCTACATGTCTTCACAGGCCAACAGCGACGGCGTGCTGACGCTGACCGTCACCTTCAAGCTCGGCACCGACCCCGACAAGGCCCAGCAGCTGGTGCAGAACCGGGTGGCGCAGGCCGAGCCGCGCCTGCCCGAGGACGTGCGGCGCCTGGGCGTGACCACCGTCAAGAGCTCGCCGGACCTGACCATGGTGGTGCACCTGGTCTCGCCCAACGACCGCTATGACATGACCTACCTGCGCAACTACGCGGTGATCAACGTCAAGGACCGGCTGGCGCGCATCCAGGGCGTGGGCCAGGTCCAGCTGTTCGGCTCGGGCGACTACGCCATGCGCGTGTGGCTGAACCCGGAGAAGATGGCAGAGCGCCAGCTCGCCGCCTCCGACGTGGTCAAGGCCATCCGCGAGCAGAACGTGCAGGTGGCGGCCGGCGTGATCGGCTCGTCGCCGGCCTTGCCCGGCGCCGACCTGCAGCTCTCGGTCAACGCGCAGGGGCGCCTGTCCACCGTCGAGGAGTTCGGCGACATCGTGGTGCGCACTTCGGCCGATGGCGGCGTGACCTACCTGAAGGACATCGCCCGTATCGAGCTGGGCGCATCCGAGTATGCGCTGCGCTCGCTGCTGGACAACAAGCCCGCGGTGGCCATCCCCATCTTCCAGGCGCCGGGCTCCAACGCCATCCAGATCTCGGATGACGTGCGCAAGACCATGGAAGAGCTGAAGCAGAACTTCCCCGACGGGGTCGACTACAGCATCGTCTACGATCCGACGCAGTTCGTGCGCCACTCGATCGAGGCGGTCACGCATACGCTGTTCGAGGCCATCCTGCTGGTGGTGCTGGTGGTGATCCTGTTCCTGCAGACCTGGCGCGCGTCGATCATCCCGCTGCTGGCGGTGCCGGTCTCCATCGTCGGTACCTTCGGGCTGATGCATGCCTTCGGCTTCTCGATCAACGCGCTGTCGCTGTTCGGCCTGGTGCTGGCGATCGGCATCGTGGTGGACGACGCCATCGTGGTGGTGGAGAACGTCGAGCGCAACATCGAGGAGGGGCTGTCGCCCAAGGAGGCTACCTACAAGGCCATGCGCGAGGTGAGCGGTCCCATCATCGCCATCGCGCTGACGCTGATCGCGGTGTTCGTGCCGCTGGCCTTCATGACGGGCCTGACCGGCCAGTTCTACAAGCAGTTCGCGCTGACCATCTCGATCTCGACGATCATCTCCGCGTTCAACTCGCTGACCTTGTCGCCGGCGCTGTCCGCGCTGCTGCTGCGCGGCCATGACGCGCCCAAGGACTGGCTGACGCGCGGCATGGAGCGCGTGCTGGGCGGCTTCTTCGCGCGCTTCAACCGCTTCTTCGGTGCCAGCGCGCAGCGCTACGGCAGCGGCGTCAAGGGCGTGATCTCGCGCAAGGGCGCGGTGTTCGGCGTCTACGCGGTGATGCTGGCGCTGACCTGGGGCGTGTTCCAGATGGTGCCCAAGGGCTTCGTGCCGGCGCAGGACAAGCAGTACCTGGTGGGCTTCGCCAAGCTGCCCGACGGCGCCACGCTGGACCGCACCGAGGACGTGATCCGCCGCATGTCGGAGATCGCGCTCAAGCACCCGGGCGTGGAATCGGCGGTGGCCTTCCCGGGCCTGTCGATCAACGGCTTCACCAACAGCCCGAGCGCCGGCATCGTGTTCGCCACGCTCAAGCCTTTCGAGCAGCGCAAGGGCAAGGACCTGTCGGGCGATGCCATCGCGCAGCAGCTCAACGCCAAGTACGCGGCCATCCAGGACGCTTTCATCGCAGTGTTCCCGCCGCCGCCCGTGCAGGGCCTGGGCACCATCGGCGGCTTCAAGCTGATGATCGAGGACCGTGCCGCGCTCGGCTACGACGCGCTGTTCGACGCCACCAATGCCTTCATCGGCAAGGCGCGCGCCACGCCCGAGCTGACCGGTGTGTTCAGCAACTACCAGGTCAACGTGCCGCAGCTCGATGTCAAGCTCGACCGCGTCAAGGCCAAGCAGCTCGGCGTGCCCGTCACCGACGTGTTCGACACGCTGCAGACCTACCTGGGCTCGGCCTATGTGAACGACTTCAACAAGTTCGGCCGCACCTACCAGGTCAAGGTGCAGGCGGATGCGCCGTACCGCGCCCACGCCGAGGACATCCTGCAGCTGAAGACGCGCAACGCCGCCGGCGAGATGGTGCCGCTGTCGTCGCTGGTGCAGGTCAGGCAGGGCTTCGGCCCGGACAGCGTGGTGCGCTACAACGGCTTCACTGCCGCCGACGTCAACGCCGGCCCGGCCCCGGGCTTTTCCTCGGGCCAGGCGCAGGCCGCGGCCGAGCGCATCGCCGCCGAGACGCTGCCCAAGGGCATGAAGTTCGAATGGACCGAGCTGACCTACCAGGACATCCTGGCCGGCAACGCGGGCGTGTGGATCTTCCCGCTGTGCGTGCTGCTGGTGTTCCTGGTGCTGGCCGCCCAGTACGAGAGCCTGACACTGCCGCTGGCGGTGATCCTGATCGTGCCGATGAGCCTGCTCGCGGCCATGACCGGCGTATGGCTGACGCGCGGCGACAACAACATCTTCACGCAGATCGGCTTCATCGTGCTGGTGGGCTTGTCGGCCAAGAACGCCATCCTGATCGTGGAGTTCGCGCGCGAACTGGAACACCAGGGCCGCAGCATCGTGGCCGCCGCCATCGAGGCCAGCCGGCTGCGCCTGCGCCCGATCCTGATGACCTCCTTCGCCTTCATCATGGGCGTGGTGCCGCTGGTGATCTCCACCGGCGCCGGCGCCGAGATGCGGCATGCGATGGGCGTGGCGGTGTTCGCCGGCATGCTGGGCGTGACCTTCTTCGGCCTGTTCCTGACGCCGGTGTTCTACGTGGCGCTGCGGCTGTGGGCCACGCGCGGCGAGCGGCACCGGGCGGCGCAGCAGGCGCCCGCCGCGCTGGCCCCGGCGGCATCGGCCGAGTGAGGGAGATGACATGACAACACGGATAACTGCCATGCAGAACTGGATGCCCCGCCTGGCCACGCTGGCCGCCGCGCTGGTGCTGGCCGGCTGCTCGCTGGCCCCGGCCTACCGGGTGCCCGAGAGCGCTGCCGCACCGGCCTTCAAGGAGGCCGAGGGCGCACGCGCCGAGGGCGCGCAATGGAAGACCGCCACGCCGGCCGAAGGCGCCGAGCGCGGCCAATGGTGGCAGGTCTTCTCCGATGCGGAACTGGACCGGCTGATCACCGCCGCCACCAGCGCCAACCAGGACCTGGCCGCCGCGGCGGCGCGCCTGAAGCAGGCGCGCGCGCTGACCGGCGTGGCCGAGGCCGACCTCTACCCGCAGCTCAGCGTGGGCCTGGACCCGACCCGGGCGCAGACCTCGGCCGCCGCCAACGGCCTGCCCGACGGCACCAAGGTGCCGGCGCAGACCCTGCTGCGCGCGCGCGCCTTCGCCAGCTACGAGCTCGACCTGTTCGGCCGCGTGGCCAGCAATACCCAGGCCGCGCGCGCCGAGGGCGAAGCCGCCGAAGACCTGTTCCGCTCGGTGCAGCTCGCGTTGCAGGCCGACGTGGCACAGGCCTACTTCGCGCTGCGCACGCTCGACAGCGAGCGCGAATTGCTGCAGGCCACGGTGACCTTGCGCGAAGACGCGCTCAAGCTGCTCAAGCGCCGCTTCGACGCGGGCGAAACCACCGACCTGGACCCGGCGCGCGCCGAGGCCGAACTGGGCACGGCACGGGCCGACCTGGCTGCCATCGAACGGCGCCGCGCCACCCAGGAGCACGCGCTGGCGGTGCTGACCGGGCTGCCGCCGTCGGCTTTCGCGATGCCGTCGCGGCCCTTCGACGCCCAGCCGGTGGCGATCCCGGCCGGCCTGCCGTCGGACCTGCTGGAGCGCCGCCCGGACATCGCCCAGGCGGAACGCCTGATGGCCGCCGCCAATGCGCGCATCGGCGTGGCCAAGGCCGCGTTTTTCCCGCGCATCACGCTGACGGGCCTGTTCGGCTTCGAGTCGGGCGATCTGTCCAACCTGTTCCGCTGGTCGTCCGCCGTATGGGGGATCGGTCCGCTGGTCGGCTCCACCATCGCCGCGCCCATCTTCGACGGCGGCCGCAACCGCGCCAACCTGGCGGCCGCGCGCGCCCAGCACGAAGAGAGCGTGGCGCGCTACCGGCAGACCGTGCTGGTGGCCTTCCGCGAAGTCGAGGACAGCCTGGCCGACACCCGCTGGCTGAGCCAGCAGGCGCAGGCACTGGACAGCGCGCTGGCCGGCGCGCGCCGCGCGCAGCGCATCTCGCGCAGTCGCTACGACGCGGGCGCGGTCGACTACCTGACCGTGATCGACGCCGACCGCACCGTGCTGCAGGCCCAGCGCGAAGCCAACCAGGTAGCCGGCCTGCGCGCCGCCGCCACGGTATCGCTGGTGCGCGCGCTCGGCGGCGGCTGGGGTGCGCCGAACGGGCAGGCCGAGACGCCAACACCATCGGCCAGGCATGATGTCGTGGCTCCCTCTGCGCGCACGGGGAGCGGGTTGGGGGGAGGGGTGGATCAGCAAGGCGCCGTGTAAAAGCGAAGCCGCCGGTGTGATCCAGCCAGCGAGCCCCCCGCCGCAAGCCCTCGGTGCGAAACCCGCGCATCCAGCCCACCGGCACCAACACCACCGCCTACACTGAACACATCGCGCCCCACCGCGGGGCGCCAGCCCCGGAGGCGCCGACCATGCCCCTGCGCAAGGCCTGGGTGCTCGGCGTGGCCGTGCTGTGCGCGGCCGCTGCCGCCTGCCTGCTGCCGCTGCCCTGGGACCTGACCACCCAGGTCCACAACGAGGTCGTGATCGCGCGTTCGGCGCAGCACGTGTTCGACTATGTCACCACGCCCGCCCACTGGCCCGACTGGCATCCATCGTCGCTGGCCGTGTCCGGGGCCACCGGCCATCCGCTGCAGCCGGGCGAGCAGGTGAGCGAAACCTTCCGGGTGGCAGGGCGCAGCGGCGTCGTGGTGTGGACCGTGACGGCGCGTCAGCGCCCGGCCTTCTGGGCCGTCGCCGGCACCATCGAAGGCCGTCCGGCCGGCACCGTGGCCTACACGCTGCGGGAAGAGGGCGACCAGACGCGCTTCTCGCGCGACTTCCGCTACCGTTCGCCCACGCTCGGTTTCGCCATTCTCAATCAGCTGGTGCTGCGCCGCCGCGTCGAGGCCGAGTCGGCCGAGGCGGTGGTGCGGCTGAAGGCGCGGCTGGAGGGGATGGGAGGCTAGCGCGCCTTGGCCCGCGTCTTCTTGCGCACCACCGCGCCCGCGGGCGCCTCCGCCGCTGGCGCGGCGTCGACCCGCTGCATCTGTTCGAGCAGCGTCAGGGCGTCGACATAGGAGAGGAACTGGTGCAGGTATTCCGGCGACAATTCCTGCATCAGCGTCAGCGAGCGGTGGATCAGGTAGTGGGAATTGAGCGGGCCGGCATGCTCGGGCACCTGCTGCAGCGATTGCTGCACGCGCTGGTTGGCGCTGACGCGGGTCCAGGTGTCGCGGAAGTAGTCGATCAGTTCCGGCTCGGCCGGGACTGGCGGCCGGGCCGGCGTGGCGATCCGTGCGCTTGCGGTCGCGGGGGGCTCTGCCGTGCTTCTGGCCCGGGCGCGGCCGGCGAGCTGGTCGGCCAGTGCCGCCAGCGCGCCGCGTGCGGGCAGGCGCGGTGCGGCCGGCGGTGCCGCCGCAGCGGTGCCGGGCGTGGAGGATGGGATGGAATCGGTCGATGCCGCCGCCTTGGTACCCGCCGCTTCGAGCGCGAGGCGATAGGCAGAGAGCCGGGCCGCCAGCTTGTCGTCGAGCACGCGCCGCGCTGTGCCCTGGTGGGGCGCGGCACGGCGCGCCAGGGCCTGCATCAGGCGGAAGCGCACCGGGTCGAGGCGGTCAGCGCCGCATGCCTGCCAGGCTTCGAGTTGTTGCATGGCATCCGGCGGCGCATCGTTGCCCGCCGGGGTCGGTGCCTGGGCCGGTGCCTGGGCCGGCGCATCGTGCGGGGCGGTGGCTGACGGGCCGGCCGGCGCTGCGTGCGCCGCACCCTGTGCGGGCTCCGCCATGCCACGGTCCATGATGCCGTCAGCCACGAGGTTTCGCCGCGCCGGTGGAGCCGCGCGGGATCGGTGCGATCTCGACGCGGCGGTTCTTCGCGCGGCCTTCGGCGTCGGCGTTCGAGGTGACCGGCTGCTCGGCGCCGAAGGCGGCCGAGAAGACCGAGGCGGGCGGGACGCCGGCCTCGATCAGCGCGCGCGTCACCGTCAGCGCGCGCTGGGCCGACAGCTCCCAGTTGTCGGCGAAGCGGCGGTTGCTTTCCTTGACCTGCTGGTCGTCGGTGAAGCCGCTCACCATCAGGATCTCGTCACGCGCGCTGAGGTAGGCCGACAGCGGCCCCGCCAGGCTCTTCAGCAGGTCGCGGCCTTCCGGCTGGAGCTGGTCGGAGTTGAGGGCGAACAGCACGCTGCCGCTGATGCCGATGCGGCCGTTGACCAGGGTCACGCGGCCGGCTGCCAGCGGCACCGCCAGCGCCTTCTCGAGCGATTCGCGGCGCTGCATTTCCTCCTGGCGGTGCCGGACCTCGTCTTCCAGCCGTGCCGTCAGTTCGAGCTGCATGCCGATGGCGCCCAGCAGGACCAGCACGAAGGCGCCCAGCAGCACGGACATCAGGTCGCCGAAGACGGCCCAGATCGGGGCGGCCGGTTCCACGCCGGCGTCGATGTCCTCCCTCATGCCGCCTCGGCGCCGTTGGCCGCCTGCGTGGCGGCGAGCTGCTGCAGGTCGTCGAGGATCTGCTTCTGCGACATCACGCTCAGGTCGACCACTTCGCGCGCCTGCGCCACGTAGTAGGCGAGCTGCTCGTCACTGCGTGCCATCGACTTGTCCAGGGCGGCCTCGATGCGCTGGAGCTGGGCGCCCAGCTTGTCGCTGGATTCGCTGAACAGCTGCACGGCCATGCCGAAAGCTTCGCCCAGGCTGGCGACTTCCACCGCGCTGCCGGTGACCTGGGCCGCCATGGCTTCCAGCCGGCCGCCTTCGGACTCGACCTGGCCGGCGAAGCGCGCGCCGGCCTGTTCCAGCAGCGAGGACGCCCCGGCGACCAGGCTTTCCACCGCCGCGCGTTGTTCCGTGGAGGCCTGGCCGACCGCCTGCAGCAGGGTTTCCAGCGTAGACAGCATGCCGGCGCGCTCTTCGAGCATGGCCTGGTCGCGTGCCATGCTGTCGGACAGTTTCTGGCGCAGCTCGCCGAGGGTCTCGGCGGCGGCACGCGGGGCTTCGGCCGCGGCCTGCATCAGGCGCGCGACCTCGGCGACCGAGCTGTCATGGTGGGCCTGGGCCTGGGCGGCGATGCCGCGTGCCGTGTCGGCCAACGTGTCGCAGATGGCCTGCTGGCGCGCGGCGGCCTGGGTGCCGGTCTGCTCCCATTCCTGGCGCAGGGCCTGGGCGATGGCATCCAGCGAGCCGGTCCAGTTGGCCAGCCGCTGCTCGTCGCGGGCGGCCAGTTCGGCCTGCATGGCCAGCGCGGCCTTGGGGGCTTCGGCGGCGGCCAGGACCAGGCGGTCGATCTCGGCGACGGTCTTGCTGTTGTAGGCCTCCGCTTGCGAGGAGATGTCGCGGGCGCTCTGGGCGAGCGCATCGCAGATGGCCTGCTGGCGCGCGGCGGCCTGGGTGCCGGTCTGCTCCCATTCCTGGCGCAGAGCCTGGGCCATGGTCGCCAGGGACTCGGTCCAGGTCGCGAGGCGCTGCTCGTCGCGCGCGGCCAGTTCGGCCTGCATGGCCAGCGCGGCCTTGGGGGCCTCGGCGGCGGCCAGGACCAGGCGGTCGATCTCGGCCACGGTCTTGCTGTTGTAGGCCTCGGCCTGCGAGGAGATGTCGCGGGCGCTCTGGGCCAGGGCGTCGCAGATGGCCTGTTGGCGCGCGGCCGCCTGGGTGCCGGTCTGTTCCCATTCCTGGCGCAGGGCTTGGGCCATGGTGGCGAGGGAGTCCGTCCAGGTGGCGAGGCGCTGCTCGTCGCGCGCGGCCAGTTCGGCCTGCATGGCCAGCGCGGCCTTGGGGGCTTCGGCGGCGGCCAGGACCAGGCGGTCGATCTCGGCCACGGTCTTGCTGTTGTAGGCCTCCGCTTGCGAGGAGATGTCGCGGGCGCTCTGGGCGAGCGCATCGCAGATGGCCTGCTGGCGCGCGGCGGCCTGGGTGCCGGTCTGCTCCCATTCCTGGCGCAGAGCCTGGGCCATGGTCGCCAGGGACTCGGTCCAGGTCGCGAGGCGCTGCTCGTCGCGCGCGGCCAGTTCGGCCTGCATGGCCAGCGCGGCCTTGGGGGCTTCGGCGGCGGCCAGGACCAGGCGGTCGATCTCGGCCACGGTCTTGCTGTTGTAGGCCTCCGCTTGCGAGGAGATGTCGCGGGCGCTCTGGGCGAGCGCATCGCAGATGGCCTGCTGGCGCGCGGCGGCCTGGGTGCCGGTCTGTTCCCATTCCTGGCGCAGGGCCTGGGCCATGGTCGCCAGGGACTCGGTCCAGTTGGTCAGCCGCTGCTCGTCGCGCGCGGCCAGTTCGGCCTGCATGGCGAGCGCGGCCTTGGGAGCCTCGGCGGCGGCCAGGACCAGGCGATCGATCTCGGCGACGGTCTTGCTGTTGTAGGCCTCGGCTTGCGAGGAGATGTCGCGGGCGCTCTGGGCCAGGGCGTCGCAGATGGCCTGTTGGCGCGCGGCGGCCTGGGTGCCGGTCTGTTCCCATTCCTGGCGCAGGGCCTGGGCCATGGTGGCGAGGGAGTCCGTCCAGGTGGCGAGGCGCTGCTCGTCGCGCGCGGCCAGTTCGGCCTGCATGGCGAGCGCGGCCTTGGGCGCTTCGGCGGCGGCCAGGACCAGGCGGTCGATCTCGGCCACGGTCTTGCTGTTGTAGTCCTCGGCCTGCGAGGAAATGTCGCGGGCGCTCTGGGCCAGGGCGTCGCAGATGGCTTGCTGGCGGGCGGCGGCCTGGGTGCCGGTCTGCTCCCATTGCTGGCGCAGACCGTCGGCGACCGTGCCGAGGGCGCTGGTCCAGGCATCGAGCCGTTGCGCGTCCTGGCTGCCGAGCTGCGCCTGCAGTTCGGCGTGCGAGCGGTCGACCGTGCGCAGCAGCGCTTCGGCCTGCCCGGCAAAGGCCGCGGCCGTCCCGGCCAGGGCCTCGCGGTGGTCGGCGGCCAGCGCCTCGCTGTGGCCGCGCTGGCTGGTCAGGGCCTGTTCCCAGGCCTGCGCGGCCTTGTCCGCGGCCAGGTCCAGGCGCGCCGAGACCTGCTCGACCAGTCCGGCCGAGCGTTGCGCGAAGGTGGCGGCGAAGCCGTCGAGCGAGCTGCGCAGCGCTTCGGCCTGGGCCGTGCCGGCGCGCTGGTGTTCGGTGAGCGCCTGCTGCCAGAGGCCGGCCACCGCGCCGGTGGTGGTGGCGAAGCGCTCCGACAGGCCGTCCAGCTGCTGCTGCACGGCGTGCGTCACGGTGTCGCGCCAGGTCTCGGCTTCGCGCGCCAGGCCTGCCATGGTGGTTTCGACGGCCGGCTGGATCGCCGCGCCGGCGGCCTGGGCGCTGTGGGCGACGCTGTCCTTGAGCGATTGCTCGACCGAGGCGGCCAGTTGCTTGTAGGTGGACTCCGTGCGGTCGTGGAAGGCCGCCTGGCTGGCGGCCAGGCGCTCGCCCAGTTCCTGGTTCTGCTGCGCGACGGCGCGCATCATCGCTTGCAGTCCTTCCACCAGGCCCGGCATCGCCTCGGCCTGGCGCTCCAGCAACTGCAGCGATGCCTCGCGCTGGTGCTGTTGGGAGTAAGCGCGCAGGGTGGTGGTGGCGCGGGCGTCGAGCGCCTGCGCGGCTTCGATGCGTTCGCGGCGGAACAGCGCGGACAGCAGTCCCAGCATGGCGGAGGTGGCCACGCCGGCGACCGAGGTGCCGAAGGCGAAGCCCAGGCCCTTGACCGGCGCGGCCAGCGAGGCGCGGATGGCCTGCAGGTCGGTCGCGCTGTCGAGCGCCATGCCGGTGCCGCGCAGCGTGGCGACCATGCCGAGGAAGGTGCCCAGCATGCCCAGCAGCACCAGCAGGCCGACCAGGTAAGGGGTCAGCGCGGGGCCGGGCAGGGCGGCACGCTCACCCTCGACGCGCAGGCGCACGGCATGGCGCAGGCTCGGATGCAGGCGCTGCAGCCAGTCGCCGAGGCTGGCCGGGGCCGTGTCCAGCCCGGCCACGGCCTGCGCCAGCGAATCGGTGGCCTGGCGGTAGCGCCGCAGCTCGACGGCACCGGTCACGTAGCAGGCGGCGATCAGCAGGGTGACGGCCAGGGCCGGCAGGTTGCTGGCCGCGTAGCCGGCGCCGACCCAGCCCAACACGGCCAGGCCTGCCAAGAAGACGATCGAGGGAATGAGGGTTCGGGTCATGATGTCCTGGTTAGCTGGCGCGCAGCGCGGCCAGCAGTCCGTCGATGGGCTGGAAGCGGATTTCCAGTTCGGCGAGCAGCACGCTCTGCATATCGCGGCGGAACGCGCTCTGCCACGCGCCCGCCGCCACGGGAGCGGGCCGGCCTTCGGCGAGCGCGGCGGCCAGCCGGACTTCCTCGCCCTGGCGCAGCCGCGTGAAGTGTGTCTCGAGCATCCCCGGCACGGCGGCGAGCAGGCTGCGCTCGTGTGCGCTCATCACGCGCTCCATGACGGCGTCGACCATGGCCAGCTTGGCCATGCCCGGCGCGCCGGCCGCGAGGGCGGTGCGCAGGCGGCCGCGCAGGCCGGCGATGCCGGTCTCCATGGTCTGCTGCAACGTGAGATAGCGCTGGCGGTAGACCGCATAGGCCACCGTGCCGCCGGGTTCCGGCAGCGCCGTGCGGGCGGGCGCGCGGCGCCGGGCGGCGAGCGCGCCGTCCTCCCGCACGGCTTCAGCCAGCGCCGTGCGCACGCGCGCACATTCCGCCGCCTCGGCATCGCACTGCGCAGACGGCGCGCGCGCGCCGGCCGCCGTTTCGGCCGCAGGGGCTTTCAGGGCCGTGGACAAGGCAATGGCTTCGGTCCAGCCCAGCCACTGGCTGAGCTGGTCCGAGAGCGACCGCTTCGATTCGGGAGCTGCGGCGTCGGTCAGGCGGGCCAGCACGCGTATGAGCGTGGGGCCGCTGAGACCGGTGCGCCGGGGCATTTGCGACATACCGCCGGAATGAAAAATCGCACAGTTTACACGCACGGCGCCGGGCGGCCAAAGCGCGGGCGCGCAGCCGCGCGGGAAAGTGCGCGCGGCGGTGGTTGTGCCGGCGCCAAGTGGCGGGCAGGCGCCATGGCGCGCCGCGGGCGGCGGCCGGCTCCGGCACCGCCCGCGGCGCGTGCCGGGCTTGCAGGACGCTGCGCGCCGCCCTAGGGTGAATCAGTGCCGCCGCATGCCGGCGGCGCACCGCCCGGGAGCCGCCATGCCGCGCCGATCGCGCCTCGCTGTCCTGATACTGGGCCCGCTGCTGGTGGCTTCGCTTCCTGCCCAGACGAGGCTTGCCATGCCGCTTACCCTCACATCTCCCGCGTTTCATGCCGGTGCCGTCCTGCCGCAGCGCTTCAGCTGCGACGGGGCCGGCGTATCGCCACCGCTGGACTGGTCCGGTGTGCCCGCCGGCACGCGCAGCCTGGCACTGATCATCGAGGACCCGGACGCGCCCGACCCGGCCGCGCCGCGCATGACCTGGGTGCATTGGATCCTGTACGACCTGCCGCCCGACACCGCAGGGCTGCCCGAAGCAGTGTCCGCCGCCGGGCTGCCGCCCGGCACGCGCCAGGGCAGCAACGGCTGGCAGCGCACCGGCTACGGCGCGGCCTGCCCGCCGGTGGGCAGGCACCGCTACTTCCATCGCCTGTACGCCTTGGACGTGGTGCTGCCGGACCTCGGCACGCCCGACCGCAGCGCGCTGGAACGCGCCATGCAGGGCCATGTGCTGGCCGAGGCGGAGCTGGTCGGCACCTACAAGGCGCAGAAGCATTGATTGAATGGAGCGCGGAGGCGGGGCGAGCCTCCCCTGGCTGTCAGGTGCCCGCCAATTCGGGATGCAGCCGCATCGCGGGCCACCTGGCTCATGCCACGGGCGCGGGCCACGTCGCCAAGCGCACGCGCGATGAAAGCGGCATCGTTGCCCGCCTCTTTTCCACGAGCGCCACGCCGAAGCGGTCTGCCAGGCCGTCATCACGCCGGCGGAGGTGAACCATGGCCAAGTCCACCGCCAAGCCGATGAACTGCCCCCGTGAGTTCGCGCGCAGCGCCAGCGTGCACCAACTGGCCGGCGTAGCGCTCGACGTGCGCGCGAACGGCACGCCGCTTCCCTGCGCCAATGATCTGATCGATCTGCTGAACACGACGCAGGCGATCGCCTACGGCATCGAGGCCGTCACGCGCGCCCTGATCAACGACGAGGCCGCGAATGATGCGGGCGAACCGGCGATGCTGGATAAGACGACCACCGACGCGCTGCAAGGTCTCGTGGCCGCCGCCGCGCGCACGCTGGCGGAGCAGGCAGCCCGCATCTCCGATGCGATCCAGGAGGCCGCGGCGCGCCAACAATGTATCGAAGCAGGGCAGTAAGCCCAGCCGCAGTCGTCTCAGTTCCACTCGTGGTTGCCCGTCTCCGTTCCTTCTCGCTAGGTGTTTGCCGTCGTCCTATTCTCCCTCCAGACGAATCGGAGTTCAGTGGACTAGAGGCAGCGGGAGTATGCTCAACAGTCGCGTGGGCGAAATTCGGCGCCGCGCGGAAGACCCTCAACTCGCGTAGCCCGCAACTCCATCCCACATGAGTTTTGCCGCTGTGAGGACGAGCAAGCCATAGCATGCCCGATAAAGCTGCTGCTGATCGAGTCTGTCATGCAGGCGCCACCCGAGCCAGACGCCTGTCGGCACAGCGAGCAGGCTAATGCCCATCAGCATCCACACCGGGCCGGTGGGGCGCGCCAGCGCGAGCCAGGGTACCGCCTTGAGAAGGTTGCCGACGGTAAAGAACATGCTTGTTGTTCCCGCATAGACATACTTACTCAGGCCGAGCGGCAGCAGATACATCGCTAGCGGGGGACCACCCGAGTGCGCGACCATCGTGGTGATGCCCGAGGTAAAACCTGCGGCGACAGCTTTGGGCGACGATCTCGGGCGCACCGTCACCTCGCCGCCGCGCAGCAGCCACAACCCCACGAAGGCCAGTGTCACCGCCGCCATCACGATCGAGATCGCGCGGTGATCGAGGAAGCGGAACAGCAGGTAGCCAACGCCGATGCCCGCCACCAGCCCAGGTACCAGCAGGCGCAAATCCGGCTTCGACCAAGTAGACGGCTTCCAGTAGCGCAATCCGGCGATGTCCATAGCGATAAACAATGGGGCGAGCAAGCCGCCCGCCGTGACGGGATCCATCACCAGCGAGAGGATCGGGATGCCCACGATGGCGAAGCCGCCACCGAACGCCCCCTTCATGAAGCAGATGAGAAACACCCCTAGAGTGGTGACAAGGATGGTGATGGCGTTCAGTTCCATGATGTGTTTTCCCACACGTGCGGACGTTGTTGGGCGGAGCGTAGCGCTGATAATCAATACATCCAAAAAATTGTCATGCAAACATTGTCCGATGCCTAAGCTTCGCTACAAGGAGATAGTCGACCGGCTGGCAGCCGATATCCGCGAGGGACGCCTGCGGCCCGGCACTCAGTTGCCCACCCATCGCAAGCTGGCCGCGCGCGAAGGACTTGCACTGGTCACAGCTACACGCGTCTACGCCGAGCTGGAGTCGATGGGGTTGGTGAGCGGCGAGGTAGGCCGCGGGACGTTTGTGAAGGAAGCGCTCCCGCGCGGCCACGGCGTGGATCTACCCGCTTGGAGTGCTCCGACCATCGACCTTAGTTTCAATAGTCCATCGGTACCGGGTCAGACGGAACTGCTGAGGGCGGCATTGCGCCAGCTCGCGAGTGTGGGCGATGTTGAAGCGCTCCTGCGCTATCAACCGCACGGCGGCCGTGCCCATGAGCGGAGAATCATGGCGGAGCACCTAAGCAGTCGCGGCATCTCGGCTTCGATGGAAAACACTGTACTCGTCAGTGGCGCGCAGCACGGTCTGAACGTGACGAGTATGGCGTTGCTCGAGCCCGGCGATGTCGTCGCGGCAGACGCGCTGACCTATCCAGGTTTCAAGCTCGCGGCCGAGACCTGCCGAATCGAATTAGTGGCCGTTCCCGCGGCTGGCCGGGGTACCGATCTCGATGCCCTGGCGCAGTTGTGCAAACGTCGTAGAGTACGAGCGTTCTACACCATGCCCACGCTGCATAACCCGCTTGGATGGGTCATTGCCGCGCAGAGAAGACGTGAGTTGGTTGCGATCGCCAGAAAACATGGGCTGATGCTCATCGAGGATGGCGCATACGCATTCCTCGAGGATCGTTCCCCGCCGCCTCTTGCCGCGCTTGCACCTGAGCTCACTGTTTATGTGTCAGGCCTCTCCAAGAGCGTTGCCGCGGGCCTGCGGGTAGGAATGATTCACGCGCCGCTGCAGTGGATTCCCTCTCTGGAACGCACGATCCGCGCAACGACCTGGCAAACTCCCGCCATGATGACGGCAATTGCTTGCGGCTGGATCGAGGACGGCACCATAGCCCGGCTGGAAGCAGAGAAGCGCGTTGATGCTTGTCGACGGCAAGCCCTGGTCACGGAGATCCTTGGACATTTAAAACCTCTGCGTCATCCAGCCTCATACTTCGCGTGGCTACCCATGCCCGAAGAGGTGCGTGCCGACGCGCTTTGCAAAGCATTGATACGCGAGCAGGTCTTGGTTTCCCCTGCACATCCCTACTCGACTTCAAAGCATGTACCACACGCCATACGCCTCGCGCTGGCTTCGGTGTCGCGGGAAGCGCTGCGGCAGTCGCTGCAGACGGTCGCAAAGACCGTTGCGGCGTTGTCTTACTGAAAATTCGATATCTGCTCTATGACCAGCCGGCAGCCGCTGGCGGTCGGGGAGCCGCCGCTTGCTGCGGCTTGCCCAACGGCCGGGACGGGTCGACCAGAGACGGTCGCCGTTTCACGGCTGGTATCCGACCGCGACCAACCAACTGCGGCGTTCGCCGGCGAGCGTGGGCTGACAGTCAAGCGTCAGTTCGCGACAAACGGCAGACGTCGGCCGCTGTCTATCGCCCGCGTCAGTTCCCTGGTTTTAGATGCTCAGTACTGTTCCGCACGAATGAGCGAGGAGTCTAGCCTTGTGTTGCCTGGCCCACTAAAACAACGTCGGGGAACCCTTATGCTTGACGAGCCCATTGAGGGCCTCAAGCAAGCAAGGAAGATGATCATGCGCATGCTTCTCAACATACGAATTCCTCACGAGCCATTTAATGCTTTTGTGCGCGAAGGCACCATCGGAGAAGTGATGGCGAGAATACTAGAAGAAACAAAGCCGGAAGCCGCCTATTTCACCGAGCAAAACGGAGCACGCGGAGCCATCCTGGTCGTCAACCTCGATGAGCCGTCGCTGATTCCTGCACTCGTAGAGCCGTGGTTTCTAATGTTCAACGCTGACTGCGAGTTTCGCGTTGTGATGGCTCCGGAAGACCTGAAGAAAGCCGGGTTGGAAAATCTCGGATCGAAGTGGAAATAGCTGTTCAGCGCATTGAGGAAGGCGGCTGTGGCGATACCAGGCGTATTCGGGGTGGCTTGCGTGTTCATTGTGATTCTCCTTCCTTTTGCCTGAGTGGCTTGCGACATGAGGTCGTGCAACCGGTGGAAAGGAGAATACGGATCTATGCGGATCCGACCATATTCGTGAACTTATTCGTGAACTTATTCGTGAACTTATTCGCGAACTTATTCGCGAACTTATTCGCGAAATGGAATTGTTTGAGATTCATCATTGCATAAATGCAATGATGAACGCCGGCTGATCCACTGCGCCGCTGCATCATTTGGGCCATCGCCATGTTGGCTCGGAAAGGTGTTCGGCAAAGTAATCCGACAGCACCGCGACTTTCGCGGGCCGCGCGCGCGCCGAGGGCGTGACGAAGTAAAGACCGCCTTTCGTCAGCGACCAGTCGGTGAGAATCGCCTCAAGACGGCCGTCGGCCAGATATTCGCCCGCGATGAACTCGGGCAGTTCCGCGATCGCAACGCCCTCGAGCAGCGTGGGCAACAGTGCATCGGAATTTGTCACGCGCAGCGGGCCGGTCGGCATCACCGGTTCCTCGTCGCCCGCGTCGTTCGTGAAGCGCCACACATCGCTACGCGCGCGATATGCGTACGAGAGACATGGCCGGTCTATCAGTTCGCGCGGATGCGTGGGCCGTCCTTCACGCCGTAGATATTCCGGCGACGCCACCACGAATTGCGTCACCGCGCACAGCCGCCGCGCCACCAGCGACGAATCCGGCAACGCAGCAATGCGCAGCGCGGCGTCAAAGCCATCGGCAACCAGGTCGACCGACGCATCGGATAGATGGAGGTCGATCGACACCTCCGGATACCTGCGAAAGAAGCCCGGCAGCAGCGGCGCGACCCAGCGCAGCCCGAACGACATCGGCACGGCGACGCGCACCAGGCCGCGCGGCTGCACCGACATCTCGCGCGCGGCGCTTTCCGCCTCCTCTGCCTGGCGATAGATCTCGCCGGCCTTCTCGCAGATCGTCCGGCCAAACTCGGTGAGCGACAGTTGGCGCGACGTGCGGTTGAAAAGCCGCGCGCCCAGCCGGTCTTCCAGACGGGCCACAGCGCGCGAGACCGTCGCCACCGACACGCCCATCGCGCGCGCCGCAGCCGCGAACGATCCCTCTTCGGCGACCTTCGCGAACATCGCGAGTCCTTCGAAATCAGGCAGCTTCGCCATTTGTCCTCATCTTTTCATTTTTGCAACGTTGGATTGCAATCAATTCTATTTCGAAAAGATCGGGCCGTCGATATTCTCCTCACATCGCAGCACGCAACACCCCAACACCCCAACACCAACGCAAACACTGGCCTGAACGAAAGGAGCAATACCATGGCACGCAAACTCGACAACAAGATCGCACTCGTCACCGGCGCAAGCAGCGGCATCGGCCTCGCCACCGCCCAGCGCTTTGCAGCCGAAGGGGCACACGTCTATCTCACGGGCCGCCGTCAGGCCGAACTCGATGCCGCAGTGAAAAGCATCCACGAAGCCGGCGGCAAAGCCACCGGCGTGCGTGTCGATTCCACGAAGCTGGGCGAACTCGACGCGCTGTATGCGCAAATCAAGGAAGAACAGGGCCGTCTGGATGTACTGTTCGCGAACGCCGGCGGCGGCTCGATGCTGTCGTTCGGCAGCATCACCGAAGAACATTTCGATGACACCTTCAATCGCAACGTGAAGGGCGTGCTGTTCACGGTGCAAAAAGCGCTACCGTTGCTCGCCAAGGGGGCATCGGTGATTCTCACGGGATCGACGGCCGGCAGCGCGGGCACGGCGGCATTCAGCGTGTACTCGGCTTCGAAGGCTGCGGTACGCGCTTTCGCGCGTAATTGGATCCTGGATCTCAAGGACCGCCAGATCCGCGTGAACACGATCAGCCCGGGTGCGACCCGCACGCCCGGCCTGCTCGATCTTGCCGGTGACGATGCTGCCCAGCGCCAGGGGCTTGCCGATTATCTGGCGGCCCAGATCCCGATGGGGCGCCTCGGCGATCCCGGCGAGATCGCAAGCGCGGCGTTGTTCCTGGCCTCGGACGATGCGAGCTTCGTCAACGGCATCGAATTGTTTGTCGACGGCGGCCAGCAGCAGATCTGAGCGTGGCCAGGGTGCGTGGGGTGCGGTGGACGCGGTCTTTGACCATCGTAATCCGCACCCAGCGTACTCGAACCGAACTCCGTCATGACTGAACATCGGCCTTTTCTTGCTCTTGCCACCGTCCGGCGCGGCTGTGTCGACACGCGCCAGCATTTCAGCGTGGGCGGATCCGGGCGCGCCGACCAGGGACAACTCGGTCCGCTCCACGGGTGGAACGACGTTGAATTCGCGCCGCACTCGGACCTCGGCCTGCAGGCTCACCGCGACGTCGAGATCGTCACGTGGGTGCGTTCGGGCGCAATCACGCACGAAGACGACGCGGGCAATCGCACGCGTCTGGTCGCTAATTCCATCCATGTGATGAGTGTCGGAGCGGCGCTCCATCGCGCCGAGCGCAACGAGGAGAATCTACCCGCACGGCAGTTCCAGATCTGGCTGCGCCCGCGCACACCGGCCAGTACGCCGCGCTGCTCGACGCGAGCCTGTTCGCTCGGATGCCGCGAGGGCCGATTCGTTACGCTGGCGAGCGGGGACCCGGAGGACGTCCGCGCCGGCGCCTTGCCCATTCACGCCGACGCGCGCGTGCGTATCGCGACGCTGCGTGAAGGCACGGCGATGCAGCACGTTTTGCCGATGCCTGGTTCTGCTTATTTGGTCGCAGATCATGGGCGACTGGACGTAGGGCCGATCAGGCTGACGCGACGCGATGGCATTGCCATTCGGGGTGAAACGTGGCTCATGTTGAGAGCGCAAGACGACACAGATGTCGTGATTGTGGAACTCTTACGCTAGAGAAAACGCGTCAGTGAGAGTTTAGGTGGCAGTTTAGGTGGCTGTTTTGAGATGAACTGTAGACGTTGGTACGGGCTTTGCCGATGGCAGAGATGGGGCGGAAGGCACCAGTCGGCTCCCCTCAAGGTGACCTTCCACAGCACCATCCCTTGCCGGTTAGCCGGCTGGTACTGTATATTTATACAGTTATCGTCGCACCCTGCAAAAGCTGGCTCCTGAAGCCAAGCCCGCGCGGCGCGTGCGCTTTCTCTCCCTCACCTCGAAAGGCCATCATGTTCGTGGATCGCACCGAAATCATCAACGCTGCCAAGGCACTGCGCGCCAGCCAGGAAGAATCCAGGTACAGCAAGCTCGTCGCGCTCGCGAACAAGCAGCTCAAGGCAATGCAGACGGCAATCCAGAAGGGCAAGGAAGAATTCGAGACCAGGCTGGTACTCGATATCGACGAAGACAACCCCCAGGCAGCGCTGGAGCCGCGCGCGCAGCGGCTGGCCTCTGACCTACGGGCCCAGGGCTACACGGCAACGGTGACCACGTTTGCCGAGGCCAGCACCGACCGCAAGAACTGGACGCCGAATATCACGGTTGTCATCGGTCTGGGCGACATGGTTTCGGAAGTCGACCACGCGATCGCGCAAAGCACCGTGACCGACGCGACGGAAGTCGCGCTGGCTGGCGAAGCTGCCAGTGAAATGGCCTGACAGCAGGCGGGCAACCCGAGATCAGGCACGGCATCACGGAGCTTCGCGCACGCTCGCGTGCGTGATGGCAGTACCTGCAAGGGAATCCGCACGCAATCTACCGGTGGCGCCTGATGCAGGGAACCATGGCGTATCAGGACGCAATGCCTGCGTTCTGATCGAAGGGGGCTGTCACCACGCATGGCGGATCTCACTGGGAAGATCACGCTCGCGCCGTGAGTCCGTGCGCGGCTATGCTCTTTGCCTTACCGTCGGGCCATTGCAGCATCCTGTGTGCGGGGTGCGTGGCAGTGGCACCTAGAGGGTTTGCCATCGATTCGACCTGATTTATAAAACGGCTGCATAAGAATGAAAATATTAGTCATCGCTTCGCTAGGAATTTCATCGCTGATTCAGGCATCGCTATCCTTCGCGGAAAATGTCAATGGGAAAAGTCTCTATATGCAGAGATGTGCTGTGTGTCACGGCGCGGATCTCAAAGGGACAGGGCCATTGGCAAATAAGAGCAATCCCCCTACGCCTGATCTGACAACATCCGCTTTCAGGAAACGGCTGGTCGATTATCCTGGCGTGATCGTATCATCGGTAATCCTCCGTCCAAATGGAGACTTGATCCCCAGGACTTTGAAGGAGAATGGTGTAAAGCTGCCGCCCCACGCTTGGAGCGTCAAGGACCTGCGCGATTTAAATCAATACATGAGTGGTGTGATCTCAAAAAACCGATGATTCCGGGATGAGAGGCAGGGCGCGATTTCACGAGCCATTTCAGGGTTGGCGGCAGCGCCGACTGCGAGGAGCGCATCAAGGAGCCTGATTCCATGCCCGCCCAGCGGCCGCCACCAGCCCCGTCCGCCCCGTCCTGGCTCAATAGGCGGACGGCCTGTTCTCCGTCCGCCATGTTTCACCCTGCGGCGTGCCGGGTACCGGCGGGCGAATGCCCTGGATGGTCCACAGGCTGAAGGGTGTCTCGTCGACGTGCATTTCCCAGCGCAAGCCTCTTTCCGCGATGTACGGTGCCAGTTGCTTTGCAACGGCCGCGAGGAATCTCTGTTTCGTCTCGTCGTCGTTGATCTGGCGTGCGATGTGATCGACGGCAATGCGCACAAAGTCATTGGCTGGCTTGCCCCCGATATAGAACGCGGACTTCGGCACGGCCTCGAACACCACGCCGACATAGAAGGAGGGCAGGTCGCGATAGACCAGGCGCGGATGATCTGGTGAGATGGCGGTTGGAAAAAGGCATACGGGACGCCGCGCCGTGACGGTGTACCTTATGCCGATATCGGCATCCGGTGCAGAATGCCGAAACCGGGGTGATGCCGCATGACCGTCCTGACGCGCTGTCGGTCCGTCACCGACCCGGACACGATTCGGCAGTTGATGAGTTGGCGCGGGTAGGAGAGTGGGAAAGTGGGAGAGTGCGGGCGTCAGGCCCCGATACCTTGTGCATAGGCGGGGGGCGGCGCAGCCGGCACTGCCCGCTCAAAGCTCTGCATCAGTATTTCACCCAGCTTGTACATCTTGGAGAGCTCCTGGCGCGACACTGCCGGACAGGGCGTCTGTCCCCAATCACCATAAAAAAGCCCGATTGCTCGATTGCGAAGCTGCAGGGGCAGCAGAATGAATGATCGTGTTTTCGCGAATTCCCGGACATACCACTCGGGCAGTCGACTGATAATAGGACTGCTGGCAGCGTCTTCTACAAAAATGGCGGCGATTTGTGTCAACGCCAAATGAAAAACATCCGGGAAAAAGCCTTGTTCGAACGAGAGTCTGGAGAGCTTGGCCGGGATATCTGCGCCAAAACCAAGCTTTGCTTCGTAGCGCTTGGTCGCGTAATTCAGGAACATGCCGAAGCACCGCTCGAAGCCCATGGCGTGCATCCATGACTCAAGAACGAGAGGGGTCAAGGCACCTGCGGGTGTTGTCAATGCCACTGTGGCCACTTCATCGAGACTGCGTTCCAGCCGTGCCTCGGAATCCGCGGGTTTTCCTTGGGATGGGACCGGGCCACCTGCAGTCGGAGTCGATATGCCTTCCTGTTCCAGTTGAGTCAGATACGAAGCACTGTCGAGCGCGGAATCCGTCATGAGCGAATCCTCGACCCCCAGCCAAGCTGCATGTTCTGTGAGCATTTCGCCAATCGAATCCGCTTCTCGCCGCTCCAGCAATTGTTCGGCAACGTCGCTGGAGAGGGTGGCCACAGCATTAAGCCAGGCGACATGCGTGCCTAAAGGCGTAGACACATCAAGCGGCTTGGGCTGGATACTTTGAGCGATCGCCGGGGGTAAGCTCCAGCGTCGCGTCACTTCTTCGCCGAGTTCTTCAAGGCTGACTCCTAGAACCTGCTCACATGCGGCGGAGATGGCCATGCCCTCTGTCGCCGACAACTTTTGAATCTCGACCCACTCCTCGGGGAAGTAGAAGACCACAAGAAGTCGCGCAAGATTCCGCAGCAAAGTGCACACAACGGCTTCTTCCGCCTCCTTCGGGCCCTTGCTGATCGTGATTTTGCGTGCAAATTCGCTGGCCACCAGGACGCGGTGCAGTTCGCTTCCAGCCGCTTCGCGTGTTTCCGCAAGTCCGCTGAAGTTCTCCAAGAGCTGCAACCCCAGCGCCAGGTGTCCAATGGCGTCTACGCCCAGCACGGACAATGCGCGCGTCACAGTCGTCACATTGCCGCCAAAAGCTGCATACATGGCTGAGTTGGCGAGTCGAATCACCTGCTGGGTCAGGGTGAAGTCCGATAGCACCACGGATACCAATTGAGAGGTATTGGCCTCTTCATTGTGCATCGCAGAAACAATACTGCTGATGTTGCGCTGGAGAGTGGGAAAGTCACCTCGCTCATTGATGCGCGACCACAATGTCTTGAAAATTGGGTTCTTACTTGTCATCCGTTTCCCCCGATATAAGAAATGCTGGAATCAGGAGCCCAGCTTAAGTTTTCCACTATGAATGCGCTCTTCTAGTACCTGAGGAGGGAGCGCTCTTGACACCAGCCAGCCCTGGATGTAGGTGCAACCTCGCTCCACCAGGAAGCTCAGTTGCGCTTCGGTTTCTACGCCCTCGGCGACGATCGTCAGGCCGAGTTCCTTTGCCAGCAGCAGGATAAGTGACACGATGGCTTGATCATTCGACGACTCGCAAACCTCGCTGACGAAGCTTCGGTCGACCTTCAGGCTGGTCAAAGGGAACCGCTTCAGATTGCGCAGGTTCGAGTATCCCGTACCAAAATCGTCAATCGCAAACTTGACACCGAAGGCTTTCAGCTCCTCAAACACGGCTTCGGTTTTCTTGGGGTCACGAATCAGTGCCCCCTCAGTAATTTCCAGCACCAGTCGATGGGGTTCGATACCCGAGTCCTGGACTGCCTTGTACACAGTTGCCGGGAAGCCAGGGTGCAAGAATTGAACCGGTGAAACGTTCACTGTCAAGTAGTCCAGGCGCAGACCGACACTATCCCATTGCGATAATTGCATCGCCGCCGTACGCAGAGCCCATCCGCCTAACAGATGAATCAGGCCGTTTTCTTCGGCGAGCCGAATGAACTCGGCCGGAGGAACATCCTGCTCATCGTGCGTCCAGCGCATCAAAGACTCGACAGCGATCACTTCCCGAGTCATGGCCCTGCAGATGGGCTGATAGTGCAAGTCGAACTCACCGTTCCGAATGGCCTGGAACATGCTCAGCTCCATCGCCAAGGCGTGTTCCTTCTGAATACCGATCTCAGAGTTGTAAACACAGTAGGCGTTCTTGCCTTGCTCCTTCGCCCGGTACATGGCAGCGTCAGCATTCTTCATCAGGTCGGCTTCGCTGCTTCCGTGCTGGGGATACAAGGCCAGCCCGATGCTGGTGGACATCTGCAGTTGATGGCCTGCCAGAGGGATGGGTTGCTGGATAGTGGTCAATATCCGCGTTGCCACGCTTCGTGCTTCTTTCTCGGTCGAAAGATTGGGCAGCACGATGACGAACTCATCACCACCGACTCTCGAGACGATATCGTGTTCACGTACGGCAGCTTTCAACCGCTTGCTGATCTGTCGCAGCAGTTCATCCCCGATATCGTGACCGAGCGAATCATTGATCTTCTTGAACCCATCCAGGTCCAGGATGGCCACAGCAATGTGGGTGTGCTGGGATTGGGTGCGCTCAATCGCCAACTGCAATTCCTCGCGCACCATGAGGCGGTTACCCAGACCAGTCAAGGGGTCACGCAAAATCTCCCGAGACAGTTCGTCAGTGTTCTGCTTCCAGGCCGTGACATCCTGACCATAGACGACCAGCGAAGCAGCACCTTCGGTATTGAGTACGACGAGGCGCAGTTCCAGCCAGGCTGACCCGGTCAGGCCCTTGGAGAACTGCAACGGCTGGGTCGAAGCTGAACCGTGTTCCCAAGCCAGATGAAAGGCCCGGAGAAAATGATCCTGGTCTTGCCCCGTGACAAGGTCGGCCAGGCGGCATTGCAACAGGCTGTCGCGGGAATATTCCAGGACATCGGCGGACTTCAGCGACGCCGCAACGATGTGACCTTGCTCGTTCACCTGAACGGCCAGCCCGGCAGAGGCTTCTAGCAGCGCACTGACGGCAAAGGTGGACAATGCGCCTTCGAACCTGCGGGGTTCCTCGCCAACGAGCCGACTCTCTTCCGCACCAAAGATGGACGGCAACTCTGTAGCTAAATCGTAGCTGTCCTGCGATAAAGCTCCGGGTAACATGTCGGAAAGCGTAGGAAAAGGCCGAAAGGAGACTGCTCTTTGTGCCGAAGACACTAAGAGGAGAGCGACTCATAGGTATACGGATAGTTGCCCGATAGCTTTAGGCGGATGTATGGTGACTGGGTGTTGTGTGCTGCCTGGGTCGCTTTTTCCCCGTATCTGGCAATTCTGTTCCATGCGCAGGGCCATTGCGGCGGGGATGGACCGAGGAATCGGGCGCCGGGGCCGCAGACAGTCGCCTCGTCGGCGTTACAGATGTCTAGTCAGCCATTGCCACAATTGAGGCGCTGACAACTCGCAGACTTTTTCTCAGCGTCGCTTGACGTTGCGGTGATGCCATGGCCTGTCGGATTGTTGCGCGCCGGCGGGCGGGTGCGCACGCAAGGCTCTGCCGCGCCCCGCCCCGCCGGATGCTGCACAATAGCGCCATCGCAACCGTTGACCGCAGTCGACCGTCAACCGTCAACAGAGAAGAGAAGGGAATCCGATGGCAAAGCCGAGCCGGCATCTGGGCCTGAAGGGCGTGGCCCTGTTCGAGGCCGCCAAGGGCGCGCTGGTGATCCTGGCGGGCCTGGGCCTGATCGCGCTGCTCCACCATGGCGCGCAGTCGGCGGCCGAAGAGATCGTGCGCAAGCTGCACCTCAACCCCGGCATGCACTATCCGCGTGTCTTCCTGGAGTTGTTCGACCATCCCAGCGACGCGCGCCTGTGGGCCATCGGCGGTTCCGCGCTGGCCTATGCCGCGATGCGTTTCACCGAGGCCTACGGCCTGTGGCGCGAGCGCGCCTGGGCGAGCTGGCTGGGCGTGTGGTCGGGCGGCATCTATATCCCGCTGGAGCTGTACCAGGCGGTGGTGCATCCGACCTTGCTGCACATCGGCCTGGCGCTGGCCAACGCCGCCGTGGTGCTGTACCTGGCCCAGGGCCTGCGGCGCCAGAACTGAATGCGGGCCGGGCGCGGCGGCTGCCATGTGCGGCCTGCCGCACCGCCTCGGCACCCCCATCACCGCCCATCACCGCCAATCCACACCAATCACCGCCAATCACCGCCGATCACCGCCCGCAGGCGTAGATCAGGAAGTCGCGCAGCGCCTCGGCCGGCCTGGCCAGCGTGGCGTCCTGCCGCCACAGCAGGCCGACTTCCATGTCGGGGATCACGTCGGCGATGGGGCGCGCTTCGATCTCCTTGCCCTCCAGCGACCAGGGCCGGAACACCATGTCGGACAGCACCGTGATGCCGAAGCCATGCGCGACCAGGCCGCGCATGGCTTCCATCGACGCCGTGCGGAAGGCGACCGAGGGCGTCTGCCGCTTGCTGCGCCAGTAGCGCAGCGTCGATTCCTCGCCTTCGTCCACCGTCAGCAGGATATAGGGCCAGGCCGCGATCTGCTTCAGCGTGGGCGCGCCGCCCTGCAGCAGCGGATGGCCGGGCGGCGCCCATAGCTGGCGGCGCGAGCGGAGCAGGGTGCGGTGGGCGAAGCGCTCGGGCCGCGTCACGTTCGACAGCAGCACCACGCCCAGCTCGATGTCGCCGGACAGCACCGCGGCCTCGATCTGCGGGCGGTCCATGTCGCACAGGTCGAACACCACGTCGGGATAGTGCGCGCGAAAGCGCGCCAGCAGGCTGGGCAGGAAGTAACCCAGCACGGTGTAGGAGGCGGCGAAGCGCACCGTGCCGGCCAGCTCGCGCACCTGGTAGCGCGGTTCGCGCAGGGCGTCCTCGACCGAGTCGAGGATATGGGTGACGCGCTGGTACAGGTGGTTGCCCTCCGCGGTCAGCGCCACGCCGTGCGGCAGGCGGTCGAACAGGCGCACGCCGAGCTGCTGCTCCAGCGCCAGCACCGCATTGGTGATGGCCGACTGCGAGACGTGCTCGCGCGTGGCCGCCATGGAGAACTGCCCGGTTTCCGCCGCCGCCTGGAAGTAGCGGAACTGGCGCAGCGTGACCTCCTTGGAGAGCGGGGTCTCGCGCGTCTTGGCGTCCTTGGCGGGGGGAGGGGATTGCCGGCTTGCCATGCGTTTTTCGGATACCAGGGCTGAGATTTCGTGATTTTACGATAGCGAGGGGCAATCCTACACTCGCCGGACAACCCGTGCAGCCGGAGACAATGCACATGAACCGTCCCCTCTCGCCCGACGAGCAGCAAGCGCTCGCCGACACCCTGGCGGCCGCCAGCCTCGACGACAAGTACACCCTGCAGAAGGGCCGCGTCTACCTGAGCGGAACCCAGGCCCTGGTGCGGCTGCCGCTGCTGCAGAAGGCGCGCGACGCCGCCGTCGGCCTCAATACCGCCGGCTATATCTCCGGCTACCGCGGCTCGCCGCTGGGCGGCCTGGACCAGGCGCTGTGGAAGGCCAAGCCGCACCTGGCCGCCAGCGACGTGGTGTTCCAGCCGGGCATCAACGAGGACCTGGCCGCCACCGCCGTGTGGGGCACCCAGCAGGTCAACCTGTTCCCCGGCGCCACGCGCGATGGCGTGTTCTCGATGTGGTACGGCAAGGGCCCGGGCGTGGACCGTTCGATGGACGTCTTCAAGCACGGCAACTCGGCCGGCTCGTCGCCGCACGGCGGCGTGCTGGTGCTGGCCGGCGACGACCATGCCGCCAAGTCGTCCTCGGTAGCGCACCAGTCCGAGCACGTGCTGCTGGCGGCGGGCATCCCCGTGCTGTATCCGGCCAATGTGCAGGAATACCTCGACTACGGGCTGCACGGCTGGGCCATGAGCCGCTACTCGGGGCTGTGGGTGGCGATGAAGTGCGTGACCGACGTGGTGGAGTCGACCGCCTCGGTGGAGATCGATCCCGAGCGCGTGCAGGTGGTGCTGCCGGAGGACTTCGCCGTCCCCGCGGGCGGGCTCAATATCCGCTGGCCGGATCCGCCGCTGGCGCAGGAAGCGCGCCTGCTGGACCACAAGTGGTATGCGGCGCTGGCCTATATCCGCGCCAACAAGCTCAACCGTGTGGTGCTGGATTCGCCGCAGGCGCGCTTCGGCATCATGACCGCCGGCAAGGCCTATCTGGACGTGCGCCAGGCGCTGGTGGACCTGGGCCTGGACGACGACACTTGCCGCCGCATCGGCATCCGCGTGTTCAAGGTCGGTTGCGTGTGGCCGCTCGATGCGCAGGACGCGCGCGAGTTCGCCACCGGGCTGGAAGAGATCCTGGTGGTGGAGGAGAAGCGGCAGATCCTGGAGTACGCGCTCAAGGAAGAGCTGTACAACTGGCGCGAGGACGTGCGCCCCAAGGTCTACGGCAAGTTCGACGAGCGCGGCAACCAGGGCGGGGAGTGGTCGCTGCCGCGCGGCAACTGGCTGCTGCCGGCGCACTACGAACTGTCGCCGGCGCTGATCGCCAAGGCCATCGCGCGCCGCCTGGAGAAGGCCGAGCTGCCGGCCGACGTGCGCGAGCGCATCGCCGCGCGCGTGGCCCTGATCGAGGCCAAGGAGCGCGAGGCGGCGCGGCCGCGCCTGACGGTGGAGCGCAAGCCCTGGTTCTGCTCGGGCTGTCCGCACAACACCTCGACGCGCGTGCCCGAGGGCTCGCGCGCGCTGGCCGGCATCGGCTGCCACTACATGGCGATGTGGATGGACCGCAATACCGATACCTTCAGCCAGATGGGCGGCGAGGGCGTGGCCTGGACCGGCCAGATGCACTTCACCAGCGAGAAGCATGTCTTCGTCAACCTGGGCGACGGCACCTACTTCCACTCGGGCCTGCTGGCGATCCGCGCAGCCATCGCCGCCAAGGCGCGCATCACCTACAAGATCCTGTTCAACGACGCCGTGGCGATGACCGGCGGCCAGCCGGTCGACGGCGTGCTGACGGTGCCGCAGATCGCCCACCAGGTGGCGGCCGAGGGCGCGCGCGAGATCGTGGTGGTGACCGACGAGCCGCTCAAGTACGGCGACGGCGGCATGCTGCCGGCCGGCGTCACGGTGCACCACCGCGACCAGCTCGACGCCATCCAGCTGCGCCTGCGCGACACCGAGGGCGTCACGGTGCTGATCTACGACCAGACCTGCGCCACCGAGAAGCGCCGCCGCCGCAAGCGCGGCACCATGGCCGACCCGGCCCGGCGCGCCTTCATCAACGACGCGGTGTGCGAAGGCTGCGGCGATTGCTCGGTCAAGTCCAACTGCCTGTCGGTGGAGCCGCTGGAGACGGACCTGGGCACCAAGCGCCGCATCAACCAGTCCTCGTGCAACAAGGACTTCTCCTGCGTCAACGGTTTCTGCCCCAGCTTCGTCACCGCCGAGGGCGCGCAGGTGCGCAAGCCGCGCGCGGCCGCCGGCAAGGACGGCGCGGGCGTGGACGCGGCCGAGCTGCCCGAGCCCGTGCTGCCGGCGCTGGAGCGGCCCTACGGCGTGCTCGTCACCGGGGTCGGCGGCACCGGCGTGGTCACCATCGGCGGCCTGCTGGGCATGGCGGCGCACCTGGAACGCAAGGGCGTGACCGTGCTCGACATGGCCGGCCTGGCGCAGAAGGGCGGCGCCGTGCTCAGCCACGTGCAGATCGCGCCGGCGCCGGCCGGGCTGCACGCGACCCGCATTGCCACCGGCGAAGCGCGCCTGCTGATCGGCTGCGACGCCATCGTGTCGGCATCGCCGGAAGTGCTGTCGAAGATGCGGCAGGGCGTCACCGCCGCCGCCGTCAACAGCGCCAACACGCCGACCGCCGAGTTCATCGGCAACCGCAACTGGACCTTCCCCGGCGCCTCCGCCGAGCAGGAGGTGCGCGCCGCCGTGGGCGAGGCCTGCGCCTTCCTCGACGCCAATGCCTGGGCGGTCACCCTGCTGGGCGACGCGATCTACTCCAATCCGCTGCTGCTGGGCTTCGCCTGGCAGAAGGGCTGGATCCCGCTGGCGCAGGCCAGCCTGGTGCGCGCCATCGAGCTGAACGCGGTGGCGGTGGAGAAGAACCTGGCCGCCTTCACCTGGGGCCGGGCGCTGGCCCACCTGGGCGAGGCGGCGGTGCGCGCGCGCCTGCCGGCGGCGGCGCCGGCCAAGGTGCTGCCGCTGCCGGAAACGCTGGACGGCCTGCTGCGCCGGCGCGAGGCGTTGCTGACGGCCTACCAGGATGCGGCCTATGCGTCCCGCTACCGCGCCGTGGTCGAGCGCGTGCGCGCCGCCGAGGCCGCGCTGCCGGGCGGCGGCAGGCTGGCGCTGACCCGCGCGGTGGCGCGCAACCTGGCCAAGCTGATGGCCTACAAGGACGAGTACGAAGTCGCCCGCCTGTATACCGACCCGGACTTCCTCGACAAGCTGCGCGCGCAGTTCGAGGGCGAACCGGGCAAGGATTACCAGCTCGCCTTCCACCTGGCGCCGCCGCTGCTGGCGCGCAAGGATGCGCAGGGGCGCTTGCTCAAGCGGCGCTTCGGTCCCGGCGTGCTGACGGCGTTCCGCCTGCTGGCGCGCCTGAAAGGGCTGCGCGGCACCTGGTTCGATCCCTTCGGCAGGACCGAGGAGCGGCGCGCGGAGCGGCGGCTGGTCGAGGACTATATCGCCCTGTGCGATGGCTTTGCCGCCACCCTGTCGGCGGCGAACCTCGATATTGCCGTGCAACTGGCGGAACTGCCGGACCAGATCCGCGGCTACGGCCACGTGAAGGCGCTCAGCATGGAGCAGGCCGCACAGCGCCGCGCGGCGCTGCAGGCCGACTACCAGGCCCGGCCGGCGGCGGGGCGTGGCGAGGCGGTCGCTTGAGCCGGCGGCCCGGGGCTTGCCCGAGATTTTTTCGCGGCAGCCTGTAAGGGGGCGCTGGCCGGCGCGACGAATGGGCTCATTCCCCCGTTGCCGGAGACTGCCATGCAAGCCCTGTTCGCCAAGACCCTGTTCGCCACCGCCCTCGTGACCGGCGCCGTCCTGCCGCTGGGCGGGGCGGCGCATGCCGCCATGCGTGATGCTGCCACCGGCGCCGGCATGCCGG
This sequence comes from Cupriavidus sp. USMAA2-4, assembly GCF_001854305.1. Classification (NCBI taxonomy): domain Bacteria; kingdom Pseudomonadati; phylum Pseudomonadota; class Betaproteobacteria; order Burkholderiales; family Burkholderiaceae; genus Cupriavidus; species Cupriavidus sp. USMAA2-4. Next base: position 3,388,859 of record NZ_CP017749.1, on the reverse strand, counting down.
CCGCGATGGCCCCGGAAGCCTCGATGACAAGGCGCGATGTCTTTACCGATGGCGCTCGCCGTGGCCGCTTCGATGTCTATGCCGAGGGCGCGCGGCAGGTGGCCGGCCTTGACCGCAGCGGCGTGTCGTCCGATCCCGCCCGCCACCCCGATGTGTACAGCGACGGCGCCCGCGGCCGGCGCTATGACGTCTACACGGATGGTGCGCGGCAGCTGGCCGGCATGGATACGCGCGGCGTGTCCGCCCCGCCGTCCCATGCCGCCGGCTCGGTCGCCGGCGCGCTGGCTTGACGGGGCAGGGCGGTGCTGCAGGGGCGGTCAGCGTAGCGCCGCGCGCCGGAGCGGTCCGGCCAGCGCCAGCACGGCGCCGCCGGCCAGTCCGGCGAAATGGGCCGCGGCCAGCGGCGGCGCGCCCAGCCACGCGGCATCGGCCGCGCCGCCGTCGGCCAGCCATTGCCAGGCGGCCCGGGCCACCAGCGCTGCCAGCAGCAGGGCGGCGACCGCCTCGCCGCGGCAGCGCGGCAGCAGGGCCAGCGTGGCCAGGCCGTAGTTGATGCCGGAGAAGCCCGCGTAGCGTTGCAGGTCCGGCAGGGCGGCGAACAGCGCGATGCCGATGGCGCCGCCCAGCAGCAGGCAGCAGCGCCCGGCGCGCAGCGGCGCCGGCAGGATGGCGGCCAGCGCGAGCAGGCCGCCGGCATTGAGCAGGCAGTGGGCCCAGCCGAGATGGACGAAGTGGCCGGAGAGCAGCCGCCACAGTTCGCCGCCGGCGATGGCGGCGCGTTCGTAGCGCAGCGCGGCGGCGACCGCCGGACCGCCGGCCTGCAGTGCCAGCAGCAGCACGGCGATCGCCAGGAAGCCGGGATGCACCGGACTGCGCGCCAGCCAGCCGGTCCGGCGCGGGCATCCCGTTGCAGGGACACCCGCGCGGCCGGCGCGGTCGTGCGTGGCGCTCAGGCGCGCCACGAGCGGCGGCGTGCCAGCGCGGCCACGCCGGCGGCCAGGGTCAGCCACATCAGCGGGTCGAGCGAGCCGGCGCCCGAGTCGCCGCTATTGCCAGCACTGCCAGCACTGCCGGCACTACCGCTGGTGCTGCCATTGCCCTCGGTGCCGGCGCTGCCGGCTGCCGTGGTCTTCAGCGACAGGTCGACGATCACCGGGTCGTGGTCCGAGGAGCGATAGGCGTCCGGCGCATAGTAGGTCTGCTGCTGCTCGGTGCTCTTGTAGGCGAAGGAGTATTCCAGCGCGATCGGCTCGTCGGCGTTGATGTGCCATTCGTGCACGGCGCGCACGCGCTCGGCCAGGCCGGCGGTGGCCAGCGCATGGTCGATGTAGCCCGATTCGCCGCCGTACACATAGCTGTAGGCATCCTTGCCGACGAACCTGGCGACCAGGTCGGCGTAGCCCTTGTCGGCGAACAGCAGCACCGGGTCCTCCTTGGCGTAGCTGTTGAGGTCGCCGATCAGCAGCTTGCCCGCGTCGGCCACGCCGGTCGGCGAGGTGGCCAGCCAGTCGGCGATCAGGCCGGCGGCGCGCAGGCGCGTCGGGTTCCAGCAGCTCTGGCCGTCGCCCTGGTCGGCGTCCTTGCCGGTGGCGCCGGTACAGCCCTTCGACTTCAGGTGGTTGACCACCACCGTGACGTTGTGGCTGCCACCGATGCGGCGGAAGGTGCGCGCCAGCGGCTGGCGGTTCTTATCGTCGATGGCGAGGGTGGCGGGCACACCGACCGGTTCCACGTTGCGGCTGTTGTAGATCAGCGCCACCGTGATGGCGTCGCCGCCCAGCTTGGCCACGCCCGGATCGACGAAGCGCCAGTCGGCGCCGAGCTGGCTGGTCAGGCGCTTGATCGCGCTCAGCTCGCCATAGCCGTCGTTCTCGATCTCCATCAGGCCGACCACGTCCGCATCGATGGCGCGGATGGCGGCCACGATCTTGGCCTCCTGGCGCTCGAATTCGGCCTGCGTCTTGGCGCCGCGGTTGTTCGGATCGTCGAAGCCCGCGCCCTTGCCGTCGCCGTTGAAGTAGTTCAGCACGTTGAAGGAGGCCACGCGCACGTCGGCCTGCGCGTGGCGCGCCGGCGCGCCGGTACGCGGGTTGCCGGCCGCGTTGAAGGCGGGCGCGGTGGCGCCGGGAACGGGCTGCAGGCGCCAGGCGCTGTAGCGCATCTCCAGCACGCCCTGCACGCCGCTGACCGTGTAGCCGGCGCGCACCGGGTTGGCGGCCGACAGGCCGGGCGCCGGGTAGGGCACGCTGCCCGGGTTCTGCTGGTTGGAGCCGTCGTCCAGCACCAGCCGGTTGAGCGCGTTGGCGGCGGCCTGCGCGGCGGCGCCGCCCTGGGCCGGGGCCACGTTGGTGGGCAGCGGCAGGCGGCCGTTGCTGAGCAGCACACTGCCGTAGCGGCCGAGTTCATAGGTCTCGCTGACGGTCAGCGTCTGCGGCAGGCGCACCAGCATGCCTTCGTAGGCGGACAGCGCCTGGGTGCCGGCCAGCGGCAGGGTGACGTCGACCGGCGTGACGCTGTGGCCGCTGGAGCAGCTGGCGAAGCCGCCGGTGGCGAGCGTGAGCTGGGTCTGGCCGTACTTCTCCTCGACCTTGCCGACCAGGTGGACCAGGTCACCGGCGCGCGCGGTCACGCCGGGCGCATAGATGAACAGGCCCTCGGACACGCCGGGCAGCTTGCGGCGCTGGGCGTCGGCCTGCTGCACGAAGAAGCCGTTGAAACCGTTGGCGCCGCTGTAGTCGGCCGTCACCACGGCCTCCACCTCGACGCTCTTGCCCGCCATCGGCGAGGGGGCCACGCTGCCCTGGATATCGGCGATGGCGGTTGCCGTCGCGCCGCACACCGCCTGCACCGGCGGGGTGGTACCGCCCTGGCCGTTGTACTGGCCGAGATCGGAGAAGTCGTCCACCGCGTAGGAATCCCACTGCAACGCCGGGTCGAACGCCGCGGTGGTGGCGGTATCGCCCTGCTTGACGGTGGACTTGCGGCGCAGCGTATGGTCTTTGGTGCCGGCCTCGGCCGTGCCCCAGAAGCCGGCCGGGGGTTGGTAGCCGACCTGGCCGAGGTGGTCGACCACGGTGCCCGAGCGGGTCAGGGTGATGGCGTCGTCGCCGTTGAAGGTGAAACCGACGGTCTGGTTGGCGCGCGCGCCGAGCACGGCGGCCAGCGTGCTGTGGGCCATCACGTGGACCGCGCCGGGCGCGAGCTTGCCGGTCAGCGCAAAGGAGCTGGTGGGCGTGCTGGCGCCGTTGTTGTACTGCTCGATCTTGTAGAGGGACAGGTCGGCCTCGGTGGCATCGGGGTTGTAGATCTCGATGGCCTTGTTGTTGGAGGTGCCCTCCACGTACTCGCTGATGAAAAGCTCGGCGTGGGCTGGCAAGGCCAGCAGGAGCAGGGTGGGTAAGGTGTAGTGGAGGCGCATGGGGTGGCTCTTTCCTGGAGAGATTCGTGCTTTGGTGCACGATTGGCATGAACAGCAAAGCGCAGGATGCTAGGCAATGCCGATGACGGGACGATGACTGGTTGGCATACATTGGCCTGGCCTGCGCCCTCATCCGCTTCATCCGCTGCGTCCGCCTCGTTCGCTTCCCTCCGGGAGCCGCCGCCTGCCCGGCGCCCGCCGCCTTTCTAGCCGAGGCACATGACAAGCGACAGGCGACAAGCAACAGGTGCGCGGCCGCGGCGCCATGTCCGGCGGGCGGCCGTGCGGTTCCCGTGGCGCCGCTCCCGATGCACAATGCGGGTGGCGGTGCCGTCCCGGCGCGCGCGCTGGCCGTGCGCGCGGGACGCTCCCCGGACTCCCATCTCTCCTGGAAGACACCCACATGATTTCCGAAATCGCACAGTTTTCGATCAAGCCCGGCATGGAAGCGCAGTTCGAGCAGGGCGTGGCGCAGGCCAAGCCGATTTTCCTGCGCGCGCGCGGCTGCCACGGCCTGAATCTGCTCAAGTCGATCGAAGAACCGTCCCTCTACACGCTGGTCGTGTCCTGGGACACCGTGGAAGACCACATGGTCCATTTCCGCGAGTCGGCCGACTTCCTCGAGTGGCGCCGCCTGGTCGGCGACTGCTTCGCCGCGGCGCCCAAGGTCGGGCACGCGAGCACGGTGCTCTGATCAGCGTGCTCGGAGCACGGCGCGTGAGACACGGCCCAGCGTGCCGCCGGCTGGCGCCGGCGGCGCTCCTGGCCTATCGTTAGCGTGCCGGCGCAGAGCCCAAGGACTGCCATGTCATCCCCGATCGAACGCCCCAAGCACTTCACGATGCTGCGCGAGCTGCAGCTCGCCGACCTGTTCACGCTGGGCAACGCCGCCTGCGGCATGGGCTCGGTCTTCTTCGCCATGTTCTACGTGGCGGGGCGCGACCCGGCCGATTTCTTCGTCGCCGCCGCGCTGGCGCCGGCGGCCTTCCTCTTCGATGTGCTCGACGGCCGCATCGCGCGCTGGCGCCACCAGCATTCGGCGCTCGGCCGCGAGCTGGATTCGCTGGCCGACATCATCTCTTTCGGCGTCGGCCCCGCCGTGCTGGCCTTTGCCGCCGGGCTGCGCGGCGGCTGGGACCTGGCGGTGCTGATCTACTTCGTCTGCTGCGGCGTGAGCCGGCTGGCGCGCTTCAACGTGACCGCCGAGCAGCTCTCTGCCGGCAGCGACAAGGTGGCCTACTTCGAAGGCACGCCGATTCCGACCAGCGTGCTGCTGACCGCCGTGCTGGCCTGGTGCGCCGCGCAGGAGCGTATCGGCGACGCGCTGCCCGGCGGGGTATGGAGCCTCGGTCCGGCCGACCTGCATCCGCTGGTGCTGCTGTTCGCGCTGTCCGGCACCCTCATGGTCAGCAAGGCGCTGCACATCCCGAAGATCTGAGATCCGGGTGCCGGCGCCCGGCCGGCTTCAGTCCTGCGCCGGCGCCGACCGCACCCAGCCGTGCTCGCGCATCTTGGCGAGCATGGCGGCCTGCAGCGCCTCGGCCACCACGGGTTTGTGCAGCAGCGTTTCCCCTTCCGTATGCACGTCGCGCAGGCGGTCGGCGGCGGTGTCGCCGGTGACGATGATGGCCGGCACCTGCCGGCCCAGGCGCGCGCGGATCGCTTCGGTGGCCTGCAGGCCGGTGCGGTCGCCGCGCAGGCGGTAGTCCGCCAGCAGCAGGTCGGGCGTGAAGCTGTCCGACACGGCCAGCGCTTCGGCTTCGGAGTCCACCGCGCGGCACAGGCAGCCCCAGCCGGCCAGCAGCTCGCAGATGGCGATGCGGATGGCCTCGTCGTCGTCGATCACCAGCACCGACAGGCCGTCCAGGCTGCTGGGCGCCGGCATGGCGGGGGCTTCCTCCGGCTCGCTGGCCGACAGCGGCAGCAGCAGGCCGAACACCGAGCCGCGCCCGGGGCGCGAGGCCAGCGTGACGCGCGTGTCCATGGTGCGCGCCAGCCCCTCGACGATGGCCAGGCCGAGCCCCAGCCCCTTGCGCTGGTCGCGTTCGGGATTGCCGAGCTGGTGGAACTCGCGGAACACCGCGCGCTGCTGCTCGGGCGGAATGCCGATGCCGGTATCCCATACTTCCAGCCGGGCCTGCTGCGGTGGCTGGCGTGGCCGCCGCTGTGGCCGGCACGCCACCAGCACACCGCCCTGCGGCGTGTAGCGGATCGCATTGGCGATCAGGTTGCGCAGCACCAGCTCGACCAGGGTGGGGTCGCCGAACAGCACCGCGGTGGTGTCGCGCGTGCGGTAGACCAGGCCGCGCGCATTGGCCTGCGGCGCGAACTCGTTCTCCAGCTTGTGCAGCAGCGGCTGCAGGCGGAAGGCGCGTGGCCGCGCCACCACCACGCCGGCGTCGAGCTTGGAGAAGTCGAGCAGGGTATTGAGCATCTCGCGCGCGGCGCCCGAGCAGGAGCGGATGTGCTCGGTCAACTGGCGCTGGTGCGCGTCGAGCGGGGTGCGGTCCAGCGACACGACGAACAGGCCGAGCGCGTGCAGCGGCTGGCGCAGGTCGTGGCTGGCCGAGGCCAGGAACACGGACTTGGCGCGGTTGGCTTCCTCGGCGGCGCGCTGGGCGCGCTCCGAGCGCGCGGTCTGCTCGCGCAACTGGTGGATCAGGTCGACATTCTCGAAGCGCAGCGCGATCGAGTGCCGGGCCACCCGCGCATAGTTGCGCGCGAACACGATCAGCACGCCGAGATAGAGCGGCGTGCCGAGGAACATCGGCAGGTAGTCGAGGTCGCCGGTGGCGAGGAAGACGAGCCAGACCGGCACGATGGCCGGCAGGAAGAAGCCCACCGCGACTGGCAGGCAGGCAGAGAACACCGCCAGCGCGGCCGCGCTCATGCCCGCCAGCAGCGACAGCACGCAGATCACGGTGGAAGGCGAGCGCACGTCCAGGTAGAGCCAGGCGACCAGGCCCCACAGGGCGCCGATCAGGGTCAGCACGATGGTGACGGCGCGCGCGTAGCGCGGCGCCTGGGCCTCGCTGAGGCGCTCGGGGATGCGGAAGCGCCCGTAGTGCGCGGCGGCGCAGGCCAGCACCATGGCCGCGGCCCAGGGCAGCGGGCCGAGGGTGCGATGGGTCAGGCTGAGGCCGACGGCCAGGATCACGGCGGCGAGCGAACTGCCGAGCATGGCCACGCCGAAGCTCTCGTCGAGCAGCCCCATCTGCGCGGCCAGCAGGCGCGGCTCGTCGAAGCGGGGCAGCAGCGGCAGGCGTGGAAAGGAGCGGGGCATCGCGCGGGCTCGGGCTGTCGTCTGGCTGGCCGGCGGGCGGGCTCAGCGGGCGTGGATCAGCCCGCGCCGCTGCGCCTCGAGGATGGCCTCGACGCGGCTGACCACGCCCAGGTGGTCGAGGATGGCGGCCACGTGCACGCGCACGGTGTTCTCGGAGAGGCCGAGATGATGGGCGATGACCTTGTTGGAGCGGCCCAGGCTGAGCTGCTCCAGCACCTCGAGCTGGCGCGGCGTCAGCGGACTGGGCTGGTAGCGCGCCGCCGGCGCGGCGGCGCCGCTGCGCTCGGTGGCGAAGTAGCTGCCGCCGTCCAGGCAGCGGGCGAGCGCCTCCTCGATCTGGCGGGTGTCGGCCGACTTGGGCAGGAAGCCCGCCAGTTCGCGCCGCACTTCGGCCGGCACGCCCTCCAGCCCGGAAGTGCCGGAGACGATCAGGATGCGCGCCTGCGGGAAATGGCGGCGCAGTACCTTGACCCCTTCGATACCATTCAGGCCGGGCATCTGGATGTCGAGCAGCAGGACGTCGATGGCCTGCCCGCCGAAGGCCTGCACCGCGTCCATGACCGAACCGCTCTCGACGATGGTGGCGACGCGCGGCGAGTCCGCCAGCACCAGGCGCAGGCCGGTGCGGAACAGGGTGTGGTCGTCGATCAGGAGCAGGCTGGCGCGGGACATGTGGACTAGAAGCGCGGAGACGGTGCCGGGACACGGGGGTGCCCGGCGGGTGCATGGCGCACCACCGGTGCGCGGCGATGTGATTGAAGCGCATTCCGGCGGCTTTGTCCATGTGCCCGATGCGCGGCACGAAGGCGGGTGTGGGACTTCCGCAGCTTAGTCCGTATGGACTATTCCGCTTTGGCCACCGGGCTGCGATGATGCGACAGCCGCTGCCCCCGCGGGGCCGGCGGCACCACTTCGTCTACCCACTACCACCCGGCAGTGGGTTTTTTTTCGTCCGCCGGCAGGCGCCCCGCGCCGGGGCTATGATGCACAAGGCACGGCGATGTGGCGGCAGGGCCGCCGCATCGTGCCGGGCCAGTGACCAGTGAGCAGTGACCGGAACGGAGAGGGGGAGCATGCGGTTCGTCTACCAGGGTTTGCCGTCGCGCGTGGTGTTCGAGAGCGGGGCGCTGGCGCGGCTGCCGGAAGAGGTGGCGGCGCTTGGCGCGCGCCGCGCGCTGGTGCTGACCACGCCCGGCCAGCGGGCGTTGGGGGAACAGGTGGCACAGGCCCTGGGAGAGCGCGCCGCCGGCGTGCACCCCGGCGCGGTGATGCACGTGCCGCTGGAATCGGCCGAGGCGGCCCGCGCCGAAGCGGCCCGCCTGGGCGCCGACTGCTGCGTGGCGGTGGGCGGCGGCTCCACCATCGGCCTGGGCAAGGCCATCGCGCTGACCTCGGCCCTGCCCATCGTGGCGGTGCCGACCACTTACGCCGGTTCCGAGATGACGCCGATCTACGGCATCACCGACGGCGGCCTCAAGAAGACCGGGCGCGACCTGCGCGTGCTGCCGCGCACGGTGGTCTACGATCCGCTGCTGACGCTGGGCCTGCCGCCGGCGCTGTCGGCCAGTTCGGGCGTGAACGCCATGGCCCATGCGGTGGAGGCCCTCTATGCCCGCGATGCCAATCCCATCATCAGCCTCATGGCCGAGGAAGCGATCCGCGCACTCGCCCGGGCGCTGTCCGCCGTGGTGGCGGACCCGGCCGACCGCGAGGCGCGCGCCGGCGCCCTGTACGGGGCCTGGCTGGCCGGCGCCTGCCTGGGCGCGGTCGGCATGGCGCTGCACCACAAGCTGTGCCACACGCTGGGCGGTACCTTCAACCTGCCGCATGCACAGACGCACACCATCGTGCTGCCGCATGCGGCCCACTACAACCACGCCGCCGCGCCCGAGGCGCTCGGCCGCGTGGCGCGCGCGCTCGGCGGCAGCGCCGCCGAGGAGGCCGGGCCGCTGCTGTTCGCCCTCAACCAGCGCCTGGGCGTGCCGCTGGCGCTGGCCGGGATCGGCATGCCGGAGGACGGCCTGGAACGCGCCGCGCAGCTGGCGGTGGCGAACCCCTACGACAATCCGCGCCCCGTCACCTATGACGAGGTGCTCGCCATGCTCAGGCGCGCCTGGCACGGCGAGGCGCCGGCCTGAGCGCGGCGGCGGAAGCCAGCCGGAAGAGAGTCGAAAGAGAGTCGAAAGAGAGTCGAAAGAGAGCCGAACGAGAGCCGGACAACACAGACAGGCGCGCCAGGCGCCGACCCAGGAGACACGCCATGAACGAAGCCCATGCCGCCGAAGCGCGCCTGACCCGGCAGGTCATCGACACCTTCGCCAGGACCCCGGACCCGCGCCTGCGGCACCTGATGCAGGCGCTGGTGCGCCACCTGCACGCCTTCGTCAGCGAGGTGGAGCCGACCGAGGCCGAGTGGATGGCCGCGATCCGCTTCCTGACCGAGACCGGGCAGACCTGCGACGGCGTGGTGCGCCAGGAGTTCATCCTGCTGTCGGACACGCTCGGCGTGTCGATGCTGGTGGATGCGATCAACCACCGCAAGCCGGCCGGCGCCACCGAGAGCACGGTGTTCGGCCCGTTCTACATGGCCGGCATGCCCGAGCGCGCCACCGGCGAGAACATGGCTCTCACGGCCGGCAGCCCGGCGCTGGTGCACGGGCACGTGCGCGATACCGAGGGCCGCCCGCTGGCCGGCGCGACGCTCGACGTCTGGCAGACCGCGGTCAACGGCATGTACTCGGGGCAGGACACCGCGCAGCCGCACGGCAACCTGCGCGGCCGCTATCGCACCGACGCGGACGGCTACTACGCGATCCGCACCATCCTGCCGGTGTCCTACCCGATCCCGGACGATGGTCCCGTGGGACGCATGATGGCGGCCACCGGTCGGCATGTGTACCGGCCCGCCCACCTGCATTTCATGATCGAGGCGGAGGGCAAGCGGACCCTGGTCACGCATGTGTTCAACGCCGGCGATCCCTACCTGGACTCGGACGCGGTGTTCGGCGTCAAGCCGGCGCTGGTGATCGCGTACGCCGAGCGCGGCGCCGGCGACGCGCTGGCCGGTCGCTTCGGCTTCGAGACGCCGTTCCACGAAGGCCGCTACGACTTCGTGCTGTCCGCGCAGTAGTCCGGCGCAGTAGAGCGGCGCAGCGGGCCGCCTCACTGCGCGGGCACTGAGTCCGCGCGGCCTCAGTCGATCAGCCTGCCATCCGCATCGTAGAAGGGATAGGCCGGCCCGTGGTCGCCGCTGGCGGCGGCATGGGTGACCAGGCCGTGCCGGGCATGCCACCAGTGCAGCAGGTAGCCCGGCGGCTCCATGCGGAAGCGCGAGGGCGCCTGCGGATCGAGGTCGAGCGCCACCTGGTGGGCCGGTCCGGGCGCGGTCATGGCCAGGGTGCCGCCGAAGCGGCGCACGATGTGGCGGTGCAGGTGGCCGCACAGCACGCGCTCCACCTGGGGGTGGCGGCGCACCACTGCCTCCAGGTCGGCGGCGCCCTCCAGCCCCTGCGTGTCCATGTGGCCGATGCCGGTGTGGAAAGGCGGGTGGTGCAGCATCAGCAAGGTCGGCGTGGCCGGCGCCGCGGCAAGCGTGGCATCCAGCCACCGCAGGCCGGCCGCTTCGGCGCGGCCGCCGCTGCGGCCCGGCACGGTGCAGTCGAAGCCCACCAGGCGCAGCGGACCGGCGTCCACGGCGTAGTGCACCGGCTCGTCGCCGGCGCCGCCGGAGAACAGGTAGGCGTGGTCGGGGAACACCCGGCGCAGCATGGCGCGGCTGTCGTGGTTGCCGGGCAGCAGGTAGACCGGCATCGGCAGGGCGGCCAGCAGGCCGCGCAGGAAGCGGTATTCCTCTTCGCTGCCGAAGTCGACCAGGTCGCCGGTGGCGACCACGGCGTCCGGGCGCTGCGGCGCCACCAGCAGGGTGTCGAGGCAGCGCTGCAGCGCGCCGGCGGTATCGACCACGCCATAGGAAAGGCGTCCGCCGGCCTTGATGTGCAGGTCGGTGATCTGGGCGATCAGGTAGGTGTCGGTTGTCATGGCAGAAGGAGGATGATCGGTGGCGGGGGCCGGTGGCGCGGCCCCGGTGGCTGGTTCATGCGGCGGCGGCCGGCGCTGCCGGCAGGGTGATCAGGTGGGCCGCCTCGACCCGCAGGCCGATGCGTGAGCCCGCCGGCCAGTCGCCGCGCCGGGCGGTGTCGACCACCAGCGGCGCGGGGGCGCCGACATCGACCAGCAGCCGCGTGCAGGAGCCGAGGAAGAGGGCCGCCAGCACGCTGCCGTGCAGCGCGGCCGCCTCGCCGTCGGCGGCCGGGGCCACGTCCTCGGGCCGGAACATCAGTTCCGCCTGGGCATGGCCGTCCTCCGCGGCGCGTGGCAGCCAGCCGCCCGGCACCTGCCAGGCGCCGCCGGCCGCGCTGGCGGGCAGGCGGTTCATGGTGCCGATGAAGTCCGCCACGAAGGCGCTGGCGGGGGCACGGTAGATCTCCTGCGGGGTGCCGGTCTGGGCGATGCGGCCCTTGTCCATCACGATGATGCGGTCGCCCAGCGCCATCGCTTCGGCCTGGTCGTGGGTCACATAGACGGCGGTGATGCCGAGGCTGCGCAGCAGGTGGTTGATATCGGCGCGCAGGGTGTCGCGCAGCTTGGCGTCGAGCGCGGTCAAGGGTTCGTCCAGCAGCAGCACGCGCGGCTGCACGGCGATGGCGCGCGCCAGCGCGACGCGCTGGCGCTGGCCGCCGGAGAGCTGGTCGACGCGGCGGTCGGCCAGCGCCTCCAGGTGCATCATGCCCAGCATCTCGTCGACGCGGCGGCGCCGCGCGGCGCTGTCGAGGCGGCGCACGCGCAGGCCATAGCCGATGTTCTCCGCCACCGTCATGTTGGGGAACAAGGCATAGCTCTGGAACACCATGCCGACGCCGCGCTTCTCGATCGGCAGCGTGGTCACGTCCTGCTCGCCGAACCACACCTCGCCGCCGGCGTCGGGGAATTCCAGGCCGGCGATCAGGCGCAGCGTGGTGGTCTTGCCGCAGCCCGAGGGCCCGAGCAGCACCACGGTCTCGGCGGCGCCGATGTCGAGATCGAGCGGCTGCAGCGCTACGGTGCCGTCGGCGAAGGTCTTGGCGCAGCCGCGCAGGCGGATGGGAATGGTGTCATGCATGGCGGGTCTCGGCGTTGAGCTGGGCGGCGGGGGCAGCGATGGAGGTGGCCTCGCCGGCGGCATCGGGCATCGGCGCGCGGTGCTTGCGCGCGCGTGCGCCGGCGGCCGACAGGGCCTGCATCAGCACCAGCAGGGGAATGATCATCAGGAAGAAGACGATGGTGTAGGCGGAGCCGATCTCCAGCCGCATCGAGGCGTAGCTGTCGGCCAGGCCGACCGGCAGCGTCTGCGTGGTCGGGGTGTGCAGCATCCAGGTCAGGTTGAACTCGCCGACCGACAGCGTGACCACCATCAGCGCGCCCGCCAGGATGCCCTGGCGGCAGTTGGGCAGCACCACGCCGAAGAAGCGCTGCAGGCGCGAGGCCCCCAGGCTGGCGGCGGCGTCTTCGAGCGTGCGCACGTCGATGGCCGATAGCACGGCCAGCACCGCGCGCACCATGAACGGCAGCGTGAAGAGCACGTGGCCGATCAGGATGAAGACCCAGCTGGTGCGCAGCGCCGCCCAGCCGCCGTAGAGCAGGATCAGGCCGAGCGCCGTGGCCAGTCCGGGCACGGCCACCGGCAGCATCAGCAGCTCCTCGACCAGGCGCGTCAGGCGCCCGCGCCGCAGCGCCATGTAGTAGGCGGCGGGCACGCCCAGCACCAGGGTGCAGGCCAGGCAGGCCAGCGCGATGCCCAGCGAGAGGAAGATGGTGCCGCGGTAGAGCGCCCATACCTCGCCCAGCCAGCGCGTGGTCAGGCCGCTGGCCAGGCCGATGAAGATATTGTTGGTGAGGCCGGCCAGCACCGACAGCACCACCGGCGCGGTCATGAACAGGCAGACGGCGGCGGTCAGCGCGAACTGCAGCCAGTAGCCGGCGCGGCGGCTGTGGTGGGCCTGGCGGGCGTTGGGAAGGGAGGACATAGGCGGTCTCCTAGGCGGTGGCGGCCACGGCGTCGCCCGAGAACCAGCGCGCCAGCGCCAGCAGGGCCCAGGTGACCGCGCCCAACAGCACCGACAGCGCGGCGGCCATGCCGAAATTGGCGTAGTTGGTGAACTCGTTGTAGATGGTGAGCGGCAGCACGTCGAGCTGGGTGGCCAGCGTGAAGGCCGTGCCGAAGGCGCCCATGCTGGTGGCGAAGCAGATCGCGCCGCTCGACACCAGCGCCGGCATCAGCGCGGGCAGCATGACGTCGCGCACCACGCCCCAGGGGCCGGCGCCGAGCGAGCGCGCCGCCTCTTCCAGCGAGGGGTCGAGCTTCTCCACCGCCGCCATCACGGTGAGGATCACGCGCGGGATGGAGAAGTACAGATAGCCGACGAACAGGCCGGCCAGGCCGTAGGCGAAGGTCCAGCGCTCGCCGGCCAGCCGGTCGCCGAGCGCCGCCAGCAGGCCGTTGCGGCCGCCCAGCATGATCACCATGAAGCCGATCACCACGCCCGGGAAGGCCAGCGGAAAGGTCAGCATGGCGACCAGCACCGGCTTGCCCGGCACCGGGTGGCGCTGCAGGAAGGTGCCGGCCACGCCGGCGATCAGCAGCGTGGCCAGCGTCACCGTGCCGGACAGCAGCACGGTCACCAGCAGGCTGTGCAGGTAGCGCGGGCTGCTGAGCATGGTCCAGTAGACGCCGGCGCCCTGTTCTCCGCCGACGCTGACGGCGAGCAGCCTGGCCATCGGCAGGCAGAAGAAGGCCGCGAAGACGACCAGCGCGGGCAGGGCGAAGAGGAAGAGGAGGGGAGGGCGGCGTGGCATGGCTTGGGTGGGAGTCGTGGTTTCGATGGCCGCTGAGTGGGCATGGGCGCGGGCACGAACTCCGCGCTGGGTTGTCTCCCCTCTCCCGCTTGCGGGAGAGGGGCGGGGGTGAGGGCGGGCATTCGCCAGAACGATGACACTCGCTTTGCGCGGGCGCCGGCCCTCACCCCCGGCCCCTCTCCCACGCTGTGGGAGAGGGGAGCAAACCATCGCGGGGATGGTGCGATCACGCCTGCCCCGCCCTCAGCGCACCTCTTTCAAATACTGGTCGCTGAAGGCTTTCTGCACCTCGGCCATCTTGCCGTAGTCCACCGTCCTGGCGCGCGCATAGTCGGCGGCCGGCAGGAAGCGCGCCTGCACGTCCTTGGGCATGGTGCCGCGCACCGGCCGCAGGTAGGCATTGGCCCACAGCGCCTGGCCGGCGTCGGACAGCACGAAGTCGAGCACCTTGCGGCCCTCGGCTTCATGCGGAGCCTTGTTGACCAGGCTCATCACATAAGGCACCACCACCGAGCCTTCCTTCGGAATGACGAAGGCGACGTTGGCGTGGTCCTTGTAGCGCGCCCGGTAGGCGTTGAAGTCGTAGTCCAGCAGGATGGGGATCTCGCCCGACAGCACGCGCGCGTAGGCGGTCTGCTTGGGCACGATGGGCTGGTTCTTCTGCAGGTCCTTGAAGTACTTGAAGGCCGGGCCGAAGTTGTCCAGGGTGCCGCCCAGCGCCTGGTTGACGGCCACCGCGCCGACGTAGCCGACGAAGGCGCTGGCGGGGTCGAGATAGCCGACCAGGCCCTTGTACTCGGGCTTGAGCAGGTCGGCCCACGACTGCGGCACCGGCTTGCCGCGCAGCGCGTCGACATTGACCATGAAGCCCATGGTGCCCGAGTGGATGGCGAACCAGTTGCCCTGCGGGTCCTTGAGGCCGTCGGGAATGTCGGCCCAGTGGGCCGGCTTGTAGGCGGCGGTGACGCCGTCCTTGCGGGCCTGGATGCCGAAGGTCACGCCGTAGTAGACCACGTCGGCGACCGGGCTGGCCTTCTCGGCCACCAGTTGCGCCAGCGACTGGCCGGAGTTCTTGTTGTCGAACGGCACGGTGACGCCGGTCTTGTCCTTGATGGCGCGGATCTGCGCGGCCCAGTCGGCCCATTCGGGCGGGCAGTTGTAGCAGATCGCGGTCTGGGCGGCGGCGGCATGGCTGAGCGCGGCGGTGCCGAGGGCCAGTGCGATCGCGCGCAGGCCGCGGCGCCAGGAACGAATCGGATGCATCAGGAACTCCTTGGTTGGACTGCGGGGGGGACAGCGTCGGAAAGGGCTGCGGGCGCAGCGTCGGATGAAGCGTCGGGGACTATGGCATCGGCACCGGCTGCGGCAGCGTCACCCGGCGGCGCGCCGATGGTGCCGCCCGGGCGCAGCGCATGCGCCAGCAGCGTCACGCGTGCGCCGGCGGGTGCGGCGCCAGGTTCGAGCCGGGCCAGCAGGCGCGCGATGGCCTGCGCGCCGATCTCGCCGCTGGGCTGCGCCACGGTGGCCAGCGCGGGCTCGACCGCCGTGCCCAGCGCGATGCCGTCGTAGCCGAGCACCGAGACATCGGCCGGCACGCGCAGGCCCAGGCGGCGCAGGTCGGAGATCACGCCGATGGCCAGCAGGTCATTGGTACAGAACAGCGCGGTGGGCGCTCCGGGGCCCGCCATCAGCGCCGCCAGCTGGTCTGCGTTGCTGGCCGTGTGCGAGGGCAGGCACAGCGCGGGGGCGGGCGCGAGGCCCTGCGCACGCATGGCGTCCTGGTAGCCGGCGAAGCGCTGGCGCGCACGGTCGGAGGCGATGAAGGCGCCCGACACCACGGCGATGCGCCGGTGCCCGGCGGCCAGCAGGGCCTGCACACCGGCGCAGGCGCTGGCGCGGTTGTCCACCGAGACCGAGTGGCGCCGCCCGCGCGGCCCGGCCTGGTTGTAGGCCAGCACGTAGGGGATGTCTTCCGTGTCGAGCTGGTCGAGCACGGCGCTGCGGGCGGCGTCCGCCACGGTCAGCACCATGCCGTCGACGCGGTGGCGCAGCAGGTACTCGACGCGCTCGCGTTCGCGCTCCGGCCGGTAGCCGCTGGTCACCAGCATCAGCGAATACCCGGCCGCCAGCGCGGCCTCTTCGATGCCATGCCAGCACTCGGCGAAAACCGCGTTCTCCAGCGTCGGCAGCATCACGCCGATCATGCGGGTGCGCTGCGCGCGCAGCTTGCTGCCCAGCAGGTTGGGGCGGAAGCGCAGCGTGCGGGCGGCGTCGAGCACGCGCTGCGCGGTGGCGTCGCGTACCAGCGCCGGGCTGCTGAACACGCGCGAGGCCGTGGCCAGCGACACGCGTGCGGCCTCGGCGACATCGGCCAGGGTCGCGGCGCCGGGAAGCGGGGCATCGTCTTGCGTCATCGGCGGGCTGCTTGCCGGCAGCGTGCCGGCAGGTTTGAAAACGTTTTCATTTCAGTCGAAAAAAAGCGGGCGTCAAGGCCCGTCACGGTATGCGCGCATGTTGCGCTGCGGCATCCCGGCGCGTCGATGCACCGGCAACCGTGTCTGGGCGGCATTGTGCGGAGCGTCGATGACAGCGCCATGACAGCGCGGTAAGGTGACGTAGGGTGACGGCGGCGGCCATCGGCGCAAGGCTGGAGCGTGCCGGCGCCGGCGCGAGACACGGTGCTTGAAAGCAGCGGTCTTTTTAATTAACATGTTAATCAATGAGTGAGCACGAGACCGGCGCGTCGGTCACGCGGGCATGGCGCCCGCCGCCGGCACCGGTCCATCGGGAGCGAGAGGAGACCATGAGCGCAAGCATGACGCGGCTGGCACGGATCGCCGTGCGCGGCGGCCAGCCGGCCACCGCCGAGGTGGAGGCAACGAGCGGGCTGCCGCTGGACGGCGGCCGCACGCTGGACCCGGCGGCCTTCCGCTGGCTGCCGGCGGTGACCGGCACCGTCTACGGGGCGCTGCTGAACTACCGCGGCGCGCTGGCGGCCCTGGGTGACAGCGTCCACGCCGCGCCCTACCAGGCGCCGCCGGCGGCGCCGATCCTGTACCTCAAGCCGGCCAACACCCTGGCCGGCCACCTCGCCGAGGTCGAACTGGCGCCCGGCACGGAGACGCTCGAGATCGGCGCCGCGCTGGGCATTGTGATCGGCCGGCGCGCCACCCGCATCGACGCGGCGCGCGCTGCCGACTACATCGCTGGCTACACCGTGGTGTCCGACCTCAGCGTGCCCCACGCCAGCTACTACCGTCCGGCGGTGCGCCACAAGTGCCGCGACGGCTACTGCCCGATCGGCCCCTGGATCACGCCCCGCGCGGCGGTGGCCGACGCCGGCGCGCTGGCGCTTTCGGTGCGCATCAACGGCGAGGTGCGGCAGCGCAACCACACATCCAACCTGATCCGTCCGGTCGAGCAGTTGCTGGCGGAAGTCAGCGCCTTCATGTCGCTGGAAGCCGGCGACGTGCTGCTGGCCGGCGTGCCGGAGGGCGCGCCGCTGGCGCGCGCCGGCGACGTGGTGGAGATCGAGATCGAGCATGTCGGCCGCCTGCAGCACCGCGTGGTGGCGGCCGCCCGTAGCGGGGAGGCAGCATGAAGACCGCGCGCGTTGCGTATGACGGCCTGGTCCACGGTGCCCGGCCTGCCGGCGCGGGCCGGCTGAAGCTGGACGACGGCCGCGAAGTGGCCGAGGACGCGGTGGTGTGGCTGCCGCCGGTGGCGCCGCGCACCAGTTTCGCGCTGGGGCTGAACTATGCCGACCACGCGAAGGAACTGGCCTTCAAGGCACCGGAGGAACCGCTGGTCTTCCTCAAGGGGCCGGGCACCTTCATCGGCCACCGCGGCCGCACCATCCGCCCGGACGGCGTCAAGTACATGCATTACGAGTGCGAGCTGGCGGTGGTGATCGGCCGCACCGCGCGCCACGTCAAGGAAGCCGATGCCTATGACTATGTGCGCGGCTACACCGTGGCCAACGACTACGCCATCCGCGACTACCTCGAGAACTACTACCGTCCCAACCTGCGGGTGAAGAACCGCGATACCTGCACGCCGCTGGGCCCCTGGCTGGTGGACCGCGACGATATCGACGACCCGATGAACCTGACCCTGCGCACCACCGTCAACGGCAAGCTGACGCAGGAGGGCTCGACGCGCGACATGATCTTCGGCATCCCGTGGCTGATCGCCTACCTGAGCAGCTTCATGACGCTGGAAGCCGGCGACATGATCCTCACCGGCACGCCGGAAGGGCTGGCCGACACGCAGCCCGGCGACGAGGTCGTCACGGAGATCGAGGGCATCGGACGGCTGGTGAACACCATCGCCGCCGCGGGCGGATACGGCAGCACCGACTGAAGCGCCGGGCGCAGCGGACACACGTACTTGCCGGGCGCCGGCAGCAAGGAGACTGAGATGATCAAGCACTGGATCGATGGCAAGCAGGTCGACAGCAAGGACCGCTTCACCACCTGGAACCCCGCCACCGGCGAGGCCATCGCCGAGGTCGCCGCGGGCGGCGAGGCGGAGATCGACGCCGCCGTCGCCGCGGCCAAGGCGGCCTTTCCCAAGTGGGCCAACACACCGGCCAAGGAACGCGCGCGCGTCATGCGCCGGCTCGGCGAGCTGATCGCGCAGAACGTGCCGCAGCTGGCGGCGCTGGAAACGCAGGACACCGGCCTGCCCATCGCGCAGACCAGCAAGCAGCTGATCCCGCGCGCTTCCGAGAACTTCAACTTTTTCGCCGAGGTGTGCGTGCAGATGAACGGGCGCACCTATCCGGTCGACGACCAGATGCTCAACTACACGCTCTACCAGCCGGTCGGCGTGTGCGCGCTGATCTCGCCGTGGAACGTGCCCTTCATGACGGCCACCTGGAAGGTCGCGCCCTGCCTGGCGCTGGGCAATACCGCCGTGCTGAAGATGTCCGAGCTGTCGCCGCTCACCGCCGACCAGCTCGGCATGCTGGCGCTGGAAGCCGGCGTGCCGCCCGGCGTGCTCAACGTGGTGCAGGGCCTGGGCGCCACGGCCGGCGACGCGCTGGTGCGCCATCCGGACGTGCGCGCGGTTTCCTTCACCGGCGGCACCGTCACCGGCAAGCGCATCATCGAGCGCGCCGGCCTGAAGAAGTTCTCGATGGAACTGGGCGGCAAGTCGCCGGTGCTGGTGTTCGACGACGCCGACCTCGAGCGCGCGCTCGACGCGGCCCTGTTCACCATCTTCTCGATCAACGGCGAGCGCTGTACCGCCGGCTCGCGCATCTTCGTGCAGGAGACCGTCTACGACGAATTCGTGCGCCAGTTTGCCGAGCGCGCCGCACGCCTGCGCGTGGGCGACCCGACCGACCCGCAGACCCATGTCGGCGCGATGATCACGCGCCAGCATTGGGAAAAGGTGACCGGCTACATCCGTCTGGGCGAACAGGAAGGCGCACGCATCCTGGCCGGCGGCCCCGAACTGCCCGAAGGCCTGCCCGCGCACCTGAAACACGGCAACTTCGTGCGCCCGACGGTGCTGGCCGACGTCGACAACCGCATGCGCGTGGCGCAGGAAGAGATCTTCGGGCCCGTGGCCTGCCTGATCCCGTTCAAGGACGAGGAAGACGGCCTGGCGCAGGCCAACGACACCAGCTACGGCCTGGCCTCCTATATCTGGACCCGGGACGTGGGCAAGGTGCACCGCCTGGCACGCGGCATCGAGGCCGGCATGGTCTTCGTCAACAGCCAGAACGTGCGCGACCTGCGCCAGCCCTTCGGCGGCACCAAGGAATCCGGCACCGGGCGCGAGGGCGGCGAGTACAGCTTCGAAGTGTTTGCCGAGGTGAAGAACGTGTGTATTTCGATGGGCAGCCACCATATCCCCAAGTGGGGGGTATGAGGGCCGGGGGGAATGGGCAGTGGGCAGGCGCTGGCATGAGGTGAACGCCGTCGTACTGCCGAATGCCGGCCCTCACCCCCGACCGCTCTCCCGCGGGCGCGAGAGGGGAGCAGGCAGCAGGAAGGATAAGGGCCATCGCTCTGGCCGGAACCCGGCAAGCAAGGCAGACAAGGCGCAGGCCGGCAGGCACGGCGCCACAGGAAGGAGACAAGACCATGGGCAAGCTTTCGCTGGCCGCCAAGATCACGCATGTACCGTCGATGTACCTGTCGGAGCTGCCCGGCAAGCACCACGGCTGCCGCGCGGCGGCCATCGCCGGGCACCGGGAGATCGGCCGCCGCTGCCGCGAGCTGGGCGTCGACACCATCGTGGTGTCTGACGTGCACTGGCTGGTCAACGCCGGCTACCACGTCAACTGCAACGCGCGCTTCGAGGGCATCTACACCAGCAACGAGCTGCCCCACTTCATCAAGGACATGGCCTATGCCTATGCGGGCAACCCGGAGCTGGGCCGCCTGATCGCCCAGACCGCGTGCGAGCACGGCGTGATGACGCGTGCGCACGAGATCGGCAGCCTGGAGCTTGAGTACGGCACCCTGGTGCCGATGCGCTACATGAACGGCGACCAGCATTTCAAGGTGGTCTCCATCGCCGGCTGGTGCGCCTGGCACCAGCTCGACGAGAGCCGCCGCTTCGGCGTCGCGCTGCGCGAGGCCATCGAGAAGAGCGATGCCAACGTGGCCTTTCTCGCCAGCGGCTCGCTGTCGCACCGCTTCAACGACAACAACAGCCCGGAAGAGAGCATCCACCAGATCAGCCGCGAGTTCTACAAGCAGGTCGACCTGCGCGTGGTCGAGCTGTGGAAGCAGGGCGACTGGGCCACCTTCTGCCGCATGCTGCCCGAGTACAACGAGCTGTGCGTGGGCGAGGGCGGCATGCACGACACGGCGATGCTGCTGGGGCTGCTGGGCTGGGACGCCTATGACAAGCCGGTGGAGATCGTCACCGACTACTTCACCAGTTCGGGTACCGGCCAGATCAACGCGATCTTTCCGCTGCCCTGATCCTTTGCCGAGATTCCGCGAGCACTGCCATGCCTCATGTCATCGTCGAGTACACCGACAACATCCGTGCCGAAGCCGATGTGCCGGCACTGCTGAAGACCATCAACGACACCCTGATCGCACAGGGCGGGGTGTTTCCCATCGGCGGCATCCGCTCGCGCGCCATCGCGCTGGCGGACTACCGCATGGCCGACGGGGAAGAAGACTACGCCTTCGTCCACGTGACGCTGAAGATCGGCGCCGGGCGCGAGGCAGCGGTCAAGAAGAAGGCCTGCGACGAGCTGTTCGAGGCGATCAAGCAGCATTTCGCCGAACTCTACGCCAGGCGCTACCTGGCCTTGTCGATGGAACTGGCCGAGTTCAACGAGGGCGGCAGCTACAAGCACAACAACGTGCACGCCCGTTTCAAGAAGGCCGGCTGAGGCACGCCGAGCCGGCCCATCCGTTCATTGTCGCGGCGCTCGCGCCGCCGGAGTCCCCATGCTGAGTCCCGAACTGATCCGCCAGGTGGCGGAACGCCTGAACCAGGCGGAGAAGACCCGTGTCCAGATCCGCCAGATCTCGCTGGACCATCCCGACATCACCATCGAGGATGCCTATGCGATCCAGCGCGAATGGGTCGCGCTGAAACTGGCAGAAGGCCGCACCGTCAAGGGCCACAAGATCGGGCTGACCTCGCGCGCGATGCAGATGTCGTCGCAGATCGACGAGCCCGACTACGGCACCCTGCTGGACGACATGTTCTTCCACGAAGGCGGCGAGATCCCCACCGGCCGCTTCATCATGCCGCGCGTGGAGGTGGAGCTGGCCTTCATCCTCGGCAAGCCGCTGGCGGGTCCGAACTGCACGTTGTTCGACGTCTATGACGCGGTCGAGTACGTGATCCCGGCGCTGGAGATCATCGATGCGCGCAGCCAGTCCATCGATCCCGAGAGCAAGCGCCCGCGCAAGGTGTTCGACACCATCTCCGACAACGCGGCCAACGCCGGCGTGGTGATGGGCGGGCGCCCGGTGCGGCCCTTCGACGTGGACCTGCGCTGGGTCTCGGCCATCATGTCGCGCAACGGCGTGATCGAGGAGACCGGCGTGGCCGCCGGCGTGCTGAACCACCCGGCCAACGGCGTGGCCTGGCTGGCCAACAAGCTGCATCCCTTCGGCGTGCGCCTGGAGGCCGGCGAGGTGATCCTGGGCGGTTCCTTCACCCGCCCGGTGGTGGCCCAGGCGGGCGACACCTTCCACGTCGACTACGGCCCGCTGGGCACGGTCGGCTGCCATTTCGCCTGAGCGCGCCACCCGCGCTCCCCGCACCGGGGCCGCGTGCGGCCCGAGGAGTTTCCCCATGGATTTCCCTGTCAATACCTTCAAGCGCGCACTGCAGGCGGGCGAGCAGCAGATCGGCCTGTGGCTGGGCCTGGCCAGCCCCTACACCGCCGAGCTGCTGGCCGGCGCCGGCTTCGACTGGCTGCTGATCGACGGCGAGCACGCGCCCAATACCGTGCCGTCCATCCTGGCCCAGCTGCAGGCCGTGGCGCCCTATCCGGTGCGGCCGGTGGTGCGCGCGGCCTGGAACGATGCGGTGCTGATCAAGCAACTGCTCGACATCGGCGTGCAGACGCTGCTGGTGCCGATGGTGCAGACCGGCGAGGAAGCGGCCGCCGCCGTGGCCGCCACGCGCTACCCGCCGCAGGGCGTGCGCGGCGTCGGCGCGGCGCTGGCGCGCGCCTCGCGCTGGAACCGCGTGCCCGGCTACCTGGCGCGCGCCAACGAAGAGATGTGCGTGCTGGTGCAGGTGGAGACGCGCGCCGGGCTGGACAACCTGGATGGCATCCTCGCCACCGAGGGTGTCGATGGCGTCTTCATCGGCCCCTCCGACCTCAGCGCCGACTTCGGCCACCTGGGCAACCCCGGCCACCCCGAGGTGCAGCAGGCCATCGCCGATGCCATCGCGCGCATCCGCGCCGCCGGCAAGGCGGCCGGCATCCTCAGCGGCGACGCGGCGCAGTCGCGCCGCTACATGGACCTCGGCACGCGCTTCACCGCCGTCGGCGTGGACACCACCGTGCTGGCCCGCGGCGCCGAGGCGCTGGCCGCGCAGTTCAAGGCGGCGCCGCCCGCCGCCGCCGGAGCGGCACAGGACAAGACCTACTGACGCCCGCCCTGCCGCGCCGGGGGCCAAGACACAGAACAACGCCCTATCCCAAGGAGACACGACCATGCCGGCAGCACAGCGCCAGCGCCATTTCCCTTCCCGCCGCCGCGCCAGGCTCGGCACGCTCGCCCTGGTGGCCGCCCTCGGCCTCTGCCTCGGCGGCATCACGGCCGCGCGGGCCGAGCCGCCCGCGCGCTGGGTGGTGCCCTACAGCGCGGGGGGCGGCAGCGACCTCGCCACCCGCATCGTCGCGCAGAAGATCTCGCCGGTGCTGCAGCAGAACATCGTGGTGGACAACAAGCCGGGCGGCGCCACCATCCTGGCCGCGCAGGACGTGGCGCGCGCCAAGGCGGACGGCGCCACGCTGCTGACGGCGGGGCAGGGCACGCTGGTGCTCAACCCCGCGCTCTATCCCAAGCTGCCCTATGACGCCAAGGCCGACTTCACCCTGGTGACGCCGCTGGTGCGGCTGCCGGTGGTGCTGGTCACCAGCCCGCGCGTGCCGGCCCATACCCTGGCCGAATTCATCCAGTGGCTGAAAGCGGACGGCGGCAAGGCCACCTACGCCTCGGTCGGCACCGGCAGCCCGCACCACCTGAGCGCCCAGCTGATGCTCGACCGTCTCAAGGCACAGGCCGTGCACGTGCCCTACAAGGGCACGCCGCCGGCACTGCAGGACCTCGCCGGCAGCCAGGTCGACTTCATGATGGCCGACCTGTCCGCCGCCGCGCCGCTGATCCGCGCCGGCCGCATCCGCGCCATCGCGCTGCCCGCCGAGCAGCGCGCCGCGGTGCTGCCCAACGTGCCGACCTTCGCCGAGGCCGGCCTGGCGGACTTCACCGCCTTTGCCTGGCAAGGCGTGGTGGTGCCGGCCGGCACGCCGTCCGCCACGGTCGACAAGCTGAACGCCGCCATCGTCACCGCGCTCAAGGACCCGGCGGTCATCAAGCAGATGCAGGACCTCGGCCTGGAGCCGATGGGCGACAGCCGGGCCGGCTTCGCCGCCTTCGTCGGGCGCGAACAGGCCAAGTGGGGCGCGCTGATCCGGGCGCACCATATCACGCTGGAGTAGGGGGCAGGCGGGCCGGGCTGGCGCCTCCGTGGCGGGCATGCGTGATGGGGCTCACGTTGACGGACCTTGCCTGCGCCCGCGTGCACCGCTGGCGACGACCGGAGGAGGGCGCCGGATTTTCCGGCCGCCGCTGAGCCGTTCCGCCGCTGCGCCGCCTCAGGCGGCGGCCGGATGCCAGCCCGGCAGCGTGCGCGCGGCCGCCGGCGCGCCGGGCGCCGCCAGCAGGCAGGCGGGGTGCATGCCGTGCAGGTTGGCGCAGGCGTTGGCCAGCGTGGCGGCGTCGCGCAGGCCGGCTGCCTGGGCCAGGCGGCCGAGGCCGGCCGGCGTGGCGGTGTCGGGCGGCAGCCCCGGCACCGCCAGCGCATAGAGCGCGTGCGCCACGCGCTGCTCGCGCAGCAGGGCGTGCAGTGCCTCGCCCTCGGCGAACAGCCGCGCGCGCACCAGGCGCGGCGCCACGTGCCAGCGTTCGGCGGCCAGCGTGGCGTTCCAGGCCAGGCGGGGCTGCAGGAAGATCGCATGGGCCAGCGCGCGTGACCAGTATTTTTCCTGCCCGCCCGCCAGCAGCATGCGCGGGCAGGCCTGGTCGGGCACCGCGGTCAGCGTCAGCTCCACCGGCCGGCCGGGGCCGGCCTGCAGGTCGCAGTCGAAGTGGGCGAAGGCGGGGACCACGAAGGGATCGCCGGGCCGGACCTCGCGCCGCGCATTGGCATCGCGCAGCCGTGCCACGCCGCGCACGGCTTCCACGCGCACGGCGAAGGGGAAGCGCAGCCGGCTCAGGCGAAGTTCGGAGGGGATCTGGAAGGCCATGACGGGTCGGGAAGCCGGCGCGCTTCAGGCGCGCCGTGCCGGCATTGTATGCCGGCCGCGCGGTAGAGAGCTCATAGCACTCATAGCGCTCATAGCGCCGACAGCCCGAAGCGGCGCAACTGCTCGAGGTCGGTCACGCGGATGCTCTGGTAGGACAGGTCGACCATGCCGTCGGCGGCCAGGCGGCGCAGGGCCTGGTTGACGCGCTGGCGGGACAGGCCCGTGAGCAGGCCGATTTCCTCCTGCGACAGTTCCAGCACGGCGCTGGTGCGGGGATACAGCGCCGGATGGAAGAGCTGGGCGATGGCCTGGGCGACGCGCGCGTCGGCGCCCAGCAGGCGGTCGTTCTGCACCATGGCGATGAACTGCCCCATGCGTTCGTTGAGCTGGCGCACCACGAAGGAGGCGAAGGGCAGGCTTTCGCCGAGCAGCGTATGGAATACATCGTCCGGCACCAGCAGCACGCGTGAATCGCGGATGGCGATCACGTCGTAGCGGCGCGGTTCGCGCTTGAGCACGCTGCCTTCGCCGCACCAGCCGCCGGCCGGTACGCCGGAGAAGGTGCAGCCGCGGCCATCGGCGGTATAGACCGCCAGCTTGATCAGGCCGGTGTCGGCGCCGATCCAGTAGCGCGAGGTCTCGCCGCGGCGGGCGATGTAGGCGCCTGCCGCGTAGTCCTGCACCAGGGTCTGCCGTGCCGCCAGGGCCTGGTGGTGCGGCGCCAGCGCGTCGAACCACGCATGGCCGGCGAGCACGGCGGCGGCCTGCGGGGCAGGGCCGGGGTCGGCGGACGGGGGCTCGGTGGTCATGGCGGCAGGCGGCGGCAGGCGGAAAGCGGCTGGCAAGGCGGTGGCGGCGACAGGACGGCGGAAGCGCTGGAAGCGGCGGAATGCGGCGCGCGCGGCGCACTGTCATCCAGGCGACAGTGCGGCGGCGTGTGCGATGATAGCCTTGCAGCGCAAAAAGTAACAGCGCCGGGCGCGGTCCGCGCCGGCGCACGTGGAGACTCCAAGCATGCCGACCGACTTCGAGACGGGCCTGGGCAAGAACCCGGCCAATTTCGTTCCCCTCACTCCCATCGACTTCATCGCCCGCGCTGCCGAAGTGTATGGCGACCGGCTCGCCATCGTGCACGGCCCGGTGCGGCAGAACTGGCGCGACACCTACGCGCGCACCCGCCGCCTGGCCAGCGCGCTGGCCGCGGCCGGGGTGGGCAAGGGGGACACCGTGGCGGCGCTGCTGCCCAACACCCCGGCCATGATCGAGGCCCATTTCGGCGTGCCGATGGCGGGCGCGGTGCTCAATGCGCTCAATATCCGCCTGGACGCCGCCAACCTGCTGTTCATGCTGCGCCACGGCGAGGCGCGCGTGCTGCTGGCCGACACCGAGTTCGCCGACGTGGCGCGCCAGATGGCGCTGGAAGTGCCCGGCCTGAAGGTGATCGCCGTGCATGACGCGCTCGGCCCCGTGCCGGCCCAGCCCTTCGGCGAGACCGACTACGAGAGCTTCCTTGCTGGCGGCGACCCGGAATACGCCTGGCGCCTGCCGGACGACGAGTGGGATGCCATTGCCCTGAATTACACCTCGGGCACCACCGGCGACCCGAAGGGCGTGGTCTACCACCACCGCGGCGCGGCCATCAACGCGGTCTCCAACATCCTCGAATGGGACATGCCCAAGCATGCCGTCTACCTGTGGACGCTGCCGCTGTTCCATTGCAACGGCTGGTGCTTCCCGTGGACGGTGGCGGCCCGCGCCGGGGTCAACGTCTGCCTGCGCAAGTTCGAGCCCAAGCTGGTCTTCGACCTGATGCGCGATGAAGGCGTGACTCACTACTGCGCCGCGCCCATCGTCCATACCGCCCTGGTCAACGCGCCGGCGGCCTGGCGCGAAGGGCTGCGCGGGCCGGTGCGCGGCATGGTGGCGGGCGCGCCGCCGCCGGCCGCGGTGCTGGCGCAGATGGAGGCCATGGGCTTCGACCTGACCCACGTCTACGGCCTGACCGAGGTCTACGGCCCGGCCGCGGTGTGCGCCGAGCAGGACAGCTGGACGGCGCTGTCGCAGGAAGAACGTGCGGTGATGAAGGCCCGCCAGGGCGTGCGCTACCACCTGCAGTCGCAGGTGGCGGTGCTGGATCCCGACACCATGGAGCCGGTGCCGGCCGACGGCGAGACCATCGGCGAGATCATGTTCCGCGGCAATATCTGCATGAAGGGCTATCTCAAAAATGAGAAGGCCTCGCGCGAAGCCTTCGCCGGCGGCTGGTTCCACACCGGCGACCTGGGCGTGTGCATGCCTGACGGCTACGTCAAGATCAAGGACCGCAGCAAGGACATCATCATCTCCGGCGGCGAGAACATCTCCTCGGTCGAGGTCGAAGACGCGCTGTACCGCCATCCCGCGGTGCTGGCGGCGGCGGTGGTCGCCCAGCCCGACGCCAAGTGGGGCGAGACGCCATGCGCCTTCGTCGAGCTGAAGGAAGGCGCGAGCGTCACCGCCGAGGAACTGATGGCGCACTGCCGCTCGCTGCTGGCGGGCTTCAAGGTACCCAAGGCGGTCTATTTCGGGCCGCTGCCCAAGACCTCGACCGGGAAGATCCAGAAGTTCGAGCTGCGCCGCAAGGTCAAGTCGGACTCGGCCATCGACGTCTGATGCCCGCGGCCTGAGGCCCCAACCCTGGCCGCGGCGTTCCGCGGCCGTGCGTCCCGTGCGCGGGCGGCGCTGTGCGACAATGCCTCGCACCGGCCGCCCGCGCCGCTTCCCACCTGCCAGGACGCACCATGACCACCGACACGGCTGCACCGACCCGCGCGCCCGACAGCGCCGCGCTGCGCGACTTCGTCGAGCGCAAGTGGAACGACGAGATCGTCCCCGCGCTGACCGACTACATCGGCATTCCCGCCAAGAGTCCTGCCTTCGACGCCGACTGGGCACGCCACGGCCACCTGGAGCGCGTCGTCGCCGATGCCGCCGCCTGGGTCGAGCGCCAGCCGGTGCGCGGCCTCAAGCTGGAAGTGATCCGCCTGCCCGGGCGCACGCCGCTGCTCTATTTCGAGACGCCCGCCACGCGTTCGGGCAGCAGCGAGACCATCGTGCTGTACGGCCACCTCGACAAGCAGCCCGAGTTCGACGGCTGGCGCCGCGACCTCGGCCCCTGGACGCCCAAGATGGAGGACGGGCGCCTCTACGGCCGCGGCGGCGCCGACGACGGTTATGCCGTCTACGCCAGCATCGCGGCGCTGGCCGCGCTCGATGCGCAGGGCGTGGAGCGCCCGCGCTGCGTGGGCCTGATCGAGACCTGCGAGGAATCCGGCAGCTATGACCTGCTGCCGTATGTGGACGCGCTGCGCCAGCGCCTGGGGCGGGTCGGCCTGGTGGTCTGCCTGGATTCCGGCGCCGGCAACTACGACCAGTTGTGGCTGACCACCTCGCTGCGCGGCCTGGTGGTGGGCGACCTCGAAGTGGAGGTGCTGGAGGAGGGCATCCACTCGGGCTCCTATGGCGGCATCGCGCCGTCCAGCTTCCGCGTGATGCGCCAGTTGTTCGAGCGCCTGGAGGATGCCGCCACCGGCAATATCCTGCCCGACGCCTTCCATTGCCCGGTTCCGGCCGACCGCCTGCGCGAGACCGAGGCGGCCGCGCGCATCCTCGGCGAGGCGGTGTGGAAGGGCATGCCCTGGTCGTGCGGCCAGGACGGCCGGCCGGTGCTGCCGGTGGTGGCCGATCCGCAGGAAGTGCTGCTCAACGCCAACTGGCGGCCCTCGCTGTCGGTCACCGGCGCCGCCGGCCTGCCGTCGCTGGCGGATGCCGGCAATGTGCTGCGCCCGCGCACGGCCTTCAAGCTGTCGCTGCGCCTGCCGCCGCTGGTCGACGCCGCGCGGGCGGCGGCCGATCTCAAGGCCCTGCTCGAACTGGACCCGCCCTACAACGCCAAGGTCACCTTCAAGCCCGCCGCCGGCGCGGCCAACGGCTGGAACGCGCCCGGCCTGGCGCCCTGGCTGGAACAGGCCATGAACACAGCCTCGCGCACCCACTTCGGCCATGACCTGGCCTATATCGGCCAGGGCGGCACCATCCCCTTGATGAACACATTGCAGGCCGGCTTCCCGTCGGCGCAGTTCATGGTGTGCGGCGTGCTGGGGCCGAAGTCCAATGCCCACGGTCCCAACGAGTTCTTGCACGTGCCCTACGCGCGCAAGCTGACGGCGGCCGTCGCCGAGGTGATCGCGGCGGCGCCCTGAGACACCCTCCCGTCGCCCGCTTCCTGCCACAAGCCTTCGGGCGACGGATAGACAGCGTTTGCGCGGGCGCTCAGCGCGCGCTGGCGCCGGTGGCCGCCACCGCCGCCACGCGCCGCTGGGGCAGGGCGCCGCTGAAGGCGAAGTCCACCTCCGGGGCGCGGCCGCTGATGATGTCGGCGATGGCGCGCCCGGAGCCGCAGCCATGCGTCCAGCCCAGCGTGCCGTGGCCGGTGTTCAGGTAGAGCCCCGCCACGCTGCTGGCGCCGATGTACGGCACGTTGCCCGGCGTGGCCGGGCGCAGTCCGGTCCAGTAGCGCGCCAGTTCCGGGCGGCTCATGCCCGGGAAGATCTCCAGCGTGCGGCGCACGATGGCTTCGCAGCGCAGCGGATTGAGTTCCATCGCATAGCCGTTAAGCTCCGCCGTGCCGGCGATGCGCAGGCGGTCGCCGAAGCGGGAGAAGACCAGCTTGTACTCGTCGTCGGTCAGGCTGACGCTGGGCGCCCGTTCCGCATCGAGCACCGGCAGCGTCGCCGAGTAGCCCTTGGCGGGATAGATATCGAGCTTGATCCCCAGCGGCCGCGCCAGCAGCGGGCTGAAGCTGCCCAGCGCCAGCACGTAGGCATCGGCGCTTTCGAGCTGGTAGGCGCCGCTGTCGTCGGCATATTCCACCGCCCGCATGCCGCCGCCGTCGGCATGCAGCCGCTGCACGCGCACGCCGTAGCGGAAGCGCACGCCGGCCGCCTCGCAACGCGCCGCCAGCGCGGTGGTGAAGCGGTGCACGTCGCCCGACTCGTCCGCGCTGGTGTAGGTGGCGCCGGCCAGGCGCGGCGCGATGGCGGCCAGCGCCGGTTCGATGCGCACCACTTCGTCGGCACCGATGACCTGGCGTTCGCAGCCGAGCTCGCGCATGATGCGGGCCGGCTCGATGGCGGCATCGAACTCCTTGGCGCTGGTGTAG
Organism: Cupriavidus sp. USMAA2-4; assembly: GCF_001854305.1. Taxonomy (NCBI): domain Bacteria; kingdom Pseudomonadati; phylum Pseudomonadota; class Betaproteobacteria; order Burkholderiales; family Burkholderiaceae; genus Cupriavidus; species Cupriavidus sp. USMAA2-4. Next base: position 3,359,095 of record NZ_CP017749.1, on the reverse strand, counting down.
AAGTGGAGGATGCCGCGGCTGAGGTGGTCGTACTCGATGCCTGTTTCGGCGCGCAGCGCCTGCAGGCTGGCGCGGCTGTAGGTGCCCAGGTTGAGCAACTGGATCATGTTGTGGGTGGAGCGGCGCGCCGAGCATTCGCGCAGGAACTTCAGGCCCCAGGACCACTGTGCGGGATCGGCGCGCAGGCGGAACAGCAGCGGCGCATCCTCCTTGCCCAGCCAGCGCAGCAGTTTCCACGGCGCGGCGGGATTGGCCCAGGGTTCGGCATGGCTGACGGAGATCTGGCCGCCGTTGCCGAAGCTGGTTTCGCGCGCCGCGCCGGCATTGCGTTCGAGCACCACCACTTCGTGGCCAGCCTTGGCGAGATACCAGGCCGAGGCCACGCCGATCACGCCCGCGCCCATCACGATGACTTTCATTTCTCTGGCTCCAGGAAAGCAAAAAGGGGCAGGCGTGCGGTGTCGCACGCCTGCCCCCACTGTCCTTTTGCCTGAGAGATTCGCCTGGTCCACCCGGACTTCGGCTTGCCCCTTCGGCGGCCGCCGGCGCTGGTGTCTGCCAGCCTGCCGCGACGCTCTCCAGTTGGTTCGGTATCCAGTCTGTTGCACCTGAGCGTTTCGGGGGTACGCCTTCGGTAGGAGCGGCACCGGCAGCCTGCCGGGATGCTCCGTTCTCCTGGAACGCGCACCATAGCATGGGCCTGAGCCGGGCGGCAAGCCCCCGCGCCGGGTGGCGCGGGCAGCACGCCGGGCGAGGCGGGGCGGGCGCGGCGGCGGCCGGTGTGCGGACGCTGTGCCGACCCGCTTGTCTCATCCTGAGACACCGCGTGGATCGAAGCGAGACGGTGGCCGCACGCGCCGCGCCGGCGGCCTCGGGGAAAACGAGCAGGCGCGCGCCGGCGCGCTTGAAATCGCCCGGGGCCTCACCTAAAGTCATCCACCACCCGGGCGCCGCCCCGCGCGATGCGCGCCGCCGGGCACAACATAACAAGCCGCACGGAGACAGCCCCCCAATGAGGCAAGCCGCAGACAGCCTTCCCCTCGACGTGCGCACCGCGCGGCGCCAGTTCTTCGACGGCCGGCTGGTGCCGCCCGGCACCATCCCCGAGCGCATCGCCAGTTCCTGGCAGCGTGCCGCCACCTACGGGCTGCGCCCGGGCGACCGCGCGCTCGGCACCAACTTCGTCACGCACAGCCAGTTGCGCCGGCTCGAAGCGGAGCACCAGGCCCTGATCGCCTGCGCCGAAGAGGATATGGCGATCCTGGCGGGCGCGTTTCCGTCGCGCCACTGGCTGGTGTTCTGCACCAACGCCGAAGGCGTGATCGTCAGTTCCACCGTACAGGGGGGCGCCGGGCCGTCGCAGGCGCGCGCGCTGGTGGGTGGCAAGCGCGTCAGCGAGGCGGCGCTGGGCACCAATGCGCCGGCCTGCGTGCTGAGCGAAGGCGGCCTGCCGATCGAGATCCGCCGCGGCGAGCACTATCTCGAAGAACTGATCGACGTGGTCTGCGCGGCGGCGCCCATCCATGATCCGCACGACAGGCTGGTCGGCGTGCTGGATATCACGGGCTTCGGCATCGACCTGCCGGCCTACGCGCTCAGCCGCGTGCAGGCCGCCGCCATGTCGATCGAGAACCGCATGTACGCCGGCATGGCCGGCTGCCGCATCCTGCGCCTGCACCACGATCCGCGCATGCTGGGCACGCCCGCCGAAGGCATCGTCGCCATTTCGCGCGACGACGTGATCGTCGCGGCCAACCGCGCGGCGCGCCAGATGCTGGGGCGGCCGGGCGGGACCTGGGCGCCGCGCGCGCTCGACGAGGTCTTTGCCGGCGGGCTGCGCGCTGCGGCCGCCGGCGCGACGGGCGCGGCGACGCTGAACGGACGTGGGGGCGAGCGCTATTTCGTCGCGCTGGAGCCTGCGCCGGCTCCAACACGGGCGCAGGCCGCGACGCCGGGCGCGGGCGCGCCACGGCCATCCATGCCGGCGGCCGCCGGCGCGGCGCAGGGTTGCGTGCTGGCCGACGCCAGGCTGGCGCGGCTGTTCGGCAAGGCGGCCACGGTCCTGCGCGAGCAGGTGCCGGTGATCCTGCTGGGCGAAACCGGCACCGGCAAGAGCATGCTGGCACGCGCGCTGCACGAGGCCAGCCGGCCGGGCCGCGCCTTCGTCTCGCTCAATTGCTCGGCGATCCCGGAAGGGCTGGCCGAAGCCGAGCTGTTCGGCTATGAGGAGGGCGCCTTCACCGGCGGCCGCAAGGGCGGCAGCATCGGCAAGATCGAGCAGGCCAGCCACGGCACCCTGTTCCTGGACGAGATCGGCGACATGCCGCTGGCGCTGCAGGCGCGCCTGCTGAGCGTGCTGCAGGATCGCAGCGTGACGCGCGTGGGCGGCCATCGCGCGATCCCGGTGGACATCTCGGTGATCTGTGCCACCCATCGCGACCTGCCGGCGCTGGTGCGCGCCGGCGCCTTCCGCGAGGACCTGCTGTACCGCCTCAACGGCCTCTCGGTGCAGGTGCCGGCCTTGCGCGAGCGCACCGACCTGGCCGAACTGATCCAGGCGCAGGTCGACGCGCTCGCCGGCGGGCGGCGCAAGCGTCTCGATGCGGACGCGATGGCATTGCTGATGGCGCATGCCTGGCCGGGCAACGTGCGCGAACTGCACCAGGCCCTGCGCGCGGCGCTGGCGCTGTCCGGCGGCGGCGAGACGGTGGGGCGCGAGCACTTCGACGAGACCTGGCTGGCGCAGGCGGCCGCGCTGGCCGCGGCGCCGCCCGTCGCACACCTGCAGGCCGGCATGCCCGCCGCGCCAGGCGCTGCCACCGCTGCTGCCGCTGCGGTCCCGACGCGCTCCACCATGCTGGCCGACCTGGAAAGCGAGACGATCGAGCGCACCCTGTCGGAGCTGGGCGGCAACCGCGCGCAGGCGGCGCGCGTGCTCGGCATCTCGCGCGCCACGCTGTACCGCAAGCTGGCGCGGCTGCAGCGCGGCTGAGCGAACGCGCCAGGTGAGCGCGCGCCGGCGTGCCCCGGCGTGCCTTGCGCCGGCCGCGCACGCAGCGTGCATCTCGCGCATCCAGCATCCAGCATCCAGCGCATCCAGCGCGGCTGTCCTGTCCTCTTCGCCGCTCCTCAGCGGCTTTCCGTTCCCCCCGTCTCCTGCCGATGCCAGTGCCACGTGCCCACCGCAGGCAAGGCACGCGGCTGCCTGTCTCACCGGCGCGAGACAGTGCCCGCTCCTGAGACACCACGGCTGTCGCCGGTGTCTCAAGTCGCGCCGCCGCGCAGGGCATCTCCACGGCGCGGCGTGCGCGCAGCCCCTTCCAGCCGCCTGGCGCCGCGTGTGCCAGGGCAGGCGGCGCGGCAGGCACGCGCTTTGCATTGTGCTCGGGGCGTGGGTGGCCGCGTGCCGTCCCGTCGTTCAGGGCCGCACAGGTCCTCACCGAACAACAGCTCGATAGCTCGATAGCTCAATAGCTCAATCACTCGGCAGCACAAGAAAGAACCAACGAGGAGACCAGGACATGAAAGACATCGCAGGATTGCTGATCGGCGGCAAGCTGGTGCGCGGCAGCGCGGAACTCGAGGTGGTCAATCCCGCCACCGGCGAGGTGTTCACCACCGTGTCGCGCGCCACGGAGCACGAGGCCAATGCGGCCGTGGCGGCGGCCAAGGCGGCCCAGCCGGCCTGGGCCGCGCTCGGCCTGGAGGCGCGCCGCGCGCTGCTGCTGCGCTTCGCCGACGGCCTCGAGGCCAATGCGGAGGACCTTGCCGCGACGCTGGTGCTGGAGCAGGGCAAGCCGCTCGCCGAGGCGCGCCAGGAACTGGCGTTCGCGCAGGCCTTCGTGCGCCACATCGCCGGCCTGAGCCTGCCGGTATCCGTGGTGCAGGACGATGCCACCCATCGCATCGAGGTCCATCACCGGCCGCTGGGCGTGGTGGCGGCGATCGCCGCGTGGAACTTCCCGGTGCTGATCGCCGCCTACAAGATCGCGCCGGCGCTGCTGATGGGCAACACGGTGGTGCTCAAGCCCGCGCCGACCACGCCGGTGGCGTCGCTGCAGCTCGGCACCATGGCCGCCGACATCTTCCCGGCGGGCGTGCTCAACGTGATCACCGACCGCAATGACCTGGGCAGCCTGCTGACCTCCCACCCCGATGTGGCCAAGGTCTCGTTCACGGGCTCCACCGCGACCGGGAAGAAGGTCATGGAGAGCGCCGGGCCGCGCCTGAAGCGCATCACGCTGGAGCTGGGCGGCAACGACGGTGCCATCGTGCTGGACGACGCCGACGTCGCCGAGGTCGCCCCGCGCATCTTCGGCAGCGCCTTCTACAACTGCGGGCAGGTCTGCCTGGCGCTCAAGCGCCTGTACGTGCACGCCTCGCAGTACGACCGCATGTGCGAGGCGCTGGCCGAGCTGGCCAGCCAGGCGGTGGTGGGCAACGGCGCCGATGCCGGTGTCACCATCGGCCCGCTGCAGAACGCCATGCAGTTCGACAAGGCGGGCCGCTTTCTCGCCGCCGCGCGGCGCGATGGCCGCATCCTCGCCGGCGGGGCGCCGCTCAAGGGCGGCGGCTATTTCGTCGCGCCTACCATCGTGCGCGACCTGCCTGACCACAATGCGCTGGTCGCCGAGGAGCAGTTCGCCCCCATCCTGCCGGTGCTGAAGTACGAGCAGATCGACGAGGCGGTGGCCCGCGTCAATGCCTCGCCCTACGGCCTGGGCGGCTCGGTGTGGTCGGCCAGCGAGGACCGCGCGAGCGAGGTGGCGCGCCGCCTCGACGTCGGCACCGCGTGGGTCAACCACCACCTGCATTTCGGCCCGCACATCCCGCTGGTGGGCGCCAAGGAATCCGGTATCGGCGTCGAGTTCGGAACCGAAGGGCTGGCCGAGTTCGCCCAGCTCAGCGTGCTCAACATCGCCCACCGCCAGGTCGGCTGAGCCTGCCGCACGTACGCACGTATGCACGCGCGCGGCGCCGCGCGCGTGCCCGCAGCCGCAGCCGCCGCAGCGCGGCGACCAAGACAACGAAAAAGAAAAGAGAAACGGAGGAAACATGAAGCCTGGACAGACGACCCCCGGTCGCCTGCGGCGACGGCTGCGCGCCGTCGCCACCTCGGCCGCCGTGGCGCTGGCCTGCGCGGCCATGCCGGCGCACGCCATCGACGTGGATGCCGGCGACTACACCGCGCTGCCGGTCGGCACCAACCTCGGCCTGCTGTACTACCAGCACGCCGAGCGCGACAAGGTCTATGCCGGCGGCACGCAGGTCGCGGGCGGCAGGTTGAACTCGGACATCGGCATCCTGCGCTATGTGCATTTCATGGACATCGGCGGCTTCACCGTCGATCCGCAGATCCTGCTGCCCTTCGGCAGCCTGCGCGGCAGCAAGGACCTGAGCGCGCTCGGCAGCGGCGCCGGTGTCGCCGATCCCATCCTGGCCGCCACCGTCTGGCTGCTGAACCAGCCCGAGCAGAAGCGCTATTTCGGCATCACCCCCTTCCTCTATGTGCCGGTCGGCAGCTACGACAAGAGCCGGGCGCTGAACCTGGGCGAGAACCGCTGGAAATTCGCCCTGCAGGCCGGCTATATCACGCCGCTGGTGGGCCGCTTCACGCTCGACTTGGTCGCCGACGTGACCTTCTACGGCGCCAACGGCCAGTTCGGCGCGAACTCGGCCCGGCTGACCCAGGATCCGCTGTTCCAGGGCCAGGCGTGGCTGCGCTACGCCGTCACCGACAGCCTGGACCTGCGCGGCGGCCTGTCCTATGCGGCCGGCGGCGAGAGCAAGGTGGATGGGGTGTCGCGCAACGACCGCACCAATACCTCGAAATTCTCGATCGGCGCGGCGTGGTTCCCCAGCCCGACGCTGCAGCTGCTGGCGACCTACGGCCAGGACATCGCGGTGCGCAACGGGCCAATGGAAGGCAGCCGCGTCAACCTGCGGCTGCTCAAGGTGTTCTGAGCCGCGGCCAGCGACAGGAAGCACGGCGACAGGAAGCAACCCGACAAGGACAATATATGGAGACGACCATGAAGGATTCGACAGGCAAGGCCGATGGCGCACGGATGGCGCGCCGCGGGATGACGGCGGCACTGGCGGCGGCACTGGCGGCAGGCGCTTTGCTGCCGGCGCCGGCGGGCGCGGCGGGCGGCGCGCAGGACAGCGCCGGCCCGGGCGTGGCGCGCCTGCGCGCCATCACGGCACGCGTGGACGGCGCGAGCATCCAGGCCAACGCGGCGCGCACGGCGGACTGGCCGTCCTATGGGCTGGATTACGGCGAGACCCGCTTCAGCAAGCTGGACCAGATCAACACGGGCAATGCCAAGGAGCTGGGCCTGGCCTGGAGCTACGACCTGGAGTCGACGCGCGGGGTCGAGGCCACGCCGATCGTGGTCGACGGCGTCATGTACGTGTCGGCGCCCTGGAGCGTCGTGCATGCGGTGGACGCGCGCAGCGGCCGGCGCTTGTGGACCTATGATCCGCAGGTGCCGCGCCGGCTCGGCTACAAGGGCTGCTGCGACGTGGTCAACCGCGGCGTGGCGCTGTACCAGGGCAAGGTCTACGTCGGCACCTTCGACGGCCGCCTGGTCGCCATCGATGCCGCCACCGGCAAGAAAGTGTGGGAGCGCGACACCATCGCCGACCACCGCCATTCCTACACCATCACCGGCGCGCCGCGCGTGGTCAAGGGCAAGGTCATCATCGGCAACGGTGGCGCGGAGTACGGCGCGCGCGGCTATGTCACCGCCTACGACGCCGCCACCGGCGCGCAGAAGTGGCGCTGGTTCACGGTGCCCGGCGACCCGGCCAGGCCCTACGAGAACGAGGCGATGGCGAAGGCCGCCAAGACCTGGGACCCGAGCGGCAAGTACTGGGTCAACGGCGGCGGCGGCACGGTCTGGAACAGCATGGCCTTCGATCCCGGCCTGAACCTGCTCTATATCGGCACCGGCAACGGCGGCCCGTGGAGCCGCAAGCAGCGCAGCCCCAAGGGTGGCGACAACCTCTACCTGGCGTCGATCGTCGCGCTCGATCCCGACACCGGCAAGTACGTGTGGCACTACCAGGAGACGCCGGGGGACAACGCCGACTACACCTCGACCCAGGACATCATCCTGGCCGACCTGAAGATCGACGGGCAGCCGCGCAAGGTCATCCTGCACGCGCCCAAGAACGGTTTCTTCTTCGTCATCGACCGCACCAACGGCAAGTTCATCTCGGCCAGGAACTTCGTCGACGTCAACTGGGCCAGCGGCTACGACCAGGACGGGCGGCCCATCGAGACGCCGCTGTTCGACACCTCGGGCAAGCCGGTGGACGCGGTGCCCGGGCCGTTCGGCGCGCACAACTGGCACGCCATGTCGTTCAACCCGCAGCTGGGCCTGGCCTATATTCCGGCCCAGCACGTGCCGCTCACGCTGGCCGACGACAAGCGCTGGGAGCACAACCAGAAGGACTCGGCCGAGGCGCACAGCGGCGTGGGCTGGAATCTCGGCATGCTGGTCAACGAGGCGCCGCCGGCCAGCAAGCCATTCGGCCGCCTGATCGCCTGGGACCCGGTGCGGCAGAAGGCCGCCTGGCAGCAGGACTATGCCAGCCCGTGGAACGGCGGCACGCTGACCACGGCCGGCAAGCTGGTGTTCCAGGGCACCGCCGATGGCCGCTTCATCGCCTACGACGCGGCCACGGGCGAGAAGCTGTGGCAGGCGCCCACCGGCACCGGCGTGGTGGCGCCGCCCGTCACCTATCTCGTCGACGGCAAGCAGTACGTGTCGGTGGCGGTGGGCTGGGGCGGCGTGTTCGGGCTGAGCGCGCGTGCCACCGACCGCCAGGCGCCGGGCACGGTGTACACCTTCGCCCTCGGCGGCAAGGCCAAGGCACCGGAGTGGAGCGCGTATCCGATGGCGGAGCTGCTGAGCGGCGTCAAGTACGACCCCGCTCACGTCGAGGCCGGCAAGAAGCTCTACGTCAACAACTGCGTGTTCTGCCACGGGGTGCCGGGCGTCGACAAGGGCGGCAACATCCCCAACCTGGCCTATGTCGGCGCGGGCCCGATCGAGCATCTCGACAAGATGCTGTTCAACGGCCCCTTCGTCTCGCGCGGCATGCCGGACTTCACCGGCAAGCTGAGCGCCGACGATGTCGTGAAGATCCAGGCCTTCATCCAGGGCACCGCCGACGCGGTGCGGCCGAAGCCCTGAGCGGTTCCCGAGGTGCCCCGAGGCGCGGCGGCGGTTACTGGAGCGTGATGTCCCAGTGCCGCGAGGCGGTGGCCAGCGCGTCGAGGAAGTCGCGGCGCGCCGGCGGGGCAGGGTCCCGCCCCGCCGCGGCGATGATGTCGAGCGGCTCGATCTCCGCCAGCCCGTCGAAGGCGCCGAGCAGGCGCACCGGGCCGACCGCGGCCTGCGCCGGCACCGCACCCACCGCGGTGCCGGCATGCACGCCGGCCAGCACGCCCGTCACCGAATTGCTTTCATGCACGCAGAGATGGCGCACGCCGGTCCGCTGCAGCGCGTCCAGCATATGGGTGCGGGCCGTGCTGCCCGGCTCGTAGAGCGCCACCGGCAGCGGCGAGCGCAGCCAGATCTCGGCGGCCGAGCTGTGCGAGACCCAGCGCATCGGCTGGCGGCACAGCAGTTCGCCGTCCAGATAGCGGCCGCGTACGCCGATGGCGGCGTCGAGGCGGCCGTCCTTGAGGCGCTGGGCAAGCTGAAGGGTGGAGGCGGACACCAGTTCGATGCAGAGTTCCGGCCGGCTCTCGGCGAAGGTCCGCAGCACCTCGGCCAGCAGCGGCAGGTAGATCTCGGGCGCCCCCACGCGCAGGCGGGCCCGGGCGCTGTCGCGCAGCGCGCCCCAGGCCTCGTCCTCCAGCGAGATCATTTCCTTGGCATAGGCATAGAGCGCCTCGCCGGCCCCGGTCAGCATCGATTGCCGCGCACCGCGCTCGAACAGCCTGGCATCGGCGATCTCTTCGAGCTGCCGCATCTGCATGCTGACGGCCGCCTGCGTCTTGTGCATCGCGCGCGCGGCCAGCGTGAAGCTGTGGTGTTCCGCGGCGGCGACGAACATGCGCAGCTGCTCGATGGTGGGTCTGCGAGCCATAAGTAGAGCTACTGCCTCCGTATCAATTTATATTGCTTTACACGGGGCGCGACTATACACATACTGGCCCGGATCCGGCTTGAGTTAAATCAATACAATTATTCGGCCGGCTTGTATCGGAGGGCGGCGACCCGGGCGCAGAACCAGGTGCCGCATAAATGACGTTTGCGCGCGCTGAAATGTCGCGCGAGGCACTTGTCATGGGGTTTCGGGCGCGCGTGGGGTCGGATTATTGAATAAAATATCGAGCCCATTTTTTTCTGGTGCGGGCTCACCCGGGGGGCGGGCGCGGCGCTGCGTATTTTCCCCGGGTTTTCAAGACGGGGTCAGGTGGCGATGCAGCTCAGGTGTGCCGGTGAAACGGGGCGGTGCGGTCCGGCCTGCGCGACTGATAATCTTTCGCTCTACGCCTTCGCCATGGAGCAGGCGGGCGATTCGATTGTCATTACCGAGCCGAACGGGCGTGTTATCTATGTGAACCACGCCTTCGAGAAGCTGACAGGTTATTCCCGCGCTGAGGCCGTAGGGCGAAGCCTGGCGATATTGAAATCGGGCGAGATGGGCGACGATTTCTACCGGGAATTATGGTCCGTGATTGCCTCCGGTAAATCGTTCGAAGCAATTTTCCTCAACCGCAAGAAGAACGGTTCTCTCTTTTCGGAAGAGAAAGTGATCACGCCGCTGCGTGATGCTGCGGGCCGGATAACCCATTATGTGTCGGCCGGGCGCGACGTCACCTTCCGGCTGGAGGCCGAGCGCCGCCTGCGCGAACTGGCCTGTTACGACGACCTGACCAAGCTGCACAACCGCGCCAGCTTCTTCGACAGTCTCGACGCCCTGCTGTCGGCCAGCAGCGAGCGCTGCCAGGGCGTGACCCTGGTGCTGATCGACCTCGACCGCTTCAAGGGCATCAACGATGCGCTGGGCCACGACATCGGCGACCAGGTGCTGGTCAAGGTGGCCGCGCGCCTGGCCGGCGCGGTGCGGGGCAGCGACATCGTAGCGCGGCTCGGCGGGGACGAATTCACCATCGCGCTGGCCGGGCCGCTTACCGAAGGCGACCGCGAGGCTCTGCTGCAGCGCATCTCCGACCAGGTCGAGGCGCCCATCGTGCTGCCCGGCATGACGCTCTATGTCGGCGCCAGCATGGGCGTCAGCCGTTTTCCCGACGATGGCGGCGACAGCAAGGCCCTGTTCAAGCAGGCCGACATCTCGCTCTACGAAGCCAAGCGGGAAGGGCGCGGCCGCACCAAGCACTACTCGCCCACGCTCAAGCGCAATGCCGAGCGTTACCACCAGATCTACCAGGCGATCCGGCGCGCCTTCAGCGCCGGCGAACTGTGGGTGGCCTACCAGCCGATGTTCGACCTGCGCAACGGGCAGGCGGTCGGAGCGGAAGCGCTGGTGCGCTGGAATTCCCGCACGCTCGGTCCGGTGCCGCCGACCGAGTTCCTGCCGGTGGTGCACGATCTCGGGCTCGGCGGCAAGCTGACCGATTTCGTGCTCGAACGCGCTTGCCAGGACCTTGCACGCACCCGTGCCGAGCTGGCCCGGCCGTTCAGCGTGTCGGTCAATATGCCGGCCGACGAACTGCATGCGCATGGTCTCAGCGGCAAGCTGGAAGCCCTGCTGGCACGCGCCGGCCTGCCCGCGGGCGCGCTCAAGATCGAGATCACCGAAGGCGCGCTGGTGGCGCAGGATGACGGCTCCACCGCGGCGCTCGAAAGCCTGACGCGCGCCGGCGTGGACATCTATATCGACGATTTCGGCACCGGCTACTCGAACCTGGGCTACCTCGGGCATATCCCGCTCGCCTCGCTGAAGATCGCGCGCCAGTTGATCGCCGGCATCCGCCAGGGCGCGTCCGCGGGCAAGATCGTACGCGCCATCCTGCACCTGGCCTCGGCGCTGGGCGTGGGCGTGATCGCCGAGGGCGTGGAGACGCGCGAGGAACTGCGTTTTCTCGAGGCCGAGGGCTGCCAGTACGCGCAGGGCTTCGCGCTGGCGCGGCCGATGCCGATCGGCGAGCTGCTGCATTTCCTGAAGACGAGCGGCGCGGGCGAAGGCGGGGCCGGCTAGGGCCCGCCGCCAGTCCGCACCGCGCGCGCGCCGGAGGCGGCTGGTCCCGGATCACGCTTGCCGACGGCGGCAAGAAGCGCGCGGATATCTACCCACAGGCAAGACCATGCGCGAGAACCTACCGATCAACGACAACGAGTACGTGCTGCCGGACGGTGAAGTGATCGTCACCCGCACCGATACCGAGAGCCGCATCACCTATGCCAACGAGGCCTTCCTGCGCAGCAGCGGCTTCCCCCGCGAGGCGGTGCTGGGCGCGCCGCAGAACATCGTGCGCCATCCCGACATGCCGGCCAAGGTATTCGCCGACATGTGGCGCACGCTGCAGGCCGACCGCCCGTGGACCGGCGTGGTCAAGAACCGCCGTGCCGACGGCGGCTTCTACTGGGTGCTGGCCAACGTCACGCCGATGTTCGCCGCCGGACGCAAGGTCGGCTACATGTCGGTGCGGACCCGCCCGACGCCGGCGCAGGTGCGGGCGGCGGATGCGCTCTACCGCAAGATCCGCGCCGGCCGGGACCGCACCTTCGAGCTGCGCGGCGGCGAGGTCAGGCGCACGGGTCTGGCCGGGCTGGCCGGCCGCGTGCTGGGCAGCCCGGTCCATGTGCGCCTGTGGGGCGTGATGCTGGCGCTGGTGCTGGCCATGCTGGCGCAGGCGCTGTGGGCCGCCTTCCCCGGGGCGGGCGGCGCGGCGCACGGCGCCGTGGGCTGGGCGCTGTTCGCCGCGGGCGCCGCGCTGGGCGTGGGGGCCGCCGCCTACCTGTCGCACCAGGTACTGCTGCCGCTCAAGCAGCTCAACGCGACCGCCTTCGCGGTCTCCAGCGGCAGCGTGCAGCAGCGCTTTCCCGAGCGCGGCGATGCCGAGACGCGCCTGCTCGGGCGCGTGTTGAACCAGATGAACGCGCGCCTGGTCGGCGTGCTGCTGGACGCGCGCGGCGCCGCCGACGTCATCCGTGCCGCGGCACGCAGCCAGGCGGACAGCAACGCGGACTTGTCGCAGCGCAACGAGGAGCAGGCGGCGACGGTCGAGCAGACCACCGCCAGCCTGTCGCAGATCACGGCCAGCGCGCGCCGCAATGCCAGCGGCGCCGACGGCATGCGCGACGCCGCCCGGCAGGCCGCGGCCGCCGCCGCGGCGGCGAACGGCGAGGTGCGCAAGGTGGTCGGGCTGGCCGAGGCGCTGGGCCGGCAGTCGCTCAAGGTCGGCGAGATTGCCTCGATGATCGACGGCATCGCCTTCCAGACCAATATCCTGGCGCTCAACGCGGCGGTCGAGGCCGCGCGCGCCGGGCAGGGCGGGCGCAGCTTCGCGGTGGTGGCCGGCGAGGTGCGCAGCCTGTCGCAGCGGACCGCCGCCGCGGCGCGCGAGATCAAGCAGCTGCTGGACGATTCGAGCCGCTCGATCGGGCTTGCCGGCGCCGCGGCGGACGCGGCGGGGGCGTCGATGGGCGGGGTGGAGGACACCGTCGGCAAGCTGATGGAGAGCGTGATGGCCATCGCCGGCGCCAGCCGCGAACAGAGCCAGGAGATCGGCCACATCGACCGCGCGGTGGGGCAGGTGGCACAGTTGACGCAGCGCAACGCGGCGCTGGTCGAGCAGGCCGCCGAAGGCGCGGCGCGGCTGGAGCGGCAGGCCCAGCAGCTCGAGGACTGCGTCAACGTGTTCATGGTGGCGCACTGAGGCGCGGCGCGGAGGGGGCGGCAGCGGCCGCCGCGCCGGGCGCTCTCCCGCTTTCTCCTTGTTTCCGCCCCATCGTCCCGGCGCTTGGGGGGGCGGTGGCTTCCTTTCGACCCGGAATCGACGTAGGCTAGTCGCCTGCCACGGTGTGGCGCGCGGCGCGCGCGGCTCCCGTGGCGCTTGCCGCGGAATTCCTCACATGCCCTGGTCGATCCGAAGCCGCATCATCGTGTTTTCCGGCGCCACGAGCGCGCTGCTGCTGACCGCGACGGCGGTCTGGCAGCCGCCGGCCGTGGCCGGCGTGCTGGGCGGCACGGCGCTGTCGATGCTGCTGGCCTGGCTGGCGTGCGGCTGGATCACGGCATCGCTGGACCGGCTCCGGCGCGGCATCCGCCATATCATGGCCACGCGCGATTCCACCGACCCGGTGCCGCGTCCGGGCGCGCAGGACGTCCCGCCCCGCGGCGAGGTCGTGCACGCGCTGACGGTGGAGTTCGACGCGCTGCTCGACGAGCTGGAGACGCGCCGCAGCGTGACCACGGCCATCATCGACGCCTCGCCGCTGGGCTACTTCCGTACCGATGCCCAGGGGCGCACCGTCAGCGTCAACGAAGCCTATCGCCGCATCACGGGCCTGGAGGCCGGCAGTACGCTGCACTGGGACGACCTGCTGGTGCCCCAGGAGCGGGCCGGCGTGCGCGACGCCTGGCAGCACGCGGTCAGCCGGCGCGTCCCCTACCGGGCGCTCCAGCATATCGAGCACGGCCGCGGGCGCGAGGTGCGCGCGATCGCGGTCAGCAGCTGGCCGGTGATGCTGGGCAGGACCTTCCGCGGCTTCGTCGGCGCCATCGAGGACGTGACGGCGCGCGAGAGCGCGGAGAGCGAACGGCGCCACCTGCTGGAGATCTTCGACGCCTCGTCCGACTTCTTCGCCCAGCTCGATGCGCGCGGCAACCTGATCTACCTGAATCCGGCCGGCCGGCGGCGCGCGGGCCTCGGCGCGGCCGCGCCGCTGGCAGGGCACAGCTATGCCGATTTCCATCCGCCCGAGACCATGCGGCGGCTGGCCGAAGAGATCCTGCCGCATGCCGGCCGGCATGGCATGTGGCTGGGCGAGACCACCATGCTGGGCGGCGGCGCGCCCTTTGCCGCCAGCGAGATGATCATCGCCCACCATGACGACAGCGGCCGCATCGAGCGCTTCTCGGCGGTGATCCGCGACATCAGCGCGGACAAGGCCAATGCCGACGCGGTCGCGCGCAGCGAGGCCACGCTGCGCGCGCTGGCCGATGCCATCCCGGGGCTGGTCGCCTATATCGACCGCGACGAGGTCTACCGCTTCGTCAACCTGTCGTATGAGCGCGGCTTCGGCGTCGGCCGCGGCGAGGTCATCGGCAAGACGCTGCACGCCTTCCTCGGCGACGCCGAGTACCGTGATATCGCCATGCACGTGCGGCTGGCGCTGCAGGGCGAGCGCGTGGTGTTCGAGCGTGCGCGCATGCGCAACGGTGTCAAGCATTACGTCGAGAGCACCTATCTGCCGCAGCGCGACGGCAGTGGCAGTGTCGTCGGCTTCCATGCGGTGCTGTCCGATATCACCGAACGCAAGCGCGAGGAAGAGCGGCTGCTGCGCGCCAGCCTGACCGACCACCTGACCGGCCTGCTGAACCGCGCGGGCTTCGAAAGCGCCGCCGAAGCGGCGATCCGCGCGGCGCGCGCCACGGGCAATACGCTGGCCTTGCTGTTCGTCGACCTCGACCACTTCAAGGCGGTCAACGACACCCATGGCCACGCCGCCGGCGACCTCGTGCTGAAGGTGTTCGGCGAACGGCTGTGCGCTGCGCTGCGCGCCGGCGACGAGGCCGCGCGCTTCGGCGGCGACGAGTTCGCGGCCATCCTCGAAGGCATGCGGGCGGAACAGGATGCGCTGCTGTTCGCCGCCAAGGTAGTGGAGGCGGCGCGGCAGCCGTTCCCGCTGCCGGAGGGCGAGGCCAGGCTGGGTGCCAGCGTGGGCGTGGCGGTGCTGCGGGGCGACGACGACCTGGCCAGCCTGCTGCGCCGCGCCGACGACAATCTCTACCGCGCCAAGGCCGCCGGCAGGGGGCGTGCGTCGGCCGGCGATACGCTGCAGGCCGCCGCGCGCTGAGGCGCTGAGGCGCTGTGACACGGCGCTGTGACACGGCGCTGGCGTGAACGCGCGTGAATCCGCGTCGACGGCTTGATGGCGGCTCGATGGCGGCTCGATGGCGGCTCGATGGCGGCTGAGTGACGGAGCGGTGACGACTCTGTGATGCCGGCGTGACGCGGCGGACGGGGCGGGGTGGCGCAGGTGCCTCGTTTTCCCGGCGCCCATGCGTCGAACGCCTTCGCCGCGCGGCTTCATCGTTCTGTCATCCGCACCGGCCAGAATCTGCGCACCGTTCAAGCAAGGAGAAGCGGCATGACGCATGCAATCGAAGTGCGCGGCCTGTCTAAATCATTTCGCGCAGACCGCAAGGCGCTCGACAACGTCACGCTGACCGTGGCGCCGGGTGAGATGGTCGCGCTGCTCGGCGCCTCGGGCTCGGGCAAATCCACACTGCTGCGCCACGTGGCCGGCTTTGCCCAGGGCGATGCCGGTGACGGCGAGGTGCTCGTCAACGGCCGCTGCGTGCAGCGCGGCGGGCGCCTGGCTAGCGATGTGCGGCAGGTGCGCAGCGAGATCGGCTTCGTCTTCCAGCAGTTCAACCTGGTCGGGCGCCTGCCGGTGATCACCAACGTCCTGACCGGCATGCTGCCGCGCATTCCGCTGTGGCGCAGCCTGATCCGTTTCTTCCGCAACGAGGAGATCGACGCCGGCCTGGAAGCGCTTGCCCAGGTTGGTATAGACGACTATGCATTTCAGCGTGCCTCGACCTTGTCGGGCGGCCAGCAGCAGCGCGCCGCGATCGCCCGCACGCTGGTGCAGAACGCGCGCGTGATCCTCGCCGACGAGCCGATCGCGTCGCTGGATCCGGAATCCGCGCGGCGCGTGATGGAGCTGCTGGCGCAGATCAACCGCAGCCGCCGCACGGCCGTGGTGGTGTCGCTGCACCAGGTCGACGTGGCCATGCGCTACTGCCCGCGCGTGGTCGCGCTGCGCCACGGCAAGGTGGTCTACGACGGCCCGTCGGCAGCCCTCAGCGCGGCCATGCTGCGCGATCTGTACGGCACCGAGGCCGCCGAGCTGCTCGAGCCCTCGGCGCCGGCCGGCGCCGGCGCGATGCCAGCCGTGCCCGGCCTGGTCGCCGCCTGAACCTGGCGGGACGCCCGCGGGCGTCCCGCGCGGCCGGCGGCCGTGTGCCGCCGGCCACCCGATTGTCCTTCGGCCTTTGCCATCCCCCCACTGGAGTCCACCATGTTCCGCAGAACCTTTCTCGCGGTGCTCGCCCTGAGCGCCATCGCCGTGCCGGCCGCCGCCCAGGAGGGCAAGACGATCAACATCGGGCTGATCTCGACCGAGACCTCGTCCAACCTGAAGGCGGCGTGGCAGCCCGTCATCGACGACCTGAGCAAGGCGCTCGGCATGCAGGTCAAGCCCTTCTTCGCCTCCGACTACGCCGGCATCATCGAGGGCATGCGCTTCAACAAGGTGCAGGTGGCCTGGTTCGGCAACAAGTCGGCGATCGAGGCGGTCGACCGCGCCAGCGGCGAAGTGTTCGCTTCGGTGATCGACAAGGACGGCAACCCGGGCTACTGGTCGCTGCTGATCGTCAACAAGGACAGCGACCTGAAGACCCTGGACGACGTGCTCAAGCGCGGCAAGGAGCTCAGCTACGGTGCGGGCGATCCGAACTCGACCTCGGGCACCGCCGTGCCGGGCTACTACCTGTGGGGCGCCAACAAGATCGAGCCGAAGACCTTCTTCAAGGCCATGCGCATCAGCAACCATGAGTCGAACCTGCTGTCGGTGCTGAACAAGCAGGTGGACGTGGCGGTGAACAACACCGAGAACATGGAGCGCTACCGCATCAACACCGGCAAGAACGCCTACGACCAGGTGCGCGTGCTGTGGAAGTCGCCGCTGATCCCGGCCGATCCGCTGGTCTACCGCAAGGACCTGCCGGCCGACCTGAAGACCAGGATCAAGACCTTCTTCGTCAACTACGGCAAGGGCGCCGACGCCGAGCGCGAGAAGCAGGTGCTGGCCAAGCTGACCTACCAGGGCTTCCGTCCGTCGAGCGACGCCCAGCTGGTGCCGATCCGCCAGATCGAACTGGCCAAGGAAAAGCAGAAGATCGAAACCGACACCACCCTGGCCGCCGCCGACAAGGAAAAGCGCCTGGCCGACGTCGCCCGCCGCCTGGCTGAACTCGACAAGGCAGCCGCCGCTTCCACCGCCACGCAGTAAGGCGTCAACGCCGCTTCCCGCGCGGGCCGGCAAGGGCCGGCCCGCGCGGCCACGTTTTCCGAGTCCACCGATGTCCTTCTCCCCCCGGCCCGCCATGTCTTCCTCCGCCACCAACAAGCTGCCGGCCCGGCCGCCGCGCACCTCGCTGCCGCTGCTGCTGGTCTGGGCGATCGTGCTCGCCATGCTGGCGCTGTCCTGGCAGGGTGCCGACATGCGTCCGCTCGACCTGCTGCGCGATTCCGGCAACATGGTCAAGTTCGCCGCCGACTTCTTCCCGCCCGATTTCCGCGACTGGCGCAACTACCTCGACGAAATGGTGGTGACCGTGCAGATCGCGATCTGGGGCACCTTCCTCGCCGTCGTGATGGCGGTGCCGCTGGGCCTGCTGTGCTCGTCGAACATCGTGCCGCCCGCCGTCTACCAGCCGGTGCGCCGCCTGATGGACGCCTGCCGCGCCATCAACGAGATGGTGTTCGCCATGCTGTTCATCGTCGCCGTCGGGCTGGGCCCGTTCGCCGGCGTGCTGGCGATCTGGGTGCACACCATGGGGGTGCTGGCCAAGCTCTTCTCCGAAGCGGTCGAAGCGATCGACCCGCGCCCGGTCGAAGGCGTGCGCGCCACCGGCGCCTGCGCGCTGGAGGAGATCGTGTTCGGTGTGATCCCGCAGGTGCTGCCGCTGTGGATCTCGTTCTGCCTTTACCGCTTCGAGTCGAACGTGCGCTCGGCCTCGGTGGTCGGCATCGTCGGCGCCGGCGGCATCGGCACCGTGCTGTGGGAGATCATCCGCAGCTTCCAGTACGCGCAGACCTGCGCGGTGATGATCATCGTGATCGCCTTCGTCACGGCGATCGACGTGCTGTCCGCGCAGATCCGCAAGGTGCTGGTCTGAGGCGCGGCCAGTACCGCGTTTGTTGTCACCCCTCTCCCGCTTGCGGGAGAGGGGCCGGGGGAGAGGGCAGGCGCTGACTGAGCACGTTGGCCTGGACACACCCTCGGCTTCGTCTTTGCGCTCACGTGCTGGATCACACCGACGGCTTCGTCATGCGTGGCGCCTTGCCAAACCACCCCTCTCCCCAACCCTCTCCCCATGCGGGGAAAGGGAGCCAAGACACCAGGCTTGGCGCGCACCGTTGGCGCATCCCTTCGATTTTCCCCATGACCATCCCATCCGATATGCTGACCCTCGACCGCATCCAAGCCCTCTTCGCCGGACACGGCAACGACTACTACGGCGGCGAGGCCATCAGCCAGACCGAACACGCGCTGCAGTGCGCCTGGCAGGCCGAGCAGGCGGGCGAGCCCGAGCCGCTGGTGGTGGCGGCGCTGCTGCACGACATCGGGCACCTGATGCTGGCCGAAAGCAGTACCACGGACATGCGCCACCAGGAAGCCGGCGCGGACGCGCTGGCGACGTTGTTCGGCGCGGAAGTGACCGAGCCGGTGCGCCTGCACGTGGCCGCCAAGCGCTATCTGTGCGCCCGCGACGCGGATTACCATGCCGGTCTGTCGCCGGCCTCGCAGCACAGCCTGGCGCTGCAGGGCGGTCCGTTCGACGCGCAGCAGGCCGAAGCCTTCGCCGCCGGCCCGCATGCGCTGGCTGCCGTGCGGCTGCGCCGCTACGACGATCTGGCGAAGGTGGTGGGGCTGGCCACGCCCGCGCTGCCGCACTATCTCGCCATGGCGGCGCGCTGCGTGCGTGCGGCGGGCTGAGGCCCACGGGAGGGAGTCAGGCGCCGCCGGGAGGGAGTCAGGCGTCGCCCTCAGGCGGTGCCCTCAGGCGGCGATCGGCGCGCGCACCAGGCGCAGCAGGGCATCGGCGGCCTGTTCGAGCGGGCCGCTGTTGTCGAGTCGGGTCAGGCGGCAGCCGGGCGGCAGGTCGAAGGGCTGCGTGGCGCGCGCCAGGCGCGCCGCCACTGCTTCGCCGGACTCGCGCCCGCGCGCGGCCAGGCGCGTGGCCAGCACCTCGTGCCGGACCTGGACCTGCACAGCGTGCAGGCCAGGGTAGCGCGCGTGGGCGGCGCCGAGATGCTCGCGCGAGCCGTTGACCACCACGGTGAGTCCGCGCGCCATCCAGGCGTCGATCTCGATGCCGACCCCGTAGTGCAGGCCGTGGCTGCGCCATTGCAGGGCGAAGCAGCCCAGTTCCGAGCGGCGCGAGAACTCGGCCGGCGTCAGGGCCACCGAGGCTTCGCTGGCGTCGCTCGGACGGGTGATGTAGCGGTGCGCCACCAGCACGGGATCGCCGTCGGCAAGGCCTTCGCGCAGCGCGCGCAGCAGCGAGTCCTTGCCGCTGCCGGAGGGGCCCATGACGTAGACCAGTGCGCCGCTCATGGCGCCCTTCATGCCGCCCATCATGCCGCCGTCCCCAGCCAGGCCGCGCCCGCACCGTCCTCGACCGCGCCCGAGAAGCCATAGTGGCGTGCCACGACGAAATCGGCGCCCGGCTCGGGCTGCACGTAGAGGCTGATGCCCGCGACCGGCATCGCCGTGGCGGCGTGCCCGCCCGCCAGCCGTTGCAGGCGCGCGGTGGCATCCTGCTGCGCGGCCGGGTCGAGCTGGCCGGTCAGCGTGATGTGGAAGGTAAAGGTGTCGAACACGTAGGGGTAGCCCCAGCGCGCCAGCATCTCGCGTTCGGCGGCGCCGAGCTGCTCGGGGCGGCGGCGCGCGGTGTCCTCGGGCGTGGGCGGCGCGCGGAAGGCGTCGAAGCCGCGCACGGCATCGTCGGCCAGCGCATGCATGTGGCGCCGGCCCTCGTCGCCCGCGGGGCTGTCGTCCAGGCACCAGGCCAGGAAGCCGCGCAGGTTGCGCAGCGCCAGCCGGGCGGCAAAGGGCTGGCGGCCGCGGGCGAAGGCGCGGGCCGCCGCGTCGAGCATGGGCGGGGTGCGGTCCTGCGCGAGGCGGAAGGGCGCCTTCAGCGTGGCGTGCAGGCCGTAGTGGGCCGGGGCGCGGGTCCAGGCTGCCGGCGGGGCTTCGCCGTCCGGCGCGGCGGGCAGCGCGGCGCCGGTGTCGGCGCAGCGCCCCAGCCAGCGGCTGCCGATGCCGCGGAAGGGTTCGGCCGGCGCCAGGTAGACGGCGTAGCGGTGAGCTTGCTGGATGGCGGCCTTCATGTGGCTCTCACGCGGGATTCATGCGGCGGCGCGCGCCGGCTGCGGCGCGGCCAGGCCGAAGCCCTGGGTGGCGTGGCGCAGCACGCCGCCGACGATGGTGGCGCACACGCGCGGGAAGCCTGGCACGCTGTCGTCGACCAGGATGGCGTCGGCGCGCAGTCCCGGCGCGAGCGTGCCGCGGTCGCGCAGGCCGGCCGCGCGCGCGGGATTGCGTGAGACCAGGTCCCAGGCCGCCGGCAGGCTCGCCACGCCGAGGCGGGCGAGATGGAAGGCCGCCTGCAGCGGGGCCGGGTAGTAGTAGTCGGAAGCCAGCACGGTGCAGAGTCCGGCGCTGACCATCTCGGTGGCATCGGGCGCGCCGGTGTGGCTGCCGCCACGCATCACGTTGGGGGCGCCGAACACGGTGTCGTTGCCGAGCTGGCGCGCCATCTGGGCGGTTTCCACGGTCAGCGGGAACTCGGCGATGGCGCAGCCCTGGCGGTGGTAGTGCTGGCGCGTGGCGCGGTCCGGATCGTCGTGCGAGGCCACCGGCAGGCCGGCCGCGCGCGCGCCGGCGATCAGGCGCGCCATCGCCGCCGGCACCTCGGCCGCGTGCTGGCTGGCCTGGCGCAGGCGGCTGCGGAAGGTGTCGCTGTCGCATTCGGCGCGGTCGGCATACTGCACCACCTTGAGCTCGTCGCCCAGGCGCCTGGCCATGCCCGGCAGGTGGTCGTTGATGGCGAGCAGCTTGACCTTGCCGCTGGCCATCCAGTCCAACGCGGTGTCGATGCCGGTCAGGTGGTAGCTCTCGAAGCGCAGGTGCACGAAATGGCTGGCGCCGAAGAAGGGACGCTGGCGCTCCAGCGCGTCGAACATGCGCAGCGCGTAGGCTTCGCCGCGCAGGCCGCCTTCCCACGACAGGGTGACGCCGTGCAGTTCGGTGGTGATGCCGTGTGCCAGCAACTGGCGGTCGACGTCGAACAGCGCGGCCTGGTAAGGGAAGCTGACACCGGGGCGCGGCATCACCGCGCGCTCGAAGGCGTCGCCATGGATGTCCACGATGCCGGGCAGCACCAGCAGGTCGCCGGCGTCGAGGCAGGCGCCGGCGCTGCGGCCGGTGGCGATGCGCCCGCCATCGAAGGGCAGGGTGGCGGCGCCGATACCGTCGGCGCCCAGCACGCGGCGGCCGGTCAGGCCCGCGAGCGGTGTCGGTTGGGAAGTGTAGGTGTCCATGCCGGCGAAGTTATCGCTGAGAGATGACAGACAGATGTCTAGACCAGTGAGGGCGGCCCGCGGTGCCGTTGCCGGCACCGCGCCGGGCGGCTCAGTCGGGATCGGCGACCGTGAGCTGCACCCAGTCGCCGGCGAAACGCACCAGGCTGTAGTGCAGCGGCTGGCCGTCGAGGTCCACGTTGAGGGATTCCACCTGCAGCACCGGCCGGGTCTTGGGCTGGTTCAGCAGGCGTGCCACCGACGCGCTCGGCAGGGTGGCGGTGATGCGCGTCCACTTGCGCGTGTAGTCGGCGATGCCATAGTGGCCGAGCGCGCGCGAGATGGACTTGGTGGTACGCATCTGCTCGTCGAGGCCGTCGAAGCGTCCGGCATCGAAGTAGTGCTCGGCCACGTCGATGGTGCGTTCCTCCGCCTTGCCCACCGTCTGCACGCGCAGGATGGACGCGCTGCGGGCCAGCCCCAGGTGCCTGGCGATGTCCGGCGCGCGCAGCGTCTGCGCCTCCATGACCTCGTTGTGGCCGCGCATGCCCTGGCTGGCCAGGTTCTGCGAAAAGCGCGTGCGGCGGCCGATGGCGTAGTCGATCGCGTGTTCCTGCACGAAGGTGCCGCGCCCCTGCTCGATGCGCACCAGTCCGTTCTGCTCCAGTTCGCCCATGGCGCGCCGGATGGTGTGGCGGTTGACGGCGAAGCGCGCCGCCAGCTCCGGTTCGGGCGGGAGCTGCTCGCCCGGCCCGTACAGCTTGGTGCGGATATCGTGCGCCAGCGCCTCGCCGATCTGGCGCCACACCGCTACGCCGGAACCCCGTTCGACTTCTTGTTCGGCCATTGCCTTGCCTTCTGTCATCAAGCATTCATCGTCATTGTGCGATTTTGCCTCATTGCGGTGCCGCGTGGCGGCGCCGTGCGAGGAGTCCGACTCCGCCGCGGGTGCGTCATCAAAGCTTCATGCGCCTATGGTGTAGTGCTGCCGTTGGTGGTAATTTTACATCTAAACGTATAGACGTATAGGGGTGGTGATGAGCGAAAGCGGGATTCCCCGCCAGCACGGCGGAGCGGCGTCTGCGGCGTCTGCGGCACCTGGCCAGGCAGGGCGCGCGGCTTGGATGCGCGTGCTGGCGCTGGCCGGCGACGAGGCGCTGGATACGGCTTTCGGCCGCCTGCGCGAGGCCGGCGGCCTGCCGTCCTGGCGCTTCCTGCGCCGGCCGGAGTGCGGCATGGCGATGGTGCGCGCGCGTGCCGGGGGCACCGGAGCGCAGTTCAACCTGGGCGAGACCACGGTCAGCCGCTGCGCCGTCACGCTGGATGGCGAGGGCAGCGAGGGCGCCGCAGTCGGCGTGGCCTATGTGCAGGGGCGCAGCCTGCGCCATGCCGAACAAGCAGCCGTGCTGGATGCCCTGCTGCAGCTGCCGTCGTGGCAGGCGCGCATCGAGGCCGAGGTGCTGGCGCCGCTGGCGCAGGCGCACGCGGCCCGGCGCGCGGCCGAGGCCGCCGTGGCGGCGCAGACGCGCGTGGATTTCTTCACCATGGTCAGGGGCGAGGACTGAGATGGACAAGACGATGGAGTTGCGGGCGCCCGGTGGCGCCGGTCCCGGCCTGGTGGCCGGCTTCGACGACCCGGTCGGCGACGCGCAGCAGGTGTTCCGTGCCGCCCTGGATGCCATGGCCCACCCCGGGCGGGTGCAGGCACCCGCGCTCGCCTGCGGCGCGCCGCAGGGTCTCGGCGCCGCCATGGCGGCGCTGCTGCTGACGCTGGCCGACGGCGACACGCCGGTGTGGCTGCCGGCGCAGGTGCCGGCAGCCGCGCGCGATTTCCTGCGTTTCCACTGCGGGTGCCCGCTGGTGGACACGCCCGCGGCGGCGGCGTTCGTGGCGGTGCCGGCGGGCTTCGACGCCCCGGCCCTGTCGGCCTGCGCGCAGGGCGATCCGGCCTATCCGGACCGCTCCGCCACGTTGCTGCTGGAAGTCGCCTCGCTGCAGCAGGGCGAGGCGCTGAGCCTGAGCGGTCCCGGCATCGCCCAGCGCCAGGCGCTGCAGGTGGAGGGACTGCCGCCGGGGCTGCGCGCGCAATGGCGCGCCAACCATGCGCGCTTCCCGCTCGGCGTGGACCTGATGCTGACCAGCGGGGCGCGCTTCTGCGCGCTGCCGCGCACCACCCGCATGGAGGACTGAGATGTATGTGGCCGTCAAGGGAGGCGAGCGCGCCATCCTGAATTCCTATCGCTTGCTGGACGAGTACCGGCGCGGCGATCCCGCCGTGCCGGAACTGAGCCTGGCGCAGATCCGCGAGCAGATGCCACTGGCGGTGTCGCGCGTGATGGCCGAGGGCTCGCTGCACGATCCTCACCTGGCCGCGCTGGCCATCAAGCAGGCGGCCGGCGACCTGATCGAGGCCATCTTCCTGCTGCGCGCCTACCGCACCACGTTGCCGCGTTTCGGCTACACGGTGCCGCTCGATACCGGCACCATGCAGTTGCGCCGCCGCATCTCGTCCACCTACAAGGACGTGCCGGGCGGCCAGGTGCTGGGCCCGACCTATGACTACACGCAGCGCCTGCTTGACTTCAGCCTGGAAGCCGAGCGCGTCGCCGATCCGCTGCCGCCCGCCGAGGTGCCGCTGGCGGCCGCCATGCCGCGCGTGACCGAGCTGCTGGAGCGCGAAGCGCTGATCGAGCCGGACCTGCCGGCCGCCGGCGATCCCGCGCCGCGCGACCTGACGCGCGAGCCGCTGACGTTGCCGGCCGAGCGCGCCACGCGCCTGCAGAACCTGGCGCGCGCCGACGAGGGCTTCCTGCTGTCGATGGGTTACTCGACCCAGCGCGGCTACGGCAATTCGCACCCGTTCGCGGCCGAGATCCGCTACGGCAGCGCCGAAGTGGAGCTGTTCGTGGAAGAGCTGGGCTTTGCCGTCACCGTCGGCGAGATCGAGCTGACCGAGTGCCAGATGGTCAGCCAGTTCAGCGGCAATGCCGAGGCCGGCCCGCGTTTCACGCGCGGCTACGGCCTGGTGTTCGGCTATGGGGAGCGCAAGGCGATGTCGATGGCCCTGGCCGACCGCGCGATGCGCGCCGAAGAGCTGGGCGAAGCCGCCGACGCGCCCGCCAACGATGTCGAGTTCATGCTGTACCACAGCGACAATGTCGAAGCCTCGGGCTTCACGCAGCATTTGAAGCTGCCGCACTACGTGGACTTCCAGGCCAACCTGGAGCTGCTGCGCCGCCTGCGCGCCGAGCGCGAGGCCGCCGCGCCGGCGCCGGCCGCCGCCGCGCCGCAGCCTGCCGCAACGCAAGAGGAGACGCTGGCATGAACGCTGCCATCCCGACCCAGGCCGCCGCCGCGCCGGCGCCGACCGACAACAGCGCCGCGCGCGACGCCCACTACAACTTCGGCTATCTCGACGAATCGACCAAGCGCATGCTGCGCCGGGCGCTGCTCAAGGCCGTGGCCATTCCCGGCTACCAGGTGCCGTTCGGCGGGCGCGAGATGCCGCTGCCCTACGGCTGGGGCACCGGCGGCATCCAGGTCACGGCCGCCATCATCGGCAGCCAGGACGTGCTCAAGGTGATCGACCAGGGCTCGGACGACACCACCAACGCCATCAACATCCGCCGCTTCTTCGCGCGCGTGACCGGGGTGCGCACCACCGAGCGCACCGCCCAGGCCAGCATCGTGCAGACGCGCCACCGCATCCCCGAGACGCCGCTGGCCGAAGGCCAGATCATGGTGTTCCAGGTGCCGATCCCGGAGCCGCTGCGCTGGCTGGAGCCGAGCGAGCGCGAGACGCGCACCATGCACGCGCTGTCCGAGTACGGCGCCATGCACGTCAAGCTCTACGAGGACATCGCGCATCACGGCCATATCGCCACCACCTACGACTATCCGGTGACGGTCAACGGGCGCTACATGATGCGGCCCTCGCCGATCCCGAAGTTCGACAATCCCAAGCTCGACCGCAGCCCCGCGCTGATGCTGTTCGGCGCCGGGCGCGAGAAACGCGTCTACGCCGTGCCGCCCTATACCAGCGTCAAGAGCCTGGATTTCGACGACCATCCCTTCACCGTCGAGAAGTGGTCGACCTGCTGCGCGCAGTGCGGCGCCTCCGACAGCTACCTGGACGAGATCATCATGGATGACAGCGGCACCCGCCTGTTCGTCTGCTCCGATACGGAATACTGCGCCGGACGCCAGCAGGCGCAGGCCGGCATGCAGGGCATGCATGGCGGGGAGGGCGCGGCATGAGCGCGGACCGTCCTCTGCTGTCGGTGCGGGACGTGACCCGCACCTGGGATGGCGTGCATGGCTGCCACCACGTGAGCTTCGACCTCTATCCCGGCGAAGTGCTGTGCGTGGTCGGCGAGTCCGGCTCGGGCAAGAGCACGCTGCTGCAGGCGGTGTCGATGCAGGCGCCGCCGCAGTCGGGCAGCCTGCACTACGATGTGCGCGAACAGGGCATGACCGACCTGGCCACGCTGTCGAGCGCGCGGCTGCGCCTGCTGGCGCGCACCGACTGGGGCTTCGTGCGCCAGCACGCGCGCGACGGCCTGCGCATGCAGGTCAGCGCCGGCGCCAACATCGCCGAGCGGCTGATGGCGGTGGGCGAGCGCCACTACGGCGACCTGCGCGCCGCGGCGGGTGCCTGGCTGGAGAAGATGGAGATCGACCTCGGCCGCCTCGACGACGCGCCGGCTTCCTTCTCCGGCGGCATGCAGCAGCGGCTGCAGATCGCCCGCAACCTGGTCACGCATCCGCGCCTGGTCTTCATGGACGAGCCGACCGCCTCGCTCGACGTGTCGGTGCAGGCACGCCTGCTGGACCTGCTGCGCCGCCTGGTCGGCGACCTCGGCCTGGCCGCCATCATCGTCACCCACGACCTCGCCGTGGCGCGCCTGCTGGCGCACCGCACGCTGGTGATGCAGGGTGGCCGCGTGGTCGAGAGCGGCCTGACCGACCAGGTCCTCGACGATCCGCAGCATCCCTACACCCAATTGCTGGTCTCCTCCATCCTGCAGGTCTGAACATGAACGACGAAGTACGGAGTCCCCTGGCCGGGGCCGGGCGCATGACCGAACGCATGATCGAGGTGCGCGGGCTCGGCAAGCTGTTCACGCTGCACAACCAGGGCGGCGTGCGGCTGCCGGTGCTGCACGCGGTCGATTTTGACGCCGCGCGTGGCGAGTGCGTGGTGCTTGCCGGTCCCTCGGGCACCGGCAAGAGCACGCTGCTGCGCTGCCTCTATGGCAACTACCTGGCCACCGAGGGCAGCATCCGCCTGCGCGACCCGGCCGGCGCCGGCGAGGCCTGGGTGGAGCTGAGCAGCGCGCCCGAGCAGCGCATCCTGCAGTTGCGCCGCGACGTAGTGGGCTATGTCAGCCAGTTCCTGCGCGCCATTCCGCGCGTCTCGGCGCTGGATGTGGTGGCCGAGCCGGCGCTCGCGCGCGGCGTGCCGCAGGAGGCCGCGCGCGAGCGCGCGGCGGCACTGCTGGCGCGGCTGAACCTGCCGGGCCGCCTGTGGAGCCTGCCGCCGGCCACTTTCTCCGGCGGCGAGCAGCAGCGCGTCAATATCGCGCGCGGCTTCATCGGCGGCCACCCGATCCTGCTGCTGGACGAGCCCACCGCCTCGCTCGACGCCGACAACCGCGCGGTGGTGGTGGAACTGATGCGCGAGACGCTGGCCGAGGGGCGCTGCCTGGTCGGCATCTTCCACGACGAGGCGGTGCGCGACGCCGTCGCCACACGGTTGCTGCCGCTGCGCCCGGCGACGGGCGAAACGATGGTGCCCGCCGCCGCCGCCGCCGCCGCCCGGCCCGCCTGAGCGGCCGCCCGGCCCTTTGCCCATGGAACCGAACATGCCACCGATCTACCTGACGCATGCCCATCTGATGCTGCCGGACCAGGAACTGGCCGACAGCGCCCTGTTGATCGAAGACGGCCGTATCGCCGCCATCGAGCCCGCACCATCCGCCGTGCCGCGCGGCGCGCAGGTGGTCGACCTGCACGGCCAGTACCTGCTGCCCGGCCTGGTCGACCTGCACTGCGACGCCATCGAGAAGGAGGCCGAGCCGCGCGCCAACGTGCTGTTCCCGCTCGATTTCGCCGTGGCGCAGGTGGATCGGCGCAATGCCGCCGCGGGCATCACCACACCCTTCCATGCGTTGTCCTTCTCCAGCCACGAGGCCGGCGTGCGCAACAACCAGACGGCCTCCGACATCGTGCGCAGGGTGGCCGCCTTCCGCGCGCACAGCCTGGTCGACAACCGCGTGCACTGCCGCTACGAGGTGACCGACGCGGCCGCGGTGCCGGCGCTGGAGCAGTTGATGGACGAGGGCGTGGTCGACCTGATCTCGGTGATGGACCACTCGCCCGGCCAGGGCCAGTTCAAGACGGTGGAAGCCTACCTGGCCTACCTGATGGGCAACCACGGCATGAGCCGCGAAGCGGCCGGCGAGGTCGCCGAGCGCAAGCTGAAGGAGCGCGAGGGTGTGGCCGGGCGCGTCGAGCGCCTGCTGGCGCGCGCGGGCCGGCTGGGCATCCCGGCCGCCAGCCACGACGACGATTCGCCGCAGCGCATCGAGGCCATGCTGGCGCTGGGCGTGCGCATGAGCGAGTTCCCCATCAACCTGGAGACGGCGCGTACCGCGTGCGAGCGGGCGCTGCCGACCATCCTGGGGGCGCCCAATGTACTGCGCGGCAAGAGCCAGAGCGGCTCGATGCGCGCCATCGACGCCATCCGCGCCGGCGTGGCCAGCATCCTGTGTTCGGACTACCAGCCGTCGACGCTGGTGCCTTCGGCCTTTGCCGCCGCGCAACAGGCCGGGCAGCCACTGTGGCGCGCGCTCGCCATGGTGACCGCCAATCCGGCGTGCGCCTGCGGCCTTGGAGACCGCGGTGGCCTGATTCCAGGCCTGCGCGCCGACCTGGTCGCGGTGGCGACGGTGGCGGGCCAGCCGCTGGTGACGCATACGTGGTCGGCCGGCCGGCTGGTGTTCGCGGCCGGCTATGCGGCGGCGGCGCCGGTGCGGCCGCAGGTGGCGCTGGAGGCTGCGTGAGGGCGGCCGGCGCCGGGCCGGATGCCCGGGTGGCCGCGGTGGCGCGCAGCGCCGTGCACGGCTTCAGCAAGGAGGTGGTGCAGGAAATCCGCCTGCTGGCCGGTCTCGGCGTGGAGGGGGACGCGCACGCCGGCGTCACCGTGCAGCATCGTTCGCGCGTGGCGGTCGATCCCAGCCAGCCCAACCTGCGCCAGGTCCACCTGATCGCGGACGAACTGCTGGCGCAGTGGTCGGCCCAGGGCTTCGGCCTCGGGCACGGGGCGCTGGGGGAGAACGTCGCCACGGCGGGGCTCGACCTGCTGGCGCTGCCGGTCGGCACGCGCCTGCGGCTTGGCGCCGAGGCCGTGCTGGAGCTGACCGGCCTGCGCAATCCCTGTGCGCAGATCGAAGCGTTCCGGCCCGGCCTGCTCAAGGAGGTACTCGGCCGCGACGCGGACGGCAGGCTGGTGCGCCGGGCAGGGGTGATGGCGGTGGTGCTGGCGGGCGGCGCGGTGCGCGCGGGCGATGCCATCGAAGTCATGCTGCCGGAGCTGCCGCACCGGCCGCTGGAGCGGGTTTGAGACGGCGCCGAGACAGGCGGGAAGGGTGACGGGAAAGCTGGCTGGAGGTGGGCTCGGTGCCGTGGGCTCAGTGCGGCAGGCTGCCGGGGCGGGGGCCGTTGAGCTCCCACTCCTGGGCGATGTCCGGAAAGACGTCGCATTCGCCGCGCACGATGACCTCGATGGTGGCGCACACGCCGGCGGTGCCGCGCGGGCCGACGCAGACCAGGCTGCGCGGGCGCGGGCTGTGCTGGGGAATGGCGTAGACGTGCATGCCCTCCCGGTACAGGGGGTGCCTGCTCAGGCGCTCGTTGAGCATCTCGACGAAGCGCTGGGGACTGACAACGGGCTTGGCCATGGCGCGCTCCCACGTTTGCCAGCCGTCCGGGGCGACGCGGCCTGCGCCGGCACGGGGCCGGCGGTGGGTCGGAACGGCGGAATTCCCACACGGGACCATGCGGGAAGGTGGGGCAGCGCACAGACATGCGTCCGCCCCTGAGGCTTACAGCCTAGCGCATCCATGGCGCGGTGCAAGAACAATACGCACGGGCTGCCGAACCGGCCACTTGGGGCGGTTGCCGGGCGCAGCGTGCGCCAAGCGGCGACTGAGCGGCGACTGAGCGGCGGCTAAGCGGGTCGCTGCGCAGCCCCCCGGGCGCGCGTTTCAGTGGGCACGTGATTCGCCGGCCAGGCGGATGCCGTCCAGCAGCCGGTTGCCGGCCGCCCAGCAGGCCGCCTCGGCTTCCGCATGCGAGGGATAGGCGGCGGGCGATTCGATGGTGGAGTCGCAGTCGGCGGCGCAGCCTCGCTCTTCCACGACGATGCGCCAGCAGTAGGAGCCGGGGTGGTCTTCGACGACGTGGAGCACCAGCGTGCGGTGCCGGTCGGTCAGGGTCAGGGGGTGGTGGGTCATGGCAGCCTCCCGCGCGGGAACGCCTGGTGGAACAGACGGTGTGAGTGTCTTCCATCCTTCAATGTAGACGGCGGCGGCGCGGGGCGAAAGGCGACGGCGGGCCGCGGCCTGCGTCCGGTGCCTCCGGGGGGCTCAGGGCGCGCGGGGCTCCAGCGGACTTCCGCCGGCGCGCCATTTCCAGTATCTTGCCGGCTTGCGCCCTCCCGCACCCTGTCCATCACACGCCGCATGCCTGCCTCATCCACCGTCCCGCCCCGACTCGCTGCCCGCGTCGACGCCCTGGTCCGCCACTACAAGGGCACCATCCTGCCGCTGTGGCGCGGCGCCGGCTGGAACCCCACCCTGCGCCTGCCTTACGAGGCGCTCGACGGCGGCAGCGGCGCGCCGCTGCCGCCGGTGCGCTACCGTGCCATGGCCTGCGCGCGCCAACTCTATGTGTTCGCCCACGCGGGCCTGCCCGGAAGCGCCGACGCGGAACACGCGGCGGCCTTGTTCGCCTCGCTGGAGGCCTGCTTCGGCGACGGCGAGGGCAGCTGGATCTACAGCGTCGACGCGGCCGCCGAGCCGCTGGACCGGGCGCGCGACCTCTATACCTACGCCTTTGCCGTGTTCGCCTGCGCCGAGTACCACAAGCGCAGCGGCAGCGAGGCGGCACTGCGGCTGATGGCGCGCACCACGGCGCTGATCGAGGCACGCTTCGCCGACGGCGCCGGCTTGTACCGTTCCGCGCTCGATGCCGGCTATGGGGACAGCGGCGCGCCGGTGCTGCAGAACCCCATCATGCACCTGACCGAGGCCTACCTGGCCGCCTATGGCATTGCCGGCGACGCCTGGTACGGCCAGCGCCTGCGCGAGATCGGCGAGGCCGTGCTGGCGCGCTTCGTCGATCCGGGCAACGGCTGCGTGGCCGAGCTGCCGCAGGGCGAGCCCGGCAACCGCATCGAGCCGGGGCACCAGTTCGAGTGGTTTGCGCTGGTGGCGATGGCGCCGGCCGTGTTCGGCGGATCGGCGCTGGAGGCCTCGCTGCGACGCGCCTTCGCCTTCGCGCAACGCTTCGGCGTGGATGCCGCCACCCAGGGCGTCGGCGCGGCGCTGGCGGCGGATGGCAGCGTGACGGACGCCACCCAGCGCATCTGGGCGCAGACGGAGTTCGCCCGCGCGCTGGCGCTGGAGGGCAGCACGGCCTCGCTGGCCACGCTGGCGGAGTGGGCCGGGTGCTTCGAGGCGCGGTTCCTGCACGCCGGCGGCTGGCATGAAGTGCTCGGGCCGGCCGGCGAGGTGCTGCGCACCGACATGCCGTCGACCACGCCCTATCACCTGTTCGGCGCCTACCGAGCCTTGCCCTCGGCAGGACTGTGAGGCGGCCTGCCTCAGGCCGTCGTGCTCAGCAGCCGGTCGAACTCGTGCTTGACGATGCGGTACGACTCGCCTGAATAGCCCTCCAGGCCGGCGCGGTCGATCACCGTGATATGGCCGCGGCTGTGCTCGATCAGGTGCAGCTGCACCAGCCGCCCGACCGCCTCGGTGACGCCTTCGCGGCGCACGCCCAGCATGTCGGCGATGGTCTGCTGGGTCACGTCGAGCTCGTTGCCGGCGGCGCGGTCCAGTGCCAGCAGCAGCCAGCGGCACAGCTGCTCGGTGAGGGAGTGGTGGCGCACGCTGACCACGGTCTGCGCCACCTGCGTCAGCAGGGCCTGCATGTAAAGCAGGGTCATGCGCTGCAGGGTGGGCAGCATGGGCCACTGGGCACGCAGGTCGCCGGCGGCGATGCGCAGCGCCACGCCGCTCTTGCGTACCTCGGTACGGTTGGGCATGGTCTCGCCGCCGGTCAGCGCGGGCAGGCCGGCCAGGCCTTCGTGCCCGATCGAGGCCAGCTCCACGGTGCTGCCGGATTCCTGCAGCGAGAGCATGGAGATCATGGCGCTGATCGGGAAATAGACGTGGCGGATGCGTTGCCCCGAATCGCTGAGCAGCTGGCCGGCGCGCAGGTTGACCGGCTCCAGGTAGGGCCGCAGGGCGGTACGTTCGCGCTCCGGCAGGCGCTTCAGCAGTTGATTGCCGGACAGGTCGACGATGGTTTCCAACATGCGCTTCTCCCCGTTTCCCCTGAAGACCAAGGCGGACGCCATCGGCAGCGGACGCCACCAAGCGGACGCCACCGACAGCGGCTGCCCGTCTGTGCGGGTCGCCACGTAGCGGGCGGCCTTGTATAGGTCCATTAAGCGATATGTGTGGGCACGGGGACAGTGGCCGGAGGTTGGAGGCGGCGCGGTAAATCGGGTGACATGCTTTTGGATGACCTCAACCGTTTGGACGGGGGAGGGACCGGCAGGCCGGCGCGGCCGGTGCCGTTGCCGGCACGGGCGGAGGGCGGCCGGCCTCAGTCGTCCAGCCGCGAACCGCGCAGGTCGCTCTTCTGCAGCAGGCGCAGCAGCGTCTCGGCGGGGCGGCTGAGGCGCCGCGCCGCCAGCGAGATGAACTCGACCTGGGGCAGCGCCGGCAGGCTGTCGGCATTGACCGGCGGCACCAGGCCGCGCCCGGCCAGGTCGCGCGCGCGCACCGTCAGGCCCAGGCCGCCGCGTGCGGCGGCCACGCAGCCGGAATGGCTGCTGCTGCTGCACACGATGCGCCACTGTACGCCCGCCTTGGCGAGGGTGTCGAGCACGACGGCGCGGGTGACGCTCGGTTCATTCACCAGGATCAGCGGCAGCGGGCGGCTCAGGTCGGCCACCGTGCCCGGCACCGCCAGCCATTCCAGCGCGCCGTGGAACAGCGGCACGCCGCGGCGCTCGCCGTCGCGGCGCTTGCCGATCATCAGGTCGAGCGTGCCGGCATCCATCAGTTCGTACAGCTTGCCCGTCATGCCGATGGTGATCTCCAGCTCCACGTCCGGGTGCGAGTTGCGGAAGGCCGCCAGCACCTTGGGCAGGGGGCCCTGGGCGAGATCGTCGGAGGTGCCCAGGCGCACGCGCCCCTGCAGGCGCGGCGCGCTGAACTGCGATTCGGCGCGCGCCAGCGCCTGCAGGATCAGCCGTGCGTGGACCAGCAGGGCCTCGCCGTCGGGCGTCATGGCCAGCGAATGGGTGTCGCGCACGAACAGCCGGCGACCGACGTTTTCCTCCAGGCGGCGGATGTGTTCGCTGACGGAGGACTGCGACAGGCCGAGCTGGCGGCCGGCGTCGGTAAAGCTGCGGGCCGCGGCCACGGTGGCGAAGGTTTGGATCCAGACCGGATTGAGCATGCGCCATTGTCATCGGTAAATCCGATGGCAGTCAATGACGCCAGCGGGGTTCACGATCGGTGCGCGGCTGATTAACATGCCAGCAGTCCCGGCGTGCCACGGCGTGCGGCATGCGGCACTACCGAGAAGGACAATGACCCAGGATTCCCCCCGCATGCCGATGTTGTGGATCGTCGCCGCCGGCTTCTTCATGCAGACGCTCGACACCACCATCGTCAACACCGCGCTGCCCTCGATGGCGCGCAGCCTCGACGAGACCCCGCTGGCGCTGCAACCGGTGGTGGTTGCCTACACACTGACCATGGCCATGCTGACGCCTGCCTCGGGCTGGCTGGCCGACCGCTTCGGCACCCGCCGCGTCTACTTCGCCGCGATTCTCATCTTCGTGCTGGGCTCGCTCTTCTGCGCCGGCGCCCACACGCTGCCGCAACTGGTGGCGGCCCGCGTCGTGCAGGGCCTGGGCGGCTCGATGCTGCTGCCGATCGGGCGCCTGGCCATCCTGCGCAATGTCTCCAGCGAGCAGTACATCGCCGCGCTGGCCTTCGTCTCGGTGGCGGGCCAGGTGGGCCCGATCTTCGGGCCGATGCTGGGCGGGTGGCTGGTGCAGAGCGTGTCGTGGCACTGGATCTTCCTCATCAACGTGCCGATCGGCGTGCTGGGGCTGGCGGCCGTGCTGCGCTACCTGCCGGCCGACCGCGGCCTGCAGGCGCCGCCCTTCGACTGGCTGGGCTGCGGGCTGCTGTCGCTGTGCATGGTGGCCTTCTCGCTCGCGCTGGACGCACCGGGCGGCGGTGGCGGCGCGGCCCACGCGTTGTGGAGCGGCGCGCTGTTCGCCACCAGCCTGCTGTCGGCGTTGCTCTATATCCCCCATGCGCGCCGCAGCCGCGCGCCGCTGTTCCGCCTGGCGCTGTTCCGCGAGCCGAACTTCAGCGTTGGCCTGGCCGGCAACCTGGTGTGCCGCATCGGCTCGGGCGCGGTGCCGTTCCTGCTGCCGCTGCTGCTGCAGCTTCAGCTCGGTTACTCGCCGCTGCACTCCGGCATGATGCTGCTGCCGGCGGCGCTGGCCGGCGCCCTCGCCAAGCGCTGGATCGTGCCGCTGGTCAACCGCTACGGCTATGGCACCTTCCTGCT
The DNA here is from genome assembly GCF_001854305.1 of Cupriavidus sp. USMAA2-4. Taxonomy (NCBI): domain Bacteria; kingdom Pseudomonadati; phylum Pseudomonadota; class Betaproteobacteria; order Burkholderiales; family Burkholderiaceae; genus Cupriavidus; species Cupriavidus sp. USMAA2-4. The sequence goes on along the minus strand of NZ_CP017749.1, from coordinate 3,324,678 downwards.
GGTGAACACCGTGCTGGTGGGCGCGTCGATCGCCTCCTTCGCGGCGATCGCGCCGGGCTGGCCGATGGCGCTCGCGGCGGCGCAGCTGGCGCTGTTCGGCGCCACCAACTCGATGCAGTTCGCGGCCATGAACAGCGTTACGCTGAAGGGCCTGAGCCGGGAAGACGCCGGCAGCGGCAATTCCCTCTTCTCGATGGTGCAGATGCTGGCGATCGGACTGGGTGTGACCATCGGCGGCGGGCTGGTGAGCTTGTTCACCACTCACGCCGGCATGGGCGGCGGTGCCTACCGGCTGGCCTTCCTCACCGTGGGGCTGATCACACTGGCCTCGGCCGCGGTGTTCCGGCGCCTCGACATGGCCGAGCTGGAGAAGGGCCGCGGGGGCCGCGGGGGCCGCGGCGCCGTGCGCACCACAGGCCGCTGAGCCTGCACTGCGGCGCGCGCAGGCGCCGCTGCGCCGCTGCGCCGCTTGCCGTGCGCCGCCGTTGCCTTACCGTTGCCTTACTCTTCCACGCCGCGCTCGCGCAGCAGGCGCGCGCACTCGTCGAGCAGGTCGTGGGCAAAGGCCGACTGGTAGTTGGGGTCGAGCGCTTCCATCATCTCGTGCGAGGCATAGAGCCCAGCCTCGCGCGACAGCGTGCCGGCGAGCTGGCGCGCGAACTCGTCGCTCAGCTCGGACAGCAGGCGGCGCTCAGCCAGCGCGAGCTGCAGCTTGGAGCGCGACAGCCATTGCGCGGCCAGCGTCGCGCCCTGGGCCTCGGTCAGCCAGGTGCGGTGCTCGTAGTAGGCGGACAGCCGCTCGGCGGTCAGCGCGAACAGCAGGGCCTTGCGGGTATTGAAATCGAGTCGGACGATCGGGGCGGGCTTCATGCCGTGCACGGGGTGGCGGAATTCAGGAAGGACGCGAGACTACCATATGGCCGGCTCGATCGGGCTCGATCGGGCTCGCTCAGGTCCCGCTCAGGGCTCGCCGGCCGGCGCCGCGGCCAGCCGTGCACGCAGCCAGGCGCCGATGTCCCGCAGCTCTTCCAGGCACACCGAATGCGGCATCGGGTAGGTATGCCAGGCCACCTGGCAGCCGCGCTCGCGCAGCGCGTCGCGTGCCTGCTCGCCCAGCGCCGGCGCCACGATGTCGTCCTCGCTGCCATGCGCGGCGAAGATCGGCGTGGCCAGGTTGTCCGCCCGCATGCCGGCGTCCACCAGGGCCGGTGCCGGCAGGTAGGTGGACAGCGCGATGATGCCGGCGAGCGGCTCCGGATGCGTCAGGCCGGCCGTATAGGCGATCGCGCCGCCTTGCGAGAAGCCTGCCAGCACGATGCGCGCACAGGGCACGCCGCGCGCGTTCTCCCTGGCGATCAGCGCACGCACCGCCTCGCAGGAGGCGGCAATGCCGTCTTCATCGGCATGGCGGCGCGCGTTGTCCAGGGTGTAGATGTCATACCAGGCAGGCATCACGTAACCGCCGTTGCACGTGACCGGCATGGCGGGCGCATGCGGAAAGACGAAGCGCACGCCTGGCGCCGCGGGCAGGCCGAGCTCCGGCACCACCGGCACGAAGTCGCTGCCGTCGGCGCCGAGGCCGTGCAGCCAGATGACGGTGAACGCCGGCGCGGGCGCGGTCTCGAGTTCGATGGCGGGCAGCAGTTCGTTCATGGCCTGTTCCTGGGGAGTGCCCGCGCCAGGCCACAACGCGCGGCCGGCCGGCCGCGCGAGTATCGCACAGCCGGCGATGGCCGGTATGGCGGGCGCCGGCCCGCTACGCCGCCGGGGCGCGTCCGCCCCGTCAGGCGGCCGAGGGCACGATGGGCACCGTGGTCAGGCCGGGGGCCAGGCGCGCGCCCGGCGCGGTTTCGGCGGCGGGGCGAGCGGCGGCGCGGCGCTTGTCGACCACGCCCTCGACACCGGTGGCCGCCACGTCCTCGAGGAAGGCGATGACATCGCGGTAATAGTCGACCTGCATCTGTGCTTCCAGCAGTCGTCGTTCAGCCTGGAACAGCGTCAGCCTCATGTTCTCCAGTTCCCGCGCGGCGATCTTTTCCGGGGTGGGCTGACTGAACAGGTTCGCGAACAAACGCATGGCAGTACCTCCAGGGCTGTCAACAGCGGCGATTCGATGTTCTGGCCATGGGAGCACTATAGACAAGAATGCCGGGCGCCACTGTGACACGCGGCAGCGTCGCAACTCATCCACATGGCCGGTTGCCGGATGCGCGCGGCAGGAGTAGATTGACCGGTCACCGCTGGTGTGGGCGCACCGCAGCGCGCCGGCGCCGCCCGGGCGCGGGGCCGGGCTCGGCTCCGGGAACGTGCGCCTGCCTTCCCCTCTTTTTTCTTCTTGCTTTTCCTCTTGCCTCGGCCGCGACGGCCGCGACGGCCGTCTTTGCGCCGTTCAGCGGCTTTCCCGCGCGCTATCCCGCTATCCGTGCCGCGCTGGCGTGCCGGCCGGCGGACGAGCGTCGTGCGCCGGAGGCGCGACGGCCAGGGCGCCGCTGCGCAGCGAGGCCGCGATCGGCGACCAGAAGATGGCGGCCTCGTCGGCCTCGATGGCGGCGTTGTGTACCAGTCCGTCCAGGGCCAGCAGCCGGTGCGGGCCGGTGGCGGCGCGCGCCAGCCGTTCCGCCTGCGCGAAGGGAATCACTTCGTCGCTGCGGCTGTGGACCAGCAACAGCGGCAGGCCCAGCTCGTGCACGCGCGCTTCGTTGTCCCAGGGATTCGGCAGCAGCGGTGCCAGCCAGGGTGGCACGATGCCGGTCGCCACGGCCGCGGCGCGCGCCGAACTGAAGCCGGCGGCGATCACCACGCCGGCCGGCGCCGGCCGCAGCGTGTCGATCAGGCCGAGCAGCACTCCCGTGCCGAGCGAGTAGCCCAGCACGTAGCGGCGCGGCGCCTCGGCGGTTGCCGCCAGGAAGCGCTGGTAGGCCTGGCGCCCGTCCTCTTCCAGATGGCGTACGGTGGGGTGACCGCTGCTGGCGCCATAGCCGCTGTAGTCGAACACGAAGCTGCTGATGCCCGCGCGGTAGAGCAGGGCCTGGGCGCGGGCCCAGTCGGACAGGCTCTCGTCGTCACCGTGGTACACCAGCAGCGCCGGCGCATCGCGCTCGGCGGCGCGCACGAAAGATGCATGCAAGGTGCGGTCGCCGCTGTCGAAGGTGGACTGTTGCGACGGTACGCCGAAGTCTTCCGGGGTCAGCGGGCCGAGGCGGGACGGCTGGAAGGCGCCGTGCTCGACCGCGAGATAGAGGGCCTCGCGGCCCAGCGCCACCAGCAGCGCGGCGCAGGCGGCGCCGGCGAGCCAGCGTGCCAGCGGGAAGGGTTTGCGTGAGCTCGGGCGGGTCATCGGCCGCTCCGGTCGGGACGGGCAGGGGATCGGGTCAGGACTTGCATGGCAGGAGTGTAGCCGCATCGGCGGGGCGCGGCATCCCCGGGGCGGGCTCCGCGGGGCTCAGCGTGCAACAGCTTCGCGCAGGGTACGGTCCAGCCAGTCGGGATCGTCGTGCGGCAGGTCGTGGCCGGCCCAGGGATGGCAGCGCAGCTCCGCCCGCCAGGCGCCGGCCAGTCGCTCGGAGCAGCGCGGGCTGACCAATCCATCGCCGGCCGATGACAGCAGCAGCACCGGGCAGGCGGGCGCGCCCGGGCGGGCGCGGAATCGGGCCGCGGCGAACAGCTGGCGCAGTGCCGCGGCGCGGCTGACCGGCGCGCTGGCACCGATCTCGCTCCAGGCGCTCAGGTCGGCGTCGAGCGTATCCGTGCGCCGGCAGGTCAGCGCGTGGATCAGGCGTTCGCGTTCGGCGTGGCGCGGCCAGCGCGCGGCGAGCGCCAGCAGCGCGGGCCAGGCGCGCGGGCGCAGCCGCTGGTCGACGCGGCAATAGGGCCGCATGCTGGTGTTGATCAGGACCAGCGCGGCCACCTCGCCGGGATGCTGCTGCGCCCAGTCGAGCGCCACCATGCCGCCCAGCGACATGGCGAGCAGGCGGTAGGGCGGCCGCAGCCCCGCTGCGCACGCCTGCGCGCGCACGAAGTCGCGCATGGCGCCGACCGTGAGCGGTGCCGGCACCCGCGCATGGCGGCCGCAGCCGGGCAGGTCGACCAGCACGGCCGGCCCAAGGCCCTGCGCGGCCATGCGTGCCGGCAGTTCGGCCCAGTGCCGCCCTTCGCGCGAGAGGCCGCGCAGCAGCAGCCAGGGAGCGCCGCTCACCGGCGCTCCCCGCCGAGCCAGTGGGCGGCCGCGGCCTGGCGCAGGCGCTCGCGTTGCTCGTCGTGCGGCAGCCAGCGCTGCGGCGCCACCGCCAGGCGGCCGAGGAAATCGAACAGGCTGACGTGGCGCCGCAGCACGCGCGCGGTGCGGTGGGCCATGATGGGGTTGAAGATACCCTGGCGCGAGAAGAGCTGGCGCGGGTTCTTCTTGATCCAGAGCCAGGAGCCGAGTTCGAGCGTCATCGGCAGGAACAGGTTGGGCGCCCGCGCACGGTCGTAGGCGTAGTCCCACAGGTCGCCGTGCAGCAGGTACTGCTGGCTCTGCGGCTCGAAGGCGTAGCCGTGGTGCGGGTGGGCCTGCTCGAACAAGGTCTTGAGCAGGAACATCTCGGCCAGGTGAGGCATGGGCCGGGTGGTGCGCGCATAGGGAAACCAGATGCTGTCGCGCCAGCCGTAGCCGGAGTGGCAGTCCACGGCGAAGCTGAGCGGGCGCGGCAGCAGTTCCTCCTCGACCACGCGCAGCATGGCGGCGCTTTCGCTCTCCATCGGCGCGCCGGCGCGGCCGCGGTACCACGGCAGCCAGGCGCCGTAGCGCTGGCCGCCGGCAAGGAAGGGCACCGCGCCCTCGGCGTCCTGCGGCGCATTGCGCATCAGGTCCACGCCGGCGGGGTTGGCGCGTGTGCCGGCCCACATGCCACCCGGATTGACGATCGGCATGAAGACCAGCCGCACGGATTCGAGCTGGCGCCGCAGCAGCTCATCCCATTCGAGCCGGCCCAGCAGCGCGCGCATATAGTCGAGCACCAGCAGCGTGCCGATCCGCTCCAGGCCGTGGATGCCGCCGAAGATGCCGATCGCCGGCGCCTGCGGCGCCTCGCTGCCGAGGCAGGCCACGTAGACGGCAAAGCGGTGGCCCTGCGTGCTGACCTCGCAGGCCACGCGCGCCCGCAGCACGCCGACGCCTGCCGCCAGGATGTCCTGGAGCTGTTCATACTCGGCAAAGCTGGCGCTGCGCGGGTCGGGCGATGCCATGCGCGTTCGGTCTCCGGGGTCGCTTCTTCCGCCTCGTTCCACCGTATCCCGAGGCGGCGGCGGCAGTGATGATGGCGACGCTTTGTGAATCCGGCATGACATGGCCGCGACGGCGGGGGAAGTCCGGCCTGCCGGTGCCCGCGTGCCGCCGCCTCGGGCCGCCTCAGGCCGCCGATAGCGCGGCGCCGGCCGGGGCATCGGTGGATAGCGCCAGCACCGGCCAGCCGCGCGCGCGCGCCAGCGCCAGCAGCGAGGCGTCGGGGTTGACCGCGACCGGGTCGCTCACCTGCTCCAGCAGCGGGATGTCGTTGCGCGAATCACTGTAGAAGAATATGCGATCGAAGGCCTCGCGGCGCAGGTTCTGCGCCTGCAGCCACTGTGCCACGCGCACGACCTTGCCGGCGCCGAAGCTGGGCTCGCCTTCCAGTTCGCCGGTGAACTCACCGCTCCCATCGACCACGGCCTCCACCGCGATCAGATGCCGCACGCCCAACCGCACCGCGATCGGTTCGGCGACGAAACGGCAGGTAGCCGTGACGATGCAGCACAGCGCTCCGTCGTGCCGGTGATGCGCCAGCAGCGCCGCGGCATCCGGCAGCAAAGCCGGTTCGATGACCTCGCGCATGAAGTCGGCGCGCCATTGCTCCAGCCGGAGGCGGGGGTGGCGCGCCAGCAGGCCGAGGGCAAAGCGCGCGTGGGCACGCGCGTCGAGCGTGCCGGCCTGGTAGGCCTCCAGCCAGCGCGCGTTGTAGTCATCCGCCTCGGCCGCGTCGAGGGCGCCGACGCGCACCAGGTAGCGTGTCCACTCGTACTCGCTGTCCAGCGGCAGCAAGGTGTGGTCGAGGTCGAACAGGGCGAGGCTGGTCATGCTTGGGGGCTCCTGGGGGGAAAGCCGCAAGCATGTGGCAGCGGGGTGACTGGTGCGTGATGTTTTTCGTAAGTTTTTTGATGCTGGTATTGGATGGGACTTGGTGCTTGTCTTCGGGCGATGCTGGTCTGCGAGACAACGGCCTGTTTCGACTCCAGTGACTTGAGGCTTTGGCGCTTTGACTTGGGCGATGTCGCGCTGCGAGGCAACGACCTGTTTCGACTCCCCCTGCGGGGGAGCCGACCTACTTTCTTGGTCTTGCCCAAGAAAGTAGGCAAAGAAGGCGCGCCGGGTGCGGCTCAACCCCCCCTCGCGTGCTGAGGCAAAGAGCGGCCGGGCCCCAACTCGGATCGCCTTAAGGCGATCCTCAGACAGGGGGCCCTCTAATCCGCTCTTTGCCCCAGCCCGCGAGGCGCCGCACACGGCAGGGAACAGACGCCACGCCTCGCTGCGCTTCGGGCGGGCTGTGTTCGGCCAGCAGCTGGCCGAACACAAAGGCTCAGCAAACCTGGCCGTTATGCAAAAGCGAGCCCGCTCGCAGACCAACGGTTTGGCCTTTCCCTCCCGTGGGCGGCGCCTCGCGAATGGGCGCCGGCCGGTGAAAGCGTTCGTCCTTGCCATTGGTTTGAGGATGGGCCGGACGGCTATGGGTCAGGCGCACGCCCAGCCGGATGAGCCAGCCCCCCAGGCCGGTGAGCTGCCCCGGTTGTGAAGGACTGCCCCACGGCGCCCCATTGTCGGCGTTGATGCGCCAAGGCAGTCCGAAGTGGCGAAAGGCCTGGGCCAGGTGCTCCTGGACCACAGCGGTGTGGGTCTGCGTACAGGCGGCCAGCGTGACGGCGAAGCGGGAATGATCGTCCAGTACTGTCAATGGTGAGCACATCTGGCCATCGTGCGTGCGAAAGCCGCCCTTGAAATCCATTTGCCACAGCTGATTGGGCGCCGCATGTTCAAAGCGTTGCCAGGGCTGGGCCTTGACCGAGGCTTCGGGTGAGATCAGGCCATGCCGATGCAGGATGGACGTCACGGTGCTCGGAGCCGGCACCGGTGTGTGGCCCAGATCCTGAAGCCGCCGGCTGATCTTGCGTCCGCCCCAAGCCGGGTGCTGCAGGCGCAGGGCGACGACCAGTCGCTCCAGTTCCTCCGCCGTTCGGGTCGGACCGGTCGCGGGCCGGCGCGACCGCTCGACCAAGCCAGCCATCTCCTGTTCGGTGTACCGAGCAATCCACTTATAGCCGGTCTGCGGGGAGATGCCGTAGCGTTGGCAAAGCTGGCGGCGATTGCAGCCCTCTTGCTGGGCGAGCAGGACGAATTCGTGGCGCAGGCTCATGGTGTCGCGTGGGCCCCAGGGCATGACGGACTCCGGCAGAAACTCTGCCGTGAAGTGTCAACCATGTCCTCGTACACCTGTCCACCATGTCCCCGGTCTATACATCTCGCCAAAGAAAGTAAGCAAAGAAAGGCGACCCGGGTGCGGCGCCCCCCCCTCGCGAATTAGCCCCGTCCGCCGCGCCCGTCCGAACTCGCGGCCTGCGGCCGCTCAGACAGCGGACGGGCTTCATCGGCGGCCGGGGCCCATTCGCGAGGCGCCGCACACGGGAGGGAAAGGCCAAACCGTTGGTATGCGGCTCGGCTCGTTCTTGCGCAATGGCTTGGTTCGCTGACTCTTTGTGTTCGGCCAGCGAGCTGGCCGAACACCCCCCACCCGAAGCGAAGCGAGGCGTGGCGTCTGTTCCCTGCCGTGTGCGGCGCCTCGCGGGCTGGGGCAAGGAGCGGAAAAGAGGGCCCCCTGTCTGAGGATCGCCTTAAGGCGATCCGAGTTGGGGCCCGGCCGCTCTTTGCCCCAGCACGCGAGGGGGTTTTAAGCCGCACCCGGCGCGCCTTCTTTGCCTACTTTCTTGGCAAGACAAGAAAGTAGGTCGGCTCCCCGCAGGGGAGTCGAAACAGGCTTTTGCCTCGCACACCGACATCGCCCCAACCAAAGCACCAAGTCACGAGAGCCGAAACAGGCCGTTGCCCCGCATACCAACACCGCCCGAAGACAAGCACAGAGTCACGAGAGCCGAAACAGGCCGTTGCCCCGCACACCAACACCGCCCGACATGCACCACGCCCACCCAGCAAGAACCCCTCATCACCAGGTGGTTGCAAAACAAAACCATGCCTTGTAAATTCCATCTGGTTTTATTTTGCAACCAAAAAAGATGGAGGAACGAACGATGACCGATCACGCGACAACATTGGCTGGCACCTTCCCCTATACCCCCCATTTCACCGACAGCCCCGGCTTCCGCATGCACTACGTCGATGAAGGCCCCGCCGACGGCGAAGTCCTGCTCTGCCTGCACGGCGAGCCAACCTGGGGCTACCTGTTCCGCGATCTCATCAAGACGCTGCGCGGGACCTGGCGCGTAGTCGTTCCCGACCATATGGGATTCGGCAAGAGCGAAACGCCCCAAGGCCGCAGTTACTGGCTGCAGGACCACATCGACAATCTCGAACGATTGGTCCTGTCGCTCGACCTCACCGGCATCACGCTCGTGATGCACGACTTCGGCGGTCCTGTCGGAATGGGGCTGGCAGCCCGCCATCCGGACCGGATCCGCCGCGTCATCAGCGCCAACGGTCCGACTCCCTTCGGGCAGGCGACCCTGCCGCAGCGAGTCATGGCGAATGCCGCCGAGTCACCGTGGTTCCGGTGGATCGCCAAGGCCGAAGCGGACGGCAGCCTGGAAACCGTGCTGGGCCAGCTCGGCTTCAATATCCTGAGCACGCTGAAACTGAACGGCTTCGAACACAACGCCATCATCAGCGATGCCTGGCTGGCGGCCTATGCCGCGCCATTCGCCACGCCGGCCGACTGCCTGGGCGCCATCGGCTGGGCCAAGGGATTCGCCACCGGTGCTCACCGCTTCGAAACGCCCGATGCGGCGGCGGAGCGGGCGATCCGCGGCAAACCGGCGCTCGCGATCTGGGGGGAGGCGGACCGCACGCTCGGCGCTGAGCATTTCCTGCCCCTGTTCACCGAGATCTTTCCCGCGGCGCCGGTCAAGCGCCTGGCGGGAGTCGGCCACTATTGCCTGGAAGATGCCCCGGCTGCCGTGGCCGGCCTGGTCTCGGCGTTCATGCGCCAGACCTGAGCGGGTCGCGCGCACCGCCATGGGAAGCTCAGCCAGGAAGGGGAGCAGCGCCAAGGGCAAAGAATGGGAGAGCAAGCCAATGCCGGCGCAAATGGCATGTTTCCCGGCAGCATGCGCTGCCACGGCGGCGCCCACGCGGATCAGTTGGTCGCGCAGGGGCGGAAGATCGCGTTGATCGCCGCGCCGCTCGCGGCAGTCCGCATGTAGCCGAAGCTGCCTTGCTCCTGCATCTCACGCGCGGCCTGCATGAAGGCGCCCAAGGCGCTGCGCGCCATCGCGCCTCCCACGCTGACGCGCCGGGCCCCGAGGGCAAACAGTTCCGGTGCGTTCAGCGTCGAGCCGCCGAAGCCGGCCAGGACGTTGACCGGCCTGTCCACCGCGCGTATCACCGTGGCGATATCCTCGCTGCGGCTCAGGCCCGGTGCATAGAGCACGTCGGCGCCGGCTTCCTGGAATGCCTGCAGCCGGGCGATCGTGTCTGCCAGGTCCTGCTTGCCGAGGAAGAAGTTCTCGGCCCGTGCCGTGAGGGTAAAGGGGATGGGCAGGGCGCGCGCGGCCTCCACCGCCGCGCGGATCCGTTCCGCGGCGAAGCCGATGTCGTAGAAGGGCGCGTCGGCGCGGCCGGTGACATCCTCGATGGAGGCGCCGACGACACCGGCCTGCGCGGCCTGCCGGATGGTGCGGGCCACATCTTCCGGCGCGTCGGCGTAGCCGTTCTCAAGGTCGGCGCTGACAGGCAGCCCGGTCGCCGCGGCAATCTCCTCCAGGTGGGCCAGCACCCGTTCGCGCGGCACCGCGCCGTCCGGCAGGCCGAGCGAGAAGGCAAGTCCCGCGCTGGTGGTGGCCAGCGCTTCGAAGCCGGCATGGGCGAGCAGGCGGGCCGTGCCGGCATCCCAGGGATTGGGAATGATGAAACCCTCGCCCTGGAAATGGCGATCGCGGAAGGCCTGGGCCTTCTTCCGATGCTCGGCAGAGAATGCTTGCATGATGAGGTCGCGGGCGCATGGCCCGACTGTGTGATGGGACGTAGATTTCACTGTGCATCGCCCCCGGAATCAAGGGAAATGTGCGCATGCCGGGGATGCCGGCCGGGCATGCCGGCGGGGGCTCCGGCATGCGCGGACCGCAGCGGGCCGCACCCGCTGCACCGGGGCGTGCTCCGGCCGACCGCCCGGGGCAAGCATCCAGGGCAAGCACCCGGGCCGGTATCGAACGATGCGGCCCGTTATGCCTCAGGTCCGCGCCGGTGCCGGCGCCGGCCTGCGGGTCCCGACCCGTTCCCCGCCGCGCTCCTGCGGTAACACCAGGCAATCGAGGAAGGCCCCCAGCAGCCGTGTCCCCTTGCGGTTCTCCAGGCAATACAGGTACTCATGCAACACCGGTGGCTGGCACGAGAACGGCACCACCCGCAGCGCCGGGTCGTCCGGCACTTCGCCCAGGGGCACCACGCTCGCGCCCAGGCCCTGGCGGATCGCTTCGTAGATCGCCTCGCGGCTGCCGATCACGGTGTGCTGCGGCAGCTCGAAGCCGGCGTCGGCCAGCGCGGTCTCGGTCGCCTTGCGGGTCATCGAGCCGTGTTCGCGCATCAACAGGTGGCAGGTGGTGAGCTGGGCCAGGCTGACGCTGGTCTGGCGCGCCAGCGCATGGGTGGGCGGCGCCACCAGCACGAGCGGGTCGGAGGCCAGCATCACGCGCGCCAGGCGGGGGTCGTCGACGGTGTGGGAGGAGATGGCGACGTCGATGCGGTACTCGAACAGCGCGTCCAGCATCTGCTGCGAGTTGCCGATGTCGATGCTGACGTCGATGGCGGGGTAGCGCTGGCGGAAGGCGGCCACGCTGCGCAGGATGTAGTACGGGCCGGTGGCACCGATGCGCAGGTTGCCGAAGCGCAGGTCGCCGGCGTTGCGCAGCAGGAAGTCGGCGCTGCCTTCCTGCTGCACCAGTTGCTCGACGATGGGCATCAGGGCCACGCCGACGTCGCTGAGGTCGACACGGCTGGCGCGGCGGTAGAACAGTTCCACGCCGTAGAGGTCTTCGAGCTGGCGGATGCGGCCGGTGACGGTGGGCTGGCTGACGCGTAGCTGCTTGGCGGCGGTCGTGATGCTGCCCTGGCGGGCCACCTCGAAGAAGGTCATCAACAGGTCGCCGAGCATGATAGGGGTGGGAGAGTATGCGGGGCGCCAGTCTACGGGCGGTTTGTGACAGTCGCGTGGATGGCGTGCAGACAGGCGGCCTCCCTGGCCGGGAGGCCGCCTTGGCGAAGGCTGGTTCACTGAACCGGGGCGCAGGTGGGTGGCGGGCCGGCGGGCCGGCCCGCGCGGCGCATCAGCCCTGGCCCATGGCGGGATCGGAGACGCTGTCGGCGCCGGTCTCCAGGCGTCCGGCGAAGCGGCGCAGGAAGCCGCCCTGGGCGGTGGTCACGGTGAAATCGTACCAGTTGCCCTGGCGGCCCACCGGCCAGTGCTGCTCGATCTGCTTGCCGGCCGGGATCTCGTAGGTCCAGGGGCCGTCGCCGCGATAGGCGTTGGCGGTCACGGTGAAGGTGCAGGCAGCCGTGCCGGTGTTGATCAGGTCGAGGTAGACGTGGGCATTGGCCACGTCGTAGCAGACGCGGATCTCCGGCGCGCTGGCGCCGGGCACGCCGAGCGCGCTGACATCGCCCTGGAAGGCGCGGTGGAAGCCGTTCGGGCCAAGCACCCACAGGTCGTACTTGCCGCCGTCGCTGGCGAAGGTGTCCCAGCTGCCGCTGAGTTCCTTGCCCGGCTCGATCGCGTAGCGGCGCGGCACGCGGTCCAGGTGCAGGCGGTCATAGACGTGGAACACCGCGGCGGCCTTGCCGGTGTTGCGCAGGGCCAGCCAGACGCGGCGGCCGGCGTAGTCTTCGCGGGCGCTGACGTGCAGCTCGTAGGGCAGGGCCCGCGAAGGGCGCGAGCCGGTGGCCTGGGCCGGCAGTTTCTGCGCCGCCACGGTGGGCAGCGGTACCTGGGCCAGCAGGCCTTGCGCGGTACGGATGGCGTCGGCGCTGGTCTTGTCGCGGTTGGGCAGCGTGGGCAGCACCTCGCGGTTGGGGGTGACGAAGTTGAAGGCGGAGGTCAGGTCGCCGCAGACGGCGCGGCGGAAGGCGCTGATATTGGTCTCCGCCACGCCGAAGCGGGCTTCCAGGAAGCGCAGCACCGAGGTGTGGTCGAACACCTGCGAGTTGACCCAGCCGCCGCGGCTCCAGGGCGAGACCACGTACATCGGCACGCGCGGGCCCGGACCGTAGGGGTGCTGGTCGGTGTGATATTCGCCGTCGGCCGACATGGTCGCGCCGCCCGCCAGCACGCCCCCGTCGTAGGCCGGCGCGCACGGCGGCGGCACATGGTCGAAGAAGCCGTCGTTCTCGTCGAAGTTGATCAGCAGGACGGTGCGGCTCCAGATATCGGGATTGGCGGTGAGGGCATTGAGCACTTCCTGGGTGTACCACGCACCCTGCACCGGGCTGGACGGCCCGGGGTGCTCGGAGTAGGTGGCGGGTGCCACGATCCACGAGACCTGGGGCAGCTTGCCGGCGGCGATGTCGTCCTTGAAGGCCTGCAGGAAGCCCGCGTCCGGCATGGTGTTGCCGATGCCTTTGATGAGCGGGCTGATGGTCTCGTCATTGACGGTGTAGGCCGGATAGGGGCTGCCGTTGGCCGCGTTGCCGCGCGCGGCGTTGGCCTTGCGGTACTGGTCGAAGCCGGCGAGCGGGTTGTCGGTGTAGTTGTCCGGCATGTTCTGGTAGACCTTCCAGTTCACGCCGGCGGCCTGCAGGCGCTCCGGGTAGGTGGTCCAGCGGTAGTTGATGCCGGTGGCATCGAGCGAGTCGCCGCTGTTGTCGATCACCGGCCCGCCGAAGGCGCCGGTGGGATCGTTGGTGCCGGTCCAGTGGAACAGGCGGTTGGTATTGGTGCCGCCGTGGAACGAGCAGTGGTAGGCATCGCAGAGGGTGAAGGCATTGGCCAGGGCGAACTGGAAATCGAGTTCGGCCGAGGTGTAGTAGCCCATCGACTGCGTCTGCTTGTAGGTCGGCCACTTGTTCATGCGGCCGAGGTCCCAGGCGTTCTGCGCGTCGGGGTAGCTGTGCGGCGTGCCGCTGACGCGCTGGGCGTTGCCGGCCTGGCTGTCGAGGTGGTACGGCAGCACCGTGCGCGAGCCCGAGGTGTAGGTCTGCTGCCAGACGTTGAGGCCGCCGGCGAGCGGGATCGGGAAGCGGTCGCCGAAGCCGCGCACGCCCATCAGCGTGCCGAAATAGTGGTCGAAGGAGCGGTTCTCCTGCATCAGGATCACCACGTACTCGACGTCGCGGATGGTGCCCGTGGCGTTGTTGGCCGGGATGGCCAGGGCGCGGCGGATGGAAGGCGGGAAGGCGGCCAGGGCCGCGGCGGCGGCGGTGCCGCTGCCGGCCATGCGAAGGAAGTTGCGTCGGCTGGACGAAGTCATGTCAGTGCGTGCAGCGTGGAATGGTGGGCGGTTTCCGGCAGGCGCGGCGCTCAAGGCGCGCAGCGCTTCTGCGGCGTCTTGTCGGGCGTCTGGTTGGGCGCATCGGCGTCGGCCGCGGGCGTCGCCGGCGAGCCGGTGCCGCCGGTGGTGCCGGCATTGCCGCCGTCGCCGCCGCAGGCGGCCAGCGCGGCGCACAGCAGCGCGGCGCCGAGCCAGCGCATGCGCGCAAGAGTGGGGAGGAGTGGCGTCATGTCAGTGAGGTCCGATGATGAGGTTGGGCTGTCACGGCTGCAGCGAAGAGATCGGCTGGCGCGAGCCCGGGATCGACTTGAGCTCGTCCAGCGTCAGGGTGCGTGTCCATATCGCCAGGTCGTTGAACTCCATCACGCCCTTGAGCGAGCCCGGATTGTTGGCGACGTAGTTATGCGTGGCGTCGTCGTTGACACCCCAGGTCTTGGTGCCGAGGCCGCCGAGCTTGCTGACGTCAGTGTTGGCGATGGCCTTGTTCTCGGTCTTCTGCAGGCCCAGCACGGGGTCGATGATGTAGGCGCTGAAGGTCTTGGCGGTGGCGTTGATCGACAGGGCGACATAGGCCCACTGGTTGGCGCTGACCTTCATGCCGGTGATGTCGTCGCGCTTGCCGCCGCTGCCGATGTTGAAGCGGAGCTCGCAGCTGCCCCACAGGGCGATGGCAATGCCGGGGTTGCTGCCGGTGTAGTAGTCCTTGTTCGACAGGATGGGCTCGCCGGTGCCGTTGCCCTGGGTGCAGTCCGTCTTGAACCAGAAGCCCATGGTGAACTGCGGGCTCAGCGCCAGGTCGGTGCCGCTGAAGGCCAGTTTGTAGGCATCGATGCGCGAGTCCACCTTGAGCGCGCCGCTGCCGAAGTTGTCGGTGCTGGCCGAGCCGCCGTCGGTGCCGGCGATCCACGGGCCGAGCGTGGAGGCGCCCTTGACGTCGACCGGAGGCAGCTTGTCGAAGCTGTAGTAGAGCGCCAGGTTATTGGTCAGCGTGGTCGCCAGCGGGGTCGGCCGGATGTAGTTCATCTGGGCCAGGTAGGACGTCGGCACGCCGTTGCGCACCAGCGTGTAGTTGAAGCGGTACAGGCCGCTGGCCAGGTCGAAGCCGCTGTCGTTGTACTGGGTGGTGCCGGCCGGCAGCGTCGCCACCGTCTTGCCGTCGCGCAGCAGGGTCATGCTGCCGCTGGCGGCGGACGGGTTCTGCCAGTTCAGCAGCAGCGCGTCGCCGTAGCGGCCGACGGTGGTGGCGATGCCGCGCACGCCGGTGGCGCTGGCGATCAGCGAGGCGCCGTCGGTGGCATTGCTGGCCGCGTCGGCGCGCACGCCGACATGGTCCAGCAGGGTCGGGGCGATGTCGGCGCCGCTGGGCAGCGCCGCCAGCTGGGCATTGTTGGTCGGGGCCGGACCGCCGGGGCTGGTCAGGTCTGCGTTGAGCGCCTTGTTGAGCGCGATGAAGGCGGTGCGGTTCTCCAGCATCGGCACCGAGGTGGTGGCGCCGGTGGCGTCCAGGCCGTGGCTGGCCGTGACCAGTACCAGCCAGTCCTCGCCGGGGTTGGCCTTGCGGCGCTCGGCGACGGCAGCCAGCAGCTTGCCGAGCGCGGCGTCGACACTGACCAGGGCGCTCGTGTAGGCGCTGCTTTCGAGGCCTGCCGCGGCCGCGGCGGCGGCAGGCGCGGTGTAGTGCGCGAACACCGTGTCGTAGCCCGCGCGCACCAGGCGCAGGCTGTTCTGGGTGACGCAGTCGTCGGCGCCGGCGCAGTCAACCAGGGTGTTCAGCGCGCCGCTGGCCTGGTCGGACTTGAGCAGGCCGGGCATCACCATCGAGCTGGTGGCGGCGCCAGCCTGGCGCGCGCTGCCGGCGGCGCTGCGCAGCCGGGCGAACAGCGTCGGCGCCTGCAGCTGGCTGGCGCTGTCGTCGGCGATGCCATGGCGGTTGCGCCAGGTGCCGCTCAGCACCGTGGCCCAGCTCGGCGCGTCCAGCGGTGCCTGCTCGGTCACCGTGCCGAGGGTGCCGCCGGTGGCGCTGGGCATCAGCGTGAGCTGGCCGAGATTCGGCAGCGCGTGCGCCAGCAGCGCCGACTGCAGCGCGGAATAGGTGGCGCCGTCCACGCCGACCAGCAGCACCTTCTTGCTGGCCGTCGCCGGTGTCTGGGTGCTGGGCGAGGGCGGGTTCTGCCCGCCCGATGCCGCAGCGCCGTCATCGCTGCCGCCGCAGGCGGCCAGCGTGCCGGCCAATGCCAGTCCGCACGCCAGGCGTGCGTGTCGAGTCCATGCCATCTGAGATTCCCCTTCTTCTGTTGTGCCGCGGCGCCTGTGTGCCACGGCGCTGGATGCGTGTCGGATTGCGCTCCCCGCAATGCGTACGCAGCGTAAGGAGGGGGCTTGTCATCGCAGTGACAGATGGGGAAAGAATCCTGATGCGGTCATTCGGATTCTTGGCCGCGCACCGGCTGAGCGGGCCGCGCACGGGGTTTGCCGCCGCGTGCGCGGGCAGGGCCGGGCCGCTCACCGGAGGGGGCGGGCCGGCGCCATGCGGGACGCTAGGAGGGGACCGGAGACTGGCGTATGCAGGCGGGCCGGCCCCCTCAGGGAGGGCGGCCGGCCCGGCGCGGAAAAGAGGGAACGGTGCGGCGCGAGTGCGCGGCGCTCAGTTGCCGCCTTCGCTGTAGGGGTCGCGCGGGGCGGAAGACGAACGGCTGCCGTCAGTGAACGGATCGCGCAGGTCGCTGACGGTGCGCATGCCGTCGGTGTAGGGGTCGTGCGTGCCGGTGGCGCTCCGCGCTGCGGCGGCGTAATGGGCGTCGATCGACGGACGGGCCGCCCCGATCGCGCCCGGGGCTGCCTGCGCGGCGCAGACGCCGGTGCCCAGTGCGGCCGCGAGGGCCGCCATCCAGGCCATTCGATGATGAGGTGTCATGGGTTTCTCCTGCGGGTGACGGGGCATGCCCCAGGGGGAGCGGCGCGGGCGGCGGCGCATGGACAAGGGAGCGCCGCGCGCACCGTGCCTGGCGGGAGTCGGGTGCTTCCGCCGGGGCGCTTCCGCCGGGGGGGGCTGGCACGGGCCTTCCGGCCGCGCAGGGTGAGCATAGGAATCGGCGCCGGGCCTGCCAATGATGCAAATGCATCAATCCCCGCAGCCAGCGTGTGTCCAGTGCGCATCCAGTGCGCATCCAGTGCGCGTTCGTGTGGCGCATTCAGAAGGCGGCGGCCTTGAGGTGCAGTACGAGTTCCGCGTTGGAGCGGATGCCCAGACGCTCGTGCGCGCCGGCGATGTGGTTGCGCACCGTGGCCGGCGCGATCGACAGCTTGCGCGCGATCGTCTTGTAGCTGTCGCCGGCCGCCAGGCATTGCGCGATGGCGAGTTCGCGCGCGGTCAGGCGGTCGACCGGGAGCCGTGTCCTGGCCCGCAGGAAGAGCGGCTCGCCGCCGAGCACGCGGCGCACGGCGATGGCTTCGCCGAGGAAGGCCGGCCGGCCCTGCGCGACCAGCGCGGCGCGCAGGGCTTCGGGCAGGTGCAGTGCCTCGGCCTGCGGCCATTCCGCGCGCAGCAGGTCGAGGAAGGCCGCTTCGGCGTGCAGGATGTAGCCGCTGAGGGCGACGATGGCGCCGGGATAGCGCTGCTCGCCGAAGGAGGGCGGCAGCGCTGCCAGCGCCAGCGACCGGTTGATGGCGAGGGCTTCCATCAAGTGGGGAACCAGGTGGTGGCACAGGCGTGTGTCGGCCGCGCTGAAGTGCTGGTTGGGGGCATGGCGGTACAGCGACAGGCTCTGTACCGTGCCGTCCTGGCCGGGCAGCACCGTGATGAGGCCGTTCGCATGGCGGAAGCGTCGTTTGTAGTCGAGCAGCGCCTTCTGCGAGGCGGCGCCGAACTCGCTCTCGGCATGAAAGCGTGCCGGCATGCCCGGGCTTGCCAGCGCACGCAAGGCCGCGGTGTCCTGCAGCGAGATGCTTTCGTACAGCAGCGGGGCTTCGGGGTCGTCGTGGAACAGATGCGCGCAAAGGAAATGGATGCCATCCGGTGCGATCCGGCCGATGCCCCACTTGCCGGCGTCGAAATGCAGCGCGCCCTGCAGTGTCCGCAGCACCGTGTCCTGGAACGAAGCCGCGTCGCATTCGTGCGCGCACCGGTAGAACTCGAGGATGAGGCGCGGAATATCCATGACGGCCTCCCGTTCATGCCCCCCGGCGTGCCCGGCAACTCTTTGCCCATGGTAGGCAAGATCCGCGCGCGCGGCCAAGCGGAATCGCAAGCGCGCCGCATTCGCGCGGCGCGCGCGGCGCCCGCGCTCAGGGATGGGTTCTGGAAATGCCACCCGAGGCGCGCGGCGGTGCGGCCGATGGTGGCGATGCCATCGTGGCGCGCATGGCATATCGATAGCCGAACTCCTTCATTCCCGTCGCCGCGGCGTGTCGCTAGGATGGGCAGCACATGCCCGCCGGCAGGTGCCGCGGGCCGCGGCCGGAGCCTGCCCGCGCGGGCGGCGTGGCCGCGACACCTTCGCACAGGACAGAGGAGCCTTCATGCAACGCCGTCACGTTTTCCACGCCGCCACGCTCGCGCTGGCACTATCGCTGTCGGTCGGGGCCTTGCCGCTGGCCCGCGCCGCCGACCAGGTGGTGCGCCTGGGCACCATGAGCGGTCCCGACGCCCAGATCTGGGAAGTGGTGCGCGAGGTGGCCAAGCGCAAGGGTGTCGACGTGAAGATCGTCGAGTTCAATGACTACGCGCAGCCCAATGCGGCGCTGGATGCCGGCGATCTCGACGCCAACGGTTTCCAGCACCGTCCCTTCCTCGACAGCCAGGTGCAGGCGCGCCACTACAAGATCGTCAGCGTCGGCCTGACCTATGTGGCGCCGATGGGCTTCTATTCGCGCAAGGTGAAATCGCTGGGCGAGCTGCCGCGCGGTGCGCGCGTCGGCATCCAGAACGACCCCTCCAACGGCAACCGCGCACTGCTGCTGTTGCAGAAGGAAGGGCTGATCAAGCTGCGCGCCGGCGCGGGCACGGGCGGCCGCAACGCGACGCCGCTGGACGTGGTCGACAATCCGAAGCGGCTCAAGCTGGTGGAACTGGACTCGGCCATCCTGCCGCGCGCGCTCGCCGACCTCGACGCGGCGTCCATCAACACGGACTATGCCGTCAAGGCCGGCCTGTCGCCCACGCGCGATGCCATCGCCACCGAGGACCTGCGCGGTCCTTATGCCAACCTGATCGCAGTGCGCGAGCAGGACCAGGACAAGCCCTGGGTCAAGCCGCTGGTGGAGGCCTACCAGTCGCAGGAGGTGCGCGACTTCCTGGCCCGGCAGTTCCACGGCGCGATCCTGCCGGCCTTCTGAGGGGGGGGCAGGGCCTGCCCCTGTTGCATCCTGCGGCGCGACGCGGGCCGCCGCCGGGCGGCGCCGACGATCCTCCGCGGCGCTCACTCCGTCAGCGCTTCCTCGACGAAGTGCAGCCGGTCGTTGCCCCAGAACAGCTCCTCGCCCACGATGAAGCTCGGCACGCCGAACACGCCGCGCGCCACCGCGGCTTCGGTGGCCTGCTTGAGGGCGTCCTTGACGGCAGGATCGTCGATCATGGCCAGCGCCGCGCGCGGGTCGAGGCCGGCCTGCGCGAGCACTGCGCCGATCTCGGCCGGATCGTTCAGGTTGCGCCCGTCCACCCACATGGCCTGGAAGATGGCCTGCACATAGCGCTGGAAGAGCGCCTCGTCCTGGCGCTGATAGCCCATCGCGGCCCGCATCAGCATCAAGGTGTTGATGGGGAAGTGCGGATTGTGGCGGAACGGCGCGCCATACTTCCTGGCCCAGCGCGCCAGGTCGGTCTTCGACCAGCGGCCCTTGGCGGGGATCTCCGCCGGACTGTGGTTGCCGGTGGCCTTGAACACCCCGCCGAGCAGGATGGGCCGCCAGGCGATGTCGGCGCCGGCGCGCTGCGCCACGCGCGGCGCCTCCAGGTAGGCGAGGTAGGAATAGGGGCTGCCGAAGTCGAAGAAGAACTCCAAGGTGCGGCGCGCGGACTGTTGCATGGTCTTGTCTCCTGTGTCGATGCCATGTCCATGTCGTGGGCGGGTCCGGAAGGGACCTGGCCGGAACGGTCGCGGTATATTTGTATGACGACCGTTTAGTCACGAACGTTAGGGCCGGGCATGCTTCATGTCAAGAGGACAAGGCGCGTCGGCAGGGGGGGCGGCAGGATGCCGCAAGGCGGGCGGGGAAGGGGAGAATGCCGCCGCGCCGGGACAAAGCCGTCCTTGACAAGTCACGCCACGCTTTATATCGTAAGATATGTTTTACGATATATCGGAGTGAATCCATGCATTCCCATTCCTTTGGCAGAGGTCTCGGCCGGCACTTGCTCGGTCATCTCTCCGAGCAGTTCGGCGAGCGTTTTGCGCGCCACGCCATCGGCCGCCACTCGCGCGGCGGCGGCCGCGGCTTCTGGAGCGGCTTCGGCGATGCCGATGGCGGCGACGGTACCGATGGCTTCGATGAGGGCGGCTGGCGGCGCGGGCGCAAGTTCAGCGCCGACGACCTGCAATTGCTGCTGCTGTCGCTGCTGGAAGAGCAGCCCAGCCACGGCTATGAACTGATCAAGGCGCTCGAGACACGCACCAGCGGCTTCTACAAGCCCAGCCCGGGCGTGATCTATCCCGCGCTGACCTATCTGGAAGAGGTCGGCTACGCCACCGTGGATAGCGAGGGCAACAAGAAGCGCTACCACCTCGCCCAGCCGGGGCGCGACCATCTCGAAGCCAACCGCGAGCGCCTGGCGCTGATGCTCGGCAAACTGCGGCACGTGGCGCGCAAGATGGAGTGGATGCGCCGCGCCATGGCCGGCGAAGCGCAGGTCGAGCCGGAGGCCGGCGGCTGGCTGCCAGAGTACGTGGCCGCGCGCCAGGGCCTGAAGCGCGCGCTGGTGCTGCGCGGCGAGGCCTCACCCGACGAACAGCGGCGCATCGCCGCCATCCTGCAGCGCGCCACCGCAGAGATCGAGGCGCCGGGCAAGGCCTGAGGCCGATGCCGGCGCACCCCGCTTTCCCACGCCTTGCCCGGCAAGGCGGATCGACAAGGAACTTCATGACGACACGCGACCTGACCGTGCAGCGCGTGCGCCATCCGCTCAAGATGCGGCTGGTGCAGGTGCTGCGTACCCGCCTGGTTTCCCCTCAACTGCTGCGCGTCACCTTCGGCGGCGACGACCTGGCCGACTTCCATTCGGGCTCCTTCGACGACCACGTCAAGGTGTTCTTTCCCGCCCCGGGGCAGGACCAGCCGGCGCTGCCCGAAGTCGGGCCGAACGGCCCGGTGTTCCCGGAAGGGGCGGCGCGGCCCGCCGCGCGCGACTACACCCCGCGCCGCTTCGACAACGCCGCGTGCGAGCTCGACATCGAGTTCGTGCTGCACGGCGACGGCCCCGCTTCGACCTGGGCGGCGCAGGCGCGTGCGGGCCAGTTCCTGGGCATCGGCGGGCCGCGCGGCTCCTTCGTGATCCCGCGCGAGTTCGACTGGCACCTGCTGGTGGGCGACGAGACCGCGTTGCCGGCGATCGGCCGCCGGCTGGAAGAACTGCCCGCGGGCAGCCAGGCGCTGGTGGTGGTGGAAGTGGCCAGCCCGATCGCGCAGATCCCGCTGCAGAGCGCCGCGCAGCTTACCGTGCGCTGGCTGCATCGCAACGGCGAGGCCGCCGAAGGCAGCCTGCTGGCGCCGGCGCTGCACGACCTGCAACTGCCGCCGGGCGAAGGCTATGCCTGGGCCGCCGGCGAAGCGCAGGCGATGCGTGCGGTGCGCCAGCACCTGGTGGGCGAACGCGGCATCGACAAGAGCCGCATCCGCGCCTCGGCCTACTGGAAGCGCGGTGCCTCGGCGGTGCACGAGACGCTGGAGGATTGAGCTTCGCGGCGGCGGGGCTGGCTGGGAGGGTTGGGATGGTTGGGTTTACACCATCGGCTTCGTCTTTTGGCTCGCGGGCTGGACCACACCGACGGCTTCGTCATGCGTGGCGCCTTGCTGAACCACCCCTCTCCCCAACCCTCTCCCCGTGCGGGGAGAGGGAGCCAAGACAGTGTGCTTGGCGATTGGTGTTGGTGCATCTCGTCGGCTCCGCCCAGTGCGATGGGCTTCGCGCCGCGCTGGTTTGCTCCCCTCTCCCGCCTGCGGGAGAGGGGCCGGGGGAGAGGGCAGGCGCTGGCAGCCCCGCCGCGCCATCCATCGCCCAGGCACGCCTCCCCTGGCAGATCGCCCGCGCTACAAGCCGCGCGGCAGCTGCGTGGCAAACGCCTTGCGCATCGCGCGCACGATCAGGTCTTGCCGTGCGCGCGGCATGCGGGCCATGGTCGAGGCCACGCTGATGGCCGCTACCGGTTCGTCTTCCGCGTCGCGCACCACCATGCCCACTGCCAGCACATCGCGCGTGGCATGGTTGCCGATCACCGACCAGCCGCGCTCGCGCGTGGCGCGCACCAGGATGCGCATGCGTTCCGGCGTCATGCCGCCGTAGCGTTCGAGCGTGGCCGCGTTGGCCGCGATGACGCTTTCCACTTCGCGGTCCGGCAGCGCCGACAGCAGCGCCAGCCCGGCCGCGCCGACGCCAAGCGGCTGGCGCGTGCCGACCTGGATCACCAGCACCTGCACCGGATAGCTGCCCACGTGCCGCGCGATGCAGTGCGACAGCGCGCCTTCGCGTACCACCGCGAAGGCGGCGTCGCCGCAGGCTTCGCTGACCTGGGCCAGTACCGGCTGCAGGCGCGAAACCACGGCGGGCGTGCCGCGCGCCTGCGCCACCGCCGCCAGGCGGGGTCCGCCTACATAGCGGAAGCGCCCCTTCTGCGTCACGTAGCCGCATTCGACCAAGGTGGCGAGCAGGCGGTAGACGGTGGCCCGCTCCAGGCCGGCGGCACGGCACAGGTCGACCACGCGCAGGCCTTCGCGGCCGCCCGCGAGGATGGCATCGAGCAGTTGCAGGCCGCGCCGCAGCGTGCGGCTGCCGCTGTCCTCACCGGCTTCGGCGGCTTCGGCGTTGTCCGCGGCGGGTGTGGCGATGGCGTGGGCGCTGGCCGGACCGGCGGCGAAAACGTCCGGCTGGCGGACATTCCGATTGGCGGGGCGGGAAGGCATGGGGAAGAATCTGCTGGTCGTAGGAGCCGTCCGCCAGTATGCCGCAGCGCGGCGCGAACGGCTCCCGGCAGAACAGAAAGAGGAGACAAGATGACCATGCAGACCCAGGGTCGCCGGCATTGGCTGGCGCTCATGGCGGCGCTCGCCCTCGGTGCGGCGCTGTCCCCCGCGGCGGCGCGTGCCGACGCCGCCAACTGGCCCACGCGGCCGATCCGCCTCGTCGTCGGCTATGCCGCCGGCGGCGCTACCGATGTGCTGGCGCGCATCATCGCGCTCAAGATGGGCGAACAGCTCGGCCAGGCGGTGATCGTCGACAACCGCGCCGGCGCCAACAGCAACGTCGGTGCCGAGATGGTGGCCAAGGCGGCGCCTGACGGCTACACGCTGTACGACTACACCATCGCCAACACCATCAATGCCACGCTCTACAGCAAGCTCGGCTACGACCCGCAGAAGGACTTCGAGATGATCGGCCTGATCGCCAAGATCCCGAACATCCTGGTGGTCAATCCCAAGCTGCCGGTGCACTCCGTGGCCGACTACGTGCGCTTCGCCAAGGCCTCGCCCGACGGCGTCACCTTCGCCTCGTCCGGCAGCGGTTCGTCGATCCACCTGTCGGGCGAGATGTTCAAGATGCAGGCCCACCTCAATATGCTGCACGTGCCCTACCGCGGCAGCGCGCCGGCGGTGTCGGACCTGCTGGGCGGCCAGGTGCAGTCGATGTTCGACAACACGCCGTCCTCGCTGCCGCATGTCAAGGCCGGCCGCCTGCGCGCCATCGCCATCACCAGCGCGCAGCGCTCGCCGCTGCTGCCGGAGGTCCCAACCGTGGCCGAGTCGGGCTACCCGGGTTTCGACGTGCAGTCCTGGTTCAGCCTGGCCGCGCCCGCCGGCACGCCGCGTGCGGTGATCGACAAGCTCAATGCCGTGCTGAACAAGACCCTGGGTGCGCCGGACGTGCGCCAGCGGCTGCAGGACCTGGCCGCCACGCCGGAGCCGGGCACGCCGGAACAGGCGCGCGCCTTCGCCGCCGCCGAGATCAAGCGCTGGCGCGAGGTGGTCAAGCAGTCCGGCGCCAAGGCGGACTAGTCCACTGAATCATTGAAATGGGAGGGGAAAGACATGGCATGCGGGAATCAGCGCTAGGCGCAAAGCGCAGCCATAGCACGGCTATGGCGAGCATTTGCAACGACGCGATGAGCCCGCATGCCATGGCAGGCACCGACCGATTTCAGCGATTCAGTGGACTAGGACCGGCCCGCATTCGCCAGCCAATCCACAGGAGAGACAGCCCAATCATGTACCCCATCGACTTCTTCTGGCGCGCAGCCCAGCGCTGGCCCGAGCGCCCGGCCATCGACGCGCCCGAGGGCACCATCGCCTATCGCGAGCTGGCCGCGCGCGTGGCGGCGCTGGCCGCCGCGCTGCAGTCCCTGGACAGCGCACCGCAGAGCCGGGTGGGCATCTGCGCCGGCAACAGCGCCGAGCATATCGTTGCCTTGCTGGCCGTGCTGGCCTGCGGCAAGGTGTGGGTGCCGCTCAACCCCAAGAGCACGCATCCTGAGATCCGCCGCATCCTCGAGGTGACCGAACCCTCGATTCTGGTGCTCGACCCGGCCTGTGCCCCCTTGCTGGAGGGGGCGCCCGGCGCGCGCGTCCATTGCGGCACCGCGCCCGCGGACGGCCTGAGTGTCGCCGGGCTGTGCGCGGCGCACGCGGGGGCGCCGCGCCCGCTGTTCGACCTGCCGCCCGAGGCCACGCAGGCCATCAAGTTCACCGGCGGCACCACCGGGTTGCCGAAGGGCGTGATGCAGCCCTACCGGGCCTGGATGGCCAATATCGCCAACCAGATCCAGGCCTGGGGTTTCGACGCCGACGATCGTTATGTGGTGGCCGCGCCGGTCACCCACGGCACCTCCACCTACCTGCTGCCCATCCTGGCCCAGGGCGGCTGCCACGTGGTACTGGCCGGCGCCGGCGCCGAGGCCGTGCGCGAGGCCTTCCGCACGCGCGGCGGCACGGTCTGCTTCATGCCGCCCACGCTGATCTACATGCTGATGGCGCTGCCGGGCGCCTCGCGCGCCGATTTCCCCGCGCTGCGGCGCCTGATCTACGGCGGCGCGCCGATGCCGCCGGAGAAGATCCGCCAGGCGCGCGACTTCTTCGGCCCGGTGCTGGGCACTACCTACGGCCAGACCGAGGCGCCGCAGATCCTGACCGTGATGCGTCCCGAGGACTTCGAGCAAGAGCAGAACTGGGCGGCGGTGGGCCGCGCCACCTGGTTCAGCGACGTCGCCATCATGGCGCCGGACGGACGCCTGCTGCCGCCCGGCGAGGTGGGCGAGGTGGTGGCGCGCGGCGACCTGCTGATGGGCGGCTACTGGAAGCTGCCCGAGAAGACCGCGCAGACCCTGGTCGACGGCTGGCTGCACACCGGCGACCGCGGCCTGATCGACGAACGCGGCTACCTCTACCTGAAGGACCGTCTCAAGGACATGGTGATCACCGGCGGCTTCAACGTCTATCCGGTCGACGTGGAGAACGCGCTGGGCCAGCACCCGGCCGTGCACGAATGCGCGGTGTTCGGCGTGCCCGACGATAAATGGGGCGAGGCGGTGCAGGCGGCCGTGCAGCTCCGTCCCGGCATGCAGGCGCAGGAAGCCGAGCTGATCGCCTTCGTGCGCGAGCGCCTGGGCCCGGTGCAGACACCCAAGCGTGTCCATTTCCATGCCAGCCTGCCGCTGTCGCCGGTGGGCAAGGTGCTGAAGACCGCCGTGCGCGAACAGGCCATCGCCGCCGATGCGGCGGGCCGCGGTCACCAGAACCCCATCCGGAATCAGAACCAGAACCAGACCCAGAACCAGACCCAGAACTGAGGAGACCGCCATGACAACCAAGCCGGACCAGGGCCCCGTCACCCGCCTGTGCACGCACACGCTGACCAGCCTGCACTATCGCGATGCCAACCTGGTTGAAGACCTGATGGGCAAGAAGACCTTCACCGAGGTGATGCTGATGCAGATCCTGGGCCGCACGCCGCGCCCGGTCGACCTGCGCATCACCGACGTGGTGCTGATCGTGCTGATGGAACACGGCCTGACCCCCAGCGCCATCGCCACGCGGCTGATCTATATGAGCGCGCCCGAGAACCTGCAGGGCGCGGTATCGGCGGGGCTGCTCGCGGTGGGCAGCTCCTTCGTCGGCACCATGGAGAACTGCTCGCGCCTGCTCGACCGGATCGGCGCTGCCGCCGATCCGGATGCCGAGGCCCTGGCCATCGCCCGGCACTACAAGGAGATCAAGGGCGCCGTGCCCGGCTTCGGCCACCACCTGCACAAGCCGGTGGACCCGCGCGCCTACAAGCTGCTGGAGATGGGCCGCGCGGAGCCGGACCTGGCGGGCGACAAGATCCGCGCCCTCGAACGGCTGTCGCAGGCCGTGGACGCGGTGGCCGGCCGCCCGATCACCATCAACGCCACCGGCGCCGTGGCGGCGCTGCTGGGCGAGATCGGCGTGCCGACCGGCGTGATGCGCGGCTTCGCCGTGATCTCGCGCGCGGCCGGGCTGGTCGCGCATATCGTCGAGGAGCAGCAGAGCCCGTCCGGCCGCTTCATCTGGGATACGGTGGAGGAAGCCATTCCCTACGTGGGGGAAGGAGGCAACGGAGGCGGCAAGGCCGGCGGAGCCGGGCAATGAACGCGCCGGCGCTGCCGCTCGACCTGTCCGGCCGCACCGTGCTGGTGGCCGGCGGCGGCTCGGCGGGGCCAGGCTGGAGCATCGGCCGCGCTTCCTGCGTGACCTACGCCCGGCTCGGCGCGCAAGTCTGCGTGGTGGACCGCGATGCCGCCTCGGCCGACGAGACCACGGCGCTGATCCGCGCCGAGGGCGGCAGCGCGCTGACGCTGCAGGGCGACCTGGCGGAGGAGGGCGACATCGTGCGCGTCTTTGCTGCCGCGCGCGAGCACTTCGGCCGCATCGACGTGCTGCACCACAATGCCGGCATCGGCAAGACCGGGGGGCCGATGGAGACCAGCGCGGCCGACCTCGAGCGGGTCCACGCCGTCAATGTGCGCAGCCTGCTGCTGTGCACGCAGCAGGTGCTGCCCGGCATGGTGGAGCAGGGGCGAGGCGCCATCGTCGCCATCGCCTCGGTGGCGGGCATGCGCTACGTGGGCTATCCGCACCTGGCCTACAGCGTGACCAAGGCCGCGGTGATGCAGTTCACGCGCATGGTGGCGCAGCAGTACGCGCCGCACGGCGTGCGCGCCAACACCGTGGTGCCGGGCCTGATCGACACGCCGCGCATCGCCGGCACGGTGGCGCACATGTTCTCGCAGGACAGCCTGGACGAGGCCCGCCAGGCGCGCGCGCGCCAGGTGCCGATGGGGCGCATGGGCAGTGCCTGGGAGGTGGCCCACGCCTGTGCCTTCCTGGCCTCGGACGCGGCGGCCTACATCACCGGCACCGAGCTGGTGGTGGATGGCGGCCTGACCGGCAAGTACGCCTGAGGCGGCAGCCTTGGCGCGGCCGTCTTGTGCGCGCCCGGCGCGCGCACTAGACTGGTCGGGCCGGGACGCGCGCGGGCGCTCAGTCCGCCGCTCCGGCCTGCCATCTTGCCGCCCGGGGGAGCCGACATGGACGACCGCTATCTTCCGCATCTGCGCGACACGCTCGCCGCCATCCGCGCCGAAGGCTTCTACAAGGCCGAACGCGTCATCGGCAGCCCGCAGGCCGCCGCCATCCGGCTGGCGGCCGGCGGCGAGGTGCTGAACTTCTGCGCCAACAACTACCTGGGCCTGGCCGACGACCCGCGCCTGATCGAGGCGGCCCGTCGCGGCCTCTCGGAAGACGGCTTCGGCATGGCGTCGGTGCGCTTCATCTGCGGCACGCAGTCGGTCCACAAGACGCTGGAAGCCTCGCTGGCCGCCTTCCTGCGCTACGAGGACACCATCCTCTACTCCAGCTGCTTCGATGCCAATGGCGGCCTGTTCGAGACGCTGTTCGACGATCGCGACGCCATCATCAGCGACGAGCTCAACCACGCCAGCATCATCGACGGCATCCGCCTGAGCAAGGCGCGCCGCTACCGTTACAGCAACAACGACATGGCCGACCTGGAGGCCCGCCTGCAGGAGGCCGAGGCCGGCGCCGCGCGCTTCAAGGTGATCGCCACCGACGGGGTGTTCTCCATGGACGGCATCGTCGCCAACCTGAAGGGCATCTGCGACCTCGCCGACCGCTACCGCGCGCTGGTGATGGTGGACGATTCGCACGCGGTGGGCTTCGTCGGCGAGCACGGGCGCGGCACGCCCGAGCTGTGCGGCGTCGAGGGGCGCATCGACATCCTCACCGGCACCCTCGGCAAGGCGCTGGGCGGCGCTTCCGGCGGCTATGTGGCGGCCCGGCGCGAGGTGGTCGAACTGCTGCGCCAGCGCTCCCGGCCCTACTTGTTCTCCAACGCGCTGGCGCCCAGCATCGCCACCGCCACGCTGAAGGTGCTGGAGCTGCTCGGCAGCGAGGAGGGCGCCGCGCTGCGCGCGCGTGTGCGCGCCAACGGCGAGCTTTTCCGCCGCGAGATGAGCGCGCTGGGTTTCACGCTGGTGCCGGGCCGGCATCCCATCATCCCGGTCATGCTGGGCGACGCCGACCGGGCCACCGCCATGGCCGACGCCCTGCTGGCGGAGCACGTCTACGTGATCGGCTTCTCCTATCCGGTGGTGCCGCGCGGGCGTGCCCGCATCCGCACGCAGATGAGCGCGGCCCACACCCCGGCGCAGGTCGAGCAGGCGGTGGCAGCCTTTGCCAAGGTCGGGCGCAAGCTGGGCGCGATTCCCTGAGGGGTTCCCCGCCGTGCCCGGCCTGGTCTTGCACCTCATGTTGCGCCTTATGTTGCGCCTCATGTTGCGCATCGTGCTCCGCTTTCCGCCCGCCATCGCCTAAGCTGGAAGCAGGAGGTCCAGCATGAAAGCCCTTGCCAAGCTAGAACGCGCGCCAGGCCTGGCGCTGACCGACCTGCCCGAGCCCGAGGTCGGCCACAACGACGTGATGATCCGCATCCGCCAGACGGCCATCTGCGGTACCGATGTCCATATCTGGAAGTGGGACGAGTGGGCGCAGCACACCATCCCCGTGCCGATGCAGGTCGGGCACGAGTACGTGGGCGAGGTGGTGGCGATCGGCCAGGAGGTGCGCGGGCTGGCCATCGGCGACCGCGTCTCCGGCGAGGGCCATATCACCTGCGGCTTCTGCCGTAACTGCCGCGCCGGGCGGCGCCACCTGTGCCGCAACACGGTCGGCGTCGGGGTGAACCGCGCCGGTGCCTTCGCCGAATACCTGGTGATCCCCGCCTTCAACGCCTTCCGCATCCCGGACGATATCCCCGACGAGATCGCCGCCATCTTCGATCCCTTCGGCAATGCCACCCATACCGCGCTGTCCTTCAACCTGGTCGGCGAGGACGTGCTGATCACCGGCGCCGGGCCGATCGGCATCATGGCCGCGGCGATCGCGCGCCACGTGGGCGCCCGCAACGTGGTCATCACCGACGTCAACGACTACCGCCTCGCGCTGGCGGCGCGCATGGGCGCCACGCGCACGGTCAACGTCGCGCGCGAGGACCTGGGCGAGGTGGCGGCCGGCCTGCACATGGTCGAAGGCTTCGACGTGGGCCTGGAGATGTCGGGCGTGCCGTCGGCGTTCGCGGCCATGCTTGAGGCCATGAACCACGGCGGCAAGATCGCCCTGCTGGGCATACCGCCGTCGAGCGTGCCGATCGACTGGAACCAGGTCATCTTCAAGGGCCTGGAGATCAAGGGCATCTACGGCCGTGAGATGTTCGAGACCTGGTACAAGATGGTGGCGATGCTGCAGAGCGGGCTGGACCTGGCGCCCATGATCACGCACCGCTTCCCGGTGGCGGAGTACGAGGCGGGGTTTGCCGCCATGATGTCGGGCAACAGCGGCAAGGTGCTGCTCGACTGGGAGGCCTGACGGCGGGGCGGTGCAGGCGTCCGGCGGCAGGCCTGGCGAGGGATCTAGCGGTAGACCAGCACGGGGATGCTGCCATGCGTCAGCACCTTGCGCGTCTCGCTGCCCAGCAGCATGCCGACCATGCCGCGCCGGCCGTGCGAGGCCATCGCGATCAGGTCGCAGCCCTTGTCGCGTGCGGTGTCGAGGATGGCCTCGTAGGGATGGTCGTGGATCAGCGCCACCGTATCGCAGGGCACGCCGGCTTCGACCGCCTCGCTGGCGAAGCCACCCAGGTAGTCCTCCGCGGCGCGGCTGGCCTCGCGCGCGTACCGTGTGCGGGTGTCGCCCAGCAGTTCCACCTGGTAGGTGTGGAGCTGGAAATCCGGGATCACATGCAGCAGCGTGAGGCGGGCGCCGATGGCGGCGGCGAATTCCAGCGCCTTGCGGAAGGCGGCCTCGGAGCCCGGGGTACCGTCGACCGGCATCAGCAGGTGTTGGAACATGGCGGGCTCCTTGCGCGGGAAGCGTTGCCGGACAGCGTGCCGGGAGGCCGGTGGGCGGTCCGGGATCGTGCCTTGAGTATAGGCTCGCGCACCCGTGCCGCAATGCGGCCCCGGCCACGTAGCCCGGCCGCACGGTACGGCCCTCCGCTGCGGCGGGCCAGGCCTGGCCCGCCGGATGCCGCCGCCGTCAACTCCCCTGAAACCCTGATGCCGCCGCCGCGCGGATTCCGCTACGATGCGCCCTCGGTGCCGCTTCGCATGGCGGCAACCGCGAGTTTCCCGGGCCAGGCGCCAACACAATTGGCACCCGGTCCGCCCATGATGGCCGCCGCCGCTTGCCGGCAGCCGTCGAACCTGCACCGCTTCGCGACCCGACGCGGTGTGCCGGGAAGGCAGAGCTACCCCTTTGCGCTTCCATTCCTGCTGGAGAAGACGTCTTGACTGCACGCATCCCCGCCGACGCCGCCCGCGGCCTGTTCGGCACGGGCGAAGGCCCGTCCCATGAGCACATCACGCTTGCCACCGACCCCGCGTCGGGCCTGCGAGCCATCATTGCCATCCACGATACGTCCCGCGGCCCGGCCTTCGGCGGCTGCCGCTACTGGACCTATGCGGCCGAGCAGGACGCGCTGACCGACGCCTTGCGTCTGTCGCAGGGCATGTCCTACAAGAACGCGCTGGCCGGGCTGCCGTTCGGCGGCGGCAAGGCCGTGATCCTGCGCGCGCCCGGCCAGACCGACCGCGCGGCGCTGTTCCAAGCCTTCGGCCGCCTGGTGGAGTCGCTGGACGGACGCTATATCACCGCCGAGGATGTCGGCACCACGGTGGAAGACATGCGCGCCGCCCAGGCGGAAACGCGCTATATCAGCGGCCTGCCGCGCGCCGGCGGCTTCGGCGGCAATCCCTCGCCCAAGACCGCCTATGGCGTGTTCGTCGGCATCGAAGCCGCGGTGCAGGTCGCGCTGGGCCGCACCGGCCTGGACGGCGTCTCCGTGGCCGTGCAGGGCCTGGGCTCGGTCGGCTGGGAGCTGTGCCGCCTGTTGCACGAAGCCGGCGCCCGCCTGGTCGTGGCCGACGTCGACGCCGCCAAGGTGGCGCAGGCCGCCGAACGTTTCGGCGCCCGCACCGTGGCGCCGGACAACATCGTCCAGGTGCAGGCCGACGTGTTCGCGCCGTGCGCACTGGGCGCCGTCATCACGCCGGCGGTGGCCGCCGGCTGCGCCTTCCAGGTGGTGGCGGGCGGGGCCAACAACCAGCTCGCCTCGCTGGCCGAAGGCGATGTACTGCAGCGCCGTGGCATCTTCTACGCACCCGACTTCCTCATCAATGCCGGTGGCATCATCAGCTGCGCCCGCGAATTCCTGGGCGGCGCCGACGAGGCCACGGTGATGGCCGAAGTGGCCGGCATCCGCGAGCGCGTGCTGGAGCTGGCCGAGCGCGTGCGCGCCAGCGCCCAGGCGCCGGCCCGCGTGGCCGTGCTGTGGGCCCAGGAGCGTCTGCGCGAAGGCGCGGCCTGAGGCCAGGGCACGGCGCCGCGCTCCGCCGTCGCGCTGGCACATCGGTAGCGGCGGCGTTGGATGCACATCGAGAGGGAATGCCGGGAGAAGCCGGCAGATCGGCCGATATTCCCGTTGGTGGCGGGCTGACCTAGGGTTTATACTGATCGCCACGCTTCCGCCACGCGGCGGAAGCGAGTGAGAGCGGCCCGCCTGGACGGGCCGCTGACGATTTCAACCCCTGTCCCGCTGTCTCCCGCGCCCCCGTCGCCCGGCCCTCGGCCGTGTGCCCGGCTGTCCCGGCTGCCAACATGCGGGTCGGGCGGCCGTGAACCTGCACGGCATTGCACCCGGTACTACCCCATGAAGCGGATGGCTGCATTCTTCGTCGTGAGCTGGACAGCCGCGGCGATCCTCCTGTTCTCCCACGACTCCGTGTCGATGCTGGCCCTGAGCGGCGTGGTCGCCTTCGGCGGGCTGGACCTGCTGCGTCCGTAGGCGGACCCCGGCGCGGCGTCGGCGCCATCCGGTGTAGAGTACGACAGCCCGCGCGCCAAGCCGGCCGCGGGGCTCCCTTCCTCCACCCACCGCCCACAGGACCCTGCCATGAGCCTGGTGATCGACCGCTTCGACCATATCGTCCTCAATGTGAAAGACGTGGAGGCCAGCGCCGCCTGGTACGAACACGTGCTCGGCATGCAGCGCGAGGACTTTGCCTCCCGTACCGGCACGCGCGTCAGCGTCAGGTTCGGCCAGCAGAAGATCAACCTGCGGCCGGTCGGCGAAGACACGGTGGCATGGTTCACCGGCGTCCGTCCCACCGCCGGCAGCGACGATCTGTGCTTCATCACCCGCATGCCGCCGAAGGAAGTGGTGGCGCATTTCCTCGCTCGCGAGGTGCCGATCGAGGCCGGGCCGGCCGAGCGCACCGGCGCGCTCGGGCCGATGACTTCAGTCTATTGCCGCGATCCGGATGGCAACCTGATCGAGGTGGCGAGCTACCCGGCGGCTTGAGCGGCGGGACGCTGCCGCCATGCCGCGGTGCCTCAGGGCAACCGCTGCACCGAAATCACGCCACGGTCGTACAGCACTGCGCCGTCGACCTTGCCGCCTGCGTCGCGGGTGAACTGGAGCTGCGCGCGGCCGTCTTCGAAGACGAAACGGTCGGGTCGGCCCGGCAGCGGAAAGACCGGCTGCCGCCAGAAATTGCCCAGCCGGACGCCGAGCTGGCCGCCGCTCTGCCGGACATCCAGCTTCAGTTCCGTGCGCAGCAGGCGCTTGCCTGCGTAGCGGCCGTCGTAGTCGGCGGCGCGTGCCGGCTCGATCACCACCGCCGCAGGCGCCGCCGCTTCGGTGCGGCTTGCCGAATAGCTCCCACCGCCTTGATACAGGTCTACGCCGGCTACGCGGCCGTCCTGCCGCCGGAAGACGAATTCGGCGCCGACGGGCGCATCGATGAAGGTATCGGTCCCGGCCGGCTCGAGCGGCCGGAAGCCGCCGCCGGAGAACCGGCGGTACAGCCGGCCGTCCTGCGCGGCGAAGATCTCCAAGGTGTCCCGGTCGACGCGGTAGCTGCCGCTGACGGCCGCCAGCTCGGCGTCCGACGGTGTACCGCGGGCCGTGGCGGCGGGCGGGTAGCGGCGCGCCAGCACGCCGGTCAGCAGCCGGGATGGCTCGGCATGCGTATTGGCGGCCAGCAGCGCTGCCGCCTCGCCGGTGTCCGGCGCGAACACGAGCAGGGCGCGGTAGCCGGCGGTCAGGCCGTCGTGGAAGTAGGTCCGGTGCGCACCGGTGCCTCGCATCATGACTGCGTAGCCGATCTCTCCGGCGCGGTAGCGGCCGAGCGGCGTCAGCATGCGCGTGGCGGCCGGGCCCAGCGGGCCGGCGCTGCCTGCCGACAGGGCGCGCGCGAAGGCCAGCAGGTCGGTGGTGCTGGAACGCAGCGCGCCCGCGCCGGCCAGGGCATCGAAGTCCCAGGGCGGCGCGGGTTCCAGGTGGAAGCGGCCGGGCACCAGCCGTTCCTGCCGGGCGCCGAGTACCTGCATGGTGTCGTGCATGCCCAGCGGGCCGGTGATGCGCTCGCGCACCAGGGTGGCCCAGGGTTTGCCGTAGTGGTCGGCCAGCAACTGGCCGAGCAGGCCCATGCCGAAGTTGCTGTAGGCGCCGGCGCAGGGTGGCGCGTGTGCCAGCCGCAGGCCGGCCACGGCGGCGTAGAGGCGCTGGCGGTCGATGGCGGCGAAGGGGTTGGGCTCGGTATAGCCCGGAAAGCCGGGCGCCTCGCGCGGCAGGCAGGCGCCATGGGTGACGAGCTGCCGCAGCGTGACGGCGGCGGTCTCCGGCGCCAGCCGGTAGGCGCCGCCGAGCAAGGTGCCGAGCGAATCGTCCAGCCCAAGCTCGCCGTGCTCCACGGCCTGGGCCAGCAGCAGTCCGGTGAAGAGCTTGCTGATCGAGCCGATCTCGAACAGCGGCTCGGCGCCGGCGGCTGCGCTTTGCACCATGGCAGGACCATCCTCCGACGCGCGGCGCAGCAGCGCCGACTGTTCGTGGTCCTGGCGCCATATGCCGACCGCGACGGTGCCGGGCTCATCGGCCAGGACGGCGCGCGCGATCTGCTCCGGTGGGGTGGTGAAATCGGGAAAGGTTGCCGCGGATGCAGCGTGCGCCGGCAGCGCGGGGGCGGCCAAGGCGCAGATCGTGCCCAGCGCCACGACGACGCGGCAAACCAGGCGAAAACGCAATCCCCTCATGGCATGCTCCCTGGGTTCCAATGACGGGATCCCCGACGATGGTGGCACCGGTACGGATGCCGTGGACGGCATTGTCGGCAAGGGTGTGAGGTCCGGTCAATATGGACGGAACCCGGGCCGGCGGCAGCGCGGGATCGCCGGTGCTGGCCGGGCTCGGTCCGGGACCCGGCGCGCGGCGATCGGCGGGGCTGGGGATGCGCGGAGGCGATCGGGAATGCTGCCGCGATGTGCGGCCTGATGTCGGCGGGCGCCCCGGCCGGTGCCAGGGGCCGCCCGCCCGCGTCAGGCCGCCTGGCGCGCGTCGGCCGCCACGCCCGCCAGCATCAGGTCGAGGTTCTGCACCGCCGCGCCCGAAGCGCCCTTGCCCAGGTTGTCGAACACCGCCGCCAGCAATACCTGCCCATGCTCGCGGTTGGCGAACACGGCCAGGCGCAGGTCGTTGGTGCCGTTCAGCGCCTGCGGGTCGAGGCGGGTGGCGGCGGCCGCCTCGGCCGGCGCCATCACCTCGACATGGCGCGCGCCGGCGTAGTGGTCGGCCAGGCAGGCATGCAGCTTGTCGCCGTCCGTGCCGGAGGCCAGCAGGTCCAGTTCCAGCGCCACCGTCAGCACGATGCCCTGGCGGAAGGCGCCGTAGGCCGGGACGAACGCGGGGCGCCGCGCCAGGCCCGCGTACTGCTGGATCTCGGGCGCGTGCTTGTGCGCCAGGCCAAGGCCGTAGACCTGGAACGGCAGGGCCTGGTCGGCGTCCGGTCCCTCGTAGGTATCGACCGCGGCGCGGCCGCCGCCGGAGTAGCCCGACACGGCATGGATGGCGAGCGGGTAAGCGGGCGGCAGCAGGCCGCCCTCCACCAGGGGGCGCAGCAGGCCGATCGCCCCGGTGGGGTAGCAGCCCGGATTGCTGACGCGCAACGCGCCGGCGATACGCTGCGCCTGGCCCGCCGCCATTTCCGGGAAGCCGTAGGTCCAGCCGGCTTGCGTGCGGTGCGCCGAGCTGGCGTCGATCACGCGCACCGCCGGGTTGGCGATGGATGCCACCGCCTCGCGCGCGGCCGCGTCCGGCAGGCACAGGATGGCGATGTCGCAAGCGTTGATGGCCTCGGCGCGGGCGCGTGCATCCTTGCGCTGGCCGGCGGGCAGCGTCAGCAGGCGCAGGTCGTCGCGGTCGCGCAGGCGTTCGTGGATCTGCAGGCCGGTGGTGCCCTGGTCGCCGTCGATGAAAACGAGGGGGTAGCGCATGATGTGGGTCCTCGAAAGTGGCTTGGGAATCGGTGGGAAAGCGTCAGCCCGGGGCCGGCGTGGCCGGTACGGGAAGCGCCATCTTGCGCCACCGGATAGAATCGGAAAAGTTGAATTTCATGACGCTGAAGTTCATCTTTCCTGAATGAAGTCCGCTGCCACGGACCCACCCTCAACCGGAGTGCCGCCGATGCGCGAAATCAGCCTGGACCGCCTGCGTACCCTCGTCGCCATCGCCGACCTGGGCTCCTTCGCCGAGGCCGCGCGCGCGCTGCACCTGGCGCCGCCCACCGTCAGCCTGCATATCGCCGAGCTGGAGGCCCGCGTCGGCGCGCCGCTGCTGACGCGCAAGCGTGGCGAGGTGCGGCCCTCCGCCATCGGCGAGACGCTGGTGGAGCGCGCCCGCCGCCTGCTGGCCGATGCCGACCAGGCGCTGGACGACGTGCAGCGCCAGGTGCAGGGCCTGGCCGGGCGGGTGCGCCTCGGCGCCTCGACCGGCGCCATCGCCCACCTGCTGCCGCAGGCGCTGGCCATGCTGGCGGAGCGGCATCCCGACATCGACGTGCAGGTGGCCGTGCTGACCTCCCAGGAGACGCTGGCGCGGCTGGCCGCCGGCACGCTGGAGGTCGGCCTGGTGGCGCTGCCGCAGGCGCGCGTGGCGGGACTGGCCATCCGCCCCTGGCGGCGCGACCCGGTGCTGGCCTTCCTGCCGGCGAGCTGGCCTTGTCCGGCGCGCATCACGCCGGCCTGGCTGGTGTCGCGCCCGCTGATCCTGAACGACGGCACCACGCGCCTGTCGCGCCTGACCGCCGAGTGGTTCGCCAGCGGCGGCCACCGGCCGGTGCCGCGCATCCAGCTCAACTACAACGACGCCATCAAGAGCCTGGTGGCGGCCGGCTATGGCGCGGCGCTGCTGCCGCACGAGGCCACCACGCCGGTGCCGGACGCGCGTGTGGTGATGCGGCCGCTGCGCCCGGCACTGTGGCGGCAGCTGGGCCTGGCGCATCGCGCGGGGCAGGTCGAGCGTGCCACCGAGCATGTGCTCGACGTCCTGTGGGCGCTGCGCGCGGCATAGCGGGGACGAAGCGCCCGCGAGGGGCGGGGCCGATGCGCGCTGAGCGCCAGCGTGGCCGCGGCGGCGCGTGAGGCGTGGCGTAGAATGGTCCGCCTTCCGCGTCCTGCCTTGTTGCCGTGCCTGCCATGCGTTCCGTGCGCCCCATCCCGCCGCTGCTGTCCCTGCGCGTCTTCGAGGCGGTGGCGCGCCACCTGAGCTTCAGCAGCGCGGCGCAGGAACTGAACGTGACCCAGAGCGCGGTCAGCCACCATATCAAGAAACTGGAGGAAGACCTGGGCCTGCCGCTGTTCGCGCGGCGCCCGCGCGCGGTCGCGCTGA
Source organism: Cupriavidus sp. USMAA2-4 (assembly GCF_001854305.1). Classification (NCBI taxonomy): domain Bacteria; kingdom Pseudomonadati; phylum Pseudomonadota; class Betaproteobacteria; order Burkholderiales; family Burkholderiaceae; genus Cupriavidus; species Cupriavidus sp. USMAA2-4. The sequence continues at coordinate 3,287,507 of NZ_CP017749.1, read as the reverse complement.
CCGAGGCAGGGCAGGCCTACCAGGTCCACGTGGCGGCGGCCTTCGAGCGCCTGCGGCTGGGTACCGAAGCGATCCGCGCCGCGTCCGCGCCGAGCGTGCTGACGGTCGGGCTGCTGGCCTCCTTCGGCACGCGCTGGCTGGCCTCGCGCCTGCGCGGCTTCCACGCGGCGCACCCGGGTATCGAACTGCGCCTGCGGCCCGACATCGCGCTGGCCGACCTCGCGCGCGGCGAGGTGGACGTGGCGATCCGCTACGGCCGCGGCAAGTGGCCCGGCCTGCGCGCGCGCAAGCTGATGCCGGAACGGCTGGCGGTGGTGTGCGCGCCGGCGCTGCTCGCCGGCCCGGGGCGGCCGCCGCGGCCGCCGCGGCGGCTGCGCCCGCAGGACCTGCTGCGCTTCCCCATCCTCAGCTCGCACGCCAGCGAGCCCTTCGAGTGGGCCGCCTGGGCGGCCCGCTTCGGCCTGGACCTGGGCCAGGCGCAGACCGTGCACCTGCATGACTACAACATCGTGGTCGAGGCCGCGTTGGCCGGCCAGGGCATCGCCATGGGCCGTCACCGCCTGATCGGGCCGCATCTCGCCAGCGGCGCGCTGGTGCACGCTTTGCCCGGCATGGTGCTGGACGACCCGGACATCGGCTGGTGGCTGGTGACGGCGAACGGGCCGCGCGGCGCGGCGCTGGAGACCTTCTGCGACTGGCTGATGGCCGTGGCCGCGCAAGCCGTGGAGGAGGTCGGCAACGCAGGCGCGGCGCCGCTCGGCAAGGACGACGGCGGCATGGATCAATCTGGCTCATCCGTGCGCGCAAAGGATTGATTGGTCAGGCGCCGCGGCCGGCGCTAGCATGGGACTTCCCGATCGCAACCTGCAAGCCGCAACCCGCGATCCCCGACCCGAGCGATCCCCATGACCCAGTCCCTCAGCGCACGCGCGGCCGAACTCGGCCTGCACCTGGAGGCCGCCGCCGCGCCGGCCGCCAACTATGTTCCCTTCGTGCAGGAGGGCAACCTGCTGTATATCTCCGGCCAGATCGCGCGCCGCCAGGGCGAGACGGCCTGCGTCGGCCACCTCGGCGCCGAGGTCACGGAAGCCGAGGGCATCGAGGCGGCGCGATTGTGCGCGCTGGCTGTGCTGGCGCAGATCGCGGCCGCCACCGGCGACCGCCTCGACCGCGTGGCGCGCATCGTGCGCCTCGGCGTCTTCGTCGCCAGCGCGCCGGGCTTCCGCCGGCAGAGCGCGGTGGCCGACGGCGCCTCCAACCTGATGGTGCAGGTCTTCGGCGAGGCCGGCCGGCACGCGCGCAGCGCCGTCGGCGTGGCGGAGCTGCCCACCGGCAGCGCCGTCGAGATCGAGGCCGTGGTCGCCCTGCGGCCGCTGGACGCGCCGTCCGGCCAGCCTGGCCAGCCCGCAGCCTGATCCGCCATGACCGCACTGCTCACCGACGCCGCGGTCGACGCCTTGCGCGCCGCCACGCCCGGCACGCGCACGACCATCCACTTCAACCACGCGGGCGCTTCCTTGCCCTCCGCCGCCACCCTCGGCGCGATCCACGCCCACCTGGAGCGCGAGGCCACGCGCGGGCCGATGGAGGCCGGCGTGGCCGCCGCGGAGCAGAGCGAGCAGGCGCGCGTGCTCGCCGCCACGCTGCTCAACGCCGGGCCCGACGAGATCGCCCTGACCGGCGGCACCTCGCAAGGCTGGGGCAGCGCCTTCGCCGCGCTGGGCCGCTGGCGTGCGGGCGAGCGCATGCTGGTCAGCCGCCACGAATGGGGCGGCAATCTTGCGGTCATGCAGTTGGCGGCACGCGAGGCCGGGGCTTCGGTCGAAACCATCCCCTGCGCGCCGGACGGCACGGTCGATCCCGCCGCGCTCGAGGCCATGCTGGACGAACGCGTGCGCCTGATCGCGCTGACCTGGCTGCCGGCCAACGGCGGCCTGATCAATCCGGCCGAGGCCGTGGGCCAGGTGGCGCGCCGCCATGGCATCCCGTACTTCGTCGATGCCGCGCAGGCGGTCGGCCAGTTGCCGGTCGACGTGGCCCGCCTCGGCTGCGACGTGCTGAGCGCGGCTGGCCGCAAGGCGCTGCGCGCGCCGCGCGGTACCGGCCTGCTCTATGTACGGCGCGGGTTCCTGCCGCGCATGGCCACGCCGGCCTGGGTCGACCGCCATGCCGCGCCGCTCGACGCCCATGGCGAGCCGCGGCTGCGCCAGGACGCCGGCCGCTTCGAAGCGGCGGAGGCCTCGCTGGCGTTGCGCTGCGGTCTCGCCAACGCGCTGCGCGAAGCGCTGGCCATCGGCCTGCCGGCCATCCGCGCGCGGATCTTGGCCACGGCCGCCCACCTGCGCGCGGAGCTGGCCGCGGTTGCCGGCGTGACGGTGCTCGACGCGGGCACCGAACGCTCCGGCCTGGTGGCCTTCCAGGTGGCCGGGCACGAGCCGGCCGCGCTGCAGCGCGCGCTGGCGGCGCAGGGTATCTCGATCGGCACCAGCGGCATTCCCTATACGCCGCTCGACATGCGCGCGCGCGGCCTGGACCAGGTGGCGCGGGCATCGGTCAGCTACCTGACCACGGTGGAGGAGGTAGGGCGGCTCGTTGCGGCCTTGCGAGGGTTGCCGCGCTGAGGGCGATGGCCTCAGCCGTGCCACGCGGCGACGTTGTGGCAGGACCAGGGGCTACCGGGCAGGACGACGAGCGCCGGGCCGGCTTCGGCTCACTGCGCGACGGGCCGGAAGCGAAGGCAGGCGCTGGCGCGTGGTGGCTGCGGCGGCCGGGGACGCACGCGATGCGCCTGCCCGGGGCCACGCTTCTCAGGCGCCCCCCTGTTGGCGGCGCACTTGGCGCGATGCAGGTTCGGCAGCCTGCCCGAGAACGCGATTGGCCCGGCGGATGAAGGCCCAATGCCAGGCCCAGAAGGCGAGAGCGGCCAGGCCGGCGGCCGATCCCAGCGCGTTCGGCAGCAATGAGACGAGCTGCGCCGCACACCAGCCGATGCCGCTTGCCAGGCCGAAGGAGCGGAACCGCGCCAGGCCTGCGTGGGAACGCGCTTGCGCCTCCAGGGAGCGCGCGACGTTCGCCACGATGCAGAAGTCTTCGATGAAGTTGTAGGGCAGCAGGAACATCAGCCATACGCTGGCAGGGGAAGCGCGGCGGGCCTGTGGCGAGACCAGCGACAGCGACGTCTTCAGGTCACGGGCGTACAGGTAGACCAGGGCGAGGAAGACCAGGGCCACGGCCGCGCCGGTGCCCTGACCGAAGCGCTGCATTTCAGCGAGGATGCCGCCGCCGGCCTCGGGGTGGAAGAAGGGATAGGCCAGGCCGTAGCCGACCGGGACGCTGAGCAATGCCTTGAGGAAGATCCGTGGTGCTGGTTTCATGTGGGTGGCAGGATGGGGTATCCAATGGGCAGGGCGGGAACTGCGCGATTGCCTTGCCAATCCGCCATGATGCCAGTCAGCGCAGGCTCAGCCCAGCCGCATCGACAACTCCACATCCTCCGCGAATGGCACCGACAGATAGCCTGCCGCCGGCGCGCGCACGCGCGCCAGGTATTCCGGGCTGTCATCGGCGTTGTCGGCCACGATCAGCGCACCGGGCCGCAGCCGGCTCTCCACCAGGGCGAGGATGTCGGGGTAGAGCGCCTTGGCGCCGTCGAGCAGCAGCAGGTCGATGCGCGCGGGCAGGTCGGAGGCCAGTGTCTGCAGGGCGTCGCCCACACGGATTTCCACCAGGTCGTGGAGGCCGGCGGCGGCCAGGTTGGCGCGGGCGCGCGTTACCTTGGACGGCTCGAACTCGCTGGTGATCAGGTGGCCGCCGCCGTTGTCACGCAGCGCCGCCGCCAGGTGCAGGGTCGAGATGCCGAAAGAGGTGCCGAACTCCACGATGCTGCGCGCGCCGCAGCCGCGCGCCAGCAGGTAGAGCAGGCGGCCGGTTGCGCGCGAGACCGGCAGCGGCACGTCCTTCAGGCGGCCATAGAGCTCGAGATAATCGGTCTTGCTCTGCAGCAGCCGTGCGCGCTCGGCCGGCGCGAGGTCGGCGAAGCCGGCAAGCAGCGCCGGCGAGGCCGCGTCGGCCTCGGCGAACAGGCGCTCCAGCAAGGGAGCGACGGGGGAGGTGGTCAGGGTAGTCATCGGGCTTTCCTCATTGAAAGAGTGAAACCTATAATGCGACGAATCCTTCAGGTTTTCTATTCGCATTGCCGACCGCCCCATGCCGCCGCGCCGAAACACCCAGATTGCCTCGCGAAAACAGCCCCGGCAGGCCCGCTCCACCGAACTGGTCACGGCCGTCCTGCAAGCCGCTGTTCAGGTTCTGGCCGAAGAAGGCGCACCACGTTTCACCACCGCGCGCGTGGCCGAGCGGGCCGGCGTCAGCGTCGGCTCGCTGTACCAGTACTTCCCCAACAAGGCGGCCATCCTGTTCCGCCTGCAAAGCGACGAATGGCGCCGGACCACCGAACTGCTGCGCGCCATTCTCGAAGACCGCGCCCGGCCGCCGTTCGAACGGCTGCGCATCCTGGTGCACACCTTCCTGCGTTCCGAATGCGAAGAAGCCGCCATCCGGGGGGCGCTCAACGACGCCGCGCCGCTCTATCGCGATGCGCCCGAAGCGCAGGAGGTGAAGGCGGCGGGGCAGGGCATCGTCGACGCCTTCATGCGCGAGGCCCTGCCCGCGGCCTCGGACGCGACGCGGGCGCTGGCCGGCGGGCTGATCGCCAGCACGCTCGGCGCGGTCGGCAAGCAGTTCTCGGAGGCGCCGCGCTGCGACGAGGAAATCGATATCTACGCGGACGCCATGGCCGATATGTTGGTTGCCTATCTCGAGCGCCTGGGCCGTGCGTGATTCCGGCTTGACGGCAGCGACAAGCGGGCGCACCTTGGCATGTCGGCACCACGACCGCCCGGTTGGCCGCCGGCGGCAGCCATCGCCGCGCCGGTGCCCAAGGACGTGGGGCCACGAGCCGTTCCGGCCGCCTGCCCGGCACCGGACGCCATCCCGCTCTTGCCGCGTGGGGGACGCATATGCTGGCCGCTTCAGGTCATAACGGTGCCGAAGGCCGCGACCGGACCCTGCTGTACTTCGGCTGCCTGACCCTGCTCACCTACCTGGCCGCACCGGGCGGCGCGCTGGTCGATATCCAGACTTCCTACCTGCTCAAGAACCAGCTGCACGCCACCGCCACGGAGATTTCCGTGTTCCGGCTGCTGACCGGCATTCCGGTCTACTTCGCCTTCGCCTTCGGCCTCGCGCGCGACCAATGGAACCCGCTGGGCTGGCGCGACCGCGGCTTCTTCCTGATCTTCGCCCCGCTCACCGCCGTCGCGCTGCTCGGCATGGCCTTCAGTGGCCTTTCCTATGCGAGCCTGGGCCTCGGCATGCTGCTGGCGATGCTGTCCTCCCGCTTCGTCGCCGCCGCGTACCAAGGGCTGATCGCGCTGGTCGGCCAGGAAAAGCTGATGTCCGGCCGGCTGAGCGCTCTATGGAACGTCGTCGGCACCATCCCGGTCGTGGCGAGCGCCTTCGCCTCCGGCTACGTCTCCGACCACCTCGGTGCGCAGCAAGCCTTCCTGCTGGTGGCGGTGCTCAATCTCGGCCTCGCCCTGCTGTCCCTGTGGAAACCGGCCTCCGTCTTCCGCCATGCCTACGAGCAACCGCAGGCCCGGCGCACGGACTTCGTCGGCAACGTCCGCCGGCTGGTCAACCATCGGGCCATCTACCCCGCGCTGCTGATCTGCTTCCTGTGGAACTTCGCGCCGGGCGCCGCCACGCCGCTGCAGTTCTACCTGAGCAATACGCTGCACGCCTCCGATGCCGTCTACTCCTACTACAACGGCATCTTCGCCGCCGCCTTCGTGCCGACCTTCCTGCTGTACGGCTACCTGTGCAAGAGGGTGGCGCTGAGCAAGCTGCTGTGGTGGGGCACTCTGGTTGCCATTCCGCAGATGATCCCGCTGGCCTTCATCCACTCGGCCAATCTCGCGCTGGTGCTGGCGGCGCCGATCGGGCTGATGGGCGGCGTGGCTACCGCGGCCTACTTCGACCTGGCGATGCGCGCCTGCCCGCCGGGGCTGCAGGGAACCCTGATGATGCTGGTGGACGGGGTGTTCGCGCTGTCGGGGCGGGCTGGGGACCTGCTGGGGTCGTGGATCTATCGCAGCGGGGAGGAATGGGGATTTGTCTATTGTGTGGTGGCGACTACGTTCGTTTATGCCTTGATCCTGCCGCTGATTGCGGCGGTGCCGAGGGAGTTGATTGCCACCAGGGATGGGGAATTCAACGCGGAAGTCGAGGCGGCGGCGATCGAGGAGAGCGGGCGGGGCTAGCGCCCGAGAGTCGCGCGTACCCCTGCGGATGCCGCCCGTCGGCGGGCCGGGCCGCCGCGCGCGGGCAAGCCGTAAACCCGCACCTCAGCGGCGCTCGCCGTCCCGGTCGGCGCCAAGCTTTTCCAGCAGCGGCCTGAGCGCATCGAGTTCCGCGCCGAAGCCGCTCCAGTCTCCAGCCTTCAGCCGCTCGATGGCGCGGTCATAGTGGGCGAGCGCATCGCGTGCGCGTGCGTCGGCCGGGCCGGGGGCGGATGGTGCCGACGGAGCGCTGTCCTTGAACAGCGCCGCGATGGCTTCGCCCAAGGTGTCTTCCATCACCACGCGGTCGCCGTAGGCCGCGATGACGCGCTTCAATTCGGGCAACTGGCCGGACGCCGCGCGCAGGTAGAGCGGCGAGACGTAGAGGATCGAGTTCTCGACCGGCACGACCAGGAGATGGCCGCGGATGACGCGGGAGCCCATCTGGTTCCATAGCGAGATCTGCTGCGAGATCTCGGTGTTCTGCTGGATGCGTGCCTCGATCTGGTAGGGGCCGTAGACCAGCTTCTCCTTGGGGAAGGCGTAGACGATGAGCTTGCCGTATGCGGGTGGATCGCAGCGGGCTGCCAGCCACGCGATCATATTGTCGCGCTGGCTGGGCACCATCGGCATCATCAGGATGAACTCGGTGTCCGCCTCGCCGGGAAGCCGCATGATCATGTAGTAGGGCGACATCAGCGGGGTGGGCGCGCCGGGAGCGTTGGTACCTTCTATGCCGGCCGGGGCGCGCGGGAACTGCCAGAGATCCTCGCGGTTATAGAAGACTTCCGGCGCGTCCATATGGTAGGCGCCGTAAAGCTGCGCCTGGATCCGGAACAGCTCCTCGGGGTAGCGGATATGCCGCTGCAGATCCGCCGGCATGGCGGACAGGGGTTTGAACAAGGCCGGGAAGATCCGCCGGTACGTCTGCACGATCGGGTCGGCGGGATCGCTGACATAGAAATCGACGGCGCCGTCATAGGCATCGATCACGATCTTGGCCGCATTGCGGATGTAGTTGGAGTTTTCGCCGAAGCCCGGCTGGGCATAGGGGAACCAGCGGCTGGTGGTATAGGCATCCTGGATCCAGTAAAGACGCCCGCCGCTGGCCACGATATACGGGTCCCGATCCAGGCTCAGGAACGGCGCGATAGCCAGCACCCGTTCCTGGATATTGCGGTGGATCAGGATCCGGCTTTGGCCGGTGATGTATCCGGTCAGCAGGATGTTGGCATCGCCCTGCTGCCAGGCGAACAGGGTGCGCCGCGCCAGGCCGCCGATGGCGATGCCGTCCCGCCCCTGGTAGCTGGTATAGGCATTGTCCTTGCCCTGCGGGTAGTCGAACTCCGGCACGCTGCCTTTGACGATGACGTAGTCGCGTGTGCCTTCGCCGAAATAGATGCGCGGTTGCCCGACCGGCGGACCGCCGGCGGCCACCGGCGGAATATCCCGCAGATAGAAGGAAGGCAGCCCTTCCGCTGATTTCTCGGTAACCGGCGACATCACGATGCCGCTGCCGTGGGTGAACAAAAGATGCAGGTTCACCCAGGTCTTGGCATTCGCCGGCAGCATGGCCGGCTCGAATTCGCGCGCGGACAGCATGACCTGGCGGTAGCCGCTGTCGAGGCGGTAGCGGTCGATGTCCAGCGAGAGAAACTTGTAGTAAGTCCGGATCTCCTGCAGCTGCGCATAGGTATCCAGCAGCGGTGCCACGTCCCACAGGCGGACATTGTCGATGGTCGCCCGGTTGGCCTCGATCTTGGCGAGATCCAGTCCCTGCTCGGCGGGAAACGGCTTGACCTCGATCTGTTCCAGGCCATAGGCCCTGCGGGTCAGCGCGATATTGCGGGCAATGAAGGGCGCCTCCAGTTCCAGTTCGCTCGGCTTGACATAGAAGCGATGGAACAGCGCCGGATAGACCAGGGCCAACAGGAAAGAGCCGCCGGACACCAGCAAGACCGCGGCGACCGGCACGCGATAGTCGCGGCGGCGCATATTGGCCAGCGATGCGCAGGCCGCGGCGATGGCAAGGCTGGCGAGCAGCCACAGCACGGGCAGCTCGACGTGGATGTCCGTATAGCTGGCGCCCACCACGACGCCGTTATCGCCGTACAGCAGCAGATAGCGGTCCAGCCAGTACGACCAGGCCTTCAACAGGAAGAACAGGCCCAGCAGCGCCGAGCCATGCGCCGCCACGGCGGGAGCCAGCCGGATGGCAGGCGGCCCGAGCACGATATCGCCACGTATCCCATAAATCACGGCAGCGATGGCCGTGCTCCAGAGCAGCAACCAGTACAGCCAGTTCTTCAGGGCAAGATAAAGCGGCAGCGAGAAGAGGTAGAAACCGATGTCCTTGCCGAAGATCGGGTCCTGCTCGCCGAAGGGAACCTGGTGCAGGAAGCGCAGCGCCAGGTCCCAGCGCGACATTTCACTGTCGGCGATGAACAGCCCGATGACGACGGCCGCGCCGGCAAGGGCGGCACGCCAGGGAATGCGTGCCGCCACGTCGCCGGGCATGCCGATGAACCGTGGCGGTCCGGAGGAGCCGGTGTGCAGCGCCAGCACGCGAGGCCCGCTCGCAAAATGGTGCGCCACCATCCCCGCCGCCCATAGGATGCCCGCCGAGATGGCGAACACGGCAATGAACAAGAAGACCTTGGCGGAGAGAATGACCCGGAAGACGCTGGCGTAGCCGATCGAAGAAAGCCACAGCCACTCGACCAGGAGATCTGCCAGGCGGGCGAGGAGGATCAGGCCGCCGATGACTACGGCGGCGATGGCATAGCCCTTCAGGCGCACGCTGGATCTGCGTGGCGACCGCATTGCCTCTCCTTGGCTGCAACCGTTGGCGAGCTATCGCGCTGCCGGCCGCTCGTAGGTGACGGATCCGGCGGGCAGGTGCGGATACCCCGTCAGGCATTCTAGGTCGGGGATCTGGCTGTCGGCGGGCCAGGCGTGTGGTGTGGGGTACCAAATCTTGCGGGGCCGGGGGGAAGGGGAAGGGGGAAGGGGGGGCGAGTGGCGGTGGCTAGGCCGGGGTCTGCATGCTCACGAGCTGCCTGGAGCGCGCCTCTTGGCACCCGGTGTGCCGGGTTCGCACCGCGTTGGCGTTGGCCCGAGATGTCATTGAGCCGAATCGGGAAATGCCGGTGATCGCTTGGAGGTGGCGGCTTGAGCGGTTGAGTCCGCGACCAGGGACCCGCTGCGGCCATTGGGTCCATTGGGTCCGGCATCGTCGTTCCAGGCCCGGAATCAAAAGGGAGAGGGGCCGGAACCCCCTCCCTTCAGGAACGATGCAGCAATTTGCTATTTCTTCGCGATCGTAAACGGGCCCGACTCCGAGCACTCCTGCCGGCTGGCATCGAGCGACCAGGTTTCCGCCCATTTCTCCTCGAAGGTGCCGGCGATGGCCCCGGTGGCGTCAATCGTGCCAACGTGCTTGTTATAGCCCTCCTCGTAGAAGGTCACGCTTCCCTGGACCGAAGAAATGCCCTTGGGTTGCAGTTCGTAGAGGTTGATGGCGCCGTTCTTGGCGTTGTAGCTGCCGGTCAGGTAGGCGGGCTGGCCATTATCGTCGGGATATCGCACCAATGCGATATTGCGCGCCGCATCGAAGGCGATGCTGATGTCGATATAAATCGGCTTGTTGAGCGTCCGATCGCTGCTGCAGTAAAGCGTCGCTGCACCGCCATTGACGGAAATCGGTGCCGGAATGGTTTGCTGCGTGACGGTCTTGGTCAGGCGATAGTCGACGAACTTTCCTGCCATGTCGCTGGCCAGGGACGTGCTCAGGGCCTCATTCGCGGCGCGGATGCGTGCCGCGTTGGAGGGGTCGTTGAACCAGTCGTCGGCGGTCATGCCCGTGGTGCCCAAAGGCTTGCTCTGTACCACTGCGGAAGCCAGCGCGAGCGTGTTGCTGGTGGCGCCGCCGATGAGCGAAGTCTGGCCGCCATCGATATAAGCCTGGAGGATTGTCGCCGCCCGTTGGACTACGGAAAAATCGGGCGAGTAGGCATCGAGTTCGGCTTGAGAGACCTTGCCGTCATGGTCCAGGTCGGCCAGCGCGAAATTCGCGGTGGTGATGTGCGTGACATTGGCGGAGGTCAACTGTGCCGGCGTCACCGTGCCGGCAGATCCTGCCGCAGACAACACCTGTGCCACGGTGCCCAATGTCGAGGCGAGCTGGATGTCGGTGCCCTTCGCGGCCATCAGCGTCAGCAGGCCGGAAGCGAGATTGCGGGGAATGGTCAGGACGTAGTTACCCTGAGCGTCGGTCTGGCTGGAGCAGATCGCATCCCCGGCGGCATTGTTCGCCTGCACCCCATTGGAGAACAGGCAGACCTTCGCGCCTGCGATCGGGCCGTCAGTGACCTGGCCGCTCAGCGTTACCACGTTGCTGCCGGCGCTGGGCGTGCTCACGGTGGCCGTGTTGCTGCTGCCACTGCCACTATCGCCGCCACCGCAGGCGGATAGCGCAAACACCGCCAGCGCAATCGTTGCCGACGCCGCGAGCCTGAAGTTTCCCGTTTTCGAAAGGTTATGCAATTCCCAGCCCCTAAAGACGAAGCCCCTGCCAGTGCAGGGTAACTAACGAAGAAATGTATGTGCGTTGTGATGCACTGTCTGGCATCTAACGGCACTTTCCAGGTGTTCTTTAGGATACAAAGTGGATTAAGGGGGCCTTCTGATGCCGCTTGTCGGGAGGCATCTGTAGCTGCCGCCCGGCTGTCGTGGCATGGCCGGTCGTCTCCCTTTGAGCAGCGTGCGGCATATCTGGCTTGAGCCTGCGATACCCACGCCTGAGTGTCCAGGTCGGCCAAGCGATCCGCCCATGGCGCGTCAGCACTGGAATGGCGCTTGACGGTCGGCAGGCGAGAGTTGGAAGACGAGGCGGCCTGCGGTTCGAATCCTGCCGCCCCGACTCGAGGTGATGGGAGGCGATTGGCCTTTGCCCCGGGGATAAATCATCGATGCGAAGGTTCGCGTTGCGGGTCGACCCTTCTCACGCCTGCAGGATGATTTTCTGCAGCAGGCTAGTCAGATCTCGACGCTGATCGATGATCAGGTGAATATAGATCGTGTCGTCCCTGAATTCATAAATGATTCGATTCTTTCCGCAAGGCACTTCGCGGAACCTGTTCGCGGTCAGCCCACTGAGCTCATCGACGATATGGCCGCATTCCGGAAACTCTCGGATGCGAGTGATGGACGCCTGGATCTGCGCATAGGAGTCTTCCCAGACGGCTATGCCAAATGCATCCACAACGTAGCGGCGCACCCGCTTCAGTTCGCTTCTGCCGCTGTCGAGAAGCTTCGCCTTCAGCAAATTGGAGGCCATCAGCGCCGTTTTTCTTGCCGGTCCAGTTCATCCAGTTCGGCAAACACATCATCGATGTCGGAAAACTTCTCCTGCTCGATCTGCTTTTGCCCAAGGGCCAGAATCTTCAGCAAGGCCAATGTCTGCCGGTCCGCTTCATAGCTGCGCACGTCTTGCACAACGAGCTTGGCCTCACCGTTTTGGGTGATGATCAATGGCTCACCGGACTCGGCGAGGTCCTTGACGATCTGTGCAGCTTCACTTTTGAGATAGCTGATTGGTTTGACGTGATCCGCGATTCGCATTGCACGGCTCCTGTGGATAGCAATGATGGACTGAATATAGTCCGTTAACAGTCCGGCGTCAATTCTGCCCGCGCGCATGGCCTTCTCCTTCTGCAGCAGATCGTCCAGTCACACCTGCCGCTGGGCGCCGGAAGCGGATGAAGATGGCGCCCGGGGTCCGAACCCCACGAGTCGTGGCTGCTAGATACCATGCGTGGCAGACAGGCCGGCGGACGGATCCGGGCCGGCGTCGAGCGACCGCTCCCTTGCTGAGCGGAAATAGAGGGACGGGGGATCCAGCGCAAACAGACCCAGGATCGGCGGGGGATAGGCTATCGGGTCGACCAGGGCGAGCGTACCCGGGGCAGCCGCGAAGAAAACCTGGCCGAGTCGGAGCATGCTCTGTGCATCGACGCCGCAAACATAGTAGTAAGTCTGGCCTTCCCACTCGATCCAGCCCGCCCGGTATGGCTCGGACAGTGCCACGCTTGCCACGGGATCCCGTTCTCGATAACGCCGGATTGCCAGGCGGAGCCAGTTGAGATGGCGCTGATGGAAATCGAGGGCAAGCCGCTGATGCTCTGGTGTGTCGTCTTGCATTGGATGATTGCCTTTTCTGAGGTCGGCCTGAGTCCTGCCGGCTGTTCGGGATGGCAAAGGCGATGCAATGAAGCGTCGGGCAGCCTTGGCGGATGGCGCCAGCAGTGGATGCAGAACAGGAAGCCCGGCGGCAGCCGAGGCTTTAGAGATGGCGCCGACTATCGCATCCAGGCGATCCGGGCATGTGTTCCGTCATATCGATGACCCCAGTCTTGTTTTAGTGGCATTGATTTGCTCTTCTGCGCAGGCCGTCTGTCGTGGCGAGCGCATGGCGGGCTTTAGCGTAGGTAATGGGGTCAAAAGCTCAAGTAGTCTTTTTGGACTAGAGGCAACCGAAGCGGATTGCGCGAGAACAGGTGGCATGTTCTGCTGCCTTCGCCCAGCCTGAAGCGATGCGGTGCGCCCATCCGTCCGGTGCTGTGTCTCCTGGCCCGATGCCATGCCGATGGCAATTGAGCCGGCGCCGTGAAAGGTCAATCAGGATGGATGGGAAGAAGAATGATATGAATTATCATTTTTATTATCAATTGAGCGCAAAAAAAGGGTATAGGTGTGGGACCCTATACCCTGACGGAATAAGCAACGGGTTGGTTGACGTTGCGGCTGTCACTCTATATTGGGGCGAAGCATTTCTTTATCCCCCGGGCGTCGGGGGCACTCTAAGGTGGGGACAATGAATTGAATGTTATGAATAGCGCCGTGGTCCGAGTGGATGGGGAGGGCGGAGATGTCCAGGGACGTCGAACTCTGGAAACGCTGTCAGAGTATGGCCTGCTCAGTCTCGCGACTGAGCAGGCCGGCGCGATTGGCTCCCTTCCAGACCGGATCTTGACACTGGAATGTGGGATATCGGCTCGCCAGCACGGACGTCGAGAGCGTGGGGCGCGTCGTCCGCCGAGGCGGCCAAGGCCCTGCTCCGGCCCCAGCATCGGGTCGGATAACTGCTGATCTATAGAAGCGTCGGGCTTGATCCTCGGGGCGCCAGATGGCACGGTCCAACGAAGGGACGCTGTTAGCGATGGACGTTCGGGCGTCTGCGCAGCAATCTGGAGGAAGGGCTTAAGCTGCTCAAGCTCCGCAGTCGGCTCGTCGTTTGCGGATCGAAAACGGACATTGACGTGTGAAAGACTAGTCCTAATCTGACAGTGCTTGCAGCGCCGGGCATGCGGTCTCCCAACAAAAGCGCAAGCTGATCGAACAGGGCTTTGGCTGGATCAAGACCGTGGGGCGCATGCGTCAGGTGATGGTGCGCGGCCTGAAGAAAGTCGATCAGATGTTTGTGCTGAGCATGGCCGCCTACAACCTCGTGCGCATGCGCTCGCTGGGAGAAATCCGTCCGCAGTTCCAGCGATCGCGGTAATGAGTCCGGAAATGGGCGAAAAATGCGGAAAAAGTCGATGCTGTGACGCTCAGCTTCCGGATTGTGAAACATAGTGGACTCGCAAGCCTTGCGGGAGAGGCCTCACCGCTTGCGCGGCGAGTACTTCAGCGGCTGGTCAGGTCCCTGCAGCCATAAATCAGGTCCATAATAATTTAAAAATGAAACAAAAAAATAAATAAAAATAGCTTGAAAATATATCACTGCTGATTGGGCGCAACTATCCCATATCGCTCCATCTGCCGATAGACCGTCGCCCGCGCGATCCCCAGCTGAACCGCAACCTGCGTAATGCGCCATTTGTTCCGCCGCAATGCCGCCAGCAGGACTTCGCGTTCGTTGCCGGGAAGCGGCCGCGTGGCCGCCGGCGCGGCTTCTGCCGGGTTTTCCTGCGTGCCCTCAAGGATCTCGGGCGGTAGTGCGTCGGTGTCGATGAAGCCGTTGTCGCTCATGGCCAGCGCGAAGCGCAGCACATTGCGCAATTGCCGCACATTGCCCTGCCAGGAGTAGGCGCGGAGCAGGGCCAGCGTGGCGGGCGCCAGTTCGGCCCGCATGTCCAGCTGCCGGCCCTCTTCTGCGGCGATGCGTGCGATCAGGTAGTCCTTGTCGCGCCGCTCGCGCAGGGCCGGCAGGTGCAAGGTGGCGCCGCACAGGCGATAGTAGAGGTCTTCGCGGAAGCATTGTTCGGCGATCAGCTGGCGCAGGTCGCGATGCGAGGCGGCGATCACGCGCAGGTCTACCGGGATGGGTTTCTCCGCGCCCAGCGGCATCACTTCGCGTTCGGACAGCACGCGCAGCAGCCGGCTTTGCAGGTGCAGCGGCATGTCGCCGATTTCGTCGAGGAACAGCGTGCCGCCGTCGGATTGCGCAATCAGGCCGCGCATGCCTTTACTGCGCGCACCGGTGAAGGTGCCCGGCGAATAGCCGAACAACTCGCTCTCGATCAGCGATTCGGGAATGGCGGCGCAGTTGACCGCGACGAAGGATTTGCCGCGGCGCTCGCTGGCGGCGTGCAACGCCTTGGCCAGGACTTCCTTGCCGGTGCCGGTTTCGCCATGCACCAGGATATTGAGCGGCTTGTTGGCAAGCCGCTTGGCCTGCAGGATCAGCCGCTGCATCTGCGGGTCGCCCGCTCCGAGCGCGTCCAGCGCGGCGCTTGCCTCCGCGCTCGGCAGCGCCGGCTGGGCCCCGGGCGCCGAGGGCCGGCCCGGCGCGCCGCGCGGCGCGATGGCGGTGGCGTAGTACAAGCCGTGGTCATGGGTGCGCACCGCGGTGCGCTCGGACGACATGCCGGCGTGGGCGATGCGCCAGAGCTCGCTCATGTCTTCGCGGAAGACTTCGGTGAGCAGGTGGCCGCGCAGATCCAGGGGCTTGCCGCCGTGTCCTTCGGCGGCGTCGGCCAGCCGCAGCCTGCGCCGGCCTCCGCTGTTGATGCCCCGGATGATGCCGTCGGCGTCGAAGGCGACCATGATCTCGCTGTCCACGTCCACCAGCGACCAGGTCGAGCCCAGCCGCAGGATCCATTGGTCGCGGAAGTAGCGCAGGAAGTTGGCGTCCTCGATCATCTGCGCATACATGGTGGTCATCTGCAGCGCCAGGTGCTGTCCTTCGCGCGGCGCCGGAGCGCTCAGCGCGGAGACGTCGAGCACGCCCAGGAAGCCGCCGGTGGGATCGAACAGCGGCGCGCTGTTGCACGTGAGCGTGATATGGGACACGTCGAAGTGGTCGGTCTGGTGGCAGGTCACCGGCGCCTGCTCGACAATGCAGGTGCCCACCGCGCAGGTGCCGGCGCGCGGCTCGCTCCAGTCCGCGCCGAGGTAGAGCCCGGCGCGCTTGAGCTCGTGGTCCCAGTGGTCGTTGCCGATGAAGTCCACGGTCACGCCGTGGGCGTCGGTCAGCAGCAGCACGCAGTCGAGGGCGGAGACGCGCTTGTAGAGCTGCTCCATGCCGGTACGCGCCACGCCGAGAAAATCCTCGATCTGGTCCTTGTGTTCGCGCAGGCGCTGCGCCTCCACGATATACGCAGGCACCGGCCGGCTCGGGTCGAGGCCATAGTCGTTGAAGCAGCGCAGCCAGGAACGCTCTATCGTGCCCTCGGCCGCGCCGGGCTGCTGCGCAAAGGCGAGCAGGCGCTCGATATGTGCCCGGTGTGCTTGTTGCAGCACGGTTGTCTCCTTGGGCGGTTCATGTGGGGGCTGGCGGCGATCGGATGCCCGGCCCAGCGCTGGCTCTACGCTAATCGATTTGGCCGCCTGCCGCAATGCGGCGGGCGGCCACCCGGCGCGGCTCAGAGTTCGCGACGTTGCAGCGCGCCGGCGATGTACTCGGCCTGGCGGATCGCCAGCGCCACGATGGTCAGGGTGGGGTTGGACGCCGAACTGGAAGCGAACTGGCTGCCGTCGGAGACGAACAGGTTAGGGATGTCGTGGCTCTGGCCCCAGCGGTTGACCACGCCGTCGCTGGCCTTGGCGCTCATGCGGTTGGTGCCCATATTGTGGCTGGCGGGGTAGGGGGGCATGTCGATCACGCGGGTGGCGCCGACCGCCTCCGACATCTTGCGGAACTGGGCCAGCCCATGGGCGCGCACGGCGGCATCGTTGGGGTGGTCGGTCTTGCTCACGATCGGCACCGGCAGGCCGTACTGGTCCTTCTCGGTGGCGTGCAGGGTGATGCTGTTGCGCTCCTGCGCCAGGTCTTCGCCGCAGACCCAGACACAGCTCATGTGGTCGTACATTTCCAGTGCCGAGGAGACTTCGCGGCCCCAGCCGCCCGGCTTCATGAAGGCGGCGGTGAAGGGCAGGCCCAGCGCCAGTCCTTCCAGGTGATAGCCGCCGAAGAAGCCCCGCTTCGTGTCGAGCCGGGCTTCGTCCGAGACCACCGCCGCCAGCGCGGTGCCGCGGTACATATAGACCGGCTTGCGATGGATCGCCACGGCTGCCGCGGTGGTGTGGTTCAGGTAGTTGCGGCCAACCTGGCCGGAAGAATTGGCCAGCCCCTGCGGGAACTTGCTGCTGGCCGAGTTCAGCAGCAGACGCGGCGATTCGATCGAGTTGCCGGCCACGCAGACGACGCGCGCGCGCTGGAACTGGCGCTGGCCGTGCTCGTCGGCATAGAGCACGCCGGTGACCTTGCCGGCGGCGTCGTGCTCGATCTGCAGCACCATGGATTGCGGCCGCAATTCCGCCTTGCCGGTGGCCACGGCACGCGGCACCTCGGTGTAGAGGGTGGACCATTTGGCGCCGATCTTGCATCCCTGCATGCAGAAGCCGATCTGCATGCAGCCCGGGCGGCCGTCATAGGGTTGCGAGTTGACCGCCATCGGCCGCACGATCTCCTTGTAGCCGATCTTGTGCGCGCCGGCCGCCAGCACCTTGTAGTGGTTGTTTTCCGGCAGCGCCGGCAGGCCGGAGGCGGCGGTGGTGGTCACGCCCATCTTCTTCTCGGCGCGATCGTAGAACGGCGCGAGTTCGTCGTAGGTGATGGGCCAGTCGATCAGGTTGGCGTCCTTCACCGCACCATAGGTGCTGCGGTTGTGGAAGTCGTGCGGCATGAAGCGCAGCGCCACGCCGGACCAGTGCACCGTGGAGCCGCCCACGCCCTTGACGATCCAGGCCGGCAGGTTGGGGTAGGTCTTGGTGTGATGCCAGCCGCCGGCCGAGATGCGCTTGTCCAGCCACGAGATCTTGTTGAACATCTCCCACTCGTCGTTCTCGAAATCGGCCTGCGTAAAGTGCTTGCCGGCTTCGAGGATCACGCTGCGTATGCCGCGCTGGGCCAGTTCGTTGGCGAGCGTGCCGCCGCCCGCGCCGGAACCGATGATGACGACCACGCTGTCGTCTTTGAGGTCGAACTTCGTTGCCATGCTTGTCTCCATGCGCCGCTCCGGGGGGCTTGCCGCAGCCCGGGCGGCTTCTTGTCGGGGGGAATGCCGGTGCCGGCGGCTCAGAGCCAGTCGATATCGTCGAAGCCGCGGTGCAGGTAGCCGCCTTTCTCCCAGGATGAACCCTCGTACCCCAGCAGGGGCCACACTGCTTTGTTGTTGTAGAGGCCGGTGACCAGTTCGCCGCGCACCTTCTGGAAGAAGGGCGTGGTCTCGATGGCTTGCAGCAGCGCGACGCGGTCGCCTTCCCTGGCGAGTTCGCCGTAGGGACGGCCGAAGCGTTCGCGTGCCGACGCATCCAGCGCGGCGACGCCCTGCTGCAGCAGGGCGCGCGTGGCCTTGTCGCCGGCGGCGGATTTCTCCAGCGGGGCGATGGCATCGACGTAGTAGCGGTCGGACAGCTTGTCGTGGGGGAAGATGTCGCGCGACATGGCTACCAGCGTGCGCGCGGTGGCCGGGCCAAGCGCGCGGAACGGCGCCGTCATGGCTTCGCGCGGCGGCTGGGCCAGCGCCGCCGGCGTGACTGTCACGCCGATCGCGGCAAGGCCGCCGCCGCGCAGGAAGCCCCGGCGCGAGACGGTGGGCTGCTTGCGCAGGGTACGCATGGTGGTGCCGGTGCCGGTGCCGGGGCCGGCAGGTTGCGGGGATTTCATCTGTTTTGTCTCCATTCGTTGTGGGACCGCGGCGCGGACGTTGTCCGCTCCTTGTCCCGCTCATTGCTTGTTGCCGGCGGCCACCTCCCGCCGCTTTGTCGCGGCTTGTGGGGCAGTGCCATTCAGCACGGGCTGGGCACGGCGTGCGGCGTGCCGAAGGCCGGCGCCGGGCGTGCCCTGGGGCGGCCGTGGCAGGGCTCGCCGAGCACGTCGATCAGCATGTGGTGCAGCCGCTCGGCCAGCACCGTGGCCATCAACGGCGTGCCGAGTTGTTCGGCGCAGGACGTGGTGCAGGCGCGCAGGCGGTCGGCATCGGCGGGATCGCCGCCGAGCGCGGCGCATAGCAGCGGCCAATCGGGCGCTGCGATCAGCGTGCCGGAGGTGAGCAGCACGCCGGTACGCCGGCGCACCTGCGCCAGGCCGACGATCTTGCGCTGGCCCACCACTACCTCCCAGGGCGAGAGCCCACCGAAGCACGCCCACTTCAGCGTATCCGCCGGCGGGGCCAGCCGCACTTCCTCCGGCGGCACCGCGTAGGCTGCAATGCCGAGATCGCGCAGCAGCCCGGCGTGCAGCACGCCCAGCCAGCGGTAGCTCGACACCGTACCGGTGCCGACCAGCGCGTGGCCGGCGGGCAGCACGATCGAAGCCGACAGCATCCAAGGACCGGTCAGCACGGCGCCGCCGCCCGAGTCCCGCTGCGCGACCGGGGTGGCGCAGCCGGTCAGGCGCTCGCGCATGGATGACTGCGCGCAGCCCAGCACGATGCCTGGCGCGGCATAGGTCCACAGGCGCACGGCCGGGCGCAGCACCGGCTCCGCCAGGCGGGCCCGGTTCCAGGCTTGTTCTTCGGTGCAGCCTGCGCCGCTGGCGAGGAAGGCGGGGGCGAGCATCACAGGCCTTCCACGGTTTCCAGCCGCGTCTTGAGGTCGGTCAGGAAGCGCGCGGCCGGATAGCCGTCCACCGCGCGGTGGTCGAACACGAGGTGCAGGCCCATCATCGGCGCCACCGCGATCCAGTCGTCCTTGACGACGGCCCGCTTGGCCACGCGCGTCACGCCGAGGATGGCGGCCTGCGGCACATTGAGGATGGGCGTGAAGCTGTCGATGCCGGTCATGCCCAGGTTGGTCACGGTGAAGGTGCCGCGCTGGTAGGCGCCGGCCGGCAGCGTGCCGGCGCGCGCGCCGGCGGCCAGGGCGCGGCTCTCCGCCGCGATTTCCGCCACCGTCCTGGTATCCACGTCGCGCAGCACCGGCACCATCAGGCCCTCATCGAGGCTGACCGCGAGGCCGAGGTTGATGTTCGGCATCAGCTCGATCTCCTTCTCCAGCACACGCGCGTTCAGGCGCGGATGCTGACGCAGGGTCAGCGCCACGGCGCGCAGCACGAAGGCCGTCAGGGTGATCTTGCACTCGGGCCCCACGTTTTTCTGCATGGTGTGGCGCGCCAGTTCCAGCAGGGTCACGTCCACCTCGACCGAATGCGCCACCCGCGGCACGGCCCAGCCGGCGCTCATATTGCGGGCGATGGCGCCACGCATGCCTGTCAGGGGCAGCATGAGGCGGTCGCCGGCGTCGGCCGTTGCCGCGGCGCCCGGCCCGCTCAGCACGGAAGCGAGACTGTGGCTCATGATCTCGGCTCCAGCCGGGCGAGCACGGCGCCGCGTCCGAACGTGTCCTGCGCCGCCACTGCCAGCGCGGCGACGATGCCGTCCACGGGCGCGACGATTTCATGGGTAGTCTTGACCAGCTCGGCCACGCCCAGCGGCTGGCCCGCGCTGACCGCATCGCCGGGCTTGACCAGCCATTCCTGCAACAGGGCTTCGGTGCCGTCTTCCACGTCCTGCCAGACGGTGTCGGCCATCGTTACGTCGGTCATGCTGCTTCTCGCTTCAGTTGATAGGAAAGGGGGCGGTCCTGCACCAGGGCGCGGACCTGCGCGGCTATGGTGTCGACCTGAGGAATCACGAATTGCTCGAGCGGGCGCGAGAAGGGGATGGGCACGTCTGGCACCGCCAGGCGCCGCACCGGCGCGCGCAGCGCCACGCTGTCGAGGTTTTCCGCCACGACGGCGGCAATCTCGCCGGACAGGCCGAAGCTCAGGTAATCTTCGTCGGCCACCAGCAGGCGACCGGTCTTGGCCACCGAGCGCAGCACCGTCTCGCGGTCGAGCGGGACGATGGTGCGCAGGTCGATCACCTCCGCATCGATGCCTTCGGCCGCCAGCTGCTCGGCCGCCAGCAGCGATTTCTGCACCATCTGCGAGAGCGTGACGATGGTCACGTCGCGGCCGCTGCGGGCCACCCGTGCCTGCCCGAAGGGAATGGTGTAGGCTTGCTCCGGCACGGCATTGGTACTGCCTTCGAAGTAGGACATCCACGACAGGCCCATGATGCCCTTGTGGTAGCAGAACACGACCGGATTGTCGTCGCGGATGGCCTGAGTCATCAGGCCCTTGGCGTCGTACGCGTTGGACGGTACCACCACCTTCATGCCGGGCATGTGGGCAAAGCTGGCATACAGGCATTGCGAATGCTGGGCGGCATCGTTGTAGCCGCCGCCGATGCCGGTCATCACCACCGCCGGCAGGCCCACGCGCCCGCCGGACATATAGGTGTTCTTGGCGAGGTGGTTGTAGATCTGGTCGAAGCACACGCCGAAGAAATCCACGAACATCAGTTCCGCGATCGGGCGCAATCCTTCCGCGGCGGCGCCGATGGCCGCGCCCATGAAGGCGGTCTCCGAGATCGGCGTATCCATGATGCGATCCGGCCCGAAGCGGTCCAGCAGGCCGGTGGTGGCGCTGAAGATGCCGCCGTACTTGCCGATGTCCTCGCCCATCACGAAGACGCGCGAGTCGCGCTCCATTTCCTGGCCGATGGCTTCGGCGATGGCCTGGGCCATGGTGAGCGTGCGCGTGCCATGGGACGCGCTCTGTGCGGTTTGCATGCTGGTCTCCTGTTTATGCGGGTGCGGGTCTTACTGGACGAAGACGTGTTGCAGCGCTTCTGCGGGCGCGGGGTAGGGGCTGTTGCGGCCGAACGCATAGGCGGCCTCGATGCGGTCCGAGACGCTCTGGCGCAAGGCGGCTTCGGCGGCGTCGTCGAGCAGGCCGCTGGCGCGCAGCGAAGTGCCCAGGGCGTGGATCGGGTCGGCGCTGCGCAGGGTCTTGGCTTCGTCGCGCGGGCGGTAGGTTTCCGGGTCGCCCTGGAAGTGGCCGAGATAGCGGTCGGTCTTGACTTCGATCAGGGTGGGGCCTTCGCCGCGGCGCGCCCGTGCCACGGCCTCGCCGGCGGCGCGGTACACCGCGACGGCGTCGTTGCGCTCCACCAGCACGC
Organism: Cupriavidus sp. USMAA2-4; assembly: GCF_001854305.1. Lineage (NCBI taxonomy): Bacteria > Pseudomonadati > Pseudomonadota > Betaproteobacteria > Burkholderiales > Burkholderiaceae > Cupriavidus > Cupriavidus sp. USMAA2-4. Next base: position 3,265,720 of record NZ_CP017749.1, on the reverse strand, counting down.
CAGGCATGCCATAGCCGGCGGCGCGCACGTCGTTGGAAGGCACCGAGGTGGAGGCGGATTTCTCCACCGAGATGCCGTACTTGTTGTCCTCGCAGACGAACACCACCGGCAGCTTCCACAACGCGGCCAGATTGAGCGACTCATGGAACGAGCCCTGGTTGGCCGCGCCTTCGCCAAAGAAGGACACGGCCACCCAGTCCTTGCCCAGCTTGCGCGCCGCCAGCGCGGCGCCACAAGCCTGCGGGGAGCTCGCGCCGACGATGCCGCTGCAGGAGAACTTGGTCTCGGGATGGAACAGGTGCATGTGGCCGCCCTTGCCGCGTCCGAGCCCGGTGGCCTTGCCGAACATCTCGGCGGTCATGGCATCGAGCGGCACGCCCTTGGCAATGGCGAAGTGGTGCGAGCGGTGCGCGCCGACCACGGTATCTTCCGGGCGCAAGTGCGCGCATACGCCCACGGCCACCGGCTCTTGCCCGGCCGAGAGATGCATCTCGCCCGGCACCGGGCCGGCGCCGATATCGAAGGCCAGGCCTTTCTGGATCCTCGGCGGCAGCTTGCCTTCCAGGTAGACCTTGGCCATGGTCTCTTCGTATTGCCGGATCTCGATCATCTTCTCGTACATCCACAGAAGATGGCTTGGGGTGGGTTCCATTCGGGGTCTCCTCTTGCTTTCGTTTCAGCGGCCGGCTGCGGTGCCGGACAAGCCTTGATCGCAAGAGTGGTGCCAGCGCGGCCGGGATGCGCGGCGCGCGGCGCGGCGCATCCCGCCAGGCCTTGCCGGAGGCGGGATGCGGGAGGAAAAGGCAGGCCTGCCGGCGGGCCCGCGGCAGACATCTGTCGCGCCTTGCGGCGAGACAGATGTCGCATCGGGCGGGACATCTGTCGCCGCAAGCGGCTGCCGCCGCCGGGGCAGGGCAAGGCCACGCCGGGCGCCGATGAGGCCGGTGGAGGGCGCTTCAGCCCGTCTTTTTCGAGAGCCCGTAGAACTCGAAATAGACCGCGTAGATCAGCATGACGTAGTTGAGTAGATCGACCCAGGTAAGCGGATCGCCGCCAAAGCCGGGGACGATCTCCGCTTCATGGAGCACCGCGCCGGCGAACCATCGCGTATAGGCGAAGAAGGAGATCAGCCCAAGTCCCCAGCACGATGCGGCGCGTATCGCCCGGTTGGTGCCGGCGCCGAACCGGTTGGGCCAGTTGCCGGCGACGTTGGCCCAGAAGATCAGCCAGAAGGCGATCCATACGCCCAGCTGCGCAGGCCAGCTTGGGAGCATCGCGCCGATCTTCTCGACGGCGCCGGGCGGGATGAGCACCCATCTGAGCAAGGCCAGATGCACGGCATAGAGCGCCGTGCCCAGCAGGATGTTGCCGCCCAGCGCGGCAAGCGCCATATGGCTTTTCCGGCTCAGCCGGCTCCACGGCCAGTTGTCGAAGATCAGGAACGTCGCCAGCCACGCCACAATGACCGAATAGGACCAGCCGATCGCTACCGGCAGCGGCAGCAGGACCGCATGCGGCGTGGTGGCGGTCGATATGCCGGGGTAGATCAGCAGGAAATAGCCCAGGCCGGTGAGGCAGGCGCCGGCGGCGAGTTGCGCAAGGCCGCTGGCCGCGGGGCTCAGGCCGCTGCCGGACCACGGCCATCCGGCCATGCCCGTCGCCAGTATGCCGAAGCCGTAGAAGCCGATCAGCACGATCAGGCCGGCCGCGCCATAGCCGGCGCCGTTGATGGCGCTGAATGCCGGATCGAGTTCGCCGTAGCCGTAGACGAGTACGGCGGGGAGGGCGAAGGACAGCGCCAGCGTCACGATGGTGGCGAGGCAGCCCCGGAGGGGCTGCCTCAACGCCGAGAATCCGGCCATGCCGAGGTTGAAACCGATGAAAACGAGCACCAGGATGCCCCAGAAGAGGTACATGCCGAACGGCTGGGGAGCATACTGCCAGACGGCCTGCCTGGGGTCCGCGAACAGGCGCCATACGCCAAGGCTGACGCCGTGCACGATCAGGAATACGGCCACGGAGAATGCCAATGGCCGCAGCGCGAATCCGGCAGGCGCGAGCGCTGGTGTGTCTTGAGCTTCGATATTGGGGCTGAGGGGTTCCATGACCGGCATGTCCAGTACGATGAAAGCCCGGCACGCGAGGCGCGCGCGCTGCCCGATGCCCGATGCGCGATGGTGCATCGCGCAGGCTCGCATACCGGTGGGATGGGGAGGGGGCGGCCGCGTCGGTCAACGCGGCCCGTCGGAGCGAGAGGGCGTCAGGCTGTCAAAGCCGGCCGGCTGGCAATCGGCTGGACGATGATCTTGACGTTGCCGTCCTTGTTGTTGACGAGCTCTTCGAAGCCGTGCGACACAATGTCGGCGAGGGAGATCCGCCCTGTGATGAGCGGCTGCACGTCGATGCGGCCATCGGCGATAAAGCGGATCACGTCGGCGAATTCGCCGTTATAGGCGAGCGATCCGATGATTTCCTTCTCCGTCGATACGATCTCGAAGAAATTGAACGCGCTGGGTTCTTCGAAAATCCCCACCATCACGCATTTGCCGGCTTTGCGGATCACGTCGATGGCAAGCTTCGCCGTGGCCTTGTTGCCGATGCACTCGAAGGACACGTCCGCGCCATAGCCGCCGGTCAGCGCCTTGACCTCCGCGATCGCATCGCACTCCTTGGGATCGATGACGACGTTGGCACCGACTTCGAGCGCCTTCTTCTTGCGCGCCGACGACATTTCGAGCGCGATGATGCGTCCTGCGCCGGCCGCCTTCGCGCACATGATCGTGCACAGGCCGATGGTGCCGGCGCCGACCACCACCACCGTCTGGCCGACGATGTTGCCGGCTTTCTTCACGGCATGAAGCCCTACCGCCAGCGGCTCGATCAACGCGCCTGCCTCGGTCGGGAAGTTCTCCGGCAGCTTGTAGAGCAGCTCCGCCGGCACGTTGACGTATTCCGCGAATGCGCCATTGTTCATCAGGCCGGTGAACGCGAGGTTCTCGCAGATGTTGTACAGGCCATGGGTGCAGTAATAGCATTTCCCGCAATGCTGGCAGGCGTCCGCGGTGACGCGTTCGCCGACCTGGAAACCGGTGACGCCTGCACCCAGCTCCGCGATTTCGCCGCTGAACTCGTGACCGAGTATGCATTGCCCCTTCAGGCCGGTGAGCGGGTGGGGATGATCGACCGGGATAAAGACCGGCCCCGCGACATACTCATGCAAGTCCGACCCGCAGATGCCGCACCAATGCACGCGGATCTTTACCCATCCCTCGGCGGGCTTGTCCGGAACGCGCACTTCCTCGACGCGCACATCGTGGCGGCCCCGCCATACGGCGGCCTTCATGCTGGACTGATGCACCGAATCTTCGTTGCTCACGGTTGTGTCTCCATCGTAATTGTGGGGGGGACGACGCAGGCCATGCGGGGGGCGCTGGTTCATGCCTGGCATGGCCTTCGTGCAGCAGGAAAATCGCATGAACCATGCCAGTGAGCACAGCGCACGAGGGCGGGCGACGCAGGCGCTGGGTATGCTGCGGTGCAGTGTGGCGCTGCGTCAGGCGCCGGCGTGGTGAACCGCTGGCCGCGCGCGTTTATCGTTGCGATACAGCAAGATGCCGGCGACGGCCCGGCGAGCTGCGGGCCGCCGGCATGAGACGGCTTGGCTCGGTCCGGTGAGACACCGTGCCTCAGTCCGCCTCGTCCGCCTGAGACGAGGGCGCGGACCCCGGCAAGGATGCCGAACCCGGATAGACGATCTTGTATCGGGCCATCTTGCGGTAGATGGTGGCGCGGCTCATGCCCAGGGCCTTGGCGGTTTCCTTGACGCGCCAGTGATGGCAGGCGAGCATCTGCACGATGTGCTCCCGTTCGAGATGCTCGCCGGGGCGCAGGCCGGCACTGTCGAACGCCTGTGGCGCGACTGGCGGGCTAACCGGCTGCGGTGCCGCCATGGCGCCATCCGCGGCGCAGCGCAGATAATCGGGAAGATGTTCGGCGGCAATGACGCCGGGGGCCGCAGCCAGCGCGCATGCGTACCGCAACGCCATGCGCAGCTGCCGTACGTTGCCGGGCCAGCGATAGCGGCGGATGCATGCCAGCGCTTCGGCGGACAGCGCCGGGCGGCTGCCGTGCGCTTCGGTTTCTTCCGCGAGGAAGAAATCGACGAGCTCGTCGAGGTCGGAGCGATCGCGCAGGGGAGGCAGCCGGAACACCGCGCCGGTCAGGCGATAGTAGAGATCTTCCCGGAAGGTACCGTCGGAGACCATGCGCGCAAGGTCCCTGTGGGTTGCGCAGATCAGGTTGATGTCGACCCGCACCGATTGCTCGGAGCCCAGCGGTACCAGCTCGCTCTCCGCCAGGACGCGAAGCAGCCTGGTCTGCAGCGGCAAAGCCATGTCGCCGATCTCATCGAGGAACAAGGTGCCGCCGTGCGCCTGGAGTATCTTCCCCTTGAGCCCCTTGCGCTTGGCGCCGGTGAATGCCCCTTCCGCGTAACCGAACAGCTCGCTTTCGATCAGCGTATCCGGGATCGCCGCGCAGTTCACGGCGACAAATGCCTGCGACGCACGCAGCGAACCGCGATGGACGGCGAGCGCGAACGCCTCCTTGCCTGTTCCCGTCTCGCCTTGCAGCAGCATGGGAATGCGCCGGTCGACGATCTTGAGCGCGCGGGCGAGATGCGACGAGAATTGCGGGTCGCCGATGACCAGATGATCGCTGGCAAGAGCACGGGGAGCGTGCCCGGCGGCCGGGTGTTCCGGCGACAGCGAAATCGTGCGCAGGGCCTGGCGGGGCGGGCGCAGGCTTGCAAAGAAGCGTCCTGCGCCGCGGGTCAGCCGCAACGGGAACATCTCCATGCCATTGTTCAGGTCGATGACCTGTCCGGCATTCAGGTCGAACAGATGCTGGACGTTCGCCGGTATCGCGGTGTATAGCGCGCTCAGCATGCTCTTTGTCTGCCGGTTCATCGCTACGATGTTTCCGGCATCGTCGAATGCAATCAGCAATTCGGGGTGCAGGCTCAGGTAGTCCTGGCTGCGGTGCAGGTACAGCGTCCACAGATGGCTGGTATCGTGCAGCAGGCAGGCGTTCTCGATCATCTCCGCCGCCTGGCATACCCAGGCGTAGATCAATTCCTGCGAGTCGCGATTCTCGCTGTTTCGCACGGCCGATACGTCCAGTACGCCGGTCAATTCGCCGGATGGCGAAATAATGGGCGCGGCGGTACAGGTCAGGCAGGTGAATGCGGCCCTGAAGTGATCCTCGGTGTGGACGGTAATGGGTTCCTTGTCGGCCAGGACGCAGGCCACCCCGCTGGTTCCTTCGGAGTCCTCGGTGAAATAGCGGCCGTGATACAGCCCATGCTGCCGGTATTCCTTGCGGCGGTCTTCCTGGCCACGGAAATCGATCAGGGCGCCATCGGCGTCGGCCACCAGGACGCAATAGCCCGCTTTGCCGACAATACCGTGCAACCGCTCCACCACCGGGTTCGAGAAGCGCAGCAGGGCCTCGGCACTGCTGCGCCTGTCCTTCAGCTCCGCGGCGCTGATGACGCGCGGGCCGGACGTATTGCCCGGGTCCAGCCGGAAGGTATTGAGCGAGCGGGTCCAGGAGCGGAACAGGCGCGCCTGCGCTGCAGCCTCGTTGAATGACGCCTGGTCGACCACGGATGAGACGCGCCGCGCGTGTTGCAGTGCATAGGACTGGGTCATTTCCGCTTCCTCGACATGCATAACTCCTGTTGCCCGGGGCGTCGGCGTCCGCATCCGCCAGTCCATACCGGCCGTGCCGGACGCGAGAGTCCCGTCGTACTCGCCCGCGCATCGCGCACGGCCCGCCTTTTTAGCATATCCCGCGCTGGCAATCACACCGCATTGCAGCACGCGAAGCGCGCGCGGCACCGCCACGCGGTCGTCTTCATGGTAAAAGTTTCCGGCTTTTGTTACTAATACGGACCATTATCATTGGTATTCCTGTCAGAAAGGATAGGCCACCTCCGCGCCTTCCCGCGCTCCCCGGCGCCACGCCATCTCGCCTGGCCCGCCGGCATGCCGGCGGCAGCGGAAGCGGCAGCCGAAGCCCGCCCTCGATGCTGAGTGATATCACCGACGATGACACCGAGATCATCTTGGTCACAAGGTACGGCGCAGAGGAGGTGCGGCTTGCCCAAGGCATGCGGACATGCGGACGCCTGAATGCAAGCAAAGAGGCCCGCAGTGCCGGCTCGCGCTAGTGAGTCGGAGTAGGGACCCCGTCCAAGGGTGCTGGATGATCGCGCCGGGCAGCAGGAAGGCAGCGCCTGAGGCCATTATTCGATTGGAAGATGGCCGGTCGCTCAAGGTGCCATTGCGTGAGGTCACGGTCGAAGCGACCTGAGTCCCGGGCGGCCGAGATCTGGAACGAATCTTCAGTTGGCGCGAGTCGTGCAAGGTTTCGGCCAGCTACCAGCGGCACTCTCGATGCCGGATGGCGGCTACCGACCCGAAATGGACTGCCACCGTTGCAAAAAGCGGTCGGTCTACGGAAAGCAAAGGGTAATTTTCTTCAATACGTGCGGTCCCATCCCGCTATACCTTCGGGCTCTGTGATTTCTCAACGAGCGTATCGAAGGCAATAGATGAGCCATCTTCTTTCCATGAGCGCCTTTGCCCTGGCTGCATCGATTTCTCCCGGGCCCGTCAACATCGTTGCGTTGAGTACAGGCGCTCAGCATGGACTACGCGCCAGCATGCGGCATGTTACGGGAGCGACCATTGGTTTTACGTTGTTGCTCTTGCTGACCGGGTTGGGATTACACGAAATCCAGAGTCATTGGCCGTATCTGACGAAGTCAATTCAGTGGGCCGGGGTAACGTTTCTGTTTTACATGGCCTACAAGCTCGCCGTCGATGACGGGCGACTCGGAGCGGAGGAGGCAACAAAAGGTCCGTCGTTGCTCTCCGGAGCAGCGATGCAGTGGCTGAATCCGAAAGCATGGCTGGCATCTCTTGCGGGCATGGGGGCATACGCAGCAAACGGCGACCGCATGTTGGTCTGGCAGTTCACGGTAGTCTATTTCGTGATCTGCTATGGATCGATTGCCTGCTGGGCATATGCAGGATCATTTTTGCGTCAATACTTGAGCGATCCCAAGCGGGTCCGGCTATTCAATCGCCTGATGGCGCTGTTGCTTGCGGGCAGCGCCGTCTACCTGCTTCAGGCATAGGCGGCTGGCTCGGCCACGCCCTGGGGCTCAACCACGATACTGGCGAGGCGTGGCCGCCACAAATTGCCGGAAAGTCCGTTGCAGGTGGGCCTGATCGGAGAATCCCGCTTCAATGGCGACATCGGCGATGGCTCGCCCCCGCCTGAGCTCTGACCGGCTGTATTCGATACGGCAATTGATAAGGTACGCGTGAGGCGTCATGCCGTAGCGATCCTTAAAAGAGCGGATCAGATAGGACGCAGAGAGATCTGCTGCTGCACAGATCTCCGCCAGCTTGAGCGAGCGCGTGCAGTTTTCTCGTATGTATTCCGCCGCGCGGACGAGCTTTCGATTCGGGCTCCCAGTCAATGCAGGGGCCGGGCTCAGCGTTTGCTGCACTTCCGAAAAGAAGGTGAGCGCCGCACTATGCTTTTTCAGATGGTCTGCGTGCTCGTCGGTGCATACGGCGTATAGGCGATTCAACCCAGCATACAGGTCAGGCCGAGTCGTCATGGTGGTCGAAAACGCACGAAAGCCGCAGTTGTGACTGAAACCGAGTTCATGCTGAAGATCCATCAGCCAAGAAACGTTCACATAGAACATGCGATACGACCATGGCTGATTGTCGATCGGATTGCAGGCGTGGACATCTTCCGGGTTGATGACCACCACTGCGCCGGCACCCACGTGCTCCTGGACTCTCCCGTTGAGATACGTACTGCGGCCGCCCGTGATCGCACCGATTGAGAACGTGTCATGCGCGTGCTTTGCATAGCAAACCTGGCGACCGCCCTGTATTGAACGAGCCTCGATAAACGGCAGCGTTTCATCGCGCCAGAACGTCGGGGCTATTGTCTCTTTGACCGTAAGGGGCACACTGTTCATCTGGATTCGCGGCTATGTCCACGCTTGGCATTGGGTACTGTAACGCATCCTCGGTCGAGCACGGTGCCCGGATTGGCCCGGGATGTCGGCCGGCCGCTTCTGGCCGATCTCCGCCGCCAGCGACTTCTCTCGACGATCGGCGACGGCCTTTGACGGCTCCCGACCCTGAGCGGTCCTTCGAAATTCTCCAAAGCGGTCGGTCAAAGATGCAGCTTTGCCGTCAGAAGCGGCACTTCTGCCTTGCATGTCCTTCGATTCCGTCTCTGTGCCGCTGCCGGATGGCAGCGATGCTATGGCTTTCGCCGGTCATCGAGTTTCAATTGGCTCGGTATTTGATAGATGACGTACTTGTATTTCGGTATCAGCCTGCGTTCCGCTACGACACCGCCGAGAGATTCGGCAATGCGTCGACTGGGGTAGTTTTCTTCAGCAACAGGATAGGTGAAGCGATCGATGCCCAGTTCGCGGCTTGCCCACGTTGCCACAAGACTAACCGCTTCACGGCCAATGCCTTCGCGGTGGCGATCCTCTCGAATCCAAATGCCCAATTCCGCACTAGGGCTCTTAACGTGATGGAGCCCCGCCAATCCAAGGAATCCCCCGCTATCTCGTTGACGGACTGCAAATACAAAATCCGTTCCTTCGGCTATCGCCGGTAACCACGCTTGCCAGACGAGATCAAAGCTCTCTCTGTCAGGAGGCGGCTCCCATGACATCAAACGAGTCAGTGAAAGCGTGATGCACGGAAATGTAGCGTCAGCGTCACTTGCAGAGAAGGGTTTAATCGAAAGTCGACTAGATTCGATACGGATTTCATCCGGGTGCAGCAACAAGGTTCATCCCCATGTGTTTACCGATGTCGTCGGATTGTGGCCGATGTGCATCGGCCTGTCGAACGTCTCAAAGTGGCCGGTTCGCGACCTTCGCCGGTCGCGAACCGGTCCGCTCTTGCCGACCTGTTGCAGCCGTTCGGCTGATCACTCCCAAGTGACCGCTAGGCAGGCGCAGGATACTACCGCCTACGGTAGTGCCGATACCAAGCACATTTCAGCCGCTTAGGTCTGCAGCGTTCAAACGTAGCTACAGTCGCTTGATCAAGCTCTTGACCCACGACATGCAGAACTCGATGGTTTGATCTATCTGCTGCGGAGTAAAATTTGGCATGTCTTGCGAGCCGGGTCCATGCCCCAAGTCGTTCCGCACATCGCTGTAAAACCGCTGCATTGATTGCCGTTCCCAGCCCTCGATGAATGGGCCGTTCACCTTGCTCTCAAGATGATTCAGGAAGTCGGACACACCTTTCTCATTACCGGTAGTCCACTTTTTGAGTTCGCAAATGATCTTAATCGTGCTTTCCAGTGCCTTAGCAGCGTAGAACGATGGATCGCGGCCGCCGGTGTCTCTGCGATCGATCGCCTCGGCCATGTCAATGCTGACGTTCTTCCATTGAGCGTCCTTCACCAACAGCCAGAATGGTTGCTCTACTTGTCCTTGAAGCTGCTCGTCCTGCGTAATCTGCAAGTACCCATTGTGGTAGTGTAGTGGCATACCAGCTTGCTTTAGGCGCTCGTTCAGCTCATGTACATTCGCTGCGAACGTCCTGTTCATGCCCTCATTGATGGCTCGCACGCTGTTGGACCGCGTGCCAGGAACTGTCATGGGTTTCTGGTGCATCCTGTCTTGCATTTCGGCCTCAGCAAATCGTCGCGGAAACTCAGCGTTCGCTTGAGCTAATTGCTCCTCTCGAGTGCGGAAGGCCAATTCGACGAAGCTTAGGCGACGCTTGACGAACATGTCGGGGTCCAGGTTGTCAGTGAATTTGAGGTTCAGCCACTGCTCGACCACGAAGTTCATGTCGTGCCAACCCGAGTTCGTGTAAGGCTTGCCCATCCACTCGGTCTGGTAGGAGTAGTACTTCTGAGACAGTTCTTTGACCCCGATTTCCATGGACAGGCGGTCGTGAATAGCAGTCCAGATCGTCTTAACACTCTCGTCGACCTTCTTGTCGTACCCGTAGTACTTCCAAATCTGCTCGTTGACGATTCTGTACGCCTGAATAAAGAGCGCAGACTCCTTCTGCCCGACGCTTTCGAACATCCGGCGATTCGCGTACCTGCGAAAGAAGACATCAGTAAGCATGGTCAAATTCTCTCAATCCGCCACTTGGTGGTGACTTTCGAGGCAGGCGGGGTGCCGATAGTCTATCTGAAGCGGTCGTTCGAAGGGGCGGGATCACCGTCCGCTCTTGGTCGATTCTGGACCGACGGAACCCGGATTCGATCCTGATCCTGATCGACCACGTTTCTCCAATTGGCGCGCATTGACATTTACTGGCCATCAGCCAGCATCGGAATCAAGCACTACCCTGCTTATGAGCACACGCAGTCGTACTGATTCGCTAGCAGTTTTGGCGACGCCGAGCCTGGTCGGCGCTCCTCAACAGGGAAGCCCTTCAATCTAAGGGGCAACTCCACCGTCGGGTGAAACGTACGCGCCGGACGATTGGCATTGCCATATACGACGACTTGATGCGCAGTAAGAGTGTCGGCCCAAATTCGTGGGAAGCGATATGGGTAAAGCAATACGTGCTCCCCCGCGGACTTGCAGTGGGCATCGTTGTCTTCGTGATTGCAAAGTTTCCCTACATATGGCTCAACTCACCATCCACCGAAGCTCGACGCCCTGCGCGGTGAGACTATCATTGGCTGCGGCCATGACGGCACGCACGTTGTCGGCCAATTCGCTGGCTAAGAGTCCCGGCTGAACCGCATGCACGGATAGCGTAATGGCAATGGGATCATGCCTACGCACCAGATCCAAGACGGCATCACGGTTGCTAATCAGACAAGGGGAATGACCGCGATTTCGACGTGGCAGCGTGCGGCGATCGATATGCCGAAGCAGTTCATCCTTCCGTTGGAATCGGGCTGACTTCACTGCCTGCCCGGCCAGCTCGTACACGTCGTCGACGCGATCGCCGGATACCAGTCCGCCGGCGGCTTTGCAGTGATAAAGCGAAATGGCCAGACGATCGCCGGGCAAAGCTTTTCCGACGATGAAGTCAGCAGCCTCGCCTGATCGATGATCAAAGATGATGAAGTCAGCCCCCAAAGTGCCGGTGAGATGCTCTTGCAGGAATCGCTGTACGGTCATGCGATTGGGATCGGTCGTGTCAAACTCGACATGGATATCGCAATTCGTCCAGTCGTGGGCCACTAGACTTTCCGGACGGATTGCTGTGCGTGCCAATCTGCGCTGCAGCGTGCCATGTGTGAAGGAGTCCAGCTCCTTTGTAAAGAAGACGAGTCCGTGCTCGTCAAGCCATTCGTCGATGGAGATATTGCCTTCTGAAGTCGCCACACGTATGCGCGGATTTTCCGTCAACAGCTCATATTGGGGGCTTCGACGTAGACGATATCGCACCCGCTGTGAACGGTCATCGTCGCCGATGCGGAACGTCAATGCGGAACCATCCCCGTTGACGGCGACATCGGTAATTTGTAGATCGAGGAGACACGTGACGACTCGGTCTGCATCGTCGCCAATTGTGACCTGTGGATTGTCGCGGTAGGCAACCTTCGGCCAATCTGTCATGCATGCCGACGCAGGGATGCGTTCGAGCGGTTCTCCGAATGGTAGTAGATCGAGACCCGAGCGACCAATATTGATTTGGTTTGCAGTCATGCGCTCGTGAAGCGCCGTCATCCAGTCTAAGATATCCGGGATCGATAGCTTGCCGTTTGACCAGATGCGCCCCCCCGCGCTTGCGCCGATTACTTCTGCCTCTCCGTTGACCTGGCCGCGTCCCATAAAGTGGCCTTGTGAAAAGCTTGCTGCGTCAGTGTCCCGCACGCCACGGTCAGCGTTGCTGCCCGCGACGATGCGGTAGGACTCCGTGGTAGCGGTTGGGGACGTGCTACGGATGCCAATGCTGTAGAACTCTTGATCCGTCATGCCATTCAGCACCTTACGGATCTGGTTGAACGCCAGCGGGGAGGCGTTTCCTTCGAAGAAGAACTCTACCAATTCGGCGTAATGGCGAGCAGAACGGTCTGTGGCGGTAATGAATACAAGATGCGAAGCGGGAAAGAAGCGAACCAAGAAGCATGCATGAGCTGCGTCAACGAGATGATCGTCCCGGTACCAGACGGGAGACCTGACCTTGCCCCTGTTCCACGAATCCCATAACCGAGGGAATTAGGCAGCCCGGTGTTGCTGAGCTGCGGACCAGTTTTTCTCGAACGTCATGGGGCTGACGTAGCCCAGCGTCGAGTGGAGTCGGCTGGCATTATAAAAGCCAAGCCAGTCAATTACCTCGTCCATTGCGGCGCGGCGGGTAGCGAACTGGCGACCGTGCAGGCGAGCGACCTTCAACGACCCCCACAGACTCTCAGTCGGCGCGTTGTCCCAGCAATCGCCCCTGCGGCTCATTGACGAGCGCATGCCATACGCCTTCAGGGCGTCTTGAAACAGATGGCTGCAATACTGGCTTCCCCGGTCGGTGTGCACAATCACACCGGCTTCCGGGCGGCGCCGGAACCAGGCCATGCGCAGCGCGTCCGTGACCAATTCGGCCTTCATGTGTGGTTGCATCGACCAGCCAACCACCTGCCGGCTGAACAGGTCGATGATGACCACCAGGTAGAGCCAGCCTTCGGCGGTCGCCACATAGGTTATGTCGCTCGTCCAGACTTGATTGGGTGCTGCTGGGCTAAAGTCGCGTTGCAGCAGATTGGGGGCCACCGGCAAATCGTGGTTCGAGTTGGTTGTCGCGATGTACTTGCGCTTGTGGCGGGCACGGATGCCGTGCAGCGCCATCAGCTTGCGAACACGCTCCTTGCCCACCCGCACCCCACGCGCCAGCAGTTCCTTCCACATGCGCGGCCAGCCGTACTCCCCCTTGACCCCGGCGTGAATCGCCTTGATGTGGGCCAACAAGGCATCGTCACTGAGTCGGCCTCTATCTGGCCTGTCGGTGCTTACTGTGCGTTGCTTGCGCTGGTGATAGCCGCTGGGGCTGACCCCTAACAGCTCACACAGGACCGAGACCGGCCAGTAACGTCGGTTTCGCTCGATGAACGCATACCTCACACCGACTCCTTCGCAAAGTATGCTGCGGCTTTTTTTAAAATATCGCGCTCCATCTTCAAGCGCGCCACCTCCGCCCGAAGCCGGGCCAGCTCCATCTGCTCCGGGCTGACCGGCTTCATACCCGCACCAGTCAGCTTGCCTTCCCGCTCCGCCTTGACCCAGTTATGCAGCGTCTGCGCTCTGATGCCCAGGGTCGCGCTAACCACTGCCATGCTCTGCCCGCTCTTCACCAGCCGTACCGCTTCCAGCTTGAATTCCAGCGTGTACTGCGCCCGCTTTGTCTTGCTTGTCATCACATCTCTCCTTGCTTCAGTTTAACCTCAGCAAGGGATTCGTTTTGCGGGGGCAAGCTCAACCTGACCGACTTTGCGAGCAGTAGGTACGTTGAATGGTCGTCGCTCAGCCAGCCGTTTGTGATTTGTAGCGAATTCAGTGTCTCGGGAGCCGCAGAAAAATCGGGCGCTTGCCCCGCTCGGTAGACAGCTATGTGCTGCGGCAGCCGAAACGCGCCTGGGTTGACAGCTTCGTAATCGGCGTGCGGATGCCCGGCTTGCGCAAAGGATTGCAGCGTCTCGCGTTGTTGAAGGGCCAGCTGTTGCCGTGCTTCAACTACGTCTGCTAGGAGGACATCCCAGTCGACTCCATCCCGATAAAGCTCTGAGCTCTCGGCGTCGACGTCCCGAGGTACCGCGAGGAATGTAGCGGTGCCGGTTTGCTCATCATTGGTACGAGCGAAGCGCCCAATAAACTGAAGGGTTGGCACTAGCGACTTGTGTGCGCTGTGTAACACCGCGATCTTGAACTTGGGGAAGTCATAGCCTTCCCCAAACATGTCCACGCAGACCACGCCGTCCAACTCCCCAACTACCAGTCGGCGCTCGATTTCTTCGATCTGCTGCTTGGACCTGCGACTGGAGACGGCTTCCACGCGAAGCCCAGCATTGACATACTGCTCCTCCAACCGTTCCGCGTCCGAGATTCGCGCCGTGCGCGCGAGCAGGCGGTGTTGGAGTCCGGCAGCCGCGTCCCGGCGAAATACTTCAACTGCTCTGGCGACGAGCGCCGCGTCCCGACTCTCGGGCAGTGCGTCTTCGTCGACGATCACGGGACTAAAGCATACTTTTCCAAAGGCATTCTCCGAGACGGCCTGACGTAAGGAGTAGTAGAAGATCAGGCGCCCTGGTAACTGTCGACGGTCTCGGCGGAAGGGTGTGGCTGATAACAATACATGGCGGGAGTTTGGTGTCGCCCGAATAAAGGCCGCCCACGTTTTGGCTGGTGAGTGATGCCCCTCATCTAAAAGCACTAGGTCAAACATGTCCGCCGGCGGGGGGACGGCGCCATCCAGATCCGGGCTAGCCGAATAGGGAGTGCAGACAACGACGTCGCTACTTTCGAGAGCTTGCCATTGCTGTGGCGACGTTATGCGCTCCTCAACCACAGCAACGAGGGGTCCCGCGAGTGCAGCTTCGGCCGGCAGCGCAGTGAGTCGCCGCAGGGTGTCGAGAGTACGAAATGCGCGCGCGGTCTGCGTCCGCAGGGTATTGGTCGGCGTAACGACCAGTACGCGGCGCGCTTGCGCTAGAAAACAGGCGGCGGTCAGTACGGCCGTTTTCCCGTAGCCCGTCGGCAGCGAAATCAGCGCCGGATCGTGGCGCTCAATGAAATGTGCGGCCAACGCGTACAGTGCACCGACTTGCCCTCTACGCAGCCCCGTGTTTGGTGACTGGCCTTCTCGTAGGGTCAGATGTCTGGCGTTTTCGGCAAAGTATGGCACCCGGGGCCTCCCTCAAGCATCCGTGTTTACTATCTGATCGAATTCTGATGCGGAAATCGGCGTTGTTGCATAAATCGAATTTAAAGGCGGAGCTACCCCTTTGGGTTGGAGTTCAGGCCACGCGGACGGACTGCGGGCGAGCGAGCTCAGACATGCGGTTGAGCACGCCCACACGGATTGCTACCTCGGTCGCCTGGGAACTGACCTCGCGCGCCCACAGCGAATGGCCAGTGAGCGTCTTGAGCCGATACATCAGGTTCTCGACCAGCGAGCGGCGGTGATAACCGCTGGCCTTCTTCCATTCACGCCTGCTGCTCTTTGCGATGACGTCGATGGCTACATTGCGCCACGCCGCGCCAGGCGTGGCATCCGGCCAGGGCATCGCACCCTCGCGCGGAGGAATCGACGGCTGCGCACCTCTGGCAGCAATCGCCGCGTGGCACGATTTGCTGTCGTACGCGCCATCACCGCCGACAATGTCCACAGGCGTCTCAGGCGGCAACTGATCGAGCAAGTCAGGCAGGACATCGGCATCCCCGACATCCTGATGGGTCATCAGGGCGGCACATATCTGGCCGCTCTTGGCGTCCATCGCCAGATGGACCTTGCGCCAAGTGCGACGCTTGGAATAACCGTGCTTGCGCACCTTCCACTCGCCTTCACCGAACACCTTCACGCCGGTGCTGTCGACCACCAGATGCAGCGCCTCACCCGTGCGCGTAGCGGGCAAGACCACCTCCAGGTCCTGCGCGCGGCGGCTCAGGGTCGTGTAGTTCGGCACCGGCAGTTCCGCGAAGGCAAGCCTGCGCAGGCTCATGGCAAAGCCTTGCAGCGCGCGCAACGGCAGTTGAAACACTTGCTTGAGGCCGAGCAGCATCTGGATGACGGCATCCGGATAGACGCACGGGCGACCGCGCCTGGATACGCCCGCGTCGGACGGTGCGAACAGGCTCTGGTCAATCCACATCGTGACGTCTCCTCTGGCAATCAGGCCGGCGTTGTATTGCGTCCAGTTCCTGACGCGATAGGTGCCCTTCGGCTCGGCCCGCTTCTGTGTGTCCCTGCGCATCTTCCCGGCAAAAGTCGAGAATCTACGCAGTCAGCCGGAGTGTTTACAGCCCCATCTGCCCAACTGTTGCGCGTAAACGTCAGCACGCGCGCCCCTCGCGGCCGGAGGATTTATGCAACAACGCCGCGGAAATCCCTCTCTTCGCAACCCTTCCTAGGACCCGTCTAGATGCCATCTTCGGATGAAGGCAGTAGACTTCCGCGTTCAAGCGCCAAACACCGCTTCAGTCTGACGAGACGGCAGCGAGCCGGGCCAACTCCCTTTGAATGGCAAGGATTAGATCATCCACGCAACGTTGGAATATTGCCCAAAATTTTTGACCCGATTGCGACAATGCCTCTTCCAAGTCTCGCTCGAGATATTCGCGCAACGTCGCCTCAACGGCAGGCAGAAGTTCTAAGTGATGTTCATTGTTTCGATAAACCCGTATGCGCCGTAGAGAATCAAACAGTGCTGGGTAATTATCTTTCAGTTTTGTGAAAAAATATTTCGTCTCGGATATTGAATTCCCATAGCGATCGATACTCTCCACAAAGCAGCGATTGAGAATATTTAGTGCTGAGCCGAGAGTTTGCGCGTTGTGAACAACGGGCATATCACGCAGGCGGTCTGCCTCAGGGAAAGAGTTCGGCCCAAAAAGCGGAGGCAAGCCAGATGCTTTGGAAAGTCGCTCCAGATCTCGCATGTCTTCGGCTATCTCCTTAAGCCGCACGACGACGAATGATGGGCGATCTTCTTCATTAATTAGCCGAGCCTGCCAAGGACGCCCTTCGCGTCGTGCATTCTCGCTGGCTACATAGTCCCCGAGGACAGAATACGTTATGTACGGATGCTCGGGGGCTGACACGACGCCATATCTGAAAAGATGCGTACTAGCATTTCCATGTTGCGTGACTAGTTTGAATTTATGATAGTCCCCAACGGCGAGTGACTCGAGCGACTTGTATTCTTCGGGATAAAACCGCTCCAGTTCGTCGACTACGTGCCTCACATAGAATACGAGCTCTCCATCGCGAAGTATCCGCTGTTTTTCGAGTCGGCCTTTTGTAACCTTCAGGGGGAAGGCGTCGCCCGCAAACTGCGCCATCTGCGCAAGATGGCTACAGGCAAGACGCGTCAACAGCGGGTGCCCAGCATATTGGGAAAAAAGGTTTTGTAGTGCAGGTGCATCGAACTTCATTCCGACAATCTTGCCAATTTTCTGCACCATCTCGGCAGTTTCGGATTCTGCGAGGCCCTTGAGAAAAATTGGCGTCACTATCCCGAATAGGGGATTCTGATGATCGCCGAATCTACTCTCCTCTGCAATCGCTGGATTGACTCCGCCAAGAATCACATTAAATCGAGGAAATACCGTCTGCGCGGTACGTATGGCCTGCCAAAATTCCAGGAAATCAACATCCCAGTGCCGATCTGCAGCGGTTTTCGGTGTAATCCACTCAATTTCGTCAATAACCAGGGTGAGGCGCTCTAGCATGGTGCTGGAGATGATCTGCTTAATGACCGACAAGAAATCATCCGACGCATCAAGCTCGGAGAACTTCGGAAATTCGAAAGTCGTTTTTTCACCTGCTACTCGCCTTGCAATGTAGTCTAGAGCTTGATGCCAGCGACGCTTGCGCAGCGATGGAGACTGAGCGTCAAAGACCTCAACACGATGTTTCGCGTCCTTTCCAAGAATGCGCTGTAGCTTCCATAGCAATGATGTCTTACCCGTCTTTCGCAAGCCAAATATCGCAGCGTTCTCACTGCGTCGCGAGAAGTCTAGTATTTGACCAAGTTCATGTGCCCTTCCGAAGAAGTACGTGTCTTCCCTTAGGGGTAAAGTGTACTTATATCGATCAAGCAACAGAAAGTGCTTCTGCAATTGGTTT
This sequence comes from Cupriavidus sp. USMAA2-4, assembly GCF_001854305.1. NCBI lineage: Bacteria > Pseudomonadati > Pseudomonadota > Betaproteobacteria > Burkholderiales > Burkholderiaceae > Cupriavidus > Cupriavidus sp. USMAA2-4. The sequence continues at coordinate 3,247,841 of NZ_CP017749.1, read as the reverse complement.
CTAACTGTCCAAGAGTCGGCATTGGAGTGTTCCAATGCCAATGCCGAAAATGGCACAACGATCCTAGACTCCCTGTTCTCCAGAAGGTACGAGCTAACCCACTCGTCAACATTATCTGCTTCTGAGATGAGGAAGCAGAGCAAAGGCTCTACTCGTCCTTTTGCTGGATCCGTCGAGAACACGTGTTCGATTGCACGGATGGTACGGGGCTCCACTGCATCGTAGCGGGAATAGGCAAGTACTATTTCGTATTCGAAACCATAGGACTCAGATAGCTCGTGTGATGGCCGCAAAAGGAAGACCGTAACGCTGGTACCTTGGTAGGCTCGCACGTTGGCCCAGGTAACATCAAATCCTGCAGTCAGGAACGGGCGTAGTAGCTCTGCTTCTCTCTTGTGAGTAGTAAAGAATGACTTTACGCTGTCGTGAAGGGATCCTGCCATCAAAGCACCTTGGCTCGAGAAATTTATATGAAGAGGAAACTATCTTATTACATTTTCGCCTGCAATCAGGAGCTGGCAATTCATCAGTGATGGCCACTTCAACTCGGCGTAGGCGACGTGCAGGATGCGGTTGCCAACGAATGGCTGATCCAAGAGGATGAGCGGACAATTTGATGTCCGGTTGGGTGCAGAGGTGTCCGACCGAGAATGGCCGGTTGCGGCCGTCGTCGCGAACAGTTCGGCTCGTCGAGGAGCTTGGGGCGGCTACACGTCAGCGGATCCCGTCGAGGCCGGCATCAAACTGCCCTCGTTCCAATGGCTGTGGGGCGGCTGGGTCAGCGTCGCCCTGCGAAGCCAACTCTCTCAACACCAACACCTCATTCGGCAGGCAGCGCCGCAGCCAGCGTGAGCGGGCGGCTCTAGATCTCCTCGTGCAGGTTGTCGAAGGGACCCGATTCGTTTGATCGCGGGCCGGGAAGAGCGGGGCATCAGGCCAGATCGATTTCTCGATGGCGCATGTCAGTGGCGTGAATACGGGCCTCCGGATCCCTGCGCAAGGCTCACAGTCCGACACAGGCAAGGATGGATGCGCGTCTTCCCCTGACCTGCGAATGACCTCTGATCGCAAAGAGCGAACCTGAGAATTTTGTCGCCTATGCTTGACAAAAATGGAGCGCAAGATGAACTCCGCAACGCTTGGCGCAGCCATCCAACGCAAACGAACCGCGCTGGACCTCGCCCAGCAACAGCTTGCAGACATGGCAAATGTGTCGCGCCAGTCCCTCAATGGCATCGAGCACGGCCACGTCAATGCCACGCTCGATACCTTGGGGCGGCTGTTGGACGTGCTTGGCCTGACGCTGGAGGTAGACGACCCCGAAGCAGTGCGGCAAGCCGAGGGAAGGCCGACGCGGGCACTGTGGATGGCCGCAAAAGGGGCCAGCGTCAGTTGTGCAAGAGAGTTGACGCCGGAGGAACTGGAGCAGGCACTGGCTACTGGCCAAGTGCCCGCCGCGTTCCGGGCGTATCTGGCTCAGGTGCTGGATGAGGCGCCATTCCAGTTCGTTACCAGGATGGTGGCGGAGGTGGCCGCCAGGCGGCAGCGCAGGCCGTCGGAGATCTGGAAGAATCTGCGGAGGCTGGTGCAGGCATTGATGGCGACGCGCGGAGGACTGTGGGCTTGAGCAAGCGCCTGTCGCGCTGTTGGCCTGAACCGACTAAAATCTTTCCTGTTAACCGGAAAGATTTCTGCATTCCGGAAAGGATTGGAGGTCTATCATGCTCACAGCGGGCAATGCAGTATCGGCCGCCCATGTCGCCTTCCTGGCCGGTGTCACGGACAAGGAGATCAATCGCCTCGTGGATGAGGAAGTGCTGCCGTCCACCTTGGTGTGGCGCGAGCACGGCCGACGTTTCGCCCCGCTGACTGCGCCGCTGGCCCAGTTCTATTTCCAAACGAGCGACGAACTGACGCGCACCATGCGCCGGCACGTGATCGAGCACATCACGTCACGGCTGGCACAGCGCGCGGACTTCGACAACTTCCTCATCCTCAGCAGTCGTGCGCTGCATGCGGACTTCGACTGGTCGTTGAAGACGGACTTTTGCATCATTGGCCTGGGAAAGTTCGTGGAATCGGTCGTTCAACGCGCCACGCAACTGCAGCAAGCCGAGGAATACATAGTCGAGGATCGGGATGTGCTCGGCGGCACCCCGTGCTTTGCCGGCACCCGCGTGCCTGTAGCCAACGTCGTCGCGGCCTCAGACGATGGGGTTCCGTTCGCGGAACTGCAGCAAGCCTACCCGTTCCTGACGGCGCCCTTGCTGGAAGACGCGAAGGTCTACGTCAAGGCCCATCCGCGACCCGGTCGACCGCGCCGCCTGCCGGAGGCCGAGTCGGCGCAGGTCATCGTTTCCCGCAAAGTGGTGAGGCCCGCGCCGGAGCGGGCGTGACGTACAAGTTCCTGATCGACGAATGCCTCTGGCCGGGCCTGGTCCGGCTCGCGCGCGATGCCGGCTATCCCGAGTCCACCTGTGTGCGTGACCGTGGCTGGTCGGGTACCCCGGACTATCGGCTTATCCGGCACGCGCTTGCGGAGGACTTCACGTTGGTGACCCATAACGCCGTGGATTTTCGCGGGCCGCTTGGCGGGCCACTGGGTGGGCTGCATACGAAAGAGCCGATACATGCCGGCCTTGTGTGCCTTGTGTGCCTTGTGTCCGACCTGCCCATGACACCAGCGCGCCAACTCGATTTGTTCGGCCTTGCTCTGCAAGAGCTGGCGACGCTGCCAGACCTGATCAATCAGGCGCTTGAGGTGATTGAAGATGCCGCCGGCGGGGTGACGATCGAGCGGTATGCGATTCCGCAGTAAGGGGAAAGGCCGGCCGCCTAGCACGAAGTCATGCGGCGCACCTCCTGATGGATTCTCCAGCGCTATCCATGTGAACCCCAAACGGGCCCTCATGTCGAGTGCCAGCTTCTGGCCACAAGCAGCCAATCAATCTGTCGGCTTCTCTGCAGCATGCATTGTTGATGATCGCCGATGTAAGACGACTGCTATCGAAGAAGGCCGATTGCCCTTGGTCGCCGAGTACGCGAATTTGCCGCGCGCCGGTGCCAGCTTGGCAGCGTGCGCACCGCTCCCGGCTATAGATCGGGAAAGGCGTCAACTTACCTGCTAGATGCGAATACTCACGCAGTTGCAAATTCATAGTATCCAGCCGATGCGAACGCATGTGAAGCGCCAAACGGCCCATCCCGCGATATACTCAGCTCGTCACGGCAACCACCGCGACCGGGTTTAGCAGCCCGAACAAGAAGGCGGACGGACCGCCATCGTTGGCGGTCTTATTGTGTCCGTCGTGCCGACGCACGTCCCTATGGGCGGGCCTTGGCGGGGGAGCCTTCGGGCTCGCCGGTTCCTTCTTGCCGGTCTGCTAACCCTGCCTTGCGCCCGCCCACCCGATTAGCAGCGGGGGAGCGGGTTTCAAACCGCTCAAGAAGGAGGCATCTTATGCCCCGGCACTGTCTCGTCTGTACTTTGTTGGCATGTTCCCCGCGCTTTCGGTTGCGAGCACTATTGCGCAGTGAGTTCCAGTTGGGAGGTGTTCAATGACCAGCCCCCACCAACACACCCGCTACGGCCTGACCGCCGAACACCGTAACGCCGACATCCACCTGCACACCCGCATCCCTTGCGAGTCGCCGCTGAGCCTGGCCACGGAGAAGTCGGCGCAGCTCTATGCCTTGCTGTTCCTGGCGCGCGATAGCGCGGAGTCGGGCATCTTCGGCGACCTGAACCCCGAAATCCAGTTGCGTGTGTTGTCGCTGGCCATCGGGCTGGCGCAAGAGGCGTTGGTACTGAGTGAACTGGCCGCACAGGGCGGGGCGGGCGGCGTTTCCGAAGACGGTTGAAATCCGGGCAAGGGAGCCAGCGGCATGCTGGCCTCCGCATGCCCGTCTGGGGCTCAGTCCGGGCTACTCGGCTCAAGCCCGTGCCAACGAATCCCGGATAAACTGTTCAATCGAGGCCGCGATCGCATCGACAGGTCCCTCGCTGACAAAGCGCGCGCAGTTCAGTGCCATCAAGCGCGGGAACCGATCGCGGATTTTCCTGGCCTCGCTTTCCGCGCTTGCCTTGAGATAGGTGCGGGACAATTGCCGCGCGACGATCAGGCTGGTGCATTTCTCCAGGTCGAGGGCGGGCAGCAAGAGCGCGGTGCGTGCATCGGACTCGATGCTGCTGCGGATGGATGGATAGGCTGGCGCAATGTCCGACGGATACGTCATGAAGCCGGACGAGAGCGCGCAGACCATGGGCTCGGCCACGCGATGCCTGAGGTCGGCGTACAGCTGGATATTGCGTCTTGCGTATCCGGCGTAGCCGTGGCGATCTATCAGGTCGCCGATATGGCCGTGCCATGACAAGAAGCATTGGTCCAGATCGACAAAGCGCCAGTTCAGCCGGCGTGCCAGGACCGCGCCGATGGTGCTCTTGCCGGCCCCTCCTGGCCCGATCAGATGTGCGACAGGGAACATTGATCTCTCCGGCGGCGGCGGCCGGAACGCTGTCATCCCCGTCGCCGCGCTATCCCCGCCCGGCAGATCCGCTCACACAACTCGGCAAACGACACTCCGCTCGCCGCCGCTGACTGCGGCAGCAGGCTCGTCGCCGTCATCCCCGGCAGGGAATTCACTTCCAGGCACCACAGGCGGCCCTGCGCGTCGAGGCGGAAGTCGGTTCGGCTGTAGCCGTCGAGCTTGAGCGCGCGGTGCACGCGCAGCGCGGCGTCCTGCGCGGCGGCGGTGATGGCGTCGGGCAGGTCGGCGGGGAAGATCTCGCGCACGGCGCCGGGCTGGTACTTGGCGCGGTAGTCGAACACGGCTTGGGGTTCGATCAGGATCTCGCCGACCGCCAGGGCCTGGTCGCCGAGTACGCCAACGGTCAGTTCGCGGCCGGCGATGAATTGTTCGAGCATGACTTCACGGTCGAAGCGGGCAGCGTGCTGGATGGCGGCGTCCAGGGCGTCGGGGCTGCGGACGATGGACAGGCCGACCGTGGAGCCTTGCCGGTTGGGCTTGACCACCAGGGGGTAGCCGAGGTCCCGCGCCACCGTTTCGGGCGGGCAGGGGACCATGTGCCAGCGCGGCGTGGCGACGCCAGCGGCGACGAACAGGCGCTTGGACATGTCCTTGTCCATGGCGATGGCGCTGGCGAGGTGGCCGCTGCCGGTGTAGGCCATGCCGGCCAGGTCGAGCATGGCCTGCACGGTGCCGTCTTCGCCGGTGCCGCCGTGCAGGGCCAGGAAGACGACGTCGACGTCGGCCAGCGCGGGCGTGCGGATCAGGCTGGTTTCGGCCGAGCGCAGCACGGCGAGGGCGTCGGAGGCGGGCGGGGCCTCGTCCACCTTGGCGCTCAGCAGCCGGACTTCGTCTTCGTCGCTGAGCAGGCCGCGCGAGGTTTCCACGGCCAGCACATGGTGGCCGGCGCTGCGCAGGGCCTGGATGACTTGCGCGCCGCTGGCGATGGAGACTTCGCGTTCTTCGCTGGTGCCGCCGAACAGTACCGCTACCTTCAGTTTGCTATCTGGCATGGGGGCTGGGTTCTCGCAATGATGGGCCGCCCGTGCCGGTGGCGGGCAGGGGCGGGACTGGGTCGACGGCCGATGCTTCGGACACCGTCAGGCTCTGACATGGCTCAGACGTTGCCGCGGCCGAAAGTTTCCCTGATTCGGGCAGGAGACTGCAATGGACGTGACAACGGACAGCACGACGGCTGTCGCAATGGTCGCTTTCCGGCCGTCAGTGCGTGCCACGCGGATTGCGGCCGGTTGGCTGGATACTGAAGCATTTGCTTGGCTTTCAATCGTGCCCCCAAGGCGAGGCCTTACCGGCGCTTCTTGCCACTGGGTGCATCCGACCGGGATCGAGGCGGCCCGGACACTGGCGCGTCCGGGCGGGCGGCCTGGAGTGTCTCAGGCCGGCCGGCCGCGCCGCAGGTACAGGTGCTCCAGCCGGATCCGCAGCACCTCGTCGAGCGCCAGCAGCTCCTCGCGCACGGCGCGCGCACAGGCCTGGCTGACGCCGCGCAGGCGTACCTCCTGGGCCAGCAGCGGGCCGCTGCGCACCACGCGCCAGCCGTCGACGGTGCCGCCGCAGGCCGTCATGCGGCCGGAGACGTCATCGACGACCCTGTGGTCGGGTACCGAAGTGATGTGCAGGATGTGGACCAACTGGTCGCCCGCTGGCGGAAATTCCGTGCCGGTGGTGCAGGCGGTCTTGCCGGGGGTGGAGCTCGAGGTGTCCGCAATGGGACAGGGGGAGGAGGATTGTGTCTGCTGCATAGCTGCTCGCAAATGGATCACTGGAAGGATCACTCGAACCGGTGCGCGCCATGCCGCTTCCCGCTTCGTTGCCGACCATCGGCCGCATCGCCTTGAGGCAACCACCTTGCCCGGGAGAGGCAGGTTGGCGTTGGTACCGTCGGGTACCAACTCTGGATGCAGGGGCGACTATAGCAGACGGCGCGGGGCCGGCGGAAGGGGCGGGTGCCGCACTGGGCACCACATCGGTGGCCGCGGCGGGCGCTTGCGTCGTCGGCGCGACGGCATGGGATTGCCCCGCTTGCGTGGCGGAGCCGTTTCGCTACACTGGCCCGGTAGTGCCCGCACGCCGGCCGGAACCGATGCGTGACGGGCGCCGGAACAGGCCACAGCATAGGGCCGATACCCCAGGCAGACATTTCCATGAAGCCCACCCCGTCCCCTTCGGCGCCCCCGCCGTCACGGGCCGCGCGCGGCCTGCGCCGCTTCGTCGCGGACGACGTGCAGGCCGCCGCGGCCGAACTCGACGGCTGGCAGCAGCGCTACCAGCAGCTCACGCCGGGCCCCTTCCGCGCCGAGGTGCAGCAGGCTGCCTTCGGCGATGTCCATGTGTTCCGCGAACAGACCTCGCAGGCCTTGCTCGAAGAGGGCGAGGCGATGCGCGGCTACCTGTCGCTGGCGCTGCCGCATGCACAGTGCGATGGCGGCTGGTTCCACGGCTATGCGATGCGTGGCGCGGGGCTGCTGACCGCCGGAAACGGCAAGGCCCTGGCCATGCGCACCCCGCGCGAACTCGATCTGCTCGGGCTGACCCTGCCGCTGCCGGCGCTGCAGCACGCGCTCGCGCTGGCCGGCGGCGCACCGGTGACGGTGGCGCAACTGCCACCGGTGCGGCAATTGCGTCCGGGCGTGGCGGCGGAACTGCGCGCGGCGCTGCTGTCGGTGCTGGGCACCGCGGCGCTGGAGACCGAGGTGTTCCGTCACCGCTTCGTCGAGAGCGCGATGCGCGATGCCTTGCTGCTGGCGGCCGCCACGGCACTGACTGCCGACGGTGACCGCACGCATGAGTCGCTGCCCACGCCCACGGTCAGGCGACGGCTGGTGGCCGACGCCTACGACATGGTGCGCGCCGCGCCCGAAGCCGGCTGGAGTGTGCTGGCGCTGTGCGAGCGGCTGGGGGTATCGCGCCGCACGCTGCAGTACAGCTTCAATGAGGTGACCGGACTGGCGCCGCTGGACTTCGTGCGCGCGGTGCGCATGAACGGCGCGCGGCTGGCGCTGCGCGCCGGCACCGCGGATTCCGTGGGAGCGGTGGCGGCGCGCTACGGCTTTCATCACCTGCCGCGCTTTGCGGCGCAGTATCGGGAGTTCTTCGGCGAGTTGCCGTCGCAGACGCTGGCGCGGCCGCGTTGAGGGAGAGGGTCGGCGCTAGCATCAAGCGAGCTGGGTCGCGCTGGCGATGGCTGCCCTCGCCGTATCCACATCAGGCCGTTACTCCACCAAGCCATCCCGCGCGACCTTGCTCGCTACCCCAGCATCGCCCGCGGCAGATGCCGTCCCACCCAGTCCCGTTCCTGCTCATAGGCGCGCGCCAGCCGCAGCACGCTGAGGTCGCCGCGCGGCCGCCCGATCAGCTGCATGCCCATCGGCAGGCCGTTGCTGCCGAAGCCGACCGGCACGCTGATGGTGGGGCAGCCGGACAGGGTCCACGGAAACACGACTTCCATCCAGCGGTGGTAGGTGTCCATCGGCCGGCCGGCGATGGACTTGGGCCACGGCTGGTTGACATCGAAGGGGAAGACCTGCGCGGTGGGCACGGCGATGTAGTCGAAGCGGGTGAAGAGCCGGTCGAGGGTGTCCAGCCAGGCGCTGCGCTCCACGCTGGCGTGGTACACGTCGTTGCCGCTCAGCTGCAGCGCGCCTTCGATTTCCCAGATGGCGTCGGCCTTGAGCAGCGCGCGCTTGGCGGGGTCGCGGTAGAACGGCAGCATGCCGTTGCCGACCAGGAAGTGGCGGTGCGTGAGCCAGGCCTTCCACAGCCGTTCCGGCGCGAAGGGCGGTGCGATGCCTTCGACCGCCACGCCGAAGGCGGGGAAGGCCTGCAGCGCCTGTTCGCACAGCGGCAGGATGCCGTCTTCCATCGGCAGGTAGCCGTTCCAGTCGCCCAGCCAGGCCACGCGCTTGCCCTTGAGGTCGGCGGCCAGCGCTGCCTGCACGTTGTCGGGGGTCAGCGCGGCCAGCGCGGGGTCGCGCTCGAGCGCCAGCGGTGTGCGCGGGTCGGGTCCGGCCTGGGTGGCGAGCAGCAGGGCGACGTCGGCCACGGTGCGGCCCATCGGGCCTTCGTAGCCGAGCTGCTGCAGGAAGACTTCGGGTGTCGGTCCGTAGGGCACGCGGCCCATCGACGGGCGCATGCCGTACACATTGCAGAAGCCGGCGGGGTTGCGCAGCGAGCCGCCGAAGTCGCTGCCGTCGGCCACCGGCAGCAGGCGCAGGGCCAGCGCGGCGGCCGCGCCGCCGCTGCTGCCGCCGGCGCAGCGGGCCGGGTCGTAGGGGTTGCGGGTGGCGCCGTAGACCGGGTTGAAGGTCTGCGAGCCGAGCCCGAACTCGGGGGTGTTGGTCTTGCCGAGCAGGATGGCGCCGGCGCGGCGCGCGCGCTCGACGATGATGGCGTCCTGGGTCGGCACGTTGTCGCGGAAGATCGGCGAGCCGAAGGTGGTGCGGATGCCGCGCGTCAGCGCCAGGTCCTTGGGGGCCTGCGGCATGCCGTGCATCCAGCCGGGGCGCTGGCCGGCGCGCTGGCTGGAGGCAAGGGCGGCATCGGCGGCAGCCGCTTCGCGCAGCAGCAGCTCGCTGTCGCGGCGGGCGACGATGGCGTTGGCGACGGGATTGACGCGGTCGATATGGGTCAGGTAGGCGGCCATCACTTCGCGGCAGGAGACGCGGCGCGCGGCGATCTCGCGCGAGAGCTGCCAGGCGGGCATCAGCACGATGGGGTCGGGGGTGGCGCCGGCGCGGGGCGCCGGGGCTGCGTGGTCATCGGCGCCGGGCACGGCGGCCGTGGCGCCGGCGGCCGCCGTGCCGAGCGCGGCACCGGCGAGGCGGCCCAGCCATTGGCGCCGGGTGGGTTGCGGCGGTGCCGGGGCGGTGGCGGTGCCCAGGGTATCCGAGGCATCCGGGGTATCCGAGGCAACTGCCCGGGGCGAGGCGGCGGGGGTGGTCATTGGGCGGTATCCGGGAAGGGGTTGGGGGCGGTGATGAATCGGTCGGCAGGGGCGGCGTGGAAGTCCGGCTGGAATGGCCGCGCCTTTCAGCGGGGCGCCGGCAGGATGGACGCGCGCCGCGCCATCACGTCGTCGAGCGGATCGTGGCGGTAGCGGGCGACCTCCTGCCGGGTGAAGCCGGGCGAGGCCACGCCGGGCCCGAAGGCCGGCACCATCCAGTTGAACAGTTCGGCGATCTCGGCATCGCTGAGGTCGGAGCCCGAGGTGCCTGGCACCTGGATCACGAAGGCCCGTCCGGCGGCCGAGGCGAGCAGCCGGGGCAGCGTGGCGCGCATGTCGGGGATACCGGCGGCGGGCTTGCCGGCACCGTCGGGCAGGTGGCAGCCGGAGCAGTGCAGCAGGTAGTTGGCCTGGGCGCGCGGCAGCCGCTGCTGGGCGTGCGCGGGGCCGGCCAGCAGGCCGCACGCGGCGGCGGCCAGCAGCGCGGCGCGGGCCCGTGCGCGGCGCGGCGCGGCGCTCGCCATGTCAGCGCGCCGCGGCGCCATCGCGCAGCTTGCGCACCGCGCCGGGCGTCTTGCGCTCGGCGCGCGCCTTGGCCAGCAGCTCGGCCCCGACGCTGGGCGCGGCCTGTCCGTTCTGCGTGCCGAGCCAGGCCAGCACCGCCGCCAGGTCGTCGTCCGGCAGCGTGGCGAAGGACGGCATGATGCCGTTATAGGACTGCCCCTGCGATTCGATCGGGCCGGCCAGGCCATGCACTACCACATTGGCCAGGTAGGCCTGGCCGGCGGGCGTGGCCAGCCGCTCGCGCAGCGCGCCGGCCAGCGGCGGGGCCACGCCGGCGATGCCGGAGGCGTCCGCGTTATGGCAGGCAGCGCAGTTGGCGGTGAACAGGGCCTTGCCGTCGGGGGCGGCGGTGGCGGCGGTGGCGGCGAGGGGACTGGCGGCGAGCGCGGCCAGCAGCGCGGGCACGAGAGGGGAAAGGACAGCGCCGGTGAGGGCGCCGAGCCGGGTGAAGCGCGTCATTCCTGTACTCCGAGGATGATGGAGGTGGTGCAATGGAACATCGTGCTGCTGTTGCTCATGCACCAGTTGACGTCGTTGTGCACGCCGAGCTTGTAGCCCGGACGCTCGCGCTCGTTGGTGTTGCACTCGCAGCGGCCGCAGGTCGTCTTGCCGCAGCAGTCGTTGTAGCTGACCATGTAGTCCTTGCCGTCGGCCGGGTTGCGGCAGGTGCCGACCCAGGACACGCGCGAGGGCTCGGTGCCCGGCGGGCAACTGGTGGAGCTGCCGCCGCAGCAGGCGCACAGGAAGCCGTCGACGGCGCAGTATTTCCAGTAGTCGCAGGAGGTCTCGTCCACGCCCTTGCCGGGGCGCGCGCCATGCGCGGCGGCGGCGTGGGCGCTGCGGTCGAAGGGCAGCACGGGCAGCGCCAGCCCGCCCACCATGGCCTTGCCCAGCGTGGCCAGCGCGCTGCGCCGGCTGGTGCGCTGGGCCGTGCGGCGGGCCTGGCGCTCGATCCATCGGTCGAACCACATCACAAATGTCTCCGTGCCGTCAGGCGTGGGTTTCGAGGAACTGCTGCACCGAGGCCACGTTCAGGTCCATGGCGGTGAACAGGCTTTCGAGCTGCTCGCGCGAGTTGACCAGCCCCTTGGCGCGCAGCGTGCCGGCGCTGTCGAGCAGCACGGCGTAGGGCAGCTTGCCGATCTGCAGGTGCATGCCCAGTTCCTTGGACAGCACGTAGGGGAACTCGGCCAGCCCGGCCTGGCGCAGGAAGGCCAGGTGCTCGGGCTGCTCGCCGTCGGAGGCGAGCACGATGCGCAGCCAGGCGCGCTCGCTGGCGGCGATCGACTTCAGCACCGGCAGCAGCTTCTTGCAGATCGGGCAGGTGGGCGAGAGGAAGAACAGCAGCGTGCTGGCGGGCTGCGCGCCGCCCACGGCGACGGCATCGCCGCGCACGTCCTGCAGGTCGAAGCGTGTCAGCGGCTGGCCCACGCGCGGGCCGGCGTCGATCATCAGCGCGCCCATCGGCGCGACCCGTTCATAGAGGATGCCGACCTGGCGCGCGAGCGCGTAGAGGCCGAACAGCAGCGCCAGCACGGCGATCCACAAGACGATATTGGCGATAACGAGAGCGGTCATGGTGAACTCGGCTTGATGCGTGATGCTTGAAGTGGAAGGAAGCGGGGAGGTCCGGCGTCGCGGCGGCGTCAGCCGCGCGCGCGCCCGGCATTGACCAGTAACTGGGTGGCAGCCAGCCACAGCAGCAGCAAGGCCAGCGCGCAGAAGGCGGCGGCAGCCCAGTCGAGCGTGCCGAGCGCGCGCGCCATGCCGGTGCCGGCCACGTCGCTGATGCCGGCCGCGCCGGCCAGGCTGCTGCTGGTGGAGGCCGCCGCCACCGCGAGCACGGCCAGCAGGCCCGCGTTGCGCGCCAGCAGCGCGCCGGAGATCGGCATGCTGTCGGCGGCCGCCCCGCAGCCGCAGCGCAGTTCGCGCCGGCCGCGCGCCAGGTTGACGGCGACCGCGGCAGTGGCGAGGCCGGCCACCGCCAGCCCGGCCAGGGCCGGGCCCGGGCTCTGCGGCAGCAGCACCAGGCCGAGCGCGGCGGCGGCCTCGGCCGCGACAAAGGCCAGCGCGCCGGTGCGCGTCCAGGCCGGCGGCAGCAGGCCATAGGCGGCGAAGGCAGCCTGGAAGCGGGCCAGGTCGCGCAGCTTGGGCGCCACCGACAGGCCCAGCACCAGGGCTGCGGCGGCGTGGCAGGCGGCGGCGACGATGGGGTCGGCCAGCAGGGCGGCGGCATTCATTGGTGGGCCTCCACGCGCAGGGGGTTCTCGGCTACGCCGTCCAGCCGCGCGACCGGCTTGAGCCCCTGCGCCGGGTCGAGCGCGACCACGCCGGAGGTGGTGGCGTCGAGGGCGTACAGGGTCGGGCGCGCTTCCTGGGTGACGGTCAGCGCCAGCGCGTGCTGGCCCGGGGCGCGCGCCAGGCGCTTGTGGCTGGCCAGGTCGACGGTCCAGATCTCGTCGGCCGGCGACTTGTGCGAGCCTTCCCGGCCGCGCGGATGCATGCCGACGAAGAGCCGCCGGGTGGCGGCGTGCACGGCGAACAGCTGGTAGCCGCCCGGGCGCCAGCCGCGCCTGGCATCGGCGCTGCCGAGCAGGGACCAGGGCGGGTCGAAGGCGGGCGTTTCGCCGGACAGGTCGGCGCGATAGACATTGCCGTGGAAGGAGACGAAGTAGAGCGCGTCGCCGATGGCTTCCGCATGCAGGAAGACCGGGTCCTGCTGCGGGTCGAACAGCCGCGCGCTGCGCTTCTGGCCGGCCGGCTGGCCTTGCGCGTCATGCTCGATGGTGAGCATGGCGCCGTCGCTGCACAAGGTGCGCAAGCGCTGGCTGGAGGCCGGCGTGGCGAAGATGCCCCAGCAGCCGGGGGTCGGCACTTCGGCGGCCAGCTTGCCGGCCTGCAGGTCGACGATGCTGACCGAGGTGGCGGGCGTGGCGTTCTGCACGTAGAGGAAGCGTCCGTCCGCCGAGACCGCGATGATGCCGCGGTAGGGCAGCGACTGCGCGTGGCGCGGCGGGATCACGATCTCGCTGCGGTAGGCCAGGGTATCGGCGTCGTAGAGGCTGACCACGTCGGCGCGCTCGCCGCGCGACAGGCGCGGGTAGTAGGTGGCGACCACGTAGAGGGTGCGCTTGTCCGGCGACAGCACGGCCTGGCCGCCGAAGCCGGTCGGTACCAGGCCGAGGTACTTCATGCGCTTGCCGTCGACCACGTGCAGGCGCCCGTCCACCATGTGGCGGAAGGCCACGTCGGAGATATAGAGGCGGTCGGCATCGGCCGGCGGCAGCTGCGCGACGGTGAGCGTCTCCGGCGGCAGGTCCTCGGCGCACGCGGCGGGGACGCCGCAGACGGCGGCGAGTGCCGCGAGGGTGGCGAAAGCGGCGCCGGACAGGACCGAGGCGGTGGTCCGGCGGCGGGGGCGGGTGGTGCGCCATGGCATGCGGTTCGTGCGGCCTGGCGCCCGGCTGGGGTGCTTCACGGCGGGCTCCTGTCGAGGCGGGATGGGAGCCAGTCTAGGGAGGGGCGCGCTGCCGGCGTGAGCCGGAATCGGCAAGGCGGGGACCGGGACTTGTACGGAGCGCTGCCGGCGCCGTTTCAGCGCGGGCGCGGCAGGTGTGCGGCGCGGGGTGGCGGATCAGGCGGCCGGTGCACGTCCGGTGCGCGTACGGTGGATGTGCGGCGCGTGCCGCTGCCTTGGCATGGGGCGTGCCGCACCACGCTGGTCATCCGTTTTCGGCAATGGCGGCGCGGCCGAGGGCCTGCGCCCGGGGAACCCGGCGACCAACCCGGCGACCAGAAGGTCCGCCGGCCAGGAGGCCGGGAGGTGGCAAGGGCGGCCGGCAGCTTACCAGGCCCGCACGCGTCCCGTGTCCACGTGGACGAACTGCTCCTTCTCATAGAACCCGACGCCGCCGCCCTGCAGCGACAGCGCGGCGTCGCGCAGCTCGGCCAGCGGCACGCCGGCCAGGCGGATGTCGATGGCCTGGCCGTCCATGTGCAGGCTGCGCCTGGCCACGCCGCCACCGCCGGTGTGGCGCAGGCGGGCATTGGTGGCCGGGCTGCGGAAGCCGGAGATGACCTGGAAGGGTTCGTCGGTGCCGAGTGCCTGGCGCAGGCGGAACAGCAGGCCGAACAGTTGCGGGTCCATATTGCCGACCTGGCCGGAGTAGTGGTCGCGCAGCAGGTGGTTGAGCGATTGCAGCGCCTGCGGCACGAAGGTGTCGCCGATGGCGAAGACGGTGGAGAGGCGCTCGCCGGTGTGCAGGTTGTCGAAGGACAGCGCGTGGGCGCCGGGCAGGGCCGCGAGCGCGGCCAGCGCCCGCTGCGGGGCCAGCGGCAGCAGGCCGGTGGCGAGCGCGGCGGCGCCGGCGCGGTGCAGGAAGCGGCGGCGGGGGTGGACGGGGTCGGACATGGGCGGGACTCCTGTGGGGGTCATGTGCCGGCGTGCGGGGCCGGCTCGGTAGCGCGCTGTCTGTAGTGTACGGTCAGTTGCGCACCGCCAGGCTGCGCTGCCTCGGCGCGAGCTTGCCGGCCGCCATGCGCCGCGTCGAATGTTGGCGCAGGGCCTGGTCGAGCAGGCGGTCGAGGCCGTAGATGTCGGGCAGGAACATCACGCGGCCGTCCTCCTGCACGATGGCGGTGCCGTAGGCCAGCACCACCGGCAGCGGCTGCTGCAGCCGCAGCGTGTTCGACTGGCCCTTGGTCATGGCCTGGCGGATGCGGGCCTCGTCCCAGCCGGCCATGTCCTGCAGCACGAAGCGCGCCAGCGCCACCGGTTCCTCGACGCGGATGCAGCCGTGGCTGAGGTCGCGCCGGCCGCGCTGGAACAGTTGCACGGTGGGCGTGTGGTGCAGGTAGATATTGTCGTTGTTGGGGAAGACGAACTTGATGTCGCCCAGCGCGTTCTGCGGGCCCGGCCGCTGGCGGATGCGCATCTGGCCGTTCAGCACGGCGTCGAGATTGGCGTCGGACAAGGTGGTGACGGCGCGGCCGTCGCCACCGACGAACTCGAAGCCCTGGCGCTGGAAGTAGGCAGGGTCGCGGCGGATGCGCGGGATGGTCTCGGCGCGGGCGATCGAGCGCGGCACGTTCCAGTACGGGCTGAACTCGATGTAGCGCATGTCCTCCTTGAACAGCGGCGTGCGCGTGTCGAGCGCCTTGCCCACGATCACCTTCATCTGTACCTTGACCTGCACCTGGCCGTCGTGGACCTCGTAGGCACGCAGCACGAACTCGGGCACGTTGACCACGATCATGCGCGGCGCGTCGAGCAGCGGGGTCCAGCGCAGGCGCTCCATGGTCAGCTCGATCTGGCGCACGCGCGTGGCCATGGGCGTGTTGAGCTGGGCCAGGGTGCCGCCGCCGAGCACGCCGTCGGCGTCGAGGCCGTGGCGCGCCTGGAAGGCCTTGACGCCGTTGACGAGCGCGCCTTCGTAACGCGCGGGCACGCGCGTGCCGGCGGGCAGGTCGCCCAGCGCTTCCAGCCGCCGTGCCAGCGCGGCGCTGCCGGCATAGGCCTGGCCTGGCGCCAGCTTGCCGCCGGGCAGCGCCGGCAGCGGCGCCGCGAAGGCGGGATCGCCGGCGAGCGCGCGGTAGTGCGCCAGGGCCCGGCGCAGGGCCGGGTAGAGCGGGAAGGCTGGCGCGGCCGCATGCAAGGCTTCGGGCAGGCGCTGGTGTGCCAGCGCTTCGCGCAGGGATACCGCGGGATCGAAGGTGTCGCCGGCGGCATGGGGGAAATTGGCGTGCACCTGGCGCGGATCGACGCGGCCGTCGTGCAGGTCGGACAGGTAGCGCTGCATGGCGCGCGTCAGCGAAGCGTCCAGCGCGCCGGCGGCATCCGCCGCCAGCGGCGCCCCATCGCGCGCCTCGCGCACGGCGCGGCGCAGGCCCTCGGCATCGTAGTCGCTCGCATCCAGCCCGTCGGCGGCGGCGCCGGCCAGGGCATCCACCGCCTGCAGGGCGGCATCGCTCGGCCTTCCCTGCGTGAACCACGGTGTGGCGCCGGCCTCACTGCCTGCGCTGTCGCTGGCACTGGCAAACGCCGGCGGCATGGCCCAGGCCGTGGCACAGGCCAGCAGGCAGGCGCCGAGCACACGCCGGGCGAAGGCGCGGCGCGGTGCCCGGGGCGGCGCGGGGTGACGCGCGTGGCGGGTGGCGGGCAGGACTGCAGGCAGGGTGGCGGGCAGGACAGCGGGGCAAGGCATCGTTTCTCCATCGGCTTCCCCGGCGCTGCCGTATGGGCCGCTCCGGCAGGCAGGGCAGGCGCGGCGGCAGATCACTGCGGGGAGGAAACGATAGTGTACCGCCGGGGTCGGCCGCCGCCGGTCGCGCCAGCGCGCGCGGCGGACCGCTCCGGCGCGACGGCTTGATGTGCGTCAAGCCGCCGTGGCGGTGCCGCGCTGCCCGGCCGGGGCCTCAGACCCAGTTGACGCGCGGAAAGCGCCCGGGGAAGGCCTCGGGCATCGGCACCACCTGCTTCTGCATGTAGTTGAAGAAGACGAAGCCCGACTTGGCCATGGCGATCAGCGCGCCGTCGCGCGGGCGGGTGATGCGGAAGATGATGTCGCCGCCGTACTTGTTGAAGTCCATCACGCCCACCTCGAAGCGCAACTGGTCGCGCGCATGGGCCTCGTTGCGGTAGGTGGTGGCGAGGTCGGTGACGATGATGCCGACGCCTTCCCCCTGGATCTCGCCGATGCCGAAATCATGCAGGAAGCGGGCACGTGCCTCGGAGATCATGGAGATCATCGAGTCGTTGGCCAGGTGGTTGGCGGAATTGATGTCGGTGACGCGCACCGTCAGGTGGGTGTCGTAGCAGAACTGCTCTGCGGGAAAGTCGAGCTGCAGGCGGGCCATTGGGATGGATACGGGTAAGGCGGAAGCGGCCGCGCCACCGGTGAGGCGCGGCCGCGGGGGCCCTATGATAGTCGATGGGCGCCGCCGCGCCCGCCGGTCGGCGCTCAGGGCGCGCCGCGCGACTCGATATAGGTGCGGATCGCCCACACCGCCTCCTGCGACAGCGTGCCTTCGAAGGGGGGCATGTAGACGCGGCCGTCGCGGGTGCGGCCCTGGCGTACCGTGGTGGAGAAGTACTGGTCGATCTCGCTGCGGCAGGCTTGCTTCTTGGCCGGATCGGACAGCGAGGTGCAGTCGGTGTCGAGTGCGCGCAGGTCCGGCGCGATGCCGCCCGAGACCGCTTCCAGCCCGTGGCAGCGCGCACAGTTCTGGTTGTAGGCCGAGCTGCCGATATGCAAGGCTTCCTTGTGGGCGGCGCCGCTGCGATAGGGATTGTCCGGCTTCCATTCCGCGCCGAGCTGCGGCAGCGTGCCGATATCGACGGCCTGCGGGACCACGTCGCCGTGGGCCTGCACGAGGGCGGGCAGCGCGGCTGCGGCGCCGGCCAGCGCCAGCGCGCGCAGCCAGGGGCGGAATCGATGCGGTCGGGCCATGGGTGTCACCTCCGTTTTGGTTGGTTTCTGTCTTGTTTTCGATAGGTACTCGCCGCTCGCGCGGTGTTGGCGGACCTATCTGCAAATGGCATACCAGGGTCGGAGGGCCCGGCGCGGTAGGATATTGCACCGCATCGTGACAGGCGGGCACGGCCGGCGTGCCCCGAAATGGAACACGCTGGCAAGCCTCTTGCTTCACCATGCAACAGTACCCCGGAACAAGTGGGGTACAAGCGGCGGCAAGGCGCCCCAGGCGCGCCGCCGGCGACCCAGGCACAGACCGCGGGCGAACCGAACAGGAGAAGGAGACCATGCCATGATGACTGCCCACCCGGCCGGCCAGGCGGCCGGCGGTGGCACCGTCCCGGATTGGGACGGCACGCCCACGGAGACCATCGCGCAGGCGCACCAGCGCTCCGAGGCCTATGGGCTGCGGCGCTACGAGGCGCCCGACTACGGCCAGGCGGCTGCCGGCGAACTGCGCGACGGTATCGCCCACAGCCAGTCGCTGTATACCCACGCGCTGCCGGTGATGGAGACGCTCTACGACCAGATCGTCAACACCCACAGCATGGTGATGCTGACCGACGCCTCGGGGCTGATCCTGCATTCGCTGGGCGACGACGATTTCCTGCAGAAGGCCGACAAGGTGGCGCTGCGCGCCGGCGCGGTGTGGTCGGAGGAAAGCAAGGGCACCAACGCCATCGGCACGGCGCTGGCCGAAGGGCGGCCGACCCTGGTCCATGCCGGCGACCACTTCCTGCAGGCCAACCAGTTCCTGACCTGCTCCTGCGCGCCCATCGTCGATCCCTACGGCCGCACCGCCGGCGCGCTGGACGTCTCCGGTGACCATCGCGGCTTCCACAAGCACACCATGGCGCTGGTGCGGATGTCGGCGCAGATGATCGAGAACCAGCTGTTCGGCAACGCCTTCCAGGACATGGTGTGCGTGCATTTCCACTCGCGCCAGGAGTTCCTCGGCACCATCGTCGAGGGGCTGGCGGCGTTCACGCCGGGCGGCCGCTTCCTTTCGGCCAACCGCAGCGGCCAGTTCCAGCTCGGCCTGTCGCTGGGGGCGCTGCAGGTGCACACCTTCCCCTCGCTGTTCGGCGTGGCCATGTCGGAACTGTTCGACGCGCTGCGCGCGGCCCACGGCGGCGCGCTGGCGCTGCGCCTGCCGAGCGGGGGCAAGGTGTGGGCGCGGGTGCAGTACAAGCGCTCCGAGGCGGTGTCGGGGGCGCGCCTCGCGACCGATCCCGCGGCGGCCGGCGTGGCGACCGCGGTGAGCGAAGTGCCGCCGGCCATGCCGCGCCGGCTGGCGCCTGCGGTGCCGCAGGCGGCCGAGGGCCTGGCCGGCCTGGACACCGGCGACGCGCAGATGCACGCGGTGATCGGCAAGCTGCGCAAGGTCATCGGGCGCGAGGTGCCGGTGATGATCCTGGGCGAGACCGGCACCGGCAAGGAACTGCTGGCACGTGCCATCCATGCCGACAGCCCGAACCGGCAAGGCCCCTTCGTGGCGGTCAACTGCGCCTCGATCCCGGAGACGCTGATCGAGTCCGAGCTGTTCGGCTACGAGGAAGGCGCCTTCACCGGGGCGCGCAAGAAAGGCGGGGTGGGCAAGATGCTGCTGGCCAACGGCGGCACGCTGTTCCTGGACGAGATCGGCGATATGCCGCTGCATCTGCAGGCACGCCTGCTGCGCGCGTTGCAGGAGCGCGCGGTGACGCCGCTGGGCAGCAGCAAGGTGATCCAGGTGAGCTTCTGCCTGGTGTGCGCCACCAACCGCAACCTGCGCGAGGAGGTGGCGGCGGGGCGTTTCCGCGAGGACCTGTACTACCGGCTCAACGGCCTGGTGGTGCGCCTGCCGGCGCTGCGCGACCGCACCGACCTGGCCGCCATCGCCACCCGGCTGCTGGCGCAGGACCGCACGCCGGCCTGCCCGGAACGCCTGGGCGAGGGGGTGATGCGGATGTTCGGCAGCTACCACTGGCCGGGCAATATCCGCCAGCTCGGCAACCTGCTGAACACGGCACGGCTGATGGCGGCGGGCGAGGACGAGATCGACGAGTCGCACCTGCCGGACGACTTCCTGGAAGACTGGCAGGAGCGCCAGGCGCGCGCCGGGCAGGCCGTGGCCGCCGGGCCGGGGGGGCTGGCCGCTCAGCCGGCCGCGCCCGCTTTCGGCTTGCCATCGGCGGCTGCCACGTCCGCCGCGCCGGCCGCGCCTGCCGCGCCTGCCGCCACGCCGACCCGGCTGGCCGAAGTCGAGGCGCTGGCCACGGTGGCCGCGGTGCGCGCGCATGGCGGCAATATCTCGGCCGCCGCCAAGGCCCTCGGCATTTCGCGCAACACCGTCTACCGCAAGATCGGCGAGGCGGCACGCTTGCTGCAGCCGGGGGGTGCCGATCCGGGCACCGACCCCGGCAGCGGCGGCGGGCCGGACGCCTGAGCCTCCGCTAGCCGGCCCGAGCTCTGCTCGGCGTGAGCGCGTCCTGCGCCGGCACCCTCAGCCCGGCGGCGCCTCGCGCAGGTAGCGGTCTTCCAGTTCCAGCCAGGCGCGCTGCACATTGAGCGCGTGGCGCGGCGAGAAGCCGCGCCAGTGGCGGAAGCCGTCTCCCGGCACGGCGCGGGCGGCGTCGGCAGCATCGCCGCCGCTGCGCCAGGCGCGCGCGATATCCGCTTCCAGGGCATCGAGATAGGCCAGCGTGGGCGCCAGCGTCTGCGCCGGCGTGCCCACCCCGGCGCCGGCAACACGGCGCACCTCCCACCCCAGCAGCTCGCGCAGCGCCGCCTGCCAGCCGGCCAGGCTGCCCTCGCGCAGGTCTGGCACGCGCTGGCGTGTGGCCAGGCCGCCGGCGCACAGCAGGCCGCTGGCCGGCGCGTACAGCACGGTATCGCTCGGGCTGTGTGCGTCGGCGAAGACGCGCACGCGCCAATCGATCGAGCCGGTGGCGAAGCGCGTCCCATCGCGCAGCGCGGGCGCCGGCAGCACGATGCCTGTGCCGGCCAGCGTGCCGGCGCCAAGCAGGGCGCGCAGATGGTCCAGGCAGGCCGCGCAGCGTGCGCGCATCAGGGCGGCGGTCTGCGGCGAGGCGACGAAGACGGGGCGCGGCCGCAGCGCGGCGAAAGCCGCGTTGCCGAGCACATGCTCCGGATGGGCGTGGGTATTGACCACCCAGCGCACCGGCAGCGGCGTCAGCCGGCGGATCGCCGCCAGCAGGCGCCGGCCCCACCGCAGGTGCGGGCCGGGATCGACCACCAGCACGCCGTCGCCGGCCAGCACCACCAGCGAGGGGACCACCGCGCCGGCATTGGCGCGCGCGGGCTCGGCATTGACGGCCTCGGCCACCCAGGTACCCGGGCCGAACGGCCGCAGCGCGAGCGGCGGCATGGCCGCCGCGGCGACGGAGGCCGGTGCGGGCAGGCCGGACCCGCTTCCGGCGTGGCGTGCGGGCTGTGCGGCCTGCGCGGTAGCGGCCGGCGGCAGCCATGCGCCGAGGACCAGCGCCGGGGTTTGCGCCAGCCAGCGCCGGCGTGGGAGTGCCGGCCCCGTCATGCCGACTGCCGCCGGATGGCCCGGCCCAGCGCCTCGGCCATCGCGCCCTGCGCCAGGTGTCCGCCCGCGATCCGCCACAGCTCGGCCTGCGGGATGGCGCGGCGCAGCCGCTCGGCATTGCGCGGCGGGCAGACGCGGTCGCGCGTGCCGTGCAGCAGCGTGACCGGGATGCCCTGCGCGCCGACCGCCGCCGCCGCACGCAGCAGCGCGGCCTTGCCCAGGCCGCAGCGGCGCGGCAGGTAGCGGGCCTGGATGCGGTACTTGCGGCACAGCGCGCGTTCGGCGCGCCTGGCCGCGAGCGAGCGCGCGCCGGCACGGTCCGCACCGTCCGAGCGCCGGGCCGGCCGTCCCGTCAGCAGGCCGGCTTCGACGCGGCGCCAGCGCCACGCGGTGTCCCGTTGCTGGACAGGTGTTCCGTTTTGCAACAGTTGCACTGTCGCAAGCAGCTGCGCCTGTGCCGCGCCCAGCCGTGTGTGCGCCGCAGCATGGGCGCGCGGCGCCAGCATCGAGGCGCCGCGCGCCCGCGCGCTGAACAGCCGCAGGATGTCGTCGCGCCCGGTCAGGAAGCTGCCGCGCAGGACCAGCCCGGCCACATGCGGCGCGTGGCGGGCGGCGTAGGCCAGGGCCAGCGCGGCGCCCCAGGAGCCGGCCGCCACGTGCCAGCGCTCGATGCCGAGGGCGCGCCGCAGCCGCTCCAGGTCGTCCAGCAGCGCGCCGGTGGTGTTGCGCCGGAGCGAGCCGGCCGGGCGCGAGCGGCCCGCGCCGCGCTGGTCCGGCAGCACCACGCGGTGGCGGGCCAGGTCGAACCAGTCCGCCATCGACGGCGCGCAGCCGCTGCCCGGCCCGCCGTGCAGGACCAGCCAGGGCGTGCCGCCGGGCGGGCCGAGCAGGCGCACGTGCAGGCGGTGCGCGTCGGGTGTGCGCAGCCAGAAGACCTCGCCGGACGGGGGCGATGGCGTGTTGGGCATGGAATTTGCCTCGTCAGGGTTCATGCGCGGCGGCCCGGATGGACGCCCGCGCAGGCCAGGCGAACACGATCCGTGCCAGCCGGGCGCACCGTAGCAACGAGCCATCCGGACCAAGCCAATCCGACATCCGAATCAAGGAGGAGACATGACCTGGAATACCCCCGCCTACACCGAACTGCGCCTGGGCTTCGAGATCACGATGTACATCGCGAACCGCTGACGCCGTAGCCGGCCGGGCCCGCCCGCGCGGCGGGCCCGGCCGCGCAGCCTGCCGTGCCGGCTTCCCGCGAACCGGCGGGGCCGCACAGACAAGGGAGACAGGCGCACCGCGCCCGACAAGAACATGGTGACACTGCGGGTACTGGGATCCGCCGCGGGCGGCGGCTTTCCCCAATGGAACTGCAACTGCCCGAACTGCGCCGGCGTGCGGCGCGGCACCGTGCGCGCGACGCCGCGCACACAATCCTCGATCGCCTTGAGCGAGAACGGCAGCGACTGGCTGCTGGTCAATGCCTCGCCCGACATCCTGGCGCAGGTCCGCGCCACGCCGGCACTGCAGCCGGCACGCAGCCAGCGCGACAGCGGCATCGCCGCGGTGCTGCTGATGGACGCCCAGATCGACCACGTCACCGGCCTGCTGATGCTGCGCGAGCATGGCCGGCCGTTGCCGCTCTACGCCACCGCGCCGGTGCTGGCGGATCTCGACCAGGCTTTCCCGCTGCGGCGCATCCTGTCCCACTACTGCGGCCTGGAGGCCCACCCGCTGCCGCTCGACGGCAGCGCGCTGCGCCTGGCCGCGCTGCCGTCGCTGGCCTTGACGCCGGTGCCGCTCGACAGCAAGGCGCCGCCGTACTCGCCCAACCGCGAGGCCCCCCAGCACGGGGACAACATCGGCCTGCGCGTGGTCGACACGCGCAGCGGCGCGCGCCTGTTCTACGCCCCGGGGCTGGGCGCGATCGAGCCGCACGTGATGGCCGAGCTGCAGGCGGCCGACGTGGTGCTGGTGGACGGCACCTTCTGGCAGGACGACGAGATGCCGAAACTGGGGCTGTCGGCCAAGCGCGCGCGCGATATGGGCCACCTGGCCCAATCCGGCCCGGGCGGCATGATCGAAGTGCTGGATGCCGTGCCGCGCGCCCGCAAGATCCTGATCCACATCAACAACACCAATCCCATCCTCGACGAAGACTCGCCGCAGCGCCGCCGCCTGGCCGCGCACGGCATCGAGGTGGCCTGGGACGGCATGGAGATCGCGCTATGAGCCACAGCGAACCCTGGAGCCCGGCGGAATTCGAGGCCCGGCTGCGCGCCCGCCAGTCGGGCTACCACATCCACCATCCTTTCCACCAGCGCATGGCGGCCGGCGCCTGCACGCCGGAGCAGATCCGCGGCTGGGTGGCCAACCGCTTCTACTACCAGGTCCGCATCCCGCAGAAGGATGCGGCCATCCTCGCCAACTGCCCGGAGCGCGAGACGCGGCGCGAGTGGGTGGTGCGCATCCTCGACCACGATGGCACCCCGGAAACGCCGGGCGGCATCGAGGCGTGGACGCGCCTGGGCGAGGCGGTGGGGCTGTCGCGCGAGCAGCTGTGGTCGCAGCGCCTGGTGCTGCCGGGCGTGCGCTTCGCCGTCGACGCCTATGTGAACTTTGCGCGTAGCGCGCCCTGGCAGGAGGGGGTCTGTTCCTCGCTGACCGAGATGTTCGCGCCGGAGATCCACCAGCAGCGGCTGTCGGGCTGGCCCGAACACTATCCGTGGATCGAGCGCGAGGGGCTGGCCTATTTCCGTTCGCGCATCCCGCTCGCCCAGCGCGACGTCGACCATGGGCTGCGCGTGACGCTGTCCCATTTCCGCACGCCGGCGCTGCAGTTGCGCGCGCTGGAGATCCTGCAGTTCAAGCTCGACGTGCTGTGGTCGATGCTGGACGCCATCGAAAAGGCCTATCCATGAGCGCCGCCCCGACCACCGAGACCGCGCCGGCGCCTGCCGCCGCGGCGCGCAGGCCCAGCCTGCACGGCACCTTCCGCCTGCAGTGGGAGCCCGCCCAGCAGGCCTGGGTGCTGCTCTATCCGGAAGGCATGGTGACGCTGAACGACAGCGCCGCCGCCATCCTGCGCCACTGCGACGGCACGCGCACGCTCGACATGCTGATCGACGACCTGCAGGCCGCCTTCGGCGTCGATGGCATCGCCCCCGAGGTCCACGCCTTTGTCAGTCATGCAATCGAACGCGGCTGGCTGGTCTGAGGCGGTGCCCGCGGACGCCGCGGCGGCGCGGCCGGGGCCGCCGCTGTGGCTGCTGGCCGAGCTGACCTACCGTTGCCCGCTGCACTGCGCCTTCTGCTCCAATCCGCTCGACTACGCCCGCCACGAGGCCGAGCTCGATACCGCGCAGTGGCTGGACGTGCTGACGCAGGCGCGCGCGCTGGGCGCGGTGCAGCTCGGCCTGTCCGGCGGCGAGCCGCTGCTGCGCAAGGATCTGGAAACCCTGGTGGCGCACGCGCACGGGCTCGGCTTCTATACCAACCTGATCACCTCAGGCATCGGCCTCACCGACGCACGCCTGGCCGCGCTGCGCGAGGCCGGGCTCGACCATATCCAGCTCTCCTTCCAGGATTCGACCCGCGAACTGAACGACTTCCTCTCCAGCACCCGCACCTTCGAGCTCAAGCGCCGCGTGGCCCGCAGCATCAAGGCGCATGGCTACCCGATGGTGCTCAACTGCGTGCTGCACCGCTACAACCTGCCGCACGTGGGCACCATCATCGAGATGGCCTTGCAGATGGGGGCGGAATACCTGGAACTGGCCAACACGCAGTATTACGGCTGGGCCTGGCACAACCGCCAGGCGCTGATGCCCGATGCCCGGCAGCTGCGCGAGGCGGAGGCGGTGGTGGAGCGCTACCGGGCCCAGGTGGGGCAGCGCTGCCGTATCCTATTCGTGGTGCCGGACTACTTCGAGGGCAAGCCGAAGAAGTGCATGAACGGCTGGGGCACGACCTTCCTCGGCGTGGCGCCGGACGGCACCGCGCTGCCCTGCCACGCGGCGCGCATGCTGCCCGGGCCGGCGCTGCCCAATGTGCGCGAGCACGGCCTGCGCTGGATCTGGCAGGAGAGCGAAGCCTTCCAGCGCTTCCGCGGCACCGGCTGGATGCCCGAGCCGTGCCGCAGCTGCGACGGCCGCGAGGACGATGCCGGCGGCTGCCGCTGCCAGGCGTTCCTGCTGACCGGCGACCCGGCGGCCACCGACCCGGCCTGCGAGCGCTCGCCCGAGCACGGACGCGTGCGCGAGGCGGTGGCGCAAGGCGCGGCGTCGATGGCAACCGGTCCGGGCGTGGCGGCCACGCGCGGCGTGGCGCACGGGAGGCTGGCGGCGGCGCTGGCGCCACGGGACAATGCCGCAGCGGCGTCCACCGCGCCGCTGGTGTTCCGCACCGACGCCAACTCACTGCGCCTGAGCCGGGGCTAGCCGGCACGGACCTGCGGCCGCCGCGGTGCCGCGGCCCCTTGCGGCTCGCCCGCGGGCCGCACGGCGAGCCGGTCGACAAGTCCTGCGGCAAGCATTCGGCAGGCGCGTAGGTGCGTAGGTGCGTAGGTGCGTAGGTGCGCCTCCAGGGGGGGCAGCCCCGTCGCTATGGCCTGGACGGCGCGGCGGCGCCGGGCTTCAGCGCCACCGCAGGGCAGGGCCGGGAAAGCGTGCGTCAGCCCGCGCCCAGCACCCAGTCGGCAAGCTGGCGCGCTTCGGCCTCTTTCAGGCCGGGATGCGGCGGCATCGGGATGCGGCCCCAATTGCCCTTGCCGCCTTCCTGGATCTTGCGCGCCAGCCGTGCGGCGGCCTCGCCGTCGCCCTTGTACTTGGCGGCGACCTCGGCGAAGCCCGGACCGATCACCTTGTTCTGCATGCCGTGGCAGGAGAAGCAGCCGCTTTTCTCCGCCAGCGCCTGCATGTCGGGCGCAGCGTGCGAGGCGGCGGGGGCCAGCGCCAGCGCGAGCGCCAGGCCGAAGGCGGTGCCGAGGGCGGGCAGCGGGGCTGGCCGATGGGCCACACGGGCAGCCATACGGGCAGCCGGCAGCGCTGCGGGGTAGGGGTTCGGGGGCATGGAGGTCTCCTTTGTGTTTTGAGGGAAAGCGGTGCGGGCGGACGGCTCAGTCGGCCAGGGCCGCGCGCTCGTAGGCCGGGTAGAGGTGGGTCAGGTTGCGCACGTATTCCTGCGGCATGGCGGCCCAGCCGGCGAAGGGCGCGGGCACCGGCTGGGCGATCAGCTCGGCGAGGTCGGTGCCGGCAGCGGCCGCCTCGCGCATGCGCGTGTCGAGCCAGCGCAGGTAGGCCCGGGTCTGGCCGATGGCCTCCGCGCCGCCGTCGGCGTCGAGCGGGCCATGGCTGGGCACCAGCACGCGCGCGCCGCTGCGCCGCTGCAGGGCCTCCAGGCGGTCCAGGCTGGCCAGCCAGCGCGGCAGGTCGGCATGGGGCGTGGTCGGCGCGCGCTGGTGGAAGACCAGGCCACCGGCGAAGATCACGCCGGCGCTGTGGTCGACCAGGACCAGGTCGTCGCCGGTATGGCCGTCGAAGCGCAGCAGCTCCAGTTCGTGCGTGCCGAGGCGGAAACGGCCGGGCTGGGCGGGCAGCCCGGCCGGGGCCGGCGTGGTGCCCGCCAGCCAGGCGCCGCACAGGCGGTAGAGGTTGTCGGCGTAGGCTTCGCCTTCGCGCGCCGCGCCGGCAATGGTGCCGGGCAGCGCCTGCGTCGGCGCGTCGCTCCAGGCCTGGTTGCCGAAGAAGTGGTCGGGATGCAGGTTGAGGTTGAGCACCTGCCGCACCGGCGCGGCGGTGGCGGCGGCGATGGCGCGGCGCTGCTGCTGGCCGTAGCGCAGCGAGGGGCCGGTGTTGACCACCACCACGCCGTCGCCGGTGTCGATGAAGGCGGTGTTGATGATGTTGCAGCCGTTGGCCGGTGCGAAGTCGGCGTTCTCGCCGGCGATCAGCCAGGTATCGGGGGCGATGCGCTGCGGCGCGAGCCGGTAGTCGCTCGGGGTGCCCTGAGCACTCTGGGCCGGCGCGCCGGTGGCGGCCAGCGCGGCGCAGGCGCTGGCCGCCAGGGCGAGGAGAAGGCGCTGGGGTCGGCTCATGGCACGATCCGTGCGGCAATGCGGTTGCCGTTGTTGTCCTGCCCGCTGACGCGGGTGCCGCTGCGCGGCCAGGCGGGCAGGTCGAAGGAGAACACCGGGTTCTCGCTGACCGGCTCATAGAGCCGCAGCAGGGCCGGCGCCGCGGCGCCGGGCTCGGTGATGGCGAGCTGCTCGATGTGGAAAGCGGGGATGCCGGCCACCAGGCCGGTGTCCATCGGGTGCATCACGCGCAGGCGCAGCCGCGCCGTGCCGGGCGTGCGGCCGGGGAACACGCGCGCCTCGACGCGGTTCAGCGTGGCCTCCCAGGAGCCGTCGCGGCGCGTGTCGCCGGGCACCGTGCAGCCGCCGCCGGCCGCGTTGACGAGGATGCCGCCGACGTGCCAGACGCCATCCCCGTCCTGGACCGCCACCCGTACCGGCGAAGCCTGCTCCTGCTTGAAGCGGAAGGTGAGCGCCGCGCGCAGCGGGCCCGGCTCGAACTCCAGCACCTTACGGATCGGGTTGCGGTCGACCGCCACCACGATGCGCCGCACCGCGCCGAGCTCGCCGGCATCGAAGGCGATCGGCACGTGCATGGCGTCTTCGGCGAAGGCGGGGCCGCTGACCTTGACGCGCGGATCGAATACCACCCGGCCGCCGCCCAGCACGTCGCGCCAGACCGCGGGCCATTGCGGCGAGCCGAGCGGGTCGCTGCCCTGTGCGCGGGCGGGGGTGGCCAGCATGGCGGCCGGGACGGCCAGGGGCAGGCACAGGCCGGCCCGCAGCAGGGTGCGGCGCGTGTTCATCGCGAACCCTCCCTGGCGGCCATGCCCTGCCGTTCGGCGAAGCGCTTTTCCTGCTGCCACAGGTCGCGCGTATAGGCCTCGTAGTGCTCGGTATCGAGGTAGGACAGCGACTGGTCGTACTTGGCCAGCTCGGCCAGGTGGGCGGGGTCCTGCATGGCGAGCCGGAAGGCGTCGTGCAGGCGCCGCACGATGCGCGCATCGGTGCCGCGCGGAACGGCGATGCCGTAGGGCGCGGTGTGGACCGCGCCGGGGAAGCCGAGTTCGGCCACGGTGGGCACCTGCGGCCAGCGCGGCGAGCGCTTGTCGCTGAAGATGGCCAGCAGGCGCATCTTGCCGCTCTCCACGAAGGGCGCGAAGCCGGTCGAGTTGACGCCGGCCATCAGCGAGCCGTTGGCTACCGCCAGCATCTGGTCGGCGGTGCCGCGGTAGGGCACGTGCACGTAGTCGATGCCGCGCCGGCCCAGCACGTCTTCCATGGCCAGGTGGGCGGTGGTGCCGATGCCGGTGGAGCCGGCCGTGAGCTGCCCGGGGTGCGCGGCGGCCCAGGCCAGCAGGTCGTCGAAGCTGCGGAACGGGCTGTCGGCGGGGACCACCACGCCGAAGGTGTAGCCGGAGATCATCAGCACCGGCTGCAGGTCGCGCAGCGGCTGCCAGGCGGTGCGCTGCTGGTGCGGCAGCCGGTATACCGTGGGCGGCAGCTGGCCGAGGGTGTAGCCGTCCGGTGCGGCCGCCGCCAGCAGGCCGCCCACCAGGGTGCCGCCGGCGCCGGGCCGGTTCTCGACCACGATGGGCTGACCGAGCTCGCGCCCGGCGCGCTCGGCCAGGATGCGCATCGAGAGGTCGGTGGCGCCGCCGGCGGGCCACGGCACGATCAGCGTGAGCGGGCGCACGGGGAAGGCCTGGCGGTCCTGCGCCGGGGCGGCCCGCGCCGTGCCCGGCAGGAGCGCGGCCAGCAGCGCGGCCAGCAGCGTGGCCATGAGCGCCGCCAGCAGGGCCGGCGCGGACGTCCAGGGGCGGGGCCGCCCCGGCAGCCGGGAGTGGATGGCATCGCAGCCGTGGCGGACCTGGAAGGTTTGCGGCGTGCTCATGGGAAGTCCACGGTGGCGCGCTGCGGCGGATGGGCGGCCAGCCGATCGGCTTCCGCGTCGCTGAACAGCCGCGAGCGGGTCAGGAAGCGCAGCCCGGTGGCGCGCTCCATCGAGAACATGCCGCCATTGCCGGGCACCACGTCGATGATGAGCTGGGTGTGCTGCCAGTACTCGAACTGCGACTCGCTCATGTAGAACGGCACGCCGCCGATCTCGCCGAGCTTGACGTCGCTGCCGCCGACGAGGAACTCGCCGCGCGGAAAGCACATCGGCGCGCTGCCGTCGCAGCAGCCGCCGGACTGGTGGAAGAGCACGGGACCGTGGTCGCGCACGAGGCGGGCGATCAGCGCCAGCGCGGCATCGGTGGCGGTGACGCGGGCGGGCAGGGTGGTGTCGGTCATGGGCGCGAGAGAAAAAGCCGGCCGCCGCCGCGGGGGCGCGGCGGCCTGGCGAAAGCGGGTGCCGGAGGAGACGGCACCCGGGTTGCGGAGCCTGCGGGCGGCGCGCGCGACGGGCGGGCGCGCGCCGCCCTTGCCGGTGCCGGTTCCGCTCAGAAGAAGCCGAGCGCGTTCGGGCTGTAGCTGACCAGCAGGTTCTTGGTCTGCTGGTAGTGGTCGAGCATCATCTTGTGGTTCTCGCGCCCGATGCCCGACTGCTTGTAGCCGCCGAAGGCCGCGTGGGCCGGGTAGGCGTGGTAGCAGTTGGTCCACACGCGGCCGGCCTGGATCTCGCGGCCGAAGCGGTAGGCGCGGTTGACGTCGCGCGTCCATACGCCGGCGCCCAGCCCGTACAGGGTGTCGTTGGCGATTTCCAGCGCTTCCTCTTCGGTCTTGAAGGTGGTCACCGATACCACCGGCCCGAAGATCTCCTCCTGGAAGATGCGCATCTTGTTGTGGCCGCGGAACACGGTCGGCTTGACGTAGTAGCCCTTGTCGAGCGCGCCGCCGAGCTGGTTGCGCGCGCCGCCCGCCAGCAGCTGCGCGCCTTCCTGCTTGCCCAGGTCGATGTAGGAGAGGATCTTCTCGAGCTGCTCCTGCGAGGCCTGCGCGCCGATCATGGTGGAGGGGTCGAGCGGGTGGCCCTGCTTGATGGCCTCGACGCGCTTGATGGCGCGCTCCATGAAGCGGTCGTAGACCGATTCCTGGATCAGGGCGCGCGACGGGCAGGTGCAGACCTCGCCCTGG
Source organism: Cupriavidus sp. USMAA2-4 (assembly GCF_001854305.1). Classification (NCBI taxonomy): domain Bacteria; kingdom Pseudomonadati; phylum Pseudomonadota; class Betaproteobacteria; order Burkholderiales; family Burkholderiaceae; genus Cupriavidus; species Cupriavidus sp. USMAA2-4. The sequence goes on along the minus strand of NZ_CP017749.1, from coordinate 3,217,632 downwards.
TTCAGCGCGAACATGGCGAAGCCTTCCAGCGCCTTGTCGAAGAAGGCGTCGTCCTTGTCGAGCACGTCGGCGAAGAAGATGTTGGGGCTCTTGCCGCCCAGCTCCAGCGTGACCGGGATCAGGTTCTGCGAGGCGTACTGCATGATCAGCCGCCCGGTGGTGGTCTCACCGGTGAAGGCGATCTTGGCGATGCGCTTGTTCGACGCCAGCGGCTTGCCGGCCTCGAGGCCGAAGCCGCTCACCACGTTGAGCACGCCCGGCGGCAGCAGGTCGCCGATGATCTCCATCAGCACCAGGATCGAGGCCGGGGTCTGCTCGGCCGGCTTGAGCACCACGCAGTTGCCGGCGGCCAGCGCCGGGGCCAGCTTCCAGGTGGCCATCAGCAGCGGGAAGTTCCACGGGATGATCTGGCCGACCACGCCCAGCGGCTCATGGAAGTGATAGGCGATGGTGTCGTGGTCGATCTCGGAGATGCCGCCTTCCTGGGCGCGCACGGTGCCGGCGAAGTAGCGGAAGTGGTCGACCGCGAGCGGCAGGTCGGCCGCCATGGTCTCGCGCAGCGGCTTGCCGTTGTCGATGGTCTCGGCCACGGCCAGGCGCTTGAGGTTGGCCTCCATGCGGTCGGCGATGCGGTTGAGGACATTGGCGCGCTCGGCCGGCGAGGTACGGCCCCAGGCGGTCTTGGCGGCGTGCGCGGCGTCCAGCGCCAGTTCCACGTCGTCGGCGTTGGAGCGCGCGATCTGGCAGAAGACTTCGCCGGTCACCGGCGAGATGTTGTCGAAGTACTGGCCCGAGCGCGGGGGCACCCACTTGCCGCCGATGTAGTTGTCGTAGCGGTCCTTGTACGGGAATTCGATGTCGAGGAACTTCATTTCGGCGTGGTTCATCTTTGTCTCCTGGATTGGCCGGATTCGGCCCGAATGACCTGAGGGGCCTGAAGGTTCGGATCGCCGGCAGGCGGGTGCGTGCCGCCGGCTCCGCGATACAGCAGGGCAAGTGCCGTGCCAGTGTGGCGATGCTGCTGCGCGTCTCAGGGTTTGTGCGGAGAAACGGCGTGCCTGCGGGCCGGCGCGAGGCGCCTGGCGTGCCCCTGGCGTGCCCTCCGGCGTGTCGCTGCGGCGCCTGGCACGGTGCCGCGGCAAGGCACGTTGTACCGTGCCGCCGGGGCCTGTTGCATGGCGGACCGTTGCGCTGTGCGCGCTGTTGCGGATTTGAACAATGGCGCGCGGCGGTGCGCTTGCGGCGGGGGTGGCAACCGTGCCGGGCGGTCGGCACGGCACTGGCACAGCGATTGCAGGTAGGTGGCGCGGCCTACGCGTCGCGCCGGTGCCGCCAGTTGGTGAGCGGGTGATCAGGACACCAGCCGCGGCGCAGCCAACGGTTCGAACCAACCAATAATGAAGGGAGACATTGCAACGATGAAGCCACAACAATCCGCGCTGCCCGCGCTCAAGAGCCTGGTCGTGCTGACGGCCGCCGCGCTGTCCTTCGGCGCCATGGTCGGCGCCGCCGAAGCCGCCGCCGGCGACGTGACCTGGGAAGACATCCTCAACGACGACAAGACCCCCGGCGACGTGCTGACCTATGGCCTGGGCGTGAAGGCGCAGCGCTACAGCCCGCTCAAGCAGGTCAACGCCAAGACCGTGAGCCAGCTGGTGCCGGCCTGGTCGTTCTCCTTCGGCGGCGAGAAGCAGCGTGGGCAGGAGGGCCAGGCGCTGGTGCGCGACGGCGTGATCTACATCACCGCTTCGTACTCGCGCTTCTATGCCATCGACGCGCGTACCGGCAAGCAGTTGTGGGCCTACGAGCACCGCCTGCCCAACGATATCCGCCCCTGCTGCGACGTGGTCAACCGCGGCGCCGCCATCTACGGCGACAAGGTCTACTTCGGCACGCTCGACGCCGCCGTGGTGGCGCTCGACCGCAAGACCGGCAAGGTGGTTTGGAAGGAGAAGTTCGGCGACCACAAGGTCGGCTACACCATGACCGGCGCGCCCACCATCGTCAAGGACAAGCGCACCGGCCGCGTATTGCTGGTGCACGGTTCCTCGGGCGACGAGTTCGGCGTGGTCGGCTGGCTGTTCGCGCGCGATCCCGATACCGGCAAGGAGGTGTGGGCGCGCCCGCTGGTGGAAGGCCATATGGGCCGCCTCGACGGCAAGGACAGCACGCCCACCGGCGATCCCAAGGCGCCGTCCTGGCCGGCCGACCCCGAATCGCCCACCGGCAAGGTCGAGGCCTGGAACCACGGTGGCGGCGCGCCGTGGCAGAGCGCCTCCTTCGACGTGGATACCAACACCATCGTCATCGGCGCGGGCAATCCGGCGCCGTGGAACACCTGGAAGCGCACCGCCAAGGGCGACGACCCGCGCAACTGGGACAGCCTGTTCACCTCCGGCCAGGCCTACGTCGATGCCAGCACCGGCGAACTGAAGGGTTTCTACCAGCACACGCCCAACGATGCCTGGGACTTCTCGGGCAATAACTCGGTGATCCTGTTCGAGTACAAGGACGCCAAGACCGGCAAGCAGATCAAGGCCTCGGCGCACGCCGACCGCAACGGCTTCTTCTTCGTCACCGACCGCGAGAAGCTCGCCACCGGCGCCGGCTATCCCAACAAGCCGACCTCGCTGATCGGGGCCTGGCCCTTCGTCGACGGCATCACCTGGGCCTCGGGCTTCGACCTCAAGACCGGCAAGCCGATCGAGAAGAACAACCGCCCGCCGCTGCCCAAGGACGGCGAGGACAAGGGCGAGAGCGTGTTCGTCTCGCCGCCCTTCCTCGGCGGCACCAACTGGCACCCGATGTCCTACAGCCCCGACACCGGCCTGTTCTACATCCCCGCCAACCACTGGGCGATGGACTACTGGACCGAGCACCTGACCTACAAGCCGGGTTCGGCCTACCTCGGCCAGGGCTTCCGCATCAAGCGCCTGTTCGACGACCACGTGGGTATCCTGCGCGCCATCGATCCCAAGACCGGCAAGATCGCCTGGGAGCACAAGGAGAAGTTCCCGCTGTGGGCCGGCACGCTGACCACTGCCGGTGGCCTGGTCTTCACCGGTACCTCGGACGGCTTCATGAAGGCCTTCGATGCCAAGACCGGCAAGGAGCTGTGGAGCTTCCAGACCGGCTCCGGCGTGGTCTCGGTGCCGATCACCTGGGAAATGGACGGCGACCAGTACATCGGCGTGCAGTCGGGCTACGGCGGCGCGGTGCCGTTGTGGGGCGGCGATATGGCCGAGCTGACCAAGCAGGTCACGCAGGGCGGCTCGATGTGGGTGTTCAAGCTGCCCAAGGCGACACGGCTGTAAGCAGGAGGGGCCGAGGCGGCGGGGCGAGCGTCCCGCCGCCTCGGCCGCCCGCCGGCGCCGCGCGTGTCATGCGGTGGCGCTGCTCGGATCCGCTCGGATCCGCTTTCCGCCCGCTTCAGGAGCTTCCCATGCGACTTCCCGCCCGCCCTGCGCGTTTCCCCCGCCATGCGGTGTTCATGCTGGGCGCAGCCATGGCGCTGGCCGCGCCTGCCGCCCAGGCCCAGCCGAAGACCATCACGCCGCTGATCATCAACGGCTGCGGCATCTGGCCCCATGCCCGCTGCGCCGGCGCCGACCTGCGCCATGCCGACCTGTCCGGCCAGAACCTGGCCGGCGCCGACCTGCGCGGCGCCCGGCTGGCGCGGGCCGACCTGCGCGGCACCAACCTGGCCGGCGCCAATCTCGACGGCGCCGACCTGACCGGCGCGCGCCTGAACAAGGTCAACGCCCCTGCGGCGACCTTCCGCAACGCCAGGCTGGTCGGCGCCGACCTGGAATTCGGCCGCATCATGCGCGCCGATTTCAGTGGCGCCGACCTCACCGCCGCCAGCCTGGAAGCGGCGCGTGCGCAATTCGCCTGGTTCGCCGGCGCCAAGCTGGCCGACGCCAACCTGCAGGAAACCAAATTCGTGACCGTTAACCTGCGCAATGCCACGCTGGAAGGGAGCCTGATCCGCTACACGATCTTTCCCGACAGCGCCTTCGAGGGCTGCCGCGGCTGCCCGACGGACTGGTAGGCACCATGACATCGATCCTTCAACATCCGCACCGGGAACCCAGGGGGAAGACCATGGGCATGCTCGCGATGACGCTCTGGCTGGCGCTGGCCGCGCTGGCCCTGTTCGTGCTGACCATCGGCTGCGCGGCGGCCGAGGTCGCGCATGCGCCGGTGGTCGACGCCTCGCGGCTGCCGCCGCTCGGTACCGAGTGGCGCACAGAGAACCCCTATCGCGGCAACGCCGAGGCCGAAGCGGTCGGGCGCACGGTATTCAACCAGTCGTGTGCGCGCTGCCACGGCGCCGATGCCGCCGGCGGCGGCAGCGCGCCCGACCTGCGCCGGCTCGACGGTTTCTGCCGCGCTATCGGCGACGCCAAGCTGCGCCACGACTGCATGGTCGACAACGACGTTTTCTTCCGCGACTCGGTGCTGCACGGCAAGGTGCGGGTCGGCGTGGTGCACATGCCGCCGTGGGAAGGGCTGCTGCCGCAGGAGGTGCTGTGGGCGGTGCAGGCCTTCGTGGAGTCGCAGCGGGGCAAGTGATGAGCGGGGACCGCGGAACCCTCGCGTCACGCGGAATCCGGCAAGGGCCCGGCTGGCAGGCCGGCCTCGCCGGCACGTACCACGACCGCAGAGACATTGTCGCTGCCGCCGCGCTCGAGCGCGGCCTGCACCAGGGCCCTGGCGGCCTGCGCACAGTCGTCGCCGCAGGCCGCCAGGATCGACGCGATGTCTTCGTCGCAGAGCTCGTTGCTGAGACCGTCGCTGCACAGCAGGAACACGGTGCCGGCTTCGGCTTCGATCTCCCGTTCTTCCGTCTCGAGCGTGGCGGCGGCGCCGAGTGCACGCGTGACCAGGTTCTGCGCCGGGTGGTGCCGGGCCTGCCCGGCGGTGATCAGCCTGCGCGCGCGCAGCTCTTCCGCGCGGTTGTGGTCGTGCGTGATGCGCGAGAGGTGGCCGTCGCGCAGGGCGTAGAGCCGGCTGTCGCCCGCCCACAGGCAGGCACAGCGGCAGGCACGGGGCGCACCGCAGGCGAGCAGCACCACCACGGTACTGCCGATGCACGGCACGCGGCGGCGCGCGGCCTCGTCGAGCAGCGCCTGGTTAACCCGCTGCAGCGCCGCGCGCGCATCGCGCAGCGCGTCCTGCAGCGTGGCGGGCGCGGGCAGCGCGGCCAGCGCGGCCACCACCGCCTGGCTGGCGTAGTCGCCGAGCGCGTGGCCGCCCATGCCGTCGGCCACGGCCCACAGGCCGCGCCCGGGCAGGTCGAGGCAGGCGTCCTCGTTGCGCAGCCGCACCCGCCCGACGTCCGTGCAGGCGGAAGACTGCCAAGGGAATGGCGATGCGCAACGCACGATGTTCACGATGCGGGTCCACGGAATCACTGCGATCGGCCGGCACCTGCCATGCCGGGCGTGCCGCCACGGCCGCCGCAAGGCCCGGGTCGAGGTGGCACCGGGGAGCGCGCGCCCATCGATCAGCATAGCCACTGGGGCGCCGCGCTCAAAGCGGGCCGCGCAATCCCAGGCCCTCGCCGGGGACGGCTCGCCACGGCCAGGCCCCGACCCGGGCGGGCATCGGCGCGTTGCGCCGCCGGCTGCGTGCCGTACGTCACCCACGCAGGCTGAGGAAGAGGATGCCATGCGGACCGATGCGATATCGCTGCGCCGGCTGATCGGCAAATGGATGGGGCCGGCGGCCGGCCTGCCGGTGCGCATCACGCGTGTGGCGCGCTCACCGGTGAATCCGTACGGCTGCGTGCGGGTGGAGGCCGCGCATGGCGACAGCCGCCTCGCCTTGTTCTTCTTCCGGCACGGCGACGGATGCTGGTATGTGTTTCCCCCGCAGCGCGCCTGAGCGCGCGGCGGCGCCCGGTCGCGGCCCGCCTTGCAGGAAGGCGGCCCCGGAGCATGGTCCGGGCCTGGTGCGCCCGGGCTGCATGCAGGCGGATTTGGTCTACAGTGCCTGAAGGCGTCGCACGGATGCCGGCCGCAAGCACGCGCCGGCGGGACAGGTGGCGCCCGCCGACATAGGGAGGCAGGCATGAGCGACATTCCGCAGGGCTTCCGGCCCCTGGACCCGGGCCGGGTCAACCTGATGGATGCCCTGGAGGCGCGTTACTGGTGCGCGGAGCTGCACTGCACGCCGCAGCAGCTCGAGGACGCGGTCGATGCCGCAGGCGAGCACCTGGCGGCGGTGCGCGCGCAGCTGGAGGCCTGGCGCGCCGCGGCCGGCGCACGGCCGGGCGGCGCGCCCGCGCCTTAGGGTTTCAGCAGCTCGGCAGCTCGGCGGCTCGGCCGGCTGGTCGGCTCGCCGCCTGGCTAAGCCGCCACGGGATCGCGCCGCGTGATGACCTGGCCGTTGCGCGCGCCCGTATGCCGGCCCGCGTGCCAGGTGACGGCGCCGTTGACGATCACGGTATCGATGCCTTCGGCCGGCCGCGTGGGCGTGTCGTAGTCCGCCGCGTCGCGTATCGTGCCGGCGTCGAAGATGACGAGGTCGGCATGATTGCCCGCCGCCAGCGTGCCGCGCCCGTGCAGGCCGAAGTTGCGCGCGGTGAGTCCGGTCATCTTCCACACCGCGGTTTCCAGCGGGAACAGGCCGATGTCGCGGCAGTAGTGGCCGAGCACGCGCGGGAAGGTGCCCCACAGGCGCGGGTGCGGATTTTCGCCCACGGGAATGCCGTCGGAGCCGATCATGGTGTCCTCGAAGGCGAGGATGCGCTGCACATCGCCCTCGTCCATCAGGAAGTAGATCGCGGTGCCGGGCTGCAGGCGCTGCGCGGCCTCCTGCTTGGACACGCCCCATTCGCGCGCGATCTCGTCGAGGTCGCGGCCGGCGCACTCGGGGTGCGGCTGGCTGGAGGCGATGCGCACGCGGCCTTCCAGCATGTGCGCCTCGGTGCGGATCATGGTGGAGCCGGCGGTGTAGGGATAGCAGTCGAGCGACACACACTGTTGCCGCATGGTCTCCTGGATGAAGGGCAGCGTGACGCGGCTGCGGCCGAAGTTGGGGGTGTTCTGCACCTTGTGGTGCGACACCACCACCGGCACGTCGAGCGCGCGGCCGATGCGGAAGGTCTCCTGCAGCGCCTCCATCACATGGTCGGATTCGTTGCGCATATGGGTGACATAGAGCGCCTTGCGCGCGCTCAGCGGCCGGCATACCTCGATGATCTCTTCGGTGGTGGCCTTGGCCGCCGGCGGGTAGAAGGTGCCGGTCGAGAGGCCGATGGCGCCGGCCTGCATCGCCTCTTCCACCAGGGCCTGCATGGCGGCGATCTCGCCGGCCTCGGCCGGGCGCTCGAGCGAGGCCATGGTGACCGCGCGCAGCGTGGAATGGCCGACCATGGCGGCCACGTTGACCGAGCTGGGCGCCGCGCGCAGCGCGTCGAGGTAGGCGGCGAAGGTGCCGAAGCGGCCGTCGGGCGGGGCGTCGATCAGGCCCAGCGGCATCGGCAGGTCCATGTCGGCGCGCAGCGGCGCGGCGCTGATGCCGCAGTTGCCGGCCACCACCGTGGTGACACCCTGCGAGACCTTGAACGGCATGGCCGGCTGCGACAGCACGGCCTGGTCGTCGTGGGTATGGGAATCGATGAAGCCGGGCGCGACGATGCGGCCGTGCGCGTCGAGCGTGCGCGCGGCGCTGTGGCCGGACAGGTCGCCGATGGCGGCGATGCGGCCGTCGCGCACGGCCACGTCGGCTTCGAAGCGCGGTGCCCTGCTGCCGTCGATCACGGTGCCGCCGCGGATCAGCAGGTCGTGGTGGGTGGTAACCGGTTCAGCCATCGTGGGGTTCTCCTGGGCAGGGCAAGGGGATCGGAAAGGGAGGCAGCAGCGGGGTGCCACCTTCAGCGGAAATGGCAGGCCACCAGGTGCTCGGCGGCCCCGGCGCCCGGGCGCGGGGTCAGCGCCGGCGCCTGGGTGCGGCAGACCTCCTGCGCCAGCGGGCAGCGCGTATGGAAGCGGCAGCCGGAGGGCGGCCGCGCCGGGCTGGGCGGGTCGCCCTGCAGCACCATGCGGCGCACCGGCGCGCGCGGGTCGGGTACCGGCGCGGCCGACAGCAGGATCTCGGTGTAGGGGTGGCGCGGCGCGTCGAACAGCGTGTCGCGGTCGGCCAGCTCGACGATGCGGCCCAGGTACATCACCGCCACGCGGTGGCTGATATGGCGTACCACGGCCAGGTCATGGGCGACGAACAGGTAGGCGATGCCGAATTCCTGCTGCAGGTCCATCAGCAGATTGACCACCTGGGCCTGCACCGACACGTCGAGCGCGGAGACCGGTTCGTCGCAGACGATCAGCCTGGGCTGCAGCGCCAGCGCGCGCGCGATGCCCAGGCGCTGGCGCTGGCCGCCGGAGAACTCGTGCGGATAGCGCGCGGCCGCTTCCGGGCGCAGCCCGACCTTGCCGAACAGCCACTGCACGCGCGCCTCGCGCTCGGCGCGCGAGCGCATGCCGAAATTGCGCAGCGGCTCGGCGACGATCTCGCCGGCGGTCAGGCGCGGGCTCAAGGAGGCGTAGGGGTCCTGGAAGATGATCTGCACGTCGCGCCGGCGCTGGCGCATGGCGCTGGCCGACAGCTCCAGCAGTTCTTCGCCGTCCAGGCGCACCGAGCCGGCGCTGGGTTCCACCAGGCGCAGCACGGACTTGGCGGTGGTGGTCTTGCCGCAGCCCGATTCGCCGACCAGCGACAGCGTCTCGCCGCGCGCCACCGTGAAGGAGACGCCATCGACGGCCTGTACCGGCGCGGGCGGCGGGGCCGGCCAGCGGCGCGGCGCGGCGTAGTGCTTGCGCAGGCCTTCGACCTGCAGCAAGGGGACGGCGGCCTGGGCGGGGGCGTTCATGCGGCGATCTCCAGCGGGGATGCGGGGTGGGCGGCGGCCACGGCGAAGCAGGCCACCAGGTGGCCGGCGCCGGATTCGGCCAGCGCCGGCGCCTGTTGGTGGCAGCGTGCCTCGGCCAGCGCGCAGCGCGGCGCGAAGGCGCAGCCACGCTGCGGCTGCAGCGGCGAGGGCACCAGGCCGGGGATCTCGGCCAGGCGCCCGCCGCCCGCATTGAGCGAGGGCATCGAGGCCATCAGCGCACGCGTGTAGGGGTGCAGCGGCCGGTCGAACAGCTCGGTCACGTCGGCTTCCTCCACCTTGCGCCCGGCGTACATCACCACCACGCGCTGGCAGCTCTCCGCCACCACGCCGAGGTCATGCGTGATCATCACCACGCCCATGCCGAGTTCCTGCTGCAGCCGGCGCACCAGCTCGAGGATCTGCGCCTGGATGGTGACGTCCAGCGCGGTGGTGGGTTCGTCGGCGATCAGCACTTCGGGATGGCAGGCCAGTGCCAGCGCGATCATCACGCGCTGGCGCATGCCGCCCGAAAGCTGGTGCGGATACTCGTCGACACGGCGCTCCGGCTCGGGAATCTGCACCAGGCGCAGCATCTCGATGGCGCGCCGGCGCGCCTCGGCGCGGCTGGCGCCCTGGTGCAGGCGCACCGTCTCGCCGATCTGGCGGCCGATGGTCAGCACCGGGTTGAGCGAGGTCATCGGCTCCTGGAAGATCATCGAGATGCGGTTGCCGCGGATGCGGCGCATCTCGCGCTCGCTCAGCGCCAGCAGCTCGGTGCCGCGCAGGCGGATGCTGCCGCGCACGCGGGCGGGCGGCGTGGCCAGCAGGCGCATGATGGCGAGCGCGGTCACGCTCTTGCCGCAGCCCGACTCGCCCACCACGCCGAGCGTCTCGCCGGCGCGCACGGTGTAGGACACGCCGTTGACGGAGCGCGCCGGCCCGCTGAGGGTATCGAAACGGACCTGCAGGTCCTGGACTTCCAGCAGCGGCGTGCCGGCGGGCGGCGTGGTCCGGTCTGGCATCATGTTCGGCTCCCGGGATGAGGGTTCAGAGTTGGCGCGCCAGGCGCGGATCGAGGGCGTCGCGCAGGCCGTCGCCGAGCAGGTTGATGGCCAGCACGGTGGTGGCGAGCAGCAGGCCGGGATAGAGCAGGATGTGGAAGGCCACGGCGACGAAGTTGCGGCCTTCGGCCATCATATTGCCCCAGCTCGGCGTCTGCGGCGGCACGCCCACGCCGAGGAAGGACAGGGCCGCCTCGGTCAGCACCGCGGCGGCGGCGATGAAGGTGGCCTGCACCACCAGGGGCGCCACCATATTGGGCAGCACATGGCGCAGCAGGATCACCGGCAGGCGCGTGCCGAGCGCGTGCGCGGCCTCGACGTAGAGCTGCTCGCGCAGCGTCAGCGCCAGCGAACGCACCAGCCGCACCACGCGCGGCACCTCGGGCACCGTGATGGCGACGATGACGGCGCCCAGGCTGGCCTGGGTCAGCGCCATCAGGGCGATCGCCAGCAGCACGCCGGGGATGGCCATCAGGCCGTCCATCACGCGCATCAGGAAGGCATCGGTCCAGCGCACGAAGCCGGCGGTGAGGCCGAGCGCCACGCCGAGCACGGTGGCCAGCAGGCCCACCGCGAGGGCCACCGTCAGCGAGACGCGGCCGCCCCAGACGGCGCGGCTGAAGACATCGCGGCCGAGCGCGTCGGTGCCGAACCAGTGCACGGCGGATGGGGGCTGCATGCGCGCCAGGGGATCGATGTCCTGCGGGTCGAAGGGCGCGAGCCAGGGCGCGGCCAGCGCGAGCGCGGCCACGGCAAGCAGCAGCAGCGCGCCGATCAGCAGGGTCGGGTGCTTGCGCACCCAGTACCAGCGGGGCAGCTTGAACGGGGTGTCGTCGGTCAGGTCGGCGCCGTTCGGGGTGCCGTTCGGGGCGGCGTCCGTCGCGCCGTCCACCGGCGCGGCGGGCAGGGATGGGGTCATGGTCGGGCTCCGGCTCAGTAGCGGATGCGCGGATCGAACAGCCGGTAGCTGAGGTCGATCAGGAGGTTGATCAGCACGTAGACGCCGGCGGACAACAGCAGCACGCTCTGGATCACCGGGTAGTCGTGGCGCTGCACGGAGTCCACCACCAGGCGGCCGATGCCCGGAATGGCGAACACGGTCTCGGTGACCACCACGCCGCCGATCAGCAGCGCGATGCCGATGCCCACCGTGGTGGCGATCGGCACCGCGGCGTTGCGCAGCGCGTGGCCCAGCACCGGCAGCACGCCCAGGCCCTTGGCGCGCGCGGTGCGGATGTAGTCCTCGTGCAGCACCTCGAGCACGGTGGCGCGCGTCATGCGCGTCACCAGCGCGATGTAGACCAGCGCCAGGTTGATGCAGGGCAGCACCAGGCTGCGCAGCCAGGCGCCGGCGCCTTCGGCCAGCGGCACGTAGCCTTGCACCGGGAACCAGGGCAGGCGGATGGCGAAGGCATAGACCAGCAGGTAGCCGACCAGGAACACCGGCAGCGAGAAGGCCAGCACGGCGAACAGCATCACCAGGCGGTCGACCCAGCTGCCGGCGCGGTAGGCCGCCAGCGTGCCGAGCGGCACCGCCACCAGCAGCGTCAGCAGCATGGTCAGCGCGGCGATCGACACGGTCGGCTCGAGCCGCTGGGCCAGCAGGGTGGTGACCGGCACCTGGGTGAAGATCGAAGTGCCGAGGTCGCCGCCGGCCAGGCGCCCGGCCCACAGCAGGAACTGCCGCCAGAGCGGCTGGTCGAGGCCGAGCGCGCCGCGCAGGCGGGCGATGTCGTCGGCAGTGGCGAGGTCCCCGGCGATCAGCGCCGCCGGATCGCCCGGCGACAGGTGGATCAGCAGGAAGACCACGACGGCCACCACGGCCATCACCGGCAGCGTGGCCAGCAGGCGGCGGAGCAGGAAGCCCATGGCGGCCCCGGCTCAGCGGTCGAGGGCCCAGACCGTGGGCACGCCGCCCCACAGCTTGTCCAGGCCCTTGAGGTTGGCGCGGGCGGCGAAGGCCGCCGAATACTGGCCGGCGTTCACGTAGGGCACGGCCTCGTAGGCGCGCTTCTGGAAGGCGTCGAGCAGTTCGCGGCGCTTGGCCGGCACGGTCTCGCGCACCCAGGCGCTGCGCAGTTCGTCGAGCGGCTTGTCGCAGGGCCAGCCGGGCAGGCTGCTGCCGCAGGCCGCGCTCAGGTAGGCATTGGTGATGGGGGAGTTGGCGTCGAACTCGCCGGCCACGGTGACGTACATGTTCCAGCCGCCGGCCTCGGGCGCGTCGCGCTTGGCGCGGCGCGCGCCGATCGAGGCCCAGTCCATGTTCTGCATGTCGACGTTGATGCCGATGCTGCGCAGGGTCTGCGCCGCCATCAGCGCCTCGGCATTGAGGGCGGTGACGTCGGTGGGCACCAGCAGCACCACCTTCTCGCCCTTGTAGCCGGCACCCGCCAGCATCTGCTTGGCCTTGGCCACGTCGGCCTTGCGGAAGGGATCGGCGCCGGCCGAGGTGTCGTTCGGGCTGCCGCAGATGAAGAAGGTGGCGCAGTAGTTCATGCGCATGTCCAGCGGGAAGCCCATGGCCGCGGTGAAGCGTTCCTGGCTGACCGCCTGCAGCACCGCCTGGCGCACCTTGGGGTTGTTGAAGGGCGGATGGAGCTGGTTCATCACCAGCATACCCTGGTAGGTGCCGCCGGCGCCGATCTTGATGGCGGGATCGGCGCGCAGGGGGGTGATGTAGTCGGGCGGCAGCTGCTCGATCAGGTCGACCTCGCCCCGCTTGAGCGCGGCGATGGCGCTGTTCGCGTCGGGCAGGTAGAGCCATTCGACGCGGTCGAAGTGGCCGGCCTTGTTGCCGGCCAGCCCGCTCGGTGTCTCGCGGCGGCCCACGTAGTTCGGGTTGCGCACGAACACCGCCTTGTTGCCGGGCACCCACTCATCGCGCTTGAACAGGTAGGGGCCGGAGCCGACCACCTCGGTCAGCGGCGCGGTGGCCGGCAGCTTGGCCAGGCGTTCCGGCAGGATCACCGGCGGGAAGCCCGAGGGCTTGGCCAGCGCGTCGAGCACCATGCCGAAGGGCTGCTGCAGGGTCAGCGTGAAGGTGCGCGCGTCGACCGCCTTCCAGGTGGCCCCGGCCTCGCCCATGGCGCGGCCGAGGCTGTCGCGCGCGCCCCAGCGCTGCAGCGAGGCCACGGCGTCGGCCGCCGTGACCGGCTGGCCGTCGGAGAACTTCAGGTTGGGGCGCAGCGTGAAGGTCCACTGCCTGCCGTCCTTGCTGCTGTTGAAGGTGTCGACCATCTGCGGCTGCGGCTTGCCGTTCGCGTCCTGGGCGAACAGCGTGTCGTAGACCATGTAGCCGAAATTGCGCGTGATGTAGGCCGTGGTGAAGGTCGGATCGAGGATCTTCAGGTCGGCGTGCGGCACGACCTTCAGGGTCTTGGCGGCAGCCTGGGCGTGGGCCTGCGGCGGCAGGGCCGCGCCGGTGCAGAGCAGCGCGCTGAGGACGATCGCGGCGGGCGCGGTGAGCGGGCGGTGGAACATGGTGTGTCTCCGTTGTGTTGGCCGGCTTCTCTGGTGTTCCTGGATGTGCCAGGAGGCGGAGGCCTGGTGTCCTGTTATCTGCGAGGCAGCCCTGGCCGGGCTCAGGTGGCGTCAGGTGGCGTCAGGTGGCGCTGAGGCGGCGCTCAGGCGGCGTCGAGCGGCCACTTCGGCCGCCGGATATGCCGGTACGGCAGGGTGCGCAGGTCCAGCGTGACCGCGCCCGGCGCGCCCACATAGATGACATGGCGTGCCACCTTCGAGAAGGCGGCATAGAAGTGCTGCGAGGACTTGACGACGATGAGCTTGCGCGCCGACAGGTCGCAGCCCAGCTGCGTGAACAGGTCGGTGCCCATGGCCTGGTTGCGCAGCGTGATCAGCACGATGTCGATGCCGCCGGCTTCCACCAGCGCGCAGTCGCCGAGCGGCATCGGCGCGTTGGCCAGGCCCGTCATCACCATGTCGGGATGGAGCGCCTTGACCGTGCAGTCGAGGTCGAGGGGCTGGCCGGACAGCGGGCCGATCTTGCCGCCGATGCGCAGCGGCAAGCGTGCCCCCGCACCGGCCTCGAAGGCGATGCGCACCGCCACCGGGTCCCACAGCGGGCCGATGGCGGCGTTGCCGATGCCGCGTTCGAGCAGGCGCCGCAGGATGAAGGTGGAGTCGCCGGCCGCGCCGCCGCCGGGGTTGTCGGCGCCGTCGGCCAGCACCACGGGGCCGCCGTCGCAGGCCAGCGCCTGGTCGAGCGCGGCATCGATGCCGGGGTAGGGCACGTCGAGTGCCTCGCGCAGGTCGATCAGCTCGTCGGCCAGCCGGCGCGCGAGCGCCTGGGCGGCGGCGGGGTCGCCGTCGGTGTAGACCAGCACCTTGGTGCCCATCTCGGGCACGTCGCCCCAGGCGAAGCCGTGCGCGATGGAGATCGACAGCACGCCATCGCGGCCTTCCAGCGCCTGGATGCGGTCGACGAAGCCGCGCGCCGGCTCGCGCGAAGTGTGCATGGTGACGATCATCTCGCAGTCGACCACCGCGGCCACCGGGCGGATGCGTCCCTCGGCCCTGGCCGCGCACAGGTCGACCAGTTCCAGCGCACGCTCCAGCACGTCGGTGTGCGGATATTCCTTGAAGGCGATCAGCAGGTCCGCGTGCGCGGTCATGGCCGGCGTCAGGTGGCTGTGCGGGTCCAGTTCGGCGCCGACCACCACCTCGGGCCCGACGATCTCGCGAACCCGGCGCAGCAGGTCTCCCTCGCAGTCATCGTAGCCATCGGCGACCATGGCGCCGTGCAGCCCGAGCAGCACCATGTCGACCGGCAGCGCCGCGCGCAGGTCGGCCAGCAGTTCCTCGCGCAGGGACTCGTAAGCCTGGCGCGTGGTGGTGCCGCTGGGCTGGGCCCCGGCCACCATGCCTTCCAGCAGGGTCCAGCCGCGTTCCTTGCCGCGCAGGCGCGCGGCCCACAGCGGGCCGGAGAAGAAAGTCATCTGGTCGGGATGCTTGCCCGCCGGGAAGTAGCCGCGGTCGCGGAAGGACGCCAGCCCGGTGGGCATGGGCGCGAAGGTGTTGGTCTCGGTGGCGAGGGAAGCGCTGAACACGCGCATGGTTGTCTCCTGGATGTCGTTGTTGTCTTGGTTGTCCGTCTTGCCATCCGCGCGCCGCGGCGCTAGGCGGCGCGGGGGCGCAGGCGGCCGGGTCCCAGTATGGCGGCGGTCAGGCCGAAGGCGGCCGCGTGCGCCGGCACCGGCAGGCCGCGCGCCAGCGCAGCACAGGTCTCGCCCATGGCGGCCGAGGTCTGGATGCCGTAGCCGCCCTGCGCCGCCACCCAGAAGAAGCCGGGCACGGCGTCGTCGAAGCCGCCCACCAGGTCGCCGTCGGCGACGAAGGAGCGCAGTCCCGCCCAGGTGCGCGCCGGGTGACGGATCGACAAGGTGGTGGCTTCCTCGATGCGGTGGATGGCCAGGGCGATGTCCAGTTCTTCGGGCTGCACGTCCTGGGGCTCGACCGGGTCGGCGTTGGCGGGCGAACCGAGCAGCATGCCGGCGTCGGGCTTGAGATACCAGGATTCGTCCGCACTGTGCACCATCGGCCAGCCATGGCAGTCCAGGCCGGCCGGCGGCTGGAACACGAAGGCCGAGCGGCGGCAGGGCTGCAGACCCAGCGGCGCCACGCCGGCCAGGCGCGCCACCACGTCGGCCCAGGCGCCGGCGGCGTTGAGCAGCACCGGGGCGCGGAAGGACTGGGTGCCGGTATCGACCTGCCACGCCGCACCGTCGCGTGCGATGGCGCGTACCTCGGCATCGCACACCAGCTTGCCGCCGGCCTGGCGCATGCCGCGCAGATAGCCCTGGTGGATGGCGTGCACGTCCATGTCGGCCGCACCGGGTTCGTAGACCGCGCCGATGACCTGCTCGGGGCGCAGCACGGGCACGCGTGCGCAGGCTTCGGCGGCGCTCAGCCGCTGTGCTTCCGGCGCCATCGGGTGCAGCACCGCCCAGTGTTCGTCGAGCAGGGCTTCCTGGCCGGGCGCGGCCACCATCATGGCGCCGCGAGGGCTCAGCAGCGGGTGCTCGGCGAAGCCGGCCGGCGGGTGTTCCAGGAAGGCGCGGCTGGCCATGGTCAGGGCGCGCACCTGCGGCGTGCCGTAGCTTTCCATGAAGAGGGCGGCCGAGCGGCCGGTGGAGTGGTAGCCGGGCTGGCTCTCCCGTTCCAGCACGGTGACGCTGCCGTGCGGCGCCAGCCAGTAGGCGATGGAAGCGCCGGCAATGCCGGCGCCGATCACCAGGAAATCGGAGCGGAGCGGGGAAGCGGAGGTGGGCGTTTGCATGAAATCGGGTCGGCGGCGCATCCCGGGCCGGGGCGCGATCTTCAGGGGTGCAGCGAGTGTATTCAAGAATTTGCGAATACGCAAATTAGCGTTTACGCAAATTCGCGTTTATGCAAATTTGCGTTTATGCAAATTTGCGGATGCACAAATTGGCGGATCCGCAAATTCTGGGATAATCTGCCCTCACGCCGTCCGCCGGGACGGCGCCGTGCCATCGATAGAGGATCTGGCTTGAAAGAGAAAGACGTGCCGCGCGGCGCCGACGCATCGCGCACCCTTGACCGGGAGACCTTCGGCGAGCGCCTGCGCCGCGCACGCAAGGACTTCGGCTGGACCCTGGCCCACCTGTCGGAGCTGTCCGGCGTCTCCATCACCACCATCTCGCGCGCTGAGCGTGGCCAGCTTGCGCTGGGCTACGAGAACTTTGCGGCCCTGGGCAAGGCGCTGCAGATGGACATGGGGGAAATGTTCGCCGGCGCCGGCGAGACCGCGGCGCCGTTCCAGGGGCCGATCGTCACGCGCGCCAACCAGGGCGTGGTCTACACAGGCCAGTCGATCACCTATGAGTTCCTCGGCACCGAGGCGGCGGGCAAGCAGATGAGCCCCACCGTGGCGACGGTGCACGCGCGCCGCATCACCGGCCCCGAAGCCTACGCCAGCCACCCGGGCGAAGAGTTCATCTACGTGCTCAGCGGCGAGGTCGAGGTGCATTTCACCAATGGCGAGTTCGTGCGGCTCGCGCGGGGCGATTCGCTCTACTTCGATGCGCGCCTCGGGCACGCCTATATCAGCGTCAGCCGCCAACTGGCGCGCACCATCGGTGTCACCACCAGCGAGAGCGCGCAGATGCGTTCGGCGCAGGCCGGGGCGACGGCTGCGAGCGCGCAGGCGAAGCGCAGCGCCAAGCTGGCCGGGCGCGAGGCGGCGAAGCCGGCGACTAAGCCAGCGGTGGAAACGGCGGTGGAGACGGCGCCAGCCGGGGAGCGGCGCCGCGCGCGTGCGCCGGCAGTGCCACGCAGGCGGACCTGACGCGATGAACGCGCCGCCGGTGGGGTGGAAATTTCCATGTCAAATGCCGAGAAATTGGCATTGCGCGCCGATTTGCCTCTTTGGTATGCTTCGCTCCGTCTTCACTACGGGTGATTCCCATGGACAGTTGTTCTAGTCGGCCGCCGGCCGATTCCTGAGCGGCCAGTCAGTCAAGGCGATTCCTCGCCACTGCCTGGCCGATACGGCGGGTAGTGGCATGCGCGCGGGTTCTCCGCACGCCTCCCTCCCACATCCATTGCTTCGACTTCCGCTGATCGGCTGATCGCGCGATGGACGGCGCTCGTCCGTCATCCGCGCGCCGCGCGGCGGAGTCGTCTCGCCTGCCTGCTGCCGGAATGCCGGCAAGGCATGGGGGAGGCTTCATGTCATTCCATCTGATTCCCTTCGGGCTGGCCGCCTTGCCCTATCTGCGCGCCTGGCGTGCCGCGGCCGTGCTGGCCCTGTCGGACCGGCGCTGCCGCCGCTGCCGTCACCGTGGCGCCGCGGCGTTGCCGCCCGGCGCGCAAGCCTTCGAGGAGGTGCCGCGATGAAGCTCGGCATGCTGAGAACCCTGTACGCGGCCTTCCTGCGCACGCGCCGCGCCACCCACCACTTCCGCCGCCTCGCGCTGTTCGAATCGCTGCACGACCAGAAGAGCGCGCGGGTGGTTCCCGAGGCGCTCTCGCGCGAGCTGCACCGCGCCGCCCGCGACGATATCCCGGCGGTGCTGGTACACCTGCGTGCACACGAGGACGGGTTGACCAGCCTGGACGTGGAGGAGCGGCTGGACCGCCTGGGCCCCAACGAGGTCGAGCACGAGAAGCCCTTGCCGGCCTGGCTTCACTTCTGGCACGCCTACAGTAATCCCTTCAACCTGCTGCTGACGGTGCTGGCGGTCATCTCCTGGCTGACCGACGACGTCCAGGCCACCACCGTGATCGGCACCATGGTGCTGCTGTCGACGGTGATCCGCTTCGTGCAGGAGCGGCGCTCGAACCGCGCCGCCGACGCCCTCAAGGCCATGGTCAGCACCACCGCCACGGTGGTGCGGCGCGACCTGGCGCGCCTGCGCGCGGCGGAGGACGCCAGGCACTTCAATATGCAGGTGCACTCGCGCCCGCCGGCACAGATCGAAGTGCCGCTGCGCGAGCTGGTGCCGGGCGAGATCGTGGTGCTGTCGGCGGGCGACATGATCCCGGCCGACTGCCGCATCCTCGCCGCCAAGGACCTGTTCGTCAGCCAGGCCGCGATGACCGGCGAGTCACTGCCGGTGGAGAAATTCGCCGAGCTGCGCGCACCCACTGCCAACGCGCTCGAACTTGGCAATATCGTCTTCATGGGCACCAATGTGGTCTCTGGCGCTGCCTCCGCGGTGGTACTGGAGACGGGTAACCGCACCTACTTCGGCACCCTGGCGTCACGCGCGACCTCGGCCGACCGCTCCGGCACCGCCTTCCAGGCCGGCGTCAACCAGGTGAGCTGGCTGCTGATCCGCTTCGCCCTGGTGATGGTGCCCATCGTGCTGCTGGTCAACGGTTTCACCAAGGGCGACTGGATGGAGGCCTTCCTGTTCGCGCTGTCGGTGGCGGTGGGCCTGACGCCGGAGATGCTGCCGATGATCGTGACCTCGACGCTGGCCAAGGGCGCGGTGCTGATGTCGCGCCGCCAGGTCATCGTCAAGCGCCTCGACGCGATCCAGAACTTCGGCGCGATGGACGTGCTGTGCACCGACAAGACCGGCACCCTGACACGCGACAAGATCGTGCTGGAGCGGCATACCGACGTGCTCGGCCAGGTCTCGCAGGAGGTGCTCAAGCACGCCTACCTGAACAGCTATTTCCAGACCGGCCTGAAGAACCTGCTGGACCGTGCGGTGCTGGAGCACGCCGAGCTGCAGAAGGAACTGAAGCTGGTGCTCGACTACCGCAAGGTCGACGAGATCCCCTTCGACTTCGAGCGGCGCCGCATGTCGGTGGTGGTGTCCGAACGCGGCGACCACAACGAGCTGATCTGCAAGGGTGCCGTCGAAGAGGTGCTGGCCGCCTGCACCTGGGTGCAGATCGACGGCATGGTGCGGCCGCTGGACGGCGCGCTGCTGGCCCGGGTGCGCCAGGTCACCCACGACCTGAACCAGGAAGGCCTGCGCGTGGTGGCGGTGGCGATGAAGGAAACGCCTGCCTCGATGACCACCTACAGCGTGGCCGACGAGCGCGACCTGACGCTGGTCGGCTACATCGCCTTCCTCGATCCGCCCAAGGAGTCCACCGCGCCGGCCCTGCGCGCGCTGGCCGCGCACGGCGTGGACGTCAAGGTGCTGACCGGCGACAACGAGCTGGTCACCGCCAAGGTCTGCCGCGAGGTCGGCCTGGAGTTGGACGGCGTGCTGCTCGGGCCCGACGTGGAGACGATGGACGCGGCGGCGCTGGCGCAGGCGGTCGAGGCGCACAATGTGTTCGCGCGCCTGTCGCCGCTGCACAAGGAACGCATCGTGCAGGCGCTGCGCGCCAACGGCCACGTGGTCGGCTTCATGGGCGACGGCATCAACGACGCCGCCGCGCTGCGCGCTGCCGACATCGGCATCTCGGTGGACAGCGCGGTGGACATCGCCAAGGAGGCGGCCGACATCATCCTGCTGGAGAAGAGCCTGATGGTGCTGGAAGCCGGCGTGATCGAAGGGCGGCGCACCTTCTGCAATATGCTGAAGTACATCCGCATGACGGCCAGCTCCAACTTCGGCAACGTGTTCTCGGTGCTGGTGGCGAGCGCCTTCCTGCCCTTCCTGCCGATGCTGCCGCTGCAGCTGCTGGTGCAGAACCTGCTCTACGACATCTCCCAGATCGCCATCCCCTTCGACAAGGTCGACGAGGAACTGGTGAACCGGCCGCTGACCTGGAATCCGGGCGACATCGGCCGCTTCATGCTGTTCTTCGGGCCGCTCAGCTCGCTGTTCGACCTCGCCACCTTCGCGCTGATGTGGTTCGTCTTCCACGCCAGCACGCCGGCGCAGCAGTCGCTGTTCCAGTCGGGCTGGTTCGTGGTGGGGCTGGTCACGCAGACGCTGATCGTGCACATGATCCGCACGCCCAAGCTGCCGTTCATCCAGAGCCGCGCGGCCTGGCCGCTGACGCTGATGACCGGGCTGATCATCGCCATCGGCATCTACCTGCCGATGGGCCCGCTGGCGGCCAACTTCAAGCTGGTGCCGCTGCCGCTGGCCTACTTCCCCTGGCTGGTGGCGATCGTGCTGGGCTATGCGCTGATGACCACGGCGATGAAGCGCTTCTACCTGCGCCGCTTCGGCTGGATGTGAGGCGAGGCGGGATGCTTGAGCGTGCGGCTCGGGGCTGCACTGCGGCGGCCTGCTCGGGCGCCGCGCCGGCCGCCCGCACGAACCGTGCAGGCTTTCCCAGCTCGCCGCGGAAGCACGGCGCCGCCCGCACCGCCCGGGCCGCCCCGCACCGCCGCCGCGTACCGGGCGCTCAGCGCGTCAGCAGGCGCGAGCGCACAAAGCCGGCGTGCGCGCGCAGTGCCTCCATCAGCCCGGCGGAGGGCACGCGGTCCAGGTCGGTCACCACATAGCCGGTGGCGCCGCGCGTCTGCAGGTGCTGGCCGGTGATGTTGGCGCCGTCCTGTGCCAGCAGCGTGTTGAGCGCGGCCAGCGCGCCGGGGGCGTTGCTGTGCACGTTCAGCAGGCGTGCCGGCGCCTGCAGAGGGCCGGGATCGACCTCGGGGAAGTTGACCGCGCCGATGGTGCCGCCGGTGGTCAGGAAGTGGACCAGCTTGGCCGCCACTTCGGTGCCGATGTTCTCCTGCGCCTCCTCGGTGCTGCCGCCGACGTGCGGGGTCAGCAGTACGTTGGGCAGGCCCTGCAGCTCGCTGACGAACGGCTCGCTGTTGGTCTTGGGCTCTTCGGGGAAGACATCGATGGCGGCACCGCCCAGGCGCTTCTCGCGCAGCGCCGCAGCCAGCGCGGCAATGTCGACCACGGTGCCGCGCGAGGCATTGATCAGGATGGCGCCGGGTTTGCACGCGGCCAGCACCCGCGCATCGACCAGGTTGCGGGTGCGCGGCGTGGCGGGCACGTGCAGCGTGACCACGTCGGCCTGCCCGACCGCCTCCTCGAGTGTGGCGCAGGCACGCGCCGAGCCCAGCGAGAGGCGGGCCAGCACGTCGAAGTAGACCACCTGCATGCCCATGGCCTCGGCCAGCACGCCGACCTGCGAGCCGATATTGCCGTAGCCGACGATGGCGATGGTCTTGCCACGCGCCTCGAAGGCGCCGCTGGCGCCCTTGGCCCACTTGCCGGCATGTGCCAGCGCGCTCTTCTCCGGAATGCGCCGCAGCAGCATCACGGCCTCGGCGATCACCAGCTCGGCCACCGAGCGCGTGTTGGAGAACGGCGCGTTGAAGACGGGAATGCCGGCCGCGGCGGCGGCCTCGAGGTCGACCTGGGAGGTGCCGATGCAGAAGCAGCCGATCGACAGCAGTTGCGGCGCGCTGGCGATGTCGGTCGCGCGCAGGTGGGTGGCGGAGCGGATGCCGACCAGGTCGTGGGCGGCCAGCACCTGGCGCAACTCGTCGCCGGCCAGCGCGCCCGTGCGGCGGTCGACCGAGATGCCGGCGCCCTGCAGCGGCGCGGTGGCGCTCTGGTGGATGTTCTCCAGCAGCATGGCGGTCGTCATGGCTGCCTCCGGTGCGCCGGGACGGCGGCGCGGGCGCGCCGTCCGGGCATGAGCAGTGGCTCGGTCAAGGTGTTCTCCGATCAGCATGGCAAGGACCGCGGCGTGCGCCGCGGCTGCGGACATTGTCCACGAAGCGCGGCGCGCGTGTGCGGATGTCCCTGCGGCCAGGATGGTTCGCCGCGGGCCGTGCCTGCCGGCACCGCTGGCCCGTCGGCCAAGGTGTCGGCCGAGGGCGTCAGCCGGGGGGCGCCTATGCTATGGCGCCGGCAACGCCGGCAGGTGCGGCCGGAAGGGACGCTGCTCGACGTTGCCGGCGTGCGCCACGACCGCGGTCGCCTCGGGGACCTCCTCCCAGGCGCCGGGCAGGTCGATCAGCGGCTCCGAGAGGACCAGGAAGGCATCGTCGCCGGCGGCGGTGATGCGCCGGTCGTCCGGATAGAGCGCGCGCAGGTGGCGGAACGAGGCACTGTGGAACAGCGAACGCGACTCTCCCTCGCTGGAATAGCGCACGGCCACGATCCGCTCGCCGTCGGTGGCGGCGACGGTCATGTTCAGTGGATGCTGGATGCCCTTGGCCGCGCCGGTGGCCTCCACCACGCCCACCATCTGCTCCAGCGCCTGCACCGGGTTGCGCTCCAGCCCGTAGGTCAGGGCGAGAAGGAACATGACCTCCGAATCGGTGGAGCCCTCGATGACGGGAAACAGGTCGGGGGCGATCATCAGCATCAATTCGCGCCGTACCGCCGGGTAGTCGCGGATCAGGCCGTTGTGGGCGAACAGCCAGCGGCCGTGCCGGAAGGGGTGACAGTTGGTCTCCTGCGCCGGGGTGTCGGTGGCAGCGCGCACATGGGCGACGAACAGCGGCGAGCGGATCGCCCGCGCGGCCTCGCGCAGGTTGCGGTCGCTCCAGGCCGGCGCCACGCAACGGTAGCGGAAGGGCGGCTCCGTCGGCACGCCATACCAGCCGACGCCGAAGCCGTCGCCGTTGGTGGTGGTATGGCCCATGCGCGAGTGCAGGCTCTGGTCGATCAGCGAGTGCTGGGCGCGGAACAGCACGGTTTCCAGATGGATGGGGTTGCCCGAATAGGCCAGCCAGCGGCACATGATCATTGCTCCTCGATGTCTCGCGCGGGGGCGGTCGCCGGAGGCGGCGCGGAGGGCGCGATGCCTGGCCATCAGCGTAGCACCGGGCGTGCATCGCAGGCGCGGGAGCGTCGGGCCGGACGGCAGCCGTGGACCGGATGATTTTTCCTTTTGTTCTATCTGTAAGAACTATATTGTGTTAGTAGGAATTTAGTGGTGAATGGGTCACGTGTGTGTCATATGCCACCGCTATGATGCGCCGCACAAGGGTCCGGCAGGCCAGAAGCCGCACGGGTCCGCCATTTCACTCCCAGGGAAACACCATGTTGTTGCACGCTCGCAAGCCCTTGATCGGCTTCGCCATTTCCTGCGCCATCGGCGCCGGCCTGTACGCCTGCGGCGGGGATGATGCGCCCGCCACCAACGCCACCAACGCCGGCAATGGCGGCGGCACGCAGCCGACTTCGCCAACGACCCCGCCAGCTCCGCCGACGCCGGTGGTGCAGGGCCGCTGGACCACCGGCGACCTGCATGTCCACACCATTCAGTCGAACGATGCGCAAACGCCGCTGGCGGACGTGCTCGACCAGGCCTTTGGCAAGTACCAGCTCGACTGGATCACGCTGTCCAATCATCTGCGCGTATCGGACCGCGACCATACCGGCGCCGCCATCGCCGGTGGCAGCGTGGCGTTCTCGAAGGGCATGGCGCTGTACGAGCAGCCGGCCGTCAAGCAATGGCAGGCGGCGGGGCGTTATGCCGGCAAGCTGATCCTGTCCGCCACGGAATGGGACATGCCGACGCACGACCACATGAATATCGGCATCTTCGCGCCGAGCGGCGGCAAGCTCGAGACCGCGGCCAAGGCCGTTGCCAAGTTCGAGTACCTGTTCACCAACCGGTCGGACTTCCTGTTCGACCCGGTCGACGTGGCGGCCTGGAGCGCCGAGGGCCCCCGCAGCTACAGCACGCATGCGGACGCGCTCAAGGCGGTCGCCTGGCTCAAGGCCAATTATCCCGACACCAGCTACGCGCTGATCAACCATCCCTCGCGCAATCCGGGCAAGTACACGGCGGCGAACTTCCGCGAGTTGCACGACCTGGCGCCGAACCAGTTCTTCGCCATCGAAGGCATGGTGGGCGGCCAACTGGAGCCGGACCGCGGCGGCTACACCAGCGCCTACACGCCGGAGAACGCCAGGTCGCGTACCTATGGCGGAGTGGACTACATCGTGGCCCAGGTCGGTGGAATCTGGGACGCGCTGCTGGGCGAAGGGCGCCGCATCTGGAACGTGGCCAACTCCGACCACCATTTCGAGATGGCCAACGGCATCTACAGCAGCAGCTACTATCCGGGCGCCTATGCCAAGAACTACGTCTGGCTCAAGGATGGCAGTGCGCAGTCGCTGCTCGACGGATTGCGCTCCGGCAAGGGCTTCGCGGTCTATGGCGACCTGATCAACGCACTCGACTTCACGGTGTCGACCGGCGGCACCTCGCGCGAGATGGGTGGCGAGCTGCCAGTGAAGACGGGCGACAAGGTCACCCTCACGATCCGCTTCAAGAGCCCGGAGCGCAACAACTACGAATACCCGCTCGGCAGCGGCGTTTCCTTCAACGCGCGGCCGGCGGTCGACCATATCGACCTGATCGCCGGCGACGTGGTCGAGCGGCCGAAGCCCGGCACGCCCGCCTACGACAAGGACACCAACGACTCCACCAAGGTCATCGCTACCTTCACCCGCGCCGACTGGAAGGTGGACAAGGACGGCTACAACACCGTCACCTATACCTTCACCGCGACCGGCAGCCGCTATTTCCGCCTGCGTGGCACCAATCTGGGCCCCGATGTGGCCGGTGAGACCCAGGGTGGCAACCCCCTGGCCGACAGCCGCACGACCATCGCCGAGGACCAGGCCCGCTTCAATGCCATCAACCTGCGCAACTACAGCGACCTGTGGTTCTACTCGAACCCGGTTTTCGTCAGGCAGGCCGGATAAGCCGGCGCGGGGGCTGGGGCAACTCCTTGCCGGCCGCGCCGGCCCGTGGGCGTGGCATGGCCGCGCCACGCGGGCGAAAACCGCACGCCACATCAGGGTTTCCCCTTGTCGGCAGCGCGCCGCGGCAGTAAGGTGCGGGATCCGGCCGCGCGTGCGCGGTCTCCGCCCCGAATCCCTGCCCCCATGAATTCCCCCCTGAAAAGCGACCGCGACCGCAGCATCATGCTCTGGGTGGTGGCCGTCGGCTTCTTCATGCAGACGCTCGACTCCACCATCGTCAACACGGCATTGCCGGCCATGGCCCGCAGCCTCGGCGAGAGCCCGTTGCGCATGCAGTCGGTGATCATTGCCTATTCGCTGACCATGGCCGTCATCATCCCGGCCTCCGGCTGGCTGGCCGACCGCTTCGGCACGCGCACCATCTTCCAGACGGCGATCGTGCTGTTCGTGGCCGGCTCGGTGCTGTGCGCCTACTCGAGCCAGCTGGCGTGGCTGGTGGCGGCGCGGGTGATCCAGGGGGTAGGCGGCGCCATGCTGCTGCCGGTGGGGCGCCTGGCCGTGCTGCGCACCTTCCCGCGCGACCAGTACCTGCGGGCGCTGAGCTTCGTCGCCATCCCCGGCATGGTCGGGCCGCTGATCGGGCCCACGCTGGGCGGCTGGCTGACCCAGGCGCTGTCGTGGCACTGGATCTTCCTGATCAACGTGCCGGTCGGGCTGGCGGGCGGCATCGCCACGCTGCGCTATATGCCCAACAGCAAGCTGGCGGGCCTGGGTGGCTTCGACCTGGGCGGCTATGTGTTGCTGGCCACGGCCATGGTGACGCTGTCCTTCTCGCTGGACGGCCTGGCCGAGCTGGGCTTCCAGCATGCCACCGTGCTGATGCTGCTGATCGGCAGCATGGCGGCGCTGACCGCCTATGTGCTGCACGCCGGGCGCAAGAGCCAGCCGCTGTTCCCGCTCAAGCTGTTCCACATCCATAGCTTCAGCGTCGGGCTGCTGGGCAACCTGTTCGCGCGCATCGGCAACGGTGCCATGCCTTTCCTGATCCCGCTCACGCTGCAGCTCAGCCTGGGCTATTCGCCGCTCGACGCGGGCCTGATGATGCTGCCGGTCACCGCCGCCGGCATGCTGTCCAAGCGCATCGCCACCAACTTGATCGAGCGCCATGGTTACCGGCGCGTGCTGGTGGCCAATACCTTCACGGTCGGCCTGGCGATGGCCTCGTTCGCGCTGATCTCTCCGGCCCAGCCGCTATGGCTGCTGTTGCTGCAGCTGGCGGTGTTCGGCGCCGTCAACTCGGTCCAGTTCACTGCCATGAATACCGTCACGCTGAAGGATCTCGGCAGCGCCGGCGCCAGCAGCGGCAACAGCATGCTGTCGATGGTGCAGATGCTGTCGATGAGCCTGGCGGTGACCTCGGCCGGTGCCTTGCTGGCCACCTTCCAGCAGGTGTTCGGCGCCCACGGCCTGACCGGCGTGCTGCCGGCCTTCCATGCCACCTTCGTCTGCGTGGGGCTGATCACGTCGGCATCGGCCTGGATCTTCCTGCAACTGTCGCCGGAAGTGCGCCGGCATGCCGGCGAGCCAGCCCAGCCGGGCGACGAAGTGCTGCACTAGGCCGCATTCAGGCTGCATCGTTCCGGCGCGGCCGTCACGGCAGCAGGTGGCGCTGGAAGAAGGCCGTGATCTTGTGGTGAGCCTCGGCGACCTCGGCGCGGTCGAAGCCCGGCGGATCGTTCAGCAGTTCGCCGACGAGCCCATGCAGCCCGGGTGGCGGCGGCGACAGCAGCGCGCCGTGGCCGCCGTCGGGCAGGTCGGCCAGGTGCTCGCAGGTCTGGCAGGTCGCCAGCACCTGGTCGGCGTGGAAGCGCGGCGTCAGCCAGAGGTCCCGTCCGGCGGTGACGAGGCCGAGCGGCACCGCCGGCCGCACCAGCGAGTCCATGTCGAAGTCGGCCGCGGCCGGTACGCCCGCCACCACCGCCGCGATGCGCGGATCGTGATCGACGCGCGGGGCGTCGTCGTCGAAGCGGAAGTGGATCACGCGCAGGGCCAGCCATCGTTTCAGGCCGTCGAGCGGCCCGCCGGTCTGCTCGGTGATCAGGCCGACGCAGGACTGGAAATCCTCGGCGATATGCGCGTCGCAGTGCCGCGCGAAGCGGGCCGGCGACCAGCGCCCGCCGGCCAGGCTCAGGGCGGTGTGGCCGCCGGCGGACATGCCGAACATGCCGACCTTGTCCAGGCGCAGCAGCGGCGCGAAGCGCGGATCGTGCCCGACCGCGTCGATGGCGCGCGACACTTCGGCGGGGCGGATGGTCCAGCTGTCGGGGCCCGGGTCGCTGGGATCGAGATAGTTATCGGCGTGGTGCAGCGGCATGGCGACCACGAAGCCGGCCTCGACCAGTTCGCGTGCCAGGTCGGCATGCACCCAGGGGGCGCCGCCGGAGCCGTGCGAGATCACCACCAGGCGGCCGTTGCCGGGCACCGGGTGGCCGTCGGCCGCCACATCCAGCACGAAGCGCCCGCGCGGCTCGGGCCGGCTGGCGCTGTCGGACGGGTAACAGATCGTGACCGGCCCTTCCTGCGCCGTGGCCGGCAGCTCGGTCAGCCCCATCGATGCGTGCGCCAAGCCGCACAGCCATGCCAGCACCAGGCCGGCCCAACGTAAACCTTGCATGGAAACCCTCGTCAAATCGTCAAGAAGTGAAGGCGGGGCTCCGGCGCTTGCCGGAGACTGTCGTCCCGCCGAGGGAAGCATGGCCGGGCGCGGCGCCGCCGTCTCGCCGAAAGCCGCAGGCGGCTGGTGCGCGGCTGGCCGATTTCAGGAATCGGCCAGCTTCTGGCGCCGGTATTCGCTCGGCGTGGCGCCGGTGGCGGCCTTGAAGGCACGGTTGAACGGGCCGATCGACTGGAAGCCGGCTTCCAGCGCGATGGTCAGCACGGGCAGGGCGCGCAGGGCGGGATCGCTGAGCGCGGCCTGCGCTTCCCGCAGGCGGAAGCCGTTGACGAAGGCGCTGAAGTTGCGGTAGCCGAGACGCTGGTTGATGGCGCGGCGCAGGCGGTACTCCGGCACCGCCAGCCGGGCGGCCAGGCTGGCCACGCTGAGCTGCTCGCTGCGGTAGGCCTGCTCGTCGGCCATCAGCCGCAGCAAGGCGTTCACCAGTGCCTGTTCGGCCGCGTCGGCCGCGTTGGCCTGGCCGTTGCCGGCCGCCAGGGCTTCGGCAGGAGAGGGCGTGGGCGGGGGCGTTTCGGGCCGGGCGGGCGTGGCGTCGGCCGCCGTGTGACTGGGCGGCGGTGGGGGCGCTGGCAGCGGTCCGGGCTCCGGGGGCGCCATGGCGCGGGCCGAAGGAAACAATTCCGTCGCCGTCATGCGCAGCATGCTGCACGCCAGCGGTGCCACGATGCACAACAGCAGCGCGGTGTCGAGCGTCGCGCCGGCGTCCGAGAGCCGGCCATCGGGCGATGCGAGCCGGGCGGCAAGCTGCAGCAGGGTGTAGGCGACGCCGGCAATCACGATGAAGGCACGCAGCCGGCGCCTGCCCTCGATCAGGTCGCCGCGCCAGCCCTTCGCGGCGGCGATCATCGTCAGCACGGCGAACAGTCCCGGCAAGACGCGCTGCAGGGCCGTCGTGAAGGGCGCGATGGCCGAGCCGCTATGCGCCAGCACCGCGCAGTTCAGGGTGCCGAGCCCGGTCGCGGCGGCCCAGGCAAGCGCATGGACGGGGCGGAAGGCGAAACCGTCGTCGAAGAGCGCCTGCACGAAGATCCAGAGCAGCGCGGCATTGCCCACCGCGATGCCGACCAGCGGTGCCTGCCAGAGCCGCGGCGCCGACTGCTCGAACCAGGGCATGCTGCTCGCAACCTGCACGGCCAGGCCGGCGGCCAGTGCCGCGGCTGCGCGTGCCGCGGGCAGGGCCGGGCGGTCGCGCCCTAGCAGCGCGGCCAGCAGCGCCAGCAGGGCCAGTACCATGCCGCGCAGCATGGCATCGAACAGAGGGATAGGTAGTGACATCGTCATCGGGGGCTGGCCAGGGCCGGGCAGCCCGGCGTGGACCTCGCCAAGCTAGCGTGATGGCGTAGCAGTCGGGTGACCGGCATTCTCGCACGAAGGCGGGCAAAGTCGTGCTCCAGGGAGCCCTGGGTGGCCCTGGGTGCGGTGGGTGGCGAGATTGCGGGTCTTTCCTTATGGCCGGCCCCGATTCCTGGCCGGTGGGCGGATGCGGGTAGGTGGCGGTAGATGTGTGAGAGATCCCCGAGCCCGTAGTCCGGCAGGTGCGCAAGACTCCCACGGCGGCTGTTGAGAATGCGCTATAGCCGATTCCGCGTCGACGATCTGGATGGATTGAAAGCCGACCTGCTGGCCATCAGGGATGTCGTGCTCCGGCCCGATGCCGTGGCGAGCATCAGCGAACCCATGAAAGACGATGCGCAGTACGTCGGCGTCGTCGCGCTGTTCCGGGATAGCGGCAAGAGCGGGGTGTGGAAGCTGCTGATCCCCAGGAAGCAGTGGAAGTCGACGGATCCGGTGAAGATCGTCGCGAACGACAACGTCTTGGAACTGGTCGGCGCCAAGCCGGAACCTGTCAAGCCGCAGGCGCCGCAGCAGAGCGCGCCGAATGCGCAGAAGGGGGCGCCGGCCGCGGACGGCGCGAAGGGGTGACGCATCGGGAACCGGACGCCATGGCCAGGCAGGGGACGACCGAAGGCCGGCGGCGGCCCAGGCGGCGTAGCTGCCGGCACATGGCGGCCCGATGTCCAACGCTGGGACTCGTCGGGCGGATGAAAAGTTATGGAAATCGGCTGAAAACTCAATTTACATGACTTCCTGTGACGGATACAGTGGCCCCCATCGATGCCCCACGGAGACATGAACGTCATGGAAAAGCTCGCCCAGTACCGGCGTCCCTATTGGGATACCCAGCCGGAGTACCGCTTCGATCCCTATGCCTCGACCCAGCTGCGCTCGCCGGCCCAGCCGCTGGTGGCGCTGCCGCAGACCCTGTCCGAGGTGACTGGTCCCGCCTACGGCGCGGAGTTCGTGCGCGCCGGTGACAACGACCTCACCGCCGGCCATGCCGGCGAGCCGCTTGGCGAGCGCATCCTGGTCAGCGGGCGTGTGCTTGACGAGAACGGTCGTCCGGTACCCGACGCGCTGATCGAGATCTGGCAAGCCAATGCCGCCGGCCGCTACCTGCATAAGCGCGACCAGCACGACGCGCCGCTCGATCCCAACTTCAGCGGCCAGGGCCGCGTGGTCACCGACGCCCATGGGCGCTACCAGTTCAAGACCATCAGGCCCGGCGCCTATCCCTGGCGCAACCACCACAACGCCTGGCGGCCACAGCACATCCATTTCTCGCTGTTCGGCAATGCCTATGCGACGCGCCTGGTCACGCAGATGTACTTCCCGGGCGATCCGCTGCTGCCCTTCGATCCGATCTTCAACTGCGTGCCCGACGCCAAGGCGCGCGACCGCCTGATCGCCGCCCTGGACTGGGAGACCACGCAGCCCGAGTACGCCCTCGGCTACCGTTTCGATATCGTGCTGCGTGGCCGCGATGCCACGCCGATGGAGTAAGCCATGTTGTACGCCACCGCATCCCAGACCGTCGGTCCTTACCTGCATATCGGCCTGGAAGGCCTGTACTGCGAAGACCTGACCGCCCAGGCGCCGTCGCTGGAAGGCCGCCGCATCGTCATCGAGGGCCGCGTGCTCGACGGTAACGGCGATCCCGTGCCCGATGGCATGGTCGAGATCTGGCAGGCCAATCCGGCCGGCCGCTACCGCCATGCCGAGGACGCACGCGATCTCGAGCTGACGCCGGGGTTCACCGGCTTCGGGCGGGTGCCTACGGGGCCGCAGGGAGAGTTCCGTTTCGTCACCGTCAAGCCCGGCGCGGTGCCCGGGCCGGACGGCAGGCCGCAGGCCCCCCACCTGGTGGTGGCGGTGTTCATGCGCGGTCTGCTCAAGCACCTGACGACCCGCGTCTACTTCCCTGACGAGGCCGAAGCCAACGCGGCGGACTGGGTGCTGTCGAAGGTGCCAGCCGAGCGTCGGCATACGCTGGTGGCACAGCAGGCCGGCCCGGCCCGCTTGCACTGGCAGATCGTGCTGCAAGGCCAGGACGAAACCGTATACTTCGATATCTGATTCACGGCATTGCACTGCGGTACCGCCGCCGTCGAGCGGCGGGCCGCTTTGCTGCTTCAAGCATGCCAACCAAGATGCCCACCGAGCACGCCCCCTCAGCATGCCCACTTCTTCCCGACTGACCGATCCCATGTTCGGCAGCCCCGCCGTGCTGGCCGCCTTCGCGGACACCGCCACGGTAGGCCGCATGCTGGAGGTCGAAGCCGCGCTGGCGCGTGCCCAGGCCCGCACCGGCGTGATCCCGGCCGAGGCGGCGGCGCGCATTGCCGCAGTCTGCGCCGGCGCGCCCGCCGAGGTGATCGACCTCGATGCCCTGGCCGCCGCCGCGGTGGCGGCCGGCAACCTCGCCATTCCCTTTGTGCGCCAGCTCACCGCGCGCGTGGCCGCGCTCGACGAGCCGGCCTCGCGCTATGTGCACTGGGGCGCCACCAGCCAGGACATCATCGACACCGCGATGGCGCTGCAACTGCGCCAGGCGCTGCTGGCGATCGAAGCCGAATTGCTGGCGCTGGGCGATGCCTGCGCCGCGCAAGCGCAGGCGCATCGCGCCACGCCGATGGTGGCGCGCACCTGGCTGCAGCACGCGCTGCCGATGAGCTTCGGGCTCAAGGCCGCCGGCTGGCTCGACGCGCTGCGGCGCGACCTGCTGCGGCTGGAGCGCGCCCGCGCGCAGGCAGCCGCGCTGCAGTTCGGCGGCGCCGCCGGCACGCTGGCCAGCCTGGGCGAGGCGGCGCCGGCCGTGGCGCAGGCCTTCGCCGCCGAGCTGGAACTGGCGCTGCCGGCCTTGCCCTGGCACGCGCACCGTGACCGGTTCGTCGAGGTCGCCGCCGCGCTTGGCATGCTGACCGGCACGCTGGGCAAGATGGCGCGCGATATCTCGCTGCTGATGCAGACCGAGGTGGCCGAGGTGGCCGAGCCCGCCGGGCCCGGGCGCGGCGGTTCCAGCACCATGCCGCACAAGCGCAATCCGGTCGGCTGCGCCGCCGTGCTGACCGCCGCCGTGCGCGTGCCGCCGCTGGTGGCGACGCTGCTGGCCGGCATGGTGCAGGAGCACGAACGCGCGCTGGGCGGCTGGCAGGCCGAGTGGGACACCCTGCCGCAGATCGCCGCGCTGGCCGCCGGGGCCCTGCGCCAGATGCGCGAAGTGGTGGCCGGCCTGCAGGTGGATGCGGCGCGCATGCGCGCCAACCTCGACCTGACCCACGGCCTGATCCTGGGCGAGGCGGCCATGCTGGAGCTGGGCGGACGCATCGGCCGCCTGCCCGCCCACCACCTGGTCGAGGCGGCCTCGCGCCGCGCCGTGGCCGAGGGCCTGACGCTGCGCGAGGCGCTGGCGCGGACCCTGGCCGACAGGGCGGACACGCCGGACGCGCCGGACACCGCGCCACTGCTGGATGCCGAGGCCCTGGATCGCCTCAGCGACCCGGCCAACTACGCCGGCCAGTCGGCCGCCTTCGCCGATGCGGCGGTGCAGGGCTGGCGCGAGGCCGTGGCGGCACGCGGACGCTGATGCCGACGCGGCGGCGGCCGCGCCGCCGTCCACCTTATATGCTTGATCGAACCGCCGGCCTCACGCGCCGGCGGCATGCTGTTCTCAGGAGACCGTCTTGCCCTATCTCGACCACGCCGGCGTCCGGCTCTACTACACCCTCGAAGGCCCGGCCGCCGCGCCGGTGCTGATCTTCTCGAATTCGCTCGGCACCGACCACGGCATGTGGCAGCCGCAGGCCAGCGCACTGGCCGGCCGCTTCCGCGTGCTGCGCTACGACACGCGTGGCCACGGCCAATCGGGCATGCCGGCGGCGCCGTTCACGGTGGCCGAGCTGGGGGCGGATGTGCTGGCCCTGATGGATGCGCTCCATATCCGCCGCGCGGCGTTCTGCGGCCTGTCGATGGGTGGCCTGACCGGCATGTGGCTGGGCGTCAACGCGCCGCAGCGCTTCACGCAGATCGTGCTGGCCAACACCGCCCCCAAGATCGGCAGCGCCGACATGTGGAACGCGCGCATCGACGGCGTCATGCGCGATGGCATGGCAGCGCTGGTCGACGGTTCGCTGCAGCGCTGGTTCACGCCGGACTTCGTGGCCGGCGCCGGCGACAGCCTCGATGACCTGCGCGCGGTGCTGGCCGGGCTCGACCCGCGCGGCTACGCCGCCAACTGTGCCGCCGTGCGCGACGCCGACCTGCGCGAAGCGGTCAAGACCATCCCGGTGCCGGTGCTGGTGATCGCTGGCAGCGCGGATCCATCCACCACCGCCGCGCAGGGGCGGGAGCTGGCCGAGGCGATTCCCGGCGCGCGCTACCGGGAGCTGGCCGCCGCCCACTTGTCGAACCGCGAGCAGCCGGAGCGTTTTACCGAAGCCCTGGTGGAATTCCTTGGCAGCGGGCGCGCCGCCCGCCTGGACGACGGCGCGCGCTATGCGGCCGGCCTGGGCGTGCGCCGCGCGGTGCTGGGCAGCGAGCACGTCGACCGCTCGCTGGCGCGGCTGACGCCGCTCAACGAGGAGTTCCAGGACCTGATCACGCGCTACGCCTGGGGCGAGATCTGGACGCGCGAAGGCCTGCCGCGCCATACCCGCAGCCTGCTGACCATCGCCATGATGGTGGCGCTCAACCGCAACGAAGAACTGCGGCTGCACCTGCGCGCCGCGGCCAACAACGGCGTGACGCCGGACGAGATCAAGGAAGTGCTGCTGCAGACCGCCATCTATTGCGGCGTGCCGGCGGCCAATTCCGCCTTTCACATGGCGGGCGAGATTCTCGGCGACGATGCAGGCTGAGGGAGCCAGCCGAAGGCGCAGGCTGAAGGGGACACGCTGAGGCGCGGGCGAGGGCGGCGCGCCGGCGCTGCCCGTACCCACCGCGCTCAGTCCGGCTCAAGCGGCACGAAGATGCGCGTGCCGCCGCGCTGGATCAGCAGCGCCACCCGCTTGCCGGCCTGCGCGGCCAGTTCGCGCAGCTGTGCGCCGCTGGCCACCGGCGTGCCGTTCAAGGCGAGGATCACGTCGCCGGCCTCGATGCCGGCCTGCGCCGCCGCGCCCGCCGCCTGTTCCACCACCAGCCCGCTGTCGAGGCCGCCCTGGCGCCGTTCGCCCGGGGTCAGGGGCCGCACCGTGATGCCCAGGCTGGAGCCGGAGCCCGGCATGGCCGGCGCCGCCACCTCGGTCAGCTTGCCGATCTCGATCGGCAGGTTCAGCGCCTTGCCCTTGCGGTAGAGCTTCAGCGTGGTGCGCGTGCCGGGGGCGATGTCGGCCACCTGCTCGGGCAGGTCGGCCGAATGCTCGATGGTGCGCTCGCCCAGTTGCACGATCACGTCGCCCGCCTGCACGCCGGCCTTGGCCGCGGGGCTGTCGGCGTCGACCATATTGACCAGGGCACCGGCCGGGCGCGGCAGTCCGAAGGACTGCGCCAGCGCCTGGCTGACCTCCTGCACCGCCAGGCCGATATGCCCGCGCGTGACGCTGCCATGGGCGATCAGCTCGTTCTCGACGCGGGTGGCGATGTCGATCGGGATGGCGAAGGAGAGGCCCTGGTAGCCGCCGGTCTCGCTGTAGATCTGCGAGTTGATGCCGATCACCTCGCCGTACTGGTTGAACAGCGGACCACCGGAGCTGCCCGGGTTGACCGCGGCGTCGGTCTGGATGAAGGGCACGTAGTTCTCTTCCGGCAGCGAGCGCGACTTGGCGCTGACGATGCCGGCGGTGACGGTGTTCTCGAAACCGTAGGGCGAACCGATCGCCAGCACCGGCTCGCCCACGCGCACGCGCGAGGCATCGCCGAGCTTGACGGTGGGCAGGCCGGTGGCGTCGATGCGCAGCACGGCGACGTCGCTGGGGCTGTCCACGCCGACCACCTTGGCCTTGAACTCGCGCCGGTCGATCAGCTTGACGGTGACGTCCTGCGCATCGGCGACCAGGTGGGCGTTGGTCAGCACCAGGCCGTCGGCGCTGACGATGAAGCCGGAACCCTGGCCCTGCACGAAGGACGGCTGGTCCTGGCCAGGCGGCCGCTGCGGCGGGCCGAAGCGGCGGAAGAACTGGTTGAAGGGGTCGTTGGAATTGCCGCTGGCCGGCCCGTCCTGGGTGTCCTGCGCATCGTCATCGTCCGCCTTGTCCTGGCTGGTGACACTGATATTGACCACGGCCGGCCCGTACTGCTCGACGATGGCGGAGAAATCCAGCGGCGCGCCGGGGCCGCGCGCCGGGGAGCCGGACTGGGCCGATGCCGCGGCAGGCAGGGCGGGCTCGTGGCGCAGGTAGGCCACGCCGCCGACGGCGACGGAGAGCGCGGCGGCGGCGGAAGCGTAGCGCACGAAGGCGGGGCGGATCATGGCGGGTCGTATGTGACGAAAGGAGCAGGTGGCGCATCGGGCATAGGCTGGCGCCGCATGGCTAGCCTAATCGGCAAGTCTTAAGCCAGCCTTAAGCCCGGCAACGGTGTAGAGGATGGGGGGCGTTGCCTGCACGGCCCCGCCTCACCGGCGTGCGGGGCGGAAAAACGACCCGCCGCGGCGGTGGACCAGCGTGCCGGGCAGCACACTGTTGAGCGCCTGCATGCGCAGCGGCTGGCCGGGCCGGTGCGCGTGGAGGGCAGGTGGGAAGGGGGGGAAGGGGGGGAAGGGGCGGGCGAGAGCCCGCGGAAAGGCAGAAAGTCAGGCCGCTTCGTCCACCTGCAGTTCCGCCAGCAGCTTCTTCAACTCGGGCACGCAGGACCCGCAGTTGCCGCCGGCCTTGACGCAGGCGGTGACCTCCGCCGGTGTCTTCAGCCCGTGCCGGCGCACCGCGTCGCAGAGGGTGTTGCGCCCGACGCCGAAGCAGGAGCAGACGGTCGGTCCGGCATCGGCGCCCTTTTCCAGTGGTTGGCCCAGCAGCAGCGCGATGCGGTCGGCATCTTCAAGGGCGTCCTGGCCGAACAGCGTGGCCATCCAGGCGCGCGAGGGCAGGTCGGAACGGGTGCTGACATAGAGGCAGCTTTCCAGGCGCTCGCCGACCACATGGGCGGCATGGTAGATGCCGGCGCTGCGGTCTTCGTACTCGATCCAGTCGGCCTCGTCATCCACGACACCCAGCAACGCGCGCGCCCAGGCGCCGCGCTCGGCCACGTTGTCGCGCCCGGCGAACTCGTAGCGCTGGAAGGCCTTGCCCTGCACCCGCGTCCAGTAGGTGAGCGGATCGAGCGGCAGGGGCCGCCGGCTGAGCACGAAGCCATGCCAGTTGACGCGGAATTCCTCCACCCGCACCGGGGTGTGCTTGAACTCGGGTTCGCCGGAGACGGGGTCCACCACGGGATTGACCAGAGCGCCGACACGGGCGTCGGAGCTGAACTGGTCGTTCCAGTGGATGGGGATGAAGATGCTGCCGCGCGGGATGCCGCCGCCGTGGCGCACGCGCGCGACCATGGCGCCCCAGCGGCTCTGGATGCGTGCCAGGCGGCCTTCGCCGACGCCGGCCAGCAGGGCATCCTGCGGGTGCATGTCGACGAAGGGCTCAGGCAGGTGCTCGCCCAGCCGGGCCGCGCGGCCGGTACGCGTCATGGTGTGCCACTGGTCGCGGACCCGGCCGGTGTTGAGGATCAGCGGAAACGCCTGGTCCGGCGCGTTGGCCGGCGCGCGCGGCGCGGTGGCCACGAAGCGGGCGCGGCCGTCGGCGTGGGCGAAGCGGCCGCCGGCGAACAGGCGCGCCGTGCCGGCCGGCGGAACTGCCCCGTCGGTTGCCGCCGGCAGCGGCCACTGCACCGGCGCGAGGGCGTCATAGGCCTGGCGCGAGAGGCCGGCCAGGCCGCCGATGTCGAACACGCGCGGCACCCCGTCGGGGCCGTCGTGGTTGCGCCAGGCGCTCAGGCGCGCATGCTCGTCGAAGATCTCGTGCGGGCCGCTGTAGTCGAAGCCGGCGAACCCCATGCGGCGCGCCACTTCGCAGATCACCTGCCAGTCGGCGCGCGCTTCGCCGGGCGCGGCCAGGAAGGCGCGCTGGCGCGAGATGCGGCGTTCGGAGTTGGTCACCGTGCCGTCTTTCTCGCCCCAGCCGAGCGCGGGCAGCAGCACGTGCGCGCAGGCATTGGTGTCGGTGCGCTCGATGATGTCGGAGGCCACCACCAGTTCGCAGCGCTGCAGCGCGCGCCGCGCCCGGTCGGCGTCGGGCAGGCTGACCAGCGGATTGGTGGCCATCACCCACACCGCCTTGACGCGGCCGGTCTCGATGGCATCGAACAGCTCCACCGCCTTCAGCCCCGGACGCTCGGCCAGGGCCGGTGCCTGCCAGAAGGCGCGGACCAGCTCGCGGTGGCCGGCATCGCCGAGTTCCAGGTGGGCGGCCAGCATATTGGCCAGGCCGCCTACCTCGCGCCCGCCCATGGCGTTGGGCTGGCCGGTCAGCGAGAACGGCCCGGCGCCCGGTTTGCCGACGCGCCCGGTCAGCAGGTGGCAGTTGATCAGGCTGTTGACCTTGTCGGTGCCGGACGAGGACTGGTTCACGCCCTGCGAGAAGGCTGTGACCACCTTGGGCGTCTCGGCGAACCAGCGGTAGAAGGTCAGCAGGTCCTGTTCGTCGAGGCGGCAGGCGCGTGCCACCTCGGCGGGATCGGCGCCGCCCGCGCGCGCGGCGGCGAGCGCCGTCTCCAGCCCCGCGGTATGGGCTTCGACGAAGGCGGCATCGGCGGCGCCGTGGTCGACCAGCCAGGCCAGCAGGCCGTTGAACAGGCGCACGTCGGTGCCGGGCTTCAGCGCCAGGTGCAGGTCGGCCAGCTCGCAGGTGGCGGTGCGGCGCGGATCGATCGCCACGATGCGCAGTTGCGGGCGGGCCTCCTTGGCGCGTGCCAGGCGCTGGTAGAGGATGGGATGGCACCAGGCGGCGTTGGAGCCGACCAGCACCACCAGGTCGGCCAGTTCCAGGTCTTCATAGCTGCCCGGCACCAGGTCTTCGCCGAAGGCGCGCTTGTGGCCGGCCACCGCCGAGGACATGCACAGACGGGAATTGGTGTCGATGTTGGCGCTGCCGATGCAGCCCTTCATCAGCTTGTTGGCGACGTAGTAGTCCTCGGTCAGCAACTGTCCGGAGACGTAGAGGGCGACCGCGTCCGGGCCGTGGCGCGCGATCACGTCGGCGAAGCCGCGCGCCACCGCGTCGAGCGCTTCGTCCCAGCCGGCCCGGCGCAGGCCGCCGTCGGGCGTGCGCAGCTGCGGCGCCAGCAGGCGCCCCTCCAGGCCGAGCGTTTCGCCCAGCGCCGAGCCCTTGACGCACAGCCGGCCCTGGTTGGCGGGGTGGGACGGATCGCCGCCGACCTCGATGCGTCCGTCGGCCTGCAGGGTGGCACGCACGCCGCAGCCGACGCCGCAATAGGGGCAGGTGGTGGCGACCGCCGCGCCGGCGTCGGCGGAGGCAGCCGGGCCGGTGGCGGTGGCCACGACGGGGATGTCGGAGAGATTCACGCTGTCTGTCTACCTGTCTACCTGTCTGTCTACCTGATGGGGGCGTGCCGGCGACTGCCGCACGGCTACGCGGGCAGTGCCTCGCACTGGGCGCGGCCGAACAGCAGCCGCTGTCGCATCGCGCCGACGCTGGCGCGGCGCTGGATCAGGTCGAAATACCAGGGGCCGTCCTGCACGTCGCCGTACAGCACGGCACCCACCAGGCAGCCGTCCTCCAGTACCAGCCGCTTGTACACGCCGCGCCGGGGGTCGCGCAGCACCAGGTTCTCGCTGGCTTCGCCGCCGAGGAAATCGCCGGCCGAGTACAGGTCGACGCCGGTCACCTTGAGCTTGGTGGCGGTGGCCTGCTGGATGTAGCGGCGGTGCCCGGCGCCGGCAAGGTGGGCGGCGCACACGCGCGCCTGGTCCCAGATCGGCGCGACCAGGCCGAAGGTGGCGTTGCGGTGCTGCACGCATTCGCCGACGGCATAGATGCGCGGGTCATAGGTCTGCAGCGTGTCGTCGACCAGGATGGCGCGCTCGCAGCGCAGTCCGGCGGACTGCGCCAGGGCGGTGTTGGGGCGGACGCCGGCGGTCATCACCACCAGGTCGGCCGGGATCTGGCTGCCGTCCTGGAAGCACACGCCGGTCACGCGCTCCTCACCCAGGATGCCGCTGGTGCGGGCATCGAGCAGGAAGCGCAGGCCGCGCCGCTCCAGCGCCTGCTTGAGCAGGGCCGAGGCGGGTTTGTCGAGCTGGCGCTCCATCAGGCTGTCGGTGGCGTGCACCACGGTCACCTCCATGCCCTGGCGCAGCAGGCCGTTGGCCGCCTCCAGGCCGAGCAGGCCGCCGCCGATCACCACCGCGTGCCGGTGGCGGCGCGCCGCCGCCAGCATCTGCTCGACGTCATGGATGTCGCGGAAGGCGATCACGCCCTCCAGCCGGTGTCCGGGCACCGGCAGGATGAACGGCTTGGAGCCGGTGGCCAGCAAGAGCCTGTCATAGCGCACTGCGCGGCCGGACTCGGCGCGCACCAGGCGGCGCGGGCGGTCGATGGCCACCACCGGGTCGCCCGCCAGCAGCTCGATGCCATGCTGCGCGTACCACTCGGGCGTGTTGAGCATGATGTCGTCGACCGTCTTCTCGCCCGCGAGCAGCGGCGACAGCAGGATGCGGTTGTAGTTGCCGTGCGGCTCGGCGCCGAACACCGTGATGTCGTACAGGTCCGGCGCCAGCCGCAGCAGTTCCTCGACCGTGCGCATGCCGGCCATGCCGTTGCCGACCACCACCAGCCGGGGTTTGGCGGGGGAAGTCATGCCGCCAGCTCTTCGGCTTCGGCTTCGCGCGCCACCGCCGCGGCGGCGACCCAGACCTTGCCGCCGTAGACACGCGCCGGGTAGGCATCGACCGAGTGCTGCGGCGCCTCCAGGCATTCCCCTGTGCGCAGGTCGAAATGGTGCTTGTAGATCGGCGACGCCACCACCAGGTGCTCGCCGAGATTGCCCACCAGTCCGCGCGACAGCACCGCGGCCTGGGCGTTGGGGTCGTAGTTGTCGAGGGCGTAGACTTCCTCGCCGCGCCCGATGCGGAACACGGCGATCTGCTGGCCATCGACCAGGGCGCAGACACCAGTATTGGGCACGATCTCGCGCAGGGTGCAGACGGCGGTCCAGGTTTCCGCTTGATGGGTATGGCTCATCACGTTCTCCTTGATTTCATGCTGCATTGGCGGGCACGGCGACCACGGGGATGTGGCTCACGCGGGAACGCTGCAATTTCCGTTCCTCCGGCGTGGCGGGGCGGATCTGGCCGCGCTCTTCCATGAAGACCAGGTTGTCGTCGCGGTGATCGCTGTTGACGAAGTGGCGGAAGCGGCGGCGCGTTTCCGGATCGGTCACGGCGCGCTTCCATTCATCCTCGTAGGTATCGACCACGTGCTGCATCTCGGCTTCCAGTTCGGCGCCGAGGCCGAGCTTGTCGTCGACCACCACGGCCTTCAGGTAGTCGAGCCCGCCTTCCAGGTTGTCGCGCCAGACGCTGGTGCGCTGGAGGCGGTCGGCGGTGCGGATGTAGAACATCAGGAAGCGGTCGATGTAGCGCATCAGGGTGTCGCGGTCGAGGTCGCCCGCCAGCAGTTCGGCATGGCGCGGCTTCATGCCGCCGTTGCCGCATACGTACAGGTTCCAGCCGCGCTCGGTGGCGATCACGCCGACGTCCTTGCCTTGCGCCTCGGCGCACTCGCGCGTGCAGCCGGACACGCCGAACTTGATCTTGTGCGGGGCGCGCAGGCCCTTGTAGCGGTTCTCCAGCGCGACCGCCAGGCCGACCGAGTCGTCGACGCCATAGCGGCACCAGGTCGAGCCCACGCAAGACTTCACCGTGCGCAGCGACTTGCCGTAGGCGTGGCCCGACTCGAAGCCCGCGGCGATCAGTTCTTCCCAGATCCGCGGCAGTTCTTCCAGGCGCGCGCCGAACATGTCGACACGCGCGCCGCCGGTGATCTTGGTGTACAGGCCATACTTCTTGGCGATGCGGCCGACTGCGATCAGGCCGTCCGGCGTGACCTCGCCGCCGGGCATGCGCGGCACCACGGAATAGGTGCCGTCCTTCTGGATGTTGGCGAGGAAATAGTCGTTCGAATCCTGCAGGCCGGCGTGCTCTTCCTTCAGCACGAAGTCGTTCCAGCACGAGGCCAGGATGCTGCCCACCGCCGGCTTGCAGATGTCGCAGCCCAGGCCCTTGCCGTGGGCAGCCAGCAGGTCGTCGAATGACTTGAACTTGCCGACCCGCACCAGGTGGTAGAGCTCCTGGCGCGAGTAGGGGAAGTGCTCGCACAGGTGGTTGCTGACCGCCAGGCCCTGCTTCTGCATCTGCGCCTTCATGATCTGCGTGACCAGCGGCACGCAGCCACCGCAGGCGGTGCCGGCCTTGGTGCAGGACTTGAGCGCGCCGATGCTGGTGGCGCCGTCGCTGACGGCGGCGCAGATCTCGCCCTTGCTGACGTTGTTGCAGGAGCAGATCTGGGCGCCGTCGGGCAGCGCGTCGGCGCCGAGCGCGGGGCGCGCCTTGCCGTCGGCGGCGGGCAGGATGAGGAATTCAGGCGATTCCGGCAGCTCGATGCGGTTGAGCATCATCTGCAGCAGGGTGCCGTACTCGGCCGCGTCGCCGACCAGCACGCCGCCCAGCAGGTGCTTGCCGCACTCGGACACGACCAGCTTCTTGTAGACCTGCTTGCGCTCGTCGGCGAAGTGGTAGGCGCGGCTGCCCGGCACCTGGCCGTGCGGGTCGCCGATGCTGGCCACGTCCACGCCCATCAGCTTGAGCTTGGTGCTCAGGTCGGCCCCGGCGAACGACGCCGCCTCGCCGCGCAGCTGGCGCGCCACCACGCGCGCCATGTCGTAGCCCGGCGCGACCAGGCCGAATAGCTTGCCCTGCCACAGTGCGCATTCGCCGATGGCGTAGATATGCGGGTCCGAGGTCAGGCACTGGTCGTCGATGGCGATGCCGCCACGCTCGCCGACACGCAGCCCGGCGGCGCGCGCCAGTTCGTCGCGCGGGCGGATGCCGGCCGAGAACACGATCATGTCGGTGTCGAGGTGGCTGCCGTCGGCGAAGCGCATGCGATGGGTGCCGTGCTCGCCGTCGACGATCTCCAGCGTGTTCTTGCCGGTGTGGACCGTCACGCCGAGCGCCTCGATCTTCTGGCGCAGCATGCGGCCGCCGCCGTCGTCGACCTGCACCGCCATCAGGCGCGGGGCGAACTCCACCACATGGGTCTGCAGGCCCATGTCGCGCAGCGCCTTGGCGCATTCGAGGCCGAGCAGGCCGCCGCCGATCACCACGCCGGAGCGGGCGTGGGCGCCGCGGGCCTGCATCGCTTCCAGGTCTTCGATGGTGCGGTAGACGAAGCAGTCGCGGCGGTCCTTGCCGGGCACCGGCGGCACGAAGGGGTAGGAGCCGGTGGCCAGCACCAGCTTGTCATAGTGCAGGGTCTCGCCGCCGGCCGTGGTGACCGTGCGCGCGGCGGTATCGATGGCGGCGGCACGGTCATTCAGGCGCAGCAGCATATTGCCGTGCTCGGTGAAGAAGCCCGGCGCCACCAGCGAAAGGTCGTCGGCAGACTTGCCCGAGAAGAACTCGGACAGGTGCACGCGGTCGTAGGCGGGGCGCGCTTCCTCGCACAGTACCGTCACCGTGAGGTCCTGGGCGCCGGACTCGGCCAGGCATTCCAGGAACTTGTGGCCGACCATGCCGTGTCCGATGACGATGATATTCATGATGCTTTCCTTGCTGGGGCGATCCGGTGGCGGGATTGGGCCTGGGACTGGGGATCGGCTGGCTCAGTTGGCCAGGGCGTTGTCATAGAGGGCTTGTTCGCTGGCCTTGTGGTCGGCGCTGAAGCGGATAGCGATGGCGCACAGGGCGGCGCCGACCGCGACCAGGCCGAGCACCGACAGCGTCAGCTGCAGGTTGCCCAGGCCCTTGAGCAGGAAGCCGGCCGCGACCGCGCCGACGTTGCCGCCCGCGCCGATGATGCCGGCCACGCCGCCGAGCGCCTTGCGGTCGATGAAGGGCACCAGCGCATAGGTGGCACCGCAGGCCATGTGGGTGAACAGGCCGAAGGCGAGCATGGCGGCCAGTGCCAGCGCGAAGTGGTCGGCGTGGGCGAACCACAGCAGCCCCAGGCCTTCGCCGAGGATCAGCACGAACAGCAGCGTGGTGCGTGCGTCCAGGCCGCGGCGCCGCGCCACCTTGTCCGACAGCCACCCACCCAGGGCACGGGCGAACAGGGCAAGCAGGCCGAAGCTGGCGGCGGCCATGCCGGCGCTGCCGAGCGACAGGCCGAAGCGGTCGACGTAGTAGCTCGCGGCCACGTTGTGGATGAACAGCTCCACGCCGAAGCAGGCGCCATAGGTGATGAACAGCAGCCACACGCGGTAGTTGGCGCTGGCGGCGCGGAAGCTGTCCCAGCCGCCCTTCTTGCCGCTGTCGATGGCGATGCCGCGGGCGCGCAGTTCGGCGTAGTTGCCTTGCGGGCAATCCTGGGCGTAGCGCCAGTAAAGCGCGGCCATGGCCAGCATCAGCACGCCCGGCACCAGCAGCGCGAGGCGCCAGCCGAGCGCATGGTCCA
The DNA here is from genome assembly GCF_001854305.1 of Cupriavidus sp. USMAA2-4. NCBI lineage: Bacteria > Pseudomonadati > Pseudomonadota > Betaproteobacteria > Burkholderiales > Burkholderiaceae > Cupriavidus > Cupriavidus sp. USMAA2-4. The sequence continues at coordinate 3,173,920 of NZ_CP017749.1, read as the reverse complement.
CGCCCAGCATCAGCACGGCGGCCAGCAGCAGCGGCATCGCGCCCTGCGCCACGCCGCCGCCGGCATTGCCCCAGCCGGCGCTGGCGGCGTTGGCGGTGCCGACCACGTTGGGCGCGAACATCACCGAGGTGTGGTACTGCGTGATGACGAAACTGGCCCCGACCGCGCCGATCAGCAGGCGGAACACCAGGAAGGTCTCGTAGTTGCGGGCCAGCGCCACGCCCAGCACCGGGATGGCGCCGAGTGCCAGCAGCGCGGTATAGGTCTTGCGCGGGCCGAAGCGGTCGCACATCGGGCCGATCACCAGCCGCACGAGGATGGTGACGGCCACCGCGGCGATATTGATATTGGCGATCTGCGCCGGGGTCAGGTGGAACTCACCCTTGAGCACCGGCATCAGCGGCGCGCAGGCGAACCAGGCGAAGAAGCAGACGAAGAAGGCCATCCAGGACAGATGGAAGGCGCGCATCTGCGGGGTGCGCAGGCTCAGCAGTTCGATGCGGGTGGCTTTGCCGTTCATGGGCGGGCTCCGGAAAACAAAAGGCGTCCCGCGAACCGGTCGCAGACCGGTCCAGGGGACGCCGTTGTCCTGACGCCGGCCACATGGGATGGCCGGCGCGCTGTTTGTCAGGCGAACCGCCGTTGGCCCGCCTGCGTTCCATTACGCAAGCGCTGTGCCAGGGACTGCAAGTGCCTTATCGGTTGTTTTCCACCGAAGGAGGTGCGCGCCACTGGCGCCGCCATCCGCTTGCCGCGGCGCATCATGCGCCATGCCGGGGAATTGGCGGGAGGGGGCGGGAGGGGGCGGGAGGGGCCGCACGCGAATGGTGCGGCGCAATGCATCAAGCGGGTGCCGTGCCGGCGCCGGCTCAGGCGGCCGGCGGCATGTCGGCGGCGTCGGCGGCGCCGGAGGTGGTAGTGCGGGTGGCGGTGCGCGGAATGCGCTGGACCGCGATGTCCGACGGCGAGACCGGCTCGCCCGTATCGTCCACCAGGGCGGCATGGACGGGCCGGCCGCTCGTGCGTGCGCGCAGCACCACCGGTCCCTGGCCATCCGGACTGAGGTGGGCATCCCCCCATTGCATCAGGCCGACCAGCACCGGCAGCAACTCGACGGCGGCGCGTGTCGGGCGATATTCGAAGCGCTCGCGCGCGCCGGGCTCGCGGTAGCCGACGCGGCGCAGGATGCCGGCGTCCGTCAGGGTCTTCAGGCGTGCCGACAGCACTGCCGGCGAGCATTGCAGGCGTTCGAGGAAGTCGTCGAAACGCCGGATGCCGTGGAAGACATCGCGCAGGATCAGCATCGTCCACTTCTCGCCGATCAGCGCGAGCGTGGCCGCGATGGAGCATTGGTCAAGGACAGGGTCGCGCGGTTTCATGATGAGATCAGCATAGCATGCTGACTTCATTTGCAAAACTCAGGTTCTCCCCTATACTCTGAATACGTTTTGTGTAGTCAGGAGTCGCCATGTCTTTCACCGCTTCCCTCGCTCGCGCGGATGCTGCCACGATGGCGGATGGCGGGGTGCCGCCCCTGGCAGTTCAGGAGTGGGTCCTGCGGGACGGTGTGCGGTTGGCGGTGCGCCCGGCCACCACGGCGGACGGGCCCGCGTTGCGTGCCTTCGTCGATGGCCTGTCACGGGAAAGCCGCTACTTCCGCTATCTGACCGGCGGACGCGTGGCCGAGCCGGTCCTCGAGAGCTTCCTGGCCTCGGCCACCGATGGCGGCGTGGCGATGCTGGTGCTGGTGGACACGGACCAGGGCGAGCGCATCGTCGCCAACGGCCAGTACGTGGTCAACCAGGACACGGCGGAGTTTGCCGTTGCCGTCGATGACGACTGGCAGGGCAAGGGCCTGGGCCGCCGCCTGATCGGCAAGCTGCGAGAACTGGCGCGCAGCGCCGGCCTGCATCGCATGCGCGGCGACGTCCTCAGCGAGAACCGCCGCATGCTGGCCCTGCTGCGCGACTGCGGTTTCCATCTGCGCCGCAATCCCGAGGACAGCATGCTGCACCTGGTCGAGGTCGCGCTGGACCGTGCGGAGGAGTCCGGCGGGGCACGTGCGCCGGCGGCGGGGCCTTCGCTCTCGCGTTGAGCCAGCCTGTCAGTCGGCGGCCGCAGCCGCGCCACTCGCGCGGCGGGCGGTGGCGGTGGCCCCGACCGAGGCGATGATGATGGCGCCGATGGCCAGCCACTGCCTGCCGCTGAGTTGTTCATGCAGCAACGCCAGGCCGGCGAGCGCACCCATGGCCGGTTCCAGGCTCAACAGGATGCCGAAGGTGCGTGGCGGCAGCCGCTTCAGCGCCACCATCTCCAGCGAATAGGGCACCGCGCTCGACAGCAGGCCGACAGCCAGCCCGGCGGCGAGCAGCGGCGGGCTCAGCAAGGCGCTGCCCGCGTGAGCCACGCCGAAGGGCGCCACCACCAGCGCCGCCATGGTCAAGCCCAGCGACGTGGCCTGGCCGCCATGTGCCTGGCCGGCGCGCTTGCCGAACACGATATAGAGGGCCCAGCCAACCCCGGCGGCCAGCGCGAAGGCCATGCCGGTAGGGTCCAGCCGTGCGGCGGCGGCATCCAGCGGCAGCAACAGCACCAGCCCGAGCAGGGCGCATGCGATCCAGACGAAATCGAGCGCGCGCCGCGACGACAACACCGCCACGGTCAGCGGCCCGGTGAATTCGATGGCGATGGCCAGCCCCAGCGGAATGGTGCGCAGGGACAGGTAGAACATCAGATTGGTGGCGCCCAGGGCGGCGCCGTACAGCGCTATCGCGCGTGCGTGCGCGGCGCTCAGGGGGAAGCGCCAGGGCCGCCATACCGTCAGCAGGATCAGGGCGGAGAACCCGACCCGCAGCGTGGTGGTGCCCTGCGCGCCCAGGGCCTGGAACAGGCTCTTGGCGAACGAGGTGCCGAGGCACAGGGAGGCCATGGAACCCACCAGGGCGAGCACGGCGATGGCAGTGCCATGGTTGGAGTCGGTGGTGCGGGGACTGGACACTTCGGTTCGGCTTGGGACGCGGAAAGTGAAAAGCGGGGTGGCCCGCGCGGGCGGGGCTGCCGCATCTTGCCCGATCCTGGTGCGGCTGGCTAGCGAGGGCGGGTGAGGCCGTGGGAGACCGGCTGTGGCCGCGGCAGGCCGTCGCTCCTTGCGTCCCGCGCGCGGGACGCTATGGTGGAAGGTGCCCGGCCGCGCGTCGGCGGGAACGGCCGGGCGGTCCTGGCGACCGGCCCGGGGGAACAACCCTGCCGGCACGCACCGGGTGCGGGCGGCAGCAGAGCGGGGAGGGTGGACGATGCAAGCAGGTGAATCCTTGCGCGGCGTGGTCATCACCGGTGCGGCGGGCGCGCTCGGTCGCGCGGTAGCAGCGCGCTTTGCCCGGGAAGGGGCGCGGCTGGCACTGATCGACCGGGAACTGGCGCCGCTGCAGGCGGCCTTCGGTGGCATGGGTGGCACACCGCCGCCGCTGCTGCACGCGGCCGACGTGACCTCGCCCGACGCCATGGCACAGGCGGCCGGTGTCATCCTCGGCGCGCTCGGCCAGGTCGACGTGCTGGTGCACGTAGCGGGCGGCTTCGAGATGGGCGAGCCCGTTCACGCGCTGAGCCGTGCTGCCTGGCAGCGCATGATGGACCTCAATGCCTGGTCGCTGGTGGCGGTGACCGGCCCGTTCCTGCCGCCGATGCTGGCGCGCGGCAGCGGCCGGGTGGTGGCGGTATCGGCGCGCTCGGCGGCGGCCGGGGTGGCCGGCATGTCGGCTTACTGCGCGTCGAAAAGCGCGCTGCAGCGCTTGGTGGAGAGCCTGTCGCAGGAGGTGCGCGGCGCCGGCGTCCATGTCAACAGCGTCGCTCCCAGCGTGCTGGACACGCCGGCTAACCGGCAGGCCATGCCGGACGCGGATCCGTCCGCCTGGGTGTCGACCGCACAGGCGGCGGAGGCGATCGCCTTTCTGGCCTCCGCCGCGGCCGATGCCGTGCACGGCCGCCACCTGGTGCTCGACGGGTTGAGCTGAGCCCAGCGGCGCGGCCGGCACCGCGAGGCGCGGGCCGCAGGCCGCTCGGACAGCCATTCAAGCGGCCGCGTCGTTGGCGGCCATGATGGACCGGCGCGGCCGCGCGGGACCGCCTTGCTTGGCATCGTAGAGCCCGCGGTCGGCGCGCGCATAGGCTTCGTCGAAGGTCTCGCCCAGGCGGAACCGCACGGCGCCGATGCTGAGCCGCAGTGGCTGCCCGTCGGGCAGGTGCACGCAGGCGGCGAGCTGGTGCAGGCGCGCCGCCATCTCATGCACGGCCTCGGCCTCGGGCGAACCGACCAGCACGGCAAACTCGTCCCCGCCCAGTCGGCCCGACAGGCCGTCGGCACCGGCCAGCGCGCGCAGCAGGGCGCCGAGTTCGCGCAGCACCTGATCGCCGGCAAGATGGCCGAAACGGTCGTTGACCTCCTTGAAACGATCGACGTCGAGCAGCATCAGTGCCAGTGGCTGGTCCTGCAGCGCGGCGTGCGCCAGCCAGCCCGCGGCGGTCGCCTCGAAATGGGAGCGGCTCGCCACTCCGGTGAGGCTGTCGGTATTGGCGCGGAACTCGAGCTGCTGCTGCACCAGCAGCAGCTTTTCCTGCTGTTCCGTGTGCAGGAAGATCAGCATGGCGCAGACGAAGGCGAAGTTGGCGACCTGCCCCGCCAGCGTCAGCAGCAGCGCATCGGGGATGGCGGCCACCGGCGAAGCGGTATCACTGTAGGCCAGCCGTCCCAGGCGCTCCAGGCAGGTCAGCAGCAGCACGATCAAGGCGCCCTGGAACAGGCGCCGCGCCGCGGTCGGCAAGCGGTCGCCGTGCTTGGCGACCACGCTGAACAAGGCCACGCCCTGCAAGGTCAGGCCCGCCGTCACGGCCACGCTGCGTGCCGTATAGCCTGCGTCCGTCACATAGGTGAGCACCCACAGGGAGGCCGCGGCCACGCCCATGGCCCATAGCCACAGGACCTCCGTGCGCGCCGCGCGATGCAGGAAGTCGTTGAGTCCCGCGCCCAGCAGCGGCAGGGAAAAGAACAGCAGGATGTTCGACAGCGACAGCACCAGCCAGCGCGGCAGCACCGGCGTCGTCAGCAGGATCAGCGTCCCCACCGCCAGCACGACCTCGTTCCACAGCCACCAGCCGCCGCCGCGCCGTCCGAGGCTGCCCTGCCACAGCGTGAAGACGACCGCCGCAAGCAAGGCATAGCTGATGCCTGCGAACAGCAGCGCCGTGGGGAGGTCCAGCTTGGGCAGCCAGGGGCTCATCGTGGACGGAGGCCTTCCTTTGCGCGCCGGGCCGGCGCAATGTGGCGGTTGTGGCGCCCGCAGGGGCTTGGTGCGGCGAGGGTGGCGGGTCGGCGCGTTCCTTGCGCCGGGCATGCATCACATCGTCGCGATCATGGGATAACCATCGGCGACGCGGGGAATGGCGTCAAGCCCCCCTTTGGCATGGGCCGGGCCGTCCGCCCGGCCGCGCCAGGAGGCGGGGCCGGGATCAGGAGAACCGGCCGGGCAGGCCGGCGGGTTCACGCGCGAATGCCGCGAATGCCTTGAGGAAGGTGCGGCCGCGCCGGGTCAGGCGGGGGAAGGCAGGACCTTGCCGCAGCGGCTCGACGCGCACCAGGTCGTGGCGGATCAAGGCTTCGAGGTCGATCGGATCGAGCTGCAAGGGATCGGGGCGATCCCGCAGCAGCATCAAGGTGGCGATTTCGTGTGGACTCAGCATGTACATCTCCTGGGGGCGGGGAGGGACACGAGAAAGCAAGGGGGAGCACTGAGGCACGGCGCGTCGCACGGGGCGCGCTGCAGTGATGCGTGATGCGCCCGGCGGCCGCTGCGCAAGCCGTCAGTTGTTCAGTTTGACGAGGCGGCGCGGAATCGGTTCATCCAGGCACAGGCCCCGCGGCTGGGAGCACACCACCATTTCGCTTCATGGCTGAACGATGGTCATGCTATCGTTCCGAGCAGCCGGCGGGCGGCACCGGGGCAGATCCCGGCGGCAGCGTCCGCGGGGGACAGGGAGGGCGCGGCCATGCGCTATTCGGAAACACATAAGCGGGACATGCGGGAAAAGCTGCTGGACAGCAGCAGCGCGATTGCCAAGAAGGGAGGCTTCGGCACCACCGGGGTCGATGCCCTGATGAGTGCGATCGGACTGACCGGCGGTGCCTTCTACGGGCATTTCCCCTCCAAGGACGCATTGTTCGCTGCCATCGTCGCGCGGGAACTGGAACATAGCGCGCAGATGCTGGCGGGCGACGAACAGGCACCGCCCGACCACGTGGCGCGCTGCCTGCGGCGCTACCTGAGCGATGGCCATGCCGAACACCCGGAGTCGGGCTGCGTGCTGCCGGCGCTCGGTGCAGAGATCGCGCGCGCCGGCCCTGGCGTGCGGGCCGAAGTGGAGGCCGCGCTGCGCCGCCTGCAGGAAGATTGGCGCGACCGTGTGGGCGATGCGGATGCGGCCTGGGCCCTGCTCGCGCAGTGCGTGGGCGCCATCCTGCTGGCACGGGTGGTCGAGAGCCCGCAGACGCGTCATGAGATCCTCGCCGCCAGCCGGCGCTTCCTGGAAACGGCGATCGATCCCCAACCGGGGCTGGCCGGCCCCTGAGCCGAAGACGGCCGGCTCTCACGGAGGCGGCCGGCTCTCAGGGCGCTGCGCCGAACAGGGAGCCCGCGCCTGCCGTGAGAGCCAGCGCCAGCGCCCCCCAGACGAAAACGCGCAGCGCCCCGCGCGCGACCGCGGCGCCGCCCGCGCGTGCCGCCATCCCGCCGAGCAGCAGCAAGGCCGCCAGCGTGGTGGCCGTCAGCGCTTCCCCGATCCATGCCGCCGGCGCGGCGACCACGGCCAGCAAGGGAATCGCCGCGCCCACGGTGAACGAGGCGGCCGAGGCCAGCGCGGCCTGCAGCGGCCGCGCGCGCAGGGTGGCGGTGATGCCCAGTTCGTCACGCGCGTGCGCCTCCAGGGCGTTGTGGGCCGTCAACTGTTCCGCCACCTGGCGGGCCAGCGCGGGATCGAGGCCGCGCTCGCGATAGATGGCGGTCAATTCGGTCAGTTCGTGGTCGGGGTCGGAGGCGAGTTCGTGGCGCTCGCGCCGGATATCCGCGTCCTCGGTATCGGCCTGCGATTTCACCGACACGTATTCGCCGGCGGCCATCGACATCGCGCCGGCCAGCAGGCCGGCCACGCCGGTCAGCAGCACGCTGGCGCGTGGCGCGCCGGCGGCCGCGACGCCCAGCACCAGCGCGGCCACGGAGATGACCCCGTCGTTCGCGCCGAGCACGGCCGCACGCAGCCAGCCGATGCGGTCAGCATTATGGAATTCCTTGTGAATACGAGTCATTGTTATTACCCTGCTGTTACCGTGTCGATTGCGGCTGGATTATGCCTGTGCATTTCGTGCGAGCTGGAAACGGCCGCTCGATAATGATGAGGGAGTTTCCCGGTGGGTACTGCCGCATCCTGGATTCTGGCCGATGGGAGCCAGTCTTGGCCATCCCTGCGTTTGCCTGCGCCTGTGGTGATGGATTTCCTTTGCGCGTATCGGCGGCCCTGGCTTGGGTCTCGATGTGAATAAGATAATGAATCTAAATGCGAAGAATTATGAATCGCATATGGTGCGGTTTTTGCGGGTGGTATGAGAATTGTCATGGCAGCGCGCACTGTCTGCTATACAATCTCGCGCCATGTCGCGCGCTGAAGACATCCCCCCCCTCTACCGAGGCGTCCTGTTGCTGCTGCTGTTCTTGCTGCAGCTGCTGACGCCGCTGCTGCACGGCCATTTCGGCACGCCGGGGCGGACGGGGTGGCACATGCATGTGTTCCAGCAAAGCGCGATGTACGGATACTCGCAGATGCCGCATGGCATCCCCGTCGAGGTGGGTGCGGCGGCGCAGAGCGGCAGTGGCGACGCGGTGGCGGTGGCGCAGGAGCCCCTCGAGGTGGACGTGCAGACCGCGATCGGCCCGCTGCTGATGACGCTCGAGGTGCGGCCTGCGGCCGTGCTCGTGGCCCTGGCCTGCGCTCTGGTGGCCTTGCTGGGCACCCTCGACAATGCGCCGCCCCTGCGCTGGCGGCCACGCACGGCGCTGCCTCGGAGGCGCTGGCGCGGCCCGGCCCGGCCGCCTCCCGCGCAAGCTCCTCCGCTCCTTTCCTGATTCCCGCCGGCCCCGCCGGCGTTGCTTGCCCGCGCGCTTCCCCCCTGGGAGGCGCGCGCTTTGCCGACCCTTGCTCCCGAATCAGGCATGTCTTTTCCTTCCTTTTTCCGCGCCGCCGGCTGGGCGGCGCTGGTGGTGTTCGCCGCCGACTGCGCGCAGGCGCAGTCCTTGCCGCTGAGCGCGGCCCAGTCGCAATCGCTCGGCCTGCGCTTCGCGCCGGCCGCCGCCGCCGCCGAGCTCGATGCCACGGGCAATGCGCGCGTCGTGCTCCGGCCCGACGCCCAGTACGTGGTGGCGGCGCCGTATCCCGGCATGGTGCCGCGTGTGCTGGTGGCGCTCGGGCAGCCGGTGCGCGCCGGCCAGCCGCTCGCCAGCTTCGCCAGTCCCCAGCTCTATGAAGCGGTGCGCGCGCTGGCCGAGGCGCGCTCGCAGGCGACGCTGGCCGGCCAGGTGCTGGCGCGCGACCGCAGCCTGCACGAAGACGGCATCATCGCTGCCAGCCGGCTGCAGTCCAGCCAGGCACGCGCCGGCGAGGCCGCGGCGATGGTGCGGGCGCGCGAGGCGGAGATGGCCGCGGCCGGCGTGGCGATGGCGCCGCGCGGGGGCGAGGCGCAACTGGTGGCCGGCCGCGCGGGGATGATCGCCGAGGTCAACGCGGTGCCGGGCGTGCGTGTGGACGCGGCCGCGCCGCTCTTCCGCATCGTCGACCCCACGGCACTGGAACTGGAATTGCTGCTGGGCCGCGACATGCCCGCGCCGCGCGGCGGCGAACGGGTGGAGGTGCGCGCGCGCGGCGCGCGTGGCAGCGTGGCGGGGGTGGTGCCGGCGGGCGACGGCACCGGCGCCGTACGGGTGCGCGTGGTGCTGGAGCAGCGCGGCGACCTGCAGGCCGGCGAGAGCGTAGCGGCCACGCTGCGCCTGCGCGGCGCGGGCGGCGGGGCCGGAAGCGCCGAAGGCGGGCGCGTGCGCGTGCCCGCGGCGGCCTTGACCTACTGGCAGAACCGGCCGGGGGTATTCGTCCAGTCGAAGGAAGGGGCGCGCTTCGTGCCGGTGACGGTGGAGTCCACCGACGACGCCACGGCGACCGTGCGTGGCGCGCTGCCGCCGGGAGCGCGCGTCGCGGTGGCCGGCATCGCTGCGCTGAAGGGCATGCTGGGCGGGGGGCAATGATGCTGGCCGGCCTGATCGATTTCTCGCTGCGCCAGCGGGCGCTGGTCCTGATCGCCGCCTGCGCGCTGGCCGTGGCCGGCGCCTGGGCCTACCTCAACCTGCCGATCGATGCCTTCCCGGACATCTCGCCGACGCAGGTCAAGGTGATCCTGAAAGTCCCGGGCATGACGCCCGAGGAGGTGGAGCAGCGCGTCTCCACGCCGGTCGAGCAGGAACTGCTCGGCATTCCCCACAAGACCATGGTGCGCTCGGTGTCGAAGTACGGCATCAGCGATGTCACCGTCGATTTCGCCGAGGGCGTCGATCCCTACTGGGCGCGCCAACAGGTGTCGGAGCGCCTGTCGGGGCTGCTGCGCGACCTGCCGCCCAATGCGGTCGGCGGGCTGGCGCCGATCACCACACCGCTGGGTGAGATGTTCATGTTCACCGTGGAGGGCGAGGGCTACTCGCTGGCCGAGCGCCGGCGTGTGCTCGACTGGGTGATCCGGCCCGCCCTGCGCACGGTGCCCGGCGTGGCCGACGTCAATGTGCTCGGCGGTGAGGTGCGCAGCTTCGAGGTGATACCCGATCCGGCGCGCCTGCGCGCCCGCGGTGTCACGCTCGACCAGTTGCGCCAGGCGCTGGACGCCAACCATCGCAACGATGGCGCGGGCCGGGTGGCGCAGGGCGAGGAGCACTGGGTGGTGCGGGTCGAGGGCGGCGTGCGCGGCGTCGAGGACCTGCGCCGCATCGCCTTGCCCGCGGCGGGTGCCGCCGACGCGCCGCTGGTGAGCGTCGGCGACGTCGCCACGGTGCGGCTGGGGGTGGCCACGCGCAATGGCGCGGTCAGCCAGGATGGCCGCGGCGAGGCCGTGGAAGGACTGGTGCTGGGGCTGCGCGGCTCGGATGCGCGCGCCCTGGTGCAGGCGGTGCAGGCGCGGCTGGACGCGCTGGCGCCCCGCCTGCCCAAGGGTATGACGACCCATGTGTTCTACGACCGGGGCGAACTGGTCACGCGCGCCGCCAATACCGTGGTGCGCGCCCTGATCGAAGCCAGCCTGCTGGTGATCGTGGTGCTGTACCTGTTCCTGGGCGGCGTGCGCGCCGCGCTGGTGGTGGCGGCCACGCTGCCACTGTCGATGCTGGCGACGTTCCTGCTGATGCGTTACGTGGGCCTGAGCGCCAACCTGATGAGCCTGGGCGGCCTGGCCATCGCCCTGGGCATGCTGGTGGACGCCGCCGTGGTGGTGGTGGAGAACATCGAGACTGCCCTCGCGCACGATGGAGGTCTCGCGCGCGAGGCGGTGATACGGCGGGCGGTCAGCGCGGTGGCCGCGCCGATGCTGGCCGGGGTGTCGATCATCGCCATCGTCTTCCTGCCGCTGCTGACGCTGGAAGGCCTCGAAGGCAAGCTGTTCGGTCCGGTGGCGCTGACCATCGTGCTGGCCTTGGGCGCCTCGGTGCTGATCGCCTTCACGGTGGTGCCGGCGCTCGCGTCGCTGCTGCTGCGCGTGCATGCCGGGGCCGCGCAGCCGCCGGTGATGCGGCGGCTGCAGGCCGGCTTCGGGCGCATGCAGCGCTGGAGCACGGCACACCCGCGCATCGTGTTCGGCGTGGCTGGCGCCTCGCTGGTGCTGGCCGCGGTGCTGTACGCGTCGGTCGGCAAGACCTTCATGCCGAGCATGGATGAGGGCGACATGATCGTGCAGGTGCAGAAGTCGCCGGCGGTGTCGCTGGACGCCTCGGTCGACCTCGACCTGCGCCTGCAGCGTGCGCTGCTGGCCGAGGTGCCGGAGATCCGCGCGGTGGTGGCGCGCACCGGCTCGGACGACCTGGGCCTGGACCCGATGGGCCTGAACGAGACCGACACCTTCCTGGTGCTGCAGCCGAAAGCGCAATGGCGCGGCAGCAAGGAGGACATCGCCGCAGCCATCCGGCGGGTGATGGAACGCTTTCCGGGCGTGGTCTACGGCTTCACCCAGCCGATCGAGATGCGCGTGGCCGAGATGCTCACCGGCACCCGCGGCGACGTCGCCATCAAGATCTTCGGCAGCGATCTCACCGCCATCGACGGCGCCGCCCAGGCCATCGCCGAGCGCGTGCGGCGCATCCGCGGCGCCGCCGAGGTCATCGCGCCGGCCAACGATGGCGTGCAATACCTGACGTTGGCGCCCGACCGCGCCGCGCTGGGGCGCGCCGGATTGTCCGGCGACGCGCTGCAGGCCCTGCTGCGCGCGCAGGTGGAAGGCGAACAGATCGGCACGGTGCCGGAGGGGACGGTGCGCACGCCGCTGATCCTGCGCGGCAGCGACGCGCTGCGGCGCACGCCGGAGAGCTTCGGCGCGCTGCTGGTGAGTGCGCCCGATGGCAAGGCCTGGCCGCTGACCTCGCTGGCCGAGGTGCGCCGGGCGGTCGGCCCGGTGCGCATCAACCATGAAGACGGCGGCCGCTTCGCGGTGATCCAGGTCAGCGTGGAAGGCCGCGACCTGGCCGGCTTCGTCACGGAGGCGCGCGCGGCGGTGGCCGGCATGCCGGGTCTGCCCAAGGACCTGAGGCTGGCCTGGGGCGGGCAGTTCGAGAACCAGCAGCGCGCCGCGGCGCGCCTGGCGCTGGTGGTACCGCTGGCGCTCGGCGCGATTTTCCTGCTGCTGATGCTGACCTTCCGGGCGCTGCGCCAGGCCGTGCTGGTGATCGCCAATATCCCCTTTGCGCTGGTCGGCGGCATGGCCGCGCTGCGGCTGTCCGGCGAATACCTGTCGGTGCCGGCCTCGGTCGGCTTCATCGCGCTGCTGGGCATCGCCGTGCTCAACGGTGTGGTGCTGGTGTCGCACTTCAACACCCTGCTGGCGGCCGGCCTGCCGGTGGCCGAGGCGGTGCGCACCGGCGTGCGCGACCGCTTGCGTCCGGTGCTGATGACGGCCTGCATCACCGCGCTGGGCATGATTCCGCTGCTGCTGGCGAGCGGCCCCGGCTCGGAAATCCAGCGCCCGCTCGCCATCGTGGTGACTGGCGGCCTGCTGAGCTCGACCGCGCTGACCCTGCTGCTGCTGCCGCTGTTGTTCGAGCGCTTCGGCTTGCCCGAACAGCGTGGCGGCCGGCGGCCGCTCGGCCAGGCACCTGGACAAGGAGATGTGCAATGAAGCCGGTCGCATATGGAGTCGGAGACGGATACCGGCAGCGCCGCGGTGGTGCGGGGAATGGCGGCGCGCGGGTGACGCTCGCGCTGGCGCTGGCGCTGGCGGTGCCGCTGGGCGCCTTGCCCGGAATGGCCTGGGCCCAGGCCGCGGCGGCATGGCTGCCGGAGGAGGCGGCGGTGCGCGAAGCCGTGCGGCAGGCGCCCGACGTGCAGGCGGCCGAAGCCGCGCGTGAGGCGATGCTGGCGCGCGCTGGCGGCATCCGCGCCGGCAATGCGGAGACCGTGCTGCGCACCACGGCCCAGGGCCGTCGCGTGCGCGACCCGTCCGATCGTTTTGCCGAGGGGCAACTGTTGCTGGAGCGACCGTTGCGGCTGTGGGGCAAGTCGGGCGCGGATGCCGATCTGGCCGACGTGACAGAACAGGCGGGGCGCCTGGCGGCGATGGACGCACGCCACGAGGCCTCGCGGCAGGTCCTTGCGCTCTGGTTCGCCGCGCTGCGGGCGCAGCAGGCGCGCGCGGCGGCGCAGGCGGCCGATGTGCTGGCGGCCGAGCTGGCGCGCGTGACGGAGCGCCGTCTGCGGGCGGGCGATGCGGCGCGCCTGGACCATGAACTGTCGTTGGCGGAACGCGCCCGCACCACGGCGGCCCTGGCGGCCGCCCGTGCCGCGGAAGCCTCGGCGCAGGCGGAACTGCGCGCGCGCTTCCCCGAGCTGGGGGTGCCGGCAGCCCTGGTCGCTACGCCGGCGCTGCCGGACATGCCGGCCGAGCCGGCTGCGCAATTGCGCAACCAATACCTGCTCGGCAGCCACGAGTTCCTGCTGGCCCAGGCGCAGGAACTGCAGGCGCAGCGCCAGGCGCGGCGGATCGACCTGGAACGCCACCCCGATCCCACCGTGGGCGTCTTCGTCACCATCGAACGCGGCGGAGCCGAGCGCATCGCCGGTGTCAGCGTGTCGATGCCGCTCGGCTCGGCGGCGCGTCGCAGCAACGCCGCCGCCGCCGCGGCCGACGCCGAGGGGGCGGCGCGGCGGCGCCTGGCGGTGGAGCGCAAGGTGGGGGCGGAATTCGAGCAGCTCTACCACGCCTTGCAGGGCAAGCGCAGCGCGGCCGAGGCGCAGGCACAGGCGCTGGCCCTGCAGCGCAGCGCGGCCGCGCGCAGCGGGCGCGCCTATGCCGAAGGGGAGGCGGGGCTGACCGAGCTGCTGGTGGTGCGGCGCAATCTTGCCGACAGCGAACAGGCTGAGCGCTTGGCGCGGGTCGACGCGCTGGAGGCGGACACCCGGCTGCAGCTCGACCTGCATCGGCTCTGGGACTTCGACGACTGAGCGACGACTGAGCGACGACTGAGCAGGGCACGTCCCCGCGCGGTGCCGCAAGGTCCGGGCGGGGCACCGCGTGCCTGGCGCGCTGCTGCCGTTTCCCTGCGCGGCCACCCTTGACAGGTGGCCGCGCAAGGCATAACGTCGCTTTACTTAACGATCGTTTAGAAAAAAGGAGGAGACGCGATGTCTGGACAATCGCAGCAGCAAGGGGTGGCGCTGGTGATCGGCGCCGGCGACTCGACGGGCGGCGCCATCGCGCGGCGCTTCGCCGCCGGTGGCTTGACGGTGTGCGTCACGCGGCGCTCTGCCGACAAGCTGCAGCCCCTGGTGGACAGCATCCGCGCCGCCGGCGGCCGCGCGCATGCCTTCGGCTCGGATGCGCGCAAGGAAGAAGAGGTGGCCGCCCTGGTGGAGCGCATCGAGGCGGAAATCGGCCCGATCGAAGTGCTGGTCTTCAATATCGGTGCCAATGTGCCCAGCTCCGTGCTGGACGAGACTGCGCGCAAGTACTTCAAGATCTGGGAGATGGCCTGCTTCTCGGGCTTCCTCAATGCGCGCGAGGTGGCGCGGCGCATGGTGCAGCGCGAGCGGGGCACGATCCTGTTCACCGGCGCCACCGCGGCGCTGCGTGGTGCGGCCAACTTCGCCGCCTTCGCCGGTGCCAAGCACGCGCTGCGCGCGCTGGCGCAAAGCATGGCGCGCGAACTGGGGCCGCGCAATATCCACGTTGCGCATGTGGTGGTGGACGGCGCGATCGACACCGAATTCATCCGCAGCAACTTCCCCGAGCGCTACGCGCTCAAGGACCAGGACGGCATCCTGAACCCCGATCATATTGCCGAGAACTACTGGCACCTGCACCAGCAGCCGCGCGACGCCTGGACCTTCGAACTCGACCTGCGGCCCTGGATGGAGCGCTGGTAAGCCCGGGCGGGCAGGCGCGGTGGCGCCGCGGCCTGCCGACCTGCGCAGCGCTGAGCCAACCTGGTCCGATGCGTCGTTGCAAAGGCTCGCCATCGCTGTGCCGCCGTGCCTGCGGCCGGCATGCACCGTCGCCCGGGGGGCGCGTTTTTCTGGCGCCGTGCACTAGGTGCATGGCGCGGCATGCATGGCCTGCGCGTCGTCTCATTGCTCGTCGTTCCGCTCGCCGCGCAGGCGATTACGCCGTTCGCTTTGCGCTGCGCCGGGAGCTTCTTGCTCAGGCGCGCGCCATGCGAGATGCGGAGTGCTCTGCAGCGGCGCCAGGCCGCAGCAGATCCTTGGTCGCCGGGATGTGATGTTGGCGGCGCGCTCCCCACTCGGGGTTTTCCCTTGATCCGTCAAATATCCGTGCTTTCGCGGACGCTCGAAAGCCGTTTGCAAGCCACCAGAAAGGGGTTTGGAAGCTGCTCTTCATAGACTCCGCACGCCGGCCCATTTCCGCTGCGACGATCCGCAGCGCAGCCGAAATGGCCGCTGGTGACTCAGGAGACTAGAGGAAACCCCATGCATCAAACCATCCATTCACATCGGTCGGCCCAGGTCCGGCTGAAGGCGGGCACGTGCCCGTCGGCGGCGAGGGAGGCACGGCAATGAGCAAGCCTTCCAAGTTCAAGAAGGACTACTACGGCGGCGCGCTGATGACGCTGATCGGGCTCTCTGCGGTCGTCGCCGGCATGCAATACCGCGTCGGCACGCTGCGCCAGATGGGTCCCGGGTTCTTCCCGGCGGCCGTCGGCACGCTGCTGGCGCTGGTGGGCGTGCTGATCGCCGTGTCGGCCCGCAACGCCACCGAATCCGCCAAGGGCGCGCCGGGCCACAGCCATGACCTGCCCGACCTGCGCGGCGCCGTCGCCATCGTCGTCGGCGTGCTGGCCTTCCTGTTGTTCGGCAAGTTCGGCGGCCTGGTGCCAGCGACCTTCGCCATCGTTTTCATCTCGGCCCTGGGTGACCGCAGCAATACCGTCAAGCAAGCCGTCGTGCTGGCTGCGGCGATGTGCGTGGTGGCGGTGGTCGTCTTCTGGTGGGCGCTGCAACTGCAGTTGCCGCTGTTCGCTTGGGGGGCGTAAGCACCATGGTATCGAATGCACTTCACGACCTCTGGTTCGGCTTCGGCGTCGCCTTCCAGGGTACCAACCTGATGTGGTCGTTCTTCGGCGTGCTGATGGGCAACCTGATCGGCGTGCTGCCCGGCATGGGCGCGCTGTCGGCGATCTCCATCCTGCTGCCGCTGACCTACGTCATGCACCCGGTTCCCGCCATTCTGATGCTGGCCGGTATCTTCTACGGCTCGCAGTACGGCGGCGCGATCGGCGCGATCCTGCTGAACCTGCCCTCGCACCCGCCGCACGCGGTGACTTGCCTGGACGGCTACCCGCTGACGCGCGCCGGCCGCGGCGGCACGGCGCTGGGCATCACGATGATCTGCTCGTTCTTCGCCGCCTCGGTGGGCATCATCGTGATGATCTTCTGCTCGCCGCTGCTGACCGAGATCTCGTTCAAGTTCGGTCCGACCGAGATCTTCTCGATCATGCTGCTGGGCCTGCTGGCCGGTTCGACGATGTCGCGCGGCTCCCCGTTGAAGGGGGTGGCGATGACGCTGTTCGGCCTGCTGTGCGGCGTGGTGGGTACCGACGTCAACACCGGCACCTTCCGCTTCGCCTTCAACATTCCTGAACTGAGCGACGGCCTGGAACTGGTGGCGATCGCGATGGGCCTGTTCGGCGTGGCCGACTTTCTGCTCAACGTCAACCGCATGAAGACCGTGACGGCCAAGACCACGCTGCGCATCCGCGACATGCGTCCGACCATGGCCGAAATGAAGCAGGCGTTCTGGCCGATGGTGCGCGGCACCGGCGTCGGCACGCTGTTCGGCGCCATGCCCGGCACCGGCCCGACCATCACCACCTTCATCGCTTACGCGCTGGAGCGCAAGATCTCGAAGACGCCGGAGAAGTTCGGCACCGGCATGATCGCCGGCGTGGCCGCGCCCGAAGCCTCGGCGCACTCGAAGACCCAGGTCGACTTCATCCCCACCATGAGCCTGGGCATCCCGGGCGACGCGGTGATGGCGCTGATCCTCGGCGCGCTGATGATCCAGGGCATCACCCCGGGGCCGCAGCTGATCAGCGACCACCCGGACATCTTCTGGGGCCTGGTGGCCAGCTTCTGGATCGGCAACGTGATCCTGATGGTGCTGAACGTGCCGCTGATCGGCGTGTGGGTCAAGCTGCTGCAGGTGCCTTACCGCTACCTGTTCCCGTCGGCGATGTTCTTCATCGTGGTAGGTGTGTTCAGCACGCAGAACAGCCTGTTCCAGATCTGGGAAGTGCTGGCCTTCGGCGTGATCGGCGCCTTGCTGATGTACCTGGAGTTCTCGGTGGCCCCGATCCTGCTCGGCTTCGTGCTGGGGCCGATGGTGGAAGAGAACTTCCGCCGCTCGCTGCTGCTCTCGCGCGGCGACATGATGGTGTTCGTCGAGCGCCCGATCAGCTGCGCCTTCGTGGTCATGTCGGCCCTGCTGGTGATCGGCGTGACCTACTCGGCCTGGCGCGGCAGCCGTCGCGCCAGGCAGCAGCGCACCACCATGCTGGACGGCGAGCAGTTCGTCGCCGGCGAATAAGTACCGAGTACTGCGAGGAAGGCGTGGACGGCGGCAAGTCTTGCCGTCCGCGGCCACGACGCACGGTCCGCGAGCGTTGCGCCGGCCGGCACTCCTGCCGACGCACCAGGCCGCCAAGCGGGCTGGTGCGTTTTTCTTTTGGGGCGCCACCCGGGAGCGGCCTGGGACGCAGCCGGGGGTGTTGTCCTGGCCGCGGGCATCGCCTGCCTGACGGCTTCGGCAATGCCCGGATCGGGGGGTATCGTATTGACTCTTTCAGGGGTGCCGATATGAAATTTTTCGGTGTCCCGGCCATACCTCTACGCCATACGCGATGATTCATGTTGCACCGCGTTCGCCGCGCGGCTCGCGGCAATACCCGGGCTGCAGGCGTTTGCACGCGCTGCGGGAGATCGGCGAGGCGGGCCGGGGGCGCAGCCATATCGGGGTATGTCCTGAGCCGGCGGCCCGAGCAAAACGGACGTGCGGTGCTCTAGAATCGCGTGTCGGATGTTGCGGTGCGCCATGCGCTGTTCCGCGCTCGTCCGTGCCGTCGCGCTGCCGCAGGGCGGGCGCGTCGAAGCCAAGCTGAAGCCAACCCGAAACCAATCTGCCGGCTGCGTTCCGCACCGGCCCATCGCAGGGAGAGGGAGTCCATGTCTGTTTTCGCGTCCGAACAATTGCTGGCCGCCCAGCAGGCCCACCTGAACAGCCTGCTCGCCATGGCGAACACGGCGCTGGAGGGTATCCAGAAGCTGACCGAGTTGAATCTCCAGGCGACGAAATCGGCGCTTGCCGAAGGCCGGGAGCAGGCCATCGCGGCGCTGGACGGCAGCGACGGCGGCAGCGCGGCCCTGGCACAGGGAGCCTCGCTGCAGCCGGCGACGGAGAAGGCCCTGGCCTACGCGCGCCACGTCTACGATATCGCTGCCGGTACGCAGGCCGGCTTCGCCCACGTGGCGGAAGCGCACTGCGAGCAGTATGGCCGCGCGCTGGAGGCCTTCGCGGAGACCTTCGTCAAGAACGCGCCGGTCGGCACCGAGGCAGCCACCGCCCTGCTGCAGGCCGCCGCCAATGCCACCAGCGGCGCCTTCGGTGCGCTGCGCCAGGTCGCGCACCAGGCGCGCGAAGCCGCCGTCAGCCATCTCGACACGGCCGCCGCGGCGGCCACCGGCACGTCGCGTAGCAAGGCCTGAGTCCGGCGGGTCTGCCCGCCGCGCGCGCTGCGCTTCAGCCCGGGCTCAGCAGGCCGTGGCGCTGGTGCCAGTCGTGCAAGGACTCGGCGGGCCACGTACGGCAAGCGACGTGGCCCGCGCCACGCGGTACGTCCACCCAGGGCGCGGCGTAGTCCAGCGCCGCCTCGACCACCTCCGGCGGCCTGGGCAGCGGCGTGTCGATTGCCGAGGCATGCGGATGGACCAGTTCCGGCCAGCGCGGGTCCCACAACCAGAGCGGGCTGCCGCACTCGCGGCAGAAATGGCGCGCCGCCGGCGAACGCGTGGCGCGCTTGCCTCGTTCGCGCAGCACGGCGTGATAGATGCCGAGATGCTTGCGGCCCTGCACGCGCAGGGTGCGGGCGTCGCCACCGAGATTGATGGCGTAGCCGCCGCTGCCCGCGGTCTTGCGGCAGATCGAACAGTGGCAGTGCATGAAGGGGTAGGGGCTGTCCGCTTCCAGCTGGAAGCGGACAGCGCCGCAATGGCAGGAGCCTTCGAGATGCATCGGCGTCTCCGGAGTGACTGGCTTGCCGATCGATTCTAGTCCGCCGGCACCCGGCCTGGCCCGGCAAACCTCCGTCCTGTGCCCGCCCGGACGCGATAGACAGGCGACTTAGGACGACCTAAGACGACCTAAGGACGATTTAGCGGCGACTTGGAGGCGGCTTGGAGGTGGCTTCTCGACGGCCCGTGTTCTTCCACGGATGGAAGACGTACGACACTATCGGGTGGTGGTGACCAGCACTTCGGCCCGGGCGCTCCCGACGCTGCGCACGCGGTGGGGCAGGTCGGCATCGAAATACAGTGCATCGCCGCTGGCCAGTGTCACCAGTTCCTCGCCCAGCTGGACCTCGACTTGTCCCTTCAGCACGAACAGGAATTCCTCGCCGCTGTGCGCGACCCTTGCCTCGTCGGGGAAGTCGCTCGGCGGGTGCATGACGAAGGGCTCCATGGCCTTGACCTTGCGTGCTGCCGCGATGGCTTCATAGCGGTAGCCGTGCGATTCCCCCTCGCGCGATAGCGGCTCGCGCTGCGAGGCGCGGGAAACGCAGGCCACTTCCTCGGCGCTGTCGCGCGCGTCTCCCAGCAGGTGTCCTGTGCCCATGCCATAGGCCTGGGCGATCTTGAGTACCGTGGCGATCGAGGGAGAGCTGAGGCCGCGTTCCAGTTTGGAAAGATAGCTGCGGGTCAGGCCGGTCTGCTCGGCGAGCGCTTCCAGCGACAGGCCGCGCTGGCGGCGGAGGGTGCGGAGGCGATGCGGCAGGTTGACCATGAGGGGGCGAGAGGAAGCGACCCGCGCATTATATCCGCCGCGCGGCCAACACCGGACGCTGATGTCCTTCTTGACATCTTGTTTTCCAAGGGACACACTGAGTCATATAAAAGATGAAGTGTCATACCTGGCGTGACAGCCCGGTGTGATCGAACGCCTGATTTCCCATGGAGACTCCGATGAAAGCGCCCCCCTTGATCGCGGCCCTGGCCGCAGCCTGCCTGCTCACCTCACTCGTCTCGCCCGGCGCCGGCGCGCAGGCTTTCCCGAACCGGCCGATCCGCCTGGTGGTGCCGTTCGGCGCCGGCGGCATCACCGATAGTGTGGCGCGCCTCGTTGGCCAGGCCTGGGGCGGCAGCCTCGGGCAGGGCGTCGTGATCGAGAACCGGCCGGGCGCCGGCGGCGTGATCGCGGCCCAGGCCGCCGCGCGCGCCGCGCCCGATGGCTATACGGTATTCATGGGCACGGTGGGCACCCAGGTCGTGAACCCGCTGATCTACGCCAAGGGCCGGCTGCCCTATGCGCCCGATACCCAGTTCGTGCCGCTGGGCCTGGTCTCGCGCTCGCCATTCCTGCTGGCGGTCGGCGCCGCCGTGCCGGCCGGCGATTTCCGCGAATTCGTCGGCTACGCCCGCCAGCATCCCGGCGCGCTGAACTATGGCTCGGCCGGCAATGCCAGCGCACCCCATATCGGCATCGAACTGCTGAAGCAGAGCGCAGGGATCAAGCTGGAACACATCCCCTTCAAGAGCGGCGCCGAGGCCGTCAATGCGGCGATCGGCGGCAATGTCGGCGTGGTGCTCGATGCTGCGCCGGTGATCCTGCCGCAGGTGGACGCAGGGCGCTTGCGGGCGCTGGTGGTGGCCGGCCCCCGGCGCCTGCCGGGCGCGCCCGGTGTGCCGACCAGCAAAGAGGCCGGCCTGCCGGCCTTCGACGTCAGTTCGTGGAATGCGCTGTACGTGCCGGCCGGCACGCCGCCGGAGGTAGTGGGCAGGCTGTCGGTGGCGCTGCGCGCCGCCCTGGCCAGTCCCGTCTTGCGTTCCCGCCTGGCCGCACAGGGCAGCGAACCATACAGTGGCAGCGCGCAGGAGTATGCGCAGGTCATGCAGGCGGAGAAGGCCAAGTGGGCGGCGGTGGTCAGCGCGGCCCGCATCACGGCGGAATGAGCGGGCCGGCAGCGTGACTTGCCAGGGGCCGCCGGGTGCGGCCCCGCAGAATCTTCCGTCGACCTGAACAAGCTGAACGATCCGAACGATCCAGGAATACCTAGCAGAGAAACCATCCAGACCATGGCCGATACCCTTACCCTGAAGAAAGACGAATTGATCTCCCGCGCCCAGGCCGACATGCAGTCGAAGCTGTCGATTCCGGAGCGCACCTTGCGCGAGAAGGTGGCGCTGACCTGCCGCATCCTGTTCGACGGCGGCCACGACTCCGGCCTGGCCGGCCAGATCACCGCGCGCGCCGAAGAGCCGGGCAGCTACTACACCCAGCGCCTGGGCCTGGGTTTCGACGAGATCACCGCCGAGAACCTGCTGCGGGTCGACGAAGACCTGCGCGTGCTCGACGGCGACGGCATGCCTAATCCTGCCAACCGCTTCCACTCATGGATCTACCGTGCCCGCCCGGACGTGCGCTGCGTCATCCATACCCACCCCTTCCACGCGGCGACGCTGGCCATGCTGGAGGTGCCGCTGGTGGTGTCGCATATGGATACCTGCGTGCTCTACGACGATTGCGCTTTCCTGAAGAAATGGCCCGGCGTGCCGGTCGGCAACGAGGAGGGCGAGATCATCTCGGCCGCGCTGGGCAGCAAGCGCGCCATCCTGCTGGCCCACCACGGGCTGCTGGTGGCGGCGGCGTCGGTGGAGGAGGCGTGCGTGATGGCCCTGCTGTTCGAGCGCGCGGCGAAGATGCAGCTGGCCGCCATGTCGGCGGGCGCCATCCGGCCGTTGCCCGAGGCCCTGGCCCAGGAGGCACATGACTGGATCCTGACGCCGCGCCGCTCGCAACTGACCTTCGAGTACTACGCCCGGCGGGCCCTGCGCGGCGCCTGAGCCCGGCCCCGATGCCGGCGGCGGCCGTGCGGGTTTGCCTGCCCGGGGGCGGTGGCGCTATGCTCTGCCCACCCGGCGGCGCGGCCGGGCACATCGCCAGGCACCGGGGGACACGGCATGAAACTGGAGTGGGCAGAGGTCCATGCGGGCAGTGCGGGCCGATTCGAAGGCCGGCAGGTCGAGATCGCCGGCTGGATGATCCCGCCCGATGCGGCGGCTCGCGCGGTGGACGGCTTCCTGCTGGTTGCCGAGGCGCCTTGCTGCGGTCCTGGCCTGCCGCAAGACGCGCAGGCCTGCATGGAAATCCGGGCGGCGCTGCCGGTGGCGGTGACGGGGCGGGCCATCGTGCTGCGTGGCTGGCTGCGCAGCGGGGGCGACGATCCCGAGGCGTGGCGCTATCGCCTGGATGGCGCCGTACTGATCGACGCGGCACCGGCCATGCCGGGCCGGCGGGTGTTCCTCGCCGCCGGCGCGGCGCTCGGGCTGGCCGCCTGCGCGCGCGGACCCTTCGCATCCGATGCGGACGCCGCTGCGCCGGGCGAGGCCGCGGCGCCCGCCTGGCAGCCCGCGCCGGGCGCACTGACCATCGACATGCACAGCCACGGCGGCCGCGTCACGGTGTCGCGCGACCCGGCGCTCGGCGACCGGCGCCCCTTCCTGCCACTCGCCGCGCCCATGCGGGCCGGCGGCATGCAGGTGATCTGCCTGGCCATCGTCACCGATACCACGGTCACGCGGGTGTCCGCCAGCCGCCGGAGCTTCGAGCCGTGGCGCAAGCCGGAGCCGGGCGAGCTCCATGCGCTCGGCCAGGCCGAGTTCGCGCGGGCACGGGCCTTGATCGCCCACGAGAAGCTGCAGGTCGTCACCGACGCCGCTTCGCTCGCCAGGCTGGCCCCGGCCGGCCCGAGCGTGATCCTGGCGGCGGAGGGGGCCGATTTCCTCGAGGGCCGCATCGAGCGGGTCGACGAGGCTTACACGGAGCAGCAGCTGCGGCACCTGCAACTGACGCACTACCGCGTCAACGAATTGGGAGACATCCAGAGCGAAGCGCCGGTGCATGGAGGCCTGAGCGATTTCGGCGCGGCCGTGGTGCGCCGCTGCAATGCGCTCGGCTTGGTGGTCGACGTGGCGCACGGCACCTACGACCTGGTCAAGCGGGCGGCGGCGGTGTCGAGCAAGCCCCTGGTGCTGTCTCATACCGCATTGGCGGCCCATCCCGGCGCGCGCAGCCGGCTGGTCTCGCCGGACCACGCCCGCGTGATCGCCGGTACCGGCGGTGTGATCGGCGTCTGGCCCAGCGCCGGGTCCTTCCGCGACCTGGCGGGCATGGCGGACGGCATCAAGCGGATGGTCGACGTGGTCGGCGTGGACCACGTGGGCCTGGGCAGCGATATGCTGGGCTTCATCTCGCCGCCGGTGTTCCGCAGCTACGCGCAACTGCCGGCGCTGGCACAGGCGCTGCTGGCAGGCGGCTTCCGTCCGGCGGAGCTGGACAAGCTGCTGGGCGGCAACTACCGGCGGGTGTTCGAGGCCTCGGTCGGATAGCGCGAGCGCAAGGGGGCCGGCATTGCCGCTGCACGGTGCGCACAAAAAAAACGCCAGGCGGGTCAGTGCCTGGCGATATGGGTTTCCTGGGCCCCCGGGAGCCACCAAGGGTTGATTGCAGTGTAGTCAGCCGGGCCTGGGGCGACTGTCAACAAATGCAAGGCCGGGTGGCAAAGATGGCGGCGCGGAATGCCTTCCCGGACGGCCCCCGGCCTAGATGTGAGGCCTGCGGCGCCTGTCGCGCCCGGATGTCTGCTTGCGGCCACCCGGCGATTGTGTCGGGAGTCTGCCGTGCGTCTTCGAACGGCCCTGGAATAGGCCCGCATCCTTATCCACTCAGCGCGCCGCCAGCTCGGCCGGCCCGCCCAATGCCTTGTAGAGCGCCATGGTGGCGACCAGCCGGTCGAACCGCGTCTGCGCCAGCGCGGCCTGGGCAAGCCGGCGCTTGTGCTTTGCATCCAGCCATGGCTGCAGCGCCGTGGCGCCGGCGCGATAGCGCACGCCGGACAGGGTTTCGGCCTGCTCGGCGGCACGCAGCGCTTGGTCCAGCCGTGTGCCCCGCGTGGCCAGTTGCGCGCGTGCCGCCAATGCGTCTTCGACCTCGGCAAAAGCGGTGTACAGGGTCTTGCGGTAGCGCACCACCGCTTCTTCGTACTCGGCCTGGGCTACGCCGATGGCCGGCTCGATGCGGTACCAGCGCAGGAAGGGCAGTTCCACCCCGGCGCCGAGCAGGGCGGTCGGGTCGCGCAACAGGGAGCCGAGGTCGGCGCTGGCGCTGCCGAGCACGCCGGTCAGCGTCAGCCTGGGGTAGAAACCGGCGCGCACCGCATCGGCTTCGGCCAGGGCGCGGCGCAGGCGCGCCTCACCTTGGCGCAGGTCAGGGCGGCGGCCGAGCAGGCTGGCCGGCAGGCCGGCCTCGACCGCGGGGGGCGGTGCGGAGGACAGGCGCTCGGGTTCGGCGGCCGCCTGCCCGGGCGGCCGGTCGAACAGGATGGCGAAGGCGTGGCGATTCTCGGTGCGCGCCTGTTCCAGCAGCGTATGCTCGGCCTGCAGGTCGGCCAGTTGCTGCCGGGCCTGGGCCAGGTCGAGCCCGGCGGCGGCGCCGGCGCGGTGGCGCGCGGCCACCAGTTCCAGCGTGGCGCGGGCATCGGCCAGGCTGAGTACCGAGAGCGTGATGCGTTCGTTGAGCAGTCCTGCGCGCCAGTAGAGTGTGGCCGTGGTGGCGACGAGGGCGATGGCGGCGGCTTCATGATCGGCCTGGCTGGCCTGCGCCTCCCATTCGGCGGCGCTGCGCAGTTGAGCCAGCCGTCCCCACAGGTCCAGCTCGTAGGCCACGGTGGCATTCAGCTCGCCCGCGTCGCGCCGCGCCTGGCCGTCCAGGCCCCACCGGCGGCTGGCCTGGAGGCTCGCGCCGGGTGTCGGCCACAGGTCGGTGCCGGCGAGGCGGGCGCGCAGGCGCGCCTGCCTCAGCCGCAGGGTGGCGATGGCGAGGTCGGGGTTGCGTGCCAGCGCCGCGCCGATCACGGTGTCGAGGCGCGCGTCGCCGAAGCTGCGCCACCATTCCGGCGATGGTGCCGGTGCCGGTGCCGGGGCGGCTGCGGATCCTGCAGGCGTGCCCTGCCTCCAGTGCGCGGGAATGTCGGGCGCGGGGTCGAGGACGGGCGTTCGCAGGCCGGCGCAGCCGGCCATGGCCCAGGCCAGGGCACACAGCAGCAGGCGCCCGCCACGCGTGCGCGGACGGCCGGGGGACGGGAAGGGGTTTGCCGCGTCATTCACGGTTGAGTGCCTCGATGGGGGTGAGCCGGGCGGCCTTGCGCGCCGGCAGGTAGCCGAAGACCACGCCGACCAGCGTGGCGCACAGGAAGGCGCCGGCCACGGAGAGCGGGGAGAACACCATCTGCCAGCGGCTGCTCGCCAGCGCGAAGACCAGGCCGAGGCCGTAGGCCAGCACGACGCCGATGACGCCGCCCATCAGGCAGACCAGCACCGCCTCCGTCAGGAACTGCTGCATGACATCGCCACGGCGCGCGCCGACTGCCATGCGGATGCCGATCTCGCGCGTCCGTTCGGTGACCGACACCAGCATGATGTTCATCACGCCGATGCCGCCCACCACCAGCGAGATCACTGCCACGGTGGAGAGCAGCAGGGTCAGCGCCTGGCTGGTCCGCTCGGCGGTCTTGACGATGCTGTCCAGGTTGAAGGTGAAGAAGTCTTTCTTGCCGTGGCGCTGCGCCAGCAGCCGCACCACGCCTTGTTCGGCGGCCTTGCCGGGCTGGCCTTCGGCGATGCGCACGGCGAGGCCCTCGAAATGCTGCTGGCCGAACAGCCGGCTGCCGGCGGTGCTGTATGGCAGCCAGACATTGAGGCTCTTGTTGTCGTCGAACATGCTCTTGCGTTCGCGCAGTACCGCGACCACGGTGCACGGCAGGTTGCCCACCAGGATGATCTTGCCGATGGCCTGGCCCTGGCGCCCGAACAGCTTGCGGCGCGTGTTCTCGTCGATGGCCACCACCTGGGCGTGGCGGAGGACGTCCTCGCTGCGGAAGCCGCTGCCGTCGGCCAGCCTCATGCCGCGCACGCGGAACAGGCTTTCGCTGACCCCGTGCACGGCACCGTTGACGTCCACGTTGCGGTGGCGCAGGCGCAGCGTGCGGGTGGTCAGCGGCGTGACGCTGTCGACGTAAGGCAGCGCGCGCAGCGCATCGAGGTCGGCCGCGACCATGGTGCGGATGCTGTCGGCGCGGTCGTCGCCGAAGTCGGCGCCGGGGTAGATCTCCAGGGTGTTGGTGCCGATCGCGCGGATATCGTCCAGCACGTAGCGCTTGGCGCCTTCGCCGATGGCCGTGATCGCCACCACCGAGGTGATGCCGATGACGATGCCGAGCATGGTCAGCGCCGAGCGCAGTCGGTGCGCCAGGATCGAGCGCCAGGCCATCAGGAAGGCCTCGGTGAACCGTTGCCAGCCGCCGCGCAGGCGTGCCGCGGGTGGCGCGGGCAAGGCCTTGGGGGGCGTGCCGGGCCCCGGCGGCGAGGCCGGCGGGCTCCTGTCCGCCGCCGCGCGGGCGGCGGGCGAGGCCGGGCGGTTGGTGCGGTCCGCGACGATGCGGCCGTCAGCCACCTCGATGATGCGTTCAGCGCAGGCGGCCACCTGGCGGTCGTGGGTGACGAGGACGATGGTATGGCCCTGGGCGTGCAGTTCGCGCAGGATGGCCATGACCTCTTCGCCGCTGCGGCTGTCGAGGGCGCCGGTGGGCTCGTCGGCCAGGATCACCTGGCCGCCGTTCATCAGCGCGCGGGCGATGCTGACGCGCTGCTGCTGGCCGCCCGACAACTGGCCGGGGCGACTCGCGCCGCGCCCGCCCAGCCCGAGACGGTCGAGCAGGTGCAGGGCGCGCTCATGCCGGGCCGCGGCCGGAATGCCGGCATAAGCGGCCGGGACCTCGACATTGCCGGCTGCCGACAGGTGGGGCATCAGGTGGTAGCGCTGGAAGATGAAGCCGAAGCGCTCCCGGCGCAGCTGCGCCAGCGCATCGGCGTCCAGCATGGCGACGTCCTGGCCGTCGACCAGGTAGCGACCGGCACTCGGCCGGTCGAGGCAGCCCAGGATGTTCATCAAGGTGGACTTGCCCGAACCCGAAGCGCCGACGATGGCGACCATCTCGCCGGCGGCAATGGCAAGGCCGACGTCGCACAGCACAACGGTTTCGCCGGCATCGGACGGAAAGCGGCGCTCCACTTGCTGGAGCAGCAAGAGCGGCGGACGGGACATCATGCGCTCCGGCTGGTTGCGGGGCGCGCCGCGAGCGCGGGGCCGCGCGCCTGCCGCGCCGCGCGGTTGGAGGCCGGGGCCGGGGCGGCGGCATCGGTGCTGTCTCCGGTGACCACCCGCTCGCCTTCGCGCAGTCCTTCGAGCACCTGGGCGTTGACGTTGTTGCGCAGGCCGGTGCGGACCTGGCGGTGTTCCACCGAACCGTCGGCATGCAGCACGCGCGCGGGGAAGCGGCCGTCGGGCCTGCGCGGGCCGAGCGCCGACAGGGGCACCAGCACGGCCTGCTTCACCGCGCCGAGGACGATGGAGACTTGCGCGGTCATGTCGATGCGCAGGCTGCGGTCGGGGTTGGGCACGTCGAACAAGGCATTGAAGAAGACCGCATTGTTGATTTTCTCGGGCGACGGCTGGATCGCGCGCAGGCGGCCGTGGTAGCGCCGGTCCGGCGCACCGAGCACGGTGAAATAGACCGG
The DNA here is from genome assembly GCF_001854305.1 of Cupriavidus sp. USMAA2-4. Taxonomy (NCBI): domain Bacteria; kingdom Pseudomonadati; phylum Pseudomonadota; class Betaproteobacteria; order Burkholderiales; family Burkholderiaceae; genus Cupriavidus; species Cupriavidus sp. USMAA2-4. The sequence goes on along the minus strand of NZ_CP017749.1, from coordinate 3,146,230 downwards.
CTGCTGCTCGCGGATGCGGATCACGTCCGCCTCGGACACCTGGGCGCGCACGGTCATGGTGCTGAGGTCGGCCAGCTTGAGGATGTTGGGGACCTGGTAGGAGGCCACCACGGTCTGTCCCTCCAGCGTATTGAGCGCGACCACCTCGCCGTCCATCGGCGCGGTGATGCGGGTGAAGCCGAGGTCGGTGCGCGCGGCGGCGACGCGCGAGCGCTGCTGGGCGATCTCGGCGGTGGTCTCGCGCAGGGCGGCCTCCTGCGCGCGCAGCTCGGCTTGCGCCGCCACCAGGTCCTGTTCGGCGCTGGCGTCGTGGGCCCGCATGTCGCGCTGGCGTTGCCATTCGAGGCGGGCCTGGCGCAGGCGCGCCTGGTTGCTGTCGCGCCGGGCCTGCAGCGCGGCCAATGCCGCCTCGGCCTGCAGCAGGACATTGTGCGGCTGCACGGCGTCGATCTGCGCGAGCAGGTCGCCGCGCTTGACGTGGTCGCCCAGCTTGACCTTGAGCGACTTGAGCTGGCCGTTGGCCTGGGCGCCCACCTCGACCTGGCGCAGCGGCTGCAGGACGCCGATGGCCATCACGGCATCCTCGAGGTCGCCGCGTACCACGGGGGCACTGAGGAATTCGGGCTGGGGCGGCGTGCCGAGCCGCCAGGCCAGCCCGGCCCCGGCGAGCGCCAGCAGGCCGAGCGCGCCGAGCAGGAGAGGCAGGCGGCGGCGCCGCGAGAGAGTAGCTTGCATGAGGGGTGCGGACGGGGCGGCGAACCGTTGACCGTCGGAAAGGGTTGGGGAAAGGGTTGGCGAAAGGGGTTGGCGAAAGCGGCCCCGGACCGCATCGGTCGGGCTTGCATCTTGGCGCCGGTCACGCGCGCGCGCATCGGCCGGAAGTCCAGTCCTGAGTCCGACCGGAGGCCGTTTCGCCGGCCTCCCCGATGGGCGATACTGGCGCCCATGCCATTTCCCACCGTTCTCTCCCGGCCGTCAGCCGGCCGCGGCGATGCCCCGCCGCCCTCCGCCGCCACGCGCTGGTGGCGCAGCCTGTTCTGGAAATACCTGGGCGCCATGCTTGCCGCCTCGCTGGCCGGCACGCTGCTGCTGGCCGTGCTGGACCTGGCTGGCGCCGGACGGGAACTGCGGCGGGCCTTCGAGCCGGCGGCGCTGGCGCCGCGCATGGCCCGCGAGGCCGCGGCGCTGGGGCCGCTGGCGGGCGTGGACGCCGGGCGCCAGGCGCAGTGCGAGACCTTGATGCTCGGGCTGCTGCTGCGCATGGCCGACCCGGAGTTGCGCATGTGGGCCGACTACGACGGCATGGCCGGCGCCAGCCGGGACGGGCGCCTGGCGTTGCGCTACCGGCGCGCGGACGGCAGCGGCTGCCAGTATCCCGCCCGGGCGGGCGCCCGGCTCGAAGCGGCCATGGGCGCGGCCGCGCCCGGCCGTCCGGCAGGGCGGCTGCCGGACGCGCGGCCACCCGGGCGCTGGGAGGACCTGACCCGGCCCTGGACGCTGGCAGTGGCGATCCACCCGCCGCAGGAGCCCGGCGCCACGCTGACGCTGGGCATGGATGCGCGCAGCCCGCTATCCATGCTCGGCCGCCTCACGCGCGGGGAACTGCTGGACCTGCTGTGCTATCTGCTGATCATCAGCGCCATGTCGGCGCTGACCGTGGCCGTGCTGCTGGTCGGCCGCATCCGTCGCACCGGCCGCGCGGCCGAGACCTGGGCCGCCGGCGATCTCGCGCTGCGCATCAACGATCATGGCGGCGACGAACTGAGCCGGCTGTCGCAGCGTTTCGACCGCATGGCCGATGCGCTGGGCGAGGTGATCGAGGTCAAGCAGGCACTGGCGGCGGCGCAGGAGCGCAACCGGCTGGCGCGCGACCTGCACGATACCGCCAAGCAGCGTGCCTTCGCGCTCGGCCTGCAGCTGAGCGTGCTGCGCCACCTGACCGGCGGCCAGGGCGAGGCGCAGGAGATGGTGCAGACGGCGCTGCAGCTGACCTCGCGGCTGCAGCAGGACCTCGCCGACATCATCCAGCGCTTCGGCGCGACCACCATCGTCGAGGCCGGGCTGGCTGGCACGTTGCGCGACAGCCTCGAACTGATGCTGAGCGGCAGCGGCATCGACTGGTCGCTGCGCCTGACGCCGCAGGACGAGGCCCGGCTGTGTGCCCGGCCTGACGTGGCCGGCCAGTTGCTGCTGCTGACCACCGAGGCGGCGGCCAACGTGCTGCGGCACAGCGGAGCGAGCCTGCTCGAGGTGGACTTCGCCTGTGCCGGCGACAGGGCGTGCTGGTCGGTGCGCGACAATGGCCGCGGTTTCGATCCGGATCGGGGCGGCGGCACGGGCATGGGCCTGGCCAATATGCAGCTGCGCGCCCGGGCGCTGCCGGCGGGGGAGCTGGAGATCCGCAGCGGACCGGGCAAGGGCGTGCTGGTGTGCGTCACCTTCCGCATGGAGCCGGGTGCGAACCCGGATGCGAGTCAGGAAGAGATCCCGGAAGGAAAGCAGGACGAACAGATGGGATGCAGGACATGAAGACTTCCGTGATGCTGGTCGACGACCACGCCATCGTGCGGCAAGGCGTGCGCAGCCTGCTGGCGCTGACCGAGGATTTCGAGGTGGTCGCCGAGACCGGCGATGGCGCCGAGGCTATCGGGCTGGCGCGCGATACCGCGCCGGACCTGGTGGTGATCGACCTGTTGATGCCCGGCGTGGATGGCGTCAGCGCCATCCGCAGCATACGCACCGTCAGCCCGCGCAGCCATGTGGTGGTGCTGACCTCATCGGAAGAGGACGACCTGGCCTTTGCCGCCATCGAGGCGGGCGCCCAGTCGTTCACGCTCAAGACCATGCTGGGCGACGAGCTGCTGAGCACGCTGCGCCGGGCCGCCCAGGGCGAGGCGGTGATCCATCCGCAGGTGGCGCGGCGCATTCTGCAGGCGGTGCGGCGGGTACGCGAGCCGCAGCGCAATCCCTTCGCCGAACTGACCGAGCGCGAACTCGAAGTGCTGCGCCAGCTCGCGGAGGGCGGCAGCAATGCGCGCATCGCCGCGGCGCTGCACATCACCGAGAAGACGGTGAAGTCGCACCTCAGCAACGTGCTGGCCAAGCTGCACCTGGCCGATCGCACCGAGGCCGTGGCCTTTGCCTGGCGGCAGGGATTGATGAAGGACAGCGCCAGCGGCTGAGCCCGCGTGAACCGGCCCGGCTCGGCCCGGCACATCAAACTTTCCCACAGTTTTCATACAACTTCCCCCGGACATGCGGGCGGCGGGAAGGTAGCGTTCGTTCCTGCGGCGGTGTCGCCGGGCGGCCCGGTGCGCCGGCGCGGGTCCTTGTCCCGTTTCCGGCGCCGCTGCGTAGCGCGGCCATCTGTCTTCTACCGCCCTTTTTCCGTATCCCGTTCCTGCTTTCCTGCGATGACCAGAGCCTTGATTGTCGAAGACGACCTGAAACTCGCGCGGCTGATCGCGCAATACCTCGGTCAACACGGCTTCCTCGTGACCCAGGTGCACCGCGGCGACGCCGTGCTGGCGGCCGTGCGCGCCAGCGCGCCGGACATCGTCGTGCTGGACCAGATGCTGCCCGGCCGCGATGGCATGCAGGTATGCCGCGACCTGCGTGCGGTGTCTCCGGTACCGGTGCTGATGCTGTCGGCACGTGGCGAGAACGTCGACGTGATCCTCGGGCTGGAGGCCGGCGCCGACGACTACGTGGCCAAGCCGGTCGAGCCGCGCGTGCTGCTGGCGCGCATGCGCGCGCTGCTGCGTCGTCCGGTGCAGTGGTTGGCCGAGGTTCCGCGGCTGGCCTTCGACGCGCTGGAGATCGAGCGCAGTTCCCGCACGGTGGTGCTGGAGGGTCGCCCGGTCGATGTCACCACCATGGAATTCGAGATGCTGTGGGCGCTGGCCAGCCGTGCCGGTACCGTGCTGACGCGCGACGATCTCCTCAACGCGGTGCGCGGCGTCGACTTCAACGGGCTGGACCGCAGCGTCGACGTGTGCATCGGCAGGCTGCGCCGCAAGCTCAATGACAATCCGCGCGATCCCGCTCGCATCAAGACCGTGTGGGGGCGCGGCTACCTGTTCGCACGCGCGCGCGAACAGCGGAGCGCGCCGTGTTGAAGGCCTTCCTGCGGCTGTTCCTGTCTGCGGTGGCAGTGTTCTTCTGCGCGGGCCGGCTGATGCCGCAGGCGCAACGCCACGCACCGGCGGCCATGGCTCTCCACCAGGAGGCGCTGACTGGCCGGTTCCACCCGCTGGCGTCCTACTATGCCGTGTCGCTGGCGCTGCTCGCCATCGCCGCCACGGTACTGGCCTGGGCCTGGCTGAGCTGGCGCGGCCTCGAGGCGCTGGAACGCGCAGCCCGACACTCAGAACTCGTAGTTGAGCGAGGCATCGATGGCGAGGCCGAGCGGGTTGGCGGCGAGCGGGCTGTTCGCTGCCGCGCCGAGCAGCCGGCTCAACGCGACATCGGCGGTGGCGAACCAGTGCTTGTTCAGGTAGTACACGGTGCTGACGCCGAAGCCCGCCGATTTGATGCCGCCGCCGGGGCTGTAGGGCGCGTAGCCTGAACTGGCCGCCTGCGCGGCGTCGATGCCGAAGCGGCGTGCCATGTAGCGCGAATCGGCCAAGGTCACGGTGGGGCCGGCGAACCAGTAGAAGGTCTCGCTGCTGCCTGGCAGTGGCAGGTAGGCGCCGATATCCGCGGTCCAGCCGTCATCCGGTGCCAGCGTGCGGCGAGCGTCCACGCGCAGCACCAGGGGAAAGCTCTTGGAGACCACGTATTCGGCGAACAGCTTCGCTTCGGGGGCGGGATTGAGGTTGGGCAGGCCGTGCAGATGGCCAGGGTCGTCCTCGCTGCGCCGGCCGAGATCGTAGGAGAGCGCGATGCCGGCACGCCAGTGCGGTGTGCTGACGAGGTTGATGCCGAGGCCCTCGCCGGTCGAGAGGAACAGCAGGTCGCGGTAGCGGATGTCGATGCTGGGGCCGGCCAGCATGTGGTAGCGCGAGGCGCCATCGTACATCGGCCGCATGATCGCTCCCGCGCCCAGGCGGATGCCCCATTGCGCCGTTTCGGGCTCGAACATCTTCTCCAGCGGAACGCCCGCCGAGTACTGCCATTCGGCCAGCGGCGAGGGGGTCTGGGCGTGCGCCGCGCAGGCGGCCAGCAGAACGAGCGGCCACAGCAGGCGGCATGCCTGCCCGGGCCGCTTGCGGGCGCTGCCTCTCGACGCAGGTCTAGCGGCGGGCATGCTGGACGGGCGGCGGCGGTACCTCGGCCGGCGGCGGGTCGCTGACCGGCGGAGAGACGGGTTCGCTAGGCTCCGCAGGTGGCCCCGGGGGCGGCGGAAGGATGTCGGGGTCCGGAGTAGTGTGCAATGCGATTCTCCTTGCACGACGCGGCACGCCGCTCGGCTGCACGCTAGTCATGCTAGCTGTGGATCCTGCGTGCCGCCAGCGGCGGAGGCGTGGTGGCGCACGCTGCGAGGCGTCGATACCCCGGCCTTGTGGCCTTGCGCGGAAGACGCGCGCCGTGCAGTGGCCGGTGCTCCGAATCGCCTATGAGAATGATCCTCTAGGTTATGCGACAAAGTCCTGGCCTGCTGTATGCATCCTGCCCAGGTACGTCAGAAAAACCTCTGGCAATCCGCCAAGCGCCAGCATTTACTAGAGACATCGAGGCAACGCCCGCCGACGGGCCCCGGGTCGAGCCGGACCATGGCCCGGTGGTTTCGCCGCAGGCATGGGCGCGGCGCGCGCCGGTCAACCGCCAAGTCGGGCGGAACCTGCTGTGGCAACTGGCGGGTATCGCCGATCAGGGCCGACCAGGGCCGGCCGGGACGCCGCGTGGTGCGACGGACGCCTTCCTCGCAGGGGGGCTGCGATGAACCTGCTGACTACGCTTGCGACGCTGTGCCTGGCTTCCTCGATGGCGGTCTCGTCGGTACCGGTCGCCAAACCCCTGCTCGGTATCAGCCCGGGCGAGTTCACCAAACATTTCAATGCCGTGGCCAGGCAAGCGGGCAGCGAACTGAAGCTGCCGGCATTCCGCGTGCAGCGCGGCTGGCATCGCGCGGTGCCTAGCGCCGGTATCTCGGTGCTGGTGAAGCCTGCCGCGGGTGGGCGTGCGCTCGACGAAGTGGTGGTGCTGTGCGGTGCTGCCGAGAAATGCTTCCTGACCATCTGCATGGTCGCGCTCACCCTCGACGACGATGCGGATCTTGGTGTCCTGCAGCGCTTCGTATTGGCCCGCCTGGGCGAAGAACTCGGCAATGTGGGACTGGTGATGTCCGATCTGGCCTATGTCGTCATCTCCGAGGAAAGCTACGTGGCGCTGGTGATCCGGCCTTACGATGCCGGCGATGCCGCGGGCAACCGGCCGCAGGCCGGCACGGGCCCCACCCAGGTGCTGGCCACGGCTTCCCCCTGACGGGGCGCCCGCCACGCCGCCCGGGCGGACTCCGGGGATGGCCCCGCCCCGGGGTGTCTTGCGCGCCACTAAGAGGTGTGTGGAGCGCGCGGCGCAGCCTTCCTGTTGCTTCCCCGCATACGTACTTTTACCTAATGCTGCGATGCGGCAATTCTTTTGCTATGATTAGGGAAAACCCCATAAGGGTATTCACTAGGAGTCAACGCCATGAGCACCCAATCCGACATCAAGCTGACCGACCAACTGGAACGTGAACTGATCGAGCGCGAGCTCGGCACCCCGCGCCTCGGCTTCGTCGACGACATCAAGCGTGCCGTCGCCGCCGTCCAGCGCACCCTGCTGCGCCTGCAAGGGCAGGCACGCAAGGCCAAGGTCGCCTTCGCCAACGGCTGATCGCAGTACTTCGCGCGCCGCCCGCCAGCCGCGGGCCGCACGGTGAAGCGCATGGCAACGGCCCGTCGTTGCCAGCCAGGCCGGCCAGGCATGCCCGCTCCACGCGAGGTGTCCGGCCGGCTTTGTCATATGCGCCGGGACGCGCCCGGCGCCGTCTTCAGCTCCCGGCCTGCTCTTCGATCCACAGCGACAGCCTGACCTTGTAGGCCTGCTGGATGTGCCGGCGCATGATCTGCTCGGCCAGGGCCGGATCGCGCTGTTCCAGCGCCGCCACCAGGGAGGCATGCTCCTCGTACGAGGCGTGTGCCCGTCCCGGCACCGCAAGCGTGCTGCGGCCGAGCAGGGCCATGGATTCGTGCAGGGAGCGCAGCGTTTTGAGCAGGTAGCGGTTGTGCGCACAGCGATGCAGCGTTTCGTGGAACAGCCGGTTGTTGGCCGCCAGGCGCACGGGATCGTCGGCAATCGCCAAGTCGCGCTCGACGATATCGCGCAGCAGAGACAGCTCCACATCGGTGGCGTGGCGGGCCGCCAGCGCCGCCGCGGTACCCTCCAGGACTTCCCGCATCACGTACAGCTCGCTCACCATGCTGGCGTCGAGCTGCGTCACCATCATGCCGCGATTGGGTTCGTTGACCACCAGGCCTTCCGATTCGAGGCGGGAGAGCGCTTCGCGCACGGGGGTACGGGACAGGCCGAGCGACTCGGCCAGTTCGACTTCGCGCAGGCGGGTGCCGGGGGCGAGCTGGCCGGCCTGGATGGCCGCGCGCAGTTGCTGGTAGGCGCGCTCGGCGCGCGGCAGGGAAGCGTTGGTACCGCCATCGGTGGCGGTGAGTTCGGCAGGAATCATTGGCAAAGCGTTTCTGGTCTTGTGCCAGCGATGATACCTGCTTGCGCGCACAGCACATCATTGCGTGTGAATGACGGCCAAACGGGCGTCGGCCAGGGCGGCTGGCATGACGGCGCGAGGTGCGGGCGCGGGCTATTTCCTGGCTATCTAATTCAATTAACGGCCGGGATTTTTCCACCCACACCTTATGCGGCGGAGAGCGTCTTCGCCGCCCTCCGCCGGCCCCCTGAACGCCAGCAGCGTCCCTGGCCGTGGCCGTGGCGAAGACAGCCGCAAGCGCCGGCGTGCCCGCCAAGCCGAATCGCGCGGGCCGGATGCCGTCAGTTGGTCTTGGGCAGCGTCAGTGCGTTCATCACGGCCAGGCTCATGGCGCCGACGCCGGTCTTGATCGACGGCTCCGGCACCGGGGCGAAGTAGGGCGAATGGTTCGACGGCAGCGGCGCCGCACCTGGCTTGCGCGAATCGAGATAGCGCTGGAGATCGTAGACACCGACGAAGAAGAACATCGACGGAACGCCCGCATTGACGAAGTCCGAGAAATCTTCGCTGGCGGTGATCGGCGGCACGTGCATGACGTTCTTGCCGTAGGCGCCGCGCAGCACGGCTTCGGTGCTGCTGACCAGTTGCGCATCATTGTTGACCGCCTTGCCGCCGGCCTCGATGCGTACTTCCGGCTCCGGGGCGCCCGCCATGTCGGCCACCGCCCTGGCGGTACGCCGCACGCCGGCCAGCAGTCCTTCACGCACCTCGGGCTTGTAGGAGCGGATGGTGCCGCGCACGATGGCCTCGTCAGGGATGATGTTGCCTACCGTGCCGCTCTGGAAGGCGCCGACGGTCACCACACCGAATTCCTGCGGGTCCTTCTCGCGGCTGACTACGCTCTGCAGGTCGACCACGAAGCGTGAGCCCATCATGATCGGGTCGATGGTCTTGTCCGGGGCCGAGCCATGGCCGCCACGCCCCTTGAAGCGGACCTCCAGCCCATCTGAATTCGACGTGACGGCGCCGCTGTTGAAGCCGATCATGCCGACCGGCGCGGGCGCGGTGTGCAAGGCGAAGGCATAGTCAGGCTTGCCGAAGCGGGTGAACAGGCCCGCCTTGAGCATGGATTCCGCGCCGGAAACCAGCTCCTCGGCGGGTTGCGCGACGAACATCAGCGTACCGTGCCAGCGTTCCTTCAGCGCCACCAGCGTGCGCGCCGTGCCGACCCAGGCCGCCATGTGGATGTCATGGCCGCAGCTGTGCGCCATCGGCGTCGGCTTGCCGTTCCAGTCGGTCACCACCTGGCTGGCATAGGGCAGGCCGGTCTTTTCCGCCATCGGCAAGGCGTCGAGCTCGGTGCGCACCATCACCGTCGGACCGCTGCCGTTGCGGTAGATGGCGACCAGGCCGGTCTTGCCGAGACCTTCCGTGACCTCGAAGCCGAGGCGGCGCATTTCGCGCGCCAGTGTGGCGGCGGTGCGCGTCTCCTGGAAGCCCAGTTCGGGGTGGGCGTGGATATCCTTGTAAAGTGCGTCCAGGTCGGGATAGATGGCGCTCAACTGGGCGTCGACCGCCTGGCGGGCGGCCATGGGGTCGATGGCGCCGCTGTCCTGGGCGCCGGCGGATGCGGCACAAAGGGTCAGCAGGGCGGTGCAGGCGAGCTGCACGGCTCGGCGGCGATGGCTCATGCGGGTTGTCTCCTCGTCGATCATGGCTGGTGCGCGTGGTGGCCGCTACGGGCCGGCTCTGGCCTGCGCATCCAGCGCCAGAGTATTGGCGGCGGCATCGCCAGCTGTCAACGCGGCCGCCGGTGGCATCCTGCTCAGGCCTGCGCGGCCTCGGCGAGTGGCGCGGCCTTGCCGGCCACCGCATCGGGCGCCAGGAAGGCCACCACGCGGGCCAGCACATCGGGGTCGCGCAGGATGCGGCGGTGGCCGAGTTCGTCGGTGGTATGGAGACGGGCGCCAGGCCAGGCGCCGGCAATGGCCGCGCCGTCTTCCCAGGCGACCTCGCGGTCGCCGCGATCATGGACCACCAGCGTGCGCGGTACCTGGCGCTCGCGACCGACCGCCGGCACGTTGAAGGCGGACCAGGACATGCCCATCCATTGTTCGGCACGTCGCTGTACGCGCTGCACGACAGCAGGTCCGATGCCGAGGCGCCAGGCCTGCGCGGAGACCGCACGGAACATGTCGGCCGGCGCGCCGATCAGGACCGCATGCGGGGGCAGCAGGCCCTCGCGAAACGCCTGCGCGGCAGCCGCGCCGCCCAGCGAGTGCGCTACCACGGCGTGGACCGGGCCGACATGCCAGGCAGCAGCCAGCAGTGCGCGCGCCATCTCCGGCAAGGCGGACCGTCGCGGCCCCTGCGCGCCGGCATCCGAGGCGCCGTGGCACAAGGCATCGAATGCGGCCACGCGAAAGCCGGCCTGCAGCAGAGCGGGCACGAGGGCATGCCACTGGCCCGCATGGCCGCCCCATCCGTGCGCCAGCAGGACCGTCGGGCCGCGGCTGCCCCAGCGATAGACGCGGATGCGGCGGCTGCCACCCTGGCCGGTCACCAGGGCCCAGTCCGCGCGTGCGCTGTCGAGCAGCGACTGCGCGGCCGCGTCGTAGCGCGGGGGCGGGGGCTCGAAGCAGGCGCGCTCGAAAGCCCGTGCGACGCCTTGCGGGTAGACCAGTCCGGCCAATTGCCAGCCCAGTTGCTGCCAGGCCGCCGCTGCGTCCGGCCGGGCGGAGGCGCGGCCCTGCGGCGCGCGCGAGGAGAGGGAATCCGACACGTCACTACCTCCAAGGGGTGGATGCTGCGCAGGTGCGGGCCGGTGCTCCGGGTACCTGCTGTAAAGACCGACCGGTCGTGCTATTTTCGGGTTAAAAAAACGAGGCAGGACCCTCGCCTGGTGGCGAGGGCCGTCTACCTCACACTCGTGCTGCCACCTGATGACGCCCAGATGGCCGGCCCTTGGGGAGGCGCGAGCGTGCCAGCAGGCCGTCGAACGCATCGCGGGCCAGCAGTTGCGCGTCGGCGCGGCCGAGCAGCTGGAACGATTGCTGGAAGGACATGCCGATGCCGACCATCTCGAAGGCGAACTGGCGCGCATCGGTGTCGGGCGGCAGTTCGCCGACCGCGATTGCCCCCTCCACCACGCGCGCGATCACGCCGTGCCAGGCGCCCAGCGCCTGCACTACGCGCTCGCGGATCGGTCCCGGCCGGTCCCGGTATTCCTGTCCCAGGGCCATGAACAGGCAGTAGCCCCGCGTGGCGGAACCGCAGATCCACGCCAGATACCCTTCGAAGAGGGCACGCAAGCGCGCTTCGCCGCGCCGCTCGCGCAGGGCAGGACGTACCACCATGGTGGCGAAGCGCTCCGTGGCCAGTTCCAGCACCGCCTGCTGCAGCGCTTCCTTCGACTTGAAATGCGCGTACAGGCCACTTTTGGACATGCTGGTGTCCTGGGCCAGGGTGGCGAGGGAGAGCGCATCGAAGCCGATGCGGGCGGCCGTCTCGAAGGCTTGCTCGAGGATGGCAGTGCGTGTCAGTTGACCTTTCAACATGGCGCCAGAATAGCACGACCGGTCGTTTTGTAAAGTGTTGTAACGAATTTGCGGTCAACGAGTGATCCACTGTCCCGTTAGAGACGGGGCGGAAGTGTAGATTTGTGCTGAATTTGCCCTTTCAAAGCGTCTATATGTGCGGTTTTCGACGCGCTGTGCAGGGATCAGAAGAAATCTGCACAAAGTGTTGCCGCAATTACATACGGAATGCCTTGCGTGCTCTATACTCGAATGCACGTCCGCGCACTTTTTCAACTGGTGACTGGAGACCGATATGAACAGTACAGCCGTGCCACGTGGCGCTAGCGAACCGTTCCGGCAACTGCGGGCCCTGCGCCGAGCGCGCAAGCTCAAGCAGGAAGATGTCGCCCGAAAGGCCGGGATTTCCCGGGAAGCGTACCTGCGGGCGGAATCGGGTCAGGCTGACCCGCGTATGTCAACTTTCCTGGCCGCATGCGAGGCGCTAGGACTGGAAGTGGTGTTGGCGCCGCAGCAACTTGCTGCCGAAGTCAATGCCTTCATCGCCAGCCGCAACGGCGGCGTGACGGTGGCCTCGATGGCCGGTCCCGCGCCGACGGTCGCCCCCGTGGCGCCGGCGGCCACGCCGAGCCCCGGCGGCTTCGGTTCCGCCCCCGGCGAAGGCCACAAGCCCCTCTAAGAGACAGAGAAGCCGGCAGGCAGGCCCCGCATGGGGTCTCCTGCCACACCGTCCTTGACAGGGCGGGGTGGCTGGCCGCCTCGTTTCCGTTCTCTTGCCTCGCCACAGGTGGCTCGACACCTGTGGCGGGTACACGCCGCCGATGCGGCGCAGGTCTCCTTGCCGACCGCCGTGCCGGTGCGGCGCTGCTGTGCCGGCTCCGCGCGCCGGTTCGTGTCGTGCCCCGCCGTACCGCTTTCCCTCACCCGCCGTACGCCTGCTGACGCAGGCCCCGCACTGCTTCCTCCACACATTTCCACGCTGACCGCACTGGCTTGCCTGGCGGCATCGGTGCCCCTGCGCCTTCCGCCCGCAGGGCGGTGCCGGCTCCGTCGCGGCCGCGGATGGCTGCGCCTATGCTTTGGCTCAGCAGCCCGTCCGGCGAGGCGTCCGCCGGCATCGTTTGACAGGCGCTGCCAGCGAGGATTACGATATAGTAAATCAATTACGGAATACGTAATTTCGTGTGAGGCATCAGGCGGGTGTCCCCGGCTCAAGGCAGCGGGGTGACGGGCCGCCATGGCGCGCTCCACGGGAGCGGGGCCGCGCGGCCTGACCCGAAACCGGCGCCGGCGCGCCGATTCACCGAGATAGAGGAAGACAGACGAGATGACCCAGACCCAATCGATGGCGGCGCAGTCCGCTGCGGACGGCTATCAGTCCGGCTTTGCCAACGAGTTCGCCACCGAGGCACTGCCCGGCGCGCTGCCGGTCGGCCAGAACTCCCCGCAGCGTGCTCCGTACGGCCTGTATGCCGAGCAGTTGTCGGGCACGGCCTTCACCGCCCCGCGTGCGCACAACCGCCGTTCCTGGCTTTACCGGATCCGCCCGGCGGCGCTGCACAGTCCCTTCACGCAGATGGCGCAGACGCGCTGGCTGAGCCGCTTCGATGAAGTACCGGCTTCGCCCAACCAGATGCGCTGGAGCCCCGAAGCGATGCCTGCCGCGCCGACCGATTTCATCGACGGCATCATCACCATGGGCGGCAATGGCGGTCCCGAGGCGATGAGCGGTTGCGGCATCCACCTGTACCTGGCCAACCGCTCGATGCAGGACCGCTTCTTCTACAACGCGGACGGCGAGATGCTGATCGTGCCCCAGCAGGGGCGCCTGCTGCTGGCGACGGAGATGGGCCGGCTGGAAGTGGAGCCGCAGGAGATCGCCGTGATTCCGCGCGGCGTGCGCTTCCGCGTGGAACTGCCGGACGGCGAGGCGCGCGGCTATATCTGCGAGAACTACGGTGCGTTGTTCAAGCTGCCCGACCTGGGCGTGATCGGCTCCAACGGCCTGGCCAACCCGCGCGATTTCCTCACGCCGGTGGCCTGGTACGAAGACCGCGAGGGCGATTTCGAACTGGTGGCGAAATTCCAGGGTAATCTGTGGCGCGCCGATATCGGCCACTCGCCGCTTGACGCAGTGGCCTGGCACGGCAACTACGCCCCGTACAAATACGACCTGCGCCGTTTCAATACGATCGGCTCGATCAGCTACGACCACCCGGATCCGTCGATCTTCCTGGTGTTGCAATCGCCGTCGGACACGCCAGGCGTCGATACCATCGACTTCGTCATCTTCGGGCCGCGCTGGCTGGCCATGCAGGATTCGTTCCGCCCGCCCTGGTTCCACCGCAACATCGCCAGCGAGTTCATGGGCCTGATCGCCGGCGTGTACGATGCCAAGGCCGAAGGCTTCCTGCCGGGTGGCGCGAGCCTGCACAACTGCATGAGCGGCCACGGTCCGGATGCGGAGACTTTCGAGCGTGCCAGCGCCGCCGACACCAGCGCGCCGCACAAGATCACCGACACCATGGCCTTCATGTTCGAGACGCCCGGGGTGATCCGTCCGACCCGCTACGCGGCGGAATCCGCTAACCTGCAGCCCGACTACTACACTTGCTGGCAAGGCCTGAAGAAACACTTCAATCCCAACCAGCGTTGAACGAGCATGGAACCGGCGCTGCACCAGCGCCGAGGCAGGCGCCCGCGCTGCGGGTGCCCGGCCCGACCTAACCCAGACAGACTGAAGTCCTCGGCATGGCCGCCGCCCCCAGGCGCCATGCCGGCCGCATTTTCCGGAGCCCCAAATGACTGATCGCAAGACGAGCTGGATCGAATCCGCCAACGACGGCCAGACCGATTTTCCGCTGCAGAACCTGCCGTACGGCATCTTTTCGGCCAACGGCAAGACCCCGCGCGTGGGCGTGGCCATCGGCGATATGGTGCTCGACCTGGCAGTGCTCGACGAAGCCGGCCTGCTGCCTGCCGCCGCCAAGGGCGCGTTCGACGGCGACAGCCTGAATCGCTTCATCGCGCTGGGCAAGCCGGTCTGGTCCGAGACGCGCCAGCGCCTGACCGCGCTGCTGTCGGGCGACGACAAGGCGCTCGAAGGCAATCCCGCGCTGCGCGCCGCCGCGCTGGCGCCCGCCAGCTGGGTGACCCTGCACCTGCCGGTGCAGATTCCCGGCTACACCGATTTCTACTCGTCGAAGGAGCACGCCACCAACGTCGGCCGCATGTTCCGCGACCCGGAAAACGCGCTGCTGCCGAACTGGCTGGAGATCCCGATCGGCTACAACGGCCGCGCCAGCTCGGTGGTGGTCAGCGGTACCGAGCTGCACCGTCCCAACGGCCAGATCAAGCTGCCGAACGAGGCCCGCCCGCTGTTCGGGCCCTGCCGCAAGCTGGACTTCGAACTGGAGATGGGCTTCATCGTCGGCAAGGATTCGGCGCTGGGCGCGCCGGTCAGCACCGCGGCCGCACCGGAGCACATGTTCGGCATGGTGCTGCTGAACGACTGGAGCGCGCGCGATATCCAGCAATGGGAATACGTGCCGCTCGGACCGTTCAATAGCAAGACCTTCGGCACGTCGATCTCGCCCTGGGTGGTGACGATGGAAGCGCTGGAGCCGTTCCGCCGCGACAACCCGGCGCAATCGCCCGAGCCGCTGTCCTACCTGCGCCAGCAGGCCCGCAACGCCTACGACATCGACCTGGAGGTGCTGCTGCGCGCCGACGGCGCGGAAGACGCCGCCACTATCAGCCGCACCAACTTCAAGGCGATGTACTGGACCATGGCGCAGCAACTGGCCCACCACACGGTGTCCGGCTGCAATGTCCGCGTCGGCGACCTGATGGGCTCCGGCACCATCAGCGGCACCACGCCGGATTCCTATGGCAGCC
This sequence comes from Cupriavidus sp. USMAA2-4, assembly GCF_001854305.1. Classification (NCBI taxonomy): domain Bacteria; kingdom Pseudomonadati; phylum Pseudomonadota; class Betaproteobacteria; order Burkholderiales; family Burkholderiaceae; genus Cupriavidus; species Cupriavidus sp. USMAA2-4. The sequence continues at coordinate 3,131,152 of NZ_CP017749.1, read as the reverse complement.
TGCTGGAACTGACGCGCAACGGCGCCGAGCCGGTCACGCTGCCTGGCGGCGCCAAGCGCGGCTTCCTGGAGGATGGCGACGAGGTGGTGATGCGTGGCTGGTGCCAGGGCGACGGCTATCGCATCGGCTTCGGCGAGGTGCGTGGCCGCATCCTGCCGGCCATCGCTGCCTGAGCGAGCCTGAAGCGGCTGTTGCCGCTGAAGGGAATGGGCGGCCCGCCGCCGCCCATCACTGCATCCATCACCGCGCCCCACCGCGCCCATCGCTGCATTCAGGGGCGCGGTACTTCCAGCAACACGGCGGCCCGGCCTTCCAGCAGGCAGCGTCCGTCTGCGCTGAGCGTGAACAGGTAGAGCACGCGATCGCCGTCCGCGCCGGCGCGTTCTGCCTCGATGCGCAGCGGCGCGGCGATGTTGTCGAGGCGTTCGACGTGCATGGCAAGCTTGCGCACGCTGGCGAGATAGCCCAGGGCAGGGCGCCCGCCGCCGGCGCGCAGCGCCGCACCGTGCGCGGCCATCGCCTGCGCCGCATACTCGATGCCGCAGACCGCAGCCAACCTGCCGGCCGCGCGCAGCGGATTGGCCGGATCGGCATGGCTGCGCGCACTGCAGACGATGCGGTCCGCATCGAGTTCCAGCACGCTGTCGAGCAGGCACATGGCGCCGTGGTGGGGAATCCGCGCCGCAATCCATTCGTGCGGCAATGGTGCCGCCGGCATGCCGCTGCGCGCGACCGGTTCAGCCTGCACCGTCTGCTCCATGGGGCGTGACCGTGGCGCGCAACCGCAGTTCATCCAGATAGTCCAGCACGACGCTGCCACCGCTGCCGCCGGCAAGCACGCGCAGCAGCGGCAGGGCGCGTGCCGACGGCACGCCGCTGCGCAGCATCTCCAGCGCCGGCTCGGCCAGTGTGGTCGCGGCCTCTGCGCTCCATGCCAGGTCGAGGCGGGCCAGCGTATGCGGTCCGGCCGATGCAGCCAGCACCAGTCCCAGCCCGAAGCAGTCGGGAATCGGCCGATGCGTGCGCAGCGGCTCGGGATAGTCCGTGTCGTAGGCCACCAGCAGGCAAGCCCCGCCGTCGCAGGCAAGCAGGCTCATCGCATCGAGCAGGCCGGCGCCGAAGCTGGCATCGTGGGCAGTCAGCACATTGGACGCGGTCATCGCGCCGCAGGCGATGCTCCAATAGCCCGCCGCCGCATTGTGAACCGAATTATGGAAGCGGGTTGGCGACAGGGAGCGATCCTCTCCGGCCAATGTTTCGCAGATAGCGTGATAGTTGTAGCCGTCGGGGCCCGAGGCGGCGAAGACGGCGGGCAATGCGTCAGCCTGCCATCCGCTGGCTGCCACCGCCTCGCTCGCCGCGTCCAGCGCCACGCGCACGCCCGGGCCGCTGCGCCGTCGTTCGGCGCTCGGCAGCGCGGCCGGCGGCGGCGCTTCGGTGCGCTTCGGGTGGTAAGCGGCATGCCCGGCGAGGATGTCCGCCGCGTCGGGCCAGTCCGGCAGGCCGGGGCCGATCAGCCCGATGCCATCGATCCAGGCGCTCAGTTTCATGCGCGCCCTCCCGCCACGGCGTCGGCACGGCCGAACAGCAGGCTGCAATTGGTGCCGCCGAATCCGAAGGCATTGGATAGAGCGAAGCGCAGCGGCGCGCGGCGGCTGCGCAGCAGGTAAGCGAGCGGCAAGGCAGGATCCAGCACGGTGGTATTGGCGCTGCCGGGCAGCAGGCCGTGCCGCAGGGCCAGCGCGCAAGCCACCGCCTCGATCGTGCCGGCGGCGCCCAGCGTGTGGCCGGTGGCGCCCTTGGTGGAACTGCAGGGCGTGCGCGGCAGCAGGTCGAGCATGGCGCGTCCTTCGGCGGCGTCGTTGCTGCGGGTGGCGGTGCCGTGCAGGTTAACGTAGTCAAGGTCACCGGCTTGCAGGCCGGCCGAGACCAGGGCCTGCGCCATCGCCAGGCGCGCGCCCAGTCCCTCGGGATGCGGCGCGGACATATGGTGGGCATCGCTGGACTCGCCGATGCCGAGCAGCAGGATGGCGTCGCCCGGAAGTTCTGCGCCATGTGCCGCCGGACGCTCCAGCAGTGCGAAAGCCCCCCCTTCACCGATGGAAATGCCGTCACGGTGTGCATCGTAGGGGCGGCAGGCCTGGCGCGAGACCAGTTCGAGCGAGCTGAATCCGTACAACGTGGTGTGGCACAGTGAATCCACGCCGCCAACCAGGGCGGCATCGATCACGCCGGCCTCGATCATGCGCTGCGCCGAAACGAAGACCTTGGCGCCGGAGGAGCAGGCCGAGGAAATCCCCAGGGCCGGCCCCTGCAGGCCGAAACGCGCACGCAGGTAGGACGCCAGCGAAAACGACGAGTGCGCCTTGGCGTACTCGAAGCCGGCCGGCAACGCACCGGTGAGCGCGTCCCGCCGCCGGTAGGCGAGCTCGGTCTCGAGCACGCCGCCGGTGCTGGTGCCGGCGAAGACACCGATGCGGTGCGTGCCGTAGCGGGCCACCAGGCTCGACACGGCTTGCGCGAAGCCGTCCTGGGCCAGGGCCAGCTCCGCCAGGCGGTTGTTGCGGCAATCGAAGGCCATCAGCGCCGGCGGCAGCCGCACGCTATCCACTTGAGCAATCTCGCCGACATAGGTATCGAGCGCCACATCGCTGAAGCAGCACGGTGCCAGGCCGCTACGTCCTTCGCGCAGGGCCGCGCTCATGGCGTCGAGACCATGGCCCAGGCAACTGGTGGCCGTGAAATGGGAGACCAGAAGGGGAGACACTGGGGGGACTTGCCGGGTTGCGGGGGTCATTGAATTGTAGCAAAGGGCCTCGGCAGCTCAGGCCTGCCCGTCCTCCGGGCGCGTGGGCGCGATGGCGGGAGCGGCGAAGGCCTCGCGCAAGGTGACGCAGCGCAGCCCGGCATCCTGCACCGCGGCGAGCACATGGGGCAGGACCGCCGGCAGCGTGTGCGTGCCGCCTGCCATGCGCGCGCCGTGGCCGTCGTGCAGCAGCAGGATGTCGCGCGCGGCCAGGCCGCGCAGCAGGCGGGCGGCGATGCGCTCGGGGCGGGCACGGGGCAAGGTATCGAAGCCGCGCCGGGTCCAACTCGCCAGGTTCAGGCCGAGCCCGCACAGCGCCGGTTCCAGGAAGGGGTTGCGCAGGCCCGCGGGGGCGCGGAAGAAGCGCGGCGCCGTGCCCGCCAGCTCCGCCAGCACCTGCTGGGCGGATGCGATCTCGGCGCGCATCCAGCCTGGGCCCGACACGGAGAAGCGGTGAGAGTGATGCTGGCTGTGGTTCTCGACCGCGTGTCCGGCGCGGGCGATCTCCCGCACCAGCGCGGGATGCCGTTCGGCTCGCGCGCCGATGCAGAAGAAGGTGGCGCGCAGGTCATGGCGGGCCAGCCAGTCCAGCACCCGCGGCGTCAGCTCAGGGTCGGGGCCGTCGTCGAAGGTGAGGGCGATGCAGTCCTCTGCCTGCGGCGGCAGCTGGCGCAGGTTGGGGCCGAGCCAGGCACAGCGCGGCCACAGGCCGGCACCGGCCATCAGCAGGTGTGACGCGGCAACGCCGCCGGCCGCCCAGGGCAGCGTGGCGGGCGCCAGCAGTACCGCGCCCAGGGCCCCGACATGGGTCGCCGCGGCCGCATACAGCAGGCCGGACGGGCGCCAGGGGCGGACCCCCGCCAGCATGGTGGGGGCGCCGCTCATGACCGGCCTCCCGTTGTGCGCGCGCCGCGGCGGCGCGGCGCCGCCAGCATGGCGGAAAAAAGCAGCGCGAGCACGGCGCCGGGGGCCACCGTCAGGCCGAAGGCCTGCAACAGCGGCAAGCTGGAAGCGGCCAGCAGGCCGAAGGCGGCGACGGTGGCGAGGTTGGCCAGCACCAGCGAAACCAGGGTGTGCGGCGACGGGCCGGTCGCCGTGCCGTCCGCGCGCTGGTTGAAGAACAGCGCGTAGTTCGAGCCGATCGCCACCAGCAGCAGCATGCCCACCAGGTGCAGCAGGCTGAGCTGGCGCCCGTTGAAGGTCAAGGCGGCGGCGACGACGAGAGCGGCGGCAACCAGCGGGATGAGCGTGCGCAGCACGCGCGCCGGCGAGCGCAGCGCCGCCGCCAGCAGCAGCACGATGGCGGCAAAGCCGGCCAGGCCCAGATGGATGGCTTCGCGCAGATAGTTGTCGTAGAGGCGGTCGGATTCGCCCTTGAGGTCGACGAAGAGCGCGCCGGCCACGCCGGCGCGCGCCAGCGCCGCCCGCACCGGCGCCGCCTCGGGCGTGCCGCTGGCGCGCAGCGGCAAGGTGGCGCTCCAACGCCCGCCCTGATGGCGCAACAGGGCGCTGACGGCCAGCGCCAGCGAACTGCCGCGCAGGTCGTCCTCCTGCAGCAACGGCGCCTGCCGGGCCCGTTCGACGTCGTCGAGGAAGGGGGTGAAAAGGCTCGCCTTGACCGGCTGGCCGGCCACGGCGGCCGCCAGCCGCTGCGCCAGTTCCGCGCGCGGCGGCAGGCTGGCCTGGCGGGCGCGCTGGGTGGCTTCGCTGGGGAGGTAGCGCGCGGGCGTCTCGTAGCCGGTCAGCACGCCTTGCGCCACCAGGCCGTCGAGCTCACGTCCGACGCGCTCCGCGCCTTGCAGCACGCTTTCGCGGTCGGGGCCATCGAGCACGATGAGATAGCGCACGTCGGGCGCGCCCAGGTCGGCGCGCAGCGAACTGTCGAGGGCCTGTGCGTCCTTCGGCACCGGGCTCAGCGATGAGAGCTCTGGATTCCACAACGTGCCGGGGTGCTGCCAGAGCATGGCCAGCGCGACGAGCGGCAGCACTACCACGCACCAGCGCAACCGCCCCGCCGCCGCCGCGGCGCGCGCGAGGCGGCCGCCCAGCGCGCTGACGTCGCGCAGGCGGAAGCCTGCCGGCAGCAGTTGCGGCAGCACATGGCGGGTGGTCAGCGCGGCGGCGGCAAGCCCGGCGATCGAGTACACGCCGAGCTGCGCCAGACCGGGAAAGCCGGACAGCAGCAGGCAGGCAAAGCCGCAGATGGAGGTCAGCACGCCGAGGCGGATGGTGGGCCAGAAGCGGCGCACCCACTCGCGCGGGTCGCGGCTGTCGGCGTGGGCCGACTGCACGAACAGGTAGATCGAATAGTCCACCGCCTCGCCGATCAGGGTGGTGCCGAAGCCCAGCGTCAGGCCGTGCACGGTGCCGCCGAAGCCCAGGCTCACGGCGGCGACCCCGGCCAGCGCGCCGGTGAGCACCGGCACCATGCCGAGCGCCAGCGTGCGCGGCGAGCGATAGACGAGCAGCAGCATGCCGGCGATGATGGCCAGTGCCGTGGTCGACAAGCGTTCGACATCGTGCCGGATGGTATCGCGCGTCTGCACCGAGAACACGCCCGGCCCGGTCATCAGCAGCCGATAGGGGGCGGCACTGGCGGGCAGTTCCTGCCGGCTGGCGACCTGGGCGAAGGCCGTGCGGATGGCGGCGATGGCCTGTTCCTGCGCATCGGTGTCGGCGCCCGCGGCGGCTGTCTGCGCCAGCAGCACTGCGCGCCGGCCATCGCGCGAGGCCCAGGCACCGTCGCGCATCGGCACGCTGCGGCCGGCGTCGAACTGGCCCAGCAGCGTGGCCATCTCGCCGGTGGGATCGCGCGGCAGCAGTGACTTGGTAAACAGGCCGGCGGGCGAGGCCAGCAGGTCGAGCGAGTCCGCCACGGCAGCGCGCAGGCCCTCCTGTGAGAAATGCTCGGGCGTCACCGCCGGGCTGAGCAGGTAGCGGTGGCCGTAGAGCAGACGCTGGTCGGCCTCGCGATTGACCGGCTCGCCGTTGCTGATGGCGGAGAAGCGCTGGTCGGCGCGCAGGCTCGCACCCAGTGCGCGCGACAGCGTGGCGCGGCCTGCGCTGTCGCCGCCTTCGATGCCGACCAGGATCAGGCGCGAAACGAGACCGTCGCGCAGCTGGTCGACCAGCACCTGCTGCTCGGTGCTCGGCGCGCGCGGCAGGAAGGCCGAGAGATCGGCCGTGAAACGGCTGCGCGAGGCTACCAGGGCGCATGCCAGCAGCAGCGCCAGCCACAACCAGACGGCAAGGCGTGGCCGGCGCGGTGCCGGTGCGGAAGAGAGCGGGCCGGACGAGGCGTTCATAGGTGCTGGCGCGCTCAGGGGGCCGGCCGGATCAGCATCACCGAGCGGTCGCCGTCGGCCTGGACGATCTCGACACTGCTGAGGTTGTCGCGCACGCCGTCGATACGCACCTGCTTGACGTGCGCTGCCATGCGCGCGTCGGTGGGAACCAGCGTCAGGGCCCAGCGGTTCGCCACGCCGTCGACGCGCAGCCGGTAGTAGCGCTCGAGGGCATCACGGTTGCCTGCCAGGGTGGCGCGGATGCTCTCGATGAAGGCGGCCAGCTCCGGGTAGTTCTGCAGCGGCATCACATACGACTTGCCGCCGCGCTCGACGGTCATCATGTCGCCGTCCAGCACCATGTTCTCGGGCTTGGGCGTCAGCGTGCGCTTCTCGAGATGGTCGGGGGCGACGAAGACGAGTTCGCCGGTCGAGTCCACCGGGCGCTCCAGCATGGCCAGGTACTTGCGTTCCGAGAAGCGGACCCGGCCCGATTTGCGCTGGGCCAGTGCCGACATCAACTGGTCGACACCCCAGGCTCCGGCGGCCTGGGCCGGAGCTTCGGGCGCAGCGGGCACGGCGGATGCGGCCCGCGCGACGGGCGTGTGGGCACAGGCCAGGCAGGCGGCGAGAAACAGGGCGGGCGGCGTGAAGCGTCGAAGCGGCATGGCGTCAGCGTGGGGCGCTGGCAGGTGCGCCGGAGCGGCTGTCCTGCCAGAAATCGTAGAAGTTGAACCAATTGCGCGGCGCCGCGCGGCAATGCCGCTCGAGCGCCGCGACATAGCGGGCAAGCGCGGCCTCGATCTCGGCGTCGCGATCGCGGCGGGGCGTGCGTGAAAAATCGGCGAGCCACTCGAAGTGGATCTCGTAGCGGTTGCCGCCCAGGTACAGGCCGGTCATGAACAGGGTGGGGCGGCGCAGCATCGCCGCGATCCGCAGCGGGCCGGTGGGAAAGCCGGCGGCCGCGCCGAGAAAGTCGCGCGGTTCGACCGGATCGCTGGCGCGCTGCGCGAGCGTGCGATCGGCCAGCATGCCGACCAGGAAGCCGCGCTCCAGGTAGTCGCGCACCTTGAGCATGGCGTCCAGGCTGCCCAGCGCGATCACGTCCTGCCGCATGGCCGGGTTGACGGCCTGCAGCACATCGTTGACCTTGCGCGCATTCTCTTCGTACATCGTGATCGCCACCTGCAGGCCGGGCCGCTGGCGTCCGGCGGCGCGGATCACTTCGAAGCTGCCGAGATGCGCGCCGAGCAGGAAGGCTCCGCCGCCGTCGGCCAGCGCCGCGTCGATGACGTCGGTGCCGTGTACGCGGATATCGAACTGCTCGAAGCGGCCATTGAGCAGGTAGACCCGGTCGAGGATGGTGCTGGCGAAGGACAGCAGATGGCCGAAGGTATCCCGCAGGCGTGCCCGCCGCCCGCTGACGCGCGACAGGTAGGCCAGCGAGGCCCGCCGCGCCCGCGGCGCGAAGCCGAGAAAATAGAGCGTGATCGGATACAGCAGCAGCCGCGCGGCGCGTCGGCCCAGGCGCAGCGAGAGCGACGTCATGAGCCGCAGCAGGAAGAGGTTGCTGCGCTCGCGGCTTTCGCTCCATTCGGGCTGGCCGGCGGGCTGCGGGGCGGGGCCGCTCATGGCGCGTCTGCGCCGGCTGGCGCGGCGGCGGGTGCGATGTTGAAAACCCCGTTGGCGACATCGTGCTCACCCACGCGCAACGTGAAGCGCAGGGTAGCGTCCGTCGGCGGCGTGTATTGCAGGACGACGAAGTCGCCGGGAGCGACGGGGTACAGGAATTTCGCCGTGCCCAGGCGCAGTTGGCCGGGCGCGAGGCCGAGCGTATCCGCCAGGTGGAGCGCCGCGAGGTCCAGCAGCACCACGCCCGGTACCACCGGGTGTCCGGGAAAGTGGCCGGGAAGGGCAGGGTGGCTGGCCGGGATGCCGAAGCCGTACGGCGCGCTCATGACGGGCGCTCCCCGCGGCGCGCCGCCAGCAGCCGCGCGACCAGCGGTGCCAGCTGGTCGCGCGGCAGTTTGCCGGTGGCATTGCGCGGCAGGCTGTCCACCAGCAGCACGCTGCGCGGCATGAAGGCAGGATCGATGCGTTCGCGCAGCGCGCGCCGCAGGCGCCCGCTGTCCAGGCCCGGCGCGACCGCCAGCGCGACGAGGCGCGCGGCGCCCGCCCCGGGCGCCGGCTCCGGCAGGAAGAAGCACCCGTCCTGCACGCCCTCGATAGCGGTCAACTGGTGGTTCAGGTAGGCCAGGGAACTGCGTTTTCCCGCGATATTGACCAGGTCCGCGCGGCGCCCATGCAGCAGGAAACGGCGTGCGTCGAGGCGTTCGAGCAGGTCGCCCATCGGCACCGCCTGGCCGACGTGGCCGCCGGATGCCCAGGCCACCGGGCCGTCTTCCTCCTCGCCAGCCGCCGGCGCGCGCCAGTCCAGATCGATGCCCGGCAGCAATGTCCACGCAGTGTCGCGCGCACTCGCGCGTACTGCGATCTGTCCGGTCTCGGTGCTGCCGTAGATTTCCAGCAGCGGCGCCCCGAAGCCGTGTTCAGCCTCATGCGCCAGGGCCGCGGGGAGGGCGGCGGTGGCCGACAGCAGCAGGTCCGCGCGCGGCAGGGAGATGCCACTTGCCAGCACCGCACGAAGGTGCGGCGGCGAGGTGACGAGCACGCGCGGGCGGGGGGCGGCTGCGAGCGCCGCGCGGATATCGGCCGGGTAGAAGACCGGCGCCGCCTGCAGGGCCAGGCCGGCCTGCAAGGCCAGCATCACCGTGCATTCGAAGCCGAACATGTGCTGGGGCGGCACGGTGCCGACCAGGACATGCCGGCGTCCATCGTCCAGGCCGAGGCGGGCGGCCGACGCGCGGGTGAGCCGCACCATCTGCCCCCACGTTTTCGCATGCGGCACGGGCAAGCCCGAAGAACCCGAGGTGAAGATATAGGCCATGATCCGCTCGGCCGGGATCAGCGGAATGAGCGGGGCGGCGGGAACGGCGGCGGCCGGCGCTTCACCCGGCTCACCCGGCTCACCCGGCTCACCCGGCTCACCCGGCTCACCCAGGCCGGCCGAGCAAGCCGCCATCTCCGCGGGATACGCCAGGCGCGGCAGGCCGGTCGCCGCCAGGGCCTCGGTGGCCAGGGCCTCGTCGTCATAGAGGCACACCGTATCCGTCGCGCCGGCGCAGAGCGCGGCAAGCGTGTGCGGATTCAGTGTCGGCGGCAGCAGGCTCGGCTTGCCGCCGACCAGTGCCGCGCAAAGGCCGACCATGAATCGGTAGCGGTCGCCGCACAGGTTCAGCACATGGCCGCCAGCCGGCAGCAGCGCGGCCAGCCGGGCGACATCGGCCAGGAAGCGGCGTACCGTGACCGCCTGCCCCATCCGGTACGCGATCACGTCGTCCGGCGAGGCATGGGAGACAAGGGCAATGGCAGGCATGGCGAGCGGGAAGGCTGGGCTGCGTGACGGCATCAGGCGGCCGGCAGCCCGGTGCGGTGACGCGCCGCGTGGGGCGGCCGCCGGGGCGCCGGGGCGCAGGGAAGTCGAGGAAAGCGATTGACAACAGACATGACGGCGCTCAGCATGTGCGGCCCGGATCGCCCCTGCGACCGGGGCCGGCCGCGAAAACCGGCGGACCACGCCAGGAAGACCGCACCGGCGGGAGGTGGTTTCCGGTGGCACCGACAATGTTGTTACGAAAGTTCTCTTGCCTAGTGGGATATTGCCTAGCTTGGTAGCATTCACCACGAAGGCGGAGCGCGAGTATACCTTAGCCTTAGCCTCGGCGACCCGCCACGGCGCCGCGCGTGCAGCATCGGACGCGCGGGCGTGCAGCCCACAGCCCCCTGGAATGATGAACGAACTGGAAACCGAACTCGCGCGCCTGATCATCGGCGAACTCGACATCACGGATATCGCGCTGGCCGACGTCCGGCCCGATACACCGCTCTATGGCGAGGGATTCGGCCTGGACTCGATCGACATCCTCGAGATCGCGCTGCTCGTGTCCAAGAAATACGGCTTCGAACTGCGCTCGGACAATCCGGACAACAAGCGCATTTTCCAGTCGCTGGGCAGCCTGGCGGCCTATACGCAACAACAGCGGTCACGCTGAATCGCAAGAGGGCAAGGCGGCCGACGGCAGGCGCTGTCGGCGGCCGCACGGAAGGAAGACGATGGATCGACGCCTCGGCCCCGGTGATCCGGAGGCATCGAAGACCCACCTCGTACTGATCCCCAGCTACAACCCGGGGGACAAGGTGCGCGAGACCGTTCGCGCGGCGCGGCGTGCCTGGAACCCCGTATGGGTCGTGGTCGACGGCAGCACGGATGCCAGCACGGCGTGGCTGCGTGAAGAGGCCGCACGCGACCCGGGCCTGCGCGTGCTGGAACTGCCGCGCAACGCCGGCAAGGGCGCGGCCGTGCTGCACGGGGCGGAACGCGCCGCGGCGGCGGGCTTCACCCACGCGCTGGTGATGGACTCCGACGGCCAGCACCCCGCCCACCTGATCCGGCCGTTCATGGCGGCGTCGCAGCGCGACCCGGCGGCGCTCGTGCTGGGCCGGCCGCTGTTCGACCGCAGTGCGCCGCGCGAGCGCGTCTACGGGCGCCGGCTTTCCAACCTGTGTACGGACCTGGAGACGCTCTGGGCCGGCATCGGCGACTCCCTCTACGGCTTCCGCGTCTATCCTATCGCGCCGCTGCGCGCGGTCATGGCCGAGCGCCCGTGGATGCGCCGTTTCGACTTCGACCCGGAAGTGGCGGTGCGCCTGTGCTGGCGCGGCCTGCATCCGCTCAACCTGGATGCCCCGGTACGCTACTTCCGCGCCGATGAGGGGGGCGTCTCGCACTTCAATTACCTGCGCGACAACGTGCTGCTGGTGTCGATGCACTTGCGCCTGCTGACGGGCGGACTGCTGCGCCTGCCCTTGCTGGCCTGGCGGCGCCTGCAGCCGCCACGCTGCGGCGAAGCGCCGGAAGCGGTGAAACGCTGAGCCCATGCGCCGGCTCCGCCGCTTCCGACGGGCCGCGCGCGCTTACATCGTGGCGTACGCGCTGCACCAACCGGCGGCCGCGACCTGCCTGTCGCCGAACAGCACGCAACCGCCCCAGGCACTGCCTGTGTCGCCCTGGTAGAGCGAACAGCCGGCACAGTTCTGCCCGGACTGGTAAGTGGTGAACCTGGCCTTGTCCACGCGGGCGGCGTCGTGCACGTAGCCGACCTTTTGCGCGGCCGGATCGCTTTCCTCTAGGCGGGTCGATTGCGCCCGGGCCGCTTGCTGCCAGGCAAAGGCGGTGCTCAGTCCCAGGCCGCAAGCCAGGAAGCCGCGTCGTGATGGATTCATCATGGATCGGTCTCGTTCAGATTGGTGTGGGGAAGATGCGTGCCCGTTCGTGCACGGCCACGCGCAAGACCGCCAGCGTAGCGCAGGGCAAGCCAACGCGTCCCGATTCACGTGCCGTCGAGCCTTGGCGGTGCCAGGTTCCGCGTCCCCGCTGCAAATCGATATGACATCGATATTTCAGCGCTGAAACAATCGTGCCAGCCGTTGCCGCCTGGCGGTTCGCCAGCGGGCAGCCCGTACGCCCGGTTTTCCAATCGGTATCAGTTGACTTTCTCCAGCGTAGCGCAGGCGGTACGCAATATGGCGCCAAAGCGCTCGAGATTGGGCTCGATGCGGTAGACCGGCCCGGCGATCGAGATCCCGTACCACTCGCCCGATAGCTTGAGCGGCCAGGCCAATGCGCCCACGTCCGGCATCGATTCCCCCAGGTTGACGAAGCTGCCCCGTTCCGCGCCACGGGCGAGGTCGGCCTCCAGCTGCGCCGCGCTCGCCAGCGTGCGCGGCGTGAAGGCCCGGTAGGAAAGCTGCGCGAGCAGGACCTGCCGCTCCTCCGGCGCCATGGCCCATAGCAGCGCCTTGCCGATCGAGTTGGCGTGCAGTTCGCGCCGTTCGCCCGCCGTGGCGATATAGCGGATCGCGTGAGGGGATTCCAGTACGTCGAGGTAGAGCACCGCGGCGCCGTCGTGCAGCTTGCCGATGACGACAGTCTCGCCGGTGGCCGCGCGCAACTCGTTCATGGTGTCGTGGACGCGGTCGAGCACCGGGTCGTGCCGCGCGATCTGCTGCGCCATGGCCAGCAGGCGCCCCGTCGGGTAGTAGCCCTGGCGGCGCCCGGCTTCGTACAGGTAGCCGAGGGCGGTGAGGGTGCGGATCAGCGCCAGGCAGCTCGACGCCGGCACCGACAGCAGCCGCGCCAGCTCCGTCAGCGACAGGGCGCGCCGCTCGCGGGCGAAGGTCTCGATGATCTCGATCACCCGCAGCGCGGTCTTCACATTCATGGTCTGGGCGCCCTGGGTCGCGCCTTGGGCGGCCTGGGCAGGCTGGGGATGGCCTTCAGCGCGGCGCATGTGCTCTCTCTCCCGATCGTGGTTTCCGATAGTTGACTTGGTTTTTCATGAGTATAAAATCGCTTTCACAATTATGAAAACGGCGCCAAGGCGCCCGGAGACAGCCATGACGCAAGACCTGCCTCGATACTTCGTCCGCACGGACGAAGTGCCCGGCTACCACCCGGCGAATCACACCGGCACGCTCAACCGCCGCCTGATCGGCCGCGAGACTGTCGGCGCCACCCAGCTCGAAGTGGTGCACGGCACCATCGAGAAGGGCAAGGGCGCGCTGCCCCATGCGCATCCGGGCATCGAACAGGTCTGCTACCTGCTGCAGGGCCGCGCGCGCGCCGAGATCGGCGGCCAGTCGCGCGAACTCGGCCCCGGCGACTGCTGTTTCTTCCCGGCCGACACCATGCATGTGTTCACCGTGCTCAGCGACGAGCCGGTCAAGGTACTGGTGATCTACGCCCCCCCGTACGAAGAGTCTCCACAGCGCGGGGTGCGCCCGGCCTGAACGCCGGCGGCCCGGCGGCGGGCCGCGGCGGCATGTGCCGGAATCCATCGAGCAGGGCAAGCAGGTCAAAGAGGAGGTGTGCATGAGTCAGAGATCCCGACGCCGGATACTGGCGCTGGCCGCGGCATTGTGCCTGACGCCGGCGCTGGCCTGGGCGGATGCCTATCCGAGCCGGCCCATCCGGCTGGTGGTGCCTTACGCGCCCGGCGGCGCCACCGATATGGTGGCGCGGCTGTTCTCGCAGAAGCTGGGCGAGGCGCTCAAGCAGCCCGTGGTGGTGGAAAACCGGCCCGGCGCCAACGGCATCATCGGCACCGACCAGGTGGCGCGCGCCGCGCCGGACGGCTACACGCTGCTGCTCAACACGGCGGGGGCGCAGACCTTGAGCCCGGTGCTGTACAAGGCTGGCTACGACCCGGTCAAGAGCTTCGCGCCGATCAGCCTGATCAGCGCGATCGGCTTCGTCATGGTGGTGCACCCGTCGGTGCCGGCCAAGACCGTGCAGGAGTTCGTCGCGCTGGCGCGTGCCGGCAGCCGGCCGCTGAGCCTGTCGACCGGCAGCAGCATGATCGAACTGATCGGGGAGACCTTCAAGACGGCCATCGGCGCGCCCAAGATGGTCAGCGCCCCGTACAAGGGCACGGGTCCCCAGTTGCAGGCCGTGGTGGCCGGCGAGGTGGACATGACCATCGATCCGTTCAACGGCATGCAGATGATCCGGGCCGGCAAGCTGCGCCCGCTGGCGGTGCTGGCGTCCAAGCGTTCGCCGGCCCTGCCCGACGTGCCGACCATGCAGGAGGCGGGCATTCCCGGCATGAGCTTCAACTCCTGGGCCGGCCTGCTGGCGCCGGCCGGCACGCCCAGGGAGATCATCGTGCGGCTGAACCAGGAAGTGAGCCGCATCGTCGCTTCCCCCGAGATCAAGGAACGGCTGGCGGCGATCGACTATGAGGCGGTCGGCAGCACGCCGGAACAGTTCGCCGCCATCATCGCCGACGACAGCGCGCGCTGGGCGAAGCTGGTCAAGGATACGCACTACAAGGAAAGGATGGCGCAATGAACGCCAGGCCTGGAATGAGGGGACTGATGATGATCCGGACCAAGCTGCCTGGCCTGTGCGCCATCCTGCTGGCCTTCCTGTGCACGGGCGCGCTGCCGCCGGCACGCGCAGCCGATGCCTATCCGAGCCGGCCCATCCGGCTGGTGGTGCCGTTCGCCGCGGGCAGCGGCACCGACGCGGTGGCCCGCATCACCGCCAGGGAGCTGGGCGAGGCCTTGAAGGAGAACGTGGTGGTGGACAACCGTCCGGGCGCCAACGGCGCCATCGCGGCGGAACTGGTGGCACAGGCGGCGCCGGACGGCTACACGCTGTTCATGACCACCAACACCACCCATTCGGCCAATCCGTCGCTGATGAAGAAGCTGCTGTACGACCCGATCCGCGACTTCACGCCGGTGGCGCGCATGGGCAACCTGCCCTTCATGCTGGTGGTCAACCCCAAGCTGCCGGTCAAGACCGTGTCCGAGCTGATCGCCTGGTGCCGCGCCCACCCCGGCATGTCCTATGCCAGCGGCAACAGCACCGGCATCGTCGCCGGCGCCACGCTGGGCCGCATGGCCAGGCTCGACCTGCTGCACGTGCCCTACAAGAGCACGCCGCCGGCCATGACCGATGTGATCGCAGGGCAGGTGCCGATGATGTTCGTCGACGTGGCGGCCGGCATCGCCAACGTCAAGGCCGGCAAGCTGCGCGCGCTGGCGGTTACCACCGCGCAGCGCAGCCGGCTGCTGCCCGAGCTGCCGCCGCTGGCGGAGACGCCGGAACTCAAGGGGTTCGACATCACCTCGTGGAACGGCGTGTTCGGGCCGGCGCGGTTGCCGCCCGAGATCGTGGCGCGGCTAAACCGCGAGCTGTCGCGCATCGCGACGAGCAAGGAGGTGGCTCCGCGTTTCGAGGCACTGGGCTTCGAAGGATTCGGGCAGTCGCCCGGACAGTTCGCCGGCTTCGTCGCCGATGAGCTGGTCAAATGGACCAAACTGGTCAAGGACGCCGGCATCCAGCCGGAATGAGGCAGGCATGAATTTCGAAAGAACCCCGGAGCAGCGCGCCATCGTCGAGGCGGTGACGCAACTGTGCAGCGACTTCGGCCCCGAGTACTGGGCCGGGCAGGACCAGCGGCATGAGTTCCCGCACGCCTTCCACCAGGCCATGGCCAAGGCCGGCTGGCTGGGTATCGCCATGCCGGAAGCCTACGGTGGTGCCGGCCTCGGCATTACCGAGGCAGCCCTGATCATGCAGACGGTGTCGGCCTCGGGGGCAGGCTTCTCGGGCGCCTCGTCGATCCACATGAATGTGTTCGGGCTCAATCCGGTGGTGGTGTTCGGCACCGATGCGCAGAAGGAATCGGCATTGCCCCCGCTGATCGCGGGGCAGGACAAGGCGTGCTTCGCCGTGACCGAACCGGATGCCGGGCTCGATACCACGCACCTGAAGACGCAGGCGGTGCGCAGCGCCGACGGCTCGGCCTATCGCGTCGACGGCCGCAAGATCTGGATCTCCACCGCGCAGGTGGCCAACCGCATGCTGCTGCTGGCGCGCACCACGCCGCTGGAGCAGGTGAGCAAGCCGACCCAGGGCCTGAGCCTGTTCTACACCATGCTCGACCGCGCGCATATCGAAGTGCGCGAGATCGACAAGATGGGGCGCGGTGCGGTCGATTCCAACATGCTGTTCATCGACGGCCTGATGGTGCCGGCGGGTGACCGCATCGGCGAGGAGGGACGCGGCTTCGAGTACATCCTGCACGGCCTCAATCCGGAACGCATCCTGATTGCCGCCGAGGCCGTAGGGCTGGGCCGCGCTGCCCTGCAGGCAGCGACGCGCTACGCGCGGGAGCGCGTGGTGTTCGGGCGGCCGATCGGGCAGAACCAAGGCATCCAGCATCCGCTGGCGCAGGCCTGGATGGCGCTGGAAGCGGCCGACATGATGGTGTGGAAGGCCGCCTGGCTATACGACCAGGGACAGCCGTGTGGCGCCGAAGCCAACGCGGCCAAGTACCTGGCCGCGGAAGCCGCGCACCAGGCCTGCCAGACAGCGGTACTGACGCTGGGCGGCATGGGCTATGCGCGCGAGTACCACGTGGAGCGCTACCTGCGCGAATCGTATATCCCGCGTATCGCGCCGGTCAGCGCGCAACTCATCCTGTGCCACATCGCGGAGCGGGTGCTGGGCCTGCCCAAGTCCTACTGAGCTTCCGGCCGGCCCGGGCGCCGGTGCTCGTGCTACTTGCCCAGCTCGTGCCCGACCACCCCGCCGACGACAGCTCCGCCGACGGTACCGGCCGTGCTGCCGTGGGTCAGTTCGTGGCCTGCCACGCCACCCACCACCGCGCCGGTGGCCGTGCATCCACTCAGCGCCGCGACCAGCAGCGTGCGGGCTGCGAGCGCGCGCATCCATCGGGTCTTGTCCATGATCGGTCTCCTGCCCACCGCCCGCCGCAATGGCAGCGACCGGTCCGGGCCTGATAAGGACCAGCATAGGCAGGGGCGGCGGTCCGCCGTGCCGGCGCCGCGCCGAAATCCGTGTAGGACCAGGACGACTGCGGCGCGGCGGTGCGGCGCCTCAGTCGCGCAGGCGCTTGATCAGCGAGGAGGTATCGGCACGGCCGCAGCCGCGCGTCTGCAGTTCAGCGTAGAACTGGTCGACCAGCGCCGTGACCGGCAGGGTGGCGCCATTGCGGCGCGCCTCGTCCAGGCACAGGCCCAGGTCCTTGCGCATCCAGTCGACCGCGAAGCCGAAGTCGAACTTGTCTTCCACCATGGTGGGGCCGCGGTTCTCGAGCTGCCACGAACCGGCCGCGCCCTTGCTGATCACGTCCAGCACGACCGGCATGTCGAGGCCGGCGCGCTGGCCGAAGGCGATCGCTTCGGACAGGCCTTGCAGCAGTCCTGCGATGCAGATCTGGTTGACCATCTTGGCGAGCTGGCCCGCCCCGGGGCCGCCGATGCGGGTCACGGCGCGCGCATAGGCCGAGATCACGGGTTCGATGCGCGCAAAGGCTGCCTCGTCGGCACCGCACATGATGGTGAGCACGCCTTTCTGCGCGCCGACTTCGCCCCCGGAGACCGGAGCATCGACGAATTGCAGGCCGCGCGCGGTGGCTGCCGCGTGCAGCTCGCGCGCGACATTGGCGCTGGCGGTGGTGTGATCGACGAAGACGCAGCCGGCCGGCGCGGTGCTATAGGCGCCATCAGCGCCCGCCAGCACGGCGCGCAGGTCGTCGTCGTTGCCGACGCAGGAGCAGACCACGTCCGCATCGTGCGCGGCTTCGGCGGGCGTGGCGGCAGCCTTGCCGCCGTACTCGGCTGCCCAGCGCTGTGCCTTGGCGGCGGTGCGGTTGTAGACGGTGACTTCGTGGCCCTTGGCCACGAGGTGGCCGGCCATGGGGTAGCCCATGACACCGAGACCGAGGAATGCGACACGCATGACGACTGCTCCCTGACTGGAAAAGCTCGATTCTACGTGAGCGGCCGGCGCGCGTTGGCCGGCCACGCATGTGCATGAACGGGTCGCCGGCGTCAAGGCGCCTCAGCCAGCGCCAGGCCGGCCACGGGTCGGCTTCGGGCGGCCGCGCCGGGCCAATCAAGGCATGAAGGCAGTGCTGCGTGAACCGCGAAGGGGCCGTACCCACTGTGACACCGTGACCTCGGGGCCGGCATGGCGCAAGGGCCGCCGCCCCCTTGCGGAGACGGCGGCCCTTGCTGCGAGCGTCGCGGGAAAGCGTCCGTCCAGGGCGGCCGGGCGCGCAGACGCCCGGGAAGTCAGGGAAGCCGGCCGCTCAAGCGCCGTCGGAGAAGGCATCACGCCGGGCATTGACCTGGTGATTGCCGTCCGAGTATGGGTCGCGGGCACCTTGCACGCGGCGCGCTTCGCCGGTGTAGGCATGGCTGCTGCTGGCGGTAGCGCCATCGGTGTACGGGTCGACGGCGCGGGGAGCGGCGTTGGCGAGGCCGGCGGCAGCGGCCAGCGAGGTGGCCAGAACTGTGCCGAGCAGGGCTTGCTTGAACGTGCGCATGGCGTTTCTCCTGAGATTTGGCAACCGGAAGCGGTTACCGATGGAGGAAGTCTACGCAGCGCTCGCCCACCGCAACATGACTGGAAAATGACAAAGCTGCAATGCACCACGGCGGCCGGCAGCGGCGGCCGGCACAAGGCTCGCGCGGCGCCAGCCCCTATGCCGGCCGTGGTGCGGATGCCACCAGCATGGCGTCCGCGCCAGGATGACCAGGGCGTTTGCAAGTGAGCTACATGTGGCTTCGAGCCGGCTCCGCCGCCGTCTCCACGCATGCTACGATTCGCACGCGAACCAATCCCGCTCCGCGACGGCGCCACGACGGCTCCAGCCGGTGCCGCGCGCCGGAACGGCTCCCTCACTGAAGACATGGAACATCGGCTCGTCTATCTGTTGAATGTCGGCCAGCGGCGCCTGCATCGCTGGACCCAGGCCCGTACCTCGGCGGGCGGTGTAACGGCGGCGCAGGCTGGCTTGCTCTTCTTCCTCGGCAAGCAGAACGGTGCCTTGATGAGCGAAGCCGCCGCGGCGCTCGATCTCGGGGCGCCCGGCATGAGCGGCCTGGCGGAGCGCTCGGAGCGTGCCGGACTGGTCGAGCGGCGCGCCGACACCACGGACCGGCGCGCTGCCCGGCTGTGGCTGAGCGACGCCGGCCGGGCGGCACTGAAGCGCTCCAAGGCGGGCCTGACGGAGTTGAACGCGCGCCTGACCGACGGCTTCTCCGAGGCCGAGATCGACGTAGTGGCGCGCTGGCTTGCCAGCCTGCAGGAGAAGTTCCCGGCCTCCGACGACGATCTCGCCTAGCCGACCGCGCCGGCTAACGTTGCGCCAGGCGCTTGAAATCGGGCCGGCGCTTCTCGGCGAAGGCCTGGAAGGCTTCCCTCGCCTCGGGGCTGGCCAGCCGCTGGGCGAAGGCCGCGCCCTCCGCTTCGATCTGCGCCACCAGCTTGCCGGCATCGCGCATCAGGCGCTTCATCGCACCCAGCGCGCCCTGCGGCTTGGCGGCGAGCGCGTCCGCGACGCGGCGGGCCTCGCTGCGCAGGGTAGCCGCCGGCACGATCCGGTTGGCGATGCCCCAGGCAAGTGCCGAAGTGGCGGGCAGGGGCTCGCCGAGCGCAAACATTTCGAAGGCCCGCGCGTGGCCGATGCGCTGGGGCAGCAGCAGGCTGGACGCCGCCTCGGGTACCAGCGCGAGATTGATGAAAGGGGTCGTCAATTCGGCGCCCTCGGCCAGCAGCACGTAGTCGCAATGGAGCAGCATCGTGGTACCGATACCGACCGCCTTGCCCTGGACCGCTGCCACGATCGGTACCAGCGCGTTGGACAGGCTGTGCAGGAAGCGCGCGACATGGCGTTCCTCCGGCCCTTTGCCAACGGCCTGTGCGGCGAATTCCGCCATGTCGTTGCCCGCGGTGAAGAGGTCACCGTCGCCCTGGATCAGCACGACGCGGACTTCGGCATCGGTGGCGGCACCCGCGATGGCGTCGGCCAGCGCGCCATACATCTCGTTGGTCAAGGCATTCTTCTTTGCGGGGCGGGCAAGCGTGAGAGTCAGCACGCCTTCGGTGAGGTCGATATCGAGGTCGGTATTCATGGAGGTGTCTCCGGTTAGCGATGTATTTCGCATGCGAAGTATAAATGTTTCGCGCGCGAAGTAAACCGGCGGATCCAGTTGATTCCCCCTCGGGTGATGCGCACGCCACGCTTCGCGGGCGGCCAGATGCAACAGCGTCGCCGCGAGTCGCGCAGGACAGGAATCGCCGCGCCCCTTGTCTTTTCCCGGATGCGCTTGCGCGCGCTGCGTGGCGCCAGCGGAAAAGCAGTTGAAATCAGGGACTTGGCGTCTTCGCCGCAGCAAGGCCGAAGCACCCCTGCCCGCGCCCGCGGACCCTTGCTGCACCGGCGGCAACAAGAGTACGGGCAATTCCGCATCGTATGACGGCTGTCTACCTGTAGAATCCCCGCCATGGGGCGGTCGCCGGTCTGGCCGCTCCCTCACGTTCGCCCGCGCGGCGCGTCAGTCCGCGGGCTTCTCGGCTATATCAATGTCAGAGTTTGAAACTGCCAGGCTCGCAGCGGCAGCATGGGTGCGCGAGCAGATGGATCGCCATGGCTTGACGCTGGAGGATCTCGTCGAAGCAGGGTGTTTCCCCGGCAGCGTCGCCACGGCGGAGGCTGAGGCGCCGCCGCCGGTCCCGGCGTCCGCCCCGATGGCGCTTTACCGCAACGCCCTGGGCCAGTCCTGGGACGGCACCGGTGAATACCCCGATTGGTTGCAGCGCGCCGTCAATGCCGGCCAGTCCATCGAGCATTTCCGCGTCGCATAGCCCGGCCATGCGCTTCTTCCGCTGAGTCGGCAAGGCTGCCCAGCCTCCTTGAATGCGGCACCGCACCTTGTGGGCCGTCGTCCGTCGCTGCTCTAATGGCACGATGCCCGCGCCGGCCGCAGGCCGTCGCCGGGTGCTTTCCTTGGGAATCCCGGCAGCACGGAGGAGGCAATCATGGTGTTCACGACCCTGAAGCTGGAGGTGGAAGACCGCCTGGCGTTCATTACGCTGAACCGGCCCGAGCGGCTCAATGCCATCGATGCCGCCATGCCCGGCGAGATCGCGCAGGCGGTGGCCGCGGCCAATGACGACGAGCGCGTGCACGTGATCGTGCTGCAAGGCGCCGGCAAGGCATTCTGCGCGGGCTATGACCTCAAGGATTTCGCGGAAGGTGACCGCGAGCGCCGCTATACGCAGCCCATGCCATGGGACCCGATGCGCGACTATCGCCTGATGCGGGCCAATACCGACCACTTTTTCAGCCTGTGGCGCTCCTACAAACCGACCCTCTGCAAGGTCCATGGCTACGCCGTGGCCGGCGGCTCGGACATCGCGCTATGCGCCGACCTGCTGGTGATGGCCGAGGATGCCCGTATCGGCTATATGCCGGCGCGCGTCTGGGGGTGCCCGACCACGGCGATGTGGGTATACCGCATCGGCGCGGAGAAAGCCAAGCGCATGCTGTTCACCGGCGACGTCATCGATGGCCGCACCGCGCAGTCCTGGGGCCTGGCACATGAGGCGGTGCCGGCCGCCGAACTCGACGGGGCCGTGCGCCGGCTGGCGGAGCGCATCGCCGCGGTGCCGAAGAACCAGTTGATGATGCAGAAGCTGATGATCAACCAGGCCTACGAGAACATGGGCCTGCACAGCACGCAGACGCTGGCCAACCTGTTCGACGGCATCGCGCGGCATTCCCCCGAGGGCATGTGGTTCAAGGGTTATGCCGAGCGCTATGGCTTCGCCGCCGCGGCCGAGTGGCGCGATTCCGGCCGGCCGATTCCCGAGCCTATGCCGGGCGCCGACCTCGATCCGCTGATGCCGCCGCCCGAGGCCGGCGCGCGTTCGCGCTGGTCGTCCAAGGACGGCGGGGACGTGTAAGTATGGCGAAGGAATGGTGCCGGTCCATGGCCGGGCAGGCGCTCAATTTTCGCCCGGCGGAACCGTAGAAGGTGGGAGAGCCGTCCCGGCGTGTCCCCAAACCTTCTCGGAGATCAGCGGATGTCCAGTATTCCCCTCATTCAACCCCAGGTGGCGGCGCAGGCCGGCACCTCGGCCAAGGCGCAGTCACCCGTCAGCGGCGACACCTCGGCCGCGGCCACCTCCCAAGGCGCAACGGCGCCACCGGCTGTGGGCCAGGCTGGTGCCGGGGCCGCCGGTGGCAGCGGTTCCAGCACGGGCAGCTCTACGACCGAGGCGCAACTGAGGAAGCAGATCGCCCAATTGCAGAAGCAATTGCAGGAAGAGGAGACCCGACTGCAGGCGCTGCAGGCAAGCAAGATGGACGACAAGGCGAAGGCGGCGGCGGTGTCCGCGCTGCAGACCGAGATCGCTTCCACGTCCGCGGCACTGCAGTCTGCGATGGCGGCACTGGCCCAGTTGCTGAATGCCTCCGGCTCCAGTGCCAGCGGGGCCCTCTTGTCGACCACGGCCTGATCCCGCCGACCGCCAGGGCGCGGGCTCGATGGCGGTGACGGTCAGCAGGCCATCCCGCCGCTCGACGGCGAAGCGGGCCATGTCGCCTGCCTTGGCGGCATTGATCCAGGCGGGATCGGCGACCTGGAACACCATCGTTCTGGCCTCCATGTCGAGCTTGGCGAGGGCCATGCTCGATGGTCGGCGTGTCCATGTGGATGCGCTTGCGGTCGTCCTCCACGGATTCGATACGTGGGACCAGGGGTCTGGCCGGCGTTGTCCGACGGATGCGCCTTCATGCCCGGCGCGAACTCGCGCTCGACCGGCTCGGCCACCAGATGGGATTCGCTCCAGCCGTTGCGCATGCGACAAGGCAGGCGTCGTCACCGGTCCCGGGCGGGGCGCCACTGAGTGCGCAGAGGCCGCAGAGGCTGCAGCCGCCGTGGGGTCGGAGCCCTAGCGCGGGAGCGGTGCCTTGCCGGCGTCGGCGGCGCCGTCCGGCGCAGCCTTGGCGGCTTTGTGGCAGTGCGGCGCGGTGCCCGCATCATGCGCGCTGGTCAGGCTGGCGCGCGTTTCCATCAGGACGGCGGCGTGATGCGACGCCATCGACACGCCCACCCCGGCCTCCTGCGCGGCGGTGCCGACCATCATGACCGCCGCCGCGCCCTGGAAGGGAAGCGCGAACACTGCGAGACACAACAGGAAGCAGCGCAGCAAGCGTTTCATCGACGGGGATTGGTCAGGCGACTGGAGGCGTACCGCGCCGGCAATCGGAGGCCGGCATCGGCCGCATTGGGTTGCATCGGCCGCATTGTTCGCATCAACCGCAAAGACCGTGGCGCGAACCAAACCGTATCAAATGCGGTCAATTGGCCATTATACCGGTTTTTCTTGCGTCATTTTGCTGACATCAGCATGACAAAGCTGCAATGTTCGCTTCCGCAAGGCCTGGCTGCGGTAGCGTATCGCCACCGGACCATCGCTGCGGAAAGCCGAGGCCAGAGGCGCCCGCCGGGCGGCGGGCGTGAACCAAGAGTGAGACCATGCGCATCCTGATTGTGGAAGACGAGCCGAAGGCGGGTGACTACCTGCTCAAGGGGCTGACCGAGTCCGGCTTCGTGGCCGACCTCGCCCGCGACGGCATCGACGGCCTCGCCCATGCGCGCGGGCAGGCCTATGACCTGATCGTGCTGGACGTGATGCTGCCAGGGCTGGACGGCTGGCAGGTGCTGCGTGAATTGCGCCGCGACCGCGATACCCCGGTACTGTTCCTGACCGCGCGCGATACGCTGCCGGACCGGCTCAAGGGGCTCGAGCTCGGGGCCGACGATTACATGATCAAGCCCTTCTCCTTCGCCGAGCTGGTGATGCGGATCCGCACCATCCTGCGGCGTGGCCCGCTGCGCGAGAGCGAGCTGATCGAAGTGGCCGACCTGCAGATCGACACCGTGCGCCGCCGTGTCACCCGCGCCGGGCAGAAAGTGGAACTCACCTCGAAGGAGTTCGCGCTGCTGCAGCTGCTGGCGCGCCGGCGCGGCGAAGTGCTGTCGCGCTCGCTGATCGCTTCCCAGGTCTGGGACATGAACTTCGACAGCAACACCAATGTGGTCGACGTGTCGATCCGCCGCCTGCGCGCCAAGGTCGACGAGCCGTTCGAGCAGAAGCTGATCCACACGCGGCGTGGCATGGGCTATGTGCTGGACGAGGAGGGCTTGTCGTGAGCGGCGCAGGCGAGCCGGACCAACCCGCGCCGCTGCGGCAGGTGCCGGCGGCCGGCCTGCGGCGGCGGCTGCACCAATCGTTGACGGTCCGCCTGGCGCTGGCCTATGGTCTCGCCACCGTGGCCATCCTGGTCGGTGTCGGCACCTACCTGACACGCGGCCTGGCCGCGCAGCTCGAGGAGCGCGACGAAGGCGATCTGATCGGCGAGGTGCTGGTGGTGCGCCACCTGTTGCGCGAGGTGGGCTCCGTGGACGAGGTGCGCCAGGACTCCCATCGTTTCTCCGACCTGGCCCTGGGCCACGAAGGCCTGATCCTGATGGTGCGCACGCGCCAGGGGGAAACGCTGATCAACTGCAATCCGCGCCACGAACAGGTGCCGCCGCTGCGCGTGCTGCCCGCCGAGGCGACCCCTGAACGCGAGGACCTGCAGGTCTGGCATCCTCGCAACGGCGTGGCGTCCAGCGGCATCGCGGCGCTGGGCCGGATCGGCGACAGCGATGAGGCGGTCGAGATCGTGGTGGCGCGCGACGCGGGCTACCGCGCCGTGCTGATGGGTGCCTACCAGCGCCGCATGCTGTGGGCCACGCTATGCGGGGCGGGCGTGGCGGCCGGCCTCGGCTGGCTGCTGGCGTGCCGTGGCCTGCGGCCGCTGCGCCGCATGGCCAAGGAGGCGTCGGCCGTCACCACCAGCCGGCTGGCGACGCGCCTCGACACCGGCCGCGCCCCGGCCGAGCTGCGCGACCTGGCCGATGCGTTCAACGGCATGCTGGCAAGGCTGCAGGACAGCTTCTCCCGTCTGTCCGAATTCTCGGCCGACCTGGCCCACGATTTCCGCACGCCCATCAGCAACCTGATCGGCCAGACCCAGGTCACGCTGGCGCAGCCGCGTGCGCAGCAGGAATACGAGATGCTGCTCGAGTCGAACCTGGAGGAGTATGAGCGCCTCGCGCGCATGATCGAGAACATGCTGTTCCTGGCTCGCGCCGACCATGCGCAAGTCGCGCTGGACCTGCGCCCGCTCGACGCCCGCGCGGAAATGGAGAAGGTGGTGGACTACTTCGAGGCGGTGGCCGCCGAACGCGACCTGGCGCTGGAGCTGGCCGGCAGCGGTACCGTGCGTGCCGACCAGACGCTGTTGCGGCGGGCCGTGACCAACCTGGTCGAGAATGCCTTGCGCCACTCGCCGGCCGGCAGCCGGGTCGGCATCGAGGTGGCGAGCGCTGACCAGGCGACCCGCATCCGCGTGACCAACGGCGGCGCGGGCATCTCGCCGCAGACCTTGCCGCACGTGTTCGGCCGCTTCTACCGGGGCGACCCGGCGCGCAGCAACTCGGCGGGCTCCACCGGGCTGGGGCTGGCCATCGTCGACAGCATCATGCGGTTGCACGGCGGCACCGTGACGGCCTCCAGCAGCGCGGGCGAGACCGTGCTCGAACTGATGTTTCCCTACGGAGCCGGCGCTCAGGCCCCACGCGGCGGCGCCTGAGCGCCTGGCCGGCTGCCGCCCTCAGGGGGTGGAAAGTGTCGGTCCGATGGTGGCGCAGCATGCGCGCGCACATCATGGGGAGCGCCTGCACTGTGGTCCATGGCTCACCCGCGTGCAAGGACGGCGCGGGCGCGGCGCAGCACGCTGGCACGCTGGCACGCGATGGCCGTCCGATCTCTCGATTTGATTCTTCGAGTATTCCTGCAAGGCTGAAATCCGCTTGCAATCAAAAGTTACCGGAAATACCAGGGCCAGGCGGGGATGCCGCGCGCCCGCAACCCGGCGGCGTCATAATGCCTTCACCGGCAGTCAGCCGGACCCACGACAGGAGAGACGCGATGCAGGTACAACCTTATCTGACCTTCGGCGGCCGCTGCGAAGAGGCAATGACGTTCTACGGCGCGGTGCTCGGCGCCAGCGTGACGTTCATGATGCGCCAGAAGGAAGCCCCGGCCGGCGGGCCGCCGGTGCCGCCGGGGTGGGAAGAGAAAATCATGCATGCCAACCTCCAGGTCGGCAGCAGCCAGATCATGGCCTCGGACGGCATGCCCGGCCAGCCGGTCTCCTTTGCCGGCTTCAGCCTGTCGCTCGATCCGGCCTCAGTCGAGGAGGCGCAGCGCCTGTGCGCGGCGCTGGCGGACGGCGGCACCGTGCTGATGCCGGTGCAGAAGACCTTCTGGGCCGAAGGCTTCGGCATGGTGCGCGATCGCTTCGGCGTATCGTGGATGCTGAATGTCGTGCCCTGAAGCCCGAACGCCGGGCCGGCCCGGCCGCACGATAGCCGCCGGGCCGGGCTGGCGTCATCCGGCGGCAGGCAGCTCGCCGTCGGCGTGCGGGGTGCTCGCCACGGACGCCGATGGCGCGGTGTCGCGCCGGTGCGCGAGCCGGTACAGTACCGGCAGCACCAGCAGGGTCAGGGCCGTCGAGGACAGGATGCCGCCGATCACCACGGTGGCCAGCGGACGCTGCACCTCCGCGCCGGTGCCGGTGGCGATCGCCATCGGGACGAAGCCGAGCGAGGCCACCAGCGCGGTCATCAGCACGGGCCGCAGCCGCGTCAGTGCACCGTCGCGCACCGCCTCGTCCAGCCCCAGGCCCTGCTCGCGCAGCCCGCGCACGAAGGACAGCATCACCAGGCCGTTGAGCACCGCGACGCCCGACAGCGCGATGAAACCAACCGCCGCCGAGATCGACAGCGGGATGCCGCGCAGCCACAGGGCCAGGATGCCACCGCTCAGGGCGAAGGGGATGCCGGTGAAGACCAGCAGGCCGTCCTTGAGGTTGCCGAACATGCTGAACAGCAGCAGCAAGACCAGCAGCAGCGCGACCGGTACCACCACCTGCAGGCGGGCGGTGGCGGACTGCAGTTGCTCGAAGGTGCCGCCCCAGGTGATCCAGTAGCCGGTCGGCACCTTGACCTGCTGGTCCAGCGCGGCCATGGCCTGCGCCACGAAGCCGCCGACATCGCGCCCGCGCACATTGGCGCTGATCACGATGCGGCGCTTGCCGTTCTCGCGCGAAACCTGGTTGGGGCCGGGCGCCAACTCCAGCGTGGCCAGTTCGCCCAGCGGGATGTAGCTGGCGCGCGGCAGCCCCGCAGCCGCTTCGCCGGCCTTGGGCAGCGGGATCGGCAGGCGGCGCAGCGCCTCGACATCGGCGCGGATCCCTTCGGGCAGCCGCACGCCGATATTGAAGCGCCGGTCGCCCTGGTACAGGATGCCGGCATCGCGCCCGCCGATGGCGATGGCCACGGTATCCTGCACGTCGGCCATGTTCAGGCCATAGCGTGCCGCCTTGGCGCGGTCCACTTCGACCGTCAGCACCGGCAGCCCGCTGGTCTGCTCCACCTTCACCTCGCTGGCGCCCGGGATCCTGCCCAGCACGGCGGCGATCTTCTGCGCGGTATCTTCCAGCACGCCGTTGTCGTCGCCGAACAGCTTGACGGCGACGTCGCTGCGCACCCCGGAGATCAACTCGTTGAAACGCAGCTGGATCGGCTGCGAGAACTCGAAGCGGTTGCCCGGCAGCGTCTCCAGTTCGGCCTGCATCTGCTCGAGCAGCAGGGCGCGCGGCTTGGACGGGTCCGGCCATTGCGCACGCGGCCTGAGCATGACGTAGCCGTCGGAGGCGTTGGGCGGCATCGGATCCGACGCAATCTCGGCGGTGCCGGTGCGGGCGAACACGCGTTCGATCTCGGGGAACTTCGCCTTCAGCCGCGTTTCGATCTGCTGCTGCATGGCGATCGACTGGCTCAGGCTGGTGCCGGGAATGCGCAAGGCCTGCACGGCGAAGTCGCCTTCGTCGAGGCTGGGGATGAACTCGCTGCCCAGGCGCGTGGCGGTCAGGCCGGCCAGCAGCACGGCGGCGCCGGCGAAGGCCAGCACGACCGGCGTGTTGGCCAGGGTCCAGGCCAGCAGCGGCGCATAAAGGCGGCGTGCGCCTGCCATCAGGCGGTTCTCGCTCTCCGCCACGCGCTCGCCGATGAAGAGCGCCACGGCCGCCGGCACGAAGGTCACCGACAGCACCATCGCCCCCAGCAGTGCCAGCACCACCGTGAGCGCCATCGGGTGGAACATCTTGCCCTCGACACCGGTCAGCGCCAGGATCGGCAGGTAGACGATCATGATGATCAGCTGGCCGTAGATCAGCGCGCGGCGTGCCTCGCGCGAGGCGGCGAAGACTTCCTGGAAGCGCTCGGCCGGTGTCAGCGGCCGGCCGCGTTCCTGCTGGGCGTGGGCCAGGCGGCGCACGCAGTTCTCCACGATCACCACGGCGCCGTCGACGATGATGCCGAAGTCCAGCGCGCCCAGGCTCATCAGGTTGGCACTGATCTTGTAGGCTGCCATGCCGGTGAAGGTGAACAGCATCGACAGCGGGATCACCAGCGCCGTGATCAGCGCGGCACGCAGGTTGCCGAGGAAGAGGAAGAGGATGGCCACCACCAGGGCGGCGCCCTCCAGCAGGTTCTTCTTCACCGTGGCGATCGCCTTGTCGACCAGCACGGTGCGGTCGTAGACCGTCACCGCCCGCACGCCCGGCGGCAATGTGCGGTTGATGGCGGCCATGCGGGCGTCGACCGCGCGCGACACGGTGCGGCTGTTCTCGCCGATCAGCATGAAGACCGTACCCAGCACCACTTCGCGGCCGTTGTCGGTGGCCGCGCCGGTGCGCAGTTCGCGGCCGAGGCCGACTTCGGCCACGTCGCGGATGCGGATCGGCTGCCCCTGGGCGGTGCCGACGATGACGTCGCGGATGTCATCCAGCGACTTGACCTGGCCGGGCGCGCGCACCAGGTACTGCTCGCCGCGCCGCTCGATGTAGCCCGCGCCCACGTTGGCGTTGTTGCGCTCCAGCGCCTGCACCACGTCCTGCAGGCTCAGGCCGTAGGCGCCCAGGCGTTCGGGGCTGGGGGCGATCAGGTACTCCTTGGCGAAGCCGCCGATGGTGTTGATCTCGGTCACGCCGGGCACGGTGCGCAACTGCGGCTTGATGACCCAGTCCTGGATCTCGCGCAGGTCGGCCGGAGTGTAGGGCGTGCCGTCCGGCTTGCGCGCGCCGGGCTCGGCCTCCACGGTCCACAGGTAGATCTCGCCCAGGCCGGTCGAGATCGGCCCCATCTGCGGCACCACCCCCGGCGGCAGCTGCACCAGGGCCTCCTGCAGCCGCTGGTTGACCAGCTGGCGCGCGAAGTAGATGTCGGTGCCGTCCCGGAAGATCACGGTGACCTGCGAGAGCCCGTAGCGCGACAGGGAGCGCGTCTGCTCCAGGCCGGGCAGGCCGGCCATGGCGGTCTCGATCGGGTAGGTGACGCGCTGCTCGGTCTCCAGCGGCGAATAGCCGGCGGCGCTGCTGTTGATCTGCACCTGGACATTGGTGATGTCGGGCACGGCATCGATGGGCAGGCGCTTGTAGCTATAGAGGCCCAGCGCCGCCACGCCGAGCACGGCGAGCATGACCAGCCAGCGCTGCGCGATGGCGAAGCGTATCAGTCGTTCGAACATATC
Source organism: Cupriavidus sp. USMAA2-4 (assembly GCF_001854305.1). NCBI lineage: Bacteria > Pseudomonadati > Pseudomonadota > Betaproteobacteria > Burkholderiales > Burkholderiaceae > Cupriavidus > Cupriavidus sp. USMAA2-4. The sequence goes on along the minus strand of NZ_CP017749.1, from coordinate 3,101,907 downwards.
GCTCTCCGGTTCAGTGCGCGTGCTCGGCACCGGCCTTGCCCATCTCGGCCTTCAGCACGAAGCTGTTGCCGGCCACGTAGCGCCAGCCCGGCTTGAGGCCGGAGACGATTTCCACGCGCTTGCCGTCGCTGCGGCCGGTCTGCACCGGCTGCGCGAGGAAGCCGCCCGGCACGGCGACGAACACGCGCGCCTGTCCGCCGTCGGTCTGCAGCGCCTCGGCATCGATGGCGACCGGGACCTCGGTCTCGCTGCGCGTCACGCTGACCGTGACGAACAGTCCCGGGCGCCAGGCCATCTCGGGATTGGGCAGGGTGACGCGGGCGGTGGCCGTGCGGGTCTGCTGGCCGAGCAGCGCCCCCACGTAGGACACACGGCCCTCGGCCTTGCCGTCGAAGGCGGTCGAGGCGATCTTGACCTTTTCATTCATGCGCACGCTGTCCAGGTCCTTGGGCGCGATCAAGAACTCGGCCCACACCGTGGACAGGTCAGAGACCGTGAAGACATTGGCGTCGGCGGCTACCGCCTCGCCCAGCGAGAGGTGCTTCTCGACGATGACGCCGTCGAACGGGGCGCGCAGCTCGAAGCGGTTGAGCGCGCTGCCGCTGCGCGCCGCGCCGATGGCGTCGAGCTTCTGCGCGGCGTTGCTGGCGGCGATCTCGGCTTCCTGCAGGGCGGTACGGGCGGCGAGGAAATCCTGCTCGGCCGAGATGCGGTCCTGCCACAGCGTCTTCTCGCGCGCATAGGTGGTGCGTGCGAGTTCGAGGCGGCGCTGGGCGGCCAGCCACTCGCTACGCTGGTCCGACAGCGCCGTGCTGGCGATCACCGCGAGCAGCTCGCCTTTCTTCACGCGCTGGCCGAGATTGGCCGGCACCGCCTCCGCCACGCCGGCGAGGCGGGGCACCACGTGGGCGGTGCGATCCTCGTTGAAGCGGATTTCGCCGGGGAACTGGGCGCTGTCCTCGACGCGCGCGGGGCCGGCGGTGCGCAGCGTGAGCGCCGCCGACTGGATCTGCTCCGGCGTCATTTCCACCAGGCCCTCCTCGCTGCGCAGGCGCACCGTCGCGGCCTTGGCTCGGCCGGGTACCGCCAGGTCGAGGCGGATTTCGAAGGCATGCGGTTCCGCCACGGCCGTGGTGCTGACCAGGCCGTCCTTGGCGGCGCGGAAGGCGAGTGCTTCGCTTTCACCGGTCGGGCGCTGCACGATGCCTTGCAAGGTCACGCCCGCCGGCGCCAACGGCTTGCCCGCGGCCGTGGCCCACACGCGCAGGCGCGGTTCGCCGCCGTCTTCGGCCAGCAGGACCTCGAGCGTGTAGTCGCCATCGACGTAGCGCTTGCCGCCGTTGGGGCCGGTATCGGCCTTGGCGGCCCCGGCCTCGGCTGCATGCGCATGCCCGGCCTCGCCGTCGGCATGGGCGTTGGCACCGTCGCCGCTCAGCAGCAGGCCGCCGGCGGCCAGCGCGGCCGCTGCGGCGATGGCCGCGATCATCATCTTCTGTTGTCGGGTGATTGCCATGGATGAGATGTCCTGTGATGCGGCTTCAGCGGCCGAGAATGCCGTCGATGGCGGCGGCGGCCTGGTAGGCGCCGGCCAGCACGCCGAGGTAGCGGATGCGCGCCTGGAACAGCGTGCGCTGGGCATCGAGCACGTCCAGGTAGGTGAACTTGCCGGCCTCGAAGCCGCGCCGGGCGGCGCCATACGCCTGCTGTGCGCCCGGCAGCACGGTCGCGCGCAGCGTCTCGGCGGAAGTCCGCGCGACCGCCAGGCGGCTGGCCGCCTGGCGCAGTTCGGTGTCGAGCCGGACCCGCGTGGCACGGTACTCGTCCGCCGCCTTGTCGGCCTGCCGCAGCGCCGTGTAGAGGCGCCCCTGGTTGCGGTCGAACAGCGGCAGCGGCAAGGAGATGCCCAGCACCGGATAGGCGCCGCGACCGCTGCCGTTGTCGCGCTTGGCGCCGAGGCTCACCGTCAGGTCCGGGTACTGGCGGCTGCGTTCGACCTCGATCTCGGCCTGGCGGCGCTCCATCTCGCGCCGGCTGGCCAGCAGGGCCGGCGCGGCGTCGAGTCCGCCCGCCAGCGAGACGTCGGCCGGGGCGGCGGGTACGGTCTGCAGGTCGCCACCCGCTTCGCCGAAGCCGGGCACGGGGCTACCCCACAGGCTGGACAGCGCCTGGCGCGCCTGTGCCAGGCCGGCCGTCGCCTCCGACAGTTCCAGTTCGGCATTGGCCTGCTCGACGCGCGCCTTGGTTTCCTCCAGCGGGGCGATCTTGCCGGCGGCGACGCGGCGCGCGGCGGCCTGCATGCCTTCGGCGGCGATCCCCAGCGTGCCGCGCGCAAGCGTGACGCGCTCCTGGGCGATCAAGAGTTCAAAGAAGGCGGCACTGACGGCCGCGCGCAAGCTGGCTTGCGTGCCCGCAAGTTGCGCCAGGGCGAGCTCGCGCGCCTTCTGCGCGGCGCTGACGCGCGCGGCACGCTTGCCGCCCAGTTCGATCGGCAGGTTGAGCTGCCCGGTGAGGGTGCGCGACGCTTCGCGCGTGTCCTCCATCTGCACAGCCACTTCGGGGTTGGGCAGCAGGCCGGCCTGGAGCACGCCGCCATCGCTGGCGGCCACCTCATGGCGAGCGGCGCGCAGTGTGTCGTTGTAGGCCACGGCCAGGGCCAGAGCGCTGTCGAGCGTCAGCACGCCGGTGGATTCCGCCGGCATGCCGGCTTCGGCTTGGCGCGAGGCCGGGATAGGAGGGGATGCCGCGGCGGCCGGCGAAGGCGGTGGCGGCAAGGGCAGGGCATCCTGGGCGGACGCCGCGGGGACGAGCATGGCTGCCGCCAGCCCGAGCGGGATCACGAGTGTTCTCATCGAATTGCACCGGTTTGGAAACGGGGAATTCGGCGAGACGAATCGGCGTCAGCAGGAAAGATAGGTCGCGGTCGTCTCGCCGGCTAGGCGGGACGGGACCATTGGGGACGATCTGGTGCGCGCGCGGGCGCCGAGCGCCAGGTGGCCGCGAGCGGGTGGTATTGCAGCGTGGCGACGCCCGGCGCGGCCGACCAGTCGGTGGCGGGAACCAGTCCGTGCGAGCCGGCGAAATGGCACATGGCACAGTCGAGGTCGGGCAGCTTGGCGCCCTCGCCGTCGGCGTGGCCGGCGGTGGTCCGTTCCAGGTGCGCATGGCTGTGGTGGCCGAAATGCCGGCTCGACGCGGCCCCCTTCTCGTGCCCGCAATAGGCCGCGGCACCGGCCCAGGCGAGCTGGAGCGGCAGCAGCAAAGCGAGCAGGAGGATCAGGATGCGGCGCATGGCCGCGATTATAGCCATGGCCGGCGGCGGGTCGGAAGCCCCAGGCGTCTCGCGGCGCTTCCGCGCCATATATTAAGTTTGCGGCACATACAAACCTCGGTACGCGGTTTTTGTGATCCTTGAGGCTGAATTCTCTGCGCCGCAGACCGGATGCTTGACCCTGTAGTCGCTTCAGGGTCTTCAATAGCATCGAGCGCATCGAGCGCATGCAAAGCATCCAACGGATAAGAACCATGACCGATCAGGCACAGAACAAGCGGGAAGAACCGGGCTGCTGCGCCGGCCAGTGCCAGCCCCGGACGGCCGAGGCAAAGGGCGACGCCCCTCATCACGCACCCGGCCATGCGCATGGACAGGTCCAGCATGGGCACGCGTCCGGTGCTGGCAAGGCCTGCGGGCACGACCATGACGACCATGGTCATGTGCACGGCCACGACCATGAAGCCGGCCATGAGCCCCGCCACAGCCATGGCCACGAGCACGGCCACGAGCACACGCATGAGCACAGCCATGCCCACGGCGGCGATTGCTGCGCCGCCCCCGTCGCGCCCCGGGTAGCGCAGGCGGCGCCTCCCGGCACGCGCACGGTGCGCTACCGCATCGACGCCATGGACTGCCCGACCGAGGAAGCCCTGCTGCGCGACAAGCTGGCCGCGATGCCCGGGGTGGCGGCACTGGACTTCAACCTGATGCAGCGGGTGCTGACGGTCCATCACAAGCTGGCGTCGCTGGATTCCCTGGCGCGTGCCATCGAAAGCCTTGGCATGAAGCCGGAAGTGCTGGAAGCCGGCGCCGAGCCCGCGGCGGCGCCCGAGGCCGTGCGCAAGCCATGGTGGCCGCTCGCCCTGGCCGGCGTCGCCGCCCTGAGTGCCGAGCTCAGCGAGTGGGCCGGCCTTGCCGTGCCCTGGCTGCCGCTGGCCTTCGCGCTTGCCGCGATCGGCCTGGCCGGCCTGGACACGTACCGCAAGGGCTGGATCGCGCTGCGCCACGGCAAGCTCAACATCAACGCCTTGATGAGTATCGCCGTGACCGGCGCCATGCTGATCGGCCAGTGGCCCGAGGCTGCCATGGTGATGGTGTTGTTCGCCGTGGCCGAGCGTATCGAGGCGGCCTCGCTCGACCGCGCGCGCCAGGCCATCCGCGGCCTGATGGCGATGACGCCGGAGCAGGCCACCGTGCGCCAGGCCGACGGCGGCTGGCTGCAGGTCGAGGCACGCAGCGTGGCGGTCGGCGCCACGGTCCGCCTGCGCCCCGGCGAGCGCGTTCCGCTGGACGGCAAGGTCAGCCGCGGCCGCTCCACCATCGATCAGGCCCCGATCACCGGCGAAAGCGTGCCGGCGGAAAAAGGCGAGGGCGATGCCGTGTTCGCCGGCTCGATCAACCAGGCGGGCGAACTGGAATACGTCGTGACGGCGGTGGCCGCCGACTCGACGCTGGCACGCATCATCCACGCGGTCGAAGCCGCCCAGGCGAGCCGCGCGCCGACCCAGCGCTTCGTCGACCGCTTCGCCGCCGTCTACACGCCCGTGGTGTTCGCCGTGGCACTGCTGGTGGCGCTGGCGCCGCCCCTGCTGCTTGGCGGGGACTGGCTGGATTGGTGCTACAAGGCCCTGGTGCTGCTGGTGATCGCCTGCCCGTGCGCGCTGGTGATCTCGACGCCGGTCACGATCGTCAGCGGCCTGGCCGCCGCCGCACGCCAGGGCATCCTGGTCAAGGGCGGCGTCTACCTGGAGCAGGGCAAGGACCTGCGCTGGCTTGCGCTCGACAAGACCGGCACGCTCACGCACGGCAAGCCCGCGCAGACCGATTTCGCCGTGCTGGCCGGCGAGGAGACGCAGGTGCGGCGCATCGCGGCCAGCCTGGCGGCACGCTCGGACCACCCGGTCTCTCTCGCCGTGGCCCATGCCGCCGGCGCCGACGGCCTCGACCTGCTGGGCGTGGAAGCCTTCGAAGCCTTGCCCGGCCGCGGCACCCGCGGCACCGTTGCGGGCCGCCGCTATTGCCTGGGCAATCACCGGCTGGTGCATGAACTCGGCCTGTGCTCGCCCGCGCTGGAGGCCCGGCTCGAAGCGCTGGAGCGCCAGGGCAAGACCGTGGTCCTGCTGGCCCTGGAAGGCGCACCCGGCGCGGACCATGGTGTGCTGGCCCTGTTCGCCGTGGCGGACACGGTGCGCGAAAGCAGCCGGCAGGCGATCGCCGAATTGCATGCGCTGGGTGTCAAGACGCTGATGCTGTCGGGCGACAACCCGCACACGGCCGCCGCAATCGCTGCGCAGGTGGGCATCGACGAAGCACGCGGCGACCAGTTGCCGCAGGACAAGGCAGATGCGTTGGCCGCGCTGGCGGCGACGCTGGAAGGAGGGGCCGGCAAGACCGGCATGGTGGGCGACGGCATCAATGACGCACCGGCGCTCGCGCGCGCGGACATCGGTTTCGCCATGGGCGCGGCCGGTACCGATACCGCGATCGAGACCGCCGACGTGGCGCTGATGGACGACGACCTGCGCAAGGTGCCCGCCTTTATCCGCCTCTCGCGCCAGACCTCGCGCATCCTGTGGCAGAACATCGTGCTGGCGCTCGGCATCAAGGCCGTGTTCCTGGTGCTCACGGTGATGGGCGAGGGCACCATGTGGATGGCGGTGTTCGCCGACATGGGCGCCAGCCTGCTGGTCGTGTTCAACGGGCTGCGGCTGGCCAGGCAGCAGGAAGCGCGGGCGCCGCAAGGCGCCGCCCGGCCTGCCGGCGGCATCGCCGCCTGACGCGACGGGCGGGCCGCCCGCGGCGCCAGATCAGCGCTGTCTCAGCGCAGTTCGGACTCGGAAGGCTCCAGCACGCTGCGCAGCTTGCCCAGCACCCAGTTGACCCACGGCGTGGTGTGGCGGTAGTAATTCCAGGTCGGTACCTGCTGCGCCCCCAGGATGCGCTTGAACTCGTAGGCGGTGGCGCCGAGCTCCATGTCGCGGTAGCCCTCGCGCGCACCCACCTCGACCGCGCGGATGAACATGGCGAAGTACAGGCCGTGCTGGTCGCTCTTGTCGTAGTCGAGGCCGATATAGCGGTTGACCAGGCGGCCGTTGCGCCCGATCAGCTGGGTGAAGCCGATCAGTTCATCCTCGTGGAAGAACAGCAGGTACTTGCTGATCGGCGCGGTCCGGCGGAAATACTCTGGGGTGAGCTTTTCGAACTTCAGCTCGGCCTTGTTGTATGTGTTCAGGTAAAGCCTGTGCACCGCCTCCACCAGCTCAGGCGCGAGGCCGTCGCACTCTTCATAGCGCAGCGTGCTCGCCTTCTTCAGCTTTCGCTTGAGCAGGTTGCGCCGATCGCTCTTGAGCGCGCTGAAGTAGTCGGGCCGCAGCGGCAGCACCGGCACCGGCAGTCCGGCCGCTTGCACGAAACCCGCCACCGGCAGGCCATCGCCGAAGCCCTTGTAGGCGAGCAGGCTGCCGCGCGTCGACAGCGTGGCATTGATCAGCGCGAGGATATCGCTCGAGACCTCGCCATGGATGCGGCCGAAGTCCGCCGTCGGGCTGCCGATGCAGGCCAGGTTGAACTTGATCCAGCTCAGGCTGCGCTTGAGCAGGCCCGCCGGCAGCAGCGTGTCCAGGCGGAAGTCCATGACGAAATACGGCGCCACGGTCACCAGGGTGTCGTGCCGGTAGACGGCAAAGTAGCCGAAGCGGAACCCCTCGATTTTTGCCCCTTGGAAGGCGGTATAGAAGTCATACCCCTCTGCCTGGTCGCGCAGGAATACCTCCGGCGGCGTATCCAGATCTTCAATGCGTAACATGCGCTGCAACCCCTATCGCCAGCCGTACGATGCGGCGGCGGACCCGTTCTTGTGATGGAAAACCCTCACAGTTAGCGTCACCAGGTGGCCGAAGTTGACAGGGTAAACCCTAGGATATGTGGACCTCGCGTACGGCAGGCGCGCACGCGTCATCCGCCGCTGAACATGCTGCCCGGGCGGATCCGCATCCAGATACCCAGCGCGGCAGGGATCCCGGAGAATTTGCGGACCCGTTCGAGAGCACCGGCGCCGAAGCACGGCGCGAAGGCCCAGGCTGCCTTCTGCGTGCCAAAGCGGAACGCTACCGACTCGCCGGCCTCGACGTCGATATTCCTCTGGCGCGGCGCGACCACGACGGTGTGCGAGACATTGCGGGCTGGACGCGCTCGCCCGGCAAGGGCCCTTGAGGCAAAGCGGATGATGGCAGGGGCGCGTCGGCGGCGCTGACCTCGGCGGGTACTGCGGCCAAGGCCAGGGTGCCGGCCAGCCCGAAGGCGGCCAGACCATTGCGGAACGGTGTCGTCATGCAGGTCTCCGGTCAGGGTGCATGCGGGGATCGCATGCCGGAAACCGGCGCAGCGAGCGGTCGGCCACGGCAGCATGACCGCGCGATGACAGTCTCGTCAGGGGGACGCGGGGAGCAGGCGATCGCTCTGCGCGCAGCCTCAAGGCTGAATGATCAGCTCACCACTGCGCCCGGGGATGCTGCCCCAGCTCACGGGCAGCTGCGGCAGGGTGCTGCGGTCGAGATGGCGGTAGTAGGTGGCCATCGACACCAGCTCGTGCCCTTGCGCCCGCCAGCCCTGCAGCAGGCGCATGAAGACCGGCGCGAGCTTGCCGCCTTCCAGTTCGGTGTGCAGCGTGAAGACATGATCGCGGCCATCCGCGCTCAGTTTCAGCACGGCTTCGTGCACATTGTCCTCGGTCAGGCCGTCGACACCGATCAGTTCATCCAGGGTCGGCAGCGTGGTCGGCATCTGCACGTGGCGGCAGGGCCGGCCGCCCACGGTCGGGATGTAGGGCGAGACGCCGCGGCCGTCCGAAGCATAGGCCATGCCCCAGTCGTCGATCTGCAGGAAGGCCTCGTCGTTCATCTGCCAGCCGGCCGCGCCATGCGTCGGCGGCGCTTCGCCGAAGATGTCGACGAAGCGGTCGAAGGCGCTCTGCATCTGCCGGCGCGTCCAGGCTGCGTCGCGGCCGCGCACATTGTCCTGCCAGTAGACGTGGTCCCAGGTGTGGATGCCGCACTCGTGGCCGGCCGCCTGCGCGGCGCGCATCTGGGCGGCGCCGCGCCGGCCGATGTCCGGGCCGGGCAGCAGCACGCCGTACATCAGCGTGCGCAGCCCGTAGTTGGACACCACCGAGGTGCGCGAGACCTTCTTCAGGAAACCGGGACGGAACACGCGCCGCAGCGCCCAGCCGGTGTGGTCGGGGCCGAGGCTGTAGAGGAAGGTGGCTTCGGCACGCACCTTCTCCAGCATGTTCAGCAGGGCCGGCACCCCCTCGCGCGTGCCGCGCAGGGTGTCGACGTCCACCTTCAGGGCGATGCGTGCCATCGGCGCCGTACTCAGGAAGCCGAGTCGACCAGGGTGCGCGCTTCCACCACCTTGCCACGGTAGGCTTCGAAGATGCGGCGCAGCGCCTGTTCCATGTTGAACTCGGGCTTCCAGCCCAGCTCGGTCATGGTGTTGTCGATCTTCGGCACGCGGTGCTGCACGTCCTGGTAGCCCTTGCCGTAGAAGTCACCGGACGAGGTCTCGATGATCTGCGTCTTCTTGGCTTCCTCGGCGTATTCGGGGTAGTCGCCGGCCATCTTCAGCATCATCTCGGCCAGCTCGCGCACCGAGTGGATATTGCCCGGGTTGCCGATGTTGTAGATCTTGCCGCTGGCCACGCCGTTCGGGTTCTCGATGATGCGCATCAGCGCGCTGATGCCGTCGGCGATGTCGGCGAAGGCGCGCTTCTGCTCGCCGCCGTCGACCAGCTTGATCGGTTCGCCGCGCACGATGTGGCCCAGGAACTGGGTCACCACGCGCGAGGAGCCTTCCTTCGATTCGAAGATCGAGTCGAGGCCGGCGCCGATCCAGTTGAAGGGGCGGAACAGCGTGTAGTTCAGGCCCTGTTCCATGCCGTAGGCGTGGATCACGCGGTCCATCAGCTGCTTGGAGCAGGCGTAGATCCAGCGCGGCTTGTTGATCGGGCCGTACACCAGCGAGGAGGACTCGGGATCGAATTCGCCGTCGGTGCACATGCCGTAGACCTCGGAGGTCGACGGAAACACGAGGTGCTTGCCGTACTTGACGGCGGCGCGCACGATCGGCAGGTTGGCCTCGAAGTCGAGTTCAAACACGCGCAGCGGCTGGCGCACGTAGGTGGCCGGGGTGGCGATGGCCACCAGGGGCAGCACCACGTCGCACTTGCGGATGTTGTACTCGATCCACTCCTTGTTGATGGTGATGTCACCTTCGAAGAAGTGCATGCGCGGGTGCTCGACGAGATCACCGAGGCGGTCGGACGACATGTCCATGCCGTAGACTTCCCACGACGTGGTTTCGAGAATGCGACGCGTCAGGTGATGGCCGATGAAGCCGTTGACGCCAAGAATCAGGACCTTTTTCATCGGTTTTCCTCTTTGGTCGATGCGGTGAGAAGGGATGCGAATGCCGCCGGTGCCAGCGTGGCGCCGTCGGACTGGAGTTCATGGACGAGGACCAGGCCACCATCGCCGCACAGGCCGACGATGCTGTCCTGCACCACGTGCAGACCCGGCGCGCCGCCTTGCAGGGCGGCTGCCAGCGATGCCTGGCGGGCGGGAGCGGGGCGGCGCGCCTGCGCCACCACGAAGCGCCTGCCGCCGAGATCGGTGAACGCGCCCGGGTAGGGCGGCGCCACCGCGCGGATCAGGTTGTAGACGGCCGCGGCCGGCTGGGACCAGTTGATGCGGCCATCCTCGGGCTTGCGCCCGGAGAAATAGCTGCCTTGCTCGAGCCGGTTGGGATGCTGCGGCGTGCGTCCGGCCAGCATCTCGGGCAGCACGCCCCAGAGCGTCTGCTCGGCGGCCACCGTCACCTTGTCGAAGACCTGGGCGGCGGTGTCGTCCGGCAGGATGGGCACCGCGGTCTGGCCGACGATGTAGCCGGCATCCGGCTTGGCTTCCATCGCGTGCAGCGTGGCCCCGGTCTCGTTTTCGCCGTGCAGCACCGCCCAGTTCACCGGCACGCGGCCGCGGTACTTGGGCAGCAGCGAGCCGTGCATGTTGAAGGCGCCGCGCGGCGCCAGCGACAGCACCGCCTGCGGGATCATGGCGCGGTAGTAGAACGAGAAGATCATGTCCGGACGCGCGGCCGCGACGGCCTCGGCCAGCGCAGGGTCGGCCGGATCCTCGCCATAGATGCAGGGCAGGCCCAGCTCGGCCGCGGTGTCTGCCACGCGGCGGAACCAGATGTTCTCGTCGGCGCGGTCGCGATGCGTGACGACCAGCGCCACCTCGACGCCGCGCGCGTGCAGCACGCGCAGGCAGCGGTCGCCGACGTTGTGGTAGGCGAAGACTACTGCGCGCACGGTGCCTCCGTACTGGCGGGCCTGGCGGCGCCTTCCGGGCCGGCCTCGAGCACGGCCTGGATGCGGAAGCGCGGGCGGTTGCGCACTTCCTGGTAGATGCGGCCGATGTACTCGCCCAGCAGGCCGATGCCGAACAGCATGATGCCAACCAGGAAGAAGTTGAAGGCCAGCAGGGTGAAGACACCCTGGACTTCCGCGCCGAACAGGAAGCGACGTGCCAGCAGCAGGACCACCAGGCCGGCGGAGGCGATCGACAGCAGCGTGCCGATGGCCGAGAACCACTGCAGCGGCACGATCGAGAAGCCGGTTACCAGGTCGAAGTTGAGCCGGATCAGCTGGAACAGCGAGTACTTCGACTCGCCGGCATGGCGCTGCTCGTGCTCGACCACGATCTCGATCGGGTTGGCCGAGAAGGTGTAGGCCAGCGCCGGGATGAAGGTGTTGACCTCGCGGCAGGCGTTGACGGTGTCGACGATGTTGCGGTCGTAGGCACGCAGCATGCAGCCCTGGTCCGTCATCTTGATGCGGGTGATGCGCTCGCGCAGGCGGTTCATCGCCTTGGAGGCGATGCGGCGGAAGGCCGAGTCGTTGCGCTCGCGGCGGATGGTGCCCACGTAGTCGTGGCCCTCGCGCATCGAGGCGACCAGGCGCGGGATCTCTTCCGGCGGATTCTGCAGGTCGGCGTCGAGGGTGACGACGATCTTGCCGCGCGAATGCTCGAAGCCGGCCAGGATCGCCATATGCTGGCCGAAATTGCCGTTGAACAGCACCACGCGCGTCACGTCCGGGCGGCGGTGGAACTGCGCGGCCAGCAACTGCGGCGAGCGGTCGCGGCTGCCGTCGTTGACGAAGATGATCTCGTACGATTCGCCGAGTCCGTCGAGCACCGGGTAGAGGCGGTCGAACAGGGCCTGCAGGCCGTCTTCCTCGTTGTAGACGGGGATGATGACCGAGACCTCCACGGGGCTCATTTGAAGAGGCGTTTGCATGTTTCGCTTAGGGTTGCGCAGACACGTTCCACGTCGGCATCCCGCATGGCGGGGAACATCGGCAGCGTCACGATGCCGCGGCCGATGCGCTCGGCGTGCGGCAGCATGCCCTCGCGCCAGCCGAGGGAACGGTAGTAAGAAAACAGGTGGACCGGCGGATAGTGCACGCCGGTACCGACGCCTTGCTCGCGCATCGCTTCCATCACCGCGGCGCGCGCGCCCAGCGGATGCTCGCCGGCGAAGCGCTCGACGGGCAGCACCACCTGGAACATATGCCAGTTGGTGGTGGCCTCGTGCGGGTCGAGCGGCAAGGGCAGGCCGATGCCCAGATCCCGCAGGCCGGCGGCCTCCGCGCAGCGGAAATAGGTCTCGGCGAGCGCCGCCCGGCGCGCCGTGATGGCGTCCAGGTGCGCCAGCTGCGCCAGGCCGATGGCCGCATTGACGTCGGTCAGGTTGAACTTGCCGCCCGGCTCCTCGACGTCCATGCCGTCCATGCCGGTGCGGATCACGCCTTGCAGGCGCAGGCGCTCGGCGCGCAGGGCTTCCTCGGGTGAATTCATCACCAGGCAGCCGCCTTCGACGCAGGTGATGTTCTTGTTGGCCTGGAAGCTGAAGCTGGCCAGGTCGCCGAAGGCGCCGATGCGCTGGCCGCGCCAGCGCGAGTCGATGGCCTGGGCGGCATCCTCGATCACGCGCAGCTGATGGCGCGCGGCGATGGCGTAGAGCCGTTCCATGTCGACCGGCAGGCCCGACAGGTAGACCGGCATGATGGCGCGGGTACGCGGCGTGATGGCGGCTTCGACGGCATCGAGGTCGATGTTGCGGGTGCGCGGGTCGATGTCGACGAACACCGGACGGGCACCGACGGTCAGCACCACGTTGGCCGTCGCCACCCAGGTGATCGGCGTGGTGATCACTTCGTCGCCCGGGCCGATGTCGGCGATGCGCAGCGCGATCTCCATGGTTGCCGAACCATTGGCGAAGGTGCGCACCGGACGGCCGCCGAACAGGGCCGACAGGGCTTCCTCGAAGGCCTGCATCTTGGGGCCTGAGGTGATCCAGCCGGACGCCAGCACCTTGCCGACCTCGGCAATGGCGGCTTCATCGATACTCGGCCGCACGAAGGGCAGGAAAGCCTCGGCGGGAGAAACGGATGCGGACATGGGCGCGGGCTCCTAGGAACGGGCAATCAGAAAAACGCCAGCCAGTATCAACAGGATGCCGGCGACGCGCAAGGGACCGATCATCTCGCCGAACAGCCACCAGGCTGCCAGCGCGTTGACCACATAGCCGAGCGACAGCATGGGGTAGGCGATCGACACGTCGACGCGCGACAGGCCGACGATCCACACCCCCACGCTGACGACGTACAGGGTCAGGCCGGCCAGCACCGGCCATTGCGTCAGCACGCGCAGGGCGGTGGCGAAGAGCGTGGCGCGATCCAGCGTGATCGCACCGACGGCGTTGACGCCGGCCTTGAGCAGCAGTTGCGCGCAGGCGTTGAGCAGCACGCCGGTAAAGATGAAGGCAAAGGTAGAAAGGCTCATGCGGCACTCATTGCGGGGCGGAAGCGGCCGGTTCGACGGAGGCGGCCGGCGCAGCCTGCGCCTGGCCCGGCGGCGCGAAGTTCGACACCACCACGCGGCGCGTATCCTGAGCGATCTTGTACATCGTCACATGGCGCTGGCGCAGGTGTTCATAGGTATCGGCACCCATGATCGCCATCGCATGCTGGCCGTCCTGCCACTTGGCGACGAAGCCATCCAGCGTCGGCACCCATTTCTGGGGTTCCTGCTTGGTGCCGAAGTCGAGTTCGTCCGGCGCTTCCACCATGACCAGGGTGTGCTGCAGGTAGAACGGCAGGGTGTGATCAAGCATGCGCACGCCGTAGAGCGGCATGTCGTCGGTCAGCACCGCCTTGATGGCGGGCACCATATCGGCGCCGGACGACTTGCGGCCCATCACCTCGTGGCCGAGCAGGGCAATGGTGAAGCCGCAGAACATGGCGACGGAGTAGGTCACGACGCTGGCGAAGACGCCACGGCGGCGCAGCACGCGATAGCTGAGCCAGATGCCGGCGAGCAGGGCGACGAAGGCGGCGCCGACCCAGACCGCGAAAGGACGGTAGAGGGCATTCGGCGTGTTGTCCGAGTTGAGGGTAGCCACGTAGGGGCTGGCGGCGAGGCCGATCGCGCAGATCACCGCCATCGCCAGCATCTGGCGCCGCCAGGAACGCTCGGTGATGTGCTCCAGCGCCGACCCGGCCAGGATGCCCAGGGCCGGGAAGATCGGCACGATATAGCCGGGCAGCTTGGAGTCCGAGAGGCTGAAGAAGACGAAGATGGCAATGGCCCAGATAGCCGTCAGCAGCGCGGGGCGGAACGGCCGCGCGCCGGAGCGGAGCGCCTGGCCTTCACCTCGGACCACCTGCCACATGCGCGGGAACAGGCCGAGCCAGGGCAGGAAACCGGCGATCAACAGGGGCACGAAGTAATACACGGGGCCGCTGCGCGAGTGCACTTTGGACGTATAGCGCTGCCAGTGCTCATGAATGAAGAAGAACTGCGGGAATTCCGGGTTGCGCTCGGAAACCAGCCAGAACCAGGGCACCGTGACCACCAGCATCAGCGCGATGCCCGAAAACAGGTGGATACGCCGCCACAAGGCGAAATCGCGGGAGATCAGTGTATAGAGCACCAGCACCAGGCCGGGCAGGGCGATGCCCACCAGGCCCTTGGTCAGGATGGCCACACCCATGGCCAGCCAGCAGGCCCACATCCAGCCCCGCCGCGCGGCCGGGCTGGCATCCGGATGCTGTGCCAGCAGCATGAAGGCCAGCACGCAGGCCATGGCACCCGACAAGGTCATGTCGAGCGAATTGAAGTGTGCCGCCACGCTCCACATCGGCGCGGCGACCAGCACCAGGCCGGTCAGCAGGCCGGCGCGCGCGCCGAACCAGCGGGTGGACGCCATCATCGAGGCCACCAGGCCGATCATGCCCGACAAGGCCACGCACAGCCGTGCCTGCCAGTCACCGAGGCCGAACAGCGTGTAGGTCAGCGCCGTGACCCACATATGGAAAGGCGGCTTCTCGAAATACTTCAGGTCGTTGTAGCGGATCGTCACCCAGTCGCCACTGGCGAACATTTCGCGCGCGATCTCGGCATATCGTCCCTCGTCGGAGCGCAGCAGGTGGCGCGCATCGAGCGTGCCGAACCAGACCAGCAGAATGAACAGGCTTACCAGCGCGATAGCAGCGACAGGTAACCCGGCATAGCGCGAGGTCGATGAACTACGCATAAATCTCCTGAAGAGAAACTGGCTTGATGGTCGTCCGGCGCTGCATGGGGCCACGCCTCTCCGGCGCTAGGCGGGCCGGGCGATCCTTCCGGGCGGCCACGGGGCCGGACGGAAGAGAGGCTCAACGCATTCGCATCGGATCCGGTAGACATCGGATCCGCGGATTGCGTCGAGTAGCGGCAAAAAGGTGATTCATGCAGCACTTATACCGCGCGCAACAATGCTGCCTGAGGCGCGCGGCGCGCAATGGTAGCACGACCGTCGCCCCCCTCCCGGCGGAACGCCTGCCGAGGCGGCTTTCCCGCCGGGATCAGGCCGCCAGGGGTTTTCCGTGCAGGTGGTCGTGATGCGCGCGCCGCAGCCGGAATGCGACGCCAATGAGCAGTATGCCGCACACAGTGGCCCAGCTTGCAATCATCCACAGGACGGCGAGTGCGCCTGCAACGGGATTCCACAGCAGCAGGAAGGCGAGTGCGATGCTGGCCAGCCCGGCCAGGATCATCCACCACTCGTTCGGGATCTCCTTGCGCAGGCGGACCGCGGCAACGATCTGCAGCACCCCGGTGGCCAGGGTCCAGGCAGCGATGTACAGCAGCAGGGACAGCGCCGTGACAGCTGGATTGAACAAGGTGAGCGCGCCGATGCCGAGGCCGAGCACCCCTTGCAACGCGAGGATCCAGCGGTCGCTGCCGTCGCGCTCTTTGCCCGAGATGGCCATGGCCAGGGCGACCACCCCGTCGGCGGCGGCGTAGGCACCGAAGATCAGTATCAGCACGGCCAGCGTCGCGATCGGCGCGAAAAAGGCGCACAGGCCGAACAGCACTGCGAAAATACCTCGCAGCGCCACGACCCACCACAGTTTCGCGTAGTACAGAAGCATAGAATCTCCCAGGGATGCGGGCGGGCCTGACGGGATGGTCACGGGATGCTCGACGAGACAAGCCGCCCGAAACGCGTTACTTTCCCTCTGCGACCGCCTGGTGGAACACAACGAATACAACGAACACAACGAACACAACGGCGCGCCGATGCCGGCAGGTGGACGATGGACGACGTGATGGATGCGGATGGTCGTTTCATTCTAGACAGGATTCATGTGAAGAAGAAGTCGCTACATGGCTTGCCGCTGGCGCTGGCCTGGCTTTATCTCTGGGCATTCGCGCCGGCCTCGGCGCAAGCGCTGGACGGCCGCGGCGCGCAGGCGGCGGCGGGCGGCGCCGGCGAGGCTCCTGCCATCGCCGTGCCGCCGGCCCGGGCGGTGCTATGCGATGCCCCCTGGTTCCGCTCGGGGGCACGCGTGCAGATGGAGGGCGATGGCGCGATGCCGATGTCGATCACGATGACACTGCGCGATACCGACCAGACGCCGCAAGGCTGCCGCGCGGTGCTCGAGGTCATGTCGAAATCCGCGCTGTCGGCGCTGATGGGCCCGCCGGTAGTGATGGACCAGGTGCACGAGGTCTCGATCGACCGTCATCCGAACGAGACCGCGCCGGACGCAGCCAGCGAAATCGAGAGCCAGCACGCCGTGATCAACGCGCGGGGACGCTATGCGCGCATGTTCGGCGAGGCCGCCTTCAAGGGCAAAGGCGTGTTCAGTTACGCCGGCATGGACATTCGCGAAGGCACCACGCTGGCAGGCGAGACCTTCGAATCGAGCGTGGCGCTCGATATCTCGCCGGCGGGGTCCGACGAGGTGGTCGGCAGCATGCGCGCGCTGCATGCCTCGATCATCGTGGGGTCGCGCCGCGTGGGCAAGCGGCAGGTGATCGATACCGTGCTCGGCCGCAAGAGCTGCCTGCCGATCACCTATGACAAACGCACTTCGCTCGGACCGCTGATGGTCGGCGACGAGGTCATCCAGGTCGAACCGACCGTGATGCATATCACCGACTGGTACTGCCCCACCGAAGCCTTCGTGCTGCGCACGGATATCCGCCAGCTGGATCAGTTGCAGCGCATCGACGTAACGTCGATGACGCTCGATTCCGGCGACAACTGACGCCTTCCGCCCCTCCATCCGAGCGTCTATCCGAGCGCCTATCCGGGACATCCCTCCCCACCGCAGTGGGGAGAAACTCCCTGCCACGGCTGTCGTTAGCCAGAGGCATAAAGCCATGCGGCGCACATGCACGCCGCATGCGTACGCCACTCTCACGGCGTCATCTCCGTACGAGCGGAACGGGACACGCAGCGGCCCGATGCGCGATCGACGCATCGCGGACTCCCATTGTCTGACCGATCCGTATAACAACGCCCCCCAAGCGGAAGGAGTGACCGTGAAATTGTCCAGCCTCACCATCAAGACCAAGCTGCTGCTCGGATTCGGCACGCTGGCCGCCATCGCTATCGTGATCTGCGCGATGTCGCTGCGGGCCTTGAGCCAGACCACCGAAGCCTTTTCAGCCTATATCCATGGCCTGGACGCGCGCGCGGAGATGGCCGTCAAGGTACGTACCGCGGTCGACCGGCGCGCCATCGCCGCCCGCAACCTGGTCCTGGTCACCCAGCAGGCCGATCTGGACATCGAGAAGGCCGATGTCGCGCAGGCACATGAGGATGTGAAGAACAACCTTCGCCGGCTGAAGGAAATGGCGCTGTCGGCGCCCGCGGGGGCGCAGGAACTGGTCGCCGAGATCGACCGGGTGGAGACACGCTACGGCCCGGTTGCGCTGGACATCGTCAGCCTGGCGCTGGCCAAGCGCAATGACGAAGCGATCGCCAAGATGAACAATGAATGCCGGCCCCTGCTGGCTGCGCTGGTCAAGGCAACCGAAGCCTATGCCGCCTTCACGCGCACGCGCCAGGAAGAGACCATCCGCCAGATGGAAGCGGACTACGCCTTGCAGCGGCAGTTGCTGATCGGCATCTCGATCGCCGCGGTCGCGTTGGCCGTGATCGGTGGCCTCTTGCTGACGCGCGCCATCACGCGCCCGATCGAGCGCGCAGTGGATGCCGCGCGCGCGGTGGCGCAGGGCGAACTGGGGCAACGCATCGACGTCGAAAGCGATGATGAGACCGGCCGCCTGCTCCGTGCGCTGCGGGACATGACCGCGCGCCTGGCGCAGATCGTCAATGGCGTGCGCGACAGCAGCGGCCGTATCACCGGGGCCACGGGCGAGATCGCGGCAGGCAACGTCGACCTCAGCGCGCGCACGGAGCAGCAGGCGGCATCGCTGGAGGAGACCGCCGCCAGCATCGAGGAATTGACGGTCACCGTGCGCCAGAACAGTGAGAATGCGCGCGAGGCCAGCACCTTGGCACACGACGCTGCGGACGTCGCGCAGAAGGGCAGCACCGCCGTCGGCCGCGTTGTCGATACCATGCAGCAGATCAGCGCCAGTTCCGAGAAGATCGCGGAGATTACGGGCATCATCGAGGGCATTGCGTTCCAGACCAATATCCTGGCACTCAATGCCGCGGTAGAGGCGGCGCGCGCGGGCGAGCAGGGGCGCGGCTTCGCCGTGGTCGCCAGCGAGGTGCGCAGCCTGGCGCAGCGTTCATCGAGCGCCGCCAAGGAAATCAAGGAATTGATCTCGGTGTCCGTGCAGCAGGTCCATGCCGGTTCCACGCTGGCCGGAGAGGCCGGGGAAACCATGGGAGTGGTGACGCAGGCGGTGGCGCGCGTCAACCGCATCATCGAGGAGATCGCCCAGGCATCCGGAGAACAGAGCCGGGGCATCGAGCAGGTCAACCAGGCCATCAGCCAGATCGACCACGTCACCCAGCAGAACGCCACATTGGTCAGTGAGGCGGCTTCGGCCTCGCGGGCCATGGAGGAGGAGGCCCGCCGCCTGAAGGAGGCAGTCGCCTTCTTCCGCCTGCCTGTCGCCCGGTCCGGCGGCAGGCTTGCCCCGGCGGAGCATGGCAGCCCATTGGGGGACCACCCGGACTACGCCGCGGCCTGAACGGCAACACGAAAAAAGCCCGCGTCAGCGGGCTTCTTTCTTCCGGCTGCACCGGCCTTTGCAGGAAAGGCCGGACGCGAGTGCTCAGCTCGCTGCAGCAGCGGATGCGGCTTTCTTCGACTTCTTGCTCTTCTTGCTCTTGTGGCTCTTCTTGGCCGCCGGCGCCGAGGCGTCGCTGGCCGCGAGGTCGGCACGGGTGCTCTTGTTCGCGCCCTGGCTGTAGGGGTCGAACTTGTCGCCGGCCTTGGCACCCTGGCTGTAGGGATCGAACTTCTCGCCAGCCTTGGCACCCTGGCTGTAGGGGTCGAACTGCTTACCGCTGTTCTGAGCGAAGGCTACCAGCGACGCAGTACCGAGCGTGAGAGCGACGGCCGTTGCGACAACTTTATTCATGATATCTCCTGGAAAATGCCGCCCCTCCGGCGGTCGATCGAATACGCGGCGCCTTGCCAGCCCTTTTCCGGAGCCGGCGGGCGCCGCTTGAAAGCAGTTTCGCTAACATTTCGCCTGGCTGTCAACTTTCTTGTCAGGCAGGGGCGGCGCCGACGCAACGGTCGTCGCTGGCGCCTCATTGTCTTGTCTTGCGCACAAGGACGCGCCAGCGCCACGCCGGCGCCTTACTCGGTGACGGCGTCCGACGGATGCTTCCAGGCAGCCCGGACCTGGTCGGAGGGGACCAGTGCCAGGTTCACGCCACGCGCTCCGATCGCCTCCTGGAACCAGCGCTTCTGCAGCGCCGCGATATCCGGGCCGGCAAACATCTTGGCCAGCGTCTGGTCGACCAGTTGCTTCCAGGCAGGATCGGCCTTGGACATCATCAGGGCGTTCTGCTCCACGGACAGGGCCGGACCGACGATCACGTACTGCGAAGGGTCCTTGGCACGGGCGCGCAGGCCGGCCAGCAGCACGTCGTCCATCACGAAGGCCTGGGCACGGCCGGATTCGAGCAGCAGGAAGGACTCGCCGTGGTCCTTGGCATAGACGTCGCGATAGCCGTACTCAGCCTTCAGGCGGCGCACGTGGCGGTCGCCGGTGGAGCCGGCACTGGTCACCACGGTCTTGCCGCGCAGGTCGGCGAAGGAGTGGATGCCGGAATCGGCGCGCACCAGCAGACGCACCGTCGATACATAGTGGGACACGCTGAAGGCAACCTGCTTCTGGCGCTCCAGGGTATTGGTGTTCGGTGCGCAGTCGAGATCGACCAGGCCGTTGACGACGGCGGGCACCCGGTTCTGCGGCGTCAGCGGCAGCCAGCGCACCTTGAGTTCAGGCAGGCCCAGCTTCTGCTTGGCGGCTTCCGCCACGCGCAGGCACAGGTCGACAGCGTAGCCGGCGGGCTGGCCCTTGTCGTCGGCAAAGGAGAACGGCAGCGCCGATTCGCGGTAGCCGAGCGTGATCGTGCCGGTATCGCGGATCTTCTGCAGCACGGGGCTCTGAGCCTGGGCCGGCATGGCAAAAGCGGCGGCCACGGTGGCCAGGGAGGCGAAGGCGCCAAGGCGGCGGAACATGGCGGCGCGTACGGGAACGGCGAAGAACGGCATGGGAAGAAGCGGCAAAAGTGCGAAGACTACCGGCCGGAGCGGCGGCGGACAAACATTACTTCGTCATAAGCTAATGCCGCCCGGCAGCGCGAACGCCGTGATTAGGCTGGGAAAAGGCCAAGGAAAGGAGCGATTTCGCCCGCGACACCGCGCGGGGAAGCGGTCGATCCAGGCGAAAAAAAAGCCACGGCAACGAGGGCCGTGGCTATCGGGAACGACAGGGGGGTCAAGTCCTGTCGTGATTGATTGTGCTTGCACCGCAACTTATGGACCACCCCACGGGTGGGTGGAGCGTCATTCTGGTGCGGGCAGGTATCCTGGCAAGACGCACGCGGCTGCCGGACGCCTGCCATCAGGCGGCGGCAGGGATGGCCTGGCCAGGAAAATCCACCGCAGGAACCGGTGCGCCGAGCAGGTAGCCCTGCAGCGTGTCGCAACCGAGCCGGGTCAGGAAGTCCTGCTGGGCGGTGGTTTCGACCCCTTCTGCGACGATCTTCAGGTTCAGGGTCTGACCCAGCGCGATGATGGCCGAGACGATCGCGGCGTCTTCCCCATCCTGCGCCAGTTCGCGCACGAAACCGCGGTCGATCTTGAGCTCGCTGGCGGGGATCCGCTTGAGGTAGAGCAGGCTGGAATAGCCGGTGCCGAAATCGTCGATGGCGATGCGCACGCCCATTTCGTCAAGCCGCTGGAGAATGGCCAGGCTGGTCTCGACATCGCGCATCGCCGTGGATTCCGTGATCTCGATGGTCAGGCACTGCGGCGCCAGTCCGTGGCGTTCGATGGCCGCCCGCACCGTGCCCACCAGCGCCGGATGGCAGAACTGGGTGGCGCTCAGGTTGACGGCCATGGTCAGCTGCGCCCGCCCCTCGGCATGCCAGCGCGCCAGCTGGGCGCAGGCCTCGTCCAGCACCCAGGTGCCGATCGGCAGGATCAGGCCCGTCTTCTCGGCCAGGGCGAGAAACTGGTCGGGCGACAGCAGCCCGCGGCGCGGGTGGCGCCAGCGCAACAGCGCCTCGGCACCGCAGACGGTGTTGTCGGGCGCCTGGAACTTGGGCTGGTAGTGCAGTTCCAGTTCGTGGCGTTCGAGAGCCATGCGCAGGTCCTGCGCCAGCTCGAGGCGCGCCTGGGCGTCGGCATTCATCGAATGGGTGAAGAAGCAGCAGGTGTCACGTCCGGAGGCCTTGGCGTGATACATCGCGGCATCGGCGTTGCGCAGCAGCGTGCGCTGGTCGGTGCCATTGTCCGGATAGAGGGCAATACCGATGCTGGCCGAAATATGCAGCGCGTGTCCCGACACCGTGATGGCATCGCGCAGGCTGCCGAGAATGCGGGCGGCCAGCGCGCCGGCATCCTCCGGCGCATCCGACTGGCTCACCAGCACGATCTCGTCGCCGCCCAGCCGCCCGACGATGTCGCCCGCGCCCGCGCTGGCACGGATGCGCCCGGCCGCCTCGGCCAGCACCTGGTCGCCGATCTGGTGGCCGAAGGAGTCGTTGATGGCCTTGAAGCCGTCCAGGTCGATGAAGAGGATGGCAAGCCGGCTGCGGGTGCGCGCGGCGGAGCGCAGTGCCTGCTCGAAGCGGTCCTCAAGCAGGGCGCGGTTGGGCAGCTTGGTGAGCTTGTCATGCAGGGCGAGATAGCTCAACTCCTCGTTGGCGGCGGCCAGCGATGCGGCCAGCACCGCGGTACGCATCTCCATGCGCAGGTCGAGGATGGAGGTCAGAAGCGCCATGGTGAGCACGCAGATGGTGATCACCAGGATGGGCAGCGCCAGCGCCTCGCCCGCCAGGCCATCGGTGGCAGCCCCGCAGATGGTGCCCAGCGGGAAACGCGCAGCCGCCATGCCGGTGTAATGCATGGCGGCGATGGCCAGGCCCATCAGCACGGCCGCGCCGACGCGCAGGCGATGGGTATGGCGGCCCTGATGGCGCAGCCGGAAGGCGATCCACAAGGCGGCGCCGCAGGCGGCCACGGCAATGACGAGGGAGAGCGCGAACCACCAAGGTTCATAGTCGATACCCGGCCGCATGCGCATGGCAGCCATGCCGGTATAGTGCATGCCCGCCACCGCGCCGCCCATCAGCAGCGCCCCGAGCGCGAGCCTGCTCGGCGGCAGCGAGGGCAGCGTCACCAGGCGCAGGGCGAAGCCGGATGCGCCGATCGCGATCAGCAGTGAGAGCAGCGTGATGGGCAGATCGTAGCCCAGGCGGATCGGCAGGCGGAACGCCAGCATGCCGACGAAGTGCATCGACCAGATGCCCAGTCCCATCACCACGGCGCCGGCCAGCAGCCACATCTGCGCGGCGCGCCCGCGCGCCGCCGTCAGCCGGCCGGCCAGGTCGAGCGCGGTATACGAGGCCAGCATGGCCACCAGCACGGAGAACAGGACAAGCAGTTGATCGTAGCTGGAGGCAAGCATGGACGGCGGCGAGACAGGGCGCGGGATCGCGTGTTCGGGTTCGGCGGGTGCCTGGAGCCCGTCGGCTCAGCACACCAGGCAGGCGCCGGGCGGCTTGCCGCCGGGCGATGCGGCCGCCATTGTGACACCGAATGCCGCAGGCGGGTCGGCAGCGCTGGCCGGCCGTTGCGCGCCAGCCTCAGCCCGCGGCGGCGCCGGCCGCGGGCGACCAGCCGCCGCCCAGGGCACGGTAGAGCTGGACTGTGGCGAGCGCCTGTCCGGTCTGCGCCTGCAACAGTTCGTCCTCGCGCTGCAGGGCGCCGAGGCGGGCTGAGAGCACGTCCTCGAACGTGCGACGCCCGGCCTCGTAGAGCCGCCGGGACTGGTCGGCGTTGCGCCTGGCGATGGCAAGGGTGCCGCCGAGGCGGGCTTCGCGCTGGTCGAGGCCGCTGCGCACGCCATAGGCGCTGTCGACCTCCTCCAGGGTGCGCAGCACGGTCTTGTCGTGTTCCGCGAGGGCCGCCTGCAAGCGGGCGTCGTTGGCGGCGATGGTGGAGCGGATGCGGCCGGCGTTGAACAGCGGCAGGTCCACCCCGACGCCGAGCAGTCCGCCAGTCCCGCTGAGCGCGGGCAGGCCGTCGATGCGGATGCGTCCGTCCAGCCCGACGAAGCTGAGGTAGAAGCGCGGCAGCAGTTCGGCTTTGGCGCTGCCCAGGCGGGCGGCCTGCGCACGGACGAGGGCGGCGCTTGCGCGCACGTCCGGTCGCCGATCTAACACAGACGAAGGCAACTCGCCGGCAGGAACGGGCGGGACATGGAAGGGCCCCGGCTCGCCCAGCGCAGGCGCCGACTGCGCCGCCTGCCCCTCCAGCACCGCCAGGCGGCGCTGGCGCACCTCGATCTGGCTTTGCAGCACCGGCCGCTCCGCCTCGCGCGCCGAAACCTGCTCGCGCACCCGCTCCAGGTCGTAGCCCAGTGCCTGCCCGGCACGGAAGCGCGCCTGGACATAGCGCTCCAGTTCACCCAGCGTCGCCAGGCTGCGGTCTAGCAGGGCCAGGCGCCGTTGCAGCCCCTGCGCTTCGAGGTAGTTCTGAGCCACGTCGGCGGCAATGGCCAGCTGCACGCCGTGCAGTTGCTCTTCGGCGGCCAGGGCCATGCCGGCGGCGGCCTCGGCATCGCTGGCGCGGCGCCCGAACACGTCCACCTCCCAGGCGGCGCTGACACCGCCGGCATAGGCCTCGAGGTCGGGCGAGCGGTCCGGCACCGGCGACGGGCTGCGCAGGTCGCCGAAGCCACGTGCCGCACCGGCCTGTGCCGCCAGCGTGGGATAGCGGGCCGAATCGGCCACGGCGGCCCAGGCACGGGCCTCCAGCACCCGCGCGCGGGCGACGCGCAGGTCGGTGTTGGCACGCAGCGCGGCTTCGACGTGACGCGTGAGTTCAGGGTCGTGCCAATCCTGCCACCAGCGTGCCAGGTCGGCCTGGCTGCCGCCGGCCTGCGGCACCTGTTGGAAGGCCGCAGGCGCGGCCGGCGCGGCCGGCATGTCCACCTGGACGGTGCTGCAGGCGGCCATCAGGCAGGCGGCGGCGACCGCCAGCAGCGCGGCACCGGGTTCCGGCCGGGCGGCGGCACCTGCCGCGAATCTTGCCTTGGTCTGCTTCACTAGCTTGCTCCGAATGGATTCCGTAGGTTCGGTGGGTTCGGTGGGTTCGGTGAGGGCGGCGGCCGTTGCCGGCCTCAGCCCTGCTGCGCCAGCATGGCGCGGAAGCGCGCCAGCGCCAGCGCCAGGAAGAGCCCGCCGGCGGCGGTGACCCCGAGCAGCTGCGGCCACACGATGTCGATCCCCGCGCCGCGGAACAGGATGGCCTGGGTCAGGGTGACGAACTGCGTGGTAGGCAGGAACTGCACCACCGGCTGCATCGCTGCCGGCATGCTCTGCACCGGTGTGGCCGCGCCCGACAGCAGGTAGGCCACCGCGTAGGTCGGCACCGCCAGCAGGCCGAACTGCGGCATGGCCGGCGCCAGCGTGGCCAGCCACATGCCCAGCGCAGTCACCGAGAACAGGTAGAGCGCCGTGCTGAGGGCGAACAAGGCCAGCGAGCCTTGCAGCGGCACCCGCAGCCAGAGATTCACCACCAGCCACAGCGACAGCAGCGAGACCAGGAAGATCACTGAGCCGTTGGCGATGATCTTGGCCGCCGCGATCTCGCTGGCGCGCACCGGCATCACCAGCAGGTGCTCGATGGTGCCGTGCTCGCGCTCGCGGATCACCGCCGCGCCCACCAGGATGATGGAGAGCACGGTGATATTGACCACGATCTGCATCGTCGAGGTGAACCAGTACGATTCCGTGTTGGGGTTGAACTGGACACGCATCACCGCCACCGCGGGCAGCTGCGCCTGCAGGTTCCGCGCGCGCAGGAAGGCCAGGGTCTCGCCGGTCAGGATTTCCTGCAGGTAGGCCGCGCCCAGTCCGGCCTGGGTCATGGCGGTGGCGTCGACCAGCACCTGCAGCGACGGCGATCGCCCCGCCAGCACGTTGGCTTCGAAGTCCGGCGGGATCTCGATGGCGAAGATATAGCGGCCGCGGTCCAGTTCGGCGTCGATGGCGCGCCGGTCCACGTCGACCGGCGGCTTGAAGTAGGGCGGCTGGATGGCGTCGCGCAGGTGGCGCGACAAGGCCGACTGGTCACCATCGACGATGGCGACCGAGGCGTTCGAGACCTCCGCCTTGATCCCCTTGGCCACCGAGACCACCGCCAGCGTGAAGGCGAACACGATCAGGATCATCAGCGTGGCATCGCTGAACAGGCTGAAGATCTCCTTGCGGCTGAGGCGGGCGACGTTCTTGAGCCACTGGCGCACGGTCAGGCCTCCTGCTTGCGCAACAGGCAGCGCGCGCCGGCCAGGTAGGCCAGGGCGAAGCCCAGCAGCGCCAGGTACATGGCACCGAAGCTGTCCGCGCCCAACCCCTTGGTGAAGCTGCCGAGGCTGACCAGCTGGAACCAGGACGACGGGAAGCCCAGCCCGACCCAGTAGCCGCTGCCGGTCAGCGTGGAGACCGGGTAGAGCAGGCCGGAGAAGTTGACCGAGGGGATCAGGCACAGGATGGCGGTGCCGAAGATGGCCGCCACCTGCGAGCGCACGAAGGTCGACACCAGCAGGCCAAGGCTGGTGGCGGCCAGGATGAACAGCAGCGCGCCCAGCGACAGCGCCAGGAAGGAGCCTTTGAGCGGTACCCCCAGCACCGTGATGGTCAACGCCACCAGAGCCAGGTAAGCCACCATCGCCAGGCCGGCATAAGGCAGTTGCTTGCCCAGCAGGTACTCGCCGACGCCGGCCGGCGAGGCATAGAGATTGGTGATCGAGCCCATCTCCTTCTCGCGCACCACGCCGAGCGCGGTCAGCATGGTGGGGATCAGGATCAATGCCAGCATGACGATGCCCGGCGAGATGGCGTAGATGCTGCGGAACTGCTCGTTGTAGACGAAGCGCGTCTCCACACCCATTGGCAGCGCGGGCGCCGCCACCGGCAGGGCGCGGGCGCGCGCCTGCACGTAACCGAGCAGCACGGCGTTGGCGTAGGTGCGCACGGTGGCGCCCGGAAAGGGACTGGAGCCGTCGATATGGAAGGCGACTTCCGGCCGGCGGCCGGCCAGCAGCTCGCGGCCGAAGTCCGGCGGGATTTCCACCACCAGCGAGGCGCGCGCGGCCCGCAGCGCCTGCTGCGCCTCGGTCTCGTCCCGCACCGTGCCGGCCGGCACGAAATAGCGCGAACCCGCGAACTGTTCGAGCAGTTCGCGGCTGGCCAGGCTCTGGTCGCGGTCGAGCGCGGCGAAACGGACGTTCTCGACGTCGAAGGACACGCTCCATGCCGCCGCCAGCAGCAGGATGACGGGACCGAGGATGGCGAAGGCCAGCCGCAGCTTGTCGCGCGCCAGTTCGATCGACTCGCGCCGGGCGAAGGCCCAGATGCGCGCCAGTGGCGCGGCCAGGGCAGATGGCGCCGGTGCCGCCGCGTCGCCGCCCGGCAGGCCGTGGCCGGCCGGCCCGGTGGTGGCCTTGGTCCCGGCAGCGGCTGCGGCAGGCGTGGCCGCGGGCGCATCCTGCCCCTCGGCTTCCATCAGGTAGTCGACGAAGGCATCTTCCAGCGTGGCGGCGTCGCGCTGCCGGCGCAATGCCTCCGGCGTGCCCACCGCCAGCACGCGGCCGCGGTGCATGAAGGAGATGCGGTCGCAGCGCGCCGCCTCGTTCATGAAGTGGGTGGAGACGAAGATGGTGACGCGCGCTTCGCGCGACAGCTTGACGAGGTGGCGCCAGAACATGTCGCGCGCGCCGGGATCGACGCCCGAGGTCGGTTCGTCCAGGATCAGCACTTCGGGCCGGTGCAGGCAGGCGGCCGCCAGCTGCAGGCGCTGGCGGATGCCCAGCGACAGCGCCGCCGGACGCTCGTCGGCATAGGGGGCCAGCTCGAAGCCGTCCAGCGCTTGCGCGACCGCCTGCTGCGCTTGTTCACCCTCCATGCGGTAGAGGCGGGCATGCAGGTCCAGGTTCTGCCGCACGCTCAGTTCTTCATAGAGCGAAAAGGACTGCGACATATAGCCGACACGCATGCGCGTGCGCATGTCGGTGGCGTCGATCGGCTGGCCGAGCAGGCGCGCGCTGCCGCTGCTGGCATCGAGCAGGCCGGTCAGCATCTTCATGGTGGTGGTCTTGCCGCAGCCGTTGGAGCCGAGGAAGCCGAAGATCTCGCTGCGCTCGATGCGGAAGCTGACGTGGTCCACCGCGACGAAGTCGCCGAAGCGGCGTGTCAGGCCTTCGGCTTCGATCGCCGGCTCACCGTCCACGGGCGGCCGCGGCGGGATCTGCAGGCCGGCGCCGTCGCCGCGCCGGGCCGGTGGCAGCAGCGAGATATAGGCCTGCTCCAGGTCGCGGGTGCCGGCCCGTTGCAGCACGGCGGCGGTGCTGTCGCTGACCAGCACGCGGCCCGCGTCCATGGCCACCAGGTGCTCGAAGCGCTGGGCTTCTTCCATATAGGCAGTGGCCACGATCACCGTCATGCCACGCTGCTCGGCACGCAGCTCGTCCACCAGGGTCCAGAACTGGCGCCGCGACAGCGGGTCGACGCCGGTGGTCGGTTCGTCGAGGATCAGCAGGTCGGGGTTGTGCACCAGCGCGCAGCACAGGCCGAGCTTCTGCTTCATGCCGCCCGACAGCTTGCCGGCCGGGCGGTCGGGGAAGGGCGCCAGGCCGGTGGCCTCGAGCAGGCGCCGGATGCGCGCCGCGCGCGCGGCGCCGTCCAGGCCGAACAGGCGGCCGAAGAAGTCGACGTTCTCGTAGACCGACAGCGTGGGATAAAGATTGCGGCCCAGGCCCTGCGGCATGAAGGCGACGCGCGGCAGGATCGCCTCGCGACGGGCACGCTCACGCAGGTCGGCGCCCAGCACCGACACCTGGCCTTGCTGGATGCGCTTGACGCCGGCGATCAGCCCCAGCAGGGTCGACTTGCCGACACCGTCGGGACCAATCAGGCCGATGGTGCTCTGGCCCGGCAGCGTCAGCGACACCGTCTCCAGCGCCTGCACGGCGCCGTAGCGGTGCGCGAGCCCGGTGATCTCGATGGCGCCCGGCAGCGCGCCGCCGCTCATGGCCATCCCTTATTCCCCGCGCACGGCGAGTGCCGGCGGCCAGGACCGGGCCGCATCCAGCCGGACATAGCCCGCGCCGGTCATGCCCGCCTTCAGCCGCGGCGCCAGCCGCCGCGCCACCTCGACCGGCAGCTGCAGCTTGACGCGATACATCAGCTTGGCCCGCTCCCCCTCGGTCTCGACATATTTCGGCGTGAACTGGGCCTCGCTGGCGACATAGCCGATCCTGGCCGGGATGGCCTCGCCGGGGAAGGCATCCAGCAGGATACGGGCCGCGGCGCCGATGGCGAGCCGGCCTGCCTGCGGGCCCGGCAGGAAGATCGTGAAGTAGATGTCGTCCGGATTCAGCATGGAGGCGACGCGGCCGCCGGCCGGCAGTACCGTGCCGACCTCGACCACGCGGTACTCGACGCGCCCGGCCACCGGCGCGCGCACGGCGGTCTCGTCCAGCACGGCTTGGAGCCGCGCGATCTGGGCCTCGGCCTCGGCCTCCGCCGCGCGGGCTTCGCCCAGCGCGGCGTGTGCCCCGTCGACGCCCGCCTGTTCACCCTCCAGGGCCAGGCGACGGCGGTCGCGTTCCACTGCGGAGACCTGGCCCTCGTCGAACAGCTTGACGGTTTCCGACCATTCCAGCCGCGCCAGGCGCTGGCGTGCGGCGCGCCCATCGGTCTCGGCGCGGGCGCGCAGCATCGCGTCGGCCGCGCGTGCCCGGGCTGCATTGGCCGCCGCCAGCTGGGCGCGCAGTTCGCTGTCGTCCTGGCGGGCCACCAGGGCCCCGGCCGCCAGCACGTCGCCTTCGTGCACCGGCAGCTCGACCACGCGGCCGCCATACTTGACGGCGACGTCGACCCTCGCCATTTCCAGACGGCCGTTGGCGTAAGCGATATCCGCCGGCCAGCGCGTGCGGTGGGCGGTTTCCCACCAGAAGCCCGCGCCCGCGAGCAGGATGACGAGCAGGCCAAGGAGGGCCCAGCGGAATCGGTTCTTCATTCACCACCTGTCGGATCGTTGCAGGAATGCCGTGGGACCGGCTCGGCGCCGGTGCTGCCACGATCAAGCGATGCGCTCCATCCTACACTTCGCGCTGCGCTGCACAAGCCCCACGCCGAGGGGGCAGCGGCCGGCAATGCCGTGTCTTTGATTGCCGGCAAGCGAGTCGTAGAGTCTTGCCTCGGTTTTCGGCTCCGGCGGGCACGGTCTGCCGCCGGGATCCGCCGCACCGGCGCCGCCTCAGGCGAAGCGCGCCGCCAGCGTGTCCGCATCGCTCGCGCTGGTGGTGGCGCGAAGCTCGGCCGCGCACAGCGGCTCCTGCTCGCGCAACTGCCGGCCAAGCACCTCGAGGTCGGCATCGGACGGATCGTTGCGCGCCTGGGCCCGTGCCGAGATGCGCGCACGCAGGGTGTCGACCGTCGCCTCGCAGTGGACGATGACGAAGGGCAGGCGCAGCCGCGCCGCCTGTGCGGCGAAGCACTCGCGGCGCGCGCGCGCCAGGAAGGTGGCGTCGGCGATCATCGGAAAGCCGGCGCAGGCCCCGAGGCGGCACGCGGCCAGCAGGCGCCGGTAGGTCGCGGCGCCGGCGGCCGGCGCATACCAGCCGCCGGCGGGTGGCGCGCCCGGCCGCTTGCGCTCGACATCGGCACGCACACGCACCATGCCGCCCCGCTCGGCCAGCCGTGCCGCCACGGTGGACTTACCGCTGCCGGACAGGCCGTGCATCAGCAGTATGGCGCCGCGGCGCCTGGACAGCAGCGTCTCGGCCAGCTCCAGCAGGGCGCGCCAGCCGGCCGCGGGCGCGGCGTCCGCGCCGGCGGCCGCGCACTGGTGCCTGCGTTCGAGTCCCACGCGGGCGCGCACCAGTGCCCGCAGTGCGGCATAGAAAGGCAGCAGGCCGAGCCCGGCATAGTCGCCGCCGCGTTCGAGGTAGGCATTGAGGAAGCGGTAGGCCAGGTCGCGCCGTCCATGGTGGATCAGGTCCATGTAGAGAAAGGCGGTATCGCTGATGGAATCGATCCAGCGCAGGCCGGCATTGAACTCCAGGCAGTCGAAGGGCAGCGCCTCGCCGTCGACGACTACGACGTTGCCGAGATGCAGGTCGCCATGGCACTCCCGCACATGGCCGCTGCGGCGCCGCGCCGCCATGGCCGGCGCCAGGCGCAGCGCCTCCGAGCGCATGGCGCGGTCCAGGCATTGGATGGCCTCCGCGCCGTCGGCGTCGGCCAGGCGTGCGACGCCTTGCAGGCATTCTTCCAGTGTGGCGGCAACGCGCGCGGGCGTACCGTAGTCGGTGGCGTCCGTGCTGCCGCAGCGCGGCGCGTCCGCGTGGAAATCGGCAAGCCGCCGGCCGAGCGCGTCCATCATCGCCCCGTCCACGTTGCCGGCCTGCACGCGCGCGGCCAGCAGGTCGTGCTGGGCGAAACGCCGCATGCGCACGGCATAGTCCAGGGCCGGGCCGCTGCCGCCAAGGCGGACCGGCGTATTGCCGTCCGCTTCCCGGTCCTCATGCCCGCCCGCACCGCCGGCGACGGCCGCGATAGGCACCACGTCCAGGTACAGCGCGCCGGCCAGCCTGCGGTTCAGGCGCAGTTCTTCCTCGCAATCGGCGCGCCGCGCCGCCAGCGTGGAAAAATCGACGAAATCGAAGCGCACCGGCTTGCGTACCTTATAGGCATACTCGCCGGCCAGGAACACGCGCGAAAGATGGGTCTCGATGCAGCGCACCCCGGGCGCCGCGTGCGGATAGGCCGCGCCGTGCATCAGGGCCCGCGTCAGTGCGCCATCGTCCATGCCATCCTCCGAGCCGTGCCCGCCGCGCGGGCCTGCGGTCATGGTAGGAGACAAGGGCGGCCGCTTTCTTGAGAAGCATCAAGGGCGGGCGCAACGTGCGGCCCGGCGCATATACGGACGGGCGGAGTCAAGGTAGCCTGTGGGTCCTGGCGGGCGCGATGCGCACCGCGGCGCAACGGAGATGCGATGGAACACGACTACGTGGCATTTTCTGTGGCACTGGGCATCGGCCTGGCGATCGGGCTCGAGCGCGAGCGCAGCAATGCCGGTGGCGACGAACAGGTGCCGGCCGGCCTGCGCACCTTCACCGTCGCCAGCCTCGCAGGTGCCGTGGCCGCGCGCCTGCCCGGTCCCTTGGTGCTGCCCGCCGTGCTGCTGGCGACGGGCGCGCTGGCCTGCCTGGCCTACCACCGCACCTCGGATCGCGATCCCGGCATGACCACCGAGCTGGCGCTGCTGTGCGTGGTGCTGCTGGGCGCACTCGCCACCAGCGAGGCCACACTGGCCGCGGGCGCCGCCACGGTGGTGCTGCTACTGCTGCACGGCAAGGCCTGGCTGCACCACTTCGCCCGCCAGATCCTCAGTGAGCAGGAACTGCGTGACGCCCTGGTACTGGCCGCCGCCGCGCTGGTGGTCTGGCCGCTGCTGCCGGATCGTTACCTCGGCCCGTTCAAGGCCTGGAACCCGCACACACTGTGGCTGATCGCCGTGCTGGTGATGCTGATGGGCGCCGCCGGCCACATCGCCGTGCGCTGGCTGGGCAGCCAGCTCGGGCTGCCGATGGCCGGCCTGTTCGGGGGCTTCGTCTCCAGCAGCGCCACCATCGCCAGCATGGCGGCGCTGGCGCGCAAGGAGCCCGACAAGGCGCAAGCGGCGGTCGCCGCGGCGCTGCTGTCCACGGTGTCCACCTTCGTGCAGATGATCCTGCTGCTGGCGGCCACCAGCCTCGCCACCTTGCGCCAGCTTGCCATCCCGCTCGCGGCCGGGCTGGCGGTGATCGCCGCTTTCGGCGGCCTCTGGGCCTGGCGCTCCACGCATGCGGAACAAGCGCCGGAAGAGTCACCGCAAGGCCGGGCCTTCGACTGGCGCGTGGCGGCCGGCTTTGCCTTGATGACGGCATTCCTGCTGTGGCTGGCCGCCGCG
This sequence comes from Cupriavidus sp. USMAA2-4, assembly GCF_001854305.1. NCBI lineage: Bacteria > Pseudomonadati > Pseudomonadota > Betaproteobacteria > Burkholderiales > Burkholderiaceae > Cupriavidus > Cupriavidus sp. USMAA2-4. The sequence continues at coordinate 3,069,556 of NZ_CP017749.1, read as the reverse complement.
GCGCAGGCCTGGCTCGGCGCAACGGCCCTGGTCGCCGTGGCTGCCGTCGCCGGTTTTGCCGATGCCCACGCCGCCACCGCCTCGATCGGTGCCCAGGTGGCGGCAGGGCGGCTGCCGGTCGGCAGCGCGATGTGGCCCGTGCTGGCGGCGTTCAGCACCAATACCCTCACCAAGATCGGGTTGGCCACGGCGGCCGGGGGATACCGCTTCGCGCTGCAGGTAGGCGCCGGGCTGGTGGCCGCCGCCGGGGCCACCTGGCTTGGGACCCTCGCGGCGCTGTCGCTCTCCTGAACGCGGGCAGGGTACGGGGCCTGCCGGTGATGCGGCGGGACGGCAGAAGGATGTTGCGATCAAACGTGCGTGATGCGCGTGACGCGCGTGATGTGCGCGATAGGTTACACGCAGAATGTGCGCGCCACGGCTTGCCGCACCCGGATGGCAGGTCGGCGGCCGCGGTTGCTGCAATGCCACAAAAATAGTTTGCATTCTAATTATTTCACAACTATCATTCTGCCCATGAACTCGATAGACGCGCTGCGCTTTGCCTTTACCGGCCAGCTGATGCTGGCAGGGAGACAGTGGCGCCAGATCTCCCAGGCAGCCGTGACGTCCTACGGCATCTCCGCCGCCGCCGCCGGCCCCCTGCTGTTCATCCGCCGCCTCGGAGGAGGGGTGCGCCAGGTCACGCTGGCCGACTACGTCGGCCTGGAAGGCGCCTCGCTGGTGCGCCTGCTCGACCAGTTGAGCGCCGCGGGCCTGGTACGCCGCGAGGTGGACGCCAGCGACCGCCGTGCCAATGCCCTGTGGCTGACCGAGGCAGGTGAGGAACTGGCGGCCAAGATCGAAGTGGACCTCAAGCGCATCCGCTCGCAGGTCTTCGCCCACATCCCGGCGCAGGACCTCGAGGGCGCCTTGCGCGTGCTGGATGCCCTGGCGCGCGCCGCGGATTCGGTGGTCGTGCCGCAGAGCCCGGCACCGAGCCAGGAGGCCTGACGTGATGGGCAGTACCTGGCCGTCCGCGCGCGACTGGATCTTCTCCACCAAGGCCTTCGTGGCCTCCATGCTGGCCCTGTTCATCGCGCTCTACATCGGCCTGCCGCGCCCCTACTGGGCCATGGCGACCGTCTACGTGGTGGCGCACCCGCTGACCGGCGCGACCCGCTCCAAATCCATGTACCGCGTGCTCGGCACGCTGCTGGGCGCGGCCGCCTCGGTGGCGCTGGTGCCCTCGCTGGTCAATACGCCACCGCTGCTGATGGCGGCAGTGGCTGTCTGGGTCGCGGTGCTGCTCTACGTGGCGCTGCTCGACCGCTCCCCGCGCAGCTACCTGTTCATGCTGGCCGCCTACACGCTGCCGATGGTGGCGCTGCCGGCAGTGGACCACCCGGGCGGCGTCTTCGACCTGGCCATCGCACGTTCCGAAGAGATCTGCCTGGGCATCATCTGCGCCAGCGTGGTCGGCGCCGTGGTCTTCCCCGCCAAGGTCTCCAACGTGCTGCGCGACCGCCTGGCGCAGTGGATGGGCGACGCGGCGCAGTGGGCCGGCGACATGCTGTCGCTGCGCGATGCCGGTGCGGCGGTATCGCTTCACCAGAGCCGGCACCGCATGGCCGCCGACATCCTGGCGCTCGACCAGTTGATCAGCCAGCTTTCCTACGACACCGAGACCGCCGCGCGCATCCGCGATGCCAAGGAACTGCGCGGCCGCATGACCATGCTGCTGCCGGTGCTGGCCTCCCTGGCCAGCCTGGTCGAGACCATGCAGCGCGACGAAGCCGGCGTACCGGACCAGCTGGCCGCCCGCATGACCGCCGTTTCCGCCTGGATCCGCGGCGAGGCCGCGGCCCCTCCCGCGCTCGAGGAGAACACACCGCCTGCGCTGGCAACCGCGGTGGCGTCCACCGCCTACGAGCGGCTGCGCGAGTTGACCGCCCTGTGGCAGGATTGCGTGGCACTGCAGCGGCGCCTGGGTGAAGCCGCGCCGGCCGGAGACTGGCAGCCCGTATTCCGGCGCTGGAACGTCGGCGCGGCACGCCACTACGACCACGGCATGCTGCTGTTTTCCACCGGCACCACCGCGCTGGGCATCTTCTGCATGGGCATGGTCTGGATCCTGTCCGGCTGGGCCGACGGCGCCAGCGCGGTGGCCCTGGGCGCGGTGTCCTGCTGTTTCTTCGCCGCGCTGGACGAACCCGCGCCGATGATCCGTTCCTTCTTCATCTGGAACGTGGTCTGCGTGCTGCTGGCCATGGTCTACCTGTTCATGATCCTGCCGCGGGCGCACGACTTCGAGATGCTGGTGGCGATGTTCGCCATCCCCTACCTGTTGTTCGGCGTGATGATCGCCCAACCCAGGCTGGCGCTGATCGCCGTGCCGCTGGCCATGGTCACGGCCACCGACATCGGCCTGCAAGGCAGCTACAACGCCGATTTCCAGACTTTCTTCAACACCAACGTGGCCGGCGTGGCGGGCATTCTGTTCGCGCTGGTGTGGACGCTGCTGGTCCGGCCCTTCGGCACCGCCGCGGCGGCACGCCGCCTGGTGCGGGCAAGCTGGGGCGACATCGCGCGCAATGCCACCGGACGCGCTCCCCATGAGCACGACCACCTGCGCGCCCGCATGCTGGACCGGCTGGCGCAACTGGTGCCGCGCCTGGCGGCCAGCGAGAACGAGCGCTCCACCGACGGTTTCACCGAGGTACGGGTGGAACTGAGCACGCTGGCGCTGCAGCGCGAGCTGCCGGCGCTGCCGGAGGCCTCCCAGCATGCAGTGCGCCGCGTGCTGCAAAGCGTGGCCGGCTATTACCGCGACCGCCTCGAAGCCAAGGCCGACGCACCGCCGGAAGCTCTGCAGCGGCGCCTGATGCGCGCGATGCAGGGGGTGGCCGAGCGGGCCGACCAGGCCTCGCGTACGGCGATGTCGGCCCTCGTCGAAATGGAAGTGGCCTTGTTTTCAACCTCTCCCGTCAACGGGAAGCAATGATGAGCGGTGAAGTCAACCTCTACGGCGTCTACGTTCCCAGCCTGCTGGTGTGGATGCTGCTGGCCTTCGTGATCATGGCGGGCCTGCGCGCCGGTTTGTCGCGCGTGGGCTTCTACCGGCTGGTCTGGCACCGTTCCCTCTTCAACCTGTCGCTGTACGCCCTCATCCTGGGTGGGGTGGTGTGGCTGGCGACGCATCTGCAATCATGAAACTCAGACTGAAATCCATCGGGCCGGTCGTGCTCACGCTGGCCCTGACCGCCGGAGCGGCGGTCGTCGCCAAGCACCTGTGGGACTACTACACGATCGCACCGTGGACGCGCGACGGACATGTGCGGGCCGACGTCGTGCAGATCGCCCCCGACGTGTCAGGCCTGGTCACCCGCGTGCTGGTCAAGGACAACCAGCGTGTCAAGCGCGGCGACGCGCTGTTCGAGATCGACCGCGACCGCTTCGCCCTGGCGCTGCAGCAAGCCGAGGCCAATGCGGCGGCGATCCGCGCCACGCTGGGCCAGTCGCGCCGCGAGGCGGCACGCAGCCAGAAGCTGTCGGACATCGTCGCCAAGGAAGTGGTGGAAGAAGGGCTGGCCAAGGTGCAGCAGGGCGAGGCAGCGCTGGCCCAGGCCGAGAGCGCGGTCAACCTGGCCAAGCTGAACCTGGAGCGCACGCGCGTGCTGAGCCCCGTCGATGGCTACGTCAACGACCGCCTGCCGCGCCTGGGCGACTACGTCAGCACCGGCAAGCCGGTGATGTCGATGGTCGACGAGCAGTCCTTCCACGTGGAAGGCTATTTCGAAGAAACCAAGCTCGGCGGCATCCACCTGGGCAGCCCGGTGCGCATCCGCATCATGGGCGAGTCGCAGGTGCTGCGCGGCCACGTGCAGAGCATCGCGGCCGGTATCGAGGACCGCGACCGCAGCGCCGGCTCCTCGCTGCTGCCGAACGTGAATCCCACCTTCAACTGGGTGCGGCTGGCGCAGCGCGTGCCGGTGCGCATCGCGCTGGACGACATGCCGGCCGATATCCGCCTGGTGGCGGGCCGCACGGCCACTGTGTCGGTCGAAGAAGCGCGCGGCGGCAAGGGCGATGCGGCCCCGGCCGCCGCCGGCGCCGCCCCCCAGTCCGGCCATGCGGTCGCCCAGACCCCGGCCGGCAAGCAGGAGTCCATCCAGTGAAACGCTTTACGCTAGCCCTGATTCCGGCGCTGGCGCCGTTGCTGTTCGCCGCCTGCACCACGGTCGGCCCCGACTATCACCTGCCGGAGCAAGCCGCGGTCAAGTCGCCGGAAGCCAACGGCCCGCTGCCCGGCGCCGGCAACCCGGCCGTCTCGATCGCCCCCGTGCCGGACGGCTGGTGGCGCCTGTACGACGATCCGCGGCTCGACGCGCTGGTACAGGAAGCCCTGGCCGCCAATACCGATCTGCGCGTGGCCGCTGCCAACCTGCGCCGCGCCATCGCCACCTACCACGAGGTCGAAGCCGAGAACCTGCCGATGGCACGGGTCGAGGCGGGCGCCCAGCGTGGCGAGATCGCGGCCGAACCGCTGCTGCATGAAGAGAAGATTCCGGTCATGAATTTCGGCAACGTCGGCTTCGGCGTGTCCTACCTGATCGATTTCTTCGGCAAGCTGGCCCGCGCCGACGAGGCCGCACTGGCCGGCGCCCAGGCCAGTCAGGCCGCGCTCGACCAGACGCGCGTGGTCGTGGCCGCAGAGACCGCGCGTTCCTATGTGGAAGGCTGCGCCGCCTCGCATGAACTCTCAGTGGCCGAGCACCAGCTCGCACTGCAGGAACGCGGCGTCGAGCTGACGCGCCGCCTGGTCGAGGCGGGCCGCGGACAGCCGCTTGACCTGCTGCGCGCCCAGTCGCAGGCCGACAGCCTGCGCGCCGCGCTGCCCAGGCTGCGCGCGGGCCGGGAAGCCGCCGCCTATCGCCTGGCGGTGATGCTGGGCAAGCCGCCCGCCGCCGGTGCCGTGCAGGACTATGCCTGCCACGCGATTCCCAAGCTGAGCCAGGCCCTGCCGGTCGGCGACGGCGCGGCGCTGCTCAAGCGCCGCCCCGACGTGCGCCAGGCCGAACGCGAGCTGGCCTCGGCCACCGCCAAGATCGGGGTGGCCACCGCCGATCTGTATCCGTCCATCACCATCGGCGCCTCGGCCGGCTTCACCGGCATCCTGGATCACCTGGGCCAGGCACAGACGGCGCACTGGGGCATCGGTCCTGCGATCACCTGGAATATCCCCACCAGCGGCACCCGGGCGCGCATCCACAATATGGAAGCAGGCGCCGACGCCGCGCTGGCGCACTTCGACGGGGTGGTGCTGAAGGCCCTGCGCGAGACCGACACGGCCCTCAGCGCCTACACGCACGAACTGGAGCGCAATGCCTCACTGCGGGCCGCGCGCGACAAGGCTGACCAGGCCGCGCACCAGAACCGGCTGCTGTACGAGGCCGGCCGCGCGCCCTACCTGAACAGCCTCGACGCCGATCGGACGCTCGCCAACAACGACGCCGCGCTGGCTGCCTCGGACGGCCAGGTGGCGATGGACCAGATCAGCCTCTTCCTCGCCCTCGGCGGCGGCTGGCAGGGGGCACCCAAGGTCCACGAGCATCTCGCCACCGAACGCTCGCGCCACGAGAGCGACCACGAGAGCGACCACGAGAGCGACCACGAGAGCGACCACGAGGGCGCCACGGCCGGCACGCATTGAGGTACCCTGTGGCCTGTCCGGCGCCACCAAGCGCCGGATGGCTCACATATCGTGATTCCTTCCCGTTCCCGTCCTGTCCTGGCCATTCCGGCGGCACGCCCATCGGCGCGCCGCGCGGGGCCGGGGGCGCTCAGCAAGCGCCCCCGGCCGTCGGCAGGCGGGGTCCGGCGCCATCCGCGCCGGCTGACTAGACAAGAGAGATTCCCATGCGCGTTTCCGCGATTTCCAAGACCCTTACCTTCCTGGTCGCCGCCCTCGGCATCGCCGTCGCCGGCAGCGCCGCGGCCCAGGAGCAGACCATCCGCGTCGGCACCGTCAGCGGCCCCGACGCCGACGTGTGGAAGGTGGTGCAGAAGGTGGCCAAGCGTGAAGGCCTGAACGTCAAGGTGATCGAGTTCAACGACTACGTGCAGCCGAACGCCGCGCTGGACGCCGGCGAACTGGAGGCCAACAGCTTCCAGCACCAGCCTTACCTGGACAGCCAGATCAAGCAGCGCGGCTACAAGATGACCAGCGTGGGCTTCACCTATATCTCGCCGCTGGGCATCTATTCGCAGAAGGTGAAGGCGACCAAGGACCTGCCGCAAGGCGCCCGCGTCGCGATTCCCAATGATCCGTCCAACGAGAACCGCGCGCTGCTGCTGCTGGCCGCGCAGGGTGTGATCAAGCTGAAGCCGGGTGCCGGCACCAACGGCAGCAACGCCACGCCGCTGGATGTCGCCGAGAACCCCAAGAAGCTGAAGCTGGTCGAGCTTGACGCCGCCCAGCTTGCGCGCGCACTGCCGGACGTGGCCGCCGCCGCCATCAACACCAACTATGCGCTGGCCGCCGGCCTGCAGCCGACCCACGACGCCATCGCGCTGGAGGACATCCGCAGCCCCTACGCCAACATCATCGTGGTGCGCACGCAGGACAAGGACAAGCCCTGGGTCAAGAAGCTGCTGGCCGCCTACCAGTCGGAAGACGTGCGCCAGTTCATGAAGAGCCAGTTCAAGGGCGCCATGGTGCCGTCGTTCTGACGACACGGCGCTGCACGGCGCGGCGCGGACCTGGGGCCTCGGCCAGGGTCCGCGCCGATGGAAGCGAACACGGAAAAAAGAAGAAGGCCGGGCACATGCCCGGCCTTTTTTTACCTTGCCGCGCCAGCCGCGGCGGGCCTCAGCCCTGCAGGAACTCCAGCACCGTCCGCGTGAAGGGCTCGACCTGCTGCAGGTTCGAGATGTGGGCGGCTTCCAGTTCCACATAGCGCGCACCCGGGATCGCCTTGGCCAGGTACTGGCCGTCGCGCGGCGGGGTGGGCAGGTCGCCCGAGCCGGCGATCACCAGCGTCGGCAGCTGGATGTCGCGCACCCGCTCGCGCAGGTCGGCGTCGCGCACAGCCAGGCAGTTGGCGGCATAGCCGCGCGCATCGGTGGCGCTCAGCATCTGGCGCAGGTACTTGACCAGTTCCGGGCGCTTGGCGGCGAAATCCGGCGTCAGCCACCGGTCGACCACGGCCGGGGCGATGGAGCCGACACCGTCGCGCTCGACCGCGCCCGCGCGGTTGGTCCAGTTTTCCGGCGGGCCGATATAGGCCGCGGTATTGCACAGCACCAGCTTCGACAAGCGCTGCGGATGCGCCAGCGCCAGCCACATGCCGGTGATGCCGCCCATCGACAGGCCGCAGAAGTGCGCGCGCTCGATCTGCAGGTCGTCGAGCAGGCCGATCACGTCGGCGCCGAGCTGCTCCACCTGGTAGGGGCCGGCCGGCACCGACGAAGCGCCGTGGCCGCGCGTGTCATAGCGCAGCACGCGGAAATGCTTGCTGAATGCGGCGACCTGCGGCGTCCACATGTCGAGGTTGGTGCCGAGCGAGTTGGACAGCACGAGGACGGGCAGGCCGGCATCGCCGTCGAGGCGGTAGTGCAGGCGGACGCCGGGAAGGTCAGCGTAGGGCATGGTCGCGTACGGAATGGTTGGAGTGGAAGGATGCGGGCGCCGGCGCCCGCTCAGTTCTGGACGATCGCCGAGCCGTGCTGTGCCAGCGGCGTCACGGTGATGTCCATGTAGGGGTAGAGGGGCAGCGAGGTCAGCAGCGTGTGCAGTTCATCGTTCGAGGCAACGTCGAAGATGCTGACGTTGGCGTACTGCCCGGTCACGCGCCACAGGTGGCGCCATTTGCCTTCGCGCTGCAGTTGCTGCGACAGCGCCTTCTCGTCGGCCTTGAGCTGCTCGACGAAGGCCGGGTCGAGCGAATGGGGAATACGGACGGTCATCTGGGCCATGAACAGCATGCGAAGCTCCTTGCGGTAGGGGATGAAGCGGCCGCGCCCGGCGGCCGGCAGGTTGCGGGTGTCCTGGGGCAGTGTGCATCGGCAGCATCGGCCACGCAGGATACTAGACGGTCGCGACTGGCGTCACGGGCGAACCCAGGGCGCCGGGCAGCCGCAGCGGCGGGGCGGTCAGGAAGAAGCGAGTGCGCCGCTGCGTGCGCAGCCAGGCGGCCAGCTCGCGCAGGTACCACAGCTCGCCGAGCGGCAGGCCGAGCTTGAACAGGCAATGATGGTGCAGCGGCAGGCGCGGCGCCGGATCGGGTGCCGGCCGGGCCGGGTAGCGTTCGACCGCGTAGTTGTCCGCCGCCAGCGCGGCGATGCCGGAATCGGTGATCCACTGCAGCAGGCGGGCATCGCGTCCGTCGAGGGCGCAGCAGCTGTGGTGGAGCGCGTGGGCGTCAGGCTGCCGCTGCATCTCCAGCACCATCTCGGCGAAGCCGGTGCGCAGCACCAGGATGTCGCCGGGCTCCACCTCGACGGCATCGGCCTCCAGCACACGCATCAGGTCGTCGTAGCCGATCGTGCGGAACTCGCGCCCGTGATACTCGGCCAGGTCGACCATCACGCCCCGGCCCTGCATACCGTGCTCGGCCACGCGCTCGATGCCGAGCGCGTGCGCGTGGCTGTGCTCGTGGCCGCAGGGATGGTCGGCGAAGGCGGCGGCTTCGGGATAGTCGACCGGGCCGACGATGTCCTGGTTGGGCCGGTAGCCGTTGTAGTAGACACGCTCGGCAATGCCATCGCCGTCGGCATCGAAGAGGGCGCCGACGTGCGCCAGCGCATCCCATTGGGTCGAGTACTGCAGCGACAGCAGTACCTGGTCGTCGCTGAGCACGTCGACGGCACCCGGCTCCAGCTTGGCCAGCGGGAAATTGACGTAGGCGGCGCCGTCGCGGAAAGTGGGCCGCAGCCGCGGCGGGTTGCGCCGCGCATTGAGGGCGTTGCCGCCCGGGAAATCGAGCGGCAGCGACAGGCAGAAAGTATGGCCGGCACGGATCTCGGCCGCCGCCGCGCGGATCCGCTCCGGCGTGATCAGGTTGAGGCGGCCGAGCTGGTCGTCAGGGCCGAAGTCGCCCCAATTGGCCCCTTCTGGGCGATGTTTCCAGCGCATGGGTGGCAGGGTCGCGTCGGTCATGGAACAGGGAGCGGGCGCGGCGCGCCGGTGTCAGAGGAAGCAGCGGCCGTCGAGATAGGCCTTGCGCCAGCGCGTGACGCGCACCTCGGCGAACAGCCCGGCGCGGGCGAACGGATCGGCGTCGATGAACTGCTGGGCCGCTTCGCGGGTCGGCAGGTCGACGATGTAGATGCCGCCGCCGGCATCGCCGCCGTCGTCGTGCAGCTTGGCGCCGCTGGCCAGCAGCAGGGCCTTGTTCTGTTCCAGGTAGTCGAGGTGGGCAGGGCGGTGGGCCTGGCGCACCGCCTGGTGGTCGGGCTTGTCCCAGGTTTCGATCAGGAAAGGCATGCGGGTCTCCTTGGTGGCGGCGGCCTTGAGCCGCCTCGGGTAGCAGCGGCGGCCGCGCAGGCGGCCGCCCTCCTGGCTCAGCCGATCTGGGCGCCCCACAGCAGCATGGCGCCGATGTAGACCAGGCCGACCCAGAACATCATGATGACCGTGTAGCCCATCACGTCCTTGAGGCTGAGCTTGGACAACGCCAGCGCCGGCAGGATCCAGAAGGGCTGCACCAGGTCGTTCCAGGCATTGCCGAGCATCACCGACATCGAGGTCTGGCTGACCGAACTGCCGATCGCCTTGGCCGCATCGATCATGAACGGGCCCTGGATCACCCAGTGGCCGCCGCCCGACGGCGCGAAGAAGTTGATCACGAAGGAGCTGATCAGCCCCCAGAACGGCAGCGTCTGCGGCGTGGCGATGTCGACGAACACGCGCGAAATGCTGTCGACCAGGCCCGACCCGGCCATGATCGCCATGATGCCGGCATAAAACGGGTACTGCAGGATGATGCCGGAAATGGTCTTGATGCCCTCGTTCAGCTTGGCCACGTATTGGGCCGGCGTACCCAGCAGCAGCACGCCCAGGAACAGGATCAAGAAGTTGATCAGGTTCAGGTCGAGCGAGCCGCCGTCACGGAAATGGAATACGGCATAGGCGATGCCGCACAGGCCGATCAGCAGGCTCAGCAGGCGGCTGTTGTTGAGGCGGCTGGCGAGCGTGTTCTCGCCGCCGATGCTGTGCACCGGCGCGGCGCCCTCGTCCTGGCCGTCGCTGGCGGCGGGGCGGATCTCGACGATGTCGGCCGGGTTGCGCGGATGCAGCCAGGCATTCAGCAGCGGCAGGGTGACGATCACCACCAGGCTGGTCAGCAGCATCGGCGTGGAGAAGATGGTCTCCGACAGCGGCACCACGCCCATCAGCTTCTCCATCGGGTGGCCCTTGGTCGAGATCAGCACCGGGATGCTGGCCGACAGGCCCAGTCCGTAGAGCGTGAAACCGCTATAGGCTGCCGCGATGATCAGCGGGTAATGCACACCTTTGACGCGCGTTGCCAGCTTTTTGGCGACAATTCCACCGATCACCAGGCCGAAGCCCCAGTTCAGGTAGCTGCCGATGCCGCCCACCAGGGTGGCGACGATGATGGCGGTGCGCGGCGTGCGCACCGCGCCGACGATGCGGTCGAGCAGGCGGTCGGTCAGCGGCGCGGTGGCCAGCACATAGCCCATGGCCAGGATGACGGCCATCTGCGTGGTGAAGGCCAGCAGGCTCCAGAAACCCTTGCCCCAGCTGGTAATCACGGCGGGAACCGGCTGTCCCTCCACTGCAATGGCCATCACCATGGTCAGCAGCGTCAGGCCGATGGCGAAAACGAAAGGATCCGGCAGGTACCGGCGCATCAGTTCCGTGAAGAACCCGGCGATCTTGTTCACTCTGTGTCCCCAGACAAGTCAACTTGGAATTGCCGCATATAGAACTCATGTTCTCATTGCGAACATATTGCGGCAGTGCGAGGATGCTAGAGATATCCGACCGGCCGGTCAAGTCAATGCATTGGCATATTGCGATCAGATCCTGCAACAATCCCCGAATTCACGAGGCATTGCTGCTGGAATTGTTGCTATGCAGCAAACGATGGGCGGCACCGCGCGACGCGCGTATCAGGCGTCGTGCGCAGCGGCGTGCAGCTTGGCCTGCCGCTCGACCCAGGCGATGGCGCGCGCCAGGAATGGCGAGCGATCGCCGGCGCGGTAGCTCATGATCACCGGCGAAGTGAAGCCGGGCGCATCGATCGCCTGGTAACGCACATCGTCGCGATGCAGGCGCTGCACCGAAGCCGGCACCAGGGTGATGCCCAGCCCTGCGGCGACCAGCCCGAGCGCCGTCTGCAGCTCGTTGGCTTCCTGCACCACGCGCAACTGCAGGCCGCGCGCGCGGAACAGGCCCAGCACGTGGTCGGCATAGCTCGGGCGAGGGCGGGCCGGGTAGAGGATGAAGGGTTGGCGCGCCAGCGCCTCGGGCGACAAGGACGGTTGCCCGCTGGCCGGATGTGCCGCCGGCAGGGCGGCCACCAGCGGCTCGGCCATCACTACGGCGCGGGAGATGGCCGGGTCGTTCAGGGTGATGCGGCCGAAGCCGATATCGATGCGTCCGGCCTTCAAGGCCTCCACCTGCTGGACCGTGATCAGCTCGGACAAGCCGACCTCGACCTGGGCATCGGCGGCACGCAGTTCCCGGATCAGTTCGGGCAGGAATCCGTACAGCACCGAGGGCACGAAGCCGATGCCGAACCAGCGCTTGTCGCCCTGGCCGATGCGGCGGGTGCCCTCCACCACCTCCTCGATGCGCCCCGTCAGCTGGACCGACTGCTCCAGCAGGAAGCGCCCGGCCTCGGTCAGGCGCAGGCCGCGCCCGACGCGGTCGAACAGCGGCACGCCGATCTCGTCCTCCAGCTGGCGGATCTGGCGCGACAGCGGCGGCTGGGCGATGTGCAGCCGCGCGGCGGCGCGCGTCACATTCAGCTCCTCTGCGACCGCTTGGAAATAGCGCAGGTGGCGAAGCTCCACTCATACCTCCAAGGTATCATTCGAGACATGATCGGTCTTGGACACTCACAAAGTCAACCTGCATACTGCGGAGGTCATTCTTTCAACGTCCAAACCCAATCCTTCAGGTATGAAAGCTAGCGTCAGCGCGATCGAGGCCATCCTGGTCGACCTGCCCACCATCCGGGCCCACCAGCTGGCCATGGCGACCATGCAGCGGCAGACGCTGGTGATCGTGCGCCTGCGCTGCAGCGACGGCGTGGAGGGGATCGGCGAAGCCACCACCATCGGCGGCCTGTCGTATGGCGACGAAAGCCCGGAAGGCATCAAGCTGACCATCGACACCTACCTGGCCCCCGCACTGGCCGGCGTCGATGCGACCAATGTCCACGGCGCCATGCAGCGCCTGGGCAAGGTGGCGCGCGGCAACCGCTTCGCCAAGTCGGCCATCGAGACCGCGCTGCTCGACGCGCAGGCCAAGCGCCTCGGCGTGCCGCTGGTGGAACTGCTCGGCGGCGCCGTGCGGCCGACGCTGCCGGTGTTGTGGACCCTGGCCAGCGGCGATACCGGCCGCGATATCGAGGAAGCCGAATCGCTGCTGGCGCAACGCCGCCACGATACCTTCAAGCTCAAGATCGGCCGCCGCGCGCTGCGCGAGGACGTGGCACACGTGTCGGCCATCAAGCGGGCACTGGGCGAGCGCGCACGCATCACGGTGGACGTCAACCAGGCCTGGAACGAGGCCGAAGCCGCCACCGGCATCGCCATGCTGGAAGCTGCCGGCATCGACCTGATCGAACAGCCCACGCCGCGCGACAACCGTGGCGCGCTGGCCCGGCTGGCGGCGCGCTTCGTGGTACCGATCATGGCCGACGAGGCGGTGTGCGGCCCGGAAGACGCCATGGAGCTGGCGCGCATCGCCGGCGCCGACGTGTTCGCGCTGAAGATCGCCAAGGCCGGCGGCATCCACGCCATGCTGCGCACCGCCGCGGTCGGCGATGCGGCCGGCATCGCGCTGTATGGCGGCACCATGCTGGAAGGCAGCGTCGGCTCCATCGCCGCCGCCCATGGCTTCTGCACGCTGCCGCAGCTGGCCTGGGGCACCGAACTGTTCGGGCCGCTGCTGCTCAAGGACGACATCGTCGTCGAGCGCCCGGCCTACCGTGACTTCAGCCTCCATCTGCCCGAAGGCCCGGGCCTCGGCCTGGTCCTGGACGAGGACAAGCTCAAGTTCTACCGGCGCGCCGCCTGAGCCGCGCGCCCCGACCCACTCATCGTACAGAAGGACACGCCATGCTTTACCTGGTCAGGATGGACGTCAACATCCCGCACGACATGCCCGCAGCGCAGGCCGACGAGATCAAGGCCCGCGAAAAGGCCTACTCGCAGGAACTGCAGCGCAGCGGCAAGTGGCCGCAGATCTACCGCGTGGTCGGCGAGTACGCCAACTACAGCATCTTCGACGTGGAATCCCACGATGAGCTGCACACCCTGCTGTCCGGGCTGCCCCTGTTCCCGTACATGAAGATCCACGTGACGCCGCTGGCCAAGCATCCGTCGTCGATCCGCTGAGCGCGCGACACCGTCAGCGACACCGTCAGCGACACCGGCACCGACGACAAACCAACCAAACACGGGGGGGAGACCTTGAACGCAAAACCTTTCGCGCGCCTGTCCGCGCGCCTTCACCAGGCCTGCGCGGCCGCGCTGCTGGCCGGCCTGGCCGTGAGCGCCGGCGCCGCCCACGCGGCCTATCCGGACAAGCCCCTGCGCTGGATCGTGCCGTTCCCGGCCGGCGGCGCCATGGACAACATCGCACGCGTGCTGGGCCAGGAAATGGGCCGCTCGATGGGTGCCGCCGTGGTGGTGGAAAACCGTCCGGGCGCCGGCGGCAATATCGGCGCGGAGATGGTCGCGCGCGCCCCTGCCGACGGCTACACCCTCATCATCGTCGCCAACGGCATGGCGGTGAACCCCTTCCTCTACGGCCGCCTCAGTTATGACCCGGTCAAGGACTTCGCGCCGGTCTCGCTGCTGGCCGTGGTGCCCAACGTGCTGGTGACCAACAAGTCCAAGCACGCCGAGAAGACCATCGCCGAAGTCATCGCCCAGGCCAAGGCGCATCCTGGCAAATACACCTACGCCTCGGCCGGCAACGGTACCTCGATCCACCTGGCGGGCGAGCTGTTCACCTCGATGACGGGTGTCAATATGCTGCACGTGCCCTACAAGGGCAGTGCCCCGGCGATGAGCGACCTGCTGGGCGGGCAGGTGGACTACATGTTCGACAGCATCACCTCGGCCAAGCCGCAGATCGACTCCGGCAAACTGACCGCCATCGCCGTCACCACGGCCAAGCGCTCCTCGGCCCTGCCGAATGTGCCGACCGTGGCGGAAGCCGGCGTGCCCGGCTATGAACTGTCGCCCTGGTTCGGAGCTTTCGTGCCCGCCGGCACGCCGCCGGCCGTGGTGGACAAGCTGAACAAGGCCATGGTGGAAGCGCTGAAGAAGCCCGACGTGCAGAAGAAGCTGGCGAGCATCGGCGCCGAGCCGATCGGCAGCACGCCCGCGGCGCTGCATGACTACCTGGCGCGCGAGATGGCCAAGTGGGGCCCGCTGATCAAGTCGCGCGGCATTCACGCAGACTGAACCTCGACAACACTCCCTGTCTTCGTGGCAGTACTGAAGACCCCGCCGGCCGCAAGGACCGGCGGGTTTTTTTTATCTGGGTGCGGCCCCGGCATCGGGCCGGGTCCGACCGGAGCCCGGCGCAGAGCATCGAGCTTGTCATTCCCCGGCGACGCCTCGCCGGCGGCACTCCAGCCAGGTCATCGCGGACACAAGAGCGAGACCCAGGCCACCACGATCGACACAGCGGCCGCCCAGCCAGTTGCCGGCCAGGCCGATGGCGCCGAAGCCCATCAGCCCCAGCCTACGTGAGCCGGGGCCACCCCGGCGACGCGCTCCAGCATGTCGGCCAGGTAGGTGCAGGCGGTGAACATGGCGGTGAACACCACCACGGACAGCACGATGTTGGCGACCTGGCTGGTCTCCGACGGGATCGCGTGCGCGAGCTGGCGCGGGTCCTGCCGGCGCGGGTCGCCGATGGCCTGCCGCTCAGCCTGGTGTGGCCGGTCGGGCGGCAATTGCTGCCCAAGGTGGATGCCGTCCTGGAATGCTCGGCTGGCGGATTGCAGATCGCCTGGCCGGCAGGGACTCCACACCGCCATCCGCTCGGCGGCGCCCAAGGAGCCAGGCAACAGCCATCGTTCATGCCCCATCCGCCCCGGGGCAGCCCGGGCGCCCGCTGCGGGGCTCAGCCTTTGCGCCCCCAGCCGATCTGGTGACGCTCCTGCGTGGCCGCGTGCCGCGCATCGTCCTCGCTGTGCAGGTAAGCGCTGGTGGTGGCGATCGAGGCATGGCCGAAGTTGTCGCGCACGAAGCGCAGGTCGACCTGCCGGTCCGTCATGTGCGAACCGGCGGTGTGGCGCAGCCAGTGCGCCGATGCGCTTTCCAGCACCGCCGCCTGGGCTTCCCATTGGGGGCCGCGCGCGCGCATCCGCGCCGCCCCCATGGCGAAGACCTCCTTGAGGATCAGGTGCAGGGCGCCGCGCGACAAGGCCTTGTCGCGGCCGATCACCGGCAGTACCAGCGGCCGCTCTTCGCCGAACTGCGGCATGGCCGGCAGCTCATGGGCGCGGCGATAGCGCGCCAGCTCCGCGACCAGCTCATCGGTGGCCGGCACCAGGCGCGTCTTGCGTCCCTTGCCCACCACCTCCAGCCACCAGCGCTCCACCCCCAGCGCATCGCGCCGGCAGAAGAAGGCACCCATGCTGGTGTCCAGCACTTCGGCCGCACGCAGGCCACCTAGATAGAGCAGGGTGCAGAGCCAGCGGCAGCGGGCGGCATGCAGCCGTTCGCGCGCCGAGGCCTCGGCAGCGGTGCCAGGCATGGCTTCGATGGCTTCCTTGACGGCATCCCACATGGCATGGCTGAGGTAGCGGGTCACGCGCGGCGGCGTCTGGCTGCGGCGCCGGCGCGCCAGCGACAGCGGATTGCCAGCCAGGTAGCCGGCCTCGGTCAGCCAGGCGAACAAGGCGTTCAGGATCACCATGGCCTGCCGTGCGCTGGCCGGCGACAACGGCCCGGCGAAAGGCCGCCAGCCCGGATGGCTGCGCGCCAGCTTCTTGCCCGGCGGCATCACCCAGCGCGCTGCCGGCTGCGGGTCGGCGAGAAAGCGCTGGTACAGCAACAGGTCCTCGTGCGTCAGCGAGGAAAGCGGCTTGCCGCGCTGCTGCACGGCCCACAGCAGCAGGCGCTCGACGTCGCGCCGATAGGTCTGCAAGGTCGCCTGGCTGTCGGCGTAGCGCGCCAGCCAGGCGGTGATGGCGGCCACGTCGTCCTGCGCGGCGATCTGCGCCCCCGCACCCGCGGCCCGGTTCGCGCCCAGGGCACCGGACAGATCGACAGGCAGGCGCAGGCGCTCCAACGGGATGGCGGGAAGCGTCGCGAGCTGCGCGGGTGAGGGCGAAGGCGAGGGCAGGGAGGGCGTGGCGTGGTCCATCTTGCGAGGCGGGGGGGTCGGATTGCGACCGATGCAGCATTATAGACAGAAGCGCACTTATGTCTAAAGACTAGATCAAAGAAATATAAAATCTACGTTTTACGTAGTAATATTATGCAATTCGAAGCCATCTCTATCGTCATGAGCGCAAGCCCCGAATCGACCCCGCTGGACACCGCCCTGCAAGCCGACGTGGCCGCCTTGCGGGCACGCTTCACCGAAACGCGCGCGCTGTACAAGGAAGTCTGCGGCCTGCTGTTCTTCCGCTACGGCATCACGCCGACCGCCAACAAGCTCTACGGACTGGTGCGCAAGGGCAGCATGGGTACGCCGACCGAGGTGCTGGCGCAGTTCTGGCAGGAATTGCGCGAGAAGACGCGCGTGAAGATCGATCACCCGGAACTGCCGGACGCGCTCAAGCAGATCGCGGCGGAGGCGGTGCAGACCATCTGGCAGTCGGCCAACGAAGCCGCGGCGGCCGAGTTGGCCGCCTTGCGCGCCGAGACCCGCCTGCAGGCTGCGGACGCCGAGGCCGAGCGCGACCAGGCCAAGGCGGCGCGAGTTGCCGCGGAGGAGGAAACCGCCACCGTGCGCGCGGCGCTGGAGCAGGCCAGGCTGGCCGAGTCCGCGCGCCAGGGCGAGCTGGAAGCGGAAAAGCAAGCCCATGCCGCCAGCCGTGCCCGCCACGAGGCCGCACAGCAGCAGATCGCTGCGCTCGAACGTCAGTTGCTGGAATTGCGCACACAGTTCTCGCAAGAACTGGAGCAGATGCGTGAGCAGGTCCGGCTCGCACAAGAGCGCGCAACCGCGAGCGAACGGCGCGCGCTGCGTGAAATCGACCAGGAACGCGGCGCCCGCCATGCCGCCGAGAAAGCAGCGGCCGAGCTGCGGGGCGAGCTGGCTGCGCAACAGGGCAGGGCGCAGCAGGCAGCGCTGGAAGCCGCCGAAGCCCGCGCCGCGCTGCAGGCCGAACGCGACGCGGCGACCAAGGAGGCCGGCGCCTGGAAGCAGGCCTGCGCCGAGGCGGACGCCGCGCGGCAGGCACTGCACGGCGAACTGGACGAAACGCGGCGGCGGGCCGAACGCGAGCGGGCCGAAGCCGCAGCAGCCCGGCATCCGGTGGCGCCGCGGCGGCCGGTGGCAGTCCGACGCACCAAGTTCAAGCCGGGCTCGATGACCTGAAGCAGCGATGGCCGGCCCGCCAGCCGGCTTCGCGACGACCTGCCGGATCTTCAGTGACGCCAACCGGTGCTTGATCCATGGCCGGCTTTCTCAGGGTCGCCGGCGATGTGGAGGATCTTTTGCCCATCCCGGTCAGCCTTCTTTCCACTGGCGCCCTGCATGGGCTTCTGGGCTTGGCCGCCGGGATCCACCTCGGCTTTCCCCGGCCGCTTCAGCGGCGCTTCCAAAGCCAATTCAAAGCCCGTTCGGGAACAATCCGTTCTCTGCCAAGGCGGACCGCCCTCCCAGCCCGCCCACGCCCCGGCGCATCGCAAACCACCCCATGCAATTGCTCCTGATTGAAGACGACCTTGATTTCGGCAATGCCCTGCAACTGGCGCTCGCCCAAGCCGATCTGCCGACGGTATGGGTGCGCAGGCTGGTGGATGGCAATGCCCATCTGCAAACCCGGGAATTCGACTGCATCCTGCTCGACCTGAACCTGCCCGATGGCGAAGGCTTCTCGCTGCTGGAGCGGATCCGCCGCCGTGGCATCGCCACGCCGGTACTGGTGATTTCGGCACGCGAGGCCTTGGACGACCGCTTGCGCGCGCTCAATGGCGGCGCCGACGACTATGTGATCAAGCCTTTCATGATGCCCGAGCTGATCGCACGCGTGCATGTCCTGATGCGCCGCTCTGCGGGCCATGCCGCGCCGCGCTGGCGGGTGGGCGAGCTGGAGATCGATACGGTGTCGCAATCGGTCACGCGCTGCGGTGAGCCGATCGGGCTGACCGGGCGCGAGTACGCCATCCTGCGCGAGCTGGCGGCTGCCAGTGGCCGCGTGGTTCGACGCGAGCAACTATGCCTGCGGGTCTGGCCTGACGAGGCGGTGCCCAGCGCCGGCGCGCTGGAGTTCCAGATCCACGCCTTGCGGCGCAAGCTGGGCGCCAGCGCCATACAGACCATCCGCGGCGTTGGCTACATGCTGAGCGCGCCATGAAGATCATCCGGCACTGGCTGGAACAGCTGCCGCTGCTGCGGCTCCTGTGCCAGCCCTCCCTGTTCCGTCGCTTGCTGCTGTGGCAGGCGGCCAGCGTGCTAGTGCTATACAGCCTGGTCACCCTGGGGCAGCTGTGGCGCAGCCAGGCACCGCAAGGCGGCACCCTCGCACGCGAGCTGTCGATGATCGCCGGCGCCGGCGCCCGCTTTGCCAGTCTCGACACCCGGCCGGAGCGGGCCCAGGCCGTAGCCCGGCAGCTCCAGGAAATCGTGGCAACGCAGGGGATCACGGTGAAAGCCCATGAGTTCGCTATCCAGATCTGGGATCGCGACGGCACCTTGCTGGCCCGCGACGCGCTCACCGACACGCTGCCCCTGACTCGCCCCGGCAGCGCGCCCGTGGAGACTCGCACGCAGCTAGGCCATTGGTACTGGCTCGGGGCCTGGAGCCCTGACCGGAAAATCTGGGCCGTGGTCGGCCTGTCCCAGGCCTTCTATGAGCGTAACAACGCTGAGCTGGCACACGTGTTCCTGCTCGCGCTGCTGGTGCTGCATGCGATGCTGCTGTGCGGGCTGTGGCTTGCCACACGCATGGGACTCAAGCCGCTGGCCAGCTTGTCCGAGCGTATCCGGCAGCGCACGGCCGATGACCCGACGCCGCTGGCGCGGCTGCGCGATGACCCGCTGGAACTGGCACCCATCATCGCCGCCCTGGATGCACAGGCTGCACAGGTCGCGCGGCTGCGCAGCACAGAACGGCGCTTCTTCGCCGATGCCGCCCACGAACTGCGCACGCCGCTGGCAGTGATCAGCGCCCAGGTCCACGTGCTGGCGCAAGAACGCGACCCGGCCCGCCTGGCGCAGTTGCAGGCGGCCCTGCAACGCGGCGTGCAGCGCTCGGCCCAGGTCCTCACCAAGGTGCTGACGCTGGCAAGGCTCGACGCATTGGAGCGCGTACCGCGAAAACTCGCGGTCGACATTCCCGAGCTGCTGCAGGCGCGCATCGCCGAATACGCCCCCCTGGCCATCGCGAAGGCACTGGACCTGGGCCTGAAGCCGTCTCCCGCTTGCCGGATCGAGGCGGACGAGGACCTGCTGATCAGCGCGCTCGACAATCTGATCGCCAACGCGATCCACTACGTCCCTTCCGGGGGCACCGTCAGCCTGGGCTGCCGCCAGTTCGAGACGAGCATGGAGATTTTCGTGGAAGACGATGGCCACGGCATCGCCCCTGACGAGCGGGAGCGCATTTTCAACCGATTCGAGCGCGGGCGCAGCGCGGCACACACCAGCGGCAGCGGCCTCGGCTTGGCGATCGCGCGCGACATCGCACGGCTGCATGGCGGAGATCTGCTTCTGACTTGCCCCGCAACAGGTGGTTGCTGCTTCGTGATGCGCTTGCCGCGCTGAGCGGAATCGATGACGAGATGGCACCAGGCAGCGCCTGGTGCACGACGAAGACAAGAAACCTGAGGATATGCGGTGAGACGAAGCACCCCCTGTAGACCTTCGCCGGCAAGCAAGCTGGCTGTCCTGACGGCCGCCCTGGCGCTGGCCGCGCTTGCGGCACCGCACGCGTGCGGCGCGCCCGGCGCGCCGGGTGGCAAGCGGCCGCTGGCGCAGGCAGCACTTCGCCCCCCTGCGCCCGCCGAGCAGCCCTATCCGCCTGATGAGAGGTCGTTCCGGGCCATCCTCAAAGGCATGAATACCTTCACGGAAAACCATGAACTGTCACCGCAAGGTGTGCTGCGCTTCCGGCTCCATGCGCGCCAGCCCAACATCGCCATGGCGGACATCGCGCTAAGCCTGACAGGCAACGCCACGCAAGCGCCGCTGCGGGTCGCCCCCGACCAGACGTTCTCGATACCGCGCGAACATGCTGCGCTGGAAGGCGAGGCCACCGTGGTAAGCAACAAGCCCGCAGGCAGCCTGACCTGGCGCCCCGAAGTCCGTACCCCCGGCCTGCCACGCGGCAGCCGGCGCCTTGGAGACCTGCGGCTGGAGTGCCTGGTCGACATCGACAGCGATCCCAGCCGGCCAAGCGAATTGCGCCAGGTCTGCTCCGGCTCGGCTGCCGAAGCCACTTGCCTGGAAGAACCCGGCCAGTGCCTGGCCCACGCGCCCGCCGCGCTTGGCGGCTTCCTGCTGAGTAGCGTGGTTCCCCTGAACGAGGTGAAAACCGCCTATGAGCATGGCGGCTTTCGCTACCTGTTCATCGCCGACAGGCCGATCTTCAGCGTCACGCTGCGCCACGGCGGCAAACAACTGGTGCTGCCCACCATCTGGCTGTATGGCGGCCTGGCGATGCATAACCCGTTTCACGATCCGCCCTACCTGAAAGATCGCCTTTATGAATTGCCCTTGGAACGCAGCAAGTGGCCCGACGACACACTGGTCACATTCGAATACATGGACGATGCCTGAGCCTGACCTGACCACTCATCCGAGCCGCATGCCATGGCTCCATCCGCTGCCCGGGACTTCGTCAGGCAAGGCATGTGCGATCGTCATGGCCGCGCTGCTGTCAGGCGCATGTGCCTCCGCCGGAAACAAGAACGTCGCCGAGATGACCCCGGCCAGACTGGAGTACCGGATGTCTGGAAAGTCGATGAACAAGGCGGACATCAAGGACTGGCTCGGCAATACGCAGAACGAAATCCGGTTCGCGAGCGGCGCCGAGGTCTGGATCTACAGCTACCGCGAATCGACGCCCAGCCTGCTGAACTTCTACAGGAACGCCAGTGTCCTGCTGGGTGGCCAGGAGAACGACAGCAAGGAGCTTGTCATCCTGTTCGACAGGGAAGGCACCGCCAGGAAGTGGCGTTTCAATGAAACCCAGGACCAGGAACCCACCGGCGTGCTGAACAGGAAGATGTTCCCCAGGAGCGAGCCGGCGCGGTCCCAGGACAACCCGGGAGACCGGACCGGGGCAGGGAGCGGCGAGCGGCCGCGATAGCCGCGCCCGCCCGCCGCGAAGCGCAGTCGGCCTCGATCAGGCGCAGCGATGAGTGAAGGATGTTTCCAGGGCGCACACGCTTCTGAGCTTAGTGAGTAGAAGCTCGGAGCCTCCCTCCGTGCTTGTCCACCTGTTTGCAGATCCTATGTTCAAGACGATCAACAAGAAGATCTTCGCCATCCTGCTGCTGGCAGGATTGTCGGGCGTGATAGCCGGCATGCCCTATATGGCCGATATGCTGGCGGTGGCCGGGACCGCCCCGATTGCCAAGTCCGCTGTACCGTTGCCGTGGCTGGTAGCAGTGGTCCTGGTGCAGAACGGGTTCTTGCTTGCGGTCGTTATTCTCTTGGGGATGCGCTTGTCCAGCAAGGTGGGACTGCGAATGCCGCTTCTCCAGGCCTGGACGGAAGGCAGGGGGACACCGTCGCCAGTAGGCTTGCGGGCGGGACTGCTGGCCGGGGCAATCCTGGGAGCCGTGTTAGTTGCGGTCGATGCACTGTGTTTCTTCCCTCATCTTCCCGCGCCAATGCAGTCGCTGTTCAGGGTACCGTTGTGGAAACGCTTACTGGCGGGCGTCTTGTATGGCGGGCTGACCGAGGAACTCCTGATGCGTTTGTTTCTGCTGCCGCTCCTGGTCTGGTTTGCGGGGCGATGGTGGAAACAGGCCGATGGCATGCCGGCTCCCGGGGCATTCCGGGCAGCAATTGGCCTTGTGGCGCTGCTTTTCGCACTGGCTCACCTGCCGGCAACGGCCGCCGTGGTTCCTCTGACACCGATGTTGGTGTTGCGAGCACTGGTGCTGAATGGGCTTGCAGGCGTCGTGTTCGGCTTCTTGTATTGGCGGCGCGGCCTGGAGGCGGCCATGCTGGGCCATATGGCAGCGCATGGAGTACTCCAGATTCCCGGCTCCTGGCTGCTGAATCACATGTCCTGAGCAGGGCATGCCATTCGCACAGGAAGCCCCCTGGGCACGCCGATAGCGCCCCAACCCGGCGACCGGCTCATCGGTGGCCGGGGCCGGGCGCCTGTACTTCCATGGCCCGGCGACTTGGAGCGCGGCTCAGGCCTTGAATGCCTGTCCGGCCTGGAGGCGCCGTCGATCAAGGGTGCCTTTCGCATGACGCAGTGGACCAGCACTGCCATCGTCCTTCAGACAAAGCCCTTGTTCTCCTCCGCAACCTGTGCAGCGATAACCAACGCCCACGCAATTGCCAGCAGCAGGCCGCCAAGCAGGCACACGAAATAGTCCCCCAGCGTGAGTATGAAAATCCAGTAGGGCTTGCCTGGTTCACCAATCAGCAATAGGCCCACCAGAAGTTTAACCAGCGGACTGGACAGTCCCAGAGATATCGAAGCCATCGCCAGGCGGCGTAGGCATTTGGCGACTTCAACCGTCAGGACCTCGCCACGCCCGAAGGTCACGAACATCTGTCGAGCCTGATACAGCGCGCAGCTGAGCAGCCCCAAGCTGATACTGGTGGCAAGAAAGCCCTCGACCCGGTGCCACAGGGAAACGTGTACGGCAAAGGCAGAACTTGCCGGGATGTGCTGGCGCACCACCTTTTCCAGGGTCGCGTCGGGCAACCCAAACCAGATCCACACCATGGACGCAAGCGCGATCACCGCGCCGCTGGTGGTCAGACACCGCATCCTGTCAGACAACTTGCGGATGCGCCGCATGGCTGTGCTCTCCGGATGCGAGGCTGCATAAGAACTCAAGATGCTGATCTCCATAAAAAGGTTGCGGACGTCACTTTGCGTATTGTATAACAACAAAACTTTATTGTATTACAGATATTTTTTATCGCAAATCTATACTTATGTCGTATCGATCACTTTTTGGCGGGGTAACGTTCATCATGGCAGTACTTGGCGCCGGAGCGCCAAGCGCACAGGCACGCCAGTCCCCTCCTGCCGAGGAGTTCTTTTACCTCGGCGCGGACCTCGGGTATGCGCGTATCGGAGTCAGCCCATCCAGTCCGGGATGGACGGACGCTTCATCGAATCACGTCGCCGTCGGACTGCGGGGCGGCTATCAGTTCTCGCGCTACCTATCAGTCGAAAGCACAGTCACCACCCTGGGTTCCGTTGAAGCGAGAACTGATGGTCAAAAGGACCGTTTCGCCATCGGCGGGATGACGGCGAGCGTCGTCGGGCATCTGCCAATTACCGACCGCTTCTCCTTGCTGGCCCTCGTTGGGCTAGGATTGGAGCACGGGCAGCGCACAGGAGACATCGATTCGAGCAGCCGCTCCGTGGCGGTGATCACATTCGGAGCCGGAGCGGCTTATGCCATCTCATCGAATTGGCGCATACGCGCGCAATACACGAACTACGACAAGTTGAAATGGAAAGGAGGCAACGGCGCCGAGGTCAAGAGTCAAGCATTCGTCTTGGGCGTTGATTATCTGTTCCGTTGACTAAGAACTCATTCAAGATGAAGTCCCGCCGCGCCAATGGAGGCAATGCCGCGGCGCGAACTTTGGAATGACCGGCTCATTGGTGGATTGCA
Organism: Cupriavidus sp. USMAA2-4; assembly: GCF_001854305.1. Classification (NCBI taxonomy): domain Bacteria; kingdom Pseudomonadati; phylum Pseudomonadota; class Betaproteobacteria; order Burkholderiales; family Burkholderiaceae; genus Cupriavidus; species Cupriavidus sp. USMAA2-4. Next base: position 3,045,361 of record NZ_CP017749.1, on the reverse strand, counting down.
TTGACATCATGCACGGCGGGCCGGCACTCAACGTTGCTGCCCGCGCTTGAGGAAAGCTCCGTGCATGTCGGCGCGATGCACGAAGCGGGAGAGCAGACCAATGTCGTTACGCTTCGCACCAGTCAGGTTGACCGCGAAGGGGAGGGCGCAGGCGTCGGTGGCACGTGAGGCTAGGCACCGGATTGCGCGCGACCGGTCGGGTTCGGTGCTGTTCCCGGCCCGCCCCATCTGCTTGAAATGGTTGCCTCGACGGCGATGGCGCCGTCCACTGTGGCCGTACCCTTGAACCGCATGGCTCCGTCCCGATCCTGCTCGAGCTCGACGTGGAGCAGCAGTTGGTCCCCTGGGTAGACCGATCGCCTGAAGCGCACCCGTTCGATCTCGATCGACCGATGCAGCTTACTCTCGACGTCAGCGTCCCCTTCGACAGCGACCAGGATCGCGGCGGTCTGCAGCAATGCCTCGATGCACAGCACGCCAGGCATCACGGGGCTTCCCGGATAGTGGCCAACGAAATAGGGCTCGTTGACCGTCACATTCTTGAGCGCGGTCACCGCCGCACGCGGCTCCAAGGCAAGCACGCGATCGATCAACAAGCAGGGATAGCGGTGTGGCAACAGTCTCAAGACCTGTTGGATATCGAAACGGATCGGATTCTCGTTCATTGGCCTCTTGGAAGCGTAACAGTGGGCTCGCGTCGCCAGTCTTCCTTGCTGCTGCGCGATGGAAAGAAGCGGTCCGGAGAAGAGAGCCACGAAGGCCCAACCAAGCGAACTGGCTTCATAAGGAATCGGCTTGACGTGACGGATCAGAGTAGGCCGCGCATCTCCAAGCCTGAAAAAACAGTGGGAGCGTCGATGCGGCCGATGCAGCATTGACAGAGCCTAATAGATTGTCCATGTTGAAATTGTGCGTATTTGTGTCGATGTTTGCGGATCTTGCGGATCCAAGGAAGGGATCGAGGCGTTGGACGCTTGCCGGCTCAGCGCCCCCATAGGTTTTCTCTCTCTGTGAAGCGCTTTCCCCGAAGTCCCGTCCAGTGGAGCCTTCTCATGCTCGCCTGGCTCGGCCAAGCAATGCGAAAATGCCCACCGATCACGCATGGATTCGTAAGGGAGTGGCTGCCGGCATGGGCGCCATGGCCTCGAAGCGACCGTGATGATTACAAAGCGCTGACACGTTTGATGCGTTCTACATTTGCCTCGCAGCGCTGCTGCACTCTTCATGACCTACAAACTCATCGCGTTTGATTTCGACGGCACGTTGGCCGATTCGATGGCGTGCTTTCTGCAAGCCGTTGAAGTCGCTTCGCGCAAACACGGGTTTCGCCCGCTCGAGGGCGAGTTGCTCGAGCAGGCGCGCGGCAGCTCCGCGCAACACATCATGCGGCTGCTTGGCGTGCCGCTGTGGAAGGCGCCGGCCATTACCATCGATGTCAGGAAGCTGATGCGCGAGCGCATCGCGCAGGTTTCGCTATTCCCGAACGTGGCCGAGACGCTGGATACGCTGGCACGGCGTGGCATCAGGCTTGCCGTTGCCACGTCGAACGGCGAGGACGTCGTGCGCGCGATCCTCGGTCCCGCCGTCAGCGGCCGGATCGCCGATTTCAGCTGCGGCATCTCGATGTTCGGCAAGGCGCGCAAGCTTCGGGCGTTGGTCTCTTCCGCTGGTGTGCGTCCGGACGAAGCCTTGTACGTTGGCGACGAAATCCGCGATGCGGAGGCCGCCAGCGCCGCCGGCATGGCGTTCCGCGGGGTAGCCTGGGGCTACACGGCCGCGACGGCGTTACAGACGCATTGCGCGACGCCACTCCTTGTCCGCCCGCAGGACCTGCTGGATTTTTCCCGCGCCTGACCATCAGGCCGCGTGCACGCCGTGATGGCACGGTAGCACTACGCCACGGGACATCGGCGATGCCTCCCCGGGCCGCCTGGATTTCAGGCCTGCTCCGCCAATGCCATCCGGTCCGGCGAGCGCGCAGAGCATCGCATCGATGCTTGGACCATCGCTCTGTCTCGAATCTGCGCATCTTTGTGCGAATCCATCAGCGCCTCGGCAACGAGGTGCCGAGACATCCCTCGACAGCGCCAGCGCACAGGGATCCGCACAGTTCGCCACAACTCCGCACACATGCGGCACGCGCTTCTCCCTAGACTTGGCGCTCCCATGACCGAAGCCATCTTGTTGGCGGCGCGCGCGCATGCATGTGCGCGTCACGATCCCCGCCTTCTCGCTCAGCACTTACAGGATGGCCCATTGCCAGCCTTGGTCCCGGCCTTGACCCCAATGATTGGAGCGCACGATCCGATGGATTTCCCCTCTTCGAGCCACGACCGCCGTCGCCTGATGCAGGCGCTAGCCTGCTGGCCCATCACGCTTATGCTGCCAGCCTTGAGCGCCTGCGGCGGCGGCGACGCAGACCGCGGCGCAACGCCGCAAGCCACCGTTCAGGACCGGCGCGTGCCACTTCGGACCGGTGTGGCCCTTCATGTGCGCGACTGGAATCCCGGCAATGCAGAACGGGTCGTCGTCCTGCTGGCGGGACAGGGGGAGACCGCCCAGCTCTTCAATGGACTGGCCGCCGCACTGGCCGATCGCGCGCGCGTCCTCGCAGTCAGCCGGCGCGGCTTTGGCCAATCGGACAAGCCGCTGCCAAGCCGCGGCTGGCGTTACGATACCGCCGCACTGGTCGACGATCTCGACGGCCTTCTGGCTGCCCTGCATGTCGGCAACGTGGTGCTATGCGGCCACTCCATTGCCGGAAACGAACTGACCCTGTTTGCCGGCCGATATCCGCAGCGTGTACGCGGGCTCGTCTACATGGACACCACCTACGACTACTCACTCGCCAAGCGGGATCCGTCCCGGGTGCCGCGCAACCCGGCCTTGCTGAGCCCGGACCCGCAGGCGGCCGACGGCGCATCGTTTGCCGCCGCCGTCGCCTTTGCCAAGCGCATCCACAAAACCTGGTCGCCCGCAATCGAGGCGAACTTGCGCGATGCCTGCGAAGTGCTGCCCAACGGTAGCGTGCGCCCCGCCACCCCTTCCGAGGTATCCATCGTGACGCTCACGGAGGCGATGCGGTTTTCACCGGATTACAGTGCGGTCCGTGCTCCTGCGCTTATCCTGCAGGCGGACCCCCGCGGGCTGCGGGACCTCTTCCCCTGGCTTACGGAGCCTGTCGATGCACAGACCCGGGAAGACGCGCAGATGCGCTTGCGCGAGTCACGCCAGGATCGCGAGCGCAATTTCGAAGCGTTGTCCGCAGCCCTGCCGGATAGCCGTCGCATCGTCATTGCCAACAGCAACCACGGGGAGTTCTTTATCGAGCACCAGGCGGAGGTGGTCGAGGCGATCGAATCCATGCCATGGTATTAGCCCATTGCGTCAGGGAAAACGCACCCGAGCTGCGGTGCATCCGGTCTCCGGGTCTCCGGGTCTCAGGGTCTCAGGGTCTCAGGGTCTCAGGGTCATAGGCTAGGCGCAAAGCACGGCTATGGCACGGCGATGGCGAGCATTTGCAACGCGCATATGGCCCGGAGGCGCTGTCGATCGGGGGGATTTCGACTGACGCAGCGGACCAGGGCCCATATTCGATGCCGCGCGCCGGTGTAGCCACTATCGCCGCCAGAGTCGTCGGCGCGGCGCATTCGATCCTCGCGTCACACCTGCGGGCGGCGCTGCACTGGCGCGCTTGACGCTTGACGCTTGAGCGCTCAGGACTCACGCACGGTACGCCTCAGCTTGGGATTGAGCGCGGCATGCAGGCCGTCGCTCAGCAGGTTCAGCGCCAGCACGGTGGCCACCACGGCAAGGCCGGGAAGCGCCGTCATGTACCAGCCGGTGCGCAGGGCGTCGCGGCCGAGGCCGATCATCGACCCCCAGCTCACCACATTGGGATCGCCCAGTCCGAGAAAGGACAGGCCCGCCTCGGAAAGGATGGCGTTGGCCACCAGCAAGCCGGTCGAGACGATCACCGGCGTCCAGGCATTGGGCAGGATCTCGCGGAAGATCAGGTGCATGTCGCTGGCCCCGACGGCGATGCTGGCCTTGACGAATTCGCGCTCGCGCAGGGAGATGAACTCTGCTCGCACCAGCCGCGCCACGCTGGGCCACGCGGTGACGCTGAGCGCGAACACGATGGTACCCAGCGTGGGCTTGAGGACAGCCACCAGGATGATGGCGAGCAGGAACGAGGGGATGGTCTGGAAGAACTCGGTGACGCGGCCCAGCACCGCATCGACGCGGCCGCGATAGAAACCGGAGGCGGCCCCGACGGCGATGCCGAGCACCAGCGCCGCCAGGGCCGAGCCGACGCCCACCAGCAATGAGACGCGCGCGCCGTGCACCAGTCCGGCCAGCAGATCGCGCCCCATCAGATCGGTGCCCAGCGGCGTGCGGGCATCGCCGCCGGGCCAGACATAGGGTGCCCCGACCATGTCGAGCGGGTCGCCGGGGAACAAGGTGCCGGCCAGCACGGCCGCGAGCGCCACCACGCTCAGGATGGCGCCCCCGATCAGCAGGGCGGGTTGCCGGTACCAGCGCTTCATGCGGCCGTCTCCTCGGGATGCGCGGTGCCCTGGCGCCGCACGCGCGGGTCGAGCAAGGTCTGCACCAGGTCGACCAGCAGGTTGGCCAGCACCACCAGGGCGCCGCTGCACAGCAGCACCGCCAGCAGCACCGGCAGGTCGCGGCTCTTGATGGCCTCGAAGGAAAGCTGCCCCAGTCCCGGCCAGGCAAACACCGTCTCCACCACGATCGAACCGCCAAGCAGCGCGCTGCTCTGCACGCCCAGCATCGTGAACACCGGCAACAGCGCATGGCGCAGCGCATGGCCGAACAGCACGCGCGCCTCGCGCGCACCCTTGGCACGGGCGGTGCGGATGAAGTCCTCGGCGAGCGTCTCCACCATGGCGGCGCGGGTCAGCCGCATGTAGACCGCAACGTAGTAGATCGACAGCGTCAGCGCCGGCAGCGCCAGGTGCGCGGCGTAGTCCAGCAGCAAGCGCAGGCCGTGGTAGCCGGCATTGACCTCGCGCACGCCTGCGATCGGCAGCCATTCGAGCCGTACGCCGAACAGCACGATCAGCATCAGTGCGGTCCAGAACAACGGCGCCGAGTAGCCCGCCGTGGCCAGCGCCGACAGCGCGGTGTCCACCAGGCCGTGCGGCCGGCGCGCCGCGGCGACGCCGAGCAGCACGCCCGCCACGGTCGAGCACAGCAGCGCCGTGCCGACCAGCGCCGCGGTGGGCCCGAGACGTGCCAGCACCAGGTGCAGGACCGGCTCGCCGAAGCGGAAGGAGTAGCCGAAGTCACCGTGCGCGAGCTGGCCGAGATAGGCCAGCAGCTGGGCCGGCGTGCTGCGGTCGAGGCCGTACAGGCTGCGCAGCTGCGCCACGTACTCGGCCGGCACGCTGCCGCTCTCGCTGGCGATGGTATCGACCAGGTCGCCCGGCAATGCCTTGAGCAGCAGGAAATTCAGCACCGCGGTGGCCAGCACGACACCGGCGAGCTGCAGCAAGCGGGCCAGGATGCGTCGGTTCATGCCCGGCTCACTTTGTCGCCAGCCAGACGCGCGCGAAGTTGTTCTGGCTGTGGTCGAAGGTGTCGGTCACGTTGCGCAGGCGCTTATCCCAGACACCGAACCAGCGGAACTCGAACAGGTTGAGCAGGGCCAGGTCGCGCTGGGCGACGCCCTGGAACTGCCGGTACAGCTCGACACGCCGGGCCGGATCGCGCTCGACCTGGGCGGCCTCGAGCAGCCGGTCGGCCTCGGCGCTGGCGTAGCCGGAGGCGTTCTGCCACGGCGTCCCCTTGGCTTCGGCCTTGGACCAGTAGTGCTGCTCGACACCGATCTGCGGGTCCTGCCAGTTGATGCCCCAGGAACTGACCAGCTGGAAGTTGTAGTCGGAGAAGACGTTCTTGGTCCAGGCCGCCAGGTCCTGCCCGCGCAGGGTGACGTCGATGCCGATCGCACGCAGCGATTGCCGCACGAATTCGCCGGTGCGGCGGTAGTCGTCGCCGAAGGGAATGTAGTCGTGGTTGAGCTTGAAACGCCAGCCATCGGGCTTGCGCGGGAAGCCCGCCTCATCGAGCAGTGCCTCGGCCTTCTTCTTGTCGTACGGATACTGCTGCGTGTCCTTGGTGTAGAAGGTCTTCAGCAACGACGACACCGGGCCGGTGGCCGGTGCCGCGTAGCCGCCCCAGACCGTCCTGGTCAGGGCATCGCGGTCGATCGCGTGCAACAGCGCCTGCCGCACCTTCAGGTTGCCCAGGATGGGGTCGCGCAGGTTGGGGATCAGCCAGAGCCAGCCGGCGAAGCCGTTATAGCCCCCGGTGCTGACGACCAGCTTGGGCGAGCGCGCGAGCCGGTCGGCATCGGCGAAGGTGACCGGGTTGCGCTCGCCGTACTGGACGGCACCGGTCTCCAGCGCGGCGGCGCGGCCTGCCACGTCGGGAATGATCTTGAAGGTGATCCGGTCGAGGTAGGGCAGGCCGGGTGCCCAGTACTTGTCGAAGCGCTCCAGCGCGATATGCTGGCCGCGCACCCATTCACGGAAGACGAAGGGGCCGGTGCCGACCGGCTTGTTGTTGTAGGGATTGTTGGGCACGTCGGTGCCGGCGTACAAGTGCTTGGGCAGCACTGGCGCGGCGACCACGTCGAGCGCGTTGAGGATCACCGGCGTCGGCTTGGCGAGCGTCAGCACCACGGTGTGGCTGTCGGGCGCCTCGACCTTGCGCAGGTGCTGGAACACGCGCCGCGCGGTGGGGGCGTACTTGGGCCAGATCTCCTCGGCGGAGTACTTCACGTCGGCCGCGGTGAAGGGCTTGCCGTCGTGCCACGAAACGTTCCTGCGCAGGCGGATGCGCACGCTGAGGCCGTCGGGCGACACCTCCACGCTTTCCGCCAGCTGCGGGCGCGGCTTGAGGTCCGGGCCGTAGTCGAGCAGGCCGTCGAAGATCTTGCTCACCACCGTGCGGCCAGGCGTGGCGGTGTTGATGAAGAAAGCCAGCGTGGGCGGCTCAGGATGCACCACGGCGTCGAGCGCACCGCCGCGTTGCGCACCCTGCTCGGTATCGGGCAAGGCCTTGTCCAGCGCCAGCGCATCCGGCAGCCACAGCGGCAGCAGGCCTCCGGCCAGCAGGGCACCGGTGGCGCCGAGCACGCCGCGGCGGCGCGGGTTGGCCGGCGCGCCGGGAGCGGCCGGATCCGCCTGGGAGGCGAGGGTGATGCTGGAACGGGCGGACGCGGCCGCGGGCGTATCGTGATCGGTCATGACGGAGACAGGAAAGGCTGACGAAAGAAGGGCGAACGGTGGAACGGCGGCACGAGGGCACGGCGGCCGGACACGGACATGGGTACGGGCAGAGACGACCTCAGCAAGTAGCGAGCGCATCCGCCAGGGCTTGGCGCGGGGCAGGCTGCGGCATCGCCAGGCCCTCCCCGCGCGGCCCGCGGCGACCCGGCACGGCGTCGAGCAGGGCGCGCGTGTACGGATGGTGCGGGGCCGACCAGAGCGCCTGCGGCGAACCGCTCTCGACGATGCGCCCGGCCTGCATCACCGCCACGCGGTCGGCGATGTAGCGCACCACGGCAAGATCGTGCGAGATGAACAGATAGGTCAAGCCGTATTCGGCCTTGAGGTCGACCAGCAGGTTCAGGATCTGGGCCTGGATCGAGACGTCGAGCGCGGAGACGGGCTCGTCGCAGATGACCAGGTCGGGACGCAGCACCAAGGCACGTGCGATGGCGATGCGCTGGCGCTGCCCGCCGGAGAATTCATGCGGATAGCGGCGCTGCGCCCCGCGCGGCAGGCCGACGTCGTCGAGTATGGCGGCGATGCGGGCCACGCGTTCGGCGCGTGCGCGCAAGCCGTGGATGGCCAGCGCGTGGCCGAGGATGTCCTCCACGCGGTGACGCGGATTGAGCGAACCGTAGGGGTCCTGGAAGACCAGTTGCACGCGCTTGCGCCACGGCAGCAGTTCGCGCGGCGGCAATGCCAGCAGGTCGCGCCCTTCCAGTTCGATGCGGCCCGCCTCGGCCGGCACCAACCGCATCAGCGCGCGCGACAGCGTCGACTTGCCGCAACCGGATTCGCCCACCAGCCCCAGCGTCTCGCCGCGCGCCAGGCTCAGGCCGAGGCCGTCCACCGCGGTGTGCCGGCCGGCACCGCCGGCATAGCTGACGCGCAGGTCCTGCACCACCAGCCAGGGCACGGCGGGGTCCGGCACGTCGGGGCGGCGCGTGAGCGTCTGCGGCGCGGGTTGCGGGGATTGCGCCAGGTGGAAGCTGCCGTCGGCGCTGGCACGGATCTCGGCCAGGCGATCGCGCGTGTAGTGCAGCGCGCGGCCGCCGTGCAGCGAGGCGGCGAGCAGGCCACGCGTGTAGGCGTGCGCGGGCGCGGCGAAGATCCGCCCGGTGCGGCCTTCCTCCAGCTTGTTGCCGCCATGCATGACAGCGACACGGTCTGCCACCTGGGAGACCACGCCCAGGTCATGCGTGATCAGCAGTACCGCCATGCCGAGTTCGTGCCGGAGCTGGTCGATCAGCGCGAGAATCTCCGCCTGGGTGGTGACATCCAGCGCGGTGGTCGGCTCGTCGGCAATCAGCAGGCGCGGCCGGCAGGCAATCGCCATGGCGATCATCACGCGCTGGCGCTGCCCGCCGGAGAGTTCGTGCGGATAGGCGCCGACACGGCGTGCCGCTTGCGGCAAGCGCACGCGCTCGAGCAGTGCCTCCGCCTCGCGGCGCGCTGCCTCGCGCGCCTGTGGACGATGCAGCAGGATGGCCTCCATCACTTGCCGGCCGATGGGCTGCAGCGGGTTGAGCGAACTCATCGGCTCCTGGAAGATCATCGACACCAGGCTGCCACGCGTGCCGCTCATGGCCGCTTCCGGCAGCGCCAGCAAATCGCGCCCGTCGAGCAGGATGCTGCCGCCGACGCTCGCCGCGGCGGGCAGCAGGCGCATCACCGCCAATGCCGTGGTCGACTTGCCGCAGCCCGACTCGCCGACCAGCGCCAGCATCTCGCCGCTGTCGATGCGCAGGTCGAGCGCACGCACGGCGTCCCGGCCGGGGAAACGCACCGTGAGCGCACGGATGTCGAGCAGGGGCGGGGCCGCGGCGGCCGCAGGAGAGGGGGGCGGGGCGGGACTGGGCATGCGCGCATTGCAGCATGGCACTTGCCGGCTGCCCACGAATATTTGCTCAGATGCTTAGTACCTGCGCTGGCACCATGCGCGATCGGGCCGTCCCGCCATGTGCCTTGCCGCACATGTCTGGCCTTCGCGCGGCCCTGTCTGCACACCGCCCGAGGCGGCGAGCGGCTATGCTTGGCGCGTGCGCCACTCCCCGCTGCCGCCATGCCGAAGGACATCCCGCACCTGCCGCCGCCATCGCCAGCCTGGCCGGGGCGGTGTCGCCCGGGCCTCGCCCTGCTGGCGGCTGCCGCCATTCCGCTCGCCGCGTGCGCCCCCCGCTACCACGTCGCGGCCGGCGCACCCGCCGCCAAGGTCCGCCTGCTGACCAGCACCGACGACAATACGACCTTCACCGTGCTCGACCCGGCGCGCTGCCCGGAGACGCCCCATGTGGCGATCCTGGCCGGCACCGGGCAGCAGCTCGCGGCGCTGGGGCCGCCGCAGAAGCTCGATATCGGCGGCAACTCTCCGGAGCCGCCGGCGCGCACGCGCGAGCGCTGGCTGGCGGCAGGCAAACGGCTCTATATCGCCGCCGTCTCGGCGTCCAGCCAGGACGGCACGGAATACCGTTGCGCGGCCGGGGTGTCGTTCGTCCCGCTGGCTGGCGCCGAATACCAGCTGCGCTACTGGCGCGATTCCGGCGCCAAGGCCTGCTCCATCCAGGTGACACGGCTGGGCACGCTGGCCCAGCCGGACGGGCCGGCCGAGGCGGACCCGACCCAGCGCGCCTTCCGCGCGCTCAAGCCGGCGTATCTCTGCGATTCATTGTAGCCGCAGCTGTAGCCGCGCTTGTAGCCCTGGCGCTGCCGGCGAGCAGGCGCACAGCGGCAAGGTCGACCAGCAGCACCAGCCCGGCGCCGGCAAGCGTCGCGGCGACGCGGTCCCACAGCAGCCCGCTGCCCAGCGGCGCATGCGCCTCCAGGATCAGCAGGATCAGCGGCGTCATCACCGCCGAGTAAGCGAGGTAGTTGCCGGCACGCAGCACCGGACGCGCGGACGCCAGCGCGCCGGCGCCCAGCGCCAGCAGCCACAAGGCGGGATGATGGCCGACGATCAGCGAGGCCAGGCCCACGCCCAGCACGGTGCCTAGCACGCGTTGCGTCGACCTGGCCGAGATCGGCTCGGGCTGGCGTTGCGTCAGCAGCGCGACGGTCATGGCGCTCCAGGCGAAATGATGGGCCGGCCAGGTCCATTGCAGCGCGGTGGCCGCGGCCAGGGCCAGGCTCAGTCGCACGGCATATTGCCAGCCCGCTGCCTGCCGCAGCGACTGGCGCCAGCGCCGCCAGCGCTGGGCCGCGGTCACCGCTGTCGCTTGTGCCGCGGCGGCCGGTCCTGCCCTTGCGCCGACAGGGGCGGTGGCGGAACGCAGGCGCCCGGCCAGGGCCGCCAGCAGCATCCCCAGCAGCGCGGTCCACAGCGCGCCGGCGGCGATCGGCAGCAATACCGCTGCGTGCACGCGGGCACCGCCGCCCAGGCCCATCGAGATCAGCAGGAACAGCAGATAGCGTGTCGCCGCCACCGCCAGCTCGCGGCAGTAGCTGCTCGCCAGCGCCACGCTGCCGACGACAGCCACCGTCAGCACGCCGCTGAGCTGGCCGTGGCCGGCGAGCAAGACCGCGCTGGCGGCCGCCAGCAGGACCGGAACGAAGGCCGCGCGGAAGGCCTGCCAGCGCTCCCCCAGCGTTGCGCCGCGCACGGTAGCGCTGACGGCCATGCTGCCGAGCCCGGCCGCCATGCCGGCGGGCATGGCGCCGGCCAGTCCCCCGAGCAGGATCGGCAGGCCCATGCCGAGGCCGGCCGCGAGCGCCTCGGCGCGGCTGGCGCGGCCTTCGGCCGACCAGCGCAGGACCTGCGCAAAATGTGTTTTCGTTCCCACTTTGTCTCCCGTGTCCGAGCCGCATGCTCTTGCCGGGCAAGGTATTCGCGGATATTACTACGCAATGCGTAGTATATTTCGGGAATGCAGAACGATCCGGTGGAAACCATCATGCGCGCCGTGCTGGCACTGGGGCGCCGCCTGCGCGCGGAACGCCCGCAAGGCGGCCCGGCACTGTCGGCACTGGGTGCTCTCAGCACCCTCAATCGCGAGGGACCGATGACCGCGGTGCGGCTGGCCGAGCAGGAGCGGCTGCGGCCGCAGTCGCTGACGCGCATCCTCGCCGAGCTGGAGCAGTCGGGCTGGATCACGCGCACGCGCAGCGAGGCGGACCGGCGCAAAACGCGGCTCGCCGTCACGCCACACGGCCGCGCGGTGCTGGCCGAGGACATGGCGGCGCGCGGCCGCTGGCTCGCCGCCGCGCTGGAGCAGACGCTGGACCCCGCGGAACGCGCCACGCTGGCCAGCGCCGCGCGCGCCATGCAGAAACTTGCCGCCCACGAAGGGCGGCAGGATGGCTGAGGCGGTCGACGCCGGACCTCAGCAGGAATTGGCCACCGCGCCGGGCGCCGTACGCGCCGCATGGCCTTCGAGCCGGACGCTGTAGAGCGCCACGGCCAGCGCAGCCAGCGGCAGCAGCGCGGCCACCCAGGGCAGGGAGGCCAGCCCGGGACCGTGGTCGATGACCTGCCCGCCGAGCCAGGCGCCCAGGCCGTTGCCGAGGTTGAAGGCGGCGATATTGAAGCTGGAGGCCAGGTTCTGCCCCGGACCGCGCGCATGGTGCAGCACGCGCAACTGCAGCGGTGACACCGTGGCGAAGGCCGCCACGCCGAGCAGCCCGACGAAGGCCACCATGCCGATGCGGCTGGGCACTGCCAGGGTCATCAGCCCCAGCACCACGGCCAGCGCGCCCAGGCTCACCAGCACCGCACGCACCGGGCTGCGGTCGGCAAAGCGGCCGCCGAGCATATTGCCGACGATCATGCCGGCGCCGAACAGCAGCAGGATCGGCGAGACGGCGCCTTCGCCATAGCCGGTCACACGCGTCAGCAGCGGCTGCACATAGGTGATGACGGCGAAGATGCCCATGGATTGCAGCACCGTCATGGCCAGGCCCAGCAACACCTGCGGGCGCGCCATGGTGCGCAGTTCCTCGCGCAGCGGCACCGCGGGCGCGGCATCGCGGCTGCGCGCCACCAGCAGGGCGATCACCAGCAGCGAGACCAGTCCGATCACGCTCATGGCCCAGAAGGTGGCACGCCAGCCGAAATGCAGGCCCAGCCAGGCACCGGCCGGCATGCCCAGCAGCGTGGCCAGGGTCAGGCCGGAAAACATGATCGAGATCGCCGAGGCCTTGCGTGCTTCCGGCACCAGGCTGGTGGCCACCACCGCGCCGACGCCGAAGAAGGTGCCATGGGTGAGCGAGGTCAGCACGCGCGCCACCATCAGCGTGGTGTAGTCGGGCGCCAGGGCGCAGGCGGCATTGCCGATCGTGTAGATCACCATCAGCGAGAGCAGCACGGCCTTGCGCGGCATGCGCCGGGTCAGCAGGGTCAGCACCGGTGCGCCGGCGAACACGCCCAGGGCATAGCCGGAGACCAGCATGCCGGCGGCGGCGATGGAGACCTGGAGATCGGCCGACACCTGCAACAGCAAGCCCATGATGACGAATTCGGCGCAGCCGATGCCGAAGGAGCCGGCGGTCAGCGCATACAGCGCGATGGGCAACCGGCCGGCGGGGGCACCGGAGCCCAGGGCGCGGGGAGAGGCGGAAGACATGATCGGAGCGGTAAGCGAATGGAGTTCGCAGTTTGCCCCTGGTCATCCGACGCGGAAACCGGCATGATCGATAATCACTTTCAAGAAAATATTGATAATCATGGACCGGATCGGCGATATCGGCTTGTTCCTGCGCGTCCTGGACCTGGGCTCGATCAGCGCCGCCGCGCGCAGCCTCGACCTTTCGGCGGCGGTGGCCAGCCAGCGGCTCAAGCGCCTGGAGGCCGACCTCGGCGTGAGGCTGCTGCACCGCACCACGCGGCGCCTGCATCCAACCCCGGAGGGCAGCCTGCTGGCCGAGCAGGGCCGGGCCCTGGTCGACGACCTGGAGGCCCTCGGCAGTTCGCTGCGCGGGGCCGGCACCGGCGTCAGCGGCACGCTGCGCGTCACCACCTCGGCTTCGTTCGGGCGCCTGTACATCTCGCCGCTGCTGCCGGAATTCCTCGCCGCCCATCCCGCGCTGCGCATCCACGTCAACCTGAGCGACCATGTGATGGACCTGGTCAGCAGCGGCTTCGACCTGGCGGTGCGCATCGGTGCGCTGGAGGACTCGAGCCTGGTGGCGCGCAAGCTCGCGCCCAACCGCCGCCTGCTGTGCGCCTCGCCCGACTACCTGCGCCGGCGCGGCCGGCCGCGCGTGCCGCAGGACCTGGCGAAGCACGACTGCCTGCTCCTGACCGGCCACCAGGGCCGGCAGGACGTGTGGCGCTTCCAGGGGGACGGCGGCACCGAGATCGCGGTGCCGGTCGACGGGCGCATCGAAGCCAATACCGGCGAGTTGCTGGCCGACGCCGCGGTGGCCGGCCTGGGCATCGCCCTGCATTCCGTCTGGCATGTCTGGCGCGAGCTGGAAAGCGGCCAACTGGAGCCGGTGCTGCCGGAATTCCCCCTGCCCGAGACCGGCATCTACGCCGTGATGCCGCAGCGCCGGCTGATGCCGCCGCGCGTACGCGCCTTCATCGACTTCCTGGAGGCCCGCTTTGGCACGCAGCCGCCGTGGGAACGCCGCCACGTTGGCCGCTGAGAGGCGACGTGCGCGGCCCAGGATGGGTACGGGGCGGGGCAGTGCGATGTCCGGCCGCGCATGCCGGGCGGTCGGCCGTCAGTCAACCCGGTGTTCGACCAGTACCAGGCTCTCGTCCAGGTGGGACCAGCGCGAAGAGTACTGGGCATCGAAGCGCACCACGCGCTTCAGTTCCGGCGCATACCAGGCCACCGCGCTGTAGGGCACCGAACTGGCCGCGCCGCCACCGGTGAAGCCATAGAAGGGACGGGACACGTAGCCCTTGAAGCTGAGACGCAGCACACGGAAGGTGCCGGCCGGCACGGTGAGGGTCGATTCTCCGCCGGCCTCGCCGGTCAGGTCGGTCTGCAGGCCGGTGACGGGCTGCCGGTAGCTGAGCTTCCAGCGCAGGCCAGCGCGCACGTCCTCCGGCACCCATCCGCCCGGCGGCGAGGCCTCGTCGAAATCGCCGCCGGTGGCCGCGGTGATGCGCACCACGCGTCCGTCGCCGCTCTCGACGCGCGCGCCCTGGTTGAAGACCACCCGCTCGCCTTCGATGCGGTCCACGCGGTAGGAGACCTCGCGCCGGGCCTTGGTCATCTTGTCGACCAGCTCGTAGCGCCACTGCTCGCCCACGCGCGGCATGCCGTCGGCGGCGGGCGCTGCCGGAGTTGCCTGGGCCGCGGGCGCGGAGGGCGCCGGACGGGCCGCCGGCGCCCCGGCGCGGTACTGGGCCAGCGCGGCGGCGCCGCGTTCGCCCACCATGCCGATCCAGGCGGCCGGTACGGCCCGGAGCGGTGCCTGTCCTCCTTGGCCGGCTTGACCACCTTGCGCGCCTTGCCCCTGTCCGGCCATCACGCCGATCAGCTTGCCGCTGTCGTCGAACAGGCCGCCGCCGATGGCATTCGGCAGCGCCGCGGTCGATTCGATGCGCACCAGCTTGCCATCCGGGCCGGCCTGCAGGCCGGAGACGGTGCCCTCGACCGCCGTCACGCCGCTGGCATCCGCGCTGGCCACGGCCAGCACACGCTGGCCGAAAGCCGGCGCGGCGCTGGTGCTGACGCTGGCGGCGGGGGCCTGGAAGTTGGCCACGCGCAGCAGGCAGAGGTCACGCTCGATGTCCGGCGCCTCCAGGGTGGCACCGTAGCTGACGTTATCGCGCCGCACCGAGATCGCGCGCGCCGGCCAGCACCTGGCAGGCCGTGACAAGCTGCCCGGGCCCGATCACCACGGCCGAGCCCGCGGCGAGCGGCGCCTCGTTCGCCCCGAGCGCGCGCACGGCGTAGACGCTGGCGGAAACCCTGGCGCGCACGGCGGCCAGGTCGGGGCCGGCGGCCTGCGCGACGGCAGGCACGGCCAGCGCCGCCAGGGTGGGCAATGCCAGCAGCGTGGCCAGCGAGGTGGGGCGGAACGGACTTGGCATCGATCGGAGTGCGGGAAAGGAGCGAACGTGCGGCACGGCTGCAGGGAGCGACTGTGGGGAAGGGAAGCGCATCCGACAGGGTGGATGCGAGATGACAGGCCTCAGGGCGATGGCACGGGGGCGCCGCTACGCCGGCGACATGCCGGCGCCTGCGGCGCGGCTGCCGCTGCGCGTGGCGCGCCCTGGCCGGAGCGTGCAGCCGCAACGGCTTCGGCGGCCGCGCTGATGGCGGCCCGGCCCCGGTTTCCCATCCCTTCTCCCTGTCCTGCCGCCCTGCCTCGCGGCGGGGCGGACGATTCTGCTGGTTGGTTTTGGGGACGTATTCTGCCGCCTCGCCCGCGCCAGGACAAGGGCCGCCGGGGCCCGCCGAGACCCCGGATACCGCTCAGGCGCCGACGGCCGGCTGCGCCAGCCATTCACGGCCCTTGAGCATGCCGTCCCAGTAGAGCGGCGGCAGGATGCGCTCCTTGAGCAGCCAGGCGGCGCGGGTGGGGCGGGTCCCGTCGAGCAGCCAGCGCGGCAGGCTGGGGGCGACCTTGCCGCCGTACAGGAACTCGGCCAGCACCACCTTGCCGCGCTCCACCGTCAGCGGGCAGGAACCGTAGCCGTCGTAGCGCGCCTCGCCCTGCGCCTGGCCGCGCAGCGCCAGCACGTTGTGCGCCACCACCGGCGCCTGCTTGCGCGCGGCCGCAGCCGTCTTGGCATTGCTGGTGTTGCCCGCATCGCCCAGGGCGAAGACGTTCTCGTAGCGCGGATGGCGCAGCGTGGCCGGATCGACCTCGACCCAGCCGGCGGCGTCGGCCAGCTGGCTGGCGCGGATGAAGTCCGGTGCCTTCTGCGGCGGCACCACGTGCAGCATGTCGAATTCGCGCGTCACCAGTTCGCTGCCGCCATCCGCCAGCGCACGGCGGAAGGTAGCCTGGCGCGCGGCGCCGTCCACGCTCACCAGGGTCTGGCCGAAGTTGAGATGGATGCCGTAGCGCCCGACATACTCCATCAGCGCGGGCACGTAGTCGGGCACACCGAACAGCACCGCACCGGCGTTACAGAACTGGATATCGACGCGGCCAAGCACGCCGTCGCGCCGCCACTGGTCGGCCGACAGGTACATCGCCTTCTGCGGAGCGCCGGCGCACTTGATCGGCATCGGCGGCTGGGTGAATACGGCGCGCCCGCCGCCGGCGCCGGATAGCTGCTGCACCAGGCGCCAGGTGTAGGGCGCCAGGTCATAGCGGTAGTTCGAGGTGACGCCGTTGCGGCCTAGTGTCTCGGGCAGGCCCTTGATGCCGGACCAGTCCAGTTTCAGCCCCGGGCAGACCACCAGCTGCCGATACCGCACCACGCGGCAGCCATCCAGCACCACGGCATTGCGCTCCGGCTCGAAGGCCGCCACGGCCGCCTGGATCCAGCGCACGCCGCGCGGCAGCACCGAGCCCATCGCGCGCGCGGTGACCCTTGCCTCGAACACACCGCCGCCGACCAGGGTCCAGCCCGGCTGGTAGTAGTGCACGTCGGCCGGGTCGATGATGGCGACGTCCAGTCCGGGGCTGCGCGCCAGCAGGCTGGCCGCCACGGCCGTGCCGGCGGCGCCGCCGCCGATGATGACGACCTCGTGGCTGGCTTCGTCCACGCGCACCGGCGCCGCGCCGGCGCCATCGCCCAGGCGGGGCGCCAGGCCCTGCAGGTCGCAGCTGGCGGCGGCCGTGCGCGCCAGGATCTCACGCGGTGGCAGCCGTCCGGCCTGCGACAGCGCCCACAGGGTGGCCGAGCGGGTGCCGCTGCGGCAGTAAGCCAGCACCGGTGCGGGCAGTCCGGCCAGCAGCGTGCCGAAGGCACGGCCTTGTTCGTCGTCGATCCGGCCGGGCGCGGCCGGCAGGTAGGACAGCGCGAGCCCGGCGGCCGCGGCAGCGCGCTCGATCTCCTTGACGCCGGGCTGGTCGGGCGCCTCGCCATCAGGTCGGTTGCAGACGATGGCGCGAAAGCCCTGCGCGGCGATCGCTGCAACGTCGGCGGGCGTGATCTGGTCGGATACGGACAGCGCGTCCGAGAGGGGGCGGATCTTCATGGGAGTCTCCAGTGGGGGCGGCCGGGACCCGGAGGGTGGGGCGGGCAGGCCGAGGGAAGAGCGGGCCTGGCAGGCCGGAGGGCGGCCCCGGCCCGGCTGGCGGCGTCGGCTACAGGACGTTTACAGGACGTTGAGCGGGATCTTCAGGTAGTGCACGCCGTCCGCCTCGGCGGGCGGCAACTGGCCGGCGCGCATATTCACCTGCACCGAGGGCAGGATCAGCGTCGGCATGCCGAGGGTGGCGTCGCGCGCCTGGCGCATGGCGACGAACTCGTCCTCGCTGATGCCGTTGCGCACGTGGACGTTGTGTTCGCGCTGCTCCGCCACCGTGCTGAGGTAGCGCACTTCGCGGCCGCCAGGCTGGTAGTCGTGGCACATATAGAGCCGGGTCTCGGCCGGCAGGCTCAGCACCTTGTTGATGGAGCGGTACAGGGTGCGTGCGTCGCCGCCGGGAAAGTCGCAGCGCGCGGTGCCGTAGTCGGGCATGAAGAGGGTGTCGCCGACGAAGGCGGCGCTTTCGCTGCCATCGCCGACCACATAGGTCATGCAGGCCGGCGTATGGCCGGGCGTGTGCATGGCGCGCGCTTCCAGGCTGCCGATGCGGAACGGCTCGCCGTCTTCGAACAGGTGGTCGAACTGGCTGCCATCGCGGCGGAAAGCGGGCTCGGCATGGAAGACGCGGCCGAATACCTGCTGCACGGTGGTGATGTGGCTGCCGATGGCGATACGGCCGCCAAGCCGCTCACGCAGGTAGGGTGCCGCCGAGAGATGGTCGGCATGCACGTGGGTCTCCAGGATCCACTGCACACCGGCCTCCAGTTCCCGTACGCGCTGGACCAGGCGGTCGGCGCTGGCGGTGCGGGTGCGGCCGGACTTTGGATCGTAGTCCAGCACGCTGTCGACCAGCGCGCACGCGCGCGTGGCCGGGTCCAGCACGAGGTAGCTGATGGTCCAGGTATCGGGGTCGAAAAAGCCCTCGACCTGCATGCGGGAGCGGGTTGGCATCGGTATCTCCTGGTAGGGCGGCGGGGTTCACGCGCCGCCATGTGTGCGAAGCGGCGCCCGGGCGTGTCGATGGCGCCGCGGGCACGGTCTGGCCTGGATTCTCAAGATCCATGCCATCCCACCGGAAGGCTCCACGGGAAAAGCCAAGTCATTGAATTCATGAAGGATCCTGGAGCGCAGCCGGGCCGATGCGCGCACCTGGCCGGTACGGCTCGACGGCACGTGGCAGGCCCCGCGAACTGCCACCACTGCCAGTTTGGCAGTGGTGGCAGCGCCTGCTAGAATGCCTTGTCCTTCGCCCCAGGCTAGCCCCCCATGGCCGATCTCCCGAGCGTCGTCGCCGCCCCTGCCGCCGACGCGCAAGCGCCCGTCGAGGCGCTGATCTCCTATCTCGAGCACGATCCGCAGCCGATGATCGTGCTCGACACCGAGTACAACATCCTGGCCGCCAACACGGCCTACCGGCGCCAGTTCGGCGCGGTCGACCGGCCCTATATCGGCCATAAGTGCTACCGCATCTCGCATCACTACGACATGCCTTGCGACCAGGCCGGCGAGCACTGTCCGATGCGCAAGGCGCGCGAGACCATGGGGCCGAACCGGGTCCTGCATATCCACCACACGCCGCGCGGCCCCGAGCATGTCGATGTCGAACTGCGGCCCATCCTGAACGCCCGGCGCGAAGTGGTGGCGTTCGTCGAGCGCCTGGCCACCGTGCGCAATGCCTCGGCCCAGGCCAGCGCGGACGGCCTGGTCGGACGGGCGCCGGCCTTCAACACCGCGCTGGGCGCGGTGCAGCGCGTGGCACCGTCGATGCTGCCGGTGCTGCTGCTGGGCGAATCGGGCACCGGCAAGGAGCTGTTCGCCCACGCCGTGCACGAAGCCAGCGGGCGCGCCGGCGGCCCCTTGGTGGTGGTCGATTGCTCGGGCTTGACAGAGACGCTGTTCGAAAGCGAGCTGTTCGGCTATGAGAAGGGTGCTTTCACCGGCGCGGTGGCACGCAAGAAGGGGCTGGTCGAGACCGCCCAGGGCGGTACGCTGTTCCTCGACGAGATCGGCGACGTGCCGCTGTCGATGCAGGTCAAGCTGCTGCGCCTGATCGAATCGGGCACCTTCCGCCGGGTCGGCAGCGTCGACACCCAGCAGGCCGACTTCCGCCTGGTGGCGGCCACTCACAAGCCGCTCGAGAAGATGGTGGCCGAGGGAGAGTTCCGCCAGGATCTCTACTACCGCATCAGCGCTTTCCCGGTCCACCTGCCGCCGCTGCGCGAACGGCTGGACGATATCCCGCTGCTGGTGGACTCCTTCCTGCAGCGCGGCGGCGCGGGCGGGCGCCGCCTGAGCGTGGACGCGGCCGCCATGGCGCGCCTGCAGGCACACCGCTGGCCCGGCAATATCCGCGAGCTGCGCAATGTGCTGGAGCGCGCCAGGCTGTTTGCCGAAGGCAGCGTGATCGGGGTGGAGGCGCTGCCGCCGGGACTGGGCCTGGCACCGCCGCCCGAACCGGCGGGCAGGGCGGCGCTGACAGCCGCGGTGGCGGCGGCGATCGCTCCGGTGCTGGACGAGGCCGAACTGCGGCGCCAGGTGGCGGCCTTCCGCGGCACGCGGCGCGAACTGGCGGCCGCCCTCGGCCTGTCGGAGCGCACGCTCTACCGGCGCCTCAAGTCCCTCGGCCTGGCCTGAGCGGCAGGGCGCAGGCCACGTGGTCGCGCCTCCGCCGGATCATGGCCGGATCATGGCCGGATCCTTGACGCATCACGGTCGGATCACTGTCAGGCGACTGCCAGCACACTGCCAGACTGCCATCTTCTGCCAGATTGCCAGGGCCGCGCCGACTGGCAAAGTGGCCTTGTGCCGACTAAGCTACTGAATCGATATGACTTTTCGAGAACGTCGCCACTGGCACGCTTCTTGATCAGCTCCATGGCATGACCCCCAACGATCGACGACTGTTGCGCCACCTGCTGCTCGCCGTCGCGGTGAAGATTGCCGTGCTGGCCTTGCTCTGGTGGTGTTTCGTGGCCGACCAGCGGGTTGCCGTGGATGCCCGGCGCGCCGCCGACCGCCTGGGTCCGCCCCCAACAGCACAAGGAGCACAGCCGTGATCTCGGAGCACCTGGTCGACCTGTCCCGGTTGCAGTTCGCCGCCACCGCCATGTACCACTTCCTGTTCGTGCCGCTCACCCTGGGCATGGTCTGGCTGCTGGTCATCATGGAAAGCGTCTATGTGATGACCGGCAAGGTCATCTGGAAGGACATGACGCGCTTCTGGGGCAAGCTGTTCGGCATCAACTTCGCGCTCGGCGTCACCACCGGCATCACGCTCGAGTTCCAGTTCGGCACCAACTGGGCCTATTACTCCCACTACGTCGGCGACATCTTCGGCGCTCCGCTGGCCATCGAGGGCCTGATGGCCTTCTTCCTCGAATCCACCTTCATCGGCCTGTTCTTCTTCGGCTGGGACCGCCTCTCGCGCACCCAGCACCTGCTGGTCACCACCCTGATGGCGGTCGGCACCAACCTCTCCGCGCTGTGGATCCTGATCGCCAACGGCTGGATGCAGAATCCGGTCGGCGCCGCCTTCAACTGGCAGACCATGCGCATGGAGATGACCGACTTCTGGGCCGTGGTGTTCAACCCCGTGGCCCAGGCCAAGTTCGTGCACACGGTCTCGGCCGGCTACGTCACCGGCGCCATGTTCGTGCTGTCGGTCTCCAGCTGGTACCTGCTGCGCGGGCGCGACCTCGAGTTCGCCCGGCGCAGCTTCCGCGTGGCGGCAGCCTTCGGCCTGGCCAGCGTGTGCTCGGTGATCGTGCTCGGCGACGAGTCCGGCTACACCGTGGGCGAAGCCCAGCAGACCAAGATGGCCGCCATCGAGGCCATGTGGGAGACCGAGCCGGCGCCGGCCAGCTTCAACCTGGTGGCCGGCATCAACGAGGCCGCGCAGAAGAACGACTGGGCCATCGAGATCCCCTGGGTGATGGGCCTGATCGGCACGCGCTCGGTGACCAAGGAGATCCCGGGCATCCATGACATCAAGGTGCGCAACCGCGAGCGCATCCGCAACGGCATCCCGGCCGTGCTGGCGCTGGAGGCGCTGCGCGCCAACCCGGACGACGCCAGCGCGCGCCAGACCCTGGCAAGCCACCAGCAGGACCTGGGCTTCGGCCTGCTGCTGCGGAAATACACCACCGACGTGCGCCAGGCCACCCCGGCCATGATCGAGCAGGCGGTCAACGACACCGTGCCGCGCGTGTGGCCGATGTTCTGGGGCTTCCGCATCATGGTGGGCCTGGGCTTCCTGATGCTGGCGCTGTTCGGCCTGGCCTTCTGGACCACGCTGCGCCCGCAGCGGCTGGCGCCGCGCTGGCTGCTGCGCTGGGCGCTGTGCATGCTGCCCGCGCCCTGGATCGCCATCGAGCTGGGCTGGATCGTGGCCGAGTACGGGCGCCAGCCGTGGACCATCTACGGCGTGCTGCCCACCCACCTGAGCGTGTCCACGCTGAGCGTGCAGAGCCTGTACGGCTCGCTGGCCGGCTTCCTCGGCTTCTACACGCTGCTGCTGGTCGTCGAGGTCTACCTGATGGTCAGGTTCGCCCGCCAGGGCCCGGGCAGCCTCGGCACCGGCCGCTACCAGTTCGAGCCGAGCCACGCCTGAGGAGACTGCCATGCTTGACTATCCAACCCTGAAAATCATCTGGTGGCTGCTGGTGGGCGTGCTGTTGATCGGCTTCGCCATCATGGACGGCCACGACATGGGCGTGGGCACGCTGCTGCCCTTCGTCGGCCGCAGCGACGACGAGCGCCGCGTCATCATCAACACCGTGGGCCCGCACTGGGACGGCAACCAGGTCTGGTTCATCACCGGCGGCGGCGCCATCTTCGCCGCCTGGCCGCTGGTCTACGCCACCGCCTTCAGCGGCTTCTACTGGGCCATGCTGGCAGTGCTGTGGGCGCTGTTCTTCCGCCCGGTGGGCTTCGACTACCGCAGCAAGATCCACCATCCCACCTGGCGCAGCGCCTGGGACTGGGGCCTGTTCGTGGGCGGCGCGGTGCCCCCGCTGATCTTCGGCGTGGCCTTCGGCAACCTGCTGCAGGGCGTGCCCTTCCAGTTCGATGCCTTCATGGTCTCCACCTACACCGGCACCTTCTGGCAGCTGCTCAACCCCTTCGCGCTGCTGTGCGGGGTGCTGTCCAGCGCCATGATCACCATGCACGGCGGCATCTACCTGGCGCACCGCACCGAGGGCGAGGTGCAGCGCCGCGCCCGGCGCGCCGCCGCCTGGGCCGCGCTGGTGGCGGTGCTGGCCTTCCTGGCCGCCGGCGCCTGGCTGCGCTGGGGCGGCATCGACGGCTACGCCATCACCTCGGCCATCGATCCGGCCGCGCCGTCCAACCCGATGGCCAAGACCGTGGCGCGCAGCGCCGGGGCCTGGTGGGCCAACTACGGCAAGGCGCCGGCGCTGTGGCTGCTGCCCGCGCTGGGCGTGGCCGGCGCACTGGCCGGGGCCGCGCTGTCCGGGGCAGGGCGCACGCTGCTGGCCTTCGTCGCCTCGGCGCTGTCGCTGGCGGGCATCATCGGCACCGCCGGAGCGGCCATGTTCCCCTTCGTGATGCCGTCCTCCAGCCTGCCGCAGGCCAGCCTGACGATCTGGGACTGCGTGTCCAGCCACTTCACGCTGGGCCTGATGTTCTGGGTGGCGCTGATCTTCGTGCCCATCGTGGTCAGCTACACCGGCTGGGCCTACCGCGTGATGCGCGGCAAGGTCACCGCCGAGCATATCCGCGCCAACGAGCATTCGGCCTACTGAGCCGGGCCGGCATCTCCCGCAGCATCTCCCACAGACAGGAGGAAACGACGATGTGGTACTTCAGCTGGGTTCTGGGCGTCGGCTTCGCCGTGCTGCTGGCCGTGCTCAACGCGATGTGGGGCGAAGCCAGCGACGCCCGCATGCGGAGCGAGGACGAGCGGTGAACAGTGACGGCCGCGAGCATCACGATGGCGAGCAAAGCCCCGCCGGGCAGGCGCGGCTGCATCTGGCCTGCCTGGGCGCGGCGCTGCTGCTGATGGTGGGCGCCACCGTCTATCCGCAGGCGATGTCCAACGCGGCCGGCCAGGCCGACCACGGCATCGCGGCGCTGATGTTCTGGGCCATGAGCGCGGGCTTCGTGCGCGGCGTCGGCTTCCTGCCGCGCTTCTGGTTGTGGCGCTGGCTGTTTTCGGGCTGGGCCTGCGCGCTCGCGCTGGCCCTGGCCGTGGCACTGCGCCTGGCGGGCTGAGCCGCGCCGGCGCGAGGCTGCGCCGCGGTGCAGCCAAGACGACATGCACTGGCAGGATCGGCGCCATCACAGACGGCCGACCGGACCAGGAAATAAGACAAAAGGAAGTGAGAGAACCATGGGAAGTAGTGCGATCCTGGGCGGCGTGGTCGGCCTGATCCTGGCATTGACTGGCGCCGGCGGTGCCATCCTGGCCGTGCCCCTGCTGCTGTTCGTGCTGCACCTGGGCGTGGCCGAGGCAGGCCCGATCGCCTTGCTCGCGGTCGGCGTGTCGGCGGCGGTGGGCGCCGCCATCGGGCTGCGCGCCGGCATCGTGCGCTACCGTGCGGCGGCGCTGATGGCGGCCGCCGGCGTGGTCTTCTCACCGCTGGGCCTGTGGCTGGCGCACAAGCTGCCGAGCGGCCCGCTGACCCTGATCTTTGCCGCCGTGCTGGCCTATGTCTCGGTACGCATGTACCGCCAGGCCACCGCGCCGGCCGGGCAGGGGGCACCGCAGCCGGCCTTCAGCGGCCCGCCCCAGCCCTGCCAGCTCGACACGCAGAGCGGCCGCTTCGTCTGGACCGCCGCCTGCACGCGCGCGCTGGCCGCCTCGGGCGTGGGCGCGGGCTTCCTGTCCGGCCTGCTCGGCGTCGGCGGCGGCTTCGTCATCGTGCCGGCGCTGCGGCGCGCCACCAATGCACCGATGCACGCCATCGTGGCCACCTCGCTGGCGGTCATCACCCTGGTGTCGACCTCGGGCGTGGTGTCCACCGCCATTGCCGGCCGCATGAACTGGCCGGTTGCCATTCCCTTCGCCGGCGGCGCCATCGCCGGCATGCTGGGCGGGCGCCTGGTCTCCAAGCGCATCAGCGGCCCGCGCCTGCAGCAGGGCTTTGCCGTGATCGCCGGCCTGGTGGCGCTGGGCATGGTGGCCAAGGCGCTGCTGGCCGGCGGCTGGCACGGCTGAGCGCGGTCCTGGCGATGATGTCCAGCCGGACCTCGGCCGCCCCGCCTAAGATGGTGTAGGCGCGGCTGTGAAGGAACGCCGGCAGCAAGGTGCCGGCCGCCCTCCGGATCGAGACCGGGCGCGGCGTCGGCCGCCGCCAGCGGGCCGCGCCAGCGCAGCGCCTGTTCGTCCGGCATCTCCACGACCAGGATCTCCACGCCCGGCATCGCCACGGCCAGTTCGCCGATGGCCTGCCTGGGCCGGCTCTCGCGCGGCTTCAGGATGGAGGACTGCGGGCCCGTCACGGGCGGCAATCCTGCCGGCGCTGTGCTTCCTGCAAGGCGCGCCGTCCGCGCTGCAGGGCCTCGCGACGCTCCGCATTCCTGGTGCGCTGCGCGGCCGCATCGTGATCACGCAGGCGCCGCGCGAGGCGCTGGCAAGCTTCGTGGCGCCTTTGCTCCGCCAGCTCCAGGCTGCGGCTTTGCTGCGCCAGCCATGCCTGTTCCTGCCGCTGCTGGCGCTCGCGCTCCGCCAGGAAGGCCTCCTCCTGGGCCCGCTGCGCCGGGCTCTTGCCGAGCACCGACAGCGTGCCGCCCGGGGCGGTCGTGATCTCGACATGGCCGGGCGGGCATGGCCCGAACTGATACAGGATGCGGGCGCCGTCGCGACATTTGGTGGCCACGGCGCCCTGCGCCGCCGCGCCGGCGGACAACCCCAGCAGCCACAGCAGCAGCTGCGGCAGCAACGCGGCGGCACAGCAGAGAGGGACGGGGAAGGGGAGAGGGAGAGGGACGGGGAAAGGGACGCGCATGGGCGAGGATCTCCGGGCGGTGGCTGAGGAAAGCGGTCAAAGAACACGGCTGCCGCAGGCGGCGGACGAAGGCGGCCCGGACTGGCATCCAAGCTTAGCCCGCGATCGCGGCCGGCAACGTTTCCGGCTGTGACGTCGAGCGGCAGGCGGCCCGGCTGCCGCATGGCGATATGCGCCGGCCGCGTCTATGCATAGTCGAAATGCGTCCTTCGGCGCGCGCCGGCCCTGCGCTATCGTTTTGTCATCGCCAGCGGCCGGCCGTTGCTCTTGCTGTGACTGATGCCGTCGCTGCTGCCGCTGTTCCCGGGCCGCACCCGCCAGCGAGGCGCCGCGCACCTCCGGGAAATGCCCTCATCCTGATCCGACCGGAGAATCTCCCCATGGCCGTCCAGCTCAACGTGGTTGCCGTCAACGGCAGCGCCCAACAACCGTCGCGCACGCTCGCCCTGCTGCAGGCACTGATCGCCGAACTGCAGGGCCGCCTGCTGCTGCGCAGCCATATCGTCAACCTGGGCGAGATCGCCCGTCCGCTCGGCGGCGCGCTGTCGCGCCAGGAACTGCCGGAGAGCGTCGAGCGCGAGCTGCGCGCGATCGAAAGCGCCGACCTGCTGCTGGTGGCGGCACCGGTCTACCGGGGCTCCTATCCGGGGCACTTCAAGCACCTGTTCGACCTGGTCGGCCAGGAGGCGCTGGTGGACAAGCCGGTGCTGCTCGCCGCCACCGGCGGCAGCGACCGCCATGCCCTGGTGCTGGAGCACCAGCTGCGCCCCCTGTTCGGCTTCCTGCAGGCGCTGACGCTGCCGATCGGCGTCTTCGCGGGGCCGGCCGACTTCGAGAGCTACCAGGTCAGCAGCGCGGCGCTGGCGGCACGCATCCGCCTGGCCGCCGACCGCGCCGCGCCGCTGTTCCCCGCCAGCCGCCAGGTCGCCCTGCAGCATGCCGCCTGACGGGAGCGTGAGCACGATGACCGCACACCCTCCCGCCAGCGAGGCGCTGGCCGAACGCTTCCGTCCGATCTTCGCCCGCATCGCGGCGCGGGCCGCGCAGCGCGAGCAGGAACGCGAGCTGGCCCATGACGCCGTCGCCTGGCTGCGCGAGGCCGGCTTCGGCGCCTTGCGCGTGGCGCCGGCCCTGGGCGGCCTGGGCGCCTCGGTCGAGCAACTGTTCGCGCTGCTGGTCGAACTGGGCGAGGCCGATTCCAGCCTGCCGCAGATCCTGCGCGCCCACTTCGGCTTCATCGAGCGCCTGTATGCCGAGGTGCCGGCTGCGCAGCGCGAACGCTGGCTGCGCCTGGCCGGACAGGGCGCGATCTTCGGCAATGCCACCACCGAGCGTGGCGAGGGCGCGCTGGGCCGCCACCGCACCGCGCTGACGCGCGACGGCGCCGGCTGGCGCCTGGATGGCGAGAAGTTCTACAGCACGGGCACCCTGTATGCCGACTGGATCGTGGTGGTGGCCAGCCGGCCCGGTGACAGCGATCCGGTCTACGCCGTGGTTCCGGCCGACGCACCGGGCGTGGAGCGGGTCGACGACTGGCGTGGCTTCGGCCAGCGCCTGACCGGCTCCGGCACCACGCGCCTGCGCGGCGTGCCCGTCGCGGACGAGCAGGTACTGGCGATTCCGCGCCAGGCGCCGACCTCGATGACCGCCTACTTCCAGCTCTGCCACCTGGCCACGCTGGCAGGCATCGCCCGCGCCATCGAGCGCGACGCGGCCGCCTTCGTGCGGGCCCGCACGCGCGTCTACAGCCACGGCAGCGCCGCCACCGCGGCGCAGGACCCGCTGGTGCAGCAGGTGGTCGGCCAGATCGGCGCGGCCGCCTACCTCAGCGCGGCGGCAACCGCCGACCTGGCGCGCGGCCTGGGCGACATCGACCGCCTGCGCGAGCAAGGCGTGCCGGTGCCGGGCGAACGCCTCGACGAACTCGAACTGCGCGTGGCCAGGGCCCAGGTCGGCGTCACCGAGCTGGTACTGTCGGCGGCCACCCGGCTGTTCGACATCGGCGGCGCCTCGGCACTGGACGAGGACCGGCGCCTCGACCGGCACTGGCGCAACGCGCGCACGCTGGCCTCGCACAATCCGGTCATCTACAAGGCGCGCGCCCTGGGCGACAACCTGATCAACGGGTCCGCGCCGACCTACTACTGGTCGGTCGGCGTCAAGGCTGCCTGAGGGCTGCCTGAGGGCTGCCTGAGCGCGAGCGGCCTGAGCGCGGCAGCCCCGGGGCCCAGCCTGCGCGACCATTCCGGAGCGGCAGCGGAAGGCGGGGCCTTTGCCCCGCCTTCCGCCGCGCCATCTGCGATCTGCGCCGCCTCCGTATCCGTAGTATCCGTCCCGACGCTGCCCGGCCCGTTCCGGCCGCTACGTTACGGCGAGCCGATCGGCCTGGCGATCGGCCTGTCAGCGTGCCCGCAGATAGCGCACCCAGCGGTCCCCGGCCCACTGGACCAGACTGACCAGGCCGATCAGCAGCACGATCACCACCGCCATCACCGTGGTGTCGAAGCGCTGGTAGCCGTAACGGATGGCGATGTCGCCCAGGCCGCCGGCGCCCACCGCACCGGCCATGGCCGAGGCGCCGATCAGCGACACCACCGTGATCACGAAGCCGCCGACGATGCCCGGCAAGGCTTCCGGCAGCAGCACATGCCAGACGATGTGCCAGCGGCCGCAGCCCATGGCCTGCGCCGCCTCCACCAGGCCGCGGTCGACCTCGCGCAGGCTGATCTCGGCGATGCGGGCAAAGAAGGGCGTGGCGCTGACGGCGAGCGGCACCACCGCGGCCCACACACCGATGGTGGCGCCGACCACCAGCCGGGTGAAAGGCAGCAGCGCCACCAGCAGCACCAGGAAGGGGGTGGCGCGGAAGCCGTTGACCACGCTGCCCAGCGCACGATGCAGGCGCGGCGCGGCCAGCACGCCGCCGGGCGCGCTCAGCACCAGCACCAGGGCCAGGGGAATGCCGGCGGCCACGGCCACCAGGGCCGAGGCACCGACCATGGTGAGGGTGTCGAACAAGCCTTGCCAGATGCGTTCAATCGTAAGCGGGGACATAGCCGAGGACCTTGGCGTGGGTGGGAGAGGGGGCGGCAAAGACGGGCGGCAGCGCGATGCCGGACGGCACCGCCACCAGCAGCCGTCCCTGCGTGCGGGCCTGGATGCGATCGAGCCCGGCGTGGAGCAGGCGCGCACGGCCGCCCAGTGCGCTGGCGATGCGGGCCAGGTCGGGTGCGGCGGCCGGCAGGTCGGACTCCGACGCCCCGCCGGCGTAGCGCAGCTCCACCAGTTGCTCGTAGCGGCCTGAGGCCGGCGGCTCGGCCCGCAGCAGCAGGGCCAGGTCCTCCGGTAACGCGGATTCCAGCGGCCGCAGCAAGGCGCGCGTGGCTGCATGGCGCGGCGTGCCGAACACCTGCCACACCGCCCCCTGCTCGGCGACGCGGCCTCCCTCCAGCACCAGCACGCGGTCGCAGATGTCGCGGATCACGCGCATCTCGTGCGTGATCAGCACGATGGTCAGGCCGAAGCGGCGATTGATATCGCGCAACAGCGCCAGGATCGACTGCGTGGTTTCGGGGTCGAGCGCCGAGGTGGCTTCGTCGCACAGCAGGATCTCCGGGCGATGCACCAGTGCCCGCGCGATGCCGACGCGCTGCTTCTGCCCGCCCGACAGGCGGCCAGGATAGCTGTCTTCCTTGCCGGCCAGCCCGACCAGCCCCAGCAGTTCGCCGACGCGGCGCTCGATCTCGGCGCGCGGCACGCCGGCGACCTTGAGCGGCAGCGCCACGTTCTCGCGCACCGTCTTGGCCGATAACAGGTTGAAGTGCTGGAAGATCATGCCGATGCGCCGGCGCAGCCGCACCAGGCCGGCGGCGTCGAGGCCGGCGATGTCCGCGCCGTCGACCAGCACACGGCCGCGGCTGGGCTGCTCCAGCCGGTTGATGGTGCGCAGCAGGCTCGACTTGCCGGCCCCGCTGCGGCCGATGATGCCGAAGATGCTGCCGGCCGGGATCTCGGCGTCGACGTCCTGCAGGGCATGGACCGCGCCGGCCCCCGCCTGGTAGACCTTGCCCACGCCCTGGAAGGCGATGGTGCCGGCAGCGCGGCGGTCCGCCGCCGCTTCGATGGCTGCCTGCGGACGCGCGGCTTCACCGCGCGGGATGCCGGCGATGCCGCGCCGTTCGATTGCGCTTGCGTTGCTCATGACACGTGGCTCATGGCGTCGGCTGTCAGGGCTTCAGCCAGGGCAGGCTGTAGAGCTTGTCGTCGTCGGCATAGGAGGCGCTGAGCTGCTTGCGCACCGCGGGCGACGACTGGTAGAGCTTGACGAAGCGTGCGATGCGCGGATCGGCGGCATTGTCCTGGCGGCTGACGAAGCGGATGGCGAAGTAGGCGTCGTCCACGCCCGAGTAGAGCAGGGCAGAGCCGGCGATCTTCGCCTTGCCGGCATTGACGAAGTGGGCCGGATAGCCCTGTGCCAGGTCGACGTCGTCGAGCGCGCGTACCAGTTGCGGCCCTTCGATCTCGACGAACTTGAGTTGCTTCGGGTTGGCCGTCACGTCATCCAGCCCGCCGCGCGCGCCGACGCCGGCGCGCAAGGTGATCAGGCCGGCCTTCTGCAGCAGGAGCAGGCCGCGCCCTTGGTTGACGGGATCGCTGGCGACACCGACGCGCGCGCCCGGCTTGAGCTGGTCGAAGCGCTGGATACGGCTGGAGTAGAGGCCGATATTGGGCAGCACGCCGATGCCGACGCTGCGGAAGGCGTAGCCGCGCTCCTTGACGGCATTGTCGAGAAAGGCCTGGTGCTGGAAGTAGTTGAGATCGAGATCGCCCGAGGCCAGCGCCACGTTAGGCGTGGTCCAGTCGGTGAACTCGATCACCTTGACGTCCAGGCCCTGCTTGCGGGCCTCGGCCGCGGCCACCTCGACCGAGTCGGCCAGGGCGCCCGGCGTGACGCCGATCTTCAGCGGCCCCGCCTGGGCGCCACGGGCTCCGGAGAGCGGCGCCAGCGCCGCCACGGCAGCGAGCAGCAGGGCGGGGAGGGAGCACAACAGTCGTCGTTTCTGGTTCATGATGCGGAGTCTGCAAGCAAGGAAAAGGGGAAAGAATCGCCGGCGCCCGAAGCGCCCGAAGCGCCTGTAGCGCCTGTAGCGCCGGGGGCCGGCTCAGCCCGGCGGCACACGGAAGGCGGCGGCCGCATGCCGCGCCGGCAGGCGGTCGCCGGCGCCGAACAGCTTCTGGCGCAGGCTGCCCTCCCCGTAGGCGGTCTTGTAGCGGCCGCGCTCCTGCAGGGCCGGCACCACCAGCTCGACGAAGTCGGCATAACTCTCCGGCACCACCGTGCGGCTCAGGTTGAAGCCATCGATCCCCGTCTCGTCGATCCAGGACACCAGCTCGTCGGCCACCTGGCCGGGATCGCCGACAATGGCCGGATAGCGCCCGCCCAGTTCGAACAGTTGCAGCAGCTTGCGCCGGGTCCAGCCGTGCTGCTGAGCGGTGCGGGTGGCCGATTCGATGGCGTTGCCGCCGCCATAGTCGACCGGAGCATCGAGGTCGTAGCGGCCGAAGTCCACGCCGGTGCTGGCGGCGAAATGCGCCAGTCCGGCCTCGCGGCTGGCGTAGTCCTTGTACTCGGCATGCTTCTGGCGCGCTTCGGCCTCGGTGCGGGCGGTGACCACCGCGGTGCCCATGAAGACCTTGACGTCGTCAGGCCGCCGGCCTGCCGCCACCAGCTGTTCGCGCAGGGTCTTGACGGTCTGGCGCGCAGCCTCCTTGCTGGGCGGCGAAATGAAGACGCACTCGGCATGGCGTGCGGCGAAGCGCTGCCCGCGCCCGGAACTGCCGGCCTGGAACAGCACCGGCGTGCGCTGCGGCGAGGGCTCCGCCAGGTGGTAGCCCTCGACCTGGTAGTAGCGGCCGGCATGGCGCACCTTATGCACCCGCGCCGGGTCGGCGAACACGCGCGCCGCCTTGTCGCGCCGCACGGCACCGTCCTCCCAGCTGCCTTCCCACAGCTTGTACAGGACTTCCAGATACTCGTCGGCACGGTCGTAGCGCTCGTCGTGGGCGATCTGGCCGTCCAGGCCCATGGCCCGCGCGGCGCTGTCGAGATAGCCGGTGACGATGTTCCAGCCGACGCGGCCGCCGCTCAGGTGGTCCAGCGTGGAGAAGCGGCGCGCCAGCAGGTAGGGCGCCTCGTAGGTGAGATTGACGGTGACGCCGAAGCCCAGGTGCTGCGTGACCGCGGCCATGGCCGAAACCAGCAGCAGGGGATCGTTGACCGGGAGCTGGATCGATTCGCGCAGCGTCACGTCGACATTGCCCTGGTAGACGTCGTAGACGCCGACGATGTCGGCGAGGAAGAGGCCGTCGAACAGGCCGCGCTCCAGGATACGGGCCTGCTCGGTCCAGTAGGACAGGGTGTGATAGTCGAGCGAGCGGTCGCGCGGATGGGTCCACAGGCCGTGGTTGATGTGGCCCACGCAGTTCATGTTGAAGGCGTTGAGCAGGATAGGCTTGGCGGCCATCACAGGGCTCCGTGCCGGGGCGGGTTCCGGTCGTTCAGGTAGAAGTTCCCCACCGCGTGGTATTTCCAGCGCACCGGATCATGCAGGGTATGGGTGCGCGCGTTGCGCCAGAAACGGTCCAGCCCGAGATGGTCCAGCGTGGCACCGGTGCCACCCAGTTCGAACAGCTTGCTGCCGGCCAGCAGCGAAGCGGTGGTGGTCAGCGCGCGCGCTTCGGCCACCGCCACCGATGCGTTGGCCACGCTGTCGGCGTCCGGCCCGCGCTGGGTGGCATCGACGATGCGCCCGGCCCGGTGCAGCAGCGCTTCCGCCGCGCGCAGGCGCACTGCCACGTCGCCCACCTGCTGGATCGCCAGCGGATCGTCGGCGGCCCGCTCGACGCCGGCATCGACCCAGGGCCGGGCGTGCTCGCGCACGAATTCCAGCGTGGCGGCGAAAGCCCCACGCCCGATGCCCAGATCGATGGCCGCGTGCAACAGCTGCGCCACCGGGCCGATGGTGGTCGGCGTGTCGAAAGATGCCTGGAACGGCACCACCCAATCCGCCTCCACGTGCACATGCTCGAAGC
Organism: Cupriavidus sp. USMAA2-4; assembly: GCF_001854305.1. NCBI lineage: Bacteria > Pseudomonadati > Pseudomonadota > Betaproteobacteria > Burkholderiales > Burkholderiaceae > Cupriavidus > Cupriavidus sp. USMAA2-4. Next base: position 3,012,901 of record NZ_CP017749.1, on the reverse strand, counting down.
TGACCGAGCCGCTGCCGGTGACGCGCTGCCCGAAGCCGTCCCAGTCGTCGACGATGGTGACGCCGGGCGCGCGGCGGGGCACGAAGGCCAGGTAGCTGACCTCGCGCCCGTCTTCCTGCGCGACCACCAGGGTGGGGATCCAGTGCGCGTACAGCGCGCCGGTGCAGTAGAACTTCTTGCCGTCGATCCGCCAGCCGCTGCCCTCGCGGCTCAGCCGCGTGCGGCGCTTGAAGTCCTTGTGGCCGATCTCGGCGAGCGCGTTGCCGAAACGTTCGCCGGCCAGCGCGCGGGCGAAGAAGAAGCGCTTCTGCGCCTCGCTGCCGCCCACGCGCAGCACTTCCAGCGCATAGAAGTGGTTCTGCGGGATCTGGCCCAGCGAGCCGTCGGCGGCGGCGATGGTGGCGACCACCTGGGCCAGCGTGACATTGGACACGCCGGCACCGCCGTACTCGCGCGGCACCGTGATGCCCCACAGGCCGCTGGCGCTGAAGTCGTCGAGCTCGGCCCACGGCAGCCGCCGCTCGCGATCACGCGCAGCGGCTTCGGGCGCGAAGCGGGCCGCCAGCGCCTGGGCGACGGCCAGCGCCTCGGCGTCGTCGCGGATCAAGCGGGCCAGCGGGGCCGGGGGCGCCGCCGGCGCGGGCCGGCTGGCACCGGCGGCCTCCGGCAGGGGTTGGGATAGCAGGGACATGGCAGGGCTCCGGCTCAGTTCCAGGAGTGGCGCGCGGGCAGCACGCCGTTCAGGTGGTAGTTGCCGATCAACTGGGTCTTCCAGCGCACCGGATCGTGCAGCGTATGGGTGCGTGCATTGCGCCAGTGGCGGTCGAGGTTGTAAGCGGCGCGCGTGGCCGAGGAACCGGCCAGCTCGAACAGTTTCTGGCTGGCCTCCAGCGCGACCTCGGTGGTCAGCACCTTGGCCTCCGCCACCGCCACCGAGGCGCGCGCGCTGGCCGCGGCGTCGAGCGGGCCGGCGGCAATGGCGTCGAGCGTGCGGCCGGCGTCCAGCAGGACCTCGCGCGCGGCGTGCACATCGATCTGCAAGCGCCCCACGTCCTGGATGATGTAGGGGTCGTCGGCGGCGCGCGCCAGGCCCGAATCCATCCAGGGACGCGCGCGTTCGCGCACGAAAGCGATGGCGTCGGCCAGCGCGGCCTCGGCGATGCCCTGGTCGATGGCGGCCTGGATCAGTTGCGAATTGGGGCCGTAGAGACCGGGCCGCTCGGCGAGCTGCCACAGCGGCAGCACGTCTTCGGGGGACACGGGCACGTCGTCGAACACCACCGTGCCGCTGGCGGTGGTGCGCTGGCCGAAGGAAGACCAGTCATCGATGACGCTGAGCCCGCGCACCTCGCGCGGCGACCAGACCTGCACCGCGCGGCCGGCTTCGTCGAGCGCGCGGGCCGGCACCCGGTGGGCGAACAACGCGCCGGTGGAGTAGAAGCGGCGCCCGCTCAGGCGCAGGCCGTGCTCGGTGCGCACCAGGCGCGTGGTGCCGTGCAGGACGGTGGGGCTGTCGGCCGAGCGCCGTTCGGGGCCGGCATTGCCCAGCCGCGCGCCGGCCAGTATCTCGCCGTAGAAACGGCGCTTCTGCGCTTCGCTGCCGATCTCGCGCAGCACGCCCAGCAGGCCGAAATGGTTCTGCGGGATCTGGCCCAGCGCCGGGTCGGCGGCGCACAGGATGACGAAGACCTCCGCCAGCGTGGCGTAGGACACCTCGGCGCCGCCGTGCGCGCGCGGCACGGTGATGCCGCCCAGGCCGCTTTCCGACCACAGGTCGAGTTCCTGCCACGGCAGGCGGCGCTCGCGGTCACGCTCGGCGGCGCCGGCGGCAAAGACCGCGGCAAGTTCGTGGGCGCGCTGCAGGGCCTCGGCGTCATCGGCGATGCGGCGCACGCGGTGAGGTTCGGGGAGCCGTGCCGGCGGCACGGGAATGGCATGGGTCGGGAAATCGGACAAGGTTGTCATGGCAGTCGTGGTTCGATCATGGCCGGCGGACCGGCCTGGCTGCCTTGGGGCCCGGTGGGAACCAGCCCGGGGCGAACGCCCGGCGGCGCCTGCCGCTGCCGGAGGGTGTTGCCGCAGCGGCTTGCGGTGCTTGCTGGAGGCCCGCAGCCATGCTGGCATTGCAGCATGGCAAGGGTGGCGCTTCCCACGAATATTTGCGTAGATGCTTACTCGGTCCGGCGCGCATCGACACGCTGCGTCACCGCGCAGCATCGACGCGCATCGCTGCGCGGCAGGTGAGTAAGGTGAATGAGATGAACGCGCGCGACCCTGCGGGCATCAGCGCGGCGGCGGCTCCGCGGCGGCGTCTTCCGCGTCGCCGCCGCGCTGGGGCGGCGGGCGCGACGCCTTGCGCGCACTGGCGGATCCCGGTGGATAGAGCGGATGGCTGAGGGCGGCGTAGACGACCAAGCCGGCGCCGATGGCGGTGATCCAATCGAGCAGGTCTTTCATGGCGGGGCTCCGAGGGCAGGCCAGGCGCTGCGCCGGCCGCTAACGCTGCACCAGCGCGAGCAGCGCGTGGCTGCGGTCTTCGGCCGCCCCGGGCGAACGTCCGCGGCCCCAGCCCACCGCGGCACGGTAAGCACCCGCATGGACCGGCAGCCTGGCCGCCGCCTCGTCCGCCGGCACGCAGCTGTCGGCCAGCGGCGACACGAACAGGGCATCCTCAGGGCAGTAGACCTCGCACAGGAAGCAGGTCTGGCAATCGAGCTGGCGCGCGATGCGCGGCGTGCCGCCCGGCTGGGGCGAGAACACATTGGTAGGGCAGACGCGCACGCAGATATTGCAGGACGTGCAGCGGGCCGGGTCGAGCGCCTCGATCATGCGGCCTCCTGCCAGCCGGCTGCATCGGCTGCATCGGCTGCATCGGCCGCATCAGCCACCCGCTCGCGCGTGATGCGGATCTCGTCCAGTCCCTGGCTGAGCAGGCGGTAGCGCTGTGCTTCGTCGAGGGCGGGATGGTCGAGCCGGCGGTGCATGCCGCGCGTCTCGGTACGGGCGAGAGCACTGCGGTACATCCAGCGCGCGGTGGCCAGCATGGCGATCGCCTCGCGCGTGCGCAGCGCCTGTCCGGTGGTGGACAAGGCCGTCCCCGCGCCCGGCACGATGCCGCGCCAGTGCTGCCACAGCGCATCCAGCCGCTGCAGCGACTGCGCCAGCGCCTCGCCGTCGCGGAACCAGTTGCGCTCATAGGGGAAGACCTCGGCCTGCACGGCCTGCACCAGTGCCGCGCTGTCGGCCTCGGCCACCGGCTCGCCACGCAGGCCGGCACTGCCGGCGCCCTGCAATCCGGCCGCCGCGGGCGGGGCGCGGCGGGCGGCATGCGCCGCTGCGCCCTGGCCGGCCCACCAGCCGGAAGAGAGTGCCCAGGCGGCGTTGTGGCTGCCGCCCCCGGTGAAGCCGCCGCAGATCAGCTCGCGCGTGGCGGCGTCGCCGGCTGCGTAGAGGCCGGCGACGCCGGTACCACAGTGCGCATCGGCAAGGCGCAGGCCGCCGGTGCCGCGCACCGTGCCCTCCAGGCGCAGGGTGACGGGGAAGCGCTGGGTGAAAGGATCGATGCCGAGACGGTCGAAGGGCAGGAAGAAGTTGGGCTGGGACGCGCGCATCCAGGCACGCACGCGCGCATCGGCACGGTCCAGCCGGGCGTAGACGGCCTGCGTCTGCAGCGTCTTGGCGATCAAGCCGCGGCCGCGCGCCGAGCCTGCGCCTTCGATCTCCTGGCCGAGGCCGTCGTAGAAGGTGGCCCACTGGTAGAACAGCGACTTCGTGACCGAAGAAAACGCAGGGCCCAGGCCATAAGCGCTGGAGAACTCCATGCCGGACAGCGCCGCGCCGGCCTCCGCTGCCATCAGGTAGCCGTCGCCGGTCAGCACATTACAGCCGAGCGCGCGGCTCAGGAAGGCGCAGCCGCCGGTGGCGATCACCACCGCCGAGGCGCGCACCGTCCAGTGCGCCGGAGCACCGTCGGCGGCCTGCCGGTGCAGTCCGCGCGCGCCGCGCACCGCGCCGGCCTCGTCGCGCAGCAGTTCGAGCGCGGGATGGTGGTCGAGGACGCGCACGCCGGCCGCCTTGGCGCGCCTGCGCATCAGCCGCATATATTCCGGCCCCTGCAGCGAGGCACGCTGTTCGCGTGCGGACGCGTCACGCGGAAAGGGGTAGCCCCACTGGGACAGCCGCTCCAGGCCGGCATAGGTCTGGTCGAGAACGCGGTCCATCCAGTGCGGCTCGGCCAGCCGTCCACCCAGTTCGTAGCGGCTCGCCTTGGCGGCCTCGCGCGCGGCGCGCTCGGGCTCCACGTGCCAGATCGCGGTGCCCGCCGCCGCCGTGGCGCCGGAGGTGCCGCAATGGCCCTTGTCGGCCAGTACCACGCGCGCACCGGCCTCGGCGGCCGCCAGCGCCGCCCAGGTGCCGGCGGGTCCGCCGCCGATCACCAGGACGTCGGCCGCGGTGTCCGCGTGGCCGGTCTGCCTATCGAATCCGAATCCATTGCTTGCCATGCGCGGCTCCTGCTGTCGGTTGCCGATGAGCGCCACCCTCGGCTGCGGTCTGGGTCCGCTTGCGGCCGGCTGCTCAGGCGTTGGGGAGGTGTCTGCTGACGAGACACGGTAGCGAAACCCGCAGCGCCGGACAACGAAGCATTGCGGGAATCCATATGCGCGCGGCGCATGCCGCGCGGCGCGCCGCTCGGGGCGGCTTCAGAAGGCGGGTACCAGCGAGCCCTTGAACTCGCTCTCGATGAAGCGGCGCACCTCCTCCGACTGGTAGGCCTTGACCAGCTTCCTGACCCAGGGCTTGTCCTTGTCTTCGGCACGTGTGGCGATCAGGTTCGCGTAGGGCCCCTTCGCGTCTTCGACCGCGATGGTGTCGCGCTGCAGCGAGAGTCCGGCGCGGAAGGCGTAGTCGTTATTGATCGAGGCCGCGGCGAGATCGTCGAGGGCGCGCGGCAATTGCGCCGCATCCAGCTCGATCAGCTTCAGCTTGCGCGGGTTCTCCACCACGTCGAGCGGCGTGGCATTGACGCCGTTCTCGCCGACGCCCGGCCGCAGCTTGAGCAGGCCGGCCTTCTGCAGCAGCAGCAGTGCGCGGTTGCCGTTCGACGGATCGTTCTGGATGCCGATACGCGCCCCCGCCGGCAACTGGTCGACGGACTTGTAGCGCTTGGAGTAGATGCCCAGCGGTGCCGTCAAGGTCAGGCCCACCGGCACGATCTTGTAGCCCCGCGCCTTGATCTGGCTGTCGAGGAAGGGCTTGTGCTGGAAGGCATTGGCGTCGAGGTCGCCGGCGGCGAGCGCCTCGTTGGGCTGCAGGTAATCGCTGAAGACAACGACCTGGATGTCCAGCCCGTCGCGCGCGGCCACCTTCTTGACGACCTCGAAGGTCTGCTCGGCGTTGCCCACCGACACGCCCACCTTGATACGCGTGCGCTCCTGCGCGGCGACGGCGCCGACCGCCAGCACGAGGGCGGCCAGTGCCGCCAGCTTGCCCAATGATTTCAACATCGCTCTCCCCGGGATCGGTATGCGGCTTCTGCCGCGAGGAGGGCGAGTATAGGAAGCGGCCGCGCCGGCGCGAACTGATCGTTTCGACTTAGCTTAGGCGGTGGGTGAAACCCCGGCACCGCGCGGCGCGCGCGGCAGCAGGGCAGGATGCAGCACGCAGCCCCGCCGGCAGGCTCGCGACGCCGGCGCGCATGCGCTGGTTAACCCTGCCAACGCAGGCCGGCGGCCGCCGTCGGTGCGCCGGCGCACTACACTGGAAGGGCACCGTGTCTGGCGCCCGGGCGATCGTCTGCGGCGCCAGCCAACTCCGGCCGGGCGCATGGTGCCCGGCCCGCATCCGACGGCGCCGTCCCCGGCGCCGCGGCGCCAATGTGCCTCATCCATGTCACGCACAGGGACCGCGCGGTCCCGGAGGGATTGCCATGGCGACACCGTTCGTGTTGCTCCTGCTCCTGGCATTGCTGATCCTTGCCGTCTACGTGTTTGCCGTGCGCTCGATCTTCAGCCACCGGCGCGGGCTGCTCCGTTCGCGGCATCATCATCCGGCCCGGCCGCGCCACCGCACCAATTGAAGTGCCGCGCGCGGCAGCGCGATCTCAGATATCAGTCTCCGGCCGTCTTTCGCAAGATCACGTAGAGCTGGTCCTTCAGGTGGAGCTTCTCTTTCTTGCGCTGCTCGATCGCCAGCTCGTCGGCCGGGACGATGCCGGCCTCCATGTTCTTGATCTGCTGGTCCAGTTCGTTATGACGGTCGAACAGGCGCGCGAAGTGCGCATCCTGTGTCTTCAATACCGAAATCTGCTCGCGATACTCGGGAAACATCCGCTTTCCTCCTGGCGTGTCCTGCCTGCAATGGCCACTCACCCTGTGTGAGCGCCTGCGGCCATTGTGCGCCGTGCAAGGCGTGGGCGGCTTGATGCAGATCAGCGCCGCCGGCATCACCGGCAAGGCCGCAGCGGGTCATCGTCCCTGGCGTGTCCGCCACTTGGACACACTGCAGCCGAACTGTCCGCCGAACCAGCGCGAGAAGGCGCTCAGCGAAGCGAAGCCCAGCAGGGTCGCCACCTCGGACAGCGGCCGCTCGCGGTTCTCGATGTAGCGCACCACGAGGTCGACGCGCACCGCGTTCAGGATGGAGGAATAGCTCTCGCCGCGCGCGCTCAGGTGATGATGGACGGTACGCCGGTCCACGTCGAGCTGGCCGGCGATCCGCTCCACCGAGCAGATGCCCAGCGGCAGCATCGCCAGCACCAGTTCACGCACCTTATCGGCCATGCTGGAACTCGACTGCGCCAGCATGGCATCCATGTATTGCCGGACCTGCTGCGCGATGGCGGCGTCGTAGCCGGGCAGCGGCGTTTCCAGCTCCGCCGCCCGGCAGACGATACCGTCGAACTCCTGGTGGAACAGCACCGGCATGCCGAACAGGCGCCGATGGGTGGCGGTGCTCGCGGGCGGGCCGTGCGTGAAGCAGATGCTGCGCGGCTTCCAGCCCGCACCGAGGAACAGCTGCAGCGTGCGGAACAGCACGCCGATCACCAGTTCGGTCGACTGGCGCAAGGGCACCGCGGCCTGGTCGATCAGGTCCTCGCGGATCATCACCAGGCCTTCGGCTTCCTCCACGCGTGTGACCAGTGCTTCGTTGTGCAGCCGCATATAGCGCGCCATCGCCTCCATCGCGCGGCGCAGCGTCGGTTCTTCACGCACGGCCATGGCAAGCGGGCCCAGGTTGGAAAGCTGCCGCGTCTGCGCCATGCGCAGGCCGAAGTCCTCGATGCCCGCTTCACGGGCCGAGGCTTCCAGCAGCCTGCCGACGGCATCCACCGGAATGCGGCTGTCGGGATCGAGCAGGGCGTAGGAACTGATGCCCTCGGCACGCAACAGCCGGTTCGGCTCCAGGCCCACGGAGCGCGCGACTTCCACATAGTTGATCAGGCTCGCACTGCGGACGAAGTAAGGCATGGTGTTTTCCCGGACTCTCCCAAAATGTAAAGTCAATTTCCCAAAACGTCAAATTACGACGGGTCAAACGGCGATACTTCGACCACGGCCACGGCACGGAAACAGCGTCCGGCGGGGCCGCCCCCCCCCCCCACACCAGACACAGCGCCCCGCCAGCCGGGACTGCAAGGAGACCGACGATGCCGATCGACAAAGGCCAAGTGAGCACCCCCGGCGCCACCCCCATCTGCGACCAACTGCGTGCCACGGGCAACTGGAATCCGGCCTGGGACGCGCTGGCGGAAGTCGATCCGGCGTGGACCGAGAAGTTCATGGCGATGGGCATGCACCCGGTGCTCGCCGGCGTGCTGGAGCCCAAGGTGCTGGAGTTCCTGGCCATCGCCGTCGATGCCTCGTGCACCCATATGTACGCGCCGGGTACCCGCCGCCATATCCGCAAGGCCCTCGAACTTGGCGCCACCCGCGCAGAGATCGCTGCCGTGCTGCAGGCGGTCAGCGTGCTGGGCATCCACTCGGCCAGCCTGGGCATGCCGATGCTGCTGGAAGAACTGGCCGCGCTGGAGCCGGCGCACAGCGAGGACACGGTGCGAGCCGCCGCGGCCTGAGGCCGGCGCGCCTGCCCGGGTTTCCGCGAGTTTCTGCTGGCACGGCAGCGTGCCGCGCCAGCCCGATCCCGAACCACAAGGAGACAGAACATGCATTTCCTCGATGATTCCCTGCTGCCCGAAAACCAGGAGAAGCTGGTGATCCAGGTCGCGCCCTACGGCCCCCAGTGGCTGCCGGGCGATTCCGATGACATCCCGGTGACCCTGGACGAACAAGTGCAGAAGGCGGTGGATTGCTACAACGCCGGCGCCACGGTGCTGCACGTGCATGTGCGCGAGGCCGACGGCAAGGGCAGCAAGCGGCTGTCGATGTTCAACGAGATGCTGGCGCGCCTGCGCGAAGCCGTGCCGAAGATGGTGTTGCAGGTGGGCGGCTCGATCTCCTTCGCGCCGGAAGACGACGGCCAGGCCGCACGCTGGCTCAACGACGACACCCGCCATATGCTGGCCGAATTGCAGCCGCGCCCGGACCAGGTCACGGTGGCCATCAACACCAGCCAGATGAACGTGATGGAGCTGATGACCGCGGCGGACGTCGCCGGCACCTCGCTCGCCAGTCCCGCCCTGCAGGCCGCCTATCGCGACATGATCGTGCCGTCCAATCCATCCTGGCATGTGGAGCACATCCGCCGCCTGGTCGCCAACGGCATCCAGCCGCACTTCATGCTGGGCAACCTGACCTCGCTGGAGACGGTCGAGCGGCTGATCCGCCGTGGCGACTACTGCGGGCCGCTGGTGCTCAACTACGTGGCGATCGGCGGCGGCGCCGCCGGCCTGCATCCGGCCGACATGATCGAGTTCGCGCGCCGCACGCCCGACGGCGCCGTGCTGACCATCGAGACGCTGAACCGCAACGTGGTGCCGATGAACACCATGGCCATCGCGCTGGGCCTGCATGTACGAGTCGGCATCGAAGACACCCTGTTCGGCCCGGACGGCGAGCGCGCCAGCTCGGTCCGGCAGGTCGAGCAGATGGTGCGCATCGCGCGCGAACTGCACCGCGAGGTGGCCAGCGGCGAGGATGCTCACCGCATCTACCGGACCGGCACCTTCTGGAGCGGCGCCGACGAGACCCTCGCACACCTGGGCATGGTGCCCAACCGCGGCACGGCGCAGCGTGGCGTACCGCTGCGCAAGGCAGCCTGACGGCAACCCTGCCGCACCCCGGCCAGCGGCGGCAGTGTGCCGCCGCGCCGGCGCGCCCGCGGGCGCGGTCTTTGCCCTGAACGGAGACGACTGATGGACTGGAAGAAGCGCCCCCCGGCCGTGCTGGCCTGCCTGCTGGTGATCCACCTGCTGGCGCACATCGACCGCAATATGCTGCTGGGCTTCTCGCCCCAAGTGATCGCGGAACTCCACCTCAGCAATGCCCAGTACGGTTTCCTGGTCGGCGCCGTATGGGTGTTGAGCTTCGGTGCGATGGCGCTGGTGCTGGGGTCGCTGGCCGACCGCTTCAGCCGTACCCGCGTGATTGCCGCCGGCGTGCTGATCTGGAGCCTCTGCACCTGGGCCTCGGGCCATGCGCAGAGCTTCGGCCAGCTGGTGCTGGCGCGCTTCTTCGTCGCCAGCGGCGAAGCGGCGCTGGTGCCGGCGGCAGTGAGCCTGCTGGCCGAGCTGTTCAGCGAGCGGCGCCGCAGCACCGCCATGGGGGTGTTCTTCATGGGCATCCCGATGGGCGTGGGCTGCAGTTTCCTGCTGGCCGGCACCTTCGGCGCCAGCCACGGCTGGCGCGCCACCTTCTATGCACTGGGTGCCGCCGGCATGGCCCTGGCCCTGCCGCTGGCCTGCCTGCGGGAAGACCGCACGGCGCAGGCGATCACGGAGCGCGGCGCCCCCTTCCTGCAGCAGATGGCAGCAGTGTTGCGCCTGATACGGGAAAGCCGGCCGCTGCGCCACTTGCTCGCCGGCGTGGTGCTGGTGCATGTGGTCTTTGCCGGGCTGTCGTTCACGCCGCTCTGGCTGGTGAAGGAACGCGGCATGGATGCGGCCGTCATCGCCACCCGCATCGGGCTGCTGCAACTGGTGTTCGGCACGCTCGGCGCCGTCGTCGGCGGCATGCTCGGCGACCGCGCGGCGCGCCGCCTGCCGGGCGGGCACGCCGCGCTGATGGCCTTGCTGGTGCTGCTGTGCGCACCGCTGATGATCGCCTACCGCTTCGCCGAACCGGGTTCGCCGGCCTTCTATGCCGGCATGTGCGCCGGCGCCTTCCTGCCGCTGGCGGTCTACGGGCCGGCGAACGCCGCCATCATGGCGCGCGTGCCGGCGCACACGCGCTCGACGATGACCGGTTTCTCGATGCTGTGCATCAATGTGTTCGCGATCTCGGCCGGCAACCTGCTGGCCGGCTGGGCCATCGACGTGCTCGGCCGGCAAGGGACCGCATCGCCGATCACCTACGTCCTGCTGGGCACCGACCTGGTGGCGATCGCTTCCGCCATCGCCTTTGCCTGTGCCGCGCGCTGTGCCCGCCGGCCGGCGCTTGCCGGCATCCACGCCACACGCTGAAGGAGACAGCACCATGCTTCAGGAAAACCGGGCCCTGGACGGCCGCGTGGCGCTCGTCACCGGAGCAGGACGCGGCCTCGGCGGCGCAATCGCGCTGGCGCTCGGCCAGGCCGGCGCCACCGTCGCCGTGTGCGATATCGACTTGCCGGCGCTGGAGCATACCCGCGCGACGGTGGCCGCCACCGGTGCCCGCTGCCTCGCCTTCCCCTGCGACGTCTCCGCCAGCGCGGCGGTCGATGCCATGGTCGACGACATCGTGCGGCAATGCGGGAGCCTGCACATCCTCATCAACAACGCCGCCGTGATCCCGACCCGGCCGGCCGACGTCGAGCGGCGCAACCGCCACTATGCCTACCTGACCACACCGCTGCCGCGGCAGTCACTGCAGTTCACCAGCGCGCTGAGCGACGAGGAGTGGCATCGCTTCTGGGACGTCAATGTTCACGGCGTGTTCTACTGCACGCGCGCCGCGCTGCGGCAGATGGAGACGCAGCGCTACGGCCGCATCGTCAACATCGCGTCGGTCGCCGGCCTGTCGGCGATGAGCGCGCACAGCCCGCACTACAGCGCCACCAAGGGCGCGGTGATCGCCTTCACCAAGTCGGTCGCCGCCGAGGTCGCCGGTGCCAACATCTTCGTCAACGCGATGGCGCCGGGCGGGGTACTGACGCCAGATTTCGAAGACTACCTGGCCAATGCAGGAGAGGAGAAGACCCGCCAGTTCTGGCAGATCTGCCCGGCCGGGCGCCTCGGTACCATGGCCGAGTATGCGTCGACCGTGGTCCACCTGGCCGGCGACCGGCACTACCTGGTCGGCCAGGTCATCAGCCCGAACGGCGGGACAGTGATCTAGGCAGGGCAGGAGAGGGCACGGCGCCGCCGCGCGCAGTCCTGTGCCAGGTCCGCCGGCAACACAGCGCGCACCGGCGCCGGTCTGTTGTGTATACAGCATACGCGCGCCGGACTCCCTGCAGCGTGCGGCGGCAGACCGACAAGCCACCGCCGGCCCGCCACACTGCTCTCTCGCGCGATGGCGCCCGCTTCGCCGAAACGGCGCGCCTTGCCGGTATCCGGCGCGAGCGCGGCATGCAGGCCGCGTCCCTGAAAAGTGCAGCGGCGCAAGTCCGCACCCTGCTTGCAGGAGCGGCGCGCGGTTCGCCCGATCGCGGAGGGCTGTCTCAGTCACGCTCATCCAGTCACACTCAACACACTCAACACCTTGCCGCGTCAGGCGTTGGGAGCCGACGCGGAAACCAGGGGAGGGCGGAGGACCATGGAACCGTCGAGCCAGATGCAAGGCATGCGCCAGCAACTGATGCACGCCGAGGTCGCGGAGGAACGTTTCTCTGCCTCCCCCAAGAGCCCGCTGCGGACCAACCGCCTAACGCTGCGCCTGACGTTTACCGCGCTCTTGCTACTGCTTGTGCTCAAGCTACGCGGCCATCCCCAGCTTCTCGCCCCGCTGGCCGGTGTGATCCTGTCTATCCTGCTGTACGCCGAGCTGGCCATGCGCCGCCAGCTCGGCAAGGGCAAGCCATTGGTCACGCTCGATCGCGAGTCGATCGCGTCGCCGCGGTTCCAGGGCAAGAGCCAGCGCGTCGACTGGGGCGAGATCGACCAGGTGACGGTGCGCATGCGGCGAGGCGGGGCGTTCCTGGAACTGCAGCTCAAGCCGGATGCAGGCACCGCCGGCAGCGGCATCCTGCCCTGGAGTCAGCCATGCGCGGGCAGGGTGGCGCTGCCCCTGGCGGCGTTCGACAATGCCGACCGCGAGCGCTTGCTCGACGCGATCCACTGCCGCCTGGATGCCACCGGCCAGATGCCGGCCGTCGCCAGGATACGGACCAACCAGTTCGCCGCCGAACGGCAATTTGCCGAGAAACTCCATGCGCTGAGCCCGCGTCCCTGGATGACCCACGCCTTGATCGCCGCCAACGTTGTCATCTGGCTGCTGTCGCTGCGCTCGGGCGGGGGCATCGCGCAGACACCGGCGAGCACCCTGTTCGCATTGGGGGGAAATGCCGCATCGGCAGTGCAGCAGGGCGAATGGTGGCGGCTGTTGAGCGCCATCTTCCTGCACGCCAGCCTGATGCACGTGACGATGAACATGCTTGGCCTGTACACCGCCGGTGTCACGGTCGAGCGGATCTACGGCGCGCGCGCCTACCTGTTGATCTACCTGGCCTCCGGACTGCTCGGCAGCGCCTTGAGCCTGCACTTCGCCGCTCAGCACGTGGTCTCGGTCGGCGCATCGGGCGCGGTTTTCGGCGTGACCGGTGCCATGCTGGTCGCAGTGGGAAAGAACCGCGAGCAGATTCCCGAGACCCTCAGCAAGCGCCTGATCGTGCAACTCGCAGTCTTCATCGCCTACGCGCTGCTGCAAGGCTTCTCGCGCCAAGGCATCGACAATGCTGCGCATATCGGCGGCCTGATCGGTGGCAGCGCGCTAGCCTGGCTGTTGCCCGCGCGCCTGGACATGAGCCGCTACCAGCGCACGGCGGCGGTCAGCCTGCTGGCCGGACTGGCCCTCGGAACGCTTTCCATTGCCGCACTGGCGATGCTTGCGCCCAAGGCGGCGCTGGACCAGCGCGCGGCCCTCGCCAGCGAAGACCACATGAAGCATGGACTGCTTGAATTCGTCCGCATCCTCAAGTCTGTTCAGGCGGACGAACAAGCCCTGCGCGCCGGGACCCTGTCGACCAAGGCGATCGCGGAACGCGAACGCAACCAATACATCCCCGCGCTCAGACAGATCGACACCGAACTCAGCGGCGTCAAGCTCCGCCCCGGAGCCCCCCGGCAGCCACTGGTGGCCGACATCACGCGCGGGACCGAGTTGATGATCGAAGCCATGTCCCTCGACGCTGCGAACGACTCGGGCAATCGTCAACCGAAGCCGGCGGATCAAGCGCATCTCGCCAGCCTGCGGGCCCAGCTCCGCGAAATCGGCGAGCAGATCCGCCAGGAGACCGCGGAGATCAGGAAGCGTGCCAGGCGGTGAGAAACGGACAAGCCGAGGCCTTGCTGCGACCTCTGCGGAAATCCGGCGGTGCCGCACGCTGGCCAGTCGGCATTGCTTTTCCGTCGTTGGGGCCAGCCGGCAGCTTGCGCCAGGGCCTGGCCTTGCCGAGCCGATTACCTCCCGCAGCCCAGCTGAAACTGCTGGTCGCGCAGCTGCCGGTGGGTCCGTTTGAGCTGGTCCATGAACTGCCAACCGTTGATCTGGCGCATCTGGATCTCGACCGCCCGAACCTGGCCATCGATCGCACTGCAAACGCCTTGTCGATTGTTCTCTGCAGCAACGAGCTGCCGTTGTTCCTGGGCCAGTTGGGCCTGGTATTGCAACTCCGAGACCCTGCGCTCCTGCAGAAAGGCCTGCTCCTGCTGCTTTACCTCGGCGCTTTTACCGATGACCGACACGCTCCCGCCTTGGCCGCTTGTGATATCGGTGTAACCAGGCGGACAAACGTCGTCGAGATAAAGGATGCGGCCGCCATTGCGGCACTTGCTCGCGCCGTGGACATTGAAGGCGGCCGCGAGGATCGCTAGCAGGAATAGGCTGCGCATTGGTTTTCTTAGTGTCTTGCGGCGTATTCTACGTTACACGAATGTGCATCATGAAGCATGCCGCAGCCAGGAACGGCGCAGGAGCGTGGCGGGCGTTTCAGGAGAGAGGTACTCGAGCTGCAGGCGGCCGCCGGCTAGCCTGGTGATGGGGCAAGGCGCGCGTGGATTGCGCTTGGCGGCTTCTATCGTTTCGGTCGGATTCGTCTTATATTTAACATAAGACTAATTATGCGTAACAAGGATGTTACGGCCAAATAGTATTGTCGTACTTGGGCCAATTAGAACTGTCGCAGCGCTTGTCGGCCCTGGCAAGCTGGCGGCTTTCCGTCCGTCCGAGACTGGAGGCCGCCATGGGCAAGCCCGAGATCCTGACCGTGACGATGCGCGAACTGGACCGACTCAAGGTGATACGGGCCGTGGTGGAGCACGGCCTGGCGGTCTGGCGCGCCGCCGAGAAGCTGGGCTTGTCGCGCCGGCAGGTGGAGCGCTTGGCGCAGCGGTACCGGGCGGATGGGCCGAGCGGCCTCGCTTCGCGCAAGCAGCGGCCGCCCCAGCAACCGCCAGTTGCCGCCCGGCCTGGAGGCTCGCGTGCGCGGACTGATCCGTGACAGCTACGCCGACTTTGGCCCGACCCTGGCGGCCGAGAAGCTGCGCGAGCGGCACGGTATTGAGATTTCCAAGGCTTGTGTTCGCCGGATCATGATCGATGCCGGCTTCTGGGTGCCCCGGAAACTGCGCCCGCCTAAGGTGCACCACCCGAGGAACCGCCGCGCCTGCCTGGGCGAGCTGGTGCAGATCAACGGGAGCGACCACGCTCACCGGACGAGTCCATATATCGGCGAAGGCAGCATCCAACAACGCCTCATCGGATCGACCATAAACCTCGTCGATGAATGCAATGTCAGTCCCCTCTGGGAATATCAAATCAAACTGCTCGCCTGTCGCTGCGAGCGCGGCCACGACAAAGCATGGACTTGAACGACCGCTTCTGGCCGAACCCGGTCGGCAACCGCCTGGTCGCCACCGATCTGAGCCAAGCGTCCCTAACCGGCCTGGCCGAGGCGCGACACCTTGCCGGCGTCCGAGCGATAGCCCCGGCCGGGCACGCGGCTCCGCGGTCCCCCGCCAGCATGCGGACAGTTGAACTTGGCGCCACCGCGCCGCCACCGCCCCACCCGGCGCGAGACGCCGTCGCGTCAGGCCAGCCCCACCGCCCCACCGAAACCCTGCCAAAGCCTCCCACTCCGCATAAAAAGCACGCTCGTGCCGACAGCCAGCCACGCGACACCTGAGAACCGCCTAGACACTAACTGTAGGAGCAACGCGGTAATGTCCGGTTCTGGCAAAGCTGCGGCGGTCCTCCAAAGAAGCGCAACAATGGACTTCGGACTGCAAGGCAAACATGCCAGGTATGCGGCGCGAGCAAAGGGCTGGGCTTTGCATGTGCCGATGTGCTGGCCGCCGAAGGCCGCAAACCGTATTAAATCTGTCACCGTTGCGACCGTAAATGTGTCAACACACTATTCGTCCTGCAGGCGCCTTCGGAGGGCACCTTTGAACCAACGACAGAACTCCTGAGCCACCCGAACGTTCTTACCCTGCGGGTGAACATACGCTGTATAGCTCGCGCCCGAAGCAACGCGCTGGTCATCCGCCAGCACAAGCGTACCGTCACGCAGCTGATCCCGCACAAGAATACTCGGGACAATCAGCAGGCCAGCACCACCAATTGCGGCGGCCACGGCCAAGAACAGATGGTCGTAGACTGCGCTGACATGAAGGCGTTCAGGCGAAATATCCTTCGCTACAGCCCACACTGGAATTGCATCCGGCCTTGACCTGGCTGCGATTAGTGGCCACCGGGACGGCGCAACCGCGCGATGTGTTGTAGCGACAGAAGGCGAACCCACGCACACCAACTCCTCGCGAATCAGCTCCCAACTCTCCGTACCTGGCAGGCTCTGGTCACGGGTGATTAGCACATCAAAGAGTTCCTGCGCCTGAGGAGCAGATAGCGACGTTATCAGGTCGACTTGTACGGGATTCCGAGCTGTGAAGGCTCCCAGCACAGGCACGATGACCGTCATCGCGAAGCTCGGCATCGAGGTACGCACCGTCAATCGGTCCGGCGTATACCGTGCTTGCGCCATCTGCTGCGTGGCCAATTCAATCGTCGAGACAGCGTCCTTTACCGCGTCATAGAACTGGGTACCTGCCGGTGTCATTGCAATGTTTGAGCCTTTTCGCTCAAACAATGGGCGATCCGCCAGAGCCTCCAGGGTGGCAATGTGCCTGCTCACCGCGCTTTGGGTGATGCCCAAGGCCTCACCTGCCCGCGTGAAGTTCCCGTGTCTACCAACAGTAACGAACACGCGGATTGCTATCAGGGGTACATCTGCGTTTTTCAGCATGAGTAAAACTCATTGTTTCCCAATGAAAGCCTGATGGGCAGCGGGAGAGAGCATAGTATAGCCTTGAACAAACGCCTACGATTCCTTCGCCGCCAAAACCCACAAGGAGACGAAGGTGAAGTTCAAGCGTGCATCAATGCCATGCGGAATGCTCATGCTGGAGAGTCTTGGCATTCGAAGTTCAGTTGCCGCGGAAGTTGTCCTGTACTCATCTAACGACGTCGAGACGGTCAACCGTGTCGTCGAGCAGTTCACCAAAGAGAATCCCGGCATCAAGGTGTTAGTAGTACGTGCCGTTAGGAACCTGGAGGAAGCAGCCCTTAGCTTGGCGCGCCCACTCGGGAAGGTCCTGTCTGGCGTCACAACACCGCTGGTCTTGTCCTCCGTGTTCTCCGGTGCATTGATTGTCTTCGCACATGTAATCGGTGGCTTCGGAGTACCAGCGATCCTTGGTGCTCGCACGCCAGTACTTGCGGTGAAAGCCTATAACGAGTTCGTCAGCGAGATGGGGGGCAACCCGACCGTGGCTTCCCTGCTTGTGTTCCTTGGCATCGGAATGCTGCTGATTCAGAAGGGTATTGTTGAACGTAGACAGTTCCAGATGGAGTCAGGTCGGACCCCAGCACCGCTGACCATTTCCGGCTGGCGAGCCAAGCTCGCTATTACTTGCGTACTCGCCGTGGTCGGGCTATCGCTGCTGCCGACACTCGTGGTGACTGTCACGGCAATCACTCCGTCGGTCGGCCCCGTGCTGCAGTATGGCGGCTTCACACTGAGCCACATTCAGTACGCGCTTTTCCGTGCACCGGAGCCACTATTTAATTCCCTAACCTTGGCGACAGTTGTAACCGTCGCCGGTGTGTTGTTCTCAGTTTCCGCGGCCTACCTGATCGTCAAACGGGCTTATCTTCTCAGTCGCACCCTGGACGGACTTGTAATGCTGCCGCTGGCAGTTGCGGGAACAGTCTTTGGCATCGCGCTGACCAACTACTTCAACAGCGGTTGGCTCGTGCTGACAGGAAGTTGGCTGTCTTGTACTTCGGAGGCATGAACACAATGCCTATCGAGATCTTTCAGCAAATCGACAGCGGCCGCCTTGCACTTGCCTGTGCATATAGTTTGCTGCTTCTCCTGACAATCTTCATCCCGCTGGCGCTTGATCGCTGGGCACTCCACCTCAAAATAGGAGCGATTGAATGACAGCCACCGACAACTTCCACAGGAATTTCCTGGCACATCGTGTCCTTGGGGCCAAGCCATCGGCCACGAAAGAGATGACTCGCCTTTCTGCGCAGCTCAAGCGAGAAGGCCACGATGTCATTACGCTCAGCCAGGGGGAACCGGATTTTCCGACGCCCGAGCATATTCGTGAGGCGGCTAAAGCTGCCATCGACCGCAATGAGTCGCGATACACGGATGTTGCCGGCACGCTTGCACTGCGCGAAGCCGTCGTCCGCAAGTTCCAGCTTGACAATGGTCTGACCTTCAGCCCACAGCAAATTCAGGTCGGATGCGGGGCTAAGCAACAGTCGACGTCACACACCAGCTCAATTAGCCAGGCCGCCTCAATCGCCGCACTGGATGGTCCGATGGACTTCCTGCCCGGCTTCGTTGAGACGTTTCGCCAGCGCCGGGATAGCATTGTTGCGCGTCTTCGTGCCATTGACGGCATCACATGCGACGTCCCGCCAGGTGCCTTCTATGCATTCCCCGGATGCCACGATCTGCTTGGCCGACGCGATGCAGCCAACAGATTTCTTCCGACAGCGATCTGGCGATGTTCATTCTGAAGACGGCTGGGGTAGCAGTGGTGCCCGGTATTGCGTTCGGGTTGCCCGGACACTTCCGCATTTCTTATGCCGCGTCCGACAGTGAGCTCGAAGAGGCGATGAATCGGATCGCTACTGCATGCGCTCAATTGCGCTGGGAACTATGAGCTCGATTCTTGAGACCCTCACCAAACACAGAACTTTGCAGATGACAAAAAACCAGACTCTTCGAAGGGCCCTCGAAGACGGCAAGCTCTTCACTGCCATGGCGGCGCACAATCCTCTTAGCGCAAAACTGGCGGAGGAAGCCGGCTTTGGCGGAATTTGGGGCAGCGGCTTTGAGCTTTCTGCCAGCTACGCCGTGCCCGATGCCAACATCCTCTCGATGGGACTCCATCTGGAGATGATGCGGGCAATTGCCTCCGTGGTGTCCATCCCTCTCATTGCAGATATCGATACCGGCTTTGGGAACGCAGTAAATGTCAACTACATCGTTCGGCAATATGAAGAGGCCGGAGCATCCGCAATTGTCATGGAGGACAAGACGTTCCCCAAGGACACGAGCTTGCGCGAGGCCGGCCGCCAGGATCTTGTGAGGATTGAAGAGTTTCAGGGGAAAGTCGCCTCAGCAGTAGACGCACGTCGGGATGCCGATCTTGTCGTCGTAGCACGTACCGAGGCGTTGATTGCCGGCCGAGGCCAGGCAGAAGCTATCGAACGCGGCTTGGCGTACGAGGAAGCTGGCGCAGACGCGATTCTGATTCACTCCAAACAGAAGACGCCTGACGAGGTGCTCGACTTCATCCGTGCCTGGCCTGGAAGGATTCCTTTGGTTTTGGTCCCTACTGCCTATCCCCAACTGACCGAGCCGGACATTGAGGCTCTTCGGAAGGTTGGCATCGTGATCTACGGAAACCACGCGATCCGCGCGGCCGTTGGCGCCATGAAGGATGTCTTTGCAACGATTCGGAGAGATAGAGGGATTCGCCAGGTCGACTCATATCTACCGTCTGTGAAGGAGATCATTGCCCTCCAAGGTGATGAACACATGCGCAGCATCGAATCCAGGTTCCTTCGATAGGTCAGATCAACCTCTTGCTGTGTCTGCTGCCGTACCCTCCGGCAGCGAATATCGTTACTCACGGGATCAAGCTTCTGCATATGGATTCAAATCTCTTCTCTTTCTCTGGTGGCAATGTCGCCCTCCCCAACACCGTCCTTTGTGATCGAGCCGATGGCGGCCACCTCCTCGTTCATCCGCCGCGACCTGTATGGGAACGAAGCGAACTTACGCCAGAAGAGCTCGCGCAATGGTCGTACTTGGTAGCTGCGACGGGACGAGCTATGCTCGAGACCCTTCCTCAACTGCGAGATGGATGCCTGAACTATTGGGAAGCGGGAAACTGGACTCTCAATGACGCTGCACCGCCAGTTGGCCCTAAAAATGTTCAGGATCACCGTCGTGTACATCTTCACGTATTGGGTCGAAGTCGCCAAGCACATCACCCCGACTGGCGGTGGGGTGAGTCACCAAGGTTTCCGGACTACGTCCATAAGGGAGCCTGGGCAGCGAAATTCATACCGTTGACGCGCACCGAATGCGAATTGGTGTCTCATCGCATTTCGGAACTCTTGCGGGATTATTACCAGGTTTCGTACTGATAGCCATTTGAATGGCTCTATAGTCTATCTCACCTTCCATACTGCGCAAGTTGGGGCAGATTCTACCGTTCGATGGCATTTATAATCGACCTCATCGGCTAGTAGCATGATTTCGAACCACCAGTTGCCAACTGAATTCCGGGCACGCGAGATCGGCTCCCAGGCGACCGAGGTCTCGGTCCGCGTAGGCGTGCTGAACTGCAACTCGATGCGCCGCAGGGTTCTGTCGCAATAAGCATCCGGTAGACTGTGCCGATGTTGAACACAGTGCGCATTGGCAGACATGAATCTGGAAATGGCGAAGGTCTTGAGGCGTCTGCACTATCCGCTGGAGGTAATGCTGACTTGCGTGCGCTGGTACGTCGCCTATCCGCTGAGCCTGCGGCATCTCGAGGAGATGATGGACGAGCGCGGCGTCTCGGTCGATCACTCGACCGTACATCGTTGGGCGCTCAAGATGCTGCCGGTGCTTAACAAGCTCTTTCGCCGGCACAAACGCCCGGCGGGAAAGAGTTGGCGCATGGATGAAACCTACATCCTGATACGCGCCCAGTGGAAATATCTGTACCGGGCAGTCGACAAGGCGGGCCTTTCTTGACTCGCTAGAACTCGCCAAGAAAAAGCTCGTCCCTCATTGAATCGGTGGATGCCGATTCAGCAGTCCAGCCACATGTAAGATCGACCGAACGTGAAGCTCCTATCGTTATCCGCCAGATCAAATACCTGAACAACATCGTCGAGGAATCTTCACCCCGTGATGGCGCTCGACGTTCTCCAGTTCCGCCATGATGCGCGCGCGCACCTCCGGCGCCACCGGATGGGCGCTGCGCACAGTTTGTGGTTCGGCAAACTGCATGGTTCCTCTCTCTGTCGACGGGGGACGGACTGCGCCCTCCCCCTTCTTGCCCTACCCCTTCACGCACACCACCTGGCGTAGCGTGTGGACGATTTCGACCAGGCTGCGTTGCGCTGCCATGACCGCATCGATGTCCTTGTATGCCATCGGGATCTCGTCGATCACGGCTTCGTCCTTGCGGCACTCCACATGCGCGGTGGCTTTCACCTGATCCGCCACCGTAAAGCGGCGCTTGGCTTCGGTGCGGCTCATCGTGCGTCCCGCGCCGTGGCTGCATGAGCAAAAGCTCTCCGGATTACCCAGGCCGCGCACGATGAAGCTCTTCGCTCCCATCGACCCCGGAATGATTCCGAGTTGTCCCTTTTGCGCTGATACGGCGCCCTTGCGGGTCACGTACACATCGGTGTCGAAGTGGCGCTCCCTTTGCACGTAGTTGTGATGGCAGTTCACCGCGTGCTCGTCGACGCTGAACGGCTTGCCGATCACCCCGCGCGCGGCGGCGATCACGGCCGCCATCATCACCTCGCGATTGCGGCGGGCGTACTCCTGCGCCCAGCCGACCGCCTCGACATAGTCATCGAAGTGCCGGCTTCCCTCCTCGAAGTAGGCCAGATCGCGGTCGGGCAGGTTCGCGATGTGCTGGCGCATGTCCTGCTGCGCCAGCTCGATGAACAGTGAACCAATGGCATTGCCCACGCCTCGCGAGCCGCTATGCAACATGAACCAGACACTGCCGGCTTCGTCCAGGCAGACCTCGATGAAATGATTGCCGGTACCGAGCGTACCCAGGTGGACGTAGTTGTTGGTCTTCTCCAGCTTCGGATACTTCTGGCGAATCTGGTCGAAGCCCGGAGCCAACGTCTTCCACACCTCGTCCACGTGGTGCGGCGCACGCTCTCCCCACGCGCCGGGATCGCGTCGGCCCGGTGCGCGGCCGTGTGGTACGGCGCGCTCGATCGCGCGGCGCAGCGCCGCCAGCGAATCGGGCAGATCGGCTGCCTTCAGCGTCGTGCGCACGGCCATCATGCCGCAGCCGATATCGACGCCGACCGCGGCCGGAATAATGGCCCCCTGCGTGGGAATCACAGAACCGATCGTCGAGCCCTTGCCCAGGTGAACGTCCGGCATCACCGCCAGATGGCGAAACACGAACGGCATGCTGGCGGTATTGCGCAGTTGGCGGCGGGCGTCGTCTTCGACGGCCACGCCGTTCGTCCACATCTTCACTGGCTTACCGTGCGCCAGTTCCATCAGTTGATAGTCGATTGCACTCATCTTGAATCCTGAATTCTGAATTCCGAGATACACCAATAACAGGACTGCCCGTTCAGGACAGTGTTCGGGCGGGATTCGAACCCGCCACCTGCAGGCCGAAGCCGACTGCTCTGCCCGATGAGCTTCCGAACAGTGCGGGATGCCCAGGGAATCGAACCCAGGCGAAGCGCCAAGCGCCTCCGATCGCCTTCCTCCGCGCATGGCGGCATACGCCGTCGCAACAAACCCAGGTTCGGGGATGGCGCACCAGCAGGGGGGTTGAGAACCCTCGCTCGCGGGCCGGCGGGACATCCGGCTGAACCAGATTTAGCGAGGAGTGTGCCAACAGCCAGGGACTGAACGGATGATATTCTTAAGTCATTGATTCAAAAGCATTTTACCCCCATCCAGCAACAGTTGGCAGGCTAGCTCATATCGCAATCTTTGATAATATCTTCGCGTTACTTATCTTCTGAGATACGTTATGCGCAAGACCGTCGCCATCGGCTTCCTTGGCACCGTGCTCGACCTCGGTGGTCGGGACAAGCGTTGGCGGAAATGGCGGCCAACGATCAGCCTCTGCAGCCAGCCCGACCTGCCCATCGACCGGCTGGAACTGTTGCACCCGCCCAGTCACGCCAGGCTGGCGCAGCGCATCGCCGACGACATCTCCACTTGCTCGCCGCGCACCGAAGTCAGGCTCGCGCCGATCTCGATCCACGATCCCTGGGATTTCGAGCAGGTCTACGCCACGCTGCATGACTTCGCACGCGACTACCCCTTCGACCTGGAGCACGAGGATTACCTGCTGCACATCACCACGGGCACACACGTCGCGCAGATCTGCTGGTTCCTGCTGGCGGAGGCGCGATACCTTCCCGCCCGACTGGTGCAGACGTCTCCACCTCCGCCTACCGACGAGGGGCCGGGCGGGCCGGGCAGCGTCTCCGTGATCGACCTCGATCTCTCGCGATACAACCGCATCGCCCAACGCTTTCGCCGCGAACGGGACGAAACGGTGTCGTTCCTCAAGGCCGGCATCGCCACACGGAACCCACGCTTCAATGCCTTGATCGAGCAACTGGAGCGGGTCGCCGCCCGCTCGCGCGCACCGATGCTGCTGGTCGGCCCGACCGGGGCCGGCAAGTCATTCCTGGCCAAGCGTGTCTACGAGTTGAAACGCGGGCGCCACCAGATATCAGGCCCCTTCATCGAGATCAACTGCGCCACCTTGCGCGGCGATGCGGCAATGTCCACGCTCTTCGGCCATGTCAAGGGCGCCTTCACGGGAGCACAGAGTGCGCGGGCCGGCCTGCTGCGGGCAGCGGATGCAGGCCTGCTGTTCCTCGACGAGATCGGCGAACTCGGGCTCGACGAGCAGGCCATGCTGCTCAAGGCCATCGAGGAAAAGCGCTTCCTGCCGGTCGGCGCCGACAAGGAAATCGAGAGCGATTTCCAGTTGATCGCCGGCACGCACCGTGATCTACGGCGCATGGTCGCTGCCGGCTCGTTCCGGGAGGATCTGTACGCGCGAATCAATCTCTGGACCTATACGCTGCCGGGACTCGCCGAGCGGCGCGAGGATATTGAACCGAACCTGGACTTCGAGCTGGACCGTATCGGCCGGGAACAAGGCGAACTGGTGCGTTTCAACGTGGAGGCGAAGCGCCGCTACCTGGCGTTTGCCACATCAACCCAGGCAGCCTGGGCTGGCAACTTCCGTGAGCTATCCGCATCGGTAACGCGCATGGCTACGCTGGCGGATGCCGGCCGCATCACCGAGGCGGTGGCCAGCGAGGAAGTGCAGCGGCTTCAGGGAACGTGGAGCATGGACGGCGAGCAGGGCCTGGTCGACACCGTTCTTGGTGCGCAGGCCGGTGAACTGGACCTGTTCGATCGCGTGCAATTGGAGCAAGTGCTGGAGGTATGCCGGTCATCTGCCAGCCTGTCCGAAGCTGGGCGCGTGCTGTTCGCCGTGTCTCGCCAGAGCAAGAAGCAAGCGAACGATGCCGACCGCCTGAGGAAGTATCTTGCGCGTTTCGGCATCGAGTGGGAGCAAATTCCCCGGTAACCGCCCCCCTCTCCGGCCGTCCGCCCGGCCAGGCGAATCGCGTGATTTTCATGTCAATCAACGGCTTGCCATGGATATGGCGGAAAGATCGGGCGCGACTTTGTGGTGGCCTGCCCCGGGGAGCATCATCGTGGCAGGGTGGCATGCCGGCAGCACCGCCCTGCCCCACACCACGCGGCACGACCTATCCATCGACCCGGCGCGCCTGCCGGGGCGCTTTCGCACCGAATCGCTGCCCCCTCACCTTGGCTCCAGAAGCCGTTCCCTGCAAATTCAAAATATTTGAATAAAATATCCGTCAAACGATCGCTTTGAGTAAAGCTATCGCCACTATAGTTCTCCCCATGGCAGCGCATAAAAGAAAGCGACGCCGGCAGAAAACTTCAATTCCATTGAATCAGACCGCACAGGGAGAACCCCATGACCAACGCCAAGCTCGAAGTCCTGACTCCGCACAACAGCCAGCTCATCTTCATCGACCACCAGCCGCAGATGGCCTTCGGCGTGCAGTCGATGGACCGCCAGACCATGAAGAACAACGTGGTCGGCCTGGCCAAGGCGGCCAAGATCTTCGACATCCCGACCACCATCACCACGGTCGAGTCTGACTCGTTCTCGGGCTATACCTACCCCGAACTGCTCGATGTGTTCCCGGGCAAGCAGACGCTCGAACGCACCTCGATGAACTCGTGGGACGATCAGAAGGTGCGCGACGCGCTGGCCGCCAACGGCCGCAAGAAGGTGATCGTCGCCGGCCTCTGGACCGAGGTCTGCAACACCACGTTCGCGCTCTGCGCGATGCTCGAAGGCGACTACGAGATCTATATGGTGGCCGACGCTTCGGGCGGCACCACCAAGGAAGCGCACGACTACGCGATGCAGCGCATGGTGCAGGCCGGCGTGGTGCCGGTGACCTGGCAGCAGGTGCTGCTCGAATGGCAGCGCGACTGGAAGAACCGCGATACGTACGACGCGGTCATGCAGGTGGTCAAGGAACACTCGGGTGCCTACGGCATGGGCGTGGACTACGCTTACACGATGGTCCACAAGGCAGAGCAGCGCACCGCCACCAGGCACGAGTCGCTGGCGCCCGTCCATGCGCAGGTGATCGAACGCTGATCCTGCATGCACCGACCGGGCGCTCCGCTCCATAGCGCGCCCGGTCATCCCAATGCAAAGGCCTGACCGACCATCCACTTCCTTCCGGACTGATGATGAAGAGCATCAAGAAGATTGCCAGCAGCTGGGAACTCACTGCGTTTGCGTTTGCCAGCGGATTCCTGAGGCATGCTCATACCTCATCCTCTCTCGGCATCCTCGCCGGCACGCTGGCGGTGGGCGGATTGGTCGCAGGCCGCGGCCTGAAGCTCGATCGCATTCCCAGATAAACAGGAGAACTCCCATGTCCAAGCTACCGTTGCTCGAACCCGCCGATTGCGCGTTGATCCTCGTCGATGAACAAGCAGGCCTTGCCTTCGCCGCAGGCTCTCAAGACCCCCAGATCCTGCGCAGCAACGGGCTTGCGGTCGCAAAGACGGCCGTCGCCTTTGACCTGCCGGTGGTGGTTTCCACTTCAGCCTCGAAGGTATACAGCGGCCCGCTGATGCCGGCTTTCCGCGAAGTGCTGCCGAACATCACGCCGATCGAGCGCCGCAATATGAACCTATGGGAAGACGACGCGGTGCGCAGCGCGATCACGGCGACCGGAAAGCGCACGCTGATCATTGCGGGCCTGCTGACGGAGGCCTGCGTCAGTTTTCCGGTTCTGTCGGCGCTGTCCGAGGGCTATCAGGTCGTCGTCGTTGCCGATGCTTGCGGCGGACTGACGCCGACAAGCCATGACCTGGCCTTGCGGCGGATGGCTTCTGCTGGCGCCGTGATGACTTCCTGGCTCCAACTGCTTCTCGAATTCCAGAGAGACTGGACCCGCCACGACACCTATGAAAAGGCCCGCGCCATCGTGGTCGAGCATGGCGGCGGGTATGGCACAGGCCTCGCCTATGCGCGAGACATGATCAAGCCGGCCTGAGCGGCCGCCACGCAGGCGCTTGACGCGCTGCGGACCGCTTGCACTTGGGACCGGGATTGCTTAACCTAACCCGATGCACCGATCGCCTACCCACTCGATTATTCGCGCCGACATTGACCCGGCGGGATAGCTTTCGACTGCAACTATGTCACGACAACCCGCCCAGGAGGCGGGTTTCTGCTTTCTGGGCACCTGATGGAGAGACCTGATGGAGAGCCTGGAAATGCAGACTGCGAGCAAGGATGGTGAGGCGCTTACCCATGATGATGCGGTATTGCTGCATATGGTGTGCGGGAAGATCGCGGCCGGAAAATCGACGCTCACCGCGCTGCTCGCGCGCAATGCGCGCACGGTACTGATCAGCGAAGATGTCTGGTTGTCTCGCCTCTATCCGGGCGAGGTCCTGTCGATCGATGCCTACGTCCACCGCGCCAGGTGCATCAAGGACGTCCTGGCGGACCACATCCGTTCCCTGCTTGGCGCCGGCGTGTCCGTGGTGCTCGATGTTCCGTTCAACACAGTGGCCGCTCGCGCCTGGGGCCTCGCCATTGCGCAGGCCGCCGGCTGCGGACACCGGCTTCACTATCTCGATGTGAGCGATGCGGTCTGCAAGGCGCGCCTGCGCGCGCGGAATGCGCGGGGGGACCATCCTTTCCAGGCGTCGGACGCGGAGTTCGAGCGGATCACCAGTTACTTCGTACCGCCGCATCCATCCGAGGCGCTATGCATCGTGGCCTATGACGAAACAGGTGCCGTCTCCGATAGGAGTAAAGGCATGGATTGAGGGCGCGCCCAGCCCTCGCGCCGCCTATGCGGAACAGCCGCCTCGGATTGCCAGCCGCGCGACAGCTTTGCCTTCCCCTGCTGACCGGCCGGCAAGCGCCAAGGCACCTTGGCAGGGCGCGCACCGGCGGCAGTGGTCGGCACCGGGGCGGCTACGGCCGCGACCGAAATCCTTGCCTTGCATCAATCCGCGTCCACGGCATTCCCCTCAATATGGGGGAAAGCAGTACCCGACAAGCGTGGGAGGCAGAAATGAGTCTTGAACTGTGGGGAGCCATCGGCCTTCTGGCCCTTGTCATGGACGTGGTCACGATGTCCGGCCTGTTCCTCTGCGTGACACTTGCCGCGATATCCGGCGCGGTATCCACGCTGCTCGGGGCGGACTCGGTCGTATCCATCGGCATCGCGCTGGCGTCATTCGTCCTGGCCCGCTGGATCGGCAACAAGCTCGGCGCGGATGATGCCTTGCTGCGCTATGAGGAAACCGGCCATAACATCGTTTCCGATGATGGCGCGCGCGTGCATATC
Organism: Cupriavidus sp. USMAA2-4; assembly: GCF_001854305.1. Lineage (NCBI taxonomy): Bacteria > Pseudomonadati > Pseudomonadota > Betaproteobacteria > Burkholderiales > Burkholderiaceae > Cupriavidus > Cupriavidus sp. USMAA2-4. The sequence continues at coordinate 2,985,395 of NZ_CP017749.1, read as the reverse complement.
GCCCACTGGAACCACTATGACGAAACGCTGGTGGAATATCAGAACCGCATGTGGCCAGTCAAGCTGTTGGCTGGACACCAGCACAGGGTCGGTGATTATCGCGTGGTCGAGGTGAAGGAGCACCACCTTCTCATCGAGCCGCTGGGCCGGCGCTACTGGCCGAAGAGGCGGCTGCGCCACACCTGAAACTCCAGTCGGCAAACCCTGCCCAGGCTGCGCCGGCCCCGGAACCGGCGCAAACCGCGGCTGCCTTGGCTCAGTTCATGCCGCTCCGCTCACCTCGCGAATGGGGATCACGGTGCGGCCGCCGCAGTGGCGCAACAGATCGCGCAGTTCATTGATGACCGGGAACACCTCCTGGTTCCAGTCGGCTCCCTGCCTGTCGTGGGCCTCTTGTTCGCGCTCGACGATCCAGCGGTCTTCCTTGAAGATGCGCTCCGTGAACCAGACCAGCAGCGGCCAGGCCAGGTCCAGGGCGAACGGAATGCCAGGCTTGCGGATGGAAAGCAGCCCGAAGGTCCGGTTGGTGCGCTGCGCCGCATCCAGCGGCACGTAGACGATCCACAGGTCCATCACCAGGGTGCCGTCGCCCGAACGGATCTTCAGGGTCTGGTACGGATAGCCGGTACGCACCGTCATCACGTCCTTGTCGTTCTGGTCGGCGCTGTTCTTGCTGGCCCCGAACACCAGCGCCTCGCCCACCGGCTGCTTGCCCTCCAGGCGCGAGAACGTGTAATCGACCTCCACCCAGTCCTCGCCGCGACGCCGGCCCAGGGAACGCGCGCGCATCTGCCCCATCTGCCGCCGGTGCAGGAACTGGTGGTTCATGTCCATCAGGTTCTCGTGCATGAACGAGTAGTGACACTTGACCTCGCGACCGAAGCGGCGCGTCTTGTACGCCGTGTCAGCCACCGATGGCAGGTCCGGCAGCGGCCGCTCGCCGGCGAGCGCCGCCGCGCCGGGAAAGACAAAGATCAGGCCGTGCGCCTCGCGGCAGGGATAGGCTCGCACGCCGTTGGGGAGGCGTTCCCGCCCGAGGTAAGGCACGTCGACGCAGCGGCCGGTGCCGTCATAGGTCCAGCCGTGATAGCCGCAGCGCAGGGACTCGCCTTCGACCACGCCCGCATGGAGCGGCACCTGCCGGTGCGCACAACGGTCTTCCAGTGCGAAGATGGCGCCGGACTCGGTACGGACCAGTACGATCGGCTCGCCGGCAAAGTGCACGCCGAGGGCCTTGCCCCGCTTGACCTCGCTGGACCAGGCCAGTGGATACCAATGATCGGGATGGATGGGGACACGGCGCAGGTCGCGCACGGGCGCGCTGGCGGGCGGGTCGATGGCACTGGTATCCGGCAACGGCACTGCATGCATGCGTGACGCCTCCTTGCATAGGGGGAGCTTCGACCGTCGCCACGAGCGGAACCATCCATCGGCGAGCGGGGATCTGGCGCAGTCTACGCGAAGTCCGGCGAATGCTGCCGATTTCTGCTCTCGGCATAGGTGCTTCATCGTGCGGAAGCAAGAGGATCGAAATGGCGGCCATCCCGGCCGGCCTGCCCGCCCTGCTGGCCTACGCCAGCAGCCGCAAGGCATCAGCGAGCGAGAGCACCGTCGTGCGCGAATCGAACGCCGTGGCAAACAGATGATCGTGCACGACCGGATCCGGGTCGTAGCAGCAATCCTTGACGGTGAACAGGCGGAAGTCCGCATCGCTCGCATACGCGACCGACGACAGCACCACACCGGTCGACGCAATGCCCGCCATGATCAGGGTATTGATACCTTGCGCGGAAAGCCGCACCTGCAGGTCGGTCCCGAAGAACACGCTGGCACGGTGCGCGATGATGAGCGGCTCCGCGGCTTGCCGGCCGAGTTCCGGCGAGACCTGGTCGTCGACGAAAAGTCCAAGCTGCTTGATTCCCTGCCCGTTCCTGTTCAGCGGGCTGACTTCCGGATAGCCCGGGCCGAAGTGGATCTTGGCGAAATAGACGCTGACACCCTTGGCGCGCGCGGCATCGCACAGCTTGCGAGTGTTGGAGAGCAAGACGGGCGCGACCGATGGAAACAGCTGCAGGATGTCGGTCTGGTAGTGCATCACCACCAGGGCGGTCTGCGTGGGAACGATTGCCGGAACCTGCCTAGCCGCAATACTGTTCAGATAGTATTTTTAAAGCCATAATCCTCATCCATCGAAGCTTCAATGGATGAGGGTGATGGCCAGAACACGCAAGACGCTGCCGTCGAGAGTTGACGTTGCGCATTTGATCAGCGCCGGGGTGCTGGCCAGCGTGTGTCCACGGACGTTGATCGAAGAAGTGTTGGCCGAGACCGGCAAGGCCAGCCAGCGGGAGCGGCTGCTGCCCGCGCCGGCAGTGGTGTATTACGTGATGGCGCTGGCGCTGTGGCGCGAAGCGCCGCTGGAGGAAGTGCTGCGCGTGGTGTGCGAAGGCCTGCAATGGCTCGGCGGCGGCCACACTGAGGCGGTGCAGGCCAGCAAGTCCGCGATCTCGCAGGCGCGCAGCCGGCTGGGCCCCGAGGTCATGCGCCAATTGGCCGATCGGGTGCTGCGCCCGCTGGCCGCGCCGGGGGCGCCAGGGGCGTGGTACCGGGGATTGCGCGTGATGGCCCTGGACGGCAGCTGCATGGACGTGGCCGACGAGGCGGCCAACGCCAAGTTCTTCGGCTACCCGGGCGCCTCGCGCGGCCAAAGCGCCTTCCCGCAGGCGCGCGTTCTGGGCCTGGTGGAATGCGGCACGCACGCGGTGGTGGCAGCCGGCATCGCACCCTACGGCCACAGCGAGCAGGTCATGGCCGCCCAGTTGCTGCCCGCCAAGCTCACGCCCGAGATGCTGGTGCTGGCCGACCGCAACTTCTACGGCTTCAAGCTCTGGCAGACCGCCTGCGCTACGGGCGCCAAGCTGGCCTGGCGGGTCAAATCCAACCTCAAGCTGCCGGTAGAGCAGATGTTGCCCGATGGCTCGTACCTGAGCCGCGTGTTCGACAGCGACGACCGCGCGCGGCGCGCAGGGCAAACGGTGCGTGTGATCGACTACGCGCTCGAGGGCTCGGCCACGCCGGCGCAGGGCAGCTACCGGCTGCTGACCAACCTCCTGGACCCCGATGCGGCGCCGGCCCTGGAGCTGGCCGCGCTGTACCACGAGCGCTGGGAGATCGAGGGGGTGTTCGATGAGTTCAAGACGCATTTGCGCGCCAACAGCACGGTGCTGCGCAGCAAGACGCCCGAGCTGGTGCAGCAGGAGCTGTGGGGGCTGCTGCTGGCGCACTTTGCGATTCGCCAGTTGATGGCGCAGGCGGCCTGGGCGCGCGAACTCGATCCGGATCGCCTGAGCTTCATGCACGCCGTGCGCGTGATCAAGCGCAAGATGCCGCAAGCTGCGGCCGTTTCCCCCTGAGCGTTTGCCTGCCTGGCGCGAGGCCCTGCTGGCCGAGATCGCGCGCGGGCGCTGCGTGAGCAGTCGTGGGCGCCTGAACCCGCGCGGCGTCAAGCGCAAGATGAGCAACTTCAATGTTCGGCATCGCGGCGCAGCGCTCCATTTGCGGCATCAGCCAGTGCCGGTGCTTCGTATCTGAACAGTATTTTGCCTAGCCGCGGCACTTTCCATGCCGGCTTGATCGCCTGCGGAATGGACGGGCTCATGTTCGACGGATGGCGGCATAGGGATGCGCGGTCGAGAGGAAGGTTCGACTCTAGCACGGCCGTCATGATCGGATCGGCCCTCCAACTTCCCGTCGGCATGCCGCGCCCGCGGGACGGCGTCGGCCCTGTCGCGGAAACAGAGCCCCGCTCAGGGCGAAGCGGACGGCGTAGCGGCGCCCGCTGCCTGGCGGACGACGCGCTGCACGAGGAGCGCGGCAAACCTCTCTGGCGCCTCCAGATCGGGGAAATGCCCGCAGTCTGCAAAGATCTCGATCTCGGCGTGGGGAACGCACTCGCGCAACGAGCCCGGATCGGTCTGTGCGTGGGACGGGTCTCCGGCGCCCCAGATCATGGTGCAAGGGATCTCCAGGCCATTCGCCTGCGGCATCGTTTCCCCGTTCAACCCCTGCACCACGCCCGCGAGGCAAAAACAGGCGCCACCATGCATGCCCTCCAGTGCAGTTTCACTGAAGGCGTATTTCCGGCCTTTTGGCAGCGCCATCGGATACCAGCTCTTCACCAGCTTCTTCCGGAACAGCCAGGCGAGTGCCTGCCCCGCAACCGGGACGCGCAATGGCCGGGGAATGGTCCGATCCACCCAGGCCTGCATCGATGCGAGCGATGGCGTCTGCGACAGCACCAGGCCGGCGATCCGGTCCGGCGCCATCCTGGCCGCGTTCACCGCGTACAAGCCATTGGCGCAACTGAATGCCAGCGTTGCCCGCTCGATCAACAGGCCGTCGAGCAGGTCCAGGATGACTTGGGCGCCCTCGTCCAGCGCGTGGGTATACCGGAGCGCGGGTACGGAGAACCCGAAGCCGGGCATATCGAAGCAGACGACGCGAAGCGACGGCGACAGCAAGGCGATCAGGTGGGCATACTGCTCGATCATATTGGGCCCATCCGGCGCCATGACCACGCAGGGTTTGGCGGACCCTGAGTCATGCACACGGACGGGTCCCGCGGAAGTATTGAGGAACGTGGTGTGCGGTCCGTCCTGCAGGTAGCCGGACCGCCTGGGCGTATGGGTTGTCAGGCAGTGGTCCAAGACGGCACCAAGCGATCCCCTGCCGGGTCGCTTCCTCGCGCCGCGCCCCTCGTTGGCGGACGCTTCGGGCGCAGGCGGCGCAGGCGGCGCCGGCGCAGCGGGCGACGGATTGGTGCGGGATTGATCTCGGTTTGTCGTCGTCACGAGAGAAGAGGGAGATTGTCCGGGAATGGATTATCCGGGATGGATCGGGGCCGAAGCTATCCGTGCGCAAGGACTGCGCCACCCTACGGGCGCTGGCCTGCCATCGGCACCGTCACCGGTATGAAGCGAGCCGGTGCGCGAACGATGCGCTCGCGGCACGGCCATCGGGGCGGGCTGGATTCGCGCGATGGAGCATGGCACCGCGGCGTGCAGCGGCATCGATGTCAACGCAATCGCCCGCGCCCCGTTCTCCCACTCGTTGCCGGCCGCGGACGGCTGGCGTGCCGACCCCGGCAAGTCGTTGGGCCGCGCCAGCGCCAGCGCCAGCGCACACGAAAGTGGATACGACCATGCCAGAACAGCCAAGTCGCCCCTCCCTGCACGGGCATGCCACCGCCCCCTCACCGGGTCGCCGCCGACTGCTTGTCGGCCTGGCGGCGACCGTGCCCGCGTACGTGCTAGCCCCAGCCGGCGCCGCCACGGATGCAGCCGCTGCGGCGGCCGGCGCCACACCGCGCCCAGGCGAGCCGTCACCAATGCCTGGAGCCTTGCCCGATCGTGCCCGCGCCCGCGACCTCGGCATCCGCCCCGGCGTGCTCGCCACCGGCCCGTTGAACGCGATCACCGATGTCGCCAGCGTGATGGTGGGGCACACGACGCTGATCGAGGGAGATTCGGTGCGGACCGGCGTCACGGCCATCCTGCCGCATGGCGGCAACCTCTTCCAGGAGAAGGTGCCGGCGGGCTTCGCGCTGGGCAACGGTTTCGGCAAGTTCGCCGGGGCGACGCAGATCGAGGAACTCGGCGAGATCGAGACGCCCATCCTCCTGACCAATACGCTCTCAGTCGCGGAGGGCGTCGCGGGTGCGATCGAATGGACCCTCGGCCGGCCCGGCAATGAGCATGTCTTGTCGGTCAACGCCGTGGTCGGCGAGACCAACGACGGCTTCCTCAACGACATCCGGGGCCGGCACGTCACCAGGCAGCATGTGCTGCAGGCCATCGCCACGGCTGGCGGCGGGCCGGTTGCCGAAGGCTGCGTCGGTGCCGGCACAGGCACGCAGGCCTTCGGCTGGAAAGGCGGCATCGGCACCAGTTCACGCCGGCTGCCGCGCCAGCTCGGCGACTACACGCTCGGTGTCTTGGTGCAGACCAACTACGGGGGCGTGCTGTCGATCGACGGCGTGCCGGTCGGCAAGACACTGGGGCGCTACTACCTGAAGGACGTGGTCGACGATCACGGCGGGGATGGCTCGGTAGTGATCGTGGTAGCCACCGACGCGCCGCTGTCCGACCGCAATCTCGGGCGCCTGGCCAAGCGGGCATTCCTCGGTATCGCGCGGACCGGCTCGTCGATGGCGAACGGCTCGGGCGACTATGCCCTGGCGTTCTCGACGGCATCGTCGGTGCGCCGCACACCGGCGCAACGCAAGACCGTCGGGCGGTTCGACAGCCTGCCCAACGATGCCATGTCGCCGCTGTTCCAGGCGGTCTCCGAGGCCACCGAGGAGGCCGTCTACAACGCGATGCTGCAGGCCGTCACCACGACCGGCATCGGCGGACATCGCCTGGAAGCCATCACGCCGGCCGCGGTGCAGCGCGCGCTCGAGCACGCGCGCCGCGCCGGCGACGCGCGCTGAGCCCGGCGTCCGCAGCCGGCGGCACCTCCCCCCTGCCAGGCCCGGTTCGCGCTGCCCACGCCGATCCCCTCCACCGCCTGCCGCCAGCGCAGCCGCTCCTCGATCGGGCCGACCGGCACCGGCCAGGTCGGCGAGATCGTGCGCCAGCTGCGCCATGAGGCCGGCGCACACGGGGGGCTCGACGCGATCTGCTACGCCCACGTACTGGAGCGGCCGCAGGCATAGGCGCAGGCGCGACGCCCGGGCCCCGAGGCGCTCGGGCGCTCAGCCGCTGATACCGCGCGTGATGGCGTGGACCAATGCCTCGCAGACGAGCGCGCCGTCGGCATTCTCCCGCCGCATCAGGAACAGGGCGGCGATGCCGCGCAGCGCGCCGAGGATGACCACCGATTCCGCCGCCGGAACGACGTCCGCGCGGATCTCGCCGCGGCGCACGGCGATGGTCAGCCTGCCCGCCCCACCAGGGGAAAGAGCGCAAACCCGAGCGCGGCCACCAGCATGACCAGGCACACCATGGCGGCCCATTTGAGCGCGTAGCGCTGGTGGTCGCCGAACTCGACACCGGCCAGGCCCACCAGCAGGTAGGTGGACGGCACCAGCGGGCTGAGCAGGTGCACCGGCTGGCCGATCAGGGATGCCCGTGCCATCTCCGCCGGCGAGATGCCGTAGCCCTGGGCCGCCTCGGCGAGGATGGGCAGCACGCCGAAATAGAAGGCATCGTTCGACATGAAGAAGGTGAAGGGCAGGCTCAGCAGCGCGGTCAGCACCGCCATGTACGGCCCCAGCACGTCGGGAATGACCGCCAGCAGGCTGCGCGACATCGCCTCCACCATGCCGGTGCCGGACAGGATGCCGGTGAAGATGCCGGCGGCGAAGATCAGCGAGACCACGGACAAGGCGTTGCCCGCATGGTGCGCCACGCGCCGGCGCTGCTCGGCGAGATCGGGATAGTTGATGATCAGCGCGACCGCGAAGCCGATCATGAACAGCACCGGCAGCGGCAGCACGCCCAGGATCAGGCTGACCATCAGCGCCAGCGTCAGCGCGGCATTCACCCACAGCAGGCGGGGACGGCGCAGGTCCGCGTCTTCCTCGGCCGCGGCGGCGGGACCGGAGACCGCGCAGTCCTCGTCGTAGCCCGCGTGCAGCGCGGCGCCGTCGGGCAAGGCCAGCACGCCGAGACGCCGGCGCTCGCGCAGGCCGAGCTTGACGGCCAGCAGCAGGATGGCGGCGACGGCGAGGCCCATCACGGGCAGCAGCGGCACGAAGATCTCGCCCGCGTCGACGTGCAGCGCGCTGGCCGCGCGCGCGGTCGGCCCGCCCCAGGGCGTCAGGTTCATCACGCCGCTGGCGAGCATGGCCAGGCAGGTCATCGAGAGCGGGTTCATGTCGAGGCGGCGGTATAGCGGCAGCATCGAGGCGACCACGATCATGTAGGTGGTGGAGCCGTCGCCGTCCAGCGAGATCACCAGCGCCAGCACTGTGGTGCCGACCACGATCTTCAGCGGATCGCCCTTCACCGCGCGCAGGATGCGGCCGACGATGGGGTCGAACAGGCCGGCATCGATCATCACGCCGAAATAGAGAATGGCGAACATCAGCATGACGCCGGTTGGCGCGATCTTGCGGATGCCGTCGAGCATCATCTTGTCGATGCCGGTGCCGAAACCGCCGGCCAGCGCGAAGAGGATGGGAACGAGTATCAGCGCGACGAGCGGCGACAGCCGCTTGGCCATGATCAGCGTCATGAACGTGATCACCATGCCGAAGCCGAGCAAGGTCAGAAGCATGATGGGAACTGTCTCCTGGTGCACATTGGTATTGTCTGCCCGGCCGGGCGGCGGGCGGCGGGCGGCGGAGGCGCGAGGTTAGGACAGAAAACCTGTCATCAACCTGTCATCGCCGCGCAGCGGCCGGCTTTCCGGGCCGCCAGCTGGCACCCTGTGCGAAAATCGCGCGATGCGAATTCTGGTGATCGAAGACGACGAGGACCTGGCCGACGCCATCGTGCGGCGGCTGCGCCGCATCGGCCATGCGGTCGACTGGCAGCACGACGGCCTCAGCGCCGACGGCGTGCTGGCCTACGAGGCCTTCGACCTGGTGATCCTGGATATCGGCCTGCCGCGCCTGTCCGGCTTCGAGGTCCTGCAACGGCTGCGCGAGCGCGGTAGCAAGACCCCGGTGCTGGCGCTGACGGCGCGGGTGGATATCGAGGACCGCGTGCACGCGCTCGACACCGGCGCCGACGACTACCTCGCCAAACCCTTCGATTTCCGCGAACTCGAGGCACGCTGCCGCGCCCTGCTGCGCCGGCCTGGCGCGCAGGCCTCCGGCGTGCAGCGCTTCGGCGAGCTGGTCATCGACAGCACGGCGCGCCAGGTGCGGCTGGCGGGGCAGCGCCTGGACCTGCCCAAGCGCGAGTACAGCCTGCTGGAGATCCTGCTGGCGCGCCTCAACGGCACCGTCAGCAAGCAGGAGATCGCCTTCAAGCTGTTCGCCTTCGACAACGACGCCGCGCCCAATGCGATCGAGGTGTACATCGCCCGCCTGCGCCGCAAGCTCGAAGGCTCGCCCCTGCGCATCGAGACCCAGCGCGGTGTCGGCTACCTCCTCAGCGTGCGCGAGGAAGATGCCGGCGGCAGCCAGGAGCCCGCGTGATGCCTGCCGCCGGCGCGGCGCCGCCGGTGCCGCGCCGGACCGGGCTGTCGGTGCGGCGCCGCCTGCTGGCCATGCTGCTGGCCCTGTTCGCACTGGGGCTCGGCGCGCTCTACACCATGGTGCGCGGCTATGCCTACCAGACCGCGAGCATCACCTATGACCAGTTGCTGACGGCCTCGGTGCTGTCGATCACCGACAGCCTGCAGTACGGGCAGCATGGCTGGCAGCTGGACATGCCCTACGCCGCCCTCGCCCTGCTCGAACAGGCGCCGCGCGACCGTGTGTTCTACCGCGTCAGCGCGCGCGACGGCAGCCTGGTCACCGGCTATGCGGACCTGCCCGCGCCGCCGCGCGCGCCGACATCCGAGGCGGCGCGCACGCCGCAGCTGTTCGACGCGGTCTACCAGGGGCAGCCGGTGCGCTTCGCCTGGATGGAGCGGCACGTGGCCGGCCCCGAAAGCGCCGCCGTGGCGCGGGTCCAGGTCGGGCAGACGCGCGAGGCGCACGATGCGCTGGCCCGGCGCATCCTGTGGCACGGCACGCTGGCGCTGGTCGCCTTCGCCGCCGCCGCGCTCGGGCTGGCCTACTGGGGACTGCACCGCTCGCTGGCGCCGATCCGGCGCATCGAGGACGAACTGTCGGCGCGCACGGTGTCCGACCTGCACCCCATCGCGGCGCCGGTGCCCGAGGAACTGGGTAATCTCGTGCACGCGCTGGACGGCTTCATGGCGCGGCTGGAGGAGAACCTGGATACCTTGCACCTGTTCATCGCCGAGACCGCGCACCAGTTGCGCACGCCGCTGGCCGCACTGCGCGCCCAACTGCAGCTGGCGCTGGAGGAAGACGACAGCGACGAACAGCGGCACAGCCTGCAGGCCGTGCTGCGCAATGCCGAGCGGCTGTCGCGCCTGGTCAACCAGCTGCTGAGCGACGCCAGTGTTCTCCACCGCAGCAATGCCCACGACTTCGCGCGCATCGACCTGGCCGAGATCCTGCCGCAAGCCCTGCACGACAGCGTGCCCCAGGCCGAGCCACGGCCCGACGTACGCCTGTACCTCCCGCAGAACGGGGCCGGGGCCGGGCAGGCATGGGTACTGGGCGACAGCCTGATGCTGCGCGAAGCGCTGAAGAACCTGCTCGACAACGCCCTGCGCCACGGCGCCGCCGCGCGCGGCAGGCTCGACGTGCGGCTGGCGCGCGCCGGCAGCGACTGGCAGGTCACGATCTCCGACCAGGGGCCGGGCCTTCCGCCGCAGCTGGGAGATTCGGTGTTCGAGCGCTTCGTGCGCGGGCCCGGCCCGCGCACGGCCGGCGCCGGCCTGGGCCTGTCGATCGCCAAGCGGGTGGCGGACAGCCACCAGGGCCGCCTGACCCTGCGCAACCGCCCGCAGGGCGGGCTGGATGCCATCCTGACCCTGCCGGCCCTGCCATCATGAACGCCCGTCCCTTCCCTCTTCCTGCCGGGCGGCCGCGGCGCCGGCATGCCCTGGCGGTCATCGCGGCGCTGTTCTGGAGCGCCGGCTGCGGCGCGGCGGATTTCGAGACCGCGGTGCTGGGACCGCGCGATGCCGCCGACGTGCTGGTGGTGCAGGGCTCCACCAGCCTGCGCGTATTCCGTGGCGTGCTGGAAGACTTCGGGCGGCGCAACCCCGCTTTGCGCCTGGTCTATACCGAACTGCCCACGCAGGAACTGTATGCGCGCCAGGCCGCTCCCGGCGGCCGGCCTGGCCCCGCCGATATGCCGCGCGCCGATCTCGTCGTCAGCAGCAGCATGGATCTGCAGACCAAGCTGGTCAACGACGGCCGCGCCCTGCCGCACGTCTCGGCGCAGACACGCGACCTGCCGGCCTGGGCCAACTGGCGCGACGAGGTCTTCAGCATCGCGGTCGAGGCGCTGGTCATGGTCTACGATCCGCGCCAGCTGGGCCCAGGCCAGGTGCCGCGCAGCCGCCGCGAACTGTTGTCGCGGCTGCAGGACCCGGCGCAGCCGCTGGCGGGCCGCCTGGCCACCTACGACGTGCGGCGCAGCGGCATCGGCTATCTTGCCGCGACCCAGGACGCACGCCTGGACAGCATGGCCGGTGCCCTGCTGGCCGCCTTCGGACGCAGCAACGTCATCGTCAGCGACTCGTCCGACGACATGCTGGACCTGCTGGCCCAAGGCAAGGCGGCAATGGCCTACAACGTGCTCGATTCCTATGCGCAGAAGCGTATCGACCGCGGCACCCCGCTGCGCATCGTCTACCCGGACGACTACACGCTGGTGCTGTCCCACGCGGCCCTGATCCCCCGCCAGGCCAGGCGCCCCGACCTGGCCGCGCGCTTCCTGGACTACCTGCTGTCAAGGGAAGGCCAGGCGGTGATCGCCAGCGAGTCGGGCATGCGGCCCGTGCGCGGCGGTGCGGCCCCGGTGCCGCGCGCGCGGCCGGTCGGCCTGGGCGTCGGCCTGCTGGTCTACCAGGATCCCTTGAAGAAGGCGCATTTCCTGGACCTGTGGCGGGCGGCGCTGCGGCTGGACTGATTCCACGCCGGCCCGCCGGTTCAGGAAGCCGTCGACAGCCGCTGCCTCATGCCTTGGACCGGTTCAGCGCCACGGCTGCCCGGATCAAATCCCTGAGGGCCGCCTCGTCGATCGGCCCGCCCTCGTGGAAATCGATCGCACGCCGTGTATTGCCTTCGAGACTGGCGTTGAAAAGACCGGCCGGATCGGCCAGCGACGCGCCCTTGGCAAAGGTCATCTTGACCACGCGCTGGTACGTCTCGCCGGTACAGAGGATGCCGTGGTGCGACCACACGGGCACGCCTCGCCACTTCCACTCTTCCACCACGCCGGGATCGGCCTCCTTGACCAGGCGGCGCAGGTGGGCGAGCATCTCGCCCCGCCAGTCGCCCAATTGCTGTATCCTCGCGTCGATCTGCTCGGATGCAGACGGATGGTCGTTCGCTTCCTTCGTCTTCATGGCTGACTTCCCCCCCGGGGCTGGCCTGCCACTACTATATAGGGATACCCGCCCGTGCTCGCTATATAGTGTCGGTAGTACCGGCATTCGCGCGGCGGCCCGGCGTTGCGCCAAGGACCGGGCAATGCGCAACTGGCATTGAAAGTGCGCCCTGCTGCCCCCAGATGAAGGCTCAGGGCGATCCTTGTCGTGTGTACTTCCTGCGACGGGACGTGCTGCGACGCAGCGGGGGCTGTAGAATACGGGCCCCGGCCGAAAATCCCACTCGCCCCGAGTGCGGGGCGCGGGCACAGCGATTCCCTACGCGGATCCCCATTACAACGAATCCCGGCGGCAGCCCAGACCGCGCACCTGTCAGTGCGCGCTGCCGCCAGGACAAGCGACTGAGCAAGGAAAAAGACGGTAAATGACGAGCGGCGCACAACGAACGGCGGCCAGAACAGGACAGGCTGGGGCCAGCAAGGGCCTCGATGGAACCGGCGCGGGGGGCACGGCACGGCCCGATCCCACGCTGGATGCCGCTGAACGCAGCCTGCAGTTGCGCGCGCTGATCCAGTTGGGCAAGCAGCGAGGCTACCTCACCCACGCCGATATCAGCGACCACCTCCAGGAAAACTTCGCCGACACCGCGGCGATGGAGGGCATCGTAGCCACCTTCGCCGAAATGGGCGTCAAGATCTACGAGCAGACCCCCGACGCCGAGACGCTCCTGCTCAGCGACAACGCGGTGGTCGTGGCCGATGACCAGGCCGACGAAGAAGCCGAGGTCGCGCTCTCGACGGTGGACTCCGAGTTCGGCCGTACGACCGACCCGGTGCGCATGTACATGCGCGAGATGAGCTCGGCGACGCTGCTGACGCGCAAGCAGGAAGTCGAGATCGCCAAGCGCATCGAAGACGGCCTGGCCGACATGATCCATGCGATCTCGGCGTGTCCCTCGACCATCGCTACCATCCTCGACCTGTCGGCCAAGGTGTCCGCCGAGGAAATGGGCATCGATGACCTGGTGGATGGCCTGAGCGACGAAAGCGTGGCCGAGGCCGCCGTGGGTGCCGCCGTCGACAGCGCCGACACGGCCGACAGCGAGGAACGCGCCGACGATGAGGACGGGGACGCCGACGACAGCGACGACGACGACAGCTCCGGCCAGAGCGCGGAGTCCGACCTGCGCCAGCTGCGCGACGAGTGCCTGACGCGCTTCGGCCGTGTTGCCGAGCACTTCGCGCGCATGCGCGAGGACGCTGGCGCCAGCGCAGCCGCCTCGGCCCGCGATGCCGTGCGCGAAGAACTGCGGGCGATCCGCTTCACCGCACGCACCATCGAGCGGCTGTGCGCCGACATCCAGGGCATGGTCGACGACGTGCGCGTGGTCGAGCGCCAGGTGCTCCAGTTGCTGGTCGAGCGCTGCGGCATGCCGCGCGAAGATGTCATCGCCCGCTTCCCCGGCAATGAGACCAATCTTGCCTGGGGCAAGTCGCTGGTCGCCGACGCGCGCCCGTACAGCAACGCCGTGGCGCGCGCGCTGCCTGACCTGGAGTCGTACCAGCAGAAGCTGATCGACATCCAGTCCCGCGCCGCCCTGCCGCTGCCCGAGCTGAAGGCCGTCAACCGCAGGATGCTGGCCGCCGAGCGGCAGATGCGCCAGGCCAAGCACGAGATGACCCAGGCCAACCTGCGCCTGGTGATCTCGATCGCCAAGAAGTACACCAACCGTGGCCTGCAGTTCCTCGACCTGATCCAGGAAGGCAATATCGGCCTGATGAAGGCGGTGGACAAGTTCGAGTACCGCCGCGGCTGGAAATTCTCCACCTACGCGACCTGGTGGGTGCGGCAGGCCGTCACGCGCGCCATCGCCGACCAGGCCCGCTCGATCCGCGTGCCGGTGCACATGATCGAGCAGATCAACAAGCTCAACCGCTTCGCGCGGGAGATCATGCAGCGCACCGGCAAGGAAGCCGATCCGGCGGAACTGGCCGAGCGCATGGAAATGACCGAGGAGAAGGTCCGCTCGATCCTGCGCATCGCCAAGGAACCGATCTCGATGGAGACGCCGGTCGGCGAGGATGGCGACACCAACCTCGGCGACATGATCGCCGACTCGGACACGGCCACGCCGGCCGATGCCGCCATGCAGGCCAGCCTGCGCGAAGTGGTGCGGGAACTGCTCGATGAGCTCTCGCCGCGCGAGGCCAAGGTACTGCGCATGCGCTTCGGCATCGACATGGCGACCGACTACACGCTGGAAGAAGTCGGCAAGCAGTTCGACGTCACCCGCGAGCGCATCCGGCAGATCGAAAGCAAGGCGATGAAGAAGCTGCGCCACCCCAGCCGCGCAGACCAGCTGATCACCTATCTGCGGGAAAATTGAGGCGCCACAGGCACCCGCCAAGCGCCGGCCACCGTGCCGGCCAGCCCTCCAGGCCGCCACCCGCCCGGCACCAGGACCGGGCTCCGGTGTGAGCGGACCGGCCGCGGCCGCCAGGCCCGCCCTCCGGCAAGCGCTCCAGGCAAGCGGAACCGGAGCCGGGCTCCTTGCCCGCCTGCGTTCAGGCACAATCCCGAGCGGAATTGCATCGACCGAAGGCGGGCGCGCCGGCATGGCGCCGCGGCCCGCGGGACCGCCAGGCCCTCGCGCCTGGTTCGTGCCGCCCTGGCGGCGGGCCCCATGACAGAGCACACAGGAGTATTCGATGACTGATTCGAACCCATCCTTCCTCGGCAGGATCTCGCTGGCCGTAGGGACCTTCTTCCGCATCCTCGGCGACCGCGAGTTCGCGCGCGGCGTGGTGCGTATCCGTGACGGCGTGCCGGCGGCGCCCGCAGCCGCGGCAGCAACTCCGGCTCCGGCCCCCGCTCCGGCGCCTGCCCCGGCCCCGACTCCTGTGCTGAAGGAAGCGAGTCCCGCCGCCGCCCTGCAACTGCTGGGCCTGCTGCAACGCGACGCGCGCCTGGTCGACTTCGTCGAAGAGGACATCGCCGGATATTCCGATGCCGAGATCGGCGCCGCCGCCCGCGTCGTGCACGAAGGATGCCGCGCGGTGCTGCGCGAGCATTTCACCATCCGGCCGGTACGCGCGGAGGCCGAAGGCAGCCGCGTGACATTGCCCGAAGGCTTCGACGCCACCGCCGTACGCCTGACCGGCAACGTGGTGGGCAGCGCGCCCTTCCACGGCAGCCTCAGCCACCGCGGCTGGATGGTCGAAGAGGTCCGCCTGCCGCGCCTGGCCGAGCGCCATGACGCCAGCGTGATCGCCCCCGCCGAGGTCGAGCTATGAGCGAGCCGCGCTATGCCATCGGCATCGACCTGGGGACGACCCACAGCGCCGTTTCCTACGTCGACCGCAGCGCCAGCGATGGCGAGACGACCCGCCTCGGCGTGCTGCCGGTCACGCAGCTGACCGCGCCGGGCGCCATCGAAGAGCGTGACCTGCTGCCCTCCTTCCTCTACCTGCCGCATGCCAGCGAACTCGCGCCGGGCGACCTGGCGCTGCCGTGGAACACCGGGCGCGACTTCGCCGTGGGCGAGATGGCACGCAGCCGCGGCGCGGCCACGCCGATCCGGCTGGTGTCGAGCGCGAAGAGCTGGCTGTGCCACCCGGGCGTGGACCGCCGCGCGCCGATCCTGCCCAGCGATGCCCCGCCCGAGGTGCAGCGCGTCTCGCCGCTCGAAGCCTCGGTGCGCTATCTCACGCACCTGCGCGAAGCCTGGGACCACGCCCACCCCGAGGCGCCGCTCGCCGAGCAGGACGTCACCGTGACCATCCCCGCCTCCTTCGACCCGGCCGCGCGCGAGTTGACCGCGGCGGCGGCCGCGGCAGCAGGCTTCGCCCGCCTGACCCTGCTCGAGGAGCCCCAGGCGGCGCTCTACAGCTGGATCCAGAAGAGCGGCGGACACTGGCGCAAGCAGGTCAAGGTCGGCGACATCATCCTGGTGGTGGACGTCGGCGGCGGCACCACAGACCTGTCCCTGATCGCCGTGGTCGAGCGCGACGGCAATCTCGAACTGCACCGTGTGGCCGTGGGCGAGCACATCCTGCTCGGCGGCGACAACATGGACCTGGCGCTCGCCCACGTGGTCGCGCGCAAACTGGCGGCGCAGGGCACCCAGGCCGATCCGTGGCAGTTGCGCGCGCTCACCTATGCCTGCCGCGCTGCCAAGGAAACGCTGCTCACGCAGCCGGACGTCGACGCCGTGCCGCTGGTCGTGCCCAGTCGGGGCGCCAAGCTGATCGGCGGCTCGATCCGCACTGAACTGACCCGCACCGAGCTGACGCAGATCATCCTGGAAGGCTTCTTCCCACAGGTGGATGCCTCGGCGCGCCCGCTCAACCGCGCGCGCGCCGGCCTCACCCAGCTCGGCCTGCCCTACGCGCAGGATGCCGCCGTCACGCGCCACCTGGCCGCCTTCCTCGGCCGCCAGGTGGCGGCGCTCGGCGAGCTCGACGGCGTGGCGGCCGCGCAGCCTGCCGGCGCGACCTTCCTGCACCCGACCGCCGTGCTGTTCAACGGCGGCGTGTTCAAGTCCGGCCTGCTGGCCGAACGCGTCATGCAGACGCTCAACGGCTGGCTGGCCGCGGAAGGCGCGGCCCCGGCCCGCCTGCTCGACGGCGCGGAACTGGATCTCGCCGTCGCGCGCGGCGCGGCTTACTACGGTTACGTGCGCGGCGGCAAGGGTGTGCGCATCCGTGGCGGCACCGCCCGCTCCTATTACATCGCCATCGAATCGTCGATGCCCGCCGTACCCGGCTTCGAGCCGCCGCTGCAGGCACTCTGCGTGGCCCCGTTCGGCATGGAGGAAGGCAGCGAAGCGGCCTTGCCGGCGCAGGAGTTCGGCCTGGTGGTAGGCGAGCCCGTGCACTTCCGCTTCTTCGGTTCCTCGGTGCGCCGCCAGGACCAGGTCGGTACCCTGCTCGATTTCTGGGGACCGGAGGAACTGCAGGAACTCGAGGAGATCCAGGCGACGCTGCCTGCCGACGGGCGCACGCCCGGCGACGTGGTTCCGGTCAGGCTGCATGCGCGCGTGACCGAAACCGGCACGCTCGAACTGGAAGCCGTACCCCGCGGCGGCGGTGAACGCTGGAAGGTCGAGTTCGACGTGCGCGGCAACGCGCATGCCGAAGCCTGACCCGGCACCGGGCCCGCTAGCGATGGCGCAGTACATCGTCGGCATCGACCTCGGCACCAGCAACACGGTGGTCGCCTATGCCAGCGCGGACTCCGACGAGATCCACGTGCTGGGCATCGACCAGCTGGTCGGCCTCGGCGAAGTGGCGGCCCCACCGCTGCTGCCATCCGTGCGCTACCACGCCGCACCCGGCGAACTGAGCGGCGACGACCTGCAACTGCCCTGGCAGAGCGCCGCCAGCGCGGCCGCACGGCGCACCGTGGTCGGCCGCCTCGCGGCTTCGCTGGGGGCACAGGTACCCGGCCGGCTGGTGGCCAGCGCCAAGAGCTGGCTGTCGCACGCCTCGGTCGACCGTACCGCGCCCATCCTGCCCTGGGGCGCCGACGAGGAAGTCGGCAAGATCTCGCCGGTGGCGGCCAGCGCCAGCTACCTCGGCCATGTGTGCGCGGCCTGGAACCATCGTTTTCCCGAAGCCAGGCTCGAAGACCAGGACGTGGTGCTGACGGTGCCCGCGTCCTTCGACGAAGGCGCCCGCGCCCTGACGCTGGAGGCAGCGCGCCTGGCCGGCCTGCCCTCCGTGCGCCTGCTCGAAGAGCCGCAGGCCGCGCTCTACGACTGGCTGTTCCGGCACCGCCTGACGCTCGACAAGGACCTGGCGCAGACGCGCCTGGTGCTGATCTGCGACGTCGGCGGCGGTACCACTGACCTCACGCTGATCCGCGTCGAGATGGCCGATGGCCAGCCGCAACTGACCCGCATCGGCGTGGGCAACCACCTGATGCTCGGCGGGGACAATATGGACCTCGCCCTGGCGCACCTGGTCGAGCAGCGGCTCGGGCCCGCGCCGACGCGGCTGTCAGCCAGCGGCCTGTCCCAACTCGTCGCGCGCTGCCGCGTCGCCAAGGAAGAATTGCTCGGCGCGCAGCCGCCCGCCTCGGTGACGGTGACGCTGCTGGGCGCGGGATCGCGGCTGATCGGCGGCGCACGCTCCGTCGAAGTATCGCGGCAGGAGATCGAGCAGCTCGTCGTCGACGGCTTCTTTCCCCGCTCCGGGCCGGAGGAACGTCCGGCACGCGCTCGGGGGGCCATCGTCGAATTCGGCCTGCCCTATGCAGCCGACCCCGCCGTTACGCGGCACGTCGCGGCCTTCCTGGGCCAGCACGCAGCGCAGTCGCGCGCGGCGCTGGACATGCCCGCGCAGGGCACCGGCCTGCCGATGCCCGATACCTTGCTCCTCAACGGCGGCGTATTCCGCTCCGAGGCGCTGGCGGGACGCCTCGCCGAGGTCCTGGGCAATTGGCGCGGCGCGGCGCTCAATGTCCTGCACAACGACAGCACCGATCTCGCCGTCGCGCGTGGCGCGGTGGCCTATGCGCGCGCGCGCAGCGGCCAGGCACCACGTATCGGCGGTGGTTCTCCGCGCAGCTATTTTCTCGTGCTCGATGACCCGGGCAGCGGCCAGCAGGGGATCTGCCTGCTGCCGAAGGGGACCGAAGAAGGCCAGGAAGTCCATCTGTCGGAACGGATCTTCGCCTTGCGGCTCGGCCATCCGGTGCAATTCCACCTGGCCTCCTCGGTCGCCGACACGGTCTACCAGCCGGGAGAACTGACCGACCTCGCCAGCGGCGACTTCGTGCGCCTGCCGCCGATCGCCACCGTGGTGCAAGCCCGTGGCGCGCGCAGCGCGCGGGAAACCCAGGTGCAGCTCAGCACCTCGCTCACCGAAGTCGGCACGCTGGAAGTCCATTGCAGCGAGGTGGCGGATGCCACGCGACGCTGGCGTCTCGAATTCCAGCTGCGTGGCAACGAAACCCCTTCGCCCACGTCGGTCGCGGAGGCGGCACACCCCGCCTTGCCGCAGGCGATCGAGGCCATCGACCGCACTTTCGGCGCGCGCGCCCAGGACGTCGGCCCCAAGGAGGTCAAGGGCCTGCGCGGCCAGCTCGAGCACCTGCTCGGCACGCGCGTGCAATGGGACAGCGCCTTGCTGCGCGAACTGTTCGGCGCCTTCTGGGAGCGCGCCAAGCGACGGCGGCGCAGTGCCGACCACGAGCGACTGTGGCTGAACCTGATCGGCTACTGCGTGCGCCCGGGATTCGGCTACCCGCTCGACGAATGGCGTGTGGAACAGCTGTGGACGCTCTACGAACAGGGCATCCAGTACGTCAACGAAAGCCAGAACTGGTCGGAATGGTGGACGCTATGGCGCCGCGCGGCCGGTGGCCTGGACGAGAACGCCCAGCTGCGCGTGCTGGACGAGCTGGCCTTCTACCTGCAACCGTCGGGTAGCGGCCTGTACAAGCGGCCCGCCGGTCCGGCGAGAATGGGCTATGCCGACATGGTGCGGCTGGCCGGCTCGCTCGAGCAGGTCCCTGCCGAACGCAAGATCGAAGTGGCTGGATGGCTGCTGGCGCGGCTGCGCAAGCCGTCGGAGAACATCCAGAGCTGGTGGGCGGTGGGTCGTCTCGGCGCCCGCCGGCCGTTCTATGGCAGCGCGCACCACGTGGTACCGGCCGAGATTGCCGTCACCTGGGTCGAAGCCATCCTGGCACTCGACTGGAAGAAGGTGGAACCCGCCGCCTTCGCCGCCGCGCAGATCGCACGCATGAGCGGCGACCGCAGCCGCGACCTGCCCGAAGAGATCCGCGCTACCGTGGTGCAAAGGCTGGCGGCCGCCAGTGCGCCGCAAAGCTGGATTGCCATGGTCCACGAGGCAGTGGATCTCGACGTCGCGGACGAAGGGCGGGTATTCGGCGAGGCCCTGCCCGCCGGACTGAAGCTGATCGCCCGCTGAACCCCGGGCGTTGCGCAGGGGGTCCTGTGCGCAACGCCCGCCGGCCAGGCGTTGCTGTCCCTGCTTCCCCCCTTGATGCACCCTGATCAGCCCTTGCTTGCACCTGGTTGCCAGGTTCTTCTCCAGGTCTCATCCCGCTCTTCCTCGTTTCCGCGGCGAATCCGCGGCAGGTTTCCGCTCGGCGGGTTTCAGTCCGCAGGACTTTCCCATGACCTGCTCGAACGCTCCACCGGGAGCGATCACTCCGGCGCGCCGCACGCTGGCATTCCGGCGCGCCGCAAAGACAAAACCCCTCGCAGCGTTTGCTGTCGAGGGGTTTTGCGGGAGGGAGAGCCTGGCGATGACCTACTTTCACACGGGTAGTCCGCACTATCATCGGCGCAAAGTCGTTTCACGGTCCTGTTCGGGATGGGAAGGGGTGGTTCCGACTCGCTATGGTCACCAGGCATAAGGGGTTGCTGCGCCGGGGTTGAGCCGTCGCAGCGAATAGGGATGTAGTCTTGGTTGTGAGGTATCGGCACCGTCTTGGGCACACGCGATACGTCAACCAGTGAAACACACTGGTTATAGGATCAAGCCTTACGGGCAATTAGTACTGGTTAGCTTAACGCATTACTGCGCTTCCACACCCAGCCTATCAACGTCCTGGTCTCGAACGACCCTTCAAGGAGGTCAAGCCTCCAGGGAATCCTCATCTTCAGGCGAGTTTCCCGCTTAGATGCTTTCAGCGGTTATCTCTTCCGTACATAGCTACCCTGCGATGCCTCTGGCGAGACAACAGGTACACCAGCGGTACGTCCACTCCGGTCCTCTCGTACTAGGAGCAGCCCCCGTCAAGATTCCAACGCCCACGGCAGATAGGGACCAAACTGTCTCACGACGTTTTAAACCCAGCTCACGTACCTCTTTAAATGGCGAACAGCCATACCCTTGGGACCGGCTACAGCCCCAGGATGAGATGAGCCGACATCGAGGTGCCAAACACCGCCGTCGATATGAACTCTTGGGCGGTATCAGCCTGTTATCCCCAGAGTACCTTTTATCCGTTGAGCGATGGCCCTTCCATACAGAACCACCGGATCACTATGTCCTGCTTTCGCACCTGCTCGACTTGTCGGTCTCGCAGTTAAGCACGCTTTTGCCATTGCACTTTAGGTACGATGTCCGACCGTACCAAGCGTACCTTCGAACTCCTCCGTTACACTTTGGGAGGAGACCGCCCCAGTCAAACTGCCTACCATGCACTGTCCCCGACCCGGATTCACGGGCCAAGGTTAGAACCTCAAACAAACCAGGGTGGTATTTCAAGGACGGCTCCACCGGAACTAGCGTCCCGGTTTCAAAGCCTCCCACCTATCCTACACAGATCGGTTCAAAGTCCAATGCAAAGCTACAGTAAAGGTTCATGGGGTCTTTCCGTCTAGCCGCGGGGAGATTGCATCATCACAAACACTTCAACTTCGCTGAGTCTCGGGAGGAGACAGTGTGGCCATCGTTACGCCATTCGTGCAGGTCGGAACTTACCCGACAAGGAATTTCGCTACCTTAGGACCGTTATAGTTACGGCCGCCGTTTACCGGGACTTCAATCAAGAGCTTGCACCCCATCATTTAATCTTCCGGCACCGGGCAGGCGTCACACCCTATACGTCCACTTTCGTGTTTGCAGAGTGCTGTGTTTTTATTAAACAGTCGCAGCCACCAGTTTATTGCAACCCCTTCACCCTTCTGGCGCAGGCCAGTCAAGCTACCAGGGCGTACCTTATCCCGAAGTTACGGTACCAATTTGCCGAGTTCCTTCTCCCGAGTTCTCTCAAGCGCCTTAGAATACTCATCTCGCCCACCTGTGTCGGTTTGCGGTACGGTCTCGTATGACTGAAGCTTAGAGGCTTTTCTTGGAACCACTTCCGATTGCTTCGCGACGCATGGTCGCTCGCCCCACAGCCTTGAATCCCGCGCCCGGATTTGCCTAAGCGCCTTCTCCACTGCAGGGACCGGGACTTCCAACACCCGGACAACCTTCCGCGATCCGTCCCCCCATCGCATCATACGACGGTGCAGGAATATTAACCTGCTTCCCATCAGCTACGCATCTCTGCCTCGCCTTAGGGGCCGACTCACCCTACGCCGATGAACGTTGCGTAGGAAACCTTGGGCTTACGGCGAGGGGGCCTTTCACCCCCTTTATCGCTACTCATGTCAGCATTCGCACTTCTGATACCTCCAGCATCCTTTACAAGACACCTTCACAGGCTTACAGAACGCTCTCCTACCACGCACTTGCGTGCGTCCGCAGCTTCGGTGACTGGCTTAGCCCCGTTACATCTTCCGCGCAGGACGACTCGATCAGTGAGCTATTACGCTTTCTTTAAAGGGTGGCTGCTTCTAAGCCAACCTCCTGACTGTTTTAGCCTTCCCACTTCGTTTCCCACTTAGCCAATCTTTGGGACCTTAGCTGGCGGTCTGGGTTGTTTCCCTCTTGACACCGGACGTTAGCACCCGATGTCTGTCTCCCGTGATTGCACTCTTCGGTATTCGGAGTTTGCTATGGCGGGGTAATCAGCAATAGACCCCCCAACCATGACAGTGCTCTACCCCCGAAGGTGAGACACGAGGCACTACCTAAATAGTTTTCGGAGAGAACCAGCTATTTCCAGATTTGTTTAGCCTTTCACCCCTATCCACAGCTCATCCCCTAGTTTTTCAACACTAGTGGGTTCGGTCCTCCAGTACGTGTTACCGCACCTTCAACCTGGCCATGGATAGATCATCTGGTTTCGGGTCTACACCCAGCGACTGAACGCCCTGTTCGGACTCGCTTTCGCTACGCCTGCCCTAATCGGTTAAGCTTGCCACTGAATGTAAGTCGCTGACCCATTATACAAAAGGTACGCCGTCACCCGTTTCCAGGCTCCGACTGTTTGTATGCATGCGGTTTCAGGATCTATTTCACTCCCCTCCCGGGGTTCTTTTCGCCTTTCCCTCACGGTACTGGTTCACTATCGGTCGATCACGAGTATTTAGCCTTGGAGGATGGTCCCCCCATCTTCAGACAGGATTTCACGTGTCCCGCCCTACTTGTCGTACACCTAGTTCCACAACGCTGTTTTCGCATACAGGGCTATCACCTGCTATGGCCGGGCTTTCCATCCCGTTCTGCTAACAATGCTGCTAAAGAGTACAAGGCTCTTCCCATTTCGTTCGCCACTACTCTGGGAATCTCGGTTGATTTCTGTTCCTGCAGCTACTTAGATGTTTCAGTTCGCCGCGTTCGCTTCCCTTGCCTATGTATTCAGCAAGGGATGACCCATACGGGCCGGGTTTCCCCATTCGGACATCTCCGGATCAAAGCTCGTTTGCCAGCTCCCCGAAGCTTTTCGCAGGCTACCGCGTCCTTCATCGCCTGTGATCGCCAAGGCATCCACCACATGCACTTGTTCGCTTGACCCTATAACGAGTGTGTCTCAAGCTCGCGCTTGAAACGCTCATTACAGGTTGAGTTCTCGCATTTGTGCCGTATTCCAAGTCATCTTTCGATCACTTAAATACTTTGGTTGATACAATCACAACCCGGTATCACGTTAAACTACTGCGCGTCTCATCAACACGCCGTGACACCTTTACTACATCCCATATTGTTAAAGAACAGCCGATGCTTTCGCATCGCTTGGCCAACGCCAAATGCAAGCGCTCAACGCTAAGCGCTTGCATTTGGCTTGTCCAACCCAAGGTCGATGGTGGAGGATGACGGGATCGAACCGACGACCCCCTGCTTGCAAAGCAGGTGCTCTCCCAGCTGAGCTAATCCCCCTCGGATAACTTGGTGGGTCTGGTAGGACTTGAACCTACGACCCCCGCCTTATCAAGACGGTGCTCTAACCACCTGAGCTACAGACCCTTGGCTGTAACAGCAAACAGACCGATAAGTGTGAACGCTTCACTTGGGAAGCACGCTCTGGAAAGGAGGTGATCCAGCCGCACCTTCCGGTACGGCTACCTTGTTACGACTTCACCCCAGTCATGAACCCTGCCGTGGTAATCGCCCTCCTTGCGGTTAGGCTAACTACTTCTGGCAAAACCCACTCCCATGGTGTGACGGGCGGTGTGTACAAGACCCGGGAACGTATTCACCGCGGCATGCTGATCCGCGATTACTAGCGATTCCAGCTTCACGTAGTCGAGTTGCAGACTACGATCCGGACTACGATGCGTTTTCTGGGATTAGCTCCCCCTCGCGGGTTGGCAACCCTCTGTACGCACCATTGTATGACGTGTGAAGCCCTACCCATAAGGGCCATGAGGACTTGACGTCATCCCCACCTTCCTCCGGTTTGTCACCGGCAGTCTCTCTAGAGTGCCCTTTCGTAGCAACTAGAGACAAGGGTTGCGCTCGTTGCGGGACTTAACCCAACATCTCACGACACGAGCTGACGACAGCCATGCAGCACCTGTGTCCACTTTCCCTTTCGGGCACCTGATGCATCTCTGCTTCGTTAGTGGCATGTCAAGGGTAGGTAAGGTTTTTCGCGTTGCATCGAATTAATCCACATCATCCACCGCTTGTGCGGGTCCCCGTCAATTCCTTTGAGTTTTAATCTTGCGACCGTACTCCCCAGGCGGTCAACTTCACGCGTTAGCTTCGTTACTGAAGAAATGAATCCCCAACAACTAGTTGACATCGTTTAGGGCGTGGACTACCAGGGTATCTAATCCTGTTTGCTCCCCACGCTTTCGTGCATGAGCGTCAGTCACGTCCCAGGGGGCTGCCTTCGCCATCGGTATTCCTCCACATCTCTACGCATTTCACTGCTACACGTGGAATTCTACCCCCCTCTGACGCACTCTAGCCTTGCAGTCACAAGCGCCATTCCCAGGTTGAGCCCGGGGATTTCACGCCTGTCTTACAAAACCGCCTGCGCACGCTTTACGCCCAGTAATTCCGATTAACGCTCGCACCCTACGTATTACCGCGGCTGCTGGCACGTAGTTAGCCGGTGCTTATTCTTCCGGTACCGTCATCCCTCCGGGGTATTAGCCCAAAGGATTTCTTTCCGGACAAAAGTGCTTTACAACCCGAAGGCCTTCTTCACACACGCGGCATTGCTGGATCAGGGTTGCCCCCATTGTCCAAAATTCCCCACTGCTGCCTCCCGTAGGAGTCTGGGCCGTGTCTCAGTCCCAGTGTGGCTGATCGTCCTCTCAGACCAGCTACTGATCGTCGCCTTGGTGAGCCTTTACCTCACCAACTAGCTAATCAGACATCGGCCGCTCCTATTGCGCGAGGCCTTGCGGTCCCCCGCTTTCACCCTCAGGTCGTATGCGGTATTAGCTAATCTTTCGACTAGTTATCCCCCACAACAGGGCACGTTCCGATGTATTACTCACCCGTTCGCCACTCGCCGCCAGACCGAAGTCCGCGCTGCCGTTCGACTTGCATGTGTAAGGCATGCCGCCAGCGTTCAATCTGAGCCAGGATCAAACTCTTCAGTTCAATCTCTGTGTGGTTCCGCGCAGTTGCCTGCGCAAACCTCGCTCTTTCGAGCGGTCGCTCACTCTCAGAAAACTGACTGGCTCCGTCCGAAGACGAAACCAAACATGTTTACTGTGCGAGCACTGATAACTTGTAAGCTAGAAGACCGAGGTCTTCCGCTTCCCGCATCAAGCGCCCACACTTATCGGCTGTTTGTTTGTTAAAGAACTCACGCGATTCGCTTTGCTTACCGCGTCGCTGCGCTGTCAGCAGCAGAGAAACGAGATTATGAAGAACTTTCTGCGTTTCGTCAACAGGTTCGAAGCATCTTTTTCGCTCCGGTCAGTCGCGCTTCGCAGCACCACCCACCACCCTGCCAACCCCGCAACCCGCGTCGCTGCTGGCTTTGCCGCTGCGCTTCGTATTGCGAGGGGGCGAATACTAATACCTCGCAGCGAAACTTGCAAGGTCTTTCCTAAACTGATCAGAAGCGTCCGATTAATCACTTATCGCTGACGCCCGATCCCTGCCTATTAGATAGAGCCGATAGAGCCCTGCCCACGTTCCGAGCCACCGCGACCGCAGCCGTCCCCATGGCGGGGCGCGTCACCTTCGCCCTGTCATACATCTGACCCGGGACAGCGCCACAATTGGTATTTTGCCCGGCCTGCCGCTACGCTCGCCGGCTGCCCGCGATGTCCATCACCGTCAATTTCGCGCCCGAGGTCAGGGACTGGATCGCCCACAACCTCAGGCGCGGCGTCGAGCCGCAGGCTCTTATCCAGGAACTGGTCAACCGCAACGCCAAGCCCGAACTGGCACAGGCGATGGTCGGCGCCGTCGCGTCCGCGCTGGCGCATGGCGGCCCGATGCCGGGCGACACGCTGGAGATCGACGCAGACGACGCGCCCTACCGCCTCGAGCCCCTGCGCGTGCCGGAAGGCGCCCGCTTTCGCCTGGGCGAGCGCGAGGTCCGCGTATTGGCACGGCTGCAGCGCCCAGCGGGCGTACTGATGTCGGACCTGTTGAGCACCGCCGAATGCGAGGCGCTGATTGCCCTGGCCCGCCCGCGCCTGCGCCGCTCGACCGTGGTCGACCCGGTGACCGGCCGCGATATCGTGGCCGGTCACCGCAGCAGCGACGGCATGTTCTTCCTGCCACGCGAGACCCCGCTGATCGCTGCCCTCGAAGACCGCATCGCCGAGCTGACCGGCATCCCGGCGGAAAACGGTGAGGGCTTGCAGATGCTGCACTACAGTGCGGGCGCCGAGTCCACCCCGCATGTCGATTACCTGCAGCCCGGCAACGAGGCGAACCGGGAATCGATCGCGCGCAGCGGCCAGCGCGTGGGCACCTTGCTGATGTACCTGAACGACGTGCCCGGCGGCGGGGAGACGGTCTTCCCCCAGATCGGCTATGCGGTCGTGCCGCAGCAAGGCCAGTCCTTCTATTTCGAATACGGCAACCGATTCGGGCAAAGCGACCCGCTGTCGCTGCACGCCGCTGCGCCGGTCACGGCCGGCGAGAAATGGGTGGCCACCAAGTGGATCCGCTCGCGCCGCTTCGTGCCGCGCGGTGCCGCCCAGGACTGACAGGCGCGGCGGGCCGCCCGCCAACCCTTGTCGTCCGGTCCGGGATCCGGGCCTGCCAGCGGCAAGGGCCGGCCCGTTCCCAGCTGCTCAGCGCTGAAAGAACTCCTCGGCCACCCAGCCATCCTGGGTCAGCCTCACGCCGGCGCGCAACTGCATCGTGCCAGCGCCTTCGATCACGCGCTGGACCATCGGAAACACCCGCCGCACGTCGGCGTCCTGGGTCCATGCCGCGGGCTCGACCTTGTACGTATACAGCACCGAGGTCTTGGTTTCGCCATCGCGTTGCTGGGGCGGCTCCCAGCCGACCACCTTGTCGAGCGTCAGCTTGGCCACGCAGAAGTCCGCCGGATGGGTGACCTGCCTGGCGGCCGTGGCGATCACCACCGGCACGTGCAGATAGTATTTCTGCCCTTCGGCGGTCAGGTCATATTGGCGCGCCTGCGCCGTGATCCTTTCACCGTCCTCGCCCTTGCGCTCGACCGTGACGCTCTTGCCTGCCACCAGGCCCAGCTTTTCCAGCACCGGCATCTGTTGCGCGTCGCGGGTACGCGCGGCCTCGTCATCGGTCGTGACATAGATCGGCCAGTCGAACTTGCCGACGCAGAGATTGCCGCGCCTGGCCAGGTAGTCATTGATGGTCTTGGTGAAATTCTCCTGGCTGACTGCCGCCTTGTCATGGCAGGCGGCCAGCAGGGCCGCGGCGATCAGGGACAGGGCGCCGCAGGCGTAGCGGGCGGCATGGAAGCGTCGGGTCATGGTAGGCGTGATTGCGGAATCGGGTGAAATCGTCGGTAGCGGCATGGGTCGGCGGCGCGCGCTCAATCTCAATTGACGCAGGTGCCGTTGGTCGGCGGCGTCGCGGGCGCCTGGTAGCCGTCGCTCAGGGTGTTGAGGAAGCAGATCAGGTCCGAGATGTCCTGTTCGGTCATGGCCGGGGTATCGCCGGGCAGGCGCGGCTGCGTGCCGCTGCCTAGCGTATTGCTGCCGCCCTTGCCGGTGCCCATCGGCACCTCCTCGTCGACATTGCCCTGGTAGGTGGCGGGCAGGTCGTTGAACTTCTGCGGCGTGGCGCCCGGCAACGTCTGCGCGAACAAGGCATAGCCGGGATTGGCGGTCGGCGAGCCGCTGCCGCCCGTGCTCGGATACCAGTACTCCGGATGCGTGTCGCGCGTGTTGTAGAAATGCACGACCTGTTGCAGCGAGTGCAGCACGCCATTGTGGAAAAACGCCGTGCGCGAGGCGATGTTGCGCAGCGTGGGCACCTTGAACAAGCCGCAGAAGGCGCTCGCGCTGCCCGCCGGGCTGGGCGTGTGGTCGGTCCGCTCAGGACCGCACAAACCCAGGTCGAAGTAGCTGCTGTCGCTGTTCTTCGGGATCGGCGACGGATTGCCCGGGATCGAGTTGTCGTTGCGCGGCACGCCGAGCGCCTGGTAGGTGAAGTCCGTCATCAGGCCGCGCGTGCCGTTGAAATTGGCACCGGAGTAATGGCAGGCGAAGCAGTTGCCGGTGTCGTTGAACACCGCCAGCCCGCGCAGCTCCGCGGCGGTCAGCGTGCCGCCGATCTTGTTGCCGAGGTAGAGGTCGAATTTGCTGCTGTACGGGTGGAAACTCGGCTCTTCCATCTGGAAGGCCTGCAGGGCCTGGCCGATGCTGGCGAAGGCGGCCGCGGTGTCGCTGAAGGCGGACGCACCGAAGGCCTGCGTGAACAGCGCGGCATAGCTGCCCTTCTGTACCGCGGCGACCACGGCGGCCTGGGAAGTGTTGTTCATCTCGACCGGGTTCAGCAGCGGCAGCGCCGCCTGGCTGGCGAGGGAGTCGGCGCGGCCGTCCCACATGAAACCGCCGCCGGGCGCACTCAGCGTGACGCCGTCCGGGTTGGAAGCGCTGTCGCTATAGGCCGGCGTGGCCTCCTTGTAGCGCAGCGACGGCACGGCGCGCAGGCCGGACCGGGTGGGATCCGAGCCGAGCTGCACGGCCAGGCTGTTGGGCGGGCCGTAGGCGTAGGCCGGATCGTGGCAGCTGGCGCACGACATGTTCTGGCCGCCCGACAGGGTCTTGTCGAAGAACACCTTCTGCCCGACCTGGGCCGCCAGGCTCAAGGGGGTACCCGTCGACGAGGTTCCACCGCCCGGCGAGGACGAAGATCCGCCCCCCGGGGAGGCGGAAGCGCTGCCGGAGGCGGCGCCATCTCCACCGTCGCCGCCGCAGGCAGCAAGCAACAGCGGCAGGACCAGCGCTCCCAGCCTGACGGCACGTGGCATTTCCATGGGGATTTCCCTCTGCTTGATGGCACTTCCGCGCACGCGCTCCATGCCGCGGAGCCGGCACGCCGGAAGAAATGCAATGCGAGACCGATCGTGATAACGGGCCGCCGGTCAATGCGGCCCGCCGTAACGGCATGGCACCTGCCTCCGGCGCGGGACTACCCGGGGGGTAGTCCCGCTGAGGCAAGGCCATTCTTTGTACTTCTTCTTGCTTCTTGGCGCTTCTTTTTGCTTCTTAGCGCTTCTTGTCGCCGCAGCTTACTTCGACAGCGCCCAGGCGTTGGCCTGAGTGGCGTCCGGACCGACCTGGGCGGTCGCCAGCGAGGTGCCGGTGACATCGCCGGGGTTCAGGCGCTGCGAGTACGTCTTGGGAATCACGTAGGCGTGGTTCATCGGACGGACCGAGTCGAAGTGCGTATCCGCGCTACCGGCGAACTCAGGCAGGACCAGGATGTTCTGCGCGATGAACGACTCGGTGTACTTGGCGCGGGCCAGGTAGGTCGACGGCGTCTGCGGGTCGGCGATCTGGAACATGTCCTGCAGCGTGCGCACGAACGAGAAGTGGCTGTACGCGTCGCTGTCGACGATACCCTTGGGCGCGTTCGGCTGATTGGTCAGCACGCCGAAGATCGAGTTGCCGTGGCCGATATTGCCCTTGTTGTAGTTGGTCACCGGGGTGGCCACCGCCGCCCACTTGCCGCTCGAATCCTGCTGGATCGGCTGGGGGGCGCCGCTGCTGCCGGTGGCATTCCAACCGCAGCAGGAGGTGCTGCTGCCGGCGCCTTCGTCGAACATCACCACGATCGCCACGCGGCGCAGCGGGTTCTTCCACAGCGGCGAGGACTGGATCTTGGTGACCAGCTGCTGCACGTAGGCATCGCCGCGCAGGATCAGGTTGGTACCCGAGCAGGACGCATCCGAGCCCACGCCGTGCATGTCATCGCACTGGTCGGGCATGACGAAGTTCAGGTTGCCCACGTCGCCCTTGGCCAGGTCGGTGCCGAGCTGGTCGTAGTTGTAGCCGGTCGGGATGGTGTAGGCGGTCGACTTGGCCCAGTCCGTGGCGGAGTACTGCGAGCCGCCCACGGTGCGGTTGTTGGCCATGAACTCCGGCAGGTTGCGCGTGCTCTGGTAGGCCATGCCCGGGTGGTGCTTGGTCTTGTAGAGGCCTTTAGGCACCGCGTAGTTGGCGGTGCCGGGGCCGCCCGCGCCGGTGTAGGTATCCGTCACCGCGGCGTCCGCGATGCTGTCGGCGCGCGGATCCTGGCCCGGGTTCATCGACTCGCTGTAGGTGCGCCAGGTCATGCCGGCCTGCGACAGCAGCGTGAACAGGCTCGGGGCCGAGACGTTGTGGTTCGCCGTGGAACCGACGCTGCAGCCGACCGAGCCATAGTTCGACAGGTGGTTCGAGTCGAGCGGCGGCGTGGCGGCCAGCGCAGGCAGCGGCTGGCCGTCGGATGCGGTACCACCGGCGAACGCCGCATCGGTCGGCGCGTTGCTGGTAGCGCTGCCCGGCGCGCCCGCGCCGCAGCCCCACCAGGCGTCGTCGGTGATGCCCCAGTCATCGCCACCGCCCAGCGCCGTGTAGTTCGGCTCGCTCGGGTTGCCGGTGGCGTAGTAGGTGCTGAACTGGTTGCCGCTGCTCAGGAGGTTGTTGATGTTGGGCGCGGAAGCGGAGCCGAGGATGGTGTTCGTGCTCTTGTTCTCCATCATGATGACGAAGATATTGTCGTAGCGCGGCACGCCCTCGACGTTGAAGGCAGCCTGCTGCGCCTGCGCGAAGGTGATGGTCTGCTGTGCCGTCGACGGCGTCACCGCGGTCGCCGTGCTCACCTTGCCGGCCGAGGCCAGGGCGGGCAGCGAGGGGTCGCCACCGGCCACCGCGAGGTTGTCGGGGTACATGTCGCCGCGGTCGAACTTGGTCGTCGCGTAGGTGTAGCGTTGTACGAGCTGGTTGTCCTCGAACAGCAGCGCCTGCTGCGCCGCGCCCGACAGCTTGTTGGCGTCGGCCAGCGCATCGGCGCCGCTGACCGTCACCGATGCCGTGCCCAGCGCCGGACCGCTCAGGCGGGCGGCGAGGTTGGCCTTCTCGGTGGCATAGCTGGTGTTGTTCGCCTCGACCAGGCGCTGCACCTCGCTCGACATCGGGCTGATGACGACGCCGGTGGCGCCCTGGTCCGCCACCTGCGCCGCCGAGGCGCGCAGGATCAGGTGGCTGGAGACTGCCTTGCCGGCGGCGGTATTGGTGGCCGAAGTCGGGATATCCGCCACCAGTTGGCCGGAAGCGCTGCTCTGCAGGCTGAAGCGGCCGTTGGCGTCGGTCTTGGCCGAGGCTTCGCCGCTGTCGCACTTGCCGTTGCTGTTGGCGTCCACGCAAACGGTGGCGCCGGCATAGTAGCCGGGCTGGATGGTCGGATTGCCCGTGGTGCTGCCGGGAACGTAGGCGGTGGCCAGGACCACGCCGCCATACGTCGTCGCGGCGCTGGTGGTACCGCCGGTGCTGCTGGAACTGCCGTCACCATTGCCGCCGCATGCAGCCAGCAGGCAGGCGCTCGCGATCGACGTCAGCAATACCGCCGACTGTCGTGCTTGGCTCCACTCCATTTCCCACTCCTTGAGGACATCGCTTCTGAAAATGCCAGATTTGCCAAAATCAGCAAACGGCGTTGAGTTCGGCGGCGAAGTCTAGTTTTGAGAAATGACGTTTCCGTGACTTCCTTAGTATTTCAGTTTCAAACCCGAAAAGATGACATTACAGAGAACCAATGTCTCATGTGAAAGCATGCCTCCATGTCTGCACCAGCAGCCAGCGCCCATGCAAATATCGGTCAAAATTCATCAATACCCACACTATTCAGCCGAAAACATGCTGATCAGCGCGCCCCAGCCGCATAAAACCATAAACAATGCAATACATTAATACCTTCACAACCGAATATCATTGTATTAATGTCCTGCCTACAATTCCAGCCGCTCGTTTCTCAGCTCACGGAAAATCCGGGAGATTATTTTCCCGCCCTTTTTGCTCCGCCCTCGCGATCACCAGACGACAGGCATGCGAGCGACCTCTCGGCTGGCTGGATGACGGCGGCGCTCCCATCGGCGGCACACAACGCATGCAGAACGCTTCCTGACGGCTGCAAAGGCACCCGTACCGCCGCGTCGCTGCCGGCATCCACGGCATACGCCCCGGGGCCCGCCGCATATCGACATGACAACTCCTTCCTTCGCGGCACCGCCGGCATCCGCTAGCCTGTAGCGCCCCTCGTCCCGGGCGCGGTGCTCCCGCAAGCAATGTCATGCAGCATGTCGACAGAATCATCCACTGGGTCCTGAGCAGCCTGGCTCTCGAAACTTCGGTCTTCCATCTCGGCCAGTACTGCGGGCAATGGCGTGCTTCGCTGGCCGGCCGCGCTCGCGCCGGCTACCACCTGGTGTTGCACGGGCAATGCTGGTTGCACGTGCCGGGCCGCCAGGCACCGCTGCGGCTGAGTGCCGGCGACGCCGTCTTCTTCCTGCGTGACATCCCCCACCACCTGGGCCCTTCCGACGACGCGGCGGCCTGCCTGCCGGTGGCGGTCATGCAGCCGCTGGGCGTCCCGCTCGCGGGTGGAACCGGGCTGGCATGCGGGTTCTTCGACTTTCGCGCCGGCATGGCCGAGGCCCTGCTCGCCCCCTTCCCCGACTATCTGGTCCTGCCGGCGGACGCTCCGGCCGCCCCCGGCATCCGCGCGCTGTTCGAGTTGATCGAGCAGGAAGCCCGCCACAGCGGCGCGGAAGCCTCGCCGCTGGTGGCGCGCCTGGTCGAGCTGCTGTTCTTCTACGTGATCCGCGCACTGTCCGCGCGCGAGGAAGTGGCCCGCGGCCTGTGGCCGATGCTGCGCAGCGCCGAGTTTTCGGCGCTGGTGCTGGAGTTGATCCGCCATCCCGAACGCGACTGGTCGATCGAGGCCATGGCGGCACGCGTGCACATGTCGCGCGCCACCTTCTGCAAACGCTTCGCCGCCGCCTGCGGCGAGCCGCCGGCGACCTTCCTGCAGTTGCTGCGCATGAAAATCGCCACGCGCTTGCTGGACGATGGGGCTGCCATCGCCCAGGTGGCGGAACGGGTCGGCTACCGCTCGGAATCCGCCTTCGCCAAGGCGTTTCTCCGGGCCACCGGGCTGCAACCGGGAGCCTGGCGGCGACGGGCACAGGCCTCCACCACGGCCTCGCTCGCCGCCACGCAGATGTAGACGAACGCGCAGGAATTGGCGACGCGCGCGCATGGTGCCGCTGGCCTGCGCACGCGACACTGGGCGCTCGTTCAACCCCCGCCGCAACTGCCATGAGCCGACTCCCTCTGCTGAGCGCCGACAACGCGCCAACGGCCAGCCGCCCCTTCGTCGAGCGTGCCATCGCCAACAATGGCTTCCTGCCCAACCTGATCGCCGCGCTGGCCCACTCGCCCGCTGCCCTGGAGGCCTACCTGACAGTGGGCGAGATCAACGGCCGCAGCGGACTGACGCTGGCCGAGCGCGAGGTGGTGCAGATCACCGCCGCGGCCGTGCACGGCTGCGCCTTCTGCGTGGCCGGACATACCGCCGTGGCCTTGAAGAAGGCCAGGCTGGAAACGGACCAGGTCGAGGCGCTGCGCACACAGGCACCGCTGCGCGAAGCGCGCCACGAGGCCCTGGCGGCCTTCACGCGGGCCATCATCGCCACGCGCGGCGCCGTGCCCGACGCCGCTCTCCAGGACTTCCTCCACGCTGGCTTCGAGGCCGGCCAGGCACTCGACGTGGTGCTCGGCGTGAGCCTGGCCACGCTGTGCAACTTTGCCAACAACCTCGCCCAATCACCGCTGAATGCCGAACTGGAGCCCTACCGCTGGGCGCCGGCCACTGCCTGAGCCCCCAATGGAGGTAGCGATGACGCTGGACCCCGAACTTGCCGCCTGGCTCGACGCGCACGCCGACGGCCTCGACTGCGGCAGCACCGATGCCGCGGCACTGCTGCCGCGCCTCGCCACCGCCGGCCTGATCGGTGCCGGCGTGCCCATCGCCGCCGGAGGCAGCGGCGGTAGCTGCAGCTCGGCCATCGGCGCCGTGGCCGCACTGGCCCGGCATTCCCAGGCGGCCGCATTCGTGCTGTGGGCACAGCGGGTCTTCATCGAATATCTGCTGCAGTCCCCCAATCGCGCCCTGGCCGAGGCATACCTGCCCGGCTTGCTCGCCGGCACCACGGCCGGTGCCAGCGGCCTGTCGAACGCGATGAAATTCCTTGGCGGCATCGAAGCGCTGCAGGTCGAGGCCAGGCGCCGAACGGATGGCTGGCAGCTTGACGGCCGCGTGCCCTGGGCCACCAACCTGCTCGCCCAGCGTTTCGTCGTGGCGGTGGCGGCAAGCGACGCGGCCGGCGGCGCGCCGGCCGTGTTCGCCGTGCCAGCCACGCAGGCCGGTGTGCAGCGCAGCGCCGACCTCGACCTGGTCGGGCTGCGCGGCACCGCCACCGCGGCCCTGGCATTGAGCCAGGTCCCGCTCGGCCCGGAACACCTGCTGCACGAAGACGCGCGCAGTTACTTGCCGCGCGTGCGGCCGGCCTTCCTCGGCATGCAATGCGGCCTGTCGATCGGCCTGGCGCGGCGCTGCCTGGCGTCGGTACGCGGCAGCGAGGATAGCGGCCGAGCGCTGCTGGCCGAGCCGGCCGGGGCGATCGCGGCCGACCTCGACGCGGCCGCGGCCCGCTTGAGCGCCGGCGTCGATGCCGGCGCCTTCGTCGACGCCCCGCGCGCATTGTTCTTGCTGCGCATCCAGCTGGCGGAGCTGGCCCAGCAGGCGGCCCAGCTCGAACTGCAGGCGCGCGGCGGCGCCGGCTACCTGCACGGCCGTCACGGCGGCTTCGCGCGGCGTTGGCGCGAGGCCGCCTTCCTGCCCATCGTCACGCCCAGCCTGGTCCAGCTGCGGACGGAACTCGCGCGCGGCAGCGCGCGCCAGGCCGCATGAGCACCGTGCGGCTGCAGGCCGAGGGCCTGGCCCTGCACTACGGCACGGACCGCGCGCCGGCGCTGTTCGCGGGGGTCGGACTGACCCTGCGCCCCGGCGAGATCGTCTCGCTGATCGGCCCGAGCGGCGCCGGCAAGTCCACCCTGCTGCGGGTACTGGCCGGCTTGCAGCCGGCTACCCGCGGCAGCGTTCGCCTCGATGGCGAGCTCCTCGGCGGACCGCATCCGGGCGTCGCCGTGGCCTTCCAGGATCCCTGCCTGCTGCCGTGGCTGACGGTCGGGCAGAACGCCGGCTTCGGCCTCGATTTCCGCCACCAGCCGCCCAGCAGCCGCCACGAGCGGCAGGCGCGTGTCGCGCAGATGCTGGATGCCGTGGGCCTTGGCCATGCGCTGCACCTGTTCCCGGCCCAGCTTTCGGGCGGCATGGCGCAACGCGTGGCCTTGGCGCGCTGCCTGGCGCGGCAGCCGCGCGTCCTGCTGCTCGACGAGCCCTTCGGTGCGCTCGACGAGGTCACGCGTGCGCACATGCAGGCCTTGCTACGACAACTCGTCGACGCCGGCGCCGGGCCGCGGCGGCCGGCCGTGCTGCTGATCACGCACGATCTGGACGAAGCGCTATTGCTGTCCGACCGCATCGTGCTGCTCGGCGGCACGCCGGCGCGCATCGTGCAGGAGTGGACGGTGACCCTGCCCCATCCGCGCGAAGCGAGCGTCGAAGCCCTGGGCGAGCTGCGCGTGGGGCTGGTCAAGGCACTGCGGCAAGCCATGCCGCCGCGCCGGGCGCCAAGCGCATCCCCCCTTACCGAACCGCTTGAGGAACACTATGTGCCAGGTACCGATCTCGCGGCGTGAGTGGCTGAAGCTCTCCGCCCTGTTCACTGCCGGCGGCGCCCTGCCGCTGCTGCGATCCCTGCAGGCGCGCGCGGCCACGGAGCCCGATGCGCCGGTGCGCATCGGCTACCTGCCGATCACCGACGCCACGCCGCTGCTGGTCGCCCATCACAATGGCTCCTTCGACCAGCAGGGCATCCGCGCCGAGAAGCCGGTGCTGCTGCGCAGTTGGGCGCAACTGGTGGAAGCCTTCATCGCCGGCCAGGTCAACGTGGTGCACCTGCTCTCGCCGATGACGGTATGGGCGCGCTTCGGCAGCGGGGTGCCCGCCAAGGTGGTGGCCTGGAACCATGTGGGCGGCTCCGGCCTGACGGTGGCGCCGCAGGTCTCCTCGCTGCGCGACCTGGGCGGCAAGACCGTCGCCA
The DNA here is from genome assembly GCF_001854305.1 of Cupriavidus sp. USMAA2-4. Lineage (NCBI taxonomy): Bacteria > Pseudomonadati > Pseudomonadota > Betaproteobacteria > Burkholderiales > Burkholderiaceae > Cupriavidus > Cupriavidus sp. USMAA2-4. The sequence goes on along the minus strand of NZ_CP017749.1, from coordinate 2,948,807 downwards.
TCCCGTTCTGGTACTCCATCCACAACGTGGTACTGCAGGCGCTGCTCAGGCAGGAAGGCTTGACACCGGTGGCACGCAAGGGCGGCGCGGCCGGCCCCGGCGAGGTCAAGCTGGTGGTGATGCCCCCTTCGGACATGCCGCCGGCACTGGCCGCGCGGCAGATCGAAGGCTATATCGTGGCCGAGCCGTTCAATGCCGCCGCGGAGACCCTGGGTATCGGCAAGATCCTGCGTTTTACCGGCGACGTCTGGCGCAACCACGCCTGCTGCGTCGTATTCATGCACCAGCACGACCTCGATGGCCGCCCGGCCTGGTCGCAGAAGGTGGTCAACGCCATCGTCAAGGCACAGCGCTGGACGCGGGACCATCGCGCGGAGGCGGCTGCCCTGCTGTCCAAGGACGGCCCGAACCGCTACACGCCGCACGCGCTCCCGGTGCTGCGCAAGGTGCTGGACCCCGACCCTGCCGAGCGCGGCCGCTACCTGGCCAGCGGAGCAATCCGGCACGCCGGCTGGAACGACAAGCGCATCGACTTCCAGCCCTATCCCTACCCGAGCTACACCGAGGAACTGGTGCGGCGGCTGCAAGGAACCCTGATCGAGGGCAACAGCGCCTTCCTGGCGGGCCTGGACCCGCGCCAGGCCGCGCGCGAACTGGTCGATGACCGCTTCGTGCGCCAGGCGATCGCAGCCGCTGGCGGCCCCGGTGCCTTCGGCATGGCCGAGGACTTTGCGCGCCGGGAGGAAATCGCGGTATGACGGCCGCCGCGCTGTGGCGGCGCAGCGCCGGGCTGCGCCTGGGCCTGGGCGGGCTGGGCACCCTGGCCCTGGCCTGGTGGTGGGCGACCGCCGGCGCGCACGGCACGAGCGTGCTGGCGGCACGCTTCAGCCCCGGCGCCACCCTGTCCAGCCTGGCCGGGCTGCTGCAACAGCCCGACTTCTTTCAGCACGCCTGGGCCAGCCTGCGCCGCGTACTCGCCGCGCTGGCCATCGCCCTTCTGGCCGGCGTGCCGGCCGGTCTGCTGGTAGGCGGGTTGCAGCGGGTCGATGCGGCGCTGTCACCGGCCTTCCAGTTCCTGCGCATGGTCTCGCCGCTGTCGTGGATGCCGATCGTGGTCATGGTGCTCGGCGTGGGCGACCGCTCGGTGTTGTTCCTGCAGGCCTTCGCCGGCGTCTGGCCGATCCTGCTCAATACCGCCGCCGGCGTGCGCCAGCTCGATCCGCGCTGGCTGCTGCTGGCACGCAGCCTGGCCGCCACGCGCGCCGAACCCCTGTGCCGCGTGATCTTGCCGGGCGTGCTCAGCCATGTGCTGACAGGGCTGCGCCTCTCCATCGGCGTGGTGTGGATCGTCCTCGTACCGGCGGAGATGCTGGGCATCGACGCCGGCCTGGGCTACTTCATCCTCGATACCCGCGACCGCCTCGCCTACTCGGAGCTGCTCGCCACGGTCCTGGTCATCGGCGCGCTCGGCTTCGCGCTCGACGGCGCCGCGCGGCGGCTGCAGCGCTGGTGGGTGCCCGGCCAGGGTCCGGCGCCTTGAATTCGGGGAAGAACTCAGTCTGTCGGGAAAACGAAGACGTGCGAGGCCAGGAGCAAAGCGCGGCAGGGCTGGAGCCTTGCGAGCATTGGTGACGACGCATCGCGCGGCTTATGGACGGACTCAGGGCTGACGGAGTCCACGAATTTGTGATTAGGACACGACGAGCGAAGCGCAACCAGGGTCTTGCCTCGCCAAGGTGTCGACCGGGGCCGCCGCCGCGGCCCCTGACCGAAGCGGCCGCCTAGGCGGTCTCCGCGCCACGCCCCGCCGGCAACGGCGTGCCCTGCTCGAACGCCTGCGCAAACTCGTCCGAGTAGATCTCGGCCAGCGCCACGCGCAGCGCCGCCGCCCGCTCGCTGCCGTAGACAGTCTCGAAACGGTCCTGGGCGCCCCGCCACAACCGGTTCGACTCGGCCAGCTTGGCGCGGCCGGCCGCGGTCAGTTCCACGCGCCGGCTGCGCCCGTCTTCTTCGTCACGCCGCTGCACCAGGTAGCCGTCGCGCTCCAGCGGCTGGATATTGCGCGCCAGCGCCGAGCGGTCCAGCACCATGGCGTGCGCCAGTTCGGTCATGGTGGGACTGCCGCCGCGTGCGATGTGCAGCAGCACGGAGCGCTGCGACACGCTCAGGCCACATGGCGCCAGCGCGGCGTCGTAGAGCTGGCTGATGCGCCGCGTCGCCTTGCGCAGCGCGGCGCCGTTGCAGACCAGCGGGTCCTTGATGGTCGATGACGGCATGGTCGGTTTCCTTCTTCCCTGCGGATGGCATGTGCTGGTGGCACTGGTGGCATGGGGTCGATGCCTGATGGCGCCCTGCGCCAGACCCGCCTCCCGCGCGCCGCATGCGGCGCTCCGGTGGCGGATGGGCCGCGCGGATCGCGCGGCGGCATGGTCTGCATTCTAATCCACCTTGACCAATACGGGCATATGCAAGTAAATTGGATCGGCACATACGTGCATATGCAAATATCTTCATGCCCCGGATGACAACGACGCGGCCGCCCTCGCCGCGGGAGAACAGAACATGAGCAGCCATTCCAACGGCACTGGCGGCACGGCCACGCCGCGCGCGCCGGACGCGCGCGTGCGCGCCATGCTGGAAGCCCCGATCGCCCCGACCCTGGCCCGCATGAGCTGGCCCAATATGCTGATGATGCTGGCCCAGTCGTCGACCGGGCTGATCGAGACCTGGTTCCTGGCCAGGCTCGGCACCGACGTGCTGGCCGGCGTGGCGGTGGTGGTGCCGGTGCTGATGCTGATGCAGAACATGTCGCAGGGCGCCATGGGCGGCGGCATCTCCTCGGCGGTGGCGCGCGCGCTCGGCGCCGGCGACAGCGGCCTGGTCGCGCAGCTGGCGCGCCATGCGCTGGCCATCAATCTGCTGATCGGCGTGCTGTTCTCGCTGCTGCTGTGGCTGGGCGCGCGTCCGCTGTTCGCCCTGCTCGGCGCGCATGGCGCCGCGCTCGACGCCGCCAGCGCCTATGGCCGCGTGCTGTTCGCCGGGCTGCCGCTGATGTGGGCCATGAACGCGCTGGCCAGCGTGGTGCGCGGCACCGGCAACATGACGGTGCCGGGCCTGGTGATCTGCTGCGGCGCCGCGCTGCTGATCCCGCTCTCGCCGTGCCTGATCTTCGGCCTCGGCCCGCTGCCGCGGCTCGGCGTCGCAGGCGGCGCCTGGGCCCTGGTGGCCTACTATGCGGCGGGCACGGCGGTGCTCGGCTGGTATTGCCTGTCGGGGCGCTGCGCCGCGCGCCTCGCCGCCGGCCGGCTCCACTGGCGGCCGATGCGCAGCATCCTGACGATCGGCGCGCTGGCCTGCCTCAATCCCATCCTCACCAATGCGCTGATCGCCGTCACCACGGCCCAGGTCGGGCGCCACGGCGGCACCGCCGCCCTCGCCGGCTATGCCACCGCGGCACGGCTGGAGTACCTGCTGATCCCGATCGCCTTCGGCCTGGGCGCGCCCATGGTCGCCCTGGTCGGCGCCAATATCGGCGCCGGCCAGGTGGCGCGCGCGCGGCGCATCGCCATCACCGGCGGCGCCATGGCCTTCGTGCTGGCCGAACTGGTCGGGCTGGCCGCATCGTTATGGCCGCAGGCCTGGCTGCGCCTGTTCGGTGCCGATGCACAGCTGCTGGCGACCGGCTCGACCTACCTGCATATCGTCGGGCCGTTCTACGGCTTCTTCGCCATGGGCTTCTCGCTGTACTTCGCCAGCCAGGGCGCGGGCCGCCTCGAATGGCCGCTGGCGGCCGGCGTGCTGCGCTTCCTGCTGTTCGCCGGCGCCGGTTCGCTGGCCCTGGCCTGGGGCGCCGGCCTGCCCGTCTACTTCGCCCTCGGCGCGCTCGCCATGACGGTCTACGGCAGCTGCATCCTGTGGTCGATCGCCGGCGGCGGCTGGGACAGGCCGCGCGCCCCGGCCCGGGCCACACGGCGCCGGGCCCTGGCCTGATCCGATCCCGACCGCAGCCTCTACGGAGACATCCACCATGAGAATCCTCGTCCTCGGCGCCGGCGCACTGGGCGGCTACTACGGCGCGCGCCTGCTGGAGGCCGGCGCCGACGTGCGCTTCGCCGTGCGCCCCGGCCGCGCCGCCCAGCTCGCCCGCGACGGCCTGGCCGTGCACAGCCCGCTCGGCAACATCGCGCGCCCGGTGCAGACCGTGCCGGCCGGGCAGGTAGCGCAATCCGGGCATGCCTTCGACCTGGTCCTGCTGACCTGCAAGGCTTTCGATCTCGACGATGCCATCGCCACCATCGCCCCGGCACTCGGCCCGGCCACGGTGGTACTGCCGCTGCTGAACGGCGGCGCCGTCTACCCGCGCCTCGACGCGGCCTTCGGCAAGGCGCGCGTGCTGGGCGGCGTCGCCTACATCGCCACCACGCTCGCCGCCGACGGCACCATCCGCCACCTGAGCCCCGGCGACCGGCTGCTGGTCGGGGCCCGCGCGGACGCCCAGGCTGCCGCCGCGGCCAGCTTCCACGCACTGGCCGCGCAAGCGCCCGGCACACGCCTGCTGTCCGCGCAGATCGACCAGGATATCTGGGAGAAATGGGTGATGATCTGCGCCGGCGCGGCGGTGACCACCCTGCTGCGCGCCACCATCGGCGAGATCATGGGCACCGACCATGGCGCCGAGGCGGCAGGCCGCCTGCTCGACGAATGCGTGGCCATCGCCACCGCCGCCGGTCATGTGCCGCGTCCCGAGGCGCTGGCCGCCATGCGCGCGCAGTTGCTGGCACCGGGCTCGGGCTGGGCGGCCTCGATGATGCGCGATATCGCCACCCAGGCGCGCCGCATCGAGGCCGACGCCATCGTCGGCGACATGATCGCCACCGGCGCGCGCCTCGGTGTCGACGCGCCGCTGCTGCGCGTGGCCTACAGCGGCCTGCAGGCCTACGCGCGGCGCCAGGCCGGCGCTCGGCCAACCTGACGGGTTCGCTGCTGCTGCGGCGCGAACCGGTCACCTTCCTGCTGGCCGGCCTGGGCCAGCCTGGCTGGCCGCCTGCCCGACAGCGGTGACCTGCGCGAAGTCGATCTGCGCGAAGTCGATCTGGGCGAGGCCGACCGAGCCGCTCGGCGTGCCGCGTCCGGCCGCTGGCATGGGCGCAGCGGCGGCCGCGCTGGCCGCCTTCCTGCAGCGGGCCTTGGCCACGCCAGGCTGGAACACGCCGCGTCCGGTGCCCCGCTTCAACTGCCCGGCGATGCGGACCCCTGCTCCCCTTGTGTCGGGAAGTGCAGCGTGAACACCGTCATGCCGCCGGGCGGCGAGACCGCCTCCACGCTGCCGCCGTGCAGGTCCATGATGGACTTGACGATGGCCAGTCCCACCCCCGAGGACTCGCCGGAATTCGCGCGCGCCGGATCCGCGCGGAAGAAGCGGTCGAACAGGCGCGGCAGGTGCTCGGAAGCGATGCCCGGGCCCGGGTTGGCCACCGAGATGGCGCTGCCCTGCCGCTCCGCGTACCCGCGCAGCGTGACGGTGCCGCCGGCGGGCGTGAAGCGGATCGCGTTGGCCAGCAGGTTGCCGACCGCGCGGCGCAGCAGCAGCGCATCGGCCAGCACCTGGCCCCGGCCGTCGACCGCCAGCGCCACGCCGGCGGCCTCGGCGAGGCCCTCGAAGTAGTCGCCCAGGCCCGCCAGTTCCCGCTCCAGGTCCAGCACGGCCGGCTTGAGCGCCACGCGCGCGTTCTCGGCGCGGGCCAGGAACAGCATGTTCTCGATCATGCGCGCGAGCCGCTCGTACTCTTCGATGTTCGAGGCCAGCAGCGCCTGGTATTCCTCCACGCTGCGCTCGCTGGCCAGCGCCACCTGGCTCTGCCCGAGCAGGTTGCCGATCGGCGTGCGGAAGTCGTGGGCCAGGTCGGCGGAGAACTGGCTGAGGCGTTCGAAGCCGTCGCGCAGGCGATCCATCATCTGCTGCAGCGCGGCGGCCAGCTCACGCAGCTCGGGCGGCAGCCGGGCGGGATCCAGCGGCAGCGCGAGGTGGCGCACGGTGACGTCGGAGGCGCCGGCCGCGATGCGGCGCAGCGGCGCCATGGCCGCGCGCAGGGCCAGGTAGCCCAGCGCGGCCACCGCCAGCGAGCCGACCAGCCCGGTCAGCAGCAGCCGGGCGCGGTAGGCCCGCATGAGCTGGGCGCGCGCCGCACCGGTCTGGTAGAGGAAATAGTCCAGCATGCGGCCGTGGCCGTCGCGCGCCAGCGCGCGCACGCCGCGCACCGGGTAGCCGCGCGCGTCGGTCCAGCCCCGGATGGCGGCCGCCCCGAGCATGGCGTCGGCCGCCAGCGGCGGCACGGCGGGCAATGCGCCGTCGCCCGAGCCGCTGCCAGCCGCGTCGGCGCGCAGCAGCGTGGTGCTGGCGGCATCGCGCACCAGCAGCCCGAACTCGTCGTTGCCGGACACCACGCCCCGCAGTTCCTGCCAGTCGATGCCGTCCTGCGCCGCGACCTCGCGGCGCACCCGCTCGGCCTTGCGCAGCAGCTCGGCATCGTCGCGCTCGATCACCTGGGTCGCCAGCGCGCGGTACAGGTAGGTGCCGGCGCCGCCGAACACCAGGGCGGCGACGAGGCCGAAGGCCAGCGCCAGGCGGGTGGTCAGGGACAGGCTGCGCATCAGTGCCGCCGGCTCTCCAGCACGTAGCCCATGCCGCGCACGGTGTGGATCAGCTTGGGCTGGAAATCGTCGTCCATCTTGGCGCGCAGCCGGCGCACCGCCACGTCGACCACATTGGTGTCGCTGTCGAAGTTCATGTCCCACACATGGGAGGCGATCTGGGTGCGGCTCAGCACCTCGGTCTGGCGGCGGGCGAGGAAATGCAGCAGCGAGAACTCGCGCGGCGTCAGGTCGATGCGCCGGCCGGCGCGTGTCACGCGGTGGCGGATCAGGTCGATCTCGAGGTCCTCGATCTCGAGCCGCTCGGCCTCGCGCACCGGCCCGCGCCGCAGCAGCGTGCGCACCCGCGCCAGCAGCTCGACGAAGGCGAAGGGCTTGGCCAGGTAGTCGTCGCCGCCGAGTTCCAGCCCGCGCACGCGGTCCTCCACCTCGTCGCGCGCGGTCAGGAACAGCACCGGGGTGTCCTTGCGCTCGCGCAGGCCCTTGAGCACCTCCCAGCCGCTCAGGCCGGGCAGCATCACGTCGAGGATGACCAGGTCGTAGTCGCCTTCCAGCGCCTGGTGCAGGCCATCCCGGCCGGTCACCGCCAGGTCGACCACGAAGGACGACTCGCTCAGTCCCTTGCGCAGGTATTCCCCCGTCTTGGGTTCGTCCTCCACCACCAGGATCTTCATGGCTTGCCTCGTCACTGCCTCATGTCGCGCGCACCGCGCGGGCGGTGCACCGTGCACCGCCTGCGCCGATGATAGCGGCGCCCGCCGGGGGCGGAAATGACAATTCTGTAATGCGATCGTCAGGCTTTCCGGCCCCCACCCCTTCCTAGAATCGGCTCCGAACCAATGCCCGCGGTCGGGCCGGGGCACGGATGGCGCGCGGCGCCCGCCGCGCCCGGCCCGCCGCCAGCCGGAGAACCCGTCCATGTGGATCGTCAGGCTCGCGCTGAGCCGCCCCTACACCTTCGTCGTGCTGGCGCTGTGCCTGCTGCTGGCCGGCCCGCTGGTGCTGATGCGCACGCCCACCGACATCTTTCCCGCCATCGACATCCCGGTGGTCAGCGTCGTCTGGACCTACAACGGCCTGTCGGCCGAGGACATGGCGCACCGCATCGTGACCGGCTACGAGCGCTCGCTGACCAACAGCGTCGACGATATCGAGCACATCGAGTCGCAATCGCTGGCCGGGGTCGCGGTGATCAAGATCTTCTTCCATCCCGGCGCCGACATCAACCGCGCCATCGCCGAGACCTCGTCCGGCGCCCAGTCGATGCTGCGCAACATGCCGCCGGGCACCACGCCGCCGCTGATCCTCAGCTACAGCGCGTCGACGGTGCCGATCCTGCGCCTGGCGCTGTCCAGCGACAGCCTGCCGGAGCAGCAGCTCTACGACCTCGGCAACAACTTCATCCGCACCCGGCTCGCCACCGTGCAGGGCGCCGCCGTGCCGCTGCCCTACGGCGGCAAGGTACGCCAGGTGATGGTGGACCTCGACACGCGCGCGCTGCAGGCGCGCGGCTTGTCGCCGCTCGACGTGGTCAATGCCATCAACGCCCAGAACCTGGTGCTGCCCGGGGGCACCGCCAAGATCGGCGCGCTCGAATACCGCGTGGACCTGAACGGCAGCCCCGGCACCGTGGCCGCGCTCAACGACCTGCCGGTGCGCGGCGGTCCCGGCGGCGTGGTCTACGTGCGCGACGTGGCCCAGGTGCGCGACGGCTACGCGCCCCAGGCCAACGTGGTACGGCGCGACGGCAAGCGCGCCGCCCTGCTCGAGATCGAGAAGAGCGGCAATGCCTCGACCCTGTCCATCGTCGCGCAGGTCAAGGCCATGCTGCCGCGCATCACCGCCGGGCTGCCGGCCGCGCTGCGCGTGCAGCCGGTTTCCGACCAGTCCATGTTCGTCACCGCGGCGGTGCACGGCGTGCTGCACGAGGCCCTGGTGGCGGCCTGCCTGACCGCCTGCATGATCCTGCTCTTCCTCGGCAGCTGGCGCGCCACGCTGATCATCGCGGTATCGATCCCGCTGTCCGTGCTGGCCTCGCTGATGGCGCTGTCGGCGCTCGGGCAGACGCTCAACATCATGACCCTGGGCGGGCTGGCGCTGGCGGTCGGCGTGCTGGTCGACGACGCCACCGTGGCGATCGAGAACATCACCCACCATCGCGAGCTGGGCAAGCCGCTGGAGGCGGCCATCCTGGAAGGGTCCGCGCAGATCGCCCTGCCCACCCTGGTCTCCACGCTGGCCATCTGCATCGTGTTCCTGCCGATGTTCCTGCTGAGCGGGGTGGCGCGCTACCTGTTCGTGCCGATGGCCGAAGCGGTGGTGTTCGCCATGGTGGCCTCCTATTTCTTCTCGCGCACGCTGGTGCCGACGCTGGCGCACTACCTGCTGCGGGCCGAGGGCAGCGCGCCGCGACGCGCCTGGCAGCGCCGCTGCGCCGCGCTGCAGGCGCGCTTCGAGGCGGCCTTCTGCGCGCTGCGCGACGCCTATGCCGGCTGGCTCGGCCACGCGCTGCGGCGGCCGCGCCGCCTGGCCGCGCTGTGCCTGGCCGCCTGCCTGGCCTCGCTGGCGCTGCTGCCCTGGCTCGGCCGCGACTTCTTCCCCGCCGTGGACGGCAGCGAGATCCGCCTGCACATGCGCGCCCGCACCGGCACCCGCATCGAGGAAACGGCGCGCCTGGCCGACGCCGTCGAAGGCCGCATCCGCGCCGCCATCGGCCCCGCGCAGGTGGCCGGCATCCTCGACAACATCGGCCTGCCGGTCAGCGGCATCAACCTGACCTACGACTCGGCGCTGCCGATCGGCAGCGCCGACGCCGAGATCCTGGTCTCGCTCAAGCCCGGCGCCTCCGCCGCGCACGAAAGCGCGCGCCTCGCCGCGCTGCTGCCGGCCGCCTTCCCCGGCATCAGCTTCTCTTTCCTGCCGGCGGACATCATCAGCCAGATCCTCAACTTCGGCCTGCCGGCCCCGATCGACATCCAGGTCGTGGGCGACAAGCTGGAGGCCAACCGGGCGCTGGCCGGCAAGCTCGCCGCCCGCCTGCGCGGCGTGCCCGGCCTGGTCGACGTACACCTGCAGCAGCCCGACGACCAGCCCGCCCTGACCGTGCAGGTCGACCGCACGCGCGCGCTGCAGGCCGGCCTGTCGCAGCGCGAAGTCGCGCAGAACCTGCTGATCTCGCTGTCCGGCAGCAGCCAGACCACGCCCAACTTCTGGCTCAATCCCCGCAACGGCGTCAGCTATCCGCTGATGGTGTCGGTGCCGCAGTACGCCATGGGTTCGCTGCAGGCGCTGGACAATATCCCGCTCGGCGCCGGCCTCCCCGGCCTGACCGGCAGCAGCGCCGCGCCGGCCGCCGGCGCGCTGCTGGGCACCTTCGGCAGCGTGGTGCGCGGCAGCCAGCAGGGCGTGGTGTCGCACTACAACGTGCAGCCGGTCATCGATATCTTCGGCTCGGTGCGCGGGCGCGATCTGGGCGCGGTAGCGGACGACATCGGCCGCCTGGTCGACGAGGCGCGGCGCGAGCTGCCGCCCGGCTCCGAGCTGGTGGTGCGCGGCCAGGTGCAGACCATGCAGTCTTCCTTTGCCGGACTGGCGGCCGGCATGGCCATCGCCGTGGTGCTGGTCTACCTGCTGATGGTGGTCAACTTCCAGTCCTGGCTCGACCCCCTGGTCATCCTCGGCGGGCTGCCCGGCGCACTGGCCGGCATGGCCTGGATGCTGTTCGCCACCCACACCACCATCAGCGTGCCGGCCTTGACCGGCGCCATCATGTGCATCGGCATCGCCACCGCCAACAGCATCCTGGTGGTCAGCCTGGCGCGCGAGCGCCTGGCCGCTGGCGTGGCGCCCGCCGAGGCCGCGCTGCAGGCCGGCGCCGGCCGCTTCCGCCCGGTCCTGATGACCGCCCTGGCCATGCTGATCGGCATGTTGCCGATGGCGCTCGGCGCCGGTGCCGCCGGCGCCCAGAACGCGCCGCTCGGCCGCGCCGTGGTCGGCGGCCTCGCGGCCGGCACGGTCAGCACGCTGGTGCTGGTGCCCGCGCTGTTCGCCCTGCTGCACCGCTGGCTGGCGCGGCGCCGCCCGGCCGCCGCGACGCTCCCCGACCTCCCCCCGACTCCGACCCCGACTTCCCGAGGCCAGGCATGACCCGACTTCCGCCCAACCCTCCCACGCCTCCTGCCCTGCCCGCCGCACCGGCGGCCACGCCAGCCGCCACCGGAACGCGCCGCCCACGCCGCGGGCAGGCTGCCTGCCTGGCCCTGGCCGCGGTCGCGGCCATGCTGGCGGCCGGCATCTATCCGCGCCTGCAGGCACGCGCCGCGCTGGCGCACAGCAGCGCCGACGGCAGCCTGCCCGCCGTGGCCACGGTGCGGCCGCGGCGCGCCAGCGCACAGACCGAACTGGTGCTGCCGGCCGATGTCCGTGCCTACCAGGACGCGCCGGTCTATGCGCGCGTCAGCGGCTACCTGCGCCGCTGGGTTGCCGATATCGGCACGCCGGTGCGCCAGGGCCAGCTGCTGGCCGAGATCGACGCCCCCGAGATCAGCGACCAGCTGCGCCAGGCGCGCGCCGAGGAAGCCGTCGCGGCCGCCAACTACGACCTGGCCCGGCGCACCGCCGAACGCTGGCAGGACCTGCTGCGCTCGCGCTCGGTGGCGCAGCAGGAGGCCGACCAGAAGAGCGCCGACATGCAGGCCAAGGCGGCCGCGCTGGCCTCGGCCCGCTCCAATGTCGCGCGCCTGGCGCAGCAGGCCGCCTACACCCGGATCGTCGCGCCCTTCGACGGTGTGGTGACAGCGCGCAACGTCGACACCGGCGCGCTGGTCGACGCCGGCGGCAACGGTGGCCCCGGCAAGGAGCTGTTCCACCTGTCGGCCGGCGACAAGCTGCGCATCTATATCCAGGTGCCGCAGGACGACAGCGTGCTGGTCACGCCCGGCATGCCGGCCTGGCTGTCGCTGCCGCAGTACCCCGGCCAGCGCTTCGCGGCCACGGTGACGCGCAGCGCCGGGGCCATCGATGCCGGCACCCGCAGCCTGCGTGTCGAGCTGGAGGCCGCCAGCGCCGGCGGGCGCATCCTGCCCGGCGCCTACGCCGAAGCGCATCTGAGCGCGCCGGTCGCCCAGGCGGGCTGGGACCTGCCCGCCAGCACCCTGCTGTTCCGCGCGCAGGGCCCGCGCGTGGCGGTGGTCGGTGCGGCCGGCACGATCGAGCTGCGCCCCGTCACGCTCGGGCGCGACTTCGGCTCGCATGTCGAGATCGCCAGCGGGCTGCAGGGTGGCGAACAGGTCGTGGCCAACCCGGGCGACGGCCTGATGGCCGGCGTGCATGTCCGGCTCGTGGCGAGCCGCGGCGACCAGTGAACGAGGGATTGCGCGCCATGCCAGACGACAGCTGCCGTTTCCCTGCTTCGCCCCCGGACCACCGCACCAGCCATGCGGGCGTCTCCGCCAGCGGCCCGCGCGCGTCGCGCACGCAGGCCCTGCGCGCCGCCGCCTTCGGCCTTCGCACCCTGTTCACCCGCTTCGCTTTCCTCGCGCTCGGCAGCCTGGCCGGCTGCGCCACCGCACCGCCCTACAGCGTGCCCGCGGTCGACCTGCCGCCGGCCTTCAAGGAAGCCGGTGCGGCGCAAGCCGACGCTGCGGCGGCACCGCCCCCGCAATGGTGGCGCGCCTATGGCGACACCACCCTGGACGCGCTGATGCCCCGGCTCGACGCCACCAGCCAGACCCTGCGCAAGTCCCGGGCGCTGCTCGACGACGCCCGCGCCCAGACCCGCGCCGCGCGCGCCGCCTACTTTCCCACCCTGGTCGCCGGCGCCAGCGGCGGCAGCAGCCACGTCTCGGCCAATGTGGTCGGCCGCTCGCTGGCCGGCAAGACCGAGCCCGACCACCTGCTGGGCCTCAGCGCCACCTGGGAGCCGGACCTCTGGCAACGCGTCAGCAACAGCGTCGATGCCGCGCAGGCCGGCGCCGAGGCCAGTGCCGATGACGTCGCCGCCATGCGCCTGAGCCTGCAGGCCGAACTGGCGGCGGACTACTTCAGCCTGCGCTCTGCCGAGCGCGAGCGCGACCTGCTGGCGCGCACGGTCGACAGCGACGCGACGGTACTGGAGCTGGTCGGCAACCGCTGGCGCGGCGGCATCGCCACCGAAGGCGAAGTGGCGCAGGCGCGCGCCCAGCTGGAGAACGCCAAGGCCCAGCTTGCCGAGGTACGGCTGACACGCACCCAGCTCGAGCACGCCATCGCCACCCTGCTGGGCGTGCCGCCGGCGCGCTTCACGCTGGCGCCGCTGGTGGCGGCGGCACCGCCGCTGCCGCCCTTGCCCTCGGCCGTGCCCTCGCAGTTGCTGCGGCGGCGCCCCGACATCGCCGCCGCCGAGCGCCGCGTGGCGGCTGCCAATGCGCAGGTCGGCGTGGCCCGCGCGGCCTTCTTCCCCAGCCTGATGCTGTCCGCCGGCCTCGGCCTGGAGAGCACCAGCCTGGCCGGCTGGCTGAGCGCGCCCAGCCGCTTCTGGGCGCTCGGGCCGGCACTGGCCGGCACCGTGTTCGACGGCGGACGCCGGCACGCCCTGGCGGACAGCGCGCGCGCCCGCTTCGACGCCAGCGCCGCCGACTATCGCGCCACCGTGCTGCGCGCCTTCCAGGACGTCGAGGACAACTTCGCCGCCCTGTCGGCGCTGGGAGAAGAAGCCGCCAGCCAGCGTGCCGCCACCGAAGCTTCCGAACTGGCCCTGGCGCAAGGACTGGAACGCTACCGCAAGGGCGCGGTCGCCTACCTGGATGTCAGCGTGCTCGAGAGCAATGCCCTGGCCAGCGCCCGCGCCGAGGAAGCCGTGCGGCGCCGGCGCCTGGTGGCCAGCGTGATGCTGGTCAAGGCGCTCGGCGGCGGCTGGGGCGGGGCGGGCGCCAAGGATGCTGAGGATGGTGGGGGCGCCAAGGACACCGCAAGCACGGCCCCGCCCGTGGCGACGGCCGGCCGTTGAGGAGCCTCGCGCGCGGTCCGCTCCCCTTCAGCCGGAGCGCCGTGTCGCCGCCAGCAGGCGTGCCCTGGCCGCGTCGAAGCGCGCGCCTTCGCCCACCAGCCAGTCCTCGACCTTGGCGATATCCGGGGTCTGCCCGTGGGCCGAGACGAACACATAGGAGGCCTGCGAGCGCACATGCAGCCCGAACAGGTCGACCAGCCGGCCGGCCTCGATGTCTTCCAGCACCAGCGCGGAGCGGCCCATGGCGATGCCCTGGCCGGCCAGCGCCGCGCCCACCGCCAGCTGCGACAGGTTGAAGCGCTGCCCCTGTTCCAGGCCCGGCACGGTGACGCCGGCCTCGGCCAGCCAGTGGCGCCACTCGGCGAACTCGTCGGCGCCATCCCAGGGGCTGCTGTCATGCAGCAGCCAGCCGGCCTCCAGGTCGCGCGGCGAGCGCAGCCGCGGGTGCGCGGCAAGGAAGGCGGGGCTGGCCACCGGCAGCAGCCATTCTTCCAGGAAGACACTGGCCTTGAGGTCGGCGTAGCCGCCCAGGTCGAAGCGCACGCCGGCATCGATGCCGTCGCGCACCATGCGCGCGCGGTCGAGCGCGTGGAATTCGCCGTAGACGCGCAGGCCCACCTCGGGGTGCTCGCGGAAGAACTCGCCCAGCCGCGGCGTCAGCCAGCGCATGGCGAAGGACGGCGCGCAGCTCAGCGCCAGCGGCCCGGGCGCGCGCGTCCTGCGCAACTGCGTCAGCGTGCTCTCGATGGCCTGGAAGGACTCCCGCAGCACGAAGCGCAGCCGCTCGCCTTCCGGCGTCAGCACCAGCGCGCGCGGCGTGCGCAGGAACAGGGCGCGCTGCAGCCACTGTTCGAGCTGCTTGATCTGCTGGCTGACCGCCCCCTGCGTCACGCACAGCTCGCCGGCGGCCTGGGTGAAGCTGCAATGGCGGGCGGCGGCCTCGAAGCAGCGCAACCAGCTCAGCAGCGAGGAGGAGAGCATCGCACTCATGCGTCAAATCCGTGCATCGGAATTAGTTTGACTAATGACCGAATCAGTATAAATGGATTGTCACCGGGCCTGGCGCCGCCAACAATGCCAGACATGACTGCTTGTACGCCAGATTCCCAGATGACCCCGACCACCGCCGCTGCCCCCCTCTCCGACACGAGGGTCCTGGACCTTTCGGACCACCTGCGGGCTGCGGAGCCGGTCCTCTGGACCAACCCCGCACGCCTGGACGTGCCGCCCGCCGCGCTCGCCGCCGGCAGCGAGCACATTAGTCTGGCTGATATTGAAGCCGCCCGCGACCGCTTCACCCGCTTCGCCCCGCTGCTGGCACAGCTGTTCCCGGAACTGCAGGCCAGCGGCGGCATCATCGAATCGGCCCTGCAGCGCGCGCCGGCCATGCAGCAGGCCCTGCGACTGGAACCAGCGCTCGGCGCGCTCTGGCTCAAGGCCGACCACAGCCTGCCGGTGGCCGGCTCGATCAAGGCGCGCGGCGGCATCCACGAGGTGCTGGAGTTCACCGAGCGCCTGGCGCGCGAACACGGCCTGCCCGGCGCCGGCGGCAGCGATCGTACCGATGGCGCCAGCGACTACCTGCGCCTGGCCGGCCCGGCAGCGCGCGAGATCTTCGGCCGCTACCGCGTCGCGGTGGGTTCCACCGGCAACCTCGGCCTCAGCATCGGCGTCATGGCCTCGGCGCTCGGCTTCCGGGCCGAGGTGCATATGTCGTCCGACGCCAAGCCGTGGAAGCAGGAGCGGCTGCGCCGCCGCGGCGTGCGCGTGGTCGAGCACCCCGGCGACTACGAGCAGGCCGTGGCCGCCGGCCGCCGCGAGGCCGCGGCCGATCCCTTCGCCTACTTCGTCGACGACGAGCGCTCGCTGTCCTTGCTGCTGGGCTACAGCGCCGCCGCGCTGCACCTGCGCGACCAGCTCGCCGCTGCCGGGGTGGCGGTCGACGCCGACCACCCCTTGTTCGTCTATCTGCCCTGCGGCGTCGGTGGCGCACCGGCCGGCATCGCCTTCGGCCTGCGCCAGCTGTTCGGCGCGCACGTGCACTGCTTCTTCGCCGAACCGGTCCGCTCGCCCTGTTTCCTGGTGCAGATGCTGGCCGGCGAAGGCCATCCCTCGGTCTACGACTATGGCCTGGACAACCGCACCGAGGCCGACGGCCTGGCCGTGCCGCGCGCCTCGCAACTGGCCGCCCAGGTGATGACGCCGCTGCTGTCGGGCGTCTTCACCGTGACCGATGCGACCCTGTTCCGCCACCTCGCGCAGCTCGATGCCAGCGAAGGCCTGCACATCGAGCCCTCGGCCGCGGCCGGCTTCAGCGGCCCCGACATGCTGTGCCGCAGCGCGGCCGGGCGCGCCTACCTCGAACACCATGGCCTGGCCGGCGCGCTGCCACGCGCCACCCACCTGGCCTGGACCACCGGCGGCCTGTTCGTGCCGCCGGAGGAGTACCAGGGCTTCCTTGCCAAGGCAGCCCGACTCGCAGCGGCCTGACCCGGCCACGCCCCCCAACCACGAAGCCACGAAGCAGGCGGCAGGCGGACGGGCCCCAGCGGCACGCCACTGCCACGCAGGAGAGCACTGATGAAAGCGAAGTCGAAGTCGAAGTCGAAGTCGAATCCGGGTTGGATGCCGGCCTGCCTCGCGGCCGCCACGCTGGTCCTGCCCGCCGGCGCGGCACTGGCCGACACCTACCCGAGCCACCCGCTGCAGATGGTGATTCCGTTCCCGCCGGGTGGCGCCACCGACGTGATCGGCCGCCTGCTCGCCAAGAAGCTGGGCGACCGCCTGGGCCAGACCGTGGTGGTCGACAACCGCCAGGGCGCGGGCACCATCGTCGGCGCCGGCTTCGTTGCCAAGGCCGCCCCTGACGGCTACACGCTGCTGGTCAGCTCGGGCACCACTTTCACCGTCAATCCGGCGATCCATCCGCGCCTGCCCTATGACCCGCTCAAGAGCTTCGAGCCGATCGGCCTGACCGGGCGCACCGGCCTGATCCTGCTGGCCAACCGCGACGTCCCCGTCAACGATCTCAAGCAACTGGTGGCGGCGGTCAAGGCGCAGCCGGGCAAGTACTCCTACGGCTCCTTCGGCACCGGCACCACGGCGCAGTTCGCCGGCGAGATGCTGCTGCACGACCTCGGCATCAAGATGCTGCACGTGCCCTACCGCGGCAGCTCGCCGGCCATGACCGACCTGATCGGCGGGCAGATCCCCTTCACCGTCGACACCGTCTCGGCCGCCATCCCGCAGGTGCGCTCCGGCAAGGTCAAGGCCATCGCCGTGACCACCGCCAAGCGCTCCAGCCTGCTGCCCCAGGTGCCGACGGTGGCCGAAAGCGGCTTCCCCGCCATCGACATGGACACCTGGCTGGCGGTGGTGGCACCGCGCGGCCTGCCTGCCGACGTCAAGGCCCGGCTGAGCAAGGCCCTGGCCGAAACCATGGCCGATCCGGAGACGCGCGAGAAGCTGGTGGGAGTCGGCTTCGAGCCCAGCTATGCCGACGGCGCCGCCGTGACCGCGCTGATCACCGGCGAGCTGCCGCGCATGCGCGCCATCGCCGAACGCGCGCAGATCCATGCCGACTGAGCGGCGCCGCCTGGCCGACGCCGACTGACCAAGGTCCGCAGAACCACGCCGACCGAACATCACCATGGCCCGCCGCCGGCACGCCGGCACCGTCCAAGGCACCGCCGCCGCCCGGTTTGACACCGGCGGCGGCACCGCCGCATGATGGCCGGTGCCGCCGCCCATGGCGCGCCCCGCCGCGCAAGACTGCCCCATGACCACGCTTCCGACCGCCCCGAATCCCTCCGGCACCGCCGCAACGCTGCCCGCGCTGCCGCCACCGGCCCTGCCCGGCCAGCCGCTCCGCGCCGTCGACACCCCCGCCCTGGTGCTCGACCTCGATGCCTTCGCGCGCAACCTCGAACGCATGCAGTCGGCCTGCGACCGCGCCGGCGTGCAACTGCGCCCGCATGCCAAGGCGCACAAGTGTCCCGACATCGCGCTTGCCCAGGTGGCGCGGGGCGCGGTCGGGATCTGCTGCCAGAAGGTCAGCGAGGCGCTCCCTTTCGTCGCCGCCGGCATCCGTGACATCCACGTCAGCAACCAGGTCGTGGGCGAGTCCAAGCTGGCGCTGCTGGCCGCCCTGGCCCGGCATGCCCACCTCAGCGTCTGCGTCGACGACGCGCACCAGGTCGAGGCGCTGGCCGAGGCCTGTGCCACTGCCGGCAGCCGCCTCAGCGTGCTGGTCGAGATCGACATCGGCCAGGGCCGCTGCGGCGTTGCCGACGGCACCGCCGCGCTGCGCCTGGTGGAGGCCATCGACCGCCATCCGCAGCTGGTGTTCCGCGGCCTGCAGGCCTACCACGGCGGCATCCAGCACCTGCGCGGCCACGGCGAGCGGCGCGAGGCCGCGGCGCGCGCGGCCCAGCGTACCGCCGCCGCCCTGCGCATCCTGCAGGGCGCGGGCGTGCGCAGCGAAGTGGTCACCGGCGGCGGCACCGGCAGCGTCGAATTCGACCTCGCCAGCGGCGTCTACACCGAACTGCAGCCGGGCTCCTACGTCTTCATGGATGCCGACTACGGGCGCAACCAGGGCGCCGCGGCGGCCGACGGGCTGCGCTTCGAGCACAGCCTCTTCCTCGCCGCCACGGTGATGAGCGTGGCCGCCACCAGCCGCGCCGAGCCGCGCGTGATCGTCGACGCCGGCCTCAAGTCCGTGGCGACCGACTCCGGCCTGCCGCTGCCCTGGCGCGACGGGGCCCGCGACGGCCGCCTCGACTATCTCGCCGCCAACGACGAGCACGGCATCGTGGCCCCTGCCGCCGGCGCCGGCGCCGACGCGCTGCCTGCCCTGGGCGAGCAGATGCTGCTGGTACCGGGCCATTGCGATCCGACCCTCAACCTGTACGAGACCCTGGTAACGGTGCGCGGCGGCACCGTCGCCGGCCTGTGGCCGGTGGCCGCGCGCGGACACAGCCGCTAGGACGCCCCCCCGGCCGGCGCCTCGCGCCGCGCCGCACCGTTTGCCCGACCTGACACTCCGGAGCCCAATTCCATGTCTTCCGACCCAAGCCTGCCCGCGCTGTCCGCGATCGAACTGCGCCGCCTGATCGGCAGCAAGCAGATCTCGCCGGTCGAGCTGCTGGAGGCCTGCATCGCCCGCATCGAGGCCGTCAATCCGCTCGTCAACGCCATCACCGCCACCTGCTACGAACGTGCCCGCGAGGAGGCGCGCGCGGCGGAGCGCGCGGTGCTGGACGGCGCGCCCCTCGGCCTGCTGCACGGCCTGCCGCTGGGGGTCAAGGACCTCGAGGCCACCGCCGGCCTGCTGACCACCTATGGCTCGGCGCTCTACCGCGATCACGTGCCCGCCGCGGACAACGTGCTGGTGGCGCGCCTGCGCGCCGCCGGCGCCATCGTCACCGGCAAGACCAACATCCCGGAAATGGGCGCCGGCGCCAATTCGCGCAATGTGGTGTGGGGCGCCACCGGCAATCCCTTCAATCCCAACCTGAATGCCGGCGGCTCCTCCGGCGGCTCGGCCGCCGCGCTGGCCTGCGACATGCTGCCGGTCTGCACCGGCTCCGACACCGGCGGCTCGCTGCGCATTCCCGCCGCCAAGTGCGGCGTGGTCGGCTTCCGCCCCTCGCCCGGGGTCGTGCCCAGCTCGCGCAAGCTGCTCGGCTGGACCCCGATCTCGGTGGTCGGACCGATGGGCCGCACCGTCGCCGACGCCTGCCTGCAGCTGGCCGCCAGCGCCGGCCCCTCGGCCAGCGACCCGCTCACCTATGCTCTCGACCCGCTCGAATTCCTGGTGCCGCAGCCGGTCGACCTCGGCTCGCTGCGCGTGGCCTACACCGAGGACTTCGGCGCCTGCGCCGTCGATGACGACATCCGCCGCACCTTCCGCGCCAAGATCGACGCCATGCGGCACCTGTTCCGCCGCTGCGACGAGATCGCGCTCGACCTGGGCGAGGTACACCGCTGCTTCGACGTGCTGCGCGCCGAGAGCTTCGTCGCCGGCATGCAGGCCGCCTACGAGCGCGACCCCGCCAGCCTCGGCCCCAACACGCGCGCCAACTATGAGATGGGCGCCCGCATGAGCCTGCTCGACAGCGCCTGGGCGCAGGCCGAGCAGACCCGCATCCTGCAGCGCTTCCAGGCCGCCTTCGCCGACTACGACGTGATCCTGTCCCCGACCACGCCGGTCTCGCCCTTCCCCTGGACCCAGCTCTACGCCGAGACCATCAACGGCGAGCCGCAGGAGAACTACTACCGCTGGCTGGCCCCGACCTACGTGGTCACCCTGACCACCCATCCCGCCATCAGCCTGCCCTGCGGGCTGGACCACGCCGGCATGCCCTTCGGCCTGCAGGTGGTGGGCCGCTTCCGCGCCGACCGCCAGGTGCTCGGTGTCGCCCACGCGATGGAACAGGCCTTCGCCGCCAGCACGGCGCTGCGCCGCCCGCTGCCCCGCCCCGAACTGCTCGAGCCGGCCGAGCCGGCGCTGACCTCGATCGTCACCGCGCCGCCGGTGTTCGGCGCCGCCGCCGGCCAGGCGGGCACGTCGGCGGTCTGAGG
Organism: Cupriavidus sp. USMAA2-4; assembly: GCF_001854305.1. Taxonomy (NCBI): domain Bacteria; kingdom Pseudomonadati; phylum Pseudomonadota; class Betaproteobacteria; order Burkholderiales; family Burkholderiaceae; genus Cupriavidus; species Cupriavidus sp. USMAA2-4. The sequence continues at coordinate 2,928,586 of NZ_CP017749.1, read as the reverse complement.
CGCCGCGTTCTCTGCCTGCCGCTCCCTGGCGGCGACGCGCTGGACAACACCGACGGCTTCGTTCTTGCGTGGCGCCTTGCTAAACCACCCCTCTCCCCCACCCTCTCCCCGCGCGGCGAGAGGGAGCCAAGACACCATGCTTGGCCAGCGGTGTTGGCGTATCTCGCCGGCTTCGCCCAGCACGACAACTCCTGCCTGACGGCAACCGGACTCCCCTCTCCCGCCCGCGGGAGAAGGGCTGGGGGAGAGGGCGGGCATCCGCCAGAACGACGACATCCCCTGCGCGCCTGCTGCTTTCTCCACCTTGACATTAAGTTCTCCTATTACGATACTTCAATAATATTCATTCTCATAATGAGAACAAAAAGAGAAGCACCATCGTGGACCTGGCAGAACTCGAGATCTTCCGCGCCGTGGCGCGTGAACAGAGCATCACCCGTGCCGCCAAGCGGCTGGAGCGCGTGCAGTCAAACGTGACCACGCGCGTCAAGCAGCTCGAAGAGAGCCTGGGCGTGGCGCTGTTCCAGCGCGACAGCAAGCGCATGATCCTGACTGCCGAGGGCCACCGCCTGCTGGGCTATGCCGAGCAGATGCTGACGCTGGCCGAGGAAGCGCGCCAGTCGATGCGCGCCGATGCACCCAGCGGCACGCTGCGGGTCGGATCGATGGAAAGCTCTGCGGCAACCCTGCTGCCCCGCCCGCTCGGCCGCTACCACCACGCCTGGCCCGACGTGGCGCTGGAGATCGCCACCGGCACCTCGCGCTTCCTCGCCGACGCCGTGCTGGCCCACCGCCTCGACTGCGCCGTGGTGGCGCACCCGGGGACGGCGGTGCCGTCCGCCATCGATGTCGGCGAACTGGGCGAAGGCCTGGCCGGCACCTACCTGTGCACCGAAGACCTGGTGCTGGTGCTGCCGGCCGACCACCCGGAGGTACGCCGGCCGGAGGACGTGGCACTGCGCCACCTGGCCGCCTTCGCGCGCGGCTGCACCTATCGGCTGTGCGCGGAAGCGTGGCTGGCCGAAGGCGGTGAAGACCTGCGGCAGCGGCTGGCGGTGCGCGAGATGCCGTCCTATCACGCCATCCTCGCCAGCGTCGCGGCCGGAGCCGCCGTCGCCGTGGTGCCGCGCTCGCTGCTGGACCTGCAGCGCCACACCGCGGCCCTCCAGTGCGTGCCGGTACGCCCCGTCCATACCTTCCTGGTCAGGCGCGAGGGATTTTCCACTTCCGCCTACGAGGCCTTCCAGCGGGAGCTGCTGCGCACCTGACCGACCGCTGACCGCCACCGTCCGGCTGCCCGCGCAGGACAGGCCATCCGGCCTGAGCGCGCGGAGCGGCCGCCATCCTGCCCATCACTCGTCAACCTGGAATCCGCGCCATGCACCCTGCCCACCCCACCGACGACCGCCGCGACCTGCTCACCCGGCTCGGCATCACGACCCCGATCATCCAGGCGCCGATGGCCGGCGTCAGCACGCCCGCGCTGGCGGCGGCGGTCTCCGAGGCGGGCGGACTCGGCTCGCTGGGCCTCGGCGCCATGGATGCCGACGCCGCGCGCAAGGCCATCCGCGAGACCCGCGCCCTGACCGCCCGGCCGTTCCAGGTCAACCTGTTCTGCCACGCGGCGGCGCAGGCAAACCCGGCACGGGAGCAGGCCTGGCTCGATTACCTGGCCCCCCATTTCGCCGAGCACGGCGCCGTGCCGCCGGCCGGCCTGCGCGAGATCTACCGCAGCTTCCTCGCCGACGACGCCATGCTGGCCATGCTGCTGGAGGAGAAGCCGGCCGTGGTCAGCTTCCACTTCGGCCTGCCGCCGCAGCCGACCATCGACGCCCTGCACGCGGCCGGCATCGTGCTGCTCGCCAGCGCGACCTCGCTGGACGAGGCACGGCAGATCGAGGCCGCCGGCATCGACGCGGTGGTGGCCCAGGGCATCGAGGCCGGCGGGCATCGCGGGATCTTCCAGCCGGCAGGCGAGGACGAGGGGCTGGGCACATTGGCGCTGACGCGGCTGCTGGTGCGCAAGACCGCCCTGCCGGTGATCGCCGCCGGCGGCATCATGGATGGCGCAGGCATCGCCGCGGTGCTGGCACTGGGGGCGCAGGCGGCCCAGCTCGGCACGGCCTTCGTCGCCTGCCCCGAATCGGCCGCCGACGCCGCCTATCGCACCGCGCTGACGGTGCCGCGCCCGCGCCACACCACGCTGACGCGCGCGATCTCGGGGCGCGCGGCGCGCGGCTTCGCCAACCGGCTGACAGCCCTCGGCGCGGCCGCCGAAGCGCCGGCGGTCCCCGACTATCCGATCGCCTACGACGCCGGCAAGGCCCTGCACGCGGCGGCCAAGGCCCAGGGCAGCGCCGAATACGCGGCCCAGTGGGCCGGCCAGGCGGCGCCGCTGGCGCGCGCCCTGCCGGCCGGCGCGCTGGTGGTCCAATTGCACACCGAACTGCACGACACCATCGCCAGCCTCGGCGACCTTGCCGCGCGCGTCGGTTGATGTCGCGCGCCGGCCGGCCCTGCGCCTGGCCGGCGGCCTGGACGCGCCGCCGCTCGGGCGGGGGGCGAACGACGTAGCGGACTAGCGCAGCGTTCCTTCCTCGCGCAGCCTGGCCACGCCGGCGCCGTCGATGCCCAGCCACTCGGCCAGCACCGCGTCGGTATCTTCGCCCAGCAGCGGCGGCGCCTTACGGTATTCCACCGGGGTGGCCGACAGGCGCAGCGGGCTGGCCACCGTGGGCGCCGTGCCGGCCAGCGGGTGCGCCAGCGTGCGCGCCAGGCCGCGATGCACCACGTGCGGGTCGGCGAACACCTGGGCGATATCGTTGATGGGACCGCTGGGCACGCCGGCCTCGGCCAGCGCGGCCAGCCACGTATCGCGCGGACGCGTGCGCATGACCGCTTCCAGCTCCGGGATCAGCGCGTCGCGGTTGACGATGCGCTGGCTGTTGGTGGCGAAGCGCGCATCGGTGCCGAGCTCGGCGCGCCCGATCGCCTCGCAATAGGCGCGGTACTGGCTGTCGTTGCCGACCGCCACGATCAGGTGCCCGTCGCTGGCGGCGAAGACCTGGTAGGGCACCACGTTCTGGTGGGCGTTGCCGGCACGGCGCGGCGCCTGGCCGGAAGTCAGGTAGTTGAGCGGCTGGTTGGCCAGCATGGCGACCTCGCAATCGAGCAGGGCGATGTCGAGCTGCTGCCCCTCGCCGCTGCGCTGGCGCTCCAGCACGGCGGCCAGGATGGCGACCGTGGCATACATGCCGGTCATCACGTCGACCACGGCCACGCCGGCCTTCTGCGGTCCGCCGCCGGGCAGGTCGTCGCGCTCGCCGGTGATGCTCATCAGCCCGCCCATGCCCTGGATCATGAAGTCATAGCCCGGCCGCGCCGCATAGGGCCCGTCCTGGCCGAAACCCGTGATCGAGCAGTAGATCAGGCGCGGGTTGAGCGCGCGCAGGCTCTCGTAGTCCAGGCCGTACTTGGCCAGGCCGCCGACCTTGTAGTTCTCCACCAGGATGTCGCAGGACGCCGCCATCTCGCGCACCAGGGCACGGCCCGACTCCGTAGTGAAATCGAGCGCTACCGAGCGCTTGTTGCGGTTCATGCTGAGGTAGTAGGCGGCCTCGCTGGTGTCCTCCCCCTGCCCGTCGCGCAGGTAGGGCGGGCCCCAGCCGCGCGTGTCGTCGCCGCGCCCGGGATGTTCAATCTTGATCACGTCGGCGCCGAGGTCGGCGAGGTTCTGGGTGCACCAGGGGCCCGCGAGGACGCGGGTCAGGTCGAGGACACGAAGGCCGTGGAGCGCGGGAAGGCGTGGCATGGCGGCGGAAAGTAGTGTTGGAAACGGACGGAGGAGGCGCAGAGCCTCCTCCAGGCGGCGGCCCTGCCGCGCCTCGGCGTCAGTCGAGGGTGACGTTGGCCTGCTTGACGATGGCGGCCCACTTGCGGTTTTCCGCGTCGAGGAAGGCGGCGTAGTCGGCGGGGCTGCCGGACACCAGGTCGACGCCCTGCTCGGCGAAGCGCTGGCGCAGGTCCGGCGCGTGGGCAATGGCCACCAGCTCCTTGTTCAGGCGCTGCACGATGGCGGCCGGGGTCTTGCCCTGCACGTGGATGCCGAACCAGGCCGTGATGTTGTAGCCCGGCACGCCGGCCTCGGCCATGGTGGGCACGTCGGGCAGCAGCGGCGAGCGCTTCGGGCCGGTCACTGCCAGCGCGCGCAGCTTGCCGGCGCGGATCTGCGGCAGCGCCGTGTTCAGGCTGTCGAACATGAAGGCCGTATGGCCGGCCAGCAGGTCGGCCATGGCGGGCGCGCTGCCCTTGTAGGGGATGTGCGTGAACTCGGTGTGGGTCGACGCGGCGAAGGTGGCCGCGGACAGGTGCGAGGACGAGCCGTTGCCGAAGGAGCCGTAGGTCAGCTTGCCCGGCGCCTGCTTGCCCGCGGCCACCAGGTCGGCGACCGACTTGTAGGGACTGCCGGCGCCGTTGACCACCAGCACGTTATGGCCTTCGGCCACCAGCATCACCGGCGCCAGGTCGGCCTTCGGGTCGTAGGGCAGCTTGCGGTACAGGTGGTTGTTGACCGCGCCCTGCCCGATCGCCGCCAGCAGCAGCGTATAGCCGTCGGGCGCGGACTTGGCGACGAGGTCGGTGGCGATGATGCCGCTGGCGCCCGGCTTGTTCTCCACCACCACCGGCTGCCCCAGCGCCACGGAAAGGCGCTGGGCGATGCTGTGACCGATCACATCGGTCACGCCGCCGGGCGTGAACGGCACCACCAGCTTGATGGGACGGTCCGGATAAGCGGCGTGGACGGCGCCTGCCAGGAAGGTGGTGGTGGCCAGCGCGGCCAGGGCGAGCTTGCGCAGGATGCGTGTCGACACGATCAGAATCCTCCAGTTGGTGTTCTATGCCTTTCCATGCGGCAATCGCCTTCTTTGTGCGATTACCGTGCATCCGTCTGATGCATGGCGAGGCCAGTATTTTCCACAGAAAACAGAGGTTCTTGTATGCCCGTCTTGCGCGGATAGTTCGATTATCGGCCATTGATCGGAGCGACAGGGAAGGCCGCCTCAGGCACCGCTCCGGCACGATGGAAGTGTCTGGGCAGACATGCAGCGGACCGGGTGCGCGCAGTCACCAGGCCACTTTGACGCGCATTTCCCGCACATTGCGGCAGCTTGATCGATCGCCCCTCCCTATTTTGATCGTTTCAATCAAACTCGGGTTAACGATGATCGATTCAACCAGATCATCCACTACAATGACGGAATCGATCGGAACGTGCCGCGCATCGCGACCGAACCGATCAAACCAACGGATCGCGCGGACCTTGCCATCGATGGCAGAGGCCACCCTCGACCGCCCCGCACAACAAGCCGCCCGGCCTTCCATCGGGCGGCGCGCATGGCAAGGAGAGCCAAGCATGACCATCTCGTTCCGAGGGATCATCCCCGCCCTGATCACGCCGATGACCCCCGACGAAGCGGTCGACGAAGCCGGCCTGCGCACCCTGGTCGACCGCCTGGTCGACGCCGGTGTCCATGCCCTCTTCGTGCTCGGCACCAACGGCGAATTCATCGCACTGTCCGAAGAAGAGAAGCTGCGCATCGCCCGCATCACCGTGGCGCAGGCGCGCGGCCGCGTGCCGGTGATTGCCGGCACCGGCGCCTATGCCACGCGCGACGTCATCGCCCTCAACAGCAAGATGCTGGACACCGGCGTCGACGCGGTGTCGGTGATCACCCCTTACTTCAACGGCGCCACCCAGGCGGAACTGGTCGAACACTACCGTGCCATCGCCGCCGCCACCTCCCTGCCGGTCATGCTCTACACCATCCCGGCCAAGGCCGGCGTGACGCTGACCATCGACTCCGTGCGCCGCCTCGCCGAGGTACCGAATATCCGCGGCATCAAGGACAGCGGCGGCGACTTCGACCGCCTGCTGCAACTGATCAACCTGCGCCGCGACGACTTCGCCGTCTTCACCGGCACCGACTCGATGATCCTGTGGACACTGATCGCCGGCGGCGACGGCGCCGTGGCGGCCACCACCAATGCCGTGCCGGGCGTCGTGATGTCGATCTGGAACCGCTTCCAGGCCGGCGACATCGCCGCCGCGCGCGCGGCCCAGGAATCGCTGCGCGCGCTGCGCGACGCCTTCGCCCTCGGCACCATGCCGGTGGTGCTGAAGACCGCCGCCGAGATGCTCGGCATGCCCGCCGGCCCCGCCCGCGCCCCGGCCCGACCGCTCGACGCCAAGACCCGCGAGCACCTGGCCGAGGCCCTGTCCGTCTACCGCACCGCCGCCGCGCGCTGAGCCCGCGGCGCCCGACCCAGCCACCGGATCCGGCCATGACCACCACCTACCATTTCCAGACCGTCAAGCACCTCGTGCACGGCACCGGCAGCCTCGACCTGCTGCCCGAAAAGCTGGCCCTGCTCGACCGCCCGGTCGCGCGCCTGGCCCTGATCACCCAGCCGGTGATGGAAGAGAACGGCACCATCGCGCGCGTGGTCGCGGCGCTGGCGGCACGCGACGTCGAGGTGCGCGTCGTGCGCGGCGTCGAGCCGGAGCCGACCATCGAGAACATCGAGACCGTGTTCCGCGAGCAGATCGCGCCGTTCGCGCCGCAGGCCGTGCTGTCCATCGGCGGCGGCAGCGTGCTGGACGCGGCCAAGCTGTTCGCCGTGCGCCTGACCAACGACGCCCCGCTGCGCGACTGGCTGGGCATCGACCGCATCGCCCACCCGGGCGTGCCGATGATCCTGGTGCCGACCACCGCGGGCACCGGCTCCGAGGTCACCCCCAACGCCATCGTCACGCTGCCGGACGAGGCCCTCAAGGTCGGCATCGTCAGCCGCCACCTGCTGCCGCAGCTGGTGATCCTGGACGCCGCGCTGACCTTCGACCTGCCGCAGCCGATCACGGCGGCGACCGGCGTCGATGCCTTCGTGCATGCGCTGGAGTCCTATATTTCCACCAAGGCCAATCCGGTCAGCGATATGTTCGCGCTGGAATCGATGCGGCTGATCGGCGCCAACATCGTCACCGCCTACCGCGACGGCCACGATGCGCCGGCGCGCGAGGCCATGATGCTCGGCTCGATGTACGGCGGGCTGGCCCTGACCGCCGCCGGCACCGCCGCCGTGCACGCACTGGCCTACCCGCTGGGCGGCATGTTCCATATCACGCACGGGGTCGCCAATGCCATGCTGCTGCCGCATGTGATGGCCTTCAACGCGAGCGCGGTTGCCGGCCGCCTGGCCACCGTGGCGCGCACGCTGGGCATCGCCGACGCCGCCACCGGCGAGCAGGCCGCCACCCAGGCGCTGATCGCCCGCCTGGCGGAATGGACCGAAGTGCTGCGCATTCCGCAGGACCTGCGCCGCTACGGCGTGTCCGAGGCGGACGTGCCGGCACTGGCCGTGGCCGCCTCCAAGGTCACGCGCCTGATGGCCAACAATCCCAAGCCGATGTCGCTCGCCGATATCGAGGCGGTCTACCAGCGCCTGCTGCCGTGAACGCTCCCGCCATCCGCGCCCGCCTGCTGATCGTCGCCGACGACCTGTCCGGCGCCGCCGACTGCGCCGTCGCCGGCACCCGCCTGGGCCTGCGCAGCGCCGTGCTGCTGCACGCGGGCGCCGCCTGCCCGGCCGGGCAGGACGTGCTGGCGGTGGATGCCGATTCGCGCCGCGCGGCGCCGGCCGAGGCCGCCCGGCGCCAGCTCGATGCCTGGCAGGCACTGGCCGGCGCCGGCACGCGCCTGTACAAGAAAGTCGACTCGACGCTGCGCGGCAACGCCGCCGCCGAGATCGCCGCCCTGGTGCCGCTGGCCGGGCTGGCCATCGTCGCCCCGGCCTATCCGGCCACCGGCCGCACCACCCGCGATGGCCGCCAGTGGCTGCACGGCGTGGCGGTCGAGAAGACCGAGGTGTGGCGCAATGAAGGCATCCCGGGACGCGCCGACCTTGGCGCGATGCTGCGCGCACAGGGGCTGCGCACGGCGCTGCTGCCGCTGGAGGCGATCCGCGCCGGCCGGCCGGCGCTCGCCGCCCGCTTCGCCGCGCTGCAGGCCGAAGGAATCCAGGCCGTGGTCTGCGACGCGCTGGGCGAGGATGACCTCGCGCACATCGCCACCGCATCGGCCGCGCTGCAGCGTGTCTTCTGGGCCGGCTCCGGCGGCCTCGCGCCCGCGCTGATGCAGGCGCTCGGCCTGGACCGCCGCGCCGGCGAAGGCGCTGACGGAGGCGCTGACGGAGGCGCTGAAGATACCGACGGCCACGATGCCGACGACCACGATGGCGCGGGAGCCGCCGCCGGCACCGATGCCGGGATCGTCCCCGGCCCCGTGCTGACCGTGGTCGGCAGCATGTCCAGCATTTCCCATACCCAGGCTGCCCGCCTGCGCGACGCCGCCGGCGACGCGCTGCTGGCGTTCGAGGTGCCGGTCGACGGCCCCGACGAAGCCGTCGCGCCGCTGGGCCAGGCCGTCGCCGCCGCGCTGCGCGCGCGCCGCGACGTGCTCGTCACGCTCAGCCAGGCCACCCGCGCCGACCCGGCCGACGGCCTGCGCCACTGCCGGCGCCTGGCCACGCTGCTGGCGCCCGGCCTGCCGCTGGCCGGCGCCCTGGTGGCCACCGGCGGCGAAACGGCGCGCGCGCTGCTGGCCGCGGCCGGCATCGAGGCGCTGCGGATCGCCGAAGAGGTCGAACCCGGCATGCCGCTGCTGCACGCTGCCCGTGCCGGCGCGCCGCTGGCGGTGGTAACCAAGGCGGGCGGCTTCGGCACGCCCGGCTCCCTGCATGCCGCGTGGAAGCGCCTGTCCGCCGCCACGCCCGTGGACGCGCCGCGCGCGCCCATCCGAACCAAGGAAACCCTGCAATGACTGCAACGAGCTACCGGCCGGTCATCGGCATCACCATGGGCGACGCCGCCGGCGTCGGCCCCGAGATCATCATGAAGGCGCTGTCGCATCGCGCGGTCTACGAGCAATGCCGCCCGATCGTGGTCGGCGACGCCGTGCGCCTGCGCGACGCCGGCCGCCGCGCCGGCACGGCGCTGGAAGTGCGCACCGTCGCGCAGCCGGCCGATGCCGTGTTCCGCCCCGGCATCGTCGATTGCATCGACCTCGGCCTGATTCCCGCCGACCTGCCCTACGGCCAGCTGTCGGCCGTGGCCGGCGACGCCGCCTACCGCTACATCGCGCGCACCGTCGAGCTGACCTCGGCCGGCGAGTTCGATGCCATCTGCACCGCGCCGCTCAACAAGGAAGCGCTGCACGCCGGCGGCCACATCTTCCCCGGCCACACGGAGATGCTGGCGCACCTGACCGGCATCGACGAGGTGTCGATGATGCTGGTGGCGCCGAACCTGCGCGTGATCCACGTGACTACCCATATCGGCCTGCTCGATGCCATCCGCCGCATCGAGCCGGGCCTGGTCCAGCGCACCATCGAGCGCGCCCACACCACGCTGGTGCGCGCCGGCATCGCACAGCCCCGCATCGGCGTGTGCGGCATCAACCCGCATGCCGGCGAGAACTGCCTGTTCGGCTACGGCGAAGAGGAAGAGAAGATCATCCCGGCGGTGCAGGCGCTGCAGGCGCGCGGCTGGCAGGTGGAAGGCCCGCTGCCCGCCGACACCCTGTTCTTCCGCGCCGGCCGCGGCGACTTCGACGTGGTGGTGGCGATGTACCACGACCAGGGCCACGGCCCGGTCAAGGTGATGGGGCTCGAAGCCGGCGTCAACATCACCGTCGGCCTGCCCGTGATCCGCACCTCGGTCGACCACGGCACCGCCTTCGACATCGCCGGCAAGGGCATCGCGGACGAACGCAGCATGCTGGAGGCGCTGCGCCAGGCCTGCGAGCTGGCCACGCGGCGCGAGCAGGCCCGGCCGGCGCAGGCCGCCTGATCCCTCTCACGCACGCACTTTCTCACCCTCGCGCCGGGGCCGCCGCGGCCCCGCGCAACGCAGAACAGACACCGCAGCACCCAGAGCCGGCACCGACAAGCCGGCCCCGCGGGAATCCTCCCGCGCCTGACCAGGAGACAGAGATGACGTCCTTCTCGCATGGGGACACCGTCCTCATCATCGCCATGGTGGCGGTCTACATCGTGGTGACCAGCGTGGCCAGCGTGCGCCTGCGCAGCCGCGATTCCGAGCAGTTCATGGTGGCGGGCCGCTCGATGCCGGCCGTGGTGGTGGCGGTGCTGCTGATGTCGGAGTACATCGGCGCCAAGTCCACCGTCGGCACCTCCCAGGAAGCCTTCAACGTGGGCATCGCCGCGTCCTGGTCGGTGATCTCGGCGGCCATCGGCTTCCTGCTGTTCGGCCTCTTCATGGCCAAGCGGCTCTATGCCTCGGGCGAGTTCACCATCTCCGGCTTCATCGCCCGCAAGTACGGCAACGGCGCCAAGCTGGTGGTCTCCGCCATCATGATCTACGCCCTGCTGCTGGTGAACGTCGGCAACTATGTCAGCGGCGCGGCGGCCATCTCCACGGTGATGCACGTCGACCTGACCACCGCGGCGCTGATCACCGCCGCCATCAGCACCATCTACTTTGCCTGGGGCGGCCTCAAGAGCGTGGCCTACCTGACCATCTTCCACAGCGCCGTCAAGCTGCTCGGCATCGGCATCCTGGTGGCCGTGGCCTGGCGCCTCACCGGCGGCCTGGCGCCGATGGTGCGGACCATGCCCGAGCATTACTTCACCTGGCACGGCGCGCTCAGCGGCGGCACCATCGGCGCCTGGATCATCGGCTCGGCGGGCGCCATCTTCTCCACCCAGTTCATCATCCAGGCCATTTCCGCCACCAAGAGCCCGGCGGCGGCGCGCCAGGCCTCGCTGATGGCCGCCGTGCTGTGCGTGCCGATCTCGATCGCGCTGGGCTTCATCGGCGTCGCCGCCAAGTACCTCTACCCCGAGATCAAGAGCCTGTACGCGCTGCCGGTCTTCCTGCAGCACATGCACCCGCTGCTGGCCGGCGTGGTCACCACCTCGCTGGTGGCCTCGATCTTCGTCAGCGTCTGCACCGTGGCCCTGGCCATCGCCTCGCTGATCGTCAAGGACTTCTACGTGCCGCGCTACCGCCCCACGCCTGAGCAGGAGCTGCGCGCGACGCGCTGGATCTCGCTGGCGGTCGGCTTCGTGCCGCTGGTGTTCGTGCTGTTCGTACCGCAGATCCTGGCGCTTTCCTTCTTCACCCGCGCGCTGCGCCTGTCGGTCTCGATCGTGGCCCTGATCGGCATCTACCTGCCCTTCTTCGGCAGCAGCCGCGGCGCCGTCGCCGGCCTGGTGCTGGCGGCCGTGGCCACCACCGCCTGGTACCTGCTGGGCAACCCCTTCGGCATCGACAATATGTACGTCGCGCTGGTGACGCCGGCGCTGGTCCTGGTGGTCGAGAAGCTGTTCGCGCCGGCCCGCGCCGCCCAGGGCGCGCCCGCCGCCAGCGCCCGCCCGAACGGCTCCGCGCAATGACCCAACCCCTCACCCGACACACGCCATGAACGCCATCGTCCAGCCCGCCGCCGCCCTCGCGCTCACCGCCAGCGACGGCGAAGTGCACCTCGCCAGCACCGATGCCGGCCGCCGCGAGGCCTTCCTGCCGACGCCCTGCGTGCAGAACCATGCCGCCAACCTGCTCGCCCTGCCCGGCGGCGACCTGCTGTGCGCCTGGTTCGGCGGCACCCAGGAAGGCATTCCCGACGTCTCGATCTACCTGTCCCGGCTGCCGGCCGGCGGCCGGCACTGGACGCCGCCGCTGAAGCTGTCGGAGGATCCGGCGCGCTCCGAACAGAACCCGGTGCTGTTCGCCGCGCCGGACGGCCGCCTCTGGCTGCTCTACACCGCCCAGCTCTCCGGCCACCAGAACACCGCCATCGTGCGCCGGCGCATCTCCGACGACGGCGGCCGCAGCTGGGGCCCGATCGAGACCCTGTTCGACCGCCCCGGCACCTTCGTGCGCCAGCCCATCGCCGTGCTGCCCGACGGCGCCTGGGCCTGCCCGGTGTTCCTGTGCCGCACCCAGCCGGGCGAGCGCTGGGTCGGCAACGACGACGTCAGCGCCGTGATGGTGTCCGAAGACCAGGGCCTGACGTGGCACGAGCACGTGGTGCCCGACAGCGTCGGCTGCGTCCACATGAACGTGCAGCCGCTCGCCGATGGCAGCCTGCTGGCGCTGTACCGCAGCCGCTGGGCCGATGCCATCTACGCCAGCCGCTCGCGCGACGGGCGCCACTGGAGCGCGCCCGAGCCGACCGGGCTGCCCAACAACAACTCCTCGATCCAGTTCGTGGCGCTGCGCAACGGCCATCTGGCGCTGGTGTTCAACGAGAGCGATGCCTCCCACAGCAGCGAGCGGCGCGCTTCCCTCTACGACGACATCGAGGATTCGGAGGACAGCGGCGAGTTGCGCGAGCAGCAGGCATCGGCACGCGGCACCGCCTTCTGGGGCGCGCCGCGCGCGCCGCTGTCGCTGGCCATTTCCGAGGACGGCGGGCGCACCTGGCGCCGCCGGCGCAACCTGGAAATCGGCGACGGCTACTGCATGACCAACAACTCGGCCGACCAGCGCAACCGCGAGTACTCCTACCCCTCCATCGTGGAAGGCCCCGACGGCACGCTGCATATCGCCTTCACCTACTTCCGCCAGCGCATCAAGTACGTGGCGGTGGCCGAGTCCTGGGTGCGCGGCTGAGCGCGCCGAGCGCGGCGGCAGGCGGGCGGCCACGCGGCGGACGCCGCGCCGGCGGGATTTGCTACATTGGACCCCTGCCGCGGCCCGCCCCCCCGGGCCGCGCCGTCACGGGTACAGGAACGCCACCAATGAAAGTCACCAAGCGCCGCGAGGCCATGCTGAACGCCGTCCTCAACGGCATGAACGATGTCGCCACGCTGTGCGAGCACTTCGGCATGTCGGAAGCCACGGTACGCCGCGACCTGCGCGCGCTGGCCTCGGACCGCCGCATCCTGCGCACCTACGGCGGCGCGGCCGCGGTCGGCTCGCACGAGCCGGAGGCGCCGCTGGAGGAGCGCCGCGTCAGCGGCAAGGCGCAGAAGGCGGCCATCGCCCGCGCCGCGTTCGCCCATATCGCCGACGGCGACACGGTCTTCCTCGACGGCGGCACCACCACGGCCGCGCTGGCCCCCCACCTGCCCGGAAAACAGGTGAGCGTGGTCACCAACAACCTGCTGGTGGTGGCCGCGCTGGCCGCCGCGGGGATGCCGGTGACGCTGATCGGCGGCGAGGTGCGCGCCTCCAGCATGAGCACGCTGGGCGCGCTGGCCCAGCTCTCGCTGAGCCGCATCAGCGTCGACAAGGCCTTCCTCGGCGCCGACGGCGTGGTGGCCCGCAACGGCCTGTGCGAAGCCTCGGCCGAGCAGGCCTACCTGAAGGAATGCGTGATCCGCCAGTCGGCGCACGTATTCGTGCTGGTCACCGCCGACAAGGTCGGCCACGCCAGCCAGCAGCACTGGACCCCGATCGAACGGCCCTGGACCCTGATCACCGACCAGGACGTCACGCCGGAGCAACTGGCGCCGTTCGAGGCGCGCGGCGATGTGCGCGTGGAAACGGTGGGGCAGTCCGGCCCCGGGACGGCAAGCGCCGCCGGATAGGCAGCGGGCCCTGCCCTTTTCCCTTCATCTTGGTCTTACGTAGCAAGTACCGCTCCATCATGCACCGCTCCATCATGCCTGCCACGCCAAGCCGCCCCGCTCGGGCGCGCCATGCCATCGTGACCGGGGCCTCGTCCGGGATCGGGCACGCCATCGCCATGCGCCTGCTGCAGGAGGGCTGGCGCGTCACCGGCCTGTGCCGCACGCCGCCGTCCGAGGCCATCGAGGGCCTCACCTGCGAGGCGGTCGACGTCGGCGACCTCGCCCGCCTGGCACAGGTCTGCGAGCGCCTCGGTGCCGTCGATGCCGTGGTGCATGCGGCCGGCTTCATGCGCACGGCAGCGCTGGGCGAGCTGTCGATGGAAGACGGCGCGGCAATGTGGCGGGTCCACGTCGAAGCGGCTGCCTGCCTGGCCGACCGGCTGGCGCCGCGCATGCACGCCGGCGGCCGCATCCTGCTGATCGGCAGCCGCACCGCCAACGGCGCGCCCACGCGCAGCCAGTACGCCGCCACCAAGGCCGCCCTGGTGGGCATGGCCCGCTCCTGGGCCGCCGAACTGGCGCCGCGCGGCATCACCGTCAACGTGATCGCCCCGGGCGCCACCGATACGCCCTTCCTGCGCGATCCGGGCCGCGCCGGCACGCCGCCGCGCCTGCCGCCGATCGGGCGCTTCGTCGCACCGGAAGAGGTGGCCGCGCTGGCGTCCTTCCTGCTGGGCGAGTTCGGCGGCGCCGTCACCGGCCAGCAGATCGTGATGTGCGGCGGCGCCTCGCTCTGAGCGCCGGCACGCCAGGCGGCACCGCGGCCGGCCTCAGGACTCCGCCAGGCGCTCCCGCAACGCCGCCTGCACCTGCGCCATCACCGGCGCCCAGTCGCCGCGGCGCGGCTGGCGGAACAGCCGCGTGCCCGGATACCACGGGCTGTCTCCGCGCGCGAGCTGCCAGCGCCAGTCAGGCGTGAACGGCAGCAGGATCCACGCCGGCTTGCCGAGCGCGCCGGCCAGGTGGGCGACCGCGGTGTCGACGCAGATGACCAGGTCGAGCTCCGCGACCAGCGCCGCGGTATCGCGGAAGGCATGCAGGCCCGGCGCGGCATCGCGCAGCGCCGGCAGCTCCTGCCAGGCGGCCAGGTCACCGGGCCTGGGGTCTTTCTGCAGCGCGATGAAGTCGGCCGGCGCGGCCAGCAGCGGCGCCCAGTCCTGCAAGCGCATCGAGCGGTTGCGGTCGTTCAGGTTGGTGGCGCTGCCGGCCCAGGCGATGCCGACGCGCGGCCGCGCGCGCGGCCCCAGCCAGGACGTCCACTCGGCGCGCCGCGCCGGATCCGCCTGCAGGTAGGGCACGCGGTCCGGAATCTGCGGCGCGGCCTTCCACAAGGCCAGCGGCAGGCTCATCAGGGGACAGTGGTAGTCGTACGGCGGCAGCGGCTCGCTGCGGCCGATCACCGCGGCCACCCCCGCATAGCCCTCCAGCAGCGTGCACAGGGCGTCCTGGACGCGCAGCACCAGGGTGGCGCCGCTGCCGGCGAGCCGCTCGACGTAGCGCACGAACTGCAGCGTATCGCCGAAGCCCTGCTCGCTGTGCAGCAGCAGCGTCTTGCCGGCCAGCGGCTTGTCGCCCAGCCAGGGTTCGCCGGACAGTCCGTGGTGCGGCTGCGCGCCGCTGCGCCAGCGCCACTCGTACTCGCGCCAGCCATGCTCGAACTGGCCCAGCAGCAGGTTGGTGCTGGCGCGGTTGGCACGCGCGCCGGCATTGTTCGGGTCGAGCTGCAGCGCCTTCTTGAACAGGCGCAGCGCCTCGTCGAACCGGTGCAGCTCCGCCAGCGCCACACCGAGGTTGGCATGCGCATCGGCACTGTCGGGCTTGCGCTCGATGGCGCGCCGGTAGGCCTCGGCCTCCTCCTCGTAGCGCTCCAGCAGGCCGAGCGCGCGTCCCATGTTGTAGTGGACCTCCCAGGAACCCGGCTGCCACGCCGCCACCTGGCGCAGGCGCTCCAGCGCGCCGGCGTGGTCGCCCAGGGCCGACAGCGACATGGCCGCCGCGTGCAGGGCGCCGGCCTGGCGCGGCCCCTGCGCGCCCGCCTGGTCCAGCAGCGCCACCGCGCGCGCGTGGTTGCCGGCGGCCTGGTGCGCCATGCCGGCCGCGCCCAGCCGTTCCGCGTCGGGCGGCAGCACTGCCAGGGCGCGCTCGAAATAGGCGGCGGCCTCGGCCGGCTGCCCCTGACGCAGCGCGATGTAGGCCAGTCCCTCGAGGGCATCGCCGTGGCCGGGATCGGACTGCAGCACGGCCTCCAGCTGCTGCGCGGCGGCATCGAGCCGGCCGCTGTCGAAAAAGCGCTGCGCCGCGTCGAGCCGCGCGGCAAGGTTCATCTGGACTGTCATCGGCGAGAGAAGAGACGGAAGCTGCCCGGGCAGCGCCAGCACGGCGGCCGGCGGGGCAGAGCCGGGATTATAAGAGCGGCCGGGGCAGGGCCGCCGCCCCCGGCCGGTGTGCCGCGGCGGCCGCGTGCCGCCCGCCTCGCGCGCGGACCCGCGACGCGATGCGCCGGGCCCTCCCTGCACGCGGACGCTCCGGTCCCGGCCGTTCTGCAGTAAGCTGCAGCATCCCCAACCGATCCGGCGGGCGTGCGCAGCACCCGCCGGGCCATGACACCGTGACAGAAAAACAAGACCGTCCGCAGGACACCCCCGAGACAGCCCTGACCTATCCCTTCGCCGCCCCGCCCGCGCCCGGCGGCGTGCTCGAAGTCGCCCCCGGCGTGCACTGGATCCGCATGCCGCTGCCGTATTCGCTCGACCACATCAACCTGTGGTCGATCGCCGACGGCGATGGCTGTGCCGTGGTCGACACCGGCGTGCGCACCGACGAGACCGTGGCCATCTGGCGCAGCCTCGGCAACAGCGTCCCCGGACTCGACAAGGTCACGCGCGTGTTCGTCACCCACATGCACCCCGACCACGTCGGCATGGCCGGCTGGCTCACACGCAAGTTCGACTGCAGGCTGTGGATGAGCCGCCTCGAATACCTCAACTGCCGCGTGACGACCTCCGACACCGGCCGCGAGGCACCGCCCGACGGCGTGGCCTTCTACCGTGCGGCCGGCTGGAGCGAGACCGCCCTGGAGGCCTACCGCGCCCGCTTCGGCCGCTTCGGCCAGCACATCCACGCCCTGCCCGACAGCTTCCGCCGCCTGCAGGACGGCGATGAGATCACGATCGGCGACCACGCCTGGCGCGTCGTCATCGGCATGGGCCACTCGCCCGAGCATGCCTGCCTCTACAGCCCGGCGCTCAAGCTCTTCATTTCCGGCGACCAGGTGCTGCCGCGCATCTCGTCCAACGTCTCGGTCTACCCGATGGAGCCAGACGCCGACCCGATCGCCGACTGGTACGCCTCGCTGGACAAGATCCAGCGCCAGGTGCCGGACGACGTGCTGGTGCTGCCGTCGCACAACGAGTGCTTCCGCGGCCTGCACGCCCGCCTCGACAAGCTGCGCCGCGGGCAGGACAAGAGCCTGCAGCGGCTGCGCGAGGTCCTGGGCGAGCCGCGCCGCGCGGTCGACGTGTTCGGCGCGCTGTTCTCGCGGCCCATCGCCGAATCCGACCGTGCCCTGCTGGGCCTGGCGACCGGCGAGAGCATCGCCTGCCTGAACCACCTGGTGCATCGCGGCGAGGCGAGCCGGACCGTGCGCGACGACGGCGTGATCCTCTACCAGCGCACCTGAGCCGGCCGGCTGTTGCCCTCACCGCTGTCCCGGCGCGGCTGTGGCGCGGGGCGCGACCGGCACGGTGGCGCCTGCCGGCAAGGCCCGCGGCAGAACCGGCCCTTGCTGACCGGTCAGGCCGTACGCCGCGCGAACCTGCACAGGCGCCACGGCTGCCGGCCTGGCTTCCTGCGCATCGGCCCCGCAAGCGGCCAGCCGCGGCACGCCGAGCATCACGGCGAGCAGAGCTTTCATGGCGCACGCTCCGCGCGTGACGTCTCAGCGTGACGACTCATAGCGGCGGGCAGTGGTACACATTGCCGGTCAGGGTCACGTTGGTCTGCGCCAGGTTGTCGCGCGAACCGGTCTGCCCGGCGCGCTGGGTGAGCAGGGTGACGACATTGCCGCCGAGCGCCGCAGCCTTGTTCTTCAGGTCATTGCGCGCGCCCGTTTCCAGGTCCGCATTGGAAGTGATCGCGCCGCGCAGGAAATCGCCCTGGCTGCCGGTGACATCGCCGAGAAAGCGGCACGATGGACCAGGTTCGACCTGCGTGACGCGCACCCGTGCGGCATCCGGGTTCGACGGTGTGATCGGCGCGCAGGCGGACAGCAGGCAGAGGCAGGCGGCGGGCGGGGCGAGGCGGCGGACGGTAGCGAGCGATGGCATGGCAAAAGAGAGTGGCATCAGGATTCCGATCTGAAAAATTATCGTAAAACAGAAATCTTTTTCTGTTGTACAATACTTTCCATTCCGATGCAAACCCCTCCGAAGAGGCCCGCATGAACCGCTTCCCCCTCCTCACCGCATCCACCGATGGCGCGGCCCTGTCGCGCGTGCAGGCCATCAGCCGCTGGCTGCGCTGGCTCGCACCGGCAGCCTCCGCGTTGACGCTCGCATTCCTGCCGGCTTTCTGGCTCGGCCTGTCCGCCGCCGCGCTCAGTCCCGCCGTGCGCGGTTTCCTCGGGGATCTCGGCCCGCAGTACGCCCTGCGGCTCGACCTGCCGTTCCGCCTGGCCGGCCTGGCCGTGTCGGCACTGGCCGCCACCGCGCTGCTGACGGCGCTGTGGCAGGCCGGCCGCTTGTCCACCGCTTTCGCGCGCGGCGAGATCTTCACGCTGGCCGGCGCCATGCGCCTGCGCCGTATCGCGCTGGCGGTCGCCGCCTTCGGCGCCGCGCTGCCGCTGACGCGCACCCTGCTCGCCCTGCTGCTGGTCGACAACGGGCAACAACCCTTCTGGCTCGTCCTGGTCTACCTGGGAGACGGCCTGCTCTGGCTGTTGAGCGGCCTGCTGCTGGCCATCGCCTGGGCGCAGGTCGAGGCCACGCGCATCGCGCGCGAGAACGCGGCCTTTATCTGAATCGACATGGCCATTCTTGTCACACTGGATGTGCTGCTCGCGCAGCGGAAGATGAAGTCGCGTGAACTCGCGCAACGCATCGGCATCACCGAGCCGAACCTGTCCCTGCTCAAGTCGGGCAAGGTCAAGGGCGTGCGCTTCGACACGCTGGAAAAGATCTGCGAGGTCCTGGACTGCCAGCCTGGCGACCTGCTCGCCTACACACCCGACCCGCCCGCCGGCGACGCACAGGACGCGCAGGGCGCACAGGACGAGTAGCTGCCCCTTTGTGCCTAAGCAGCGCCGGCGACGCCGGCGACGCTCAAGCGCGCCGCGCGGCCGCCGCCATGGCGGCGATGTTCGCGCGCGCCGCCGCCTCGCAGTCAGCGAAGGCCGGAGTCAGGAACAAGCGTTCGCGCTGCGCCAGCGCCTGCAGGAAGGCAATGCGCCGGCGCAGGAAGTCCTGGTACAGCGCCTCGTCCCGCAGCCCGGTCTGCGCCGCCAGCAAGGCCCGGTTCTCGGCAAAGACGGCCTCGGTATGGGCGGCAAAGGCATCCGCCGGCGCGGCCAGCCGCAGCAGGTCGAGGTCCAGCACCGTTTCCGCCTCGTCCACCGACGGCACATGGGCACGGGTATCCAGCACGATGCGCGCGGCCAGCGCCAGCGTGTCCGCGGCCACGCCCGTGGCCACGCTCGGCAGCAGCGCGGCCGATGCCGCCTCGTTGTGCTCGCAGCCCGGCACGTAGACCGCGTCGTGGAACAGGACCGCCAGCGCCTGGGCGGGCGTGAGCCGGATACCGCGCGCCCGGGCCGCCTCGAACATCTCCAGCACATGGCGGCGGTCATGGTAGTGACGGTAAGGCGCGTCATAGCAGGCCAGCGCCTGCAGCACGGTCGCGCGCGGCAGGAAGTCGAGGCAGTCCAGCGCGGGCGGCCAATCCGGGGCGAAACGCGGCGCGCCCCCGCCCGCGGTTTCCACGGCCTCGCAGAACACATCGAGCGGACGGACCCACAGTTGCGAGCGGTCGCGCATCGCCTCGTAGACGACCACCTGCGACAGGTCGGCCTCGATGCGCCCGAGACCGACGATGCGGTAGGCCCCGCCCTTGTAGTGGCGATAGGGCATGCCGGGCTGCAGGTCGGGCGGGACGGTGCCCGCGGTGGCGGCATCGAGAGGATCTGGCGTCATGTCAGGAAGCAGGCGGTGGCCGTCGATTGCCGCACTTGGCACGGGATGTGGATGGCGGCGGGCGGCGGAGCAGGAGGTGGCGATTTTCTCACAACGCCCGCCCCGGCCGGCACTTGCACGCGCCTTCTGCCTTCCGGCCCTGCGCGCTTTATGCGAAAAGCAAATAAGCATCGTCGAACTTATTCGTTCGAACTGTCTCCGGCCGCCCGTACAGTGCGAGTCCAGGTTCCGCCGCGCCAGTCGGCCGGCGACCCGGCGCAGGGATGCCAGCCGCTTCCCCGCCGCCCGTCCCGGCGCCCCGCTCCGGGACAGCAAGGAATCCCATGCCGAACCGCCTCGCCTCCAAACCCCTCGCTCCGTCCCAGTCCGTTGCCCGCGCGCCGGATTGCCGAGGCCGTCCGGCGACGTGGCGTGCCGGCGCCGGTGCGGCTGCCGGACTCGCCGGCGTGGCCCTTTGCCTGGGCGGCGGCCCGCACTGGATGGACCTCGCCGGCCTGTTCCTCGCCAGCCTCGGCCTCCACCTCTGGGTCATTTCGCGCCAGCGGCTCTGAGCCGCGCCGCCGCCATGCTAGCCGGCGGCCTTGCGCATGAACACACTCAGCGGATCCGGCAGGTAGTCGCCGAACGGTCCGCATTCCCGATAGCCCAGGCGCGCATACAGCGCGATCGCCTCCGGCTGGCGCACGCCGGTCTCCAGTACGAACTCGCCGCAGCCGCGCGCCAGCGCCTGCGCCTCGAGGAAGGCGAGCAGGCGCGCCGCGATCCCCTGCCCGCGCCAGCCCGGCCGCACATACATGCGCTTGAGCTCGCCGGCACCGGCGCACAGCACGATCGCGCCGCAACCGACCGCCTCCCCCTGCGCGCCGCGCGCCACTGCGAACAGCACCTCGGGCCGGCACAGCGACTCGATATCGATGCCGTGGTGGCTCTCGGGCGGATAGAGCGGCTTCTGGTAAGCATCCAGTTCATCGATCAGGCCGGCAACGCAGGGCTGCGCGGCCGTCTCCAGGGCGATCGTGACATTCGGTAGGCAGGTCATGGCGAGTGGCTGGCGCGGCTTGCGCCGAGGCTGGAAATTGTGACGGCATCCTATCATCCGCTCCGGCGCCACTTACATACACTCTTGAATGTATATATAATCCGCAACCTGCCGGAAGCGTCGGGCCCACCGCCTTGTCTCCGCTTCCTTTCGCCGTACCGCGGCGCCCGCCGCGCAGCGTCCCCCTTGTGGACGAGCCTAGACAAGGACCCGCATTGAACGCCATCGAAGTCATCCTGGCCATGCTGGCGGCCGTCGTCGCCAGCGGCTACCTGGCACGCCTGTCGCCCCTTTCCCTGCCCCTGCCCCTGCCGCTGGTCCAGATCGCACTCGGCGCGCTGATCGCCGGGGTCTTCCATGCCGGCGTCACGCTGGATCCCGCCACCTTCTTCCTGCTGTTCCTGCCGCCGCTGCTGTTCCTCGACGGCTGGCGCATCCCCAAGAGCGGACTGGCCCGGGACCGTGCCGTGGTGCTGGAACTGGCGCTCGGGCTGGTGCTGTTCACGGTGCTCGGCGCCGGCTTCCTGATCCACTGGATGATCCCGGCCATGCCGCTGGCGGTCGCCTTCGCGCTGGCGGCGATCGTCTCGCCGACCGATCCCGTGGCCGTTTCGGCCATCGCCGCGCGCACACGCATGCCCAAGCGCCTGATGCACATCCTGGAGGGCGAATCCCTGCTCAACGATGCCTCGGGCCTGGTCTGCTTCCGCTTCGCGGTGGCGGCCGCCCTGACCGGCACCTTCTCGCTCGCCGGCGCCGCGCTGACCTTCCTCTGGCTGGCCCTGGCCGGCGTGGCCGTCGGTGCCGGCACCACGCTGGCGATCAGCCTCGGCCAGCGCTGGCTGGCGCCGCGTGTGGGCGAGGAAAGCGGCTCCTCCATCCTGCTCAGCCTGCTCACCCCCTTCGCCGCCTACCTGCTCGCCGAAGCCGCCCACGCCTCGGGCATCCTGGCCGCGGTGGCGGCCGGCATCACCACCAGCTACGTCGAGCTGCGCGGGCGCACCACGGCCGCCACGCGCGTGCAGCGCGCCGCCGTGTGGGATACGGTGCAGTTCACCTTGAACGGCATGATGTTCGTGCTGCTGGGCGAGCAGTTGCCGCGCATCCTCCAGGGCGCGATGGCCTCGGTCGAGCAGAGCGGGCATCTCAGTCCCTGGTGGCTGGCCGTGTACGCGCTGGCGATCAACGCGGGGCTGGCGCTGCTGCGCCTGGCCTGGGTCTGGGTCTCGCTGCGGCTCACGATGTACGCGGCACGGCGGCGCGGCGAGGCCGTGCGCAAGCCTCACTGGCGCCTGGTGGTGGCCACCGCGCTGGCCGGCGTGCGCGGCGCCATCACCCTGGCCGGCGTGCTGACCCTGCCGCTGCTGACGCCGGCCGGCGAGCCGTTCCCGGCGCGCGACCTGGCGGTGTTCCTGGCCACCGCGGTGATCCTGATCTCCCTGCTGACCGCCAGCATCGGCCTGCCGCGCCTGCTCGACGGGCTGGAGCTTCCCGAGGAGCCGGCCGAGCGCCAGGAGGAAGACCTGGGCCGGCGCCAGGCCGCGCAGGCGGCCATCGCCGCCATCGAGCAGGCCCAGTTCCACGCCTTGCGCGAAGCCGCCGACGCGGACGTCTACGCCAATGCCGCCGCCCACGTCATCTCGCTCTACCAGCACCGGCTGGCGCTCGACGGCAGCGTGCCGGGCGACACCGATCCGGAACAGTTGCGCAAGGCCGACCGGGCCGAGCGCGAGATGCGGCTGGCGGGGCTGCGGGCGGAACGCGAGACTCTCTTCGCGCTGGCCCGCCAGGACCGCATCTCCGACCATACCGCGCGCCGGCTGGTACGGGAGCTGGACCTGATGGAGTCACGCGCGCGCTAGTTTGCCGAGTCTGGACTCATTGAAATGAAGCGCTTGCGCTATGGCCGGGCACCGGCTGCCGAATCCAGCGCGTATCGACGCCGGCCGGCCGTGAATCCATGGGAACTGGCGCGCCAGGCCGCAAGCAGGCCGATGCTCACGAGCAACAGCACCACCCAGGGAAAGGACGCGACACCCGTGGTCTCGAGCAGTACACCGCCGATCATCCCGCTGCCGGCGAACGAGAGATTGAACACCGTCACCAGCATCGACTGGGCAACGTCCGCCCGACTGCCGGCCGCGTCGGCCAATGCGGTCTGCAACAAGGTCGGCGCGCCGCCAAAGCTCAGCCCCCATACCGCCACCCCCAGGCAAAGCACCGCAGGTGCCGTGCCCCCCAGGCCGAACAGCAGCGAGACCGAGGCAAAAGCGCCCAGCCCGGCCAGCACCAGAAGGCGCAGCCAGCGGTCAACCAATGAGCCGACCAGCCAGATGCCCAACATGGCCGAGACGCCGAAGATCAGCAGAACGGCATCGACATGGCGGGCCAGTCCAACCGAGGCCAGGAAGGGGGCGATATAGGTGTAGAGAATGTAGTGCGGAAGAATCCAGGCCATCACCACCAACAGCACCGGCCGTACCCCCGGGATGGCCAGCACTTGCCGCACGGGCAGACGGCTGTCGGCCGCCTGGCCGGGATAATCGGGAACCGTCCAGCGCGCCCAGGCCATCAGTATCAGCGCCATGCCCGACAGGATGCCGAACACGCTGCGCCAGCCGATCATGACGCCGAGCCGGGCACTCAACGGCACGCCGACCGATAAGGCCAGGGGAATGCCGACCATGGCCACCGCAAGCGCGCGACCTTGCATCGCGGCAGGGACCATGGCGCGCGCATAGGTTGCCAGGAGACTCCACGCCAGCCCGGTGGCAAGTCCCACGGCAAGACGCGCGGCCAATGTCACCACGTAATGCGAGGACAGCGCGGTGACGGCATTGCAGAGGCAAAATGCCGCCAGCACCAGCAACAGGACCTGCCGGCGTCGCCATCTACGCGTGACGGCCGTCAGCGGGATGGCCGCCACGCCTGCCCCCAGCGCGCAAAGGGTCACGAGTTGTCCGGCCCAGGCTTCGGTGACATGGAATCCTTGCGCAATCTGTGGGAGCAAGCCGGCCGGCACGGCCTCGTTCGCCGTGGCAATGAAACTGGTCATCGTCAATGCCAGCAAGCCTGCCAGCGGCAGCCTGCCCGCCACCTCCTGGCGCCCGCTATCCGCTGCTGCTGTTCTGCTGATTTCGTCCATAGAGTTGCCCCTCCTCTGGCTGTCGGCTGTCGCCCCTCGTCCGGGGTTGCAAGGCAGCAGTCTGGCGGGTGGACTTGGATTTGATAATTGGCTACATTTTTGAATCCAATTCAAATCCAAATGAAAGATGGCGACGGATCGGCTAGGCGATATGCGCCTGTTCGTGGAAGCGGCGGCACTCGGCAGCCTGTCCGCTGCCGGCCGCAAGCTGGGCTTTTCGCCTGCTGCCGCCAGTGCCCGGCTGGCCAAGCTGGAAGCCACGCTTCACACCAGGCTGATCGACCGCAGCACCAGGCAACTGCGCCTGACCGAAGAGGGCCGGCTGTACCACCGGCACTGCTGCATCGCCCTGAGAGCCATCGAGGATGGCGAGGCCGCGCTCCAGGCGAGCCAGGGCGCGGTGCGCGGAAAGGTCCGGATTTCAGCATCGGCCGATTTCGGCCGCCATCTGCTCAACCAGTGGCTGGACGACTTCATCCGTGCGCAGCCGGAACTGAAAATCGCCCTGACTCTGACCGACTCGCTGTCTGAGCTGCTGCACGATGACGTGGACTTTGCCATCCGCTTTGGCAAGCCGGAGAACGATTCGCTGATTGCACGCCGGCTCGCGCCGAACTGGCGGGTCTTATGCGCGGCTCCCGAGTACCTGGCCAGGCACGGTACGCCGCGCACCCCGGCTGACCTGGCCGGGCATCGCTTCATCGTCCTGGTCACCGCCGCTGGCCCGCTGAACGAATTTCATTTCGTGTCGGGAGGAAAGCGCTCGACCCACACCGTCGCCATGGACAATGCGTGGGAAACCAATGATGGCGCGCTGGCACGCACCTGGGCACTCGCCGGAGTCGGCATTGCCCGCAAGACGATCTGGGACGCTGCGGCGGATATCCGTGCCGGCGCGCTCGAGGTCCTGTTACCGGACCTGGTCGAAAGCGAGCCGGGCATCTATGCCGTCTTCCACCGGAATCGGTATATGACGCCCCGCGTGAGGGTGCTGCTGGATTTCCTGGTAGACCGCTTCCAGCGCAGCACCGCGGAGATCCTGGCCGGGCTACCCGCACCATTGGCATCGGCATCGTCGAAGATGGGCTGACGAGCATGACGACCCGCCCGTTCCTGCTCCTTCCCTGCGGCGCGCCCGGCGTGCTGGCGATCGCGGCCGACACGCGCCTGGCCTTCGCGCGGCACACCCACGAGCAATTCGGCTTCGGCGTGATCGAACGCGGCGCCCAGCGCTCGCGCAGCGGCCGCGGCATGGTGGAGGCACAGGCAGGACAGCTCATCACGGTCAATCCGGGCGAAGTCCACGACGGCGCGCCGCTGGGCGACGGCGGACGTGCCTGGCGCATGCTCTACCTCGATCCGGCACTGGTCGCCCAGGCGCGCGAGGAAGTGCTCGCCGCGGGCGATGGCGGCGCGCAGGAGTTCGAGCGGCCCGTGCTGGCGGACCCCGCCGCCACCGCCGATTTCCGCCGGCTGTTCGCCTGGATGACAGCCGCCGACGCGGACCGCCTCGGCGGCGCCGGCACCGCCGCGCTGGCGCGCGACAGCCTGCTGCTCGCCCTGCTGGCCCGCCTCACCCGCTCCAGCGCCGCCGCGCCCCCTTCCATGGCGTCCGCCCTCGCCGCCATCCTGCGCGCCAAGGCCTTGCTCGACGACGACCCGGCCACGGCCCACACGCTGGCCGACCTGGCACACGCCAGCGGCCTGAGCCGCTTCCAGGTGGTCCGCGGCTTCACCCGCGCCACCGGGCTCACGCCGCACGCCTACCTGATGCAGCGCCGCCTGCACCGCGCGCGCAGCCTGATCGCACGGGGCACGCCGCTGGCCGCCGCCGCGGCCGCCGCCGGCTTCGCCGACCAGAGCCATATGTCACGCCTGTTCACGCGCTGCTTCGGCATCGCGCCTGGTGCCTTTGCCCGCGCGGCCGGGGCGGCTCCGGATGTCAGGAGGCGGAAGCCGTAAGAACCACCCCTTTCAAGGTGATGAAAAATAATGCTTGCTTGCCTGGCGAGGCCGCTCTTAGGTACCGGCATCAGCGGGTGTGAGCGACGAGACAGGCTGTTGCGGAACCGCTGGTTTGTTCTGCTTGGCCCGCTGAACTTGAATGAAACGCAGCTCGTTCAGCGCCCTGGCGTCGGCGGCGTTGAGATCAAGGCATTTCCGATACAGCTTCTCTGCCTCATCCAGCTGGCTCTGCTCAACATAGACGTAAGCCTGCCCGCGCCACGCCCGGGATAGGTCCGCGTTCTTGAGCTGGGGTGGAGAAAACTCTGCCTGTGCTTCGGCTGCTTGGAACGTCTTCATCGACGCCGGCCAATCCTTTTCGCGTTGATAGACGCCGGCGAGTTCCGACAGGAACTGTGACAATCTGATCGCCGGCGACATCGCCTAAAAGGCCGTTGGAGATTGTCAAATTCTTTTCTAATTGATTGAACTGGTACTGTACTTTCGTATCCGGATCAACCCAAGTAACGATTCCCTCCTGCCATACGCCCACGGTCTTAGAGCCTGTAAGCGGAGTACCATCGGCAAGCTCAATCTTACTTGATTGACCACCATGCCGTATTTCTTCACTGGCTATCTGTCCAGCGACGGCAGGAATCGTGTACACGGAAACGTCCCCTTTCCCTGTCCCGCCGTCCAAAGTGTCAGCCCCAACACCACCGATTAGAGTATCACTGCCAGCCCCACCGCTTAGAAATTGATCGCCATTTCCAGCAATTAGAATATCGTTTCCACCCCCATATAGACTTGAGTTACCATTTCCGCCTATAAGCAAGCTATTTGCCGTGACGCTCCTTTCATCCAAATCAGCATTAAAATTCAGAGAGGAGACAACATCGGCCTCCAGTCTTTGCGGATTAACATAGATGCCGGTGGCAACAATCCCTCTGCTCGCTATATCGGAGATGACGCCGTATTTATTGCCCAGGGTTACCAAAAGGACATTCTCCGCTCGCCCTAGCCCATCCGGATCAGTCAATCGCGGAACCCCTATCCCGTAGCCGGGCGTACCCCCCGTTGCCGCCATCTGGGCAGCTTGGCGAGTGTCGTAATCCATCATCTTCTTGCGATGCAACGTGAACATTTGATAAATTTGCATCGCCTGCGCCTGATCAACGTTACCACCATCATAAAGACTGAAGTAAGTCGACTCAGCGTAGCGCCGCCGAACAATCCCGGGGTCTGGATGGGTCAGACTCCCTGAAGAGCCGTAGCGCATTTGAAACCATACTTCAGCTCTATTTCCTGCGACAAGAGCCTTCGTCAGAGTTGTTGATTTACCACCCTTCCTGAAATAATTTGGCGTCTGATACCACATCGACAACAATGCAGCTCGTTCACGCGACTCAGGCAATGTGATGTTATTTGAACTCATAAATGAGTCAAATAGACCTACGCGACTAGCTAGCGCCATGCTCAAAAGCTGCGTAGCGGCAGCTTCGCTTGGCAAAGCCAATTGAGACAAAGCCGCCGGAATACCCCGAGTCGACTCGTTAAGAGAACTGATCGCCTGGCGCTGGACGGAGGTAAGAGCCACCCCGACACTCGTCAAGTCGTTAATCGCAGTAGCGCGGTTCGCAATAAGATCGTACCCATAGCCTAGCACTGGCCGATTCTGCGAATCCGTTTCAATTGCCAACGCCCCCGGGCGTTCGGATCAAACAACAAGGGCCCATTCTCCGCCATTTTGAGGAAGAAGAGGAGATCATTCAAATATGAGCCGCGAATATAACTGTAATTCAACGTATTCAGAGACATACCACCCTCAATTAACAAGCAAATCCAAAAATCGCGAATCCGCACCAATGCCGCTACGGAGCACAATCCAACTCATCAACCTCTGATTTTACGAATTCGTAAACCCCTTGCGCGTACAGATACGGGTGATTATTATCCCTGCAGCTATTATTATGAGAGACCTTCGCCCCTCCTTTAAAGAACTCAATCTTCAGCCTGCAGCCTGCATCATTTGAATATCTCACAAGCCGCCCCGCCGGGGGTGCACTAAACTGAATAGAATCAAGGCGAGCGTTATAGCACTCTCTGGATGTAAATGGACAGTAAGCAGTTTCGATATCTACACTTAAAGTTCCGCCCTTAGCTTTTGACACACACATCCGGCTTCTTGCACCACCAGCGTCCGGCTTTGTCTCGAAATATCCGACCATATGCTGCGCTATCACATTTGACGCAGATATCAGCAGCACCACCAAAACTAGAATTTCTCTAAGCACACATCCCCCTATACATAATTTTTCACGTCAATACTATACAATTTCTCACCTAGTTATAATTTCGGCCGAATTAGCATTTTGGCCTAACAACCGACGATATAAATCAACTCCGATGACCGCGCTGTAGTCGGCGGCGCTCAGGCGAGCGGCTAAACGTATGGGTTGCATTTCCTTCATATTGCGCAATGCCATCAGCGCTGTGGCAGCGATTTCCACTGGATTAAAGAAATTCACCAGCAGTCCATTCTTGCCGTGCCTCAAGACCTCCTCTACCGGGGCCGTGCGTGACCCGATAAGAAGGCAACCACTCGCCATTGCCTCCAGCATCGACCAAGACAGCACGAAGGGATACGTTAGATACACATGCGCTGCTGAAACCTGCAGCACCCGCAAATAGGTGGTGTATGGCACCTTGCCCAGAAAATGCACCCGATTCAGATCAACAGGGTTTTCTCGCAGCAACTTCTCTCGCCAATTCCTTGCGTCTGTCGGAGGGTTGCCATAGCTGACGCCATCACCTCCAACGATGACGACCTGACAGGATTTATGCTCCCGCAAGAGGATTGGTAGCGCCCGCATGAACTGATGAAAACCTCGGTGCGGCTCTAGATTGCGCGCGACGTAGGTAACGATCGGCTCCCCTGCACGCAGCGTGCTTCCATTGGGCAACGTCAGTGTTGCTTTGGAGTCAGGCGCCAGCTGCTCGACCGGAATCCCCTCATGCGCGACTACGATCTTGTCGCGGTATGCTTGTGGGTGCAGTTGGTGCTGCCAATGGGTGGGCGTAATGCCAATATCACACTGCTCCAAATTCAGCAGATGCAGCGCGTTGCGAGCGCGAATCCGCGCAGCGCTATCGACGCTGAGAGGAAACTCCGGATCAAAATCAGCATCGGCGCCTTTCGAGTGGTAGTAGTACTCGCAGAAGTGCACTAGTTTGGCATCCAGGAATGCATCTTTGACGAAAAGCGATTCCCCCCAGCCCGGATGGGCAACAATCACATCCGGCCGATACCCCTTCGCCTTCAGGTCCAACAATATTCGTAAAACGGCCTGACCATGGAGAACACCGTCCTCATAGCTGCGGAGATAGTGATGCGTCTCGGCTCTTACGTTTCTATGAGGGCGGTACCGCAGCAAGGGAACCCCTCGCATGCCAGGTGCCGTGTCGCGGCCAATTGCCAGTACTCGCCAGCCAGGTGACTGTGCGAGATCTGCTGCAATGTGGCGGAACTGGCCAGGGAAATTCTGGTGGATAAACAGCACCCTGGCACCGGAAGACGCTGTCCGCGTCCGACGCTTCTCAACAAACGGCGCATCGGCGGGGTACATCACGCCCGCCCGTAGTTCTTGACCGAGTTCACGCACGCTAATGTCTACGCTCATGGAGCCAGCCTTCCGTCGCAAAGGTTTGATGCACATCAGCCGCAGACCTCGTAGCGCGCGAAATGA
This sequence comes from Cupriavidus sp. USMAA2-4, assembly GCF_001854305.1. Classification (NCBI taxonomy): domain Bacteria; kingdom Pseudomonadati; phylum Pseudomonadota; class Betaproteobacteria; order Burkholderiales; family Burkholderiaceae; genus Cupriavidus; species Cupriavidus sp. USMAA2-4. The sequence continues at coordinate 2,898,874 of NZ_CP017749.1, read as the reverse complement.
TGGAGTCTCTAAGCCGCGGGTATGCAGAAGGATGAAGAGCTCGAGCCAACACAGGGGCAAAACACATCAGAAGCATCAGCGACAGTATCGATCGGCATTGAATGAAATATCCCAAGAAACTCATCCATCTCCTCACAGAAAATCATGAAAGTACTGCTGTGCCTGATGTCCATTCCGATAGTCCCGATGTGCATCTCTCGCCCAGGCCCTAGATTGACGCGATACCCCACTGAATTTGGAGTGTCTATTAGGGCACATTCAATCTGAGTATCAGGCTTGAAATATATTGTGTCAATTTCGACTATATTTCTTTTGATTACACGCCAATCTTTGGATGTCTTTTATTGAGGACAATAGGATCCGGCCAAGTCGGTCGTCGTCAGCCGGGCTAGGCGCCATCTTTATCGTCAGTCTTCTATATTACGTATCTGGTCGTATATGACTCAGACAAAAGTCATGTAAAGACTTGCTACCTGTCATCTGAATTTTGACTGAACATGACCGGGAACCAGCGGAGTGCCTCTCAAAACATCGGTTCGCATGGTGCTTCCGGCCTAGAAGGGCTGGTCTGCGAAACTGGGTGGCATCCGAACGACAACGACACTGATAGCCGTCAAATGACACAAGCCTCGCTCGTTCCGCAAAGAACTATTCGTTCATGGCACCTCGCGTGAAGAGTCCCACCGGGCTATCGCGCGCTGACTACCCGGTATGAGTGCTTACTGGCTGGGATTGTGCGCACCCATACCCCTTTTCGAGACAGCATTGATAGAGCCGGAGCGAGGCACGTTCAGTACATCGCTCGTCCAGGCAATTCGGAAGTGGAGTCTGCTGCGACTATGCACAGGATCGCATTTGCTCCGACCGGAATTCGATGCTTCCACTAGTCGCCAGTGCGTCCGCGTCTTTGCCCAGAGGCATCGCTTGATGCCCGCAGAGGGGCTCTATCGATAACTGCTCTTAGCAATACAGTCACATTCCGCGGCCAAACTACCTCGTGACAAGTTGGGGCTGATCCGATCAGCGAACCGTCCGTACCCATTTCTTTACCGCTGGAGTTGCGCAACCAGGGAGCGCACCGATGCCGCAGACCGTCAATCTCGCAGGCATGCCCAACGCGGCCGAGTTGGCTGCCCTACGTGCCTGGTACACCGGGGCGTCGCCTCGCAGTTGAGCGCTATTGCCCCGGCACACTCGCTGCGGGGCATTCGGTGCGGGCCGTGCTCGGTGCCGTCTGGCGCCAGGTTGCCGCTTTTGCGCACGAGCGTCACCGGGATGATCTAGCAGCGCTGTTCCTCTGCGGCGAGACAGAACGCGCGGGCCACGCGAAGGCGGTGGCCCGCGCGCAGGAAGTTCTGCGTTGGCTTTCCCGTGCCCGGGCTGCAAGTCCGCGCCCCGATCGACAATTGGCTGCCCAGGCGTGCGGTAGCCGCACTGCGCGCCCACGGCATCTGCACGCTGGCCGACCTGGCACACGCCAGCGGCCTGAGCCGCTTCCAGGTGGTACGCGGCTTCACCCGCGCCACCGGGCTCACGCCGCACGCCTACCTGATGCAGCGCCGCCTGCACCGCGCGCGCAGCCTGATCGCACGGGGCACGCCGCTGGCCGCCGCCGCGGCCGCCGCCGGCTTCGCCGACCAGAGCCATATGTCACGCCTGTTCACGCGCTGCTTCGGCATCGCGCCTGGTGCCTTTGCCCGCGCGGCCGGGGCGGCTCCGGATGTCAGGAGGCGGAAGCCGTAAGGCAGGGATTCCCAAGGTCATCCGTGGCTTGACAGCCAATTCCATCGCCGCCTGCCACGTCGTGGATACGGAATCATTGATGGCCACACGAGGGGCGATAACAGAAATTCGCCCAACTCCGGCCAAGTCATCCTCTTGCCAACCCTATTTCCAGCAATCTTGCGCCAACATTGACCAACTGCCCGCACGTGGTTCGAAAGCAGGAACGCGTGTAGAGTCCGCTCCCAACGGTAGGGCCATGAGCGAGCGAATCACGGCAGCACGGATTGCCGCCAGGGATTCACCTGACTGATGACATCGGGAGACGCAAGAATTGCTGACGCATATTGATTATCTGGAGAATCATCACGGACTGATTCCGCTTGTAGCTGAGTGGCAGCATCAATTGTTTGGCTATCTCAGCCCGGAGCTAACCATGGAAGAACGCCTGCTGCGCGTCCAGCGGACCGCCATCCGGCACGCGCTGCCGTTGACCCTGGTCGCCTTGACGGCAGAAGGCAGCTTGCAAGGCGCAGCCAGTCTGGTCCCTGGCACGATCACGCACCAGCACCTTGCGCCTTGGGTCTCTTCCGTCTTTCTCGTGCCAGCCTTTCGCAACCAGGGAATTGCCTCCGCGCTGACTCAGCGCCTTGCAAGCGAGGCCAGCCGCTTCGGCTTTTCCCGCATGTACCTCTTTACGCCTCGCAATGAGAGCTTGTATGCGAGATTGGGCTGGCAAACCATCGATTCGCTGCAACTCGAACAGGTGCACGCCAAGGTCATGGCGTTGACGATCGATCGGACTCCGGGTTCGCTTGAGCACAACTAGTCCATTGCGAAAAGCGGTGCTGTACCGTCCGATTTCCTGCAGCGGACCTGCAATTCCGTTCAAGACGCGATGCCGGCACGGACCTAGGCTGGTGCCTTGTCCCACTCCTTCCGCGCCAACCCGATGCCACAACGATCCCTCGGCCATGCCTGCCTCGCCCTTGCCATGGTCATGGTCGGCAGCACCGTCGCCGGCAGCAAGATCATCGCCGCCGGACTGCCGCCCTTCACCGCCACCGCGCTGCGCTTCGCCATGGCCCTGCCCTGCTTCCTGCTGCTGATGCGGCTCACCCGCAGCCCGTGGCCGCGTCCGGACCGCCACGACCTGGCCCTGCTGTGGCTGCAGGCAGCGGCCGGCAGCGTCGGCTACACCACCTTGCTGATCGCGGGCCTGCGGCTGACCCCGGCCGCCGATGCCGGCGTCATCATCGGTACCTTGCCGGTGGTCTCGGCCGCCATCGCCATGCTGCTGCTGCGCGAGCGGCCCGGCCCGAGGCTGCTGCTGGCCATCGCGCTGGCGACTGCCGGCGTCGGCGCCATCACCTTCGCCCCCGGCACCGGCGGCTCGCCGGCGGGCCGGCTGCTGGTGCTGGCGGCGGTGGTCTGCGAAGGGCTGTTCATTTTGCTCAACCGGCGCCTGCGCCAGCCGGTCGCGCCGCTGGCGCTGTCGACGACGATGAGCGCGCTGGGACTGGCGGTCTGCCTGCTGCTGGCCGGCCTGGAAACCTGGCCGGCCAGCTGGCCGGCACCGGCCCTGGCGGCGGTCGCCTGGTATGCGCTCGGGCCCACCGTCTGCGGCTTCCTGCTCTGGTATGCGGGCTCGGCCCGCACCAGCGCCTCGGAAGCCGCCTTGTTCACGGCGCTGGCGCCGGTCTCGGCGGTGCTGCTGGCCTTCGCCTGGCTGGGCGAGCCGCTGCGCTGGATCCAGCTGGCGGGGGTGGGCTGCGTGCTGCTGGCCGTGCTCAGCCTGGTGCTGGCGCCCCGTGTGGCGTCCGGCCGTCCGCGCCCTGAGTCTTCGATTCGTTGACTCAGGGCCTCAGCGGGCGCCGAAGCGCGCCCGCGCCTGGCGCACCAGTCCCGCCACGCCGCCCGGCAGCACGAACACGAACAGGATCAGCACCGCCCCGTAGATCGCCCACGGCGCGGCCTTCGACACCTTTTCCGCGGCACTCGGCACGAACATGATGAAGAGCGCGCCGTACCAGGCGCCCGCCAGCGTGCCGACCCCGCCCACCACCACGCCCACCAGCAGCGAGATCGACAGGAACATGGGGAAGGAATCGGGCGCCACGAACTGCACCGCGATGGCGGACAAGGCGCCGCCGACCCCGGTGAACATGGCCGACAGCGCGAAGGCGCTGGCCTTGTAGTGGCGGTTGTCGATGCCCATGCCCTCGGCCGCGAGCGGATGCTCGCGGATGGCGACGATGGCGCGCCCGGCACCGCTGTCGAGCAGGTTGCGCGCCAGCACGAACATCAGCAGCACCACCGCCAGCGCGAACAGGTAGAGCCACTGGTCCTGCGTCAGCGGCAGCCCGAACGGCGCATCCGGCTTGTTCAACACGATGCCCTGCACGCCACCGGTCCAGGGCTCCAGGTACTTGTACTTGAGCAGCTGCGGCATCGCCACGCTGAGCGCGAAGGTGGCCAGCGCCAGGTAGAGCCCCTCCAGCTTCAGCGCCGGCAGCCCGAACAGGTAGCCTGCCACCAGGCAGGCCAGCGCCGCCGCCGGCAAGGTGGCCCAGTAGGGCACACCGAAGCGGTCCATCAGGATCGCGCAGGTATAGGCGCCGATGGCATAGAAAGCACCGTGACCGAGCGAGATCTGCCCGTTGTACCCGGTCAGGATGTTGAGGCCGAGCAGGGCCACGGCATAGGACAGCACCATGGTCGCCTGGAACACCACGTAGCCCTGCGCGACGAAGGGCACGGCCAGGGCGGCGGCGAGCAGCGCCAGCCACCAGGGCGAGACGCGCGCGCCGGCGCCGGCCGGGGACCCGGCGGGTGCGGCGGCGCTGGCAGCGGCGGGAGCAGCGGGTGCGGCGGTGGCGGCGGTGGCGGGATCGAAGGACGTCATGGTCACACCTTCAGTACGATGGTCTTGCCCAGCAGCCCGGACGGCCGCACGATCAGTACCGCGACGATCAGCACCAGCGCCACCGTCAGCTTCAGCTCGGTCCCTACCACATAGGTGCCGATCAGGTTCTCCAGCACGCCGACGATGAAGCCGCCCAGCACCGCGCCGGCGGGGTTGTCGATGCCGCCGATCAGGGCCCCGGCGAAGGCGTAGATCAGGACGCCGCTCATCATGCCGGGATCGAGGAACACCACCGGCGCCACCAGCATGCCGCCGATGGCGCCGACCGCGCCGGCCAGCCCCCAGCCCAGCATCAGCATGCGCCCCACATTGACGCCGACCAGGCGCGACGACAGCGGATTCTGCGCCGCCGCGCGCATGGCGAGGCCGAGCGGCGTGAAGCGGAAGAACAGGAACAACAGCGCCATCACCGCCAGCGTCACCACGATGGCGCCCACCTCGTGCGGCGACAGGTAGCTGGACCCGTACCAGGCGCTCTCGGGAAAGGGGCTGGGGAAGGGCTGGATGGTGAAGCCGAACAGCCAGCCGGCCAGGCTGTGGAAAATCATCAGCAGCCCGACGAAGACCACCACCACCGACAGCACCGGCGCCGAGCGCATCGGCCGGATCACCGCCAGCTCCACCAGCGCGCCCAGCGCGAAGGACAGCACCACCGTCAAGGCGAATGCCGCCCAGTAAGGCAGGCCGGCCTGGATCATGGCCCAGGCCAGGTAGGTGGAGAACATCGCCATTTCACCCTGGGCGAAGTTCACGTGGTGGGTGGACTGGTAGATCATCACCAGCGCCAGCGCGACGCTGGCGTAGATGCTGCCGGTGGCGAGTCCGGACAGCAGTTGATGCAGGAAGGCATCCATCGTGTCTCCTCCGTTCACGGACGGGTCTTGGCGGCCCGCCGATGCATGCCGGCGGGTTCCGCGGGTTCGAACCTGGCGCCCTCCGGGGGCGCGGGCGCTCAGTTGCCCAGGTAGACGCGGCGCACCGCGTCGTTGGCACGGATCTCCTGCGGCGTTCCCTGCAGCACGATGCGGCCGGTCTCCAGCAGGTAGACCGAATCGGCGACGTCCAGCGCCAGCGCCGCGTCCTGTTCGACCAGCAGGATCGACACGCCCTGCTCGCGGTTGATGCGGCGCATGATGTCGAAGATGTCGCGCACGATCAGCGGCGCCAGGCCGAAGGACGGCTCGTCGAGCAGCAGCAGCCGCGGCCGCGACATCAGCGCGCGGCCGATCGCCAGCATCTGCTGCTCGCCGCCCGACAGCGTGCCGGCCTGCTGGGCGCGCCGCTCCTTCAGGCGCGGGAAATAGGCATAGATGCGCTCGAAGTCTTCGGCCACGCCGGCCTTGTCGCGGCGCAGGTAGGCGCCCAGGCGCAGGTTCTCCTCCGTGCTCAGGCCGAGGAAGGTGCCGCGCCCGTCCGGCACGTGGGCCACGCCCAGGCGCACGATGTCCTCGGTGGCGCGGCCGTCGGCGCGCGCGCCGCCGATGCGGATCGAGCCCGAGGTGCGCACCATCATCTGGCACAGCGCGCGCAGCGTGGTGGTCTTGCCGGCACCGTTGGCGCCCAGCAGCGCCGTCACCGAGCCCGGCCGCATGGCGAGGTCGATGCCGTGCAGCACGCGGGTGCCGCCGTAGGCGGCATGCAGGTCCTCGACTTCAAGCAGCGGCGGCATGCTGGCCTCCCAGGTAGGCGCGGATGACTTCCGGATGCTGGCGCACTTGCGCTGGCGTGCCCTCGGCGATCTTGCGCCCGAAGTTCAGCACCACCACCTTGTCGGACACCGCCATCACCAGGCTCATGTGATGCTCGACCAGCAGCACCGTGATGCCGAGGCGGTCGCGGATATCGCGGATCAGCCCACCCAGGCTTTCCAGTTCCTCATGATTGAGCCCGCAGGCCGGCTCGTCGAGCAGCAGCAGGCGCGGCCCGCCGGCCAGCGCGCGGCCCAGCTCGACGCGCTTCTGCGTGCCGAACGGCAGGTCCGCCACGACCCGCCCGGCCACCTCCTGCAGGCCGAGGTAGTGCAGGATCTCGTCCGCCCGCCGGGCCGCCGCGCGCTCCACGCCGCGCTCGCCCGGCAGGCGCAGCAGCGCGCGCAGGAAGCCCGCGTGGTGCCGGCTGTGGCAGCCGACCAGCACGTTCTCGCGCACCGTCATGGAGCGGAACAGCGCCAGGTTCTGGAAGGTGCGGCCGATGCCGATGCCCGCCATGCGGTGGCGGCGCAGGCCGGACACGCGCCGGCCCTCGAAGGCGATGGCACCGCCGCCGCACTCGTAGATGCGCGACAGGCAGTTGAACAAGGTGCTCTTGCCGGCCCCGTTCGGGCCGATCAGGCCGCAGATCTGCCCGGCCTCGACGCGGAACGAGACCGCATCGAGCGCCTGGATGCCGCCGAAGCGTACCGAGACCGCGTCGACTTCCAGCAGGGGGACGGCCCCCTGCGGCGGCGAGGACTGCGGCGGCGAGGACTGCGGCGATTGTGGCAGGCGTGGCATGGCGCGCGCTCCGGGAGGGATGGGAAGGAATGGCCGCGTCGACCCGCAACCTGCGACCGCTGACGGTTGGCTGCCGGACGCTGGCCGGCAACCGGCGCGGTGCCGGCCGGCCAGCGGCCACGCATGCCTGCCATTCTTGGCGCGGCCCGCCCCCGCAGGCTCGTCGGAAACGACGATTCGGGCGTCGCACGGCAAGCGGCGCCGGCACCATGCCGGCACGCCGTGGGCTCAGATCACGCCGCGCTGCTTGAGGTCCGCCACCGCGGCCGCCGTGAAGCCCCAGTCGCGCAGCACCGCCTCGCTGTCGCCGCCGCGCGCGGCCGGGCCGCGCGGTGTCGGTGGCGGCGTGCGTGAGAAGCGCGGCGCCGGCGCCGGCTGGGTCACGCCATCGATCTCGACGAAGGTGCCGCGCGCCAGGTTGTGCGCATGCGCGGGCGCCTCGTCCCAGTCCAGCACGGGCGCGAAGCAGACATCGGAGCCTTCCATCAGCTCGCACCATTCGGCGCGGGTGCGGGTCTTGAACACGTCGGCGAGGCGCAGCTTGAGCACCGGCCAGCCGTTCACGTCGCGCTGCGCGGCGAAGGCGGCATCGTCGATGCCGCTGAGACGGATCAGCTCGGCATAGAACTGCGGCTCGATGGCGCCGATGGCGACGTACTTGCCGTCGGCGCAGGCATAGGTACCGTAGAAATGCGCGCCGCCATCCAGCAGGTTCTCGCCACGCTGGTTGCTCCAGCTGCCGGCTGCCTTGAAGCCGTACATCATCGCCGACAGCAGCGCCGCACCGTCGGTCATGGCGGCGTCGACCACCTGGCCCTTGCCGCTGCGCAGCGCTTCCAGGCGCGCGCACAGCACGCCGAAGGCCAGCATCATGGCGCCGCCGCCGAAGTCGCCCACGTAGTTGAGCGGCACCACCGGCGGCTCGTCGGCGTGGCCGATCGCGTGCAGGGCGCCGCTCAGCGCGATGTAGTTGATGTCGTGCCCGGCCGCCTGGGCCAGCGGCCCGTGCTGGCCCCAGCCCGTCATGCGGCCGTAGACCAGGCGCGGATTGCACGCCAGGCAGGCGTCCGGCCCCAGCCCCAGGCGCTCCATCACGCCCGGGCGGAAGCCCTCCAGCAGGATGTCGGCCTGGGCCACCAGCTGCAGCACGGCCTCGGCGCCGCCCGGGCGCTTGAGGTCTAGCGCGAGCGAGCGGCGCCCGCGCGCCAGCACATCGAAGCGCGCGGTCTTGGGCATCACCTCGCCCGCCGGCCCGGGCCGGTCGATGCGGATCACCTCCGCGCCCATGTCGGCCAGCATCATGGCGCAGAACGGCGCCGGCCCGATGCCGACCATCTCCACGACCTTCAAGCCTTGCAAGGGACCCGTCATTGGTCAGCTCCTGGCAGCGCCGCTGCGCTTTGGTTTGGGGGGAAATGCCGTGGCCGGCCGGTTCAGCGCGGCAGGCCGGCGCAGGCGAGGCCTTCCAGCCGCCGCGCCAGCGCGGCGGGCACCAGGGTGGGCCGGCCATCGGCGCGCGCGATGAAGACCATCACGTTGTCGGCGATGCCGACGCAGGCCTCGCCCTGGAACACCGCCGTACGCAGCACGACCGAGGTGCGGCCGATGCGCACCACGCCCGATGCCAGCGTCATCTCGGCGCCCGGCCGCACCTGGCGCAGCACACGCGCGCCGGTGCTGGCGATCAGCATGCCGACCGGCCCGTGGCGCAGGTCCGCGCCGCAGTCCTGCCCGAGCGCCAGCAGCAGGTGCGAGCGCCCCTGCTCGAAGTAGCGCGCCAGCGCGAGCTCGCTCAGCATGCCATCGGCGTCGAGGTCGCCGAAGCGGGTGGTCAGCCGGTCCGCGCAGGGATAGCCGCCGGCCTCGGCACCGCCACCATCGGCATCGTCCCCTGCGCCGGGGCCCGGCGCGCCGCCCGGCAGGCCGGCCGCCATCACCGCATCGGGGCCGAAGTCCAGCATCGCTTCCCGCACCGCCGCCGGCAGTGGCCGCCATTCGCCGTCGCGCCAGGCGCCGATGCGGCACGACTGCACGCCGACGCAGCGCCCCTGCTGGAACAGCCCCAGTGCCAGCGTGTAGCCGGATGCATCCACCTCCACCAGGGCGGCGCCACAGGTCACCGGCGCCGGATAGTAGGTCACCTGCAGGAAATCGGTGCGCACCGCGCGCGTGCGCACGGTTGCCGTCAGCGGCTGCCACGCCTCCCAGCCGAATACCGACAGGTGCAGCCGCGAGCGGGCCTCGGCGTGCAGGGTCTGCACCGCCACATTGTTGACGTGCCGCTCGGCGTCGACATCCGCGTAGCGGGTGGGCAGCTCGAAGCGGAGCCGGTAGGAGGCCAGGTCCTGGCGCCAGGAATCGTTCTTCATGCTCGCAGGCAGTAGGGGCGGAGGCGGGGCGGCATACGCCGCGCAGGATGCCTGCCATGTTAGGCAGCGCCGCGTGCCGCCACATCGTCGCTTAAGACGATTGGCCGCGAGCGCCGGCCACGCCATGCTGCTGTGCGACGTGGCCGAACGCCGCGCTCGTTGTATGCTCGGGCACGCCGGGCCGCCGCCGCGTGCTTCCCGATGGCCCGGAACCCCTCACCCTGCCCATGCCCAGCCCGGTCGACCCGTCCCGTACCCCGCTCACCAGCAAGCTCAGCCCGCCCACCACCAGTGTCGCCCAGGTGGCGCGCGGCGAGATCCGGGAACGCGTGCGCGCCGCCGGCGCCGCCAGGGTGGTGCTGGTGCGGGCGCCGGCCGGCTTCGGCAAGACCACCGCCATGGTGCAGTGCCGCTCGCTGCTGGAAGCCAGCGGCGTCGACACGGCATGGCTGACCCTGGATGGCGCCGACAACGACCCGTCCCGTTTCCTCGCCTGCCTCGCCGCCGCGGTCGGCGGCATGGCGGCGGACGCACCCGCCGCGGCCCCCGCGATGGCGGACGCGGGCCTGCGCTCGCCGGCCGACATGGCGCTCGCCATCATGGCGGGCCTGGCCGCGCGCACCGCGCCCTTCGCTGTGTTCCTCGACGATTTCGAGGCCCTGCAGGAGCCCGCCGTGCTGCGCCTGGTGCGCGAGATCCTCGACGGCCTGCCGCGCGGCGGACGCCTGGTGATCGGCTCGCGCGGCCTGCCCGACCTCGGCCTGGGCCGGCTGCGGGCGCGCGGCCAGTTGCTCGAGATCGACGCCGCCCTGCTGCGCTTCTCGCTGCCGGAAACGGCCGAACTGCTGAACCGCCGCCGCGACAGCGCGCTGCCCGACGACGAGGTGGCGCGCCTGCACGGCAAGGCCGAGGGCTGGCCGGCCGCGCTGTGGCTGGCTTCCCTGGCGCTGGAACGGCGCGACGACCACCGCGACCGGGACCGCTTCATCGCCCGCTTCTCGGGCTCGAACCAGGCCCTGGCCGACTACCTCGCCGAAGACGTGCTGGAACGCCAGCCGGCGCCGGTGCGGGATTTCCTGCTGCGCACCGCCATCCTGCGGCACCTCGACGCCGGCCTGTGCGACCACCTGCTGCCCGGTGTCGACAGCGCCGCCATGCTGGCACGGCTGGAGGCGGACAACCTCTTCCTGACGCCGATGGAAGGCGACGCGCCGAGCTACCGCTACCACAGCCTCTTCGCCGACTTCCTGCGCGCCCAGCTCCAGCGCGAACTGCCCGACGAGGGCCGGCGCCTGCACCGCGCCGCCGCGCACTGGTACGAGGCGCACGGCCGGCCGGTGCCGGCCATCGACCACGCGCTCGAAGGCGGCAGCTTCGACCACGCGGTGCGCTTGCTGGCCCGGCACGCCATTGCCCTGCTCGAGGGCGGCCGCATGCGCCTGCTGACGCGCTGGTTCGGCGCCATCCCGCCCGCCTGCATCGCCGGCTCCCCGCTGCTGCAGGTGGTCCATGTCTGGGCCCTGTGCCTGACGCACGGCCCGCACGAGGCCCAGGCCAGGCTCGACGGCTACGGCTGCGCCGCCGACCCGGACCCGGAGGTGCGGCCGCACGTGCTGGCGCTGCAGCCCTTCCTGCTGGCGGTGATGGACCAGGCCGAGGAGGCCTTCGCGCTCGGCCGCGAGGCGCTGCGCCACATGCCGGCGCGCCAGGGCTTCGCCGAGGGCGTGCTGTCCAACTGCATGGCCTACCTGTCGGCGGTGATGGGCGAGTACCAGGAATCGCACCGCCTGCTCGATGCCGCGCGCAGCAGCCCGGGCGCGGCGGCCAGCCACTTCATCAAGATGTACTCGGAGTCGGTCGGCGGGTTGACCGATCTCGAGGAGGGCAGGCTGCGCCAGGCCACCGCGCGCTTCCGCATCGCCGTCGGCGCGACCCATGCGGCGTCGCAGGGCCACACCGGCGGCAATGCCTGGGCCGGCGTGCTGTACGCCGCCAGCCTCTACGAGGCCGACGAGCTCGACCAGGCCCGGCACCTGCTCCAGGTCTACCTGCCGCTGGCCAGGGATGCCGGCCTCGCCGACCACATGATCCAGGGCTATATGCTGCTGTCGCGCATCGCCTTCCACCACGGCGACGTCGACCAGGCCTTCCATTGCCTGACCGAGCTGGAGTACCTGGGCCACCAGCGCCAGTTGCCGCGCGTGGTCAGCAGCGCCAAGCTGGAACGCGCCCACCTGCTGACCATGCAAGGCCACCTGCAAGGCGCCCGCGAGGAACTGGAGCGTGCCAACGATGCCGCGCTGTGGGCGCGCGTGGCGCGCCTGCGCCTGCCCGCGCACGATCTCCAGACCCATGAGATGGCCGAACTGCGCTGGCTGGTCGCCGCCGGGCGCGCCGCGTCGGCGCTGCCGCGCCTGGCCGACGGCATCGACGCCGCCGTGCGCAGCCGGCGCTTCCGCCGCGCCCTCAAGCTGCGCGTCCTGCAAGCCATGGCGCTGGCCCGTGCCGGCGACGCCCCGGCCGCGCTGGCGGCCATGACCGGCGCGCTGCGCAACGGCTGCGCGGAAGGCTTCGTGCGCCTGTTCGCCGACGAAGGGGGCGACGCCGCCCTGCTGGTGCGGCAGGTGGAAGCGATGACGCAGGAAGAAGGGGCCGGCGCCGGCGCCGACCCGATCTTCCGGGCCTACCTGCAGCGGCTGGCGCAGGCATGCGGCGGCGCCGGGCCCGGCGAGGCGGCCTTGCCGCCGGACTGCCCTGCCCTGGTCGAGCCGCTCACCGCCAAGGAGATCCGCCTGCTGGCCCTGGTCGCCGAGGGCTACTCGAACAGCGCCCTGGCCGAGAAACTGTTCGTCTCCGACAGCACGGTGCGCACGCACCTGCGCAATATCAACGGCAAGCTGAACGCGCAGAACCGCACCCAGGCAGTGGCCATCGCGCGCCGCCTGGAATTGATCCGCTGATCCGCTGATCCGCTGCTCCGCAGCCGCGCCGACCCTGTGCCGCGGCGCCGGCGCACCGGCGCCTGCCCGGCCTACAGCGCGCGCGAGATCACCTCCTTCATGATCTCGCTGGTGCCGCCGTAGATGCGCTGGATACGCGCGTCGACATACATGCGGCCGATCAGGTACTCGTTCATGTAGCCATAGCCGCCGAACAGCTGCAGGCATTCGTCGATCACGCGGTTCTGCAGCTCGCTGGCCCACATCTTGGCCATCGAGGCGCCCACCGTGTCGAGCCGGCCGGCGACGATGTCCTCGACACAGCGGTCGATGTAGGCCCGCGCCACCTTGACGTGGGTGGCGATCTCGGCCAGCTTGAAGCGCGTGTTCTGGAACTGGCCGATGGGCTGGCCGAAGGCCTCGCGCTCGCGCGTGTACTGCAACGTGGCCTCGTAGGCCCCCTCCATCGCCGCCGCCGCGGTGACGCCGATGATCAGGCGCTCGTACGGCAGGTCGCTCATCAACTGGTAGAAGCCCTTGCCCTCTTCGCCGCCCAGCAGGCAGTCGGCGCCGACGCGCACATTGTCGAAGAACAGTTCGGAGGTGTCCTGCGCCTTCAGGCCGATCTTGTCGAGCACCTTGCCCACCTGGTAGCCGGGACGGTCCTCGGTCTCGACGATCAGGATGGACATGCCCTTGGCCTTCTGCGCCGGATCGGTCTTGGCCACCACCAGCACCAGGCCGGCCAGGTAGCCGTTGGTGATGAAGGTCTTGGCGCCGTTGATCACATAGCCGTCGCCCTGCCGCTCGGCACGCGTGCGCACGCCCTGCAGGTCGGAGCCGGCCCCCGGCTCGGTCATGGCGATGGCGCCGACCAGCTCGCCGCGCGCCATGCGCGGCAGGTAGCGCTGCTTCTGCGCCTCGGTGCCGTGGTTGAGCAGGTAGTGCGCGACGATGCTGTGCACCGAGGCGGCCATGCCGGTCAGGCTGCGCCGCGCCATCTCCTCGTAGAACACCGCTTCGTGGCGGAAGTCGCCGCCGCCGCCACCATAGGCCTCGGGAATGTCCGCGCACAGCAGGCCCAGTTCGCCGGCCCGGCGCCAGATCTCGCGGCCGACGTGGCCGCGCTGGCGCGCCGCCTCGTCGCCGGGCACCATCTCGTTCTCGACGAAACGCACCACGGTGTCGCGGTACATCGTCAGTTCTTCGTTCATCCACGAGCGTGGAAACTCGATTGCCATGACTGTCTGGTCTCCTTGAATGGCTGCTGGCGGCGCGGCGGCGTGAGGCGTGATAGGGGCGCTACTGCCCGATCACGCCGCCGACCGGGTCGTAGCCGCTGCCGTTGAAACGCACCATCTGCATGCCGGCGAGCGGGTGGAAATTGGTCGGGCTGGTCTTGAGCTTGATGCCCGGGTAGAGCATCGGCAGGGTCATGTCCAGGCTGGCGGCCTGCTTCATGATGTTGGCGCGCGTCAGGTTGTCACCGGCCTGCCTGAGCACCTGCACCATGGTCTGCGCCATCGAATAGCCGGTGACGTTCAAGGCGTCGCTGGCGTCGCCCTCCGGGTAGTACTGCTTCATGAAGGCGGCGAAGTCGGCCTGCTCGCGGGTGCCCTGCCAGCGCGGATCGGAGGGGTCGCGCACGAAGGCGGCCGAGAGGATGTCCTTGGCATTGTCCAGCCCGGCCGGCTTGAGCACCGCGGTCACGGAGCTCGACACATTGGCCAGGTAGTGCACCGGCTTCCAGCCGATCGCGGCCGCCTTGCGGATCGCCTGCGCGGCGAACTTCGGCGTCGACAGGTCGACCAGCGTGTCGGCGCCCGAGCTCTTCAGGCTGATCATCTGGCTGTCCACCGTGGGATCGCTCAGCTCGTAGCTGGCCTGCGCCACCACCAGCGCCTTGCCCTTGTCGCCGAGGCCGTCGAGGAAGCCGCGCAGCATGTCCTTGCCGAACTCGTCGTTCTGGTACAGGATCGCGATCTTCGCCTGCGGCCGGTTGGCGAGGATGTGCCTGGCGTAGATATGGCCTTCGGTCAGGTAGCTGACGTTCCAGCCCATGGTCCACGGGAAATGCTCCGGATCGCCCCAGCGGTGGGCGCCCGAGCTGACGAAGAGCTGGGGCACCTTCTTCATGTTCAGGTATTTCTGCGTGGCGGCATTGCTGGCCGTGCCCAGCGGCGCGAAGATCAGCAGCACCTGCTCCTGCTCGACCAGCTTGCGGGTCTGCTCCACGGTCATCGGCGGGCTGTAGGCGTCATCGACCGAGATGAAGCGGATCTTGCGCCCGTTGATGCCGCCCTCGGCATTGACCTTGCGGAAGTAGGCCGCGGCCGCCTTGCCCACCGTGCCGTAGGCCGATGCCGGCCCCGAGTACGGCACCGTGTTGCCGATCTTGATCTCGCTGTCGCTCGCGCCCGTATCGTAGGCCTTCTGCGCCTGCGCCAGGCAAGCCAGGCCGGCCAGTCCCGCCGCCGCCAGCCACCTGCCCACTGCCGCCATCTTCCGCTTCGCCATGCCTTCCTCCTCGTGGTTGTTGCGTTGCCCGCTGCATTGGTTGCGGCGCCTGTTGCCGGCGCCTGCCATCGCCTGCCGTCCCGTCCCTGCGCGCTGCCGGCCCCACCGCCAGGGCCTCCGCTCAGCCGCCCGCCGCCTGCGCGCGGCCGCGCTGCTGCACGGCCTCGCGCCGCCGCGCGATCTCCTCGCGCGGCATGGCCTGGCTCCACGCGCTGGAGCGCCGGCGCTCCAGCGCCAGCGCCTCGCCCAGCGGCAGCGCATAGCCCTCGTCGATCAGCTGCTTCATCTCCGGCAGCATCTCCGGCACCGCCGACAACAGGTCTTCGGCGAGCCGCCGGGCGGCCGGCAGCAGCGTCTCCGGCGCCACCACGCGGTTGACCAGGCCGATGCGTTCCGCCTCCTGCGCGCCGACGAAGTTGCCGGTCAGCGAGATCTCCTTGGCCCGGGCCAGGCCGACCAGCCGGCTCAGCTTCTGCGACAAACCCCAGCCCGGCACGATGCCCACGCGTGCGTGCGTGTCGGCGAAGCGTGCTTCGGTGGAGGCGATGAGCATGTCGCAGGCCAGCGCCAGCTCGAAGCCGCCGGTGATGGCCGCGCCATTGATGGCACCGATCACCGGCCCCCGGAAGGTGCCGAGCACGCGCACCGGATCGCTGGTGCTGACGAAGGCCGACAGTTCGCGCCCGGCCGCCAGTTCCTTGAGATCCAGCCCGGCGCAGAAGGCACGCCCGCTGCCGGTCAGGATCAGCACGCGCACACGCGGATCGTCGCGCAGCGCCGCCACCGCCTCGGCCAGCGCCCGGCACAGCGCCACCGACAATGCGTTCATCGCCTGCGGCCGGTTCAGGGTCAGCACCGCATAGCCGGCCGGATCGATCTCGACCAGCACGGAAGCCGCCTCACTGTGCTGCCCGGGGTCTGTGGAATGCGTTTGCGTCACGATGCCTGCCTCGCCGAAGACGGAAGCGGGCATGCGCGACGGCGTGCCGCCGTTCGCCGGCGCACGAAGTCCTGCGCCCGCGGGCGCCCGCATGCCTGTCTCCTGGTGGATCCCGCCGCCTGGCCTGGCGCCGGCGGTCTGTCTGCCGGCCCTGGCCGGTTACGACGATTCTCGGCAGCGCCCCGGCGCCGGGCGTCGTCCGAAACGACGATTTGGCGGCTCGGGGGAACACGAACCGGGCCGCGCCCGCCCCACTCTGCAAGAACACAGGCCGGCAAGGCCGGCGCCGCCCGGCCCGCCATGGCGCACCGGAGCGCGTGGCACGGCGCTGGCGGCATGCGCCACCCGCCATTACAATGCGCGTGATTTACCGATCACGATGACAGGTGCCCGCGCCACGCCAGCGGCGCGGGTTAAACGGGAAACAGGTGCGCCAACGCCAATGGCTTGAGTCTTGCATGCGCGGACTCAGGACGCTGGCGGCAATGCCTGTGCTGCCCCCGCAACGGTAAGCAGGTCAAGGGATCGCCACGCCGGCCTGGTGCCGGCAGCCACTGCGCGCCAGCGCGGGAAGGCGGCCATCCCCCACGCGCACGCGGCGCCCACCGCGCGCATCGCCTGCCAGCCCGGATACCGGCCTGACTTCGACCACCGAAGCCGCGGACGGGCGGCCGGGTGTCGTGCCGGGCCCTGCCGCGGGGCAGCCCCGGGGCATGCCCCGCGCACGGCCGCGGCTTCATCGTCCTTTCCGGCACCATTTGCCACGCCCGGGCGGGGATGCCCGGGCACGACACGATGAAGACAGACCGCAAGCCAGCCCCTTCGGCGCGCCGCCCGCGCGCCCAGCACACCCCGCCGCCGTCGCGGCGCTTCTCATGGCCTCCCTGCCTGGGCAGGCATGCCCGCCCCGCTTCGGCACCGTCTCTTCGCTCCCTGACCCCGCATCTGCCCTGCGCCCCATGCCAGCCCACCCGTTCCGCCTGATCGCCAGCATCTTCAATGACGAAGCCACCGACGTGCGCCGCAAGACCGTGGCGCTCTACGCGATCCTGATCGCCGCCAATGCCGGGGCCTGGATCTGGGCCCTGGCCGCCTTCCGCGACCACCCGGTGCTGCTGGCATCCGCCGTGCTGGCCTATACGCTGGGGCTGCGCCACGCCGTCGACGCCGACCATATCGCGGCCATCGACAATGTCACGCGCAAACTGATGGCCGAAGGCAAGCGGCCGGTCGCGGTGGGCTTCTTCTTCTCGCTCGGCCATTCCACCGTGGTCACGCTGATGTCGATCGGCATCGCCATCGCGGCGGCCGCCCTGCAATCGCATTTCGGCGAGATGAAGGCGGTCGGCGGCCTGATCGGCACCAGCGTCTCGGCGCTGTTCCTGTTCCTGCTGGCCTTCTTCAACCTGCTGATCCTGGTCTCGGTCTGGCGTGCCTTCCGCGCCGTCAAGCGCGGCGAGACGCTGCGCGCCCAGGACCTCGACCTGCTGCTCAACGAGCGCGGCGTGCTGGCGCGCTGGTTCCGCCCGCTGTTCCGCCTGGCCAGCCGCAGCTGGCACCTGTTCCCGATGGGCCTGCTGTTCGGCCTGGGCTTCGACACCGCCACCGAGGTGGCCCTGTTCGGCCTCTCCGCCGCGGAAGCCGCCAAGGGCGTGCCGTTCTGGACCATCATGGTGTTCCCGGCGCTGTTCACCGCCGGCATGTCGCTGGTCGACACCACCGATGGCATCCTCATGCTCGGCGCCTACGGCTGGGCCTTCACCAAGCCGATCCGCAAGCTCTACTACAACATGACCATCACGCTGGTCTCGGTGATCGTCGCGGTGGTCATCGGCGGCATCGAAGCACTCGGCCTGATCGCCGACAAGCTCGGCCTGGAAGGCGGCCTGTGGGACGTGGTCGGCGCGCTCAACGCACATTTCGGCATGCTGGGCTATGTGATCATCGGCGTGTTCGTGCTGAGCTGGCTGGTCTCGATGGTGGTGTACCGCGTGCAGCGCTATGACGAGATCGAGGTGAAGCTGGGGTGAATGCCATGACAAAGCCGGCGTGCAGGTGGAGAGGAAGCAGCCGCTCCCGGAGCCGGTGCGATGCCGCCTGCGGCATGGTGCGGAACCATCTCAAGATGACGCGGGATACCTCCCAAACCGCGGCAATGTCCGCGGCTCCCGCTCCGCGGCGGCCTATAGTAGTCTCCCCCTTCGACGACAGTTCCATGCCCTGGGAGAACCGGTGAAATCCAAGCTGCGGATACTTGCCTGCGCGCTGGCCTGCCTGCTGCAGTCCGCATGGGCACAGGCAGAGGAAGCGGACCGGGGCCAGGACCTGGCCCGTGCGGACGGCTCGCGGATCCGCTTCTACCTCGACCAGCGCGAAGCCTCCGCGCAAGCGGACCAACTGCTGGTGGTGATCCAGGGCTCGGATTGCAACAGCGTGACCCGGGTCGAGGCGATCCGCGCCTACATCGCGCGGGTGATGCCGGCAGCCGACATCCTGACGGTGGAGAAGTACGGTATCGATGCCAGCCTGCCCTACAGCGACGATCCCGCACGCGCGGATTGCCCGCTTGCCTATGTTCGGCACGACAGCCTCGCACAACGCGCCGCGGACCTGGACGCCGTCATCGCCGACGTGCTGCGCCGGCACGGCTATCGCCAGGTGGTGGCCCTCGGCGGCAGCGAAGGGGCCGTGGTCGCGCACCTGCTGGCGGCGCGCTCGGATCGCATCTCGGCCACCATCGCCTTCAATGGCGGCGGCCGATGGTTCCTCGACGACGTGCTGCACAGCATCGCCAGCGCGCCCGGCACCCCGCGCGAGAAGGCCGAATCGAAGCGGGGCATGCGTGCCTTCGCCCGCCATGTCCGCACCGCCACGCCCGCGGCGCGGGCGGCAATCGCGGCCAGCGGCCACGGCTACCGCTGGTGGCGCGACGCGCTCGACACGGATCAGCTGGCCGTGTTGCAGGCGAGCCGCTCTCCGGCCTTGATCATCCAGGCCGGCGCCGACGATTCCGTGTCCCCCGAGGCCGTGCTGGCCATGGTTGCCCGGCTCCATCAGGCGGGCAAGCGCAACATCACCTACAAGACCTATGCGTCGCTGGACCACCGCTTGCGCGGGCCCGATGGACAATCTCACATGGCCGAGGTGGTGGACGACATGGCCGCGTGGCTGCAGGACGCGGGCATCGTGCCGTGATGCCGAAGGTCAATACATCCGGCCCGGGCGCTCACGACTCCGGGCCACCGCCCGGGATCGGCATGCCGATCATTCGAACACTGCGCCACCGGCATTGCGCATCGCCTCTGCCAATGCCACCTGGGCCGGATCCGCGCTCTGGAACAGCCAGGCAAGGGCCATGGAGGCATCGAGCACCAAGGTCATCGGCGGCCTTCCTCGACCCATTGTTCGAGCGTGTCGGGAGCGACATCGACTAGGCGCTTCATCGAGCGCATTGCCGCCACGGCCTCCTCACGGCTGTGGCGTGCGTTGTCAGCGCTCGGCACCAGATCCGCAATCGGGCGCCCACGCTGGGTAATGGTGAATCGCTCGCCTTGCTCCACCTTCCGAAGCAACTCGGGGAGCCTGGTCTTGGCATCGTAGGAACCGACTTCGACAAACATGCTGACCTCATCTGGTCTACAGACTGGTCTAGCCTATCAGGTTCGAGGCAGGAACAGCGCTGGATGGTGCCTGCGTCAACCCGCAAGAAAAGCTCTAAGAAGCACTTACCGCAAGACCCCAGGGCGGCAGTCCTAGCGGCCGATCAGCCGGTCAGCCGATCAGCCGATCCGCCACCAGGTACTCCCCCTCCCAATCCTCCGCCAGCCGCCGGCAGCGCCCCAGCGGCACCGCCTGCCGTTCGAAGTCCACCACCATCACCGCATCCGCCCAGCGCGGACGCGCCGGCTGCTCGCTGCTGCGGCCATCGCTGAGCAGCCACAGCCAGCGCTGCTGCGCCGGACGGCGGCGCGCGGCTTGTGCCAGCAACCGGCCGGCGCGCTCCGTGCCGAGCGCCAGCGGCGTGCCACCGCCGCCGGCGATGGGGCGGATCCAGGCATCGCTCCACGGGCGGGCCCGCGCCGGCTGCAGGCGGACTTCCGCGCTGCCGCCGCCGAAGCACACCAGCGCCACTTCGGCGCGTGCCTGGTAGGCACGCTCCAGCAGGCGCAGCAGCACACCCTTGGCCAGCGCCAGCCGTTCGCCCGGCAGCATCGACGCCGAGCAGTCCAGCAGGAAGCAATGCAGCACGCCGCCGCGGGCGGCGGCTGGACGCCAGCGCAGGTGGCCGCGCGCGAGCGGCTGCGTGCCCTTGGCCGCGAGCGTGCGCGGCCAGTGCACGCGGGAGCCGGGCAGGATGCCGGGCGCGGGCAGGCGGGGAGCTTGCCACCGGTGGCCGCCGCGCCGGATCCCGGCGTCGGCGGCCTGGTGGCTCAGGCTTTTTTTGGCGGGGCGTCCTTGGCGTAGGCCGGGTCCTTCAGGCGGGTGAAGGGCGCCACCGGCGCGACCGCCGCCGGCGCCACGGCCGTGCCTGCGGCCGGCGGCGGCATGGCGCCCCAGGGATTGCCCTCCGGATCG
This sequence comes from Cupriavidus sp. USMAA2-4, assembly GCF_001854305.1. Lineage (NCBI taxonomy): Bacteria > Pseudomonadati > Pseudomonadota > Betaproteobacteria > Burkholderiales > Burkholderiaceae > Cupriavidus > Cupriavidus sp. USMAA2-4. The sequence continues at coordinate 2,878,394 of NZ_CP017749.1, read as the reverse complement.
GGCTGCCAGCCGCCGGCAGCGCCCGCGGGGGCTTCGCCCTGCCCTGGCGCCGGGCGGCCAGGAACGGCCGCTGCGGCCGGATGGCCGTCTTGCCCGCGATCGCGTCCGCTCCCCTGCCCGTCACCCTGCCCGTCATCCTCCCCATCACCGGCCGGAGCCGGCGCGCCGGCCTGGCGCCGGTGATGCAGCACCAGCTCGGCCACGCTGTCGACATGTGCCGTGGAGATGGCGGCATCGCCCTGCAGAGCCGCCAGCGCGCGCGCCGCGCGCAGCATGACGAGGTCGGCGCGCAGCCCGTCGACGCCTGCCGCCAGGCACAAGGCACTGACCCGCCCATGCACGGCATCGTCGAAGCGCAGCGCCGCCAGCCCTGCGCGGGCACGCGCGATCTGCGCCACCAGCGCCGCCTGGCGCCCCGCCACCGCGGCGCGGAACGCCGCCGGATCGGCATCGAAGGCCAGGCGCGCCTTGACCACGGCCTGGCGCTGCGCGGCGTCGGTGAGGTTCTCCAGCATCAGCGCCAGCCCGAAGCGGTCCAGCAACTGGGGTCGCAGCTCGCCCTCTTCCGGATTCATGGTGCCGACCAGCACGAAGCGCGCCGCATGCTGGTGCGAGACCCCGTCGCGCTCCACCACGTTGACGCCGCTGGCGGCGGCGTCGAGCAGCAGGTCGACCAGGTGGTCGGGCAGCAGGTTGACCTCGTCCACGTACAGCACGCCTTCGTGGGCGCGCGCCAGCAGGCCGGGCGCAAAGCGCACCTCACCGCCGCGCAGGGCGTGGTCGAGGTCGAGGCTGCCGACCAGTTGCTCTTCGCTGGCGCCGAGCGGCAGGGGCACGAAGCGCCCCTGCGGCAGCAGCTCCGCGAGCGCGCGCGCGGCGGTGGACTTGGCCGTGCCGCGCGGGCCGCCGACCAGCACGCCGCCGATGCCGGCATCGACCGCCGCCAGCATCAGCGCGCGCTGCAGCCGCGCCTGGCCTACCAGGGCGCTGAATGGAAAGGGTTGGGGCAGGCTCATGGTGACTCAGCTTCCTTCCAGGCGCTGCTCGGCATCGAGCAGGTGCGCCTCGAGCTGCGCGCGGTAGGCGCCGGGCTCCTGCCAGAGGCCACGCTGCATGGCTTCGAGCAGGCGCTCGCAGATCGCGTGCAGCGCGCGCGCATTGTGTTGCGCCAGGAAGGCGCGGTTGACGGGATCGTTGAGGTAGGCGTCGGCCACCAGCGCGTACTGGTGGTCGGCCACCACGCGCGTGGTGGCGTCGTAGCCGAACAGGTAGTCGACGGTGGCGGCCATCTCGAAGGCGCCCTTGTAGCCGTGCCGGCGCACGCCCGCCAGCCACTTGGGATTGACCACGCGCGCACGGATCACGCGGGCGATCTCCTCGCCCAGCGTGCGCACGCGCGGCGCCGCGGGATGGCTGAAGTCGCCATGGTAGAGCGCCGGCTGCGCGCCGCCGAGGTGCCGCACGGCGGCCGCCATGCCGCCCTGGAACTGGTAGTAGTCGTTGGCATCCAGCAGGTCGTGCTCGCGGTTGTCCTGGTTCTGCACCACGGCGTCGAGCCCGGCCAGGCGCGCGCCGAAATCCGCGCGGGCCTCGATGCCGTCGGCGCGCTGCCCGTAGGCGTAGCCGCCGGCCTGCAGGTAGGCATGGGCGAGATCGGCATCGTCCTGCCAGCGGCGCGCATCGACCAGTTCCTGCAGGCCGGTGCCATAGCCGCCGGGGCGCGCGCTGAACACGCGCCAAGCCGCCCGCTCGGCCGCCTCCGCGCCGTCCAGGCCCTGCGCCTCGAGGCGGGCCTGCTCGGCGCGCACGCGCGCGCCGAGCGGATTGACCTCGGGGGGCTCGTCCAGCGCGGCCACGGCGCGTACCGCCGCGTCGAACAGCTTGACGAGATTGGCGAAGGCATCGCGGAAGAATCCCGACACGCGCAGCGTGACGTCCACGCGCGGGCGCCCCAGCACGGTGGCCGGCAGGATCTCGAAATCCACCACGCGGTGGCTGCCCGGCGCCCAGCGCGGGCGCACCCCCATCAGCGCCAGGGCCTGGCCGAAGTCGTCGCCGCCGGTGCGCATGGTGGCGGTGCCCCAGATCGACAGGCCGATGGCGCGCGGGTAGTCGCCGTGTTCCTGCAGATGCCGTTCGATGAGCTGGTCGGCGGCGCGCAAACCCAGTGTCCACGCCATGCGGGTGGGCACGGCGCGCGTGTCCACGGAATAGAAGTTGCGCCCCGTCGGCAGCACGTCGGGACGGCCGCGCGACGGCGCGCCGCTCGGGCCCGGCGGCACGAAGCGGCCGGCCAGCCCGCGCGCGAGCTGCGTCAGCTCCTGTTCGCCGCAGGCGTCCAGGCGCGGCAGCACGTCGCCGCCCAGCCGCGCCAGCACCTGCGCGGTCCAGGGCAGCGCCGCGGGCGCGCCCCTGTCCTCGGCGTCGAGCCCCGCCAGCAGTTCCAGCGCAAGCGCTTCGAGACGCTCGCGCGTGTCGCCATGGTGGCGCCATGGCTCGCCGCTGACCGCCTGCAGGGCCGCCGGGCGCGGGCCCTGCCACGGCGCCGCCCAATCGGCGTCGAGCGGGTCGAAGCCCGCGCCCAGGCCGAGGTCGGCGGCCAGCGCGGTCAGCAGGCCGGCCTGCGCGCCCTTGCCGTCGCCGGCCGGGAAGCGCGCCAGCGCAGCCAGCGTGTCGCGCCGCTGGCGGCCCTGCGGCGACTGGCCGAAGACGTGCAGGCCGTCGCGGATCTGCGACTCCTTCAGCTCGCACAGGTAGGCATCGGTACGCCGCAGCAGTTCATCCTCGTCGGCGGCGGCTGGCTGTCCGTCGAAGCCCAGCTCGCGGTGCAGCTGCTGGCCGACGATGCCCGCCAGGATCTCCTTGCGCAGCAGCCGCGCGCGCCGCGGATCGACCGCCAGCGCTTCGTAGTACTCGTCCACCAGCCGTTCCAGGTCCTGCAGCGGGCCATAGTTCTCCGCGCGCGTCAGCGGCGGCATCAGGTGGTCGATGATGACGGCCTGCGTGCGCCGCTTGGCCTGCGCGCCTTCGCCGGGATCGTTGACGATGAAGGGGTAGAGATGGGGCAGCGGCCCGAGGATGGCATCGGGCCAGCAGGAAGGCGACAGCGCCACGCTCTTGCCGGGCAGCCACTCCAGGTTGCCATGCTTGCCCACGTGCACCACGGCATCGCAGCCGAACACCTGGCGCAGCCAGCAGTAGAAGGCCAGGTAGCCGTGCGGCGGCACCAGTTCGGCATCGTGGTAGCTGGCGTAGTCGTCGACACCGTAGGCGCGCGCGGGCTGGATGCCGATGAAGAGCCGGCCGCTGCGCACGCCCGCGATCATGAAACGGCCCTGCCGCACCATCGGATCGGCCGCCGGTTCGCCCCAGCGCGCCGAGATGGCGGCACGGCTGCCTTCCGGCAAGGTGGCCAGCCACGCCTCGTAGTCGTCCAGCGCCAGGCTCTGGAAGGCGGGGCGCAGCGCGTGCTGCGCCGGGTCGTTGGTGATGCCGGCGGTAAGGCCGCGCAGCAGCGCGGCGCCGTCGGCGGGCAAGGCGCCGGTGGTGTAGCCCTGCTCGCGCAGCATGGCCAGGATGCGCACCATCGAGGCCGGCGTGTCCAGCCCGACGCCGTTGCCGATGCGGCCTTCGCTGGCGGGGTAGTTGGCCAGCACCAGCGCCACCCGCTTGTCGGCATTGGGCAAGCTGCGCAGCCGGCACCAGCGCCGCGCCAGCTCGGCGACGAAACGCCCCCGCTCGGCGTCCGGCTGGTAGCGCACCACGTCCACCTCGGTGTGCGGGCAGCGCCAGGCCAGGCCCTTGAAGCTGACCGCGCGCGTGATGATGCGGCCGTCCACCTCGGGCAGCGCCACCTGCATGGCCACGTCGCGCGTACCCAGGCCCTGCTCGTCGGCAAGCCAGTCCTCGCGATTGCCGCCGCTCAGGATCAATTGCAGCACCGGTGCGTCGCCGGCCAGCGGCGCTTCCGCCTCGGCGCCACCATCCAGCGAGGCCACCGAGAAGGCCGTGGTGTTCAGCACCAGCGCGACCGCATGTTCCGCGCACAGGTATTGCAGGACCTCGCGCGCCAGCGGTGCCTTGAGCGATGTGACCGCCAGCGGCAGCGGGCACAGCCCGGCTGCCAGCAGGGCCTCGGCCAGGGCCTCGAACACCTCGGTATTGCCCGCCTGCAGGTGGGCGCGGTAGAACAGCAGCGCCACCACCGGCGCGCCGGCCACGCCGCGCTCCCGCCAGGTGCGCTGCCAGTCGGCCGCGGTCGCCACGCCGTGCGCCGGATGGTAGAGCGCAGCCTCCGGCAGCGCCTGCGGCGGCAGCGCCGGCGCGCCCAGGCCGAAGGCGTGGTGGGCCAGGCAGCGGTAGAACTGCTCGGCGTTGGCGGCACCGCCCTCGCGCAGGTATTGCCAGAGCGCATGCGACAGCGCCGCCGGCGCATTGCCGCGGCGCGCGAGGTTGGCGTCCTCGGCCAGGTCACCCGACAGCATCACCAGCAACTGGCCGCGCGCACGCGCCAGTTCGGGCAGCCGCTCCAGGCCATATGACCAGTCGCTGCCGCCGACCAGGTGGTCGACCACCACCACGCGCGCGTGCTGCAGCACCTCGTCGACGTACAGGTCGAGCGAGGCCGGCTGGCGCAGGTACATCTGGTTGGCCAGCCGCACGCTCGGGTAGCCGGGCCCCAGGCGCGGATAGACACCGGCCAGCAGCGACAGTGTCGTATCGGCCGCGCTCAGGATGACGATCTGCGCCGGCGTCTGCTCGATGCGCAGCACGCCGGCCCCGTCCTCGACGAAGCCGCCGGGCCGGGTCGACAGCAGGTGCATGCGGGTGCCCTCAGGCCGCTGACGATACAGGGGCCGCGGGCGACGCGGCGAGAGCGGCATCCAGCGCGGCCTGCAGCGCTTCACGCTCCAGGTCAGCGCCGATCAGCACCACGCGCGTGGCTGCCGTCTCGTCCTGGCGCCAGGCGCGGTCGAAATAGCTGTCGAAGCGCCGCCCCACGCCATGCAGCACCAGCCGCATGGGCTTGCCCGGCAGCGCCGCGAAGCCCTTGACGCGGTAGATCGTATTGCCCTCCACCAGCGCCTGCAGGGCCGCCAGCAAGGCTTCCCGCTCCACCGTGCCGGCCTCCACCACCACCGAGTCGAACTCATCGTGGTGATGGTCCGCGTGATCGCCATCCCCGGCCGAGCCGTGGTGGTCGGGGCGCAGGTGGATGGTGGTCTCCGACGCGCGCTGCAGCCCCAGCAGCAGTTCCAGGTCGAGGCGCCCCGACTGCGCGGGCACGATCTTGACCTCGGCCGGGATCTCGGGCCGGATCAGCGCCTCCACCGCCGCGCGTTGCGCCGCATCCATCAGGTCGGTCTTGTTGAGGATGACCAGGTCGGCACTGGCCAGCTGGTCCTCGAACAGTTCGTGCAGCGGCGATTCGTGGTCGAGGTTGGGGTCGGCGCGGCGCTGGGCATCGACTGCGCCCGGGTCGGCGGCGAACTGTCCGGCGGCGGCGGCCGGGCCATCCACCACCGTGATCACCGCGTCGACGGTGAAGGCATTGCGGATGCTCGGCCAGTTGAAGGCCTGCACCAGCGGTTTCGGCAAGGCCAGGCCGGACGTCTCGATCAGCAGGTGGTCGATCTGGCCGCGCCGCTCCAGCAGCGCTTCCATGACCGGGAAGAATTCTTCCTGCACGGTGCAGCAGAGGCAGCCGTTGGCCAGTTCGTAGAGCTGGCCGTTGGCCTCGCCCGACTCGTCGCAACCGATGCCGCAGCCCTTGAGGATCTCGCCGTCGATGCCGAGCTCCCCGAACTCATTGACGATCACGGCGATGCGGCGGCCGTCGGCATGGTCGAGGATGTGGCGCAGCAGCGTGGTCTTGCCGCTGCCGAGGAAGCCGGTGACGATGGTGGCCGGGATCTTGCTGGTCTGCATGCTGGGACTCCACGGGCGCCGACACACGGGCCCGAAGGCGGGGAATGGATCGATCGGATCGAATGGATCAGGGGAAGGGGCGCGCGGCGCGGGAACGCGGGGTGCCGCCGGCCGGCGAAGGCGACCAGAATAATGACATCGCCGCGGACTGTCCACCCCGCCTGCGGCATGGGCGCGGCGGCGCGCCGCTCACGGGCGCCGGCGCCGGCCGCGCCGCCACTCGGCCAGGGCCCCGGCGCCGATCGCCAGCAGCATCAGCGCGCCGACGCCGAGCGCGCCTGCCGCGCCGCCGGCAACGGGCCGGGCCGGCGCGTCGAGCCGCAGCACGCGCGTCTCCATCACCTGCCCGCGCACCGGCGTGCCGCGCGCGGCCGGCCGCGGCGGATCGGCCGCCTTCGCCGCGGAGCGCGGCGGCGCGACGGACTGCCGGCGCAGCGCCTGCCGTGTGTCCCTCGCCTGCCGCGCCGGCACGGCCTGCCCGCCCCGCGCCGCCCCGGTGCCCGCGGGCGCGGCGGCAGGTCCCGCCGCGGTCGCCTGCGCCAGCGCACCGGCAAAGCGGCGCATGGCCTGCGCGTCGGTGTCCGCCGCGCGCCCGAGCCCCTCGATGTAGCGCATCAGCGCCGGATTGCCGCAGGTGTTGGCCGAGCACGAGAGCCCGTCGCGCGCCACCGATGCCACATAGCGGCGCACCATGTCGGCGCGCTGCGCCGCGCTGAAGCGGTAGCTGCCCTGGCGGTCGACTTCCAGCAGCCGCGACAGGATCCACTGCTGGGCGTGCGGATTGCTGGCGCGGAAGAAGGCCTCCATGCCCAGGCCTTCGCTGTCGGCCACGTAGACGTCATAGGTGCGCTGCCAGAACTGGCCCGACATCTGTTCCGGCGTGGCCGCCTGGAAGCCGTACAGGTGCTCGATCTCCTTGAACATCTCGCGCGCGCCGGCATAGCCGGAGGCCTGCATGGCGGCGATCCACTTCGGGTTCCAGTTGCGCGCGTTCAGCTCGGTGGCCAGCCAGGTGCGGGCATCGAGGGTGCGCGCCTCGCCGGCCGTGCGCAGGTTGTGCAGCCAGAAGGCCGGCGCCTGCCCGCCGGCGGCGCGGGTGGCGGCTGCCAGCCCGCCCGCGTACTGGTAGGTGTCGTCGTTGTCGAGCGCGCCGTACAAGGTGCTGGCGCGCGAAAACAGCACCGCCTGGTTGTCCTTGAGGTGGCTGGCCAGCGCCTGCGGCGCGCTGGTGCCCCAGCCCTCGGCCGAATAGGCGAAGTTCATGTAGCGCAGGTACTGCGCCGCCACCGCATCGGGCGCCTCGGTGTCGCGGCTCTGCTCCACCATCTGCGACACGCCGATGGCATAGTTGCCGGGCTTGGCGGCGAACACCCGCGCGCGCGCCAGGCTGCCGGCCAGGCCGGCCTCGGTGCCGGCGGCAAGCAGGGCGGCCGTCACGGCCCGGTCGTGCCGGCTCAGCGCGTTGTCGCCGGCGGCGGCGGCCAGGCGCGCCGCCTTGTCGAGCAGGGCGACCTTGTCGCCGAAGCCGTCGCGGTAGATGCCGGAGATGGTGAACAGCACGTTGACGCGCGGCCGCCCCAGTTCGGCGTCGGGAATCAGGCGCACGTCGTCGACCACGCCGCGCGCGTTCCACACCGGCTCCACTCCCATCAGGTAGAGCGCCTCGCTTTCCAGCGCGCCCTGGTGGCGCTCGGTCTCGCCGTACCACAGCACCATCGAGACCGACTCCGGCAGCCTGCCATGTTCGCGCTGGTAGCGCCCCAGGGTCTGCCCCGCCAGCGTCTTGCCCAGTTCCCACGCGGCGCGGGTGGGAATCAGGGCGCCATCGAAGGCGTGCAGGTTGCGCCCGCTCGGCAGGCTCTGTGGCGTGCGCACCGGATCACCCAGCGGTGCGCTGGGCAGGTAGCGTCCCGACAGCACCGTGACCAGCCCGTCGAGTTCGTCGCGCGGCGAAGCGCGCAGCGCGGCCAGCCACAGCCGGCCCGCCGCCACGGCCTCGGCGGCCTTGGCGGCCAGCGGCGGCGGCAATGCCTCGGCCGGTGCCGCCGGCTCGCGCCCGGCCACCAGGTCGGCCGCCCAGCGCGCGAAGGCGGACGGCCCGATGGCCTCGGCTTCCTGGCTGCTGAAGCGTCCGGCCAGCATGGTGGCCAGTCCATCGCGCTGCGCGGCCTCGTCCGGCAGCCCGCCGAGCGCGTGGATGCCGAGCGGGATCGGCTCCGCCTCGACACGGTGCAGGAAGGCATGGACGGCGGGCTCGATCTCCTCCCAGGGCGCCTCGCTGCCGAGTCCGAGCTGGCGCTCGAGCCCGAGCGCGCGCACCTGCGCCAGCGCCTGCTCGCGGTACACCCGCGCCAGCTCCGGCGAGGTCTCGCGGGTCGCCTCCTCCTGCTCGATGGCCTGGTCCAGCCCGGCCAGCGCCGCAGGCCAGCCGGCGCGGGCCAGCAACGGCGCCAGGTGGCTCACCAGCACCGCCGCGCCGCGCCGCTTGGCCTGGATGGCCTCGCCACCGCCATCCTGGATGTAGTAGTAGGCATTGGGCAGGTCGCCCAGCAGCACTTCCGCGCTGTCATCGCCCGCCTGCGCCACCTGCTTGCCCGGCAGCCACTCCAGCGTGCCGTGGCGGCCCACGTGCACCATCGCATCCGCGCCGAAGGCATGGCGGTACCAGAGATAGGCGGCGATATAGGAGTGCGGCGGCGGCGTCACTGTATCGTGGGTGGTGTCCATCGACCGTTCGAAGGTGGAGCGCAGCGGCTGCGGGCCGAGGAAAAGCTTGCCGAAGCGCACCCCCGGGATGACGAAGCCCAGCCCGCCCCGCCCGTCGTCCGCCAGCATCAGCGGGTTGCGTTCGGGCGGCCCCCAGGCGCGCAGCACCGCGGCGCGGAAGGCCGGCGGCAGTTGCGCGAACCAGGCGCGGTACTGTGCCAGCGGCAGCACCGTGAGCCGGCCCTGCCCCTGCATGCGCGCCAGCTCGCCGGGCGACCACGTCTCGACATTGCGCCCGCTCGCCTCCAGCAGCGCGGTCAGCGTCGCCGTGTCCGGCAGGTTGTCGCCACTGTCGTAGCCGGCCTCGTGCAGGCGTTGCAGGATAGCGCGCAGGGAAGGCAGCGTGGCCAGGTAACTGGCGCCGATATTGCCGCGCCCGGGCGGGTTGTTGTAGTACAGGATGGCGATGTGCTTGTCCGCCGCGGGCTTGTCCTGCAGCGCCAGCCAGCGCCGCACGCGCGCCACCGCCGCGTCGACGCGCTCGGGCACGGCGGCGCTGGCGCGGGCCCCGCCCACCTCCTCCTGGGTGGAGAACAGGATGGGTTCGCTGGCGCCGTTGCGCTCCGGCGTATTCAGCAGCATCGGCAAGCGTTCGCCGGCGATGCCGCGCACGTCGGCCTGCCAGGCCGCCCGGCTGTCGCGTGCGGCGATCAGGTTGAGCGCGTGCAGGCCCTGGCGCTCCAGCCAGGCCTTGTCCGGGTCGCGGCTGATGGTCAGGTTGAGCGCCAGCAGCAGGCGCAGCGGCGTGCGGCCGTCCTGCGCGAGCCAGCGGTCGAGGCTGGACAGCGGCCAGCCGAACACCGGCACGGCGCCGATGCCGGCGCGTTCGAGCGCGTCGACCAGGGTGTCGATCTGGGCCAGGTCGCCCTGGCGGAAGTTGGTGGCATAGAAGGCGATACCCACCAGCGGCGCGCCCGGCCCCGGACCCGCCTGGCGGTACCAGCGCAGGTAGGCATCGAGGCTGTCGAACGGTCCCGGTGCGCGCGGGTGATAGATACCCGCCGCCGGCGCCGGCCGCACCGGCGGCACCACCAGCGCGGCTGCCGCGCCCGGCGGCTGGCTCGCGGCCGCCACATAAGCCAGGAAGCCCGCCAGGTTGTCGCTGCCGCCGGCCTCCCAGTACGCCTGCGCGGCCGTGCCGGCGGCGCTGTCCAGTTCGATGCCCCAGGCGGCCTGCGCGCTCTGCGCCGGCGCCGCCAGCACCAGCGCGCCACGCTGGCGCGCGCGCCGCACGCCGTCCGCCATGCGGCGCAGCACGTCGACCGGCGCGTAATAGGCGTAGACCACGTCGGCCGCCTGCAGGCGGGCCGCGTCCGGTGCCTCGGTAGTGAAGTCAAGGCTGGCCACCTGCCCGCCATGGGCGCGCTGGAAGGCCGCCAGGGCGGCGGGCAGCAGGTGAGTGTTCGGTGTCACCACCAGCACGCGCACCGGCGCCGCGAAGGCGGCGGGCAGCCACGCCAGCCAGAGCAGGCAGGCCAGCCATGCCAGCCACCGGCCCGGGCCGGCCGCAGGATGGCGGTATGGAGGAAGCCCCTGCGGCACGGTTCAGCGCGGGCCGGCAGGTGCCGCCTGCAGCGGCGCGGCGGCGGCAGAGGCGGCGGCAGAGGTGGCGGCGGCAGGCGAAGCGCCGGCCTCGGGCACGTACACCACGCTGCCGTCGGGCAGGCGGTACGCCACGCCCAGCCGCGTGCCCTCGCCCGCCTTCTGCTCGGGCGTGATGCGGCTGACCTTGATCTCCTTGCGGTTCTTCTCGGTCAAATGCAGTTCGCCGGTGCGGGGGTCGCGCTGGACCAGGGTGAACTGCGCCTCGGGGTTGAACAGCTGGGCGAGGCTGAAGGCCTGCATCAGCGCCACCATCAGGCCCACGGCAAAGACGATGGAGGCGTCGAACAGGTTGGCGACGCCGGCCAGCGGATCCTCGCGGTGGATGGAAGTCAGCTCGCCCAGCACGCGGCGGCGCCGCACGAAGCGGCGTTGCAGCGGCCGCGCCATCAGGCGGCCGCCCCCGCGCCGGCCGGCAGGGCCCGCAGCACCAGTTCGCTGAGGTTCTCCATCTCCTTCAGGTCGGCGCGTGCCCAGCGCTCGCGCGTCAGCGTCAGCACGTAGGCGATGCCACCCAGCACCAGCCCGCACACGACGGCGCCGAAGCCGACCACCAGATGGCTGACCATGCTGCCCATGTCGCCCGACAGCAGCGACTGCAGCGCCGGCCCGAGCGGGATGATGGTGCCGGCCAGCCCCAGCATGGGCGCGATGCGCACCAGGGTGCGCGACAGGTCGAGGCGGTTGGCGATGCGGATCTCCTCGCGCTGCAGCGTCTCGTCCAGCCACAGGTCGAGGTGCTCGTGCGAATCGAGCTGGGCCAGCCGTTGCTGCAGCAGGGCCCAGAAGCGTGCCAGCGAGGGAGACAGCGCGACGTCGTCGAGGCTGGCCGAGCGGCCGCTGCCGGGCGCCGGCAAGCGCGCCGCCAGCGCGTTGGCCACCGCCGGCAGGTCGGTGGCGGCGGTGTGCGCGCGCCGCCGCGCCTGCACCAGCAGCGCGCCGAGGTCGGCCAGCGACAGCGCGAACAACACCAGCAGCGCCACCGCCACCGGCCAGAAGAATGCCGTCGACAGGCGGTAGAAGATCTCGATGACGATGCTTTCCATGGGATCGCGCCTGCAGGCGGGTTCGGAGTGAGAGGCGGGCATGGCCGAGCGCCGGCCAATGGCGGTGCGCGGCTGTCCGCGGTCGGCGGGCGCGCCCGGAGCGCACCGGACATGCCGTCATGCGCCAATCCGGTGCAGCGGCCGCGCCGGCCTCCGCCCCTGCGCCGCGACGGGTCGCCATTGTAGCCAAGGCGCGCGCCGCGCGCCTACCTGATCGACGCATGTCGACGACATCGCGATACAGGGCGCTAGTGTCCTGAGTCTTGAATTCGTGGAGAACCAGGAAGCCGTTTCAAAAAAGAGTTGCTGGGTACTCAAGGCGAACCTGCAAGGCGGGCCTGCGGGCCTGCGGACCTGTTAACCTCATCCGTTGTGAGAACAGGACAGAGGGGATGGGCAAGCCGATCATCGACGGCGGATGGTGGGCACCGATCGAACCGCTTCCGCCGCCAGCAAAGCCTGCCTGGGAGACCGCCCGGGGCGGCCCGGGCCGGGCGTGCGCGCAATCCGAGGCAATACGCCACATGGGCCGTCAGGGTAGCGGATCTGCGCGGCTCACCGCGCCATCCTGCCTGGCGGTGAATGCCAAAAGATTGATTTGGTATACTCGAACCTGGCCGTGCATACGGCGAAATGCCCATCAACGACATCACTGGCATAGCACTCAATGACCTTGTCGAAAAAGCCGAGCATGGCAAGTGAAATCAAGAGCACTATTCAGGCCGAGATCGAAAGCGGGGCCTTCCCGCCCGGCGCGCTTCTGGACGAGCGCACGCTGGCAGAACGATTCAGCGTGTCGCGGACCCCGGTCCGGGAGGCGCTGCAGCAACTGGCCGTCCAGAATCTTGTCAGGATTGCTCCGCGAGTCGGAGTATTCGTCTCTCGCCTCTCCATCCCCCAATTGCGCGAAACCCTGGAGCTCCTTGCCGAACTCGAGGCCATCGCGGCCAAGTTCGCGGCCCGTCGGATGGATGACTCCCAGCGCGCCGAACTCCAGGCGCTGGCCCGGTCGTGTGAGCAAGCGTCCGCAGCGGACGACGGCAAGCAGTTCGGCAAGGCCAACGCGGCATTTCACGAGTTGATTTACGACGCCAGCCGCAACGAATACCTGTCGGAACAGATCAAGAGCATGCGGCGGCTAATGCAGCGCTACCGGCCCAAGATCTTCGGCTCCCAGGCACAGCGCCAGCGCGTGCTGGGCGAGCACCAGACGCTGGTCGACGCCATTCTGCGCGGCGACGAAGCCGCGGCGCAGGAAGCCATGCTGCATCACGCTCCCATTGGCACCACGGGCTTCTCGGAGTTCCTCTCGATGCTCCCCTCCAGCTACCTGGAGGGGGAGACAGCATCGGGCATGGCAGCAGCCACGACGACTACCGCTGCGGAGCGCCCGCGCGCCCGGCGCGGGCGCAAGCCGGCCAACCCCGTGGTCGAAGCGTAAGCCGTTCGCTGAGTTTCCCGGAACGGCCACACGGGAGCGGGAGCGCATCGCCGAGCGCTTGCGGGACCGCGCCGAACTGCCGGTCCGGCGGGTGCGGCGTTCAGCGGCGATCGATGTGGCGCGCCGCTGAAAAGTAGTGCCATGCGGACCAGACAAGGACGACGCTCATAAGCAGCAAGGCGTAGCGCAGGCCGCTGGCAGCAGCCTGTGTGCAAGCCTGAGACACCGCCCCCGCCGCAGCGTGTCCCTGTGCCCCGGCCGCACTGGCGTGGCAAGTGGCCTGGTAGCCCCCTCCCTTGACCAGGCTGGCGGCAAAGCGGTCGCTCAGCAGTCCGACGGTGGTCGGGCCCAGGCCTTGCCCGACCAGGTTCATCAACAGGAACACGAAGGCCGATGCGGTCGCGCGCATACGCGGCGTCACCAGCCCCTGCACGATCGAGAAGATCGGCCCGTTCCACACGTTCAACATGACGGTGCAGCCCAGCAGCAGGGGCACCGCCAGACGCCAGTCGGACAGGGTGAACGCCATCGCGGCCAAGGGGAATCCGAGCAGCGTCCCGATGGCCGGTACCCAGGCATACCATCGCTTGTCGCGCGCGCCCAGCGCATCGGAGAGATATCCGCCCAGCGCATTGCCAGCAATACCGCCGACCCCGACGATCAGACCGAATACCATGCCGGCCTGAGCCAGCCCCATGCCGTAGACACGAGCGAGATAGACCGGCAGGAACAGGTTGATGCCATATTGCGCAAATGCGCCGATCACGGTGCCGAGCAGCATCTGCACGAAGGTGCGGCTCGACATCAACAGATGGACCACGCTGCGCAACGGAGGAACTGCAGTGGGTGGTGCGGCGTCGACCTGCGCATGCCGAGGTTCACGCAGCGTCAACCAGGCCAGGACGGCGAGCGCGATCCCCGGCAGGCCTACGGCGAAAAAAGCGTGGCGCCAGCCGAAGTGCTGCGCCGCCCAACCACCGCCTATCGCCCCTGCCAGAACACCGATAGGCGGACCGAAGGCGTACAAAGCCAGCGCCGTCGCCCGTCTCCCCTCTGGGAACTGGTCGGCAATCAGCGAATGAGCGGTCGGGGTGCTGCCGGCCTCGCCGATGCCGACCCCCAGCCGGTAAACGAGCAAGTGCCAGAACCCCCCGGCGGTGCCGCACAGGGCGGTCATGGCCGACCAGGCCGCGATCGAGAGGGAAATGAGCATGACGCGGCTGTAGCGCTCGGCGAGGCGCGCCATGGGAATGCCCAATGCTGAGTAGAAGACCGAGAACGCCAGCCCGCCGAGCACGCCCAACTCGGCATCCGACAGGTTCATCTCCAGCTTGACGGCCTGCCCTACCACCGACAGGAAGATGCGGTCGACGAAGCTCGACGCATAGATGAGGGTCAGCAGCAACAGAAACCACGTGGAGTACAGGCCGCGCTTCGACGATCTTGTACCCGCCACCACCCCGGCCAGTTCTTTCATTTCCTTGTCTCCTTGCATTCTTCCAACGCCAGGCGCCGGTCTGCTGCCGTTGCCGACGGAACCACTCTTGCCACCCACGCGCCTTGCTTCGCTCACCCGGCGGCCTGCAAAGTATCCTGCAAGCGCCGGCAGGCAGCCCAGAACAGCGCCCGTAGCGCCGTGTCATCCACGTCAGCGACCGCCTGCCGGCACGGTGCCAGATAGCGCACCACGGGCAGGCCGAGTTCCACCGCCGACGCCATGCAAACCAGTCGGCCCCGCCCATCGGCCGCCGCCATCCAGGCATCGAACAAGCCCGACAGCGCCGCCGCATCAGTCACCGGCGCGGAGGCGGCAAGCTTCCGCGCGGCCAACAGCGCACGGCGCGTCGTGTTGCGCACGTCCCGGCGCACGTGGGCCCGCGCCCCGGCGGGCGTAGGCTCTTGACGACCGTTCACGCCGCTGCCGCGCGACGGCTATCGCCGCCGCGCACGATCATGCAGGTCGCGACGGCCGACGCCACCACGCGGCCCTCCTGCAGCAACTCGCCGGCGACGTTACAGATATCCCTGCCGCGGCGTACAAGTGTGGCACGCCCCTGCAGAGGCCCCGCCTGCGCCGCGCGCAAGAAGGACACGTTCAGGTTCAGGGTGGCGCAGGCCTCGCCCTCCCCGAGCGTGGCGGTCACCAGCATTGCCGTCACGTCGTCCAGCATGGCGCTCAGCATGCCCCCCTGAACCTGGCCTGCCGGGTTGAGGAAGGATTCCGTCGCCTGGTAGGCGGAGGTGAGCGCGCCCGCCTCCAGATCCACCGTCCCGATCTTCCCGCCCAGCAGCGTCGCCACGGGCGGCGGTGCCGCTTCGCCGCGCTGCAATCGCTTGAAATAGCCGTCCTGGCTGATACCTTCCCGGTTCATATCCAATCTCCCGCCATCGGTTTCAGCGGCCGTGAAAACGCGGCGCGCGCCTTTCCCGCCAAGCCTGCGCGCCCTCGGCCAGATCCTCCGAGGCGTCCGCCAGCGCGATATCCCGTGCGATGTCCCCCGCATCGAGCTGGCCGGCCGCGATGCGGTTCAAGTGTTTTTTCATGCCCAGCAATGCCAGCGGTGCCATGCCGGCCAGTTCCCCGCCAAGGCGCCCGGCCTCGGCTTCCAGCGCCGCGCTATCGGGCAGGAGCTTGTCGAGGAAGCCGCAGTCCAGCATCTGCTGCGCGTCGAGCTTGTCGGCGGCGAGCAGCACTCGCTTGGCCATGCCAAGCCCCAGGCGGGACACATAGCGCTCGAGCCCCCCACGATAGAACAGCAGGCCGAGCCGAGCCGCCGGCACAAACATCTCGCAGCCTGGTGCTCCGAGGCGGAAATCGCAGGCCAGCGCGAGATCGGTCGCCCCGCCGTAGACACCGCCGTTGAGTATGGCAATCGTCACAGGACGGGCCGCCTCCAGCGCCGCAGCGAGCGCCTCGAAGCGCGCACCGGCCTCGCTGCCGCCGACCTCCCCGATATTGAAGCCGCTGCAGAAATGTCGTCCCGTGCCGCGCAATCGCAGCACCAGCACGCCAGGCGCGGCATCGACCTCAGCGAGCTGCTGGCGCAGCTGTTCGAGATCCGACAGTTCGAGGCGGTTGGCCACATCAGGTCGGCGCAGGGTGATGGTGGCGATCGCACCATCGATGTCGAGCTGCGGCGGCAGGCCGCGGGGAGAGTCCGTCGTCATCTTTGTCCGCCGTCGGTGGAATCAGTGAAAGCCATAAATCTGCATGGTCGACTCACCCGCCTGCACGCGCGCGAGGATGGCCGCCTCGTCCAGTTCGCGCTGGCGCGCCTTCGCCACCACTGCCTCGGCACGCTCGCGCGCCAGCACGACTACGCCATCGGCATCGCCGACCACCAGGTCGCCCGCGGCCACGCTCACATCGCCGATCAGCACCGGCTCATTGAGCCAGCCGATGGCGCCATAGTCCTTGCCGGTCCCGCGGATGCACAAGCCACGCGCGAACACCGGAAAACCGATTTCTTCGAGCAGCACACCATCGCGCACGCAGCCGTCGATGACCAGGCCGCCGAGGCCTTTCACCTTGGCGGCGGTAGTCATGATCTCGCCCCAGTAACCATGCTCGAAGACGCCGCTGGCATGTACCACCAGCACATCGCCGGGCCGGGCGATCTCCAGCGCGCGGTGCAGCCACAGGTTGTCGCCGCCCGGTGAGTGCACGGTCAGGGCCGGGCCGCTCAGCCGGAAGGACGGGGCCACCGGCTTGATGGCACTCGGCAGGGCCCCGGCCTTGCCGCCGGCCTCATGCAGCGTGGCGGTCGGCAGCGCACGCGCCGCCTCCACCAGCGCCGGCGCTACCCGCTCGAATGCTGTCCGCGTGGTGGACGCGGCGTCGTGTTCCTTCATGCTCAGGCTCCCTTGGTCTGCAGTTGGTGATAACGGAACTGCCGGCGCGCCTCGTCGAGGCGCATGCCACCACGCACAGCCTCGCGGATCGATTCCTCGGCGCGCTCCACCGCTTCGGCGGTATCCAGCACCGCGGCCTCGTGTTCACGTGGAATGACCACCACGCCATCCGCATCACCCCGCACGATATCGCCGGGCTGCACCCGCGCGTCACCGATGTTGACCGGGACGTTGGTCGCTTCCACCTGCACGCGATCCTTACCGGTGCGCATCCAATGGCCTTTGCTGAACACCGGATAGCCCAGCTTGCGGCACAGCGCCACGTCGCGGCAGACACCGTCGATCACCGTGCCTGCGATGCCGCGGCGGTGGGCGATCTCGGTCAGGATGTCACCCCATACGGTGGCGTTGTCACGCCCGCCGTTGTCCAGCACCAGCACGCTGCCGGGCGGCACGTCGTCGATGTAGTCGCCCACCGTGCCGGGCGGATTGGCCGCCGGGCCGTACTGGAGCGTAAAGGCGCGGCCCGCCATGGCGAAGCCTTCGCCGCGCGCCTGGATGCGGTAGCACTGCCCGCCGATCCCGAGCTTGTCGAGCGCGTCGCTCAGTGTGGCGGTATCCAGCCTGCCGGCCCGTTCAATGTTGATGTCTTCTTTCTGGCTCATGATGTCCTGCTCCTCCTCAGCTCTGCAGCATGTGTTCGTAGTTGCCGCCCATGACCTCGCCAATCGGCGTCCCGGCCAGGATCGCCTTGGACATTGCAGCCTCCTTGAGCACGATGGCCTCCGCCGTTTCGAGCACGCGCTCGATGTCCTGGGACGAGATGAAGATCACCGCGCTACGGTCCGCCAGCACGTAATCGCCGGCATGAACCGTCACGTGGCCTACCTCGACGGCCACGTTGGTACCTTTCTCGACCACGCGCCCACGCGCCGTCAGCGACGTCAACCCGCGGCTGAACACCGGGAAGTCGAAGCCGATGGCTTCGTCGATATCGCGCACCGGGCCGTCGGCGACCACGCCAGCCACGCCGCGCACCTTGGCGCCCAGCGACAGTAAGCCACCCCAGCTGCCGGCCTCGACGCCGCTGCGCTGCTCGACCACGATCACGTTGTCGGGACCGGCCGCCTCGATCGCGGTGCAACCCAGATGGCGCGCCGGGCCTTCCGGTGGCGCGCCGGTGCCGAGCTTGACGGTAACGGCGCGTCCGGCGATGCGTCCGGCGCCGGAGCGCTGCGGCAGCCCTGTCACCACACCGGGAAGGCGCAATTTGTCGAGCGCATCGGAAACCGCACAGCAGTCAAGCCGGCGCAGCCGCTGCACGTGGGAATCGTATTGAGTCATGATGTGTTCTCCGTGTTCTCCGTGTTCTTTTCGATGATTGGCGCGGCCGGCGCTCAATCGAGCGTGCGCCAGGCGGCAAAGCACAGTCCGGTGCCAGTCAGGGCCGGGCTGCGGTAGCCTGGCGTGTAAGACACCCACTCGAGGTCCAGGTCCTTGACTGCCTCGACCGCAATCAGCCAGTTGCGGATCTCCGAACTGCCCGCCTGCAGTTGCTTGGGGTCGAGCGCGGCCAGGTAGGCAGTGTCCTTGCGGCGGATGGCGTCGATGATGCCCTCGTCCAGCGCTTCGTCGACGACAAAATGACTCAACCCGCCGGATGCCAGCACCCCCACGCGCAGGTCTTCCGGATAGCCCGCGATCAACTCGCGCAACGTGGCGCCGAGCTGGATACATCGCCGCGGCGTGGGCTGATTGGGCGGGTCGAAGGTGTTGACGATGACCGGCACCACGGGCAGATCAATGCCCTGCAGGTAGCGGCGGTGAATGAAGGAGAAGGCGTGGCCCTCGAACTGCCCGCGTTCGAGCCCGTCCATGGCGGCAATGTCGAAGTCGCGGTCGCAGAGTTCGCGGATCAGCCAGCGCGCCATGCCGGCTGCCACCGGATATTCGCGGTCGGCGTCCGGCTCCTGGCGCGCCATGCGCGCCTTCTTGTACCAACCGTCCGACAAGCCCTCCTCGCGCTTCGCGTTGCGGATGGTCTCGCCGTAGTAGATGGCGAAGGCCGGGTTGTTGGTAGTGCGGAACAATTCGGTCTGGTCATCGCCGACCACGAGCAGCACGTCCAGCCTCGCAGCGTGAATGCGGTCGCGCAAGGTATCCATCGCGGCTTCCGCCTGGTCGAAGCGCTCGCCCATGCGTTCCGGCGTCACCATCGCCTCGGCGTCCGGTGGCGCGATGGCCAGCAGCTTTTCGTAAGTGGTGGCGTTGCCCTCGCTGTCGTAATAGTGGGGGTTCTTCGGGTCTACCTGGCGAAAGCCATGCTGCCAGTCCTCGCGCTGGGATACCAGCATGATGCTGTGCGACGAGCCGAATGCGGCGACCAGTCTTGCCATGTCAATGTCCTTGGAGTCAAACGATGAAGCCTGCGCGCAGCTCGGCGATGCGCTCGGCGCTGTAGCCCAGCTCGGTGAGAATGCCGTCGGTGTGCTCGCCCTGCCGCGGCGCCGGGCGCGGCGGAGCTTCGCGCTGGTAACGCGACAGCCGCATCGGCTGGCCCACCAGCGAGATGTCGCCTAGTTCCGGATGCATCATCGGCCAGGCGATACCCAGGTGCCTCACCTGCGGATCGGCGAACACCTGGTCGACGCGATGGATCGGACCGCATGGAACACCGGCCGCGAGCAACCGTTCGGTCCACTCGGCGGTGGTGCGCTGCCGCAGCGCCGCCTCGACGGCAGCGTTGACCCGCTCGCGGTTCTTGACCCGCTCGGGATCCGATCCCATGCCCGGCTCCGCCACCAGCTGCGGCACGCCAAGCGCTTCGCACAGGCGCCGCCACATGGTCTGGCCGATGGCGGCGATATTCAGGTATCCATCGCTGGTGGCGAACACGCCGGTAGGCACGGTCAGCGGGTGCTCATTGCCGGTCTGCTCCGGTACATTGCCGTCGACCAGCCATTGCGCCGCCTGGAAGTCCAGCATTGCCACCTGTGCCTCCAGCAGCGAGGTCTGCACCCACTGCCCTTCGCCCGACGCCTCCCGCTCCAGCAATGCCGTCAAGATGCCCATGGCGCAGAAGTGCCCCGCGCACAGGTCAGCCAGGGGGATGCCCACCCGCATCGGCCCCTCGCCAGGCTTGCCCGTCACGCTCATCAGCCCCCCCATGCCTTGGGCAATGGAGTCGAAGCCGGGCCAGCGTGCGCAGGGACCGTCTTGGCCGAAGCCGGAGATGCTGGCATAGACCAGGCGAGGATTGACCGCGCGCAAAGCGTCGGGGCCGATGCCGAGGCGGTCCTTGACGTCCGGGCGGAAATTCTCGATGAAAACGTCGGCGCGCTTGACCAGCTCATGCAGAATCTCGCGCCCCGCTGCCGTCTTCATGTTCAGCGTCAGGCTTTCCTTGTTACGGTGCAGGTTCTCGTAGTCAGCGCGATTGTGGTCGCGCCCGCCGATCATGTCGTCGCCACCCGGCGCTCCGGGCGGGATCTCCAGCTTGATCACGCGCGCGCCCATGTCGGCGAACAAACGCATCGCGGTGGGACCGGCGCGCACGCGCGAGGCGTCGATGATGGTGAAACGCGAGAGCGCGCCTCGGCGCGGGCCTGCCTGGCCCGCCTGGCCTGCTTCTCCTGCAGCGCTGTTGTCGTCCTGCATTGGGTAACTCCGTCTTTCGTTGTCGCCGCGCCGGGCCGCTACGTGCGCCCGGCACTGGCCTCAGGCAGCGCCGGCGGGCGCGAACATCGGTACCGCGTGCCCGCCCTCGCTCTGCCGGAACACCACGCACACACGTTGGCCGATAGCGAGCTCGCGCGGATCGCAGTCGACCAGGTTGGTCATCATGGTCACGCCCTCGTCCAGCGTGACGAAGGCCAATGTGTATGCCGCCTCGGCGCGCCCCATCGTGCTGTACGAGTAGACCGTGCCGAACCCGCTGGCCTCCTGCCATACGGTGCGCTCGGACAGGCAGTGCGGACAGATGTCGCGCGGGTAGTGGTGCGGCTTGCCGCAATCCAGGCAATGCTTGAGCAGCAGGCGGCCGGCGTCGGCCGCGTCCCAGAAAGCCTGGCTCTCGGGCAGCGTGCGCGGGGCGGGGATCCTGCGCGGGCCGCCCGGGGCGGCTGGCTTGGCGGACTTTTCGGATTGTGCGTTCGTCGTGCTCATCATGTTCAGATCCTCTCCAGAATCAGCGTCGCGGCGGTGTGGCGCGATGCGAGCGCGCCACCGATGCCACTTGCCAGCGCCAGGTCGCAGTCCTTCACCTGCACCGCGGGATGCGCCTCGCCGCGCAACTGCCGCACGGCCTCGATCACCTTGGTGACGCCACCCCGGTTGGCCGGATGGTTGTTGCACAGCCCGCCGCCGTCGGTATTGAAGGGCAGCCGTCCCACGCCCGAGATCAGGCCACCATCCGCGACGAACCTGCCGCCCTCGCCCTTCTTGCAGAAGCCGAGGTCCTCTAGTTGCATCAGTACCGTGATGGTGAAGCTGTCGTACAGCGACGCATACTTGATGTCGGCCGGCGTGACGCCCGCCTCGGCGAAAGCCGCCGGCCCGGCCCAGGCGGCCGCCGACCAGGTCAGGTCGATGTCGCCGCCCCTGGCGTGCTTCGGCGCCTCGCCGGTGCCCTTGATCTTCACCAGCGGACGCTTGAGCTGCCGGGCGATCTCCGGCCGCGCGACGATCAGCGCGCCTCCGCCGTCCGACATCACGCAACAGTCGAGGCGGTGCAGCGGATCGGCGATCATCGGCGAGTTGACCACGTCCTCCACCGTCACCACATTGCGCAGCATGGCGTCAGGGTTGTGCTGGGCGTGGTGGGAGGCTGCCACCTTGATCCATGCCAGCTGCTCGCTGGTGGTGCCGAACTCATGCATGTGGCGCCGGGCCACCATGCCATACAGATTCTGGGTGGCAGGACCGAACGGCAGTTCGAACGCCACGTCGGGTGCGTCCGAATCCGGCGCCTTCAGGGCCAGCGCCGCGCCCGCCGCGCGCGGGCGCCCTGCCAGCGTGATCAGCGCCACGTTGCAGCGGCCGGCGGCAATCGCCTCCGCGGCATGCGCCACATGCAGGATCGGCGCTGAGCCACCGCATTCGGTGGAATCGACGTGGCGCACTTTCAAGCCGAGGTACTCGACCATGGTGGTAGTGCCGAGGCCGGGTGCGTCGCCGGCGCAGAAGTAGCCGTCGATGTCGCTGGCAGACAAGCCGGCGTCGGCCAGCGCCCCCTTGGCGACGTCGGCGTGCAGGCGTGCGACCGAAAGCTCGTCGGCCTTGCGGGTCGGGTGCTCGTAGGCACCCACGATGTATGCGGATCCGTTCAGACTCATGATGATTGCAGAGGTCGGGGGACAGGCAGGCCAGCCACCGCGGTGAAGTCGATCGGTGCCTGCCGCGGACGACCCGATGTCACCCGCAGGGCAAGGCTTCGACCTGCATCACCAACGATTCGGCGGACCTGGCGGCGCGCAAGCGCGCCTCGGTTTCATTGCTCGGGCGTGAATCCACTCGCCTTGATCACAGGGCCCCAGTAGGCCAGCTCACTACGCTGGAGCCGATCGAGTTCGGCAGCGGGACGGAAATCAGGGTGCTGCGTGGCGTTCTGCGTCAGGGTGTGCTGGACTTCCGGCATTGCCAGCACCTTGCCTAGTGCCGCCTGCATGCGCTCGATCTCGGCCTTCGGCGTACGCGCCGGTGCCCAGACGGCCGCCCACGCCTCAGCAGCGTCGACCTTGACCCCCTGCTCGGCCACAGTCGGTACCTCCGGCATCAGCGGCGAGCGCTTAGCGGCGAACACGCCGATTACCTTGACCCTGCCGCTGCGCTGGTGCGGGAGAATGTCGCCCGCCGTCATGACCGCCGCGGCAAGCTGGCCGCCGAGCAGATCCGTGGTGAGCGGTCCATTGCCTTTGTAGGGGACGACATTGAGCGCCACACCCGCCGCCTTGCCGAACTGCAGCCCGGTGAAGTGCGTCTGTCCACCCAGTCCCGCGGTGCCGAACACAGCCTCCTTCGGGTGAGCCTTGACCCAGGCCACGTACTCATTGACATTGCTGACGCCCACCCGCGTGCTGACGACCAACGCCAGCGGATAAGACACGACCATCGCGACCGGTGCCAGATCGGTCAGCAGGTCGTAGCGCAGCGCGGCCGGCGGGTAGAGTAGGGTCGGGAAGATCGCCGTGGCGTTGGGTGCGACCATGTAGGTCGAGCCGTCGGGCGTACTGTTCTTCAGCATGCCGGTAGCCAGCCGGCCGCCCGCGCCCGGTCGGTTGTCGACCACCACGGGCTGGTCGAGGACGATGCGCAGCTTGTCGGCCAGGATGCGCGCCACCGTGTCGGTCGAGCCGCCCGGCGGGAATCCCACCAACAGCCGGATCGGCTGCCGCTCCTGAGCGGCTGTCATCGCGGCCCACCCGATGCCCAGTCCGGCCGCGAGGACGATCCCGGCGCGGCGTAGCTTGCTGAAAATGGCCATCTGCTGTCTCCTTGCGTCTGTCTCTCGACGCTTTGGCTGTTGTCGATCTTGTCTTTCCGCGCGCGCCCAGCGATGCAGCGGAACCTAGGACGCCGCGGCGAAGCGGTCCAGGTGATATGAGGCATCGCCGAACAGTTGGCCGATCACCAGCAGCCGCTTGGCGTAGTGGCCGACGCGGCATTCGTCGGTCATGCCCATGGCGCCATGCATCTGGATCGCCCACTCGCCGACCTGACGTCCTGCCTGGCCGGCCACCACCTTGGCGGCGGAGACCAGGCGGCGGCGCAGCGCCGGCTCACCGGCATCCACCGCCATCGCCGCGGCGCAAGCCATCGACTTGCACTGTTCGAGCGCGATCAGCATGTCGGCGACGCGATGCTGCAACACCTGGAACCTGGCCAGTAGAGCGCCGAACTGCTTGCGTGTTCTGAGTTGCTCGGCGCTCAGGTCGATCAGCGCTTGCAGCGCGCCAGCGGCTTCCGCGCACAGCGCGGCGTTGACTCGGTCGGCCGTGGCTTCGATGCCAGGCAATGCCCCGCCCACCTCGCCCAGTACATCTCCGGCCGTCAGCGCCACGCCTCGCAGCGTCACGCTGGCCGCGCGGCGGCCATCCAGCGTGGCAAAGTCCTGCACTTCGACACCCGGCGCTCCGGCCTCGACCACGAACAAGGTCGGGCCGCCGCCCTCCACCTGCGCCGACACGATCAGCAGTTGCGCCGCGGCGCCATCCAGGACCAGTGTCTTGCCGCCTTCGAGCACCCAGCCCGAACCCTGGCGGCGGGCCTGTGTGGCGGGGCGGCGGTAGTCGTAGCGTGCGCCGGCCTCGTGCAGGGCCAGCGCGGCGCGCGCCCCGCCGCTGGCCAGCGCAGGCAGCCAGCGCTCGCGCTGCGCCGCACTGCCGAGCTGGTCCAGCAATTGGCCGGCGGCCACCACACTGGAGAGCCAGCCGATACCGCCAAGCGCCCGCCCGAGTTCCTGCGCCACCAGCATCGATTCCACCGCGCCCAGACCGCTGCCACCCACGTCGGTACCCAGCGGAAGCCCGAGCAGACCCAGCTCCGCCATGCCTTGCCAGCGCCGCGCGGCCACCTCGGCGGGCTCGTCGTCGCCGCGCTGGTGCGCGGGATACTCGCCGTCGCAAAAGCGCCGCACGGCGTCCTGCAGGGCAATGTGTTCGTCGTTCAGAGAAAAGTCCATGTTCGGTCAGTGGTCAGGCTGCAAGGAAGGCCTTGCTGATCAGGTTGCGCTGCACTTCATTGACGCCGCCGTAGATCGACAGCTTGCGCGCGTCCAGGTAGTTGGCCGCCAACGCGGCCAGTTCCGGCGGCACCGGCGCGCCCTCCCGCTCCAGGCCGGCGGCCTCGAGCAGGTTGCCTTCGCGATCGAACGGCACCGCGCCCGGGCCGGCGATGTCCACCAGCAGCGCATGGATGCCCTGGCGCAACTCAGTGCCACGCACCTTCAGCATCGAGGCCTCGACCGCCGGCACCCGACTGCTCTGGTTGGCGCTGAGCAGGCGCAGCGCGGTGAACTCCAGCGCCATCACCTCGATCTCGAACTGCGCCAGCTTCGATGCCAGCACCGCGTCATGGCCCAGCCCCTGTGCTTGCGCGAGCCGGCGCGCCCGCGCCAGTTGCTGCTTGCACGAGCCGATGCCGGCAATGCCGGTACGCTCATGGCCGAGCAGGTACTTGCCATACGACCAGCCCTTGTTGCGTTCGCCGACGAGGTTCTCCACCGGCACGCGCACGTTGTCGAGAAAACACTCGTTGAGGTCGGTACCCCCCTCCAGCATGCGGATCGGACGCACCGTCACGCCGGGCGAGGCCATGTCGATCAGCAGGAAAGAGATGCCTTCCTGTGGCTTGGCCGCGTCGGGATCGGTGCGCACCAGGGCGAACATCATCGAGCACCAGTGCGCGTACGAGGTCCATACCTTGTGGCCGTTGACGACGAAGTGCTTGCCGTCCGGCTCCAGCACGGCAGTGGTCCGCAGCGTTGCCAGGTCGGATCCCGCCCCCGGTTCGGAGAATCCCTGCGCCCACCAGGTATTGCTGCGGCGGATATCGGGCAGGTACTTTGCCTTCTGCTCCGGGGTGCCGAAGGCGATCAGTACCGGTCCCAGCATTTGGATACCACTGGCGATGATGCGCGGCGCGTTGCCGAGCATGGTTTCCTCATCGAAGATGTAGCGCTGCACGTGGTTCCAACCGGGACCGCCGTGCTCGACCGGCCAGCCCGGCGTGAGCCAGCCGCGCGACTCCAGGATGCGGAACCACGTCACATAGTCCAGATGCTCCAGGCGCAGGCCCAGTTCGACCTTTCGCTTGATATCGGCGGGCAGGTTCTCGCGCACGAAGGCGCGCACTTCCTGGCGGAATGCCTCGTCGGCGGCGGAAAATTCGAGCTTCATTGCGTTGTCTCAGGCTTGCGGCGCAGCGCACACGACCAGCGCGTCGAGGGCGAGCACACGGTCGGGATAGGCCAGCAGAGGATTGACGTCGATCTCCAGGATGGCCGGATTGGCGCGCATCTGCGTTCCGATCAGCGCCACCACGCGCGCGATCGCCCGCACGTCGACCGCCGCCGCACCGCGGATGCCGCGCAGCAGCGAGGCGGCCTTGAGCCGTCCGAGTTCGGTCACAATGTCCTCTTCGGCCAGATCGGCCGGCAACAGGCGCACGTCCTCGAGTGCCTCGATCCAGATGCCACCCAGGCCGACAAGCACAACCGGCCCCCAGCCGGCGTCGCGGCGCGCCCCGACCACCAGTTCGAGCCCGCGCTCGCCCATCTTCTCCACCAGCACACCATCCAGGCGCAGGCCGGGGCGATGCCTGGCGACGTTGTCCTGCAACTGCTGCCAGCCCGCGCGCAAAGCGGCCTCGTCTCCCAGCCCGATGATCACGCCGCCGACATCGCTCTTGTGCGGCAGTTCGCTGGCCTGGGCCTTGATCACCACCGGATAGCCAAGGCTCGCGGCGATCGTGGCCGCATCCTCTACGCTCTGCGCCAGCCCACCGGCTGGCACTGCCACGCCGGCGGCAGCCAGCCATGCCTTGCCCTGATATTCGGCAAACACACCGGAAGGAGGCCGCGGCGCCGGCAACGCCACCGCGACCGGATCGACCTGGTTGGCACGCCGGGCTCGCTGCAGCGCCTCGCCGTAGGCGGTCACGCGCCGGAGCGCACGCAGCGCGCGGTCGGGGGAGCGGAAGAACGGCACGCCGCTGGCGCGGATGGCGTCGACGAAAAACGGCTCGATCGGACCTGCGTCGCCGGTGACCACCAAGACCGCAGGCTTCTCCGCGCGCGCCAGCGCCGGCACGATGTGCTCGGCCTTGTCGCGCTGGGCTACCGTCGGACCTGCCGGGATGCTGAGCACGATGCTGCCGATGTTGTCGTCGGCCAACATGGCCAGCAGCAGTTCGCCCACCAGCCCAGGCTGGCGCACGCTGATGGTGGTGTAGTCGAGCGGGTTCTCGGCCACCGCGTAGGCCGGCAGCATGGCCTGCAGGCGCGCCGTCGTCTGCTCGCCCAGCGCAGGCAGGTCCAGGTCCAGCGCATCGCAGAAATCCAGCGCGATGTTCTTCATCGCGCCAGACCCGGTCATGAAAGCCGGGCCGCCGCTCGGCGGCACCGGAAACCGCAGCAGGATCGCAGCGGCATCGAACAACTCGTCCAGCGAATCCACCAGCACCACGGCTTCGCGCGCCAGCGCCGCCGAGGCGGTGGCGTGATCGCCAGCGAGCGCACCGGTATGCGACTGCGCGGCCTCGCGTGCCCGCGCACTGCGCCCCGGCATCAGCATCACCACAGGCTTGCCCGCCTCGCGCGCCTGCCGCGCCAGGCGCAGAAACGTCTGCGGGCGGCGCACCTGTTCCGCATAGACGGCGATCACGCGCGTCTGCGCATCGGCGATGTAGTGCGCCAGCACATCTTCCAGCCCCAGCACTGCCTCGTTACCCGTCGACACCACCGCAGTCAGCGGCAGACCCCGGCCGCTCAGCGCATCGCGCACATTGGCCGCCATGGCGCCGCTCTGCGCCACCACGCCCACGCCGGCCCGGCCCGCGGCCGGCTGCGGAGCAAGCGGCTCGAAGGTCACCGGCACACCCACTTCGAAATTGGTAAAGCCCATGCAATTCGGGCCCAGCAGCAGGATCCCGCTGTCACGCGCCACCCGCGCCAGCTCTTCCTGCTTGACGCGCCCCGTCTCGCCCGCCTCCGCGTAGCCGGAGGCGAACAACACGGCAGCATGGGTGCCGCGCGCCGCCAGACCACGCACGGCGTCCAGCACACCGGCCTCGGGAATCGCCAGTACTGCCAGGTCTATCCCTTGCGGCAGCGCGTCCACCGTTTTGACGCAGGGCCGGCCGTTGATTTCGGTGCTGCTGCGGCTGACCAGGTGTACGGCGCCGGCGTAGCCGAAACGCTCCAGGTTGTCCAAGACGAATCCGCCGAACGAGCGGGGGTCGGCCGACGCCCCGACGATAGCGATCGATGCTGGCGCAAGGATGCGGCCCAGCGGCAGCAACGCCTGCTCCGGTGAAGCGGGGGAAGCGATGGAAGGATTCATGGGAAGTACGCCTTGCAACCTTGCGATGAAAGAAGAAGCACAGGAACACGTGCGAACCAGGGGTGAGCCGCACGACATCTCCTGTATTTTTGAGAATTCTGGCATACACAAAAAGCAATTTCAATACACCAGATAAAATTATTGGCATCCAATCATAAGTGTTTACCCGCAAGGATCCCGACAGCCGCAGCACGCCGGACGGTGAGGCCCCTTGGGCCAAGGCCGGGCACGTAGCAGTACAGCGCCGGATGCTTCCCGCAGCGCGCCGCACGCGGATAGTTCGCCACATGACGCTGCAACATAACGCTGCAACTGGCATACGCCGATACAAAGATCGAGCCCAGCAGCCAACATCCGCGCATCATTCTTCTTCATATTTGCATACCACAATAGTTGTGTTGTATATTTTCTGGCAGGAAAACTGCAAGCTCCCTGCTGGCTCAGCGCGCACGCATCATGACCGCTACTCAAACAAGACCTGTCGCATCCGCGGCCCCGATGGCAGCGGGCTCCGCGTCCGCCGCCGGCGAGCCTGGCGGTCGTGCCAGCCTCGCCGGCGACATACGCTCGACGCTGGCCGCAGAGATCGAGAACGGCATCCTGCCGCCGGGCACCCCGCTGGACGAACGGGCGCTGGCACAGCGTTTCAACGTCTCGCGGACGCCGGTTCGCGAGGCGATACAACAGTTGTTGGCAAGCGATCTGGTATGCATTGTTGCGCGCCATGGTGTATCCGTTACGCGCATGTCGATCAGTGAAGTGCGTTCGATGCTCGAATATGTGGGCGAACTGGAGGCATTGGCGGCCAAGCTCGCCGCGCGCCGGGGTGACTCCACGCTGCACGGAGCGCTTGAAGACGGCTTACGCCAATGCCGGCAAGCCGCCGAACAGGCGGATGCGGCGGGATACGCCGCAGCCAACACCGCATTTCACGAGGCTATCTACGCCGGCTGCCGCAACGACTACCTTGCCAGCCAGATCCGCTATGCCCGCCGCCGCGTGCAGCGCTACCGGCCGCGCGACTTCGTCACCCAAGCGCAGATCATGCATTCGCTGCAGGACCACGAGCGCATCGCGCAAGCGATTGTCAGCGGTGACGAAGGACACGCCGCCGATGCCATGACGCTGCACGTTCCGGCTGGCACGACAGGCTTCGCCGAATTCCTGGCCATGGTCCCGCCGCATTTCTTCGAAACCGAGACCGGCTTCCACCGTCATCCGATCACACCGACTGGCCCCACGAGGACTCCATGACCCGACCGCTGCGTTCCATCGATATCCCCGACCTTGCCCATCAGGCGCCGATCCCGGCCGCGGCGCGTGTGGGAAACGTGCTCTGCACTTCTGCCGTGTCCGGCAAGGATCCCGCCACCAGCAAGCTCGCACCGACGGCATCGGGACAGGCCGTGCAGGCCTTTGTCAATTTGAGGCGCGTACTGGAGGCCGGCGGCGCCACGCTGGCCGATGTGGTCAAGCTCACCGTCTACGTCAAGGACGACAGCGTGCGCGAGCCCGTCAACGCACAGTGGCTGGCCTGTTTTCCCGATCCGCGCGACCGTCCCGCGCGCCATATCGTCGTGCACGACCTGCAGCACGGCATGCAGTTGCAACTCGAGTGTCTGGCCGTCGTGGCCGACGCGAACCAAGGCTGAAACCCCATGATCATCGATTCCCACGCCCACGTCGTCATGCCCGCCGAGAGCTTCCGCTATATGGCGGAACTTGTCGGCGGCCGTGCCAACCCCTCCACCACGCCGAAAATCGCGGACGACTCCGTGCGCAAGGTAGCGGAAGAGCTGGTCCGCAGCATGGACGCCGTCGGCACCGACGTGCAGTTCATCTCGCCACGGCCTTACCTGCAGATGCACTCGGTCAAGCCAGGGCGCGTCACGGAGCTCTGGTCGCGCCATTGCAACGACCTCATCGCCCGCTACGTCGCGTTGTTCCCCGACCGTTTCCGCGGCGTGGCCGGCCTGCCGCAGTTCATGCTCGAATCGCCCGCCGAGCGCGCCGTGCCGGAACTGGAGCGCTGCGTCAACGAACTGGGCTTCGTCGGCTGCCTGATCAATCCGGACCCTACGGAAGGCGAAGGCCCTACCCCGCCCGGGCTGGGTGACCCGTTCTGGTATCCGCTGTACGAGGCCATGACCCGGCTCGACGTACCCGGCCTGATTCATTCGGCGGGAAGCTGCAGCGCGCGCGAGTCCTACACACTCAAGTTCATCAATGAAGAGAGCATTGCCATCGTCTCTCTGCTCGGTTCCAAGGTATTCGAGCAGTTTCCGGACTTGAAGATCGTCGTCGCTCACGGCGGCGGCGCCATTCCCTACCAGATGGGCCGGTTCCGCGCATGGTCCGCGCGCAAGGGCGAGACCACCGGCTTCGATGAGCAGCTCAAACGCCTCTACTTCGACACCTGCAACTACTCGCCGGAGGCCATCGATCTGCTGCTCAAGGTGGCGGGCACAGACAACGTGCTGTTCGGCACTGAGAAGCCGGGTACCGGCAGCGCGCGCAACCCGCTGACCGGGCGCGACTACGACGACATGAAGCCCGTGATCGAAGGCATCGAGTGGCTGAGCGAAGCGCAGCGCCGCAACATCTTCGAATGCAATTGCAGACGCGTCTATACGCGCGCCTTTTATCAAGACGGGGAGTGAGACACCATGCCGATGACAAAGGAAGACAATGAGCTGTTGACGCGGGTCGATGACGGCGCACCGATGGGCGAGATGATCCGCCAGCACTACTGGATTCCGGCCGTGCCGTCCTCCAAGCTGGTAGCAGACGGCGCGCCGGTGCGGGTGCGCCTGCTTGGCGCCAATTACGTCGCGTTCCGCACCACCGATGGCAGCGTGGGCGTGCTCGACGAACTGTGTCCGCACCGCAAGACCTCGCTGCTGATGGGGCGCAACGAGAACAACGGCTTGCGCTGTATCTTCCACGGATGGAAGCTCAACGCGCATGGCGAGGTGGTCGAGGCGCCGAACCACGTCGGCGACCAGCAGCAGTTCTGCAAGCACGTGCGCGTCAATCGCTACCGGGTGGAAGATCGGGGCGGCATCGTCTGGGTGTGGCTGGGCCGCGGCGACACGCCACCGAAGTTCCCCGAGCTGCCCTTCGTCTCCCTGCCCGAGAGCCAGCGTTCGGTCACCAGCCAGGAAGTGCCGACCAACTGGGTCCAGGGCGTGGAAGCTTCGATGGATTCATCGCACGTCGGTGTGCTGCATGAGTCGACCACGCAGATCACCGCCGGATCGGGCAACCAGCGCTTGCACATGACAAAGGCGCTGGCGCCGCGACTGGAGTTCGAGGATCGTCCCTACGGCTACCGCTACGCGGCAATCCGCCCGCTCAGCGATGACCAGGTCTACGTGCGCCTCAATAACTTCGTGATGCCCTGGTACGGCATCATCTGCGCGCCCGATGCGAACGGCCCGAGTACCGTGTTCTTCTCCACCCCCGTCGACGACGTCACGCACCGCGCCTGGTTCGTCCACTTCAATCCAAACCGTCCGCTCGGTATGACCGTGATGTCGGCCACGCCGGACGTATGGGCGTTCCCGCCGCTGCCGCCCGGCGGCCCGGAGGACAACTGGGGCCAGAACCGGGATCTGATGAAGCGCGGCCACGCCACCGGCTTCCCGCAGCACCTCGGCACCGAGGACTTCGCCATGTTCCTCGGCCAGGGGCCGATCGCCGACCGCACCACGGAGCAACTCTGCTCAGCCGACGGCGCGGTGCTGCGCGTACGCCAGGCCTTGCTGAAATCCGTGCGCGAGTTCCAGGCCGGACGTACGCCAACGCTGGCCGACAGCCCTGAGCTGGACTACCGCCAGGCGGTATCGGTCGGCGGTGTGCTGCCGGCCGGCAGCGACTGGCGCGACCTCTCAAGCGCCGCCTGAGCACCGCCGCCAGGACAAGCAGCGCCCCCGATTCCCCAATAAAAACAAACCCGGAGACAACCATGACCAGCCTCCGCCGCCGCAGGCTGCTGAAGGCCGCCTGTGCGGGCCTCTGCATGCCGGCCGCGTCCTTTGCCGACATGCGCGGCAAACCATTGATCCGGATCTTGCTGGGCCTGCCGCCTGGTGGTGGCACAGACGCCATCGCGCGCTACTTCTCCGACGCGCTGTCCTCATTGCTCGAGCAGCCGGTGATTATCGAGAACCGTGTCGGTGTTGGCGGCAGGCTCGCAGCAGATGCGCTGAAGTCCGCCGCACCGGACGGTCTCACTTACATGATCGCTCCCAACGCCACGCCGACCTTCCAGACGCTCGTGTTCGGCAATCAGCTCAAATGGGATATCTGGCGGGACTTCGAGCCGGTTGCCGGCCTGGTTTCCTTTCCCTGCGGGATGGCTGCCGGCGCTGCCACGCGGGCCGGCAACGCTCGCGACTTCGCCCGCTGGGCCAAGGCCAATCCGGGTCAGGCCACGTTCGGCACACCGGGCCTGGGCGGTCAGAATCACTTCCTCGGCCTGCAGTTCGCCAAGGCAGCCGGCATCGACCTGGCCGTCGCCCCCTACAAGGGAACGCCACCGATGATCACCGACCTGCTCGGCGGACATATCGCCAGCGCCGTCACGCTGCTCGAGGACCTGCGCAGATACCACCAGGCGGGCCGGATCCAATTGCTCGGCATCTTTAGCGAGAAGCGCTCCGTGCTCGCACCGGAGATGCCGACCATGGCCGAGCAGGGCATCGATGTCACGCATGGCGACGGCTGGACCGCGATGTGGGCGCCGGCCCGCACGCCCGTACGCGAGATCGCACGCATGCAGCAGGCCTTGCGCACGATCCTCTCGACGCCAAGGTCGCGCGACTTCCTGATGAAGGATCTCGCCGTCGTTCCAGACTACCTCGACGACCAGCAGATGGCGCGCCGCCAGCGCGCCGAGCTTGAAACCTGGGCGCCGATCATCAAGGCATCCGGCTTCCGAGCCGAGCTCTGACCCTGGCAGGAATATCGTATGTTGAGCGAAGACAAGAACCGACTGCTGACCAGCGTCGGAGCCGGCACGCCGATGGGTGAGGTACTGCGCCGCCACTGGCATCCGATCGCGGGCGTCGACGAACTGGAACGCGAGGCCATCAAGCCCGTCCGCCTGATGGGTGAGGACCTGGTCCTCTACAAGGATCTGAGCGGCGACTACGGCCTGGTGGCCCGACACTGCGCCCACCGACGCGCCGATCTCGCCTACGGCTATGTGGAACAGCACGGCCTGCGCTGCAATTACCACGGATGGTGCTATGACGCGCGTGGCCGCTGCATCGAGCAACCATTCGAGGAAGTCGCCGATCCGGCCGCCAGGCTGCGCGAGCGTGTTCGCCTCAAGGCCTACCACGTCGCAGCCAAGGCCGGCATGCTGTGGGCTTACCTGGGACCGGATCCTGTGCCACAACTGCCGGACTGGGAGCCCTTCAGCTGGGGCAATGGCTTCGTCCAGGTGGTGTTCGCCGATGTTCCCTGCAACTGGCTGCAAGCACAGGAGAACTCGATCGACCCGGTACACTTTGAATGGATGCACGCCAACTGGGGGCGACAACTGCGCGGCGAGGGCGGGCGGCGCGCGCCGCGCCACCTGCGGCTCGGCTTCGAAGAATTCGAACACGGCTTCCTCTACAAGCGCATCAGCGAAGATACCGACGAGCGGCATCCCCTGTGGACCATCGGCCGGGTCTGCCTGTGGCCGAACGGCTTCTTCCTCGGCGATCACTTCGAGTGGCGGGTGCCGGTGGACGACACCAACACGCTGAGCGTCACCTGGTCGTTCATCCGCGTCCCGCGCGAGGCCGAGCCTTTCGTGCAGCGCACGATCCCGAGCTGGAAGAGCCCCACGCGCGATCCCGCCACGGGCCGCTGGATCTCCAGCCATGTGATCAACCAGGACATCATCGCCTGGGTCGGACAAGGCCCGGTCACCGACCGCACGCGCGAGAACCTGGGTGCCAGCGACAAAGGCATCGCCATGATCCGCCGGCGCTTGTTTGACGACATCGACGCCGTCGCGCAAGGGCGCGACCCCAAAGGCGTGATCCGCGACGCGCACGCCAACCGGCGCCTGATTCTACCGAGCGATTCGCGTGACTTTTTTCTCGACGGCCTGCCGCGCGCCGAGTACGAACGCCATCCGAAGTGGAACAAACTGCTGCGCCACTTCATCTTCCACGCCGGCCAGCCCGAGGCCGTCCGCCGTGCCTGCGAGGCAGCCACCGGCGTTGCCATCGAGGACATCGATGTCGTGGATGTCTGAGCGGGAGGCCATTGCCTCTGCATCGGCTTGCACAGCCGCGGCCCGCGGTACGCGGTACGTCGCCCAGCCTGGAGACAAAAATTGAATCATACTGAAACCCTGCAATTGCGCGTCAAGTCCATCACCTGGGAAGCCGATGGCATCCTGAGCTACGAGCTGCATCCGGAGCCACCGCTCAAGGATCTGCCTGCCTTCGGCGCCGGCGCGCACATCGACCTGCACCTGCCCAACGGGCTGATCCGCAGCTATTCCCTCCTGAATGCGCCTGGCGAACGCCGGCGCTATGTCATCGGCGTCAACAAGGACGCCCGCAGCCGTGGCGGCTCGCGCTACCTGCATGAAATACTGCGCCCGGGCGACACCATCACCGTCGCGCCACCTCGCAACAATTTCCCTCTCGACGAAAACGCACCGCTCAGTGTATTCATCGCCGGCGGCATCGGCATCACACCGATCTTCGGCATGATTCAGCGCCTGCGTGCGCTTGGCCGTCCCTGGCACCTGCACTACGCGGCACGCACGCGCAGGCAGGCCGCCTTTGTCGACGCACTCGAAGCCATGCATGGCCTGGATGGCGCGGAGGTACACATGACCTTCGACCGTGAGGCGGGCGCTCGCATGCTCGACATCCCCGCCATCGCCGCCACACTGCCGGACGGCGCCCATATCTACTGCTGCGGCCCTGTGCAGATGCTGGAGGCCTTTGAGACCGCCACCGCGGCGCTGCCGCCGGACAGGGTCCACCGCGAGTACTTCGCGGCGCGCGAAGCGGCCGCAACCGAAGGTGGCTTCGTCGTGCAACTGGCGCGCACGGGACGCAGCCTCGAGGTGCCCAGCGGCAAGACCATCCTTGACTGCCTGCTCAGCGAGGGCATCGAGCCGCCCTATTCCTGCCAGGAAGGTGTGTGCGGCACCTGCGAAGTACGCGTGCTGGAAGGCGTACCCGACCACCGCGATCTCGTGCTGAGCGAAGCGGAACGCGCGACGAACAAGCGCATGATGATCTGCTGCTCCGGAGCGAAGAGCCGCAAGCTCATCCTCGATCTTTGAGCTCAGCGCTCCCCCGAAATCCCTACAAGGAAACAAGACCATGAGCAATGAACTGGTGACCTACGCGCTCGACGGCAATGTCGCGCTGATTGGCCTGAACCGGCCCGAAAAACGCAACGCGATCAACGAGGACGTGGTGTGGGCGCTGCGCGATGCCGTCGTTCGCGCCGGCGAGGAGGCAGACGTCGGCGTACTGTTCGGCCACGGCAGCAACTTCTGCGCGGGCCTGGACCTGAAGGAAGCACTGGCTCGCGCTTCTGGCGACATGCCGCGCCCGCGCAAGCGCCAGCGCCATTCCTGGCACACCGTGTTCGACATCATCGCGCGCGGCCCCATCCCCTTCGTGGCTGCGCTGCATGGAGCAGTGGTCGGCGGCGGGCTGGAGCTGGCCACCGCGGCACATATACGCGTGGCTGACGAGTCGGCCTTCTTCGGCCTGCCCGAGGGACAGCGCGGCATCTTCGTCGGCGGTGGCGGAACGGTACGCATCCAGCGCGTGGTCGGCTACACGGTGATGGCCGACATGATGCTGACCGGACGCCTGCTCAATGCAGCCGAGGGCGAGCGCGAGCACATCGTGCGCTACGTGGTGCCAGCCGGCAAAGCACTGGACAAAGCACGCGAACTGGCGGCGCTGATCGCCCGCAACACCGCCGACACCAACTGGCGCATCACCAACGTACTGCCACGCATCAACGACCTGTCGCACGACGATGGGCTATTCGTCGAATACCTGACCTCCAATATCCCGCGCCCACCGGAAGCCTCGGAACGCCTGCGCGACTTCGTCGAAGGCCGCGCCAAGCCTTTGGCCACCCCTGGCAACCAGTCGAACTGAACCCGATCATGACCACGCTCCCCATCACGCCGCAATCCCAGGCAGCGCAGGACGCCGCCGAATACGTGCGCATTGCCCAGGCCGAGGCCGCAAACATCCCGGGCATCCCGGTCGACACGCCGACACGCCCGATCCACGAAGTTGCCGTTGTCGGCGCCGGTACCATGGGGGGTGGCATTGCCATGGCCCTCGCCAATATCGGCATTCCCGTCACCTTGATCGACAGCAGTGCGCAAGGACTCGCATCCGGACTTCAACGCGTGCGTGACAACTATGCCGGCAGCGTCGCGCGCGGCAGGCTCGATGCGGCAGCCATGGAGGAGCGGCTTGCCCGAATCCGCGGCTCGGTCGACTTGGCCGATGCGGCTTCAGCAGATCTCGTGATCGAAGCTGTCTTCGAAGACCTGGCGCTCAAGCAGCAGATCTTCCGCCAGCTCGATGCACTCTGTAAGCCAGGCGCAATTCTCGCCACCAACACCTCGGGGCTGGACGTCGACGCAATCGCCGACGCCACGCGGCGCCCGCAGGACGTGATTGGCGCCCACTTCTTCAGCCCCGCCCACGTGATGCGCCTTCTCGAAGTGGTCCGCGCCCGGGAGACCGCGCCGGACGTGATCGCCACACTGATGGGGCTGGGCCGGAAGATGGGAAAGACATCCGTGCTGGCGCGCATCTACCCAGGCTTCATCGGCAATGCGCTGTTTCGCAACTACACGCGCGAAGCACACTTCCTCCTCGAAGAAGGCGCGCTACCGCACGAGGTAGACCAGGCACTGATGAGTTTTGGCTACGCCATGGGCATCTTTGCCGTGCACGACATGGCGGGAAACGACGTCGGCTACCAGACGCGCAAGGCGCAAATGGCGACACGGCCGCAGGACAGGCGCTGGAACGACATGATCCTCAAACTGACGGAGCAGGGCCGCCTCGGACAGAAGAGCGGCGCTGGATGGTACCGCTACGAGCCCGGGAGCCGCACGCCGCATCGAGACCCGCAGCTGGAGCAATTCATCGTCGAAGAGTCTGCGCGGCTTGGCTTCAAGCGGCGCCCCATCAGCGAAGAAGAGATTCTCAAGCGTTGCCTGTACGGCATGGTCAACGAAGGGGCCAGGCTGCTCGAACAAGGTATCGCGCTGCGTCCGAGTGACATCGACATCGTCTACGTCACCGGGTACGGCTTCCCGGCCTACCGCGGCGGACCGATGTACTACGCAGACCAGATCGGGCTGGCCAGCGTGTACGCCGATATCCAACGCTTCCACGATGAGCACGGTTACTGGTGGCAACCCTCCCCCCTGCTGGCGGAACTCGCTCGCAACGGCCGTCGCTTCTCCGACTGGTCCGCCGCAGCTTGATTCGCTGTCCGACGCATCACTGTCAAACGTAGCGCCGCGCAGGTAGAAATAATTTCATATGTTGTATTTTTTCACCAACATAACGTATACCACTAATTATTTTACAAATACCAGTATGCGATGATCGGTCATCAATCAGCGTACTGAGAACAACCGAGACGAAGAAGGAGGAAACTAGATGAAGACGCGTCTTTTCGGGCTCGCCTGTGCACTGGCCAGTGCCGCCGCGGCAGCCCAAACATCCGGGGTCACGCTCTATGGGGTCGTCGACGCCAACGTGGAGTACACCAATCACAACCTGGGCAGCGGTTCAGGCGGACAATCCAGAGTCGCCCTGAACTCCGGTGGCCTGTCGCCCAGCCGGTGGGGCCTGCGTGGCACAGAAGACTTGGGCGGAGGCAAGCGGGCCATTTTTGCCTTGGAGAGTGGCTTCAGCCTGGACACGGGCAGTTCGACGCAAGGCGGGAGGTTATTCGGCCGCCAGGCATGGGTTGGCCTCGGTGCGGGCGGTCATCAGGTAACGTTGGGGCGTCAATACACATCGCTGTTTCTGATGATGGCCAACTATTCGCCGACGGCCTATGCCACCACCTATGAACCCGTGGTCGGCATCGCCGGGGCAAATCTGCGCGAGGACAATATGGTGAAATACCATCTCGACCTCGGCCCCCTGGCAGCGGAAATGCACTGGAGCTTCGGCGAGCAGCCAGGCACGGTGCAAGGCTCGGCTGGATACGGTGCCGGCTTCGACTACCGCATCGGTCAGCTCGGCATCGCGGGTGCCTACGATAGCATCAATAGCGCCAAGACGGCCGGCAATTTCAGCCGCACGCAGAAGGCAGCCGTGGGCCTGCGTTACCAGATCACGCCCGACCTGCTGATGCAAGCCGCCTATCGCTACAACAACAACGGCATCGTCGCCACCAACACGGCCGCACGTGACGACATGTGGTGGTTCGCCTTGAACTATCAGGCAAGCGGCGCCCTGCAACTGACCGGCGCGTTCTACTACGACAACGTGAAGAGGCTCTACACCGCGACGGGCGTGACCTCTCCGAGGAAGCCCTGGCAAGTCACCTTGATCGCCGACTATTCGCTTTCGAAGCGAACCGACGTCTATCTCAGCACAGCCTACACGAAGAACGCCGCACTCAACTTCGAGAACCTGAACGGCGCAATCGCGGCGTACCAGATCGCGCCCAACGAAAAGGACCAGCTTGGCGTGGCGGTAGGCCTTCGCCACAAGTTCTGAGCCTGCGCCGCTGGCTTCGCCCGGCCTGGGCGAAGCCAGCGGGCCATGGAACCTGCTCGATTTCGCCTTTGCGCATCACATCGGATCCGCGCTACGCGTCGGAAGAGGCCTGCGCCATCGCACAAGCGGCGTCAAGCGCGCACAGGACGGTCAAAACCACTTCAATGCGCAAGAGGCCATAGCCGCATTCGCTGTCACACAGCGCAAAGGCGTCGCCGGCTGCATCGTACTGCAGCCCAGGCATCTGCTTGGCCAGGGCCAGGCCGCTCTCCAGCGTGGACAACGGCCTCATTGTGATTCAGGACACTACTGTGCTGGCGCTCCTTGCAGCAGATGCCGCACCAGTTGCCGCGTCGGCACCGGCAGAGCCTCGAGCTCGCGCACGCAGAGCATCAGGCTGCGCGCCGCCCAGGCGTCGCTCAGGGCGATGCGCTTGATGCCGGCGGCGCGGGCGCAGCGCACCGCCACTGCCTGTGGCACGATGCCGACGCCGATCCCCGCGCCGACCATGCGGCAGATCGCCTCCAGGCTGCGCAGCCGGACCCGGTAGGCCAGGCGCCGGCCCTGGCGCCGCGCGTGGTGTTCGACGTGCTCCTGCAGCGCGCTGCCTTCGGACAGGCCGACGAAGGGCTGGTCGACCACGTCGGCCAGGCTGGCGCCGGCGCGCTGGGCCAGCGCATGGCCGCGCGGCACGATCAGCGCGAGCGGGTCGGCACGGAACACGAAGGACTGCAGGCCGGCGAGATCGGCCGCGTCGGATACCACGCCGATATCGCACAGGTCGTTGCGCACCGCGTCGACGATCTCGTAGCTGACCCGCTCCTCCAGCTCCACCGAGATCAGCGGGTGCTCCGCGAGGAAGCCGCTGAGGGCCTGCGGCAGATGCTCGCTCAGCGCGGAGGTATTGCACAGCAGGCGGATATGGCCCTGCAGCCCGCGACCGTAGCCGCCCAGCTCGCCTTGCAGGCGTTCTACCTGATGCAGCACCAGGCGGGCATGCTGGGCCAGCGTGTGGCCGGCGGCGGTCGGGCGCACGCCACGCCGCTCGCGCAACAGCAGCGCGGCGCCGAGCGTGTCCTCCATGGCGCGCACGCGCTCGCTGGCCGATGCCAGCGTCATGTGCGTCGCCTCTGCCCCGCCCGTGATGGTGCCCGCCTCGAGGACGTTGAGGAAAAGCCGCAGGTCGGTCAGGTCGAAACGCATGCCGCCACCTTAGCACGTCCTGCCTCTGGTCCTGCCTGAGGCTCGCTTCGTGACTTCCAAATTTGCGGGGTGCCGGAAGGCGCCCACAATGCGTTCCGCAACGCTGCCCGTCCCGAGACCCGATGCGGTATCCACCGCCCTGCCGACATGCCTGCCGAAGCCTTCTCCCTGCCCGACGCCGCGCCGCTGCTGGCGGCCACCGCCGTGTTCGCCGCTGCCGGCGTCGCCAAAGGCGTGGTCGGGCTGGGACTGCCGACCTTCTCGATGGCCATGCTGGCCCTGTTCATGCCGCCCGCGCAGGCCGCCGCGCTGCTGATCCTGCCGTCCTTCTTCACCAATGTCTGGCAGGTGCGGCCCTGGTCCGCGCTGGGGCCGGTGGCGCGTCGGCTGGCGCCGATGCAGTGCGGCGTCTGTGCCGGCACGCTGGCCGGCGCCTGGCTGCTGGGCGCGCCCACCGGCGCCTGGGCCGGGGTGGCGCTCGGCCTGGCGCTGCTTGCCTACGCCGCCTGGGGCCTGGCCGGCGCCCACTGGACGGTGCCGCCACGGGCCGAGCGCTGGCTCGGCCCCGCCATCGGCGCCGCCACCGGGCTGGTGACGGCCGCCACCGGCGTCTTCGTCATCCCCGCCGTGCCCTACCTGCAGGCCCTCGGCCTGCGGCGCGACGAGTTGATCCAGGCCATGGGCCTGTCCTTCACGGTGTCCACGCTGGCGCTGGCGGCGGGCCTCGCCCTCAGCACCAGCTATTCGGGCCGGCTGCTGGGCGAGTCCGCGCTGATGCTGGCGCCCGCGCTGGCCGGCATGGCTGCCGGCCAATGGCTGCGCCAGAGGCTGTCGCCGCTGCTGTTCAAGCGCTGCTTCCTCGGCACGCTGGCGCTGCTGGGCCTGCACATGGTCCTGCGCGAACTGCTGACGCTCTGATCCCGCGCGCGCCCGGCAGCGTCCTGCGGCGCCCTCCGGCACCCGCCTCAGCGCTGCGGCGGGTCCAGGTAGATGCCGGGCTGCTGCGACAGTCCCTGCTTGACCGCGCGCGTGATGTCGTCGGCGAGCACCTCTTCCTGGCCCTCAGTGATGCCATCCAGCAGTTGCGCCGCGACGTCGCGCGCATCCGCCTTGGGCACGTCGAAGCCCTTGGTGAGATCGGTGTCGATGAAGCCGACGTGCAGGCCCACCACCTGGGTGCCCTGCCCGCGCAGTTCATTGCGCAGGCCGTTGGTGAAGCCCCAGGCTGCCGACTTCGAGGCCGCGTAGACGCTGAGCCGGCCGGCGTTGATCCAGCTCGCCACCGACAGCACGTTGGCGATGGCCCCGCCGCCGTTCGCCGCCAGCACCGGCGCGAAGGCCTGGCTCATGTGGATCAATCCGTACAGGTTGGTCTCGAAGATCTCGCGCGTGGCGTCGGCGGCCTGCGCATCGAGGAAACCGATCACGCGCGCGATGCCCGCATTGTTGACCAGCAGGTTGACGTCACCGCACTGCGCGGCTGCCGCCGCGGCGGCAGCGGGATCGGTGACATCGAGGCGCACCGGCTCGACACCGGGCAGGTCGAGGCGCTCCGGCTGGCGCACGCCGGCGTAGACCTTGCGCGCGCCCCGCGCGAGCAGGGCCTCGGCGATGGCACGGCCGAGGCCGCGATTGGCACCCGTGACGAGGGCGACGGCATTCTGGATCTGCACAGTGGATTCCTTTCCGGCAACAGGCCGGATGCAATGCATCGGGTGGATGAAGCGTATCGAATCGATCGAGCGGTCAGGACGGACCGGATGGAGCAGGCAGGACACGGCGCCGCCGCTCGGCAAGGCACTTGCCCCCGCCGGTCCCGGTGGCCGGTGCCGGCGGTTTTTGGATGTTAGTTGTCATGTATCTGGATGTCAAATAACATCCAGAAAGGCGGGGCGATCGGCGACAGGCCATCCGGCAGCGGCCGAGCCCGCACGCCGCACATGTGCATCAACATGTGCATCAACATGTGCAACCACAGGGACACCATGGGCCACTCAAGGGAAGACAAACGGGAAAGCCACGCCCGCATCGTGCAGGCGGCGGCCCGGCGCTTTCGCGAGCGAGGCATCGAAGGCCTGAGCATCGCCGGCCTGATGCAGGAAGCCGGGCTCACGCACGGCGGCTTCTACAAGCATTTCGATTCGCGCGGCGCGCTGGTGAAGGAAGCGCTCGACTGCGCGCTGTCAGCGTCGGCCCAGGCGGGCACGGACGGCGCCGGCTTCCGCCAGCGCGTCGAGGCCTATCTCAGCCCGGCGCACCGCGACGCGCCGGGCAGCGGCTGCGCGGTGGCGGCACTGGCAGGCGATGTCGGACGCGCCGACGATGCGGCACGCGCCCGTTACGCGCAGCAACTGCGCCAGTCGCTAGGGACGCTCGCCGGACTGCCCGGCGGCACGGAGGGAGCGGCCCGGGCGCAGGCCGAGGTCCGCGCCATGGTCGCCTTCAGCGCCATGGTGGGCGCGCTCGGCCTGGCGCGCGCCTGCGCCGGGGATCCGCTGTCGGACGAGATCCTGGCGACGGTGCGGGCCTATCTTGGCGACAGCTTCGCCCCCGGCGCCGAGGGCCCTGCCTCGCCCATGGATTGAGCCAGGACACCAGCGGCGGCGGAACCCTGCCGCCAACGGCCGCCGCGCGGTACCGGCGGATGATGCCAGCGGCTACTGGCGCGCCTGGTAGATCTTGTCGAACTCGCCGCCGTCGGCGAAATGGCGCGCCTGCGCCTGGGCCCAGCTGCCGAACACCTCGCTGACGGTGAAGAGCTGGAGCGGGCGGAACTGCGCCGCATGCGCCCTGAGTACGGCGGCGGAGCGCGGGCGGTAGAACTGGCGCGCGATCACGTCCTGGCCGGCATCGGACCACAGGTATTGCAGGTAGGCTGTGGCCACCTTGCGCGTGCCGCGCTTGTCCACCACCTTGTCGACCACGGCCACCGGCGCCTCTGCCACGATCGACTGGCTCGGGTAGACCACGTCGAAGCCGTCGCCCAGCTCCTTGCGGATCTGCAGCACCTCGCTTTCGAAGGTGGCCAG
Organism: Cupriavidus sp. USMAA2-4; assembly: GCF_001854305.1. Lineage (NCBI taxonomy): Bacteria > Pseudomonadati > Pseudomonadota > Betaproteobacteria > Burkholderiales > Burkholderiaceae > Cupriavidus > Cupriavidus sp. USMAA2-4. Next base: position 2,835,719 of record NZ_CP017749.1, on the reverse strand, counting down.
CACGTCGCCGAGCTGGCGCTGCGTGAAGGTGGTGGTGGCGCCGCGTCCGCCGGTGTCGAGCACCGGCACGTTGCGGAACAGGCGCGCGACCGCCTCGCGCGCCTGGGCCTCGCCGCCGCCCTTGCGCAGGGCCGCGCCCCAGGCCGCCAGGTAGGTGTAGCGACCGTTGCCCGAGGTCTTGGGATTGGGCACGATCACCTGCACCCCGGCGCGGCCCAGGTCGTCCCAGTCGGCGATGCGCTTCGGGTTGCCCTTGCGCACCAGGAACACGATGGTGGAATAGTACGGCGCGGCGTTGTCCGGCAGGCGCTTCTTCCAGTCCTGCGCCACCACGCCCTTGTGCACCAGGATGTCGATATCGGTTTCCTGGTTCATCGTCACCACGTCCGCGTCGAGGCCATCGGCGACCGTGCGGGCCTGCTTGCTGGAGCCGCCGTGCGACTGGTTGACGGTCACGGTCTCGCCGCTGGCCTGCTTCCAGCTGGCGACGAAGCCGGGATTGAGTTCGCGGTACAGCTCGCGCGTGACGTCATAGCCGGCGTTGAGGATGGCGGTGTCGGCGCGCGCAGGCAGCGCGGCGGCGGCCAGCGTGGCGCTGGCGAGCAGGGAAACGAGGCGGATCGGGATCGTGGACATGGCTTCGGACAGGAACCAGAAAGGGCGTCGGCGCGCGCGGCGCCACCCGCCCGCGGGGGGCGCTCCATCGCGCCTGCGCCGATTGTCCCGGCCTCGCCTTGTACTTAGAACGAAGCAATGTGCATTTACTTATACGTATCTCCATCGATACAAAGCCTCGCACGGACAGCTGGTGCCTCCCGGCGCCGGCGCCACGGGAACGCCGCGGGAACGCCGTGGCCGCCGTGGCCGCCTCAGGCCGGCACGGACAAGCGCAGCGCGTGCTGCGCCAGCCGCGAGGCAACGCGCGCCGCCAGGCGGAAGTCCTGTGGCGCCAGGCGGTAGAAGTCGGAGACCGCCTGGGTATCGCTGCCCCGCGCCAGCAAGGCATCGGCCGTCGCGCGTGCGCGCCGCACCTGGGCGAAGCCATCGAGGAAGGCGCGCACCGCCTCGGGATCGAAATGCGTGCCGCTGCCGCCGGCGATGATCGAGCAGGCATCGTCATCCGTCATGCGGGGGCGGTAGCAGCGCGTCTCGGTCATGGCGTCGAAGGCATCGGCCACCGCCACCACGCGCGCCGCCAGGGGAATGCCGTGGCCCGCCAGCCGCGCCGGATAGCCGCTGCCATCGAAGCGTTCGTGGTGATGGCGCGCGATCATTGCCGCGAACTGCAGCAATTCGTGGCTGCCCGAGGCCAGCGCCTCGGCACCGATCTCGGTATGCCGCTCCATGGTGCGCCATTCGTCCGGCGCCAACCGGCCGGGCTTGAGCAGGATCTCATCTGGAATCGCCAGCTTGCCGACATCATGCACGGGGGTAACCAGGCGGATACGCTGCTGCAGGGTGGCATCCAGGGCCATCAGGTCGGCCAGGCAGGCCGCGATATGGGCGGTGCGGATCAGGTGGCCGGCCGCGCCGGGATAGCGTGCGCAGCCGGCCATGGTCAGGCTGGCCAGCGTGACCATGGCGCGGTGCTCACCGCCGCAGCTTGCCGCGGCGCCGGCGCGGCGGCCGGCGGGCGTGGTGCCCGGGTGGGTTGCCAGGGCCGGGCCGGCATGCGGCGCGTCGTGGCCGCGCGGATCTGGGGGGGCGCCGTCGACCGTCATCGATCGCCTCCTGGGGCGGAAGCTGTTGTCATCTTCATTTCTTCAAGGCTGGAGTCTTGCTGCTGGCCCCGCGGCGGCGACACCGCCCGCGGGGCAGGCCAGTGTAGCAACGGCGGCCGCAGCCCGGCAGCCGCCGCGCCGGCGCAGACTGCCTTTCCCGCCGCTTAAGCGCACATGTCTTGATGTGGATCAAGCGCCGCGCCGGCAGCGCGTCCGCCGAACAGCGCGCAGCACATCTCGACATGGGCCGCGCGTCGCTGCGCCAGTTCGGCCTCGTCCGGCGCGCCGCCGACGATCGCCGTCAGCAGGATGTGGACGAAGGGCGATACCAGCAGCCAGGGATGGTCCAGGGCCACGCCTTCGCGGCACAGTCCGCGCCGCACCGCTTCGCGCAGCAGGCCGGCGATCTCCGCATGCATACCGTCGAGCGCGGCACGGCGCCAGCGCTCGACCAGGCGCGGCACGCGCGCGCTCTCGGCGCACAATAGGCGCATGGTGCCGACCATGGCCGGATCGGCCAGGTTGGTGTGGAGATGGCCGACCAAACGCTCGGCCAGTTCACGCGCGCTCGCCACGCCGGCGAGCATGGCTTCCCTATCGAGCGGGCGCGGCGTCAGCTTGCCGGCCAGCAGCGCCTCCAGCACCTCGTCCTTGCTGGCGAAATGCACATAGAGGCCGCCCTTGGACAGGCCGGCGCGGCGCGCGATGTCCTCCATGCGGGTGTCGGCATAGCCCCGCGCCGAGAATTCGCACAACGCGGCGCCCAGGATCTGCTCGACGCGCAAGGCGGGTGGCAGGCGTCGGCGCCCGGTCCCCGTCACCGGGTTGGCGGCGGATGCGGCGGAAGGTAGCAAGTCGGGCGGTGGCTCGGACGGCGGGTTGCGACGAGGCAACGGCATGGCAGCACGGCGCCGCGGGTCGCGCGGCAGCGGTCGACTTCGGAGCCCCATTAGAAACCGACTGGCCGGTCAGTAACTTGACACGCATCAAGGTCCTTCGCGGTCACTTTGTTCAGAATGGCCGCCATGGGCACGAAACCGCGTGCCCCGGGCGCGCCGGCCGGGCCAGAAGCCCCGCCGGCGCCGCAATGCCTGCCGGACGCGCGGCGCGCCGCCGCCCGTCCGGCCCCGATACGGAGCCGATTTCGCATGAGCACTTCTCCCGAACGGCCGCACCGCGACACCGCCGCGGCTGCACTCGACACGGCCGCGCGCGGCGCCCTCGCCCGCTGGACCGGCTCGCTGTCCCCCGCCGCGGGGGCGCTGGCCTGGCTGGACTGGGCCTCCCATCTCGCCATGGCACCCGGCAAGCGTATCGAACTCGCCGAGCACGTCGCCACCGGCGCCGCCGAACTGAACCGCTATCTCGCCGAGTGCCTGGCCGCCGGTCCCGGCAGCGCACACACCTGCATCGACCCGCCCGCCGCCGACCGCCGCTTCGCCGATCCCGCGTGGCGGCAATGGCCCTTCAACCTGTGGCACCAGCGCTTCCTGCTGATGCAGAGCTGGTGGACCGAGGCCACGCGCGACGTGCCCGGAGTCGAACCGCACCACGCGCAACTGGTGGCCTTCGCCGCCCGCCAGTGGCTGGACATGCTGTCGCCCGGCAACCAGCTCGCCACCAACCCGGTGGCACTGCGCCGCACGCTCGAGGAAGGCGGCGCCAACCTGCTGCGCGGGGCCCGCAATGCCTGGGATGACTCGCTGCGCCAGCTCGCCGGCCAGGGCCCGGCCGGCACCGAACGCTTCCGCGTCGGCCAGGAAGTAGCCATCACCCCGGGCAAGGTGGTGTACCGCAACAAGCTGATCGAACTGCTGCAATACCGCCCGGCGACCGGCAAGGTGCGGCCCGAGCCGATCCTGGTGGTCCCTGCCTGGATCATGAAGTACTACATCCTCGACCTGTCGCCGGACAACTCGCTGATCCGCTATCTGGTCGGCCAGGGCTACACGGTCTTCTGCATCTCCTGGAAGAACCCCGATGCGTCCTACCGCAACGTCGGCATGGACGACTACCTGAGGCAGGGCGTGCAGGCCGCGCTCGACGCGGTCCAGGCCATCGTGCCCAAGGCCCGCATCCACGCCACCGGCTACTGCCTGGGCGGCACGCTGCTGTCCCTGGCGGCGGCGGCCATGGCGCGCGACGGCGACACGCGCCTCGCCAGCCTGACCCTGTTCTGCGCGCAGACCGACTTCAGCGAGCCCGGCGAGCTCGGCCTCTTCATCGACGAGAGCCAGGTCAGCCTGCTGGAGGCCCAGATGGCGCGCACCGGCTACCTGACCGCCCAGCAGATGGCGGGCGCCTTCCAGATGCTGCGCCCCTACGACCTGCTGTGGTCGCGCATGGTCAACGACTACCTGTTCGGGCAGCGCCGCCCGATGTCCGACCTGATGGCCTGGAACACCGATGCCACGCGCATGCCCGCGCGCATGCATTCCGAATACCTGCGCCGGCTGTTCCTCGACAATGACCTGGCGGAATACCGCTATCAGGTCGGCGGCAAGCCGGTGATGCTCGGCGACCTGCGCCTGCCGGTCTTCTGCGTGGGCACCGAGACCGACCACGTGGCGCCATGGCGCTCGGTCTACAAGCTGCATTACCTGTCGCCGGCCCCCTTGACCTTCCTGCTGACCAGCGGCGGCCACAACGCCGGCATCGTCAGCGAACCGGGCCATCCGCATCGCAGCTACCGCGTGCTGTGCCGCCCCGCGGGCCAGGCCAGCATGACGCCCGACGAGTGGCTCCAGGCCGCGCCGGCGCAGGCCGGCTCCTGGTGGCCGCAATGGGTGGACTGGCTGGACAACCTGTCCGGCCCGCCGGGCGCGCCGCCGCGCATGGCCGCGCGGCGCCACGGTTCTGCCGCACTGGGCGATGCGCCGGGCAGCTACGTGCTGGAGCCATGAACCATGCCGCGCCACCCTGCTCGATCGCATTCCTCCGCGCACGCGCCGCTGGCGCCGCACTGGCTGCCCGCGGCCCTGCTCGGCTCGCTGCTCGGCCCCCTGCTGGCCGGCTGCATGTCGCTGGCCCCCTCCTACCAGGCACCGCCGCTGCCGGTCGCCGACCGCTACGACGCAGCCGTGGCCGAGACGCAGGGCACCAGCACGACGCCGGCTGCCGAAGTGTCCTGGCAGAGCTACTTCCACGATCCCGCCATGCGCGGCCTGATCGGCACCGCGCTGGCCAACAACCGCGACCTGCGCGTCGCCGTGCTGCGCGTGGAGGAAGCACGCGCCGCCTACGCAATCCGGCGCGCCGACCTCTTTCCCACCGTCGGCCTGCAGGCCGACGGCACGCGCGCCCGGACTCCCGGCGACCTCAACCTGAGCGGCCGGCCGCTCACCGCCAGCCAGTACCAGGTCAGCCTGGGCGCCGCCAGCTGGGAGCTGGATTTCTGGGGCCGCGTGCGCAACCTGAAGGATGCGGCGCTGGAGAACTACCTGGCCACCGACGCCGCGCGCCGCGCCTTCACGCTCAGCCTGGTGGGCGAGGTAGCCGATGCCTACCTGACCCTGCGCGAGTATGACGAGCGGCTGGCCCTGACGCGCCAGACCATCGCCAGCCGCGGCGAGTCCCTGCGCATCTTCCGGCGGCGCTACGAGGTGGGCGCCATCTCCAAGCTCGACCTGACCCAGGTCGAGACCCTGTACGAGCAGGCGCAGGCGCTCGGCGCCCAGCTCGAGCAGACGCGCGCGCAGCAGGCCCATGCGCTGGAGTTGCTGGTGGGCACGCCGCTGGCGCTGCCGCCGGCGAGCGAGCGCCTCGACGACGATGCCGTGCAGCGCGACCTGCCGGCCGGCCTGCCCGCCGAACTGCTGGACAAGCGGCCGGACATCGTCGCCGCCGAACACCAGCTGCGCGCCGCCAACGCCAATATCGGCGCGGCGCGTGCCGCCTTCTTCCCGCAGGTGACCCTGACCGGCGCCTTCGGCACCGCCAGTGCCGAGCTGGATGGCCTGTTCACCGGCCCCAGCCGCGCCTGGAGCTTCGCACCCAGCATCAGCCTGCCGATCTTCGACGCCGGACGCCGGCGCGCCGGGCTGGACCTGGCCGAAGTCCGGCGCGACCAGGCCGTGGCCACCTACGAACGCACCGTGCAGGCGGCCTTCCGCGACGTCTCCGACGCGCTCGCCGCGCGCTACTGGCTGGCGCGCCAGGTGGCAACGCTGGGCGCCACCGTCAAGGCGCAAGGCGAACGCGAGCGCCTGGCGCGCCTGCGCTACGACCACGGCGCCTCGCCCTTCCTCGAAGTGCTCGACGCCCAGCGCGACCTGCTCTCCGCCCAGCAGCAGTTCGTGCAGACAAGGCGCGCGCTGATCTCCAGCCGCGTGGCGCTTTACACCGCGCTGGCCGGTGGCATCGGCACGCTCGATGCCGCCCCGGAGGACGTCGCGAGCACCCTGTCCGCCACGCCACACGCCGACGCCACCCCCTGACAACCAGGCCACCAGATCGAACCCATGCCTCTGCCCGCCCGCAAACTCCTCCCCGCCTTCGTCGTGCTGGCCCTCGCCGGCGCCGCCTACTACGGCTGGAAGCTGATCGGCAACGACGGACCGGGCGACGGATTCGTCAGCGGCAACGGCCGCATCGAAGCCACCGAGATCGACGTCGCCACCAAGCTGGCCGGCCGCGTCACCGCGGTGCTCGTCACCGACGGCGACTTCGTCAAGGCCGGCCAGCCGCTGGCGCGCATGCAGAGCGACACGCTGCAGGCACAGCGTGAGGAAGCCGACGCCCAGCGCCAGCGCGCCATCAACGCCGTGGCCAGTGCCAAGGCCCAGGTAGCCCTGCGCGAAAGCGACCGGCGCGCCGCCGAGGCCGTGGTGGTGCAGCGTGAGAGCGAACTTGATGCGGCACGGCGCCGCTTCGTGCGCTCCGAGACGCTGTCGCGAGAAGGCGCCTCGTCGATGCAGGAACTGGACGACGACCGCGCCCGCGTGCACAGCGCCGAAGCCGCCGTCAACGCCGCCCGCGCGCAGGTGACCGCCGCGGCGGCGGCCATCGATGCCGCGCGCGCCGAGCAGACCGGCACCCAGTCCTCGGTGGCCGCCGCCGAGGCCACCATCGCGCGCATCGACGCCGACATCCGCGACAGCGAACTGCGCGCCCCGCGCGACGGCCGCGTGCAGTACCGCGTCGCCCAGGCCGGCGAAGTGCTGGGCGCCGGCGGCAAGGTGCTGAACATGGTCGACCTGGCCGACGTCTACATGACCTTCTTCCTGCCCGAGCAGGTCGCCGGCCGGGTCGCCATGGGCGACGACGTGCGCATCGTGCTCGACGCCGTGCCGCAGTATGTGATCCCGGCCAAGGTCAGCTTCGTCGCCAGCACGGCTCAGTTCACGCCCAAGACCGTGGAGACCGCCAGCGAACGCCAGAAGCTGATGTTCCGCGTCAAGGCGCAGATCCCGCCCGAGCTGCTGCGCCGCCACCTGGAATACGTCAAGACCGGCGTGCCCGGCATCGCCTGGCTCAAGCTCGACGCCAAGGCGCAGTGGCCGGACAAGCTGCAGGTGCGGGTACCGTGATGGCGAACCGGCCCCCGCCCGCCGTCCAGGTCCGGGGCGTGACGCTGCGCTACGGCAGCACGCTCGCGCTCGATGCCATCACCCAGGACATCCCCGCCGGCTGCATGGTCGGCCTGATCGGCCCCGACGGCGTCGGCAAGTCCAGCCTGCTGGCGCTGGCGGCGGGCTCGCGGGCGGTGCAGGAAGGCACGGTGACGGTCCTCGGTGGCGACATGGCGAGCGCCCGCCACCGCGACGCGGTCTGTCCGCGCATTGCCTATATGCCGCAGGGCCTGGGCAAGAACCTCTACCCGACCCTGTCGGTGGAGGAAAACCTGCAGTTCTTCGGCCGCCTGTTCGGCCACGACCGCGAGGAACGGCGCCGCCGCATCGATACCCTGACGCGCGCCACCGGCATGCACGCCTTCCTCGGCCGCCCGGCCGGCAAGCTGTCCGGCGGCATGAAGCAGAAGCTGGGACTGTGCTGCGCCCTGATCCACGATCCCGACCTGCTGATCCTGGACGAGCCCACCACCGGCGTGGACCCGCTCGCGCGCGCCCAGTTCTGGGACCTGATCAACGGCATCCGCCGCCAGCGCCCGGGCATGAGCGTGATCGTCGCCACCGCCTACATGGACGAGGCGCAGCGCTTCGACTGGCTGGTCGCCATGGACGGCGGCCGCGTGCTGGCCACCGGCACACCGGACGAGCTGCTGGCGCGCACCGGCACCGATGCGCTGGAAGCCGCCTTCATCGCCCTGCTGCCGGAGGCGAAGCGGCGCGGCCACCAGCCCGTGGCGATCACACCGCTGCGCGTGGACGAGCAGGCCAGGATCGCCATCGAAGCGCGCGACCTGACCATGCGCTTCGGCGACTTCACCGCCGTCGACCACGTCAACTTCCGCATCCGCCGCGGCGAGATCTTCGGCTTCCTCGGCTCCAACGGCTGCGGCAAGTCGACCACCATGAAGATGCTGACCGGGCTGCTGCCGGCCAGCGAGGGCACGGCCTGGCTGTTCGGCAAGGCAGTCGATCCGCGCGACCTCGACACGCGCCGGCGCGTCGGCTACATGTCGCAGGCCTTTTCGTTGTATGGCGAGCTGACCGTGCGCCAGAACCTGGTGCTGCACGCCCGCCTGTTCCATGTGCCGGAAGCGGACATCCCGGCGCGCGTCGACGAGATGGTGGCGCGCTTCCACCTGGCGGAGGTGCTCGACACGCTGCCGGACAGCCTGCCGCTGGGGGTACGCCAGCGCCTCTCGCTGGCGGTGGCGATGGTGCACAAGCCCGAACTGCTGATCCTCGACGAGCCGACCTCGGGCGTCGATCCGGTCGCGCGCGACAACTTCTGGCGCCTGCTGATCGCGCTGGCGCGCGAGGATCACGTCACCATCTTCATCTCCACCCACTTCATGAACGAGGCCCAGCGCTGCGACCGCATCTCGCTGATGCACGCCGGCCGCGTGCTGGTCAGCGACACCCCGCATGCGCTGACGCGCCAGCGCGGCGCCGCCACGCTGGAAGAGGCCTTCATCGCCTACCTGGTCGACGCCGGCGCGGGTACGCAGGGCGGCCAACCGGAGGGCGCCGAATCGGAATCCGCCGCCATCCTCGACAGCGGTGGTGGACACGCGCCCACGCCCACGCGCGGCTTCAGCCTGGGCCGCGCCCTCAGCTATATGTGGCGCGAAGCGCTGGAACTGCGCCGCGACCCGGTGCGCGCCACCCTGGCGCTGGCCGGCTCCCTGCTGCTGATGTTCGTCATGGGCTTCGGCATCAGCATGGATGTGGAAGACCTGCACTATGCCGTGCTCGACCGCGACCAGACGGCGCTGAGCGAGAACTACCGCTTGAACCTTGCCGGCTCGCGCTACTTCATCGAGCAGGCCCCGATCACCGACTACGCGCAGATGGACCGGCGCATGCGCAGCGGCGAACTGTCCCTGGCCATCGAGATCCCGCCCGGCTTCGCGCGCGACGCCGCGCGCGGCAAGGCGGTGCAGATCGGCGTGTGGATCGACGGCGCCATGCCCCAGCGCGCCGAGACCGTGCGCGGCTACGTGCAGGGCATGCACCAGGGCTGGCTGGCCGAGCAGGTGCGCCAGCGGCTCGGCACCAGCGCCGGCACGGCGGTCACGGTGGCAACGCGCTTCCGCTACAACCCCGACGTGCGCAGCCTGCCGGCCATGGTCCCGGCGGTGATTCCCTTGCTGCTGCTGATGATGCCGGCCATGCTGACCGCCCTCGCAGTGGTGCGCGAGAAGGAACTGGGCTCGATCATCAACCTCTACGTGACCCCGGTCACACGCCTGGAATTCCTGCTCGGCAAGCAGGCGCCCTACGTGCTGCTGGCCATGCTGAACTTCCTGCTGATGACGCTGCTGGCGGTGACGCTGTTCGACGTGCCGATCAAGGGCAGCTTCCCCACCCTGCTGCTGGCGGCCGCCATCTACTGCGTGATCGCCACCGCCATCGGCCTGCTGGCCTCCACCTTCACCCGCAGCCAGATCGCCGCCCTCTTCTTCACCATGATGGGAACCATGGTGCCCGCGGTGCAGTTCGCCGGCCTGCTGAACCCGGTCGCCTCGCTGGAGGGAGCGGGCTACCTGATCGGGCAGGTCTACCCCGCCACCTATATGCTGACCGTCAGCCGCGGCGTGTTCAGCAAGGCGCTCGACTTCGCCGACCTGCGCAGCGCCTTCTGGCCGCTGCTGCTCGCGGTACCGGTGATCCTGGGCGCCTCGGTGGCGCTGCTGAAGAAGCAGGAGAGCTGAGATGAACGCCAACGACACCGGGGCCGCCGCGCCCGCCCGGCAAGACGCCAGCCCGGCCGCGCCCACCACCCGCACCCGGCCCCGCCACCTGGCCAATATCTACCGGCTGGGGGTCAAGGAGCTGTGGAGCCTGGTGCGCGATCCCATGATGCTGGTCCTGATCGTGTTCGCCTTCACCGTGACGATCTACACCTCGGCCACGGCGATTCCCGAAACCCTGCACATGGCCCCCATCGCCGTCACCGACAACGACGGCTCGCCGCTGTCCTCGCGCATCGTCTCGGCCTTCTACCCGCCGCATTTCTCCACCCCGGCCTTGGTCAGCCCGGCCGAGGCCGACGCCGGCATGGATGCCGGCCGCTACACCTTCGCGCTCGACATCCCGCCCAACCTGCAGCGCGACGTGCTGGCCGGGCGTCCGGCCGAGATCCAGCTCAACATCGACGCCACCCGCATGAGCCAGGCCTTCACCGGCAGCGGCTACGTCCAGCAGATCCTCAACGACGAAATCAACGAATTCGTGCGCCGCTACCGCGCCGCCGCCGACCTGCCGGTCGACCTCGCCGTGCGCATGCGCTTCAACCCCAACCTGACCCAGTCGTGGTTCGGCGCCATGATGGAGATCATCAACAACGTCACCATGCTCTCCATCATCCTGACCGGCGCCGCGCTGATCCGCGAGCGCGAGCACGGCACCATCGAGCACCTGCTGGTGATGCCGGTCACGCCGACCGAGATCATGCTGGCCAAGGTGTGGTCGATGGGCCTGGTGGTGCTGCTGGCGGCGGGCTTCTCGCTCACCTTCGTCGTGCGCGGCGCGCTGCACGTTCCCATCGAGGGTTCGATGTGGCTGTTCCTGGCCGGCGCCGCGCTGCACCTGTTCGCCACCACCTCGATGGGGATCTTCATGGCCACGCTGGCGCGCAGCATGCCTCAGTTCGGCATGCTGCTGGTGCTCGTGCTGCTGCCGCTGCAGATGCTGTCGGGCGGCAGCACGCCGCGCGAGAGCATGCCGGAGTTCGTGCAGGTCATCATGCTGGCGGCGCCGACCACCCACTTCGTCGAGCTTGGGCAGGCCATTCTCTATCGTGGTGCTGGGATGGGCGTGGTCTGGAAGCCGTTTCTTTTCCTGCTGGTGATCGGCAGTGTCTTGTTTGCGTTTTCGCTGGGGCGGTTTCGTAGGGCGTTGAGTCAGATGGCTTGATCTTTTGGGCTTGAGTTGGTTGGTTTTGGGATGGCTTGTCGGTGTGCGTGGCAACGGCTTGCTCTGGTGATTTGGTACCTTGCCGTTTGGGTTCGGGCGGTGTTGGTCTGCGAGACAAAAGCCTGTTTCGACTCCCCTGCGGGGAGCCGAAACAGGCTTTTGTCTCGCCAAAGAAAGTAAGCAAAGAAAGGCGACCCGGGTGCGGCGACCCCCCCTCGCGAATGGGCCCCGGCCGCCGCGCCCGTCCGAACTCGCGGCCTGCGGCCGCTCAGACAGCGGACGGGCTTCATCGGCGGCCGGGGCCCATTCGCGAGGCGCCGCACACGGGAGGGAAAGGCCAACCGTTGGTCTGCGAGCGGGCTCACTTTTGCATAACAGCCAGGTTTGCTAAGCCTTTGTGATCGGCCAGCAGCTGGCCGAACACAGCCCACCCGAAGCGAAGCGAGGCGTGGCGTCTGTTCCCTGCCGTGTGCGGCGCCTCGCGGGCTGGGGCAAAGAGCGGATTAGAGGGCCCCCTGTCTGAGGATCGCCTTAAGGCGATCCGAGTTGGGGCCCGGCCGCTCTTTGCCCCAGCACGCGAGGGGGGGTTGAGCCGCACCCGGCGCGCCTTCTTTGCCTACTTTCTTGGGCAAGACCAAGAAAGTAGGTCGGCTCCCCCGCAGGGGGAGTCGAAACAGGCCGTTGTCACACTGACCGATACCACTCGAATCCACGCGCAAAAGCCTTGCGTCACGAAAGCCAGTCGGCTCCTCGCAGGGGGTCGAAACAGGCCGTTGCCTCGCACACCAACACCGCCCGAAAACAAGCGACAAGGCATCGAGTCACGCGTGCATTGGTGTTCGGCCAGCAAGCTGGCCGAACACCGCCCACCCGAAGCGCAGCGAGGCGTGGCATCTGTTCCCTGCCGTGTGCGGCGCCTCGCGGGCTGAGGCAAAGAGCGGATTAGAGGGCCCCCTGTCTGAGGATCGCCTTAAGGCGATCCGAGTTGGGGCCCGGCCGCTCTTTGCCCCAGCACGCGAGGGGGGGTTGAGCCGCACCCGGCGCGCCTTCTTTGCCTACTTTCTTGGGCAAGACCAAGAAAGTAGGTCGGCTCCCCCGCAGGGGGAGTCGAAACAGGCCGTTGTCACACTGACCGATACCACTCGAATCCACGCGCAAAAGCCTTGCGTCACGAAAGCCAGTCGGCTCCCCGCAGGGGAGTCGAAACAGGCCGTTGCCTCGCAAACCGACAACATCCACCATTACCCAGGCCTCACCAAAGCAAGGCAAACCTACTTCCCCTCCTCCACCCGCCTCAACGCCACCCCCACCTCCCCATAAAACCGCTTCAACGCCGCCACCTCCAGATCAGGCGGCAGCAAAGCCGGCCACAGCAAGGCCACCAGGTGCTGCGCCGTCTTCTCGATGTCGACCGGGCGCCCGCCCACCACCGCATCCCACAGCACGTGCTCCATCGGACCGAGGATGGCCGAGCGCAGCAGGCTGAGCGGCAGGTCGGCGCGGATCTCGCCGGCTTCCCGTGCGCGCGCCAGCAGGTCCATCAGCGGCGCGGTGTAGCGGCGCTGCAGCGGCAGGAAGACCTCGCCCAGGCCCTGTCCCTTGGCGCGCCCTTCGGAGAGCACCAGGGCGCACAGGCCGGTGCCCTGGATCAGGAACAGCCGCAGGTGCGTATGGATGAAGAACTCGAGCTGCGCCCGGGTGCTCTGGCCGCGCGGCATGCCGTTCTCGATGGCGGCGATGATCTCGTCGTACCAGTCCTGGATCACGCGCGCGCACAGTTCGCGCTTGCTGTGGAAGTAAGTGAAGATGGTGCCTTCCGAGATCCCCAGGCGCTGGGCGATCTCGGTCGTGGTGGTGCGCTCGTACCCCAGCTCGGAGAACACCTCGCGGCTGATCCGCAGGATGTCGCGTATGCGTTGTTCCGCCTTGGCGCGCGCCGGTACGCGCCGCCTGGCCAGGGTGTCGTCCATGGAACTATCCTCTTTGCGTGGGCCGGCCGGGATGGCGGCTGCCGCCTCCGCCCGTGCTCCGCAGTTTCTTGAATGTCACTCAATTTGCATTTGCAATTTTGCCAATGCCGGTGTAATTTTACCCCGTTGGCGGCGAAGCGATCGTCGCTCAAAGCAGAAATAAAGCAAAAAAATCAGGCAGTCAGATAGCCGTAACATAGTTGAGACACACTCAACATTCAACGGCAAGCACCCATCTGGAGACGACCATGACCGACACCACCCGCACCGAGACAGCCGTGGGCCTTCCCCTCGACGGAATGTCGCACGTGCGCGGCGATACCCGCATCCCGCTGTCCGAGCAGACCATCCCGGACTTCCTCGCCGCCACCGCGGCGCGCTTCCCGGAGCGGCCGGCAGTGGTGTTCCGCGAACAGGGCGTGCGCTGGACCTGGCGCGAGTTCACCGCCGCGGTCGATGCCATGGCCGCCGGCCTGCTGGCGCTCGGCCTGCGCCGCGGGGATCGCGTCGGCATCTGGTCGCCGAACCGGGTGGAATGGCTGCTGACCCAGTTCGCCACCGCGCGCGCCGGCCTGGTCATGGTCAACATCAATCCGGCCTACCGGCTGGCCGAGCTGGAGTACGCGCTCAACAAGGTCGGCTGCAAGGCCATCATCGCGGCGGAAACCTTCAAGACCTCGCGCTACCTGGAGATGCTGCAGACGCTGGCGCCCGAACTGGCCGCCAGCGCACCCGGCGCGCTGCAGGCGGCGCGCCTGCCGGCGCTGCGCTGGGTGATCCGCATGGGCGAGGCACGCACGCCGGGCATGCTCAATTTCGACGAGATGGTGGCGCGCGGCGCCGCCGTGCCACGTGCCGAACTGGACGCACTGACGGCCTCGCTCGACCGCAACGACCCGATCAATATCCAGTTCACCAGCGGCACCACCGGCGCCCCCAAGGGCGCCACCTTGACGCACCGCAACATCCTCAACAACGCCCGCTACATCGCCATGGCGATGCGCTTTACCGAGCAGGACAAGCTGTGCATCCCGGTGCCGCTCTACCACTGCTTCGGCATGGTGCTGGCAGTGCTGGCCTGCGTGTCCACCGGCGCCTGCATGGTGTTCCCCGGCGAGGCCTTCGACCCGGTCGCCACCATGGCGGCGGTCAGCGAGGAGCGCTGCAGCGCCCTGCACGGCGTGCCGACCATGTTCATCGCCCAGCTCGACCACCCCGACTTCGGCAGCTACGACTTCTCCTCGCTGCGCACCGGCATCATGGCCGGCGCGCCCTGCCCGATCGAGGTGATGAAGCGGGTGATCAAGGACATGCACATGGCCGAGGTGACCATCGCCTACGGCATGACCGAGACCAGCCCGGTGTCCTTCCAGAGCGCCACCGACGACCCGCTCGACAAGCGCGTGGCCACGGTCGGGCGCGTCCATCCGCACCTGGAGTGCAAGGTGGTCGACGTCGACGGCCAGGTGCTGCCGGTCGGCGCCACCGGCGAGCTGTGCACGCGCGGCTATTCGGTGATGCAGGGCTACTGGGAGGATGAGGCGCGCACGGCCGAGGCCATCCGCGACGGCTGGATGCACACCGGCGACCTCGCCACCATCGACGCCGACGGCTACTGCAATATCGTCGGCCGCGTCAAGGACATGCTGATCCGCGGCGGCGAGAACGTCTACCCGCGCGAGATCGAGGAGTTCCTCTTCCGCCACCCCAAGGTGCAGGCCGTGCAGGTGTTCGGCGTGCCCGATCCGAAGTACGGCGAGGAGATCTGCGCCTGGATCGTGCTGCGGCCCGGCCAGAGCGCCACCGAGGACGAGATCCGCGCTTTCTGCCGCGAGCAGATCGCCCACTACAAGATCCCGCGCTACATCCGCTTCGTCGACGAGATGCCGATGACCATCACCGGCAAGGTGCAGAAGTTCGTCATGCGTGAGCGCATGACGGTGGAGCTGAACCTGACCGAACCGAAGACCGCCTGAACCTGCGTCTCGAACCGCGAACCCCGAACCCCGAAGCGTCCGGCCCCGCCCGCGGGACCGGTCGCGCAGGACTGCCAGCAAGCCAGAACGACAAGCCGAACAACGGCGCTCAACCATTGACGAAAGGCACACGACCATGACCGAACTCCCCGGACTGAAATTCGACCTCGGTGAAGACATCGAGATGCTGCGCTCCGCCGTGCGCGACTGGGCCCAGGCCGAGCTGGCGCCGCGCGCCGGCGAGATCGACCGCACCGACCAGTTCCCGATGGACGCCTGGAAGAAGATGGGCGACCTCGGCGTGCTCGGCATCACCGTGGCCGAGGAATACGGCGGCGCCAATATGGGCTATCTCGCCCACATGATCGCCATGGAGGAGATCAGCCGCGCCTCCGCCTCGGTGGGCCTGTCCTACGGCGCCCACTCCAACCTGTGCGTGAACCAGATCCACCGCAACGGCACGCCGGCGCAGAAGGCCCGCTACCTGCCCAAGCTGGTCTCGGGCGAATGGATCGGCGCGCTCGCCATGAGCGAGCCGAACGCCGGCTCGGATGTGGTCAGCATGAAGCTGCGCGCCGACTTCAAGGGCGACCGCTATGTGCTCAACGGCACCAAGATGTGGATCACCAACGGCCCCGACTGCGACGTGCTGGTGGTCTACGCCAAGACCGAGCCCGAGCTGGGCGCGCGCGGCATGACCGCCTTCATCGTCGAGAAGGGCATGAAGGGTTTCTCGGTGGCGCAGAAGCTGGACAAGCTGGGCATGCGCGGCTCGCACACCGGCGAGCTGGTGTTCGAGGACGTCGAAGTGCCGGTGGAAAATATCCTCGGCGCCGAGAACGGCGGCGCCAAGGTGCTGATGAGCGGCCTCGACTACGAGCGCGCCGTGCTGTCGGGCGGCCCGGTCGGCATCATGCAGGCCTGCATGGACGTGATCACCCCTTACATCCACGACCGCAAGCAGTTCGGCCAGAGCATCGGCGAGTTCCAGCTGATCCAGGGCAAGGTGGCCGATATGTACACCACGCTGCAGGCCGCGCGCAGCTACCTGTACACGGTCGGCAAGAACCTCGACGCGCTCGGCAGCGACCACGTGCGCCAGGTGCGCAAGGACTGCGCGGCGGTGATCCTGTACACGGCGGAGAAGGCCACCTGGATGGCCGGCGAGACGGTGCAGATCCTGGGCGGCAATGGCTACATCAACGAATACCCGGCCGGCCGCCTGTGGCGCGACGCCAAGCTGTACGAGATCGGCGCCGGCACCTCGGAGATCCGCCGCATGCTGATCGGCCGCGAACTGTTCGCCGAGACCATGTAAGCCCGCGCCGCGGCGGGCCGCGCTGCCACTGCGCCCGCCGCGCCCGCCCCGGACCCGATCCGCCCTGATCCGCCCCGAACCGCGAGACCCCATGCCCATCCTCGAATCCAAGCTCAATGCCCGCGCCGAGGCCTTCAAGGCCAATGCCGAGGCCATGCAGGCCCTGGTGGCCGACCTCAAGGCCAAGATCGCCAAGCTCGCCGAAGGCGGCGGCGAAGCCGCGCGCGACAAGCACCTGGCGCGCGGCAAGCTGCTGCCGCGCGACCGCGTGCAGCAACTGCTCGATCCGGGCACGCCTTTCCTGGAGCTGTCCCAGCTGGCGGCCTACGACATGTACGACGATGCGGCGCCCGGCGCCGGCATCATCACCGGGATCGGCCGCGTGGCCGGCCAGGAATGCGTGATCGTCTGCAACGACGCCACCGTCAAGGGCGGGACCTACTACCCGATGACGGTGAAGAAGCACGTGCGCGCGCAGGAGATCGCCGAAGAGAACAACCTGCCCTGCATCTACCTGGTGGACTCCGGCGGTGCCAACCTGCCGAACCAGGACGAGGTGTTCCCGGACCGCGACCATTTCGGCCGCATCTTCTACAACCAGGCCAACCTGTCCAAGCGGGGCATTCCGCAGATCGCCGTGGTGATGGGCTCCTGCACCGCGGGCGGCGCCTACGTGCCGGCGATGAGTGACGAGTCCATCATCGTCAAGAACCAGGGCACCATCTTCCTGGGCGGCCCGCCGCTGGTGAAGGCCGCCACCGGCGAGGAAGTCAGCGCCGAGGACCTGGGCGGCGCCGACGTGCACACCCGCCTGTCCGGCGTGGCCGACTACTTCGCGCAGAACGACCTGCACGCGCTGTCGCTGGCGCGCAATATCGTCCAGCACCTGAACCGCCGCAAGCCCGACCAGATCCGCCTGCACGAGCCCAAGCCGCCGCGCTACCCGGTGGAAGAGCTGTACGGCGTGATCCCCACCGACACGCGCAAGCCGTACGACGTGCGCGAGGTGATCGCGCGCATCGTCGACGACTCCGACTTCGACGAGTTCAAGGCCCGCTACGGCACCACGCTGGTGTGCGGTTTCGCCCGCATCTGGGGCTACCCGGTCGGCATCGTCGCCAACAACGGCATCCTGTTCTCCGAATCGGCGCTCAAGGGCGCGCACTTCATCGAACTGTGCTGCCAGCGCAAGATCCCGCTGGTGTTCCTGCAGAACATCACCGGCTTCATGGTGGGCCGCAAGTACGAGAACGAAGGCATCGCGCGCAACGGCGCCAAGATGGTGACCGCGGTCGCCACCGCCCAGGTGCCCAAGTTCACCGTGATCATCGGCGGCTCCTTCGGCGCCGGCAACTACGGCATGTGCGGCCGCGCCTACTCGCCGCGCTTCCTGTGGATGTGGCCCAACGCCCGCATCTCGGTGATGGGCGGCGAGCAGGCCGCCAGCGTTCTGGCCACCGTGCGCCGTGACGGCATCGAGGCCAAGGGCGGCAACTGGAGCGCCGAGCAGGAAGAGGCCTTCAAGCAGCCGATCCGCGACCAGTACGAGCACCAGGGCCACCCCTACTACGCCAGCGCGCGGCTGTGGGACGACGGCGTGATCGACCCGGCGCAGACCCGCACCGTGCTCGGCCTCGGCTTGTCGGCCAGCCTCAACGCACCGATCGAAGACATGAAGTTCGGCGTCTTCCGCATGTGAGTGGCCGACATCTACAGGATCGCCCCATGGAATTCACCACCCTCACCGTCACTACCGCCCGCCACGTCGCCACGGTCACGCTGAACCGCCCGGACGTGCGCAACGCCTTCAACGAGACCGTGATCGCGGAGCTTACCGGCGCCTTCCGCGCGCTGGGCGCGGAGCCCGAGGTGCGCGCCATCGTGCTGGCCGGCAACGGCCCGGCCTTCTGCGCCGGCGCCGACCTGAACTGGATGAAGAAGATGGCCGGTTACTCCAATGAGGAGAACCATGCCGACGCGCTCACGCTGGCCGAGATGCTGTACACCATCTGGTCCTGCCCCAAGCCGGTGATCGCCCGCATCCATGGCGACACCTACGCCGGCGGCGTCGGCCTGGCCGCGGCCTGCGACATCGCCGTGGCCGCCGACCATGCGCACTTCTGCCTGTCGGAGGCGCGCCTGGGCCTGCTGCCCGCCACCATCAGCCCCTATGTGATCCGCGCCATGGGCGAGCAGGCAGCGCGCCGCTACTTCATCACCGCCGAGCGCTTCGATGCCGCCGAGGCGCTGCGCCTGGGCTTCGTCCATGCCGTGGCCGGCGCCGATGCGCTCGACGCCAAGGTCAACGAGATCAGCGCGGCGCTGGTCGCCAACAGCCCGAACGCGGTACGCGAAAGCAAGCGCCTGGTGCGCGAGGTAGCCGGCCGCCCGATCGACGACGACCTGCTGGCCGACACCGCCGAGCGCATCGCCGCCATCCGCGCCTCCGACGAAGGCCGCGAAGGCGTGCGCTCCTTCCTGGAGAAACGCACACCAGCCTGGCGTCCCGCCTGAGCCTGCGCACGACACGAGCTTTGCTCCCTTCTCCCGCTCGCGGGAGAGGGGCCGGGGGAGAGGGCTGGCACTTGCCAGCATGACGGCGTCCAGACCGCGTCCAGACCGCGTCTAACGCGCGGCGGCACGGCGGCCCCCTCCCGACCCCGTAGCCACCCAGACCGGAACGGGAAGTGATGAGAGCGCACCTCGACCAGCGCCGATCCTGCCCCTACACCACACAGGTAGAGACACTATGTTCAACAAGATCCTGATCGCCAACCGAGGAGAAATCGCCTGCCGCGTGGCGGCCACCTGCCGCCGGCTGGGCATCCGCACCGTGGCGGTGTACTCGGACGCCGACGCCGACGCGCGCCACGTGGCCTTCTGCGACGAGGCCGTGCACATCGGCGGCGCCGCCGCGCGCGACAGCTACCTGCGCGCCGACCACATCATCGAGGTGGCGCGCGCCACCGGCGCCCAGGCCATCCACCCCGGCTACGGCTTCCTCTCCGAGAACGAGGGCTTCGCCGAGGCCTGCGCGGCCGCCGGCCTGGTCTTCATCGGCCCGCCGGCCTCGGCCATCCGCGCCATGGGCAGCAAGAGCGCGGCCAAGCAGCTGATGGAGACCGCCGCCGTGCCGCTGGTGCCCGGCTACCACGGCGAGGACCAGGACCCGGCGCTGCTGCGCCGCGAGGCCGACCGCATCGGCTACCCGGTGCTGCTCAAGGCCAGCGCCGGCGGCGGCGGCAAGGGCATGCGCGTGGTCGAGGCGCCCGAGGCCTTCGAGGCCGCGCTGGCCTCGGTCAAGCGCGAGGCGCTGGCCAGCTTCGGCGACGAGCGCGTGCTGGTCGAGAAGTACCTGACGCGCCCGCGCCACATCGAGATCCAGGTCTTCGCCGACAGCCAGGGCCACTGCGTCTACCTGTTCGAGCGCGACTGCTCGGTGCAGCGGCGCCACCAGAAGGTGCTGGAAGAGGCGCCGGCGCCGGGCATGAGCGAGGAACGCCGGCGCGCCATGGGCGAGGCGGCGGTGGCCGCGGCGCGCGCGGTGGGCTACGTGGGCGCCGGCACGGTGGAGTTCATCGCCAACCAGGACGGCAGCTTCTACTTCATGGAGATGAACACGCGGCTGCAGGTCGAGCACCCGGTGACCGAGATGATCACCGGGCAGGACCTGGTCGAGTGGCAGCTGCGCGTGGCCGCGGGCGAGCCGCTGCCGCTGGCGCAGGAGCAGCTGCGCATCGACGGCCACGCGCTGGAGGCGCGCATCTACGCCGAGAACCCGGACAAGCAGTTCCTGCCCTCGACCGGCACGCTGCGCTACCTGCGCACGCCGGCGGCGGTGCAGTTCATGCGCGGCGGCGCGGTCGACGGCAACCCGCACGGCCCGGCCGGCGTGCGCATCGACGCGGGTGTGCGCGAGGGCGACACCATCAGCCCCTACTACGACCCGATGATCGCCAAGCTGATCGTGTGGGGGCGCGACCGCGACGAGGCGCTGGCGCGCATGCGCCAGGCGCTGGCGGCCTACCAGGTGGTGGGGCTGTCGACCAACGTGGCCTTCCTGCAGCGGCTGGTGGCGTGCGAGGCCTTCGCGCAGGCGGACCTGGACACCGGGCTGATCGAACGCAACCGGGCAGTGCTGTTCCCGCCGGCGGCGCCGGTGGGCATGGAGGCCATCGCGCTGGCGGTGGCGGCGCTGCAGGCGCGCGAGGCGACCGAGCGCCGCGTCGACGAGGCCGATCCCCACTCGCCCTGGGTGCGTGCCGGGGCCTGGCGCCTCAATGGCGACAGCCACACGGACTACCTGTTCGGCGCCGCCGACGGCGAACTGCGGGCACGCCTGCAGGCCACCGCGGCCGGGGAATGGCTGCGCTTCGACGGCCGCAGCGAGCCCTTCCGCGCCGTGGCCCACGATGGCAGCTGCACCGTGGTGCTGGGCGGCCGCACGCTGCACGGCCATTACCACCTGGAGGATGACGCCGTCCATGTGTTCCAGGCTGGCCGGCATGTGCGGCTCGACATCGTCGATCCGCTGCGCCACGCCAGTGCCGCCGAGGCCGATGGCGGCAAGCTGGCGGCGCCGATGCCCGGGCGCATCATCGCGGTCATGGTCGAGGCCGGCAAGACCATCCGCAAGGGCGACCCGCTGGTGGTGATGGAAGCGATGAAGATGGAGCACACCCTGACGGCGCCGGCAGACGGCGTGGTCGGCGAAGTGCTGTATGCCGTGGGCGACCAGGTGCAGGACGGCGCCCAGCTGGTGACGCTGGCCCCGGCGGCCTGAGACGCCCCATCTCCCCGCCTTGGCGCGCCTGCCCCGGACGGGGCCGCGCCAGGCGGCGGCGCCCGCCGGGCGCCGCAAAAGCCCGGCGCAGGGCTGCCCTGTCACTCACAAGGCGACACGGATCCGGTGGCCATCCCGGGGAATCCCGCATTGCGGCAGGCGTGGATGGCCGGCCGATTCCATGTAGCAAACTCCGGACAATGGAGAATGGAGGCGGCCACGCGAAGCTTGCCGCGCGGGCACCTGCACGTATAGTGAAGGGAAACGGGCCGCATCCGCTGGCGCCTGCCTCCCGCCCACTGTCCGGAACTCCCCATGCTGTACCAGCTCCTCGAATACCAGCGTTCGCTGCTGACGCCCGTCTCCGACTGGGCCTCCGAGCTGACGCGCGCCTTCGCCGACCCGGACAGCCCGCTGGCGCGCATGCCTGGCGCGCCCTGCGTGGCGGCCGGCTGCGACATGCTGGCGCGCCTGGGGCGCGAGTATGGCAAGCCGGACTTCGCCATTGCTTCGGTGCCTGACGGCGCACGCGAGCTGCCCATCCAGGAACAGGTGATCACCGAGCGGCCCTTCTGCCGCCTGCTGCGCTTCGCGCCGCCACCGGCGGCGGTCGCGGCGACGCGCCCGGCCGTGCTGCTGTGCGCGCCGCTGGCCGGCCATCACGCGGTGCTGCTGCGCGAAGTGGTCTCGACCCTGCTGCCGCTGTGCGACGTCTACGTGACCGACTGGATCGATGCGCGCGAGGTGCCGCTTTCGGCCGGGAGTTTCCATCTCGACGACTACGTGGCCTACCTGCAGGATTTCCTGCGCGCCATCGAGGCGCCGTCCCGCCATCTGCTGGCGGTCTGCCAGGCCACGGTGCCGGCGCTGGCCGCGGTTTCGCTGCTGGCCAGCGCCGGCGAACCTCTGCCGGCCAGCCTGACCCTGGTGGGCGGCCCGATCGACGCGCGCGAGAATCCGACCGCGGTGGACCGGCTGGCGCTGCGCCAGCCGCTCTCCTGGTTCGCGCGCCACCTGATCCACACCGTGCCACCCCGCTACGCAGGCGCGGGGCGCCGGGTCTATCCCAGCTTCCTGCAGCACGCCGGCCTCGTCGCCGCGCACCCGTCCAGGCTGATGGGATCGCACTGGGACTACTACATGGACCTGATGCAGGGCGACCGCGCCGCGGCCGCCCTGCACCTGCGCACCTGCGACGAGTACAACGCGGTGATCGACATGGCCGCGGAGTTCTACCTCGACACGATCCGCATCGTCTTCCAGGAATTCCGCCTGGCGCGCGGCGACTGGAGCGTCGGCGGCCGGCCGGTGCGGCCCCAGGACATCCGCGGCATCGAGCTGCTGACCGTCGAGGGCGAGCTCGACGACATCGCCGGCCCCGGCCAGACACGGGCCGCGGCCGACCTGTGCAGCGGCCTCGCGGCCCGGCACAAGCACCACCTGATGGTGGCCGGCAGCGGCCATTACGAACTCTTCACCGGCCCGCGCTGGCGCGACGAGGTCTTCCCGGCGGTGGCCGCGCTGCTTACCGCCGCTTGACGCGCCGGCCGGCGCTGGCTGACGTGCCTGCCGACACGCCGGCCGCCGCGCCTACGCTTCGCGCGCCTCCCGTGCCGCCGCCGGCGCCTGGCGCGCCAGCACCGGCACCAGCGCCGCGCCGGTGTGGCTGGCCTGCAGCCGCGCCAGCGCCTCCGGCGCGGCCGCGCCGACGATGGTGCCGCCCGCCGCGCCGCCCTCCGGTCCCAGGTCCAGGATCCAGTCGGCCTCGGCGATCACGTCGAGGTCGTGCTCGATCACCACCACGCTGTGGCCGCCGTCGGCAAGACGGTGCAGCACGCGGATCAGGCGCGCCACGTCCGCCATATGCAGGCCGACGGTGGGCTCGTCCAGCACGTACAGCGTGTGCGGCGCCTTCTGCCCGCGGCGCGTGATGTCGTCGCGCACCTTGGACAGCTCGGTCACCAGCTTGATGCGCTGCGCCTCGCCGCCGGACAGCGTCGGCGACGGCTGGCCAAGCGTCAGGTAGCCCAGGCCCACGTCCTTCATCAGCTGCAGCGGGTGGGCGATGCTGGTCATGGCCGCGAAGAACTCGACGGCCTCGTCGATCTCCATGGTCAGCACATCGCCGATGTTCTTGCCGCGCCAGGTGACGGCCAGGGTCTCGGCATTGAAGCGCTGCCCGTGGCAGACGTCGCACGGCACCTTGACGTCCGGCAGGAAGCTCATGCCGATGGTGCGCACACCCTGGCCTTCGCAGGCCGGGCAGCGGCCGTCGCCGGTGTTGAAGGAGAAGCGCGAGGCACTGTAGCCGCGCGCGCGCGCCTCCAGGGTGTCGGCGAACAGCTTGCGGATGGTGTCCCACACGCCGATGTAGGTGGCCGGGCAGGAGCGCGGCGTCTTGCCGATCGGCGTCTGGTCGACTTCCAGCACGCGGTCGATCTGTTCCCAGCCGGTGATCTGCTCGCAGCCGCGCCACTCGGGCCGCGCCTCGACCTTGGCGCGCGCCTTGGCCTTGCCGGCCTCGGCGGCCTCTTTCTGCGCGGTGGCGCGCGCGCGGCGCGTGGCCGGCGACGACAGCACCGAGCGCCCCACCGCGTCGAGCAGGTTGGCCATCAGCACATCGCGCGCCAGCGTGGACTTGCCCGAGCCCGACACACCGGTGATCGCCACCAGCCGGCCGAGCGGCAGCGCGGCCGTGACCTTGCGCAGGTTGTGCAGCGAGGCTCCGTGCACGGTCAGCCACTGCGCCGGCTCGGCCTGCTCGTCCGGTCCGCCGGCGCGGCCTGGGCGCACCGGCCGACGCGGCTGCAGCGGGTGCACCATCGGATTGGCCAGGAAGCGGCCGGTGGTCGAAGCGGCGCTGGCCTCCAGCTCCGCGACGCCGCCCTGGGCCACCAGGCTGCCGCCGCGCTTGCCCGCGCCCGGCCCGATATCGATGATGTGGTCGGCGCGGCGGATGGTGTCTTCGTCGTGCTCGACCACCACCAGCGTGTTGCCCTTGTCGCCGAGCTTGCGCAGGGCGTCGAGCAGGATCCGGTTGTCGCGCGGATGCAGGCCGATGGTCGGCTCGTCCAGCACGTAGCACACGCCCTGCAGGTTGCTGCCGAGCTGGGCCGCCAGCCGGATGCGCTGGGCTTCCCCGCCGGACAGGCTGGGCGCGGCGCGGTCCAGGCTCAGGTAGCCCAGCCCCACCTCCTCCAGGAACTCCAGCCGGCTGCGGATCTCGCTGACCACGTCCCGCGCGATCTCGGCGTCGCGCCCCGACAGCGACAGGCCGGCGATCCAGGCGCGCGTGTCGGACACGGTCCACTGCGCCACGTCGACGATGGCGCAGGCATCGAAAGTGACCGCGCGCGCCGCCGGGTTCAGCCGCGTGCCGCCGCAATCGGCGCACGGCGTCTCACCCACGCCTTCGGGCTCCTGCTCTTCCGAGGGCAGGGTCTGCTCGCGCCCGCGACCGTCCTCGGCCAGCACGGTGTCGTCGTAGGCGGCCCGCTGCTCGCGCGTCAGCTGCAGGCCGGTGCCGACGCAGCTCGTGCACCAGCCGTGCTTGCTGTTGTAGGAAAACATGCGCGGGTCGAGCTCGGCATAGCTGGTGCCGCACACCGGGCAGGCGCGCTTGGTGGAGAAGACCTTGGTCTCGCCCACGCGCGCCGTGCCGCCCTGGCGCATGGCGTGGTCCAGCCCGTCCAGCGGCGCCAGCAGGTGCATCACGCCCTTGCCGATCTCCAGCGCCTGCGCCAGCAGTTCGCGCAGGCGCCCTTCGTCGTCGGGCGACACCACCAGGTCGCCCACCGGCAGTTCGATGGTGTGCTCGCGGAAGCGGTCCAGGCGCGGCCAGGGATCGACCGGCAGGAATTCACCGTCGACGCGCAGGTGCGTGTTGCCGCGCGCCTTGGCCCACTTGGCCAGGTCGGTATAGACGCCCTTGCGGTTCACCACCAGCGGCGCCAGCAGGCCGACATGCTGGCCGCGATAATCGCGCAGCAGCTGCGCGGCGATCGATTCCATGCTCTGCGAGGTCACCGGCGTGCCGTCGTGGATGCAATGCTGGATGCCCAGCTTGACGTAGAGCAGGCGCAGGAAGTGCCAGACCTCGGAGGTGGTGGCCACCGTGCTCTTGCGGCCGCCGCGCGACAGGCGCTGCTCGATCGCCACGGTCGGCGGGATGCCGTACACCGCGTCCACCTCGGGCCGGCCGGCCGGCTGCACGATGGAGCGCGCATAGGCATTGAGCGATTCCAGGTAGCGCCGCTGGCCCTCGTGGAACAGGATGTCGAAGGCCAGCGTGGACTTGCCCGAGCCCGACACGCCGGTGACCACGTTGAACTTGCCGTGCGGGATGTCGACGTCGAGCGCTTTCAGGTTGTGCTCGCGCGCGTTGACGATGCGCACCGACTGCGGCGGCAGGCGCCGTGCCCGAGCCGCCTGCAGCGCGGTCTGCAGTGGCAGTCCCTCGCCTTCTCCCTCCGCTGCCGGCGCGGCCGCCTCGCTCGCCGCGGCGGCCATGGCCGCCATCGCTTCCTCGTACTGCGCCAGGGCCCGGCCGGTATGCGATGCGGCGCAGCGCTTGACCGTTTCCGGCGTGCCTTCGCACAGCACGCGCCCGCCCGCGTCGCCGCCCTCGGGGCCGAGATCGACCAGCCAGTCGGCGGCGCGGACCACGTCCAGGTTGTGTTCGATCACGATCAGCGAGTGGCCGCCGTCGAGCAGCTTGCCGAAGGCCCGCATCAGCTTGGCGATATCGTCGAAGTGCAGGCCGGTGGTGGGCTCGTCGAACATGAAGAGCTTGCCTTCCTCGGGCAAGGGCCTGACCCGCCCGCTGGTGGCCTGCGCGGTCTCGGCGAGGAAGCCGGCCAGCTTGAGGCGCTGCGCCTCGCCGCCCGACAGCGTCGGCACCGGCTGGCCCAGCTTGACGTACTCCAGCCCAACGTCCTCGATCGGCTGCAGCACGCGCAGCACGCCGGCATCGCGCGCGAACAGCGCGGCCGCCTCGCTGACGGTCAGGTCCAGCACGTCGGCCACGCTCAGCAGGCGCGGCCGCCCGTCGGCGCCGCTGCGCTCGATTTTGACCTCCAGCACCTCGGCACGGTAGCGCATGCCGTCGCAGTCCGGGCAGCGCAGGTAGACGTCGGACAGGAACTGCATCTCGACGTGCTCGAAGCCCGAGCCGCCGCAGGTGGGGCAGCGCCCGTCGCCCGAGTTGAAGCTGAAGGTGCCGGCGGTGTAGCCGCGCTGCAGCGCCACCGGCGCCTTGGCGAACAGCTTGCGGATCTCGTCGAAGGCGCCGACGTAGCTGGCCGGGTTCGAGCGCGCGGTCTTGCCGATCGGCGACTGGTCGACGAAGACCACGTCGCTGACCTGGCCGGCGCCGGACAGCGCGCGGTAGGCGCCGGGCGCTTCGGTGGCCTTGCCGAAGTGGCGTGCCATGGCCGGGTAGAGCACGTCCTGCAGCAGCGTCGACTTGCCCGAGCCCGACACCCCGGTCACGCATACCAGGCGGTGCAGCGGGATCGATACCGTGACGTCCTGCAGATTGTGTTCGCTGGCACCCTCCAGCACGATGCGCGGCGTGTCGTCCGCCACCGGCCGGCGCTGCCAGTGGGTGGCGTCGGCCACGCGGCGGCGTCCGCCGAGGTAGTCGCCGGTCAGCGTGGCGACGCTGCGGATCTGCCCCGGCGTGCCGTCGAAGACGATGGTGCCGCCGCGCTCGCCCGGTCCCGGGCCCATGTCGATCAGGCGGTCGGCGGCCAGCATCACCGACGGATCGTGCTCGACCACCACCAAGGTGTTGCCGGCGTCGCGCAGGCGGTGCATGGCCTCGACGATGCGGTTCAGGTCGCGCGGGTGCAGGCCGATGCTGGGTTCGTCGAGCACGAACAGCGTATTGACCAGCGAGGTGCCCAGCGCCGTGGTCAGGTTGATGCGCTGCACCTCGCCGCCCGACAGCGTGCGGCTCTGGCGGTCCAGCGTCAGGTAGCCCAGGCCGACGTCGCACAGGTACTTCAGGCGCGTGCGCACCTCGGCCAGCAGCAGTTTGAGGGCGTCGTCCAGCAGTGCGCTGGGCAGGGTCAGGGTGTCGAAGAAGCGGCGGATGCGCTCGATCGGCAGCAGCATCAGGTCGTGCACGGTCAGGCCCGGCAGCGCCTCCAGCTGCTCGCGCTGCCAGTGCGTGCCGCGCGGCAGGAAACGCTGCGCCGGTGCCAGCACGGCATCGGCGTTGTCGCGGCTGCCCAGGCGCCACAGCAGGGACTCGGTCTTCAGGCGCGCGCCGCCGCAGGTCTCGCAGGGCGTATAGCTGCGGTACTTCGATAGCAGCACGCGGATGTGCATCTTGTAGGCCTTCGACTCCAGGTAGTCGAAGAAGCGCATCACGCCATACCACTGCTTGTTCCACTGGCCGTCCCACTCCGGCGAGCCGTGCACCACCCAGTGCCGCTCGGCCTCGCTGAGCTGCTCCCAGGGAATGTCGCGCGGGATGCCGGCGCGCGCCGCGTAGCGCATCAGGTCGTCCTGGCATTCTTTCCAGGCCGGCGTCTGCATCGGCTTGATGGCGCCGTCGCGCAGGCTCTTGCGGCCGTCGGGGATCACCAGGCCGAGGTCCACGCCGATCACGCGGCCGAATCCGCGGCAGGTGTCGCAGGCGCCGTAGGCCGAATTGAAGGAAAACAAGGCCGGCTGGGGCTCGGCATAGCGCAGGTCGCTGTCCGGGCAATGCAGCCCGGTGGAGAAGCGCCACAACTGCGCCTCGCCCTCCTCGGCCAGCACGTGGACGTCGACGCGTCCGCCGCCGCGCTTGAGCGAGGCTTCCAGCGCCTCGATCACGCGGGCCTTGTCCGCTCCCGGCAGGCGGAAGCGGTCCGCCACCACGTCCAGGATCTTGCGCCGCCCGGTCGGCGAGTCCGCCTCGCGCTGCGCCTGCACGCGCGTATAGCCGCTCACCGACAGCCACTGCTGCACCTCTTCCTCGGTGGTGCTGCTGGGCAGCTCGACCGGGAAGGTCACCACCAGGCGCGCACCCGCGTGCGCGGTGCCAGGCGCGGTGCGCGCCAGCAGCTCGGCATAGATGGTCTCGGGGGTGTCGTGCCGCACCGGCTGGGCGGTGTCACGGTCGAACAGCTCGGCCGCGCGCGCGTACAGCAGCTTCAGGTGGTCGTTCAGCTCGGTCATGGTGCCGACCGTCGAACGCGAGCTGCGCACCGGATTGGTCTGGTCGATGGCGATCGCGGGCGGCACGCCGTCGACGCGATCCACCTGCGGACGGTCCATGCGGTCGAGGAACTGGCGCGCGTAGGCGCTGAAGGTCTCGACGTAGCGGCGCTGGCCTTCGGCGTACAGGGTGTCGAAGACCAGGCTGGACTTGCCCGAACCGGACGGCCCGGTCACCACGGTCAACTCACCGGTGTGCAGGTCGAGGTCGACTTCCTTGAGATTGTGCTGGCGCGCGCCGCGGATGCTGATCAGATTTTCCCTGGACAATTTGTTCTTCCAAATCAAGGCATTACACGCAATCCAGCGCCGGGCCGAGGCGCGGAAAGCCACAGTATCACACCAAAGCAGGAGGACGTTCGGCCGGGAACTCGGAAAGACGCTGGGCATTCCCTGATCTATTCCCGACCCAGCGGGTCAGAATTATACTGTATATCCGTACAGTATCGTTACACGCCTTGCCAAGTCCCATGCCTGCCTTTCTTGCCACTTCCATCCTGCTGGAAGCCGACTTCCTGCCCGGCGACCGCGAAACCGTCCGCCTGCCCTGCACCACCGTGGTGGTCCACGACGGCGCCATCAGCGTGCGCGGCGTCGAGACCTGGCGCATCGACGCGCTGCGCTGGCAGCCGGACAGCCTGTCCTTCGAAAGCGGCGGCGAATGCCACCGCTACCGGGTCGGCCGCCCGTCGCTGGGCGGCGCGCTCACCGCTCGCTTTCCGCTGCGCGCGGCGCTCGGCGCACCCGGCTGACTCCGCGGGCGGAGGCCGCCGGCACACACGCGCCGTCACGCGGACTTGGTAAGCTTGGAGCTTCGGCAGCCCGCGCCACCCGGCGGCGCGGGGACTGCGCCCCCGACAAGGTGACTTCGACATGCGTGACAGGGATCGGTCCGGCCTGCAGCAGATCTCCTTCTACCTCGTGCTGGCCGCGGTCTCCGTGGCCTTCTGCTTCGTGCTCTGGCCCTATGCGGGCGCGGTGTTCTGGGGCGCCGTGCTCGCCATCATCTTCACGCCCGCCAACAACTGGCTGGCGCGCGCGCTGGGCGGCCGCCGCAACCTCGCCGCGCTGCTCACGCTGACCATCTGCCTGCTGATCGTGGTGCTGCCCCTGGTCTTCCTCGCCGGGGCGCTGCTGCAGGAGGGCAATACGGTGTTCCAGCAGATCCGCTCCGGCCAGATCGACTTCGGCAACTACTTCCAGCGCGCCATCTACGCGCTGCCGCCCTCGCTCGGCAAGCTGCTGGAGCGGCTGGACCTGGCCGACATCGGCGGCCTGCAGCAGAAGCTGACCGCCGGCGCCGCCCAGGCCAGCCAGTTCGTCGCCACGCGCGCGCTCAGCATCGGCCAGAACACCTTCCAGTTCATGATCGGTTTCGGCGTGATGATGTACCTGCTGTTCTTCCTGCTGCGCGACGGCCCCGACATCTCGCGCCGCATCATCCACGCCATCCCGCTCGAGGCCGGCCACAAGGAGCACCTGCTGCGCAAGTTCACCACGGTGGCGCGCGCCACCGTCAAGGGCAATCTCGCCGTGGCCGCCGTGCAGGGGGCTCTGGGCGGGCTGATCTTCTGGATCCTCGGCATCCAGGGCGCGCTGCTGTGGGCCGTGCTGATGGCCTTCCTGTCGCTGCTGCCGGCGGTCGGCGCCAGCCTGATCTGGGGACCGGTTGCGATCTACTTCCTGCTCACCGGCGAGACCGCCAAGGGCATCGTGCTGATCGCCTTCGGCGCCGTGGTGATCGGCACCGTCGACAACCTGCTGCGGCCGATCCTGGTCGGCAAGGACACGCGCATGCCCGATTGGGTGGTGCTGATCTCGACGCTGGGCGGGATGTCGCTGTTCGGCCTGAACGGCTTCGTCATCGGCCCGCTGATCGCCGCGCTGTTCATCGCCGCCTGGGACCTGTCCACCTCCACCCGCGAAGAGATCGCGCGACGCGAGGCAAGCGCCGGGTCCGCCGGGGCCGTGGATGCGCCGACGCCCGCGCCCGCGGACGCGGTGGGTGACCGGGGCGACCGGAGCGACCCTGGCGGCAACAGCCGCGCGGCGGCGGCCGCCACCGCCGGGCGGCGGCCCGACCAGGCCTGAGGCACCAGGTTAGATGCCGTAGAAGACGCGGTTGCCCTCGATGCGGGCGCGCTCGGCCTCGGGATAGGCCGCGCCGGCCAGCAACCGGCGCAGGGCCTCGCGGCCCTGCTCCAGCGCGCCGACGTAATAGGCGCTGACCACCAGTTCGTCGAGCGCGCGCCAGGTGTAGACGGCATCGTCCAGGAACAGCGTGTCAGCAGGACGCGCCAGCGCCGCGGCCTGCTGCGCGTACAGGTGCGCCAGCGCGAATTCGCCGCGCAGGCGGTGGTAGCGCGCCAGCTCGCACAGCGGCTCGGCGCGCACCGGCCGCGCCTGGTAGGCGGCCAGGTAGGCCTCGCGCACCTCGGCGGCGGGCGCTTCCAGCCGCTCGGTCAGCACCGCCACCTGGAAGCGCGAGAACCAGCACTCCTCCTCCCAGCCGCCCAGCGCGATGCGCTCGCGGTAGGCCTGCAGGCTCTGCTGCAGCAGGCCGGCGTCGCGGTAGCTCTGTGCCAGGTAGAAGCGGTAGCGCGTATGGCCCGGTTCATCGCGCAGGGCGCGCTCCAGCACCTCGATGTCGCGCAGGTAGGTCTGGCTGTCGCGCGCCCGCGCACCGTCGCGCGAGACCACGATGGTGGCGCCGGCCAGGTTCTGCCAGCGGTGCGGCGCATCCTGCGTCAGGTATTCGTGCAGCACCCCTTCCCAGCGCCACGGCTGGCGCGCCGAGACCAGCGCGTTGCGCTGGTACTGCCAGCCGTTCAGCTCGCAGCGGAACTGGTAGCCGTCGCCGTCCAGCGCGGGCCAGCGGAAACCCGTGTCCATGCGCAGGGTCTCGTCGGCGTCGATGAACAGCAGGTAGTCCGCCTGCGGCCGCGCCAGCGCCATCGCCTCGTTGCGGTTATGGGCGAAATCGCGCCACGGGCGCTCGTGCAGTTCCCCGGGCACGCCGCGCATGAAGTCCCGGATGATGTCCTGCGTGCCATCCGTCGAACCGGTGTCGACAATGACCCAGCGATCGATCCACGGCCTGACCGAGGCCAGGCAGCGGGTGATCACCGGCGCCTCGTTCTTGACGATCATGTTCAGGCAGATACCGCTCACCTTGCCGTCCTTTCCTTTCTCCGCGCACCGGCCGGCCAGACGCCCGGCCGCCGTGTATCGCTAATGTCTAGTGATTTTGTCGAATCTGACAACATTATCAGATTGAACAATATAATCCGCTCGGTCATTTCCGAATGGTAGCGGATGGCCTGCGTCGCTGGCCCTTTGTTGGCAAACGATGTCGCGCCCGATGCACACGCACCATATCCACTCGGATAGACCAAGAAGACGCAAACAGGTCCGGAGCGCATGCGACCGGATCATTTCACAACGACAAATTGTTTTGGGGAAAATCATGCGGAAATCCAGTTGGGCATTGTGCCTGTCGCTCGCGACAAGCACGCTCCTGAGCGCGTGCGGCGGCGGCGACGACGCCGCGCCGGTCAGCAGCAATGGCGCGGCGCCGCAAGTTGCCAGCATCAACGGCATCGCGGCCATCGGTTCGCCCATCGCGAGCGCCCAGGTACTGCTCAAGTGCGTGCAGGGTCAAGCCTCGGCAACGACGGGCTCCGACGGCAGCTGGAAGGTCAGTTCGGCCGGCCTCGTCCTGCCTTGCGTCGGACGCGTGGTCGCGCCGGACGGCAGCGTGCTGCACACCTTCATCGCCAGTGCCGGCAACACCAACATCACGCCGCTCACCGAACTGGTGGTGGCCGCGGCTGCCGGCACTTCGGACACCGAGTCGGTGTATAGCGGCCTGTCGGCCAATTCCGCCTCGCAGATCAGCGGCCGCCTCGACAGCGCGATCCTGCTGACCCAGCAGCGCCTGTCCAACCTGGGCGTGGACGTGCGCGGGCTCAACCTGCTCAACCAGGCGTTCCAGCCCAAGAACGGCGACAGCTACGACGACAAGCTCGAAGCGCTGCGCGCCCAGCTGACGGCGGCCAACGCGACGCTGGCGGCGATCAAGCAGGATGTCGCCAATGGCAACGTGGGCGCCACGGGGGCCACCGGCGCGACGGGGGCTGCGGGGGCTACAGGCGCCACCGGGGCGACCGGCGCCGTGGGAGCGACCGGGGCCACGGGTGCCGCGGGTGCTACCGGCGCCACCGGCGCGGCGGGTGCCACGGGAGCGACCGGCCCCACTGGCGCAACGGGAGCGACCGGGGCGACCGGGGCGACCGGGGCCTTGGGCTACACGGGTACGACGGGCGCAACCGGGGCAACCGGCGCAACCGGCGCGATCGGGGCGACCGGCGCGACCGGCCCCGCTGGCGCCGTCGGACCCGTCGGACCCGTCGGCGCCACGGGCGCAACCGGATCCGCTGGCGCGACGGGTGCGACCGGGGCTACCGGTGTAACGGGTGCCACGGGGACGGCGGGGGCCACCGGAGCGACCGGAGCCACCGGCCCGGCGGGCGCCACCGGAGGCACCGGCGCTGCGGGTGCGACGGGTGTGACAGGAGCCATGGGTGTGACGGGAGCCACCGGCGCGACGGGGCCGCAGGGCAGCGCCGGCGTCACGGGCGCGACCGGAGCGACCGGTGCGACCGGTGCGACCGGCCCAAGCAGCTGCATACTCGGCACGGTGTGGATGGTCGCGACCAACCTCGGCAATCCAAGCCTGACGAGCAACAGCTGGTACTTGCCCGCCGATGGCAGGGCCTTGTTCCAGGGGCAATACCCCGGTCTCTACAATGTGATCGGCACGACCTACGGTGGCAACGGCGCGGTCTTCAATCTGCCCGACCTGAGCGGTTACAACATACCGCTCACCGGCACGGGCTCGGTCATCTACGTGATCTGCGTCAACGGCTCGATGCCCCCATCCCCGTAAGAGTGCGCCCCCGCCGCTACGCCGCCCGCCCCCGCAGCACGTGCTTCATCAGCTTGCCGGTAGGCGTGCGCGGCAGCGTGTCGTACAGCTCGACGCGGCGGGGAATCTTGTAGCGCGCCAGGCGTGGCGCCAGGAAGGTGCGCAGCGCCTCGACGTCGGCCGCGCCGGGTGCCGCGCCCGGCTTGAGCACCACGCAGGCGGTCACGGTCTCGCCCCATTCGGGGTGGGGCCGTCCGATCATCGCCACGTCCTGCACCAGCGGATGCGTGCTCAGCACGTCCTCGACTTCCTTCGAATAGACGTTTTCCCCGCCCGTGATGACCATGTCCTTGGCACGGTCGACGATGGTCAGGTAACCGTCCTCGTCCACCTGCGCGAGATCGCCGCTGGCATACCAGCCATCGCTGTCGAAGGCGTTCGCGGAGGCTTCGGGATCATCGAGGTAGCCTTGCATCATCGCGTCCGAGCGCAGCCGGATCTCGCCCACTTCGCCGGGCCCGGCCGGGCTGCCGTCGTCCTTGATCACGCGCATTTGCACGCCCGGCATGCTGGCGCGCCCGATCGAGCCCGCGCGCGCGATGGCCTCGTCGGCATAGAGCGCGGTGCCGAGCGGCCCGGTCTCGGTCATGCCGTAGACCTGCACGAAGTGCGGCGAGCGGTAGGCATCCGCCAGCCGGCGCGCCATCCCGGCGCCCAGCGGGCCGCCGCCGCAGGTCCACAGCCGCATCGAGCCGAGGTCGTAGGCGGCGAAGTCCGGCACCGCATGCAGCGGCGCCAGCAGCGCCACCGGCGCGCAGAAGGTGCAGGTGGTGCGTTCCTGCTGGATCGTGCGCAGGAAGGCGGCCGGCTCGTACTCGCGCAGCAGCACCACGGTGCCGCCCATCAGCAGCGTCGACAGGGTCCAGTTGTTGAGCGGCGAGGCATGCCAGATCGGCATCGCCACCAGCATGCGCTCCTCGCGCGTGATCGACATGCCGGCGGCGGTGCCCAGCGCGGCGGCGAACACGCTGGCATGGGTGTGCAGGCAGCCCTTGGGCTTGCCGGTGGTGCCCGAGGTATAGAGGATCTCGGCGAGATCGCCGGCGTCCGGCTCGATGCCGGCGTGCTCCGGCGCCGCGGCCACCAGCGCATCGAAGTCGTCGCTGCCGGCGGCGGCGGTGGCCGTGGTCAGGCATTGCAGCGGCGCCGACACGCCCGCCAGCACGGCGGCGAAGCGCCCGTCGTGGATGCAGTGCCGGGCGCCGCTATGCGCGAGGATGTAGTCCACTTCCGCCGCCTGCAGCTTGTGGTTGACCGGCACCACCGCCGCGCCCAGGCGCAGCGCGCCGAACATGGCCACGAGGAAGCCGGGCGTGTTGGTGCACATCAGCGCCACGCGGCTGCCGCGCGTGACGCCGCGCCCCTGCAGCACGGTGGCGGCACGCCGCGTCATGGCGTTGAAGTCCTGGTAGCTGAGGGTTGCGCCTTCGTAGCGGAGCGCCGGCCGGTGCGGCTGGTTGCGCACCGTGGCCTCGAGCATTGCGACAAGGTTCAAGCTGTGTCTCCCATCTGTCGTGGACGTAGTCGTAGTCGTAGTCGTAGTCGTAGTCGTGATCGCGCACGGCGCGGCCGCCGCGCGCTGCGGGCCGGGCGGCAGGTCCGGGGGTGCCCGCCGCCGGGACCGATGGATCGGGCTCAGGCCGCCCAGGCCATCTCCAGCAGCCGTGCTTCGTCGGCGCCGCGACCCAGCCCGGCGCTGATGCCCGCCACCGCGCCCCAATCGGCATCGAAGCGGCTGGCCACGAAGGCCTCGGCCGCCAGCGGATCGGCATGGCGCAGCATCAGGCAGGCCTGCGCGGTCAGCGCCAGGCGGGTGGTGAAGCGGCGCGCTTCGGCTTCCTGGACCTCGGGCGGCAGCGCCAGCGCGTCCTGCAGCTTGCGCAGGCTGGCCGCGACGCGGGCGTCGCCGCCGCCGAGCGCCTGCAGGCGGGCCAGCACCGCGGCGAAGTCGCCCGGCTTGCGGCTGATGGCGCGCAGCACGTCCAGGCACATCACATTGCCCGAGCCCTCCCAGATCGAATTGACCGGAGCGTCGCGGAACAGCCGCCCCATCGGGCCGTCCTCGACATAGCCGTTGCCGCCGAACACTTCCATCGCTTCGCCGGTCAGTTCGACTGCGCGCTTGCACACCCAGAACTTGGCCACCGGGGTCAGCACGCGACGCCAGCCGACCACGGCCTCGTCGTCTTCGCCGAAGGCGCTGGCCAGGTCCATCGACAGCAGCATGGCGGCCTCGCTCTCCAGGGCCAGGTCGGCCAGCAGGCGGCGCATCAGCGGCTGCTCCACCAGCATCTTGCCGAAGGCGCGGCGGTGGCGCGCGTAGTGCAGGGCCTGCGCCAGCGCCTGGCGCAGGAAACCGGCGCTCGACAGGGCGCAGTTCAGGCGGCTGTAGGTGGCCATCTCCAGGATGGTGGGAATGCCGCGCCCCTCCTCGCCGACCAGGATGCCCCAGGCTTCCTTGAATTCCACCTCGCTGCTGGAGTTGGAACGGTTGCCCACCTTGTCCTTCAGGCGCTGGATCTCGACCGCGTTCTTGCTGCCGTCGGGCCGCCAGCGCGGCACGTAGAAGCAGGACGAGCCCGCCTCGGTATTGGCCAGCACCAGGTGGGCGTCGCACATCGGCGCCGAGAAGAACCATTTGTGCCCGGTCAGCAGGTACTCGGCGCCGCGCCCCTCGCCGCGCAGGCTGACGGCGCGCGTGGTGTTGGCGCGCACGTCGCTGCCGCCCTGCTTTTCGGTCATGCCCATGCCGACCGTGATCGAGGTCTTCTGCTCGGCCGGCAGGTCGCGCGCATCGTGGTCGCGCGCCAGCAGCCTGGCCCCGATGCGCTCGTACAGCGCGGGCTCCTTCTGCAGCACGGGGA
This sequence comes from Cupriavidus sp. USMAA2-4, assembly GCF_001854305.1. Lineage (NCBI taxonomy): Bacteria > Pseudomonadati > Pseudomonadota > Betaproteobacteria > Burkholderiales > Burkholderiaceae > Cupriavidus > Cupriavidus sp. USMAA2-4. The sequence continues at coordinate 2,799,406 of NZ_CP017749.1, read as the reverse complement.
TGCAGGCCTGGGTCATATTGGTCGGGCACAGCGAACCCGACTCGATCTGGCTGTGCATGTACTGCGCGGCGCCGTAGGCGGCCCAGGCCGACGGCCGGCTGTCGGCGAACGGCAGGTTGGCCAGGCCGCTGCGCCGCGCGATCTGCATCACCTCATGCCAGGCCGGGTGGAAACGCACCTGGTCGATGCGCTCGCCCAGGCGCGAGTGCGTGTGCAGCTCCGGCGTGTAGCGGTTGGCAGCCTCGGCCCGGCGCAGCATCGCCTCCGAGCCCAGCTCGGCGCCCTGGCGGCTGAGTTCGGCCGCATGCCAGCCGGCGCCGCCGCGCTCGACGGCACGCTGCAGCGGCAGGTCCGTGGCGTAGAGGTTGTAGTCCTTCAGCTCCGGCACCTGGTTGCTGACGTCGTGGGTCTTCCATGTCATGGCGGGTCTCCTTGGCCGGCGGCGCCCGGCCGCTCCGGCCCGGCCCGCCCTTGGTATAGTCGAGCGGTCATTCTAGGAAGGAATGCGCCCCCGACTGTTCGGCTTCCGGAGAACCATGCCGCTGCCCGCCAAAGCCCTGTCCCGCACGCGCCGCAAACCCATCCAGGCCCGCTCCTGGCAGACCTCGCTGGCCATCCAGGAAGCCTTTGTTCGGCTTTTGGTGCAGACGGGCGATTACGACGGCATCACGATCCGCGCCATCATCGACCTCGCCGGCGTGGGCCTGGGCACCTTCTACGAGTACTTCGCCAACAAGGAAGAACTGGTGCGGGTCTGCCTGCACCTGCGCACCAAGGCCATCCTGCAGGCCATGGGACAGGCGCTCGACGACTGCGCGGGGCGCCGGCTGCGCGACGTCACCGAGCGCCTCATCGACGTCAACATCGACCACCACCGACCCACCCCCGAACGCTGGGGTCCGCTCTACCTGCTGGAGCGCCACTATTCGGGCCAGGCCGCCTACCAGAAGACCTACGACCGCTTCATCGACGCCTGGCGGCGCGCCTTCCTGCTGGCGCGCGACTGGCCGGCCGGAGTCGATGCCCAGGAGGCCGCGGCCACCGCCCAGACCCTGGTCTACGGGCTGATCGCGCGCGCCTGCATCAGCGCGGGCGCGCGCGTCGACCACGAGCGGCTGCGCCGGCAGGTGCGGCTGGCGCTGCACGGCTACCTGCGCGAGTGCCGGCGCACCGCGCCCGCCTGAACCGCCCTTGAGCGCCCCGAGCCGCCCGGGCCGCCCGAGCCGCCCGGGCCGGCTTGCTCAGCCCAGCGGCAGCGCCGTGCTGTACAGCACCTGCTTGAGCGCGAAGCTGGAGCGGATGCTGGACACGCCGGGGATGCGCGTGATCTGGTCGATGATGAGGCGCTCCAGCGCCTCCACGTCGGGCACCACCACCCGCAGCAGGTAGTCGGCATCGCCCGACATCAGGTAGCACTCCATCACCTGGGGCAGGCCGGCGATGCGCCGCTCGAAGCTGTCGAGGGTTTCGCGGCGCTGCTTGTCCAGCGACACCTGGATGAAGACCACCACCTTGAGGCCCAGCTTGCGCGCATCGAGCAGGGTCACCTTGCGCGAGATCACGCCCTGCTTCTCCAGCTGCCGCACGCGCGCCAGGCAGGGCGAAGGCGACAGGTTGACGCGGCTGGCCAGCTCCACATTGGTCAAGCTGCCGTCGCGCTGCAGTTCGCTGAGAATCCGGATATCGGTGGCATCGAGATCGACGTCCAGCACATCATGCTCCTGAAAATGGCATGGGCAGCATTCTATGCTTAACCGATAGGCTGGGGCAGCGAAATACGGGAAATGCTGCGGCGCAATGCGCCCTAGACTCATCCCATCCGCGGCAAGTGGCCGCGGCGGCCTCTTTCCCTTGCGCCATGCCAGCCTCCCCAGCCAGCCCCACCCTTCCCGCCGCCCACGCCACGCCGGCCACGCCCTCCGGCCAGGACGGCGGCCGCGCCGCCCGCGGCGGCATCCGCGCTTTCCTGCCGCTGGCCGGCGCGGTGGTCATCTGGGGCGGCAACTGGCCGGTGATGAAGCTGGGCCTGACCCACGTCAGCCCGCTGTGGTTCGCCGCCGCGCGCTTCGGTTCCGCCGCGCTCATCAGCTTCGCCGTGCTGGCCCTGCTGGGCCGCCTGCGCCTGCCCACGCGGCGCGAATGGCCGCTGGTGCTGGGCGTCGGCCTGCTGCAGATGGCGGCGTTCACCGCCCTGGCGCTGTGGGCGCTGCAGTACGTGCCGCCCGGGCGCGCCTCGGTGATCGCCTACGCCACCTCGATCTGGGTGATCCCGCTGTCCTCCCTGGTCCTGCGCGAGAAGCTGTCGCGCGCCCAGTGGCTGGCCACCGCCTTCAGCTACGGCGGCATCATTCTCATCGTGGCGCCGGCGCTGGCCCACTGGCAGGCCCACCTGGCACTCGGCCTGCTGATGCTGATGGGCGCCTCGCTGGCCTGGTCGGTCAACATCATCCAGCTGCGCGCCCACCGCGAGGTGCGCCTGGGCGCGGACATGATTCCCTGGGAATGCGCGGTGGCGACGCTGCCGCTGCTGGCGCTGGCGCTGCTGCGCGACGGCCTGCCGAGCACGGCAGCGCTCGGCGCGGTCTGGCCGGTGGTGCTCTATACGGGGCCGCTGGCCACCGCACTGACCTTCATCGTGGTGCTCAACATCACGCAGACGCTGCCGCCCGCGGCCACCTCGATCGCCATGCTGTGCGTGCCGCTGCTGGGCCTGCTGCTGTCGGCGCTGGCCTTCCACGAGCGCATCTCGCCGGACCTGTCCGCCGGCCTGGCGCTGATCGCGCTGGGCGTCGCCACCTCGGCGCTGGGGCCGCGCCTGCGGCGCCACGCGGCGGCGCGCGGCTGAGCGCCCCTGCAGGGCCCTGGCGGCCGGCGCCGCTCAGGGCTCGACCGAGGTCTGCCGCTTCAGGCAGCGCAGCACGAAGGTCGAGTGGCTGTGGCGCAGTCCGGGCAGCTTGTACAGCTTGTGCCGCAGGAACTCCTCGTAGCCCTCGGTGCCGGCCACCGCCACCTTGATCAGGTAGTCGTACTCGCCGGTCAACAGATAGGCCTCCAGCACCTCGGGCAGCTCCGCCAGCGCCTCGCCGAAGCGGTGCAGCATGTCGTCGTCATGCCGGTCCAGCGTGACTTCGATCAGCACGGTGTCGGGCAGGCCCAGCGCCTTCTGGTTCAGCATCGCCGCATAGCCCTCGATGACGCCGTTCTCCTCCAGCGCACGCACGCGGTTCCAGCAGGGTGTTGCCGACAGCCCGACCTGCTCGGCGAGCTTGGCATTGGAAAGCCGGCCGTCGCGACGCAGCGCGCGCAGGATGCGGCGATCGGTCTCGTCCAGGCGGGGTATCGTGGCCATCACCTTATCTCTTGAGAATCATCGACTGCCAATCCTATCATCGGCAGTCGATTATTCTCAATTCCTGCGATCGATACAGATAAACAGGAAGGCAATTCCGCAGCCGCGCTGGTAAATTCATCTGAACGACAAACCACGCGGTGAACACCATGATGCCCTGCCTGCCCACCCTCCATCTGACCCTGCGCTGCACCGGTTCCGACCTGTTCGGGGCCCTGGAATGGGCGCTGGCCAATGCCCGCCGTACCGGCCTGAGCCTGCATTCGCTGCGGGTCGGCCAGGATGCCGCCACGCCCATCCGCCTGTCGGTGTGCGCCGAGGAGGCCGACCTGCTCGGGCTGTTCGTGCGGCGGCTGGAGAATGGCATGGACCTGGAAGTGCTGGGCGCGGACGAGAGCCATGCGGCGGGCGGCGCGCTCGCCCTGCAGGCCGCCTGAGCCGGCCGCCTGAACCGGGGCCGCACGCGGCGGCTGCCGCGCTCACGCCGCCGCGCTCTCCGGCAGCAGTTCGATGCCGTCCAGCTCGGCGGCGACGATATCGCGCACGATGACCATGAAATCGCGCACGCAGGGGCGCGCCGCGATGGCGGCCGGCACCGCCGCATGCAACTCGCTCCACAGGCCCTTGGCGCCGATGCGCTTGGCCAGCACGTAGTCGTGGTCGACGTAGTTCTTCACGCCCCAGTTGGGCAGCGCGGCCACGCCGCGCCGGCTGGCCACCAGCTGCAGCACGGCCACGGTCAGTTCCGCCGTGCGCCGCTGCAGCTTGATGCCGGCGGGCTCCAGCACCTCGCGGATCAGGTCGATGCGCGGCTCCGGCACCGGATAGGTGATCAGCGTCTCGCCGACGAAATCCTGCGCCCCGAGCCGGCGCCGGTTGCGCAGGCGGTGCTCGTAGGCGATCACCGCGAGGATCTCGAAGCGGAACAGCGGCGTCACCGACAGCCCGCGCCGGGCGGCCGGCTTCGAGCCCACCACCAGGTCGGCCCGGCCCTCGTCCAGCAGGGCCAGCGGGTCGGCGTGGAAACCCGCCACCAGGTCGATCTCCACCTCCGGCCAGCGGCGCCGGAATTCGTCCATCACCGGCATCAGCCAGTCGAAGCAGGTGTGGCACTCCAGCACGATGCGCAACTCGCCGCGCGTATCGCCCTGCAGCCGGGCTCGGGGCGGTCCTTCTACGCAGGCCTGCGCTACAGGTTCTGATCGTCCTCGGCCGGCGGCACGGACCCGGCGGCGATGCCGGGACGGGCGGCGCCGGCGCTAGCGCTCGCGGCGCACCGGCGGCGGCATCCAGTTGCCATCCAGCGCCTCCGCCTTGGGCCAGTACAGCCGCATGGTGAGGCCGAACGGCCCGGCGGGCGCCGGCAGCCAGTTGGCCACGCGGGCGCCCTGCGGCCGTTCATGCTGGATATACAGGTCGAGCGAACCGTCGCGGTTGCGCCGCAGCCGGTCGCGGTCGCCCAGCGCGTAGCGGCCCAGCGGATTGGCGGCAAAGGCATGCTTCTCGTCGTACAGCGTCAGCGACCAGAACGCGCGCACCGGCGGCAGCTGCCCCTTGGGGAAGTGCATCACATAGCGCGACGCGCCATCCAGCGGCTGGCCGTCGGCATCGGTGCGGGTGTTCGGGTAGAGCGCGTCCTGCGGCAGGTTCGCCCCCAGGCCGGTGCGCGCCACCACCGCGCGCTGCAGATAGGCGCTACCGTAGCTGCCCAGATTGCGCGCCACCTGCCAGCCACCTGTGCCGGCTGCCGGCCGCGCGGCTGCCTGGATCCGAGCCAGCGCGGCGGTGGCGCCTTCCTGCACGGCGCGCGCGGTCGACGGCTCCAGCACCGTGGTCTTGAACGGCTGGCCGGCGACGATGCCCAGGCGGGCCATCTTGGCCACCATCACGCCATCGCCGGGCAGCGGCGGGTTGGCCGGCAGCAGCTCCGCCAGCCGGCTGAAGAAGGCCTGGGCATCCATCTGCGCCACCTGGTCCGCCGGCGAGCCCTCGCGCGGCGACAGGGCCATCGGACCCTCGCGCGCCGCCGACTGGCCGGTGCGCCCCCAGGCGGACAGCGGCGTCAGCTTGAACTGGTCCTGCAGGCGGTTGACGGCGCCGTAGTCGCGCTTGCCGTTGGTCTGGATCCGGCCGATCAGCCACACCATCTGGCTCGGCGACCGGATCTCGACCAACCCCTGCGGCAAGCGGCCGGTGAAGGCCGGCCCGGTGATGGCATAGTCCACCGCCCGCCCGTCGGGGGCGGTGCGCGTCCCGGGCGCGGCGAACACATTGGTCCAGGCATCGAGCATCTGGACGAGGTAGTAGCGGCCCCGCATGGCTGGCACCGTCAGCACGACCGGCTCGTCGCCCAGGTTGAGCCAGGCGGTCGAGTACAGGGTGTCCGCGTTGGGGCTGACCACGTCGGTGAAGCTGGCATCCGGGAAGACGCGAGCGTGGTGGAAGGCGTTGGGGGCCGTCCGCGCGCTCATGGTCTCGCGCGTGACATCCATCAGCACCAGCGGATAACCGTAGACGAAGACTTCGCCGGCGAGGGCGCGCATGGCCGGATCCGGCTGCTGCGGCGCGCCGGCGGCGACCGGCCCTGAAGACATTCCGCCGGCCGTGCAGGCGCACAGCAGGAGGCCGAGCACGGCGATGCCGGCGCGGCGAAAAATTGGATTCATGACCCCGTTCCCGTGTTTGTCCGGGCAACGCATCGTGGCGCCGGATGCCTGCCGGCGGCGCGCGTGTGCCTCTCTGTCGGCAAATGATGGAACCATTGCTTTCGCACTGTCAATCGGCGGCCCAAGGCCCTGCGCGCGGCAGCGAACACAGCGCGGCAGTGCCGGACGGCGCGTGGGTGTAGATTGCTACAGAATGGCGCCACATGAAGCGGAATTGACCGGCATAGCGTGGCGTTGCCATCAAAGCCGGCATTGCGCACCCCCACCAAGGGAGCCTTGACGGCACGGCGCGCCGCGCTACCATCACAGCGCGGGCCGCGCTGCGGCGACCGCAGCGAATCGACCGGCAGCAGCGCCTGCGGCGCGCGCGGCACGGCCGTGACAGCGTGCCACAAGCGCCCGCCGGAACCCAACCGGAGACCTGGCAGCACGATGAAACTCCCCTCTCCCAAGCAACTGCACAGGCTGCAAGCCCACGAAATCGACACCTTGCGCGCGACCGCCCAGCGCCTGGCCTATCCGCCAGCCTACCGTGCCGCGCGCATGCTCTTCATCGGCGCCGTGGTGTTCGCCGTGCTGTGCCTGAGCATCGGCAGCCTCGGCGCGCCCGAGGTCAGCGACGTCGGCATCGGCGCGGCAGTGCTGGCTGCCGCCGTCTTCGTGCTGCAGCGCCTCGTCGGCGGCAATCGCGAGAACCTGCCTGTACCACCGGCGCAACTGGAAGTCCTGCGTACGCAACTGCGCCCGCAGTCGTGGACTACACTGAAGCGACTGGCCAGTCGCCTGACCCACGATGGACCCGGCGACGGCATCGTGCGGGTGCGCACGCTGTGGATCTTTCTGTCGGAGTCCGTGCCGGCCGAGGCGGACGAAGCGGCAGCCATGGACGCCGGCACGATTTCCGACCCGGACCCTGTCGACGCGCCCGACACCGGCAAACCCTGACTGTCCAAGGAGGCGAACAATCTATCTCCGGATCCGGCTTTGTCCTGCGTAGTGCTGCCGCTATAGTGGCGCCGCCGCAACACCCTGGTTGCTCCCTCCGTCCACGGGAGCGCGCAGGTGCGGCGCCGATAAGCATAAGATCGACAAAGGAAGGTCACGATGAAGAAATCCCGCGCCTGGCTGGCGCTGCTGCCGTTGATTCCCGGCAGCGCGCTTGCCCAAAGCAGTGTCACGCTGTACGGCATCGTCGATGCCGGCATCGAGTACATCAACAGCGTTCCCAACAGCGGCGGCGGCGGCAGCTCGCTGGTCCGGATGTCGACCGGCAACCTGTCCACCTCCCGCTGGGGCCTGCGCGGCGTGGAAGACCTGGGCGGCGGCCTCAAGGGCGTCTTCGTACTGGAGAACGGCTTCGACCTCGACACCGGCAGCGCCAACCAGGGTGGCCGCCTGTTCGGCCGCCAGGCCTTCGTGGGCCTGCAGCAGCAATTCGGCACGCTGACCTTCGGCCGTCACCAGAACCTGCTGTACGACTTCTCCTCGTCGTTCGACCCGATGGTGATCGCGACCCGCTACTCGGTCATCATGCACGACAAATGGATGTCGGGGCGGGCGGACAATTCCATCAAGTTCTACGGTGCCTCGGGCCCGGTCAACTACGGCCTGCTCTACAGCACCGGCTACGACAGCCAGGCCGGGGGCGAGATCCCCGGCGCCTACAAGGCCGGCAAGGAATGGTCCGCCTCGCTGGGCTACGCCAGCGGTCCCTTCGCCATCGGCAGTGCCTACGACGAGGCACGCGGCAGCACGGTCGCGCTGCAGGACAATGTGGAACGGCGCGCCACCCTGGGCCTGTCCTACCAGTTCGGCCCGGCCAAGGTCCTGGCCGGCTACCGCTACTACCACGGCATCTTCGACAGCACCGGCACCTCGCTGCTGACCAATCTCTACTGGGCCGGCGTGCAGTACCGCGCGACGCCGGCGCTGACCGTGACCGGGGCCGTCTACTACACGGATGTCGCGCACACCTCGGCCGACCCCTACAGCTTCGTGCTGTCCGGCTCCTATGCGCTGTCCAAGCGCACCGACCTCTACACGATCCTCGGCTACGCGAAGAACCGCGACGGCTCGGGTCTCAGCCTGACGGGCCTCAATCCCTCGCTGAACCCCGCCGCCACCACGCTGGTGAACACCTCGGCGCAGGTCGCCAATGGCGAGAACCAGTTCGGTGCCATCGTCGGCGTGCGCCACCGCTTCTGAGCCGCCGTCGCGCCCGCTTCGGCGGCCGCCCTGCCCCTGCCGACGCCCCACGTCCGTGGGGATGAAAGAGTGGTCGCGCGGATTAGACTGGAACGCGGCCCACTGACGTGAGGCCCGTTCCTGTTCACACCCCCGCCGACCGGCGGGGGTGTCTTCTTCAGGGCAGCCAGCCCCACCATGTCGCGCACCACGCGCTGGCGCGACGCAGGGCAGCGCATGGCGATGATGCGTCCGGCGCTCATCTCATCTGCCTGGCCGAAAGGACGGCCGGCAAACCCCACGGCGCCATCCCCCACCGCGGCGACAGGGCTGCCGGGTCAGGATGACGCGCTTGCGCCGCCAAGGCCCGCTGTCGTCGGAATCATCTGACACAACTTTCGGAACTGCCCCTTCATCTTCCTCGCCCAGTCCGAACCTAACCTTGAGACACGGACAGGCGACGAGGCACGCTCAGGGAGCGCGGCCGGCCTGGGGCACCAATGGAAGGAGCCAGACATGAACTGGGATCAGATCGAAGGCAGGTGGGAACAAGTCAAAGGCAAGGTCAAGGAAAAGTGGGGCAAGCTCACCGAGAACGACATCACGAGAATCAACGGCAAGCGGGAGCAACTGATCGGCCGGATCCAGGAGCGCTACGGCTGCACCAAGGAGAAGGCCGAGGAAGAACTGAAGGCATGGGAGCAGGACGTACGCTGGTAGCCATCCGGTTCGGCCGCAAGGCAGTCAAGGCGCGGCCTGCAAGATGGCCCCGGCCGTCGGGAGCCGGCTGCCTGCCGGCAGGAAACCCTGCCAATCGGCCCGCAACAAGGTTGGCATGCACGCTGGCCGTTCTGGCGGCATGCTGCCTGCTGAGCCAGGGGGTATCGGCACAAGGCTCCGGCGATGCCACCGCCTTGCGCCAGATATACCAGAACCTCGTACCCGAGCTTGACCATAACGCCTTTCAGCGGCAGCTGTATCTCTATTCGGAGGAATCGCCATCCACGGTCAAGGGTGAAATCTACGCGGTGATGGACTACCCGTTCACGACAGTGCGCTACGCCCTGAATGAGAGTTCGCAAGGCCCGATGAACTGGTGCGATATGTTGATGCTGCATCCGAATATCAAGTACTGCCTCGCGTCGGATGGCAGCAGCGGAAGCACACTGACGGTGAACATCAGCAAAGAGGAGGCCCCCGAGAAACTCAGCAGCACGTCGCGCGTGCAATTCAACTACGGCGCTGCCATCACCGGCCCGGAGTACTTCCAGGTAAGGCTCAATGCCGATAGCGGACCGTTGAACACGCGGGACTATCGGATCGTCATGGAGGCTACGGCGCTGGGTGGCCACCGGACGTTCCTGCATCTGACCTACGCCTACGGCTATGGTGTGGTCGGGCGGCTTGCCCTGAAAGGCTATCTGGCGACTTTCGGCCGCGGCCGGATCGGGTTCACCAACCTGGCGGATCCGTCCGCGGCGCAGCCGAAATACATCGAGGGGGTACGCGGCCTCGCGGAGCGCAACACCATGCGTTATTACCTGGCCATCGATGCCTATCTGGGTGCCCTATCGTCCCCCCTGGACAGGCGGTTGGAGCAACGCCTGAGCAACTGGTTCAGCGCCAGCGAGCAGTACCCGCGGCAGTTGCACGAGATTGGCCGGCAGCAGTATATGCAAATGAAGCGAGACGAGTATCTGCGCCTGCAGACGAAGCCATAGCGGGCGGCAGATCCACGCTCTTCGCCGCCGCAGGAACGCCAGGAGGCACCTGCGTGGCGATGGCTGCGAGATGCTGTGGACTAGCGCTGTGGACTAGCGCTGTGGACCAGACACCGATGACCGCCTCTGCCAGGGAAGAGGCACAGCAGCATGCTTGTCCAGCATGCTTGTCGCGCAACGGGGTGCGCAACACGCATGGAATTCCCGGCGTTCCCGTTCAGCCTCGCTGCTTCACGGAAGCACGGGCCACGATATTCCGCTCAAGAAGCTGATCGTTGCGATCATGAATCAGCAATCCTACTCTGTTCCATTTCGCCAGCCGGGTGGCGACAGCAATGGCTTCTTCCCGCGATGGAAACCTCGTCAGGGTCCCGGGCCCCTCGATGACAATCGCCCACTCACTGTCGTGCCGGACAACATGGATATCGCCTGACATGGTTGTCTCCACAACTACGATGGTTGCTCCCCTTCGGGCACATCCCTATCACGAAGATCTCTCGGCGCACCCGCGGCGCGCCGGCGTTCGCGCCTGCGGGCCATCCATCGGGAGACCCCCCTCTTCTGCGCGCGAAGGCGCGTTTGGCGGCGACCTCGTCGCGGACAGAGATGGCACTGGCTACCGCCGATAGAGCGACAGCGTGACGATTGCACTGACGGCCGCCGCCACCGTGGCGGCGGTGCCTATGCATTGCCACGGATGTTCGCGCGCATACTGGTCGGTGCTGTTGGCCCATTGGGAGACGCGCTCCATGCCCGTCTGACGCAGCATGCCCAGTCGCCCTTGGAGTTCACGCAGCCGCATGCCGACCTCCGTTCCCGCTTGCGCCGCCTCCGTGCCGGCCTCGTTCGCGACGTCGCGCAAGAGCGCCTGCACGTCGGTGAGCAGTGCATTGACGTCGCGCGTCAATACATCCCTATGCATCGAATAATCGGTCCTGATGTCGTTCATCTTGCTCTCCTGTTTGCGCGGTCACCAACGCGCACCGGGCAATGCAGGTGACTCGGTGGGTTACGTCCATGACAGCCTGCCTCGCCGCTCACCCAGGCGCGCTTGCCAGCCGGGCCGCAGCGCGCGAAATGGATTGGCGCGTCCGGGCATAGGCTTCCCATGGATCACGAGATGCCAGCGCTTCCAGCCGGCGCCCACAGTTGGAAACGCTCCACTCCGCGGCGCTCTCCAACGATTCCAGTTCGTCCCAGCCTACAGGTATCGACAGGCCCAGACCAGGGCGCGCACGCACCGAGAAGGCCGCGACGGTGGTAGCCCCGATACCGTTGCGCAGGTAGTCGATAAAGATCTTCCCGACGCGCCGCTCAGCGCCGCGTTTGGCGACAAAGCGCTGCGGGATGAGCTGGGCGATATGCAAGACCACGGCGTGGGCGAAGTCCTTCACCTCGTCCCAGCCTGCCCTCGGCGTCACCGGTACCACGACATGCAGCCCCTTGCCTCCGCTGGTCTTGAGGAAGCTGACGAGTCCAAGTTCATCGAGCAGCGCCTTCACCATCGCCGCGCCCTCGCGCATATGCGCCCAGGACAAGCCCTTGCCGGGATCCAGGTCGAAGACGATACGGTTGGGCTTGGCGATACTGCGTTTGCTGGCATTCCAGGTGTGGAACTCGATCGCGTTGAGCTGTGCAGCCGCCACCAGCGCCGGTGCCGAGACGATCTCCAGCAATCCCGGATGTCCCGGCCACAGGCCGGCATCCAGAACATGGATACCGTCGACCCGCAGCGTGTCGCCATGGCGCTGGAAGAACTGCTCGCCGCCCACGCCGTCGGGAGCGCGCACCAGGGCGACCGGACGGTCACGCAGGTGCGGCAGCATCAGCGGCGCCACGCGCTCGTAGTAGCGCACGAGTTCTCCTTTGGTGATTCCCGTGGCTTGGTCGACGATGCGATCCGCGTGGCTGATGGCGACCCTCCCGCCCGCGGCAGTCGGCTTGTGCCCGTGCTTATGCTTGTGTGAAGGCCGTGCTGGCCCGGCGGGGACCTCGGCAGGCTGTTCGAGAATGACGGCAGATGCGGGCTTGTCACTGCGCAGGCCATGAAAAACCGAATGCCGCACCCGCCCATCACGCGTCCACGAACCGAACGAAACTTCGGCCACCAGTTTCGGGCGCACCCAATGCACGTTCAGCGATGCCGGCGGCGCGTCGAATGGTGTCGTGTCAGTGACCAGCCCATCCAGCTTGGCGCGCAAAGTACTGAGCATGCGCTCGTCGAAACCCGTGCCGACATTGCCGGCATAGCGCAGGTGCCCGTTGCTGGCATGCACGCCCAGCAGCAAGGAGCCAATACCGTGCCGGCTGCCCCTGGGGTCGGTGAAGCCTCCAATCACGAACTCCTGCCGCAGCGTGCATTTCAGCTTGATCCATGTCTTGCTGCGCGCGCTGACGTAGTGCGAATCGGCGCGTTTGCCGATGACGCCTTCCAGCTTCATGCGGCACGCCGCGTCCAGCATGTCAGCCGGGCCAGCCTCGAATTCCTCGCTGAATTGCAGGCGCGGCGAAGTATTGCGCTCGAAGAGCCGCCTGAGAAGCCCGCGGCGCTGCGCCAGGCGCACCTTGCGCAAGTCGTGGCCGGCGTAGAAGGGCAGGTCGAAGACGAAGTACTGGATGGCATCGACGGACGAAGTCCTGAAGGCGTTCTGCAACGCCTGGAAATCGGTCTCTCCATGCTTGCCCAACACCACGATCTCGCCATCCAACCAGCCATCGGGCAAGCCGAGCGCCCCGACGTCGCGCGCCACCGCTTGCAGCCTGGAAGTCCAATCGTTGCCCTCGCGCGTGAACAGGCGGACGCCCTTGCCGTCGATCCGCGCCAGCAGCCGATACCCATCGAACTTGATCTCATAGCGCCAGTCCTGCTCATCGGCGGGTGGCGTCTCGACCAGCGTTGCCAGTTGTGGCGACAGCGTCAGCGGCAACCGAGCCGCCCTGGCGCCGCGAGGCAGGGGCACGTCCTCTGCTGCCTTCGGCTTGCCTGACTTCCGCGCTGATGCGCCCTTGCGCGGCGCTCGCCCTGCCGCTCCGGAGAGGACACTGTCTGGCATGGCTTCCACCACATCGAGTTCCGTGATCGGCACGGAGGCTTCGTCGCGGCCCTTGATCAGCAGCCATGCATCCTGGTCCTTCTGCCTGTTGCCGTGCATGCGGACCAGCGTCCAATGGCCGCGCAGCTTCTCCCCGCGCAACTCGAACGTCAGCTTCCCGGCACGATAGGCCGCACGCGGGTCGCCCTCCGGGATCCACGCGCCACGATCCCATACGATGACGGTGCCCGCGCCATATTGGCCGGGCGGAATCACGCCTTCGAACTCGGCATAGTCCACCGGATGGTCTTCCACGTGCACCGCCATGCGCTTGTCGGCCGGATCGAGGCTGGGCCCCTTGGGAACGGCCCAGCTCTTGAGCGTGCCATCCAGTTCGAGGCGGAAGTCGTAATGCAGGCGGCGCGCGGCATGTTTCTGGACCACGAAGGCAAGCGCTCTGCCATGCCTGCCGGCGACGCGGCGCGGGCGTGCCGCAGCCTCGTCGCGCGGCTCCGGCGTGGTCCGGAAGTCCCGTCGGCGCCGGTACGGCGCGAGCGCATCCTGCAGCCGCTTGCCAGTCGCTTGCTGCGCTTTCGCGGCAACGCCTGGTGCTGTTGCCGGAGCCTGCCGGATGGTCCTCGCCATGACGATGTCACCGGAAAAGAGTGCCGTGGTTTCAGCTTAGGCACTGCTTAGGATCGCTGAAATCGGCTGGCGTCCTACACGGCGTTCATCCTCCGCGTGCACATCCTTCCTGGTGGATGCTGCAGCGTTCGGATCTTCGCATCTTCGCGCCGCGAGTGGAGTTGCCTCCGGTCCAACGCCTGCATGCGCCCCGATGGGCCTGGCGGCCATGGGCCAGCCCGCTCCGGCTGCACGCGGAGGAATCCAGGGGATCTGCTCAGGCTTTCTTCGTGCAGGAATTGCACCGGCCATTGGCTGAAACCTGCTTGCCACCGGAGACCGCGCAAGGACCCCACGCGTCGCCAGCCATGCCTTGAAAGAATTCACAGGTACATCGTGGCTCCGCTGCAAGCGCGTCGCTATCACGCCACGACATCGCGCCACGACATCGCGCCGCGGCTTGCCCCTCGGCTTCAGGACGCCCTCACCCTCTCAGCAGATACACCCATGTGAGATATGCCACGCCTGAGAGCAGCACGCATCCCCCAAGGAGCCGGCAATACCGCAACCGCGCCAGCGGTGGATCGGAACGGAAAAGATGTCTCATTGGCCGCGCTTCTCGTTCTCTCCAGGACATCTCTCGCTTCCCTTGCTTCCCTCGCTTCCCCGGGACCCCGCGCTACCTCCGTCATAGGCACAGACGCGGGCCCGGCTGCCAGGCCCGTTTGCACGGAGAGCCATCGCAGCGGCCGAGGGCGGAGGGGAGGTGCGCCGATACGAAGCGGGATACAACAAAGGGTTACGCAAATGACTCACGTAACCCTTTGATTTGACGGATCGAGACCTCGCGATCCTGGCGGAGAACCGATGGATCAGGATTCCGGCTTCGCCGCCGGCTCCTCCTTCTTGGACTTGGTGTGGCTTCCCTTGGGCGGCTTGACCGCCTTCGCGGGCTTGGCCGGCTCGGCCGCCAGGTCGGCGCGGGTGCTCTGGTTCATGCCCTGCGAATAGGCATCGAACTTGTCGCCCGATTTCGCGCCCTGCGAATACGGGTCGAACTTGTCGCCCGCCTTGGCACCCTGGGAATAGGGATCGAACTGCTTGCCCGACCCTTGAGCGGAAGCCTGCAGGGCAAGGGCCCCCAGGCTGAGCGCAAGCGCTATCGACAACACGGTCTTCATTGCAACTCCTCCAAGCACAACGTCCGCCCGAACCGGCGCCGGCCGCGAAGGCCGTTACGCTCCGTCCAGTCCATGCCGCCGGGCGGTCCGGCATGGAATCCACAGCGTGATCATTCGGGACACCAATGTCAATCTCCGTGGCGGCACGTCAGCGGCCGGCGCAGGCGGCACGCAACGACACCGGCACATGCGGCATGGCGCAGTGGCGCTGCCTGCACGCTCGTCCATTGCCCATTCGTCGAATGACCCGGTGAACTAGTGCAGCTTCCGGAAGCGCTCGCTGACGCGCTTGGCCGCGAGCAATGGCAGGAAATCGTGGAAGCGCGCCTCCTGCTTGAGGTCGTTCCAGGCTTCCTGGAAGGCATCTTCCACGTCCCGCAACGGCGTATCGGTCTGCTCGGCGATCTTCTCGATCAATTCCTTCTGCGACTGGGTATGCATGTTTCCCTCCACGTCGTGGCGGGCACAGGTTTGTGCCCTGCTGCGTCACCAGAGTATAGAGAGGATGCACGGGACGGGTTGAGGAATATCAAGCCTGCTGCGATGACACGCGCCTGCCATGGAGTGCCGCCAGACTGCTGCGCGATGGCCGGTGAAACATGCTGGGAATCACATCGCGCGCCTGCGCCGACGACAGCCATCCCGCGGGAAGGACCCTTCGCCAGCACACCTGCCGAGTGTGCGGCGGCCTCCCGTGTGCCTTCCATTGATGCAGCGGGGAAACCTCGAGCCATCGCTCCCGATGGCTCTCTTTGTTTGTGCCGTCCAGCAGCCGGAAGGAGCGTCGCGCTGCGTACGCCCCCCTTGGAAGTGGCATGTACCGGACGCCGGCCGGCCACTACAATGGCCTCAAGGAGGATCCATCCATGAGCGCACGAACAGCGCGTGCACGCACAGCGAAGGAGAGCGAAACCACCCCCGAGGGCCTGACCGCCCTGCTCTACCACATCACC
Source organism: Cupriavidus sp. USMAA2-4 (assembly GCF_001854305.1). NCBI lineage: Bacteria > Pseudomonadati > Pseudomonadota > Betaproteobacteria > Burkholderiales > Burkholderiaceae > Cupriavidus > Cupriavidus sp. USMAA2-4. The sequence goes on along the minus strand of NZ_CP017749.1, from coordinate 2,783,696 downwards.
CACGCGGCCAGCCAGAAGCTGATCGATCCCGAGTTCGCGCGCAAGCTCGGCCGGGAAATCGAGGCCGAGTACGAAGCGCTGCGCACGCGGCGCGGCAGCGAGTTGCGCGACTGCAGCGGCGTCGAGGACGCCATGGCACGCTTCCAGTCGGCGATCCTCGCCGAAGAAGGCCGCCTGCTGACGCGCGCACTCACCCGCCTGCGCGGCAGCGCCGACAGCGTCGCGGCGCCCCCGGCGGCAGCGCCGCCTCCCTGAAGCGGACACGAAGCGGGCGCGACCGCTACCGGGCCCCGGGCGCCGATCCAGGCGCCGCGTCCGGCGCGACGCCTCCCAGCGTCTCCAGCATCCACGCCCGCAAGGGTGCGATACGCTCGGCCGCCGCCTCCCGCCAGATCAGGAAATAGCTGCGATCGCCGACCAGCGCCGGCTCCGCGAGCCGGAGCAGCCGCCCCGTGCGCTCGTCCTCCTCGACGAACTCCGGCGGCAGCAGCGCTGCCCCCAGCCCCGCCAGCGCGGCTTCGCAATTCACCAGGAACAGCGTGTGCTGGGCCCCGGCCGGCAGCGGCGCGTCGGCCGCCCCCATGGCCTGGAAATAGGCCTCCCAGGCCTTGGGCGCCTCGTACAGATGCAGCAGCGGCAAGGCGCGCAACTGTGCGGCAGCGAGCGGCGGACGCGCGCCAGGCAGCCGCGGCGAAGCATAGGGGACGAGCCGGATCGGCATCAGCGGCACCGATGCCACCCCCGGCGGCGGCGCCGCCGCATTGATGATGGCGGCGTCGAACGGACTGCTATCGAGGTCGATACGGCCCACGCGCGACGACACGTTGACCAGCGCGCCCGGATGGCGCGACACGAAGCCAGGCAGCTTGGGAATCAGCCAGCGGTTGCAGAAGCTCGCCGCCACCGAGAGGTTGATAGCGCGGCGCAGCGTGCGCTGAGCCTGTGCCTGCAGCGTGGCGCTCTCCAGCGCGTCGAGCAGCGGGCACACGCTGTCCCGATAGTCTCGGCCGGCCTCGGTCAGGGCCAGGGCGCGCCGTGAACGGTCGAACAGCGGTGCCTCGAGAAAGGCTTCGAGGTCGAGGATCTGCCGGCTGATCGCGCCCTGCGTCAGGCCCAGTTCCTCGCCGGCGCGGGTGAAGCTCAGGTGGCGCGCGGCGGCCTCGAAGATGACCAGGCTGTCGCTCGACGGAATATTGCGCCGCAATCCTCTCTTCATCGCACTTCCCTCCCGATTGCATTCTAGATTCTCATGCAATCATCAAAAATATTCGCTTTTTTCAAGGCCATAGCATTGATTAGCATGCCATTTCCTAATGATAACCAGGAAAGGCAAGATGACCGGACACTACGACCTGATCCTGCGCGGCGGACGGGTGATCGACGGCAGCGGCAGCGTCGCCAGCCGCGCCGATGTCGCCATCCAGGACGAGTGCATCGCCGCCATCGGCAGGCTCGACGGCGCCCGCGCGCGGCGGGAAATCGACGTCAGCGGCATGGCGGTGGCGCCTGGCTTCATTGATACCCATACCCACGACGACGCCGAAGTCCTGGTGCGACCCGAGATGCGCGCCAAGGTCTCGCAGGGCGTGACCAGCGTGATCGTCGGCAACTGCGGCATCAGCGCCGCGCCAGCCTCCCGCGCAGCGGAACTGATGGGCTCCTCCGCGGCCGGCCGCGCCGGCTTCGAGCACTTCGCCGACTACCTCGGCGCACTGCGCGACCGACCCGGCGCGGTCAACGTCGGCGCCCTGGTCGGGCATTCCTCGCTGCGCGCCAGCGTGATGCCGGACATCACGCGCAGCGCCAGCGACAGCGAGATCGGCGCCATGCGGGCCCTGTTGTCCGACGCGCTGGCCGCCGGTGCGCTCGGCATATCCACCGGCACCTTCTACCCGCCGGCGCGCGCCGCCACCACCGACGAGATCATCCGCGTCTGCGCGCCCCTGCGCGGCGCCGGCGGCATCTTCACCACGCATATGCGCGACGAGGCCGACGGCGTGATGGCGTCGCTCAAGGAAACCGCGGCCATCGGCCGCGCGCTCGGCGTGCCGGTCGTCATCTCGCATCACAAGTGTGCCGGCGTGCGCAACCATGGCCGCTCGCGCGAGACCCTGGCGGCCATCGAAGCCATGGCCGCCACGCAGGCGGTCGGCATGGACGTCTATCCCTACGATGCCTCGTCCACCATGCTGCGCGCGGACCGCGTCCGCATCTCGCAGCGCACCCTGATCACGCATTGCGCGCGCTACCCCGAGGTGGTGGGCCGCGACGCGCGCGAACTGGCGCAGGAGCGCGGCTGCACGGTCGAGGCGCTGTGCGAGGCCCTGCACCCGGCGGGCGCCACCTACTTCATGCTCAGCGAGGACGACGTGCGCCGCATCCTCAACCACGACCTCGCCATGATCGGCTCCGACGGCGTCAATGACCAGCCGCAGCCGCATCCGCGCCTGTGGGGCACCTTCCCGCGCGTGCTCGGCCGCTATGCGCGCGATCTCGGCCTGATGCCGCTGGAGCGCGCCGTTCACAAGATGACCGGCCTGCCCGCGCAGCGCTTCGGCCTGCTGCGGCGCGGCCTGCTGCGCGAAGGCTGGTTCGCCGACATCACGGTGTTCGATCCCGCCACCGTGCGCGACAACGCGACCTATGAGAACCCGGCGCTGCCGTCCAGCGGTATCCTCCACGTCTTCACCAACGGCCGGCCGGTGTGGGAAGACAGTGCGCCGACCGGCCAGCGCGCCGGCCGCCTGCTGGGGCGCGGCGCGGGCGACGGGAGCAGGGCATGAACTCCGCCTACTCCCCGCGCCGGCGCGGCGCCGTGCTCGCCTGCCTGTTCCTGGCCTGGCTGGTCGGCTATGCCGACCGCATTGCCATCAGCACGGCCATCGTGCCGATCTCGCGCGAGTTCGCGCTCGATGCCCGCGCGGCCGGCTATGTGCTCAGCGCCTTCTACGTCAGCTACGCGGTGATGCAGATCGCCGGCGGCTGGATGGCGCACCGCTTCGGCGCCCGGCGCATCCTGCTCTTCTGCGTCTTTTCCTGGTCGCTCTTCACCAGCCTGACCGGCCAGGCCTGGTCGCTCGCCTCCCTGGTCGCCGTGCGCCTGCTGTTCGGCATCGGCGAGGGCGGCTTCTCGCCGGCCAGCTCGGTCACCATTGCCGAGGTCTTTCCCAGGGCCGAGCGCGCACGCGCCAAGTCCTTCGTCATCAGCAGCGTGCTGCTCGGCGGCGCGGTCGGCTCCGGCGTGGCGGCCGCGGCGATCAGCCAGTATGGCTGGCGCGCCACCTATCACTGGCTCGGGCTGGTCGGCATCGGCCTGGCCGGGCTGCTCTGGCTGGCTATCCGGCCGCCCGTGGCAGCGGCCAGCGCCATGCCGCCGCGCGCCGGCGCCAGCCTGCTGCAGGTGCTGCGCATCCCCATGGTGCGCAAGACCTCGATGATCTGGTTCCTGAAGAATATGGGCGCCCTCGGCATGCAGGCCTGGATGCCGACCTACCTGATGCGCGTGCACCACGTCGACCTGCTGCACGCCGGCCTGATGGCGGCCCTGCCCTATCTGCTCGCCTTCCTCGGCCTCAACGGCGTGGGCTGGCTGCTCGACAAGGCCGGCCAGGGGCGCGAGCGGCTCTGCATGGCCGCCAGTTCGGCCCTGGGCGTGGCGGCGCTGGCGGTGGTGATGCAGACCGATTCCCTGGTCGTGCTGATGGCCTGCTGGGTGCTCAGCACCCTGTCCTACAACTTCGTCTATGCCACCGTGTTCGCCATCCCGCTCAAGCGGCGGCCCGACGAGATGGTGGGCAATGCCACTGGCCTGATCAACTTCGGCGGGCAATTGGCCGGCGCTATCGCCCCCGCGGTCATGGGCCTGCTGATCGCGCGTTTCCAGGACAACTTCCAGCCCGCCTTCGGCTTCCTGCTGGCCACGGGAATCGCGGCCTTTCTGCTGTCCCTGGGCTGGCGCCCCGCCGCGGAGGCCGCAAGCGGCAGCGCGGCCGCCCGTTGGCGCGGCGCCACGGTGCGCGCGGGAGCCGAAGCGGCAGGCGGCGAAAGCCGGCCGCGGCGGCCTTGACGCCACCGGGGCGGCATCCGGTGCCCGGCGCAGTACCGCGCCGGGCACTGCGTGCGGGGTGCGTTGATACGGCGTTGACACGGAGGCCTCCGGCTTTTCGACAGACTTTGCAGCGCCCTGCCTATACCGGAAACGGAAACGGAAACAGGCGATCTGCGGAGGCTGCCATGAAGTCACCGATCCCCATCTTCTTCACCTGCACGCACTGCGGCCACGTCCACGCCGAGACGCTGCAGAACGCGATCTCCGGCCGCATGCCCGCGCCACTGCCCTGCCCGCAATGCCAGCGCGCACTGGCGATCGACTGGGACGCGCTCACGCGCCTGGCGCAGGCAAGCGGCCTGCCGGTCGCGCCGGAATAGCGTGGCCAGGCACGCCCGCCCCGTCAGGCCGGAGCAGCCGGCCGCTGGCGCGACGCGGCCTGTCCCCGCAGCGGATCGCAGGCCGTACAGCGGGCGGTCCCGCGTGCGATGCGCTCCCAACCCGCCAGCAGTTCTTGCCCGCACTGGCAGCGATAGGCCGCGCGCTTGCGCTTCAGGCCGCGCGGCCACGAGATGCAGGTGAAGCTCCCCACCCGCTCGCCGATCTGGTGCGGCCAGGCACAGGCGCCCGGCGGCAGTTCCGCCTGTCCACCCGGCCGCAGCGTGGGAATGCGGCCATGGCCGGTCCAGTCACGCGCGTATTGCCGGCCCGCCGGCGCATGCGGCGCATGCCAGAGCGAGGCCTTGAAATGCCCCAGCAGAACCGCTTGCATCCACTCCGCGCTGCTCTCCCACTGTCGACCTCCTTGCCTCATGATGCTCCCCCCCATGTTGTCGCCGCCGGACGAGATGCCGGTGCAGCGGTGCACGCCCGCCGGCGGCACCAGCACGATGCCGGCCGGATGTGAAGCGAGCCCACTTTAGCGAAATGCCGGGCACGTGGCACGGCCGTGCGATCTGAATTTTCCTGTCCCGCCTTGTTAGGGATTCCATTCCGGCGGTGTCTCCGGCGGCACCCGTCCGGGATCCGGTGTATCAGGCGCGGGGCCGCCGCAGGCGGCATACCTTGTTTGAGTGAGTTGCGGTAAAGCATCAGCATGCCAGGGACCCCCGCGGGGAAACCGCCCGCGAGGGCCGGGAGCGGCAATAATCGAAGCCGGCTGATTCCAGAGGCGCGAAGACAGGCTTCCACAGTTGGATTGCACAGTTGGATTGGCTACGTTCCCACGCCCCGGTCCATCACCCCGGACCGGGGCGTTTTTTCGCCGCGGGCAGGCAAGCGGCGCCGGCCGATGGCCCCGCCATGCTGCCTGGACCACTCACAATTGATTGCATTCGCTTGTCGCGCGCAGAACTAGACTGAATTCGACACCACACGGTGCTCCTCGTTTCGCTTCTCCATGCCGCCGGCCCGACTCGCCTGGCGGCTTTTTTCTTGCTCCCTTCGCGCGCATGGTCCCTGCTCCCGGCAGGACATCGCACAGGTATCCCGCCAAGCGGCTGCACGGCCCGCGCGGCGGGTCCCGCGGCAACCCCATGTCCCCGCCGGCTGCAGCGCGCGCGGAAAGCCGACGGAAAACCTGTCCTATTCGCGGCATTGGCAAGGCGGCACCGTGGTTAGCATGTGTCGAACCGGTTGCCGCACACTTGCGGCTTGGGCGGCAGAGACCTCGCCTCTGCCTGCCCCTTTCTCCTTTCCGCCACTGCCGCCGCCGGCACGGTTGCACGTGCCATGCGGCGCGACGCGTTGCCGCGCCTTGCTCCGATCCCTCGCTCTGTGGGTATCATTGCAGCCGTTTCGCGCACCCAGGCCGCCTCCGGTCCGGCACGCGCCCCATCCACCCGAGGACCCGCCCCGATGCCGGCCTTGCTCGCCATCCAGATCGCCATGCCAGTGCTGGGCGCCATGATGCTCGTCATGGTCTGGTCGCTGCGGCGCTGCGATGTGCCCGGTGTACGCCAGTGGTGGCAAGGCAACGTCGCGGTGGCAATGTCTCTGCTGCTGTTCGGCTTGCGCGGCCACGCCAGCGACCTGCTTTCCGTCATTACCGCCAATCTCCTGCTGCTGTGGGGGTCGGCACAGTTCTACGCGGGCCTGCTCCGCTTCAGCGGGCGCCGGCCCGACTGGCGCCGGCTGTGGTGGGCCATCGCCGCCGTGACGGCGGGCGTGGTGGCGTGGCGCTACGGGCGCGACGATTTCAACCTGCGCGTGGCCTGCGTCTCCGCGCTGCAGGCCGCCTTGTCCTTGCATGCAGGCATCGTCCTGCTGCGGCGCGACCGCGAAGCCGTCGGCCAGCGCCATGCCGCGAGCCGCTACGCCACGGCCGCCTGCGCGCTGTTCTTCGGCACCGTCTACCTGCTGCGCAGCCTCCTGTCGGCGCAGGCCGCGCTGGCCGATGGCGCGCCAGGCGACTCGCTGGCGCCTGCCGGCCTGCATATCGGCTTCCTGCTGCTCGGCCCGCTGGCCATGCCAGCGATGACACTGTGCACCGTGGTAATGATCCACGACCGGCTCGTGCGCCGGCTCGAAGACGCGGCCAACACGGACTTCCTCACCGGCACGTTGTCGCGCCAGGCCTTCGAGTCCGAAGCCGCGCGGCAATTCGCCGCGGCGCGGCGGCAAGGGCTCAGCCTCACCTTGCTGATCGTCGACATCGACCACTTCAAGCACGTCAACGACCGCTTCGGACATCATGCCGGCGATGTGGTACTGCAGCGCTTTGCCCGGCTCGCGCGCACGCAGACGCGGCCGGCCGATCGCCTCGGACGCCTCGGCGGCGAGGAGTTCGCCATCTTGCTGCCGGAGCTCGGCGGCAACGCGGCACGGCGCATCGCGGAGCGGATCCGCGTGCTGGCCGCGGCCGACCGCGTCGACGGCAATTTCGGCACGGTGGGCTACACCCTCAGCGCGGGCCTTGCCACGCTGCGGCCCGGCGAAGGACTGGCCGAACTGGCAGCGCGTGCCGACGCGGCCCTGTACCAGGCCAAGCAACATGGCCGCAACCGCGTGCGCGCCGCGGAAGACACGGTCGATGCCACGCCGCTGCTGGCGCGCGCGGCCGTCGCCGGCGCCGCCTGAACGGCGCCGGCGCGACGGTACGATCGGTGATGCATCGGTGATGCTGAAATCGGTGATGCTGAAATCGGTGATGCTGAAGGGAGGAACGATGCAATGAAAAAAGGGCTTCCGTTTCCGGAAGCCCTTTTTTAATAGGTGGCGCGGCTGGCAGGATTCGAACCCACGACCCCTTGGTTCGTAGGCATATTAGCCAAAGAACTCTCTCAATTTAATCAACAACTTGCAACGCCTGACATTGCCCCTTGCAACTGAAGCCTGCCACAAACACGGCACACCCGGTTTCACTCCGGCGCAGATCTAGCATTCTCAACACCTCGATGCCTTTTCATGATGCGCTCCACTCGCTTGACCCGACGCTCTGCTCTCTGCTCAGACTCACCGCTAGCATACGGATATTTTATGCATGCAGCGACTTGTGCTGCCTCATCCGAGGACATCCCAGCAGGATCGAACCCCAGTTTCTTGGCGATCGCTGCGACCCCAATGGCATCCTTGCCAAAATACGCGATTTCTAGATATAGGCGAAGCAATTGTTCCTTACTCAGTTGTTCGCCGATTCGAGTGGCCAGCGCCATTTCTCTCAACTTTCGACCAACTTTCAATCGATAATCGCCCGTCAGTACTCTCACCACTTGCTGCTCAAGCGTACTACCGCCTTCCCTTCGCCCCTTTAAGTTACAAACGACTGCTCTGAGGATTGCGACGTGATCAACACCCTTATGCAAAAAGAATCTATGATCCTCGGCTACGATAACAGCGACCATAAGCTTTGCGCCAATATTACTGAAGACAATAGTGCCGCAGATCGCTGAGATTCTCTCCTGAAGATTTTTAGCCTGACTGCGATAGATCGTCCTCGAAAGAAGCCAGCAGAAAAACCATGTGAGTCCAGCCGCCTGGACAAAGAATAGTGAGCACCAGTTATGCGATGCGCTTCCAAAACGCCTCTCCACGGCTCTGCGCCGCAGTTGTATAGAAAGTGCCCCTAAGTCCGCCCTTTCGTTTGCACCCGGATACCCGCAGTCTGAAGAAAGTTGCAGTCTCTCTTTTCTGTCCATCTTCCCGCCAGAAAATTACAATCTCATCCGACCCAAAAAATCGCTTAGTTATAGAACCAGATATATCCGTTGTTCTTCGCTGCGCACCGGAGAATTCATACGCCCCTTTGGCGGCAACTTCCCGGTCTTTCTCCCCCATGCCCACTACAGAAGCACCGGACTGCAGCAACGTGATTTTGTACCAAACCTTCATCCCCCTGTAAGGGTTATATTCAGTTTCATTGACTATCGTTTCACACTCCCAGACACCGGCAACAACCGGGAGCGAGAAAAATTTCTCCTTAAATAGGAAAAATATCACGGTAAGCAAAATACCACCCAGAATGGTACTCGCAAGGTTGGCATAAAATCCTGGCCAAAACTGCCCCCAAAATGCGGAATCCATTTTTCTTCCCGACAGCGCTTATTGAACCATTGTTGTTCGCGGACGACAGGGGGCTCGCCGGTAGCACTTTTACCCCCTTGATCCTGCCAAGAGCGCATCGTAGCATTGTGACGTCACAGGTACAAATCACCCCAGCTAAAGCGCAGACCTACTACCCTACCAGCACCAGACACTGAAGATTGAGCTTCCGCATCGAGAGTCAGCCCCCACCATATCGCGCATAGTTCGCACATTCAGGCAAATTGGGCTGATCGGACACTGACATAGCTCCCACTGGAACATAAAGGCCGGATCGTCTTATCTGAGCGCGCGACGTACGTCACCGTACGCCTGTGACTCCCCCCCTTAACTGGCGGCGGAGCGCGCTCACTTGCATTCCCCTGATCGTGACTCCGTCGCCCAACGCGATTGGAGTCATCATGTCCGAGCATTCGAGCAAGGAAATCCAGGGCGCGGCGGATCGACCGCTGCATCCGCAGGATGCGGCGGCGAACGCTGCGCAATCATCCCGTCTAGTAATACGGGATAAAAGACACCCCATCCCCCCCTCCGACAACCCTGCGATCCCGGCTTTCCCGGACCGCGCCACGGAGCATATGGAGTTGGTGACCTACCGTAGTGGGCGCCTCGATTACCGGCTACACCCACTCCCGGACGAAACCGTTCCTCCCCAAGCTGCACATGTGGACTGGCTCGGCTTCACGCTTGTGCCACCGCCCGGCAAGGCGCTCGAATGGGTATTCCAAGAGATGGAGCGGCTGACGACGCTCGCCGTGACTGAAATCCGCACGACTGGCTGGAATGGCTATATGCAAAGCGCGCGGCTGGGCGAGTTCGGCATCGTGGCCTGGGGTGGCCGGCATCAACGCAACACCATCCATGTCGAAATCAACGGCACGGGCTGCGCCCGCATTCAGGACTGGCGCGGGTTGGCGGCCTGGGGCAACGCGCTCGAATCCAAGATCTCGCGCATCGACCTGGCCCGCGATGACTTCGAGGGGCGCGTCTGCAATATCGAGCAGATCCTGGCCTGGTATCACGCCAATGGCTTCAACTGCGGGGGCCGTAACGGCAAGCTCAAGCACGCGGGAGATTGGACGGACGGCACTGATGGACGAACCCTCTACATCGGCACACGTGCGCACAAGCTGCTGCGCTGCTACGAAAAGGGCAAGCAGCTCGGCCACCCGGACAGCCCCTGGTGCCGCGTTGAGCTGGAACTGCGCGGCAAGAACCGCGTGATTCCCTGGGAGACGCTGGACGTGCCGGGCCAATACCTGGCCGGCGCCTATCCCTGCCTCGCGTTCCTGTCGGCGGTCCAATCGAAGATCAAGATGTGCCAGAAGGCCGCCGCCATGAGCGTCGAGGTTATGACGGACAACGCCAGCCGCCTATCAGGCAAGGCGATCAACGTTTTGATGCGGCTCCACGATGAAAACGCCGCCACAGTGGTCGAGAAGCTTCGGCGCGATGGCATTCCGAAGCGGCTGGTGCCCTACAGTACCGGCCTGCCCGGCGCGGGGGATCAGGATGCGGACGCTTGATCTCAAGGAGGCTGCCGCCTTCCTCAAGATGCATCCCGAGGAAGTGCGGCGACGAGCCAAGCGCGGGCAGATTCCAGGAGGTAAGGCTGGCCGCGCCTGGGTGTTCATCGACCAGGATCTTGCTGATTATGTGCGCTCCCTCTATGCTCGACCCCGGCAGGCGTTGCAAGTGACATTAGGAAAGGAACCCGATCTATGTCACTTCGCAAACGTGGAACGGTCTGGTGGATCGACTTCGTCGCCCCCAACGGTGAACGAATACGCCGATCTGCTGCGACCGAAAGCAAAACCCTCGCGCAAGAGCTGCACGACAAGCTGAAGGCCGAAGCCTGGCGCATCAGCAAGTTGGGTGAACGACCACAACGTTCCTGGAACGATGCAGTCGTTCGCTGGCGCAAGGAGCAAGGCCACAAGGCGACGATCGAGACGGACAAGATCCATCTGCGCTTGCTCGATCGTTTCTTGGGCGGTAGGCCGCTCGATCAGATCAACCGCGCGCTGGTTGACCGGATTACGCAGGCCAAGCTTGCCGAGGGGGTTAGTAATGCGACGACCAATCGCGTGCTGGAAGTCCTGCGTGCCGTGCTGCGCAAGGCGGAGAATGAGTGGGAATGGCTCGACAAGGCGCCGAAGATTCGGATGCTGCCCGAGCCGACCCGCCGCATTCGCTTCCTGGCCAGAGATGAAGCGCAACGGCTACTGGCCGCGTTGCCGGAGCATTTGGCAGACATGGCGGCGTTCTCGCTGGCCACCGGCTTGCGTCGGGCCAACGTCACCGGGCTGGAGTGGTCGCAGCTAGATCTCTCCCGCTCGGTAGCGTGGATACACCCGGATCAGGCCAAGGCCCGCAAGGCGATTGCCGTGCCTCTGAACGCGGAGGCGGCGGGCATCCTTCTCAAGCAGGTCGGGAAGCACACCACGCACGTCTTCTCCTTCCGGGGCAAGCCGATCACCCAGGTCAGCACCAAGGCTTGGTACGCGGCACTGGAACGGACCGGCATCCAGGACTTCCGCTGGCATGATTTGCGGCATACCTGGGCAAGCTGGCACGTACAGAACGGCACGCCGTTGTTTGCCTTGCAGGAATTAGGGGGCTGGGAAAGTCCGGAGATGGTGCGGCGGTACGCGCATCTGTCGGCGGAGCACCTGGCGCCCTATGCTGACCGCCTCACGCCCCTGCGGGACTTGGCGAGTTCGGATCACGACACAAAGCTGGCACAAGAGCCCAAATGACGAAGGGCTTCCATCGCTGGAAGCCCTTCTAATAGGTGGCGCGGCTGGCAGGATTCGAACCCACGACCCCTTGGTTCGTAGCCAAGTACTCTATCCAACTGAGCTACAGCCGCACGCGAGGACGCAATTATTGACCAGCTTCGCACCGAACGCAAGCATTTTCTTATGACGCCCTAAGATATGGCGTCCGAGGGGCATCGAAGGGCCTCGGCCTGCCGGCCCCGCGCTACCAGCGATAGCGCGCCCCGACCGTTGCGCCGCCGCTGTGCCCCGCCTTCACCTTGAGCCACAGGTTCATGCCGCTGACCGTGTTGCCATGCGCGCCGACATTGACCGAGAACAATCCGCGCAGCAGGTCCGCGTCGACCTTGGTACCGTTGACGTTGATCGTCTGGGTACGGCTGTTCTGCCACCAGTCGGCTTCGACGAAGGGGTAGACCCCCGCCAGCCGGGTGGGCTGCGCACTGTACAGGCGCACCGCCACCCCGGCCGCGCTGGCATCGAGCAACTGGTCGCCGAAGATCGGATGGCCGGGGCCTCCGCCCGGTTGGTAGGCAAACTGCAAGCGCGACTGGATGGTCACGCCGCCCGCACCAGGCAACACGCGGTCATAGGCAAGCGACATAGCGTTGCTGCGGGCATCGACGAAGCCGATCGCGGTGGTGGCATCGTCGACGTGCATGGCCGGCGGCTCCGCGCCGGCCCGGGCGGCCAGCGCGGCCTCGCGCTCGGCCAGGCTGGTGCCCGGCACGCCGCTGTAGCCATAGCCGCCCACCGGCGCTGCCTGCCGCTCATACTCGACCGGCTCGACCTGCGCCGGAATCGGCGAGGTGAATGACTCGGCCTTGCGAGCCGCCGCCTCTGCCGTGCCGCCGAGGCCAGCCGACGGCGTGGCGCCCGCAAGCGGCCGCCCCAGTGAGGCCACCGCCGCCGGCGCATCCTGCGCTACCGTGGCGGCGCCGGTCACGGCGGCTGCGGCCACCATGCCATCGCGATCGGCTGCCGTGTCGCCAGCACGGGGCTGGCGCCACTCGACAGAGGATTCCTCAGCTTGAACGAAGGCCGGCAGCAGCAACAGTTGCAGCAGCAACAGCAGCCCGCAGCGGCGGGAAGCATGGGGAGGCGCCGCAGTGCCGCAGGCGACAATACGACGCCGAAGTCCGGACCGGCGTCCGGACTCTCCCTCTCTCGACCATGACAAGACAACACACATGGCGCGCCCCTCTGCCCAATGAACGCCGCCCGATTTGCTTGAGCATAGGCGATTGCGCAAGGCCGTGTAAGGCGCCGGCGAGCGGGCGCCAACGCTGCGCGCGGAGGTCGGCGCGGCCTTGATACAGCGACGTAACACTTCGTGGACGAGGCAGCGCGGCGGCGCTGCCGATACCGCTGGAAAGACGGGAAACGCCGCTCATGCGGCAGGCGATGCACCATCGAGAAGCGCATGCAAAGCGCCCGCCTGCGCAGGCTCTTTCGGCGGGCGCTGCCGATGTATCACAAGCCGATCCGGCTGCCCGCGGAACCGGATATTGCCGCCCGGAAGCGCACGCGGCCGCACCGGCCCGACCTGCAAGCCAGGCCCTCGAGTCCCCACCTCAAGTGCGCAGGCACCCGGCTTTCCGGGCGGACAAAATGAAAAAGGCAGACGATCTTGCGATCATCTGCCTTTCAAATATGGTGCCCAGAAGAGGACTCGGTCACACTGGCGCGACCCCGGCCTGGCTTGCAAGCCAGGCCCTTCGAGTCCTCACGTCAGGTGCGCAGGCACCTGACTTTCCGGGCGGACAAATGAAAAAGGCAGATGATCTTGCGATCATCTGCCTTTTGGATATGGTGCCCAGAAGAGGACTCGAACCTCCACAGTGTTGCCACCGCTAGGACCTGAACCTAGTGCGTCTACCAATTCCGCCATCTGGGCTTCGTCTCTCGCGCCACCGGCGTTCGAAGCGAAGAACAAGATTATGCTTGGCAGCCCAGCCTACGTCAAGGGGTTATCAAAAATATTGTCACAGAAATGTGCCAGAGCGGGGCGGCAGCCACCGCGGCATCGCCGGCTGCCCGCTCTCATGCCTGGCCCCGGGGCGGCTGGAAGCTGACCGAAGGCGGGCGCCCGGACAGGTAGAGGGTCGCCGTCGCGGGTGGCGTCCTGGCCACCACCTTGCCGGCACGCAGCACCAGCAGGCGCGTGGCGCGCAGCCGCAGGGCCTCGACCGGATCGCGCGCCTGCAGCAGCACGAGGTCGGCGCGGCATCCTGGCGCCAGCCCGTAGCCTTCCAGGCCGAGGATGGCGGCAGGCGTCGCGGTGACCGCCGCGAAGCATTCGCGCATGGCTTCCTGGCCGGTCATCTGCGCGACGTGCAGACCCATGTGCGCGACCTCCAGCATGTCCGCCGAGCCCAGGCCGTACCAGGGGTCCATCACGCAGTCGTGGCCGAAGGCGACCGGCACGCCGGCCGCCAGCAGTTCCGGCACCCGCGTCATGCCGCGCCGCTTCGGATAGGTGTCGTGCCGCCCCTGCAGCGTGATATTGATCAGCGGGTTGGCGATGGCGGCCACGCCGGCCTCGCGCATCAGGGGCAGCAGTTTCGACACGTAGTAGTTGTCCATCGAATGCATCGAGGTCAGGTGCGAGCCCGCCACCCTGCCCTGCAGCCCGAGGCGCTGGCTTTGGCAGGCCAGCGTCTCGATATGCCGCGACATCGGATCGTCGCTTTCGTCGCAATGCATGTCGACGCGCAGGCCGCGCTCGCTCGCCAGTTCGCAGAGGATGCGCACCGACTCTGTCCCATCGGCCATGGTCCGCTCGAAGTGCGGGATGCCGCCGACCACGTCCACCCCCATGTCGAGCGCGCGGCGCAGGTTGTCCAGCGCGCCCGGCGCGCGTAGCAGACCGTCCTGCGGAAAGGCGACGAGCTGGAGATCGAGATAGGGCCGGACCCGTTCGCGCACGTGCAGCAGCGCCTCCACCGCCAGCAGCCGCGGATCGCACACGTCCACGTGCGAGCGGATCGCCAGCAGGCCCTTGGCCACCGCCCAGTCGCAATAGGCCAGTGCCCGCTCGACCAGGGCCTCTTGCGTCAGCAGGGGCTTGAGTTCCCCCCACAGCGCGATCCCTTCCAGCAGCGTGCCCGAGCGGTTCACGCGCGGATGCCCGTAGGAAAGGGTCGAGTCCATATGGAAGTGGGCATCGACGAAAGGCGGCGACACCAGTTGTCCGGCGGCATCGATCTCTTCGCCGGCGCTGGCGGCAAGCGCCGGCTCCAGCGCCACGATGCGGGCGCCGGCGATGCCGATGTCAATGTCGCTACGCCCGTCGGGCAGGCTGCAGTGGCGCAGGATCAGGTCGAGCATGGTGGGTCCCTGTGGTTACCGTACGTGATCCCGCCAGTATGCCGCGGCGACCGGGACGTCCGGGACGTCCGGGTCGTTCAGGCCCCGTGGTCGCCGCGCTCCCCTTCCGCCGGCGCCATGGCGGCACCGCCTTCGTCGCCCGGGAGGCCGCAGCCGCGCAACAACAGCCCGACCAGGTGGTCGGTGGCGCGCTCGAACTCGCGTGCACCGAGCCGGCTCACGCCGAGCACGGCGCACACCTGGGTCTCGAAATCGGCATAGGTCTGGGTGGCGGCCCAGATAGTGAAGAACAGGTGCTGCGGATCAACGCTCGCCATCTGCCCGCTGGCCACCCATTGCCGGATCACCTCGGCCTTGCGCGCCACCAGCGCGCGCAAGGCGCCACCCAGCACGTCGGCGATCTCCGGCGCGCCGTGCAGCAGCTCGTTGGCGAACACGCGCGACGCGTCGGGGTAGCTGGCCGACAGCCGCATCTTGGCGCGGATGTACTGCTCCAGCGCGCGCCGCGGCGGCGTAGCGGCATCGATGATGTCGGTTTCCGACAGCCAGAGGCGCAGCGTGTGGGACAGCACGGCACGGTACAGCGCCTGCTTGGTGCGGAAGTAGTAGTGCAGGTTGGACTTGGGCACGCCGGCGCGCACGGCGATGTCGGCCATGGTGGCGCCGGCGAATCCCGCCCGCGCGAATACATATTCCGCCGCACGCAGGATGCGCGCCTCGTTCTCCT
This sequence comes from Cupriavidus sp. USMAA2-4, assembly GCF_001854305.1. NCBI lineage: Bacteria > Pseudomonadati > Pseudomonadota > Betaproteobacteria > Burkholderiales > Burkholderiaceae > Cupriavidus > Cupriavidus sp. USMAA2-4. The sequence continues at coordinate 2,768,272 of NZ_CP017749.1, read as the reverse complement.
GGCGGATGCGGCCCCCGCCCGCCGCGCCGGCCGCGCTCGGGGGCAGCCGGCCATCCGCCGTGGCCGCGAGGTCCATCAGCGGGTACCGTAGAGGCGGTCGCCGGCGTCGCCCAGCCCCGGCACGATGTAGCCGTGCTCGTTGAGCGTCTCGTCGATCGCCGCGGTGACGATGGCCACGTCCGGATGCGCCGCCTGCAGCGCGCGCAGGCCCGGGCGCGAGGCGATCAGGCAGACGTACTTGAGCGCGCTGACGCCGGCCTCCTTGAGCCGGTTGAGCGCGGCCACGGCGGAGTTGCCGGTGGCAAGCATCGGGTCGACCACGATCACCAGGCGCTCGTGGATGTCTTCGGGCATCTTGAAGTAGTACTCGATCGGTTCGAGCGTCTCCGGATCGCGGTACAGGCCGATGTGGCCGACGCGGGCGGCCGGCAGCAGTTCGAGCATGCCATCGAGGAATCCGTTGCCGGCGCGCAGGATCGAGACCAGGCACAGCTTCTTGCCGGACAGCACCGGCGAGCGCATCGGCGCGATCGGCGTCTTGATGTCGATCGTCTCCATGGCCAGGTCGCGCGTGGCCTCATAGGTCAGCAACTGGCTGATCTCGCGCACCAGCCGGCGGAAATTGTCGGTGGTGGTTTCCTCGCTGCGCGCCAGCGTGACCTTGTGCTGGACCAGCGGATGGCTGACCACCAGCACATTGGGCGCGGCGCCTTCGAGCCGGGTCGCTGAAGAGATGTCGTTCATATTGTCGCTCCTGGGGCAGGTTGCAGACGGGGACCACGAGACAGGCCCGCGGACGCGGCGGCAACGGCCGGCGCAGGCAGCCTTGCGGCTGCCCGCCCGCCTGCCGCGCGCCCGCGTCAGAACACCGTACCGTCGCTGATCATGGAGAACGGCGGCGGGCCGCCAGGCCGCCGCTGGGCGGCGATGCGCCGGCCAGCCGCCCAGGTGCCACCCTCCAGCACGCGCGCCAGCGGGAAGGCCTCGGCCGACAGCCCGAGCGCATCGCGCACGCCCTGCGCCACCAGGTCGAGGCCCGACACGGTCAAGGCCCGCCATTCGACGATGGCCGGCTCGCCTACCGTGTGGGCGTGCCCGGCGAAGCCCGGGTCACGCGGCACCATCAGCGCGAAGTCGTAGAGCAGGCCGCCGTTGCGGTACTCCGGCAGGCCGGTCAGCGCGTCCAGGCCGGTCACCGTCAGCCCGCCATCCTCCAGCGGTTCCAGCATCGAATAGGTCAGCCACTGCGTGAGCTTGTGCAGCGGGACCAGGCCGCCGGCGGCGGCGGCGTGCCGCCAGCAGTCTCCCAGCGGCACGCCATCCAGCACCATGCGCCCCGGCCACACCGGCCCCAGGGCCACCAGCAAGGTACGCAGCACGAAGCCGGCTTCGATGCGGCCATCGCTGGCATGCGCCCGCAGGTAGTCGAACAGGTTGCCGAGCCGGGCCGGCGCGCCGAACACGGCCGGCGTGGCCTGCGCCACCTCGCCCAGGCGCCGCAGCAGGCCGGCGCGGCCGTCCAGGCCGACCAGCGGATTATGCTGCGCGACCTGGAAGGCGCTGGCGATGGAGGAGACGTCGATGCGCATCAGCCGCTCGGCATCGGCGCGCAGCGGGTCGCCCAGCGCGGCGGAGAAGCCGCCGCGGGCGAACAGGTCGAAGCTGGCCACGCCGAGTCCCTCCGAGCGGCTCAGCATCTGGTCGCTGGCGGAATCCCGGTAGCGCCAGTCTGGCCCGGCGCCGGCGTCGAGCAGCACGCTGGGAATCACCAGGTCGATGCCGATGCGGGCGCGCTCCTCGCGCTGCTCCGGCCCGTTCAGGCCGGCGCGCTCGCACAGCATGCGCCAGCGGTCGACGGTCTCGCCGGGCCCGCCGGCCTCGAAATGGCGCCAGCGGCTATGGTAGGGCACGACCAGGTCCGGATAGCGGCGCCGGATGGTCGCGCTCACGTAGTCCGCGATTTCCGGCACCCGTTCCGGGTGCCAGCTGAACAGCGCCGACTCCCCGGAGGCAACGAAACGCGTCACTTCGGCACAATGCTTGCGCACGGCCCGCGCGCTCAGCAGCGCTGCCGCGGGATGCCCCTCCGGCAGCGGACAGAGCCAGCCGCTCCCTGCGTCCGCACCGCCGGCCCCCGCCAGATCCCCTTCCGGAAAAGCGTTCATTCTTCCAACCCCCTGCCCTTGGCCAGCGCCAGTTCGCTGGCATCGGGCGGCGTATACCGCGTGAAATAGCCGGCCGCCACCTTCGCGTCGATCTCCACCCTGGCATCGGCCGGGATCAATTCTTCCGGTATCGGCACCTGCTCCACCACCTCGATGCCCTGTGCCACCAGCGCACCGTGCTTCATATTGCTCATCGAGGCCCAGCGGTCGATGCGGCGGATGCCCAGCCAGTGGAACACGTCGGGCATCAGTTCCTGGAAGCGCATGTCCTGCACGCCCGCCACGCATTCGGTGCGGGCGAAATAGGTTTCCGCGCGGTCGCCGCCGGCCTGCCGCTTGCGCGCGTTGTAGACCAGGAACTTGGTGACCTCGCCCAACGCACGCCCTTCCTTGCGGTTATAGACCACCAGCCCGACTCCGCCCTGCTGCGCCATCTCGATGCAGACCTCGATGCCGTGAGCCAGGTAGGGGCGGCAGGTGCAGATGTCGGAGCCGAACACGTCCGAGCCGTTGCATTCGTCATGCACGCGGCACGCCACGCGCGTGCCGGGATCGCCGAGCCGCTCCAGGTCGCCGAAGAAATAGAGCGTCATGCCACCGATCGGCGGCAGGAAAACCTTCAGGTCCGGCCGCGTCACCAGCTCCGGGAACATGCCGCTGGTCTGCTCGAACAGATTGCGCCGCAGCATGCTTTCCTTGATGCCGAAACGGCGCGCCAGTCCGGGCAGGTGCCAGACCGGATCGATGGCGGCCTTGGTCACGCGCACGTCGCCGTTCGCGAACAGGATGCTGCCATCCGGCTTGAGCCGCCCCGCGGCGATCGCCGCCACCAGCTCCGGCATATTGATGTGGGCGCGCGTGATGGCGATGGTGGGACGTACGTCGATGCCGGCCGCGATGCGCTCGGCGAAGGCCGTCGCAACCAGGTGGCCCCAGGGATCGAGCGAGACGATCTTGTCCGGGTCGCTCCATTGCGGATGCGGTCCGACCGGCACCGCGGGCGCGGTGTCGGTGAAATCGGGCCGGTGGTCGCGCTGCAGCGCTCCGGACGCCACCGCGAGCGCGCGATAGACGGCATAGGCACCGCCATGGGTCCCGATCACGTTGCGGTGCGCCGGATTGGTCAGGCTCGCGATCACAGGCCCGCGCTCCGTGGCGGTCGGCGCCCCCCAGCAGATCGGCTCGGCGGGCTTGCCGCGACGGGCGTGCGAAGTCAGGACGATGTGGTCGGACATGACGGCCTCGGTAAGGAAATCCTGACCAAATGGTCAGGTTTACGCTTCCATACTAGGCAACCTTCGTGCCATCTCCCAACCTCGATTTCAGCCCTGTGTGAGGCGCAGCACACGCCATCCGCGCACCACCTAGGTGCAGGACGGGCCACGGCCGGACGGCCGGCGGGCATCAGGCGCGGTGCACGGCACCATGAGAAAGCGGCACCCCATGGGTGCCGCTCGCACGATCGACCCTGTGCGCCCCGTGCGCCCCGTGCGCCCCGTGCCGCCGGTCAGGCCGCATGGCCGCTGCGCCAGAGCATCCAGCGCGCGCGCAAGAGCCCGGTCAGGCCGGCGGCCTCGACATAGCGATGGAACAGCGCCCCGGCAACGTTGCTGGCCGCCCACGCCAGCACCATGCCGCAGGCATTGGCCAGCGGCCGCCCAGGCAGGAAATGGAAGAACAAGGCGTTGACCACCAGGCAGACCGGGAAGTGGACCAGGAATACCGAGTAGGAGACGCGCCCGCACCAGGCCAGCAGCGCCCCGCCCTGCCATTGCTCCAGCCAACCCTGGCGCCGCACCACGCCGAGCAGCAAGGCCACCACCAGCGCCAGGGCGATGCGCAGGCGGAAGTCCACCGCCAGCGCCAGCAGGGCCACCGCCCCCAGCAGCAGCAGGGGCAGCGCCGGGCGCCCGGGGCTGGACGCCCAGTAGGCCAGCGTACCCAGCCCGTAGGCGCCAAAGAAGTAGACCGCCCAGACGTCCCAGGCGGCATCGCGGTTGAACCAGAACAGCGAGGCCAGCGCCATCGCCACGACCAGGACGATGCCGAAGCCGCGCGCACCGGCGCCGATGGTGCGGGCCGCCCACAGCAGCGCCAGCAGCAGCGCGAACAGTTGCATGTCGATGGCCACGTACCAGACGCCGGCCGACAGCGCGTCCACGTCGAGCAGGCTGTGCAGCAGCAACACGTGGGCGATGAACTGGCGCAGGTGCGGCGCCGCGGGAATCGAATCGTGGTGCATCCAGTGGCGCGCCACCGCCGCCCCGGCGATGGCCAGCACGATGGCCACGCTATAGGGCACCACGAGCTTCTGGTAGCGCCGCCACAAGGCGGCCAGCGGGCGCTGCACCAGCAGCTCGCCGCCCGGTGCCAGGCTGCGCGCGGCGAGGAAGCCGCTGACCACCAGGAAGACCTGCACCGCGATGCGGGCGTATTGGGAGAGCCAGTCGAGCACGCCGGGCGCAAGCACGTGCGCCGCATCGGACATCGGACCGTAGAAGGCGAGATGATGCAGAACAATCAGCTGCGAACTGACCGCCTTGAGTGCATCGATGCACGCCAAGCGCGAAGAACGGGGGCTCATTGTTATGTTATAGGGGGGACTGCCGGAAGAGCGAAGGCAGCGATTTTACTCCCAAGCCTGCCACCCCGCCAGTGGCAAGCGCCGTCCCGTGCACATCGTGCGCGCCAGCTAGGCCCGGCGCAGCGCGGGCGCGATCACGGTTGCCGCCTTGGCGACCGGGTCGGCGGCGGCCGGCCGCGCGTGCCGCCGCCCGGGAGGCTCAGGCCGCCCGCAGCGCTCCGAGCCAGCTCGACTCCGGCAGCCGGCGCTGCGGCGACACCGCCGCGGCCCGGCCGCAGTGCCCACCGCAGCGCGCGAAGTCGGCCTGCTCCAGCCACGGCGCGATGAAGGCGCCCAAGGCATCCAGCAGCACGTCGGAGGTCATGCCGGCGGCGCCCGCCAGCGCCGCGCACATGATCCAGGTGGTGTTGTCGTGCTCGACCATGTAGAGCGTCTTGGCCTGGTCGGCCGGCTGCAGCACGTGCTCGCTCGCGTGCACGTGCCCGAGACCGAATGCCTGCACGAAATCTTCCCGGTGCCGCTCGCCGAAGCAGACCACCAGCTTGGGCTTCCAGCGCCGGCGGGTGTCGGCGACGAAGCGGAAGCGCCCGCCGTTGCGGCACAGGTCCAGGTAGCGCCGCTTGGGCACCAGAGCCGGCTGGCCGCGGAATGCCTGCGACCAGGGCACCGAACCGATATGGTTGGCCGGCAGCGGAAACAGGCTCATCTTGAACTCGGCCCCGCCCGGCGCGAACAGGTGCGTATCGAAATAGTGCTGCCAGTCGCATTCACTCTGCGGCCGACGGAACACTTCAGCGCGAGCGGACGCCATGATGCGTGCGATCTTCTGGTGGGACTGCCAGCGCTGCATCACATCGTGATGGCGCGCGCGGAAGTCGCTGTCCCAGGCGGTCGGCTCGGCGCGCGGCACCAGCGGCGCAGCCAGGGCTTCGGCCCAGGTATGCGGCGTGGCATCGCAGAACCAGACCGGGGCAGCCGGATCGCCACCTTCCATGCCGACGTAGGACGCAAAGTAGGCGTCGAGCTGCTCCGCCGTGAACACAGTCTTGTCCCGTGCTTCCATGACGTTGTTTCTCCCCGTAGATTGCTGCCGCAGCCGCTTGCGCCGGCTCCGGCCTCCTTCCCAAAACCAGGCGGCGGCGCCCGGCACGTGGCCTGCGGCAGCCGCCCCCCACAAGGACACGGGCGCAGGCGCCCGTGCCCGGCGTTCCCGGCGGACTTGATTGCATCCGTCCGGCCGCCATCCGTCTTGACGACGTTTCACTCCCGTTGCATTGGTCGACGCGTTGGAACGCGTACTCTTTGTGCCTGCTCGGTACCGGCATGGTGTGCAATCGCTGTGCCATCGGCGCCTGCGTCGCCGCGCGGGACGGCGCAAAAACCGGCTTGCCACCCGCAAAGCCTTGTGGGGACTGGGTTTCCGGCCTATCGGGAAATCACGTGGAGGTCCGCCGTGGCGCGCGCCGGGAGGGCCGCTGAAGGAGGAGTGTTACGTTACGTGCGACGTAACACGTAACGTTTTCGCAACGGATCGAGGAACTGCCGCAAGCGAGCCGCCGCCGTGGAGCGGCGCGGCCCCGGCGCCGCGATACCGATGCGCGGCGGCGCACGCGACGGCAACCCGCCTGGCAGCAGGCAAAGGCCCGCCACCGGCGCGCGGCCAGCGACCGCGGGCGGCAGGCTTGGCATGGACATTGCCTTATTCGTCACTGGAGAAACTCTGTGGCGCTGGATACCATGCCCCGCCAAGGCCGGAACCCTGTGAACACGATCGGCACGCCGAGCCCGGACCCCCGTCCCCGCAGCAACACCCGCCCCGCCACCACGGCGCTTGCGGCCGGAAGCCAGGCCTTGCTGCGCGACCTGCCACACGCCGCGCGGCGCGGCGAGCTGCGCGCCTTCTTCCAGCCCAAGCTGGACACCGCGACCGGACAACTGGTCGGCGCGGAAGCACTGGCGCGCTGGCAGCACCCCCGCTTCGGACTGCTGCTGCCCGATACGTTCATCCCCCTGGCCGAGCGCAGCGGCCACATCGAGTCGATCGGGCACTGGATGGTCGACGAGGTCTGCCGGCAACTGGCGGCCTGGGATGCCGAGGGCCTTCCCACGCCCGAGGTCGCCGTCAACGTTTCCCTGCGCGAGTTGCGCAATGCGGACCTGCTGCCGCAGATCGGGCATTGCCTGCGGCGCCACGGTATCGGCCCGCATCGCCTGCTGCTGGAATTCACCGAGTCGACCGCGATGCACGATCCGCAGTACATCGCCGATGTGCTGGCCCGGCTGCGCACCGCCGGGCTGCGGGTGGCGCTGGATGATTTCGGCACCGGCCACTCCAGCCTGGCGCGCCTGCATGCGCTGGCGGCACACGAGCTCAAGCTGGACCGCAGTTTCGTGACACCGCTCGACGCTCAGGAGCCCAAGACCTGCGCCATCGTCGCCGCGGTGGTCGCGCTGGCCCGCGCATTGGACATGCAGGTGGTCGCCGAGGGCGTGGAAACGCCTGCGCAACTGGAGATGCTGCGCAAGCTGGGATGCCGCCAGGTACAGGGTTTCCTGTTCTCGCAGCCGCTTCCCGCCGCGGCTTTCGCCAGCGGCTGGCTGCACTAGACAGAATGGATTGACCTGCCGCCCCGTTCAGGGCTCGCCGCCAGGCATGCGCCGCGCCGGCCTGGCAGGCAGGGGCACGGACACGCCCGCCCCGGACAGCAAGCGCACCAATGGCGCCGGACGGGCGACCAGGTCTTGCAGGGTATAGCGGTCCAGCACATCGAAATAGGCCAGCAAGGCATCGGCCAGCACGCCGCGCAAACCGCAGACCTGGGTGATCACGCAGGCGCTCTCGCCGGACTGGAAGCACTCGACCAGGCCGAAATCCGGCTCCGTGGCACGGATCACATCCCCGATCCGGATCTGCGCGGCGGGCCGCCCGAGCCGGATGCCCCCCGCGCGCCCGCGCACGGTGTGCAGGAAACCGGCCTGCCCGAGTCGCTGGACGATCTTGATCAGGTGGTTCTTCGGAATGGAAAAGGCGTCCGCGACCTGCTGGATGGTCACCAGCCCGTCCGGGTGGACCGCCACGAAGATCAGCGTGCGCAGGCTGTAGTCAGTGTAGTCCGTGAGTCTCATGGGATCGGGGCAAGACAGCGACGAGCCAGTCTAACATCGCTTCTGGATGCATCTTATCGCCCTCTGGCCCGGCTTCGGAGATAATCCGCACACCCTGCCTGGGAGTATCGGAGGCCCGCCCGACAAGGGACCGGACAAGCGCCGAAGGGGCGCGATCCTATCAGAGCAATCTGGCGGTTTTCCTCACCATTTCGGGGGGTTGTTGTGAGAAAGGGACAATGTTACCCATCGGAATAAAGTGCGGTCAAAGCAATTGCTTCGGTACCGTAAAAGGCATGAAAATGTAACAGGAAATCAATAACAGCGATCTGCAGATCAAAATAGGAAATTACGGGGTGACTTTGTCCACGCTTCAATATCTGACGGAACGTCATTGCTCCTCGCAATGGCGTGATGTGCTTGGCGCTTTTGCATCCGAGCTGGCCGATACGCTGGATGTCGCGAGCCTGCGCGAACTGATGCGCCGGGTCGGCGCGCGGTTCGCCGAGCGCTTCGACCTGGGCCGCTGCGACACCGTCGCCGACCTGGAGCAGGCCCTCACGCAGGTGTGGTTGCGCATCGACTGGGGCTGGACCCGGATCGAGGACAACGGCGAAACGCTGACCATCCACCACCATTGCGCCCCGCTCAGGACGGCGCTTGGCGAGTCGGCCGATGCGTGGTCACCGGGCTTCCTCGAAGGCGCCTACCAGCATTGGTTCCGCGTCCTCGGCTCCTCCGACGCATTGGCCCTGACGCAGGTGACGCAGATCGACGCCACTGGCACAGTCGCCTTCCGTTTCGGGCGCTGAATGGACCGGGCCTCCGGCGGCGGCGCCCGGCACGAGCTTGCCGCGCCGCACCGGAATCTATCGACCAGCCAAAGACCATGAGCCAGTCCGACGACCTGACAAAATTGTTCAAGCGGTTCGGTGGCGACACCACCTCCTACCGCGAAATCGTCCGCAGCGAGGGTGCGCAGCAAGCACGCGCGCGCTGGCCGCTGCTGTCTGCCGTCCAGGCGGATCGGCCCGACGAAGTGCCGCCGGTATCCCCCGGCGAGCTGGCGGGCGCCATGCTGCGGCAGCCGCCGGCGCCGGCGCAGCCGGAGTTGCCTCCGGCACCCACCCCCCAGGCACCACTGCCGCCCTCCCACTTCGCCCCGACGCGGCCGCCGCTGCCGGTGCGCACGGCCGGCCTGCCGCCGGCCGGTGCGCCATTGCTGCAGCCCATGCCGGCAATCCCGGCAGCGCCCGCGGCACCGGTCGCCCACCCGGGCCTGCAAGGCATGCCGGCGTCCAGCGCCGCACAGCCCACACAGCCCGCCGCCCCCTCGGCAACCCCGGCAGCGGCCAGGCTGACGCTCAAGCAAAGGCTGGCTGGCGCAACCGTGCCGCCGCCGCCCGCGCCGGCACCGGCGCGGGCCTATGTCGCGCCCCCGGCCCAGTTCGCCTCCGCCGTGGCCGCCGCATCGGCCAATGCCGCCAGCCAGGCGTCCGGCACCGAGCTCACCCGGGTGTTCGCGCGCCTGGAAGGCCGCAGCGCGGATCCGGACGCCGAGCGGGCACAGTTGCGCCGCTCCCTTCTCGACCGGTTGAAGCGCCCATGAAGGTCGTCGCTGTAGTGTCGGCCAAGGGGGGCGTCGGCAAGACCACCCTTTCCGCCAATCTCGCCCAGGCCCTGGCACAGGTGGGCCAACGCGTGTTCGCCATCGACCTCGACCCGCAGAACGCGCTGCGCCTGCATTTCGGCATGCCGCCCGAGCTGATCGACGGCCATGCGCGTGCCACGCTGGCCGGCCAGCCCTGGCACGAAAGCGTGTTCCGGGGCCGCTCGACGGTGCAGGTGCTGCCCTTCGGCGCGCTCAACGAAGCGGACCGCTCGAGCTTCGAGCAGCGGCTTGCCGGCGAGCCCGCCTGGCTGCGTTCGCACCTGGAGCTGCTGGGACTGCCGGGCCGCGACGACGTGGTCATCATCGATACCCCGCCCGGCCCCTCCCCGTATATGCGGCAGGCGCTGTCCTGCGCGCAGGTGTGCGTGGTCGTGACGCTGGCCGACGCGGCCTCGTATGCCACGCTGCCGCTGATGGAAGACCTGATCCAGACCTACTGCGAGGGACGGCCGGACTATCTGGGCCATGCCGTGGTGGTCAACCAGGTCGATGTCAGCCGCCAGCTGGGCAAGGATGTGCTGCAGGTGCTGCGCCAGCAGTTCGGCGACCGCCTGCTGGGCGTGGTCCATCGCGACGAAGCCGTGGCGGAAGCGCTGGCCTTCGACCGCAGCGTATTGGAATACAACCCCAACAGCCAGGCCACCCAGGACCTGCTGCGCTGCGCCGGCTGGCTGCGCCAGGCGCTGGGCCTGCACGGAGTCGAAGCATGAAGCGCCAGCCCTCCCCTCCCGCAGCCGCCACCGCGGCACCCCGCGCCGGCTGGTTCGATCGCCTGTCCTCGCGCGTGCGGGGCTTCGGCAACACCTTTGTCGGCCTGCCGCTGTGGAACCACCCGGGAGCACGCGTGGCTGCCCTTGTGGTCGCGCTGTTCCTGTTCCTGCTGGTGGTGACGGTGCCGCTGGACTTCTGGCAGCAGGTCGGCTTCGCCGCCGCCTGTTTCGCCATGGCGGTGTGGCTGAACCGGATCCACGGGCGGCTGGCTACGCTGATCCTGGTGGTACTGTCCATGTCGGCGTCCAGCCGCTACATGTACTGGCGCCTGACCGAGACGATGAGCTTCACCAACTGGACCGACGTCGCCTTCGGCACCGGCCTGGTACTGGCCGAGCTGTATGCCTTCGCGGTGCTGATGCTGGGCTATTTCCAGACCGCCTGGCCGCTCAAGCGCAAACCGGTGCCGATGCCCGATGACACCTCGACCTGGCCGACGGTGGACGTCTTCATCCCGACCTACAACGAGCCGCTCTCGGTGGTGAAGCCGACCGTGTTCGCCGCCATGTCGCTCGACTGGCCCGCCGACAAGATCCGCGTGTTCGTGCTGGACGACGGCCGCCGCGAGGAATTCCGCGCCTTCTGCGAGAAGGTCGGCGTCGCGCACCTGACCCGCGACAACAACCGCCACGCCAAGGCGGGCAATATCAATGAGGCGCTCAAGAAGACCGACGGCGAGTTCGTCGCCATCTTTGACTGCGACCACATCCCGACGCGCTCCTTCCTGCAGATCTGCACCGGCTGGTTCCTCAAGGACCGCAAGCTCGCCATGCTGCAGACGCCCCACTATTTCTTCTCGCCGGACCCGTTCGAGAAGAACCTGCGCACCTTCCAGCAGGTGCCCAACGAGGGTGAGCTGTTCTACGGCCTGGTCCAGGACGGCAACGACTTGTGGGATGCCACATTCTTCTGCGGCTCGTGCGCCATCATCCGGCGCGCCCCGCTGCTCGAAGTGGGCGGCATCGCCGTGGAGACGGTGACCGAGGATGCCCACACCGCGCTCAAGCTGCACCGCAAGGGGTATGGCACCGCCTACCTGGCCATTCCCCAGGCGGCCGGCCTGGCCACCGAAAGCCTGTCGGGCCATGTGGGCCAGCGCATCCGCTGGGCGCGCGGCATGGCGCAGATCTGCCGGCTGGACAACCCGCTGTTCGGTCCCGGGCTGTCGCTGCCGCAGCGCCTGTGCTACCTGAACGCGATGCTGCACTTCTTCTACGGGCTGCCGCGCCTGGTCTTCCTCACCGCGCCGCTGGCCTACCTGCTGTTCGGCGCGCACGTGATCCAGGCCTCGGCGCTGACCATCGCCATCTTCGCGCTGCCCCACCTGCTGCACGCCAATATGACCAACTCGCGCGTGCAGGGCCAGTTCCGCCATTCCTTCTGGAACGAGGTCTACGAGTCGGTGCTGGCCTGGTACATCATGCGCCCGACCCTGGTCGCCTTCCTCAACCCCGCCGCGGGCAAGTTCAACGTGACACCGAAGGGCGGCGTGATCGAGGAAGCCTACTTCGACTGGGAAATCTCGCGCCCCTACCTCATCATGCTGCTGCTGAACCTGCTGGGGCTGGCGGTGGGCGTGATGCGCCTGTTCGTCTGGCAGGAGGTCGAGACCACCACGGTGGTGCTGAACCTGATCTGGACGGTGTACAACCTGATCATCCTGGGCGCTTCGATCGCGGTGGCCACCGAGACGCGCCAGATCCGCGAATCGCACCGCGTGGCGATGCGCCTGCCGGCTGCGCTGCGCCTGGCCGACGGCAATACCATCGTCTGCGAGACCAGCGACTTCGCCGAAGGCGGCCTCGGCCTCAAGCTGCCGCCCGGCTGCGAGCTGAAGAAGGGCGACGCGGTCACCGTGTCGCTCTACCTGCAGGAGGACGAGCATGCCTTCACCGGCAAGGTGGTGTTCCACGGGCGCAGCCATACCGGCCTCGCGCTCGACGAGATGACGCCGCGCCAGGAGATGGAATTCGTGCAGTGCACGTTCGCCCGCGCCGACGCCTGGATCGACTCATGGGGCCGCAAGCGCCCCGACGCGCCGCGGCTGGCGGCACGGCAGATCATGCGCATCGGCGTGATGGGATTCCAGAACGTGATGTTCCACCTCGGTCGGGAGATGCGCCGCTTGCTGCGCCGGCCCGCACCGCAGGCGCGCGCGCGCTGACGGCCCCGGCCCGCCGCGGCCGGCCCCCAAAAACAACGGAATTCAGGAACAAGAAGAGACAGCCTTGATGACGATTCGACGCCCATCCGACGCGCACGCGCAACGACGCGCGCGGCCCGCCCGCCTGAGCGCCTTGCTGGCACTGGCCCTGCTGGCCGCGGCCCCTGCCGGCGCCCAGCGCCAGGCCGCCACCGTGCCCGCCGCCTCGCGCCAATCGCCGCTCCCGGCCGATGGCACGGCCCAGCCCGCGGGGCCGCGCGCCGGCACGCAACAGGTCAATTTCACGCTGAAGCAGCTGGGCGCGGACAACCCCTTCCAGCTGCGCGGCGTCGACGGCGTCAACGGCGTGCCCTTCTCGGTGCGCGCCGACCAGGTGGTCACCGGCGCCCGCCTCAAGCTGCGCTACACCTATTCCCCGGCGCTGATCCCCGCGCTGTCGCATATCAACGTGATCGTCAACGGCGAAGTCGCCGCGGCGCTGCCGGTGCCCAAGGAACAGGCGGGCACGACGATCGAGCGCGAGATCACCATCGAGCCGCAGCTGATCACCGAGTTCAACCGGCTCAACCTGCAGTTGATCGGCCACTACACCACCGACTGCGAGGACCCCTTCCACAGCAGCCTGTGGGCCACCGTCAGCAATGCCAGCGTGCTGGAACTGACGGTCACCTCGCTGGGCATGGCCAATGACCTGGCGCTGCTGCCGCTGCCTTTCTTCGACCGGCGTGACGTGCGCCGGCTGACCTTGCCCTTCGTCTTCGCCGGCGCGCCATCGACCACCACGCTGGAAGCCGCCGGCGCGGTGTCCTCGTGGTTCGGCGCCCTGGCCGGCTATCGCGGTGCTTCTTTCCCGGCGGCACTGAACCAGGTGCCCGCCAGCGGCAACGCGGTGGTCTTCGCCACCGCCGACGAACGCCCCGCCGGCGTCGCACTGCCGCCGGTGTCGGGCCCGACGGTGGCCATCGTGCCCAATCCGGGCGATGCGAACGGCAAGCTGCTGCTGGTGATGGGCCGCGACAGCGCCGAGCTGAAGAAAGCCGCCCAGGGGCTGGCGCTGGGCGCGCGCGCGCTGTCCGGCAGCACCGCCACGATCACCCAGATCGACCAGATCGCCCCGCGCCAGCCCTATGACGCGCCCAACTGGCTGCGCACCGACCGCCCGGTGCGCTTCGGCGAACTGGCCAACACGCGCGACCTGAACGTTTCCGGCTACAACCCGGACCTGGTGCGCGTCAACCTGCGGCTGCCGCCCGACCTGTTCGACTGGCGCGGGCACGGCGTGCCGATCGCGCTGAAGTACCGTTACACGCCGCGCCCGGTGCTGGACAAGTCCACGCTCAACGTCAACGTCGGCGGCCGCTTCCTGCGCGCCTTCCCGCTGCGCGCCGTCAAGGACCAGCAGGGCCGCGTCACGCAGCTGCTGGAGCGTGCGCTGCCCGACGGCTCGATCCCCGAAACGGCCAATATCAAGCTGCCGCTGTTCCAGCTGCCGGCGCAGACGCAGCTGCAGTTCCACTACTACTACGACTACCTCAAGCAGGGCGCCTGCAAGGACGTGCTGATCGACAACGTCAAGGGCGCCATCGATCCGGACTCGACCATCGACGTATCCGGCCTGCCGCACTTCATCGCCCTGCCCGACCTCGCTGTGTTCGGCAACAGCGGCTTCCCCTTCACGCGCCTGGCCGATCTCTCCGAGACGGCCGTGGTGCTGCCGGACAAGCCCGGCGCCGAGGACTATACCGCCTACCTGACCCTGCTCGGCCGCATGGGCGAGTCGACCGGCTACCCCGCCACCGGCGTGACCGTGACAGGTGCCGCCCAGGTGCAGAGCGTGGCCTCGCGCGACCTGCTGGTGGTAGGCACGCCGCAGAACCAGCCGCTGCTCAGCCGCTGGGCCGACAGCATGCCGGTCGGGATGGGCGCCAACGAAGGGCGCTTCACGCTGACCTCGGTCTACTCGACGCTGCTGGACTGGTGGAACGGCGCCGAGCTGTCGCGCGACCGGCGCGTCGCCGCGCGCCTGTCGGTCAGCGCCAGCGGTACCCAGGCGGCGCTGGCCGGCTTCGAATCGCCGCTGCAGAGCGGCCGCAGCGTGGTCGCCGTGATCGGCAACACGCCGCAGGGGCTGCAGGCGATGACCGATGCCCTGCTGACGCCGGAACAGCTCGCCCAGGTGCAAGGCAGCCTGGCGGTGCTGCGCGGCAAGACCATCGACAGCCTGGCGGCGCAGCAGAACTATTACGTCGGCCGCCTGCCGCCGTGGACCTATGCACACTGGTGGCTGTCCAAGCGGCCCTACGCGCTGGTGCTGATGATCGGGCTGGCGGCCCTGCTGCTGGGCGCCATGCTGTACCTGACGCTGCGCGCACGTGCCGCCATGCGGCATGGAGGCAAGGGCTGATGCGGCACGCTGCGTTCGCCGCGCGGCGGCGCCTGCTCGGCTGGCTGGGCTCGCTCGGCGCCGCGCCGCTGCTCGGCGCGCTGCCGCGGCCGGCGCAGGCTGCCGCTCAGGTTGCCCCCCAGGCCTGCGACTGGCCGCTGTACCGCCAGTTCCTCGCCCGCCTGGTGCAGGACGACGGCCGCGTCATCGATCCGTCCACGCCCGAGCAGCACAGCACCTCGGAGGGGCAGTCCTACGGCATGGTGTTCGCACTGATCGCCAACGACCGCGCCACCTTCGACCGCCTGTGGCAATGGAGCGTGGCCAACCTGGGCGCCGGCGATCTCGCCACCAGGCTGCCGGCCTGGCGCTGGGGCCGCCGCAGCGACGGCTCCTGGGGCGTGATCGATGCCAACTCCGCCTCCGACGCCGACCTGTGGTTCGCCTACGCGCTGCTGGAAGGCGCGCGCCTGTGGAAACAACCCCGCTACGCCACGGCCGCGCGCGCCCTGCTCAAGCAGGTGGCGGCGCAGGAGGTCGGCAGCCTGCCCGGCTTCGGCACCATGCTGCTGCCGGGACCGCAAGGCTTCATGACAGGCGGCCCGAAGCCGGCGGACAAGGCCGAAGCTGCCTCGGCCGCGAAGGATGACGGCAAGGGCGGCGCCAGGAGCGACGCCAAGAGCGACGCACCGCGCCAGTGGCGCCTCAATGCCAGCTACCTGCCGGTGCCGGTGCTGAGGCGCCTGGCTGCCGCCGACGGTGCCGGGCCATGGGCCACGCTGGCCGTGCAGGCCGGGCGCTTCATCACGGCGGTGGCCCGGCAGGGCATCGTGCCCGACTGGTCCGCCTATGCCAGCCCGGGCGGCTTCGGCACCGATGCGGTCAAGGGCGACGTCAGCAGCTACGACGCCATCCGCGTCTACCTGTGGTCCGGCATGACACCGCGCGCCGACGCGGCCGGCCGTGCCATCCGGCAGGCTCTGGCGCCCCACGCCCAGCGCATGGCCGGGCTCGCCGCGCCGCCCGAGCGCATGCACGCCGACAGCGGCGCGCTCGAGGGCGAGGGCCCGCTCGGCTTCTCCGCGGCGCTGCTGCCCTTCCTGGCCGCGGCCGGCTCGTCCGGCCTGGCAGCGCAGCGCAGCCGTGCCCAGGGACTGGCCGACCCGGTGCACCAGCAGCGCGCGCCGGCAACCTATTACGACACCGTGCTCGGACTGTTCGGCCTCGGCTATGACGAAGGCCGCTACCGGTTCGCGCCCTCGGGACAACTAGAACTGCAGTGGGAAAAAGCATGTCGAAGCGCAGCAGCGAAGTGAGGCGGATGAGCAGCCGGCGGCAGGCCGGCGCCGGCACGGCGGGTGGCCAGGCGCGGCCGGCCGCGCGCTCGCTGCTGCTCGGCCTGATGGCCATGTGGAGCGTCAGCGCCGCGGCCCAGGAGGATCCGGTCAAGCTGCTGACCGACCAGGGCAAGTTCTGGCAGGCACGCGGGCGCAGCGACCGCGCCATCGAAGCCTGGCAGAAGATCCTGCGCCTGGACCCGAACCAGCCCGATGCGCTGTACGGCATGGGCGTCGCCGAACTCGAAGCCGGCCGGGCCGACAGCGCGCGCACCTATCTCGACCGGCTGCGCAAGGCCAAGCCGGACTCGCCGCTGGCCGGGCGCCTCGACCAGGCCATCCGCAACGGCGGCAGCGCCGGCACGCGCCAGCAGGTCGAGCAGGCGCGCCAGCTGGCGCGCGCCGGCCAGTCCGAAGAGGCCGTCAAGCGCTACCAGCAGGCTGCCGGCGGCGCCGCGCCGCAAGGCGATCTGGCGCTGGAGTACTACCAGACGCTCGGCGGCACCGCGCAAGGCTGGGAACAGGCGCGCAAGGGCCTGGAGCAACTGGTGCGCGACAACCCCGGCGATGTGCGCGCGCAGCTCGCGCTCGCACAGCACCTGACCTATCGCGAGAACACGCGCCGCGAGGGCATCCGCCAGCTCGAAGCCTTGTCCAAGCGCTCCGACGTCGGCACCCAGGCCAGCGAGAGCTGGCGCCGCGCCCTGACCTGGCTGGGCGGCCGCCCGGCCGACGCACCGCTGTTCCAGACCTGGCTCGCCACCCATCCCGACGACACCGCGGTGCGCGCCAAGCTCGACGCGATCGCGCGCGCGCAGCAGCAGGCGGCCCGCGCCGAAGCGCCGAGCGCCGACCCGGTGCGCAAGGTGGTCCAGGAAGGATTCCGCGCGCTCGACGCCGGCAACCTGGAGGGCGCCGACACGGCCTTCCGCAACGCCCTGTCCCAGCGTCCCGGCGACGCCGACGCGCTCGGCGGCATGGGTGTGCTGCGCCTGAAGCAGGAGAAGTTCGCCGAGGCCGCCGACTTCTTCGAGCAGGCCGAGCGGCGCGGCGCCGGCGCGCGCTACCGCAGCGCGCACAACAGCGCGGACTACTGGATGCTGATGGAGCAGGCCAACGCCGCGCGCGACGCCGGCAACCGCGCCGAGGCCCGCAAGCTGCTGGAGCGCGCCACCAAACTCGACGCCAACCAGCCGGCGGCCCAGGTGGCGCTGGCCGATGTGCTCGCCACCGATGGCCAGTACGCCGCGGCCGAGGCCGGCTACCGCCGCGTGCTGCGCCAGCAGCCCGACAACCCCGATGCGACGCGCGGCCTGGTCGACGTGCTGGCGGCGCAGAACAAGAACGCCGAAGCCTTGGCCGTGGTGGAGCGGCTGACGCCGCAGCAGCAGGACAAGGTCGGCTCGCTGGGCAAGCTGCGCGCCGAACAGGCGCGTATCCAGGCCCGCGAAGCCCTGGCCCGCGGCGACACGGCGGCCGCGCGCCGTGCCATGGAAGACGCCATGGCGGCCGACCCGACCGACCCCTGGGTGCGGCTCGAAGTGGCACGCGCCTACGTCGCCATGGGCCAGCCCGAGCAGGCGCGCGGGGTCATGGACGGACTGCTGATGTCCAATCCCGACCAGCCCGATGTGCTCTTCGCCAGCGCGCTGCTGGCCGCCGAGACCGGGCGCTGGCAGAGCGGCCTCGATGCGCTGGAGCGCATCCCGCCGCAGAACCGCACGCGCGAGATGGGCAATCTGCAGCGCCGGCTGTGGGTGCACGCCGAAGCCGAGCGTGCCGCCGGCCTGGCCGCCGCCGGCCAGCCGGCCGCGGCGCTGAACGTGCTGCAGCAGGCCGAACGCTATGCCCAGCGCGATGCCGACCAGCTCGGCGCGCTGGCGCTGGCCTATGCCGACGCGGGCGACGAGACCCACGCGCTGATGCTGATGCGCTCCGTGATCGGGCGCACCGCCAAGCCCGATGTCGGCGTGCAACTGCAGTACGCCGCCATCCTGCTCAAGACCAAGCAGGACGTCGAACTGGCCGGCCTGCTGCGCCAGCTCCTCAACGCTCCGATGAACGCGCCGCAGCGGCGCGACTACGACTCGCTGCGCGTGGCCTACATCGTGCGCCAGGCCGACCAGCTGACCGAGGCCAATGACCTGGTGGCGGCCTACGACACGCTGGCGCCGGCGCTGTCCGAACGGCCGGGCGATGCCGCGGTGCGCGGCAGCCTGGCACGCATGTATGCCAAGGCCGGCGAAGGCCAGAAGGCGCTGACGCTGTACGAGGGCCTGATCGAGAAGGACCCGCGCAACCTCGACCTGCTGCTGTCGGCAGTAGGCGCGGCCGGCGCCGCCAAGGAATTCAGCCGCGGCGAAGCCATCCTGCAGATGGCGCTGGCGCAGGCACCCAAGTCGCCGCGCGTGCTGACCGAGGCCGGCCGCTTCTACCGTACCGAAGGCAAGCCGACCAAGGCCATGGATTATTTCCGCGCCGCCGTGGCGGCCGAGAATGCCGCGGCCGCGCAGGCCGGCGCCGCCATGCCGGGCCTGGCGCCGACGCGCCCCGGCTCGGGCTTCGACCGCGTGCCGGGCAACCCCTTCGTCGGCCTGCCCGGGCAGCGCGGCACCTCGCAGCTGCCGGTACCGGGCTCGAACGCACCCTATGCGCCGATGCCGGCGCCGGTGGCCGCGCAAGCGGTGATGCAGCCAGCCTCGCTGCCGGCTGCACCGCCCGCCTACGCACAGCAGGGTTACGGCCAGCCCTACATCCCCGTGCCGCAGCAGCAGGCTGCCCAGCAGGCCATGCAGGCACCGGGCGCCTACTACCCGGCCGCTGGCGCCGGCACCCGCGCAACCACAGCGAGCCGCAGCACAGGCAACACACGCAATACGCGTGCCGCCGCGGCGCCGGCTGTGGCGCCGGTTACAGCGGGCTACGCCGCAGGCTATGCGGCCGCTCCCGCCGCGGCGCCGCTGCCGGCCAACGCCTCCCCCGCCCAGGCCTATGCCGCCGCGGTGGCGGCGCCCCAGCCCGTGGCCGTGCCCGCGCGCCAGCCGCTCGGCGCCCAGTCTCGCCTGCCCTGGCTGTCCGACAACGACAGCCAGGAAGCGGACACCAATACGCCGCGCACCGCGCAGCAGGAACTGCAGGACCTCCAGGCGCAGCGCAGCCCGATGCTGGCTGGCGGGCCGATGCTGCGCGGCCGCAGCGGCGACTCCGGCATGAGCCAGATGATGGAGACGCAGGTGGTGGCGGAAGGCAGGATGCCGGCGGGCAACGGCAAGCTGGTGGCGCGCGTGACGCCGGTGACCATCGATGCCGGCTCGGTCGGCACCGACTACAACTCGGCCTACCGCTTCGGCGCCGGCCCGCTGGTGGCGCGCTCCGGCGCCTCGGCCGGCAACCAGAGCGCCTTCGGCGCGGCGGTGGGCGTGGCCTATGAGTCGGAGCGCATCAATGCCGACGTGGGCTCGACCCCGCTGGGCTTCCAGTACGCCGACGTCAATGCCGGCGTCAAGGTCAACCTGCCGGTCACGCAGCGCACCACGCTGTCGCTGGCGGCGTCGCGGCGCCCGGTCACCGACAGCGTGCTGTCCTACTCCGGCGCGCAGGATACCCGTGCCGGCCTGCGCTGGGGCGGCGTGATGAACAGCAGCGGGCGTGCCGACCTGGGCTGGGACGACGGCACCCTGGGCATCTACGGCTACGGCGGCTACGGCCTGCTGACCGGCCACGACGTGGCGCGCAACACCCGCTGGGAAGGTGGCGGCGGTTTCTACATCCGCCTGCTCGACACACCCGAGCAACGCTGGATGGGCGGCATCAACTTCACCTCGATGGGCTATGCCGACAACCTGCGCTACTTCACCTTCGGCCAGGGCGGCTACTTCAGCCCCCAGCGCTATTTCGCCGTGACGCTGCCGATGTCGCTGTCCGGCCGCAGCGGCAAGATCGCGTACCACATCCGCGGCGCGCTCGGCGTGCAGTCCTTCTCCGAGAACGACTCCAACTTCTTCCCGACCAATGCGGCGGCGCAGTCCGCCGCCAACAGCGCCGTGGCCAGCGCCAACGCGGCCGGCCTGACCAACGCCACCAGCGCGGTCTACCCAGGCCAGTCCAAGACCGGCCTGGCGTACAACCTGGTCGGTTCGATGGAGTACCAGGCCAGCCAGCAGATGTACGTCGGCGGCCTGTTCGGCATCGACAATGCGCGCGACTACCGGCAGTGGTACGCCGGCGTCTACCTGCGCTACGCGCTGCAGCGCCAGACCGGCCCGCTGCAGTTCCCGCCGGCGGCGCCGCAATCTGCGGTCGGCCCGCTGCCCTTCTAAGGCAAGGCAGCACCCGGGGCCGCCGGGGCGGGGCACGGCCTGGACCGCGCCCCGCCCCGGCTCGCTTCGCCGAGCCTCTCCCCCTGCCGCATCACCTCGCCTTGCGGTCCGGCGCCGGCACGCCAGCGGCCGCAAGGCGCGCCATACGCCCCCTGCTTGTCCTCTCGACAACGCATTCTGTAACACCACCGTCATCTTCCTGCCATAGATTTGCACACCGTCCGCCTGCATCCGGCGTCACATGCGCCGGCGCGGATCATCGAAAAAAGGAACGGGGAAGAACATGAAGGGGCATTCGAGGACCATCGCCTGCGGCCTGGCGGCCGCGCTGATCGCCGGCTGCGGCGGTGGCGACGACGCTGCGCCGGTCGCCGGCAGCGGCGGCAATGGCGGCAGCAACGGGGGCGGCACGCCCGGCACCAGCACGCCCGCGGCGGTGGCGCCGCTGGCCGGCGGCCAGCTCTATGTGGGCGCGATCGGCTTCGGCGATACGGTTTCGGTCGAACTCGGCCAGCCCGCCGCCGGCAAGCTGACACTGCGCTTCCTCGACTCGCAGTTCGGCCTGGCCGGCAGCCTGGTCGCCGATTACGCGGCCGCCGGCAACGGCTACCGAGCCGGCCAGTTCACGGCCGGTGCCGGCGCGCCCGCCGCGCTGGCCCAGGCCGCCGCCGCGGTCACCTTCACCTTCACCCTGCAGGATGGCGTGCTGTCGGGCGCCCTGGGCCAGGTTCCCAACGTCGCCGCCGGCGACGGCAGCCTGCTGCAAGGCCATCTCAGCGCCGCCAACCGCGGCGCCCAGCTCGCCGACATCGCCGGCACCTACAACTTCCTGCGCCAGGCCGGCACCCTCGCCGCCGCCGGCCAGCTGCGCATCGGCAGCGACGGCGCCGTGCGCTACTGCCCGGGCCAGGCCTATGCCGACGCTTGCAGCGGCGGCGAGAGCGGCAAGCTGGCCGCCGACGCGGACCAGGCGCGCTACCCCGGCGCCTTTGCCCTGTCGCTCTCCGGCAAGGCGGTCGGACGCCTGTTCGTGGCACGCGCCGAAGGCGCCAAGGCAGGACAGGCCACGCTGGTGGTCGACGAAGCCTCGCGCGAGAGCAACGGCACCGCCCGCAACGGCAGCTGGCTGCTGCAAGCCACGCAGGCCTTAGGCACCCAGGCCATCGACGGCGACTGGCTGTGCGCCGAGCCGGAACTCGACAGCGCCGGTGCAACGACCGGCCGCACTGCGCGCAACATCGTCTCCGTCGGCGGCACCACCCTGGCCGCCGACAACCTCGCCGCCGATGTCGCGCTGCGCTACAACGCCGCCGCCGGCGGCAACGCCAATGGCCTGATCGCGGGCAGTTGGCCGCTCACGGTCGACGGGCAGGCCCGGCAAGCTACCCTCGCCCTGCTGCCGGTCAACGCCCGGCTCGCCTACCAGCTGCGCCAGGTCGAGGGCGGCACGCGCCAGCTGATGGGGGTCTGCACGCCGATGCCGGCCGAGGCCGGCAATTCCGCCTACCTTGGTGCCAAGGCCAACGACATCATCAAGGTGACGCTGGGCGACCTGCGCCCGACCCAGCCGGCGATCGGCTACGACCAGATCTACTACAAGCTGGGCCGCTACGCGGCCGACCCCGTCAAGAAATTCGACGACGCCTGCGAGGCCAACGGGCAGAACAAGAGCAAGAGCGCGCCGCTGGCCACCGCCCGCCTGGACGACCTGTCTTCCTTCACCTGCACCAAGGACGTCGGCACCAAGCCCGAGGACATGAAGACGCTGGTGGTGGGCCCCGGCGGCGTGCCCTACCTGACCGATGGCCACCACACCTTCAGCAGCGTGTGGGAAAGCGCGGATGGCGGCAGCAAGGCCAGGATGTGGATCAAGGTGCAGGACAACCTGTCGACCCTGAGCCGCGGCGCCTTCTTCCGCACGCTGCGCGCCCGCAAGCTGGTGTGGCTCAAGGATGCCGACAACCGCGCCATCACGCCGGTCCAGCTGCCGGCCGGCCTGGGCTTCGGCAACGGCCTGGGCAATGACCGCTACCGCTCCCTGGTCTATTTCACGCGCGACATCGGCTACCAGCAGCTGGCGGGCGCCACCGAGTTCACCGAGTTCTACTGGGGCGACTGGCTGCGCCGGCAGGTCAAGCTGTCCGGCTACAACCTGGACGACAACGCCAGCTACCTGTCGGCGGTGCGTGCCGCCGCCACGGCCATGGTGGCGCTGGCGCCGGGCGCGGTGGTCAGCAACGGCAAGACCGCCGCCGAACTGGGCCGGCTCGATGCCTTCAACGAGACCGAGTTCACCGCCCTGTCGCAGCCCGTCGGCAGCGCCAAGCCGGGCAAGCTGCCTTACGCCGTGAGCTATCGTCTCGGCCTGCACTAGCCAGCGCACCGGCGGCCGGCAGGGAGCCGGCAAGCGCGGGCTCCCTCCGCAAGCGGGGCCCGTGCCCCGCCGGGCCGGGCGATCCATTTCCCTGCCCCTCGCGGGCCGGCGGGGAGATGCGGGCAGGGAGATGCAAAAGCCCTCTCCACACACGCGCTTGACTGCTATGCTCCTGTCGCATGGACAGAATCCGTCCCGCCGCGGCCGGGGACGCGCGCCACCGCGGCGCCGCGCCTGGCGCCCGCCAGGAGAAAGCGATGCGGTATCCAGCTGCAACCAGGACATTTCCTTCACGCCGGTCCCGCCCCGGACCCGCTGCGTCCGCCTGCGTGACGGAGAGCGGCGCATGATGGCGCAGACCTCGCCGGCAAACCGTGCGGCGGCCGGGCGCGCCGTACGCGAGTACATGAAACGCTCCGCCCACGCCGAGGCCGGCAAGCCCGAGCGTGACGCCATCGCCCTGCTCGAACAGAGCAGCGCGGGTCGCGTGCCCCGCCTGGTACCGCTGCGCTACGGCCGCATGCTGGCCTCGCCCTTCGCCTTCTTCCGCGGCAGCGCCATCCTCCAGGCCCATGATCTCGGCCGCCTGCCCGGCACCGGCATGGTCATGCCGATCTGCGGCGACGCCCACCTGCTGAACTTCGGCGGCTTCGCCACGCCCGAGCGCCAGCTGGTATTCGATCTGAACGACTTCGACGAGGCCGACGAGGGCCCGTGGGAATGGGACCTGAAGCGGCTGGCGGTCAGCTTTATCCTGGCGGCGCGCCACCTGCGCCTGAGCCGCGGCACCGCCGAGGCGATGGTCGAGGCCGTGGTGCGCCAGTACCAGGCGCGCATGCGCCGCTATGCCGAATACAGCGCGCTCGAACTCTGGTACGACCGCATCACCTTCGAGCGCATGCTAGAGACCGCGCTCACCCCCGAGCGGCGCCGCGCGATCCGCCATGGCATGGAACGCGCGGCCACGCGCACGCACGACACCATGCTGGAAAAGATGGCGGAGCTGCGTGACGGCACCTGGACCATCCGCGAGATGCCGCCGGCGATGTTCCACGTGCACGGCGTGAACTCCCTGTTCGACGCCGACGACGGCTGGCTGCGGCTGGACAACTGGCAGGAACTGGCCGGGCAGATGTTCGCGCGCTACCTGAAGACGCTCGCACACGACCGGCGCGCGCTGCTCAGCCACTTCCGCGCGCACGACCTCGCCTTCAAGGTGGTCGGTGTCGGCAGTGTCGGCACGCGCTGCCTGGTGCTGTTGATGACGGACGACCTGGGCAAGCCCATGTTCCTGCAGATCAAGGAAGCCAGCCCGTCGGTGATCCGGCGCAGCCTGTCGGGCAAGGCGGCGGCCCACGAGGGACAGCGGGTGGTGCTCGGCCAGCGCGTGCTGCAGGCGGCCAGCGACATCTTCCTCGGCTGGTCGACCGGGCCGACCGGACGGCATTTCTACTTCCGCCAGCTGCGCGACATGAAGCTGTCGGCAGACATCGAGCTGTTCGATCTCGACGTGCTGGAAGGCTACGCCAACCTGTGCGGCTGGAGCCTGGCGCGCGCCCACGCCAAGGCGGGCGGCAAGGCCATCGAGATCGCCGCCTACATGGGCCGCAGCGACCGCTTCGTCGAGGCCCTGCTGAAATATGCCGCGAGCTATGCCGACCAGGTCGAGCGCGATTACGACGCCTTTGCCGCCGCGTGCCGCTCAGGGCGGCTGGAGGCGCGCACCGACGAGGACATGATCGCCGACTTCCGCGTCTGAGCGCCGCGCGCCGGCGGCCCGCCCCGCGCGGCTACGGCATGCGGCGCGGCGGCGCCACGCGCGGCAGCACCACGGTGAAACGCGATCCGTGCCCCTCGCGGCTGTCCACCGCTACCTCGCCATGGTGCAGGTCGACCACCAGCTTGACCAGGTAGAGCCCGACGCCCGCGCCCACGGTGCCGGCCACGTTGGCGCCGCGCACATAGCGCTCGAACAGGTGGGCCACATCGTTCTCCGGGATGCCGATACCCTGGTCCTCGACCGACACGGCGAGGGCGTCCTTGCGGCTCTCGATGGCAATCCGCACCGGCGACCGCGCCGGCGAGTACTTGACCGCGTTGCCGACCAGGTTGCTGAAGGCCTGGAACAGCAGGCGCGGATCGCCGTGCACGTACTCGGCGGCGGCGGCGTCGAAGGCCTCTTCCAGCTGCGCGCTGGGCGAGCTGTCACGATGCATCTCGCAGACCTCATGCAGCAGCTGCGGCAAGGCGAAGTCTTCGCTCTGCGGTGCCGCCATGGCCACGCTGTCCATCAGCTGCGACGAATCCAGCAGGCGGTCGATCAGGCTGGTCATGCGCTGCACGGCTCCGCGGATCTTGCCGCAGCGCTCCGCCAGCGCCTCGGCCGAGAGCGGCTCGCGCATGCGCAGCAGGCGCTGCGCATGGCCGTCGATCACATTCAGGGGCGTGCGGAATTCGTGTGATGCCATCGAGACGAAATTGCGCTGCAGCTCGGCCATGCGGCGCTCGTTGGCCAGGGTCTGCTCCAGCCTGGCGGTCTGCGCCGCCAGCACCGCCTTGCTGCGCTCGAGTTCGCGGGTATTGTCGCGAAAGCGCACCACCGCGCGGGCGATGTCGCCGATCTCGTCCTGGCGCTGGGCGCCGGGAATGTCCACGTCGGGGTCGTTATCCGAGATGCGGTGCATGCGCTCGACCAGGCGCGCGATCGGCGTCGACACCGCGCCGACGATATAGGCCACCGCCGCCACCGCCAGGCACAGCGAGATCAGGATGGCGCCAGCGATCAGCCGGCGTGCTTCCTCGTAGGCCTGTGCCTCGCGTTCGGTGGCCTCGGCCGCCCCCGTCACATTGCGCTCGGTCAGCACCGACAGGGTGCCGTTGGCGGCGCTGAAGGCGCGGCGCGAATCGCCGTGGTATAGCTGGATGGCGCCGGGCATGTCGCCGCTGCGCACCAGCGCGCTGACGCGCAAGGCGGCCTGCCGGTAGGTGGCCCACTCCTGCGTGAACTGCTGGAACAGCGCCAGCTCGGCCGGATCGTGTTCCAGGCGGCTGTAGCGCGCCTCGCCGCCCTCCACGATATCGTCCAGGCGGGCGATCTCCTGTTCCGCGGCGTGCAGGTCGGCGCGTGTGCTGGCGATCAGCAGGTCGCCCTCGCTGCCGCGGAAATCCGAGATGTAGTTGTTCAGATCCCCTAGAATACGGTTGCTCTGCAGCCAGCGCCCGCTGATCTGGGCCGAAACGCTGTGGAAGCTCGCCAGCCGGTCGATGCTGAACACGCCCACCCCGGCCACCAGCAACAGGAACAGCACGAACACCAGCGACAGCCGTACCCGGATCGGGCGCAACGCCGGTATGCCCGCGCGCCGGCGCGCCACGGGCCGCTGCGGCTTGGCTGGCGCCGTAATGGACGCCTGACTCGGATGCTTCATAAGATACGCATGATGAAACCTGCCTGCCCGCACCGGGCCGGCGCGCGGGCCGCCCCGGCCCGCCCGCCGCGGAGACTGCCATGAACGCCGCGCGGCGCAAGATCCTCTGCATCGAGGACGATCCCGAGACCGCCGACCTGATCGCGGAAGAACTGGTCGACCGCGGCTTCGCCGTCGACATCGCCCACGACGGCCAGCAAGGCCTGGCCGCCATCCTGCGCGACGCCCCCGACCTGGTGCTCTGCGACGTGAGTATGCCAGTGATGACCGGCTTCGAGTTGCTGGAGCGGGTGACCGCGCTGGCGCCGCGCTTCGCCGACATGCCCTTCATCTTCCTGACCGCGCTGGCCCAGCGCGAGGCGGAATTGAAGGGGCGCCGGCTGGGCGCCGACGACTATGTCACCAAGCCGGTGGACTTCGACATCCTCGCCAGCATCGTCGAGACGCGGCTGGCGCGCGTCGCGCGCCAGCGCCCCGCGCTGCCCGCGGTCCACTTGAGCGAGCGCGAGATCGAGGCCCTGGTGTGGTCCGCGCGCGGCAAGACCTCGGGCGAGATCGCCACCATCCTCGGCCTGTCCAAGCGCACGGTGGACTTCCACATCGACAACGCGCGCGAGAAGCTCGGCGTCGCCACCCGCATCGAGGCGGTGGTCAAGGCCGCCTCGGCCGGCATCATCAAACCCTGAGGATCGGGCTCTGGCGGCGGCAGGCGACGGCGGCCGCGCGCCGCCGCCAGGCGCTGCGCACCCGCCGCTACACCCCCGATTCCGCAGCCGCGCCGCCCTCGCCGTCGGGCTGCGCATCCTTGCCGAGGAAGACCATGCGCAGCGCCGGCACGATCACCAGCAGCATGATCGGCCCGACCAGCATGCCGCCCACCACCACCGTCGCCAGCGGCCGCTGCACCTGGCTGCCGATGCCGGTGGAAATGGCCGCCGGGAACAGGCCGATACAGGCCGACAGGGCCGTCATCAGCATCGGCCGCATGCGGTGCTGCGCGGCATGGAACATCGCTCCGCCCGACGGCATGCCCTGGCCGCGCAGGTCGTTGTAGTAGGTGATCATCAGGATGCCGTCCATCACCGAGACGCCGAACAGCGAGACGAAGCCGATCGCCGCCGAGATGCTGAAGTCCAGCCCGGTCAGGAACAGCGCGGCCACGCCCCCGGCGATGGCGAAAGGGATGCCGGCCAGCGCCATCAGGCTGTCGCGCAGCGAGTTGAACAGGCCGTACAGCAGCACCAGGATCATCAGGATGCTGATCGGCACGATCACCTCCAGGCGCTGCTTGGCCTGCTCCAGTTCCTCGAACTCGCCGGCCCAGTCGATGCGATAGCCTTCCGGCAGCTTGACGTTGCGCGCGATGCGCGCCTGCGCCTCGGCCACGGTACCGCCCAGGTCGCGCCCGCGCACGCTGAACTTGACCGGGATGAAGCGCTGGTTGCGCTCGTGGAAGATGTACGAAGCGCCGGTGTCCAGCGTGATGTCGGCCAGTTCGCTCAGCGGGATATAGGCATTGCCGCCGCCCGAGGTCTGGTAGGCCACCTTGAGGTTGCGGATGGCATCGATGTTGTTGCGATACTCCGGCGCCAGGCGCACCGTCAGCGCGAACTGCCGGTCGCCTTCCAGCACGGTGGTCGCCTGCGTGCCGCCCAGCGCCGCCTGGATCACGGTGTTGACGTCCCCGGTGTTCAAGCCGTAGCGCGCCGCCGCGTCGCGGCGGATGCGGATGTTCAGGTTGGGCTGGCCCATCACGCGGAACACACCGAGGTCGGTCACGCCCTTGACCTGCGACATCTCGCGCTCGACCTGGTCGGCCAGGCGCTCCAGCGTGTCGAGATCCCGCCCGACGATCTTGACCGAGTTGGCGCCCTTGACGCCGGACAGCCCTTCCTCGACGTTGTCCTGGATGTACTGCGAGAAGTTCAGCGCGATGCCGGCGAACTCATCGTTGAACTCCTTCTGCACCTGCGCCACCAGTTTTTCCTTGGTCATGCCGGCGGGCCACTGGTCGAACGGCTTCAGCGGCACGAAGAACTCCGCATTGAAGAAGCCCGCGGCATCGCTGCCGTCATCGGGGCGGCCATGCTGGGACACCACCGTGGCCACCTCCGGGTGGCGCAGCAGGATCTGGCGCATGCGCGCCACCGGCTGGACCCCTGCCTCCAGCGAGGCCGTCGGCGGCATGGTCGCGCGGATCCACAGGTTGCCTTCCTCCAGCGCCGGCAGGAACTCGGTCCCCAGGCGCGACATCAGCACGCCGGTCAGCACCAGCACGCAGGCGCCGACGACCACGGCGAAGCGCTTGTTCGACAGCGACCACTTCAGCGTCGGCGCGTAGACGCGGTGGAGCGCACGCACCAGCCAGGTTTCCTTCTCCTCGATGTCCTTGGGCAGCAGGTAGCTGCACAGCACCGGCGTCACGGTGAAGGTGGCGATCAGCGCGCCCAGCAATGCGTAGCCGTAGGTGCGCGCCATCGGGCCGAAGATCTGTCCTTCCACGCCCTGCATGGTGAACAGCGGCACGAAGGCGGCCACCGTGATGGCGGCCGAGAAGAACACGGCCTTGTCGACCTGCAGCGCGCTGACGAAGATCATGCGCATGCGCTCCGGCACGCGCATGCCGAGCACGCGAGCCTCGCGGCTGGCCAGCAGCCGCGCCTGCTCGGCGGCCGGCATCTGCAGGTTGCGGAACACGTTCTCGACCAGGATCACCGAGGAGTCGACGATGATGCCGAAGTCGACCGCCCCCACCGAGAGCAGGTTGGCCGACTCCCCCACCAGCACCAGGATCATGATGCTGAAGAACAGCGCGAAGGGGATATTGACGCTGACGATGATGGCGCTGCGCAGGTCGCCGAGGAAGACCCACTGGATGAAGAACACCAGCAGGCAGCCGAACAGCAGGCTGTGCAGCACGGTGTGCGTGGTCACCGCCACCAGGGAGGATCGGTCGTAGTAGGGATCGATCCTGACGCCCGCCGGCAGCGTGCCGTCGCTGTTGATCTTGTCGATCTCGGCCTTGACGCGGGCCACCACCTCGTTGGTCTGCAGGGTGCGGTTCATCACCACCACGGCCGTCACCACATCATCCTCGTTGTCGCGCCCCGAGCGGCCCAGGCGCGGCGTGAAACCGACCTTGACCCTGGCCACGTCCTTGATCAGCACCGGCACGCCGTTGCTCTGCGTCAGCACGATGTTCTCGATGTCGGACACATCCTGGATCAGGCCGACGCCGCGGATATTGACCGACTGCTGGCCGAAGTTGATGGTGCGCCCGCCGACATTGGCGTTGGCATTGCCCAGCGCGGTGACGATCTGCGGCAGCGTGACGTTGTAGGCCTCCAGCTTGTGCAGGTCGGCATCGACGTCGTATTCCTTGGTGGTGCCGCCCCAGCTCACCACCTGCATCACGCCCGGCACGGTCTTCAAGCGGCGCTGCAGCACCCAGTCCTGCAGCGTGCGCAGGTTGGTCAGGCCGAAGTGCGGCGGCCCCTTGAGCTGGTAGCGGTAGATCTCGCCGACCAGGCTGGAGGACTGGATCTGCGGCTGCACGTTGTTGGGCAGGCTGACGTTCTGCTGCAGCGCCAGCGCCGCCTGCGTGTAGGCGAAGTAGTAGTCGATGCCGTACTTGAACGTCACGCGCACGAAGGACAGGCCGTAGAAGGATGTCGAGCGGATGCTCTCGACGCCGGGCGTGGCCGCCAGCCCGACTTCCATCGGCACCGTGTAGTAGCGCTCCATCTCCTCGGCCGACAGGCCCGGCGCCTGCGCCGTGATCTCCAGGATCACCGGCGCGGGATTGGGATAGGCCTCGATGTTCAGCTTGGAAAAGGCGAACAGGCCGGCGCCGGCGAACACCAGCAGGAACAGCAGGATCAGCGGCCGGCGAGTCAGCGACAGCTTGAGAAGGGCACTCAGCACGGATTTACCTCTTGTTCAGCTCGATGCTCATCGGGTATGGATGGATTCGGTGCGCATCGCCGGCTCAGGTGCCGGACATGGCGGCGGCGTTGCTGATGAAGAGCGCGCCCTCGGTGGCGGCCAGCTCGCCCGGCCGCAGGCCGTCGACGATCTGGATCACGTCGTCCTGCATCAGGCCGATCTTCACCACGCGGCGCGTGAAGCGCTTGCGGTCCGCGGTGACCCAGGCGGTCATGGTGCCGTCCCCTTCCCGCACCACGCCGTCCACCGTCAGCGCGGGCGATCGGATCGGCTCGCCGGTGCGGATCTCGAACGAGGTGAACATGCCGGGGCGCAGTTCGTGGTGCGGATCCTGGATCTCGGAGCGCACCAGCACGCGGTGCGTGCCGGCATCGACGGTGGCACCGATCGAAGTGACCTTGCCGTCGAACACGCGCCCGGGGAAGGCCATCACCTTGACCTTGACCGGCTGGCCGACGCGCAGCAGCGGGCTGTCGGTCTCGGGCACGAAGGCCTGCATCCACATGGTCGACAGGTCGGACACGGTATAAGGCGCGGTGCTGCTGCCCGGCTGCACCAGCAGTCCGGGCTGGGCGTTGCGCGCGGTGACGCGCCCATCGATGGGGCTGGTCACGGTCAGGACGGGATCGGTGCGGCGCTCCTTGATCATGCGGTCCATCTCGGCCTCGCTCTTGCCGAAGATGGCGACCGCATTGCGCGCGGCCTTGTAGGCGGCGTCCGCCGTCTGCTGATCGGCAACGGCCTGGTCCACGTCCTTCTGCGCGTTACCCTGGATCTCCAGCAGCCCGCGCGCGCGCTGCAGCGCGCGCGTGGTGAGCTCGCGCGTGCCGGCCGTGGAGATCAGCGTGGATTCCGCCTGCACCAGGTCGGGACTGTCGATCTCGAACAGGGGCTGGCCCTTGCGCACGTCTTCGCCGATCCTGGCAAACGCGCGCCGGATCCTGCCCTGGTTGGTGGGGAACACCTGGACCGACCGCTCCTCGTTGAAGTCGACGTTGCCGATGGCCTCGCGCCGGTTGGCGAAATCGCGCTCCTCCACCGGGGCCACCTTGACGTGCTGCATCTGCCCCTGGTTGAGCGTGACTTCCTGCGCACCGCGCACGGTCGCGGCCGGCGCCGAAGCGGGCCCGCCCGCAGGCGGGCCGTAGAGGGCTGTCGGCTGCGTGTGCCCGGACAGGCCTAACACCAGTCCTCCCACCACGACAGCGGCGGCCGTCGCCCCGATGGCGGCGGATTTGACATCGATTGGCACGGCGGACCCCCACAGATAGCGCAAATTTGCCCGCATCATGCTTGCACCAATGGGGGGCAGTCTACTGTGAGGAATCACAGGACTGTGACGAATCACAGTATTCGGCCTGGGGGATCGCTCCTAGAATCGCTGCACATTCCAGCCGGACGCCTGCAGGCCGTATCGATGTCTCTCCCCAACCGCACGCCGCAGACCGGGCCATTCCGGTGGCAACGCAGCACCCTGGCCGCCGCCGCCGCGGGCTGTGCGCTGCTCTCGGCCTGCGCCTTCGGCCCGGATTTCAAGACGCCTGCTGCACCGGCCACGGCCGGCTACACGCCGGCCCCGCTGCCGGCGCAGACTGCCGCGGCAGCAACCGTGGGCGGCGAAGCCCAGCGCTTTGTCGCCGGCATGGACATTCCGCGCCAGTGGTGGCAGCTGTTCCAGTCGCCCAAGCTGGACCGCCTGATCGAAGATGCCTTCCAGGCCAGCCCGACGGTGGCCGCGGCGCAAGCGGCACTGAGGCAGGCGCACGAGAACGTGAAGGCACAGCAAGGGGCCTTCTTCCCAACCCTGCAAGCCTCGTACTCGCCCAGCCGCCAGCGCAACGCGGTCGGCACGATCTCGCCGACGCTGACTTCCGGCGACGAATACTTCACCCTCCACACCGCGCAGCTGGCGATCAGCTATGCCCCCGACGTGTTCGGCCTGAACCGCCGCCAGGTCGAATCGCTGCGCGCCAGCGAGGAAGCGCAGCGCTGCCAGGTGGAGGCGACCTACCTGACGCTGGCCTCGAGCCTGGTCGTGGCCGCGATCCAGGAAGCGGGCCTGCGCGCCCAGATCCACGCACAGGAGCGCATCGTCGAGATCAATACCCGCCTGTTCGACAATCTCCAGCGCCAGC
This sequence comes from Cupriavidus sp. USMAA2-4, assembly GCF_001854305.1. NCBI lineage: Bacteria > Pseudomonadati > Pseudomonadota > Betaproteobacteria > Burkholderiales > Burkholderiaceae > Cupriavidus > Cupriavidus sp. USMAA2-4. Next base: position 2,735,890 of record NZ_CP017749.1, on the reverse strand, counting down.
AAGGTCTGGGCGCGGCCAGCGGCCTCGACGTCGCGGCGGCGCAGACCCAGCTGGCGCAGGCCGAGCAGGCGCTGCCCACGCTGCGCAAGCAGCTCGCGCTGCAGCGCGACCAGCTTGCCGCCCTGACCGGCAAGCTGCCCGCCGAAGGCCCGGAGGACACCTTCACCTTCGCCGACTTCCAGTTGCCGCGCGAACTCCCTGTCTCGCTGCCGTCGCAACTGGTGCACCAGCGCCCCGACGTGCGTGCCGCCGAAGCCAACCTGCATGCGGCGACCGCGCAGGTCGGCGTGGCGATCGCGAACATGCTGCCCCAGCTGACGCTGACCGGCAGCCTGGGCGGCAGCTCGACCGTGTTCAGCCAGATGTTCAACGACGGCAACGTGTTCTGGAGCCTGGCCGGCAGCGCGACCCAGACACTGTTCGCCGGCGGCACGCTGCTGGCGCGCAAGCGCGCTGCCGATGCCGCCATGGCCCAGGCCGAAGCGCAGTACCGCGAGACCGTGGTGGTTGCCTTCCAGAACGTGGCCGACACCCTGCATGCGCTGGACGCCGACGCGCTGGTGCTGCAGGCGGCCCTGAAGTCCGAACAAGCGGCGAACCGCACGCTCGACATCACCAGCAGGCAACTGGAACTCGGACAGATCAACGTGCTCGCGCTGCTCAACGCCGAGCAGGCCTACCAGACCACCGTGCAGGCCACCGTGCAAGCGCGCGCCAGCCGCTTCGCCGATACCGCCGCGCTCTACCTCGCCCTGGGTGGCGGCTGGTGGCACGGCGACACCTCTTCCATCGCCGCCGGAGACAGCGGCGCCAAGACAAGCCAACCATGATTCCATCCATGCGCCAGCACTCCGCCCTCCGCACCGGCACCGGCCTCGCGTCCACCGCCGGCGCGCAGCCGCGCCCGACGAGCCTGATGCACGTGAGCAGCGGCAACCGCAACCGCGGCGATGCGGAGCTGGCCGCCTATCTCGAGGCCGCCTGGCAGGTGCTGCGCAGCGAGGCGGCGATCGCGCCGGCCTGCCCGCACTGCGGCGCGGACGATGCCCATGCCTGCGCGCCGAGCGGCGACGAACTGCCCCAGTTCCGCTGCCGCCATTGCCGGCGGCGCTTCACCCGGCTGAGCGCCACGCCGCTGGCCCGGCTGCGGCATGTCGATCGCTTCGCGCAGATCTTCCCGCTGCTGGCGCGCAGCATGTCGCTGGCGGAAGCGGCCCGGCAACTCGAAGTGAAGGCGGAAACGGTGGCGCACTGGTCGACGCAGATCCGCCAGTGGCTGCTGATGCTCGACCCGAGCGGCCAGTGGGAACGCCGGGTACAGCTCGGCGTCCACTATGCGGTCGTGCCGGCAGGCACGCCGCGCCGCCTGGAACCGCGTCCGGCCGGTTGCCGCTGCATGCTGGCCGGTGCCGGAGGCGAGGCACGCCCCCTGCCCCAGGATGGCGAACTCGGCCTGGAGGGCCCGCTGCTGCTGCGCGTCTGCCCGCAGTGCGACAGCGCGCGCTAGGCGCGCGGGCGGCCCGGATGGCCCGGATGGCCCGGATGGCCCGGATGCCTGGGAGATCCCGGTCGCCGGCAAATATGCCGTTTCCGGCATAAGCAAACTTCCAAAGGTTCTTTCCCCTGCGGCGCGGCGCGCCTTATAGTTTTCGGCTTTGCCCGGCAGACATCGCTGCCGGCGAGCCGGAGACAAGACTTGAAGCACAGCCAGACCCTGGGCGACACCCTCGCCTGGCCCGCGCGCTACCTGCCGGGCAAGACCGCTCTCGTCTACGGGCATGGCGCGCAGCGCCGTGCCTGGACCTTCGCCGAACTCGATGCGGAGGTCAACCGGCACGCACACGGCCTGCTGTCGCTGGGCATCGGCAAGGGCGACGTCGTCGCTGCCTTCCTCTACAACACCCCCGCCTTCGTCTTCAGCCTGCTGGCAGCGGCGCGCATCGGCGCGGTCTTCAATCCGGTCAACTACCGGCTCGCCGCGCAGGAACTCGCCTTCATCCTGGCGGATGGCGGCGCCAAGGCCCTGCTGTTCGAAGCGGAGGGCGCCAACGTGGCGGAAAAGGCCGCCACGCTGGCGCCCGCGACCACGCACTGGATCTATGCGGACGAGGATGCGGCGCCGGCTTTCGCCACGTCGCGCCTGTCAGCCCTCGCCGCGGGCCGCCCCGCCACGGCACCTGGCATCGCGGTGGACGAGGACGATGACTGCATCCTCATGTACACCAGCGGCACCACCGGCCGGCCCAAGGGCGTGCTCCATACCCACCGCAGCAAGCTGGCGCACAACGCGCTGATGCACCAGGCCATGCGCCTGTCGCGCGAGGACGTCGGCCTGTCCGTGGCACCGCTGAACCATACCGCCGAACTGCACACCAGCTTCCTGCCGCGGCTGCAGGTCGGCGCCACCCAGGTCCTGCAGCGGCGCTTCGACGCCGCCGAGGCCCTGCACCTGATCGAGAGCGAGCGCGTCACGCATTTCTTCGCGGCGCCCACCATGGTGGGCATGCTGCTCAACCATCCCGACCTGCCGGCACGCGACCTCGCCTCGCTGCGCCTGGTCGAGTACGGCGGCGCGTCGATGGCCCCGCACCTGGTGCGCGAATGGGACCGGCTCGTCGGCGCACAGTTGATCCAGGTCTACGGCACCACCGAGATGGGCCCCTGCATGTCGGTGCTCTATCCGCACGAGCAGTTGAGCCACCCCGGCTCGGCGGGCACCCCCGCGCTGAACCACGACCTGGTGGTGGCGCGGCTGCGCGACGATGGCGCCCCGACCGATCCCGCCGACGCCTGCGCCCCGGGCGAGGCGGGCGAGATCCTGGTGCGCGGCCCCTGCATGATGCGCGGCTACCTGAACCGGCCCGAAGCCAACGCGCGCGCGCTGGCCCATGGCTGGTACCACACCGGCGACGTCGGCGTGCTCGATGGCGACGGCTACCTGTGGATCCGCGACCGCATCGACCACATGATCAATTCCGGCGCCGAGAACGTCTATCCGCGCGAAGTGGAAGATGCGCTGATCGAGCACGGCGACGTGCTCGAGGTCGCCGTGCGGGGCGAGGCCGATGCGGTCTGGGGCCAGGTCGTCAGCGCCTACGTGGTGCCGCGCGACGGCGCCGCGGTCGACGCCGCCACGCTTGACCGCTTCCTCGTCCACGGCGACCGGCTGGCCGCCTACAAGCGCCCGCGCCGCTACCACTTCGTCGCGGCATTGCCCAAGACCACCAGCGGCAAGATCCAGAAGCACCTGCTGCAAGCGGCTGCGCAGGCAGCCTGAGCCAAGTGCAGGCGGGGCCGTCCGGCGCCCGCCGCCCGCCCCCGGGTAGCGCGGCCGGCACGCAAGCCGCGCGTGATCCGGCGGCCGCCCTTCGCTGGCCCTCGCCTCCTCAAGCGCCAGCCGCCCCGCAGCGCCAATCGGGACAAACCGCATGCGGGAAACTCGCTAGGGCTGGCCGCTGGCTGGACCGATAGCCTCTGCCTATACTGGCAAGCGCGTCCGAGCACTGGCTGGAAGTGTCCGGCACGACATCGGGATCCGCTTAGCAACACTCAGAAAAGGAGGAGAGCATGCCCAGCGAACAGTTCCTCGCCATCCAGGAGAATCGCCGTTCAGGCCTGAGAGCCCTGCGCGCGGCGCTGCTCCAGGTGCACAAGGAAGTGATCGGGTATGACCGAGGTCAATATGAACGCCTGTACGGCCCGATTCCAGCGGGGCAGTTCGTGCAGATCGTGACCGAGGATGCCTACTTTCGCTGGCTCGACCCCCTCTCGCGCCTGATCATCGAGATCGACGAAGAACTCGACAGCAAGGAACATCACGACGAAACCTGCCGCGCGGTCGCCGCGGCCAGCGAAAAGCTGTTCAGCCAGCGCGGAGACCCGGCCTTCTGCAAGCGCTACCAGGAAGCGCTGCAGGACGAATCCGGCGTGATCGTGGCACACGGGCAGTTGATGAACGTCATCGGCCAGCTGCGGCAGCTCACCTGAGCGGGGCGAGCACGCCGCCGGGTGAAGCCGGAAACGTCCTCGCATGCGGGACAGGTGGCGCGATGCCGGTGACCTGTGACCTTGCTGGTAGCCGTCGCTCCGCTGGCCCGGGTCCCGCATCCCTTGATGCAGGCGACTAGGCCGGCTGTGCTGGCTGTGCGGTATCGGCGCGCGCCCCCCGCCCTGCGCCCAGGCGCCTGACCAGGCGGCCCAAGGTGGTGGCCTGGACCAGCAGGCTGAACACCACCACCACGTAGGTCACGCCGATCACTATCTCGCGGCCGTCGAAATCCGGCAGCGAAAGCGCCAGCGCGATCGAAATGCCGCCGCGCAGCCCTCCCCAGGTCATGATGGTGGCGGAATGCGGGTTGAGGCGGCGGAAGCGCTGCAATGCCAGCAGCGGCACGGCCACGCTGACGGCGCGGGCTGCCAGCACGACGGGAATCGCTACCAGGCCGAGCCAGACGATGTGCTGTTGCAGCGAGAGCGCGATGATTTCCAGTCCGATCAGGCCGAACAGGACGAGGTTCAGCAGCTCGTCCAGCAGCCCCCAGAATGAGAACAGGTGTTCGCGGGTCTTCTCCGACATCGACGTCGCCGCACCGTGGTTGCCGATCACCAGGCCCATGATGACCACCGCCAGCGGTGCCGACACGTGCACGGCTTCGGCCAGGGCGTAGCCGCCGATGGCCAATGCCAGCGTGATGAGGATTTCCACGGGATAGCTGTCCACGCTGCGCAACAGCAGCGACGCACAGTAGCCGACCGCCGCGCCCAGCGCCAGCGCACCCGCCACCTCGCGCACCAGGACCGTGGCCACGTCCGGCGCGGAAAGCTCCTTTGCGCCTGTGGCCAGGCCCAGCAGCGTCAGGAAGGCGACCACGGCGGTACCGTCGTTGAACAGGGACTCGCCGGCGATCTTGGCCTCCAGGCTTTCCGGCGCGCCCGCCTTCTTGAGTACGCTGAGCACGGCGATGGGATCCGTCGGCGAGATCAGTGCGCCGAACACCAGGCACCAGGGCAGGCTGATCGGATGGCCGAGCCACTGCGCGGCAAAATAGAATCCGGCGCCCGCCGCCAGGGTGGAGATCAGCACACCGATCGTGGCCAGCAACAGCACGGCGCGCCGCTGCTGGCGCATCCGTGACAGGTCGACGTGCAGCGCGCCCGCGAACAGCAGCAGGCCCAGCAGGCCGTGGAATACCACTTCGGGGAAATCGATGCGCGCCACCAGGGCGCGCGCCTGTGCCACCAGTTGCGGGTGGCTGAAGCCGAATGCCGACACCGCCAGGCAGGCGACGATACCGACGGCGGTGATGCCCAGCGTGTCGGGCAGCTTGATGAAGCGATGGTTGATGACGCCGAAGACGGCAATCAAGGCGAGCAGGACACCGGTCCCTTGAAAGACACTCATAAGCAGATGAACTCCATGCTAAGGAAAAAGGTCGGCGAACGCTTCGCCGCCTGACTGAAAAGGAGGAGTGTGTAGGAAGCCGGTGCCCTTCAGGACTAGGCATTGGCGCAATCTACCCTGCGGGAATACTCCAGAACCTGGCGGGCCGGCTAGCGGCCGCGTCCACCGGAGCGGCCGCCCGCCGCCGGAGCGCCCGCGCGGCTGCCGCGCCAGCCCCGCCGGTCGGCGTAGCCTCCGCGGTAGCCGTGGTAGTAGCGACCGTAGTAAAGACCGTAGCGGAATCCATGCGGATAGCCGTACCGATAGCCGTAGAAGGGGCTGTCGACCCCGACAGAGAAGGCACCGAAGCCCGGCCACCCCGGCCCGTCGTAATAAGAGGGCCGGATCGGCCCTCCAGAGGGATAGGGATGGGCATAGGGCACGTAGCTGTCGTCGTAGGGCCAGCCGTCGCAGGCGTAGGGCGAGGCATAGGCCGGATAGCGCGGACAGCCCCGTTCGGCATCGCCCGGGAAGGCCGGCTCGCCGGCGCAGGCGCCCAGCAGCAATGCCGCGGCGGGTACCAGCAGCAGTGAGCGCATCATCCCGGCCCTGCTGTCGCGGCCCTTGACGCTGGTTTGCCGATCATTCAGATACTTCCAAATAGCCTTGCGGACTACTCCCAAACAACTCGCAGGCGGTTGCAAATAAAGTTCTACCGCACCCTGTCCCCCCGACGGGGTGTCCCGATCTGAGGCCCACACCCCCATCTGCCTGCACCGGCAGATGCGCCTCATTGACGTGCTGCGATGCATCGCGCATCGCAGCACTTTTTTTGCCAGCGCGCTCCCCCTCTGCGGCCGACTGGATTACAGGCCCTGCTCCACCATGTCCAGCAGCCGCTGGCCCAGCACCGCTGTCTGGCCCTTGCCGAGCCGCCGCAGCGGTCCGTCGATCAGCAACATCGCCATCCCGTGCACCGCCGACCACGCCAGGTACTCGGCCCCGGGCCGGCGCGCCGCCGGCAGGACGCCGGCCTCGACCAGCCCGTCGAGCGCGGCCTCCAGCAACTGGAAGGGATTCCGCCCGCTGCGCCCGGCCATGGCCGGATCGGCCGGCATCTGGCCACCGGTGGCGGACTCGTGCACCGGCTCGGCCACGCTGAACGCGGTGCGGAACAGCCCGGTCTGCGCCTGCGCGAACTTCAGGTAGCCGGTGCCGACCGCGCGCAGGCCGCCACGCGCGAACGCGGCGGCGTCGGCGCCGCGCCGCAGCCTGGCCAGCTCGGCCTCCATCGCGACCGCCAGGGCCGACAGCGCGGCAGCGCGCACGGCGTCCAGCAGCGCCTCGCGGCTGGCGAAATGCCGGTAGGCGGCATTCGGCACGACGCCGGCACGGCGCGTCGCCTCACGCAGCACCACCGCGCCCGGCCCTCCTGCGCGCGCCAGTTCGACGCCGGCCTCGAGCAGGGCACGTCGCAGGTCGCCATGCCGGTAGGTCTCGCGGCGCGGCGGCGACGTGGCGGCCGGCGCCGAGATGCGATGGCGGGAAGGCGGAGCGGGAACGCGCGATGTCATAGTAGACAGTGTACACAAGCAGCCGCGGCCGGTGACCGGCGGACCGGTCCCACGCGTCAGAGGATGGGCGCGAACAAGGACGCCACGTGGGTGGCCACGCGCAGCAGCGCGGGACTGCGCTGGTACTCTTCCTTGTCGATCTGCCTGGCTTGCGCGAAATCCGCTTCCAGCATCGTCTCCACCTCGGCGGCGAAGCCGCGGTCGGCGGTCAGCAGCATCAGTTCGAAATTCAGGCGGAACGAGCGGTTGTCGAGGTTGGCGCTGCCGACCGCAGCCGCCACATCGTCGAGCAGGATCACCTTCTGGTGCAGGAAGCCCGGCTGGTAGCGATAGATCTTCACGCCCGCGCGGACGGCCTGGTAGGCGTACAGCTTCGACGCCGCGTACACGACCTGGTGATCGGGGCGCGACGGAATCAGGATGCGCACGTCGACGCCGCGCAGCACCGCCAGCCGCAGCACCGCGAACACCGCCTCGTCCGGCACGAAGTACGGGGTCGTGATCCACACGCGGCGCCGGGCCGACTGGATGGCCTCGACGAAGAACAGGGAGCAGGTTTCCTGTGGATCGGCAGGCCCGGAGGGTACGAGCTGGCACACCATCGCGCCGGCCGGCCCGGGCGGAGGCGGCAGCAGGCGCGGCACCTCGCGCGCGGCCCAGTACCAGTCTTCGGCGAAGGCCATCTGCAGATCGAGCACTACCGGACCGCGCACCGCGATATGGGTATCGCGCCAGGGCGCCAGCGGCGGGCGCTTTCCCAGGTATTCATCGCCGACGTTCAGTCCCCCCGTGAAGGCCTGCTCGCCGTCGACCACGACCAGCTTGCGGTGATTGCGGAAGTTGAGCTGGAAGCGATTGACGAAACCGCGCCGCGTGGCGAACGCGCGCGCACGCACGCCGGCCGCCATCAGCGCCTGCACATAGTGCCTGGGCAGCGCATGGCAGCCGATGCTGTCATAGAGGAAATAGACCTGCACGCCGGCCGCCGCGCGCTCGCACAGCAACTCCAGCAGGCGTCGGCCGAGTCCGTCGTCGTGCACGATGAAGAACTGCACCATCACCACTTCGCGCGCCTGCGCGATCGCGGCGAAGATCGCCTCGAAGGCGGCCTGTCCGTTGATCAGCAGGCGCACGTCGTTGTTGGCCAGGCAGGGCACGCCGGTCAGGCCCGGCAGCGCGCGCATGGCCGCGAGCGGCGGCTCGGCCACCACGCTGGCGCGCCTGGCCTCGCGCTCGCCGGCCTGCATGCCGGCGGTCAGCTCGCGCAGCCGGTCGGTGTTGAAGCGCCGCGCGCTCACGTAGCCGGCGAAGCGGCTGCGCCCGAAGATCAGGTAGGGAACCAGCGCCAGGTAGGGCATCAGCACCAGCGAGCCGGCCCAGGCGATCGCCCCCGGCGCCGTGCGCACCGTCATGATGGCGTGCAGGGCCGCCAGCATGCCGATCCCGTGCAAGCACAGGACGATGGTCGCGATGGTGCTGGGGCTGGACATCAGCGGGTATCTCGCATGCGCAAGCAAGAGTGGCGATGCCGCTATTCTGGCATAGGCGGCGGCGCATACGGCACTGCAGCAGCGGCAGGATTCCCCCGGGCGCGAGCGGCTTCCGGCTCGCGCCGGGGCCAGGGGAAGCCCCAAACCGCACATTGCAGCATGCTCCTGCTCATTTTTTGCGCACGCCGATGGAAACACGCAAACAACGGGGTGGCGGCGCCTGGACGGATGGGTTATCCACACTTCGTGTGGATAAGACGCCCGTTCTTCAATCAATGACTGCAAGACCATACAAAGCCCGCTTGACGGCCGCTTGACGCAGCGAGAATGCGCCGGCTCCCGCCGGCAATGCAGACGATTCCGAAACTGACAAGCGCCCCCCGTGCTTATGCTGGCACGCGGTTCCAGGCCGGCTCCGCACCTGGTTCCCACCACGCACCCCAAGGCCGTAGCAACCCGACCTTCGCTTCGCAAGCTCCATGTCAGCCACTCTTCCCGTCGCCCTGCTGACGTCCTGTGCCTCCCAAGCCGCCAGTCTGCCCACCCAGTTGGACGATGCCGGCTTCGCCTGCCAGACCTTCCGCCGCAGCGCCGACCTGCTGCACGGCCTCTGCCACGGTCCATTCTCGCTGCTGCTGGTCGAGGCGACCACTCAGGACTGGCACGCCGCCGACGTCATCCGCGCAATCCGCAACCTGCGCTCGCGCCACCTTCCGATCCTGATGCTCACCGACAGCGCCGACGAAGAGCGGGTGCTCGAGGCCTTCCTCGCCGGCGCCGACGACTGCGTGGCCTGGCCGCAGCGCCCCCGTGAACTGCTGGCGCGCATGCGTGCGCTGAGCCGGCGTCCCGCGCCGGGAGCGCCGACGCGTGGCGGCAATCTGCGCGTGGGGCCCTATACGCTGCACACGCAGACGCAGCAGGTCACGCGTGCCGACGGGAAATGCATCGGACTGACCACCAAGGAATTCGAACTGGCGCTGCTGCTGTTCGCCAATGCCGGCGAGGTGCTGTCGGGCGACCGCATCGAGAAAGCGGTCTGGGGCCGCGAGCTGCCGCCGCTATCGCGTGCCCTCTCCGGCCTGGTGTCGCGCCTGCGGCGGACGCTCAGGCTGCACGAGGAGAATGGCGTGCTGTTGTCCGTGGTCTATGCGAGGGGCTACCGGCTGGACGTGCTGCCTGGCCGGCACGCCTCCGCCATGCGGCGCCGCCACGCGTCACGCTAGCCCATCGCATCATGAAACGGGAGGTGGAGGCCATGCCAGGCACCGACCCCACCGACCGGTTTCAGGGATTCAGTGGACGGGTGACCGCAGCGCATCCGCCGCATTCAGTTCGATGATCGCCAGTCCGTCCGGCGCGCGTTTCGCCTCGCGCTTGGCAGCGGCCGCGGCGCTGCCGATCAGGCTGCTGCCCTGGCGGCGCAGGCTGGCCATGCCCGAGGCGCCGACACGCACCACGCCGACCGCCATCGACACCGTCGGGAAAAAGGTCTTCCGCCCGAGCCGGTCTTCCGCGTGGATACCACCGGCCGCCCTGGCCTGCGGCGGATACATCGCACTGGCGATGGCATTGAAACTGTCGATGGCGGCGCGCACGCGCTCGGCCCAGTCCGCGCTCTGATAAAGCACCAGGAAATCATCGCCCCCCACATGGCCGAGGAAATCCCGCGCCGGATCGCAGGCCTGGGCGAGGATCGCGGCCGCCCCCTTCAGCATCTCGTCGCCCTTCCAGTAGCCGTACTGATCGTTGTAGGGCTTGAAATGATTCAGGTCCACATAGCAGGCATGGAAGGCATTGCCCGAGGCGATCAGGCGGTCGATGTGCTGGTTCAGCGGGATATTGCCGGGCAGCAAGGTCAGCGGATTGGCATGGCGCGCCGCCTGCATGCGGATGTCCGTGATCGCACGCACCAGTTCGGCACCGGTACCGATTCCGGCGTAGCGGCCCTGCTCGGTCACGATGAAGCCATCGGCCAGGGCCCGCTGGCTGGCGCGCGCCAGGACCTGCGCCATCTCCTCCACGCTGACATGGCGGTCGAAGCAGATCGGCTCGCGGTTGGCCTGTACCACGCAGGCCTTGCGCCCATACAGCTCGCGATGGAACGGCGCCGCGTAGCGATCGATGAAATGCTGCCGGTTGATGATCGCGAGGGGCTTGCCTGCCTCGTCCACCACCGCCACCGCGTGCAGGTCCGGATGCGCATGGAAGCAGCCCAGCACCTCGTCATTGACCGTGGCCGGCCGCATGGTGGGCGCATCGCGCATCAAGGCCCCGGCCGTCAGCCCCGACCAGCCGGAACTCACCATCTGCGGAAACACCGCGATCTGGCGCGAGGCGAGCGCGCGCAGCGCATGCGGCGAGACCTCGGGCACGGGACGCGCCTGCGGCCGCCCCAGGTAGAAGCCTTGCGCGCAGGAAACACCAAGGTCGCGCAGCACGGCGAATTCATCCTCCTCCTCCACGCCCTCGGCGATCACGTGGCCGCTGAAGGCACTGACCATGCGCAGCACCGCGCGCAGGATTTCGAGCCGGCGCGAGCAGGTGGCGATGCCCCGGATCAGCGACTTGTCGATCTTGACGTAGTGCGGCGAGAGATGGGCCAGCAGATCGAGGTTGGCGTGGCCGGTGCCGAAGTCGTCGAGCGCATACTGCAGGCCCATGGCGCGCAGCACCTCCATCGCTTGCGCGAAGCCGGCGGCGTCGCCGATCGGCGTCTGCTCGGTGACCTCGATGACCACGCGGCTGGCCGGCGCGCGCTGGCCCAGCAGCGCGCCCATCGCACGGCCGCGCTCGGCCAGCAGATGGCGCAGCGACAAGGGGCTGAAATTGAGGAAGAGCCGGCCCGGCAGGCCCTGCTCCTGCCACGAAGCCAGCGCGGCGCGCGCCGCATGCAGTTCCAGCGCGATGGTACCGACACTGTCGTGCGCCAGTCCGAACAAGGCATCCGGGCTGGCATAGGGCGACCCCTCGGGGCCGCGCACCAGCGCCTCGTAGCCAAGCAGCGCCGCGTCGTGCAATTGCACGATGGGCTGGAAAACGGCCTGCACGGGAGGCAGGCCAGGCAGCGCCGGCCGCAGGGCCGGTGCAGAAGCGGCGGTGGACATGATCGGATGGCAAACAGGAACCGCGGCCTGTTGTGCTGCCGCATCGACATTTCATGACACGAACATGACAGTGCCGTGACAAAACGCAATTTTGTGAATGACACATGAATGTCATGTTGGCGTCACATCGATGCGACATCATCGCGCTACAGCAACGCCATGCGCGATTCGACCGTCCCGGGCAGCCGAGTGCCAGCCCGCAAAACAGCCGGCAGCGCGCATGGTCCGGGTCAGCAGCAAGCCAGGCTTCGGCCTGCCAGGAGTCCTCTCCGTGTCACAAGTCCTCAAACTCAAGCTGGCGGGCCGGATCCTGCCGGATGCCCCCGCCTGGCTGGCGCGCCTGCCGCTGGCGGCGCGCTTGTGCGCCGCCTTCGCCCTGGTCTATCTGTTCGGGGCTGCGGTGGGCCTCAGCGGCATCGTCAACCTGGTGTCGATCAAGCAGATGACCGACACGCTCTACCAGCGCGACATGAACGGCGCCATCGCGGCCGCCCATGCCCAGACCGCGCTCGAGCAGATCGGACGCGCCCAGCTGGCGCTCACCATGGCCACCAGCACCAGCGAGCGCGACGCCGCCGGCGCCGATGTCGACGCCGGCCTGCGCCGCCTGGACGGCGCACTCGACCACGTCAAGCAGGCTGCGCCCGACCGCGTCGCGTCGCTGCTCGCGGAGCGCGCGGCGGCCGGCAAGCTGATCGCCAGCTATGTCGACCTGGTCAAGCGCCAGCCGCTCGACACCCTGCAGTTCGACAGCGCGGTCTCCGTGGACGGGCACTTCGTCAGCGAAGCGCTGCAGAAGCTGGGCGCCCACATGGAGACCCTGCGCGCGCAACAGGAACGGCAGGCGGCCGACACCGTCGCGCACGTCGCCGGCAAGCAGATCGCCGCGCAGACCATGACGGCGGTGCTGCTCGGCGCCAGCCTGCTGGCCGCGGTCGGCCTGGCCTGGCTGGCCGCGCGCAGCCTGACCGCCGAACTCGGCGGCGAACCGCGCGCGGCCGCACAGGTGGCCAACCGCATCGCCTCCGGCGACCTCACCGCGTCGATTCCACTGCGGGCCGGCGACCGCGGCAGCCTGCTGTATTACCTCGGCGGCATGCGCGACCAGCTCGCCGGCGTGCTCGAGCGTATCCACCGCTCGACGCTGGAGATCACCGCCGCCAGCCAGGGCGTGGCCGGCGGCAACCAGGAACTGTCGGCACGCACCGCCCAGCAGGTGCAGGCCCTGGCCGAAGCCGCCGCCAGCGTGGGCCGGCTCACCACGCTGGTGGAGCAGGCCCACCAGCAGGCGCTGGAGTCGAGCGAGATGGCGCGCCGGGCGCGCGCGGCCACCGACGCCGGCATCGCCGTGGTGCGGGAAATGAGCGGCGCCATGGATGCCGTCCATGCCCATTCTCGCAGCATCTCCGAGATCGTCGCGGTGATCGAGAGCATCGCCTTCCAGACCAATATCCTCGCACTGAACGCCGCCGTGGAGGCCGCGCGTGCCGGCGCGGCCGGCCGCGGCTTCGCCGTGGTGGCGCAGGAAGTGCGCGCGCTGGCCCAGCGCAGCGCCACCTCCGCGCGCGAGATCGGCACCCTGATCGGCGACGCCGGCCGCGAGATCGAGAGCGGCGCGCGCCTCAGCGGCGAGGTGGTGCGCGCCATGTCCGGCATCGAGAACGCGGTCGCCCACAGCCATGAACTGGCCGACGGCCTGCGCGTGCTGGCCGAGGAGCAGGCCGGCGGCATCCGCGCGGCCGGCGCGGCCATCGGCCGCCTCGAACAGACCACGCAGCAGAATGCCGCCCTGGTCGACGACCTGTCCGCCCAGGGCAGCCGCCTCGACGACCAGGCCGCGGCGCTGGCCGCCGACGTGGCCCGCTTCCGCTTCTGAGCCCCCTCCCGGCGGGCCGCCGCAGCCGCCTCGCCGCGCACGGCCATGCCGTGCGCGGCGGCAGCGGGCCGATCCTCCCCCGGTCCACCTGGGCGGCAGCCCGCCGGACATCGCGTATGCTTGTCCATTGCATCAGAGAAAGCGCCGCGGCCCTGCGCGATGCACGTGGAGGTCCGTGCCGCCCTTCTTCCTGTTCCCAGACAAGCAAGGAGAGGACATGCGAACGACCTGGATGATCGTACTGGCATCCGTGGTACTGCCGGCCTGCTCGTTACTCGAGCCGACCCCTCCGCCGCCGCCGGCGCCGAAACGGCCCGCGCTGGCCGTGAGCATGAGCAAGCAGCAGGTCATCCGGATCAAGGGCCACCCCGACAGCCGCATCGGCGAAGCCGGTCTGGAATGCTTCCAGTACACGTCGCCGGCCACGGCACCGTTGGGAAGCGGCGCGCTCAGCGTCTACTTCGATTCGGCCGGCAGGGTCATCACCTTCGACGCCCGCGCCTGCAGCGCCGAGGCACTGCGGCGCTACGCCGGCGTCGAATGATCGAATGAGGCAGCGGCCACGCGAAGGTGCCGGCTCAGGCCGGCGGCGCGAGATTGCGTGCCGTCGCCAGCATGGTGGCGCACAGCGTTTCCCCCTCGGCATCGCAGGCGAAGACCTCGGCGGCAGCGACCGTCAGCAGCCGGGCCGCCTGCACCACGCGGCCGCGCGCCACCAGCCGGTCGCCACGGGCCGGCCCCACGATCTTGAGGGCGCAGTCGATGGTGGCGTTGGCCCACCCCTTCGGCAACAGCGTGCCGGCGGCGGACACGGCGGCAAAGTCGGCCGCGGCGAAGATCGGCGTGGCCTGGAGCTGGCCCGGACGGAAGCTCAGGGTCTCCTGGTAAGGCAGCTCCAGCTCCACCTGGCCGGCCTCGATGCGCGTGAAGCGCAAGCCCAGCGTGCGCGCCGCCGGCATGGCCATCACGGCTGCCTCCAGGTCGCGGGCGAAATCGGCGGGGTTCTCTGTCATGGTCCTTGTCTCCTGCTACGTGTCGAAACCTTCTTGTCGTCCGGCCCGGCGGCCCGTCCCTTGGCCGCCAGCGAGGCCTCGCGCGGCGCGCGCGGAAAGCCGCGCCCACCTTGCGCCGCCTTGTCCGCGCGGCGCTGCTCGCGTGCCTCGAACCAGCCGATGTGCGCCACCAGATGGGCGCGCAATACCTGCCGCTTGTCGATCTCGGCGTCCACCTCGGCGATGCGGGCCTGCAGCATGCCGATCATGTCGACCGCCGTCAGCACCCCGCTGCGGTAATCCGGCAGCACCGCGGCGATCTGCTTGAGCGAGAAGCCGCACTGGCGCGACATGGTGATGAAGCGCAGTTCGCGCACGGCGCCTTCGTCGAACTCGCGGTAGCCGGACGGCCGCCGCCGCGCGACCAGCAAGCCGAGGCTTTCGTAGTGGCGGACAGCGTGGGCGGTCACGCCGACGCGCTTGGCAAGTTCCGATATCTGCATGGCTCAAGACTAAAGGGCTTCGGGTTGCACGAAGGTTGGCCTGTCACAAGAAAATCCCCTGGCAGCGACACCAGCACGCCCTCCGGGCCGCAGATGTGTCTGCCGGAAACAAATGTCAGACGCGTGCAGGTGGCTTTTACGACTTCCATCTAAAAGTTACAGATATGTTGCAACTTATGCCCTCGGAGGCACTCGGCTTCCTGCGCGCCGCCGCGTAGTCTTGAGACAACTCAACCCGACGCGCAAACCGCACAGGAAACCATGTCCGACCGCCTCATCCTGCTCGACATCCCTGGTGTCCTCTACTCCGCCAGCTCGGCGACCCGCCTGGGCGGCACGCCGGACAGCGGCACGCTGAAGGATGTCCGCTTCTTCGACCCGGTCGCGCTCGGCTTCATCCGCCGGCTGTTCGGGCTGGCCGGTGCCCGCGTCGTGGTGTCCGACCACTGGCGGCGCGGCATCCCCGCCGCCATCCTGCAGCAGCTGGACCTGCAGGTCGAGGACATGATGCCGCCGGCGCCGGGCGGCTTCGGCGCCGAGATCGCGGCCTACTTCGCCAAGCGCCCCGCTCCGTCCGCCTACGTGATCCTGAGCGCCGCGCCGGACAGCTTGCAGCCACAGCAGCTTGCGCATCTGGTCAGCGTGGATCCCGCGCAAGGGCTGACCCCGGACGGTTTCCGCCGCGCGCTCGACGTGCTCGGCGTCGGCTGCCCTTCCGGCATGTGCCTGGACGTGCAGCCCCACCCCGAGCTGGCCGAGCGGCTGCGCCAACTGCAGCAACTGGCACGCCTGGCGCCCGAGCGCTTCGGTCCGGCCGCGCCGGCCGCCGCTCCGGCAACCCTGTTCCACTCCTGATCGCGGGCGGCCGCGCCGCCCCTCCCGGCCCCTCCCCGGTCCTCCAGCCACGGCCCGCCCCGGCACACGCCGGCGCGGGCCGCATTCATGGCGGCGTCCTGCCCGCGCCCTGCCCGCCCTGCCCGCCTGCCTCAAGGCTCAAGGCTCAAGGCTCAAGGCTCAAGGCGCCTTGCCTCCATATTCCGCAATGCAGAATATGAATTCCACAATGCGGTTGACGCCTCCAGGCAATCGATGGGACCATAGCGCCAACCAACAAGACCGGTGCCCACGCCGGAAGCCGTCCCGGAGACCCCCATGCGCAGCACCCAGCGGCCCGCCACTGCCGGCGCCACTGACTTGCCCGCCCTGCCTGCTTCCCCCTCCCTGGCCATCGCCCGCTCCATCTGCCTTCAGCCTGTCTGCGCGCGCCCGTACCAGACCAGCGGCCCCCGGGTGGCCGAGGTGCCGGAGCGGGTAGCGCTGCGGCATGCCGCAAGCGCGCGGCGCTATGGGGAATTGCCGAAGACCATTGATCAAACCGCGCGTCGCCTCGGCACGTTCAGTGCCTGGCCGCGCAAGCCGCTCGTCGCGACGGCCTGACCCCAGACACGAAGCCACCATGCAAGCACAACAGGAAATGATTGCGGAACAGCCAGAGGAGAACGGCGCTTCTGCCGTGGCGGACGCCGCGGATGGCGCGGATGGCACAGATACGGCGGTCCGGGCCGGCAAGGAAGACCGCCATTTCGTCACGGCGCTGGCGCGCGGACTCGACGTGCTGGCCTGCTTCCGCTCCTTTGACACCGTGCTGGGCAATGCCGAGATCGCCCAGCGTTGCGGGCTGCCGAAATCCACCGTCTCGCGCCTGACCCATACGCTGACCGAGCTGGGCTACCTGCAGCCGCTGTACGAGCCGGCCCGCTACCGGCTCGGCAGTTCGGCGCTGGCGCTGGCGCCCGCCGCCCAGCAAGGCGCCGAGGTGCTGGCCGTGGTGCGCCCGCACATGCAGCGGCTGGCCGAACTGTCGCAAGGCGTGGCCTCGCTGATCGTGCGCGACCGCGCGCACATGATGATCTTCGAAAACTGCCAGTCAGAGTCCTACCTGACCCTGCGCGTGGCCGTCGGCACACGCATCTCCGGCCTGGCCACCGCGGCCGGGCGCGCCTACCTGGACGCGCTCGGCGGCATCGACCAGCGTCGTGCCGTGGCGGCCTTCCGCGGCCGTGACGGCATCGACGCGGCGCGTGCCGATGCCATCCTCGCCACCAGCCACGACGAGGTGAAGCGGCTGGGCTGCACCACCTCCTTCGGCGAATGGCTGCCGCACATCAACTCCATCGCCGCTGCCTTCCGCCCCGGTCCGGCCCTGCCGCCGATGACACTGAGCTGCAGCGGCCCCGCCGCCATCGTGCCGGCCGCACAGCTGCTCGACACGGTGCGGCCGCACCTGCTGGCCAGCATCCGCAAGATCGAGACCGCGTTGGGGGTGACGGCGGGCTGAAGGCGGCACCGGGGCGCGTGCCGGGCCCGCCCTAACCGGCCACCGGCGCCGGCATCGCCACGCCGTACTTCTCCAGCCATGGCGCCAACTGCGGCACGATGGCCGGATTGAGCGCCACGCCGTCGCGCAGCTGGCGCGCCTTGCGTGCCAGCGCGCCCTGGCCGGGCAGGCGCACGGCATCGACGCCGGGCCGCGGCGGGTTGTCGGCGCAGGCCCCGGCGACCCAGCCCATCTGGTGGGCGAAGGCCTCGCCGCCGGCAAAGGCCTCGGGATCGAGCACCTGCAGGAAGACGGTATTGCCCCAGCGCTTGCCCGGGTCGTCGCGGCCGTGGCCGGACAGGCCGGCGGTCAGCGCTTCCACCATCAGCGACAGGGCGAAGCCCTTGTGGCCGGCGTCGAGCCCGCCCAGCGGCAGGATGGAGCCGGCCTGCGGCGCGAACAGCACGGCGGGGTCGTCGCTGAGCCGCCCTTGCGCGTCGATCAGCCACGGATGCGGCAGGCGCTTCCCTTCCCGGTAGAGGCGCCCGGTCAGGCCGTTGGTGGTGATGGAGGTGGAGACGTCGATCAGCACCGGACCGCGCGGCGTCGGGAAACCGACCGCCAGCGGGCTGGGCGAGAACACCGCGCGGGTGCCGCCGAACGGCGCCACGGTGGCCGCGGCCGGTGCCGACGAGAACAGCAGCATCACGTAGCCAGCCTGCGTGGCGCGCTCCAGGTAGGCGGCCAGGCAGGCGATGTGGTGGCTGCGCCGGATCGTCACGGTGCCGGTGCCGTAGTCGCGCGAGCGTGCCATGGCGGCGTCGAGCGCGCGCAGCGTCAGCCACGGGCCGGGCAGGCGATGGCCGTCCCAGGTGGCCACCGCGGCGCGCTCGCTCAGCACCGTGTAGTCGCCCTGCACCGCCATGCTGCCGCTCTCGATCTCGGCCAGGTAGGTCGGCAGCAGTTGCAGCCCGTGGGTGTCGTGCCCCATCAGGTCGGCCTCGACCAGGATCGCCGCCACGTCGTCGGCACGGTCACCCGGCATGCCCGCGCTGCGCAGCAGGCTGCCGGCCAGTTCCACCAGCGCCGCGCTGTCGTGGCGCACCGTCTGCGTCTCTTCCTTCATCTCGCTCTCCTGGCTCCCGGTTCCTGGCTCAATCCGCGTCGCCCGACACGCCGGCCGCCTTGATCACCTTCTCCCAGCGCGCCTTCTCGGCCAACGCGAAGGCCTGGAACTCGGGCGCCGGCTTGGGATCCGGCTCGGCGCCGGCATTGAGCAGCAGCGCGCGGATGTCAGGCCGGCGCACGGCGGCGACGATGGTGTCGCTCAGGCGCGCGACGATCTCGCGCGGCGTGCCCGCCGGCGCGAACACGCCGAACCAGGAGCCGGTGACGAAGCCGTGCAGCCCGGCCTCCTCCATGGTCGGCACATTGGGCAGCGCGTTCATGCGCCTGGCGCCGGTCACGGCCAGGGCCTTGAGCTTGCCGCCCTTGACGAAAGGCAGCGCGGTCGGCGCGTTGTCGAACATCAGCTGCACCTGGCCGGCCATCAGGTCGGTGTCGGCCAGCGCGCTACCCTTGTAAGGCACATGGATCATCGAGGTGCCCGTCATCACCTTGTACAGCTCGCCCGACAGGTGGATGGAGGTGCCGGTACCGGACGAGGCGAAGGTCACCTTGCCGTTGGCCTGCTTCACGTAGCGCGTCAGTTCGGCAACTTTGTTGACCGGCAGCTGTGGGCGGGTCCTTGCCGGCGCGGTGCGCGGCCGCGCCCGGTCCTGCTCAGTCGGCCAGCCCTCAGTCGGCCAGCCGCATCGCCGGCGTGATCTGGCGCGCATCGGTGATCAGCTCGAGCAGTGCCGGCCGGCCCGCCGCGCGGGCACGCTCGAAGGCCGCGGCAAAGTCCTCGGTGCGCTCGATGCGCTCGGCCCAGGCGCCACAGGCCTGCGCCATCTGCACGAAGTCCGGGGTGGCGATGCCGGTGCCGCTGACGCGGCCCGGGTAGCGCTTCTCCTGGTGCATGCGGATGGTGCCGTACATGCCGTTGTTGACCACCACCACGATGAGGTTGGCGCCGGCCTGCGCCGCCGTGGCCAGTTCCTGCGGATACATCAGGAAGCAGCCGTCGCCGGCGAAGCAGACCACGGTGCGCTCGGGCGCGCGCAGCTTGGCGGCGATGGCGGCCGGCAGTCCGTAGCCCATGGCGCCGCAGGTCGGCGCCAGCTCGGTGCGGGGACGACGGTAGGCATAGAAGCGGTGCAGCCAGACGGTGTAGTTGCCGGCGCCGTTGCTGAGGATGGCGTCGTCGGGCAGCACGCGGTCGAGGTGGGCGACCGCCGCCCCCAGGTCGACCCCGCTCAGTTCCGCATGGGGCGCCGGCAGTGCGGCGAAGGCGAGGTGGTCGGCGTGCGCGCCGGCCGTCCATTCGGCCCAAGGCGCGGAAGCCGGGGCCGGCAGGGCCGCCAGCATCTCCGCACCCGCTTCGATGCCGCTCTGGATGGCCAGCACGGGCTGGTAGACCCGGCCCAGTTCCGCGCTGTCGGCATGCAGGTGGATCAGGCGCTGGCGCGGACGGGGCACGTCCAGCAAGGTATAGCCATCGGTGGCGATGTCGCCCAGGCGGGTGCCGAAGGCGAGGATCACATCGGCCTGGCGCACGCGCTCGGCCAGGCGCGCGTTCATGCCCAGGCTCAGGTGGCCGGCGTAGTGCGCGTCGCGGTTGTCGAACACGTCCTGGCGGCGGAAGGCGCAGGCCACCGGCAGGTTCCAGGCCTGGACGAAGCGGGAGAAAGCCGCCGCCGCGGCGTCGCTCCAGTTGGCGCCCCCGGCGATCACCAGCGGCCGCTGCGCCCCGCGCAGGATCTCGCCCAGGGCGGATGCATCGGCCGCGGACGGTGCCGCGCTGACCGGGCGGTATGGCGCAGTGTCAGCGCAGGCGCATTCGCCGTCGAGCACGTCTTCGGGCAGCGCCAGCACCACCGGGCCCGGCCGGCCCGAGGTCGCCACGCGGAAGGCGCGCGCCACCATCTCCGGGATGCGCTCGGCATCGTCGATCTCGGCCGCCCATTTGGCCATGCCGCCGAACATGGCGGCATAGTCGACCTCCTGGAAGGCCTCGCGCCCCTTGTGGCCGCGTGCGATCTGGCCCACGAAGAGAATCATCGGCGTCGAGTCCTGCGCGGCGATATGCACACCGATGCTCGCGTGCGTGGCGCCCGGCCCGCGCGTGACGAAGCAGATGCCGGGGCGCCCGGTCAGCTTGCCGTCGGCCTCGGCCATATTGGCCGCGGCGCCCTCGTGCTTGCACACCACCAGGTCGATGGCGGGCTGATCGTGCAGGGCATCGAGCACGTCGAGGAAGCTCTCGCCGGGCACGCAGAAGATGCGCTCGGCGCCATGGATGCGCAGGGCATCGACCAGGGCGCGGCCGCCGCTGCGGCGGCGGGTGTCGGAAAGCGGCTGGGGCTGGCCGGATGCGGAAGCGGAAGCGGAGGCGGAGGCGGGTGGCGTGCGGGTCATGTCGGTGTGGTCTGTGCGGGCGCTTGCGCTGCCGGCAGCGCAAGCGGCTGCCGGTCCGCCCGGCCTCCTCGGAGAAGCCGGGATGTCCGCCAGTGTGCGTCGGTGCCGCGGGCAGCGCCCGGCACCTGGCGCATTTCTGCTATGCATCCAGCGCAAGGCTCGTCCCCCGCGCGGCGTGTAGATTGGCGGCAGGCCACCGTATCCCGCCACGCCCGGCGTGCCCCGCGCGGATCCGCAAGTGCCGCCCCACATATAAAAGAACACAGGAGACTACCGCCATGCCCACCCTGCCCGCCCGCCACCGGGCAGCATTCGCTGCGCTTTGCCTTTCCTGCATGACTGCCCTGCCCGCCACCCAGGCCCACGCCCAGGACAAATGGCCGAGCAAGCCGATCAACTACGTGGTGCCCTTCGCCGCCGGCGGCACCACCGACGTGCTGGGCCGCCTGATCGGCCAGCGCCTGTCGGTCGCGCTGGGCCAGCCGGTGGTGGTGGAGAACCGCGCCGGCGCGGGCGGCAATATCGGCTCCGACTACGTCGCCAAGGCGGCCCCGGACGGCTACACGCTGGTCGGCGGCACCATCAGCTCGCATGCCATCAACGTCAGCCTCTATCCCAGGATGCCCTATGACCCGGTCAAGCAGTTCCAGCCGGTGGCGCTGATCGGCACCCTGCCGAACGTGCTGGTGGTCAATGCCGACAGCCCGTGGAAGAGCGTGCAGGACGTGATCGCCGCCGCGCGCGTGCCTGGCACCCAGGTCACCTTCGGCTCGTCCGGCAACGGCACCTCGCAGCACCTGGCCGGCGAGCTCTTCGCCAAGCTGGCGGACGTCAAGCTGCTGCACGTGCCCTACAAGGGCAGCAGCCCGGCCATGCAGGCCCTGCTCGGCAAGCAGGTCGACCTGGTGTTCGAGAACAGCGTGGCGGCCATGCCACTGATCCAGTCCGGCAAGCTGCGCGCGCTGGCCACCACCGGCAGCAAGCGCGCCGGCGAGCTGCCCGACGTGCCCACGCTGGCGGAGGCCGGGCTCAAGGGCTACGAGATCGTCTCCTGGCAGGCCATCTTCGCGCCGGCCGGCACGCCGGCACCGGTGGTGGACCGCCTCGCCGGCGAGATCGGCAAGATCCTCGCCGACCCGGCCGTGCGTGGCCGCCTGGCCCAGCTCGGCATCGAGCCCTCGGGTGCCGGCCCGGCCCAGCTCGGCGCCTTCCAGAAGGCCGAGGTGGCAAAGTGGGGCCAGCTGGTCAAGAGCGCCGGCATCCGGCTCGAATGAGCGACCGCGGCTCGATCACCTTGCCCGGCGCCATGTGGCTCCTTGCAGCGTCATGTGGCGCCGGAGCCGCCGGGCGCTATCATGAGGGTCCGGCCGCCGGCACACACCTGCGCGCCGGCCGGCCCCTCGGGCCGCGACCGAGCGAACCCCTTGCATTGCGCCACGCCGGCAAGTCCGCCCTGCCCCCAGCCATCGCCCACCCCTGATAGCCCACCTCAGACATCCCATGAGCGAATCCCGCATTCCCACCGACGCCCTGCACCGCTGGGTCGACGAGCTCTGGCTCGCCGCCGGCTGCGACGCCCGCGAAGCCCGCCTGACCGCCGACCACCTGGTCGGCGCCAACCTCGCCGGCCACGACTCGCACGGCGTCGGCATGATCCCGAAGTACGTACTGTCATGGCTGGGCGACCAGCTCCAGCTCAACCAGCAGGTGAGCGTGCTGCACGACACCGGCGCCATGCTGAGCCTGGACGGCAACCGCGGCATGGGCCAGGCGGTCACCGAGCAGGCGATGGCACTGGCCATCGGCCGCGCGCGCGAACACGGCGTCTGCGTGATGGGGCTGCGCCGCTCGCACCACCTGGGGCGGGTCGGCCACTGGGCCGAGCAGGCCAGCGCCGCCGGCCTGATCTCCATCCACTTCGTCAACGTGCTGTCCAAACCTATCGTGGCCCCGCATGGCGGCTACCAGGCCCGCTACGGCACCAATCCCTTCACCATCGGCGTGCCGGTGCCCGGGCAGGCGCCGCTGGTGCTGGACTTCGCCACCAGCGCGATCGCGCTGGGCAAGGTACGGGTCGCCCACAACAAGGAAGTGCCGGTCCCGCCGGGCTGCCTGCTGGACGCGGCCGGCCACCCCACCGAGGACCCGGGCGTGATGTTCCCGCCGGCCGGTGCGCCCCAGGGCGCGCTGCGCAGCTTCGGCGAGCACAAGGGCTATGTGCTGGCGGTGATGTGCGAGCTGCTGGGCGCCGCGGTCACCGGCGGCCACACCATCCGTCCGGAGACGCTGACGCACGAGCACGCGGTCTGGAACAATATGCTGGCCCTGGTCTTCGATCCGGCGCGGCTGGGCAGCAGCACCAGCTTCGGCCACGAGGTCGAGGCCTTCGTCGACTGGATCCGCTCGTCGGCGCTCCAGCCAGGCTGCGCAGGCGTACAGTTGCCGGGCGAACCCGAGCGCGCCTGGCGCCGCGCCCGCGCGGGATGGGTGCCGGTGGACGCCGGCACGCTGGCGCAGCTCGACGATGCCGCCGCCCGCGTGCAAGCCGCGCGCGGCAGCTCACCGGGACCGCTGTCGCGCCTGGCCGCCTGACGTCGGAGCGCCTCATCCGTAGCACCCGCATCATCTGTCTCTGTATCACCCGATTGGAAGCCACATGCCGCACGTCACCATCGAACTCACGGAAAACACCCGCCTGAACCGCTCGCAGGAAGAGCTGCTCGACGAGGTCAACGCCGCCCTGCTGGCCAGCGGCCAGTTCCAGGAAGCCGACATCAAGTCGCGCTGCATCACCCTGCCGGTCTACCGCCAGGGCACCGAGGCGCGCGAGCGTGCCTTCGTCCATGCACGCCTGTGCATCCTCGACGGGCGCGAGCTGGCCACGCGCCGCGCGCTCGGCCAGGCCGTATGCGACGTCATCGCCGAAGCCGTGCGCCCGCTGGCCGGCGGCGAAGTGCAGGTGAGCGTGGAAGTGGCCGAGATGGAGCGCGCCAGCTACGCCAAGCAGGTCATCACCAGCGCGAGCTGACCCGCCTGGCCTGCCGGCGGCGCTGGCCGCCGGCAGGCCGCCGCCGCGCGCCGGGGCGAGCCGGCGCCATGCGGCGCCCCCCACCAGAACAAGGAGACCCCCGCATGATCCCCCCCGTGATCCGACTGCACGCCGGCGACAACGTCCTGATCGCCCGCACCGACCTCGCCATCGGCACCCCCGTGCCCGGCGCGGATTTCCATGTCCGCGCCCAGGTGCCCGCCGGCTACAAGATCGCGGCGCGGCAGATCCGCAAGGGCGAGCCGATCCTCAAGTACCAAACCACCATCGGCTTCGCCAGCACCGACATCGCGCCCGGCAGCCTGGTCTCGGGGCACAACATCGCCTTCGAGGAATTCGAGCGCGACTACGCCCACGCGCGCGACTACGTCCCCGCCGCCGTGCTGCCGGCACACCAGCGCGCCACCTTCGACGGCTATGTGCGCGACGACGGCCGCGTGGCCACGCGCAACTTCATCGGCGTGGTGGCCACGGTCAACTGCTCCGCCACGGTGGTGCACAAGATCGCGGAGTGGTTCACGCCGGAGCGGTTGGCCGCCTATCCCAACGTCGATGGCGTGGTGGCCTTCGCGCACAGCACCGGCTGCGGCATGGAGATGAGCGGCGAGCCGATGGCGCTGCTGCGCCGCACGCTGGCCGGCTACATGCGCCATCCCAACCTGGCCGCGGTGCTGGTGGTGGGACTGGGCTGCGAGCGCAACCAGGTCGCCGGCCTGCTGGAAGCCGAGGGCCTGCAGGCCGGCCCGCGCCTGGTGCCCTTCACCATGCAGGACACCGGCGGCACGCGCAAGACCATCGAGGCCGGCGTGGCCGCGGTGCAGGCGCTGCTGCCCGAGGCCGACCGCGCGCGGCGCCGGCCGGTCAGCGCCGAGCACATCAGCATCGGCCTGCAGTGCGGCGGCTCCGACAGCTTCTCCTCGATCACCGCCAACCCGGCGCTGGGCGCCGCCATGGACCTGCTGGTGCGCCACGGCGGCACCGCCATCCTGTCGGAGACGCCGGAGATCTATGGCGTCGAACACACCCTGACCCGCCGTGCCGCCAGCCGCGAGATCGGCGAGAAGCTGGTCGAGCGCATCCGCTGGTGGAAGGACGTCTACGCAGCCGGGCGCGACGTGCAGATCAACGGCCGCGTCAGCCCGGGCAACCAGGCCGGCGGCCTGGCCAATATCTTCGAGAAGTCGCTGGGCTCCTCGATGAAGGGCGGCACCGGCCCGCTGATGGGGATCTACCGCTACGCCGAGCCGATCGCGCAGAAGGGCCTGGTGTTCATGGATTCGCCGGGCTTCGACCCGGTTTCCGCCACCGGCCAGATCGCCAGCGGCGCCAACCTGATCTGCTTCACCACCGGCCGCGGCTCGATGTTCGGCGCCAAGCCGGTGCCCTCGCTCAAGCTGGCCACCAACTCGCCGATGTACCACCGGCTGGAGGAGGACATGGACATCAATTGCGGCGAGATCCTCGACGGCACCGCCACCATCGAGAGCATGGGCGAACGTATCTTCGCCGACATCCTCGCCACCGCCTCCGGCCGCCGCAGCAAAAGCGAACTGCTCGGCCTGGGCGACCACGAATTCGCGCCGTGGCAGATCGGCATCACCGGCTGAACGCAATCGCATCATCGCGCCGCCGCGCCGCCTGCCTTCCCTTATCCCGCACAGGAATCCTCATGCCTTCCCTCCTGCCCTCGCCGCTGCCCAACCGCTTCCGTTCGGCCATCCTGGCACGCCAGCGCCAGATCGGCTGCTGGTGCTCGCTGGCCAATCCCACCACCACCGAGATCCTCGGCCTGGCCGGCTTCGACTGGCTGCTGCTCGATGGCGAACACGCGCCCAATGACGTGCTGAGCTTCGTGCCGCAGTTGATGGCGCTGAAGGACAGCGCCAGCGCGCCCGTGGTGCGCCCGCCCGCCAACGACCCCATCCTGCTCAAGCGCCTGCTCGACATCGGCTTCTACAACTTCCTGATCCCGATGGTGGAAAGCGCCGACGAAGCCGCGCGCGCGGTCTCGGCGACGCGCTACCCGCCCCAGGGCACGCGCGGCGTGTCCATGGTCCAGCGCGCCAACCGCTACGGCACCGTCGCCGACTACTTCACGCAGGTCAACGACAATATCTGCGTGCTGGTACAGATCGAGAGCCGCAAGGGCGTGGATGCCGCCGAGGCGATCTGCGCCGTGGATGGCGTCGATGGCGTCTTCATCGGCCCGTCCGACCTCGCCGCCGCCTGCGGCCATCTCGGCAACCCCAACCACCCCGAGGTGCAGGCCGAGATGGAGCGCATCTTCGGCGCCGCCGAACGCGCGGGCAAGGCGGTCGGCATCCTCACCCCGGTGGAGGCGGACGCACGCCGCTACCTGGAGCGCGGCGCCGCCTTCGTCGCCGTCGGGCTCGACCAGAACCTGTTCCGCGACGCCACGCGGGCGCTTCGCGAGCGCTTCGCCTCGTGAGCGGCGCCGCATACATGCCTGAGGCAGGGAGCGACACATGACCAAGATCGGATTCATCGGCCTGGGCGTGATGGGCACGCCGATGGCGGCACACCTGCTGGCCGCCGGCCACACGCTGTACGCGCACACCCGCAGCGGCGTGCCGCAGGCCCTGCGCGACGCCGGGGCGCAGGCCTGCGCCAGCGCCGCCGAGGTCGCGCGCCAGGCCGACACCGTGTTCCTGATGCTGCCCGACACGCCGGACGTCGAGCGCGTGCTGTTCGGCGCCGGCGGCGTGGCCGAGGGACTGGGCGCGGGCAAGACGGTGGTGGACATGAGCTCGATCTCGCCGATCGAGACGCGCGATTTCGCTGCACGCATCGAGGCACTGGGCAGCGACTATGTCGATGCGCCGGTTTCGGGCGGCGAGGTCGGCGCCAAGGCCGCCACCCTGTCCATCATGGCCGGCGGCAAGCCCGAAGTATTTGCGCGCGTGCAGCCGCTGCTGCAATGCCTGGGCAAGAACATCACCCTGGTGGGCGGCGTGGGCGACGGCCAGGTGGCCAAGGTGGCCAACCAGGTGATCGTGGCCCTGACCATCGAGGCCGTGGGCGAAGCGCTGGTGCTGGCGGCCAGGGCCGGCGCCGATCCCGCACGCGTGCGCCAGGCGCTGATGGGCGGCTTCGCCAGCTCGCGCGTCCTCGAGGTGCACGGCGAGCGCATGATCGAGCGCCGCTTCGAGCCCGGCTTCCGCATCGCGCTGCACCAGAAGGACCTGGAACTGGCGCTGTCCACCGCGCGCAAGCTCGGTGTCAACCTGCCCAATACCGCCTCCTGCCAGCAGTTGTTCAACACCTGCAGCGCGCTCGGCGGCGCGCGCTGGGACCACGCCGGACTGGTGCGGGCGCTGGAACACATGGCGTCGTTCGCCATCGGCGACAAGGTCCCCGGCGCGGATGGTGCGGACAGCGCGGACGGGACTGCCGGCAGAGCCGGGAAGGCCTGACGCCCGGCATGGCCACCCCGCCCTCCGCCCTGAACTCCGACGACCTGGCCTGCTTCGTCTGCGTCGCCAGCACGCAGAGCATTTCGCGCGCCGCGCTCGAACTGGGCGCCGACCAGTCGACCATCAGCCGCCAGATCGCCCGGCTGGAGGCCGCGCTGGATGCGCGCCTGTTCCACCGCAGCGGCCGTGGCGTGGTATTGACCGAGGCCGGGCAGACGCTGCTCGGCTATGCACGCCAGGTCGCCGCCACGCTGGCCGAAGCGCGCGAGGCCATCCGCGCCTCCTCGGCCAAGGGGCCGGCCCAGCTGGTGATCGCGGCCCAGCCGACCATCGCCAACACCGCCTTCGCCGCCATCGGCACCGCGCTCAAGCTGCGCTTTCCCGCCACCAAGGTGCGCTTCGTCGAAGGACTGGCCAGCCCGCTGCTGGCCTGGCTGGCCGCCGGCGAGATCGACGTCGCTCTGCTCTACCTGCCCGAGCAGCAGGGCGCGCTCAAGGTCGACATCCTGCTGGAGGAAGACCTGACCCTGGTCACCCCCACCTCCTGGAGCCACCTCGGCCCGACCTTCCCCGTGCGGCGGCTGGCCGAAGTGCCGCTGATCCTGCCCAGCACCGGACACGGCCTGCGCGTGCTGGCCGAGACCCTGGCCGCGCGCAACGGTGCCTCCCTGCAACTGGCGATGGAATGCGATGCATCGAACACGGTGTCGATGCGCCTGGTGGAAGACGGCTGCGGCGCCACGCTGCTGCCCTTCGCCGCCGTGGCCGACCGCGTCGCCCAGGGCCGCCTGCACTCGGCGCGCCTGATCGAGCCGGTGGTGACGCGGCAGGTCGCGCTCGCCACGGCGCGCAACCGCCCGCCGGTGCCTGAACTGTGGGACATCATGCAGACCGTGCGGCAATCGGTGCGCAATACGGTGATGTCGGGCGCCTGGCCCGGCGCGCGGCTGGTGTAGTGCGGCGCCTGCCGGCCTGCGAACGCCATCGTGCTAGCGAATGCCGGCCCTCTCCCCCGGCCCCTCTGCCGCAGGCGGGAGAGGGGAGCGAAGCGGCGCGGTGCGAACCACGTCGCGCTGGACAAAGCCGACGAGATGCACCAACACCGAGCGCCAAGCACACGGTCTTGGCTCCCTCTCCCCGCACGGAGAGGGCGGGGGAGAGGGGTGGTTTAGCAAGGCGCCACGCCCAAGCGAAGCCAACGGTGTGATCCAGCACGCGAGCACAGAATCGAAGCCGACAAGCCCCACGGCCAACCGGCAGCGGCCCTTTCCCTCCCCATGACACTATCGTCATGGCGCGGCCCTGCCGCGTCTGAAGCAGAACAAAAAACGCCTGGCCGTTAATTGAATAAGATGAGACGAGAGGCACGAGGCCTGCCCCCGCTGAAGCCAGCCGGCAGCCACCGCCGGCCGAGCCCAGCATCAGCCCGCCTCCGCCCCCCGCGCCGTCACGCAGGCCGTGTCCGGCGCGCCGATGGCCCAGTCGATCGCGGCATCGAACAGCCGCAGGCCGGGCGCGGACAGGTTGGTGAAGGTGTCGTTGGCCAGGAAGAACATCACGCGGCGTGCGGGCGCGAGGGCTTCGTAGTCCATCGTGGCGCCCTTCTCGTAGGCGAAGATGGCTGCCTTCTCGGGCTGCCCGTAGAGCGTGGCGATGATGCTCGCGCCCAGGCCGGGCCTGCCCCAGCTCATCGGCGCCTGGCGCGCATAGACGTTGACGCTGCCGGCGGGCAGTCCCGCGGCCATCGGGTGGGGCGCGTTGACCAGCCACAGGTAGCGCTCGCGCCCGGCCTCGCCGTAGTCGCTGTCGAGGCGCTTGCCGGTCATGGCGAGATCGTCCAGCAGGTCGTTCTCCCAGGTCAGCAGCGGGATGGCGAGCTGGCGCCAGCCGGCCTGGACCGACTTGGCCGCCACCGTCGAGGACAGCACCACCAGGCCGGCCCCTGCCGCGGCCGCCGGGGCCGCCGACTGGTCCAGCAGGTCCACGGCGAAGCCGCGCCGGCGCAGGTGCGCCGCGATGGCCTGGTCGACCGCCAGGCTGGGCCCCTGCTGCTGCACGACCAGCACCACGCGGCCACGCGCCGCCGGCTGCGCCTGGGCCGCGCCCGGCAGCAGGACCGCGCCTGCGGCCAGCGCGGCACCGGCCAGGAAGGCTCTGCGCGAGGGCCGGCGCGCGGCCCCTGCCACAGCGGCCGCATCGGCACACGGTCGTGAGGGAAGCGGATGCGGCATGGTTCAGAACTCCATCGTGGTCAGCAGCGACACCTGGCGCGCGTCGCCCACGGCGACGAAGTACTGGTTGGCGCTGGACGGGTAGTAGACCGTGTTGAACAGGTTCTTGACATTGAGCTGGAAACGCACCTTCTGTCCGCCGACGCGTGTGTCGTAGCTGGCGAAGGCGTCGGCCACCGCGTAGGCCGGCAGCATGAAGCTGTTGGCCGAGTCGCCGGGCCGGTTGCCGACGTAGTGCACGCCGCCGCCCAGGCGCAGGCGGTCGCCGCCGAACAGGCTGCCGAAGTCATAGACGGCGGACAGCGAGGCGGTGTGCTGCGCCACGTTCCACAGGCGGTTGCCCGCGTAGAGCGGATCCTCGGTGGTCTTGGCATCGATGTAGGCATAGCTGGCGATGACGTTCCAGCGCGGCCCGACCTGGCCGGTGATATCCAGCTCGACACCGCGCGAGCGCGCCCGCCCCGAGGTGCGCCATTCGGTCAGCTTGGCGGCATCGTTGTACTGCGACACCAGTACGTTGCGCTTGTCGATATCGAACAGCGCCAGCGTGCCGGTCAGGCCGATGGCCAGGTCGGCCTTGGCGCCCACTTCCCACGACCTGCCCCGCTCCGGCGCCACGGCCGAATCGATCACCACGCCGGAACTCAGCGGCGCGATGGTCGAGGTCGGCTTGAGCGATTCGGTATAGCTCGCATAGAGCGACAGCGCCGGGCTCCACTTGTAGACCAGGCCGGCGCGCGGCAGCCAGCGATTGCCCTCGATGTCCGTGTTGGCATGGAAGGGACGGCCGCGTCCGGCCCACTGGCTGTACGAAAGGAAGCGCATGCCGGCCACCAGGATCCAGCGGTCGGTCAGGTAGAGGCTGTCCTGCAGGAACACCGAGGTGTTGTGCAGGGCGTCGGTCTGGTCGCTGTCGCTGGCGGAGACCGTGCTGGACGGGCTGATCTGCCCGTACACCGGGTTCAGGTAGCTGAACTTGCTGGACACGGACTGGCGCAGCAGGTCGGCGCGGTAGATCAGGCGGTATTCGCTGTCCATGCCCATCTGCAGGTTGTTGCGCATGCCGCCGAGCTGGAAGTTGCCGTCGACGTAGGCGATGCCGTAGCTGTCCGTGCTGAGCGCGCCGTGGGTGGCGTCGTTGCTGCGGCTCACCAGGCCGGTGGTGGTATTGATGCCGGTGATGCGGATCTGGTTCGCGTCGTAGGTCTCGCGGTTGTAGCTGTAGCCGAAGTGCGCGCGCCAGTCGCCGTTGAACTGGTGGTCCACGGCCAGCTGGGCCAGGTGGGAGTTGCCGACCATATTGTTGAACGGCTCGTCCAGGCGCCGGCGGGCCGGGATCGGCAACGGCGCGCCGCTGCGGGGATCCATCGCGGTGCCGCGGTCGAAGGGATACAGGTAGTCGCGGTACTCGTAGGACAGCACGACCTGCGTATCGCGGCCATACCAGGCCAGCGATGGCGCGATCAGGGTTTCGCGATGAACGCCGAAATTGCGCCAGTACTGCTCGTCGACATGGTCGGCCACCATGCGGTAGGCCAGGCCCGATTCGCCAAGCGGGCCGGTGGTGTCGAGCGTGATGCCGGCGCCGTTCTTGCCATGGCCGTAGGTGCTGCCCAGCAGCGACAGGGCCGTGCTCTGCTTGAGCTGCGGGCGCTTGCTGACGATGTTGATGACGCCGCCCGGATCCATGATGCCGTACAGCAGCGACGATGGCCCCTTGAGCACCTCCACGCTGTCGGCCGCGGCATTCAGGCCGCGGCCCTGCACCAGCGGCATGCCGTTGTGCATGATGGAGCCGTCGCGGTTGCCGCCGAAGCCGCGCTTCATCAGCGTGTCCTGGGTTCCCGCCAGGGTATTGCCCTGGGTGATGCCGCTGACGTTGGCCAGCGCGTCGTCGAGGTTGCGCGGGCGCTGGTCCTTGAGCACCTGGGCCGGCACCACGTTGACCGCCTGCGGCGTGTCCTGCAGCGGCAGGTCCGAGCGCATCACCGAGCTGTTGGCGGCAGGCCGGTAGCTGCCGATCGACTGCGCGCTGACGGTCACCTGCGGCAGGGCCGTGGCGGCATCCCCCGCTGCCGGCGCTGCGGCCTGCGCACCGCTCCGCGGCGCCAGCGCGTAGCCACCATTGGGCTGCGCCACCGCGGCCAGGCCGGTGCCCTGCAGCAGGGCGGCGAGGCCGGCGGCGGTGCCATAGCTGCCGCGCAGGCCGCCGCTGTGCCGCCCCCCCGTCTGCTCCGGCGTGAATGACAGCAGGATGCCGGCCTCGCGGCCGAAGCGGTTGAGCGCGGCCTCCAGCGGGCCGGCCGGAATGTCGTAGGACTTGCGCGGCGCCTCGGCCGCCGCGCCGGCGGGGGCAGCCTGGGCAAGGCCTGCCTGCGGCAGCGCACCGCCCAGGCTGGCACCCAGCATGGCGTGCCGCAGCACGCGCAGGGCCTGCTGGCCGAGCGCGGCGCGGCGCGCGGGTCGGAAGGAAACGGAGCCGGCGCGGGACCGGGCCGGGCGATGGTGATGCGTCATGAAGGCAGACTCGCGGTGGACTCGAAGACGGTGTTCTCATCTCCTAAGTCACGCGAGATTTCCAAACAGGCCACCCGGCCAGCAAAAAAGCGAAAAAAACGCGCGGCCGGTCAGGCCGGCGCCGGCAGCACCGTGACCCAGTAGCGGGTCAGGAAGTGGATGCGCACCGGCAACGTGGTACGCAGCAGGTCGAGGACGCGGCCGGTATCGGCCAGCGGATAGGTGCCCGAGACACGCAGCCCGGCCACGGCGGGATCGCAGCGCAGGCGGCCCGGGCGGTAGCGGCCGAGCTCCGCCAGGAAGTCCTCCAGCCGCATGGCGCTGGCCACCAGCATGCCGTCGGTCCAGGCCACCGCCGTGTCGGCCAGCGGCGCCGCTGCCTCGGCCCCGCCCCGGCCGAAGCGGACCTGCCCGCCGGCAGCCACGACCGGCCCGCCGCCGGCAACGTCGAGCGGCTCGACCGCGACGGTGCCTTCCAGCACACCGACCCAGCTGCTGTCCTCGAACTGGCGCACGGCGAAGCGCGTGCCCAGCGGCAGCAGGCGGCCCTGCCGCGTCTCCACCAGCATGGGGCGCGCCGGCACCTGCCGGTCCCTGGCGGTGCTGACGAGGATCTCGCCGCGCAACAGCCGCACCACGCGCCCGGCGCTGCCGTAGTGCACGTCGACGGCGCTGTCGGTATTCAGGACCAGGGCCGTGCCGTCCTCCAGGCGCACGGTGCGGCGTTCGCCGACACCGGTGTGCAGGTCGGCCAGCCAGCCCTGCAGCGGCGCCTGCTCGCGTGCCAGCCAGGCGGCGCCGCCGCCCGCGAACAACAGCGCCAGCGCGCGCACGGCATGGCGCCGGCGCGGCGAGCCGGGGGCGGCCAGCGCCGCGCGCGCCACCGCGCTGGCCAGCGGCGAAGCGACCTCGCGTAGTTGCCCGTTGAAGGATTCGATATGGCGCCAGGCGCGCGCGTGGTCCGGATGCGCTTCCAGCCAGCGGCGCCAGTCGGCGCGCGTGCGCCCGTCGGCTTCGGCCGATTGCAGCGTGACCAGCCACTCGACCGCGCGGCGCGCCACTTCGGGGGAAATCGCCGGAGGGCGCGCGGACAGCGTGCGCGCGCGCCCTTCGCTGCCGGCCGCGCTCATGCCCCAGCCTGCGCGAAATAGCACTGCGTGCCGGCGCGCACCAGGTAGCGCTTGACGGTGGTGACGGAGATATCGAGCGCGGCGGCGATCTCGAGCTGGCTCATGCCGTCGAGCTGGGCCATCAGGAAGGCACGCTTGACCGGCACCGGCAGGCCGTCCAGCAAGGCATCGATCTCGTGCAGGGTCTCCAGCAGGATGGCGCGCGCCTCGGCCGACGGCACCACCGGCTCGGGCAGGCAGGCCAGCGCCTCCAGGTAGGCCTGTTCCAGCTTCTCGCGGCGCCAGTGGTTGGCGAGCACGCGTTGCGCCACGGTGGACAGGAAGGCGCGCGGCTCCAGGACCTGCAGCGCCTCCTCGCGCGCCAGCAGGCGCATGAAGGTATCGTGGGCGAGGTCGGCAGCGCGGTGCGCGCAGCCCAGCCTGCGCCGCAGCCAGCCATGCAGCCAGTCGTGGTGACCGCGGTAAAGCGCCTGAATTTCCTGCTGTATCCCCGCTTCGGCGGCCATGATCCGGCTCCCGGCGCCTGCGGACGGGCCGCGCGCCAAGTCACAAATAACGATAATGAGAATCGTTATTATATAAAGACCGGAAATCCCCAGGCAATGGGAAGCCGCAAACAAGCTTGCCCGTCCAGCGGCACTGACGCGGCCCCGCCACACCTCTGCGGAGAGTAGGCTCAGGTCACCGGCGCCGGGTTGAACAGCGCCAGCGCGTTGTAGAGCTGGTGGTGCTCGGCCCAGGTCTGCTTGCGGCCGCTGGCGACGTCGAGCATCAGGCGGAACAGCTCCCAGCCCACCTCCTCGATGGTGGCCTGGCCGGTGGCGATACGGCCCGCGTCCACGTCCATCAGGTCGTGCCAGCGGCGCGCCAGGTCGCTGCGCGTGGCGACCTTGATCACCGGCACTTCGGCCAGCCCGTAGGGCGTGCCGCGGCCGGTGGTGAAGACGTGCAGGTTCATGCCGGCGGCAAGCTGCAGCGTGCCGCAGATGAAGTCGCTGGCCGGCGTGGCGGCGTAGATCAAGCCCTTCTGGCGCAGCTTCTCGCCCGGCGCCAGCACGCCGCTGATCGGCGCGCTGCCGGACTTGACGATCGAGCCCATGGCCTTTTCCACGATGTTGGACAGGCCGCCCTTCTTGTTGCCTGGCGAGGTGTTGGCGCTGCGGTCCACGCGGCCGCGCTGCAGGTAGGCGTCGTACCAGGCCATCTCGCGGATCATCGCCTGCGCCACCTCGGGCGTGGCGGCGCGCGCGGTGAGCTGGCCGATGCCGTCGCGCACCTCGGTCACTTCCGAGAACATCACCGCGGCACCGGCGCGCACCAGCAGGTCGGTGGCAAAACCCACCGCCGGATTGGCCGTCACGCCGGAGAAGGCGTCGCTGCCGCCGCACTGCACGCCGACCACCAGGTCGGAGACCGGGCAGGTCTCGCGGCGGCGCGCGTTCAGCTTGGCCAGGTGGGTCTCGGCCATCTCCATGATGGCCGCGATCATGGAACCGAAGCCCACGTGCTGTTCGTCCTGCAGGCAGACCACGCCGACCTGCACTTCGCCGGCGCCGGCCTGGATGGGAATGGTGCCGGGCGGCAGCAGGCGCTCGGGCTGCAGCTTCTCGCAGCCCAGGCTGACCATCATCGCGGTACCGCCGAAGTTGGGGTTCAGCGCGATATTGCGCAGGGTACGGATGGGCACCGCCGCATCCGGCGCGTCGATCGCCACGCCGCAGCCGTAGGTGTGCTCCAGCCCGATCACGTCGTCGACATTGGGGTAGCGCGGCAGCAGCTCGGCCTTGATGCGCCGCACCGCGTGCTCGACCACGCCCGACACGCATTGCACGGTGGTGGTAATGGCGAGGATGTTGCGCGTGCCGACCGAGCCGTCGGCATTGCGGAAGCCCTCGAAGGTGTAACCCTCCAGCGGCGCCATCGGCCCGGCGGCGCGCGTGCAGATCGGCAGGTCGTCCAGCGCCGGCGCGGGCGGCATCTCGATCACCCGCTCGTTGACCCAGCTGCCACGCGGCAGGTCGCGCGCCGCGTAGCCGATCACCACGTTGTAGCGGATCACGGGATCGCCCGCGGCCAGGTCCGCCAGCGCCACCTTGTGGCCCTGCGGCACGCGCTCGCGCAGCACCAGGCCGCAGGGGAAGACGCCGCCTTCGGCCAGGCCGCCGTCGTTGGCGACGATGGCCACGTTGTCCTGGGGATGCATGCGGATATAGAGCGGGGCCATGCCCTGGCCGCCCTCGCCTTGACGTTCGTTCACTTGTCGTTCAGTGGTTGTGCCCGCTGCCATCCGGCACCGGGCTGGTTGATCCTGGCTGTCGTCCTCAGGCGCGTATCCGGTCGGGTCTCCTCACAGCGGCGATCGGAAAAGCAGATGGCCGGCTCACCGTGATATGTCATCATATGACCTGGATTATAGGGAGACGATCCGCAGCACCACCTCGGTGTTTACCCTAGCGACAGCCGCATCCTTTCCCATCGCCCGTGCCGCCGCCGGCGCGAGCCGCCCGGGAACGCTGTCCATCACGGACGGGAGCGCCGCGGGATCGCTGGCCGCGACGGCTGCCCGGCCCTCCCCGTGTTTTCCCTGAGGCCCTTTCCCCCCGGACGGCTTGCACCAGGCGCCGTCTAGTTGTACGATGACATATAACAAATAGCAAACAATCGCCACCTGCAACGCCTCCCCGCGAGGCCAACCGGACGCAAGCCCATGACCACACCGCAAGAACTGAAGCAGATCGTCTCCGAAGGCCTGCTCTCCTTCCCCGTCACCGACTTCGATGCCCAGGGCAACTTCCGCCCCGACACCTATGTCGAGCGGCTCGAATGGCTGGCCCCCTACGGTGCGACTGCCCTGTTCGCGGCCGGCGGCACCGGCGAGTTCTTCTCGCTGACGCCGGATGACTACGCCAACGTCATCCGCACCGCGGTCGAGACCTGCGCGGGCAAGGTGCCCATCCTGGCCGGCGCCGGCGGCCCCACCCGCACCGCCATCGCCTACGCCAAGGAAGCCCAGCGCCTGGGCGCCAAGGGCGTGCTGCTGATGCCGCACTACCTGACCGAAGCGTGCGAGGCCGGCATCGCCGCCCACGTCGAGGAAGTCTGCAAGGCCATCGATATCGGCGTGATCGTCTATAACCGCGCCAACTCGCGCCTGACCGCCGACATGCTGGAACGGCTCGCGGATCGCTGCCCCAACCTGATCGGCTTCAAGGATGGCGTGGGCGAGATCGAGAACATGGTGCGCATCCGCCGCCGCCTGGGCGACCGCCTGTCCTACCTGGGCGGCCTGCCGACCGCCGAAGTCTACGCCGCCGCCTACAAGGCGCTGGGCGTGCCGGTGTACTCCTCGGCGGTGTTCAACTTCATCCCGAAGACGGCGATGGACTTCTATCGCGCCATCGCCGCCGACGACCACGCCACCGTGGGCAAGCTGCTCGACGAGTTCTTCCTGCCCTACCTGGAGATCCGCAACCGCCGCGCAGGCTATGCGGTGAGCATCGTCAAGGCCGGCGCCAAGCTGGTCGGCCACGACGCCGGCCCGGTGCGCGCGCCGCTGACCGACCTGGACGCCCAGGAGCTCGAACAGCTCGACGCGCTGATCCGCAAGCTCGGACCGCAGTAAGACACCACCCCCTCCCCTTGTGCGTCGCGGCCCGCGGGCGGCGATGCGCGACCCGCCCCCGCGCCGCCGCCAGAGGTTCCGGCGCGGCGCGGCGTCATGCCGGCACCGTGTGTGCCGGCATGCCCTCCCACACGGCTTCCTGCCCCTGCAGGCGCGCGCGGATGAAATCCATCAGGGTACGCGTGGCCAGCGTCGGGAAACGGTTGGGCGCGGTCAGCATATAGATGCTGTCGCCCACGCCTTCCGGCTCGTGGCCGGGCAAGACCTCTTCCAGTTCGCCACGGCCGATCTGCTGCCAGACCGCATAGCGCGGCAGCAGCGCCACGCCCAGGCCCGCCAGCACCGCCTCGCGCAGGAAGGGATAGTCGCCCGACTGGATGCGCGGCGACACCCGCAGCACCTGCGGCTCGCCGGCCGCGGTCAGCTTGAGATCGAAGCGGCGGCCCAGCGAGGCCGGCGCGATCAGCGCGCAGCCCGGCAGTTCGGCGGGGCCCGCAGGCGCGCCCCGCCGCGCCAGGTAGGCCGGCGTGGCGCACAGGCACCAGCGCACGGCACCGATGCGACGCGCCACGTGGTCCTCGGGCGGCGTGGAGGTGATCTTGAGCGCCACGTCGACTTCCGCCGGGATCAGGTCACCGATGAAGTCGTTAATCAGCACCCGCAATGAGATGGCCGGATACTGCTGCGCGAAGTCCAGCAGCACCTGCGCCAGGTAGAGATGGCCCAGCCCGGTCGGCAGGCGGATACGCACGTCGCCGCGCACGGTCTGCCCCAGGCTGTCGATCGACGCACCCGCCGCCTGCAGTTCGTCCAGCATGCGTACCCCATGGGCATAGAGCAGCCTGCCGGCTTCGGTCGGTTCCACATGGCGCGTGGTGCGCCGCATCAACTGCGCGCCGAGCTGCTGCTCCAGCAACTTCAGGCGCCGCGAGACATTGGAGCGCGTCATGCCGCTGCGCGCGGCCGCCGCCGTCAGGGTACGGGCCTCGACCAGCGTGACGAAGAGGCGGATGAGGTTGAGGTCGAGGGAATTGTCAATCATCAGTCAACACGGCTGGCACAGATCGGCAGATTGTTCGAAGCAGGCGCGCCGCCTAGCATAAGCCATCGTCCGCTTCCCTGATTCCGAGATGGCAACCCCTGCTGCATCCCCCGCGTTCCCTTCCCCGCCCGCCGCCTCCGAGCTGCCCTTCGCCGGCCTGCGCGTGCTCGACATCAGCCAGGGCATCGCCGGCCCCTACTGCGCGCACATCCTGTGGCAGCAGGGCGCCGAGGTGATCAAGGTGGACCCGCCCTCCGGCGACTGGGGGCGCCATGTCGGCGTGGTACGCGGCGAGCTGAGCGCGCTGGCCATCGCCTACAACGGCGGCAAGCGCGGCGTCTGCATCGATGCCGCCACCCCGGATGGACGGCGCCTGCTGCGCACGCTGGCGCGCCAGGCTGACGTCGTGGTGCAGAACTTCCGCCCGCAGGTGGCCACGCGGCTGGGGGTGGGCTACGCGGACCTGGCGGCGGAGCAGCCGGCCCTGGTCTATGTGTCGATCAGCGGCTACGGCGCCGACGGCCCCTACGCGGACCACCCCGCCTCCGACTCGGTGATGCAGGCCGACAGCGGCCTGATGTTCACCAACCGCGGCGCGGACGGCACCCCGCGCCGCATCGGCATGCTGCTGGCCGATGCCGCCACCGGCCTGTACGCCGCGCAGGCGGCCGCGGCCGCGCTGTGCCGCCGCTTCCGGCGTGAAGCCATGCCGGCTCCGCAAGGGGCGCCATCCGGCGCGCATGTCGAGCTGAGCCTGTTCGACGCCTGCTGCGCCCTGCAGGCCAACAATATCCTCGAGTACGCGATCCAGGGCGCGGTCGCCGCCGGGCCCGTCAGCGCCCCCAATGGGGTGTTCGCCACACGCGACGGCAGCCTCAGCGTGCTGGCGCTCAACAATGCCCAGTTCAGCCGCCTGTGCCAGGCGCTGGAGCGGCCGGAATGGCTGCAGGATGCACGCTTCGCCGACAACGCCGCACGCATGGCGCACGCGCCATGGCTGCATGCCGCGGTGGCCGACTGCCTGGCCCGCCACGACACCGCGCACTGGCAGCGCGTGCTGCAGGCGCATGACGTGCTGCACGCGCCGGTGCGCGACTACCACCAGGTCCTGGACCACCCCCAGGCAGCGCAGCAGGGCAGCTTCCAGCCGCTTGCGCAGCCGGGCCTGGGCACCCTGCCTTTCGCCGGCGTGCCGGCGCGGGGCCTGCGGCGGCCGGCCGGCGCGGCACCCCGCATCGGCGAGCACACCGAGGCGGTGCTGAGCGAGGCGGGCATCGCCCCGGCACAGATCGCCGCCTGGCTGCGCGACGGCGTGGTGCGGCAGGCGCCGGCGCTGCCCGCCGCGCACGGAGACCTGGCATGAGCCCCGCCGCCGCCATCGGCCCGGACACCATGCGTGCCGTGCTGTGCGAAGCCTTCGGCCCGCCCGGATCCACCCGACTGGCCGAGGTCGCGCGCCCGCCGGCGGACGATGCGCACACCGTCACGCTGGCAGTCGAGTACGCCAGCGTCAGCCACGCCACCGGCCTGATGGTGGCCGGGCGCTACCAGACGCGGCCGCCCCTGCCCTTCGTGCCCGGCACCGAAGCGGTCGGCCGCGTCCTCTCCTGCGGCGCCGGCGTGACGCGGCTGCGTCCGGGCGACCGCGTAGTGGCCATCGCCGACTGGGGCTGCTTCGGCGAAGTGCTGCGGCTGCCCGAATACACCGTCTATCCGGTGCCCGACGCCCTCGAAGCGCTGCAGGCGCTGCCAGTGCCGCTTTCCTATGGCACCGCCTACTGCGGCCTGGTATGGCGCTGCGCGCTGCAGGCCGGCGAGACCGTGCTGGTACTCGGCGCCGGCGCCGGCGTCGGGCTGGCGGCGGTAGAAATCGCGCACCAGCTCGGCGCCACCGTGATCGCCTGCGCCAGCACCGAGGCCAAGCGCGCCGAAGCCCTGCGGCGCGGCGCCGCTCATGCGGTGGCGCCGCAGGATCTCGCCGCCCGGGTCAAGCAACTGACGGGCGGGCGCGGCGCCGACGTGGTGGCCGACCCGGTCGGCGGCGACCTGTTCGACCAGGCCTTGCGGGCCGCCGCCGCCAACGCGCGCCTGCTCAGCATCGGCTTCGCCAGCGGGCGCATCCCGCAGGCGCCGCTCAACCTGCTGCTGGTGAAGAACCTGACGCTGCACGGCTTCTTCGTCGGCCGCTACATCGGCTGGACGCCCGCCGACGAGCGTGCCCGCCACGCCCCCGCGCTGCAGGCGGTGATGCAGACCCTGTTCGACTGGGCATGCGCGGGCCGGATCCGCCCGACCGTCTCGCAGGTGTACCCGCACG
Organism: Cupriavidus sp. USMAA2-4; assembly: GCF_001854305.1. Lineage (NCBI taxonomy): Bacteria > Pseudomonadati > Pseudomonadota > Betaproteobacteria > Burkholderiales > Burkholderiaceae > Cupriavidus > Cupriavidus sp. USMAA2-4. The sequence goes on along the minus strand of NZ_CP017749.1, from coordinate 2,695,790 downwards.
GCGGCCTGGCCGACGCGCTGCACGCGCTCGAGACGCGGCAGGTGGTGGGCAAGGTCGCGCTGCGGATCGCGGCAGACGGGCCGCCGGATACCGCGAACGATTCCCTGAAGAAGAACTAGCCCAAGGGCGAACGAGAACGAGGAGACAGCACCATGAGACAACCGACCGCGGGCGCGAGCGCCCGCTCCATGCGTCCCGGCGCGCGGCGCCGCGCGCCGGCACGGGCCTTCGCCCTGCTGGCGGCACTGGGCGCGGCGGCGCTGTTCGGCGCCGGCCCGGCCGCGGCCGCCGAGCCTTATCCGCAACGGCCCATCCGCCTGGTGCTGCCCTATCCGCCCGGCGGCCCGACCGACCTGCTGGCGCGCGTGGTCGCCGTGCGCATGGGCGACACGCTCGGGCAGAGCGTGGTGGTCGACAACAAGCCCGGCGCCAGCGGCATGATCGGCGCCGAAGCCGTGGCACGCGCCGTCCCGGATGGCTACACCCTGCTGGCCAATGCCTCGCTGCATGTGATCAATCCCAGCATCTACCCCAGGATGCGCTACGACGCCTTCCGCGATTTCGTGCCGGTCACCCAGCTCGCCGAGGTGCCGCTGGTGCTCGTCGTCAACGCCGATTCGCCGGTGCGCACGGTGCAGGACTTGATCGCGCTGGCCAAGGAGAAGCACGGCGCCCTCAACTTCGGCTCGGCCGGCAACGCCTCGGCGCAGCAACTCGCGGGCGAGTCCTTCAAGCTGGCCGCGCATGTGTCGATGCAGCACGTGCCCTACAAGGGCAGCTCGCCGGCGCTGACGGACCTGATGGGCGGACAGATCCAGCTGATGTTCGACTCGATGCCGTCGGCCATGCCCTTCATCAAGTCGGGCAAGCTGCGCGCGGTGGCCGTCACCACCCGCAAGCGCGCCCGCGCGCTGCCCGACGTGCCGACCGTGGCCGAGTCGGGCCTGCCCGGCTTCGACATCAGCACCTGGTACGGGCTGTGGGTGCCGCGCGGCACGCCGCCGGCAGTGGTCGAGACACTCGCCACCAACGCCGCGCAGGCGCTGCGGCAGCCGGAAGTGCAGCGCCAGTATGCCGAGATGGGAGCGGAACCGGTCGGCTCCACGCCGGCGGAATTCGCCCGCTACACCGAGGCCGAGGGCCGCAAGTGGGCCGAGATCGTGCGCCGCTCGGGGGCCAGGGCCGACCAGTGAAGCCCGCCGGGGCTCAGGCCCCGGGCCGGAGCCGATAGACAGGCGCCCTGCCGCGGCGGGACAATGGCGGCCCCGGCGCCCGTCCTTGCCGCGATGAAAACCGTACCGACCTATTCCCTCTACGGGGTCAACTCCAACGAGCCCCTGCTGGAGCAGCTGCATTTCGAATCGATCCCGGCCCGCAGCCGCGTCAACGACTGGGAAATCAAGCCGCACCGGCACGAACGCTTCTTCCAGATCCTCTATGTGCACCATGGCGGCGGCGAGGCCCTGCTCGACGAGGAACGGCTGGCGCTGGCGGAGCGCACCCTGGTGGCGGTGCCGCCGCGCTGCGTGCACGGCTTCCGCTTCACGCCGGACGTGGACGGCATCGTCATCACCATGACCGACCACTACCTGCGCAACCTGCTGGCCGGCGTGCCGGACGCGCTACCGCTGTTCGCGCGCCCCTTTCACGACCGCGTGGGCGGGATCGGGGGCACGGAGGACTCAGCGAACCCGGGCGGCCCGCTGGCGGGGGACGATGCCGTGCTGGCCGGCGCGCTCGGCCTGTTCCGCGCCGAGATACACGCCGTCTCGCTCTGGCGCGGGGCGGCGCTGGCAGCACTGCTGTCGCTGATACTGGTCGGCATCGCGCGGCGGCGGGCCGCGGCGGGGGCCGCGGAAACGGCGCCGGCCGGCGGCCGCACCGCGCGCCACTTCCGCCAGTTCCAGCAACTGCTGGAAGCCGGTTTCCGCCAGCACCAGGACGTCGCCCACTACGCCGCCGCGGTCGGGGTCACGCCGACCCAGCTGAACCGTATCTGCCAGCAGCTGGCGGGCAGCTCGGCGCTGCGCCTGATCCACTCGCGGCTGGTGGTCGAGGCCCAGCGCGACCTGCTGTACAGCGACCTCGACATCAAGCAGATCGCCGCCACGCTGGGCTACACCGATGCCGCCTACTTCGCCCGCTTCTTCATGCGGCACGTGGGGCAGACGCCGACCGCCTTCCGCCAGCAGGGCCGCGCGCGCCTGCCGGCGCCGGGTGCCTGAGCAGCGGCTCGCCGGGGCACTACGTCGCACCATATCGTGCCATGTCGCGCTACAGCGCGAAGCTGTCCGAACGGGCCATCGGCCAGTACTTTTCGTAGAGCTGATAGCGGTAGTTGCCGTTGAGCAGGTCGCCCGGCGCCAGGAACTTCAGCAGGTCGGACAGCAGGCGCACCTCGTTGACCGAGACCCTGCGCACGATATGGTGTGCGCGCAGGTCTGAGGGATGCTGCAAACCCGCGGCCTGCAGCAGTTCCTGCAGCGCATGCAGCGTGTGCCGGTGGAAATTGGCCACGCGCTCAGCCTTGTCGGGCACCACCACGGCGCGCTGGCGCACCGGATCCTGCGTCGCCACGCCGGTCGGGCAGCGGTCGGTATGGCACTTCTGCGCCTGCACGCAGCCCAGCGCGAACATGAAGCCGCGCGCCGAGTTGCACCAGTCGGCGCCGATCGCCAGCGTACGCGCCACGTCGAAGGCCGTCACCAGCTTGCCGCTGGCGCCGATGCGGATCTTGTCGCGCAGGTTCACGCCGAGCAGCGTGTTGTGCACCAGCAGCAGGCCTTCCTGCAGCGGCGTGCCGATATGGTCGACGAACTCGAGCGGCGCCGCGCCGGTGCCGCCTTCGGCACCGTCCACCACGATGAAGTCCGGCAGGATGCCGCTCTCCAGCATGGCCTTGACGATGCCGAAGAACTCCCAGGGATGGCCGATGCAGAGCTTGAAGCCGGTCGGCTTGCCGCCCGACAGGTCGCGCAGGCGGTCGACGAACTGCAGCAGGCCCAGCGGCGTGGAGAACTCGCTGTGGCGGGCCGGCGAGATGCAGTCCTGCCCCATCGGCACGCCGCGCGTGGCGGCGATCTCCGGTGTCACCTTGGCGGCGGGCAGCACGCCGCCATGGCCCGGCTTGGCACCCTGCGACAGCTTGACCTCGATCATCTTGACCTGCGGCGAGCGCGCCTGCTCGGCGAACTTGTCCGAGTCGAAGCTGCCGTCCGCGCGGCGGCAGCCGAAGTAGCCGGACGCCACCTCCCAGATCAGGTCGCCGCCTTCCTGGCGATGGTAGGGGGAAATCGAACCCTCCCCGGTATCGTGGATGAAGCCGCCGATGCGGGCGCCCCGGTTGAGCGCGCGGATGGCATTGCCGGACAGCGCGCCGAAACTCATGGCCGAGATATTGAACACCGACAGCTGCACCGGCTGGGCTCGCTGCGGCCCCACGGTGATGCGGAAATCCGCCGAGTCGATGCGGCTCGGCGCCAGCGAATGGCCGACCCACTCGTGGCCGACCGCGCGCACGTCCAGCTCGGTGCCGAAAGGCCGGCTGTCGACCTCGCTCTTGGCACGCTGGTAGACGATGCTGCGCTGCTGCCGGGAGAAGGGCATCTCGCCGGTGTCGTCCTCGATGAAGTACTGGCGGATCTCCGGCCGCACGAATTCGAAGAAGAAGCGCAGATGGCCCCAGATCGGGTAGTTGCGCAGGATGGCGTGGCGCGACTGCAGCAGGTCGTGCAGGCCCACCAGCAGCAAGGCCGACGGCAGCACCAGCCACCAGGCGGAGGCGCGGTGCGCGGCGGCCAGGGCGGCCAGCACCGCCAGGGCCAGCACGGCCGACCACACCGCACCGTAGCGACGAGAGAACATGGGGACTCCTTGAGCGCCGGCGTGGTGCCGGCAACGCGGGCATTATCCTCTCATCGAGCCGCCGCCGCAGGCCGGAACGCGCCTCATTGCCGTTGCGATCCGGCGGCGGCGCGGCAATAAAAAAGGGAGCCGCGAGGCGGCTCCCTTTCAAGCTTGGACTGCGGAGGCGAATTACAGCGCGGCGTCCTTCAGCTTCTTCAGCGGGCGGACCTTGACCTTGACGCTGGCCGGCTTGGCCGGGAACCAGCGCTCTTCACCGGTGAACGGGTCCTTGCCGAAGCGCTTCTTCTTCGCCGGCACTTGCTGCGCGGTGACCTTCAGCAGGCCCGGCAGCGTGAATTCGCCGGCGCCCTTCTTGTGCAGCGCGCTGACGATGGTGTTTTCCAGATGGGCCAGAACCGACTTCACGGCCTTGGCTTCCAGCTGGGTCTGAGCAACCAGGTGAGCGACCAGGCTCGACTTGTTGAAGGTGTCCTTCAGCGGGCGCGGCGTCGGCGCGGCAGCAGCCGGCGCGGCCTTCTTGGCAGCAGCAGCAGCCTTCACGGGAGCCTTCACGGGAGCCTTGGTTGCCGCGGCCTTCTTGGCAGCGGGCTTGGTTGCAGTCTTCGCGGTCGGTTTCGCTTTGGTCGCCATATCGATATACGTGAGTTGAACAGAATGGTGCCGGCCGGTTCGTCGCTGCGGTGGTGCGCGGAAGCGCTTCCCGCCAACCGACGCGCCCTTGCCGGCGCCCACTGAATCATAGCGGAAACTGCGACACGTCAAGGACTTTTCGTGCATGCGGCAAGCCAAACCGGGTGAAAACCCCGTGTTTTGTCGCTGCTTTACCTCAGCAGCACACTGCGATGGACATGCGGTACCTGATTTCACCGCTGCGGCAACGCTGCGCAACGCGGCCCCACGGCGCGCGCGGACCGTGCGCAGCTTGCGGAGCCGCGCGCGCAGGAGGCCGGCAACGCACGACGGCGGCCCCCGTTGCCACCGCGCAGGCAGACGGCGCTCCGGCGCTCCGGCGCTACCCGTCCGCGCTCCCGCGGTCCGCGACGCTAGCCCCGCAGCTCTCGCCGCAGGATCTTGCCGGTCACCGTCTTCGGCAGTTCGTCGAGGATGGCGACGATGCGCGGGTACTTGTAGGCCGCCATGCGCTCCTTGCAGTAGGCCACCAGCTCTTCCGAAGTCGCCTGCGCCTGCGGTTTCAGGCTGACCACGGCCTTGACGGTTTCGCCCCGGTAGTCGTCCGGCACCCCGACCACGGCCGCCTCGCGCACCGCCGAGTGGGTGTACAGCACGTCCTCCACCTCGCGCGGCCAGACCTTGTAGCCGCCGGCGTTGATCATGTCCTTCTTGCGGTCGACCAGGTAGAACCATCCGCGCTCGTCCATGAAGCCGACGTCGCCGGTGCGGAAATAGCCGTCGACGATCGCCTTCGCGCTTTCCTGCGGCTTGTTCCAGTAGCCCGGCACGATCATCGGCCCGCGCGAGATGATCTCGCCCACCTCGCCGACCGGCAGCGGGCGGCCCTCGTCGTCGCCGATATAGGACTCGACGTTGAACGCCGGCACGCCGACCGCCAGTGCCCCGGAGGCGGGATCGACCGGCGCCTCGCTGCCGAAGGGCACCACGTGGGTGGGCGAGTTGGTCTCGGTCAGGCCGTAGCCGTTGTGGATGTAGTGCCCGAAGCGGGCGCGGAAGGCCTCGACCACGCTGGGCGGGATCGGCGCCCCGCCGGAATAGATGCGCGTCAGCGTGGCGAAGTGCTCGCGCGTGGCCTGCGGGTGGTTCATCAAGGCGATGAAGACCGTGATGGAACCGATGGTGAAGGCGACGCGGTGCTCGCGGATGGCATCCAGGATCACGCCCGGCTCGAAGCGGCAGGCCAGCACCAGCGGCGCCGCGCAGATGAAGGCCGCGCCGATATGCCCGACCAGCCCGGTGATATGGAACAGCGGCGCCACGCCGAGAATGGGGGCCCCTTCCTGCAATGCGATCCAGTCGCGGTAGACCTGGGCATTGAAGGCGATGTTGCCGTGGGTATTCATCGCTCCCTTGGGCACCCCTGTGGTGCCCGAGGTGTAGACCAGCATGGCGATGTCGGACGGCCCGAGCAAGACCGGCGGCGGACGGCTGCCGCGATGGGCCGCGATGACCCCGGCCAGGTCTTCGGCGCCCGCGAGCGCCTCGGCCGGCACGCGCCGCCCGCCGGCGAACAGGCGGGGATCGAGGCGCGACTGGTACTCCAGTTCGGAGGTCGTCATCACCGCCGGCTGCAGCGCCGGCTCGCCGCGTGCGGCCAGCGCGGCCAGCCCGGCCTCTTGCGCGAGCAGAGGATGCACCACCTCGGCATACAGCGACTCGTGGCAGACCAGCAGGCGCGCGCCGGAGTCGGCGAGCAGCAGGCGCAACTCGCGCGCGCGGTTCATCGGGTTCACCGGCACCGCGATGGCGCCGATCTTCCACGCCGCCACCAGGGCGATGACGAACTGGGGCACGTTCTGCAGGTAGATCGCGATGCGGTCGCCGCGCGCGCAGCCGCGCGCCAGCCAGGCGCAGGCGAGCGCGTCGGACTGGGCATCGAGTTCCGCGTAACTCAGGCTGCCGTCGAAGTAGAGGATGGCCGGCCGCTCTCCGGCACGCGCCACGGCGGCGCGGAACACGCTGAGCGCATCGGTGAAGGCGGGAGCGATGGCATGCGGCTGGCCGGCCTGGTAGCGGGCCAGCCAGGGTTTGCCGTCGTAGGGAGTGCTGCTGGGCAGGGACATCATGTGCCCTCCTGGAAGCGGACACCGCGGCGCGGCCCGGGGGCGCGCCGGCGGCGGGGAAACGCCCGGCGCGGGCGCCGGGCGCGGGACGGGGCAGGCCGTGCTGCGGCGCCTACTTGATCACCACCGGGTTGACCGGCGCGCCGCTGCCGTTGACCACCTTCAGCGGCGCCGCCGTGTACAGGAAGGACCATTGGCCATCCTCGGCGCAATCGGCGGCGAGCGGGTCGAGCTGCGCGATCTCGGTCAGCGTCACGCCCAGGTTGCGCATCAGCGCATTGTGCAGCGGCAGCGCCACGCCCGAAACGGGGTCCATGGTGACCTCGTTGGCGATGGTGTCGGTCACCAGGTTGGGGATCTCCATCTTGTGGAACCACTCGACCAGCTCCGGGCTGTAGGTCAGGCCCGGCTCGATGAAGTTCTGGTAGAACTCGGTCTGGTCGCGATGGTAGAAGGAACCGATCCAGCCGGTGCGGATGATCAGGATGTCGTGCTTCTCGATGCGCACGCCCTGCGTCTCGGCGGCCTGCAGCAGGTCCTGGTGGGTGAAGGTCTCGCCGGGATCGAGCACGTCCTTGCCGCGATGGCGCGCCATGTCGATCAGCACGCCGCGCCCGACCACGCCGCGCTCGGCGATGGGCAGCACGCTGGCCTTGTCGAGGCCGCCGATGGTCGACCTGGCATCGAAGCCGTTCCACAGCTGGTCGCCGTACCACACGTGGCCCAGCGCGTCGTACTGGGTCGAGCCCTGCAGGTACATGATCATCATGTCGTCCGCGTACTCGCCTTCGCCGGGGAAGACCGGACCCTTGCCGCACAGGTAGTGGCCCTTGTCCATCACGTTGAGACGGCGCGCCTGCGCGCGGCCGGGCCAGACCGGGTCGCCCTTGGGATGGCCCATCTGGATCTGCAGCGTGAACGTCTTGCCGGAGCGCACCGCGGCGACGCCGCGCAGCACCTCCGCCTGGGTCAGGTAGTTGAGCGAGCCGACTTCGTCGTCAGGCCCCCACCTGCCCCAGTTCTTCGGCGCGTCGCGCAACAGCTCTGCCACGTGTGGAACGTTCTTCGATTCCATGCCTTGTCTCCTTCCATTCGCACTTCGAGGGTAGAAACACCGCCGCAATGGTCATGTCGAGCATTCATGGCAGACCATGCGTCGGACGTATAAATTCGAACGGTCGTGCGTTTTATCGCGGTCGAGTGTAGTGCAGCCCGAGAAAGGTGTCCATGCGAGACGGCCCAGGCAGGCCGCCGTACATTCGCCATGGCGTGCAGGCGTCGCTGCGCGCGCGGCGCTAGCCCTCGTCGCCGTCACGCTCATCGAGGCAGGCGGCCAGCAGCGGCCCCGCTGCCAGCGCGCCCAGCGCGATCAGCGCCAGGCTGCTGCCGCAGCGCCGCCATTCGGCCAGCACGGCGCCGAGGCCGGCATGCAGCGCGAACAGGGCGGCCACGCCGAGCAGGCTCGACAGCGCCGCCAGCGCCAGCAGCGCCTGCGTGCGGAGCGAAGCGGGTGGCGCGGCGCGGCCGTCAGGCGAACGGACGGCGCCGGGACGCGCGGCGTGAGAGATATCATGCTGGCGTGTAAGCTCTGCGGGCATGGCGGTGCGGGACGGTGGAGAGGCTTCGCAGTCTGCGCCCGCCCGCCTGAACGCCGGCTGAGCCCGCCGTTCAGCTTCCGTTCAGCGCATCCCTGGCACGCTCCTTCGCCTATGCTCCATGCCTCCCGCTTCCGCCGGCCGCGCCGGCGCCCTGCCGCCCTGGCGGCCCTGCTGCTCGCGCTGTCGCTGGGCACGTCCCTGCCCGCGCGCGCCGACAAGGACGCGGACCGCGCGCGCGCCGCCGTGCAGGCCGGCGAGATCCTGCCGCTGTCGCGCATCCTCGACACCGTCTCGCGCCAGTTCGCCGGCGATGTGATCGGCGTCAAGCTGGAGCGCGACGACGGTGCCTGGCAGTACGAAGTCAAGCTGCTGCTGCCGAACGGCTCGGTGGCCAAGCTCGAATACGATGCCCGCAGCGCGGCCCTGCTCAAGGCCAAGGGACACGGCATCGAGCAGGCCAGGAAGGGCTCCTGACATCATGCGCATCCTGCTGGTGGAAGATGAAGCCGCGCTGGCCGCGCAGGTCGGCGCCAGCCTGCGCGAGGCCGGCTATGCCGTGGACCATGCCGCCGACGGCATCGACGGCTGGCACCTGGGCAGCGAAGAGCCCTACGACGCCGTCATCCTCGACCTGGGCCTGCCGCGCCTGGACGGCTTGACCGTGCTGCGCCGCTGGCGCGCCGCGGCGGTCGCGGTGCCGGTCCTGGTCCTGACCGCGCGCGACAGTTGGACCGAGAAAGTGGAAGGCATCGATGCCGGCGCCGACGACTACCTGGCCAAGCCGTTCCGCATGGAAGAGCTGCTCGCGCGCATCCGTGCGCTGATCCGGCGCGCGCACGGCATGCCGTCGCCGGAGCTGGCCTGCGGTCCCGTGCGGCTCAATGCGCGTGCCGGCACCGTAAGCGTGGACGGCGCCCCGGTCGCGCTCACCGCGCACGAGTTCAAGGTACTCGACTACCTGATGCACCATCCCGGCGCCGTGATCAGCAAGAGCACGCTGACCGAGCACATCTATGCGCAGGACTTCGATCGCGACAGCAACACCATCGAGGTCTTCGTCGGACGGCTGCGGCGCAAGCTGGGCGTCGACGTGATCGAGACCGTGCGCGGCCAGGGCTACCGCCTGCGGCCGCCACCGGAGCCGGCATGAGCGCGCCGCCGCGCGCAGGCACCGGCGCGGGCGGCCGCGCCGGCGGCATGCTGCGCCATTCGCTGGCGCTGCGCCTGCTGGCCGTGGCGGCGGTGTGGCTGGTGGCGGCGCTGGGCGGCACCGGCTGGCTGTTGTCGGCCCTGTTCGCACGCCATGTCGACCAGACCTACGTGCGCCAGCTCGAACACCAGCTCAGCAGCCTGGCCGCCGCCCTCGACTGGGACGGCGGGCACCTGGTCCTGACCCGCGCGCCGGCCGACCCGCGCTACGAGCTGCCGTATTCGGGCGCCTACTGGCAGGCCCGTGCCGGCAAGGCGCTGCTGCGCTCGCGCTCGCTGTGGGATACGGAAATGCCGGCCGCCGCCACCCGCCGGGTGGATGGCACCACCGCCGACGTGCGGCCGGGGCCGGAGGGCCAATCGCTGCTGGTGGTGGCGCGGCGCATCGTGCTGGCATCGGCCGACACTCCGGTCGAGCTGGCCGTGGCACTGGACCGCACCGAGTTGCGCACCGCGCGCCAGGCCTTCAACCGGATGCTGTGGTGGTCGCTGACGGCACTCGGCGCCGGCCTGCTGCTCGCGGTGGCGGCACAGGTGAAATTCGGCCTGGCGCCGCTGGCGCGCTTGCGACAGGCCCTGGCCGGCATGCAGGCGCGCCGCGAGAGCCGCCTCGGCGGCGCCTGGCCGAGCGAGGTCGAACCGCTGGTGCGCGAGATCAACGCGCTGCTGGCGCACAATGCCCAGGCGCTGGAGCGCACGCGCCGGCAGGCGGCGGATCTCGCCCACGCGGTCAAGACACCGCTGGCCGTGCTGGCCAACGACGCGGACGCGCTGCCCGGCGCGGCGGCGGCATCCGCGCGGCGGCAGATCGAAGCAATGCGGCGCCAGGTGGAACGGCACCTGGCGCGCGCACGCGCTGCCGGCGCGGCCGCCTCGCGCGGCACGCGCATCGACGCCGCCGCGGCGGCCGCCGAACTGGCGCGCGCGCTGGGCCGCCTGCACGCGGCGAAGGGACTCGAGATCGCGGTGGACGGCAGCGGGCATTTCGCCGGCGACCGGCAAGACCTGCTGGAAATGCTGGGCAACCTGTTCGACAACGCCTGCCAGTGGGCGCACTCGCGCGTGCGGGTCTCGCTGTCGGAGTCCGGCGCGGAGTCCGGTGCGGCCCCTGCCGGCACCGTGGACAATGCCACCGCCGGGGCCATGCTGCAGGTGCTGGTGGAAGACGACGGCCCCGGCATGCCGCCCGAGGCGCGCGCCCTGGCCACCGAGCGCTTCGGCCGCCTCGACGAGAGCGCCGCCGGCAGCGGCCTGGGCCTGGCCATCGTGACCGAGGTGGCCGGCCTCTACGGCGGCCGCCTGACGCTGGACAGCAGCCCGCTCGGCGGGCTCGCCGCGCGCCTGACGTTGCCTGCCTGACGTTATCTACCTGAAGCGGCTGGCATGCTGCGAACCGGCCGGCGCGCTGCGCCGCCGGCCGCTCAGTGCGCGCGTGCCTCCATCGCAGCGCGCGTCTCGCGCGCCAGCCCCAGCCAGAAGGCGGCCTCGGCCACCAGGAACAGCGGCCCCACGATCAGTCCCGTCAGGTCGTCGACGAAAGCGGGCTTGCGCCCCTCGTAGTAATGGCCGACGAACTGGATGATCCAGCCCACCACGAACAGGCCGATGCCTGCCGCCAGCCATTGTGCCGTGGGCAGACCCGCCAGCCAGGCGCCGGCCTGCAGGAAGCCGCCGAGCAGGACCAGCATGGCCAGGCCGAAGCCGAGCGAAAGGCGCAGGTAGAACAGGCAGGACAGTGCGTACACCACCATGGCCGGCGTCACGAAGGCCGAGCCGTCGCCCAGCGCCAGCGCCGGCCGGCCCAGCAGGGTGGTCACGGACAGCACGATCATCGGTATGCCGACGAAATGCGTCAGCACGTTGCGCGGATCGCGATGGTAGGCGGCATAGCCGGCCAGGTGCTCGATCAGTGTCTTCATCCAGGTCTCCTTGAGGCTCGGCGCGGTCCCGCCGGGATCGGAAGCGGGCGCGCCATTCGGGCTGGCCGTATAGTATTAGGCAGCACCGGCCGGGTCTGTCCGGTTTTTGACAGTTGCCCGGCCGCCAAGACTGGAGATATCGACCATGGGCATCGCATCGCAGCCCACCCGTTCACGGCCCCCGCATCCCACCCTGGCGCCGCCGGCATTCGCTACCGTGCAGGAAGGCGCCTGGTTCCGCACCCTGCCCGCGCCCTTGCGCGAGGCACTGCTCGAAGATGCCGCCACGCGCTCGCTCGCCCCCGGCCAGGCGCTGTTCTCGCGCGGCGACCCGTTCGACGGCCTCTACTGCGTGCTGAGCGGGACCGTGCAGGTCGATGCCGTCAGCGCTGCCGGCAAGGCCGCCCTGCTGGGGCTGCTGGAAGCGGGCACCTGGTTCGGCGAGATCTGCTTGTTCGACGGCCTGCAGCGCACCCACGATGCGCACGCCGTCAGCGCCGCCAGCGTGTTGCTGGTGCCGCGCGAGAAGCTGCTGCGGCGGCTGCAGGCCCACCCCGAGTGGTGGCCGGAATTCGGCCGGCTGCTGGCGGCCAAGACACGCCAGGCCTTCCGTTTCGTCGAGGAGGCGCAGTTGCTGGCGCCGCTGGCGCGCACCGCGCGCCGGCTGGCCGCGCTGGCCCAGGGCAATGGCGGCGGCACCGGCGCAAGCCAGGCGGCGCCGGCCCCGCGCACCCTGCGCATCCCGCAGGAACAACTCGCGCAGATGCTCGGCCTGTCGCGCCAGACCGTCAACCAGGCCCTGCGCGACCTGGAAGCGCGCGGCCTGCTGCGCCTGCACTACGCCGGCATCGAGCTGCTCGACCCGGATGCGCTGGCGGCGCTCGGCTAGGCGACACGCCGCCCGCCCCCTGCACGCGCCCCTGCGCTGCCGCTCAACGTTCCCGCCGCCATGACGACACTCGACCCCGCCCGCCTGCGCGCCTACCTCACCCGCGTCGGCATCGATGCACCGGCACGGGCCGAGCGCGACGCGCTCGATGCGCTGATCGCCGCGCAGCTCGCGGCCATCCCCTTCGAGAACATCGACCCCTTGCTGCGCCGGCCCGTCGCCATCGATGCCGACAGCGTGTTCGACAAGCTGGTGACACGCGCACGCGGCGGCTACTGTTTCGAACTGAACACGCTGCTGGCCGCCGCGCTCGAGGCGCTCGGCTTCCGCGTCACGCCGCTGGCGGCGCGTGTGCGCTGGCAGGTGCCGCCGGACCGGCTGACGCTGCAGACACACATGCTGCTGCGCGTCGAAGCGGCGCACCGCAGCTACATCGTCGACGTCGGCTTCGGCGGCCCGACGCCGGACCGCGCGCTGCCGCTCGACGGCGAGCGCGACGACACCCGGCCCTATCGCCTGGCCGCGGTGCCGGCATCGGCCGCGACCGGCGCCTACCCGGCCTTCGATCTCGAAGCGCGCGGCGACGGCGGCTGGCGCCAGGTCTATCGCTTCGACCTCGCACCGCAGCATTGGCTCGATTTCGTGCCGCGCAACTGGTACGTCGCCACGCATCCCGACAGCATCTTCCTGCGCCGCCTGATGGTGGCACGCACCGAGGGCAGCACCCGCCTCACGCTGGGCGATGGCGAATTCGCCGCCCGCGCCGCCGACGGCAGCGTGCAGCGCGAGCGGCTGGCGGATGCGCAGGCGGTGCTGGGCGTGCTGGACACGCGCTTCGGCATCGTGCTGGACGCCGCCAGCCGCGCCGGACTGGCGCAGGCGCTGCCGGCCTTGCTGGCCGGCGGCCGCCCGGCCTGACGGGGCGGGGATTACCGCACGTCCCGATGCGCCCCGGCAGGTCCCGACGCGGCCCGCCCGGGGCGCGCGGGCCGGCGTGTCCTGCACTGCAGGCGGCACCATGCACCGCGCGCATTGCCGGCAAAAAGAATGCTGATATGCGCGCCGCCGCGCGCCCGCGGCTGTGGACTGGGCCGCGCCGCCTCACACATAATGTACCGGTCGGTAAGGCAGTGCCCCGCGGCGTCGCCGACGCCGGGCCATCGCCGACCAATCCAAGCGGAAAGCCAGCAGCGCCGCCCTGACGGGACGGCCGCGCATCATCAGGAGACAACATGTCATTGTTTGATCTGACGGGCAAGGTTGCCATCGTCACGGGCTCGTCGCGCGGCATCGGCCGCGCCATCGCGGAGCAACTGGCCGTGCAGGGAGCCAAGGTAGTCATTTCCTCGCGCAAGGCAGAGGCCTGCCAGGAAGTCTGCGATGCCATCAACGCGCGCCACGGCGCCGGCACCGCCATCGTCGTGCCCGCCAATATCTCCTCCAAGGAAGACCTGCAGAACCTGGTCGACGAGACCAACCGCGCCTTCGGCAAGATCGACGTGCTGGTCTGCAACGCCGCCTCCAACCCCTACTTCGGCCCGATGGCCGGCGTCAGCGACGACCAGTTCCGCAAGGTGCTGGACAACAACGTCATCTCCAACCACTGGCTGATCCAGATGGTGGCGCCGCAGATGATCGAGCGCAAGGACGGCTCCATCATCATCGTCTCGTCGATCGGCGGCCTGCGCGGCTCGCCCACCATCGGCGTCTACAACATCTCCAAGGCCGCCGACTTCCAGCTCGCGCGCAATCTCGCGGTCGAGTTCGGCCCGCACAATGTGCGCGTCAACTGCATCGCCCCGGGACTGATCAAGACCGACTTCGCCCGGGCCCTGTGGGAGGATCCCGAGCGCTACAAGCAATCCACCCAGGGCGCGCCGCTGCGCCGCATCGGTGAGCCGGTGGAGATCGCCGGCGCGGCCTGCTACCTGGCCTCGCCGGCCAGTTCCTTCATGACCGGGCAGGCCCTGGTCGTCGACGGCGGCGTCACCATCTGATCCCTGATCCGGGCAGTCCCGCAGCGGCGGCCCGGCGCACCGGGCCCCGCGCCCGCGTGCCCGGCCCCATCCAACCTGCCTGCAGACAGGGAGGCAGTCATGACTAGCCCTTCGCCCGCCGGCGCCTGGCCGGCCATCAGCCTGGCCGAGGCGCACGCGCGCCTGACCGCGCCCGGTGCCCCGTTCGAAACCGAAACGGTGACGGTACGCGGAATACCCGTCACCACCTGGAAGAACGCGCCGCCGACGCTGCGCGAGCTGTTCCTGCTGGGCCGCAGCCACGGCGACAAGACCTTCGTCGTCTACGAGGACGAGCGCGTTTCCTATGAAGCCTTCGCCCGCGCCGCGCTGACCGTGGCCGATGCGCTGGTGCGCGACGGCGTGCGCAAGGGCGACCGCGTGGCCCTGGCCATGCGCAACCTGCCCGAGTGGCCGGTTGCCTTCTATGGCGCACTGCTCGCCGGCGCCATCGTCACGCCGCTCAATGCCTGGTGGACCGGCGCCGAGCTGGAATATGGCCTGGCCGACTCGGGCAGCCGCGTCGCCATCGTCGATGCGGAGCGCCTGGAGCGCATCGCGCCGCATCTCGGCGCCTGTCCCGCGCTGCAGAAGATCTACGTCTCGCGCAGCGAAGGCGCGCTGCCTGCATTGCCGGCCGGCGTGCAGGTGCGCGCGCTGGAGTCGCTGCTCGGCCCAGCATCCGACTGGCAGGGCCTGCCGCCCTGCGCGCCGCCGGACATTGCGCTCGCGCCGGACGACGACGCCACCATCTTCTACACCTCGGGGACCACCGGCAAACCCAAGGGCGCCATCGGTACCCACCGCAACGCCAGCGTGGTGGCAATGGCGGGCCTGCTCAGCCCGATGCGCAACTTCCTGCGCCGCGGCGAGCCGATCCCCACGCCGGATCCCAAAGCTGCGCAGAAGGGCTCGCTGCTGTCGGTCCCCTTCTTCCACGTGACCGGCTGCATGGCGGTGCTCAATGCCACCATCGCCAGCGGCGGCAAGATCGTGCTGATGCACCGCTGGGACCCGGTGCGCGCGATGGGGCTGATCGAGCGCGAGCGTTGCACCGCGGCCGGCGGTGTGCCGACCATCGCCTGGCAGATCATCGAACATCCCGAGCGTGCGCGCTTCGACCTGTCTTCCCTGGAAAACGTCAACTACGGCGGTGCGCCGGCCTCGGCGGAACTGGTACGGCGCATCAAGGAAGTCTTCCCGGCTTCCGCGCCCGGCATCGGCTGGGGCATGACGGAAACCTCGGCCACCTTCACCAGCCACAGCGCGGAAGAGTACGTGCACCGGCCGGAAAGCGCCGGTCCGGCGCTGCCCATCGGCGAGATGAAGATCGTCGACGAGATGGGCAAGGCCTTGCCGCCCGGGCAGGCCGGCGAACTGTGGGTACGCGGCGCCAACGTCGTGCGCGGTTACTGGAACAAGCCGGAAGCCACGGCCCAGACCTTCGTCGACGGCTGGCTCAAGACCGGCGATATCGCGCGCCTGGACGAGGAGGGCTATCTCTACATCATCGATCGCATGAAGGACATGCTGATCCGTGGCGGCGAGAACATCTACTGCATCGAGGTGGAAAGCGCCCTGTACTCCCATCCGGCGGTGATGGACGCTGCCGTGGTCGGCATCCCGCACAAGACGCTCGGCGAGGAGCCCGGCGCGGTGGTCAGCCTCAAGCCGGATGCCGGCGTCAGCGAGGCCGAACTGCAGGACTACCTGCGCGAGCGGCTGGCGGCCTTCAAGGTGCCGGTGCGTATCCTGTTCTGTCCCGATATGCTGCCGCGCAATGCCAATGGCAAGATCCTGAAGTCCACGCTGCGGGCCATGTTCGGGCCGGCGGCCTGAGACCGCCCCGCCCTCCTGCCGCCCGGCTCGCGACGGGCCCGGCGGCAGGCCGGGAACAAGAACAAAAACAGGAAGTAGAAAGGAGACCACCCCGATGCCATCACTCCCCGCGACGATAACGCCGCCGCAGCCGGTCCGCCCCCGCCCTGCCGGCGCGGCGCTGGCGCTGCTCGGCGCCGCCGCCCTGCTGGCCCTGGGCGGCTGTGCCGCCGGCCCCGGTGCCGCTGGCAGCCCGATCGGACAGGTTCCCGAAATCCGCCCGGGCATCCTGGCCGGCTACCTGCCGCGCCAGGACCTGCCCGACAGCCTGGTGCTGGTGCCCCCGCCGCCCGCGCCGGGCTCCGCCGCCCAGGCGCTCGACGACGACATCGCGCGCCGCGCCACCGCGCTGCGCGGCAGCGCGCGCTGGCAACTTGCGAGCGAGGACGCCGAACTCGGCTTCCCGAAGGCGGCCGGCGCCTTCAGCTGCGTGCTGGGGGCCCCGGTCAACGCCCAGGACACGCCGCACCTCTACCTGCTGCTGCGCCGCACGCTGGCCGATGCCGGACTGGCAACCTACCGCGCCAAGGACCAGTACCAGCGCAAGCGGCCGTTCATGGTCAACGGGCAGCCGACCTGCACGCCGCAGGAAGAGGCCAAGCTCGTCAAGGACGGCTCCTATCCCTCCGGCCACAATGCGGTCGGCTGGGCCTGGGCGCTGGTGCTGGCCGAAGTGGCGCCGGAACGCGCCACCGCCATCCTCGCGCGCGGGCGCGCCTTCGGCGACAGCCGCCTGGTCTGCAATGTCCACTGGCAGAGCGACGCCAATGCCGGCCGCGTGATGGGTGCCGCTGCGGTCGCGCGCCTGCATGCCGACCCGGTGTTCCGCGCCGACCTGGCGCTGGCGCGGCAGGAACTGGCCGCCGCGCGCACGCGCGGCCTGGCGCCGGAGCGCGACTGCGCCGTGGAAGCTGCCGCCATGGCACAGTGGCCCGCCGCGGCGCCGGCAGGCCAATAGAAGGCGACGGGATGGGATGGACGGCGGCACCCGCCGGCGCGCCCCCCAATGGCAGGAAGCGCCGGCGCGCGGTGGCCCTGCCGACCGGCTATTTGACCGGGATCGGCGTGGCCGCTTCGACCGGCACCGCGGTGACGCTGTTCTGCGGGCTGCCACTGACGATGCGGTCGGAATAGGTCAGGTAGACCAGGGTGTTGCGCTTGCGGTCGACCGCGCGCACCACGTGCAAGGTCTTGAACAGGATGGACATCCGCTCCGAGAACACATTGTCCTGCTGGCGCAGCGGTGCCTTGAAGGCGATCGGCCCGACCTGGCGGCAGGCGATCGAGGCCTCCGGCGGATCCTCGGCCATGCCCAGCGTGCCCTTGATGCCGCCGGTGCGCGCACGCGAGACATAGCAGGTGACGCCAGCCACCTGCGGATCGTCATAAGCTTCGATGACGACCTTGTCGGAACCGGTCACGCGGAAATTGGTGCTGACGCTGCCGATCTCCTCGGCCTGCGCCGCCGCGGCCGCCAGCAGGAAGCCGGCGGCCAGCACGCTGGCAATGGTGCGCATCGCGTCTCCCTCAGGCCGCCGGGGCGGCCTTGATCTGGTGCTGGCGCGCCTCCATTTCCTGGCGCAGCGCGCGCCGCTGCTGAGCGGCGGCGAAGCGCTCGCGCTCGACCTTGTCGCGGGGCTGCAGCGGCGGCACCTCGGTCGGCTTGCCGTCGTCGTCGACCGCCACCATGGTGAAATAGCAGCTGTTGGTGTGGCGCACCAGCTTGCTGCGGATGTTCTCGGTCACCACCTTGATGCCGATCTCCATCGAGCTGCGCCCGGTGAAGTTGACCGCCGCCAGGAAGGTCACCAGTTCGCCTACGTGGATGGGCTGGCGGAAGGTCACCTGGTCCACCGAGAGGGTGACCACGTAGCTGCCGGCATAGCGGCTGGCACAGGCATAGGCCACCATGTCGAGATACTTCAGGATCGTGCCTCCGTGCACATTGCCGGAGAAATTGGCCATGTCCGGCGTCATCAGCACGGTCATGGAAAGCTGGTGGGGCAATTCGTTCATGATGCTACCTGGTGCCAAGGAAAGGTCGGCGCCCGCAGGGCGCGGCCCGGCCAGTGTACCGCCGGAACAGGCTGCCGGCCGTGACACGGCGCGGCGTCATCGCGCCGCAAAATGAAAAGCGGCCGCAAAGGCCGCTCTATCGCGAAGCATGAACCGCGGACGGCTTACTTCTTCTTGTTCACAGCGTCCTTGAAACCTTGACCAGCCGCGAACTTGACCGTCTTCGCAGCCGGAATCTTGATCGTCTCGCCGGTGCGCGGGTTACGGCCGGTGCGCGCTGCGCGCTTGCCCGAGCTGAAGCTGCCGAAGCCCACCAGCGTCACCGAGTCACCCTTGGAGACTGCCTTCTTGATATTGTCCAGCGCGGCATTCAGCGCGCGCTCTGCTGCAGCATTGCTCAGTTCCGCGTCCGCGGCGATGGCAGATACCAGTTCACCTTTATTCATGGCTGATTTCCCTTGTTGGTCGTCTTCACCGGCCCCGCCTCCAGGCGGCAGTTCACCGATCGGCGCAGTCTAATCTGCCCTTTGCGCCGAGAGCAATCCCCAGTGGCACCGACGCAACGAAAAAAACCCGCAAATCCTTCGCCGGCGCGCCTTTGTAGCGGATTTAGGCAGCTGGCAGGGCTATTCGCACGCGTCCCGGAATGCAAACAATGGCAATGACGCCGGCATGATCGGCGCCTCCGGTGCGACCGATGCCGCCGATGCGTCCGCCGATGAACGCAGGCCATGCGTCTCCCCGCCTGGTCTGGTCTCCCCGTCGGCGGCCATGCACCGGACCGGCTCCGGCGCGCCCGGCGCACGCCCCATTCTGGCGCTGCGCCCCGATTAGGTGCACAAAGCCAAAGCAGGCCGCTCCGAATCGGTGCGCACGGACCCGCCTCGATGCGGCGGCTTGTCCCGGGACTTCCGCCACAACCCCCACTACGGTGCGTCTGCACCATGCCATGGTGCGACCGGCCCCAACTTGGAACGCTTTTTGCATACCCATGCGCCTATTTTGAGCATGAGGGACTCATGGACAACTGGAAGAGCGGCACCGACGCCCTGTTCATCCTGCTAGGCGCGATCATGGTGCTGGCCATGCACGCCGGTTTCGCCTTTCTCGAACTGGGCACGGTACGGAAGAAAAACCAGGTCAACGCCCTGGTCAAAATCCTGGTGGATTTCGCGGTTTCCACTATTGCGTATTTTTTCATCGGCTATACGGTGGCCTATGGCGTGAATTTCATGGTCGGCGCCGACGTGCTGGCACAGAACAGCGGCTATGAACTGGTGAAATTCTTCTTCCTGGCCACCTTTGCCGCGGCCATCCCGGCGATTATCTCGGGCGGCATTGCCGAGCGCTCCCGTTTCACGCCTCAGTTGATGGCCACCTTCGTACTGGTCGGATTCGTCTACCCCTTCTTCGAAGGCATCGCCTGGAACCAGCGCCTGGGCGTCCAGCAATGGATCACCACGCTGACCGGCGTGCCCTTCCATGACTTCGCCGGCTCGGTCGTGGTGCACGCCGTGGGCGGCTGGATCGCGCTGCCCGCCGTGCTGCTGCTGGGCGCGCGGCGCGGCCGCTACCAGAAAGATGGGCGCATCAGCGCGCATCCGCCGTCGAACATCCCGTTTCTCGCGCTGGGCGCCTGGGTGCTTGCGGTGGGCTGGTTCGGCTTCAACGTGATGAGCGCGCAGAGCATCGACAAGATCAGCGGGCTGGTCGCCATCAATTCGCTGATGGCCATGGTGGGCGGCACCCTGGCTGCCTGGTGGGCCGGGCGCAACGATCCGGGCTTCGCCTACAACGGCCCGCTGGCCGGCCTGGTGGCGGTCTGCGCCGGCTCGGACCTGATGCACCCGCTGGGCGCGCTGGCCACCGGCGCGGTTGCCGGTGTGCTGTTCGTCTACCTGTTCACGCTGGCGCAGAACAAATGGCATATCGACGATGTGCTCGGCGTATGGCCCCTGCACGGTCTGTGCGGGGCCTGGGGCGGCATCGCCGCCGGCATCTTCGGTGCCCGCGCGCTGGGCGGCATCGGCGGCGTATCGCTGCTGGCCCAACTGATCGGCACGGTACTGGGCATCGTCATCGCCCTGGTCGGCGGCACGGTGGTCTATGGCACGCTGAAGAAGTTCGTCGGCATCCGGCTCGATCCCGAAGCCGAATACAACGGCGCCGATCTGTCGCTGCACCGCATCTCCGCCACCGCGGAGCGTGAGACCAACTGGTAAACGAGAACCGGCAGACAAAGGCAGGCAGGCGCCGGGCGGCGGCAGGCCGCCCGGCGCCTTACCATTGTTTGCTTGAACTTCCGATTTTGGCAGCGCAATAATGATTTTTGCCTGCCCGGCACCGCCGCGGCAGGCAGGAATCCGCATCGATCCGTCGATCCGTCGATCCGTCGATCCGGGATCGATCTCTGTCCAGCCAGCCGGGAGAACACGCCAATGGATGCCGCAACGCTGCAGAAATTTCAGGAAACGGTTACCGCCTACGCCACCGAGTTCGGCGTCAAGATACTCTCCGCCCTCGCCTTCTGGATCGTCGGCCGCTGGCTGATCCACTTCGTCGTCGGCCTGGTGCAGAAATCCCTGTCGCGCCAGAAGGTCGATTCCACCCTGCTGCGCTACGTCGGCTCCATCGTCACCGTCACGCTCAACGTCGTGCTGGTGATCGGCATCCTCGGCTACTTCGGCATCCAGACCACCACCTTCGCCGCGCTGATCGCCGCCGCCGGCGTCGCCATCGGCATGGCCTGGTCCGGCCTGATGGCCAACTTCGCCGCCGGCGCCTTCCTGATCGTGCTGCGCCCCTTCAAGGTCGGCGACTTCGTCACCGTCGGCGGCATCACCGGCACGGTCAAGGAGATCGGCCTGTTCTCCACCACGCTCGATACGCCCGACAACGTGCTGACGGTGGTCGGCAACAACAAGATCTTCGCCGACACCATCCAGAACTTCAGCGCCAACCCCTACCGCCGCGTCGAACTCAAGGCCCAGCTCGCCGGCAGCACCGACCCGGCCGCAGCGGCCGCGCTGCTCAAGGCACGCCTCGCCGCCATCCCCAACGTGCTGGCGGAGCCGCCGGTCGACGTGGAAATCCTGGAGTTCACGCTGGTGGGACCGGTGCTGGCGGTACGGCCCTACTGCAACAACGACCACTACTGGCAGGTCTATTTCGACACCAACCGCGTGATCCGCGACACCTTCGGCCAGGCCGGCTTCGCGGCACCGATGCCGGCGCAGATGGTGGTGGTCCAGAACGGCGCCTCCGCGGTACCGGTACAGGCCGCGGCCTGAGCCTGCGGGCCCGCGCCAAACGCGCGTTCGACTTACCCGGCGCGCGCCCGTCAGGGGTGCCCTGCCCCGCGGCATCCGTAGGCGCGCATCAGCACGGCACCCACGCCACACACGCCCATCACCACCGCCAGCGGCAGCGCCGTGCCGTCATGCCACAGGCTGACCGCGGCGCCCGCCAGCGTTCCCAGCGAGAACTGCAGCGTACCCATCAGCGCCGAGGCCGTGCCGGCGCGATGGCCCTGGTGGGCCAGCGACATGGCCGAGGCATTGGGCAGGATGCAGCCCAGCGCGGCGATGAAGAGGAAGAAGCCCGCCAGCAGCACCGGCAGCGTGGCCCAGCCCGCGAGGCTGGCGCCGGCCAGTCCCAGGCCCGCCGCGCACGGCACCAGCAAGGCGCCGCGCAGGACGCGGTCCAGCGGCCTGCCGCGCACCAGCCGCGCATTGCACTGGGACATGGCGATCAGGCCGAAGGCGTTGGCGCCGAAGACGAAACCGTAGTGCGAGGGCGCGATGCCGTGCAGCTCGATCAGCACGAAGGGGGATCCGGCGATATAGGCGAACATCCCGGCCTGGGCAAAACCGGCGGACAAGGAGTAGCCGAGGAACTCGCGGTCGCGCAGCAGTTCGCCATAGCCGGCGAGCACATGGCCGAGCCGCAGCGGCGCTGCACGCGCCGGATCCAGCGACTCCTCCATGCGCAGGTGCACCAGCCACAGGATGGACAGGCTCGCCGCCACCAGCACCCAGAAGATCGCACGCCAGCCCAGCGTCTGCAGGATGAAGCCGCCGAGGATGGGCGCCAGGATCGGCGCCAGCCCCATCACCAGCATCAGCGAGGAAAAGGCGCGCGCCGACTCGTGCGCCGCCAGCCGGTCGCGGATCACCGCGCGCGCTACCACCATGCCGGCACAGCCGCCGAGCGCCTGCAGGAAGCGGAACAGCATCAGCGCCTCGACATCGCGCGCCAGCGCGCAACCGGCTGCCGCGGCCGCGTACAGGCCGAGCCCGACATACAGCGGCGGCTTGCGTCCGTAGCGGTCGCTCAAGGGGCCGTAGAAGGCCTGGCCGAGCGCCAGGCCGACCAGGAAGGTGCCCAGGGTCAACTGGATGCGGCCGATGTCGACGCCGAGATCGGCCGACAGCGTCGGGAAGCTCGGCAGATACATGTCGATGGACAGCGGAGCGAGCGCCGTCAGCGAGGCGCAGACCAGCAGCCAGAGGGGGAAGCGCGCGGCCTGCTGCGCGCTGGCGGAAGACGTCATAGCGGGAACCCTGCAATCGGTTGGCCGCGGCGGGCAGGCACGCCCGCACGCATGGTGCGAAGCCGCAATTGTTGCACAGCATAACGAAACCGGCAGGAGAAGAGCTGTCCACGCGATGCCGCCCCGTCGCCGCCGATCCCATGTGTGGCGCGGCTTTCACGGCAGGCGGGCGGAAGGGTACAATGCGGCCTGTCGACGACGCTGTGGCCGACGACCGCACTGCCATATGAGCTTGGCCGGCGGTTGACGGCCCTGGTCCGGGCAACGTTTTTCTGCATGAGAACAAGACAAACGCCGCTCCTCGCTGTGCTCGGCCTGGCCGCTTCGCTGGCACCGGGGCCCTGGATGCCGCCCGCTGCGGCGGCCCCCGCCGCAGCCCGGCCGCAGGCCGCCTCGCAGCCGCCGGCGGACGAAGCCGAACCGCTGGCGCGCATGCTCAAGGGTGCCGCCACGGGCCAGAACACCGGCGCGGCGGGCGTGCCCGAACTGCTGCGCAATACCAACCGGCCCGACAGCGTGCTGGCGCGTGCCTGCCGCCAGCTCAACGATGCGCTGCCGATCGACATCGATGCCGAGACCCGCTTGCGGCGCTGCCAGACGGTGCCGGGCAAGCATGTGCTGTTCCAGCTCGAACTGACCAACTACCGCGGCCCGATGCTCGACCTTGCCAGCTTCGAGGTGAACTACGCCGCGCCCCTGCAGCGCAATATCTGCGCCAACCGTGACGTCGAGATCCTGACCAAGCTCGGGATCAGCATGATGTTCCGCTACATGACGCGCAACGAGCGCGGCGAGCGCCGCGTCGGCGACGTCTACATCAGCGCACCGATCTGCGCGACGGCGCAGCGCTGAGGCTGCTCGACCACTGGAACGCCGGGGCGCTGGAGGCGGTGCCGGCCAGCGCGGCGCGCGGGCCTTGCACCCGCGGCGCGCAAACAGGTCTGCGGACCTGCGGACCCTCAGGCCGCGGCACGCTGGCGCAACGGCACCACGTTATCGGCCACACGACGCAGCACCGCGCGCGTGCGCTTCCAGTCTTCGTGCGCCAGCGACGAGCCCCACACCAGCGCATGCAGGCGCGCCAGCGCCAGCGGATTGCCCAGCAACTGCAGCTTCTGGGCCGGGGTCAGCGCAGCCGGGCCCGAGGTCAGCGCGTGCTGCAGCAGGGCTTCATTGCGCAGGCGTGCGGCTTCGGGTTGCACGCGCCGCGCGCTGCCCGTCGCGCAGAGCAACGCGTTGGTCACGGGATCGACCACCGCATCGATGAAGTCCGGGCTGGCGTGCGCGGATTCGACGAAACGCTGCGTGTCCTGCATCTCGCGCGGCACGCTCACCTCCTCCGGGATCACGAACAGGTTGGCGCGGCGCAGCGCACGCCCGAGCGAGACACGCGACAGGAACACCGAGAGCGGCACCGACAAGGCCAGCGAGCCGACGATGGGCAACAGCCACCAGATGAAGGACGGATTGAGCCAGTACACCAGCGCTCCCCAGGCCAGCCCCACCAGCGTATGCCCGCCGTGGCGGCGCAGCGCCTCGCCCCAGCCGGTCTGCGCATCCTCGCGCGGCGGCGACTTCCAGCTGATGCCCCAGCCGACATAGGCTGCCAGCACGAACTTGGCATGGAACAGCATGCGCACCGGCGCCAGCAAGGCTGACAGCACCATTTCCACCAGGGCGCTGCCCAGCAGCGCCAGCCGGCCGCCGTACTGGCGCGCCTGCCGCATCAGCAGCAGCACGCTCGCCAGCTTGGGCAGGAACAGCAGCGTCGCCGTGGCCGAGAACAGCGCCAGCGCCTTCTCGGGATGCCACTCGGGCCAGGTCGGGAACAACTGGTAAGGCTGCGTGAAATACTCGGGCGGCACCAGTTCGTGCTTGGCCAGCAGCGCGGTCGACAGCAGCAGGAACAGCAGCCACAGCGGCGCCGACGCATAGGCCAGGGTTCCGGTCAGGAACACCGCGCGGTGGACCATGTGGAAACCCTGCTTCAGCCACAGGCGGAAATTCATCAGGTTGCCCTGGCACCAGCGGCGGTCGCGCTTGAGTTCGTCGAGCAGGTTGGGCGGCAGTTCCTCGTAGGAACCCGCAAGGTCGTAGGCGATCCAAACCCCCCATCCGGCGCGGCGCATCAGCGCGGCCTCGACGAAGTCGTGCGACAGGATCTCGCCCGCCAGCGGCCCTTTGCCGGGCAGCGGCGCCAGTGCGCAGTGCTCCATGAAGGGCTTCACACGGATGATGGCGTTGTGGCCCCAGTAGTGCGATTCGCCGAGCTGCCAGTAGTGCAGGCCCGCCGTGAACAGCGGGCCGTAGACACGCGTGGCGAACTGCTGCACGCGCGCGTACATGGTCTCGCGGCCCACCGCCTGCGGCGCGGTCTGGATGATGCCGGCGCCGGGATTGGCTTCCATCAGCCGCACCAGCGTGGCCAGGCAGTCGCCGCTCATCACGCTGTCGGCGTCGAGCACGATCATGTAGCGGTACTGGCTGCCCCAGCGGCGGCAGAAGTCGGCCACGTTGCCGGTCTTGCGCTTGACGCGGTGGCGGCGCCAGCGGTAGAAGATGCGCCCGAAGCCGCCGACCGCGCGGCAGATCTCCATCCAGGCATCGGTCTCGGCCACGCGCAGGTCCGGATTGCCGCTGTCGGACAGCACAAAGAAATCGAAGGCGTCGATCTGCCCGCTGCGCACCACGGACTCGTAGGTCGCGCGCAAGCCGGCGAACACGCGCGTCACGTCTTCATTGCAGATCGGCATGATGACGGCCGTGCGCGCCTGCGCCGGAATCGGGCCGTCGGCGGCGGCGCTGCGCGAGATCAGGTGGCGGTCGCCGCCCTTGGCCAGCACCAGGAAGCCCATCATCGCCGTCCAGAAGCCGGCGGACACCCAGGCGAACAGCACCGTGAACAATGTCAGGATGGCGACCTCGAGCAGGTCCCGCCCCTGATAGGGCAGCACATGCGCCATGAAATAGGTGGCGAGCCCGGTCTGCGCCAGCACCAGCGCCAGCAGCACCCAGCGCCGGTGGGAGCCGGCCGGGTGCCAGGTGCCCAGGGCATCCGGGCCGTCGTGCAGCGTATCCCATACCGCCGGCACCGGCGGGCGGCCGCTCAGGCGGCGCGCCAGGTTGCGCAGCCAGTGGCCCAGCACGTGCGGCGGCCAAGGCTTGGGCACCATGGCGCCGCGCTGCGGACGCGGCCCGGTATCGACGCGCACGGTACCGTCGGCGCGCCGCTGCAGCACGGGACCTGCCGCCGTGCCGGCAGCGTCGCCGGCCTCGCCGTACGCCATGGTAAAGCGCTGCCCGACCGAGCCATAGCCGTCGTCGTGCTCAGCCTCGTCCGGCGCGGATGCGCCGGCCGGGGCTGCCGCGGCCGTGCCGGCATCGGCCCGCGCCAAGCGGGCCTGCAGGGCATGCATGGTGGCCTGCGCGTCGCCGCCGCCGGCGCGCGTAGCATCGTCGAGCAGCGCCCGGCGCTGTTCGGGCGAGGCAGGCAGGCATTCGACATAGCGTTCACATGCCGCCTGGCCTCGCTTCAGCCTGGGGGTAAGATGTAGCTCCATGTCTCGGACAGGGTTGTATTGCCATTGCGAAGGTAGCCGCGCAATTCCACCGGCTTGCCTTCATCCTTACGGCGCACCACCAGCGTCAGGCGGTAGCCGCCGGTCGCCGGGTTGCGCTGTGCGGTGCTCTTGAGCACCTCGCCATTGCTGTCGGCCGAAATCATCGCGTCGACACGCGCGTCGGCCTGCAATCTCTTGAAGATGGGGCCTTCGAAATCGACCTGCAAGGAAAAACTGGTGTCATCATCCTTGCGCGTGAGGCCCTGGCCACGCCGGGTCTGCGTGACCCAGGACAGCGGCGGCGTGCGCTCGCCATCCTTCTGCCACAGCAGGCGGTACTCGAAGTCGAAGGGCTGCTTGGGCTTGGGCGGATTGTCGGGCACCCAGAAGGCCACGACATTGTCGTTGGTCTCATCGGGCGTCGGGATCTGCACCAGTTCCACGCGGCCGGAACCCCAATTGCCCTTGGGTTCCACCCAGGCACTCGGCCGGTGCTCGTAGTTCGCACCGATTTCCTGGTAGCTGGCGAAGCTGCGGTCGCGCTGCATCAGGCCGAAACCCTGCGGGTTGGTCGCCGCGAAGGAGGTGACCAGCAGGCGCTTCGGATTGACCAGCGGGCGCCAGATCCACTCGCCGGTGCCAAGCTGCACCGACAGCCCGTCCGAGTCGTGCACCTCGGGGCGGAAGTCGGGCTGGGCCGACGGCTGGTTCTCGCCGAACAGGTACATGCTGGTCAGCGGCGCCAGCCCGAGCTTGGTGACGTTCTCGCGCAGGAACAGGCGTGCCTTGACCTCCATCGCGGTCTCGTCGCCCGGCTTGATGACGAAGCGATAGGCGCCGGCGACGCGCCGCGAGTCCATCAAGGCGTAGATGGTCAGCTGCTTGTCGCCCGCTGCCGGGCGCTCGATCCAGTACTCGACGAAGCGGGGAAACTCCTCGCCCGAATTCAGCGCGGTGTCCACCGCCAGCCCGCGCGCGGACAGGCCGTACCACTGGTCCTTGCCGAGCGCGCGGAAATAGCTGGCGCCAAGGAAGGACACCACCTCGTCCTTGCGCTTGCCCTGGTTGAGCGGATACAGCACGCGGAAGCCGGCGAAGCCCAGCTTTTTCAACTGGGCCGGGTCCACCTTGACCGGGCCGTACTGGAACGCAGAGGGATCGAAGCGGATCTCGCGCGCATTGCCGCTGACGACCTCGTTGATACGGACCGGTTGATCGAACACCATCCCTTCGTGGAAGAAGGACAAGTCGAACGGCAGCCGGTTGTTGCGCCAGGGGAAGTGCTCCGGCTTGAACTGGATCTCGTGATAGCGCTCGTAGGGCAGCTCGCGCAACTCGCGCGGCACATTGGTCGAGCCCGGGGCCTTGTAAGGCGTGCTGGCCAGCTGGCGCGCGCGCGCCGCCACCATGTTGAAGTCGAAGGCATGCGCGGCCGCAGCCCACCCCAGCACCAATGCGGCCAGGGCCTGGAGACAACGCCGCGCGCCGGCACGGCGCGGCGTCGCGGGACGGAAGTTCGCTGCCAGGCTGCCGGACAGCACTGTGGGTTCGGACATGAAAACCGGAGGAAGAGTCCTGAAACGGAAAGGATGACGGAAGCCGTTGCAAGAGGCACGCCAGCAGACGAAAATTCTGCCGCTCGGTGCCAGCAACAAGTGAGACGCTCTCAGCTTAGTCTTGCTGCATTGCGCAAGAATTACCTTAGCAAGCGGAGCCTTAAAAGTCACGTTTCACCCCGGAAACGTTTGCAACATTTTCCTACAGGGTTGCCGGAACGCCGCTTGCCACAAGGCTTTGCGGGCGACGCATCACCTCGCCGGGGGCACTTGGCAGCAACCTGGGGAGACAAGCGCCAGCCACGGCGGCGACGGCCGCAGACTAGCGCCTGGAGACGGGTGCAGCAAGCAACGCGCGCCGCCGCAAGGACGGCGCGGCGCGTGGCACGCTCAATGGCAGAGGCGGTTCATCAGGTCGCCGGCGATGGTGCCGCTGGATGCGGACTGCGGCGCACGCGACTCGGGAGCGCGGATGGTATAGAGGGGTTCGCCGCGGGCATAGCGCTTGCCGTACAGCGTCTGCTCGACGACAAGGTAGGTCGAGCTGGCGCAATCGAGCACCATGCGCTTGAGGGAGGAGGCGATCGGCTCGCCGGCGGTGGTGCGGATCACGCCCCCCGACGGGGCATTGCGCATCAGCACCACGCCGACTTCGCTGCCGCGGCGGCGCACCGATCCGGTGTCGAAGTAACTCACCACGCCGTTGGCACCCATCATGGGCAGCCAGCGTTGCGGATCGGGAGCCGAGGGATCCGGGGCGGACAACAGGGTGCAGCCATCGCGCGGCGTGGAGCGGAACACGGTATCGCCGCTGGCGCTCTCGCACTGGTACAGGCCGGTGGCGACCGGTCGCGTGGCCGTCGCGTTGTTCATCGTCTGCGCATGCGCGGCAGAGCACAGGACGCCGCCGGCGATCAACGCGGCGGCACGGAGACATCGTGGAAACAGCATGGGCGGGCCCTCGTAAAGACGGGAAAAACAGCCGGCATTGTCGCACAGGCCTCGACGCCGGCAACCCTGGCGGCCGCCGCAAACACGTGCGTTCGGTCTGAACCTTACGCCGGCGCGGACTGCGCCAGCGCCTCGAAGGCGGCGGCGGAGGCGCGGTCCGCGGGAAAGAAGCACTCGATGCGCAGTTCCTGCAGGCTGACGTCCTGCGGAATCCCCAGCGTGGTCAGCGTGGAAAACAGGGACGCATGGATGCCCGGCCCCGCCACCACCACCGGCAGCACCGGCGGCGGCACGCCTTCGCCAGCCTCATCGTCGAACAGCGGCACGCCGCCCGGCCCGACCATGTCAGGATGCCAGACGGCGATGCGCTGGAATATCTCGCGCGCGGTGCGGTCGTGCGCCTGTACCTGCAGTTCCTGCCAGACGCGGCGCAGCAGGTAGCGCCCGACCTGGCGCGCATTCTCGATCGACGGCCACAACCCGGCCGGGTCGAACACCGTCAGCATCAGGTTGACGCGGCCGCCGCCCTGCTCCAGCGCCGCCGGCGCGCGCCCGCGCAGCAGCAGCCCCAGCATGCGGCGATAGGCCTGGTTGGCATCCACCAGGTTCCAGAAGCGGTCGAGCACCACGGCCGGATAGGGTTCCTGCTTGGCCAGGATCAGGGCGATGGCCTGCTGCACCATGGAGGCCGGCGGCGCCGCCAGGCCCTGTTCGCTGTAGGCGGGCGCATAGCCACCGGCCAGCAGCAGGCGGTTGCGCTGGCGCAACGGCACGCCCAGGCGCTCGGCCAGCGCCAGCACCATCTCCCGGCTCGGCCTGGCGCGGCCGGACTCGAGGAAACTGATATGGCGCTGCGACACGCCAGCGACCTGCGACAGGGCCTGCTGGCTGTAGCCGCGGCGGTTGCGCCAGTAGCGCAGCAGCGCGGGAAAGTCGAGCGCCGCTTCGGAAGCGGGTGTCAGGGTGTCCATGGCGGTATTACAGCACGCCGGGTGAGGCTGGGCGAATACCTGACAGGTAATCACCGCGATTCAGCGCCCCGCCAGTGCACATCCGGAACCGGGGCGCTTCTTCTGCCATCCGCCCGCCACAATGCCGGCATCATCACTCCACCTCGCCCGCGTCGATGGCGCGCATCGCCGCCGCCTCGGCCAGGGCCAGCGCCGCTTCGGCCGTGGGCGCCACCCCCACCTCCTGGCTGTGGGTCGGCACCGAAGCCTCTTCGCCGAAGGCATCTGCGATCACCGCCAGGCCCAGATAGCCCTGCCCGGCCGGCACCGCCCTTGCCAGCACCGCATAGCCGCCATACTCGAAACGCCGTTCCATGGCTGTTTCCTCCAGGGGTCCGCTCTCGGCCATCATAGGACATGCCCGCAGATGACTCCGGCCTGACATGCGCGGATGGTATCCTTGACGTTTTTCACCCCCGCGCGCAAAGGGCGCGCACCCTGATGGAAATTGCCATATTACTGGCGCTGATTCTGCTCAACGGCCTCTTCGCCATGTCCGAGATCGCGCTGGTGACAGCGCGCAAGGCGCGCCTGCAGCGCCGCATCGAGGAAGGCGATCGCGGTGCGATCGCCGCGGTCAAGCTGGGCGAAGACCCGACCCGTTTTCTCTCCACCGTGCAGATCGGCATCACGTCGATCGGCGTGCTCAACGGTGTGGTCGGCGAGTCGACGCTGGCCCAGCCGTTCGGCGTCTGGCTGCAGGGATTCGGGCTGCCCGCCACCACCGCGGGCTATGTGGCCACGGCCATCGTGGTCGCGGGCCTGACGTATTTTTCCATCGTGCTGGGTGAACTGGTACCCAAGCGGCTCGGCCAATTGGCGCCCGAGTCGATCGCGCGCATCGCCGCGCGCCCGATCTCCTGGCTGGCCACGGCCTCGACACCGCTGGTGCGCCTGCTGTCGGGTTCGACCCGGCTGATGCTGCGCGTGCTGGGCGTCGAAGGCGCGCGCGGCCCCGCCGTGACCGAAGAAGAAATCCACGCCCTGCTGATCGAAGGCTCCGAGGCCGGCGTCATCGAACAGCAGGAGCACACCATGGTGCGCAACGTGTTCCGCCTCGACGACCGCCAGCTGACCTCGCTGATGGTGCCGCGCGGCGAAGTGGTCTGCCTGGACGTCGAGGCGACGCTGGAGGAAAACCTGCGCCGCATCGAGACCTCCGATCATTCGCGCTTCCCGGTGGTGCGCGGCGGCATGCACGACCTGCTGGGCGTGGTCAGCGCCCGCCAACTGCTCGCGCGCCGCCTGCGCGGCGAGCAGACCGACCTGACCGCGGTGCTGCAACCGGCGGTGTTCGTCCCGGAAAGCGTCACCGGCATGGAACTGCTGGAGAATTTCCGTTCGTCGGGCGGGCAGATCGCCTTCGTCATCGACGAGTACGGCGAGGTGCTCGGCCTGGTCACGCTGCAGGACCTGATCGAGGCCATCACCGGCGAATTCAAGCCCACCAGCGCCGACGAGGAGTGGGCCGTGCAGCGCGCGGACGGCTCCTGGCTGCTGGACGGCCTGATCCCGATCCCGGAAATGAAGGACCGCCTGGCCCTGCGCTATGTCCCCGAGGAGGCCAAGGAGCGCTACCACACGCTGTCCGGCATGCTGCTGCTCCTGCTCGGCCGCCTGCCGCAGACCACGGACAGCGTGGAATGGGGCGGTTGGCGCTTCGAGATCGTCGACATGGACGGCAAGCGCATCGACAAGGTGCTGGCCACCCCCGTACCGCCCGAGCAAGAGTCCGACACCACGGCCTGAGTTCGGCCCTGCGCTTCGCCCCCGCGCTTCGGCCCCCAGGATCCCGCCCTGCGGCCCCGCCCGGAGGAATTGACCACGGTCAGGAACCCGTCATTCCGCCTCCGCCATCCGGGCCAGCCCTCGTGGTGAAATAGCGCCGGTGCCGTATGATCGGAGAGCGGGCGCGCCACGCGCGCCCGCGGCTCCCGGCGGCAGCGCGGCATGGCGGGAACCTGCAGTGCACGAGCCCGCGCAGCCAGGTGTCGCCACCGCCGTCAGGATTCCGCCATGTCTCAAGACGAGGCCGCTCGACCACCTTATCCGCCATCGCTTTGCCCGCCGTCCCCCTCCGGGATGGCGCCCGGCCTTGCCGAGGCCCGCGGGCACGCTGCCTTTCTCGCGGCGGCATGCCGGCTGGGCCCGACACCTGCCGCCGGCCCCGGCACGGGCTCGCCCGGCCCCGAGGCGCGGCTCGCCATGCTGGCCGTCCGCCTCGACCGCTTCGCCCATGCCCGCCTGCCACTCGGACCCGCCATAAGCGACAAGCTGCGCGCGCGCATCCTGGAGCGGGCCCGCGCGGTGCTCCCGGCCGACGCGCTGCTGCAATGGCCGGGCGAAGCCGACCTCGCCATCGCCACCCCGCTGCATGGCGGCGAGCCGGAAGCGCTGCGCCTGGCCCGCGCCGTGGCGGACACACTGGCGCGGCCAGTGGCCGTCGGCGGCTTCGAGCTGTTCCTTTCCTGCAGCATCGGCGTGGCGCTGGGCGAGCCGGGCTGCCCCGCCGAACGCTGCCTGCAGCGGGCAGTCGACACCATGCTCGGCGTGGCCAGGCGCGGGGGCGACGCCATCGCCAGCGCCGGCTCGGTGGCCGCGCCGCCGCTGCCGGCGGCCATGCTCGCCGCCCTGCCACAGGCGCTGGAACGCGGTGAGTTCGCCATCAACCTGCAGCCGCGCGCGCGCCTGGATGCGGATGCGGCCAGCGTCGACAGCTACACGGTGCGCCTGCGCTGGCAGAGCGCCGCATTCGGCCGGGTCGCGCCGCAGGATTTCCTGCCGGCGCTGGAGGCGCTCGGCCTGATGGGCGACGTCGCGCGCTGGATTCTCAACGATGCCCTGCCGCTGCTGGCGGCCGCTTCCTTTCCGGTTCCGGTGCAATTCCACTTTCCGGCGCCGGGCGCCCAGCTCCACCGGGAACACCTGATCGAGGAACTCGGCGCCGCCATCGGCAGGCTGGGCGTGCAGGGCGCGCGCGTCTGCATCGAGGTGCCTTGCCCGGACGCGGTACGCGCCAGCGACCTGCTCGGCGCCCGCTTCGAGGTTCTGCGCCGCGCGGGTGTTCAGCTTGCCCTGGGCGACTTCACCGATACGGAAATCTGCCGCGATGCGCTCGGCCTGCTGCGTCCCGACCTGGTCACGCTCGACGCGCGCCAGCTCGGCAGCCCGGCCCAGGGTCCGGAGGTCGCGGCTGGCCTGCGGGCGGCCTGCGCCCTGGCGCGCGACGCCGGCTACGGCGCCTGCGCGAAAGGCATCGAGACGCGCCCGCAGCTCGACGAAGTGCGCCGCTGGGGCTGCACCAGCATGCAGGGCTACCTGCTGGCCCAGCCCTTCCCCGCGCGCTGGCTGCCGCAGATCCACGCCACCCTCGACCAGCGTGCCCGCGACCTGCTGGCCTCGGCCCGCGACGGCTGAGCGGAAAGGAACGCCTTCTCGCACAGTCCGGCCGCCATTGTCCAGCCGGTCTTCCGCCAAGTTACAAATTGGCACATTCGTGCGTCAATGAGACCGCGCGCCGACGGTAAAATCGGCGCCCAATCACTGTTCGCATCGAAAGGAAGGAGCCTGGCGTGAAAAAAGGATGGATTGGCTTTGTACTGCTTGCAACCCTGCTGGCCGGCTGCAATACGATGGCCGGGCTGGGTCAGGATATCCAGAAGGGTGGCCAGAAGCTGGAAAGCGCGGCGGACCGCTCCAAGTAGGCGCAGCGGCATCGGCCGCGCACGCGTCGCCAAGCCGGGCTCCTGCCCGGCTTTTCTTTTCTCTTTTTTCTCTTTTCCCTTGCCCGCGGCTCAACGCAGCGCCGACGCCTGCTGCGCCAGCGTGCGGATGCGGCCCCAGTCGCCGGCGGCGACCGCGTCCTTGGGCACGATCCAGGAACCGCCCACGCAGACCACATTGGGCAGCGCCAGGTATTCCACCGCCTTGGCCGCGTTGATGCCGCCGGTCGGGCAGAAGCGCAGTTGCGCGAAGGGGCCGTACAGCGATTTCAGCATCGGCACGCCGCCGGCCGCCTCGGCCGGGAAGAACTTCAGGAAGGAGAAGCCGGCCTCGAGCGCCGCCATGGCCTCGCTGGCGGTCGCCACGCCAGGCAGCAGCGCGATGCCCTCGCCCTGCGCGGCGACGGCCAGCGCCGGCGTCAGACCCGGCGACACCGCGAACTGGGCGCCAGCCTCGCGCACGGCCTTGAGCTGGGCGGCGTTGAGCACCGTGCCGGCGCCGACGCAAGCCTGCGGAAAGGCCGCGGCCACGGCCCGCATGGCGTCCAGCGCCACCGGCGTGCGCAGGGTGATTTCCAGTACCGGCAGGCCGCCGGCGATCAAGGCCTCGCTGACGTGCAGCGCCTCGTCGACCGAGGCGAATTCGAGCACGGGGATGACGGGCACGCCATCGAGGCGGGTGAGCAGAGGGGAGGAATTGGCTTGCATGGCGGTCGGTTGGGTCGGTCTACTGTCTACGGTCTAGGGGGCGGGAAAGTCCGCTCGGACGGGCTCAGGCGAAGGGCTGGGCGGGCAGCGCCACCGGGCTGCCCAGCCGTCCCAGCACGGCTTCCGCCGCGGGGATGGGTGCGACGGCGCCGTAGCCGGTGGTCGACAAGGCCGCGGCCACGTTGGCATAGCGCGCCGCCGCGAAAGGATCGTCGCCGGCGGCCAGGCGCGCGATGAAGCAGCCGCCGAAGCAGTCGCCGGCGCCGGTGGCATCGACCGGATGCACGGGATGGGGCGCCACCAGCGTGCGCGCGTCGGGCGTCGCCACATAGGAGCCCTCCTCGCCCAGCTTGAGCGCCACCAGCCCGATGCCGCAGCCGAGCAGGTAGTCGACGATGGCGTCGCGGTCATCGAGGCCGGTCAGCACACTGATATCGTCCCAGCTCGGCAGGCAGACATCGGTCAGCGCGAAAGCCTCGCGCATGATGGCGCGGGCCCGCGCCAGCGGCCACAGCCGCCAGCGCAGGTTGGTGTCGAGCGAGACCCGGGTGCCGGCCTTGCGTGCGTGTGCCATGGCAGCCAGGCCGGCGTCGCAGGCGCTGGTGCTGATCGCCAGGCTGATGCCCGACAGGTGCAGGTAGCGCGCCTCGGCGATGGCTGCCAGCGGCAGGTGCTCGTGACTGTAGCGGCTCGCCGCCGAGCCGGCGCGCAGGTAGTCGAAGCGGTGGCCGCGGTGGTCGTGGCTGACGAAATAGACGCCGGTCGGCGCCGCGGGGTCGACCCGCACGTGCCGCGTGTCGACGCGCTCGTGGGTCCACAGCGCCAGCAGGCGCTCGCCGAAACCGTCCTCGCCGACCGCGCTCAGGTAGCCGGCGCTGGCGCCCTGGCGCGCCGCGGCGATGCAGAAATTCGAAGTGTCGCCGCCGAAGCCCTGCAGGTAGTGGCCGGGCCGGTCGGGCTGCTGGTTGAATTCGACCAGCGGCTCGCCGTAGGCGAGTATGTCGATGCTCATGATGCGCTCATCCTTGATGTTCTTCCGCAGGGGTCTGCCGGAGCGTCGGTCCCGAAGGGGCCTGCACAGGGACTACAGGGACTCCTCGGGGCTCCCCGCGGCCAGTCCCGTTCAGAAGAAGGTCTGCACGACGTCGACCACACGCAAGCGGTCGTCCAGTACCGGGATATGCCGCCACTTGTCGAAGGTCAGGCAAGGGTGCGAGATGTCAAAGGCGATCATGTCGCCCACGCGCAGGTCATCGCCCGGTTGCAGGCGCAGGTAGGCATGCTGGTCCATCATGCCGGTGACCGCCCAATGCGACGGCGCCTCGACCGGCGCGGCGGTGCCCGGACGATAGCGCTGTGCGGGGATCGGCATGCCGGCGTCGAAGGCGGCATCGCGCTTGCCCATGCCGATGATGGCGAGATCCGGCTCGGGCATCGACTGCACGTAGGCCCAGACCTGCAGTGCCGGGAGCAGCCCTTCCTGCATGCGGCGGGCCACCGGGTTGGCCGCCAGGATACGCTCCTGCGCGGCCCGGTAGACGCCCACGTCGTGGGTCAGGTAGCAGCCCGGGCGCAGCACGAGGTCCACCGCGTTGCCGGTGCCGGCGGCGGCGAATTCCTCGGCCACCACGTCATACCAGGCCGAGCCGGCGCCCGA
Organism: Cupriavidus sp. USMAA2-4; assembly: GCF_001854305.1. Classification (NCBI taxonomy): domain Bacteria; kingdom Pseudomonadati; phylum Pseudomonadota; class Betaproteobacteria; order Burkholderiales; family Burkholderiaceae; genus Cupriavidus; species Cupriavidus sp. USMAA2-4. The sequence continues at coordinate 2,659,927 of NZ_CP017749.1, read as the reverse complement.
CAGCACCGCCGGGCTGCGGCCGAAGCGTCCCGCCGCCAGCAGTTCACGGGTGACCGCCACCGCGCGCTGCAGGAAGGCGCGGATATCGGCCTCCTCCTTGAGCACGCCCTCGTACAGTTCCACGCCCGCCAGCGACAGCGCCTGCGGCCAGCGCGCCAGCGCGGCCAGCACGGCTTCCTGCTGGGCCGCGTCGCGCACGCCGGTGCGCCCGCCCGCCACGCCCAGTTCCAGCAGCACCTGCAGGGTCTGGCCGCGCGCCTGGAAGAAGGCACCGAGCTGGTCGACCAGCGCCGGCGAATCGACCAGGCAGAAGAATTCGAAGCCGGGATCGCGCAGCAGGTCGGCCACGATCTCCATATTGCGGCGTCCCACCAGCTGGTTGGCCATCAGCACGCGGCGCACGCCATGGGCGTGGGCCGCGGCGGTCTGGTGGGCGGTGGCGAGCGTGATGCCCCAGGCACCGGCCGCCAGCTGGCGCGCGAACAGCTTCGGTGCCATGGTGGTCTTGCCGTGCGGCGCAAGCTGCATGCCGTAGCTTTCGACGAAGCCGCGCATCCAGGCCAGGTTGTGCGCCAGCCGTGACTCGTAGAGCACCGCCGCCGGCAGGCTCAATGATTCGTCGAGCAGGCTCCAGTCCTGGCCCGCGGCCGCCTCGGCCGGCGCCAGCGGCGCCTCGAGCTTGCCCAGCGCCTTGTTGAGCGGGTCGATCATGCCCGTCTGGTACTTTATTTCACGCATGCTGACTGTCACCTCTGCACGGCCCCAGGCGGGTCCGTCAATTTTCCGATTGACGTAATCATAGCCTTGAAATTACGATATTTCATCCTTGTTATAAAGTAACACGCAAGCGGCGCCAGCCTCGCCCGGCAAGCGCCGCCCTCCCCGCCATGACCGCCCCCTTCGACATCCTCACCCGCATCGCCGAGCGCGGCCCCGCGCTGCGCCTGGCCGAGCAGAAGGTGGCGCAGGTCATCCTCGCCGACCTTGGCGGCGCCGCCGCCGCCAGCATCAACGAACTGGCCCGCCAGGCCGGCGTCAGCGAGGCCAGCGTGACCCGCTTCGCCAAGGCCATCGGTTGCCGCGACGTGCGCGACCTGAAGCTGCGCCTGGCCCAGGCCACCGCCGTGGGCCAGCGCTTCCTGCAGGCGCCGGCGTCCGATGACGCCCAGGACACGCTGGCGGGCCGCATCCACGCCGACGCGGTCGCCTCGCTCGACGCCAGCCTGAAACTGCTGGACGCCGAACGCATCGAGCAGGCGGCGCGCCTGTTGCTCGGGGCGCGCATGATCTACGCTTTCGGCATGGGCGGCGGCTCCACCTTCATGGCGGACGAGGCGCGTTACCGCCTGGCGCGGCTGGGCCGGCCGGTGGCCAGCTACCAGGACGCGCTGCTGCAGAAGATGGTGGCGGCCACGCTGGACCGCGACGACGTGGTGCTGGCCTTCTCGGCCACCGGCGAGGTGCCGGAAATGCTGGCGAGCTGCGATGTCGCGCTGGAGTACGGCGCGCGCCTGGTCGCCGTGACCGCGCTCGGCTCGCCGCTGGCGGGGCGGGCGCACGTGCTGCTGCCGCTGCGCACGCTGGAGACGGACTTCATCTTCAAGCCGTCCGCCTCGCGCTACGCCATGATGCTGGTGATGGACGTGCTCGCCACCCAGTTGGCGCTGTTGCAGCAGGAACCGAACAAAGAGCGGCTGCGCCGCCTGAAGTACGTGCTGGACGCGCACCGCGGCCCCCGCGGCGACGGCAGGCAACCGCTGGGAGACTGAGATGCCGCATGCCTTCGACACCCTGATCCGCAACGTGACCCTGGTCGACGGGTCCGGCGCGCCGGCGCGCCTGGCCGACGTGGCCGTGCGCGACGGCCGCATCGCCCGCATCGACGCCGCCGGCGCCATCGACCCCGATGCCGCGGCGCACGTGGTGGAAGGCCACGGCCTCGTGCTCGCCCCCGGCTTCATCGACGTGCACACGCACGATGACACCAATGTGGTACGCCAGCCGGACATGACGCCCAAGCTGTCGCAGGGCGTGACCACGGTCATCGTAGGCAACTGCGGCATCAGCGCGGCGCCGGTCGCGCTGCGCGGCGACCCGCCCGACCCGATGAACCTGCTCGGCGAGGCCGATGCCTTCCGCTACCCGGATTTCGCCAGCTACGTGCGAGCCATCGCCAGCGCCCGCCCGGCCGTCAACGTGGCGGCCCTGGTCGGCCACACCGCGCTGCGCAGCAACCAGATGGACCGCCTCGACCGCGCCGCCAGCGCCGCCGAGATCGCCGCCATGCGCGCCCAGCTCGAAGACGCCCTGCAGCATGGCGCGCTGGGCCTGTCCACCGGACTGGCCTATGCCAATGCCTTCTGCGCGCCGACCGAAGAGGTGCTGGCCCTGGCCGAACCGCTGGCGCAGGCCGGCGCGCTCTACGCCACCCACCTGCGCAGCGAGTTCGCCGAGATCCTCGACGCCATGGACGAGGCCTTCCGCATCGGCCGCCACGCGCGCGTGCCGGTGGTGATCTCGCACCTGAAATGCGCCGGCGTGCCCAACTGGGGCCGCAGCGGCGAAGTGCTCGACGCGCTCGACGCCGCGCGCCGCTGGCAGCCGGTCGGGTGCGACTGCTATCCCTACACCGCCAGTTCCTCGACGCTCGACCTGAAGCAGGTCACCAGCGATTTCGACATCACCGTGACCTGGTCCGAGCCGCACCCCGAGATGGGCGGCAAGTCGCTGGCCGAGATCGCGGCCGGGTGGGAACTGGACCTGCACGAGACCGCGCGCCGGCTGCAGCCGGCCGGCGCGGTCTACCACTGCATGGAGGACGCCGACGTCGACCGCATCCTCAGCCACCCCGCCACGGTGATCGGCTCCGACGGCCTGCCCAACGATCCGCTGCCCCACCCCCGGCTGTGGGGCGCCTTCCCGCGTGTGCTCGGCCACTATGCGCGCGACCGCGAACTGTTCCCGCTGGCAGTGGCCGTCAACAAGATGACCGGCCTGCCGGCCGAGCGCTTCGGCCTGCGCGAGCGCGGCCTGGTGCGCGAAGGCTGCTGGGCCGACCTGGTGCTGTTCGACGCCGACACCATCCGCGACGCGGCCACCTTCGCCGACCCCATGCAGCCTGCCGAAGGCATTGCCGCGGTCTGGGTCAACGGCGAGCTGTCCTGGCACGAGCGCCAGCCCACCGGCACGCGGGCCGGCCGCTTCCTCGCGCGTGGCACCGAGGGCGGCGCCAGCATCGGCGCCCCCCGCGGCTGACGCGGCTGACGCGGCTGACGCGCGCCCTGCCCGCTTTCACCCTCCATCCCGACACAGTTTCGGATTCAGACACAGCCTCACAGGAGTCCTCATGGAAATCAAACGATACGGCGTCGAAGGCGGCACCGGTACCGGCGGCCAGCACATGCCCTTCGCGCGCGCCACGCAGGCCGACGGCTGGCTCTACGTCTCGGGCCAGGTGCCCATGGTCGACGGCGAAGTCATCGACGGCGGCATCGTGGCCCAGACCCACCAGGCCATCCGCAACGTGCTCGCCATCCTGGCCGAGGCCGGCTACGGGCCGGAGCACGTGGTGCGCTGCGGCGTATGGCTGGACGACGCGCGCGACTTCGCCTCGTTCAACAAGGTCTTCAAGGAATACTTCGGCGCCAATCCGCCGGCGCGCGCCTGCGTGCAGTCCAGCATGGTGGTGGACTGCAAGGTCGAGGTCGATTGCATCGCCTACAAGAAGCCGGCAGCCTGAAGCGGCGTAGCCGTGCCGGGCGCCCCGGATGGCCCGGGAGCCTTGCAGCAGGCGCCGGCACGGCCTGATTCGAGCCTTTTCTTTTTCTTTTTTTCAGCTTTCCATCGCAGCCGCCCCGCCGGGCGGCGCCCTGCGCACGGCGCCCATGCCGGCGCGCGGCGCCGCGCAGGGCGCGGCCGCATCCGCAGCGGAAGTGCACGGCCGGGAGCCGTGCCATACAAGGAGACAATATGGGTGCCGTCACCGGAACCACGCTCTTGGTCTATGCGCTGATCGCCGTGATCGCGCTCGTCGTGCTGATCGCACGCTACAAACTGAATCCCTTCATCACGCTGGTGACGGTCTCGGTGCTGCTCGGCTTTGCCGTCGGCATGCCGATGGGCGACATCATCAAGTCCTTCGAGGCCGGCGTCGGCGGCACCCTCGGCCACATCGCGCTGGTGGTGGGCCTGGGCACCATGCTCGGCAAGATGATGGCCGAGTCCGGCGGCGCCGAGCGCATCGCGCGCACGCTGATCGATTTCTTCGGCGAAAAGAACGTGCACTGGGCAATGGTCACCATCGCCTTCATCGTCGGCCTGCCGGTGTTCTTCGAGGTCGGCTTCGTGCTGCTGATCCCGATCGCCTTCAACGTCGCCAAGCGCACCGGCACCTCGATGGTGCTGGTCGGCCTGCCGATGGTGGCCGGCCTGTCGGTGGTGCACGGCCTGATTCCGCCGCACCCGGCCGCGCTGCTGGCCGTGACCGCCTACGGCGCGGACATCGGCCGGACCATCCTGTACGCGCTGATCGTCGGCATCCCGACCGCGGCCATCGCCGGCCCGCTGTTCGCCAAGCTGATGGACCGCTACGTCAAGCTGCCGGAGGTCAACCCGCTCGCCGCGCAGTTCACCGAAGAGGACGAAGGCGTCAAGGCCTCGCACGAGCTGCCGGGCTTCGGCATCACCGTCTTCACCATCCTGCTGCCGGTGTTCCTGATGCTGCTGGGCAGCTGGGCCGACCTGTTCACCACGCCCAAGACCTTCGCCAACGACTTCGTCAAGCTGATCGGCAATTCGGTGATGGCCCTGCTGATTGCCGTGCTGGTCAGCCTGTATACCTTCGGCCGCGCGCGCGGCTTCAACCGCGATACCATCCTCAAGTTCACCAACGAATGCGTGGCGCCGGTCGCCATCATCACGCTGGTGGTCGGCGCCGGCGGCGGCTTCGGCCGCATCCTGCGCGACTCGGGCATCTCCAACGCCATCGTCGACGTGGCCACCGGCGCCAACGTCTCGGTGCTGGTGCTGGGCTGGCTGGTCGCGGTGCTGATCCGCATCGCCACCGGCTCGGCCACGGTCGCCATGACCACCGCCGCCGGCATCGTCGCGCCGATCGCCGCCAGCGTGCCGGGCACCCACCCGGAACTGCTGGTGCTGAGCACCGGCGCCGGCTCGCTGATCCTGTCGCACGTCAACGACGGCGGCTTCTGGCTGGTCAAGGAGTACTTCAACATGACGGTGCCGCAGACCCTGAAGACCTGGACAGTCTGCGAAACCGTGATCTCGGTGGTGGCCCTGCTGCTGACGCTGGGCCTGGCCACGCTGCTGGGCTGAGGCCCCGCGCCGGCGCGCCCCGCGGCCGCCTCAGTCGCCGAAGGGATTCGGCGCCGAGCCGGCGGGCGCCTCGCCCAGGTCGAACTCGTCGCGCAGGCGGTCGACCACCTCGCGCACGGCACGCTCGTGGCCCGACCCCTTGCCGATCCCCTTGATGTCCCAGTTGCGCCCGCGCGCGTCGCGCGGATGCGCCTGGGGCAGCGGCACCCGGATCCTGGCGCCCTCGTCGGCGATCTCGTCGACCTTCTGGATGCGCCGGCTCGCTTCTTCCTGCAGCACGCGCGCGCTGCGTTCCCGCTTGGCCATGGCTGACTCCCGCTGCGTGGCAGATGATGGTCCCGCCGGGCATGTTAGTCCATTGCGCCAGAGAAAGCACAGCCGAGCATACGGCCTGGAGGCGCGGCCGATCGGGGGTGTCTTTCGATCCGGGGGGCTTTCGCATGGCGCACTGGCACGGCCCGTCCCCCCGGCAAGGCCGGCATTGTCATGTGGCGCGCCCGCCCCTACACTGCGAGGTCGATGCGGCCATGCGAGCCGCGCCACCAGGAGACCATTCCATGAAGCCTGCACCCTTGCTGCGCGCGGCCGCCGTCCTGGCCGCCGCCACGCTCAGCACCGTCGCCCTGCTGCCAGCCGCCGCCGGCGCGGCCGAACCGGTCAAGATCGGCCTGATCGCGCCCTTCTCCGGCAGCTTCGCCGACTACGGCAAGCAGATGGAGGGCGGCATCAAGGCCTACCAGAAGGTGCATGGCGACAGCGTGGCGGGCCGCAAGGTGACGGTGATCCTGAAAGACACCACCGGGCCCGTGCCCGAGGTGGCCAAGCGGCTGGCGCAGGAGCTGGTGGTGCGCGACAAGGTCGACATCCTGGCCGGCTTCGGGCTCACGCCCGAAGCGCTGGCGGTGGCCCCGGTGGCGGACCAGGCCAGGAAGCCGATGGTCATCATGAACGCGGCATCGTCGGTGATCACCACCAAATCCAGCTACATCACGCGCGTCTCGATGACCCTGCCCCAGGTGTCGGCGCCGATGGCCGCCTGGGCGGTCAAGAACAAGCTGCGCAAGGTGGTCACCCTGGTGGCCGACTACGCGCCCGGCATCGATGCCGAGACCGCGTTCAAGACCAACTTCATCGGCGGCGGCGGCCAGGTGGTGGAATCGATCCGGGTGCCGCTGCGCAACCCCGAGTTCGCCCCCTTCATCCAGCGCATCAAGGACGCGCGCCCCGAGGCCGTATTCCTGTTCCTGCCGGCCGGCGAGCAGGGCGTCGCCTTCATGAAGGGCTTCCGCGAGCGCGGCCTGGCCGATGCGGGAATCCGCGTGATCGCCACCGGCGACCTGACCGACGACCACGTACTGCCGGCGATGGGCGACGCCACCCTGGGCGTGATCACCTCCTTCCACTACTCGATGGCGCACGACTCGCCCGAGAACAAGGCCTTCCTGAAGGCTTTCGCCGAAACCAACCCCGGCGCCGGGCGCCCCAACTTCATGGCGGTCGCCGCCTATGACGGCATGGCCGCGATCTACGAAGCGATCCGCAGGAACGGCGGCAGCACCGATGCCGACAAGATGATGGCGGCCTTCAAGGGCATGAAGCTGGCCAGCCCGCGCGGCCCGATCTACATCGACCCGGCCACGCGCGACGTGGTGCAGACGGTGTACATCCGCCGCGTGGAAAAGGTCGGCGGCGAACTGCAGAACGTCGAGTTCGACAAGTTCCCGGAAGTCAAGGACTCCGGCAAGTAGCGGGACGGCAGCAGGGACGGCAGCCAACGCCGGCCCTGCTCCCTACCCCACCCCCAGCAAGCGATCCAGCCGCCCGGCATCCGCCAGCAGTTCCGCGCTGGTCCCGGCATGCACCACGCGCCCGCGCTCCAGCACCATGCCTCGGGCCGTCATCGACAGCGCCAGGCGCGCATGCTGCTCCACCAGGATCACGGCCATGCCGGCCTCGCCGGCGAGCTGGCCGGCGATCAGCCGGCCGATCACGCGCTGCAGTTCCTGCACGATGATCGGCGCCAGCCCTTCCATCGGTTCGTCGAGCAGCAGCAGCGCCGGGTTGGTCATCAGCGCGCGCGCGATCGCCACCATCTGCTGTTCGCCGCCGGACAGCTGGTGGCCCAGGTTGGCGCGGCGCTCCTGCAGGCGTGGGAACAACTCGTACACGCGCGCCACGCTCCAGTAGCCGGGGCGCGCCACCGCGCTCAGGTGCTCCTCGACGCTCAGCGAGGGGAACATCCAGCGTTCCTGCGGCACCCAGCCCAGGCCGGCGCGGGCACGCTGGTGCGGGGCCAGCCGCGCCAGGTCGGCGCCGCGCCAGCGCAGCGTGCCCGCGCGCTGGCGCGTGAAGCCCATCAGCGTGGCCAGCAGCGTGCTCTTGCCGACGCCATTGCGGCCCAGCAGCGCCAGGCTGTCGCCGGCCTGCAATGCCAGGTCGATTCCTTCCAGCACGGTGGCCTCGCCGTAGCCGGCAGCCAGCCCTTCGACGCGCAGCAGTTCAGCCATGGGCCGCCTCCCCCAGGTAGACCTCGCGCACGCGCGGATCGGCGGCGATCTCGGCCGGTGTGCCCTCGGTCAGCACGCGCCCGCCGACCAGCACCGTGATGCGGCGCGCGAAACGGAATACCAGGTTCATGTCGTGCTCGATGAACAGCACCGTGATATCGGCCGGCAGCGCGTCGATGACGGCGAACAGCTCGGCGCTCTCTCCCGCCGGGATGCCCGCGGCCGGCTCGTCCAGCAGCAGGATGGACGGCCGCGTGGCCAGCGCCAGTGCGATCTCCACCAGCCGCTGCTTGCCATAGGGCAAGGCGCGGGTCACAGTGTCCGCCTCGCGCTCCAGGCCCAGCGCCGCCAGCACCGCCATCGCCTCGTCCGCCAGCGCGCGCTGCGAGGCCACCGTGCGCGACCAGATGCGCGAGGCACCTGTGCGCTCGGCGACCGCCAGCACCACCGATTCGAGCACGGTCAGCCCAGGAAACAGCGTATTGATCTGGAAGGTGCGCGTCATGCCGCGCCGCACGCGCGCGTGCTGGGGCAGGCGCGTGATCTCTTCGTCGCCGAGCCAGATGCGGCCGGCACTGGGCGCCAGCACCCCGGTCAGCAGGTTGATGAAGGTGGTCTTGCCGGCACCGTTGGGTCCGATCAGGGCATGGCGCGCGCCGGGCGGAAAGCGCAGCGTGACCTCGCTGTTGGCGAGGAAGCCGCCCCAGGACTTCGACAGGCCTTCGGTCCGCAGTTCGCGCGTCATGCCTGCTCCTTGCCGGCCCGTGCACGCGCGCGCCAGGCGTCCAGCGCGCCCATCAGGCCGCCGCGCGCGAACAGCACCATCGCCATCAGCAGCAGGCCGATCCAGAACTGCCAGTAGACCGGGTTGATGCCGGCCAGCAGGTCCTGCGCGATCATGAACAGCGCCGCCCCGGCGAGGGCACCGTAGAGGCGGCCGGTGCCGCCCAGCACCAGCATCACCAGCAATTCGGCCGAACGCGGAAAGCCCAGCGCATCCATGCCGACGAATTGCGTGGTCTGCGCCAGCAGTCCGCCGGCCACCGCTGCGATGGCCGCCGCCAGCGTATAGACGGCGCGCAGCCGCGCCGGCACGTCCACGCCCAGCGCCGGCATGCGCCGCGCGCCTTCGCGCAGCCCGCGCAGCGACAGCCCGAAGGGAGACCGGGTCAGCCGGCGCAGCAGCAGGAACAAGCCGAAGGTGACTGCCAGGCTGTACAGGTAGGCGGTCTTGCCGAACAGGTCGAACTCGAACAGGCCGAACAGCTTGCCCATGCTGACACCGGACAGGCCGTCGACGCCGCCGGTGAGGAAAGCCGCCTTGTTGGCCGCCTCGAACAGCATCAGGCCGATGCCCAGCGTCACCATCAGCCGCGTCAGGTCGCCGCCGCGCACCACCAGGAAGCTGCTGCCCCAACCCGCCGCGGCGCCCGCCAGCGCCGCCGCCAGCAGGCCGCTCAAGGGCTCGCCCCAGCCATGCGCCGCCAGCAGGCCGGCGGTATAGGCGCCCAGGCCGAAGAAGGCCGCATGGCCGAGCGAGACGATGCCCGCATAACCGAGGATCAGGTCGAGCGACAGCGCGAACAGGCCGGTGATCAGGACCTGGCTGCCCAGCATCAGGTAGTCGGGCAGCAGGAAGAAGGCCGCCACCGGCAGCAGCCAGAACACGGCTTCCGCGGGATGCCAGCGGCCATCCGGCAGCTCCGGCGCCGCGCCGGCGCCACGGCGCCCGCCCACGGAGGTGGCGGTTTCCTGCCCTCCATCGATAGGACTCATGCCCGCCTCCCATACAGGCCGGCCGGGAACAGCACCAGCAGCAGCACCATCATCGCGTAGATCACGAAGGCGCCGATCTCCGGCACGTAGTACTTGCCGGCCACGTCGGCCACACCCAGCACCAGCGCGGCCAGCAGCGGCCCGCGGATCGTGCCCGCGCCGCCGACCGCCACCACCAGCAGGAAATACACCATGTACTTGAGCGGGAAGGCCGGATCGAGCCCCAGCACGTCGATGCCGAGCGCGCCGCCCAGCCCGGCCAGCCCCGAGCCCAGCGCGAAGGTCAGGCTGAACACCCGGCCCACGTCGATGCCCAGCCCGCGCGCGGCCTGCTGGTTGTCGACCGCGGCGCGCACCTGGGCGCCGAAGCGCGTGCGCGCCACCAGCCAGCCGAGCAGCACCGTGATGACCACCACCAGTGCGATCAGGAACAGCCGGTACACACCCAGCTCGAGCGCGCCCAGCCGCACCTGCCCGCGCAGCATGGCAGGCAGCTCGACCGGCTGCTGGCCCGGCCCGAACAGGTAGGTGGCGCCGGCCATGGCGACGAAGGTCAGGCCGATCGAGAACAGCACCTGGTCGAGGTGGCTGGCCTGGTAGAGGCGGCGGTAGAGGGTGCGCTCCAGCACCCAGCCCAGCACGGCGGCGCCGGCGAAGGCCAGCGGCAGCGCCGTCAGGAACGGCACCCCGGCCCGGCTCATCAGCACCACCGCCAGGTAGCCGCCGGCCATGGCGAAAGCACCGTGGGCGAGGTTGACGACGTTCATCAGGCCCATGGTGACCGACAGTCCCACGCTGACGAGGAACAGCAGGCTGCCGTAGGCGATCCCGTCGAACAGCACGCCGAGCATGCGGGTCAGTATCACGGCCCGGCCCTCCGCGCGGACCGGGTCGCTGGCCCGGCGCGCCGACGGCCGCTGCCAAGCCGGGGCGGCAGGGCTCCTGACCGCTGGCAATATTCCATCCATCTCTCCCGTTCCGTCCGGCCCGCCGGGTGGTGCCGGCCTCGCCTCGTTCTGGATCGCGATTGTTCTACTGGATAACCGGTTTGGCAATCGAGAGTTGACCCGGAGGCACCCGCCCGCCCAGGTTTACTTGCCTGCCGGCAGCCGCTATGGTCAGAGCATCGCCGCCGCGCCAAGGGAGACCATGCCCGTCGACCGCCGCCGCTTCCTCGGCCTCTGCACCGGCCTCGCCACCGCCCTGGGCGGCGGCCTGGGCGCGGCCCTGCCGCGCCGCGCGGCAGCGGCCGGGCCCCTGCGGCGCGCCATCCCGGCCAGCGGCGAACGGCTGCCGGTGATCGGCATGGGCAGCGCACGCACCTTCGATGTCGGCGGCAGCGCCGCCGAGCGCGCACCGCTGGCCGAGGTCATGGCGCTGCTGCTGGCACAGGCCGGCTCCGTGCTCGACACGGCGCCCAGCTACGGCAACGCCGAAGCGGTCATCGGGGACCTGTTGCAGGCCGCCCACGGCCGCGGCAAGGTCTTCCTGGCCACCAAGATCTCGGCGCCGGCCGGCGAGCCCGCGCAAGCGCAGTGGGCGCAGTCGCGCCGCGACCTGCGCACCGACAAGATCGACCTGCTGCAGGTGCACAACCTGATCGACTGGCGCAACAACCTGCGCTGGCTGCGCCAGCTCAAGGAGCAGGGCAGCATCCGCTACACCGGCGTCACCCACTACCGGGACGACGCGCAGGACGCGCTCGCCGACATCGTGCGCAGCGAGCCCGTCGACTTCGTCCAATGCAATTATTCGCTGGGCGAGCGCGGCGCGGAGAGGACCCTGCTGCCCCTGTGCCAGGAGCGCGGCGTGGCGGTACTGGTCAACCGCCCCTTCCAGGACGGCCGCCTGTTCGCCGCGGTCAAGGACAGGCCGCTGCCACCGTGGGCGGCCGAGATCGACTGCGCCTCCTGGGCCCAGCTTTTCCTCAAGTTCGTGGTCGGCCATCCGGCGGTCACGGCGGCCGTGCCCGCCACCGGCAAGGCGCGCAATATGGCGGACAACCTGGGCGCCGGCAGCGGCCGCATGCCGGACGCGCGCGAGCGCGCGCGCATCGCGGCCCTGCTGGGCTGAAGCGCCGGCTCCCCGCCCCCGCCATGCACGACCCCGCTTCTCCTGCCGGCGCCGGCGCACCCGAGGGCCCGCCGGCTCCCGCGCCACCGCCGCGCCGCGGGCGCGGCCTCGGCATCGCGCCGGGCGAAGGCGCGGCGGTGGCAGCCGGATTCCTGTTCTTCTTCTGCCTGTTCGCCGGCTACTTCATGCTGCGGCCGGTGCGCGAGACCATGGGTATCGCCGGCGGCGTGCAGAACCTGCAGTGGCTGTTCACCGCCACCTTCGCGGTGATGCTGGCGGCCATCCCGCTCTATGGCGCCTGCAGCGCGCACTTGCCGCGGCAGCGCTTCGTGCCCTGGGTCAATGCCTTCTTCGTCGCCAACCTGCTGGGTTTCGCCCTGGCCACGCGGCTGGCGCCGGACGATGTCCGGCTGGCGCGCGCCTTCTACGTCTGGCTGTCGGTCTTCAACCTGTTCGTAGTCTCGGTCGGCTGGAGCCTGATGGCCGACGTGTTCCGCCCGCAACAGGCCAGGCGCCTGTTCGGCCTGCTCGCGGCCGGCGCCAGCGCCGGCGGGCTGGCCGGCCCGCTGGCCGGCGCCTGGCTGGTGCCGCGCATCGGCCTGACCGGACTGATGCTGTGCTGCGCGGCCCTGCTGGCCGCCACCGTGCCGGCGACCGGCTGGCTGTTCCGCTGGCGCGGGCGCGCCGGTGCCGGTGCCGGTGCCGTGGCGGGCGATGCCGGTGCCGCGCCCCAGGATCCGGGCCGGCCGATCGGCGGCGGCCTGTGGGGCGGCCTGACGCTGGTCGCGCGCTCGCCCTATCTGCTGGGCATCAGCCTGTTCGTGATCCTGCTGGCCACCGCCAGCACCTTCCTCTACTTCGAGCAGGCCCGGCTGGTGGCGCAGGCCTTCCCCAGCCGCGTGCGGCAGACCCAGGTATTCAGTGCCATCGACGCCACCGTGCAGGCGCTGACCATCGCCGTGCAGCTCTTCCTCTCCGGCCGCATCGCCCGCCGCTACGGCGTGGGCGTGCTGCTGACAGCGGTGCCGCTGGCCGTCGCCGCCGGCTTCCTGGTGCTGGCCTGGTGGCCCACCTTCGGCGTGCTGGCCGGGGCCATGGTGCTGCGCCGCGTCGGCGAGTACGCCTTGCTGCGGCCCGGCCGCGAAATGCTGTTCACGGTGGTCGATGCCGAGACCAAGTACAAGGCCAAGAACGTCATCGACACCACCATCTACCGTGCCGGCGATGCGGTCAGCGCCTGGGCCAAGACCGCCATCGACGCCATCTCCGGCCACCCCGCCGTGGTGGCGCTGACCGGTGCCGGCCTGGCCCTCGCCTGGGCCGCACTGGGCTGGTGGCTGGGCCGCTGGCACGAACGGCACGGCGGCGGACGGCAGGCGGGCGCCGCACCCGCGGGCGACTGGCGGCAGGCGCGCGGCCCGCTGCGCTGAATCCTGGCTGCGTCGCGTCCCGTCGACCCGCTTCCGCTGCCGCTTGCGCTCCGCATCGCCCCCCCTCTGCAGCCACTCTCCGGCGCTTTTCCCCTGCTTCATTCCCCTCGTCCGGGTGAGGTACTAGCAATCTGTTACAGACATGGCCGCCCTGCTTACATCTATTCGCATGTCGGTAACACCTGACACCCGAAGCGTGGCCCATGATCCATCCAGCACTTGAACAAGACAAAGCCTGGCCGACCCCGAGGAGACCGCCATGCCGCACCCGTTCCGCATCACTGCCACTGTCCTGGCCTGCGCGGCGATGATGGCCGCGGGATCGGCCTCGGCCTACGACCGCGACCGCGACTGGAACCGCGACTGGAACCGCGACCGTGGCCGTGACTGGAGCCGCGACCGCGACCGTGATCGTGATCGCCACGGCCAGCACCGCCGTGGCGACGGTCCCAGCCTCGGTGCCGTGCTGGGCATCGGCCTGGGCCTGCTGGTCGGCGCGGCAGTGCTGTCCGCGGTGACCGGGCCGTCGAAGCCGGAGCCCGCCCCGGCCTCGGCCAACTACGCCGGGCCGCAAGCGCCCTACGGCTACTGCTACAGCAATGGGATGTCCAACTACGTGCCCTGCCCGGCCCAGCCGGCGACGTACTACGGCGCGCCGTCGCCGTACGTCAATGGCAACTGAGAACTGACGATGGCCGGTGACGGCGAGCGCGCGCGGCGGCCCGGCCCGCTCCCGCCGTCTTGCAGGCTGCCGTTACAAGCCTTACACCTGCTCACGCGGCGGAAACACCTCGCGGCCGGTTCCTGGGCCATCATTCAATCATCGCCCCACCGCTCTTGAAGGAGCCTGCCATGCGCAACCTGATCCGTATCACCGCCGCCGCCCTGGTCTGCACCTCCCTGCTCGCCGCCGGTCCGGCGTCGGCCCACGAGCGCTATCGTGGTGGCGGCGGCGGCGCCGGCATCGCGCTGGCCGTGGGTGCCCTGGTCGGCCTGGCAGTCGGCGCGGCCGTCGCCGCGCCGGCCGTGATCGCGCCCGCTCCGGTCGCCTACGCGCCGGCCTACGCGCCGGCCTACGCGCCGGCCTACGCGCCGCCGCCGGCGCCGGTCGCCTACGCCGCGCCACAGGTGCCCCCGGGCTATTGCTACAACGGCTACCAGGGCGCCTACGTCCCCTGCGCGCCGCAAGCGCAGGGCTACTATCCGGCCCCCGTCTCCTACGGCTACTGAACGCCTTGCCCCGCCGGCATGGCGCCGGCGACAGCCAGGGCTCTGCCGACCCGGCCTGCTCCGTCCCTGCCGCCACCTGCGGCAGGCAACCTTCCCGCTTCGATCCCCCGCCGCGCCGATCCGCTCCCCGATCGGCGCGGCTTTTTTTCGTTCAGTGAAAAAAGCCGCGCCTTTTTTGACCTGACGGCAGGACTCTGCCTACCATCTCCGGCAACGATTTCATTGATCGAAACAGACCGGAGACCCGGCCCAGGCGCCGCGGACACTCCGGCAAGGAGACAACCATGCAGAACCTCCCGCGCCGCGCGCCAGCGCTGCTGGCAGCGCTCGTCCTCGCCACGCTGGCCGGCACCGGCGCCCGTGCCGAAACCTTCCCCGACAAGCCGCTGCGGCTGGTGGTGCCGTTCACGCCCGGCGGCACCACCGACATCCTGGCGCGCGTGGTCGGGCAGAAACTGGGCGATGCGCTGGGCCAGCCGGTGGTGATCGACAACCGCCCCGGCGCGGGCGGCAACATCGGCGCCGAGGTGGTGGCCAAGGCGGCGCCCGACGGCTATACGCTGCTGATGGGCACGCTCGGCACCCAGGTCACCAACCAGTTCCTGTACGCGCGCATGCCCTACGACAGCGCGCGCGATTTCGCCCCGGTCACGCTGGTGGCCAACTCCCCCAATGTGCTGATGACCAACGCGACCCTGCCGGTGGGCTCGGTCGCCGATGTGATCGCGCTGGCCCGCCGCGAGCCGGGCAAGATCAACTACGCATCCACCAGCACCGGCGGCTCGCCCCACCTGTCCGGTGAACTGCTCGACCGCATGGCCGGCATCACCATGCAGCACGTCCCCTACAAGGGCGCGGCCCCGGCCATGACGGACCTGCTCGCCGGCCAGGTCAACCTGATGTTCGACAACCTGCCGTCGGCGCTGGCGCAGATCCAGGCCGGCAAGGTGCGCGCGCTGGCCGTGACCGGCAAGCAGCGCTCGGCCGTGCTGCCCAAGGTGCCGACCTTCGCCGAGTCGGGCCTGCCGGGCTACGAAGTCAATTCCTGGTTCGGCCTGCTGGCGCCGGCCGGCACGCCCGCCGAGCGCGTCGGCAAGCTGCAGCAGGCCGTGGCCAAGGTGCTGGCGCTGCCCGAGGTGCGCCAGCGTATGCAGCAGCTCGGCGCCGAGCCGGGCGGCGATAGTCCGGCGGCCTTCGCCGCCATCCTGCGGGCCGATACCGCCAAGTGGTCGGCCGTGATCCGCCAGGCCGGCATCACGGTGCAGTGAGGCCGGCCGGCTCCGCCGCGCCAGCGCGCGCCATCTTCCCTGCAACCCTCGGATTCCGTACCAGACCATGACCTCCACCCAACCATTGCGCATCGGCTCGGGCTCGGGCTGGTGGGGCGACCGCGTCGAACCCGCCGCGCTCAGCGCGCGCCACGGCCGGCTCGACTACCTGTGCTTCGAGACCATGGCCGAGGCCACGGTCTCCGCGGCACAGGTGCGCAAGCGGCGCGACCCCGCCTTCGCCGGCTACGACAGCTACCTGGACGAGCGCATGCGCGCGGTGCTGCCGGACTGCATCGCCCGCGGCACGCGCATCATCTCCAACCAGGGCTGGATCAACCCGCTCGGCGCGGCGCGGCGCATCGCCGAGCTGTGCGAGGAACTCGGGCTGCGCGGCGTGAAGATCGCCGCCATCACCACCACCGACCTGACCGGCACCATCTGCGACCTGCCGCTGACGCTGCTGGAAAGCGGCGCACCGGTAGCGAGCCTGCGCGGCACGCTGATCAGCGCCGAGCCTTACGAGGGCGCCGCGCCGATCGTGGCGGCGCTGCGCGCCGGCGCGCAGATCGTGGTCACCGGCCGTGTCGCCGACCCTTCGCTGTTCCTGGCGCCGATGATCCACCATTTCGGCTGGGATCCCGCCGACACCGCACGGCTGGCCCGCGGCAGCGCCATCGGCCACCTGCTGGAGTGCGGCGCCCAGGTCACCGGCGGCTATTTCGGCGATCCCGGCTACAAGGATGTGCCGGAGCCCTGGAACCTGGCCTTCCCCATCGCCGAGGTCGATGCCGACGGCAGCGCCGTGATCGGCAAGGTCGACGGCACCGGCGGGCGCATCGACCTGCAGACGGTCAAGGAGCAGATGTTCTACGAGGTCCACGATCCCGGCCGCTACATCACACCCGACGTGGTGGTCGACTTCTCCACCGCCGTGCTGGAGCAGGCCGGGCCCGACCGGGTCCGCATCCACAGCGTCTCCGGCAGCCCGTGCACCGATACGCTCAAGGTCTCGCTGGGCTGCACCGAGGGCTTCATCGGCGAGGACATGTTCTTCTACGCCGGGCCCGGCTGCCTCGACAAGGCGCGCCTGGCCAAGACCATCCTCGAGCACCGCTTCGCCATGGCCGGCCTGCAGGCCGACGAACTGCGCATCGACTTCCTCGGCGTCAACGCCATCCATGGCGCCGCCTCGCCCGCGCCCGCCTGCGAGCCCAACGAGATCGCGGTGCGCGTGGCCGCGCGCACCCGCACCCGCGAGGAGGCCGCCAAGGTCGGCCGCGAAATCGACAGCATGGCGGTGTGCGGCCTCGCCTCGACCGGCAAGCGCGTGCCGCACCAGGACCGCACGCGCGAGATCATCGGCGTGTGGTCCGCGCTGGTGCCGCGCGGCCTGGTGACGTCCCGCATCCATTTCCTCTGACCCTCCGAACCCCGAGGTCCCCCATGCGTGTCCCGCTCCGGCGCCTGGCGCACACCCGCTCCGGCGACAAAGGCAATACCTCCAACACGGCCGTGATCGCCTACGACCCGGCCTTCTATCCCCACCTGAAGGCGCAGCTCAGCGCGGATGCCTTCCGCGCGCTCTACGGCGGCGTGATCACCGGCGCGGTGACGCGCTACGCGGTCGACGGGCTGCAGGTGCTCAATTTCGTCGCCGAGGGCGCGCTGGGCGGCGGCGTGTCGCGCAGCCTCGCGCTCGACAACTACGGCAAGGCGCTCGCCAGCGCCGTGCTGCGCTTCGAAGTGGAAATCCCGGATGCGCTGGCCCCGCTGCTGCGCGGACGCTAGCGCGGCCCCGCCCGCCGCGTCCAGGCACTGGTGACGCGCCGCGCTTCCTCCTTCAGGCGCCGGGCCAGGCGCGCCTCGCGTGCGCGGATGCGCTCGCTGAGGGCGGCGATGCTGAGCGCGCCCAACGGGCGGCCTTCATAGTCCAGCAGCGGCACTGCGATGCCCCCCATCTGCTCCACCACCCAGTCGAGGAACAGCACATGGCCACGCGCCCGCGCGGCCTCGATCTCGGCGGCGAGGCCCTGCGGCGTCAGGCGCGGAAAGGCGGCCAGCTTGCGCGCCCCCTGTTGCAGGCGCCGCGCCCGCTCCAGTGCCGGCAACCAGGCCAGCACCGCGAGGCTGCCCGCCCCCACGCCGAGCGGGCGCCGCGTGCCGATCTCGACATAATTGGCGCGGATCGGATAGGTACCCAGCTCGATGTCGGAGCACACCGCCTCGCCGCGGCTGGCTTCGGTCAGGATGGCGGTGTCCTCGAACTCGTCCGCCAGCCGCTCCAGGCTCGGCCGCGCCAGCGTGCGCAGGTCGACGCGGCGCTGCGCCACGTCGGCGAGCTGGAACACCTCGGGTCCGATGCCGTAGCGGCGCTTGTCGTCGCGGGTGGCGAAGCCCTCCTGCACCAGCATGTCGAGCAGGCGCGAGGCGGTGGCCGGATCCAGCCCCGTGGTGCGCGCCACGTCGGACAGGCGGCGCACCTGCGGGTCGGACAGCGCGCGCAGGATGGACAGGGCGCGCTGCACCGGCGAAGGGCGCGTGGTCCGTGCGGCCGGGTCGGCGACGACATCGTCGCTGGGAGGCGGGGTCACATCGTGCGGGTTCATCGGGCGGAAAGCGGAAGACCGAAGGCGCGGGCGGAAAGCGGATCATTGTAGGCCTGCGGCAGCCGCCGCGCCGAAGTGCCCGCGGCGGCGCAGGCGCGGAGGGACGAGAGCCAGCGCCGCGGCCGCGGCGCGGGTATGCTGTAGGCAGTTCCACGGTGCTCCCATCCCTTGTCCGACCCCGTGTCCGACCTTGTGTCCGACCTCCTTCCCGCCGGGCCGCCCGACGTCCTGTTCGGCGCCTTCGACCGCCACAACTTCGGCGACATGCTGCTGCCCCACGTGCTGGACCGCCTGCTGGCAGGCCGGCCGTTGCGCCACGCCGGCCTAGCCGAGCGGGACCTGACGCCGTTCGGCGGTCACCGCGTGGACACCCTCGCCCGTATCGCCGCGCAGCCCGGGCCGCCACCGGCGCACCTGATCCACGTCGGCGGCGAGATCCTCTGCTGCGAGGGCTGGGAAGCGGCGGTGATGCTGTTGCCGCCGGTGCCGGCCGCCCAGGCCGCCACCAAGCTCGGCGTGCATGCGGAGGCGCGCCGCGCCTGGGCGCGTGCGCAGCTCGGCACCGATGCGCTGGCGCCCTACACCGCCCCGCCCGCGCTGTTCCCCGCATCGACTGCCATCCTCTACCACGCGATCGGCGGCATCGACCTGGACCGGCGCGAGGCCGGCCTGCGCGCCGAGGTGCTGGACAAGTTGCGCGCCGCGGCCGGCGTCAGCGTACGCGATGCGCGCACCCGCGCCATCCTCGCCGCCAACGGCATCGCCGCACGGCTGGTGCCGGACGCGGCCGCGCTGGTGGCAGCGCTGTTCGGCGACGCCATCCGCCAGCGCGCGCGCCGGGGCGAACCGGCGCGCGCGCTGGCGGCGTTCGCGCACGGCTATCTCGCGGTGCAGTTCAGCGCCGACTTCGGCGACGACACCACTCTCGACACCCTCGCCGCCGGCCTCGACCGCGCCGCGCGCGCGAGCGGCTGCGGCATCGTGCTGTTCCGTGCCGGCGCGGCACCCTGGCACGACGACCCGCGCGTCTACGCGCGCCTGGCCCAGCGCTTGTCCGCGCCACCACTGCTGCTGCGCTCGCTCGACATCTGGGACATCTGCGCCGTGATCGCCCACGCCCGCGCCTATGCCGGCAGCAGCCTGCACGGACGCATCGTGGCCATGGCATTCGGCCTGCCGCGCCTGAACCTGGCCTTTCCGGGACAGGCACCCGCCGCCAGCAAGGCGGCCGCCTTCGCCGAATGCTGGGAGAACGCCGGCGCCCCCGGCGCAGTCACGGCCGCGCAGCTTGCCGAAGCCGTCGACCAAGCACTGGTGCTGGCGCCCGAGCGGCTCGCGGCGGTCGCGCGGGACCTGGCCGCCGAAGCGGGCGACGGACTGGTGCTGCCCTGACCGGCGGCGCCGCCGGCCGGCGGCGCACGGCGTCGGGTAGAGTAACGCCCCATGAAATACCCCATCCTCGGCCTGCTGCTGGCGGCGGCCCCCGCCCTGGTCCACGCCGCGCCCCTCGATACCGCGCTGGCGTGCGGCCAGACCCCGGGCCAGTTCTTCGCCATGCTGCGCAACCAGCACCTGATCGACCCGGAGCCGATGCATGTGGAACCCGATTCGGTCAATGCGTTCTGGCCGGCCCGCGACGCCACCCTGAGCGCCTTCGACCTCAATGTCTTCGCCATCTTCGCCTACGAAGCCGGCAATCCCGCCTTCCGCGCCGGCAAGGGCACGCCCCACGGCAAGCCGGTCTACGGCGCCGTCGTGGTGGCCCGCATGGAGACGGTCCGCAAGGCCCTGCAGGCGGCCGGCAGCAAGGCCGGCGTCGAACATGCCGCGCCCTTCATGACCGCCATCGTCTGCGAGGGGCCCTAGTCCCCCGCCCCTGGTCGCCCAGCGTGCCGCCCGGGCACGGGAATGGACTGGAATAATCGGCGGCAGTGGCGTGTTAGACGTGTGGAAGGACGCCGCCGGCATCCCGCCCCCCGGCATCCCGCACCGAAAGAGACCGAATCCATGCCCGAGTCCGCCGCGCGGGCGGCACGCCACCTGCGTGCCGCCCGCATCCGCCCTCCCCATACCGGAGCCGCCCGTCCGTGGACGCATTCGAGCAGCAATTGATCCGGCTGGCGCCGCGCCTGCGCCGCCATGCGCGCGGCCTGACCGGCGACGGCGCGCTGGCCGACGACCTGGTACAGGACACGCTGGAGCGGGCCCTGCGCTTCCGCTGGCGTTTCCACCTGCGTCCCGGCACGTGGTGGGGAGACGGCGCCGACGGCCTGTTCCCCTGGCTGCTGACCATCATGCATCGCCTGCGCCTGAACACCCTGCGCCGCAAGGATCTGGTCGCCTACACGGACACCCCGCCCGAGGTAGCCGCGCCCGAGACCGAACCCGGACTGCGCCTCGACCTGGAACAGGCCCTGGCGCAGTTGCCCGAGGCGCAGCGCGCGGTCCTGCTGATGGTCAGCCTGGAACAACTGTCCTATGCGGAAACGGCCCGCGTGCTGGGCATCCCGCCGGGCACCGTGATGTCGCGCCTGTCGCGCGCGCGCGAGCGCATGCGTGCGCTGCTCGGCACTGCGCCCGGCGCGGGCGCGGCCTCCGACACCAGCCTGCAGCGAGTGAAATGATGGCCTCCGTCCAAGAAACCGACCTGCACGCCTACGCCGACGGCGAACTGCCCCACGATCGGCGCGCCGAGATCGAGGCCTGGCTGGCCTCGCACCCGGACGATGCCGCGCGCGTGGCCGCCTGGCGCACCCAGGCGCGCGCGCTGCACCATGCCTTCGACCCGGTGCTCAACGACGCCGTGCCGCTGGCGGCGCTGCCCGCCGCGCTGCATGGCCGGCCGCCGGGACGGCGTGCGCCGGGCACGCCCGCCTGGCGGCTGGCCCTGCCGGTGGGCCTGTGCTGCCTGGCGGTCGGCGCCTCGCTCGGCTGGCTGGCCCGCGGCGACGCCGGCCCCCCGCCGCGTGAAGCGGCGGCGGAGCGCTTCGCGCGCGATGCCTTGCTCAGCCATGCGGTCTATGCCCCCGAAGTCCGCCACGTGGTCGAGGTGGACGCCGCCGACGAGGCCCATCTCGTGGCCTGGCTGTCCAAGCGCCTGGGCGCGCCGCTGCGCGTGCCGGACCTGCGCGCCGAGGGCTTCCGGCTGATCGGCGGACGGCTGGGCGTGGCCGTGGGCGGCCCCTCGGCCATCCTGATGTACGAATCCGAGGACGGCGCGCGTGTCTCGCTGCAGTTGCGCCGCATGGCCGCCGGCACGCCGGAAACCGGTTTCCGCCTGGAACAGGCTGGCAACGCCCCTCTCGGCCGGCCCGCGGCGGCGGCCCGTCCGATGGCCTTCTACTGGGTCGACCGCGATCTCGGCTTCGCGCTGGCCGGCACGCTCGAACGCGCGCGCCTGCTGGCGCTGGCGCAGGCGGTCTACCAGCAGTACCGCAGCGGCCAGGACTGAACGCCTGCCGACCCGTCGCCGGGCCTGCGGCCATCTCGGTAGGCTATAGTTCCGAGGGCATGGGCCGCGCCTGCGGCAGACGGCCCTTCCTTTCCACCCGCCGCCCGCCGGGCGGCCAAGCCAAGCCGATCATGGACGCCTCGTTCCACCGCTTTTCCGAACTGTTCGCCCAACTGGGACTGCCCGCCGACGACGCCGGCATCCGTGCCTTCCTGGCTACCCATGCACCGCTGGCGGCTGGCATCGCCCTCGCCGACGCGCCCTTCTGGACCCCGGCGCAGGCCGCCCTGCTGCGCGACGAGATTCTCGAAGACGCGGACTGGGCCGAGGTAGTGGATCGACTCGACGCGGCCCTGCGAGCTCCCGGCTGAGGCCGCGCAGGAACATTCCAGAATTGCAAATCGTTCTCGCTTGCATTAGCCTCTCCGCCACTGATCTATCCGATAGGGAGACAACCCATGCAGCGTATTACCCTGTTTGTCCTGGCCGGCCTGTTTTCCACTGGCGCCTTCGCCAGTGCCAAATGCACCGCCCACCCGAAAGCCGAGTGGATGAAGGAAGCGGATGCCAGGGCGAAGATCGAAGCCGAAGGCTACAAGATCAAGAAATTCAAGGTCGACGGCAACTGCTACGAGATCTACGGCACGACCCAGGACGGCAAGAAGGCCGAGATCTACTACGACACCAAGACCCTGGAGGTGGTGAAGTCGGAGATCGGCAAGTAAGAAGCCTCACATGAAGCAGCGATGAAGAAGCCGAGCATGCCGGCAGGCACGCAGGCCACGGTGCGCGTCTGGGATGCCGTGGTCCGCTTCACTCACTGGAGCGTAGCAGCACTGGTGCTGTGGGAACTGGTGGAAAACTCCGGCGGCCCGCTGCATCGCACACTCGGCTATGCCACCGCTGGCCTGGTGCTGCTGCGCCTGTTGTGGGGCTTTGTCGGCAGCCCGCCGGCGCGCTTCTCGGCGTGGCTGCCGTCGCCATCGGGCGCGCTTGCCTACAGCCGCGCCCTGCTCGCCGGGCGCGCGCCGCGCTATCTCAGCCACACGCCGCTGGGCGCCCTGATGATGGTGACGATGTGGACACTGATCCTCGCTCTTGCCGCGACCGGATGGCTGTCCCGGCTCGACGCCTTCTGGGGCGAAGACTGGCCGGTAGACCTGCATGCCGCGCTGGCCGATTGCCTGATGGTGCTGGTGGGCGTGCACGTCGTGGCGGCCATCGTCATGGGGCGGATGCACGGTGAGAACCTCGTGGCGGCAATGATCCACGGGCGCAAGCGAGCGGACGACGGAAGCTCCCGCACGACGCCTCGCGGCTAGGCCGGCGCGCTGCGGGCGCGCGGCCTCGGCCGCGCTTCAGGCCGGCACAGGCGCCTGCGCTTGCTCCTGTGCCACGTCCACCCACTCGGCCTTGACCAGCTGCGCCAGGTGCGCCGGCGCGATCCGCACCGCGGCATGGGTGGCACCCGCGGCTGGCAGCACTTCCTCGAACTTCTGCAGCGACACGTCGGCAAAGATGCGGAGATCGCGCGGCAGGCCGAAAGGGCAGACCCCGCCGACCGGGTGGCCGGTCCACTGCTGCACCTCGTCCGCGTTCAGCATCTTGGCCTTGGCGCCGAAACGATCCTTGTACTTGCGGTTGTCAATGCGGGTATCGCCGCCCATCACCAGCAGCACCACCTCGTCCTTCAGCCATAACGACAGGGTCTTGGCGATCTGAGCCGGCTCCACCCCGTGGGCCGTCGCCGCCTCGGCCACGGTGGCGGTACTGGTGTCCTTCTCGACGATGCGGATGTCGGGGGCGTGGCGGGCAAGGAAATCGCTGACGGATTGCAGGCTCATGGTGAACAACGCTGTCTGGCTTGGCTTCGAAGGGCTCAAGTCTAACGTCTAACGCCGAATGTCTAACGCCCAACGTCCGGCATCCGCCTTCCAGGGGCCTGGCGCCCGGCCGGCACGAGCGGCGGCGCGCTTGCCATCCCGGCGCGGCACTGGCAGCCTTGGCGCTGTGCCCTCGCGCCCATGCCGGCCCCATGCCGGCCCCACAGGAGAATGACGATGCTGCACGATGCCGCCGATTCCATACTGGTCCTGGTCGACCTGCAGGCCCGCCTGATGCCGGCCATCCGCCATGGCGAGCAGGTGGTCAGGGAATGCGTGCGCCTGGCCACCATCGCGCGCCGCCTCGGCGTGCCGGTGATCGGCACGGAACAGAGCCCCGGCAGCCTGGGCGCCAACCTCGCCGAAGTCACGGCGCTGTGCGACCGCACCTTCGCCAAGGACAGCTTCGATGCCTGCGCCGACGGCCTGTGCGAGATCCTGCCGGCGACACGCCGCCGCGTCATCGTGGCCGGCTGCGAAGCCCACGTCTGCGTGCTGCAGACCGCGCTCGGCCTGCTCGGGCACGGGCGCGAGGTCACCCTGCTGGTCGATGCCACCGGCTCGCGCAAGGCCATCGACCACGACACCGCGGTGGCACGCCTGGCCGCCGCCGGCGCGCTGCCGGCCACGGTCGAGATGGTGGCCTTCGAATGGCTGCGCAGCGCCCGGCACGAGCATTTCCGCGACGCCCTGCGCCACATCAAGTCTCCGGCCATCGGCCACGCCGCCCCGGGCGACCTGCCGCGGCCCGACTGAACCCGGCGCCGCCGGCCCGCCCACCTGCGTGCGCCAGCGCACCCGCGCCCCCCGAAAGGGGCATGCGACGCACGCTACTGCGTCGTAGGCTCAAGCTGCGACGCCCACGTCCACGCCAACGCCGGCACCTCACCCGCATGACGCCATCCCGGCGCCTCCTGCGGGCTGCCTGCGGGCTGCCTGCGGCGCGGCAGGCCAATCCATTCCGTCCGGCATGAAAGCGCTCAAGCGACTCAATCTCAGCAAGGTGATCCGCGGCAAGGTCTACCTGACTCCGGTCTACGAGGACGACTCCACCGACAGCCCGCTGCCGTTCGCCTCCGAGGACGCCGCACTGCAATACGCCGCCATGCAATACCCGCAACTGCCGCTCGGTCGCCAGGGGCGCCCCACGTCCAGGCCGGGCGGGCGCAGAGCGCGCGACGACGATGACGGGGACAACGGGGGCGGCGGGGGCGGCGGGGACGGCGCCTAGCAAGCGAGACAACCGCGCCCGCGGCGCCCCACCCGGCAGCGGGGTTGCGCGCCGCCGGTTAAAATCGGCGCCTGGAACGGGGCCGCCGGCGGCGGTGGCACCCGATGTCTGCAAGATGCCTGCAAGAACGAAGATGGCGATCCAGCCACCCAAGCACGTCATGGACCTGCTGCTCGACGCGATCTGCGTGGTCGACCGGCAAGGCCGCTTCCTGTCCATCAGCGGCGCCTGCGAAGCCATCTTCGGCTACCGGCCGGAAGAGATGGTCGGCAGATCGATGCTCGACTTCCTCTACGCCGAGGACCTCGACCGAACGCTGCAGGCGGTCGCGCGCATCGAGGCCGGCTACCAGCAGCGGCACTTCGAGAACCGCTACGTCCGCAAGGACGGCAGCCTCGCCACCATCGAGTGGTCGGCGCGCCTGTCCGAGTGCAAGACACACCGCGTGGCAGTGGCGCGCGACATCTCCGCGCGCCAGCAGGCGCTGCCCGACGAAGCACTGCAGGCCGCGCCGGCCGATGCGCCCGCGGCATGGCGCCTGTCCGCCGCGCCGCCTGCGCTGATGCCGCCGGGTTGCGCGCCCGTGCCGCTGTCGGCGCAGGACTACACGGTGCTGCGCGCGCTCGCCGACGGCGCCCACGGCGCGCAGTACGTGACCCGCAGGAGCATCGTCAAGGCGCTCGGCGAGGACTACCTGCACTACGACCAGCGCCGCCTGGATACGCAGATGCACCGGCTGCGCCGCAAGATCGAACAGGCCAGCGGCCAGCGGCTGCCGATCGCCACGGTGCGCGGACAGGGCTACCGGGTCTACCGGCGGATCGAGGTCGAAGGCTAGTCCACTGCCTCGCGCAGCCATGGAACCCGGCCTGTGCCCGGCCCGCTCAGCGCACCGGCTCCGCCGGCCTCGCGCCGACGGGACGCTCCACGATGGGCCCCGACAGGCTGCCCAGGAACGCCACCACGTCGCCTGCCTCGGTCTCCGTCAAGCGGATACGCAGGTGCCCGGCGTGGCCCCCCTCCTCCGCCGACAACTCGGAATGTCCCACCGCCGCGGCCGGCGATCGCATGTAGTGCGCCATCACGGCATCCAGGGTGGCGAGCTGCCCGCCATGCATATAGGGGGCCCGCAAGGCCACGTTGCGCAGGCCCGGCGTCTTGAAGGCGCCCGCCAGGTCCGGCCCGCCTGCGGCCATGAAGCGCAGTTCGCGGCAGTGCTCCGGCGGCGCATCGCTATAGCGCCCCAGGCAATTGAACTCGTCGGCCAGCACGCCTGCCGTGGCCGCCGCGCGCCCGGGGTCGGGAAGCCGCCGCGCTCCCGGCGGCACACCGGTATTGTGAAAAGCCTGGTCGGTCAGCAGCGGACCGTTGTGGCATGTCGCGCATTGCGCCTTGCCGAGGAACAAGCGCAGGCCCTTGATCTCCTGCGCCGAAAGCATGCGCCTGCCCTCGCGGTCTCCGGCGAGCACGGCTTCGACGTAGCGGTCGAAGCGCGATTCGCCGTAGGCCACGGTCCGCTCGTAGGCTGCGATGGCCTTGCCGAGATTGGCAAATACGCGGTTGATGGCATCCCGTTGCGCGGGCGCGAGCGACGACCACGCCTGCTTCTCGCGCTCGCTGCCCAGCGGCGAGGCATCGGCCGGCCATGACGGCAGCTCCGGCGGGCGCCCGAACAAGGACTCGTATTCACGCCGGTAGTGGGCCAGCGCGACCCGGGCCAGCTGCAGCCGGTTGCCGCCATGCTCGACGCCATCTTCCAGCGGGCCCAGGGCCTGGGACCACTGGCTGTCCTTGCGGCCATCCCAGAACAGGAAAGGACTATGCGCCGTCGCGGCAACCGGCATGGTGCGGCGGCGGCCGTCGCCGATCCCCCTGCCGACCGCCAGGCCATCCTGGAACTGCCGCTCAGGCACATGGCAGGTGGCGCACGACACCGCGCCGTTGCGCGACAGGCGTGCATCCGAGAAGAGCCGCTTGCCGAACGCCGCCGCCGCCGGCACATCGGCCACCGCATTCGAGGGATCGGGCGACGGCGACGGCAGCTGCCTCAAGTGCATCGTAGACAGGACGGCACGCTCCCCCTTCGTCCAGGGATCGCCAGCATCGGCACCATCGCCGGCAAGGCCGGGCGCGATCCGCACAAGCGCCGCGAGGCAGATGAGCACCGCGGCCGGCGCCCGCAGCCGCCGCGCACGCCGGCCCGCGCGCGGCAGCGCAAGCCCCTTGGTTCCAACAATCGGGTCCATCAAACGGTCTCCTGGCCGATGCGGCTCAGCGGCGCAATCCGTCATCGCCGACGATGACGTTGAACACCGCGGTATCGCTGAGGTCACCGGCGCGAATCGCCAGGCGCATGTCCCACCAGCCGGACATGCTGAACTTCACGCCTTCCAGCGCATAGACGCCCGGCGCAAGCTCGCCGGTGACGCGGGGCGCGGTGGGAAAGCCATGGCCGTGCTGCGGCATGCCGCCGTCGAAGCCGATGGCGGCATGCTGCACAGGCCGCCCGTCGGGCATTTCCACGCGCACCTGCCAGGCATGCATCTGGCGGATGGCCGCGCCCGCGGCGGGTGGCACCATGCTGACGATGAACTTGCCCTCGGCAGTCGGATGCTGGAGCGAAAGATCGAGATCGGCGGGTGGCGTCCCGCAGGCAGCGAGACAAGCGGTCGCGAGCGAGACCAGCACGGTCTGCGCCAATGGCTTGAACATGGATAGTGTCCTGGGTGAGGGATGAGAAACGAATCCGCGTCGATGGGACCCGGAGGGGGGGGCCCCCGGCCGAAGCACTGGCCGGGAGCACCGCATTGCGACAGGGCACGGCGCGCGACAGCGAGTCCACTGAATCACTGAAATCGGTCGGCGCCAGCCATTTCAATCATCCAGCGGACCAGCGCTGGTGGCGGGCGGCGTCGGGTTCCGCCTGGCGGCAGGGACGGGCGTGCCGGGCAAAAGCAGAGCGGTACATCATGCGGAATCAAGAGGCTGTTAGGATGGCGCGATTGTCCCGGCCGCCGGCATCCGGCACTTGAACGAAACGGCTGACCTGAAGGAGAACGCAGTGGCTGCGAAGCAAGGCACATCCGCGCAAGCATCCGCCGCACGCGCCGGCTTCTCGGCCATCGCGGCCATCGGCCGCCCTTGTTTCTGGCATGGCGGCAGCCTCTGGATCGGTGAAAGCCGGGGCCGCACGCAGTGGCACCGCCACCATGCGCACCAGATCGCCATCGCCCTGCGGGGCCGCTTCGGTTTCCGCACCGAGCCCGAGGGCGACTGGTGCGGCTACGCGGGAGCCTTCGTCGCCAGCGAATGCACGCACCAGTTCGAGATCGACGGCAGCGCCACCGTGGCCCACCTCTTCGTCGAACCCGAGAGCAGCGCCGGACGTGCGCTGACGGCACGCTATCCGACCCCTGCCGTGGCCGAACTGCCGCCGGATGCTGTCCGCGCCGCCGCGCGGCTGCTGCGCCAGGGCCTGCAGGCGGGCCACGGCGCCAGGGCATTGGCCGGTGCCGCCACGGCCGCCATCGCGGAACTGAGCGGCAGCACGCCCGGCCTCGAACGGCAGCCCGACCCGCGCCTGGGCCCGGCGCTGGACTACATCCGCGCGCATCTCGCCGATACCGTCCAGCTGCGTGACGTGGCGGCCGCGGTCGCGCTGTCGGAAAGCCGCTTCCGGCACCTGTTCGTCGCCGAGACCGGCAGTTCCTTCCGCGCCTACGTGCTCTGGCTGCGCATCAACCTCGCCGTCGAAGCCGCGCTGTCCGGCGCGACCTGGACCGAGGCCGCGCATCTGGCGGGCTTCGCGGATTCCGCGCACCTGACCCGGACACACAAGCGCATGTTCGGCATCGAACCGACGGCGTTGCGCGCCAGGCCGCCGGCGAATGCGTTGACGTCGACGTAAGAGCGCCTCGCCGGTGCGAGGCGGGCGATGGCGCATTGCCATGCCTTGATGTCATGACATTGCGTCACAGGCGTGCCACACGGCGGGCCAACAATGCGGGGCTCCGGCGGGCGGCAATCACCGCCCGCTCCCGTCCCTGAGTGCTCCCACTCGGGCTGCCCACCGCAGTACGTCCGCTCCGGAATCATGAAGATTCGCCGTCCCGCCCTGCCGGTTACCCACCGCTACGCCATCCCGCTGCTTGCCGTCGTCGTCGGCTCCCTTGCCGCTTGCGGTGGCGATGGCGCGGAAAGCCCCGCCACTCCCGCAGCAGGCAGCTCTGTGCAGCCGCCTCCGGCCACGTCGCCCGCCGCGACCATCATGCAGGTCAAGCTGGCCGGCTGGCCCGGGCTGAGCGGACTGACGGTGAAGGCCGACGGCCTGCCGGTCAAGACCGACAACGGCACTTTCTCCGTCAACAGCGCCAGCACACTGACGCTGGAAGTCGCCGGCATCGAACTGGCGGCGATCAAGCCCAAGCCCGTCATCACCCTCTTCGACCTGCAGCCCGAGCGCAACTGCCAGAGCACGCCGGCTCTGGGCAAGCTGGCCAGCCTGCTGCTCAGCCTCGACTCCGACCAGGATCCCGGCAACGGTATTTCCATTCCACCGCTCACCGCATCGGCCGCGGGCGTCAAGCTCGCCGCGCTGTCCGAAGCCGATCTGCTGGCGCTGGAAACCAGGCTGGTCGGCCGCAGCATGCCGGTCGTGGCGGCCCTGCGCGCCGTCAACAGCGCACTGGACCAGGAAACCTGGTCGGAAGTCACGGCGCAACGCACCTCCTTCGTCAACGACATGTCGGTGCTGCAGCAATACCTGGACCGCGTGCTGACGCAGCTGGCGCTGGACGCCAAGACCTTGACCGGATTCTCCTACCTCACCGACGAGCAGGCGGCCAGCATCCCCGCCACGCTGAAAAGCCAGGGCCTGGCCTTCGACGGCGCCACGCCGGTGTTCTCCTGGCGCTACGGCCTGCAGCGCACCGACGCCGGCTATGCGCCCGCGCTGAACCGGCCGCTGGCGCTGCCGGCCGATATCCAGGCCATCTACGGCGCATCCCCGGGCGGGCCGCACATGGGCCATATCGGCGACATCGATATCGCCGACGGCAAACTCTACGCACCGATCGAAGACGAAGACGATTCGTCCCAGCAATCCTATATCGCCGTGTTCGACGCCAAGACCCTGCAGTACACCGGCGTCAAGCACGCGCTGCCGCTCGCCGAGCATGCCGACGGCGTGCCCTGGGTGGCGGTGGACGCGCCACGCAAGCAGTTCTATACCGTCACGTGGAGCACGGCGGCGGCCGACAAGCTCAATGTCTTCGACCTGGAGACCTTCAAGCTGATCCGCTCAGTGCCGCTGCAGACCTCGTTCAATGGCAAGCGGGTGCAAGGGGCGAAGATCTACCAGGGCATGCTGTACGCCTCCGCCGATACCAAGGACACCGTCAACGGCCTCAAGCGCAAGCGCATCTACAAGGTCGACACGGTCAGCGGCAGCGTGATCGAGCTGCTGACCTACGACGAGCCGAACCGCACCGAAGCCGAAGGGCTGGCATTCGGCCCGGACGGCACCATGCACCTGATGGTGGTGGCGCCGTACACCACGCCGCTGTACGCGCAGACCAATAATGCCAAGCCGTTCGACGAGAGCTACAGCATCGACGGCGACGATTGGAACCCGTCCGCGACACTGCGCCACTTCACGCGCAAGGCAGCGCCGTTGCGCGAGACCCTCTGCGGCATGTAGGCGGGCGATGCCGGCCCGCACGCACGGGCGGCGCTGGCAGGTCCGGTGCGGCTCTCGATAAGAGGGAGTCGCACCGCGAGGCAAGCGTCCAGGAGATCGACAGTGCGGCCCCGCACATTTCCCCTTGACCTTCCCACCGTAGCAACGTCCACCATGCCTGCATCCAGTCGACCAGCCGGGCAGCGCCGGCCTACGCCTGATGGGTGGCCTCGACTCGAACGCCGTCATCCTGGCGGGCCTGCTGCCCATCATGAGGACGGGCGGCACCGGCTTGGAGGCGATCGCCGCTCCCATGGTCGGCGGCATGGTCACAGCGCCACTGCTCTCCTTGTTCTTGATTCCCGCTGCATTCCTGCTGCTTCGCCGCCGCCCCCGTTCGCGGCCGGCTGACGAATGAGCTCGACGCGATTGTTCACGCGAGCGGCGACTCCCGATGAACGCGGTACCGACGGCGCCGCGACGGCCCGCCGCCAGCCACCCGCTTCAAGCACGCGCCATCAAGCCGCAGCGCATACCCCGCTTGACAGATCCTTCGCCGTAACGAATGCATCGGCAAAGAAGCTGCCGCGCGGCAGGCCGCAGATCCGGGAGAAGTCCTGTCGGGCGCTCTCCACCACGATCGGCGCACCGCAAGCATAGACGTGGTAGGCCGCCAGATCGGCGATGTCCTCCATCACTGCGCGATGGACCCATCCGGTGCGCCCCTGCCAGGCATCCGCATCGCAAGCTTCCGACACGACAGGGATATAGGAAAACCCGTCCCATGCCGCTGCCCAATGCCGGCAAAGCGCATCCATGTACAGGTCAGCGGGTCGACGCCCCCCCCAATACAGGCGCATCGGCCGGTGGATACCAAGACGCATGGCCTCCTCGACCATGGCCTTGATAGGGGCGAATCCAGTGCCACTTGCCAGCAGGATGACCGGCGCATCCGCCTCCCGCAACCACATACTGCCGTACGGCCCCTCCACCTGCACGATGTGGCCGGTGCCGGGCCGCGACTCCCGCTCATTGAACAGGCCATCGGTAAAGCGGCCGCCTGGGCAATGCCGGATGTGAAACTCCAGGCAATCTCCCCTGCCTGAAGCGTGCGCGATGGAGTAGCTGCGGCGAACGCCCTCCCTGGTCGTCAGATCGACGTACTGCCCCGGGCGGAAATCAAGCTCCGCCTCGCGCGGCAGCTTGATGCTGAGGATCAGTACATCCGCCGCCCCTGTCCGCCGAATCCCGGCAACGCGCCCGAGCAGCTTGCGGACCGGCAGTGGTTGCCTGCCCGTGGGTAATGTGCTCGACAGCACCAGGTCACTGCGCGCGCTCGCCCTGCAGCACAGGACCTCGCCGGACTCGGCGCCATCCATTGCCACAGGCTCCTCCGCACTTCGATCGATCTGCCCGGAAATCAATTGGACCCGGCAAGCCCCGCATATGCCCTGGCGGCAACTGTGCGCAAGTGCTACACCCTGCCGCAGGGCGGCATCCAGCAACATCTCTCCGGCCTCCGCGAAGAACATAGCGCCGCCCGGCTCCAGCGTTACCGCATAGCTCATGGCCGCTCCAGGCGAAATGCCGGTCGGCGCTTCTCCTTGAACGCTGCGATCCCCTCGCGGTAATCGGCAGTACCCGCCGCCCAGCCCTGGGCCGTAGCCTCGAGTGCCAGCGTTTGCGCCAACGTCGAAGTCATGGCTGCCGCAAGCAACCGCTTCTCCTCGCGCAGCGCATCCTGCGGCCCGTTGGCGAGCACTTCCGCCAGCGCGCGCGCGCGCGTATCGAGTTCCTCGTCGGGCACGAGCAGATCGGCCAGCCCCCAGTCATAGGCATCCTCCCCGCCGATCTGCTCGGCAGTCGCAATCAAGCGAAACGTCCGGCTCCCGCCGATGCGCCGCGCCAGAAGCCAATGCCCACCGGAATCCAGGATGCCGCCAAGGCGCGCGAATGGCGAAGCGAAGGCTGCAGACGGACTGGCCATCACGAGATCACAAGCGAGAGCCAGGCCGAGGCCCACGCCCATCGCCGCGCCGCCCACTGCAGCGATGGTCGGCTGCGGAA
The DNA here is from genome assembly GCF_001854305.1 of Cupriavidus sp. USMAA2-4. Classification (NCBI taxonomy): domain Bacteria; kingdom Pseudomonadati; phylum Pseudomonadota; class Betaproteobacteria; order Burkholderiales; family Burkholderiaceae; genus Cupriavidus; species Cupriavidus sp. USMAA2-4. The sequence continues at coordinate 2,627,391 of NZ_CP017749.1, read as the reverse complement.
CCTTGCTCAAGGATTCGATAAGCGGATTGATCTCTTCGTGCAAGATGGCCGCAGCATCCTCGCCCGCCACGGCGTCCGAAAGATCACGCCCCGCGCAAAACGCGGCGCCCTGCGCGCGCAGCAGCACCGTTCGCACGGAGCGGCTCCGGCCGGCTTCATCAAGAACCGTGCGCAGCGCCCGCACCATCTGCGTCGTCAAGGCGTTGCGCTTGGCAGGGCGGGCCAGGGTAACACTCAGCACCCCGCCGACTTCGACAACTTCCAACTCGCTCACAATGATGCTCCTTCGTACATGCTCTCGATCAGGGATTCCCACTTGCGCTCGATCACGCGCCGCTTGAGCTTCATGGTTGGCGTGACCTCCTCATGGGCCGGCGTCAGTTCGACCGGCAGGATGCGAAAATCCTTGATCGACTCGACGCGGGCAAACTTTGCATTGACGGCTTCGACCACCTTGCCGATGAGCATGCGGATCTGAGGCACGGCCACAAGACTGGCGAAATCCGTATATGCAAGCTGCGCCTCTTGCGCAAACTTCTCGACGTTCTCCCGGTCGATCATGATGATGGCCGTCAGGTACTTCCGCCGGTCGCCGATGACCAGCGCATCACTGATATACGACGAGAACTTGAGGGCGTTCTGAATTTCGCTTGGCGTAATATTCTTGCCGCCGGATGTGATCAGGATGTCCTTGAGACGATCGGTGATATAGAGATAGCCATCATCGTCGAAGCGGCCCACATCGCCTGTATGGAGCCAGCCATCCCGTAGTACCTCGGCTGTCTTGGACTCCTGATTCAGATAGCCCACGAAGACATTGGCCCCGCGAACCAGAATCTCGCCATTCTCAGCAATGCGAACCCGGCAGCCTCCCGCAGGGCGGCCTACCGAGCCCAGGCGCCGGGCATGCCGCAGGTTCGCCGAAATCGTGCCGCATTCGGTCATGCCGTAAAGCTCGAGCAAGACAATGCCAAGCGCCCCGTACCACTGCACGAGCTCCGGCGAGATGGGCGCGCCGCCGCTTGCAATCGAACGTGCCCGCTCAAGTCCCATGCTGGTTCGGACGCCACGCAGCACCACCGGATCCGCAATGGAGAGCGCAAGTTCCAGCCACGCTGGAGGGGAAACCCCCTTCGCAGCCAGCCTTTCCCGACGCATGCCTAGCGCCATCGCACAACCAAAAGCCCAACGCCGCAAGCGCGTGCCTTCCTTCAACCGCATGTCTACCTGTGAGTACAGCTTCTCCCAGATGCGCGGAACCGCCAGCATGAATTCCGGCTGAACTTCACGGACATCATCAAGGACCGTCGCAGGACTCTCCACGAAGTTGGAGACAACACCGCGGTACATGGAAAAGTAGGTGAAATACCGCTCTGCGATATGGCACAGGGGAAGGAACGCGAGACGGTCGTCGCCCTCATGCATCTCCCAGAGCGGAGCGCTGTTGACCACCTGGAACACCAGGTTGGCATGGCTGACCATTGCCCCTTTCGGCGGACCTGTGGTGCCCGAGGTGTACACCAGAATTGCCAGCGAATCCGGAAGGACCTTCCCTGTCTGGCGCGCGAACCAGTCTGGCTGGGCACGCAAGAACGCGGCGCCGCGGAGCAAGAAATCGGCAAAGCTGCAGACCATGTCGTCGGCAAGGTCGCGCAGCCCTGCCAAGTCGAAGACAACAATGAGTCTCAATGCGGGCAACCTCTCCCTGATCGCCAGTACCTTGTCGAGTTGCGCGTCGTTCTCGACAAAGATGATGGAGGCATTGCAGTCTCCCGCCAGGTAGGCCACCTGGCTGCTGGAATCAGTCGGATAGATGCCCGCGACCACCATCCCGATGCCGAGCAGTCCCATGTCGCAGTACATCCATTCCGGACGCGTGCTGCTGAGAATGCAGGCAGACTCGCCGCCACGGAATCCGCTAGCCGCCAGGGACGCCGCAACCTGGCGTGCGGCGTCGCCGAATTGCCGCCAGCTTATGTCTTCCCAGGTCCCGCCCTGCTTGCGGCGCAACGCTACGCGATCGCCCCACTTGCCAACCAGAGCCTGGAACATCGTGGCAACCGTCGAACCGATGCTGGCGTCCCGACGAATCTCCTCCTTCTGGAGGCGGTAGTCCTGCCGCTGTCTCTCCGGCGTTCCCTCGCCGGGGACTAAGGTGAGAGTGCTCAATTCGCTATCCCCATATCTGCCTGCGTTTCCAGCCCCAGCCTTCCCTCGCCATGACATCCTGCGCTCCCAGATAGAAATCCCCGATATGTTCACGCTTCGCGCGTAGTGCTCGTCCAAGCGGTGAGCGCAGGATGCCGACACCCGGCCACACCCAGCCAGCGAAGGCCGCAAGCACAACCATGCAGACGCCGGAGCACCACAAGGCCGTTGAATCTGCCCGTCACCGACTCCATCTTGCTGATCAACTGCTCGACAATCCCTGCAAAGGCGAGCGCGGTAACGGCAAGACAGGTGGCGGCCAGTCTCAAGCCCGGCAACCCCATCAGGCCGTGGATACTGCCGACCGAATTTCCCGCGAAGATGAACCGGGACCGGATCGACATGCGTTGCCTCCTTCCTCTACGCACACGTCTCCGTAGTTCTCTGTAGTTCTCTGTCCTGCAAAGTGCGCGCCCCCAGTATAATACGAATTCGACTTCGTAAAACAATCTATTTGTATTGCATGGAGACCGCATGAACCACCCAGACTGGAACGAACACGGACGTCGGCAGCAACTGGCGCGCTTCGGCTACCGCACCGAGGCGCAGGCGCCGGCGCCACTCGCCTTCGACGCCGAATGGAGTCGCCTGCAGGCGGACTTCCCTTGCCCCCCCGGGCAGCGCGTGCCCACCTATGCGGCCCTCGACACCGCCGCCGCCGAACTCGCCAGGCAGTACATGCGCGACCGCTTCCAGCTCGACAGCCTGCTCAACCAATGCGACGCGATCCATGCCGACATCGTTGCCCTGGGGCCGCACCCGGAGGTGGTCGAACGCTACGCCAGCGCGCGCGACGCCTTCGAGGACGCGGTCGAGCGCTTCGGTGTGCTGCGCGGCCGGCTGCAGTCGGCTCTGGCCGCCGCAGCCGCCGCAGCCACCGCCGGTGACGCGCCTGGCGCCGGTGTGCCGGCCGATATAATCCGCCCATCCAAGGAGGATTCGTGATGGCGAAGGCGGCAACGACCAAGGCCCGGCAAGTCAGCTGGGAAGAGTTGAGCGCAGGGCTGGCCGGGCAGGTTCCCTTCTCGCCGAAGGCGATCATCAGCACGGTGTTCGGCGACATGCTCTCGCCCGGGCGCGGGTCGGTCTGGCTGAGCAGCATCGTGCAGCTGGTGAGCGCGTTCGGACTGGAAGCGTCCCACGTGCGCACCGCCGCGCTCAGGCTGGTGTACGACGGCTGGCTCGATGCGGTACGCAGTGGCAAGTACAGCTACTACTCGCTCAGCAAGGAAACGTTCGAGAACACCCGGGACTACTTCGAACGCGTCTATGGTGAGCCCAGGTCCGCCTGGGACGGCAGCTGGCAGATCGTGCTGTTCGAACCCGACAACCTTGACAAGCGTGTCGTGGCCGATCTCAAGCTGCGACTGCAATGGCTCGGCTTCGGGCCGTTCGCGCCCAATCTCTACGCGGCGCCGGGTAACGACCCCGGCGCCTGCCAGCACCTGGTGCGCGAGTTGAAGATCGAGGGCAAGGTGCAGATACTGAGCGCGACGCCGGCAAGCCAGATGGCGCCGGCGCCCATGGAGGCCACCATCCGCAAGGCCTGGCGCCTGGACGCGGTGGAGGCCGGGTACCGGGACTTCATCGCGCTGTTCGGACCGGTGCAGGCGGCGCTGTCGGACGGGGCGATTCCCCCGGCAGCCGCTTTCCAGGTGCGCACCCTGCTGGTGCTGGCCTATCGCCGCATCGTCTTGCAGGATCCCAAGCTGCCGCTGCAGCTGCTGCCCTCCTCATGGGCCGGCACCGAAGCCCATGCGCTGTGCCGCGCGCTGTATTTCCAGCTCCTGCCGCCCTCCGAAGTGTTTCTCGCCGAGACGGTGCAGACCAGCGAAGGCGTTCTCGCCCCCGTCTCGGACGAGGTATTGCGGCGCTTCGGCGGCGCGCCGTCCGCGGCGCCGGCCTTGCAGGGCCGGCGCCGGGCCGCAAAGGCGCCTGCGGCGTAGCGCAATATGGCGTCGCCAGTGCGGTCCATGCGCGGGCCGCACTGGCGCCGATCCGCTAAAGTCCGGAAGGTTCGTCAAGCGTCTTGCGCCAGCAGCCGGTGACGCGCGGCCTGATACTCGGCCTGCAGTTGCGCAACGATCCGCGCTGTCGGCAGAATCTCATCCATCAACCCGACGCCCTGTCCGGCCCCCCAGATATCCTTCCACGCCTTGATCTTGCTCGCGCCGCCCGAGAGATCCATCTTGCTCTTGTCGGATAGCGGCAGGTTGTCCGGATCCAGCCCGGCGTTCAGAATGCTCTGCCGCATATAGTTGCCGTGGACACCGGAAAACAGGTTGGTATAGACGATATCGGCAGCATTGGCTCCTACGATGGCCTGCTTGTAGCCCTCGGCGGCATTGCTTTCCTGCGAGGCAATGAAACGCGTGCCGATGTACGCGAGATCGGCGCCCATGGCGCGCGCGGCGAGGATGGCTTCACCGTTGGCAATCGCGCCCGACAGCACCAGCGGGCCGTCGAAGAATTTCCGGACTTCGCCGACCAGCGCGAAGGGGGACAGGGTCCCCGCGTGGCCGCCTGCGCCGGCAGCCACCACGATGAGACCATCCACTCCGGCTTCCAGCGCCTTCCGCGCATGGCGTACGCTGATGACATCGTGCAGGACGATGCCCCCGTAGCCATGCACCGCGTCGAGGATCTCCTTTACCGGTGCCTGCAAGCTGGTGATGAAGATCGGCACTTTGTGATCGATGCAGACGCGCACGTCACGTTCCAGCCTGGTATTCGACTGGTGCACGATCTGATTGACCGCGAGCGGCCCGACGGGCTGGCCAGGGTTAGCCGCTCTGAAGGCGCTCAGTTCCTCGGCGATGCGGGTCAACCATTCGTCGAGCAACTCCGGGTGGCGTGCGTTGAGCGTCGGAAAGGCGCCGACGATGCCCGCCTTGCATTGTGCGAGAACCAGTTCCGGATAGCTGACGATGAACATGGGAGAGGCCATCACGGGCAACGCCAGATTCTGCAGGATTGAGGGAAGGGCCATGGGCTCTGTTTCCTTGGGGATGATCGATATCAACGGTTTCAAGGCTGGAGGTCTGCTGCGGTCGGCTTCATGCGGCAGGGCCGAGTCTGCGGACGGCTTCCTCGAACAGGGAGTCTGCATCGGTCACGCTGGCACCGGCCCGCATGACGGCCGAGCTCAGGCCTTCGACCTGACTCAGCTGCCAGTCGGCAAAGTAGGACGAACAGGCTTCCAGTTCGTCGGCCAGCGAGGGCGGGCACCGGAACGCAGCCGTGCCGCTTTGGGCAAGTAACGCGGCATGAAGCAAGCGCCAACCACCGAAGAGCCTGCCGCAGGCCTCGAGATAGGCTTCGGCCACCGCGAGCGCGCTCTCGTTCCGGTCTTCGCCCTGCCTGACGATCCAGTCCGTGGCTGCGGTGACCTGCGACAGCGCCGCGGCAAGCTGGGCGCCGGCACGGCACAGGCGCGGCGCTGGCGAAGCTTGCAGGCGTGAGGCGGTATCCATTACCTTTCTGGCCATCAGTGCGAATGCCGCTCCCCCATCTCCTATTACCTTGCGATGCACCAGATCGTTCGCTTGTATGGTGGTGGTTCCCTCGTAGATGGTGGTGATCCGTGCATCGCGTACCAGCTGTGCTACGCCGGTGTCCTCGATATATCCGGCCCCGCCGAAGATCTGCAGCGCGGCATTGGTGGAGTCGACCGCCATTTCCGAAATCCAGCCCTTTACGATGGGGGTCAGGAAACCGAGCAAGCGCTGTGCCTCCTGCCGTTCAGCGGTTGACGCGGGGGAGCCGAGCGCATCGATCAGCGAAGCGCTGTAGTAGGTCAGATTGCGTGCGGCATGAGTATTGGCCTGTAGATTCAGCAGCGCGCGCCTGACTCCCGGATGATGGATGATCGCGACTGCTTTCCCGCCGGATGCCTTATGGCGCCCCTGGATGCGGGTGGCGGCGTAGGAGAAGGCCGCCTGGCTGGCACGTTCGGCTATGCCCGTGCCCTGCAGGCCGAGACTGAAGCGCGCCAGATTCATCATCACGAACATCGCATTGAGGCCCTGATTCTCTTCGCCGATCAAGAAGCCCTGGGCCCCGCCCATCTCGCCGTAGACCATCACCGCCGTAGGGCTGCCGTGAATGCCGAGTTTGTTCTCCAGCGCTACGCATCTGACATCGTTTCGCTCGCCGATCTCCCCGCTGCCGCCGACCAGGAACTTCGGCACGAGGAACAAGGATAGGCCTTTCACACCGGCGGGCGCATCCGGCAAACGGGCAAGTACAAGGTGGACGATGTTCTCGGCGAGATCATGCTCGCCAAATGTGATGAAGATCTTCTGCCCGGAAATCCTGTAATGCCCGGGACCCCGGCTGGGGTCCGGGATGGCCCTCGCGCGGATCAGCGATAGATCCGAGCCCGCTTGCGGCTCCGTGATGTTCATGGTGCCCGGCCAGGTTCCCGCCACCATCTTCGACGCATACCGTTCGATGATCGTGGCCGACGCCGAGGCAAGCAGTGCGTCGACCGCGCCGACGTTGCCCACCGGGCACAGCGCGAAAGCGGGATTGGCTGCATTCCACATTTCGGCAAGAGGCGCCCACGCCAGGCGCGTAAGTCCCAAGCCGCCAAGCTCAACGGGAAGCGGGGCGCCCGGCCAGCCACCGTCGATGAATTGCTTGTATGCGCTGCGCGCGGCTTCGGAGGTGGTGACCTTCCCGTCGGCGTGCAGTACGGGATGCGTGGTGTCCGAATGGCGGCTCAACGGCAGCAGGATGTCTTCGGTCAGGCGGGCGTTTGCGGCAAGGATGCCCTGGAACGTCTCCCAATCCAGGTCTTCCTTTACTGCCAATCGCGGGTTGCCATTTGTCGCGGTGGCAACGGCAAAGGCGAGCGCTTCAAGCGGGGCTACATAGGGTGTCATTCCGTTCTTCATTCTTCTTCCCTTTCTGGGTTGACTCGGCGGGTACCCCTCAGCGCTGTCCAGCCCGCAATGCAGGAACGGGTGCCTGCGAGGATGCGGATGCCCGCCGGAAGTGAGATTTCGTCGCTCACTGAGCTCTTGCAATGTAATACAAAATCATCTAACTTACATCTTAAATTTGTATTACCAAGTCGAGCGCATCGACTGGAGGAGCCAGATGAAACCACGAGGCCTGGTCGCACGGTGGCCTGCGTTCCGCGCATTGCTGCCATGCGTTGGGAGGACGCAGGTAAGAGGTGTATCGGACAAAGAGATTGCGCTGGGCGGCTACGGTCCTCTCAGCGGCATCGGTGCTTCCTGGAGAAGCACCAGCGCGAATGCCGTGCGTCTGGGCTTGGTCGAGGTCGATGCGAGGGGGCGCGATCCGTCCGGCGGTCCGCTCCCCGGCTTCGGTCAAGGCAGGCACACCGGTACCCGCCAACTGATTCTTCAGCAGGTGCATGGTGGTTGCCGGATACCGGTGGTGGACCAACCGTGACGCGGCAAGTGGCATGCGCGCCGGGATCCAGCGATCTTCCGCATGACGCCAGAGCGTCCGAGCCTGGCGCCGATCCGCTTTGACTCCAAGCCGAACCCAGTCTGCCAAACCGGCAGACAACGCGCCGTAGACCTGCGATCTGCCCCTTCTTTTTTTTCAACAGGAGAACAACATGAAGTACTACGACAAGGGAGATACCCTTCCTGCGGACTATCGGAAAGCCTTGATCCATTTGCTCAGCTTCCAGGCGGATTCCGAGTATGCCGGCGCCCAGCGGGTCGGCGAGAACCTCTGCTTCGCGCCGCGGCCGGAGGAGGCCTATCGGCTCGCCAAGAAGACGATGGAGGAATACGGCCATGCTTTCTATCTGTGGACCGTGCTGGAGGACCTTGGCATCGACGTAAAGCCCAGGCTTGCGGAACTGCGCGACCATCCTGAGAACCCCGACCCGGCGCGGGTCAACGTGATCAACGGGTTTCGCCGGTCCTACTGGCGCGACCAGTTCCAGTGCTGGGAGGACGTGGCGATGATGTCGTGCGTCGCAACCCCTGGCGCGGTGATCTTCCTGGGGCAGTACACGAAATGCTCTTACCTCCCCTGGGCCCGCGCCTCGGAACGGATCGCGCGCGAGGAGGTGGGGCACATGGGCTTCGGCCTGTGGGCCGTCAAACGTGCGATCGAATTCGGCGGCTCGCAAGCGTGGGAGCGGCTGCAACGGCGCGTGCCAAAGTTTCTGGCGATGGGGATGGGCATGTACGGCCGTCCTTCCCTGGCAGGGGAAACGCAGTCTGCCAATTTCGAGCGCTACTACGACATGGGTCTGAAGATCCTGCGGCCGGAAGCGTGCCAGGCACAGTACCTTGAACTCGTCAGAAAGCGCATTCAGGAGGCCGGCCTCGAGTGGGTCGACGACGTTCAGCCGGACTATGACCAGCGCATGGGCTATGCGATGGACGATCAGGAACTCGATTCACGGCTTGCCGCTGAGTAAGACGAGAGAACCCGAAAGGAGCAAAGATGTCATTGGTATTGTCTGAGCGCATCGGGCGCGTCGGGCTGGTCACGTTGAACCGGCCCGAAGCAAAGAACGCGCTGAACGAAGCACTGGTTCTCGAGCTTAGCCGCATTGTGAGTGCCCTCGACGAAGACCCGGAAATCGGTGCGATCGTCGTGACCGGCGGCGAATCCTGCTTCAGCGTGGGCGCCGATATCAAAGAGATGACCGAGAAGACATTCGCCGAAGCCTATGTGCGGAATTTCGTCAGCCGTGATTGGGAAGTGCTGTCGTATTGCCGCAAGCCCGTCATCGCGGCGGTTGCCGGCTACGCCATTGGTGGCGGCTGCGAGTTCGCGCTGATGAGCGATATCGTGGTGGCCGACGCTAGCGCGCGCTTCGGGCAGCCGGAGGTCTCGGTCGGCACCATTCCCGGCGGCGGTGGCACTCAGCGCCTGGCCCGCTCCATTGGCAAGGCAAAAGCGATGGAGCTCTGCCTGACGGGGCGGCTGCTTGGCGCGGATGAGGCGGAGCGCATCGGCATCGTCTCGATCCTGGTTCCAGCCGGGGACCATATCCGGACAGCCCTGGAAATGGCGGCGCGTATCGCCGGATACTCGCTACCCATTGTCGAGATGATCAAGGAAAGCGTCAACGCGGCCTTCGATACGGGCCTCAGCGGCGGCCTTCGCTTCGAGCGCCGCCTTCTGCACGCGACCTTTGCTCTGGATGACCAGAAGGAAGCCATGCGCGCTTTCGCTGACCGGCGCAAACCTGTCTTCCTTCATCGGTGAACATGATGCGAAATAGAGAGTGGCGCCTGGAGCGTCGGCCGGAAGGAGCGGTCTCCTCCACAGACCTCGTGCTTCACGACAGCCAGATCGGCATGCCGGACCGAGGGCAGTTCCTTGTTCGCGTGACCACCGTGTCGATTGATCCTGCCATGCGGGGATGGATGAGCCCGTTGCGCTCCTACATCCCGCCGGTGGCGCTCGGCCAGCCGATGCGGGCAATCTCGGCGGGCGTCGTCATCGCATCCCGCCACGCGGAGTTCCCGGAAGGCACGCGGGTTACCGGCCTGTTCGGCTTGCGCGAGCATGCGCTGTCGGATGGGCTTATGGAAGGTGTCGGCGTGCGCCGCATTCCGGACGATATCCCGGATGAGGTCGCGCTCGGCACTTGCGGTCTGGCGGGAATGACCGCCTACTTCGGTTTGTTCGACGTCGGCCGCCCGGCCCCCGGGGATACGCTTGTGGTGTCGGCAGCGGCGGGCTCGGTGGGCTCGGCCGTCGTGCAGTTGGGGCGACTGGCCGGATGCCACGTGATTGGAGTGGCGAGTTCCCGGCGCCGCGAAGCGGTGCTCGGCGATGGCGCGCACGAGGTGGTTGACTACACCGGCGGCGATGTCGACCAGCGGCTGAAGGCCCTGTGCAGGCAGGGCATCGATATCTACTTCGACAACGTCGGTGGCGCGGTGCTCGACGCGGCGCTGAAGCGGATCAATACCGGCGGGCGCGTCGTGCTGTGCGGCGGCATTTCGCAATACAACGCACGCAAGCCGGTCGGACCCGCCAACTACCTTGCACTGATCGGGCAGCGCGCCACCATGCGCGGCTTCGTCTATTTCGACTATGAGTCTCAGTTTGCCATGGCGGAGCAGCGGCTCTGGGACTGGCATCGTTCCGGAGCGCTACGCCAGCGTGTCGACATCGTCGACGGGATCGAGCATGCACTGCAGGCGATCGCGCGCGTGTTCGAGGGCAGCAACACCGGCAAGCAACTGCTGCGGCTGCATGGCGCGACAGGAGGAGAGTCGTGAGAATCATCAGACGGTATGCCTCTGCGCTCACCGTGCCGGCAGCGCGCCTGGAGGCGTTGCGGGCGCGCTTGCGCACCACCAGCTGGCCGGTGGCCAGCCCGGGCGCGGGGTGGTCCTTCGGCGTGGACCAGGAGTGGTTGCGCGCCCTGTCTGCCCGGTGGGAGGCCGGGGACGGCTTCGCCCTGCTGGAGAAGGCGCTGAACGCCGTGCCTTCCGTGTTCTTCGAGGTCGAGGCGGAAGGATTCGGCACCTTGCACGTCCATGCCTTCGTTGCCGGCGGAAGCGGTGATGCCCGGCCCATCCTGATGACGCATGGCTGGCCAAGCCTGCCGGTCGAGTACGTCCCGGTCATCGAGCAGTTGCGGGCGCGGGAGCGCCACGGCGGCGGCAGGGGAAGCCCTACGCTGGTGGCCCCCTCGCTGCCCGGGTTCGGCTGGTCGTCTGCGCCGTCCAGGCCGATGCATGCCCGGGACATCGCTCGCCTATGGCGGCTGCTGATCGACGAAGGGCTTGAACTCGGTCCCGTGATTGCGCACGGCGGCGACTGGGGTGCCGTGGTCTCCAGCTGGCTGGCGGTCGATGCACCGGAACGGGTTGCAGGCCTGCACTTGACGATGATGGGGTTGAAGCCGGATATCGACGCGTCAGACCCGCTTGACGACGCCGAGCGCTCCTGGATTCGCCACACCCAGAAACGGCTTGCCGTGGATGGCGGTTACCGCGAACTGCAGGCCAGCCGGCCATCCACGCTGTCGGTGGGGCTGGCCGACTCGCCAGCATTCGTGCTGGCATGGATCGCCGAAAAGCTGCACCAGTGGTCCGGCCCCGCTGCGCAGCAGGATCCCGAGCGTCTCCAGTCGGCAATCCTGACCCTTGCATCGAGCTACTGGCTGACCGGCAGCCTGGGCTCCGCCGCGTGGATCTACTGGGCCGACCGCCACGCGCCGCAAGCGCTGGCTGGCGGCGAGCGCTGCGTGGTCCCTACCGGATACTCCGGCTTCGGCGGCGGCTTCTTCCCGCCTCCGCCCAGCCGCTGGATCGAACGGGCGCACCGGCTGATCTATCGCAACGAGCATCCGGTTGGCGGACACTTTCCGGGGTGGATGGCAAGCGCGGCACTGGCGGATGAACTCCAGCGTTTCACTATTGCGCTGAATACCTGAAGTTGCCACTGTGCCAGCTACGCCGCAGGCGCCTTTGCGGCCCGGCGCCGGCCCTGCAAGGCCGGCGCCGCGGACGGCGCGCCGCCGAAGCGCCGCAATACCTCGTCCGAGACGGGGGCGAGAACGCCTTCGCTGGTCTGCACCGTCTCGGCGAGAAACACTTCGGAGGGCGGCAGGAGCTGGAAATACAGCGCGCGGCACAGCGCATGGGCTTCGGTGCCGGCCCATGAGGAGGGCAGCAGCTGCAGCGGCAGCTTGGGATCCTGCAAGACGATGCGGCGATAGGCCAGCACCAGCAGGGTGCGCACCTGGAAAGCGGCTGCCGGGGGAATCGCCCCGTCCGACAGCGCCGCCTGCACCGGTCCGAACAGCGCGATGAAGTCCCGGTACCCGGCCTCCACCGCGTCCAGGCGCCAGGCCTTGCGGATGGTGGCCTCCATGGGCGCCGGCGCCATCTGGCTTGCCGGCGTCGCGCTCAGTATCTGCACCTTGCCCTCGATCTTCAACTCGCGCACCAGGTGCTGGCAGGCGCCGGGGTCGTTACCCGGCGCCGCGTAGAGATTGGGCGCGAACGGCCCGAAGCCGAGCCATTGCAGTCGCAGCTTGAGATCGGCCACGACACGCTTGTCAAGGTTGTCGGGTTCGAACAGCACGATCTGCCAGCTGCCGTCCCAGGCGGACCTGGGCTCACCATAGACGCGTTCGAAGTAGTCCCGGGTGTTCTCGAACGTTTCCTTGCTGAGCGAGTAGTAGCTGTACTTGCCACTGCGTACCGCATCGAGCCAGCCGTCGTACACCAGCCTGAGCGCGGCGGTGCGCACGTGGGACGCTTCCAGTCCGAACGCGCTCACCAGCTGCACGATGCTGCTCAGCCAGACCGACCCGCGCCCGGGCGAGAGCATGTCGCCGAACACCGTGCTGATGATCGCCTTCGGCGAGAAGGGAACCTGCCCGGCCAGCCCTGCGCTCAACTCTTCCCAGCTGACTTGCCGGGCCTTGGTCGTTGCCGCCTTCGCCATCACGAATCCTCCTTGGATGGGCGGATTATATCGGCCGGCACACCGGCGCCAGGCGCGTCACCGGCGGTGGCTGCGGCGGCTGCGGCGGCCAGAGCCGACTGCAGCCGGCCGCGCAGCACACCGAAGCGCTCGACCGCGTCCTCGAAGGCGTCGCGCGCGCTGGCGTAGCGTTCGACCACCTCCGGGTGCGGCCCCAGGGCAACGATGTCGGCATGGATCGCGTCGCATTGGTTGAGCAGGCTGTCGAGCTGGAAGCGGTCGCGCATGTACTGCCTGGCGAGTTCGGCGGCGGCGGTGTCGAGGGCCGCATAGGTGGGCACGCGCTGCCCGGGGGGGCAAGGGAAGTCCGCCTGCAGGCGACTCCATTCGGCGTCGAAGGCGAGTGGCGCCGGCGCCTGCGCCTCGGTGCGGTAGCCGAAGCGCGCCAGTTGCTGCCGACGTCCGTGTTCGTTCCAGTCTGGGTGGTTCATGCGGTCTCCATGCAATACAAATAGATTGTTTTACGAAGTCGAATTCGTATTATACTGGGGGCGCGCACTTTGCGTACTCTCTGCGCCGGCCTGACCGCCATCCGCGGCTCCAGATGCCCGGCAACGCGGAGGCGTGGCACAGCAGACCTGAGCAGGCATTCCCTCCTGAAACGACCCGAAGGGGCATGCGTCCCCGCGGTCAACCATCAAAGGTGAGCTAGCAATCATGGCAGTCGAGACATCTCACATCACAGTTGCGGTATCGGATCGGGTAATGCACATCACCTTGAATCGCCCGGAAAAGAAGAATGCGCTGACAAGGCAGATGTACATCGCCATCGCAGAGCATCTGAAGCACGCGGCAAACAGCGCGGAGATAGCCGCGGTGCTGGTGACCGGCGCCGGCGCCTCGTTCTCTGCCGGCAATGACCTCGCCGACTTTATCGACGCGCCGGAAGACCTGGCCACCTCACCCGCATTTGCCTTCCTGGACGCGATCAGCACATTTCCGAAGCCATTGCTGGCCGCGGCGCAGGGACATGTGATTGGCGTTGGCATGACCTTCCTGCTGCATTGCGACCTTGTGCTGGCGGCGTCGTCGATCCGGGCAAGCGTGCCTTTTGTGCAGCTTGGTCTCTGCCCCGAAGCCGCCTCCAGCTATTTGCTGCCAGCAGCGCTGGGGCACCAGCGCGCGATGGCGAGCTTTCTGCTGGGGGAAAGCATGTCCGCTACGCAGCTGGCCGAAGCCGGTCTGGTTTACAAGGTGGTGGACGACGACGCCTTGCTCGCAACCGCGAAGGCATTGGCCGCCAGGCTGGCGTCGCTCCCGCTGCAAGCCGCCATGGCCACGAAGAAGCTCGTTAAGAGCCATGCCGCACCAGCTGTCAAGGCAGCCCTCGCCGCGGAAGCAAAGGAGTTCCAGCGCCTCATGCAAAGCGCGGACGCACAGGACAGATTCCGCGCTTTTCAACAACGCGCCCGCACGGCCTGATGCGCTACACGCTTTCGGTGTCCCGCAGCGGAAGCCCTCCAGTGTCCTGGATCACGAGTTCGTGGACCAAGTCCGCCCTGGATCCGTCCTGAGTCCGCCGATGGTCCGCACGACGCGTCGTCACGAATGCTCGCAAGGCCCCAGCCCTGCCCGGCTTCGCGCCTCGCCCCGCTCGGTTTCTCGACAGACTCAGTGATTCCACGAATTCAAGAATCAGGACACCGGCGCGGCGTCAGATCCGGCACTGCGGCAATCCAGCCATTCGTTGAAAGGAGACATCTTGGGAGCAATACTGATCTCTGTCAGTGCATCGATCATGCTGGCGCTCGGCGCCGTGCACCTGGCATATACCTTCGCCTCACGTAAACTCCACCCCAAAGAACAGGACGCGGCCGCAAAGATGCGGGCTTCCTCTCCGGTCATCTCCGGCCGGACAACCATGTGGAATGCATGGATCGGATTCAACGCCAGCCATAGCTTCGGCGCGATCCTGTTCGGATTGTTCTACCTGTACCTGGCGCAGGCTGCTCCCGGGCTACTGAGGGCATCCCTGTTTCTCCAGCTGGTCGGCGCATCGGCCTTGGCGGCCTATGCCGCCGTCGCCCAGCGCTACTGGTTCCGTACGCCACTGCTCGGCATACTGCTCGCCTTTTCCCTGTATCTCGCTGGCGCGATTGCGCTGGCGTCATAAGCCGACGCAACTCGGCACGCGCGGATCCGCTCTCTCGGGCAGCGCCTGCGGCGGTCCGCCGGCGCTCGTCATGCAATGTGTCCACTGCGCTGCGACCGCCGCGCAGACACGCCGGTTCCCCACCAGGGAATGACCGATCAGCCTCCACAGCAGACCCGCTTCGGAGCGCCCCCGAACGCTCGCGACAACCAGGCGACGGATCCGCACAGGCGCATCGCGAACACTTTCCTGACAACAGAGTGCGCGCCTTGCTCCAAGTCTTTCAACCAGAAATCGATCATACAAATGACGGAGGAGACCATGAGAATCCTTGCACGAATCTGCGCGTCGGCCGCGCTGTGCACCCCTGCCCTCGCCCACGCCCAGAATGTCCTGCTAGGCGGTCAGATCAAATTGGGGCTGGATGCCACGTCGGTAAGCGGAGCGGCAAATCCCGGCGGCACGGCGTCGCGCGTATTCCGGGAAAGCAACCAGACCAGCTTCTTCTTTCTCGACGGAAAGGAAGATCTCGGCAACGGCGCGAGAGCGCTCTACCATCTCGAATGGGACTTCTCCGCCGACACCGGCGCGCAGGGCGCGGGCCGGGCCTTCTATGTCGGCGTGGATAGCGCAACGTTCGGACGTCTGCAGTTAGGCCGGCAGTCGGTGTACTTCAGCCATCACTGGTTCATTACCGACACCCACGGCGCATTCGACGCGGCGCCCAGCGCCGCCAACTCGTTGAATGTGATCGGCTCCATCAATGGCGCCAACTTCGCGGGCAACTACCTCAACAACACCGTACGCTACGAAACGCCGGATTTCGGCGGCTTCGCGGTGATGGCATCGTACTCGTTCGATGCCGAGCAGCCCGGCGCGGGCCGCAATCGTACCTGGTACCTCAGCCCCAGCTACACCAAAGGCCCCTTGAATATCGGCTTCTACCATATGCAGCGAAACAGCCAGGGCATCCTGCCCTGGCAAACCGTGGGATCGCTCGACCAGATGGCCGACAAGCTCGCCTTTGGCTACACATACAACGGCTTGCGCCTCGGGGCCGTGGTGGATCGCAATCGCGTCGACGATAAAGTGACCGGCAGCAGGCAGGATCGCATTGCCTTCGCGGTTCCGCTTAGCTACGCGACAGGCCCGCATCTGTTCTCCCTGACATACGGACAGGCGCTGCCGGTGCACCAGAACGGCAGCACCTTGGCCGAAACCGGCGCGCGCATGTTGTCGGTCAGCTATCAATACAGCCTGAGCAAGCGCACCTGGCTGGATGTGACAGCGGTTGAGCTGCGCAACCAGAGCAATGGCCGTTACAACTTCTGGCTAGGCGGGCTCAACGGCTCATCTCCCTTGCCCTTGCAGGACGCCGGCGCACGGGTGCGCATGTACTACGCCGGTATCAAGCACCAATTCTGACGGCAGCGATGGCTGCCCGACTCGCCTGCGCCCGTCCTCGGCGCAGCCTTTCGGGTGGCCATTTCCGTCATCCGGCAAGCGTGCCGGCTCCGGATTCGCTACGCTGCGGCGGACCGGCCACCCACATCATCTGACCGAGGGCGCAGCGTGCTACTTGGGAGAGCCTGTCTTCACGACGTCGCCATCGGCACGCAGGGAATGACACGCAGGGAATGACACACAGGAAGTGGCACGGATCGATGGAAAAAGGGCGCACGTCCGCGGCCTGGAAGCCAGAATGCTCCTCCGCCATGCCCTGGGTGATTGCCGCCGGCAGCGCTGCCGCCGGCCCGGTCAGGCGCGTGCGGCCTGTGGTCCCGCCGGCTCGCCCGGCGAGCCCACGGCAAGAACTGCCCGAGCACGTTTAACCGGCTCAGCAGTTCGCAGACGTCGGCCGCCGGCCCGCAGCTTCCTGCCGGTCGACCGCGTATGCCGCAGCGCGCGGCCGCGCCCGAATGATGGCAAACGTGGAAAGCAGGCGACAACGCGCCGTCGCCGCCTGCGTGGCGTTGCACTTGACGGGCAACGTGCTTACCTGGCTGCTTACCTGGCCTTCTCCCGCTCCTCCTCGCGCAGGGCAAGACGGGAGATCTTTCCTGCGGCGGTCTTCGGCAAGGCCTCCCGCATCTCGAAGAGCTTCGGCATTTCCATCGGCGACAGGCGGCCGGACAGGAAGATACGTAATTCGTCGGCATCCAGCGCCGCCCCGGGACGCAAGCTATAGAACGCCTTTGCGGTTTCGCCGCGATAGGGATCGGGAACGCCGATCACGGCCACCTCGCTCACCGCCGGATGCTCGCAGACCGCGGCTTCGATCGCGGTAGGAAACAGCTTGTAGCCGCTAGCGATAATGACGTCTTTCAACCGGTCGACAATCTCGATGAATCCATTGGCATCCATCTTGCCGATGTCGCCCGTGCGCAGGAATCCGTCCGCTGTCATCACTGCCTGCGTCTCCTCCGGACGATTCCAGTAGCCCTTCATGACCTGCGGCCCTGTGGCGCAGATCTCACCCGCCTCCCCCGCTGGCAGTACTCGCGCAGGATCGGCAGGATCGCGGATCTGGATCTGCGTGCCCGGAATCGGAATCCCGATGGAGTTCACCGGGCCATCTGCGCAGTCAGGCATCATCGTCAGGCCTGGACTGCATTCGCTCAGGCCGTAACCTTGGCGGATACGCACACCGAAGCGCTCCAGGAAGCGCACGCCTGTTTCGGGCGGAAGCGGACCACCGCCCGCCATCACCTGGGTCATCCCGCGCCAGTTGACCTTGTCCGCGTCGGGGTGATCCAGGAAAGCCGTATAGATAGTCGGGACGGCCGCGAGATTGGTCACACCGCGCTCGATGCATAGCGTGATGGCCGCGCCGATATCGAACTTCGGCATCAGCACCAGCTCGGCGGCAACCGCGAGGCCGAGATGCATCAGCAAGGTCGTGCCGGTGATATGAAAAAGCGGCAGCGGGACAAGGAAGACCTCCTTGCCCTCTCTCAGCCCGCTCATCATCAGCCTGGCCTGCAGGGTATTGATCCAGAAGTTGTTGTGCGTCAGCATCGCGAACTTCGGCGTTCCGGTGGTGCCTCCGGTTGCCTGCAAGGCGGCAAGGTCTTCCAGCGGATCGATCGCAACGGCTTGCGGATGGCCTGCGTTCGCCAGGATCGAAGCCAGCGAGACCATGCGCGGCGCCAAGGCGGGCGCTGGCGAGTCGGCACCGGACCGCAGATCCGAAGCATCCATGCGGACAACGATCACCGATTCGACCACGCCCTGCTCCAGACACGCCGAGGCCGTCTCTAGCAAGCCGGGAAGATCCGCCACGACCAGGACGCGCGCGCCGCTATTGTGCAGCTGCGTAGCGATCATGCGCGTGGGATAAAGCGGATTGATCGCTACCGCTACCGCCCCTATCTGAAGCGCGGCGTAGTATCCGATCACAAAACCTGGATGATTAGGCAGCAGCAGGGCGATCCGGTCGGCCTTGCGCAGGCCATGCGCTTGCAGCCCTGCCGCCGCGCGCTGCACGAGATCCAGCGTTTGCGCATAGCTTAGGGTGAGACCGCCGAAGCTCAGGCAGTTCCGCTCCGGATACCGGCTCGCCGAACGGGTGAACAATGTCACCGGCGATCCTTCTTCCTCCCGATAGGACGCCAAGGCGCCGGCTGGATAGTACCTGTTCCAGGCATTCTGTTCCATTTGCGATGTCTCCATTTTTGCTTTTCCATTCCCGCTCTCATGAAGCCATGGGACCACGCGCAAACTCATGCCTCCGCTTCCGGCCGGTGCGAGTCGGCAATCCGCCGATCCGTCGTTGCCGCGGCCCATGGCTTTTCTTTCGCATTGCAGCGGCCTTTCCGTCCCATCAGCCTGCGGAGGCCCTCCACGCCTCCTGTGCTGAGCCCGGCCCGGTGCCTTGCCTTGCGCGGTCAGCAGACTTCGAAAAGACCCGCGGCACCCATGCCCATGCCGACGCACATGGTGACGACGACATACTTCACGCCACGTCGTTTGCCTTCAATCAGCGCATGCCCGACCTGGCGCGCGCCCGTGGCGCCATAGGGATGGCCGATGGCGATCGAGCCACCATTGACGTTCAGGCGCTCCTCCGGAATGCCAAGTCGATCCTGGCAATACAGCACCTGAACCGCAAACGCTTCGTTCAACTCCCACAGGCCGATGTCGTCCATCTTGAGGCCCGCACGCTGGAGCAGGCGCGGCACGGCGAACACTGGCCCGATCCCCATTTCGTCAGGTTCGCACCCCGCGACTGCGAAGCCGCGGTAGATACCTAGCGGTTCAAGGCCCTTTCTCTGCGCCAGCACCCCGTCCATCATCACGCACGCTGAGGCGCCATCGGAAAACTGGCTGGCGTTCCCTGCCGCCACGACGCCCCCCTCGAAGGCCGGCTTGATACCGGAAACGCTGGCGTAGGTGGTATCCGGACGGATGCCCTCGTCGGCCGAGATCGTGACCGACTCTTGCGCCGTTTCTCCAGTGTCCTTGTCGGTCAGCTGCTTGACGGTTGTCATGGGGACAATCTCGTCGGCGAACTTTCCAGCCCGCTGCGCGGCGGCGGCGCGGAGCTGGCTGTTGACACCATACTCATCCTGGCGCTGGCGCGAGATGCCGTATCGCTTCGCCACGATCTCCGCGGTCTGCAGCATGGAGAGATAGGCCGACGGCCTGTGCTCCGCGATCCACGCTTCGTGCAGCATGTGCGTATTCAACTGGTTCTGCACGCAAGAGATCGATTCGACGCCCCCCGCCACGATCACCGGTACGCCATCGGTCACGATGCCCTGCGCGGCCATCGCAATGGCCTGCAAGCCGGAGGAGCAGAAGCGGTTGACCGTGACGCCGCTGGCCGTGACCGGCAAGCCCGCGCGCAGCGCGCTTTGCCGTGCGATATTGAGGCCGTTGGCAGCCTCCGGATTGCCGCATCCGAGAACCAGGTCTTCCACTTCCTCCGGGTCGAGACCGGCGCGCTCCACTGCGTGCCTGACCACGTGCCCGCCCATGGTCGCGCCGTGCGTCATATTGAAAGCGCCGCGCCATGCCTTTCCCCAACCCGTGCGTGCGGTCGAAACGATCACTGCATCCTTCATGTTCACTGTCTCCCTTCGTTTAGTTAAAAGTGCCGTTGCTTTCGGCCAATTCGAGCAGCAAGCGGTGCGGCTGCCAGAACGCCGGGTCCGAGCCGGCCTGTTCCTGGAATCGCGCCATCGATGCGATGACTTCGCGCAGGCCCAGCGTGTCCGCGTAGTACATGGGGCCACCGCGGAATGCCGGGAATCCGTATCCGAGCAGATAGACGGCATCGATGTCCGAAGCCCGCTGCGCGATGCGTTCGTCCAGGATCGCCGCGCCTTCATTGACGAGCGCAAGCATGCAACGCGAGACGATCTCCTCGTCGGAGATCTGCCTGCGGGCCCTGCCGATCTCCGCGGAGTAACCCTCCACCAGTGCGCGGACAGCGTCGTCCGGCTTGCCTTCCCGGGCGCCCGGCTCGTAGCGGTAATAGCCAGCCCCGGTCTTCTGGCCGAAACGCCCCAGCTCGCACAGGCGATCCGGCAAGCGGGAATACACCACGCCGGGCACCTCGACGTAGCGGCGCTTGCGTACACTCCACAACACGTCCAAGCCGGTCAGGTCACCTGCGCGGAACGGTCCCATTGCCATCCCCCAGGCTTCGAGCGCGCGGTCAATCTGCTCGGGCAGCGCCCCTTCCTCCAGCAGGAAATAGGCTTGGCGCAGATACGGGTCGATCATCCGGTTGCCAATGAAGCCGTCGCAGACGCCGGACACGACCCCTGTCTTCTTCAGACGCTTGGCGAGCTTCATCACTGACGCCAGGACCTCCGCCGAGGTCTCCCTTGCCTTGACTACCTCCAACAGGGGCATCACGTTCGCTGGCACGAAGAAGTGCATGCCCACCACGTCGGCCGGCCGCGACGTTACCGCGGCGAGCTTGTCGAGGTTCAGCGTCGAAGTATTGCTGGCAAGAATGGCACCAGGCTTGCAAAACGTATCCAGCTGCCGGAAGACACCGGCTTTTGCATCCATGTCTTCGTAGACAGCTTCCACCACCACGTCGGCATCGCGCAGTTCTTCATAGGACAGCGTGGGCCGGATCAGCGCCAGGCGCTGGTCGCAATCGGCCCGCGAGAGCTTGCCGCGCCGTACCGACCCTTCATAGTTCGCACGGATCACCGCCAATCCGCGCTCCAGCGCGTCTTCCTTCATCTCCAGCAGACGGACCGGAATGCCGGCGTTGGCAAACGTCATGGCAATACCCGCTCCCATGGTGCCGGCGCCCACGACGGCTGCCGCGCGAAGCGGGCGGATCCCGGTCTGCACCGGCAGGCCGGCAATCTTCGCGGCCGTCCGCTCGGCGATGAACGCATGCCTAAGTGCGCCGGAAACCGGGCTGTCGAACAGCTTCATGAACGCTTCGCGTTCGAATGCCAGGCCAGCCTCCACTGGCATGGCCTCCGCCGCCCGCAGGCAGGCGATACACGCATTCACGGCTGCGGGCCACTGTCCTTTGCTGCCGGCCCGCTGCTCCAACTCCTGATAGAACAGCGGCGACGCCGGCGCCGGCATGGCGCGGTCGCGCAACAAAGACGCTTTCATGCCATCGCGCACGATCCGCTGCGCCAGGCCCAGGCAAGCCTCCAGCAGATCCTGCTCGACCACCAGGTCGAACAGGCCGGCCAGGCTCGGCGCATCGGCCCTGACGGGATCCCCGTTGCAGATCATCCGCGCGGCCGCCTCAAGGCCGATCGCACGCGGAAGGCGTTGCGTGCCGCCGGCGCCGGGAATCAGACCGAGCTTGATCTCCGGCAGCGCGATACGGCTCCCCGCCATCGCCACGCGGCAGTGCGCGGCCATGGCCAGTTCCAGCCCACCGCCCATGGCCAGCCCTTCGATACCCGCTATCACAGGCTTGGTGCTGGACTCGACAGCTGCCATCACGGCATGGATCGACGGCTCCACGAAGGCCTGCTGCGTATCGAACTCGCCGATGTCCGCGCCGGCACTGAACACGCCTCCCGCGCCAACCAGAACGATTGCCGACACCTCCGGCATGCCGGCGATACGCCCGATCGTTTCGATCAGCCGGCGCCTCAACGCAAGGTTGAGACTGTTCATCGGCGGATTGTCCAACTCGACGATAGCCACCCCATCCAGGATTTCTTTCAACACAGGCACGCGCTCCTTTCTCAATGCGTTAGCAGATAGATCACACACGGCACTCCCGTACCATTCGTCGCATATGCCGAGATCGACCGACGCATGGCAGGACGGCCGACAACGCGAGCCCCGGCACAGCATGGCTTCGTGATTCCATCTGCCTCCCCCAATCGATCGACCCGATAATGCAATACATATTTAAGTTCCACGTTATCCGTTTTTGTATTACATTGCAAGAACTCAGTGAACTACGGAACCTCACCCATGGCAGGCGTTCTCATCCTTGCAGGCTCTCAATCCGGCAACGCTTCCCTCGTTGCCGACCTCGCCGCGGAGCGGCTACAGGAGCTCGGCCTGGCCAGCCACTTCGTCGATCCCCAGCGGGACACCCCCCTTATCCTTGCCCAGGCCTCGGCCCTGCTCGTCTGTTGCGCCACCCACGGCGCGGGCGATGTACCGGATCCCATTCGCAGCTTCTACGCACAGTTGCTGGACGCCACCATTGAGCTGGGCCACATGCGTTACGGCGTGATTGCGCTGGGCGACCGGACCTATGCTGAGACGTTCTGCGGGGGAGGCCGCAGGATCGACGAAGCGCTGGCGGCGAAGGGGGCCGTGCGAATCGGAAGCCGCCTGGAGATCGATGCATCCAGAACGTCCTTCCCTGACGAGCCAGCCCTGGCCTGGCTTGAAGAGTGGGTACCGGCATTGCTGACTGCGGCGCAAGGCACGGCGCAAGGCACAGCGACAGGCGCGCTAAGCCAGAGCGATCCGCCTGGGAGCATTGGCAGTCCTGTGGCGATCCAGGCCTGAACGGCGAGCACCGCCCACCGGCACAAGGCTGGCCCCGTTCGTCGATGAACGGGGCCGGCACACATTGGAGAGCGCGCCAACGCAACGCACCCTCGGCGCCATGGGCCACGAGGCCAGGCAGGGGATCTCAAAAGAAGACGCCGTTGCGCTCGGCTACCTCAAGCGGCAACCGGCGGGCAGTCGGCGGCCTTCGGTAGTTTCTGGAGGGTCCCGCGTTCATTGAACAGGCGAAGACGACGAAGGGCGTCAAAGGCGGCGAGGCGCCACGGCAAGTCTTCTTTGAGCGGAACCAGTGGATCTTCGGCTATGGCCTCATTGACTTCTTCGTGACGGGATTCGACACCGGGAAACTCGGGGGCCGCTGAGCCGGCAGGCAACGGAAACCGGAAGCCCTACTCCAGGCTGACCTTGGCGGCAGCGATCACCTTGTTCCAGTTGCGCAGATCCGCCGCCAGCGTTGCCCCAAGCTCGCCGGAGGTGGAACTCCTCGGTTCCGCACCCTGGGCGCGCAGCCGGTCTGCCACCGATGGGTCGTTGACGACGTCCTTCACGGCCTTTTCCAACCGGGCTCGCACTTCGGCGGGGACGCCCCTCGGACCGAACACACCGAACCACGAGTCGACCACCATCCCGGGATAACCCGCCTCCTTGGCCGTTGGAAGCTGCGGGAAGACCGGCGAACGCTCGGAGCCGGTCACCGCGATGGCGCGCAACTTCCCGGCCTTGATGAACGGCAATGCGGTGGGAATGGTGGAGAACATGAGCTGGACCTGATTGCATGTCTCCTGGTTCTGAATATTCCGCGGATGCTTAGAAGCTGGCCTCGGCTTTCATTGCCGGTTGACCGTCGGCCAGCGCCGTCCAGAGCAGCAGGCCCTCGTCGCCAGGTCGGGCGTTGATGGAGAGTTGCTCCCCCAGGAAACTGGGCTGCAGCCCGCGGTATTCGAACCGCTTCAGCGCTTTGCCCGCCACCTCCTCCGCGTAGTTCGTGAGAAGCGTGGCGTGAAGCGGCCCATGAATAACCAGGTCCGGATAGCCTTCGACTTGCCGGCAGTAGTCGGCGTCGTAATGGATACGGTGACCGTTGAAGGTCAATGCGGAATAGCGAAACAGTGTCGTGGAGTCGGGCTTGAACCGGCGGCTGTGCGTCGCGATTCCCGGCGCAATCAGCTTCTCCTTCTTCGCGCCGGGCGGGGTCGCCTCTTTATAGACAATGTCGTGTATCTCACGAATGGCCAGCTTGCCGCCCGCGCTCAGTTCGTGCAGAACGCTGACGAAGACCAGGTCACCGCTGCGACCTTGCTTGTGCTGGATCGAGACGACCTGCGACGTCTTCTCGACAACGCTGTCGATGCGCAAAGGCTCATGGAATTCGAGACGCCCTCCCGCCCACATCCGGTTGGACAGGGGCACCGGTGGCAAGAATCCACCGCGGGCCGGATGACCGTCACGGCCGAGCGATTGTGGCGGCTGGCCTTCCAGGAAGAAAATCCAGTGCCACAACGGGGGAAGTGGTGCGCCACCGACAAGCCCCTCGCCGGGAATGCCGACCGTGGCGGCCATCAACCTCGCGTGGCGAGCGGACAGCATGTCCTGGTCCTTCTGCACTTTGCCAATCCACTGTTCCAGGTGGGCCAGATCAAGCTGGGTCATGCTGTCTCCTCTGTGGCAGCGGCAAACTCGGCCGCAATGCGAGCGGTATCGCTACCGAGTGCGGGGGCGCCGCGGAAGAATCCTTCGTCCCACGGCGTGCGTACGGCAGGAGCAATCATCTCCAGCATCCTGCCGTTCACAGGCATCGGCCAGGTGCGAAGCGCCGGATGCGCCCCGAACTCAGCCACGCTCCGTACCTGTCCGAAAGCCGTCTGGGCCTCGGCCAGCCGTTGCAGCGCTTGCTCGGTGCTGAGCGCACCGAAAACCTGGCCAATCCTGCTTTCCAACGCGTCCCGGTTCCTGACACGCGCGTTGTTACTGGAAAACTCTGCGCAGCTTGCGAGTTCGGGCTGTCGCAGGAAGACCCGGCAGAAAGCCGTCCACTCGCGCTCGTTCTGGATACTGATGACAATCTCACCGCCGTCCGCCGTGGCGAAGGCCCCGTAGGGCGCAATCGAGGGATGGCGCAGGCCTTGCCGCGTCGGAGCCCCCGCGCCAACTGTCTCGTGCAGGTAGGGAATCGTCATCCAGTCGGCGGCGCCGTCGAAGAGCGAGACCTCGATACCCAGTCCCTGGCCCGTGCGTTCACGCTGCGCGAGAGCGCTCAATACTCCGATCGTGGCGTTCATGCCGGCGCCGATATCGCAGATGGATACGCCGATGCGGCCGTAGGCTTCGGGGGCGCCACTGATGGCCGCCAGCCCGCTCTCGCACTGCACCAGCATGTCATAGGCCTTGAGATGGCTGACCTCGGCCCCGTCACCGTAGCCGCTGATGTCGCAGGTGATCAGGCGCGGATTGCGCTCGCGAAGCGAAGCACTAGAGAATCCGGCACGTTTCAATGCCCCGGGCGCCAGATTCTGGATGAAGATGTCGGCCGCGCCGATGATGCGATGGAGCAGCGCCGCATCGTCTGGCTGCTTGAAATCGATGACGATGGATTCCTTGCCACGGTTGGTCCAGACGAAATAGGAAGACTCCCCGTTCGCTGCGCTGTCGTAGCCTCGCGCAAAGTCGCCCTCCGCCCTTTCCACCTTGATGACGCGGGCCCCCATCTCCGCGAGCCTGTTCGTGCAGAGCGGCGCGGCCAGCGCTTGCTCGATTGCCACCACCAGGATGCCCTCCAGCGGCTTTTTCGTCTCTTCAACCGTTTCCATAGCCCTTCGTTGCTTGCCTTCGATGCCGGGCAGTATGGCCAAGGGGCGCCCCCTGGAGAATTGAGATGTCCCGAACTTACCGTTTGCCTGCTACAAACGAAGATCGGGAAGCGACGGCACTTCTGGCCGGAATCCGGCCCTGATGCGGGCTAGAATTAGCAAGACTTTGTCAACCTGCAACGATGTTTCACTACGACCTCACCGACCTTCGGGTCTTTCTCGCGGTGGCCGAGGAAGGTAACCTGACCCGCGGCGCCGCCAGGGTCCATCTCGCCCCGTCGTCCGTCAGCCTGCGCATCAAGGCGCTCGAGGACACCATTGGCGCCCCGCTCTTGACGCGCCAGGCGCGTGGCGTGGGAATCACCCCCGCAGGGCAGGTCTTGCTCGAACACTGCAGGCGCTGTCTCGCACACCTTGAGCAGATGCACGCGGACCTGCTGCCCTTTGGCAACGGCCTGCCGAGCCACGTCACGCTCTTTGCGAACAACAATGCGATCAGCTCTTTCCTGCCCGATGACCTGTCCAGGTTCTTCCAGGCACATCCGAACGCGCGGGTGACGCTCGAGGAAAGAATGAGCCATGACATCATCGGAGCCGTCGCCGCCGGACGCGCGGATATCGGCATCGTCGCGGTGGACGCACCGCGGCACACGGACCTCGAGTTCATCCCCTACCGCGATGACGAACTCATCATCCTCGCCCCGCTGGGCACCGAGCTATCCAGGCAGAAAAGTGCCCATTTTTCCGCCTGCCTCAAACAGCCCTTCATCAGCCTCCGGCACGGCGCGGCCTTGCATACCTTCCTGATGAACCATGCAACGGCCCTGGGCGGCCGCCTGGATGTCATGGTCCAGGTCTCGGGCTATCGCGCGATCGCCAGGCTGGTGGCTTCCGGCGCAGGCATCGGCATCGTGCCGCGCTCGGCACTGCAGCCTGACGACCTCAGCGAGCTGGCGGCCGTCACCATCGACGAACCCTGGTCGATGCGCCATCTGCATATCTGCATCCAGCGCGATCCCGTCGTGCCGAACATCATCCGCGACCATCTCGTGGCATTGCTCGCCGATGCCGGCAAGGTGTAGCGGGGCCGGTACCGGTACCGGTACCGGTCTCGGCCATGACCGTCCGCTCGTTCTTCGCCGTTCTTCGCCGTTGTTCACTGTTACGGAACTCGCCGAAACCAGCGACTGCGCCCACTCCCCGATGGACCTCGATCCGGTGGCAATGTGGCGGCGGATCGAGACCTTTGTCACCGCGCCGAGCGTGGCCAGCGCTCCGGGTGGCCGGCTCACGGCCGCCTCTGTAAGATGCGGTACATCCGGCCGCGAGCCCGCGCCAAGACTTCGAAACACCATGGAAGACAACGCCTACCTCTCGTTTGACGCATTGCAGGCCCTTGCCCGTCAGACGGATGCCGTCACCACCGACTGCGCCTGCAGCGCGCCCACCTTGGATGCCTGGACGAGCCTGCCGGTTTCCTTCCCCGAGCAGCAGCTCAGCGAACTCGGCACCCTTGTTCGCGACCTCTACACCGAGGCGACATTCGAGGAATACCACCCGCAGGACACCGGCCTCTGGTCCGTCGAGGCACCGATTGCACCGCGCTACTATCCCTGCAATCGATGCACCGTGTGGCAGTGCCGCACTTGCGGGCGGGTGTACTTGCGCTACGTGGAAGGCGGAGGATACTTCGTCGACCCGCGCATCCGCCGGCTGAGGAACCGGGTTCTCGTCGATGCGCCGCTTTCGGAGTAGTCGCCCTACGGCATCTTCCTATCGAGTTCCCACGGCGAGGCGAGCGCATACAGGGCAGTAGGTCGGCAACGTCAGTCTCTGCCCCACCCTTGCCGAAGCGACGCCCGTCATGTGAAGCACCTGCGCGGTAGCGACTTTGATTAGTTAGTCCGACATCGCCCTAATTAGTCCGACATCGCCCGGAAACGGCGGCTGCACGCCAAACCGAATCCGCCCTGTCGCGCTTCCGAGGGGCCGACAATTCTCGCTTTTTGCCTCGGAGCACCGCTTTCCGGTTAGTAAGTCCGACATCGGATACTGGGCTAAAAATCCGAGAGCCTGGCCGCTAATGCTGGGTCGCTGTTCCAAACCGCTGGATGCCCAGTTGCTGCTTTGCCATCACTCTCATCAGTTTTCGGCTGGGGCTTTGGAGGGGGTGGCCTCTTGGTTTTTGGCGGCTCTGACTGACGCACCGGGTCCGGCGACTCCCCCTCTGGCCAGGCGCTGCCGTCGGCATTGATGCCCACTCCAGGCGCTCTGTTTCCGGCCGCCGCGGCCACCATGTCGTGTTGCTTCTTAGTCACCCTTGCCTTATCTCGCTTGCGCGCTGGCGCTTCCTCCGCCCCGTCCTTCATCGATTCGTCGATGCGGACTCTATTTGCTCCGCCCGCGTTCTTCGTTTCTTCCTCTTTGACCTTCTCATGGCCGGTTACGAGGTTCCATTCTAGCCACGTCATATGGTCATCCAGCTTCCTGCTACTTTCCCCGCTCGCCTCTAAGAATTCCATACCTCCGTCATCTTTTAGCCAAAGCAACCGATGGGGGTCTCCAGTGGGCTGCACCTGAACCCTGACGTTGTCCTTCCCCTTGACCGGCGCCACGTCCTCGAAGTACGTCGCGAGGTCCGTCGACGAGTATTCCAATCCCGCAAGCCTGACGACCCCGCGGTCGCACTTTCTCGGCTTCCATTCGCTGAATCGCGCCCACACTTCCAGTGGAGACGGTATGCGCTTTGCATCGCCGTCCCGTAGATTTTGGGTGTATTCGAAGATGTCTTTGGGCGCCACTCCCTTTGCGGCTTTCCGAACGCCTTTCATGCGTTTGTGAAGCTTTGGATAGAAGCAGTTCATATGGTTGATTGCTTCCAGCAAGAGCCGCTCGAACTCTCGCAGCGGAATCGGCTTTGCTTTACGGGCCTTTTCGCGTGCTTCTTTGGCGAAATAGTTATTTTTACGCGTGAAGCCAGCTGGATGCCCAGACATGAAGTCCATCATGAGGCCGTTCAATGACTCCCCGATGGCGCGCATGTCGGGCCGTGCCGGCGGCGTCAAGCTGAGACGAAGGCCTGCCCTATCCACGACGGCCTCAATTACCGACTTCGCCCTTCCAGGACCATTGTCGGCGTACACCTCGTCGTAGTTTCCATGCAGCAACCCCATTGGCTTCGGTATGCCGAAGATTTCGGCCTTGCTGCCCGGGCCTGTCTTTGGAATCTGTACGGAGGCAATCGCTTCCGCATAGGCGCGCGCATTCTCCCTGCCCAGACAGATGGAATAGCCTAGCACCGCCGAAGAAAGCCGAGACACGGCGAAGATTACCCAGACCACTACTGGTGCCTTGTGGTTCTTGTCAGGATGTTGGACGTATATCTTCGCCTGGAAGCCATCAACATCGATGATTTCAATCCGGCCATCCGTTAGGTCTGTCGCTTGACCGATGCGCGCTCCGTTATGGATGGCATGAAGGCGATAACCATCTCGTTCCTCCAGGAGGCGGTACTTTCCGATTAGCTTGGTGGCGAGCTCATAGAATCTCTCAATCTTTGGAATTTCGAACTCGGTGGCAGACGGGTAGAAATACTTCCGCATGTAGAAATAGGTCATGGTCAACGACTTTCCCTTGACCCACCACATCCGGAGCGCCGTTAGCATGCTCTCCTTATCCTGGGCATCTACGCGCTTCTGGCGCCTCGCCAAGTATCGGCGGTCGACCTGCGCTCTGTTTGCGCTTTCAATTTCGCGAGCATTGAGAGGCCCAGGCTTGGCTCCTTTCTCCCTTGTACCCCCACCTCCTCCACGACGGTGCCCCATCTTTAAGAATGCGTCATCGGTGCCACCGAAGTGGAAATACCTGTGTACCAGAAGCTTCAGTACAGCCTGATACTGTCGCGTCCTTCCGAGAGCCGTATAGACCCTCTGGATGGCATACCTCATGTTCTTCTTGCTCATCAACACAGCATCGTTGATGAGCAATTGAGTTCTTCCATCACCCATGTCGCGCTTGACGAAAAGCACCGCGTGCAGAAGCGCCCGGTTTAGCTCCTTGTCCTCCTCCGCGAACTCACTAGGGTCGAGTATGCCCTCAAGAAAGACCAACGCCCGCACATCATCCAGCGCGTCAGGCTCTTTGACCAAGGACCATGTTCGCCAAATCGCTGGCTTTTTGGTTGTCGTCTTGACGCCCATTTCCAGGACGTGCAACTCCTTCCGGAGATAGTTCCATGCCACGGCCCGGTACCTTTTCCCAGGGTCCCGACCGCGACCGAAAATCTGGAATCGAGATAGACCGGCCGGCCACTGCGCCGCCTGAATATCCAGCAGGAAGCGCACCTCTTCTGGTGAAGCTGTCAACGGCTGGACAGGCAGCATCTCGCTCACATCTAGTTGCGTATGTGACGCGAACATTGAATTCGGCACGTTGTTCATAGCCAACCGCCGGACATGAGAAGGCTGGTGGGAGTCGACGCAACGGGAGTCCGTCGGGACTGCGCCGTCCCGTCATCGAGAAAGAGGCTGTGGTCCTTGGAAAAAGGCATTGAATGGTCAAGGCGTAGGAAGCCGAAGGCGACGCCCACCGCGAACAGACGGAAAGCATCGGACAGCGACACGCCGGCCCTTCGGCTGACGCGGTCAAGCACGTCTCCCGCCATACCTTTTGTTCTGTCGCTCCGAAGAAGTATCCTGGAGAACTTCCCCGCTGCGTCGTACCATGCATAGATGTCCGTTTCGAGGACATAGCTGAGCAAAACCAAATTATTGACGTGTTGCCTCTGCGAAATCGCGTCACCGAGAATCAGTTCCCACGTCGAACCCAACTGCGCCATGAAGTTCTCCTCCTTCCGCTCTCGCTCAAGGTCAGCCTTGTCGGGCACATGGTCGGCTGGCTTAATCGAGATGGTGTGGTAGTGGAGCACTTTGGAGTTGGGCAGCACGAAAGTAACAATGACATCAACAGTCGTCATTTGTAGACGTTTCATCCGCTCGCCGTGTCGGAGAGCAAGGTGCAGTGTTCTCTCATCACAGGTGGCGTACTGCTCCCTGATGTCAATAATGTATGGATGGAATTGGAGCGCCGTGATGATTCGCGTTTCATTCGTCGATAGACCTTCGAAGCGCCTATCGAATTTCAGGCCTGAGAACACGGTGCGTGTGCTTCCCCTGACGATACGAGCTTCGTCCAAAGGTCTGTAGTACTGGCCGTGGAACATTCCGTACTTGTCGACGGGCGGAAGTTCGATGTCACGCGGCGTCACGAAGGGAGCATTGAGTTCGAAGATTTTCATGCGCTATAACGGGAAGGTTGTTGCTCGCCGCTGGACTTCTGGACGCCATCTTTGCGTAGGCGAGTTTGGAACCTGTCGTTCCTTTCTACGCAACTACGCATCGCTGCGGTGGCGGTTGGCAAGAACTTGCGGACGCTCGTCCACGCACCGGCAAGCGGGTGTCCTTCCAAGAGCGAATCCGGTGTCAATCGAATAGCCGGGACTTGCCGCAGCAGAATTGCCGCTTTCGTGCAAATATAGGCAGCCATGGTCGCATCGACCGCTTCAGCATCGCCCAAGGCCTCCATATCGGCGGCATCTCGCTGCGACTTTGAGAGAACATGCCTAGTCTCCCAAGGCAACAACTTGAAAAGGTCGGCCTTGGCCAAAGACGGATGCTCGCGCCGAGTCGCGACATATAGTTCATACAAGTCAGGCGCGCCAGGTCCGTGAAGCTCTCGTACAGCTATTAGAGCTTTGGCCGTGGCGCCGTTCTCTTCTCTTTCAATTTTTGGCTCGGGCCCCAAGCTGATGTTTCGCGGGCTTTCGGCAGCCCGTTCAACGGCACGCCAGGTTCCAAACAATCCTCGCAACAGAAAAATCATGCGCAATGGTTGGCGTATCACGGACCGTCCCTTTAGGACGGCTCCTAACGTTTGCCTGCAGACTCCACCGAAGTTGATGCGACTGAATGTTTCGCTATGCGCCAATTCAGCGAGAAACTCCTTCAACGTAATGTGGCAAATCTTTCCGTCATGAAGAATCCCCCTTCGCCTTGCACCAAGTCTCGTTAAGCTCGCGATTTGCTCGACTTGAAGATTCGGCATGTACTTGTCGTCGAGCAAACGTGTGGATGCATACGCTAAGTCCAGTTCCACGGATAGAGTTGAATCTGCTAGCTGGGCACGGGTGCCTATAATGGAAGGTCGGCAACCGCAAGCCGCAATCGGGGACGGTGGCGTATCAACCCATTCATACGTTGCGCAGGCTTGACAGGGTTGCATCAATGGACGGCTATGCTTTGCGCATACGAGAACGCCGGGGACATGGTGGTCGCGCCGCCAGTAGTGCTCACCCAAAGGGGCGATGTCCTCCTTGACACAAACGTCGCAGAACGCGCGATGAAATACCGCCCATCCAGAGTTCGGCCCTCCCAATCCGAGGAGCGCCGGCAGTCCATGCAAGGGGCCTCCAAGAAAGTGCTCTCGAACGCGTGCGGCGTCGTCTGCGGTAAGAAATCGCTTGTGGATAGGGAATATTGTGTGTGCGTCCACGACCTTCTCGGCGCAGTCAACGTATCGCTCAAACGGCAGCATCGTCTTGCGGATTC
The DNA here is from genome assembly GCF_001854305.1 of Cupriavidus sp. USMAA2-4. NCBI lineage: Bacteria > Pseudomonadati > Pseudomonadota > Betaproteobacteria > Burkholderiales > Burkholderiaceae > Cupriavidus > Cupriavidus sp. USMAA2-4. The sequence continues at coordinate 2,595,250 of NZ_CP017749.1, read as the reverse complement.
CTGAGGGGTACTGCCAAGTCTGGACCGTTGACTCCCTCGACGCTATCCAATGATGGCGAGCCAGATAACCCGTCCAGCTCTCGCGATTCATTAGTTCCGTCATGTTTGGAATGATTCGGTCCGGCAGTGACACTTACGACCTCTCTCGTATTCAAAGTTGTTTGGATTGTTCCGAGCTTCACTGTTTCCGGTCGCAAACTAAGGCATCGAGCACGCATCGTCAGCGAGTAGCGGAATACGTCGAGACCTTTGGCGTGACGCAAATGGTCTATCCGGGTGCTCACGAGCTGCGAGCGAGGGACGCACTCGTTCGCCAGCGCTGGGATTTCCCGTAGGAGTCGCGCATAGGCGTAGTCGCTCATCCCATAGCGGACGCGGTTCTGGTACATAGTGTGGGTATGTGGCATCCCACGAGCGTCCATGTCGCTGATTCGCGACGCTGCAATGCGCGCGGTCAGTTCGCTCGGCACTGGGCGACGGGAATTCTTCGGCGTGTGTTTGCGTACAACCGGCGGCTGATTTTCTAGCAACCATGCGTTGTCATTGCGGTAGAGCCATCGCCACACGCCATACAGCGAATTCTTCAGCTCCGTGCGAGTGGCGTTGGGATGCGCGGCGGCTTGCTGTAGCCACAGGCTTCGATGTTCTTCCAGTTCGCTTAGAGAAGGCTTATGTTTAACTACCTCCGACGCGGCTCGCGGTATGTCAGTGGCTGCTCCCGTGGGGGCGACCGCCTGGGCTTCTGCCTGACGAAGTAAGAACCAGCAGAGCAAGGCGAGCAGTGCTGGGTGCATAGGCCTCTCTGTCCTGGAGAGCCCTCGCATCAGTACAGTGGGCATCTCTTCGGATGCCGCTATCGACGAGAGGCGCACATCCTCGAACCCTTCTTTGGCGAGCGTTTGCCAGTCGGAAGAGAACCGCGTGACCTTCCATCTCAGGCCTTCGTCGGCATATCCAAGCATCGCCAGCTGCCAAAGTAGGTTGGGCCGCAGGTCGCCGATGGGCTCAGTTTTCAGAAGCTGCATGGCGGCCCATGCGTAGAGCCTACTGTTCCGCTCCATCGCCTCTGTACCTTGCTGCATCATCGCCGCCTCATATGCACTGCAGTTGTCCGCAAGCACAAGTGTTTCGCCATGCAACGCGCAGCGAGAGACGAATGGGAAGCAATGCTTCCGTAATGACGCAGCGCGTCCGAGTTGACGACCGCCAACATCACCGCACGCCGGGCAGCGAAGGCCGTAGCGATTTTCGCAATCGAGCAGAGGTTGCAAACGCGGAAAGCACGTTCGACTCCTGGTTCCGGACGCAAGCTGCCCAACTGCACGCATGAGGCTAGCTTCATCCATTCCTGCAGCAAAAGCTGGGAAGCACGTGCATTCCACGAGAACTTGCCGGCCAGGTCCGTACATCATGCCAATCGCAGCTTCCCACTGATATAGCCTGCAAGGAAGGCTATAAATGAGGGGGCAGCCACGCCGAATGCAGAGGTCGGCCAGACGTTTCGCTTCGCGATTGCCTGCGGTATATCCGACAGCGACAGCCAGGGAGAGCGCCGTTTCGTCCTCGAAATGCAATGGATAGAGATATTCCACGATACCTCCTCAATCTCTGAGCTCTGGAGGCAGATTTGCGCGCGGGCTCGTTTGGATTTGCAGGCCAAGGACAAGGTTCGGCCCCTCTCCGGGGGCAAGCCAGTCGGCAAACCGCATCACGCTCGCTCGCGTGTAGCCTCGAATTCCATTCTCCAAACGCTTTACATTCGAGAGACTGGCTTGTTCGGTGTACAGCGCAGCCTTAACGATTTCGTCGAAGTCAGCCGGAACTGCAGTCCAGAAGGCGTCCCCGTAGCCGTACTGCGCCAATGCGAGACAACTTTTGATGACAAGAGCGGTGCGGCATTGAGTGAGCTCTTCCAGTTTGTTGACCAACCAGGAAGGGGCTTTGCCAGTACCGCCAAGGATTTCTTGATATGCGTACGAGCAAACATCGGCCCACTCGGCTGAGTCAGAGGCCGGTGGACGCATGCTGATGGTTTTGACCGACAACTCACCCGATGCACTCGGGTGGCGCATGAGCCCTGAGGCGCCTCCAGTAGTGGCCATGCAAAGCACGGGGATGCCGGTAGCTCTAGTGAGCTGCCCCAGGACAGACCACACTTTTCCCGCCGAATCCGACCCTGCCTCACTCGTATCGATTCGCTCAACGATGAGCAGTCCAAGGTTTGCACCAAGGCATAGGCCCACCATGATGGCCAAAGCTTCGGCCTCTAAGCGTCCCTTGTCGACTCGAATCTCCGAGAGAAGGTCACCCTGGCGCATTGCGGGGCCATAAGCGGTTAGAAACTTCCCTAGGAAATCATCTAGGCGGCCGGACCAGTTGACCCGAAGGACTGGCAAGTACCAGTGCGTCACTCTTCCTCCAGGCGTCATGAGCTCAATAGGCATAGGGTCGCTGCCCAAGAACTGGGCGATACGTTCTGCCGTCACCCGCCGGCCCATGCGCGCTGAGGTCACGAACAAGATGCCCCTGGGGCGAGCGCCCTTAATCTCTACGACCTCCCTTGGTTCGCGGTGTCCTTGAACGTTGGGCGCCTGTCGTGCTATCGCGAGAGAGTGCCTGAAAAGTTCGCCATTGCCCTTGGCAATCAGGTTGCGGTCCTTGAAACCGGCGCGAACGAAGGCAACAACGTCATAGAGAAGCATTTCTTGCTTCTCCATTGACACAATTGGCCGATAGAGCTCTCCCTGGTTTGCTTTAAGCATTTCCAGCGCTGCCGGCGTGGCTCGGAAAGATTGACGGAAAAATTCCTTCGCCATTGCTTGGTTCGGAATCGCCGGTACCCGGTCCAGAACTGGGTTGCCGGTCGACACAGCGACAGCACGCGTGCTTTCAGACTTGAGTTCGTACATATGGTTGGTATCGCAGGGCACGGGCGTGTGGACCCCTCGCGCGCTGCACGATAAAAAGAGATAAGCCCGACGTTTCCAAAAGGCCTAGTCCACGAAGTGAGTTATCACTCTTGCTAGGTCGTCAGGTTCACAGGCGGGTTGGCTAGGACAGACGGCGCAGACCTGCATCTCGAGCTTCCGAGAGGGCCGGCCAGATGGTTCTCGCGCTGTATTGGGACAATATCGCCGAACCTAAGGGCGCCCGGAAATATGCTTGATAGTGCTCATAGATGAAAAACCGTGGCCGAATGTCTGGACGAACGGCGTCCGCCCCTCCAATTTCGGATTGACAAAAAAGGGACGGGCAGGGGAAACTATGAACTTCAGTGTGTAGTTTCCGCTACGCGATTTGGGAAGCTAGAGCGCCAACTCTAGCTACCTACCCCTCCATTGCAGCGCAATGCTGCTCGATGTTTTGTTCACCTTGTGTGAACCTCGGTCTTTTTCTTCCCAGCTTTCCTTTTTGTTTGCCCCAAAACATGACCCTTCGGTCATCCCATTTGCACGCCAGGCGCCTGCCAACAAGTCGACAAAAGCATCATTTCTGGGAACGGGGGCTTGTAATAGTTAACGTATAACGTTTAATTGTGTTAACTAACATCAATTACGCTTCAACGTCGCTCTTTGTCGCTGAATCAGCAATGGTAGCATGTGTATTTCGAAAGGCACAATGAGCTATGCCCGGCTGGGTCACATTTCCAGGCACGGCGCCCCGAGAGTGAGGCTCGCATCTGTCGCGTCCGTTGCCAAAAGCTCTAGCAGCCTTTCGCACGCTCCCCCACTGGTGAGCCCCTTCCATCCGTCCACGATGCACGAGCAATCGCTCAGCATTGGCGCCATTTGAGCAATGTCGCAATCAAGCAGTACCGGACGTTCCGGACGCCGACGCATCAGGTCTTCTTCGAGCCAGTCGCGGCGGCAACCGGTCTGTCTCCGTCGCGCACGTGGTCCGCGGTTGCTATGCCACGTCGCTCCGATGACATGGCTTCGAACGGATTGAGGCAACATGTGTATCGCAGCCTGAAATCCCAGGTATGGGACCCACCAGCAGTGCAGCACTACAACTGTGTTTGGGCATGCCGCGATAACCTCGCGCAAGAGGTCGTTGTTTTCAAAGAACGTGTGTCCGCCCGCTCGTAGACGAGGTTGTCTTTGGCCGTGGAACGACACCACATTTGGATGTAGCACCCCCTCGTAGGCGAGGTAGAGAGTCGAGAAGGCTTCCATAGCAGGACCTCTTGCTGAAGCTCGACATAGCTCATCCAATGTCCAACTGGAATTGAAGTTGGGACTAGAATGAAGCCACGAAGGTATTGCCGGTCCGCGAAGCAGTGCTCGTAATGAATGCTGTATTCATAGGGTGAGCGCTGCCGGCCCGGAGCGCTGCGCACAGGCTCCGCATCCTCGACTAAAGGACTTCAGAGTGGCCCACACGAGCACGCCGTGGTCGCGGCTAGCTGCACGTACTGCGCGCGGAATCCTCGCGCGCAAAGGCGTGTCATTCGATGAGTTTGCAGAGAGGCTTTCCGCAATGGGGACGCCCGAGTCTTTTCGGGGAGCAGAAAGCAAGATTCAACGAGGCACTTACAGTCTTGCGTATTTTCTTCTTATGCTCCAGGCCGTTCGCGCAGAATTTCCAGCACAGTGGGCGACGTTCGTTGAATCCGATGAATCGTGGGAAACCGCTGCTAGTCATGTCTTACTCCACGAAATCAGTACGCAAGGCTTGAGCATTGAAGAACTGTCCCATCGCCTCGAAATGCTTGGTGTCCGGGCCCGCCCTGACAAGCTCGATGCTCAAGTCGCGAGCGGCGAGATTCCATTCACGCTAATGCTGCAGACCGCGCTCGTAGCTCCGATTCCCGAGTTCATCCGTTTCGTCGACCATAGCGACCTTGCTGAAGCGGCCGGCATGTCCGCACCATCGCCTCGCTCGATGAGAGGACGAGAGGGTGGCATGGATAGTGGCCGCACTAGAAGACGGGATAGGGGACTGAGCGGTTGATTGCGCCATGGTGAGCACATTCAGGCAACATGCGCGACGTCTCGCCGCAAAGGATGTGCAAGGCAGGATAGAGTTCTACTGGGGGGAGCCTTGCAAGGTGCCGTCAATTACGTACCATCAAATTTACGCCGAGCGCGCAAAAAATCAAGGTCAATCTTGGTGACCTTTTGCTGTCCAATCGCGTGAAGGCTTCTTTTGGTTCCATAGGTCGCTCTGACTTCCCTTAGCATCGAAGCGAGCGTCGACGTAACGTCCGTCGTTTCCATCAGACGCTCATCAAAGGCTGCGGAAATCGACACGAAATACGCTGCAATCGCGGCCGTGCCTGGCTCCCCGAGAAGTACATACTCTCTTCCGTCAGTCGCAACAGCCATTGGAACGCTTAGTTCGACCTCCAAGATTGGTGGCGTCGCCCAGAGCTTGCCGCTCGGTCCCACGCGGCCGACAAGGTGCATCGTCCCGCGATAGGTCTCCAACAATCTCCACTCCAATATGCAGATGTACGGAATACGGACCTCGGGGCTCGTGCTGCAGCCTACCGCATAGCGCCGCCGGTTAGGCGTCATGCCACCAAACTCTTGCCCCGAGCTATCGTCACTTCCATTCAATCCACGCATAGGGCATCTCCAGCGCACCATATAGCGCGCGCCAGCATCTGCGTCGCAACGGCGACATGCGCCGTGTCACGTGGCTCACGCTGTGATACGCAAACTACTAGATGGGGTTTCCTGCTGCCACCCTGTAGTTCTCCTTGTTGTGGCAGTCTCTACACTTGCTTGGTCTCCCGATGGGAGAGACAGAGAGGCTTTGAGCCAGAGTCAGCAGCCTAGGTGGCGCGCTCTCCGAGAAGGTCTTCGTACTCAGCCGTCACGTTATTCGCTGTTCGCACGTCGTTCACCAGCTTCCAAAGCGTCCAGGTGTGAGTCGCATCCTCGTCGTCGCCCGGGCCACCAACCAAGACATAGCGCCTCCCGCTCCGGGTGACGCCCGTACGCGATTGCGGGTCAAAGCTATGAATGGCCGAGCTCACGCGACCTGTTCTGCTATCGATGTTCTGGCCAATGAAGTGGCGCTCACCACGTTCAGTTTCGAATACTCGCCAGAGTCGAAGGGCAATCTCCGGCTCATCTTCCACTGGCGACACTCTCCAGATAGGCATGGGTTCTCCTGCCGCGGCATACAGCAATTCGGAGGCGGTCTCGCCAACACGCGCAGGCGAAGCTCGGCTGCGCCGAGAGGCAGGACGGTACATGCGAACGCAGTAGCGAAGTCGCCTTCGCCGCTTACATCCGCGTGCTATCGATTGCTGAGGTGAAAAGAAGGTAGCCTCGGAGTGTCGTTCTGCTTGTGCTGTGGCTACCAGGAGCGCCTTGGGACGCGCAATCGAGTTTAGTCGCTATGACGTGGGTTTCAAGAAGGACCTGCCGAGCCATGCATGCATGGCGATTCGGCACAACCTCGACTAGGTTTTGAACCTCGTCTTGCAACAACCGGCACGATTCCGCCGATTGAGCGAAAAAGTTCTCCACGCGCCTCAGTCGCAATACACTAGAAGCCAGTGCCGTTCAAGCGTGCGAGCACTGCGATTTGCGGGCGGCCTCTGGTGCGCCGGCAGCACCCAACTAGCAACCGTGCAATGCCACGTTCGTCATGCTTAAGGTCACAGTGGAAATCGTCTGCCCAGATGGGCGCGGCTCCGGTAGAGAGATAGCGACGGCGTATATAGGCAGGCTCGAGCGGAGTGCCACTCCCGACTACGTGGTGCAGCTGCGCGAAGACCAGCGCGAGCACGGCGAGAAGCGAACCCTGCATGCCTACCCGCGCCACGCATCATCCATCTTTGACCTCGTCGCGCGCGCTCTCGCAGTCGGGTTGACCGGGACCGAGGAGCTCCCACCTCGCCCCGAGCCCCTCATTGTCCCCATCCACCGTTCAGGTAACACCGCCTACGTTCGCCTTGGCGAAATACCTGAGCCAGCAGCGACGCTCTTCCGCAAACGCATTGAGTATTCAGGGTCCCCTGTCATTGAAGAAGACCCCACGCCGATGGACTGTGCGTTCGCGTCCGACTGGCAGGACTTTTTGACCGGCCGGAGATAGCGCAAGAGAGCGCTCTCTGCGGTTCCGACGCACCGCGGAGTTGGAACAGAAGTGCCGCACCAGCCATTTATCTGGCTCTTCCATTCCGCTGACGGTTCGCTATACTACTGTATATCCATACAGCACATCTTTCGCCCAGACCATGCTTCCAGAACCAGCGAATTGCCCGTTGTGCGGCGCGGCCGCGGAGCGGATACGGTCGGCCCAGCTACGCGGGTTCAAGTACACGTGCCCGTCGTGCGGCTCCTTCGGCATCGAGTCCGCTGCGCTGGCGGGCCTGGTCGCCCCCACGTCAACTCGGCAAGACCTCGCACGGTTGCGTGCGTATGGACATCTACCGCTCATCCAACGCGATAAGCAGGGTGTCAGCGTTGGCCCCGGCCGGGTGTAGGTCATGCGCGCCTTCATGCCATGTCGTGCAGTCGCGCTGAGGAGAGTCGTCGGCACTCAGTTGCCACAGCGGCCCGGCCAGCCGAGGCAGCGCCGATTGAGGAATCCCATCATGGGTAACAGCCATCTGGCATCGAAGTGCCATCTTCAAGGAGACAGTCCCAACGTTCCAGTGCCTGGGGCAAATGGCATCCTCGCCCGCATCCCGGGACAGTATGTTTCGGTCGCCCTAAGCCTGTTGCCCCCTGCGGCATCAACGCAGGATTGTCATCAAGAGGTAGACATGGACGCTGGACCTGCAGGCAGAGTTCGCTTCTTCGCCACAAAGATGCGAGCACCGCACCACCGACACTCGCACTATTTCTGGTCGGTTTACCGAGCGGAACCGGTGAGCGTCGAGAATCCGCTTTGATGGAATTGAGATTGGCAAATGAGCGGTTGCGGTGATACTGCGAGGCCAGATGGCTATCGTGAGTACACAGGAAGGTTCTCACGCATTCCTCGGACTTGGCCAGAGGGCAGCCGTTCCTTGCGGCATCTCGATGGTTGGTATCACGAAGTTTCATCGGTTTTGAAACTTCTCAAAACTGACAATACTGCTTGACCCTCTAGCCTTCGCCACCACCCCGCTTCGCGGTAAGCAACCAGCGGCGCGGGCAAATCGATTCGCTGTGGGGCTGCGGCCGTCGAGCACCCCGTCTCTGACTAACCTTCGATGCTCCTCTTCAGCCGCCAAGGAGCATTCCCCGCCCAGTCATGATTCGCTGACCTCATCAAGCGGCCAGGCCATGTTTCGTGCGCTCAGAAGTCGCTGGATTTCAGGACTATTCGTTGGTTGCTCGGCACGCTGCGACTCCTGGCCGCGGCATCTCTGATTCGTTCCCATCCATGCATGAAGGCCCTGAGGATTGCATGGTTCCTATCCGGGGCAGAAAATCCTGCGAGTGCCAGACCGAAATGGTCCTCCAAAGCTTCGCGGCTGACCGCAAAAGTCTGGTTGTGCCCGCCGATGAGATACTGGAACTGGACCCCAATGTCGTCATCGATGTCCGCCACCTCAAGTCCAACGGGGTAGACCATAGCCTCCTCCGAGGGCATATCGATGGAGTTAGAATACACCTGATGCTGCAGCTAGTGACGCCTCTGTTCAATGCTAACGTGAGCGAATCCTAACGATGCTCAGTTTCAACGCCCCCAACTCGCCCCTTGTTGAACGCCCTTCAGATGCGCAACTATTACGGGAGCGCGCTGCTGCGATTCTTTGGGTGAAGTCTCAGATGGCCAAGCACAGCATCGCGATAGATGACCTGGTTGCCGCCGGATGCTTTGCCGCAACAACTCCGACTTCCAGCCCTCAGAAGGTCCATCCCATTCGCTTCAGAGACGCGGCGGGCCATAGCTGGGATGGCCACGGCGACCTACCCGAATGGCTTCGGCGCGCGGTAAATGCAGGCCAATCGCCTGACCATTTCAGGGTTTCGTGAGCACGGCAATCTGGCTAGCAGCCACTATAGTTTTTACGGCCGCTCGCAGTAATCGTGTACGTACCCCCACGAGGCCCCGTGTAGCACGTTTGCCCGGACACCGTCGTGCGAGGTGCTGCAAAGGCATTCGTCGCTCGGCTTGGAGGTGTACGAGAATCATCAGGAGCGATGAGATTCGCGCTTCCACCTCTGCGGTGACAATGGTAGTCACCGGTCTTTCGATTGGTATGGCACCCAGCGGCATCCAGGCCTCCGCCATGGGCGTACACCGAAGTGGAAAACGAGATAGAACATAGAAGGACAGCAACGACGCGGTTGGCGCCGGCCTGAAGACTGTGGACATATACGGCAGTTAGTGCGCTCATACGACCTCTCCCCTGGTTGCTATTCTAGTGGTAGGAAGCAGCTCGTCGTCCGCTTTCCGAGAAGGCTTGATTTTCGAATGCTGTGGCTTGCCGAACCATCGTAAGCACCCGGTGAACCCGTCTTGCCAGCTAGGTGGCGCTGGGCGTCCAGCGATGCGGGAGCAGTTCGGCGATGTCGGCCGCCTTGTGGGTCGGCAGTCGCGTGAGGACGTCTTTCAGATAGGCGTAGGGATCGTGCCCGTTGAGCTTGGCCGATTGGATCAGGCTCATGACGGCAGCCGCGCGTTGACCGGCGCGCAGTGAGCCTGCAAACAACCAATTGGAGCGACCCAGGGCAACCGGCCGGATCTGTCGCTCGACGTGGTTGTTGTCGATGGGCACCGTCGGGTCGTCGAGGTAACGCACGAGAGCCGGCCACCGCTTGAGGCTGTAGTCAATGGCCCGCGCGATCGCCGAGCCGTCTGGGACGCGGCGTCGCTGTTCCTCGAGCCAGGCGTGCAGCCGCTCTAGAATCGGGCCAGCCCTTTGTTGCCGCGCTGCCAGGCGCTGGTCTGGCTCAGCATCCCGCACTTGCGCCTCGATCTCGTACAAGCTCACCATGTAGCGCAGTGCCTGGCCCGCCAATTCGCTCTTGTGCTTGTCGTGCAGTTCAAAGAACTTGCGCCGCGAATGGGCCATGCAACCGATCTCAGTGACGCCACCGTCGAAGCTGGCCTTGTAGCCGGCGAAGTCATCACATACCAGCTTGCCTTGCCACTGCCCCAGGAACGCGCGAGCGTGCTCGCCGCTGCGGCTGGGCGCAAACTGGTAAATCACCGCGCGCATCTTCTCGAACTCGCTCGGCGCATAGGCCCACAGGTAGGCGCGGTGCGTCTTGCCATTGCCGGGCGCGAGCATCTGCACTGGCGTTTCGTCGGCGTGCAGAACACCGTGGCTCAGAACCTCTTCTTGCAGGGCGTCCACCAGCGGTTGCAGACGCACGCCACAGATGCCCACCCACGCGCCCAGTGTCGATTGCGGGATGGCCAGACCGGCGCGCGCATAGATGCGCTCCTGCCGATACAGGGGAAGGTGGTCGCCGAACTTGGACACCAGCGTATGTGCCAGCAGTCCGGCCGTCGGGATGCCTTTGTCGATGACGTGGGGTGGCACCGGCGTCTGCACCAGCGTCTCACACTGATCGCACACCCATTTGCCGCGGATGTGACGCTCCACGGTGAACGTGCCCGGCGTGTAGTCCAGCTTCTCGCTGATGTCTTCGCCAATGCGCTTGAGCGCACACCCACAGGTGCAGGTCTCTGCGTCCGGCTCGTGGTGGATGTCGGTGCGCGGCAACTGCGGCGGCAATGCCTGGCGCTTGGGCTTGCTCTTGGCTTCAGATTTGGACGACGGCAGGAGCGCTTCCAGTTCGGTCTCAATCGCCTCGAGGTCTGCGTCAATGGCTTCGTCCAGCAGACTCGCCTGTTCAGATGTCAGTTGCTCGCTGCGCTTGCCGAACTTCCAGCGCTTGTGGATGGCCAGCTCGTGTGTGAGCTGGTCGATCTTGGCTTGCCGGTACCGCAACTCCCGGTCCTTCTCGCCGACCTGGGCCATCAACTGCGCAGCCAGTGTGCGCAGTTCGTCCGGGCTCAGGGCATCGAGGTTGGTGGGTAGGTTCATGCGGCGAGTCTGCCAGAACCCCAAGTCCTCTGGAAGGAAGCCAGTTTACGGCTTTGGGGGTATTACACGACCGTGATCGCGTGGTCGTGGGTGAGCGTCTGCCAAGGCAGCCCCGTCACCAGCGCACGCAATTGCTCGGGATTGAGCGCCGTGGCGATCGCCTGGTCGCCGTTCGTCCAGATGAAGCGCCCCTTGTTGAGGCGCCGCGCGGCCAGCCAGATGCCGAAGCCGTCGTAGACCAGCACCTTCATGCGCGTCGAACTCTTATTGGCAAACAGGTAGGCGTGGTGGGGGCGTGCCGCGCCGAACACCTTGACGACCCGCGCGAGGATCGTTTCGGTACCGGCGCGCATGTCCAGCGGCTCCACGGCCAACCAGATCGCGTCCACCCGAATCAACGCAACCACCCTTGCAGCCACTGGGCGCACTGCGCTGCGGCCGATCCCGGCCAGCGAAGACTGATCGTCGTCGCGCCACGGCGGACTTCGATCTGGATGTCCGGCACGGCAGTGGTCGGCTCGCCGATCCGCAACGGGATGAACTCGCCTTGCGGCACCCTCATCAACTCGCGGTCCTCAGGCGCGCCATTCTTTGCTTCCTGCTCGGCGACCCAGCGCCGCAGCAGATTCGCATTGAGGCGATGGTGCAGGGCTATCGCCGCGATCGAAACACCCGGCTGCATGCACTCCTGCACTGCCTTGGCCTTGAACTCGGCGCTATGCCGACGTCGGCGCCGTATTGGCGCGCTCTCTTCGATAGTGTCCACGTGTCCACCTAGAACTAGATGGACACGATGCTCCTTGCTACGCGGGTCCCCTTCAAGACGGGTTCACCGGGTGCTTACGAACCATCCCGCAATCGGGGTAGCGTAGCCAAATGGGTTTAGCCTTCTTGCGCCGACTTCAGAGCTCTTCGGTGCGACACCGTGGCAAAGATGAGGAACGCGAGTGGTATGAGGACGAGGCTGTAGCTCAGCCAGATGCCATAGACACCTTCGGGTCCATAGGGCTCTGTCACGTTGTGCCAAAGCTCATTGTTGACGAGCGGTAGCGCGCCGGCCTCCGAGAACTCGTGAACTGCGTAGATGGCCAGCTGAATGGAGAAGAGCACCATAAAGACGGCTGTAACCTGGAAGAACAATGACAGGTTGACCTTCCGCCCGTACTGAGTCCACGCCCAGGCCAACACACCTGCACAAGCAATGCCCAGCACACCGCCCAAGGCTAGCTGGCCTGTAGCGGCGCCAGCTGCGAGAGATGCAATCATTGTCGCCGCCTCGACGCCTTCACGTCCCACCATCAGCGTCACGAAGGCAAAGACGACCATCCAGGGCCCCAATGCTCTCTCGTCGGAGACCTTCGAAAGTCGGTTACGGATTTCCCCTGCCATTTCCTTGCCATGTCTGAGCATATGCCAGGTGCAGGAAATAACCAGAATGCCTGCCAGCAGTGCGAGCCAACCTTCGGCAAGCGAACTAATACCGCCCACCCGGAACAACACGATGCCGAGAATCGCCGAAACGACTACGGCAGCCAGGACGCCCGCCTTCGCAGCCCCCGCCAAGTGTTGGCGTCCAGTCTTCTGAAGGAAGGCGAACGTGATGGCGGCGACAAGGAACGCCTCTACGCCCTCGCGGAACGTAATCATGAGCATTGAGAACATTGATTCCCCCTAGATTTCTAGCGTGGTAACGCGAATCATTAATAGCTGCGTGCAGAAGAGAGGAGCCACGAGGGCTCCTCTCTTCCCGGTCAAATCCTGCGCCTCAGTAGCCGCATCCCGTTGAATACGACAATCAGGCTCGCGCCCATATCGGCAAAGACAGCCATCCACAGCGTGGCATTACCCATGAATGCCAGCACGAGGAAAACTGCCTTGATACCCAGGGCGAGCGTGATGTTTTGCCATAGCGCCACTTTTGTCGCGTTAGACAAGCGGACGAAGGAGGCCAGCTTGCGCGGGTCGTCGTCCATGAGAGCAACGTCCGCTGTCTCAATGGCCGTGTCCGTACCAGCTGCCCCCATCGCGAATCCGATGTTGGCCTTGGCTAGCGCCGGCGCATCGTTGATGCCATCCCCCACCATGCCTACGTTAAGCCCCTTCGCGGCATACCCTGCGACTGCTGCTAGCTTTTGTTCCGGTAGTAGTTCAGCCTGAACGTCGTCAATGCCCACCTGCTTACCGATGGCCTCAGCAGTGTGGCGATTGTCGCCAGTGAGCATGACGGTATGGACGCCCAGCTGCCTCAGTTCGTCTATGGCTTTGCGACTTTGTGGACGCACAGTATCGGCAATGGCAAAGATGGCTAGCGCACGCGTGCTAGAGGTCAGGACAACGGCTGTCTTGCCCATTTCCTCTAGCCCATCCAATAGCGCTTCAAGGGCAGCCGAACACGCCCCAGACGCTTCGACCAGGCGATGATTGCCGAGCCGGTAACGAATGCCATCCACTACGCCTTCAATACCCATGCCGGGTAGCGCTTTGAATTCGGAAACATCCGCGTGCCGAATATCCTCAGCGTAGCCTCGAATTGCAAGGGACACGGGATGGTCGCTACGGTCAGCCAGTGAGACTGCGATACGGAGGTGCTCCTTCTCGGCACCCTCGATGGTAATGACCTCTGTCACACTGGGCTTTCCACGAGTCAGTGTGCCAGTCTTGTCCAAAGCCAGGACTTTTAGTTTGTGCCCCTCTTCTAGGTACAAGCCCCCCTTGATAAGAATGCCGCGCCGCGCGGCTGCTGTGAGGCCGGATATAACGGTCACTGGCGTGGAAATCACGAGCGCGCATGGGCACGCGATAACGAGCATCACAAGCGCCCGATATACCCACGTCAGCCAGGGCGCCGCAAAGAACAAGGGAGGCACAATGGCAACGCCGACGGCAAGCGCGAACACAGCAGGTGTGTAGTACGTCGCGAACACATCGATAAAGCGCTGCGTGGGGGCGCGTGAGGCCTGCGCCTCTTGAACGGAGTGGATGATGCGGGCGAGCGTAGACTGATTCGCTGATGCGGTCACCCTATACTCAATCTCGCCATGCTGGTTGATGGTGCCAGCGAAAACCTTTGAGCCGGGCTCCTTGTCAACAGGAGCGCTCTCGCCTGTAATTGGCGACTGGTCAATACTGGTGGCGCCAACCGTAACTTCGCCGTCCAGTGCAATCCGCTCACCTGGGCGCGCCCGAACCACGCTTCCGACCAAAACGTCAGCCGCATGCACAGAGGTCCAACCCGTTGACGCTTTCACCGTGGCCATCTCAGGTGCTATTTCCATAAGCCCCTCGACTGCATGCCGTGCCCGGTCAAGGGACCGGGCTTCAATGGCTTCGGCGAGCGCGAAGAGGACCATCACCCAGGCGGCTTCAGGCCACTGCCCAATGAGCACAGCGCCCGTGACCGCCATCGACATCAGGGTATTCATGTTCAGATTGCGCTGCCGGAGCGCAATCCACCCCTTCCGATAGACCCCAGTACCTGCGGCGGCAATTGCCAGGAGCGAAAAAGCGATGGAAGCCCAGAAGCCGTCTCCGTAGGCAACAGCAAAGACCTCGGCCAAGATGGCGGCCACCCCACCGGCAGCAAGTCTCAAATCGAATGGTGACTTCTTTTCGCTCCGCACTCGGGCAAAGGTGGGACGCTTCGCTGAGTCGGCGACCAGGCTACCGTCCATCCCGACCGAACGCAGAGCCGCAAGCACGTTGTCGAGCGTTCCCAACTCGTGGTCGACGGTAAGCCGTCGTTGAATCAGGTTGAAGTCAAGATTGTGCACCGCCGGCTCGCTGCCAAGTCGCTTGCGGATAAGCGCCTCCTCCGTGGGGCAGTCCATCTTCTCCACGGAAATCACGGACCTCTGAACAGTTGCATCAACATCGGCGGCCGGTGAGGACAAATGTACGGTCAGGCCGGACCGTTTGCCGGCCTCAAGCAGTACATCGTCGCCTAAGTCGTCATGGGTGACGCGAACAGTTCGTCTTACTAGGTCCAGTACGACTTCGTGAACGCCGTCCACCTTCAGCAGCGCCGTTTCGACCATGCGCGACTCGGTCTGGCAACACATATCCGGGACCGACAACAGCGTCGACCGGTGGCGGGCCTGGGCCAGTCCTCCCTCCGACGCAGATGCGCTGCACCCACATCCTGAAGATGCGCAGGCTTCACTCATTGAATACTCCTGATTGATTCTTGTTTATTGAACACCCTCTAGTTACTATAGGGTCAAGCTCATCAGGAATACCATCATGCGAATCGGGGAATTGGCTAAGCGCACCGGGTGCCTCGTGCAGACCATTCGCTACTATGAGTCCGAGGGTCTTCTGCCGCCTCCAGAGCGCACCGAGAACAACTACCGGTTGTACACCGAGGGGCACTTGTCGCGACTTTCATTCATCCTGCGCTGCCGTTCGCTTGATATGGCTCAGGACGAGATTCGCGCACTTCTTGTGCTTCAGGACGACCCTGCGCGGCCCTGCGATGATGTCAACAGCCTCCTTGATGCCCACATTGCCCATGTGAACGCTCGCATTGACGCGCTGGAAGCGTTGCGGGGCCAGTTGCAGAGCATACGGCGGTCATGTTCTGGCGGCGCCTGCATAGGAGAGTGCGGGGCATTGGGTGTGCTCCGAACGACGACGAACACGGAGCATGCTGAGTCGCATATCGCCGGCACCCATCTCTAGCCAAGGGCTCGAGGGATGGGTAGGTTTTCATATACGCCCGCATTGAGTGCCTACTCTCGCGCTTACAGTATCGACTGCCCGAACTCCGCCCGCCCTGTTAAATCGTCGCTTATCCGTGCCGCTGACCCGCGCGCGGCCTCATCATCAAAATCAAAATGATAGTCGCGGCGCAGAAGGCCGCTCCACCGAAGAACGTAAACGCCGCGCCCAGTTTGTCCCAAAGCCAGCCTGCCAGTACGCTGGCAATCAGCAGCGCCAGACCACTCGCCAGATTGAAAACCCCAAAGGCCGTGCCCCGGAGGTCTGCCGGCGCGGTATCGGCGACCATAGTCGCAAGGAGCCCCTGCGTCATACCCATATGCAGGCCCCAGAGCGCAACCCCACACAGCGTAACTGCCCAGTGCGAGCTCGTCGCAAGTACGACGTCGGCGGCAATCAGTACCATCAGCCCCCACACCAGAAGTTTGGTATGGCTGTGTCCGTCCGCAAGCTTCCCAAATGGGTAGGCTGAGACGGAATAAACCAGATTCATCGCTACGAGAACCAACGGCGCCAAAAATAGCGGCAAACCGACCTGCTGGGCTCGCAGCACCAGGAAGGCTTCACTGAATCGTGCCAGCGTGAACACCGCACCCACGGCAACCACGCCCCAATAGGCAGGACTCAGGCGCGCGAGGTTTGCCCGCTGGATGGGGTTCACCCTTCGCGCCCCTTGGTGCGCCTCCGGCTCTTGCACGCCGAACATGAGCAGGGCAACGGACAATATGCCGGGGATGACAGCCACCCAGAAAACAGCCCGGAAGTCGTTCGCCCACAGATACATCAGTCCAATGGCAATCAGAGGGCCGAGGAACGCGCCCACCGTGTCAAGGGACTGCCGCAGGCCAAAGGCAGCGCCGCGAAGATGCGGTGGGGCAATATCCGCTACCAGGGCATCACGCGGCGCACCACGAATTCCCTTACCAATGCGGTCGGTAAGACGTGCCCCCAGCACCGTGCCGACGCCTGGGGCCATTGCAAAGAACGGCTTCGACAGCGCGCCGAGCGCGTAGCCGAACACAGCAAGTCCCTTGCGCTTGCCAAGATAGTCACTTAGCGCGCCGGAAAAGACCTTCACAATCAGAGCTGTCGCTTCTGCCACGCCTTCTATCAGTCCGACTGCCAGGGCACTAGCGCCCAACGTGGTTACCATGAACACCGGCAGCAGGCTGTGGATGATTTCAGAAGACACATCCATGAGGAGGCTGACGAAGCCCAGCATCCAGATGCCGGTCGGAATCTGGCGCAGGGTGCTGGTGGGAGCCGTCATTGCCATTCATTTTCTCCTGGCGACTTCAAGCCGGGCCTGAACTCGCTTTTCATCGCGATGGAATGCCTTCTCGTTGCGAACTGAACATTGGTTGGAAAACATGAGTCAGCCGTCAGACGTTAGGGAGAGCTTGCGTGTACGTGAACCGTAGCCCTGTCCTGCCATCTGAAGAGATGGTGTGCAGGCTGACCTGTCCGCCGAGCCGCGAGGCCGCGCGCCGAACGATGGCCAGCCCGAGCCCACTACCTGGCTGCCCCGACCCAACCACACGATAGAAAGGGTCAAAGACGCGAGTGAGCTCGCCCTCGGGGAGGCCGGGGCCAGTGTCCTCGACCTCAAAGACAGCATCATTACCGTTTCGATACAGACGCACATCGACCTTGCCACCGGTTGGTGTGTACAGGGTCGCGTTGTCGATGGCATTGCGAGTTAGCGCCAGAAAATCCTGTTCACTACCGCGAAGCTGCAATGCCTCGCCTACGTCCAGGCCAAGGTCAACACCCTTGGATTCCGCGAATGGGAATATCTCCCCAAGGGCATCGATGACCACGGCCTTGGCGTCGAAGATATGGCTGGCTACCGGCTGGACTGACTCCTGCTGCGCGAGCAGCAACAACTGCTCCACCAGGGAACGCATGCGTGTGACGCTCTTCCCCAACGGCGCGAGGCGGGTCAATACCGTATCGGGCACGGCCTCCGAGGCCAGTGCATTCTCCAGTTGCAGCGTCATCGCCGTCACCGGCGAGCGGAGCTCGTGCGCGGCATCGGCAACGAGCTGGCGCTGCTGTGCCAGGACGGACAGCAGCCGGTCCAGCAGCCTGTTCGTAGCATTCACGAATGGCTGGATTTCTGTTGGCACCTCCGCTGCCGCAATCGGTGTCAAATCCGAATCTCCGCGCTTGTCCACTTCCGCCGACAGTTCCTGGACCTTGCGCAGCAGGATTCGAATCAGAAGACCCGACAGCAATACCAGTATCGGTATCACGGCCAGCAGAGGAATCAGCGTACGGAGCGCACTGTCGCACGCAATCTCGTCTCTTGCCGACGTTCGCTGTGCCACCGCCAGGCTGTATTCTTCGTTAAGCGTCCTGATATAGACGCGCCATGACTGTCCATACGATTGAATGGTGTGAAAGCCGTCCGAGAGCTCGCCTGACACTCTCAAGGAAAGGTCTGGCGTCACGACGTGTGTGGACAGCTTGGAAATCTTGAGCACCCAGATACGCATCTCGGGCTCGTCCGCCTGCTTGTACCCACCTTGCGAGGACAGAAATTTGGCATTGCCTGGCGAGACTAACCAGGCTATTTCCCGCAATTCGTCGTCCTGAAGGTCACGCGCCTCCTCGAAGGCGAACCAGAACGACACCGCTGCAGCCACCAGGCCAATGAGCAGAATCGTTCCGCAAATTGATGCCGACAGCATCCACAGAAGCGACCGGTTCACTCGGCCTTTGGCACCATCCATCCTACTCCCCTAATATTCTTGATGACTCCCGCGTCCAGCTTCCTCCGGATGCCGTGGATAAGGAACTCGATAGCGTTGCTCTCCACTTCCTCGTTCCAACCGTAGATTCGCGTCTCGAGCTCAGCCCGGGAGAGAATGGCGCCAGGCCGCATCAGAAATTCGCGTAGCAGTGCGAACTCCCGCGCTGACAGCTGCCGTTGCACCCCATGAAACCAGACTTCGTGGTTTGTCTGGTCCAGCGATAGCTCGCCATTGCGCAAGATGGAGGATGCCTCGTGGCCTTGCCGGCGAGTCAGGGCACGCAGTCGTGCCAACAATTCTCCGACGTGGAACGGCTTTACCAGATAGTCATCCGCACCGAGGTCCAGGCCCGCAATCCGCTCATCAACGGCACCGCGCGCCGTGATAACCAGCACGGGCACCGTGTTCCCGGCCTGCCGCAATTGACGCAGCACGGCCAGACCGTCCTGCCCAGGGAGGCCCAGGTCCAGGAGAACAGCGGAATACTGTTCGGTCGAGGCCGCCAACGACGCCTGTTTTCCGTCGGTGACCCAGTCGACCGCATAGCGGGCATCGCGAAGGGTCTGGCATACCGCCTCGCCGATAAGCGGGTCGTCTTCGACCAGGAGCATTCTCATCTTGTCCTCAGTGGCTGTTTCGACGCGTCAGCAGTCCGCCTGCGGTGCGCAGCATGTCCACCCAGACTTAGTGGAAGCTTAGCGCCACCAGAGAATCAACTCCGCAATGTGCCTTATTGCCGACACACGCTAAGTCCTCTCTAAGTCTTGATGACTACCTTCGCGGGACCCCTCGGCTGCTTAATACGAAAGGAGAAGTCTGGCGATGAAGGCCGCTATTTACGCGAGTGCCAAATGGCGGCTGGCGGCGCTGCGTGTTCTCGCTCGCGCATGGCGCCTGCTCCTGCCCGTCGCCGGCCTGCTCCTCACGGCCTGCGCCTTTGACCGCTACGACCCGCGGCCCCTGTCCACCGCCGCGGTTGCCGATGCCTATTCGGCGCGGTCATTGCAGTCGCCCGAGCTGCGCGAGTTCGTTCGGCGGCATTATCCGCGAGCCGCTGAAATTTGGCCCCCCAACCAGTGGGACCTGGAAAGCCTGACGCTCGCCGCGCTCTACTTCAATCCTGAGCTCGAAGCAGCGCGCACGAGGCTCGCGACCACGGAGGCAGCAATGACCACGGCCGCGCAGCGGCCGAATCCCACCGTGCAGTTGCCGTTCCAGCGTACGCTCAACCCCAAGGGCGGGGACTCTCCGTGGACGCTCGGCATCGCCCTGGACATTCCGATAGAAACTGCCGGCAAGCGCGGCTATCGAATCGACGAGGCGACCCATCTGTCCAGCGCTGCCCGGTTCCAGGTTGCGAATGTCGCCTGGGGCGTGCGCAACCAGCTGCGTACCCAGTTGTTAAATCTCTGGTTCGCCAAAGAGCGGACGGTGCTTCTCCAGCAACAATTGGAACTGGACCGACGCACCGTCTCCATGCTGGAGCGGCGCCTGGCCCTTGGCGATGCTTCCCCATGGGAGGTGAATCAACAGCGCCTGACGGTGATGCAATCGCAGACCGACCTGCTCGCGGCACAGCGGCAGGCCGCGGTGATACGGGTTCAGGTTGCCACTGTACTGGGACTACGCGCGAGCACTCTTGACGCTGCCGACCTTGACCTGAAGGCGTTCGCTCAGGGCTACCCTGCACCTCCCTCCCAAACCATCCGGCTCCAAGCCTTGCTGAATCGGGCTGATGTATTGGCCGGGCTGGCCCAGTATGAGGCCAGCCAGGTTGCGCTTCAATTGGAGGTCGCCAAGCAGTACCCGGACGTCCATCTCGGGCCCGGCTATACCTTCGACCAAGGAGCCCGCAAGCTCGGCTTTGATTTTGCCGGTCTCGTGCTGCCTGTCTTTAATCGCAACGAAGGCCCCATAGCGGAGGCGCGCTCGCGTCGTCTTGAGGCGCAGGCGCGTGTGGAACAGCTGGAAGCTCAGGCGTTCAGCGAGACCGACGGCGCGCTGGCTGCCTATCAGTCCACACGAAACCTTTTGCAGCAGAGCGAAGAGCAGGCCGCAGTTCAGTCTCGCCAGCTCTCGGCGACGCGGCGGTCGTTCGAAATCGGACAGGCCGACCGCCTGGCACTGACGCTGGCTGAGAAGTCTGACGTGGCCGCCCAACTTGGGCTGAAGGATGTCACGTTCCAGATGCAACAGGCGATTGGCAGGCTGGAAGACGCGATGCAGCGGCCGCTTGCCGCGTCGGACGCCAACGAACGCATGACCCCAGAATTCAAGTGACCATGTCAAGAAGAACCCTACTCAAAGGCCTCCTTCTGCTTTCGCCAGCCATCCTGGCCGCCCTAGTGCTGGGGGGCTTCTTGCTGAGCCGAGGGGAACAGGCCAGTGAAGCGGAGCGCGAGGCGCCGGTACCCAGTTCGGTCCGTGTCGCGGTCGAGAACGGCTTCACTATGCTAACGGTCGACGAGGCAGCTCAGGCTCGTAGCGGCATCCAATTGCAAGCGCTGAACGCCGCCCAGCCCACATCTGGCACGACGGTCTACGGCACGGTCATCGACCTGCAACCCTTGGTGGAGCTCACGAGCCGCTATGCATCGAGCCTGGCGGACCTCGACTCGGCGAAAGCGGCATTGGAAGCGGCGCGGGCCGAACTGGAACGGACTCAGGCCCTCTATGCAGACGTCCAGAACGCCTCTTTGAAGGCGCTGCAGGCGGCGCGCTCGGCGAATGCTGCGGCAGCAGCCAAGGTCAAGTCGCTACAGGCCAATGTGAGCGGCATTGTTGCCTCGGCTCGGCAGCAGTATGGTGCCATCGTCTCCAGGTGGGTATTGGTTCCTGCAACCCCGGAACTGGCGCCTTTCCTCGAGCGGCGCGAGGTCCTCCTGCGCATCGTGTTCCCTGGCGGACAAACCGGGGCGGGACCCGCCGTGCTCAAAGCAATTGGCGACGGTGTCGCCCCGTTCGATGCCCGGCTAATCTCTGCCGCGCCGCAGGTCGACCCTGGCATCCAGGGCCAAGCCTATTTCTACCGCACGGCAGCACCGCTCGCCACCGGCGCGCGCATCAGCGCCAGGGCGCCAATAACGGTAGCGGTGAAGGCAACTGCAAAGGCCGGGGTCCTGATTCCCGCAAGCGCCATCGTCTGGTATGGCGGGCAGCCTTGGGCGTATGTCCGAACCGGCAAAGGCCAATTCCAGCGTCGTGCCGTCGACCCACACTTTCCCCAAGACGGGGATTACTTTGTCACCGACGGATTCGCGCCGGGAGAGCTTGCGGTCGTCCGCGGCGCGCAGTTACTGCTATCCGAAGAATCTCGCGCACAGTCTGGCAGCCAACAAGAGAACGAATAACAGGGGCGCCTGCCCCGACAAGCGATGCTGACGTCCATCATTGATTTCTCCGTTCGCCTGCGCGGCATAGTCTTCGCACTTGCCTGCCTTTTGCTCGGCTACGGCATCTACGCGTTGTATCAGACCAAGCTCGATGTCTTCCCCGAATTTGCCCCGCCGCTGGTGACGGTCCAGACGGAAGCCCCAGGGCTTTCGTCAGAGCAAGTGGAGCAACTGGTGACCCAACGGGTCGAGAACGTTCTGGGCGGTTCCATTGGCCTGGAATCCATGCGCTCTCAGTCCATACAGGGAGTCTCGGTCATCACCCTGACATTCAGCGAACAGACTGATGTTCTGCGCGCCCGGCAGCTTGTGGCGGAACAGCTGGCAACGCTCGCGGGCGATTTACCGGCCGGGGTTCGAACGCCAAAGATGACACCGCTGAGTTCATCGACCAATGTGGTGCTGGGCATTGGCCTCACCTCCAGCACGCGCTCACTGATGGAATTGCGCAGCTTTGCCGAATGGACGCTCAAGCCGCGACTGCTCAGCCGCGCAGGGGTCTCCGATGTCGGCATCTACGGCGGCGAGGTCAAGCAGTATCAGGTTCAGGTCGACCCGCAGAAGCTCACTCGTCTTGGGCTTTCGCTCCATGACGTGGTCGGGGCGACGCAGCGCGCGACCGGCATACGCGGCGCTGGCGTGATGGATACCGGGAATCAACGTATTGTGCTCAATACCGTCGGCCAGTCCACAACGGCCGAGCAACTGGGACAGGTTGTGCTGCTGCAGAAGAATGGGGCGGTGGTACGACTCGCGGATGTTGGCAAAGTCGTGGTCGGGCAAGAGGTTCCCGTCAGCGGCGCCAACGTGCAGGGTAAGCCCGGCGTAGTGTTGATGGTCAGCAACCAGTACCGCGCCGATACGGTGTCGGTCACGCGGAACGTCGAAGAGGCGCTGGCCGCGCTTCGGCCAGTGCTCGCGGGCAACGACATCCAGCTCCAGCCGGACCTGTTCCGCCCGGCCAATTTCATTGTGGCGTCCACCAACCACCTGCGAACGGCGCTGATGGTCGGCGCCGCCCTTGTCATCGTCGTCCTATTCCTCTTTCTGTTCAACGTCAGGACGGCCTTCATATCGGCAACAGCCATTCCGCTGTCCTTGCTGACGGCCATCATCGTGCTGCATCACTTCGGGGTGCCGCTGAACACCATGACGTTGGGTGGGCTTGCCATCGCGCTAGGTGAGGTGGTGGACGATGCCATCATCGACGTCGAGAACATTCACCGGCGCCTGCACGAAAACATACGACTGGGCAGTCCTCAATCGGCGCTTCAGGTAGTCATTCACGCTTCCACCGAGGTGCGCAGTGCCGTGATATATGCCACCTTCACCGTGGCCGTCATCTTCCTTCCGGTGCTGACGCTGTCCGGCGTGGCCGGCAAGCTGTTCGCCCCGCTGGGCACCGCCTATATCCTGGCCATCATGTCGTCCCTGGCGGTGGCACTGACCCTGACGCCGGCGCTGTGCTACGCGCTGTTGCCGCAAGAGACCGAAGATGCCGAGGAACCGAAGGTCTACCAATGGTTGAAGACGCACTACGCTGCGATGCTCGTCCACGTGGAACGTCATTGGGTCATGGTGGTCAGCGCCTTCGTGAGCCTTGTGCTCATGGCGCTTGCGACAATTCCATTCTATCGTCTGGAGTTCCTGCCAGAACTAAGGGAAGGCCATTTCATCACGCATATGCAGGCGGCGCCCGGCACCTCGCTACAGGAATCCTTGCGCATTGGGGAGCGCATCAGCCGGGCCCTGCTTGCCGTTCCCAATGTCCGCACCGTAGCGCAACGCGTTGGGCGAACCGCTCGTGGTGTGGACGTCTTCGGGCCGCAATACAGCGAGTTCGAGATTGACCTGAAGCCCGGACGGGGTGCCGAGGCACAGGAGCAGACCCTTGCTCAGCTGCGCTCACTGCTGAGCGGGTTTCCGGGACTGACATTCACGACGCAGACCTTCCTGACCGAGCGTGTCCAGGAAACCATCTCCGGGTACACCGCCCCCGTCATCGTCAACGTGTTCGGACCGGACCTGGATGTGCTCGACAGCCTGGCACGCCAAGTATCAGGAACGCTAAATGCGACGCCTGGCGCGTCCGGGGTTACGCTGCAAGCCCCGCCGACGCTTCCCCAGTTGTCCATTCGGCTGCGGCAGGACCAGCTCACCCGCTGGGGCTTTGCACCGCTGGACGTGATGGAAGCCATTCAGACGGCGTACCAGGGTGCCGAAGTGGCGCAGGTCTATGAAGCCAATGCGGTCTCCAATGTGGCGGTGATACTCGCCGGGGAGGCCCGGCGAGGCCCTGCTCAGCTTGGCGAATTGCCGCTGCGCAATGCGGATGGCCTCATCGTTCCATTGGGTCGCCTCGCAGACATTGCGCAGACCGATGGCCGCTACCTCATCCAGCATAACGGGGGGCAACGTTTGCAGACGGTCACCGCCCAGGTCAATGGCCCGTCGGTCGGCCAGTTTGTCGATGAGGCGCAACGACGCATCGACACCGACGTAAAGCTGCCAAAAGGGTACTACATCGTCTTCTCCGGTGAGGCCCAGGCGCAGGCACGCGCGCAACGGGACCTGGCGATGTACTTTGGCATCGCTGCCGTTGTCATCTGCCTGCTGGTCTATCTCGCGCTGCGCAGTTGGCGCGGCCTGTTGCTGGTCTTGACTAATCTCCCTTTCGCGCTAGTCGGAGGGGCACTCACTGTCTTTGCGACGGGCGGCTTGCTCTCGCTGGGTTCCATGGTGGGATTCGTCACACTGTTCGGCATCACGCTGCGCAATTCCATCATGCTCATTTCTCACTACCAGCACTTGGTGCACGTAGAAGGCCATTCGTGGAGTCTGGACACCGCAACGTTGGGCGCGAAGGAGAGGCTGGCGCCCATCCTAATGACAGCGCTCGTCACCGGGCTGGGTCT
Source organism: Cupriavidus sp. USMAA2-4 (assembly GCF_001854305.1). Taxonomy (NCBI): domain Bacteria; kingdom Pseudomonadati; phylum Pseudomonadota; class Betaproteobacteria; order Burkholderiales; family Burkholderiaceae; genus Cupriavidus; species Cupriavidus sp. USMAA2-4. The sequence continues at coordinate 2,570,520 of NZ_CP017749.1, read as the reverse complement.
GTTGCCACTGGCGCTACAGTCCGGCGAGCCGGGCAACGAGGTGGAAGGTCCGATGGCCATTGTGATTCTGGGCGGCCTCTTCACCTCGACCGCGCTGAACCTGCTGATACTGCCGACCTTAGCGCTGCGCTTTGGCCGGTTTGACCGTGGCACGCACGGTGAAGCAGAGCATTGACTCCCTTCGCTGAGCCATGGGTGTCCCGTCCACCATTTGAGATGGCTGGGTATGCAATGGCGGCCTCATCTGCGGCCGGCACGTCCGCCTTGTTACAGGTCGTAACGCCTGTATAAGTTCACAAAGACGCGCGCTGCCACTGGCAGCCTAGAGTATCAATAGGAACATAAGGAGCATCATCATGCGAAAAGCCTTGGCCATTTGCCTACTGGCTGCAGGTGTCGCCCTTACCTCCGGCATCGCCGAGGCACGCGTAGATGTGGGAATCGGGATTGGCATCCCGGGTCCGGCGTTCGTTGTTCCACCGCCCCCTGCTTATTATGAGCCGCCCCCTGTCTACTACGAGCCGGCGCCGGTTTATGTCCAACCACCGCCGATTGTTGTTGCGCCTGGCTATTACGACGATTGGCGAGCCCGTGCTTGGCAACAACAGCAGTGGCGAGAAAGGCGCTGGCGTGAGCGTGAATGGCGCATCCATCACCGGGAGTGGCGTCGCTGGCATGATGATGAAGATGATTGAGCCAGACGCAAACGCGTCCGTAGAATTGCAGCCACGAAAAGCCAAGGAAGCAGGAATGAAGCACCGTGCGCTCGGTTTGGACCGAGTGACATCGGTCAATTGCTTCGCCACCGCTTCACGACGGCAAGGCACTCCTTGCAAGAAACCTCTGCGTACGCCTCCGCCTTTCGCACCTGCAAATGCTGACCCTCGCCTCGCCGTGAGCGCATGCATAGTAAATCGCCAGCTCTGCGCAGCAGGCGCCCATCGCGAAAGTCCTGCTCTAGCAAAACGTGAACATCGCCGGCCGAACGCCGCGCCTCGTCACCCGTAATTTCTTGCCGATAGCCAGATTCATCATTGATTACAGCGGGGACCCACCTGAAGGGAATTGCAAGGCTAGCGTTAAACGCCTGCGCTCGAACGCGAAGTTTCTCTTCGCGCTCCCTTAGAGTGGCCTCATCTGCCGCTTCCCTTGCAACCCTGGCGGCACGCACAAGGTCAACTTCCTCCGCGCGTGCACACAGAAACAATCCATTGGCATCGCGCCAGACTTCGACTAGGGTTCCCGGTGTAAGTCCAACCGCCGCCCTTCGAACCGCTCCGCTTGCGGTACGGCAACCACATACCTCAAGCTGTCTCCCATCGTAAGCGTGTCGCCGGAGCCGTCTTGCGCTACGCCAGCGTTTATGCGGTTGCGAGCCGATCGGCGACGGCCCAGGGTGTAAGCTCGTCAATCTGGTTGATAGGATGGTCTGCAATGCGCGTGAGCACGGCGCGCAGATACGCCTCGGGATCAAGGTCGTTGAGCTTGGCCGTGCCGACCAGGCTGTAGATCGCGGCGGCACGTTCGCCACCTGAGTCCGCGCCAGCGAACAGGTAGTTCCGGCGCCCGATGGCCACACCGCGCAAGGCGCGCTCGACCGGCAGGTTATCGATTTCCAGACGCCCATCGTCACAGTAGCGCGTGAGCGCTTCCCACCGATTCAGAGCATAGAGGATCGCCCGACTCGTGTCGGATTTGCGCGAGAGTGTCTCCAGTGTGGCGCCCAGCCACGCATGGAGTTGATCGAGCAAGGGCCTGGCGTGAGATTGCCGGTACGCTCGCCGCTCGTCAGGCGGTTTGCCCCGGATCGCTTCCTCAACCTTGTACAGCGCGCCGATGCGTTCTAGCGCTTCGGTATTCAAGGCATTCGGCCGCGCGGCATGCAGTTCGTAGAACTGCCGCCGGGCATGGGCCCAGCAAGCTGCTTCGGCCACTCGTCCGGTTTCGTAGATTGCCTGGTAACCGCCGTAGGCATCGGCCTGCAGCGTGCCGTTGAACGATTCGAGGTGCTGCTGCGGGTGGATGCCCTTGCGATCCGGTGTATAGGCGAACCAGACCGCCGGCGGCGCCATGTCGCCTGAGTTTCGGTCGTCGCGCACGTAGACCCACAGCCGTCCGGTCTTGGTCTTGCCATTGCCCGGCGCAAGCACCGGCACTGGCGTATCGTCCGCATGCAGTTTTGTGGCTGCCATGACGTGCCGGCGCAAGGCATCGACGAGCGGTTGCAGCAGATTCGCTCCATGGCCAACCCATTTCGCCAGCAGCGAGCGATCTAGCTCCACGCCTTCGCGAGCATAGATCGCCGACTGGCGGTAGAGCGGCACGTGGTCCGCGAACTTCGAGACCAGCACATGGGCCAGCAAGCCCGGGCCGGCCCGGCCACGCTCGATGGGGCGGCTCGGCGCAGCCGCTTGTGCGATGTGGTCGCAGCACGTGCACGCCAGTTTCGGGCGCACGTGGCGGATCACGCGAAAGCTGGCAGGCACATATTCGAGTTGTTCGGAGATGTCTTCGCCAAGCTGCTTCATCGGTCCGCCACATGCCGTACAGGTTCCCCCCGATTCCGGCCAGTGAGTCAGGATCTCGCGTGGCAGATGCTCCGGGAGTGGTTTGCGTGGCGCCTGTTCAGGTGCGGTACGCGGCGTCTTCGGAATCTCGATGGGAGCGGCGCCTTCGTCGGCTTCCAGCTCTTCCAGCCGCAACTCGAGTTGCTCGATCTGGCGATCCAGTTTCTCGGAGCTGCGGCCGAACTGCATGCGGCGAAGCTTCGCGATCAGCAGCTTCAGATGCTCAATCTCAGCCTTGGCAGTGGCATTTGCTGCCTTGTGCGATTCGACCACATCTTCCAGATGCCCGATGCGCGCATCGCGCTCAAGCAGCAAGGCTTTGAGCGCTTCGATGTCGTCCGGATAGGCGTCTGCCGTGGTCATGCCGGCAGTTTACGCGGTGGCCAGCAGGTTTACAACGCCGATGTCGGCTCTGTCGTGCGTAGGGGCTGCCGCCAGTCGATGCCTTCGAGCAGCATGGACAGTTGGGCCTGGCTCAGGCACACCACGCCACCATCGGCACGTGGCCACACGAACCGGCCGCGCTCCAGCCGCTTCATCAGCAAACACATGCCGTCGCCGCTCCACCACAGCACTTTGATCAGATCGCCACGCTTGCCTCGAAACACAAACACGTGCCCGCTGAATGGATCTCGCTCCAGCACCGTCTGGACCTTGGCGGCCAGGCTGTTGAAGCCCGAGCGCATGTCGGTTACGCCGGCGGCCAGCCAGATTCTCGTGTGGCTGGGTAAGCCGATCATGCTGCCGATCCCGATGTGCCGCGCAACATGCGGAGCACCAGCAGTAACGTGGCTTCGTTGGGCGAGCCTTCAATGCGCACGAGGGTGTTACCCACGCTGATCTCGATGGAGCCCGCCGCAGCAGCGCTGGCAACTGGAGCCGGGGCCGGATGCTCCATCTCTTGCATCGGTGCTTCCACTGTCACGGGCAGCAAAGCCACCGGATCGTATTCGCCAGCACGAAGCGATCGGCGCCATTTGAATAACAGGTTCGGATTCAACCCGTGTTCCATCGCCAAACGCGCCACCGATACGCCTGGTTCGCAGGCCAGCTTGGCCAGATGCCGCCGGAATTCGATGGGGTGGTTCGGGATGCCTTTGCGTGAGCTTCTCTTCGGTGCCTCTGTTGCCACTGTGGTCCCCACTACTTTTTGGTGGGGACTACTCTGGCAACTTCTTTTCACATCGTCGAGACGGTGCCGGGGACACGCTTACCTCCCATCTACGCTCACTTGGTTGCCTTCAACAGGACCGCGTGCTCGGGGCCCATCAACAAGCCATCGTGGGTCCACACCCGGGGTAACAAGATGCAGTTGGTAGATGTCCATGGCCAAAACAGCCCTAGCGGCGGCACTGGGTTAAGTGCTACTTATGGCTGCAAAGTCTAGGCCAAATATCGAAAAGGATGTTGTGCGCTATCACACAAAAGGCAGCGCGCGTCACTGGGCAATGATGTCTAGGGCTCCGCCGATGCTCATGGCTCGGCTTCCCAGTCTCGAGACTTCATCGTCAAGACGTTGCCGTACTGGGAGGCGCTCATTAAGCGTCCCGGCGCAACTGTTGACTGACTTGCACACGAGTAGAGATGCTTAACAAACGAGACCACGTGGCAGCCCAATCCGACAAGCCCCTTCACTCTCGACACACGCGTTGGCACAACATCGGTTGATTTGTCGACACGGATGCCGCAACAATTTGGCGCATATCGCAGCGTCGGTGTTGCCGCTCTCTCTGCCTCAGTCGTCGTTCTCTCCGTGGAGTCGATGGTGCCCGTGGTATCCATAGCCCCAGTACCCATATGGACGATAGCCGTATCCGCTATCGTACGGCCCCACGACACAGCCGCCGAGCAGCGTGGAGGCGGCAATCAGCAATGCGAGAATGGGTTTCATGGCGATTCCCCAAAGGGGACAAGCGCGGAGACGCCAGGATGGCTTTCCAGCCAACCCGCGCTCTCCGCAAAGCTCCTGCACTCAGGCTACGTTGCAACGGCCTTCGCCCTGGCAACTGCCCCTCGGTTCGCCCGATGGGAGCAACTTACTGCTTCTTCGTCTTGTCCACGCTGGCTGCGGCCTTCGCGGCTTCGGGCTGCGCCTCGGGCTTCACCATATCTGCCTTGGCCTTCACCTTGTCGGAATCATTCTTTACGTCAACCTTCGCCATACCAGCCTCGGTATGGACGGCCTTCGTCTAGCTCGCCTTGTGGTGGGCAGCTGCGGGGAACTTCAAACGCTCCCTGTCGTGACGAAATCCTGTGCCCACTGCAGAATGGGCCAGAATCGTGGCCGCAAGAGCTCTTGTGCTCTATCGAAGGAAGCCCAGCGAAACTCGTGGTGCTCCGGCCGACCAAGCTCGGCACTGACCGGGAGACTCACATCGCCCTGACGCGACAGCGCAAGATATAAGCGCGCCACCTTGCCTTTCGAGTACGGCTCGGTCTCGCGATAGTCCTCGCCCCAAGGCAATTCCAGGTCAGACAGCCCCGTTTCCTCCGTGGTCTCGCGCAGTGCCGTCTGCAACAATTCCTCGCCAGGGTCGGGCTGCCCTTTGGGGAGGTCCCAGTTACGGTAAGCGCGCAGGACCAGACAGCGCCATTCGCCTTCGAATTGTCGCAACACTACCAAACCAGCCGAACGCTTTACTATGGTCATTTTCCAATGGGGTTGCAGCGATGGTCAGCCAGCGTTCGCTCGGCGAAGGGATTGCCTCAGGCCCCGCTCAGTCGTCGACCGGGATAAAGGTGCGCCCCATACCTCCGCTCGATATTCAAGAAGTGGACTGATAGCTGCTCCGCCTCTTCAACCTGAGCAGCAAATTCATCCAGGGTCAGCTCAATCGATTTGTCCTCGCGATTTGGCGACATGTCCCAATCGAGAGGGACGAACACGAGCAGAGGCGTGGCGTCGGACAGTCGACCCGACTCGGTGAACAAGTGCTTTCCCGGCACGCCCCATCGTCCGTGAGCGTATTCGTTGCGAAGCCCTCTAGCCTTGTGCGCGCGGGCGAACCAGTGACGGAATTCCTTTTGGCCCTCATCATGAGAGGCGAACCAAGCGGCGGACACCAGCTCTTCAAGCGCTGTCAGCCGTTCATGCAGCCTTGATGTCCCTGGCTTGAGCAGCTTCCAAATGCTGGCGTCGTCTTTGTGTGCCCAGTACCCGAGTTGGAGGCCGACATTGAAATCTAGGCGTGCGATAGCATGTACGAGGCGACCCAGAAGCAAATGGAACGCGCTATCGAAATCATTTAGGGCAATCTCGGCCCATGCGTTTGAGCGCTTAGGTGGCATGCTGCGATGGTGCTAACGTTGCACGTATCGCGCAAGAAAATCGCGATAGCTGTCCAAGCAATTCACTTGCACCTTGTATCGGCCGGAAAGCGGTAGGGGGCCCTTACGAAACGAAGGTCTTCCAAAGCCATCGTACCCCAACTCCAGTTGAGCGTTTCCCGCGAGAAGCTCACACCAGCGCCGGACGTCTGTTGCCAGTTCGACCAAATCTTCTCGCAATAGACAGTGGTCGGTAAGCTGACCGTGGAAGATTTTGTTTCGTACTGCCAGCGCGTCTGAAACTATGCGCCTCAGGCCACCATACTCGGCGCCTACTATTTGCTCCACGGATAGCGGGTAAAGTGCGTCGATACCACGTTCAAAGCCGTCGAAATACACCCGCTTGTTGTCGCTCAACACTCCTCTAAGACCGGCGACGTGATGGTCGTCAAAGTCATCTGACTGAAATATGAGGTAGGTGAAGAGCTTCCGCATCTGACGCTCCATCTTTATGATGGACAGCGCGAAAACGTCGACTGCTCGTGTCGGCAGTTGGCTTTCCGCAATCATGTCGATGGTTGCGAACTCTTCTGTAAAGCTCAAGGCGCCTCCTTTCCGGGTAACCGCAGTCTCTTGCCACTCTGCCTACTGAAGCTCTTGTAGCGCTCGAACCAGCGCTATTGCCGCCGCCTTATGCCGCTCAGACCGGCCTAGCAGGTCCACAAATTGTCTAACAACCGTATCCTCCTCAGCAGCACCACGGGTCTGCACTTGCAAAAAATCTGCTACTTTTTGCAAATTTCTGGACACGAATTTGAACTCCGCGTGCTCGAATCTCGAAAGCTGACCGACATCAATCTGCAATGAGCCTGACAGTTCCGACAACGTTAGGCCGAGCGCTTTCCGTCGCAGCCGTAGCGCTCCTGCGAGTTCTTCTGCTTCTTGAACTGACTTGCGGTTTCTTCGCATCTTGCATATTATTTTGCAAACATTTTTGCGAATTGGCAAGCATGGCTATCTACGTTGACGACGAGTGCATCCCATGGCGAGGTAAGCAATGGTGCCATCTGGTTGCAGACTCTCTGACCGAACTGCACGAGTTCGCTCGCCGTCTCGGCTTACGGCGCACCTGGTTTCAGGAGCGCTCGGTCTATCCTCACTACGACGTGACAGTGAGTGTCAGAGATAAAGCCCTGACGTTGGGTGCCTCGATGGGAGACCGGAGCACAATCATCACGTGCGCAAAGCAGCTAAAGGCCGAGCTTTACGCGGAGCGGATAGCTGTGCCACAGTCCTAGGTAGAAAAATAGCTAGGAGGGTCACCCGTCATGTATCTCCCCGATGAAGTTTCGGGCAACCAGCGCCTGTCGCTTGCTGAGTACGAAGAACGCGCGTCTGCCTCAAACCAGTTTCAAGGACAGCCCGGCGCATTCAATCAGCTCCGATACGGATTCTTCGGTGAGATTGGCGGAACCCTGGCGGCGATAAAGAAGTCGAATCGCGACCTTGGAGCCGCCGAACAAGCAAACGTCACCGAAGAGCTCGGTGACGCGCTCTGGTACCTGACAACCGTTGCCGTGGAGTGCAATCGGAGTCTGAACGACGTTGGCGTTGCTGCACTGAAAGAGCTACAACGCCGCCTAGAAGTCGACAACCGTAGTTCCACGGCTGGCAATCTCACGTTTTCGGAATTCGACGGGCTTACGGAGTACTGTCGGAGCAAAATTTCCCCCGACACACGCACGGAGACACTTTGTCGGCTGGGGAAGCATTGCGGTCAACTGATGGGACTCTCCGACCCCGAGGACCTCGGCGGCACGCTTGGCCTGCTTGGGGAACTGCTTGCAGATATGATTCTCGTCTGCGCCCAATTCGACCTAAAGTTTGCTCAAGTGGCACAGGCCAACTTGGAAAAGTTTGAATCTCGGTGGCCTAAGGAAGGCACTAAGCATCATCCGTTATTCGACGAGTCGTATTCGGCGCTGGAGCAACTCCCTCGGGAGTTTACAATGCGGTTCGTCCAAGTTTTCGATGCGGACGGTGTCCCTTACGTCATTCAACAGATGAAAGGGGTAAACATCGGCGACCGCCTCACCGACAATCGCACCGAGCCAGACGGCTACCGATTCCATGATGTCTTCCATTTGGCGTACATCGCGCACCTTGGCTGGTCGCCTGTCATTCGTGGTCTTCTGAAGCTGAAGCGGAAGAGCAATCCCCAAGTCGACCGGGATGAGGACGGTGCCCGGGCCATGATTATCGAAGAGGGCATTGCCACGTGGATATTCAACCATGCGTTCCAGCGGAAGTACTTCACTGATACCCCTCCTGGCAAGCTGGAGTACGGAGTGCTGAAGCAAGTGCGTGAGATGGTGAGGGGATATGAGGTGTACGAATGCCCTCTCTGGCAGTGGGAGAAGGCCATTCTTGAGGGCTTCGAAGTGTTCCGTCAGCTTTGCGAAACAGGCGGTGGCGATGTGACGGTAAATATGACCGAACACACCATCACGTTTGAGCCGATGCAGGACGAAGAGAAGCCCACCCTGGCTATCGTTCCCAGAAAAAAGAAGATGGTCGTAGGGGCCGCGTTGCCGCCTGCGAATGATTGAAGAAAGAGTATGACCCCCCGTTCGTTCGTTGCCGCGCTGTCCGAGATTAACTTGGACGGCGTATTCAATCCCTACAGGAACCGCTGCGAAATTCACGACCTTGCGGACGCCCCAGCGGTACGCCGCAGGAACCTGCGCACCTATCTGAGCGCCATTGAACAGCTGGGAGTGGACACGATTTGGATGGGCCGCGACCTTGGGTACCGGGGCGGCCGGCGCACAGGGCTTGCGCTAACGGATGAACGACGGCTCGATGCTTTTGCACACTCGTATCCAGGCGCCACCCCGGCCAAGGCCACCAAGGGGCCTGTAGTTGCCGAGCGAACTGCGGCCGAAATTTGGGCAATCCTGGAACGCCTGGAACGCCGCCCGCTCCTGTGGAACGTGTTCCCCTTCCATCCGCACGAGGCCGATGACCCTCTGACAAATCGGAAATTTTCCGCGAAGGAGTTGGCAGCAGTATCGGAGCTGAACCAAGCGCTTTTCACATGGCTCGGCATCCGTCGAATTATCTGCATAGGCCAAGACGCAGCTAGCTACGCGCGGTCCTTCGGTATCAGCGTCGAATGCGTTCGTCATCCGAGCTATGGCGGGGTGGCCGACTTCCGTAGGGGCATGCAGGAAATCTATGGCGACAGCCTAGCTGCCCCCGCTTCGGACGCGTCCCAACCCACGCTGTTTTGATTCGTTAAATTCCTAGAACGGCTCTCGTGTTTGCCACGCCGCCCCATTCGTCAACGTCCAGCACCGCGTGCGACGAAAGGCACGTGAGAGTCCCCACTTCAAGCTCGGCTTCCTTTGCGACGAACGAGAGCAACTGAGATAGCCCGAGAAGGTTGCCGAGTGCTCGGGCGCAGTAATGGTGTGAACGGTACATAGCCGTAAGGTGAACCGCGTGCCCATCTCCGTCCGCTACGCGCTTGAAGCTAAGGTGCGAGAGGCAGGGCATGTTCAGCCAACGGTTACCGTCTACCGCAGGGTTATAGGTCGGAACGTCTCCCTCTGCAGCGTCCGCATATGCCCCCGTATCGGACGAGGCCTTCGGTAGGTCGATGGCCGGCTCAGGTATGCTGAGTTCATAAGCGGAAGCAAAAGAACCGTTGACAGGCTGTCCGTCGTGACGCAACCGCTGGACAAGCATCTCAAGGGGATTGATGGTGCCGCGGCCGTCCTTAGATGGCCGTTCCATCATCCGAAGCGCATATGTCCCCCAACTGCCGGCCTTCTTCCCTCGCTTGAGCATCTCCTTGTACTTCCCGTAGAAGTCGGGACGCTTATGCCGCCGATACATGTCTAGTGGAAAGATTGTTCCTGCGACGGTTCGCAGGGTGAGGTTCAAAGGCTCGAGCGCTGCATCAACGCGCTGCATCACGGCGGTATCTTCCGCTGTAATTGCAAGCGGGTCACTAATTTCGAGGACGATGTTCCTCGCACTTCTTCCTGGCGCTGAATCGAGATGCTTCGCTGCTGCGAGCCAGGTCGGTACCACCCGTGAATGTGTGTCGAAGAGAACGGCCATGTTTTAGTCTTACACCAAGAAACCCTCTTGCATATGCAGCAGCAGGTGTCGTTCCGGCACCCAAGCATGCCCCTGATTTCCCCATCCTTCGCCCCAGGAATTCCGAAGCAGGACGTGCGCATCGCCCGATGTGCGATGCTTCCCTATGCCTACGGCGACCATCGCATGGAATTGGTCGGGTATGACATAAGGGTCAAATTCAACAATACCGTCAGCAGGATAAAACAGCGACTTTGTAACCGCTACAACTACGCCTACGGCGTGCCCCTGTCGGATATGAGCCACAACTTCCGGAAGCGACAAATCGCGCTTTTTCGTCTGGCTCGCGTACAGCGGCGTCAAGTTGGCCGGTGGCGCCATCAGAGGCGCATCGTGGGAATCCCCACGATAGGGGTAGATGCCTTCTTCCGGCTGTCCCGGGCTCTCAACGGCGGCGAGAATCTGCTCCATGGTGAAGCCGTCGCCTGGCTGCCAGTCCTGGCCAAAGCGTGCCGCGTGGTGACACATGAACTCCACACTCAAATGCGGCGTCGCATTTGCGTAGGCATTCAGGTCCGACGTTGTGAACGCCAGGCACGTCGGACGTCTGCCCTGATTGCGGGAGGGGCCCAGTCGGCCAGAATGATTTACTTCAACTTCAATCATTCCTGACCTCGCACGTTCTCCAACCTACGTTGGCGTTCCGCCCGCGATAGACCGCCGTTCGGGTTCAGGTCATCGAACTCAGCGCTAAAAGACAGCGTGTCGCGGCTGTCTCCACCCTTGACCCAGGGAGCAGTCTCATGAACAGCGATGTCGGCACGCTGCAGAGCGGCACTTTCAGCGCCAACGATTCCGTTGGTTAGGGCCAGCTCGTAGCGCATTGTCCCGCTGCCCAGGCCACCCACCACGATAGGAGCGTCGCTGCGCTTCGATACCGTCCTGGCGTCGTGGACGAAAGGTTCGAGCGTGAACCCTTCACACCGCAACTCATCCACGGTCCACAAATGGCCTGTGCCAGCGTGGTTCGGAAGGTCCAATACGAAGCGGTCCGTGGACGCCGGCTCGATAATGCGGTCCTTGTCGGACTTGTCGAGAATCCAGACATCGCCCGTCAGCTTCACTGATGTGTCTTGAATGTGCAGCGCATCCAGCTTCAGGGCCTTAGGCTTATTCGCCAGCAGGCGTTGCACCGAGGCTTGCGAAATCACTTCCATGCGGGAAAGCGACCAAGCCATCGCTTCGTAGCTCGTCCCCAGGCGAAGAGACAGCTGATACACGACAGATGGGTTCTCGAGATGATTCTTCGACCAACCCTTCATCCGCATTATGGCGATGACGAGCCATCGCGGTGCCAGCAACGAGTATGCAAACTGATTTGCCTGGCGCTCGATGAGCTGCGCGCTCATCCCGATTTCTACGGTGTCGTCGGTAGTGCTGTCATGACCGAGGAAGTAGTGCCCTAATTCATGGGCACATGTCATATGCACCAAGCCCCGAGGCCGGTCCACGTTGACGAGGATTCCGGCTTCACCACCTTCCCGAAGGAAGCCGCCGAGCAGCTTCTTCAGCGGTCGATACATGACCGTTACTTCCGCCGCGCTAGCGAGCAGCGTCGGGTCGACGCGCGTGTAACCTTGATTGATGCGGTCCTTGGCAGAGAACTCCTCCAAGACTTCCGCGGCGCGGCGTGCGGCCTCCAGCAGTTCGTCACGAGCCATCATGGACCTCGACGTTTGGATTTGCCGGAGCTGCGCAGAAAGTCAGCAAAGCGGCCCAATTCTTCAAGGTCCTGCTCACTCAACCCCTGAGTCGCGCGAGCGAGAAACGCCACTTTCGCATCGGTCTTCGACGATTCCCCCGTGAGCAGGTACGCCACCGTTTGCCCGTACAGCTGGCTCAGCTTGTCGAGTTCTACAGCTTCAACCTTGCGAACGCCGGCCTCGATGTTGGTTACGGCCGGCCTGGATATTCCGAGCGTTGCCGCGACGTCTTCTTGCGAAAGACCGACGTACTCGCGTGCTTCTCTCAGCCTCTGAGCCAAGAGCAGACGCTGTTCGTCGGCCGAGTCAGATTTCTCTTGGCTCATAATTTCTTCGCCAAGTGCTCGAGAACCTTGGCCGACAGAAGATTAACGAACTCGTCTTTCGTCTTGTAGCCGCCGGCTTGAATGACGGTATTGGGCAGTTTCGTCTGCACAATTTTGTCGAGGGTGAGCAGTACCTCGACCGCAGTCATGGACTCGATTGGCTCCAGTAGTTCATCCACGGTGCTTGGACCACCCCCAGCAGGTATCAAGGCGTGGTCGTCCCAGAAAATTTCCAACGCCGATTTGATTTGCGCTTCTAGGTTTGCCATGGATGCTCTCCGGAGTGCAGAAGTCGATGTACGAAAATCGTACAAACACGGTTCGATTTTGTCAACCGAACTTCTTTTGAGCGAGGACTGCGCGGCACGGTGGGGAATGTGTGCCGGTTGGAAGGGGGGACTACGAGAGCGTCGAATTGATGTCGACGAAATGTGCTCAAAAAAGCATTTTGATTAGTTAGTCCGACATCCTAAATCCTTGAATAGAAGAGGATTTTCGGAAATGTCGGACTAATTATTTGGCGCGTCGGACTAACTAAGCGAAGTCACCAGCGGCGGCACAACCAGGGATCACCCCTACTCCACCGTCACCGACTTCGCCAGGTTGCGCGGCTTGTCGATGTCCGTGCCGCGCGCCAGCGCCGCGTGGTAGGCCAGCAACTGCATCGGCAGCGTGTGCAGGATGGGCGAGAGCGGCCCGTAGTATTCGGTCATGCGCAGCACCTCCACGCCCGCGCTGGGGGCGATGCCGCAGTCGCTGTCGGCGAAGACGAAGAGCTGGCCGCCGCGCGCGCTGACTTCGTGCATATTGCTCTTGAGCTTTTCCAGCAGGCGGTCGTTGGGGGCGACGGCCACCACCGGCATGGCGTCGCTGACCAGCGCCAGCGGTCCGTGCTTGAGTTCGCCGGCGGCATAGGCTTCGGCGTGGATGTAGGAGATCTCCTTCATCTTCAGCGCGCCTTCCATCGCCACCGGGTAGTGCATGCCGCGCCCGAGGAAGAGGATGTTCTCGCGCCGCGTCAGCCGCTCCGACCAGTCGATGATCTGCGGTTCCAGCGCCAGCACCTGGCGCATGGCGTCGGGCAGGTGGCGCAGCGCGCGCAGGTGTTCCTGCTCGCTGGCTTCGTCGAGGCGGCCGCGCTGCTGGGCCAGCGCCAGGGCCAGCAGGAAGAGCGCGACCAGTTGCGTGGTGAAGGCCTTGGTCGAGGCCACGCCGATCTCCACGCCGGCGCGCGTGATGAACTGCAGCGCGCATTCGCGCACCAGGGCGCTGGTGGGCACGTTGCAGATGGCCAGGGTGTGGGCCATGCCTTGCCGCCTGGCCTCGGCCACCGCGCCCAGCACGTCGGCCGTCTCGCCGCTCTGCGACACCGCCACCACCAGCGTGCGCGGGTCGGCCACGCCTTCGCGGTAGCGGAATTCGCTGGCGATCTCGACGGCGGCAGGCACGCCCGCCAGGCTTTCGATCCAGTGCTTGGCCGTGAGCGCGGCGTGGTAGCTGCCGCCGCAGGCCAGCAGCAGCACGCGGTCGCAGGCGTCGAAGACGCGCCAGGCGGTGTCGCCGAACAGTTCGGGCATCACCGCGGTGACGTCCTGCAGGGTGTCGGCGACCGCGCGCGGCTGCTCGAAGATCTCCTTCTGCATGTAGTAGCGGTAGGGGCCCAGTTCAGCGCTGGCGCCGTGCGCGGCTACCTGCTGCACCGGCCGCTCGACGCGCTGCCCGGCGGCGTCGACGATCCAGTGCCGGTGCAGCTGCACGTCGACCACATCGCCGTTCTCCAGGTAGGCGATGCGGTCGGTCACGCCGGCCAGGGCGATGGCGTCGGAGGCGAGGAAGTTCTCGCCGGCGCCGACGCCGACCACCAGCGGCATGCCGTCGCGCGCGCCGACCAGCCGGTGGGGCTCGTCGCGGCACAGCACGGCGATGGCGAAGCTGCCGCGCAGGCGTGCCACCGCGGCGCGCACGGCCTCGAACAGGTCGCCCTCGTAGAGGTGGTCGATCAGGTGGGCGATGGCCTCGCTGTCGGTCTGGCTGGCGAACACATAGCCGCTGCGCTCCAGGCCGGCGCGCAGTTCCTCATAGTTCTCGATGATGCCGTTGTGCGACAGGGCGATGCGCGCGCCCGTCTCGCGCGGCGAGAAGTGGGGATGGGCGTTGTCGGTGACGGGCTTGCCGTGGGTGGCCCAGCGCGTGTGCGCGATGCCGGTGGCGCCCGCCAGGGCGCGCGCGGCGACGTCCTGCTGCAGCCCCGCCACGCGCCCCACGCTGCGGGCCCGCGCCAGGCTCCGGTCCTGGTGCACGGCCACGCCGCAGGAGTCATAGCCACGGTACTCCAGCCGCTTCAGGCCATTGACCAGGTCCGGGACGATGTCCCGCTGCGCGACCGCACCGACGATTCCACACATGGTTCTTTCCTCTCGATGGCCCCGGGCTTGGGGCGTTGCGAGGATCTTATGTGCGACCAGATGATATTTTCTTTCATTATTCTTTTATTCATGAAATCATTGGCACCATCCGAATTGCAGTGAAATTTTCTTTCACTGCATCGACGCCACTCCCGATTGCCATGAGCCAGCCGGCATTCCCGCTCGACGACCTCGACCTGCGCATCCTGCGCACCTTGCAGCACGACGCCTCACTGTCCAACGCGGCGCTGGCCGAGCACGTGCATGCCTCCGCGCCGACCTGCCTGCGGCGCGTGCGCCGGCTGCGCGAGGCTGGCCTGATCCGGCGCCAGATCGCGCTGCTCGACGCCGCCCGCCTCGGCGCCACGCTGACCGCCATCATCGAGATCACGCTGGACCGCCAGGCGGCGGAGGACTACGCCGCCTTCGAAGCCTATATCTGCGCCGAGGCGGCGGTGACGCAGTGCTACCGGGTCTCGCCGGGGCCGGACTTCGTGGTGATGGCCGAACTGGCCGACATGCCGGCCTACGATGCGCTGGCGCGCCGGCTGTTCACTGCCATGGCCAATGTGCGCAATGTGCGCACCTTCTTTTCCACCCACCGCGCCAAGTTCGAAGGCAATGCGCCGGTTGCCGGACGCGGTGCGCCGGACTGAGGGCGGCCCGCCGCTTGCACCGTGCGGCACGCGCCGACAGAATGGGCGCCGACCCGTTACCAGGAGATCCCGCGCCATGCCCACACCGGACAGCCAGGCACAGCGCCAGCGCCGTACGGCGGCGGCGACCACGCTGCTCGACCTGTTCAAGTCCCTGCCGCTGCACGACCGCCTCGCCGAGGGCGGCATCATGGCCCTGCAGGCGGTGGGTGGGGCCAGCCTCGCCTACCAGGTCGGCAGTTACCTGCACACGGAGCAGGCATTCTGGGCGGCCATCACGGCCATCGCGGTGTCCCAGCACCACTATGCCGATACCCGCCACCTGTCGCGCGACCAGTTCGTCGGCGCCATGATCGGGGCCTTCTGCGGACTCGGCGCCACCGTGCTGGGCCATGGCAGCCTGCTGGCCTACGGGGCGGCGGTGGCCGCCGCCATCCTGATCTGCTGGATCATCAATATCGGCAGCGCGGCGCGCCTGGGCGGGGTCACCGCGACCATCATGCTGCTGGTGCCGAGCGCCGGCCCGGCCTGGGAGATCGCGCTGCTGCGGCTGGGCCAGGTCACGCTGGGCACGCTCTCCGCGCTGGCCGTGAGCTGGCTGATCGGCCTTGCGGAAAAGCGGCTGCTGGCCCAACAATAGCGTCACGTCCGTGCCACGCCGGCGCCACATCCGGCCGGCCGGCATGCTGTGCCCGCCGGCCGCGCTGCCCCGCCCGGACCGCCGCTGCCCACTCCACGCTCCACGACTCACGACCCATCATGACGCTCTCCACCCTGCTGCTGTTCGTGCTCGCCTCCGCGCTCGCCATCGTGACGCCCGGCCCCACCGTCCTGCTCGCGCTCAACAACGGTTCGCGCTATGGCGTGCGTGCGGCCTGCTGGGGCATGGCCGGCGCGGTCGCCGCCGACGTGATGCTGGTGACCATCACGGCGGCCGGCCTGGGCGTGCTGCTGGCGGCCTCCGAGTTCGCCTTCCGCGCGCTGAAGTGGGCGGGCGCGGCCTACCTGGCCTATGTCGGCTGGAAACTGCTGCGCGCCCCCGCGCCGGAGGCCGGCGCCCTGGCGCCGCAGCCGGGCCTGGCGGAGGCCCGCGACGGCGCCCGCGCGCATGCGCTGTTCCTGCGCAGCTTCCTGGTGGCGGCGACCAATCCCAAGGCCCTGCTGTTCATGTCGGCCTTCCTGCCGCAGTTCATCGACACGCGTGCCGCGCTGCTGCCGCAGTACGCGCTGATCATGGGCCTGCTGGCCCTGCTCAATGTGCTGGCGATGCTGGGCTACGCCATGCTGGGCGCGCACATGATGCGCCGGCTGCGCGCCAGCGGCATGCGCTGGCTGAACCGTATCTCCGGCGCGGCCCTGATCGGCCTGGCCGCCTCGCTCGCCCTGTTCCGCCGCGCGCAGGCCTGAGCATGGGCCGCCGCCTGGCCGGCGCGCCGGCGCGCGCTTGGTCCCGCCCGATCGGCCCCTGGATCGCCCGTTCGATCGCCCGTTCAATCGCCCCCCTCGCCGCCCTGGCGGCCGCGCTGCTGCTCGGTGCCTGCGCCGGCGCGCAGCAGGGTCCGGCGCCCGAGCGCGGCGGCCTGCGCCTGCTCGGCGAACAGCGTCTCGCCTGGCGCCAGGCCTTCGGCGACACCGTCGTCGGTGGCCTGTCCGGCATCGACTACGATGCGCGCAGCGGCACCTGGGTCATGGTCAGCGACGACCGCTCGGTGTTCTCCCCGGCGCGCTTCTACACCGCCACGCTCGACTACGGCAGCCACGGTTTCACGGGGCTGCGGCTGGAGGGCGTCACCCTGCTGCGCCAGCCCGACGGCAGCCTCTTTCCCAATCGCCGCCAGCAGGCGGCGCGCGGCGGCGAGGTGCCCGACTTCGAGTCGATCCGGATCGATCCCGCCGACGGCAGCCTGTGGATCGGCAGCGAGGGCGGCTGCGCGGTGCGCGAGAATCCCGCGCTGCTGCACCTGGCGCGCGACGGCCGCACGCTGTCGCGCTTCGAAGGCCCGGCCATGTTCGACCTGTGCCGCCGCGCCGGCACCGGCACGCGCGACAACCTGGCCTTCGAAGGCCTGACGTTCGCGCGCGACGGCCGTTCGCTGTGGGTGTCGATGGAAGGCCCGCTGTGGCAGGACGGCCCGGTGCCGGCGCGCGGTCAGGGCAGCGTCACGCGGCTGACGCAGTTCACGCGCGCCGGCGGTGTGCTGCGCCAGGTGGCCTACCCGCTCGACGCGCTGCCCGACACGCCGGCCGAAGACCCGTCCGCCGTCAACGGCGTCAGCGAGATCCTGG
Organism: Cupriavidus sp. USMAA2-4; assembly: GCF_001854305.1. Classification (NCBI taxonomy): domain Bacteria; kingdom Pseudomonadati; phylum Pseudomonadota; class Betaproteobacteria; order Burkholderiales; family Burkholderiaceae; genus Cupriavidus; species Cupriavidus sp. USMAA2-4. The sequence continues at coordinate 2,553,143 of NZ_CP017749.1, read as the reverse complement.
CCGTCGACGACGGCCACCTGCTCACGCTCGAACGCGCCGCGGTGCGGCAGCCCGATGGCCGCTACCTGATGTCGCTGCGCCTGTACGAGCTCGACCTGCGCGAGGCCAGCGACATCCAGGCACTGCCCGCCCTGCAGGGCGCCGCCTACCGGCCGGTGCGCAAGCGGCTGGTGCTCGACCTGTCGGAGCTGCCGCTGGCGCGGCTGGACAACCTGGAGGGCATGGCCTGGGGACCGCGCGTGGGCGACGGCTGCGCCACCCTTGTACTGGTCTCCGACGACAACTTCAACCCGGCCCAGGTGACGCAGTTGCTGGCCTTCGATGTACTGCCGGCCAGCGGACTGTGCCGCGCCGGCGCACCGGCTGCACCGCGCTAGCGCCGGCAATCCGGGCATCCGGGCATCCGGGCATCCGGGCATCCGGGCATCGGCGCGGCCGGCCCGCGCGGCCGGCCAACTTTGCCGCAGGCCGGGCCAATGTCGGCGCCGCGGCGGTCCCGGCGCGGCGGCACGCGCGTATAGTCCTAGTCCATTGCGCGCCGCCGGCGTGCCGCCCTACCCCCGAAGGAGCCCGAGATGAAGACCAAAGCCGCCATCGCCTGGAAAGCCGGCGCCCCGCTGACCATCGAAGACGTCGACCTGGACGGCCCGCGCGCCGGCGAGGTGCTGGTCGAGATCAAGGCCACCGGCATCTGCCACACCGACTACTACACGCTGTCCGGCGCCGATCCCGAAGGCATCTTCCCCGCCATCCTCGGCCACGAGGGCGCCGGCATCGTCACCGACGTGGGCCCGGGCGTGACCTCGCTCAAGCCGGGCGACCACGTGATCCCGCTCTACACGCCCGAGTGCCGCCAGTGCAAGTTCTGCCTGTCGCGCAAGACCAACCTGTGCCAGGCCATCCGCGCCACCCAGGGCAAGGGCCTGATGCCCGACGGCACCTCGCGCTTCTCGCTCGACGGCAAGCCCATCTTCCACTACATGGGCACCTCCACCTTCGCCAACCACATCGTGGTGCCGGAGATCGCGCTGGCCAGGATCCGCCCCGATGCCCCCTTCGACAAGGTCTGCTACATCGGCTGCGGCGTGACCACCGGCGTCGGCGCCGTGATCTTCACCGCCAAGGTCGAGGCGGGCGCCAACGTGGTCGTGTTCGGCCTGGGCGGCATCGGCCTGAACGTGATCCAGGCCGCGAAGATGGTGGGCGCGGACAAGATCATCGGCGTCGACATCAACCCGGGGCGCGAAGCCATGGCGCGCCGGTTCGGCATGACCCACTTCGTCAACCCGAAGGAAGTCGACAACGTGGTCGACCACATCGTGCAGCTGACCGACGGCGGCGCCGACTACTCCTTCGAGTGCATCGGCAACACCCAGGTCATGCGCCAGGCGCTGGAGTGCTGCCACAAGGGCTGGGGCAAGTCCATCATCATCGGCGTGGCCGAGGCCGGTGCCGAGATCTCCACCCGCCCCTTCCAGCTGGTGACCGGACGCGAGTGGAAAGGCTCGGCCTTCGGCGGCGCGCGTGGCCGCACCGACGTGCCGAAGATCGTCGACTGGTACATGGAAGGCAAGCTGAACATCGACGACCTGATCACCCATACGCTGCCGCTGGAACGCATCAACGAAGGCTTCGACCTGATGAAGCGCGGCGAATCGATCCGTTCGGTGGTGCTGTACTGAGGAGGCCGCCGTGGCACTGGAACTGATCTCGGAGCACGGCTGCCACGGAGGCGTGCAGCGCTTCTACCGGCATGACGCGGAGACCATCGGACTGCCGATGCGCTTCTCGGTCTTCCTGCCGCCGCAGGCGCTCGCCGCCAGCGCGCCGCGCGTGCCGGCGCTGTTCTACCTGGCCGGCCTGACCTGCACCGAAGAGACCTTCGCCATCAAGGCCGGCGCCCAGCGCCTGGCCGCCGAGCTGGGCCTGATGCTGGTGGCGCCCGACACCAGCCCGCGCGGCGCCGGCGTGCCGGGCGAGGCCGACAGCTGGGATTTCGGCGTGGGCGCTGGCTTTTACCTCGATGCCAGCGAGGCGCCCTGGTCGCGCCACTGGCGCATGGAAAGCTATATCGTGGACGAGTTGTTCGCGCTGGCCACCACCGTGCTGCCGGCCGACCGCGAGCGCGTGGGCCTGTGCGGCCACTCGATGGGCGGACACGGCGCACTGGTGCTGGCGCAACGCCATCCGCAGCGCTTCCGCTCGGTGTCGGCCTTCGCGCCGATCGCGGCGCCGTCGCGCTGCCCCTGGGGCGAGAAGGCCTTCACCGGCTATCTCGGTGCCGACCGCGCGCGCTGGGCGCAGCACGATGCCAGCGCGCTGATGCAGGCGCAGCCGGCGGCGCCCTTCCCGCGCGGCATCCTGGTCGACCAGGGCCTGGCCGACAAATTCCTGGCCGAGCAGCTGCATCCCGAAGCCTTCGAGGCCGCCTGCGCCGCGGCCGGGCAGCCGCTGACGCTGCGCCGCCATGCGGGCTACGACCACGGCTACTACTTCATCGAGACCTTCATCGACGACCACCTGCGCCACCACGCGGCGCAGCTCGCCGCCTGAGCCCGGCCGGCGCGGGCGCCGGCCCCGGATCCCGATCCTGATCGCCCAACCGCCAGGCACCCGCCTGGCGGTTGGGCGCGCGCGTGCCTAGAATGAAAATGGTCGCTCGTACAGGAGACCGCCATGCTTACCGCGCTCGTTCTTGCGGCGGTCATCGTCGCGCTCTACGTGTTCGCCATCCGGGCCGAGTTCTTCCACAAGTCCCTGCTCTATCCCGAGCACGAGCACCCCGTCCGCTACTGGTGGAACCGGCTGATCCATCACAGGCAGTAGCGCCGCCACGCACGCGCTTCACGGTGGCCGCCATGCTCGAAGTGATCGTCTACGCCGCAACCATCCTCGGCGCCCACCGCTTGATGGTGCAGGCCGGCTGCTTCAGCCAGCCCGTGCTCTACCCCGACCTCGACCATCCGCTGCGCTACTGGTGGGCGCGGCGGGTTGCACAGGACCTGCCCTAGTCCCCGCCCTAGTCCTCGCCCTGGTTCCGGCCCTGGCCCGAGGCCCAGGAAGAAGCCGTGCGGCGCAGCAGGGCGTGCCGGCGCGCCACCGGCATCGGCACGCCGCTCGGATTCTGGTGCGATGGCGTGATGAAGATCGCGCGCGGACGGTCGGACGCGGCGCGCGGCGAAGTCCATGCCCCCGCCGTACACCGCCACGCTCGCGCGTACGCGCCGGCCCCGGAGGTGATGCCAACGTCTCCCGCCGCGCCGCCGCCGGAGGCGCCTCCGCTTCATCAGGACGTCTGCCGCCCCGGCGACAGCCGCGCAACCCTCAGTCGCCGCGCAGCACCTCGCCGAAGCGGCGGACGGCGTGCTGGATGATGGCCTGCGCGCCGGGCGACCAGCGCCCCATGTCGAAGAAGCCGTGGATCATGCCGGGGCCGGCGATGTAGTCGGCCTCGACACCGGCGGCCCGCAGGGCCTCGGCGTAGGCGGCCCCCGAATCGCGCAGGGGATCGAACTCGGCCGTCACTACCACGGCCGGCGGCAAGCCGGCCAGGCTCGCGGCCTGCAACGGTGCCAGGCGCGGATCCAGGGTCTGGCCAAAGCCGCCCGCATAGTGGCCGTAGAACCAGGCCATGGTGTCGGCTTCGAGGAAGTAGCCCTTGGCGTTCCGCTCCATGCTGGGGTAGACCGCGCCGACGTGGTCCACCGCCGGATAGATGAGGAACTGCGCGGCCAGCCGGATGCCCTGGTCACGCAGCTGCTGCGCCACCACGGCCGAGAAGTTGCCGCCCGCGCTGTCGCCCGCCACGCCGACGGTGCTGCTGCCGCCGAGGTCGGCGGCGTGGGACACGACCCACCGGGCGGCAGCCAGCGCGTCCTCGATGCCGGCGGGGAACGGATGCTCGGGCGCGAGGCGGTAGTCCACCGCCACCACCACCGCGCGTGCGCCCCGGCAGATGTCGCGGCACATATTGTCATGTGTGTCGAGGTCGCCGATGACAAAGCCGCCGCCATGGAAGAAAGCGACGGTGGGAAACGGGCCGGCGCCCTCGGGGCGATAGATGCGCGCCTTCAGCGGGCCGGCGGCGCCGTCGACGGTGGTGTCCTGCACGCTGCCGACCGGCACCAGCTGCTCGGGCGTGCGCGTGCCGATGGTCAGCGCCAGGTAGGCGGCGCGCCCTTCTTCGGGCGAGCCTTCGTGCAGGGGCCTGGCGCCTGCGCCGGTCATCATCTGCAGGGCGCCGGCGAGGTGGGGATCGAGGGCCATGGTCATTGTCTCCTTGGATCGGATGGTTTTTCTGGGGAAGGAAAAGCAGGCGCAGCGGCGCTCAACGATACCTCAGCGCTTCGTCGTCGGGCTGCACCGCGGGCAGGATGGAACGCTCTTCGGCGTACTCCATCTGGTGCGTCCACGGGGCGCGGTCGCCTTGGCGGAACAGGTGGTGCTGCGCCCGCATGACGTAGCCGGCATTGAAGTTGGTGGCGTCCATCCAGGGCAGGCGCGGCATGCCGGCGTCGCTGGCGCGCAGCGCGGGCTCGACCATGGTCAGGCCATGCTGCCGCATGTGCGCGATCACCCGGCACACCAGGTCGCAGACCAGGTCCGAGCGCAAGGTCCAGCTCGCGCGGAAGTAGCCCAGGGTGTAGACCATATTGGGAACGCCCTCGATCATCAGGCCCCGATAGGTGACGCGCTGCGTGAAGTCCACCGGCGCGCCGTCGACGCGGAAGGGCACGCCGCCGAAGAAGCGCATATTGAAGCCCGTGGCGGTGACGACGATGTCGGCATCGAGGTGCTCGCCGCTGCTCAGCCGGATGCCGGTGTCGTCGAAGCATTCGATGGTATCGGTGACCACCGACGCCTTGCCGCCACCGATCGCCGTGAACAGGTCGCCGTCCGGCACCACGGCCACGCGCTGCTGCCAGGGGCGGTAGCGCGGGTTGAAATGCTTGTCCACGTCGAAATCGCCGGGCAGGCGGCTGCGGGCCTGCTCGAGCAGGAACTGGCGCAGGTCTTCGGGCTGCTCGAACGACATGCGCACCACCTCGGCGGACTTGGCAATATGCGCGCGCCGCAGGATTTCATGCACCCAGTCCTCGGGCAGGTCCAGCGCCCGCAGCGGCGCTTCCAGCGGGTGGGACCACGGCTCGGCCGAGAAGAAGGTCGGCGAGCGCTGCAGCATGGTCACGTGCGCTGCGTCATCGGCAAGGGCGGGAATCAGCGTGGCCGCGGTGGCACCCGAGCCGATCACGACCACCCGCTTGCCGGTGCAGTCCAGGTCCTGCGGCCAGTGCTGCGGGTGCACCACCTGGCCCTTGAAGTCCTGCATGCCCGGCCATTGCGGCGTGTGGCCCTTGCCATGGTCGTAGTAACCCGAGCACATCCAGAGCATGCCCGCGGTGATCGTCACCGTGTCCCCCGCGGCCTTGCGCGCGACCTCCAGCGTCCAGCGCCGCTGCTGCGACGACCAGTCCGCCGCCGTGACCTTGTGCCCGTAGCGGATGTGCGGCGCCAGCTCGTTTTCCTCGATCACTTCGCCCAGGTAGCGGCGGATCTCCTCGGCCGTGGCGATGGAGCGGCCGCGCCAGGGCTTGAAGCCATAGCCGTAGGTATAGAGGTCGCTGTCCGAGCGTGCGCCCGGATAGCGATGCGTCCACCAGGTCCCGCCGAACCCGTCCATGGCGTCCAGCACGGCAAAGCGGCTTTCGGGAAAGCGCCGGCGCAGGTGCCAGGCGGCGCCGATGCCTGAGATGCCGGCGCCGATGATAAGGAAGTCGAAGTGCTCCGCGGCATCCTGCCGGCCGGTTTGCGTGTCCATGCGATCTGTCTCCTGTCTGGTCTGTCTGTTCTGTGTCGAGCGCTGCCGACCGAGCCAATGCTAGGGTTAAACCTCTGGTCGATTTTGGCTTTACGCGACAAGATTTTGATGTTCCACGACAGGCATCCCGCGATGGCCCCTGATTCGCCACACGCCAATCTCGTCCGCGCGGCCGCGCTGGCCGGCTTCCAGCGGCTGGTCCGCGATCTCGGCGGTGATCCCGACGCCATCCTGCGCGCTTGCGCGCTGGATCCGCGCGACCTCGCCGATCCCGACCGCTACCTCCCCGGCCGCCATGTGGCGCAGGCGATCGAAGCCGCTGCCACCACGCTGGGCGTGGGCGATTTCGGCCTGCGCCTGTCGGCCGCGCAGGAGCTGGAGGCCCTGGGCCTGCTGGTGCTGATCATGCAATCCGCCTCCAGCGTGCGCGAGGGACTCATGCTGGGTGCCAAGTACGTCCACTTCCACAACGCCGGGCTGGGGTACCGGATCTTCATGGATCCGGCCAGCGGGCTGGAATGCGTGGAGGTGTTCCAGCGCATGCAGGCCCAGCCGGGCCTGCCGGGCCTGCCGGGCCTGCCGGGCCTGCCGGGCCTGCCGGAGTTGCCGGAGCTGCCGGAGTTGCCGCAGGTCACGGAGATCTGCGTGGCCTACCAGTGCCGCCTGATCGCCATGCTGTCCGATGGCAAGCTGCAGCCCGCCGCGATCCATTTCCGCCATGGCCCGATCGCCGGCAGCGCCCGCTATCGGCAGCACCTGGGCCAGGTCCCGCGCTTCCACGCCGAGTTCGACGGCATCTCGATCGATCCCCTCGCCTGGCGCCAGAAACTGCCGCGGCACAACCGGCTGCTGCAGGACTTCGTCGAGCGTTTCCTGCTCGGACCGTCGTCCGGCCAGGAGGCTTCGGTCGCCGAACAGGTCGGCAATGTGCTGGGCAACCTGGTCCGCATCGGCATGACAGACCTGGCGACCGTCGCGCGCGCGGTGGGACAGCACCCCAGGACCCTGCAGCGCAGGCTGCATGCCGAAGGCGTGCAGTTCGAGCAGTTGCGGGACGCGGCCAGGATGGTGTGGGCGCGCCAGTTGCTGGCCCAGCCTGGTCTCAAGCTGCCGCATATCGCGCAATTGCTGGGATTCTCGGACCAATCGGTGCTCACGCGCGCCTGCCGGCGCTGGTTCGGCGCCGCCCCCAGGCGCTTGCGCCAGGGGGCGGCGTCCCTCACCAGGTAATGGCCGCCATGCGAAACACAGCCCGGTCGAACCCCGCGGCCGCGCCCGGCCCGTATCGGGCGAGCGCCCGGACGGCACGCTGCGGCCGGCGATGACGATGTTCCTCGCGGGCATCGCGCTGGGAACGCCGGCCCGGCGGCGGTACGGCGAAGCGCTGGAAGCACCTGAAGCACCTGAAGCACCTGAAGCACCTGAAGCACCTGAAGCACCTGAAGCACCTGGCACGCCTGGAGCGGGCGGTGCTTACCCCCGGATCGCCCGCGTCGGCAGGAAGGCCGGCAGGCACCAGCCCCTCAGCGCCCGGCGCCGAAGCGCTCCCGGTACTCGCGCGGCGTCACGCCGACCTGGCGGACGAAAGCACGCCGCAGCGCCTCGTCCGAACCGAAGCCCGCCTGCGCGGCGATGCCCTTGAGCGCCATGCCGCCCTGTTCCAGCAGGCGCCGCGCGGCTTCCACGCGGGCTGCCTCGATGAAGGCGGCCGGGCTGCTGCCGGTCTCGCGGGTGAACACGCGGCGGAAGTTGCGCTCGCTCATGGCGGCGCGCGCCGCCAGCTCGGCCAGCGTGAAATCGCGCCCGAGGTTGGCCAGGATCCAGTCCTGCACGCCGCGGATGCCGCCATGGGCGGTAGCCTGGCTGGCCAGGTGCACGCTGAACTGGGACTGCCCGCCGGGCCGCTTGAGGAACACCACCAGCTCGCGCGCCAGGTCCAGGGCGATCTCGCGGCCGAGGTCCTCTTCCACCACGGCCAGGGCGAGGTCGATGCCGGCGGTGACGCCCGCCGAGGTCCACAGGTTGCCCTGGCGGATGAAGATGGCGTCGGCATCGACCTCGACGGCGGGAAAGCGCTGGTGCAGCAGGCCGGCGACGCTCCAGTGCGTGGTCGCGCGGCGCCCGTCCAGCAGTCCCGCCGCGGCCAGGAAGAAGGTGCCGGAGCAGAGCGCGATCAGGCGCCCGATGCGCGGCGCGACGGCACGCGCCCAAGGCACGATGGCGGGCGCCTGCGCCAGCGCGCGCTCGATGTCGCGCGCGCCGACGATCAGCGCGATATCCGGCAGCAGCACGGTATCGAGCCGGCCGGTCGCCTCCAGCGTCATCAAGGTGTCGGAGCGCACCGGACCGGTCTCGAGCGAGACCACGCGCACGGCATAGGCCGGCGGCAGGCCGCGCCGCGCCAGCTGGAGGTTGGCGTAGTCGAACACCGTCATCGGGCCGACCGCCTCCATGGCCTTGAAGCCGGGGTACACCACGATGTCCACGCGCCGGAGCGCGGTTTCTGCCTGGGCTTGCATCGATCTGAGCGGAAGGAAACCGGGCGAGTTTACCGCAGCGGCGTCCCCACCCCCGCCACCGCCCCGCCAGCGCCCCGCCATCGCCCCACCACCGCCGCCGGTTCTTATGCGCCCAGCGCCTTAGTCGGACCGCGTGCAAGCTTGTACCAAACAATTCGTTCAATCGGCCTCGGCCAGTTCTTAGCATGGTGCATCGCCCTCCGCTGCCACCACTCTGGTGTCCTGGAATTCGTGATTCAGGACACCAGCCCACCCCGACGATCGAGGACTGCCATGCATGACGATGCCGACACCGCTGCCGCCCCGCCACCACCATCCCCGCCCGCCGGCACCAGCCGCCGCGGCTGGCTGCGCGCCGCCGGCGCGCTGGCCCTGGCCGGCGGCGCCGCGCCCTTCGTGCTGAGCTCCGGGGCGCGCGCCGCCAGCGGCCAGCCCAAGCCCATCAAGCTGGCCTGGAACGCCAGCTCGGTGTGCCTGTCGCCGGTGGCGTCGGCTCTCAAGGAGGGCATCTTCCGCAACCACGGGCTCGACGTCGAGCTGATCAACTTCGGCGGCTCGACCGACCAGCTGCTGGAAGCCATCGCCACGCGCAAGGCGGACGCTGGCGTGGGCATGGCGCTGCGCTGGCTCAAGCCGCTGGAACAGGGTTTCGACGTCAAGCTCACCGCGGCCACGCACGGCGGCTGCATGCGCCTGCTGACCACGCGCAACTCGGGCGTGACCGACCTCAAGAGCCTGAGGGGCAAGACGGTGGCGGTCAGCGACATGGCCAGCCCGGCCAAGAATTTCTTCTCCATCCTGCTGGCCAAGCGCGGCATCGACCCGGTCCGCGACGTGCAGTGGCGCCAATATCCGGCCGACCTGCTCGGCATCGCGCTGGAGAAGGGCGAGGCGCAGGCCGCGGCCGACGGCGATCCCCGCACCTACCTGCTGCGCAAGGAGCGCAGCCTGGTCGAAGTGGCGACCAACCTGTCGGACGAGTACGCCAGGCGCGCCTGCTGCGTGCTCGGCATCCGCGGCAGCCTGGTGCGCGAGGACAAGGCCACCGCCGCCGCGCTGACGCATGCGGTCCTGCAGGCCCAGGACTGGACCGTGGCCAATCCCGAGGGCGCGGCGCGGCACTTCGCCGAGTTCGCCAAGACCAGCCAGGCCGACGTGGTCGCCATGCTGAAGAGCCATACGCACGGCCACCACCCGGTGGGCGGCGACCTGAAGAAGGAACTGGCGCTGTACACGGAAGAGCTCAAGCTGGTCTCAGTGATCCGCCCCGGCACCGATTCCACCAAGTTCGCGGAGCGCATCTATGCCGACGTTCTCAGCTGACGCCCTGGCGGCCAGCCGCACCGTGCCGCTGGACGGCCTCGACGACTTCCCGGCCAGCGCCGCCGCCGACGCGCCGCCGGTGCCGCGACTGTGGCGCGGCGGCCTGCTCGCCGGCGCGGCCTGGCTGGCCGCCGCCGCCGTGGTGCGCTACTGGCCGGAGCCGGAAGACTGGCCGCTGACGCAGGAGACCGCGCTGCTGTTCGCCGCCTTCGCGCTGGCGCTGCTGGTGCTGGCCGTCGCCCACCAGCACCTGGGCGCGCTCGGCGCCGCGCTGCGGCGCGCCGGCCCGTGGCTGGTGGCGCTGGCCGCGCTGACCATCGCCTGGGAGATCGTCACCGCCAAGCTGTTGCTGCTGCCCCGTCCCTTCTTCGCGCCGCCGCAATCGCTGCTGGAGGTCTTCGGCGAGGACTACGGCCGCCTGGCCGAGGCGGTGGCGCATTCGCTGCGGCTGCTCGCCAGCGGCTACCTGCTCGGCGCGCTGGCGGGCTTCCTGACCGGGGTCTCGATCGGCTGGTCGAGCCGCGCCGGCTACTGGGTCCATCCGGTGCTGCGCCTGCTCGGGCCGCTGCCCGCCACCGCCTGGCTGCCGATCGTCTTCTTCGCCTTTCCCAGCAGCGCCAGCGCGGCCACCTTCCTGGTGGCGCTGGCGACCTGGTTCCCGGTCACGGTGCTGACCTGGTCCGGCGTGGCGGCGGTCGACCCGGCCTACTACGACGTGGCCCGCACGCTGGGCGCCAAGGGCCGCTTCCTGGTGCTCAAGGTCGCCGTGCCGGCGGCGCTGCCGAGCGTCTTCGTCGGCCTCTTCATGGGCCTGGGCGCCTCCTTCTCGGTGCTGGTGGTGGCCGAGATGCTGGGCGTGAAATCCGGCCTCGGCTGGTACCTGCAGTGGGCCCAGGGCTGGGCCGCCTACGCCAGCATGTACGCCGCGCTGCTGGTGATGGCGGTGCTGTTCTCAGGCCTGATCACGCTGCTGTTCCGCTCGCGCGACCGCCTGCTGGCCTGGCAGAAGGGAGTGGTCAAATGGTGAGCACCGCCTCCGCCACGGCCGCCGCGCGGCAGGACACCGCGCCCGCCCAGGCCGGCGTGCGCCTCGACATCGAGCAGGTCAGCCATCATTTCGCCCTCGGCAGCCAGGTGCTGCCGGTGCTCAACCGTGTCAGCCTGAGCGCGCAGCCCGGCGAATTCGTCGCCCTGCTCGGCCCCTCCGGCTGCGGCAAGTCCACGCTGCTGCGGCTGGTGGCCGGACTGGAAGCGCCGCGCCGCGGCAGCCTCAAGGTGGACGGCGCGCCGATCGCCGGCCCCGATCCGAGCCGCGTGGTGGTATTCCAGGACCCGACCCTCTATCCGTGGCGCACGGTCTGGGACAACGCGGCGCTGGGCCTGGAAGCACGCGGGCTGCTGGCCAGCCAGCGCGAGCGCGTCGATGCCGCGCTGGCGCGCGTGGGCCTGTCCGACTTCGCGCGCGCCTACCCGCGCCAGCTCTCCGGCGGCATGGCCCAGCGCGCGGCGCTGGCCCGCGCCCTGGTCAACGAGCCGCGCCTGCTGATCCTGGACGAGCCGCTCGGCAAGCTCGATTCGCTGACCCGCCTCAGCATGCAGGGCGAGCTGCTGGCCTTGTGGCAACGCGCCGGCTTCACCGCGCTGCTGGTCACCCACGACGTGGAAGAAGCGCTGCTGCTGGCCACGCGCGTGATCGTCTTCAGCGAGCGGCCGGCCCGCGTCACCGCCGAACTGCCGGTGCCGCAGCCCTACCCGCGCCACCGCGACGATCCCGAGCTGATCCGGCTGCGGCGCGAGATCCTGGGCCTGCTCGGCCTGCAGCGGGGCTGGTGAGCCATGGTCCGGGCATGCACGCCGCGATGCGCATGAGCGCGCGCCTGAGCCGCCCGGCGGCTGCCTGGCCGGCCGACGCGCGCTTGGCGCTGGCCGCCGTCGCCATGCTGGCCTGCCTCGCCGCACTGGCCTGGCTGCCGCCGCGCGGCCTGGCGGACCCGGGCCGAGACCAAAGCCGAGGCCGGGCCGCGCACGCTGCCACCGTCGCGCCGCAGCCGCGCCTGCCGGGCCCTGGTCCCCTGCTGCGGCAGGCGCAGGCACGTGGCGTGCTGGTGGTGGGCGTGCCGGCCTATCCGCGCCCCGTGCCGCCCGGCCAACCGCTCGCGCCCGAACCCGACCCCCGCCAGGCCACGCTGGCGGCATGGCTGGCCGGCGCGCTGGGGGTACGCCTGGAGTTGCGCGCCATGCCGGCCTCTGCCACCGCCGGGCGCCACGCCGGTGGCGAGTCCCTGCCGCCCGGCGTCGACCTGGTGCTGGGCGGGCCGCCCCCGGCGGCAGGCGCGGCGCCGCCGCGCGCCACCCTGGCGACTCCGCCCGGCCGCGCACGCGGGGCACTGCTGTCCTTGCGTTTCGCCCCCGTGCTCCGGCTCGACGCGCTGGCCGGCAAGACCGCCTGCGTGGCGCACGCCAGTCCCTACGCCACGCTGCTGCAGGACGCCGGCGCCACGCTGCGGCGCTATCCCTCGCCACTGCAGGCGCTGCTGGCCTTCCGCCGCGGCGAGTGCGCGGTGGCGGCCGAAGACGGCGCGCTGGCGCGGCGGCTGCTGGCCTTGCCGGAATGGCGTGTGTTCCGCGCCGCCCCGCTGCTGCTGAGCGCGCCGCCGGTGCCGCTGCGCCTGCGCGCGCCCGATGCCGGCTCGGCGCGCTACCTGGAAGCCCGCCTGCAGGAACTGGCGCGCAGCGGCCGGCTGGCGGCGCTGGCACGCGACGGCGCGGCCGACACCGCCTTCCAGGTGATGCTGGTCGAGAGCGGCTTGATCTGCCATTGAACGCGGCGCGCCAACCCGCCGCCCTCCGACTCCACAGGAAACCTTCGCCACCCATGACCCGCCACTCCCCAGCCCCGGCGTCCGCGCCCGCTTCCGCCTACGGCCACCCTGCCGCGCCGCCGGCCGTCCCCGGCACGGCCGGCGCCATCGGCACGCCGCCCGCTGCCATCCCGTCCGAACACACGCTGCGCGAGCTGGCGGCGCGTTTCGCCCGCCGCGCCGCCACCCATGACCGCGAGGGCAGCTTCCCGCACGAGAACTTCGCCGACCTGCACCGGCACGGCCTGCTGGCGCTGACGGTGCCGCGCGCGCTGGGCGGCGCGGGCGCCGGCCTGGACGATGCGCGCCGCGTGGTCCACCACGTGGCCGGCGGCGACGCCGCCACCGCCCTGGTGCTGGTAATGCAACTGCTCAGCCATCACGGCCTGGCGCGCGACACGCACTGGCCGGCCGCGCAGCGCGAGCAGGTGCAGCGCAGCGCCGTCAGCGCGGGCGCCCTGATCAATTCGCTGCGGGTGGAGCCGGAGCTGGGCTCGCCCTCGCGCGGCGGCCTGCCCGCCACCGTGGCCCGCCGCACCGGCGGCGGCTGGCGGCTCGACGGCCACAAGATCTACGCCACCGGCATCCCGGCCCTGCGCTGGCTGGCGGTGTGGGCCCGCACCGACGAAACACAGCCGCGCACCGGCGTCTTCCTGGTGCCGCGCGAGGCGCCGGGCGTGCGCGTGGTGCCGACCTGGGACCACCTCGGCATGCGCGCCACCGGCAGCCACGACGTGCTGTTCGAGGCGACGCCGCTCGACGCCGATGCGGCGGTCGACCTGCGCGCCCCGGCCGCCTGGGCCGCGCACCAGGATCCGGTGCACGCTGCCTGGACCGCCACCCTGCTGGGCACGCTCTATCACGCCGTGGCCGGCAATGCCCGCGACTGGTTCGTCGACTGGCTCAACCAGCGCGCTCCGGCCAGCCTGGGCGCGCCGCTGGCGACGCTGCCGCGCTTCCAGGAAGCGGTGGGCCGCATCGACGGCTGGCAGCTCGCCAGCCGCCTGCTGCTGGAACGCTGCGCCGCCGACACCGACCGCGGCGAGCCGCCGCCGCTGGCCCAGGGCCACCTGCTCAAGCTGAACGTGACCGACAACGCCATCGCCGCCGTCGAGCTGGCGGTCAGGCTGGCCGGCAATCCGGCGCTGGCGCGCGGCAACCCGCTCGAGCGCCACTACCGCGACGTGCTGTGCAGCCGCATCCATACGCCGCAGAACGACGTCATCCTGACCACCGCCGGCGCCCAGGCCCTGCGCGAGCGCGCCGCCGCGCGGGCGGCCTGAAGGCGCGGCGCCGGCCACCCCGCCAGCCCCCGCCAGCCCCCGCCAGCCTCCGCCTGCCACCCCGCCCGTCACCGATACCCTGCGAGGACCAACATGAGCCTGCATCCCAACACGCCACGCCGCGTCGCCATCATCGGCGGCGGCATGGCCGGCACCCTGACCGCCATCCGCCTGCTCGAGACCAGCCAGGCCGCGCTGGCCATCCGCCTGTTCGAGCCGCGTGCCGAAGCCGGGCGCGGCCTGGCCTACGGCACCACCGACCCGGCCCACTACCTGAACGGGCCGGCGCAGAACTTCAGCCTGTATCCCGAGCACCTGGAGCACTTCGCGCAGTGGCTGGTGCAGCGCGGGCTGGCCGACGCCGCCGGCGCCGCCGATGCCTTCGTGCCGCGCCATGCCTATGGCGACTACATCCGCGACATGCTGGCGCGCGCCAGCGCCCGTGCCGCCGGCAACGCCAGCTTCGAGCATGTGCGCGCCGAGATCGGCGGCATCGCCATCGGCGCCCCCCATCGCGTGCAGGCGGTGGATGGCCGCGCCTGGGAGGCCGACCATATCGTGCTGGCCACTGGCATTCATCCGGCTCGCCCCCGGCTCGGCGACGGCGAGACGCTCGCCGCCGACGGCCGCTACGTGCCCGATCCCTGGCAGCCGGCCGCGCTGGCGCGGCTGGCGGCGGCGCGCAGCGTCGCCCTGCTGGGCAGCAGCCTGACCATGCTGGACGTGGTGGCGACCCTGGAACGCCACGGCTTCCGCGGCCAGTACCATGCCTTTTCGCGGCGCGCCCTGCTGCCCTGGCTGCGCCATCCGGTCGGTCCCGGCGAGGACTTCCTCGCCGCGGCCGGCGCGGCGGCCCTGGCGGCCCCGCGTGCGCGCGACCTGGTGCGGCGCGTGCGGCGCCAGCGCGACGCGCTGGTGGCGCGCGGCGAAGACTGGCAGGCCATTCCCGGCGCCCTGCGCAACCATATCGCGCCATTGTGGGCGGCGGCTTCGCCCGATGAGCGGCGCCGCTTCCTGCGCCACGTGCGGCCCTTCTGGGACAACCTGCTGCATCGCGCCGCCGCGCCCACCCATGCGGTGCTGGAACAGGTGCGCGCGCAAGGCCGGCTGCACCTGCACCCGGCGCGGGTCAGAGCGCTCGCCGAGCGCGACGGCGGCGTCGGCCTGACGCTGTCGCGTCCGCTCGCCGACGCGCCGCCGGCGGTCGACGCGGCGGTCAACTGCACCGGCGCCGACTATGGCTGGAATGCCGCCAGCCCGCGCCCGCTGGTGCGCCAGCTGCTGGCCGGCGGCCTGGTGCGCCAGGCGGCGGCCGGCACCGGCATCGATGGCGACGCGCACGGCCATGTGTTCGACCGTGGCGGACGCATCGTGCCCGGCCTCAGCGCCATCGGCGCGCCGCTGCGCGGCGCGCTGTGGGAGTCCGGCACCATCATCGACGTGCGCAACCAGGCCGCCGCGCTGGCCGCGCGGCTGGCGCGGGAACTGCAGCTGCATGCCGGCGCCGACGAGGCGCAGGCGGCCTGAAGGATGGCAGGGCAGAAGACCCGGGGCGCCCCGGCGCCCCAGCCTCAGCGCGACGGCGCGCGCGGGTCGATGCCGCTGCGCTCGATATCGGCGCGCGCCTCGGGCGAGGCGAGGAAGCGGATCAACGCGCGCCCGGCCTCGGGATGCTCGGCGCCGACCGGGATGCCGGCGGAGAAGGTGGTCACCTTCTGCACCGCCTCCGGGATCTTGCCGACGTACTGCGCGCCGGCCACCGGCAGGATCTCGCTGACCTGCTGCAGGCCGACCTCGTAGTCGCCGCTGGCCACCACGCTGGCCACCGGAATGCGCTCGATCTTGTGCGCGCGGCCCTTGACCTGGTCCTCGATGCCGAGCCGCTTGAACAGCTCGCGCTCCACGTAGACACCGCTGGCGCTGTCCGAATAGGCGATCGAGCGGGCGCGCAGCAAGGTGTCGCGCAGCGCATCCACCGTGCCGATGTCTGGCCGCGGCGCTCCGGCGCGCACCGCCAGGCCGATGCGGGAATCGGCCAGGTCCACCTTGCTGCCCGGCTCGACCTTGCCGGCGCGGATCAGGTCGTCCAGCGCCTCGCCCACCATGATCACCACATCGGCCTTCTCGCCGCGCGCCAGGCGGTTGGGGATGGCCTGGGGTGACTGGCCCATGGACGGTCCCCACTCGGTCACCAGCTTGTCACCGCTGGCCTGCTCGAACTTCGGCGCCAGCGCCTTGTAGGCGGCGGTGAAGCCGCCCGAGTTCATCACCTTGACCTCCCCTGCCCGGGCCGCGCCGGCCGGCAGGCCCAGCGCCGCGGCGGCAGCCAGCGCGGCAAGGGCGGCCACGGCGGTACGCCGCGCGCGGGAGGGGATCGTGTCATGGCGGCATTGCCCTGCGCGGGTGGTCGGCATTGTCATCTTGTCTCCGTGTTGGCTTTGGTCTTGGTATCGGCGCGCAAGGACGCGCGGAACGCCGCGGCGGCACTCGCAGCGAAGCCGTCTATCGTGCCACGACTGGCCGCCGGCCGCCAGCAACGATGCACAGAAGACGTACACGGTGAACCCGCCGACCGATGCCGCCAGCCTAAGGGAAAACGGTGCGCCCCAGGCGCGTGACGGGGCCGGGACACGATCGGGATGCTCGACCGCCAGGCCGGCAAGGAAGAGCCCGGCAGCGAAAGCTCGCCGACGCTGGTCCGATGGTAAATCACCGAGAGGCGGGGGACTGAGCATCATGCCGGCCGCGCTCACATCGCCCGAAAGAAGGTCTGCTGCGCAGCCAGCCACACACTATGGTCGCCTTCAAGAAGATCGTGATAAGCCGCAGCGAGAACGACGCTGCCGGCGCATGCGCGGTGCAAGAATCGGCGATCTGCCGGCGACCGGGACCGGCGTCATGGCGTTGGGATTTCCTTGTGTCGTGGCGCGCAGGGCTCCTCGATCTGCGCTTCTGCCACGGGATACATCACCCGGACCCGATTGCGATAAAGACATTGGGCGACAAGCAGCGCTCCCTGATGTCCCTTCTCACGAATATCGCGCCAGATCTCGTTGATACGCAGCACCTCGCCGCCTTCGCGCACGAAGCGGTGATGCTTCTGGTAGACGTGATAACGCACGGCCCGCTCCGTGTCCGATAGCAATTCGCCCTCCAGTTGATGCTCGGCCACCTTGAGCCGCAATTGGAAGCATGCCTGCGTCGGGTTGTAGAGCACCAGGTCGACGAAGTTGTAGAAGATGGCTGCGCCGGAACCGAAGGGCAGCACCCGTCCTTCGTCGGGAAACGGGTCGAAGCTGTGATTGGCCCGTTCGACCAGCTGGAGGGGAGAATGCAGCGCCATCCAGTGGATCAGGTTGCTCAACTGGCAGATGCCGCCGCCGACGCCCTGGCGTGCCTTGCCGAACGAAAGTTCCATGCCGTCGACGAAGCCGCGCGCCCTGCTCGGCCGGCCGAGCAGGCGACAGAAGGAAAAATACTCGCCTGGCGCAATGGTCACACCATCCATGCAGGCGACAGCCAGGCGCAGGTTCACGACCTTGTTGTACTGCAGGGCCAGGTCGCTGTCGCCGAGGCGGCGAATCAGCTTGGAGGTGTGCTTGATGTGGCGGTACGGCAGGTGTTCCCGGCAGGCTCCCAGCCGGGCGTAGCGGCGCCGGGAAACATGCCAGCCAATGGTGCGGAAGAGTCTCCGCTGCCAGACGCGCAGCGCGTACAAGGCGGGATGGTATAGAGACAGGGGCTTACGCATGGACTTTCCTGGTGCCGGTGCGACCTGCGGACGGCGCGCGCCCGCCACAAGCGCGCCGTGCGCGGATGCCTGTGCCCTCCATCGCGCGCTAACCACACTTCCGGATCTTCACTGCGGCGGCAGGCCACTGCACGCGGCCGCCGGCGTCGAGAATCACAGGCACGCGCCCGCATAGCCAGGCACTGTGCGCGACCAGCTTGCCGCGCGTGTCGATCAGGCCGATATTGCCTTGGCGCAGCACGACCGCCCGTCCCTCAGAGAAAGCCTGCACCTGCTCGAACACCGGCGGGATGGCGACCTTGCCCCGGCGGTCCAGGAAGCCCATCCGGATCGGCGGGCCTTCCGCATCGTCTCCCTGTCGCGCGCGATTGCGCCGCTCCGACGGATGGCGGCCAGCCACCTGCTCGAACGCGGCAAGGCCTTCGCTCATGGCGTCAATCTTCTTGTAGGGATACTGACCCAGCACGTTGCCGAACCGATCGGCCAGGGCGACCGCATTCTTCTCCCGGGCGTTGCGGGGCGTGAAAGTGATGACGTCCTCGGAAAAACGGCTGTACCAAGGCACCTGGCCGGGCAGGCGCATCCGCTCCTTGAAGTCAAAGCCGTAGAACACGGTGACTTCATCGTCCAGGTACGCGTTCTCGGTACGCGACCACCACCATTGCGATGGATCATCGTGCGCGATAGCGAGCGGCAGCGGCGCGCTGGCCGTCGAACGGCGCCCGTGGATGTCGACCAGCACGCGCTCCGCCCCCGAACGCGTCTGCTCGTAGGGCAAATCCCCCTCCCCCGACAGCACCAGCGTTGCCAGTGGCGACGACCACTCGCCCCGGGCATCGAGCAGGCCGTACTGCGCGGGCTCGACTACCGTGAACATCTTTCCCGCGGGCCGAATCTCTTCGTATTGCGCCGCAAGCAGCATCTGGCCGTCCGGCGCCATCAGCCCCTTGTACTTTTCATCCTGGGTCAAGCGCAGCATGCCGTGCTCGTCGTCGTACTCGATGGCACTGTAGCCGGGCGCCAGCAGTTCCCGGCCTTTCGGGTCCAGCCAACCGAACAGGCGACCGTGGGTTTCGCCATCCGTGAAGTTGGCCTCGCTACGCCAGCCGACCAGGCGGCCGTCGGTGTCGAGGACCGGCTCCAGGCGGTTGTCGAAACGCGGAGGCACGACCCACCCGCCCTTGTCGTCCAACAGCCCCCAGCGTCGGGCGTCCGGAGCGCGAGCGCTGGCCAGGCCATCATGAAAATCCTTGAGTTCCGCCACGCCGGCCATGGTGATCCGGGTGATCTCGCCAGTCGCCAGATCCAAGCGGACAAGCCCGTCGTCGTCATGGCCGGCCTGCCCCAGGAAGACACCTTGGCTCGCTCGCCTGACTCCCTGTACATCCTCGGGCAAGAGGTGGCGCTTGCCATCGTCTTCCACCACGACCAGCCGCTCGCCCTCGCGGGCGAGCGCGGCGCCATCGTGAAACGGGGACAGGCGGCGATACTGCGGCGGGACGACCCACTGGCCGCGCCCGTCGATGGCACCCCACCCTCCCATCGTGTACATCACCAGCGGCCCCTCGACCCCCTCGCCTCCCGAGGAAGGCTGGCGGTAATCGAGCACATCGCTGTCGTAGGTCCACTCGGGATCGGAAACGAGCTTGCCGTCCCGGGTGATGACCTGGATTTCGCTGTAACCCCTGACCACCAGGGCCAGAGGCAACAGTTCGGGTCGGCTGCCGTCTGTTGCTGTCGCCGCCTTGCCGGAAGCCATCAGGAACACGCGGTCATACCGCCCCGTCAGCGCCTGTTCGCCTTGCAAGGCGGGGGCTTCGCTGGAAAAGACCAGCTGGCCTGCCGTGTCGAAGATTTCGAATTGCAGCGGCGCGCGCTTGTCGTCCTCGTCCGTGGCGGCCGACTCGTCTTCGGACACCTTCTCGACCAACAGGAGATGCGTGCCCGATGCGTACGCAGCCGGCATGGCGATACGGCTGCGAACCATGCCCGCCGCGGCATGGAATGCCCAGCTCCGGTCGCAGCCCGCCACGACATGCCATTGCATCGGCCCCACGGGGAACTGGACCTGCACCGCCTGCAGGCGCGGGCAGGTGGCGGCCGACAACAGTACCCGTCCGTCCTGGCCGATGATGTCGCTGCCGCCCTCCTCGGCATAGCTGGCCTGGAAGCCGCCCCAGGTGTCCCGCGTGATCTGCTCGTACTTCGGGGGCAGTACGAAGCGGCCATGCCGGTCGATCAGCCCGACGCTTGGCCTGGACTGGCTGCTGCCATCGGCCCCCGCGTGCGCCGGGGCGGCTGCCTGTGCGATGGCCAGGCCATCCTGAAACGCCCCGATCGCGGCGAAACGCGCGGGCACCACCCAGCGTCCCTGGATGTCCACCGCGCCCCAGAGCGCATCGGCGCCGCTCTGTCCAGGCTGCGCCGCGGGAAAAAGGTCCTCGCCTTCGTCGTAGAAGGCACGCATGGCCTGCGGCACCGGCAACAGCCCTTCATCGCGACGCCAGATCCAGCTCGCACCTTCGCGCTTGGCCCGGTAGAGACCCCGGGCATCCGGAAACAAGTCGACCTCCAGGCCGGCCTCGAAGCGCTTGACGACCTGTCCCTGCCGATCGATCAGCAGGTAGCCTTGGCCACGCTCGCTGACCACGGCCGTTTCCCCCCGGAAGGGCCCTGCCTGCTCGTAGGCCGGCGCGATGACCCATTGGCCGTGGCGGCCGATGTAGCCCCAGGCATCGTCCTCCCCCATGGCAGCGGCTGAGCCGCCGGAGAAATCGTGGACGTAGCTGAACCTGGGAGGAATGACCAGTTCGCCGGTCTTGTCGACGAAGCCCCAGAGCCCTTCCAGCTTGACTGCCGCCAAACCTTCCGAAAAATCACGCGCATCATCGAAACGCGGCTCGCCGGCCAGTTTTCCGGACTTATCCAAGAAGCCCCACCCGCCGCCGATCTCGAAGCGCGCCATGCCCTCTTGCACGGCGCACAAGGCTTGGATGGCCGAGTCATCGCTCGACGGCATCTCGCACGGCGCCGCCTGCGCCACGCCACCGGCCAGCGCCAGCCAGACCAGCGCCATCGAAGCCCCCGCACGCCGACGGCCAGGGCGGCTACGACGGATACGGTGGCTATGACAGACACGCAGGAGAGCCAGCCATGAAGATCGCGATGAGGTCATACACATAGGTATCCGGGGAATGTGAAAACGAGCCTGCGGCAGGCCGGCCGATGGTCAAGGCAAGTCCGCGCGCCAGGCGGCACGGATCGCCAGCAGCATCGCCTCGGGCGTGCCCTGCTGCATGAGACGTTGCGCCGTCAGCCCGAACGGGGCTGACGTCCGCTCCTCGGTGGGCTCACCAGCGGGCTCCCTGCCAGCCTTCAGGCGGAACAGCGCCTGACAGAGCGCACCCGGCAATGTCGCATCGCTCCAGCCCCCCCAGCGCAAGTCCCACCCGCCGCCGGCATCGCGGTAACCAGCGCCAATCGGGCCGAACGCCTCTTCGGCCGAAGCGCGTCTTGTGAGCAGCACCTGTTCGTCACGGCCTCGCCAGACCCATGCCACGGGCAGCACCACGCCACTCTGGCAATCCAGGCGCTCGGTCCGTGCCACACGGTACGCGTCGCCGACACGTACCGCCTCGCCGGGACGCAATTCGGGAAACTCGTAGAAGGAAAGCGCCCGCGAATACTCCAGGACGTCGGAAGGCAGCAGGCGCATGGCGCTGATGCGGCCAGCCGTCGCTTGCTGCAGATAGCTGCCGAACAGGCGCTCGACCTCGCTGCGGCGCGCAGTCGTCGGATCTGCCGGCCCTGCATGCGGCCCGGCAACCGAGCGCCGCCAGTCGGCATACTGCCGGCGCATGCGGTCGAACAGGGCTGCCGCCGTCATGCCCGGCTTCAGGCGCAACGCCTCGCGGGTGAGGTTTGGACGCGCCAGGCCCATCAGGTCCGCGCTTTCCGCGGCAAGATCCTGCGTGATGGGCTTGAACGTGATCAGCGGCGACACTTTGCGCGCCATCCTGGCACGCCGCGCCTTCAAGTCGGGGCTCGACGCCGCCGCGCAGGCGAGCAGGATCTCGTTGCCTTGCGGCCAGGAATTCTGCCGGCTCTCGAGCAACTGTCCCTCCAGACGGTCGACCCACTCCGCAGGTGCATAGGAACGCGAGGCGATCACGGTGCCGTCGCGCGCGAGCAACTGAATGTCTGTCGACACATAGAAGCCCAGGCTGCAGTCGATCAGCCGCCGTTCGTAGTTGTACCAACCGCGGCTGGACTCCTCTTCGGTCCATGGCTCCCCGGAATGGCGCGGGTAGCGTGTCGCCGACGCCAGCAGGCCATCGGGCCGCCACCGCAGCGCCTGCAGATCCACCGCGTGCGCCGTATCCCTCGCGTACATCGGGAAGTGGAGCCAATCCGTCTCGTCGGCTGCCGCGTTGGGGCCCCATATCAGTGCCAGCAGGCTGCTTGCTGTCAGCCAGCGTCGGAGGGTGCTTTTCATAGCTTGGAGCAGTTCACTTCGTCTCGTCAGGTCCCAGGCACCTGGCACGTGGGATGTCAGCCGGTCGTCCAGCCGCCCGATCTTCGCGTGGGGATGGCATCTGCGATGCATCTGCGCAATGCATCCTGCGGCCGGCGGACAGTGCGGCGGATCGGCGCCATGCCCATCGGCGCCGCAGAGTAATGCGCGGCAACCTGCAGACCCGCCGCAGTGTAGGGCCCGCCTCGCCAGTCTTCCTATGAGAGGAATCTGAAAAGAATGCCGATATTTACCAAGACCTCTGCTGCCGGCGCAGCACTACCGGGATTGACTCAATCCTCCCTCCCGTCCCATATGCCATCGCAAGCGTCAATGAGTTCCTTCGGCCATCTGCGGCGGGGCAGAATGCGCTCCAGTCCCATGTAAAAGACGTCGCCCAGCATCAGCAGCGGCGCAACCGGCAACGCGACGAGTACGAAGAAGGGAACGGCAAGCAGGAGCCAGGCCGGGTGGCTGACCTTCAGCGCCTTCAAGGGGTTGAAGTAGCGTACAGCCTCGCCTACCCGAGATAGGCGATATGGCCCGCGTGAACTGTTCGGCGGCAATGCCGCGGCCCCCTCTTGCATATACAAGCGGATGTACTCCCAGACCTGGGCCGCGCCATAAATACCCGGCCTGGCGATGGCATCCGGGTGATCCCGGGTGGCGGCGATGCCGATGCGCAGGCGGCCATCGGCATACGGTCGGTCGGGATTGGCATAGGGCAGAAGCAGTGTCAGCTCGATATCGACTGCCGGTGCGCGACCTGCTGCAAAACGGATTCGGTCCTCGATCGAGGCTTGCAGGTGATCCCACGACTGGTAGACCCATTTTCCCTGGAGGATGCAGGCGACCTTACGCGTCTTGCGGTTGAAGATGATGGGCAGTTGCAGTCGCCAGAGGAAGAAGGTCCAGGCGGAACCCAGGAAGAGCACAGCGGTCATGCCCAGCGCATTGCCGAGGTGCTCCAGATAGTGCGCCAGGGCTCCGGCGGCGTCTCCCCTGTGCTCACAATCGTCCATGCGGGTCGAATCTTCGACAAGGGAGAGTAGAGCGAAGACAAGAGGCATCGCCAGCGTGCATATCCAGCTCCAACTACCTCTTCCGCCCCACGCTCTGCCCGAGGATGTCCGCATGAACAGGCAGTCTTCGGTGACCTTCATCACGTTGTTATCCGCGGCAGGCTCAACGCCCAAGGGAGGATCACTTGCGTGCAACGCGGCAACGCGTCTGGCGAACAGGCTGAGTTCGGCCCAAGGGATAGGACGTTGATTCATAAGCAATGAATTCGCTTAGCGGGACGTCGCGATGCCTTGCGCTTGCCAGGGCTTCCGCGGTTGGCGGAGCGCTGCGCACATTGAAGACGCACGCGCTCCTTGAAGTCGCAGCCGTAGAACGTGACGCCCCCCCCGGGGCCTCGGTGCGTGGGTCGCCAGCGTTGCGACGGATCTTCATGCGCAATGGCAAGCGGCAACTGCGCGCCGGCCATGGAGCGCCGCGGAGGCCGGCCAGCACGCGCTCCGCGCCTGAGCGCGTCTCCTCATGGGACAGGCCATCCCCCCCGCGGCCTTACCGGCGGTGCCAGCGGTGCGGACCACTCTCCCCGGGCATCGAGCAGGCCGTACTGCGTGGGCTCTTTCACCACGAAGATTTCCCCCAACTGCCGAATGTCCTCGTACTGCACGGGAAGCAGGACCTGGCCGTCCGGCGCCATCAGCCCCTTATACTCTTCATCCTTGGTCAGCAGCAACATGCCGTGCTTGGCGTCGTACTCGATAGCGCTGTAGCCGGGCGCCACCAGTTCCCGGCCTTCCGCGTCGAGCCAGCCGAGCCGGAGGCGGGAGCTGTCGCCGTCGAAAAACCTGCTGGCGCTTCGCCAGCCGAGCAGACGGCCCTGCACGTCCCGGACCGGATCGAGGCGCCTGTCGAAACGTGGCGGCACGGCCCATTCGCCCTGGTCGTCCAGCAGCCCCCACCGCAGGCCCTCCGGATCACCGGCGCTGACCAGGCCATCGTGGAAATCCTCGAGGTTCACCTTGGCGGGGAAAGTGATCCGGGTTATGTTCCCGGTACCCAGTTCCAGGCGCACAAGCGGGTCCCCGGGATCGCGGGGTGAGCCGATGAAAGCACGCTGGCTCACGCGCGTGATTCGCTGCACATCCTGGGGCCATAGGTGGCGCTTGCCATCGCGCTCCACCACCATCGGTTGCGTGCCGTCCCAGTCAACCACTGCGCCATCCCGGAAAGAAGATAGATAGTGGCCATGCTGTGGCTGGACGACCCACCGCCCCCGCCCGTCGATGGCGCCCCAGCGGGTGCGGTCCGGCGGGGCGTCACCCGAGAAGAGCCACACAGACGGCTCATCGAACGGTTCGCCAGGGGTGGACATCACCAGCGGCCCGTCGAGCGGCTTGCCGCCAGGACCGCCGGGCCCGCTCAAGACAAAGTGACCCTGGTTCATTTCGGCGCGATAGTGCCAGCCGGGATTGGAAATGAGCTTGCCGTCCCGGGTGATGATCTGCGTCTCGTTGCGCTTCCGTACCACCACGGCCAGAGGCAGCAGATCCAGGCGGCTGTGCTCGGCAGTGGCCTCGCCAGACGGCACGAGGAGCACCAGATCCCCGCGCGTCAATGCCTGATCGCCTTGTAACGCCCGGTCTTCGCTCGAAACCACCCGGCGGCCCGCCGCGTCGAAAATGTCAAAAGGCAGCGGCGCTTGCGTACCACTGAGGGCGCCCTCGAGCATGAGATGGGTGCCGGTGGCATAGGCCGCGGGCTTCGCGATACGGCTGCGGACCATGCCCGCACGGGCATGAAATGCCCAGCTCCGCCCGCAACCCGCCACGACGCTCCACTGCGCCTTCTCCACCGACAGGGCGACCAACACCTCGCGCAAGCCTGGACACGTGGCGGCGGCCAACAGCACCCGTCCGTCCCGGCCAATGATGTCGCTGCCAGCCTCTCCCGCGTGGGTGGCCTGGTAGCCGCCCCAGGCTTGCCGCGTGATCCGCTCATACTGCGGGGGGACTACGAACCGGCCCTGCCGGTCGATCAGTCCGAGGCGACGTCCCGCCAGGCTGCCGCCTTCGACATCCCCGCCAGCTGGTTCTGCCGGCTGTGCGACAGCCAGACCCGCTTGAAACGGCCCGATCGATGCGAAGCGCGCGGGCACGGCCCAGCGCCCCTGGATATCCATCGCCCCCCACAGCACATCGCCGCCGTTCGACTCGAGGCTGACTGGAATCAGGCCGTCGCCGTCGATCTGCACGTAGCGTTGCAACGCCTCCGGCATCGGGAACAGCCCGCCTTCGCGATGCCAGAGCCAGCGCGCGCCTTGGCGCTCGGCCCTGTAGAGCCCCCGGGCATCCGGGTCCAGGTCGACCGACAGGCCGGCCTCGAAACGCTTGACCACCTGTCCACGCCGGTCGATCAGCAGAGAGCCCTGGCGACGTTCCCTGACCATCGCGGTCCGATCTTGAAAGCGGCCGGCTTGCTCGTAGGCCGGCGCGATCACCCACTGGCCATGGCGGTCGATGTAGCCCCAGTTGCCGCCTTCCCCCATTGCGGCGGCCAGGCCGGCGGAGAAGCGATGGACGGAGCCGAACCTGGGAGGAATGACCAGTTCACCGGTCTTGTCGACGAAGCCCCAGTGCTCCCCCAACTTGACGGCGGCCAAGCCTTCCGAAAAGTCATCCGCATGGTCGAATGGAGGCGCCCCCGCCAGCTTGCCGAACTTGTCGATGAAACCCCATGCGCCATCGATCCTGAAGCGCGCCATGCCTTCATGCATGTCGCATGAGTATTGGACGGCCGAATGATCGCTCAATGGCGCCTCGCAAGACTCCGCCCGTGCAGGGCCGCTGGCCAGCGCCAGCCAGAGCAATGCGGCCGAAGCGCTCCGTCCTGGCAGCACGCGCCGGCAGGTGCCTGCGAGGACCAACCAACTCGACTTCCTGATCTGCCACCGTGTCAGATCTGGACCCACCCCGTTCATCGGACACACGTCAGGCGGATGAGGCCGACCGCAAACGCGTACGAAACGCATCGATACACAAGGGACGATCGTCGGCGCGAAGTTCGCCAAGAGGGATGTAGATTCGTTTCGGCTTCGAACCGGCGGGTTGGCCGTGCTCGCGATAGTGAACGACAACCAGCTTATCGCTCACATCACAGCTGGTGACTGCGCTGTAAAGCACCTTCTGCCGCCCGGAAGCAAGCGTCAGCTTCGTTTCGAAGTGGCCCGCATCGAACCGGAGATAAGCGTTTGACCGCCTGGATTTTCCCGTCGCAATGAGCATGAGAGATGCCGAGAATACGCCGCCGCCCAGACCGACTCCGCCGAATTTGAGCGCTGGCACAAGCGCCACCACGATGAGCGCGCAGCCAATTCCGATCATTTTCTTGGCTAGACGGTCGGCGTAGAACTCGAGAGCAGTCGAGACCGGGGACGAGACATTGTCAGCCATCACGCCCCCCGACGAATCTGCCGAAATTGGCGCCGAGGATTGGAGAAAATTGCCAGTATGGCAATGCTAGATGCGCTAAACCCGCCGATGGCCAGATCCAAGTGACGCTTCTCCTTTTTAGCAGGCTGGAAATCTCTGTGCAAACGACGCATGGTGCGGCCCCTCCAGCAATCGCTGCGGACTTCCCTGGACTTGCTACCTCTTCATATTGCATGGCCGCCCTTGCCGGTGATACAGGAGGTTTCCGGTCTTTCTGCAGGAAAGGCGCTCAACGTGCCCGTCAGAGGACCGCCTCAGGGGCATCAGGACGATGACCGGACCACCTGGCCAAGATCCAAGGCCAGATGCTCTCGACGCGGTAGCAGCCGCTGAACCCGGCCCCCCTCTTCAAGGCTCGGCGCCGCACGGTCCGAGGCGGGACGCAATGCCGGCATGGCCCTAAGCCCGATGGATGAGCAGGCGTGGGGGCCGAGGCGAATGGGCTCGCCGGCCCTGGTACTCTCTCTATTATTGCAAATACCAATCATTCTCATTTACAATTCAACACTTTCATCTCCCAACCCGTTGCCGGATCCCGGCCAAGGCGACGACCGGTGCCCCGCGACCAGACTTACCCGCCCCTGATAGCCGCCCTGGTGCGCCACTACGACGAGCTGGTCGAGCACCTGCGCCGGCGCTTCGGCGCCGACCGCGGCTTCGCGCGCGACGTGGTCCACGATGTCTGCGTCAACCTGCTCGCCGAGCCGCCGCGCCAGCCGGTGCTGACCCCGATCGCCTACCTGCGGCGCGCCACGCTGAACCTGGCCATCGACCGCCATCGCGTGGAACGCGCGCGCGCGGCCTGGGTGCTGTCCATGGATGAGTTGCCGGACGGTGTCAGCGAGGCGCCCGGCCAGGCGCGCCGGCTCGACGCGGCGCGCGAGTTCGAGCGCCTGGCGGCGGCCATCGAGACGCTGCCGCCGCGCTGCCGCGAAGTCTTCGTCCTGCACAAGGTCCACGAACTGCCGCAGGCCGAGGTGGCGTTAACATTGGGCATTTCGCGCAAGGCGGTGGAGAAGCATGTCCGCCTGGGCCTGGCCGCCTGCCGGGCGGCCCTGCAGCGCGAGCTCGGATCCTGAGCATGTCCCCTCCCCAGCAGAACGTTCAGCCAGACAGCCAGCAAGACGATTTCCAGCGCGAGGAAGACGCGCTGGCCCGCCACCGCGCGGCGCTGCAACAACGCTTCGCGCGCCCCGGCGCCGGCGCGCCGCCGCGCCGGCCGCGCCGCGCGCGCGCCGCCACGCTGGCGGGCCTGTCCGGCCTCGCCGTCGCGCTGGCCGCCGGCCTGCTGTGGCTGGATCCGCCGCTGCACAGCGCCCGCTACGCCACCGCCGCCGGCGCGCGCAAGACCGTCACGCTGCCCGACGGCAGCCAGCTCGTGCTCAATACGCGCAGCGCGCTGGAGGTCGGCTGGCACCTGCGTTCACGCCGCGTGGCGCTGCAGGAGGGCGAGGTGCTGTTCGACGTCGCCCACGCCGCCTGGCGGCCTTTCCTGGTGCAGGCCGGCAGCACCGCCATCCGCGTGGTGGGCACCGCCTTCGACGTGCGGCGCGAGCGCGAGCGCGTCGGCGTCACCGTGCTGCGCGGACGCGTGCAGGTCAGCGAGGGCGGCCACTCGGTGCTGCTGGGCGCCGGCGAGGCGACCTGGGCGGCGCCCGGGCGCCTGGAGCCCGTCGCCGCGGTCAGCGCCGAGCAGGCCGCCAGCCGCCTGGCATGGAAGGACGGCAAGCTGGTCTTCACGCAAACCCCGCTCGCCGAGGCGCTGGCGGAAATCGCCCGCTACCGGCGCGCACCGGTCACGCTGGCCGATGCGCGCCTGGCGGACCTGCGCATTTCCGGCGTGTTCGACAGCGCCGGCACCGACGTCCTGCTCGACCTGCTGCCCGCCATCCTGCCGGTCGCCGTGGCACGCGCGCCCGACGACACGGTCACGGTGCGCGCCCGCGCCGAACCCTGAACTTTTTTTGCGTGGCGAGGTAGGGGACCTGCCGCGCCCGCTCGTCATTCCCTTCGACAGCCACACACAATGAAGGGGAGTGACGCAGTGAATCGCAGCCACCGCGCGGGCGCCGCCACGGACGCAACGCAGCACGACACGACACATCGATCGACACACCACGCCGCCAGGCGCACCGGCATGCCCGCCGCAAGCGGGCCCCGGCGCACCGCGCTGCGGCCGCTGGCGCGCCTGTCCGCCCTGGCCGCCCTGGCCGCCGCCATGCTGCTGGCCGGCGCGGCGCTGGCGCAGGGCGGGCAGGTCGCGCTCGACCTGCCGGCGGCGCCGCTGGAGCAGGCGCTGAAGACGCTGGCCCGCCAGTCCGGCACCCAGATCGTCTTCGCCAGCGCCATCACCGACGGCAAGCAGGCCCCGCGCCTGCACGGCAACTTCACCGTCGGCGAGGCACTCGACCGCCTGCTGGCCGGCAGCGGCCTGGCCGCGCGCCGGCAGGCCGACCACGTTTTCACCATCGGCCCGGCCGAGGCACCGCGCAGCGAGGCCGAACTGCCGGTGGTGACGGTCAGCGCCGCGGCCCAGCGCGAGACCGCCAACGGCCCGGTGATCGGCTACATCGCCACGCGCAGCGCCACCGGCAGCAAGACCGATGCGTCGCTCGACGAAGTGCCGCAGTCCATCAGCGTGGTCACGCGCGACCGCTTCGAGGCCCAGGGCGCGCAGAGCGTCAACGAGGCCCTGCGCTATACCGCCTCGGTATCGTCGTACGGCGCCGGCACGCGCTCGGACTGGTACACCGCGGTGCGCGGCTTCGTGCCCAGCACCTACCTGGACGGGCTGCAGCTGCCCAACACCATCAATCTCGCCAGCTGGCGCGTCGACCCCTGGCAGCTGGAACGGGTCGAGCTGCTGCGCGGGCCGGCCTCGGTGCTGTACGGCCAGGGCGATCCGGGCGGCACCATCAACATGGTCTCCAAGCTGCCCACGCTGGAGCCGGTGCGCGAGCTCGAGGTCCAGTACGGCACCCACGCGCGCAAGCAGATCGCCGGCGACTTCGGCGGCAAGCTGGACGAGGACGGCAAGTTCTCCTACCGCCTGACCGCGCTCGCGCGCGACGGCAACCTCCCCTTCGGCCCCTTCAAGGACCAGCGGCTGATGGTGGCGCCCTCGCTCACCTGGCGCCCCGATGCCGACACCTCGCTGACGCTGATGGCGAGCTACCTGCGCGACAAGACCAATTCCTCGGACAACTTCCTGCCCGCCCAGGGCACCATCCTGCCCAACCCGAACGGACACATCTCGTCGCGCCTGTTCACCGGCTCGCCCGACTTCGACAGCTACGAGAAAACACAGTACTCGTTCGGCTACCAGTTCGAACACCGCTTCAACGATACCTGGACGGTGCGGCAGAACCTGCGCTACAACCACCTGCGCCTGGATGACCGCATGAGCTACGGCGTCGGCCTCGACCCGTCCGACCCGACCCAGCGCACCATGCTGCGCTATGCCGGCATCGCCCAGCCCAGCTACGGTCGCTTCGACGTCGATACCCAGGCCCAGGCGAAATTCGACACCGGAGCGCTGCGCCACACCCTGCTGCTGGGCCTCGACTACCAGCGCCAGCGCACGCTCGACCCGGAAAACTACGCGCTGACCTCCTCGCTCGACCTCTACCACCCGGTCTACGCCCCCACCGACCTGTCCATCTTCACCGGCGCGGGCGCCTATCCGCAGGACGTGCGCCAGACGCAGAGCCAGGTCGGCCTTTACCTGCAGGACCAGATCAAGCTGGCCGAGCGCTGGGTGGTCACGCTGGGCGGACGCCAGGACTGGACCGAGACCCGCACCACCGACCAGCTCGCCGGCAGCTCCAGCAGCCAGCGCGACAGCGCCTTCACCGGCCGCGTCGGCCTGGTCTACCTGATGCCGTCCGGCTTCGCGCCCTACCTCAGCTATTCGACCTCCTTCAATCCCACCTCCGGCACCGACCGCAACGGCCAGGCCTTCAAGCCCACCCAGGGCCGGCAGGTCGAGGCCGGCGTCAAGTACACGCGCCCGGACGGCAAGCTTTCGGTGACCGCCTCGCTGTTCCAGATCCACCAGCGCAACGTGCTGACCCCGGATCTGGCCGATCCCACCGGCGCGCACAGCACGCAGGCGGGCGAAGTGCGCTCCCAGGGCGTCGAACTGGAGGCCATCGCCGAGGTGGTGCCGGGGCTGAACCTGATCGCCAGCTACACCTACCAGGACGTGCGCAACACCAAGGCCAACGATGACACGCTCAACAAGTGGCCGATCGCCATTCCCATCCCGCGCGAGATGGCCGCGCTGTGGGCCGACTACCGGCTGCGCGGCGGGCCGCTGGCGGGCCTGGGCTTCGGTGCCGGCGTGCGCTACGTGAGCCCGACCGCCGGCGCCCCGGACAACTCGCTGCACGTGCCCGGCTACGCGCTGTTCGATGCCGCCATCACCTACCGCATCCCGCACTGGCGCTTCGCCCTCAACGGCACCAACCTCGGCAACCGCGAGTACATCTCGGGCTGCTACGACGCCACGCGCTGCATCTACGGCAACGGCCGCACCGTGATCGCGAGCGCGCGCTACAGCTGGTAAGCGCGCGGCGGACCACGCCAGGGGGCATGCGTGCAGCGGGCCGGCCAGCCGGCCCCGCGCGGCATCCCCTCTGCCTTACCCCTCTTCTTTCCCCCCACCGCGGCGGTCCTTTTACCGCCCGTCAATCCCCCGGCCGCTCGCGCATCGCCGGGCCGCGCCGTATCATGGAGCCCGGCGATGCGCCGCCGCGCGCCCGCCGCTTCCCTGTCCCGCCGCGCGGCCGCCCGCGCCCCATCCGGAGAATCCCCGCGCCGATGCAAGCCGCGCTTGCCATGCAGATCGTCACCGCCGCACTCGGCGCCATGATGCTGGCCATCATCTGGTCGCTGCGGCGCTGCGGCCTGCCCGGGGTGGGGCACTGGTTCTACGCCAACCTGGCCGCCGCGCTGGCGCTGGTGCTGTTCGCGCTGCGCGGGCGGCTGCCCGACGGGCTGGTGATCGGCCTCGGCAATCCCCTGCTGGCGTGGGCGATGGCGCAGATGTACGCAGGCGTGCAGCGCTTCTGCGGCCGCGCGCCACCCTGGCGCGCGCTGGTCGCGGGCGTGCTGGCGCTGGCTGCCGCGGTGGCGCTGTGGCACTTCCACTTCGACGATTTCAACGTGCGGGTGGCGATCGTCTCGGTCTTCCACGCCGCCCTGTGCGCCGCCTGCGGATGGACCCTGCTGCGCGCGCGCCTGCCGGGGCGGGCCGGCGGCCACTATGTCACCACCGCCGTCTTCGCCCTGTTCTTCGCCGCGGCGCATGCGCTGCGCGGCGCGCTGTCGCTGCAGGCGGCCCTGCAGGGCCCGCCCGGCGCCAGCCCGCCGGGCATGCACATCCTGTTCCTGTTGCTTGGCGCGCTGGCGGTGCCGGCGCTGACCATGGGCGCGGTGCTGATGGTCCACGACCGCCTGGTGCACCGGCTCGAACTCATCGCCAACACCGACTTCCTGACCGGCGTGCTGTCGCGCAAGGCCTTCGAGGACGAAGCCACGCGCCAGCTGGCGCGCGCCGCCCGCGGCGACAGCGCGCCGGCGCTGCTGCTGCTCGACATCGACCGCTTCAAGGCGGTCAACGACAACCACGGCCACGCCGCCGGCGACGAGGTGCTGCGCGCCTTCACCGCCATGGCGCGCGATGCCGTCCGCCCCGGCGACCGCATCGGCCGCCTGGGCGGGGAAGAGTTCGCCGTGCTGCTGCCGGCCACCGCGCTCGAAGACGCCCTGCTGGTGGCGGAGCGGCTGCGCGCGCGCGCGGAGGCCGGCCGCGTCGACGGCAGCTTCGGCTCGCTGCACTACACCATCAGCGGCGGCGTGGCGCATTGGCTGCCGGGCGAGTCGCTGGCGCGCCTGACCGGGCGCGCCGATGCGGCGCTCTACGCCGCCAAGCTGGCCGGCCGCAACCGCATGCTGGCGAGCGCCACGCCGGCGGCGGCCCGCCCGGCCACGGCGGGCTCCGCGCCGGCGCAGCCGCGCACGCCGCAGCCCCACTGAGCTGCCCGGCCGAGGGCGGCTGCCGCCACCGGCTAGAATCCCGGGGTGCGCCTGGCGTGCCTTGCGCGCCCGCTGCACCTCGTGCGCCACCGGCGCGTGCCGGCCCGGCCCTTCCCGCCATCTCCGCCGTTCCTTCGCAAGGTCAATGAATCCGGAAGTCCTGCTCGATACCCTGACGAACCTGGTGCCCCGCCATCCGTGGGCCCAACTCGCGCTCAACCTCGGCCTGCTGGCGCTGGCCGCCGTGCTGGCCCAATGGGTGGTGACGCGCACCATCCTCTACCTGGCCCACCGCCTGCTCGACCTGAGCGGCCACGGCGCCTGGAACGTGGCGCTGCTTCGCCACCGCGCCTACCACCGGCTGTGGTTCGCCACGCCGTTCGCAGTGGTGGCGCTGGGCATCGGCGAGGTACCTCACCTCGACCACAGCGCCCACCTGATCGAGCGCGTGGCGCATGCCGGCGCCTGGATCTGCGTCTTCATGGCGCTGCACAGCCTGCTGAGCGCCTGGCAGGACGTCTACTCCGGCAGCACGCGGGCCCAGACCCGTTCCATCAAGGGTTATATCCAGATGGGCAAGCTGGCGCTCGCCCTGATCTGCGGCGTGCTGGTGCTGTCCATCCTGCTCGACCGCTCGCCGCTGTGGATGCTGTCCGGCCTGGGCGCGCTGTCGGCGGTGCTGCTGCTGGTGTTCAAGGACACGCTGCTGTCGCTGGTGGCCAGCACCCAGCTCACATCCAACGACATGCTGCGCATCGGCGACTGGATCGAGATGCCGCAGTCCAATGCCGACGGCTTCGTGCAGGACATCGCGCTGCACACGGTCAAGGTGCGCAACTGGGACAACACCGTCACCACGGTGCCCACCTACAAGCTGTTCTCGGAGAGCTACCGCAACTACCGCCAGATGTTCGAGTCGGGCGCGCGCCGCATCAAGCGCACCCTGCGCATCGACGCCAGCGGCGTGCGCTTCCTGCGCGACGACGAGATCGCCGGCCTGATGCGCTTGCGCCTGCTGCACGACTACCTGGAAGAAAAGCAGGCCGAGGTGGAGCGCACCAACCGCGAACTGGGCGCCTCGGCCGACGAGCCGGTCAACCGGCGCCGCCTGACCAATCTCGGCACCTTCCGCGCCTATGCCATGGCCTACCTGCGCCAGCATGCCGAGATCCGCCACGACCTGCTGCTCAACGTGCGCATGATGGAGCCGGGTTCCGAGGGGGTGCCGGTCGAGGTCTACTGCTTCACCGCGGTGACGGCGTGGATGGAATACGAGCGCATCCAGGGCGACATCTTCGACCACCTGCTGGCGATCCTGCCGGAAATGGGCCTGCGCCTGTACCAGGCGCCGTCCGGCGCCGACCTGGGCGGCATGCGGTCGCAGTGGCTGGCCGACGCCGCCGCGCAGCAGGCGTCGCCGCGGCCGTCCCCCTCTCCGGCCTCCCCGGCCTCTCCGGCCTTCCCCGAGCCCGCCGGCCGGCCGCCGCTGTAGCGGCAGGGCTGGCGCCGCGCCGCTACGGCGCCGGTACCGCCCGATAGGCCCCCGGCCGCGAGCCGGTCCAGCGGCGGAAGGCGCGGTGAAAGGCGCCCGGCTCGGCGAAGCCCAGCTCGGCCGCGATGGCCACGATGGGCTGCGTCGAATGGCTGAGCGCCTCGATGGCGAGGTCGCGGCGCAGTTCGTCCTTGAGCTGCTGGTAGGTCGCCCCCTCGTCCATCAGCCGGCGCCGCAGCGAGGAGGCCGACAGGTGCATGTCCTGCGCGAGCTGCTCGAAGGTCGGCCAGGCCTCCGGGCGCGACTGTCGCAGCAAGCGGCGGATGCGCGCCACGATGCCGGCGCGGTCCGAGTACTTGACCACCAGGTTGTGCGGCGCAGCACGCAGGAACACCTTGAGGCTGCGCTCGTCGTGGCGCACCGGGTGCGCCAGCCAGGCCGCATCGAACCACAGCGCCGTGCTCGGTTCGCCGAAGGCCAGGCGGCGCGAGTACATGACCCGGTACTCGGCGCTGTAGTCCGGTTCCGGGTAGGCGAAGCTGGCCTGCTGGATCGGCACGCGCCGGCGCGCCAGCCAGCTCATCAGCCCGTGCAGCATGATCAGCAGCGTCTCCTGGGCGAACACGCCCGGCCGGCGCGCCGAAGGCGTGGTCAGCACCAGCGCGGCCGCGCCTGCCGCCGCACTCGGCCGCTCCAGGCGCACGCCGATATCGTCCAGCAGCAGGCCGAAGAAACGCGCCACGCGCTCCAGCCCCTGTCCCAGCGTCTGGCTGCCGGCCACGGCGTGGCACAGCATGGTGAAGCTGCCGCATTTCATCCGGCGCGAGTCCTGGCCGAAGAATTCATCGTCGAGCACGCGCGCCACTTCCAGCCAGAGGGCGCTGTAGCTGTCGGCCGACACGCGCGCCTGGGGCGCCTCCAGCAGGGCCGGGGCGATCCCGGCGGCCCGCAGCACGGGCTCGGGCGGCAGCCCGCGCGCGCGCAGGCCGGCGATGGCTTGATGGACGAAACAGATGGCGACGGTGCCTTTTTCCATGGGTGGCGGAGCAGAGCCGGGCCGGCCGCCGCCCGGCGGAGGCGGCCGGGCGCGGGGCAGTGGCTTGGGAGTTCAGCAAGATTGGCGGATTTTGGCATAGGAGCGGCAGGCCACGCTTCCTACACTGCCCCGTATCGATGCGCGCCGCCGCGCGCCAACCTGCCCAGCGCTCCACCATGCCCCACGACTACACCGAAGAACAGATCATGATCCGCGACACCGCGCGCGCCTTTGCCAGCGAGCGGCTGGCCGCCGGCGCCGCGCAGTGGGACGAGGCGGGCGCGCTGCCGCCGGAGGTGGTGCAGGAGATGGGCGCGCTCGGCCTGCTGGGCATGATCGTGCCCGAGGAGTGGGGCGGCACCTATACCGACTACGTGGCCTACGCGCTCGCCATCGAGGAGATCGCCGCCGGCTGCGCGGCCTGCGCCACGCTGATGAGCGTGCACAACTCGGTAGGCTGCGGTCCCATCCTGCACTACGGCACCGAAGCGCAGAAGGACCGCTACCTGGGCCGCCTGGCGCGCGGCGAACTGGTCGGCGCCTTCTGCCTGACCGAGCCGCAGGCCGGCTCCGAGGCGCACAACCTGCGCACCCGCGCCCGCCTGCAGGACGGCCGCTGGGTGCTCGACGGCAGCAAGCAGTTCGTCACCAACGGCGCGCGCGCCGGCCTGGCCGTGGTCTTCGCCGTGACCGACCCCGAGGCCGGCAAGCGCGGCCTGTCGGCCTTCCTGGTGCCGACCGACACGCCGGGCTTCGTGGTCGGCAAGCCCGAGAACAAGATGGGCATCCGCGCCTCCGATACCTGTCCGATCACCCTGGACCAGTGCGCGATCCCCGAGGACGCCCTGCTCGGCGCGCGCGGCGACGGCCTGC
This sequence comes from Cupriavidus sp. USMAA2-4, assembly GCF_001854305.1. Classification (NCBI taxonomy): domain Bacteria; kingdom Pseudomonadati; phylum Pseudomonadota; class Betaproteobacteria; order Burkholderiales; family Burkholderiaceae; genus Cupriavidus; species Cupriavidus sp. USMAA2-4. The sequence goes on along the minus strand of NZ_CP017749.1, from coordinate 2,517,130 downwards.
GCATCGCCCTGTCCAACCTGGAGGGCGGACGCATCGGCATCGCCGCGCAGGCGGTCGGCATCGCCCGCGCCGCGTTCGAGAAGGCGAAGGTCTACGCCACCGAGCGCACCCAGTTCGGCAAGCCGCTGATGGAGCACCAGGCGATCGCGCAGAAGCTGGCCGACATGGCCACCCGCCTGAACGCCGCGCGCCTGCTGGTGCACCACGCGGCGCGGCTGCGCAGCGCCGGCCGCCCCTGCCTGTCGGAGGCCTCCCAGGCCAAGCTGTTTGCCTCCGAGATGGCCGAAGCGGTATGCTCGGATGCGATCCAGATCCATGGCGGCTATGGCTATCTCGCCGACTACGACGTCGAGCGCCACTACCGCGACGCCCGGATCACGCAGATCTACGAGGGGACCAGCGAAGTGCAGAGGATGGTGATCGCGCGGCAGTTGTGATGCGCCGCGCGCAAGCGTAACAGCGACGGTTCACCGGCGATTCCCCACGATACCCCGACGACGCACCGGCAATGCACCGGTGAGCGGCACGCGCTGCCGCGGCCGCCCGGCCGCAGAACGGATGGAGACGACACCATGACTGCACAGGCATTCCTCGCGGCGCGCGACTTCCTGCAGCGCCACCGTACCGACTACGACACCGCCTGCCGCGATTTCCGCTGGCCGCAGCTCGGCGCCTTCAACTGGGCGCTCGACTACTTCGACGCCATTGCGCGCGGCAACGACAAGCCTGCGCTGTGGATCGTCGGCGCCGAGGGCGGCGCGGGCACGCAGTACTCCTTCGCGCAGATGTCCGAGCGCTCGGCGCGCGTCGCCAACTACCTGCGCGGCGCCGGCGTCGGCCGCGGCGACCGCATCCTGCTGATGCTGCCCAACCGCGTCGAGCTGTGGGACGCCATGCTGGCGGCGATGAAGCTGGGCGCGGTGGTGCTGCCCGCCACCACGCAGCTGTCGGCCGAGGACGTGCGCGACCGCGTGCAGCTCGGCGGCGCGCGCTTCGCCATCGTCGACGAGAACGAGGCCGCCAAGTTCGACGGCCTGGAGCTGCCGCTGACCCGCTTCGTGGCCGGCGCGCCGCGCCCCGGCTGGCACACCTTCGGCGACGGCTACGCCGCGCCCGCCGACTTCGTGCCGGACGGCGCCACCGACGCCGACGACCCGATGCTGCTCTACTTCACCTCGGGCACCACCTCCAAGCCCAAGCTGGTCGAGCACACCCACCGGACCTACCCGGTCGGCAGCCTGTCGACCATGTACTGGGTAGGCCTGCAACCCGGCGACGTGCACTGGAACATCAGCTCGCCGGGCTGGGCCAAGCATGCCTGGAGCTGCTTCTACGCGCCCTGGAACGCCCAGGCCTGCGTGTTCGCCTACAACTACGCCCGCTTCGAGCCGCAGGCGGTGCTCGACACGCTGGTGCGCTGCGGCGTCACCACCCTGTGCGCTCCGCCCACGGTGTGGCGCATGCTGGTGCAGCAGCCGCTGGCCGACTACCGCACCGCGCTGCGCGAGATCGTCGGCGCCGGCGAGCCGCTCAACCCCGAGATCATCGAGCGCGTGCGCCACGCCTGGGGCATCACCATCCGCGACGGCTACGGCCAGACCGAGACCACCTGCATGATCGGCAACCCGCCCGGGCAGCCGGTGGTGCCGGGCTCGATGGGCCGGCCGCTGCCGGGCTACCGCATCGCCCTGCTCGACCCCGACGGCAAGCCGGCCGAGGAAGGCGAGATCGCGCTGCCGCTGGACGGCGGCGCCACGCGCCCGGCCGGCCTGATGCGCGGCTATGCCAACAACCCGGACGCCACCGCGCACGCCATGCGCGACGGCCACTACCGCACCTCCGACATCGCGCTGCGGCGCGAGGACGGCTACTACGTCTACGTCGGCCGCGCCGACGACGTCTTCAAGTCTTCCGACTACCGCCTGAGCCCGTTCGAGCTGGAAAGCGTGATGATCGAGCACGCCGCCATCGCCGAGGCGGCGGTGGTGCCCAGCCCCGACCCGGTGCGCCTGTCGGTGCCCAAGGCCTATGTCTCGCTGCGCCAGGGGCACGTCGCCAGCGCCGAGCTGGCGCGCGAGATCTTCCGCTTCTCGCGCGAGCGGCTGGCGCCGTACAAGCGCATCCGCCGGCTGCAGTTCGCCGAGCTGCCCAAGACCATCTCCGGCAAGATCCGCCGCGTGGAGCTGCGGCGCCAGGAGATGGCGCGCGGCGACGAGGCCGCGCAGCGCATGCCCGGCGAATACTGGGAAGAGGACTTCGCCGACCTCAAGCCCTGAGCCCCCGGGCCCGCCGCCGGCACCGCCCCCTGAATCCGCACCGAATCCGCACCGAATCCGATCCCGATATCGATTCCGATACGACCCATCGCCCATCGAAGGAGACAAGCCAGATGAACGCCACCACCACCCCCGCCGCCGGCCAGCCGGCGCCGACCGTCAAGCTGCTGATCAACGGCGAGTGGGTCGAGTCCGCCGCCACCGAGTTCCGCCAGGTCGTCAACCCGGCCACGCAGGAAGTGCTGGCGCGCGTGCCGCTGGCCACCGCTGCCGAGGTCAACGCGGCCGTCGGCGCCGCCCAGCAGGCCTTCGCCACCTGGCGCCACACGCCGATCGGCGCGCGCCTGCGCATCATGCTGCGCTACCAGGCACTGATCCGCGAGCACAGCAAGCGCATCGCCGCCATCCTGACCGCCGAGCAGGGCAAGACCCTGGCCGACGCCGAGGGCGACATCTTCCGCGGCCTGGAGGTGGTGGAGCACGCCTGCTCGATCGGCACCCTGCAGCAGGGCGGCTTCGCCGAGAACGTGGCGGCCACCGTCGACACCTACACGCTGCAGCAGCCGATCGGCGTCTGCGCCGGCATCACGCCGTTCAACTTCCCGGCCATGATCCCGCTGTGGATGTTCCCGATGGCCATCGTGTGCGGCAACACCTTCGTCCTCAAGCCCTCCGAGCAGGATCCGCTGTCCACCATGGAGCTGGTCAAGCTGGCCATCGAGGCCGGCATCCCGGCCGGCGTGCTGAACGTGGTGCATGGCGCCAAGGACGTGGTCGACGCCCTGTGCACCCACCCGGACATCAAGGCGGTCTCCTTCGTCGGCTCGACCGCGGTGGGCACCCACGTGTACAACCTGGCCGGCGCGCACGGCAAGCGCGTGCAATCGATGATGGGCGCCAAGAACCATGCCGTGGTGCTGCCCGACGCGCACAAGGAACAGACGCTGAACGCACTGGTGGGCGCCGGCTTCGGCGCCGCCGGCCAGCGCTGCATGGCGACCTCGGTGGCGGTGCTGGTGGGCGCGGCGCGCGAGTGGGTGCCGGAGCTGATCGCCAAGGCCCGCACGCTGAAGGTGGGCGCCGGTGCCGAGCCGGGCACCGACGTCGGCCCGGTGGTATCGGTGGCGGCCAAGGAGCGCATCCTGGGCCTGATCGCCGCCGGCGAGCGCGAAGGCGCCACGCTGGCGCTGGACGGGCGCGGCGTGCAGGTGCCGGGCTATGCGCAGGGCAACTTCATCGGCCCGACCGTGTTCACCGACGTGGGCACCGAGATGAGCATCTATACCAATGAGATCTTCGGCCCGGTGCTGCTGGTGATCGGCGTCGACACGCTCGACGAGGCCATCGCCCTGGTCAACCGCAATCCCTTCGGCAACGGCACCGGTGTGTTCACGCAGAGCGGCGCCGCCGCGCGCAAGTTCCAGACCGAGATCGACGTCGGCCAGGTCGGCATCAACATTCCCATCCCGGTGCCGGTGCCCTACTTCAGCTTCACCGGCTCGCGCGGCTCCAAGCTGGGCGACCTCGGCCCCTACGGCAAGCAGGTGGTGCAGTTCTACACCCAGACCAAGACGGTCACCGCGCGCTGGTTCGACGATGCCACGGTGAACGACGGGGTGAATACGACGATCAGCCTGAAGTAAGGACGCAAGGCGGCGGCGGATGATGCCCATGCTCCCGCGGGCAACGGCAGGGCGTCGCCATGGCGGGCGCCGGCGCGACAAGCTGCCCTCCCCGCCACCATCCATCCCGCACGGCAAGGCCGCCAGCCTGCGCCGAAACCTGACACCCCCGAAAGAGGAGACCCCATGCACATCGCCTTCATCGGCCTCGGCAACATGGGCGCGCCCATGGCGCGCAACCTGCTCAAGGCCGGCCATGCCCTGACCGTGTTCGACCTCAACGCGCAGGCCGTCGCCGACCTGCGCGACGCCGGCGCTGCCAGCGCGGCCAGCGCCCGCGCGGCCGCCGCCGAGGCGGACTTCGTCATCACCATGCTGCCCGCGGCCGCGCACGTGCGCAGCGCCTACCTGGGCAGCGACGGCGTGCTCGCCGGCGTGCGCGCCGGCGTGCCGCTGGTGGATTCGTCCACCATCGATCCCGCCACCATCCGCGAACTGGCCAAGACCGCGGCGGCGCAAGGCAACCCGATGGCCGACGCCCCGGTTTCCGGCGGCACCGGCGGCGCCCAGGCGGGCACCCTGACCTTCATGGTGGGCGCCGAAGCGGCGCTGTTCGAGCAGATCAAGCCGGTGCTGGCGGGCATGGGCCGCAACGTGGTCCACTGCGGCGGCACCGGCACCGGCCAGGTGGCCAAGATCTGCAACAACCTGATCCTCGGCATCTCCATGGTGGGCGTGGCCGAGGCCATGGCCCTGGGCGAGAAGCTGGGCATCGATCCCAAGGTGCTGGCGGGCATCGTCAATACCTCCACCGGCCGCTGCTGGGCATCCGACACCTGCAACCCCTTCCCTGGCGTGATCGAGACCGCGCCGGCCGGACGCGGCTACAGCGGCGGCTTCGGCGCGGCGCTGATGCTCAAGGACCTCGGCCTCGCCGCCGACGCGGCGCGCAGCGTGGGCCAGCCGCTCTTCCTCGGCGCCCAGGCCCAGCAGGTCTACCAGTCCATGACCCAGCTCGGCGAGGGTGCGCTCGACTTCTCCGGCGTGATCCGCCAGTACCGCGGCAAGCAGGCATGATGATCGAACACCTCATCGACGGGCACACCGCCCGTCTCACCCTCAAGCGGCCACCGGCCAACGCCTTCCATGCCGAAGGGCTGGAGCAGCTGCGCCAGCTCGTCGCCACGCTGAACGACGATGCGCACGTGCGCGCCATCGTCATCACCGGCGACGGCCCCAAGTTCTTCAGCGCCGGTGCCGACCTGAACGGCTTCGCCGACGGCGACCGTGCCAACGCGCGCCACATGGCGCAGCGTTTCGGCGCGGCCTTCGAGGCCCTGCAGAATGCCCGCCCGGTGGTGATCGCCGCCATCAACGGCTATGCCATGGGCGGCGGGCTCGAATGCGCGCTGGCCTGCGATATCCGCATCGCCGAGGAGCATGCCCAGATGGCGCTGCCCGAGGCCGCCGTGGGCCTGCTGCCCTGCGGCTGCGGCACGCAGACGCTGCCCTGGCTGGTGGGCGAGGGCTGGGCCAAGCGCATGATCCTGACCAACGAGCGCGTGGATGCCGCCACCGCGCTGCGCATCGGCCTGGTGGAAGAAGTGGTGCCGGCGGGACAGTCGCTGCAGGCCGCGCTGCGCCTGGCCGAGCGTGCCGCCACGCTGCGCCCGCGCGCGGCCGCTGACAGCAAGCGCCTGGTGCACCTGGCGCGCGAGGGCGTGGCGCGCGCGCCGGCGCTGGCGCTGGAGCGTGAGCGCTTCGTCGACCTGTTCGACGGCGAGGACCAGCGCGAGGGTGTCAGCGCCTTCCTGCAGAAACGCGCGCCCCAGTGGCGCGGAGACTGACCGGACGGGCGCGGCGGCGCCGCTGCCGCGCCCGTCCCAGCCAATCATGACCATGCGAAACCAGACCGATAATGCCCCCGCCGCGGGCGATGCCGGCGCGTCCGGCGCCGAACCGGAGGTGCTGTTCGAGGAAATCAACCGGGTCGGCGTGATCACGCTGAACCGTCCGCGCCAGCTCAACGCGCTCTCCTATCCGATGATCGGCCTGCTGGAGGCCCGCCTGCGCGAATGGGCCGGACGCGGCGACATCGCCGCCGTGCTGCTGCGCGGCGCCGGCCCCAAGGCCTTCTGCGCCGGCGGCGACATCCGCGCGCTGTACGACAGCTTCCACGCCGGCACGCCGCTGCGCCAGCGCTTCTTCGTCGACGAATACCGCCTCGACTACGCGCTGCACCGCTACCCCAAGCCGATGGTGGCGCTGATGGACGGCATCGTCATGGGCGGCGGCATGGGCCTGGCCCAGGCGGCGCACCTGCGCATCGTCACCGAACGCTCGCGCATCGCCATGCCCGAGACCGGCATCGGCCTGGTGCCGGACGTCGGCGCCAGCCATTTCCTGTCGAAGATGCCGGTGGAACTGGCGCTTTACGTCGGCCTGACGGGCGTCTCGCTGGGCGCGGCCGACACCCTGCTGTGCGGCCTGGCGGACGTCGCGGTGGAGAGCGCGACCCTGGCCGACGCCGGCCAGCGGCTCGCCGCGATCCGCTGGGACGATGGCGCGCGCGCGCCGCTGGACGCGCTGCGCGCCGCGCTCGCGCCGCAGGCCACGCTGGGCGCCGCCGAGGCGCCGCTGCTGCCGGCCCTGCCCGCGCTGCTGCGGCATTTCCGCGCCGACCGCACGCTGCCGCAGCTGCTGGACAGCCTGGCGGCCGAAGCCGCCACGGACAGCGAGGCCGGCGCCTGGGCCGCGCGCACCCTCGACACCCTGCGCAGCCGCTCGCCGCTGATGACCGCGGTGACGCGCGAACTGCTGCTGCGCGGACGCCGGCTGGACCTGGCCGACTGCTTCCGCATGGAGCTGGTGGCCGTCTCGCATGCTTTCACCGACGGCGACTTCATCGAAGGCGTGCGCGCGCTGATCGTCGACAAGGACAATGCGCCACGCTGGCGCGTGGCCGGCGCCGACGCGGTCGACCCGGCCGCGGTGCAGCGCTTCTTCGACGCACCCTGGGCCGCTGGCGCCGATCCGCTGGCCGATCTCGGCAAGCCGGCCTGAGGCAAGCGTAGCGACGCCGGCGCGGCGGCGACGCCGGCGCCGGTTGTTCTCTCTCTTTCTCTCTCTTCTGCCTTCGGCTTCCCTCCTCCCTCTTCCCCGGCTCTGCCACCCCTCTCCTGCCCGCCGCCGTGCGCCGATGCATGGCCGGCGGCGACCTGCTTTCCGGTAAAGTAGCCGGACCGCCGGCGCCGGTGGCCTCTCATCGCCAACGGCCGCGCCGGCCCGCCCCCTCTCCCCAACCGGAACCCGACCATGGAATGGCTGACTGACCCGTCGATCTGGATCGGCCTGGCGACGCTGGTGGTGCTCGAGATCGTGCTCGGCATCGACAACCTGATCTTCATCGCCATCCTGGCCGACAAGCTGCCGCCGGCCCAGCGCGACAAGGCGCGCGTGCTGGGACTGTCGCTGGCGCTGCTGATGCGGCTGGCCCTGCTGTCCATCATCTCGTGGCTGATCACGCTGACCCGCCCGCTGTTCACGCTCGGACCGCTGTCACTGTCGGCGCGCGACCTGATCCTGCTGACAGGCGGCCTGTTCCTGCTGTTCAAGGCCACCATGGAACTGCACGAGCGCATGGAGGGTCTGCCGCACGCCGGCGGCAACAAGGGCGCGCACGCCGGCTTCTGGACCGTGGTGGCCCAGATCGTCATCCTCGACGCGGTGTTCTCGCTGGATTCGGTCATCACGGCGGTCGGCATGGTCAACCACCTGGGCGTGATGATGGCGGCGGTGGTGATCTCGATCGGCGTGATGCTGTTCGCTTCCAAGCCGCTGACGCGCTTCGTCAATGCCCACCAGACCGTGGTGGTGCTGTGCCTGAGCTTCCTGCTGATGATCGGCCTGAGCCTGGTATGCGAAGGCCTGGGCTTCCATATCCCGAAGGGCTACATCTACGCCGCCATCGGCTTCTCCGTCCTGATCGAGTTCTTCAACCAGGTGGCGCAGCGCAATGCCCTGCGCCATGAGGCCCGGCGCCCGCGGCGCGAGCGCACGGCCGACGCCGTGCTGCGCCTGCTGGGCGCGCGCCGCGCCGCCGACGACGGGCAGGACCAGGCGCCGTCGCCCGCCGCCGGCACCCCGGCCTTCGCGCCGCTGGAGCGCAATATGGTCAGCGGCGTGCTGAAGCTGGCCGAGCGCTCGGTGCGCTCGGTCATGACCAACCGCACCGAGCTGTCCTGGGTCGACCTGGACGAGCCGCCGCAGGCGCAGCGCGAGCGCCTGCTGGCCGCGCCGCACAGCCTCTTCCCGGTCTGCCGCGGCCAGCTCGACGAGATCGCCGGCGTCGGCCGCGCCAAGGACCTGATCCTCGACCTGACCGACCGGGGCGCGATCGATCCGGCCAGCCTGCGCCCGCCCATCATCGTGCCGGAATCGATCGGCATCCTGCGCCTGATGGACACCCTGCGCGCCTCACGCGGGCAGCTCGTGCTGGTCAGCGACGAGTATGGCGCCATCCTCGGCGTGGTCACGCCGGTGGACATCCTGGAAGCCATCGCGGGCGAGTTCCCCGACGAGGACGAAACCCCGGACATCGTGACGGCCGGCCCCGGCCACTGGCTGATGGACGGCGCGGCCGACCTGCACAGCGTGGAGCAAGCGCTCGACGCGAGCCTGGAACTGGCCGGGCCCGAGCGCCCCTACGCCACGCTCGGCGGGCTGCTGCTGGCGCATTTCGGCGCGCTGCCGCAGGTTGGCGCCGCGCTGGCACTGGCCGGCTTCCGCTTCACCGTGAGCGAGGTCTCCGAGCGGCGCATCGAGCGGGTCGAGGTACGCCGCATCGCCACCGGCGCGGCAGCGGCGGATCACGGCGACGCCCAGGCGACGGCGGCCACCGGCGGCAGTGCCTGAGCACTACCTGGGCGCTGCCTGCTGCCTCGGCACGACCTCCACGCTACCCGGATGCCGCTCCCGGCGGCCCCCGCCTCAGCGCACCGCGCCGTAGATGCGGCGCGCCGCGGCCGCGTCGGCCAGCGGCCGGCCCAGCGTGAGGCCACCCTGCACGGCCTGGGCCACCAGCGCCGCATTGCCCGGCGCCGTGCTGCCGTCGCGCAGCAGCAGGTTGTTCTCGAAGCCGACGCGGACGTGGCCGCCGAAGGCCGCCGCCGCCGTCACGCAGGCATTCTCTTCCCGCCCGAACGCGCACACCGCCCACGGCAGCGAGCCGTCGGCGAGGTCCAGGAAGGGCAGCAGGTCGTGCGGCGAGGACTGCTGGCCGGCCGCGTAGCGGCCGAGCACATAGAGTTCGGACCAGGCGCCCGGCGGCACCAGTCCGCGCGCGCGCAGCGACTGCCAGCGCGACACATCGGCCGCGTCGTACAGGATGATCTGCGTCAGGATGCGCTCGCGCGCCAGCCAGGCCAGGAAGGCCGCCAGCTCGCCCTCCGGGATCTCGGGCACGGCGATCTCGCGCAGGCCGATCGAGACCGCCTCGGGACGCAGTTCGCGCACCATGGCCATCTGCTCGGGAGCACGGTAGACGCCGGCGGCCTCGCTGGTCACCTGCACCAGCAGGGCCTCGCCCACCGCCTGGCGGACCGCGGCCAGCGCCGCGCGGTAGGCCTCGACGTCGAGGGAATGGCTGCCGTCGGGATGGCGCACATGCATATGCATCATGGCCGCGCCGGCATCGAGGCAGGCCTTGGCCTCGGCCGCCAGCGCCGCCGGCGTCAGCGGCACCGCCGGGTGGTCGGCGGCACGCTTGTAGGCGCCGTTGGGCGCCACCGTGACGATCAGCGGGGATTCTGCCAGCGCCGCGGGGCGGGCCGCGGCGGGGGCTTGCTCGGTCGGGTTCATGGTTCGATGGCGGGCAGTTCGGTGGCGATCAGGTCGAGGCCGGCGCGCAGCAGGCGGTCGTAGCGGGCACGCTCGGCGGCGATGGTTTCGGGCGTCCAGGCATAGAAGCCCTCGCCGCGCTTCATGCCGTGGCGGCCGTCGGCGGCCCGCTCGGCCAGGCAGCGCGCGGGCTCGGCGTCGTTGCAGAAGCTCGGGTACATGGTGGCGCCGGCGGCGGCGTGCACGTCGATGCCGGCGTGGTCGCGCTGCAGCACCGGGCCGGCCGCCAGGAAACGGAAGCCGAAGCCGAAGCGCACCGCCGCGTCCACGTCCCCGGGCGAAGCGATGCCGCGGTCGATCAGGCTGAAGGCCTCGCGCGACAACGCATGCTGCAGCCGGTTGGCGAGGAAGCCGGGCAGGTCCTGGCGCACCTTGACCGGCACCATGCCGCAGCGCCGCATGAAGGCGATCAGCGCGTCGGCGCCGTCCTCGCTGCTGCCTTCGCCCATCACCACCTCGACCAGCGGCACCAGGTGCGCCGGCATGAAGAAATGCAGGCCGAGCATGCGCGCGCGCGTGTCGAGGCCGGCGCCGATGGCGCTGATGGGGAAGCTGGAACTGTTGCTGGCCAGCACCGCATCGGGCCGCGCGCGGCGCACCAGTTCGGCAAAGAGGGCCTGCTTGAGGTCGAGCCGCTCGGGAATGCACTCGATGACGAGGTCGACCGTGCTCCAGTCGATCTGGTCCAGGTCCGCGGCCACCTGCAGCGCCGCGGCACCATCCTCGCGGCCGATCGCGGCCAGGTTTGCGGCGACGCGCGCCGGCAGCGCGGCGCCGCGCGCCGCGTCGGGTTCCACCACGGTGGTACGGCACAAGGCGCGCGTCAGCACCACGGCCACGTCGGCGCCCATGGTGCCGCCACCCACCACCACCGCGTGCGCGGCGCCGGGGCGGGCCAGCACGGCGGCGGCCGGATTCGGGTTCTGCATGAAGTCTCCTCGGGTAAGGGGCGCGGCGCCGGCCGGCAAGGCGGAGACGGCGGCGGCGACGCGATGACCGGCGCAGTGTAGAGAAGGCGCTTTGATAGAGGAAGTCGATTTTCTCTATAGAATGATCGACAAACCAGATCAATCGCCCGCACCCTGGGCCCTGTGAGCCCCCCGCCATGAAGATCAACCTGTCCATGCGCGACATCGAGACCGTCCTGGTGCTCGGCCGCACGCTCAACTTCCGCCAGGCCGCCGGCCAGCTCCACCTGTCGCAGTCGGCGCTGTCCACCCAGGTGCTGCGCATCGAGGAAACGCTGGGTGTGCGCCTGTTCGACCGCACCACGCGCACGGTGCGGCTGACCGCTGCCGGCAAGGTCTTCCTGCAACAGGCGGCGCTGCTGCAGTCGGCCTTCCGCGACGCCATCGACGCGGTCGGCGGCATCGCCAGCGCGGAGCGCGGGCAGGTGGCGGTGGCGGCGCTGCCTTCGCTGGCCGCGCGCATCCTGCCGCGCGTGCTGATGGCTTTCCGGCGCGAGCGCCCGGAGGTGGCGCTCAAGGTCTTCGACACGCTGTCGGGGCCGGCCTTCGACCTGGTGCGCGCCGGCGAGGTGGATTTCGCCCTGACGGCGGCCGATCCGCAGCAGGCCGACCTGCACTACGAGCCGCTGCTGTCGGACCGCTTCGTGCTGCTGATCCCGGCCGGGCACCCGCTGGCGCGCGCCGGCGGCCCGCTGCGCTGGAGCGACACGGCCAACGCGCCGCATGTCTCGATGACCCATCCGAGCAGCGTGCGCCAGTACGCCGAATGGGCCTTCCTGCAGAACCGCATCCGCTTCCAGCCGGTGTTCGAGGCCGAGCACCTGGCCACCATCGCCGCCATGGTCGAGTGCGGCTTCGGCGTGGCCGCGCTGCCGGAGATCGCGGCCGGCACGGTGCGCCAGCCGGGCATCGTCGAGCGGTTGCTGACCGGCCCGGTGGCGGAACGCTCGATCGGCCTGGTCACGCTGCGCCACCGCAGCCTGTCGCCGGCGGCGGCCGAACTGGCCGAGGCGGTACGCCGCCACCTGGCGGCGGCCGGCGAGGCGGCCGCCCCCGCCGGGGCCGGCTGACGCCGCCGGCCGGAGCACCGGGGCGACGCCCTGCCGCCCCGCTATTTCAGGCCAGCGGCGGGACCACCGCCGGCCCGGTCGCGTGTCCCGGCGGCGCCGCGCCACCGCTGGCCGCGGCCTGCGATTCCAGCCACGCGACCAGGGCGTCGGCCGGCATCGGCGGCGCGAACAGGAAGCCCTGTCCGAAGCCGACCCCTTCGGCGCGCAGGTAGGCGGCCTGCGACGCATCCTCGATGCCTTCCGCCACCAGGGCCACGCCCAGGCGCGCGGCCAGCGCGATGATCAGGTCGAGCACCGGCGCATTGACGGCGCCGGTGCCGATGGCCGAGACGAACAGGCGGTCGATCTTCAGGTAGTCGACCGGAAAACGCTCCAGGTAGGCCAGCGCGCTGTGGCCGGTGCCGAAATCGTCGATCGCCAGCCGCACCCCGGCGGCGCGCAGCCGTCGCATATGCTCCAGCACGGCCGGCGTACCGGGCAGCACCTGGCGTTCCGTCACCTCCAGGGTCAGCCGGGGCGCCTGCAGCGCCAGTGCCTGCGACAGGCGCGCGACGTCGTCCAGGATCTCGGGGCTCTCCAGGTGTTCCGACGTGATGTTGACACCGACGTGGAAATCCAGCGGCAGCCAGCGCCCGTGCAGGTCGCGCGCGACCAGCTCGAACAGGTGGCGCGTCAGCGGCACGGCCAGATGGTTGGTCTCGGCAACGGAGAAGAAGATATCGGGCCGGACCGCGCTCATGCCGGCCCGGTTCCAGCGCATCAGCGCCTCCACGCCGACGCAGCGGCCCGAGTCCAGCGCCACCACTGGCTGGTACTGCACGTGGAACTCGCCGCGCGCGATGCCGCGGCGGATCTCGGCGGCCATCGACAGCTGCCGCTTGAGCACGCGGCGCATCAGCAGGCCCAGGCCCAACGAGCACAGGACGATCACCGGCGCGTAGCTGTGCAGCAGCCGCGCGCTGCGCTCGGCCAGCAAGGACGCGCGCACGCCGACCTGGACCGCATAGGGAAAGCGCTGGGAATCGATCGTTGCCACATAGGCAAGGCGCCCCCTCGTGCCTGCCGCCTCTGCGCCGCCGGTGCCGCGCCGCAGCGCGCCGTCATGCCCGCGCGCCGTGACCGCCAGGCGGTAGCGTTCGGCCGGCGCCGCGGCGCCGAGGAAGTTGAGCAGGTAGCGGCCGTCGAGCGCGACCAGCACGCGGCGCCCGTCGGCCTGGCTGCGCACGACCAGCAGGGCAGGCTGCCCCGGCACGATGGGCGAATCCTGCACCACCAGCAAGGCATGGCCATCGCTCTCCGCCGGCAGCGCGTCGTGCAGCAGCGCATCCAGCGGTGCGCGCGGCATGGCGCCCTGGCCGGAGCAATAGTAGGGATGCGCGGGGGCGATCAGGACGGCGTGCAGGTGCGGCAGCAGGCCGCTGGTCTCGCGCAGCCTGGGCGCGGTCTCGGCGCACGGCCGCCCCGCCAGCGGCAGCAGGTGGTCCGACACGGCCATGGCCTGCGCCAGGATGGCGTCCGCTTGCCGGATCACCACCTGCGCGGCCTCGTCACTGCTCTCGTGCGCGAGCTGGTCCGCCTCCGCCCGGATCAGCAGCAGCGCGATGGCAACCGGCAGCAAGGCCGCCAGCAGCCCGAGCAAGGCGTGCAGGAGCAAGGTCCTGGCACGCAGGAATCGACTACCCAATGGATACTCCTGACCGCCACCTCGCGGCGCCGCCGGACACACCTTCCCGTCCCGGCATCCGGTCTCGCGCACGCTTGCGCGGGCGGGAGAGAATTCTTGACCCAGTTGTGCGGCGCAACTGCCACCGCTTCTGAGACGAGATAGTACCTGCCCTTGCCGTGCTTCGGCAAAGCCACCCGCCTGGTGCGCCGCCGGCGCGAAGCGTCACGGCAACCGCCTGCTGTCCCGAGCCTGGAATCCGTTCAGAAGGTAAGCCAGCCGGGCAAGAAGCGGGCGCGCGGCTTCCCGGCGGCCCGGGGCGACGCCTTGGCGACGCAGCGGACCACCTGGTGTCCTGATTCTTCAATTCGTGGAATCACTCAGTCTGCCGGGAAGTCGTGCGAGGCCAGGAGCGAAGCGCAGCAAGACTGGAGCCTTGCGGGCAGTCGTGACGACGCATTGCACGACTTGTGATGCAGAGCACGAGTTGTCAGGCGTCATGCGAAAGGCTCCGCCGCTCGGGTGCGCATTCTCTGACGCAATTGGTCTAGCTAGCCTTCCACCACGTCCAGGTAGTCCGAGGGCCGGGTCTGGTCGGCGGCGTCGGCCATGCCGAGCATGCGCAGCACGGCGCTGACCACGATCGACACGGCCAGGTTGACCAGCAGCGCCCACACCGCCGCGTAGCCCGGCACCGCCAGGCCGCCGAGATGGATCGGGAAGATCGAGCTGGCCAGCTTGAGGGAGGCCGCCATCCAGGTGCCGGCGGCGATGCCGGCAACCCAGCCGAGCAGCAGCCCGCGCGGATCGAGCAGCCGCGTGTAGAGTCCCAGCACCACCGCCGGCAGCGTCTGGATGATCCAGATGCCGCCCAGCAGCTGCAGCTGGATGGCGTAGGTCAGCGGCAGGCCCAGCACGAAGGCGACGGCCCCCAGCTTGACCACCAGCGACACCAGCTTGGCCACTGCCGTCTCCTCGCTGTGCGTCATGCCCGGGTTGATGAACTCCTTGTGGATGTTGCGCGTGTACAGGTTGGCCGCCGCGATCGACATGATCGCCGCCGGCACCAGCGCGCCGATGCCGATGGCGGCGAAGGCGAGCCCGACGAACCAGGGGGGGAAGAAATGCAGGAACAGCGCCGGCACGGCGAAATTGGCGCCGTAGGCCTTGAAGTACGGCGCGAACTCCGGCATGTCCTTGACACCCGCCGCCAGCGCCATGTAGCCGAGCAGGGCCAGCAGGCCGAGCACCAGCGAATAGGCCGGCAGCAGCGCCATATTGCGCCGGATGGTGTTGCCCGACGACGAGGAAAGGATGGCGGTGACCGAATGCGGGTAGAGGAACAGCGCCAGCGCCGAGCCCAGCGCCAGCGTGGCATAGGCGCTGTAGCCGTTCAGGCTGGTGGCGTCGGGAGCCTTGAGCAGCAGCTTGGCCGGCGGCACCGTGCCGAAGATATGGCCGAAGCCGCCGAGCTGCAGCGGGATCACCACGATGGCCACGGCGATGGTGATGTAGATCAGCAGGTCCTTGACCACGGCGATCATGGCGGGCGCGCGCAGGCCGGAGGTATAGGTGTAGGCGGCCAGGATGGCGAAGGCGATGACCAGCGGCAGATCGCCCACCAGTCCGGTGGTGTTGAAGCCGAGCCCGCCGATCACCACTTCGAGGCCGACCAGTTGCAGCGCGATGTAGGGCAGCGTGGCCACGATGCCGGTCACGGCCACCGCCAGCGCCAGCGCGCGGCTGTCGTAGCGCGCGCGCACGAAGTCGGACGCGGTCACGTAGCCGTGCCGCTTGGCCACGCTCCACAGCTTGGGGAACACCACGAAGGCGAAGGGATAGATCAGGATGGTGTAAGGCAGCGCGAAGAAGCCGGTCGCCCCCGCGCCGAACACCAGCGCCGGCACGGCGACGAAGGTGTAGGCCGTGTACAGGTCGCCGCCGAGCAGGAACCAGGTCACGATGGTGCCGAAGCGCCGCCCTCCCAGGCCCCATTCGTCGAGATGGTTGAGATCGCCCTTGCGCCAGTGCGCGGCAACGAAGCCCAGCACGGTCACCAGGGCGAAGAAGAAGACGAAGACCGTGGTGGCGACGGGGTTCATTGCGGCCCTCCTGCGCCATGCACGCCCCGGGTCTTGAAGTAGACCAGCGCGGTGATCACCGCGCTGAGCAGCACCCAGAGCAGCTGGTACCAGTAGAAGAAGGGGAAACCGAACAACGCCGGCTCGGCGGCGTTGTAGGAAGGCACCCACAGCATGGCGATCCAGGGCAGCACCAGCAGCCACAACCAGTGCCTGTTGCCCCGTCGCGGGGCGTCGCGATCCGTCATGGCTGTCTCCTGTCCCGTCACCTGTCCGGCGCGGGCGGCGCGGGCGACGCATCTGTCGCAATCCGTCCATCGCGAGTATAGGACCGCATATTGCAGGGTCAAGGCGGGGATGTCGCTGCACACGCAGTCGCCGCGCTACGGATGCAGAGGGCACGCCGGCGTGCAGCCGATGGCAGGCCGGGGGTGGCCCGTCCTGCCTGCGTGCGCACTGTGGCGCACTCCACCCCGTTCGGGCAGGACCCTTGCCGCCAGCGTGGACCGGGATTTCCCACCCCGCCAAACTGATACGCAAAAACTGTCCATTTCTGATGCTGTTATGCATTCGTGTTGCAGCGCACACTGACTGCATCGTCACCAGCCCGTGTCTTGCCATGTGTCTTGCCATGTATCCGTCCGCTGCCGAAGCGCCCGCGCGCGCCGCCGTCGCCACCCGTCCACCCTGCGCCGCCAGCCTGGCCGGCGCCCGGCGGGAGCGCTAGATGGAAGCCCTCTCCGCCGTCGCGCTGGCCCGCATCCAGTTCGCCTTCACCGTATCCTTCCACATCATCTTTCCCGCCCTCAGCATCGGCCTGGCCAGCTTCATCGCCGTGCTCGAAGGGCTGTGGCTGAAGACCGGCCGCCAGGTCTACCTCGACCTGTGCCGCTTCTGGTCGCGCGTCTTCGCCGTCGCCTTCGGCATGGGCGTGGTGTCCGGCGTGGTGATGAGCTACCAGTTCGGCACCAACTGGAGCGCCTTCTCGAATTTCGCCGGCAGCGTGACCGGCCCCCTGCTCGCCTACGAGGTGCTGACCGCCTTCTTCCTGGAGGCGGGCTTCCTCGGCATCATGCTGTTCGGCTGGGACAAGGTGGGCCGGCGCGCCCACTTCGGCGCCACCGTGATGGTCGCGCTCGGCACGCTGATCTCGATGTTCTGGATCCTGTCCTCCAACAGCTGGATGCAGACGCCCACCGGCTATGCCATCGTCGACGGCCGCGTGGTGCCGACCGACTGGTTCGCCATCGTCTTCAACCCGTCCTTCCCCTACCGCCTGGCGCACATGGCGCTGGCGGCCTTCCTCTGCACCGCGCTGCTGGTGGCGGGCACGGCCGCCTGGCACCTGCTGCGGCGGCGCCGCGACCCGGCCATCCGGACCAGCTTCGCCATGGCGCTCGGCATGCTGGCGGTGCTCGCCCCGCTGCAGGCGCTGGTGGGCGACGCGCACGGCCTCAATACCCTGCGCTACCAGCCGGCCAAGATCGCCGCCATCGAGGGCCTGTGGGAAACGGAGGCCGGCGGCACCGCGCTCAAGCTGTTCGGCATCCCGGACATGGCGGCCGAGACGACCCGCTACACGCTCTCGGTGCCTCACCTCGGCAGCCTGATCCTGACCCATAGCTGGGACGGCGAGATCCGCGGCCTGAAGGACTTCCCGCCGCAGGACCGCCCCGATGCGCGGGTCGTGTTCTGGTCCTTCCGCGTGATGGTGGGCCTGGGCCTGCTGATGATCCTGCTGGCCGCGCTGGCATTGCTGCTGCAGCGGCGCCGGCGGCTGTACGAGGCCGGCTGGTTCCACCGCTTCTGCGTGGCCATGAGTCCCGCCGGCTTCGTCGCGCTGCTGGCCGGCTGGATCACCACCGAGGCGGGCCGCCAGCCCTGGGTGGTGTACGGCCTGCTGCGCACCGCCGAAGCCGCCTCGCCGGTCAGCCGGCAGCAGGTCGGCGTCTCGCTGCTGATCTTCGTCGTGGTCTACCTGCTGGTGTTCGGCACCGGCATCCACTACCTGCTGAAGCTGCTGCGCAAGGGGCCCCATGCCGGCGAGCACTCGCCGCCCGGCATGCGCGAGACGCTCGGCACGCTCACCACCTATTCCGGCCGCCGTCCGCTCGCGGGCGCGGACGACCGCATCGATTCCACCCCTGCCGAGGAGGCCGGCCATGCTTGACCTGTCGCTGATCTGGGCCGCCATCATCGCCCTGGGCGTGTTCCTCTACGTGATGCTGGATGGCTTCGACCTCGGCATCGGCCTGCTCTTCCCCTTCTTCCCCGGTGAGCAGGACCGCGACGTGATGATGAACACGGTCGCCCCCGTCTGGGACGGTAACGAGACCTGGCTGGTGCTGGGCGGCGCGGGACTGTTCGCCGCCTTCCCGGTGGTCTACGGCGCGGTGCTGTCCGCCCTCTACCTGCCGCTGACGCTGATGCTGGTCGGCCTGATCTTCCGCGGCGTGGCCTTCGAGATCCGCGCCAAGGCCAGGCGCACGCGCCATCTGTGGGACCTGGCCTTCATCGCCGGCTCGGCCACCGCGACCTTCTTCCAGGGCGTGGCGCTGGGCGGCTATATCCAGGGCATCCCGGTGTCCGGGCGCGAGTTCGCCGGCGGCGGCTTCGACTGGCTGAGCCCCTTCAGCCTGTTCACCGGCCTCGGCCTGCTGGCGACCTATGCCACGCTGGGCTGCGGCTGGCTGCTGATCAAGACCGAAGGCGAACTGCAGCGCCGCATGTTCGCGCTGATGCGGCCGCTGACCGGCCTGCTGCTGGCGATGATCGCGGTGGTCAGCCTGTGGACGCCGCTGGTCGACCCGGCCATCGCGCAGCGCTGGTTCCGCCTGCCCAACCTGTTCTGGTTCCTGCCGGTGCCGGCGGCGGTGGCGCTGTGCGCCTGGCGCATCTGCGCCGCGGTGGCGCAGCGCCGCGAGCGCGCGCCCTATTTCCTCGCGCTGGCGATCACCGCGCTCGGCTACGCCGGCTTCCTGATCAGTATCTGGCCGCACATGATCCCGCCCTCGGTCACGCTGTGGCAGGCGGCGGCACCGGCCAGCAGCCAGGCCTTCGCCCTGGTCGGCGCGCTGCTCATCCTCCCCGTGATCCTCGCCTACACCGCGCTGGGCTACTGGGTGTTCCGCGGCAAGGTGCGCGCGGGCGACGCGGGCTACCACTGAAAACGGCTGCACGGAGCACCATCATGTCCTGTCAGGATTCGCCCGCCGCCGGCCCGGCGGCCGCCAGGCCCGGCCGGCTGCGCCAGGCGCTGTGGTTTGCCGGCCTGTGGCTGGCCGGCGTGCTGTCGCTGGGCCTGCTCGCCACGCTGATGCGCTGCGCGATGCGGTTCGTGCGCTGAGCGGCGCCAAGGCTCCCGGGCGGGGGGAAGGGGTCTTCCCCCCCCGCCGTCCAGGAGAAAGCCACCGCTGCCGCCCCTTCCCGCCTCTTCCCTGCCGCTTCCCTGTCTCTTCCCGCTCTTGCCAGCGCCATCTCCCGAACCCGAAAGGGCTATTTACGTCACCCACGAGCCCTGAGGGCGACGTCTCAGGCGGCCTCCCCTCCCGGATGACCTCGCGCGCCTGATCACGCGGCGACCATGCAGCGGTCATGCAACCAGTTGCATATCAAAAAGGCCGCTGCTATTCTTATGCAACGCGTTGCATATTCTCATCGCAAGACGCGACATCAAGGACACGGCGCGGCAAGCCGCCGCACCGCCGGAAATGGAGACCCGCATGCAAGCCAAACCCCTGTCGGACGCCGCGCAGCGCACCCTGGCCGCCTGGCACAAGATCCTCGAGCGCAATGCCATGGAAGAGCTCGATCCGCTGCTGTCCGACAAGATCGTGTTCCGCTCGCCGGTGGCGCACACCCCCTATCCCGGCCGCGCCGCCATCAAGCTGGTGCTGAAGACCGTCAACACGGTGTTCCAGGATTTCCGCTACCACCGCAGCTTCGTCAGCGAGGACGGCCGCAGCATCGTGCTGGAATTCAGCGCCAACGTCGCCGGCAAGGCCCTCAAGGGCATCGACATGCTGCGCCTCGACGAGGCGGGTCTCATCGAGGAATTCGAGGTCATGGTGCGGCCCATGAGCGGCCTGCAGGCGCTGGGCGCCGAAATGGGCGCCCGCCTCGCCCGGTACAAGGACCTGCTCGCCGGCGCCGCGCCCGCCGCATGATGCCGGGCAGGCGAGCGGGGGCGCCCGCGCTTGCCACCTGGCTTCCCCATCTGCTTCCGACTGCAGTTCGTTTTTGACCGCTGTTGATTGTTGACTTCTGCCGACCGTCGTCGACGGTCCGCCCAGCCTTACCGGAGAACCCGATGTCCCTGCCCGCCATCCTCGAAGGCCGCCTGTCGCTGCCCGTGGTCTGCTCGCCCCTGTTCATCATTTCCAATCCCGACCTGGTGATCGCCCAGTGCAAGGCCGGCGTGGTCGGCTCCTTCCCGGCGCTGAACGCGCGCCCGGCACCGGTGCTGGAAGAGTGGCTGGACCGCATCACCACCGAACTGGCCGAACACAACGCCAAGCATCCCGACCGCCCGGCCGCGCCCTTCGCGGTCAACCAGATCGTGCACAAGTCCAACGACCGGCTGGAACACGACCTGGAGGTCTGCGCCAGGTTCAAGGTGCCCATCACCATCACCTCGCTGGGGGCGCGCGAGGAGGTCAACCAGCAGGTGCACAGCTACGGCGGCATCGTGCTGCACGACGTCATCAACAACAAGTTCGCCAAGAAGGCGATCGAGAAAGGCGCGGACGGCCTGATCGCGGTGGCGGCCGGTGCCGGCGGACACGCCGGCGTGCAGTCGCCCTTCCCGCTGCTGCATGAGATCCGCGAGTGGTTCGACGGCCCGCTGCTGCTGTCGGGCGCCATCGGCAACGGCAACGCCATCCTGGCGGCGCAGGCGGCCGGCGCGGACCTGGCCTACATCGGCTCGGCCTTCATCGCCACCGAGGAAGCCAACGCGGCGCAGGGCTACAAGCAGATGATCGTCGACAGCGGCGCGGGCGATATCGTCTACTCCAACCTGTTCACCGGCGTGCACGGCAACTACCTGCGCCAGAGCATCGTCAACGCCGGCCTCGATCCCGACGACCTGCCGGTGTCGGATCCGTCGAAGATGAACTTCGGTTCGGGCGGCAACACCAAGGCCAAGGCCTGGCGCGATATCTGGGGCGCCGGCCAGGGCATCGGCGCGATCAAGCGCATCGTGCCGGCAGGAGAACTGGTGCAGCGTTTCAGCGAGGAGTACGAAGCCGCGCGGCATCGGCTGGGCCTGGCTGCCGGCACCACGCGCAGCACCGGCCGCACGGCCGCGGCGCAGGCCTGACGGCACGCCGCACACGCATGACCCGCCACGGCCGCGCCGTGGCGGCCGACAGGCCGCGCCGGACAGGCAGCGGCCTGTTTTCGTTTTCGCTTTCGTTGTGGCGCGCCCGCCAGCGCCCCGGGGCCTTGAATTCAGGGCACGAATCCACTGCGTCAGAGCACCACTGCATCAGAAAAAGCGCAGTGGACTAGGCGGCGCCGCCCTCCTGCGGCGCCGCCCGGCGCAGCAGCGGCAGCACCTCGTGCGCCCATTGCAGCCAGACCTGCTCGCCCAGGATGCCCGAGCGCAGCACGGCATGCTGCAGTCGCTGCGGCACGCTCAGGTCCGGCGCGGAGAAGTCGCGCTGTTCGATGGCCAGGTACAGCTCCAGCGTTGCGCGGTGCTCGGCGATCTGGCGCTCCATCTCCTGGTCCAGGCCGAGCGGGCCGATGGCCGCCTCGGCGCGCAGCTTGACCAGCAGCGCGCGCCGGCCTTCGCCCGGCGCGGCCGGCTCCAGCACCCAGCGCGCCAGTTCCGCGCGGCCGGCGGGCAGCACGTGATAGACCTTCTTGCGGCGGCCCGCGCCCTCTTCATCGTCCTCCGCCGCGACCCAGCCGGCTTCGGCCATGCGGCCGAGTTCGCGATAGATCTGCTGATGCGTGGCCTGCCAGAAATAGCCGATGGAGCGGTCGAAGCGACGGGCCAGGTCATAACCGGAGGACGGCTGTTCCAGCAGCGAGGTAAGGAGGGCATGTTGGACGGACATGCGCCGAAATATACCTGAGGCCTTGGTCCCTGGATATGCGCCGTGGCCGGGCGGCAGGCGGCCATCGATGCCATGCATTGCTGAATTCAGTATTTTTTATCTTCGTAACATTTCTTGTCATTTTTGGCGAACCCGATGCGAGCGCGTTCCCCACGCCACCAGCGACGCTGGTGCGCGCACGGGCATCCGCACGCCGGCGCTGCGCCTTACATTCTGAAACACAGGCCCGGTGCCGATGCCTTAGGCTTCACACACCATCGAACCTACCCCTCGATGGCAATCCTCCCGACTCGCGCCAGGCCAACCCGCCTGGCGCATTTTTTTTGCCGGCCGAGCGGGCCGAGCGGGCCGAGCGGGCCGAGCGGGCCGAGCGGGCCGAGCGAATGCCGCTGCCGCTTGCAGTGGATGGAGGGCGGTCCGCCATCCGGACCACCAGGTCAGCGGCGGCGGCAGCGGCGCGATCGCCTTCGGCATCGGCCTGCGCGAGAGCGGCGCCCGGCATCCGCCCGCCTGCGTCGCATCACCTCACCGCCCGCGCGCCTCGACGGCCCAGATCCACGGCCGCGCGGCGCGTGTCGCGGCCTGGTAGGCCTCGATCTGCGCCTCGCGCTTGAGCGTCAGCCCGATCGCGTCCAGCCCCTCCAGCAGCATGGCGCGCTCGCTGGCGGGCACCGCGAAGGTCCAGCCGCGCCCGTCGGCATGCCGCACCTGGCAGGCCCGCAGGTCCACCTCCAGCCACAGCGCGCCGCCCTCGGCCTCCTGCGCCAGCGCGCCGACCACATCGGCCGCCAGCACCACCGGCAGCACCCCGTTGCGGTAGCAGTTGTTCTGGAAGATGGCGCCGAACGAGGGTGCGATGACGCAGCGGAAGCCGAACTGGCGCACCGCCCATACCGCCGCCTCGCGCGAGGAGCCGCTGCCGAAGTTCTCGCCGCTCAGCAGGATGGTGGCCTGCCGGAACGGCGCGCGGTTGAGCACGAACTCCGGGCGCTCGCGGCGCTGCCCGTCGGCGCCGGTCTGGTAGCGCCACGGCGACAACAGCTTGTCGCCGTAACCATCGGCCCCGGGCGAGGTGATCTCGCGCGAGGGGATGATCAGGTCGGTATCGATATTGGCGCGCAGCAGCGGCGCGGCCAGCCCGCGCAGTGTGACGAAAGGTTCCATGATGTCTCCTCAGGACAGCAGCGGACGCGGGTCGGCGATGCAGCCGGCGAGGGCCGACGCCGCCACCGTGGCGGGGCTGGCCAGGTGCGAGCGCACGCCGGGCCCCTGGCGGCCCTCGAAATTGCGGTTGGTGCTGGTGATCACGCGCCGCCCCGGCCGGTCCGGCTGGTCGAAGTGGTCGCCGCCGGCGAAGAAGCACAGTGAACAGCCGCTCTCGCGCCATTCGAAACCGGCCGCGCGGAAGACGTGGTCCAGCCCTTCGGCCTCGGCCGCGCGCTTGACCCCGCTGGAGCCCGGCACCACGATGGCCTTGACCCCCGGCGCGACGCGGCGGCCGCGCACGACGGCAGCGGCCGCGCGCAGGTCGGGCAGGCGGCTGTTGGTACAGGAGCCGATGAAGGCCGCGTCGATCGGGATGCCCTGCAGCGGCCGGCCCGGCTGCACGGCCATGTAGTCCAGCGCGCGCCGCGCGTCGGCGTCGGCCGGCTGCGGCACCGCCGCGTCGATGGCGCCGGCCTGGCCGGGATTGGTCCCCCAGCTGACCTGCGGCGCCAGCCCTGCGCAGTCGAGTTCGAGGACGCGGTCCCAGTGCGCGCCCTCGTCCGAGCGCAGCGCCTCCCAGTCCGCCACGGCCGCCTCCCAGTCCGCGCCGGCCGGCGCGTAGGGGCGCCCGGCCAGCCATTCGACGGTGCGCGCATCGGGCGCCACCAGCCCGGTCCAGGCGCCGAATTCGACCGCCATATTGCACAGCGTCAGCCGGCCCTCCACCTCCAGCGCGCGCACGGCCTCGCCGTCGAACTCGATGGCGTGGCCGTCGCCGCCGCGCACGCCGAAGCGGGCGATCAGCGCCAGCACCATGTCCTTGGCCGAGACGCCGGGCCCGGGGCGGCCATGCAGGGTCACGCGCAGCGTGCGCGGACGGGCGCGCACCAGGCACTGGGTGGCCACCGCATGCTCGCCCTCGGTCGTGCCGATGCCCCAGGCCAGCGCGCCGATGCCGCCGACGGTGCAGGTATGGCTGTCGCAGC
Source organism: Cupriavidus sp. USMAA2-4 (assembly GCF_001854305.1). Classification (NCBI taxonomy): domain Bacteria; kingdom Pseudomonadati; phylum Pseudomonadota; class Betaproteobacteria; order Burkholderiales; family Burkholderiaceae; genus Cupriavidus; species Cupriavidus sp. USMAA2-4. The sequence goes on along the minus strand of NZ_CP017749.1, from coordinate 2,493,295 downwards.
AGACCAGCGTGGTGCCGGGCAGCGCGATGCCCAGCTCGGGCGAGATCACGTGGGCGATGCCCTGCTGCGGATCGCCCAGGTCGAACAGCCGGATGCCGGCGCCGCGCGCCTCGGCGCGCAGCCCTTCGATGAAGGCCCGGCCGCCGGGCACCAGCGTGTCGTCGTCGCGCCCGGGCTGGGTGTCGATGATATGGTCCATGGTGCCGAACACCAGGCCGGGCCGGGCCACGGCGCGGCCCGCCTCGCGCAGCGCCGCCAGCACGCGCGGGCCGGCGCGGTCGTGCAGCAGGATGCGGTCGACGTGCAGCAGCGCCTGCTCGTGTTCGAGCTCGGCCACCACGTGCTGCTCCCAGATCTTCTCGATGATGTTGCGGGGTCTTGCCTGCATGGGATTCCTCCTCGGCGGGTGCCGGTCAGCCAGCGCGCGCGGCGCCTTCATTGCACCGCGGCCGGCGCCGCCAGCGCGGACAGGTAGCGCTGCTCCAGCGCGAACACCTCGGCGAAGCCGACCAGGTCGAGCTGCGCGCGGAAATCCGCCAGCCGCGCTCCGGGGCCGCCGGCATAGCCGTTGGCGCGCACCGCCGCCAGGGCATCGCGCATGCCCTGGATCGCGGCCAGCATCAGCGTGCCCGGCAGGCTCACGCGCGCGATGCCCATCGCCTCCATCTCGGCAAAAGTGAAGGCCTCGGGCGATTTGCCGCCCTCCACCACATTGATCGCCACCGGGCCGCGGATGCCGGCCACCGCCTCGCGCGCCAGCGCCTTGGACGTCATGCCGTCGATAAAGACCATGGTGGCGCCCGCCTCCAGGTAGGCATTGCCGCGCCGGATCACTTCGCCGATGCCGCCCACGGCAAGCGCGTCGGTGCGCGCATTGATGACGAAATCGGCATCGGTGCGCGCCTCGGCGCAGGCGCGGATCTTCTGCACGGCCTCGTCGAGCGGGATCAGCGACTTGCCCTCCAGGTGGCCGCAGCGCTTGGGCATGAGCTGGTCTTCGATGTTGACGCCGGCACAGCCGATGCGCTCGAAGGCGCGCACCGCGTACCAGGCGTTGACCGCATTGCCGAAGCCGGTATCGCCGTCGGCCATGACCGGCAGCTCGACCGCATCGACGATGCGGCGGGTGGCCTCGACCATGTCCGAGAAGGCCAGGAAGCTGTAATCCGGCAGGCCCAGCCGGCTCACCGAAATACCGAAGCCGGAACACTGCACGGCCGCGAAGCCGGCCTCCTGGACGATGCGCGCCGAGAGCGCATCGAATGCACCCGGCATCACGAGCAGCTCCGGGGCATGGATGAGTTGGGACAACCTGGTGGTCTTTCGCATTTCCGTCTCCTGATCGAACTGCGAACAGTATGCATACATGATTGGGAATTTACAATTGAATAATTCGTGTTTCATGCCAGTTTAAGGCTATCATGCATGCATACAGACAAAGGAGACCTGTGATGCATCCGTTTGGAAAAGCCCGCCGCGCCACCCGTTGCCTGCTGCTCGGCATGGCCGCCGCATTCACCTTCGGCCCCTGCGCATATGCCGAAACCTGGCCCGCGCGGCCGCTCACGCTGGTGGTGCCCTTTCCCGCGGGCGGCACCACCGACACCATCGCCCGCCTGCTCTCGAACAATCTGTCGCGCCAGCTGGGCCAGTCGGTGATCGTGGAAAACAAGAGCGGCGCCGGCGGCACGCTCGGCGCGGCGCAGGTGCTGCGCGCGCCGGCCGACGGCTACACCCTGCTGCTGGGCACGCCGGCCGACCAGATCAATGCCCCGCTGATGCTGTCGCGCCCGCCCTATGACGCGGCGCGCGACTTCAGCCCGGTCGGCTGCGTCAGCCGCGGGCCCAATGTGCTGGTGGTCAACCCGTTGCTGCCCGCGCACAACGTGGCCGAGCTGCTGCGCCTGGCGCGCGCGCGGCCGGCGCAGATCAACTTCGCCAGCGCGGGCAACGGCAATACCTCCCACCTGTCGGGCGAGCTGTTCGCGCAGACGGCCGGGATCGCGCTGACGCACATTCCCTATCGCGGCAACGCGCCGGCCATCGCGGACACCATCGGCGGCCAGGTGCAGATGATGTTTTCCAACCCGGCCACGGTGCTGCCGCACATCCGCAGCGGCGCGCTGCGCGCGCTGGCGGTGACCTCGCGCACGCGCGTCGCGGCCCTGCCGGACGTGCCCACCCTGGCGGAGTCCGGCGTGCCGGTGGAGATCTACAGCTGGACCTGCCTGTTCACGCGCGCGGGCACCGCGCCGGACCTCGCCGCGCGGCTGCGCGCGGCGCTGGCCAAGGCGCTCGACGACCCGCGCCTGGCGCAGGCCATCGCCGCCAGCGGCGCCGAGACCTTCTCGCCCCCGCCCGCGCAGACGGCGCGCTTCCTTGCGGACGAGCGGACTTTATGGGGTAATCTCATCCGCAGCCGCCACATCCACGCTGACTGAACCCTGTAACGAGCCATGGCATCCCCCGAGTCTTCCCGCACGCGCGCGCTCTCCGTCGCCGACGTGCTGCGCAACCGCATCTTCGACGGCGAGATCCCGCCGGGCTCCCACCTGATGGAGGTCACGCTGGCGCAGGAGCTGGGGGTGTCGCGCACGCCGGTACGCGATGCGCTGGCACGGCTGGCCGACGAAGGACTGCTGACCTACCAGCCCAACCGGGGCTTCCTGGTGCGCCGCTTCCAGCCCAAGGACGTGCGCGATGCCTTCACGGTGCGGGCCGCGCTGGAAAGCCTGGGCTGCCGCCTGATCGGCGAACGCGGCCTGCTGCACCCCGAGCAGGAAAGGCTGGCCGCGCAGCTCGAGGCGCAGCGGCAGGTGCTGCACGAGCAGGAGTGGGACGCACAGCAGGCGCTGCGCTGGCAAGACATGAACCTGGACTTCCACTACACCCTGCTGGAGCTGGCCGACAACGACTGGCTCACCGACGCGGTGCGGCGCGCGCGCCAGTTGCCGATCATCTTCGACAGCAAGTCGCGCCCGCACGACCAGGCTGCGCTGGCGCTGCTCTACCAGCGCGACCACAGCCGCCAGGCGCTCGCCGAGCACTACCGCATCGTCGACGCGCTGGCGCAGCGCGAAGTCGGGCGCGCCGAGGCGCTGATGCGCGAGCACATCCTGACCAACCGCGACGTGCTGGTGCGCGCGCTCGGCGCGGGGCCGTCCGATGCCGCGGGCCTCGCCGTGCGCGCCGGACACGCCGTATTCGGCTGAGACGCGGCGGCATCGGCGGCATCGGCGGTGACCGCCGTCACACGTGCGCGTTCTGCGCGGCGAAGTCCCAATTGAGCAGCTTGTCGATCACGGCCTCGACGTAGTCCGCGCGGCGGTTCTGGTAGTCGAGGTAGTAGGCGTGCTCCCACACGTCGATGGTCAGCAAGGGCTGCATGCCCTTGGTGAGCGGCAGGTCGGCGTTCGTGGTCTTGACCACGCGCAGCTTGCCGCCGTCCATCACCAGCCAGGCCCAGCCGCTGCCGAACTGGCCGGTGGCGGCGGCGGCGAGCGACTTCCTGCAGGCATCGACCGAGCCGAAGGCGGCTTCGATGTGCGGCCGCAGCGCCGCCGGCGGGGTGCCGCCGCCGCCCGGGCGCAGGCTGTGCCAGTAGAAGGCATGGTTCCAGGCCTGGGCCGCGTTGTTGAAGAGCGCCACCGCATCGGCGCGCTCGGCGCTCGCCGCGATGATCTTTTCCAGCGGCAGGCCGGCCAGTTCGGTGCCCGCCGCCAGCCGGTTCAGGTTGTCGATATAGGCGCGGTGATGCTTGCCGTAGTGGTAGCCCATGGTGCTGGCCGAGATCACCGGTTCCAGCGCATTCTCGGCATAGGGAAGCGGCGGCAGGACGAAGGCGGGCGCCGGCTGGGCGGCGCGCGCGCGCGCAGGCATGCCACCGAGCGCCAGCCAGAGGGCCGCGCCGGCCGCCGTCCCGAGGAATGCCCGTCGACCGGGAGCTTGCTGGAGTGCCATAGGACCTCCTGATGGGAGAACGCGGAGGCGGGCGCGCCCACGGCGTGCCGGACGGGTTCGGGGAAAGCCGCCGGCGCGGGGCGGCACGGCCCCGGGGCAAGGCGCGCGGCATGCGTCCTCGCAGGAACCTCCCATGCCTCGCTCTTCATCATAGTGGTGCCGGCCGCGCAGGCAGCGCTTGAGCGGGCCTGGCCGCGCTTGGCCGCGCCGTGCGGCGCCGGCGCCACCACCAGGCAGTTCCGGCCGCTGCGCGCGTCAAAATGCCGCACCCCCGCGCATCCGGCCGCTCGGGCACGTCGGTTAGACTGCAACGCTACCCCGCACCCCACCATGACTTCCCAGCAACGCAACCACCGCACCGCTTGGCTTGGCCTGCTCGCCATGTGCCTGCTCGTGCTCGCGCCGCTGGTCAGCCAGTGGGTGGCCGCCCGCCATGCCGCGGACCCGTCCGGCTTCATCTGTTCGGCCGCCCAGCCGGAAGCGGATGGCAGCGGCCAGCACGCGCCGCTGTCGGCCTGCGGCTATTGCGACCTGCTCGCGGGCCATGCCGCGGCGCCGCCGCTGCCGGCCGTGCTGCCGGTGCTGGCGCTGGTGCTGCTGTTTGCCGCGGTCATGCTGCCGCCGCTCGCCCCGGTGCCGCTCGGCGCCTTCCCTTCGGGCCGCCCCAGGGGTCCGCCCGCCTCGCCTCGTTCCGTCCCCTTCTCCCTTTCCTGTTGAACTGCCGCTGCGCGCACGCCGTTGCCGCCGCGGCCGGACGTTGACCGACGGGCGCCGCGCGGCGGGCCTGTCCACGAGGCACTTCTTCCGATGCGAACGATGTTGAACAAGGGCGCGGCCGCCCTGCGCGAGGCCGCACCCGCCTTCGCTCCCACCCTGCTCACCCTGGCCCTGATGGGCATCGGCGGCGTCGCCCATGCCGCCGGCGGCGCCAACGAGATAAGCGAGGCAAACAAGGCAAACGAGACCGGCACCGATGGCAGCCGGGCCGCCGCGCCCGGCCAGGATGGCCAGGACGCGCCGAGCCTGCCGGCCGTCTCGGTGACGCAGACCCGCAGCTTCGCCGAGAAGCAGCTGCTGCCGCAGACCACCGCCGGCATCACGCGCGAGGAGGCCACCGCCACCATCAACGTGATGAACGCCGAGGACACGCTCAAGTACCTGCCCGACGTGCTGGTGCGCAAGCGCTACATCGGCGACACGCAGGCGCCGATGGCGACCCGCACCACCGGCGTCAACGCCAGCGCGCGCAGCCTGATCTACGCCGACGACGTGCTGCTGTCGACCCTGGTCAACAACAACAACGGCAACGGCTCGCCGCAGTGGTTCATGGTGGCGCCGCAGCAGATCGAGCGCGTCGACGTGATGTACGGCCCCTTCGCGGCCCAGTACCCGGGCAACTCCTACGGCGCGGTGGCGCAGATCACCACGCGCATGCCGCAGAAGTTCGAGGGCAGCATCGAGATGAATGCCGCCATCCAGCGCTTCAAGCTGTACGGCACCAGCGACACCGAGCCGTCGCAGCAATATGCCGTCACGCTGGGCGACCGCGTCGGCAAGCTGTCCTGGTGGTTCAACGCCGGCCACCTCAACAGCTTCAGCCAGCCCATCACCTTCGGCACGCTCAGCCAGTCGACCACCGTCGCCGGGCCCGGCCTGCCGGTCATCGGCGGTGCCTTCGCCGACCGCAACCGCAGCGGCGGCGCGATCCAGGTGATCGGCGCCGGCAACTTCGTGCACACGCTGCAGGACAACGCCGCGCTCAAGCTGGCCTATGACTTCACCCCCGCGCTGCGCGCCACCTATGCGCTCGGCTACTGGCAGAACAGCGCCAAGGCCGGCGCGCAGAGCTACCTCAGCACGGCCGCCGGCACCCCCTACTACGGCGCCGCGAGCGGCAACGTCAACATCGGCGGCTACAGCTACAGCGCCGGCACCATCGCCGGCCAGTTCTCCAGCAGCCATGTCGAGCAGCAGCACCTGATGCAGAGCCTGAAGGTGGAGACGCATACCCAGGGCGTGTTCGACTGGGAAGCGGTGCTCAGCAACTTCTACTACCTGCAGGACCAGAACCGCCAGTCGACCGGCCTCTACCCGGCCGCCATCGGCGGCGGCGCCGGCCGCATCACCGACATGGGCGGCACCGGCTGGACCACGCTCGACCTCAAGGGCACCTGGCGCCCGCAGGGCGTGGCCGGCGCGCACATCGCCAGCTTCGGCGCCCACTTCGACCAGTACAAGCTGAACAGCCCCACCTACAACACCGGCGACTGGCTCTCGGGCGGCGCGGGCGCGCTGTACAGCAACTCGCTGGGCAAGACCCGGACCACCGCGCTGTGGCTGCAGGACGTGTGGCGCTTCGCCCCGCGCCTGCAGGCCACGCTGGGCGGCCGCTACGAGACCTGGCGCGCCTACGACGGCTACAACTACAACCTCGGCAGCAACGGCGCCGGCGTGGCGATCCACCAGCCGGGCATCGACAAGTCCGGCTTCTCGCCCAAGGCCTCGCTGACCTGGGATGCCACCCCGATGTGGTCGCTGACCGGCTCCTTCGGCAAGGCGCTGCGCTTCCCCACCGTGGGCGAGCTGTACCAGAGCGTGCAGACGGGTGCCACCTACCTGCAGGCCAACCCCTACCTGGAGCCGGAGAGCGTTCTCGCGGGCGAGCTGGCGCTGGAGCGCCACACCGATAGCGGCAAGCTGCGCCTGTCGTTGTTCAACGAGTACGTGAGCAACGCGCTGATCTCGCAGACCTCCACCATCCCGGGCTTCGCCACGCCGGTCTCGTTCACCCAGAACGTGGGCAAGACGCGCCAGCTCGGCGTCGAACTGGCGGGCCAGCAGGACAATGTGGGCATCCGCGGCCTGACGCTGTCGGGCAACGTCACCTACGTCGACGCGACCATCCTGTCCGACCCTGGCTACGTGGCCACCACGCCGGGCGCCAGCGCGGTCGGCAAGCGCGTGCCCTACGTGCCGGCCTGGCGCGGCACGCTGGCCGCCACCTACCGGCCGGACAACCGCTGGGCCTATACGCTGGCCGCGCGCTACAGCGGCCGCGTCTACGCCACCGTCGACAACACCGACATCAATCCGGCCACCTACCAGGGTTTCCAGGGCTTCTTCGTGATGGATGCGCGCGTGAACTGCCAGATCGACCAGCACTGGAGCGCGTCGCTGGGCGTGGACAACCTCAACAACCGCAAGTATTTCCTCTACCACCCCTTCCCGCAGCGCACCTTCTACCTGGGCCTGAAGTACACCATCTGAGGTACACCATCCGAGCCCGCTCGGCCCGGGCCGGCGCGCCCCGTCCGCCGTGCCCCCCCCCGCGCGCGGGGCGGGCGCTTCCGGGCGCTTCCGGGCGCGCCCCGGCACCTGTCCCGCTCATGCAGGAACGACCCACCATGGCACCACAACCCTCCCCGTCCCGCCCCGCCACGCCGCCGGGCCCGCCATCCGCGGCGTCCTACCGCATGCTGTGGCGCTGGCACTTCTATGCCGGCCTGTTCGTCATGCCCTGGCTGATCGTGCTGGCGGTCACCGGCACCCTGTACTGCTTCCAGCCGCAGATCGAGCCGCTGCTCTATCCGGAGCTGCTGCGCGTCGCCCCCGGGCCGGCGCGGCTGCCGGCGCAAGCGCTGCTGGAGCGCGCGCGCGCCGCCGCGCCGGCGGGCGCCACCGCCACCACCTACACGGTCAACACCGCGCCGGCGGCCAGCGCCGAGTTCGTCTTCCGCCTCGCCTCGGGCAAGAGCGAGAGCCTCTACCTGGATCCGTACACGGGTGACTACCTCGGCAGCCTGAGCGTGGAAGACCGCCTGATGAAGCAGGTGCGCCGGCTGCATCGCGCGCTGATGCTGGGCAAGCCGGGCGAACTGCTGATGGAGCTGGCGGCCTGCTGGACGCTGGTGATGATCGCCACCGGCCTGGCCATGTGGTGGCCGCACTGGCGCGAGCGCGGCGCCGCCGCCCTGCGCCTCGGCCGCGGCAGCGGCGCGCGCGGACGCTGGAAGGCACTGCACCGCTTCCTGGGCGCCTGGCTGGCGCTGGGCGCGCTCGTCTTCGTGCTCTCCGGCCTGCCCTGGACCGCCTCCTGGGGACGCCAGTTCAAGGCGCTCGCCACCGCCGCCGACCTCGGTGCCCCGCGCAAGGGCGCCCCGCCGCGCTCGCTGCCGCCCGGCGGCATGGCGGCGGCGCCCGGGGAGGCCGCCGCCATGCCGGGCCACGAAGGCCATGCGGAACGTGCGGAACGTGCGGAACACGAGGGACATGGCGGCCATGGCGACCATCAAGCCGCGGCGGCCGCCCCGGCAGCCACCATGGAGTCGCTGCCACTGGCCGACGTGCCCTGGGCGGCCGGCCTGGCGCCCGTGCCATCGGGCCAGGCGCCGCGGGTACCGTCGCCCCCCGCCGACCTCGACCGCGTCGTCGCAGCGATCGCCGCGCGCGGCATCGCCGGCGGCTACCAGCTTGTACTGCCGAATTCGCCGAGCGGCGTCTTCACCGCCTCCGTCTATCCCGCCGACCCCAGCGGCGAGCGCACCCTGCATCTCGACCAGTACGGCGGCCAGGTCCTGCGCGACACCGGCTACCGGGACTACGGCCCGGTGGCCAAGGCCATCTCCTACGGCACCTCGTTGCACATGGGCCGCTACTTCGGGCTGGCCAACCAGATCCTGTGCGCGGCCATCTCGCTGGGCCTGATGGCGCTCGCCGTGAGCGGCCTGCTGATGTGGCTCAAGCGCCGGCGCGCCGGCACGCTGGGCGCGCCCGCGCTGCCGCGCGCGGTACCGCCGATGCGCGCCTGGGCCGTGGGCCTGGGCCTGCTGGGACTGGTGTTCCCGCTGATGGGCGCGACCCTGGTCGCGGTGTGGGGGCTCGACCGCCTGGTGATCGCCCGGGCCGGCAGGCAGCACGGGCCTGCGGGCACCCTGCGCGCGGACTGAGCCCCCCTGCGCGACCGGTGCGGCCGGCCCCGCCGGCGCCTGACGTCAGTCCGGCCCGGCCAGCCGGACATGGCGGAAGGGCAGCAGGCGCAGATCGAGGCTGGCCGGTCCCGGCGCGTCGACGTCGATGATGGCGGCGCAGCGTGGCAGGAAAGCCGCGCGGAAGTGGTTCTTGGCCTTGACGCACAGCAGGCGCAAGGCGTCGAGGTCGATGCCGTGCAAGGCGAAGAAGGCCGGGTCGTTGGCCGGCGCCACCGCCTCTGTCACGATCACCCGGACGTCGTGCTGTCCCAGCACCGTCAGCAGGGCGGTGCGGCCGCAGCGCGTGACCCTGCCCGTTTCCATCGGCCCGCTGTTGACGAAGACGCCATCGGTCAGCCGCTCCACCCGCACCTTCACCGCCACCGGCGCGCCGAAACGGTCCGACCAGCGTGCCCCGAGGGCCAGCGCGCAGACGCCGCCCACGCCGACCTCGTGCGCCAGGCGCACGGCCGGCACATCGGCAAAGCTGGCAAACACGGTGGGCACCGACGGCCGCGCTTGCAGCAAGGCCGCGAACAGCCCCGGCGTATCGCAGGCGCCGCCCGACAGCGGGTTGTCGCCCGGATCGGTGACCGCCACCAGCCCCGGCGTGCGCGCGGCGATCGCCAGGGCCTGCGCCAGCCCCTGCGCCGGCGCCGGCAAGCTGGCCGCGAACGCCGGCGCGTGCTCGCGCAGCGCCGCCAGCAGGATCTCGCAGGCACGCCGGGCCGCTGCGCCCCCGCCATCGGCGAGCGCATCGCTGACGACGACCACGGCGGCCCCGGTATCCGGCGTGTCGGCATAGGGGAAGCCGCCGAACACGGATGCCTCGAGGATGGCGGCGCCGGCCTGGGCCGCGGCCAGTTCCTGCAGGGTGCGCATGGGCCCCGCGTCCGTGCGCATATTGAAGCTCGGCAGGACCAGTCCCGGCCTGGCCACGGTGACGCGGCTGCGCCGCCCGCGCTCGACGATATCGCTCAGCCCCTGCAGCACCCGCTGCGCCGCCTCGCGCATGTCGATGTGCGGATAAGTCTTGTAGCCGCTGGCATAGTCGAGCAGCGGGCCCAGTTGCGGGCTGAGGTTGGCATGCAGGTCGAAGCTGGCGCCCAGGGGCACGCCGGGCAGCGCCTCGCGCACGGCCCGCACGAACTCCAGGTCCGGCGCCTGGCGCCGGCTGGTGATGGCCGCACCGTGCAGCGACAGATAGACCGCGTCCCACGGGCCCTGCGCGCGCAGGGCCGCCATCACTTCGTCGAAGAAGGCGCGATAGACGGCGTCGTCGATCGGCCCCCCCGGCACGGCCGAGGCGCAGCGCAGCACCACCACCTGCCAGTCAGGCCGGTCCTCGGCGAAAGCGGCCACGGCGCCCAGTTCCGTCGCCGTCCCGCGCGCCGCGTCCAGCGCGCTGTCCCCGGCCGCCCATTCGCGCCGGTCGAAATCCGCCTGCCGGCACGGCAGGGGGCTGAAGGCATTGCCTTCGTACCAGAACCTGGCCACGGCCAGGCGGCGGCGTTTTGCCTGCGGCATGATCGGCTCCCCTGGACGCTCACTCGGGCTGGATGCCGGCACCTTCGACGATCTTCCGGTACTTGTCCTGCTCGGCCTGCAGGTGGCGCGCCAGCGCCTCGGGCGGGCCGCCGACCGGCTGCGCCGCCAGGTCCGCCAGGCGCGGCTGCATGCGCGCATCGCGCAGCACCCGCTCGGCCGCCGCATTGAGTGCGGCCACCACCGGCGCCGGCGTCCCGGCCGGCGCCATCAGCACGAACCACGAAGTCTGCTCGAAGCCGGGCAAGGTCGCCGCGACGGGCGGCACGCCCGGTGCCGCCGGCACCGCGGCCCGGCTGGTCACGCCCAGCGCCACCAGCTGCCCGGAGCGGATCAGCGGCAGCGCGGTCGGCAGGTTGTCGGCGGACAGTTCGATCTGTCCGCCCAGCAGGTCACTGGTGGCCTGGCTCGCGCCCTTGTACGGCACATGCGCGATCTCCACCCCGCCCATGCGCTTGACCATTTCCAGCGCCAGGTGGCCGGAGCTGCCGATACCGGGTGAGCCCCAGTGCAAGGCGCCGGGCCGGGCCCGCGCCGCTCGCAGCAGGTCATCCATGCTGTTCAGGCCGGAACCGGGCCGGGTCAGCACGACGTTCGGCACATCCGCCAGCCAGGCGACCGGAACGAAGTCCTTGCGCGGGTCATAGCCGACGTGCTTGTAGACCAGGGCATTGATGACCTGCGTGCCGGGCGTGCCCAGCAGCAAGGTATAGCCGTCCGGCGCGGCCCGCGCGACCTCGGCCGCGCCGAGGCTGCCGCCGGCGCCGGCCTTGTTGGCCACCACCACGCTCTGGCCCAGCTGCTGGCGCAGCCCTTCCGCGACCAGGCGCCCCAGCAGGTCCGTGGTACCCCCGGCGGCGAACGGCACCACCAGCCGCAGCGGGCGCTCGGGCCAGGCCGGCGGCGCCGCGCCTGCCGACAGCGGCAACGCTGACGCAAGCAGCGCCACCTGCAGCGGCCGCGCCAGTGCGCGCCCCAGTCGGGCGCCGACCGCAAGGCAGCGCAGAAGCTTCGATCCAAGCATGGCAAGTCTCCAGCAATCCCAAGGTTGAAAGGGGAAGGGGGGAAAGGGTGCTGCGCGCCCTGGTGACGCGCATGGCCTGTCGGGCAAGAAACACCATTTGATCTATTTATACACAAAATATACCATTTGATCTTTCCGCGAGTCCAGCCGCATCCCCTCTCCGCCACCGCCATGACCCACATCATCCACCGCAATCCCCGCTCGCCCCTGCCGCTGGCCGCGTACGGCGACGGGGCCTATATCGTCGACCGCGACGGCAAGCGCTACTTCGACGCCTCCGGCGGCGCCGCCGTGTCCTGCCTGGGCCACGCCCACGCCGAAGTGCGCGCCGCCGTGCGGGAACAGATGGACCGGCTCGAATATGCCCACACCAGCTTCTTCACCACCGAGGCGGCCGAGTCCCTCGCTGCGCTGCTGGCCGAGCGCAGCCCGCCCGGGCTGGGCAACGCCTACTTCGTCGCGGGCGGCTCCGAGGCGATCGAGACCGCGCTCAAGCTGGCCCGCCAATACCATGTCGAGCGGGGCGAGCCGCAGCGCTACCGCTACATCGCCCGGCGCCAGAGCTACCACGGCAACACGCTGGCGGCGCTGGCGATCGGCGGCAATGCCGCGCGGCGCGCCTGGTACGAACCCGTGCTGATCGAGAGCCATCATGTCTCGCCCTGCTTCCCCTTCCGCCACCGGCAGCCCGGCGAGACCGACGCCGCCTACGGGGACCGCCTGGGCGCGGAGCTGGAGGCCACGCTGCAGCGCCTCGGCCCGCACACGGTGGCGGCTTTCGTGGCGGAAACGGTGGTGGGCGCCACGGCGGGTGCCGTGGCGGCGGTGCCCGGGTACTTCCGCAAGATCCGCCAGGTGTGCGATCGCCACGGCGTGCTGTTGCTGCTGGACGAGGTGATGTGCGGGCTGGGCCGGACCGGCAGCTATCACGCCTTCGAGCAGGAAGGCGTGCAGCCCGACCTCCTCACGCTGGCCAAGGGCCTGGGTGGCGGCTACCAGCCGATCGGTGCGGTGCTGGCGCACGACCGCGTGGTCGAGGCCATCCGGGCGGGCTCCGGTGCCTTCCAGCACGGCTTCACCTATGTGGGGCATCCGGTCGCCTGCGCGGCCGCGCTGGCGGTGCAGCGCATCGTCGCGCGCGACGGCCTGGTGGAACGGGTGGCCAGGCTGGGCGACACGCTCGGCGCGCTGCTGGCGCGGCAATTCGACGGCCATCCGCATGTGGCGGACGTGCGCGGCCGCGGGCTGTTCTGGGCCGTGGAACTGGTGCGCGAGCGCCACGGCGCCACGCCCTTCGCGCCGGCGCTGCGGCTGCATGCCGCGGTCAAGCACCAGGCGCAGCAGCTCGGCCTGCTGTGCTATCCGGGCGGCGGCACCATCGATGGCGAACACGGCGACCACGTGCTGCTGGCACCGCCCTATCTCAGCAGCCCGGAACAGCTGGAACAGGCCGTCGCCACGCTGGCGCGCGCCATCGACCTGGCCGTGGCCGGGGCGCTGGCGCCGCGCGATCGGCCATAATCTGCCGCGACAGCCACGGAGCCCTGATGGAAAAGGCCGACATCGACCGACGGATCGAACAGCAGTTCGCTCAACTCCCCCCCAAGCTGCAGCAGGCGGCGCGCCATGCCATCGACCATCCCCAGGACATCGCCCTGTTGTCGATGCGCGCGGTGGCGGCCAAGGCCGCGCTGCAGTCGGGCGTCATGCTGCGGCTGGCGCGCCAGCTGGGATTCGACAGCTACGAGGCGTTCCGCGAGCCCTACCGCCGCTGGCTGGCCGCCGGCGAGCCCGGCTTCTCGCGCCGCGCCACCGCGCTGCGGGCGCAGGCGCGCGACGACAGCGATGCCGGCCTGCTGGCACAGCTGCTCGAAGCCGAGGCCGGCAACCTCGAGCAGACCCTGGGCGCCGCGGCGCTGCCCGCGCTGAAGCGCGCGCACGCGGCGCTGGCGCGCGCTCGCCGTATCTACGTGCTGGGACTGCGCAGCCTGTATCCGGTGGCCTACTACTTCAGCTACGCCTGCGGCATGTGCCTGGACAACGTCACCCTGTTGTCAGGCGTGGGCGGCACGCTGGCCGACGAACTGCGGCGGATCGGCCCCGACGATGCGCTGGCCGCGTTCAGCTTCGCGCCCTATGCGCAGGCCGCCGTGACGGCGGTCGAGTTCGCCCGCGAACGGGGCGCGCAAGTGGTCGCCATCACCGACAGCCCGGTCTCGCCGATCGCGCCCGGCGCCGCCGCGCTGGTCCTGGCCGCCACCGCCACGCCATCGCTGCTGCCCTCCGTGGTGCCCGCCCTCGCGGTGGCGCAGACGCTGGCGGCCTTGCTGGTCAAGCATAGCGGCGCGGCCGGCACGCGCGCCATCGCCGACAGCGAGGCGCAGCTGGAACGCTTCCACGTCTATGCAGCGGGCCGGCGGCCCGCCTGACGCGACCGTCGCCCTACCCGTCCGGGCGCGGGGAGCGCCGCGGCGCCGGCTGGTGTTGAACCTGGGACCGGAAGCCTGGAAGCCTGGAAGCCGGCGCCCGGAGCCTAGGTCCTGGGTCCTAGGTCCTAGGTCCTAGAGCATCGAAGCCGGAGCCGATGCCGGCGTCCCCGCCGGCGCCGGCATGGTGGCGCCCGCGCCCGGCGGCGGTACGGTGGTCACGGCAGGCGGCGCCTGGGGCGGCGCGGCGGCGGCGGCACTTGCCGCGATGGCACCGGCCGCCGGGCCCGGCTGGCCGGCATCGGCGGCCGCGGCATCGGATGCCGGCGCCGGCGCCGGCCCGGCAACGGGCGCCGAAGCGGCCTCGCTGGCGGCCTGGACCGGCGTTTCGGCCGGCGCGCTGCGCGCTGGCCGCGCCGCGCGTGGCGCGGCTGCCTCGGGCGCCGGGGCCGGCGCGAACAGCTGGCGCAGGCGCTCGCGCAGCTTGGCGAACCAGGCGCCGAACAAGCCGGGCTCCTGCTCCTCGGGGAAGCGCACGCGGGCGTCGACCAGGCGCGTGCGCAACGCGCGCTGGAAGACATCGCCGACGATGGGCAGCGCGCTGTGCGCGCCCTGCCCCCAGTAGTCGCTGCGCAGCGTCACGCGGCTGTCGTTGAAGCCGACCCAGGCCCCCGCCACCAGTTCGGGATGCATCAGGATGAACCAGCCGTCGGCATTGTCCTGCGTGGTGCCGGTCTTGCCGGCCACGTCGGCACGGATGCCGAAGCGCGTACGGATGGCGGTACCGGTGCCACGGTCGACCACGCCGCGCATGACGTCGAGCAGGGTCTGCGTGGCATCGAAGGACAGCGCCCGCTCCGCGCGCGCCGGCTGGAATTCGGCCAGCACCTCGCCCTTGGCGTCCTCGATACGGGTCACCATCATCGGCGCGATGTACTCGCCGCCGTCGGCGATGGTGGCATAGGCCGACACCATCTCCTTGAGGCTCACCGGACTGGTGCCCAGCGCCAGCGACGGCACCGCTTCCAGCGGGCTCTGGCGCACGCCCATGGCGCGCGCCAGCCGCGCCACCTGGTCGGGGCCGACGCTCTGCATCAATTGCGCGGTGATGCGGTTGCGCGACTGCGCCAGGGCATCGCGCAGGGAGATCGGCATGCCGGTGGGCGGCGACTCGTCGCTCGGGCTCCAGACCTCGCCGCCGGGCATGGGGATGGACACCGCCTGGTCGGGATAGGTGTCCTCCGGCCGCGCGCCCTGGGCGAAGGCTGCGCCGTAGACGAAGGGCTTGAAGGTGGAGCCGGGCTGGCGCCGCGCCTGCTGGACATGGTCGAAGGCGTCGAGGGCGAAGTCGCGGCTGCCCACCCAGGCCTTGATGGCGCCGTCGCGCGGATCGATGGCGATGAAGCCGGCCTGGATCATGGTCTTCTGCTGGCGCAGGTCCTGCATGAAGGCGCGGTCGGCCAGCAGGTGCTTGAGCGCATCGTCGGCGCTGGCGCCGGCGTCGCGCGCGGCGCGGTACTGCGGCGTCTCGCGCACGAAGGCGCGCACCAGCTCCTGCTCGGGACGCCAGCCGGTGCGGCCGTTCCAGGCCGCGTCGGCGATGCCCTGCAGCTGGCGCGTCTGGCGCGCCAGCGCCTGGTTGGCGAAGGCCTGCAGGCGCGAGTCGATGGTGGTGCGCACCACCAGGCCGTCGGTGTAGATGTTGTAGTCGTTGCGGTCGGCCCAGCCGATCAGCCACTTGCGCAGCTGCTGGGCGAAATGGGGCGCCGGGCCGGGCTCCTCGTCCTGGCGCTCGAAGTCGATGCGCAGCGGGCGCTTCTGCAGTTGCGCATACCTGGCCGGGTCCAGCACGCCGCGCTTGACCATCTGCGCCAGCACCGTGTTGCGCCGCTGCAGCGAGCGCTCGGGGTTGATCACCGGGTTGTAGTAGCTGTTGCCCTTGAGCATGCCGATCAGCGTGGCGCTCTCCAGCACGTCGAGCTTGTCGGCCGACTTGCCGAAATAGGTGCGCGCCGCCATCTCGATGCCGAAGGCGTTGTACAGGAAGGGGACCGTGTTCAGGTAGGTCTCGAGGATCTCGTTCTTGCTGTACAGCGCCTCGATCTTGAGCGCGGTGATGGCTTCCTTGAGCTTGCGCGTCAGCGTCGGCGCGCGCCCGATCTCGTCCGGATAGAGATTGCGGGCCAGCTGCTGGGTGATGGTGGAGCCACCCTGGCGGTCGCCCGAGGCGGTGCGCAGGGCGGCCGAGGCGAGGCGGCGCCAGTCGATGCCGTGGTGCTGGTAGAAGCGGTGGTCCTCGGTGGCGACCAGGGCCTTGACCACCTCGGGCGAGATCTCGTCGAGCGGCACCCATTCGCGATTGGCCCACTTGAACAGCGCCAGCTCCTTGCCATCCGCCGACAGGATCTGCGCGGGCCGGTCCTGCTTGGCCTTGCGGATGTCGCTGATGCCCGGCGTGAACGGGATCAGCACCAGCACATAGAGCAGGAACAGCGCCGGCACGGCGGCGATGCCCAGGGCCAGTTCACGGCGGGTGGGACGCCGCAGGCGCTGCAGCCGGGCGGCGAAAAAGGTCTTGATCTGGGCCGGAGTCATGGCACTGGCGCCGCCGAACCTGGATGCCGGGCGGCACCCCGTGCGGCGCCGGGTAGCGGAAAACCCTGAATGCTACCAAAACCGACCGTGCTGGCGGGCCGCCGCCGTGCCGGTGGCGCCCGCGCCGCCCGCTCTGTCGCCCAAGCGCCACGCCAGCGCCGCTTGCGGCGCCCGCGGCCGGTAAAACGCTTGACCCGGCGCGCAGCCTTCCCGGCTTGCCGGTGACCCGGCTCCCAGGCGCCGGGCCGGAACGCCTCAGGCCGCCGGCGCCGCGCCGCCGCCCTGGGTCACCAGCATCGCCATCGCTTCGCCGTCTCCCGTGCGCGCGCCTTCGCGGCGCAGCCCGGCCACCACGCCGGCACGGTCGGCTTCGCCACGGTTCTGGCTGACCTTCCACTTGCCTTCGAGGCTGTCGATGGGAATCTCCAGGCCGATGATGGCGCGCATCGTGGCTTCGATGAAATCCTGCGGAGCGTCGCCGACCTGCCACGGCGCCTCGCGCCCGGCCTCCTGCTGGCCGGTCAGCGCCTCGATCTGGGCGCGCAGCCAGGCGGCGTCCTCGATCACGCGCGGCGTGCCACGTGCCTGCACCGTGGCGTAGTTCCAGGTCGGCACCACCTTGCCGTGCTCGGCCTTGGACGGATACCAGGCCGGACTGACATAGGCATCCGGCCCCTGGAAGATCACCAGCGCCGGCCCGCCCTCACGCAGCGCGGCGAGCTGCCCGTTGGCGCGGGCCAGGTGTGCGCGCAGCACCCAGGCACCGTCCACCTCGGCCAGCAGGAAGGGCAGCAGGTTGGCCTCCAGCCCCTGGCTGCCCGCCGTCACCAGGGTGGCGAGCGGATGGGCGCGCATCAGCGCGTGCAGGATCTCGGGGCGGTCCTCGCGGAACATGGCCGGGCGGTACATAAGGCACTCCTGTGGGGTGGAATCGTCTCGGGCGGGCCGCTCCGGCCCTGCCGCAGACGCCATTCTCGCGCAGAAGTGGCCTATATTTGAGGTCCATTTACACCACCGGATGTGGACCACTTTCCAATGCCCAGGCAACGCACCACCCTCGACCTGCCGGCGCTGGGCGCCCTCGACCGCAACGCCGGCCGCGTCGGCCAGCAACTGGCCCGCCTGCTGCGCGAGGCCATCGCCCGGGGCGCGCTCCAGGCCGGCGAACGCCTGCCCTCGACCCGCGCGCTGGCGGCCGGGCTGGGCATCGCGCGCGGCACGGTCACCGAGGTGTTCGAGCAGCTCGCGGCGGAAGGCTACCTGGAAGCGCGCGTCGGCGCCGGCACGCGCGTGGCGCGGCTGCTGGCCGGCCATGCGGCCGACGCCGTCCCGCCACAGCCGGCGCGCGCGCCGGCCGCCGCACCGCTTGCGGGGGCGCGGGCGCAACGCTACGCCGCCATCGCGCGCGCCCTGGCACCGCTGCCGCCGGTGCCCTTCGCCATCGGCACGCCGGACGCGGCCGCCGCGCCGGACGAGGGCTGGCGGCGCCTGAGCCGGCGCGTGCGCGCGCTCGAGGGCGGAGCGGCCGGCTATGGCGACCCGCGCGGCGTGGCGGCCTTGCGCCAGGCCATCGCCGAACATGTGCGCAAGGCGCGCGCGGTCGCCTGCGCACCGGAGCAGGTCATCGTCACCGCCGGCACCCAGCAGGGACTCTACCTGGCGGCACGGGTGCTGCTGGAACCCGGCGACACGGTGTGGGCCGAGGATCCGGCCTACCCTGGCCTGAGCGCGGTGCTGGACGATGCCGGCGTGCGCGTGCACCGCGCCGCGCTCGACGACGGCGGCCTCGACGTCGCGCGCGCCGCCGCCGACTGCCCGGCGGCCCGCGCGGCCTTCGTCACGCCCTCGCACCAGTATCCGCTCGGCATGCCGATGAGCATGCCGCGCCGGCTCGCCCTGCTGGCCTGGGCGCGCGAGCAGGAAGCCTGGATCGTCGAGGACGACTACGACAGCGAGCTGCGCTACGCCGGCCATCCCTTTCCTTCGCTGCAGGGCCTGGATCCGTCCCGCGTGATCTATCTCGGCACCTTCAGCAAGGTGCTCTTTCCCGCGCTGCGGCTCGGCTATGCCATCGTGCCACCGCCGCTGGCCGATGCCTTCGCCGGGGCACGCACCATCCTCGACCGGCACGCGCCCACCGCCGACCAGCACGTGGTGGCCGCCTACCTGCGCGAGGGCGCGTTCGACCTGCACCTGCGCCGCATCCGCGCGCTCTATGGCGAGCGCCGGGCGGCGCTGGTGCGCGCCATCGGCGACCAGCTCGGCGGGCTGGCCACGCTGCAGCCCAGCGACCAGGGCATGCACCTGTTGCTGTGGCTGCCGCACGGCCGCGACGACGTCGACGTCGCCAGCCGCGCGCTGGCGGCCGGCGTGGCCGTGCGGCCGGTCTCGCCGATGTACGGCAGCCGGCCGGGGCGGCCCGGCCTGGTGCTGGGCTTCGGCGGCTTCCCCGCCGAAGCGCTGGAAGCGGGCGTACGCAAGCTGCGCGCCGTGCTCGAACAGCCAGGCTGAGCGGCGCCGCCCCGGCCGCGCTCAGCGCGCGAAGGTCTCCACCACCAGTTGCCGCAGCCACTGGTTGCCGGGCTCGCGATGGTTCTTGGCGTGCCACAGCACATGGATGGCTATGTCGGGAATGCGCACCGGGCAAGGCGCCGTCTGCAGGCCGAACGGCGCCAGCGTGCGCTGCGCGTAGGCCTCCGGCACCACCGCGATCAGGTCGGTGGTCTGCAGGATGTGCCCGACCGCGACGAAATGCGGCACGCGCAGCCGCACGTGGCGCGCCACGCCGGCGCGCTGGATGGCCTGGTCGACCATGCCGTGGCCGGTGCCCTCGGCCACGATGGAGACGTGCTCGGCGGCGCGGAAGGCCGCCAGCGTGATGCCGCCGGCCTCGAGCGGATGTCCCTGGCGGAACAGGCAGACATAGCGCTGGCGGAACAGGCGGCGCTGGAAGAAGCCGCTCTGCAGGTCGGGCAGGAAGCCGATCGCCAGGTCGACCCGGCCGCTCTCCATCTCGCCCTGCAGCGTGTCGCCCTGGTTACGCACCGTGCTGAGGGTCACGCCCGGCGCCACCTCGCCGAGTTTCTGCATCAGGGCCGGCAGGAAATAGATCTCGCCGATATCGGTCATGGCCACGGTGAAGGCACGCTGGCTCGCCGCCGGCTCGAAGCCGGCGCTGGCATTGAGCGTGTGGTGGATGGCATCGAGCGACTCACCGATCGGGCTGGCCAGGCGCTCGGCCAGCGGCGTCGGGATCATGCCCTTGGCGGTACGCAGGAACAGCTCGTCGCCGAGCAGGCGGCGCAGGCGGTTCAGCGCATTGCTGACGGCCGGCTGCGACATGCCCAGCGCCTGCGCCACCGCCGACACGCGGCGCCGGCGCAGCAGTTCGTGGAATACCACCAGCAGGTTCAGGTCGACATCCTGCAGTTCCATGCTTGCCCTCCTTCAGGTTGCCGGCGGTTGTCGGCGGTGCCCGGCGGTGCCCGGCGGCTTCGCATTATCACCCTCAGTGATATGACGTATCAATGATCTTCGATTTATTTATATCCCAGGGCGCGGCACCATAGCGACACATAGCGACACATAGCAACGCATCGCGGCACGTCACGGCATGTGGCTGTGCCCGGTGGCGTACGGCGGCAAGCGCCGGCGCGGCAGCCCCCACCCAAGACCAGACCGGAGACACTGGCATGCGATTGACCCTGCAGCCCCTGCAGCGCGCCCTCGAGGTTCCCGCCGGGACCAACCTGCTCGAGGCCCTGCGCGCCCACGAGATCCCCGTTTCCTATAGCTGCATGGCCGGCCGCTGCGGCACCTGCCGCTGCCGCCTCGCCGCCGGCAAGGTGCGCGTGGCCGATGGCGCCGGCGCGGCGGCCGAGATATGCGCCGGACAGCAGATCCTGGCCTGCCAGGCCACCCTGGTCGAAGACTGCGCCGTCGAGCTGCCCGAGATCGACGAGGTGGTGGTCCACCCTGCCCGCCTGCTCAAGGCCACGGTGACGGCCATCGAGGCACTGACGCACGACATCAGGCGGCTGCGCCTGCGGCTGAACAAACCCTTCGCCTTCTCGCCGGGCCAGTACGCCATGCTGCAGTTCACCCCGCAGCACGCGCGCCCCTACTCGATGGCGGTCACGCCGAACCCGGATGAGATCGAGTTCCACGTGCGCCTGGTGCCCGGCGGCCGCGTCACTGCCTACATCGCCGGCGCGCTGAAGGTGGGCGACGCGGTGCGCGTCGGCGGGCCGCTCGGCACCGCCTACCTGCGCCGCAAGACCACCGGCCCGATCCTGTGCGTGGCCGGCGGCACCGGCCTGGCGCCGGTGCTGTCCATCCTGCGCGGCATGGCCGAGGCCGGCATGGACAACGATGTCCACGTCTACTTCGGCGCGCGCTCGCAACGCGATGTCTACGGCCAGCCATGGCTGCAGGCGCTGCGGCGCGAACTGCCCGGCCTGGCCTGCCACGTGGTGGTCGCCGACGGCGCGCCGGCACCCGGCGACGGCTATCGCGGCGGCCTGGTCACGCAGGCCGTCGACGACGACTGGCCGGCGCTGCCGGGCTGGACCGCCTATCTCGCCGGTGCGCCCGCGATGGTCGAGGCGGCCAGCGCGCTGCTGCAGCGCAAGGGGGTGGCGCCGGCCAGCATCCACGCCGACGCCTTCCACGCCAGCGGCGACTGAACGCCCGGGGCCGGGGCCCGCCCGCCGCGTGTCCCGTTCCCGTTTGCCTTGTTCCCCTTCCCTTTCGCGATCCCGCCCGCACGCCTTGCCATGACGCGGGCCGACCACAGGAGACACACATGAACGAAGCCCCGCTGCGCTTCCACCCGCCCGCCTGGGAAGGCGACGGCTCCAGCCGCGTGCCCTTCCAGGCCTACACGGACGAGGCCATCCACCAGCGCGAACTGGAGCGCTTCTTCTATGCCGGCCACTGGTGCTACGTGGCGCTGGAGGCCGAGATTCCCCATCCGGGCGACTTCAAGCGCACCGTCGTCGGCGAGCGCTCGGTGATCGTCACGCGCGCGGCCGACGGCGAAATCCACGTGGTGGAAAACGTCTGCGCCCACCGCGGCGTGCGCTTCTGCCGCGAGCGCTTCGGCAACCGCAAGGATTTCACCTGCCCCTACCACCAGTGGAACTACGACCTCAAGGGCAACCTGGTCGGCGTGCCGTTCCGCCGCGGCGTCAAGCTCGACGGCAAGGTCAACGGCGGCATGCCGGCCGACTTCGACCCCAAGGAGCACGGCCTGACCCGGCTCAAGGTGGCGACGCGCCACGGCGTGGTGTTCGCCTCCTTCGACCACACGGTACCGCCGCTGGAGGACTACCTCGGCCCCACCATGCTGCACTACTTCGACCGCGTCTTCGACGGCCGCGCGCTCACCATCCTCGGCTACAGCCGGCAGCGCATTCCCGGCAACTGGAAGCTGATGCAGGAGAACATCAAGGACCCCTACCATCCCGGCCTGCTGCATACCTGGTTCGTCACCTTCGGCCTGTGGCGCGCCGACAACCGCTCCGCGCTGAAGATGGACGGGCACGGCCGCCACGCCGCCATGATCTCCACGCGCGGCAGCGGCGGCCAGGGCGAAGTGACCAGCGGCGTGTCCAGCTTCAAGGACCAGATGCGGCTGCATGACGACCGCTTCCTCGACGTGGTGCAGGAGGACTGGTGGGGCGGCCCCACCGCGGTGATGATGACGCTGTTTCCCAGCGTCATCATCCAGCAGCAGGTCAATTCGGTCTCGACCCGCCACATCCAGCCCGACGGGCACGGCTCCTTCGACTTCGTCTGGACCCACTTCGGCTTTGCCGGCGACGACGAGGCCATGACGCGCCGCCGCCTGCGCCAGGCCAACCTGTTCGGCCCGGCCGGCTTCGTCTCCGCCGACGACGGCGAGGTGATCGAGTTCTCGCAGGAAGGCTTCGCGCAGAAGCCCTGGCACCGCACCGTCGCCGAACTGGGCGGGCGCGACACCGCCGAGGCCGACCACATGGTCACCGAAACCCTGATCCGTTCCATGTACGCCTACTGGCGCCGCGTGATGGAGGCCTGAGATGCTCGACTTCCCCACCTACCAGCAATTGCTCGCCCTCTACGCCGACTACGCCGCCGCGCTCGACAACGGCGACTGGGACCAGTGGCCGGAGTTCTTCACCGAGGACTGCGTCTACCGGGTCCAGCCGCGCGAGAACCACGAGCGCGGCCTGCCGCTGGCCACCCTCGCCTTCGAGAGCAAGGGCATGCTCAAGGACCGGGTCTACGGCGCCACCGAGACCATCTTCCATGACCCCTACTACCAGCGCCATGTGGTCGGCGTGCCGCGCATCCTCGCCGACGACGGCGAGCGCATCCGCGCCGAGGCCAATTACGCGGTGTTCCGCACCAAGCCGGACGCGCTGACCACCGTGTTCAACGTGGGACGCTATCTCGACACCATCGTGCGCACCGGGGCAGGCCTGAAGTTCGCCGCGCGCCTGTGCGTGTTCGACAGCGAGCTGATCCCCAACTCGCTGATCTACCCGATCTGATGCCGCCGCGCCGGGACGCGTGGCGGCCGCAAGCGCGCCGTCCCGCCCCGGACCGCCCCGCACCGGATTGCCACCCACCATCCATCACCCACCGCACCCGCGAGAATCGCCATGACTACGACAACCCAATGGACCAGGCTGATCGAACTCGCCGCCGTGCCCGCCGACGATGTCGTCGCGGTGCAGGCCGGCGGCCGCGAACTGGCCGTCTACGGCGTGGACGGCGCCGTCTACGTCACCGACAACCTGTGCACGCACGGCAACGCCAGGCTGTGCGACGGCTTCCTCGAAGGCCACGAGATCGAATGCCCGCTGCACCAGGGACGCTTCGACGTGCGCAGCGGCAAGGCCATGTGCGCGCCGCTCAGCGAGGACCTGCGCACCTTCCCCATCCGTATCGAGGACGGCAGCGTGTTCGTGGCGCTGGAAGGCCGGGCCTAGACGGGCGGCCGCCCCGACTTCACTGCGCCGTGATACGCGTTGCAGATCGCCGGCCGCCGCGGGCGGCGGGCCGGCGCGGCGCTACAGGGTGCCATCCCGCAGCATGTCGCGCAGGCGGAACTTCTGGATCTTCCCCGCGGGCGTGGCCGGCATCGCCTCGCACAGCACCAGCCGCTCCGGGATGTACTGGATGGCCACCTTCTGGGCCTTGAGGAAATCCACCATCCCGGCGAAGTCGAGCCGGCGGCCGGCCTTGGGCACCACCACGGCGCAGGCGCGCTCGCCCAGGCGCTCGTCGGCATAGCCGACGATGGCGACCTGCGCGACCGCCTCGTGCCGGTACAGCAGGGCCTCGATCTCGAACACGGGAATGTTCTCGCCGCCACGGATGATCACGTCCTTGCTGCGCCCGCTGATGCGCAGGTAGCCCTCGGCATCCAGGCGCGCGAGGTCGCCGGTGTCGAACCAGCCGTCGGCATCGGTGGCGTTCCACTGCGGCCGCTTGAGGTAGCCGCCGAAGTTCGAGCAGGCGCGCACCAGCAGCCGGCCCGCCTCGCCGGGCGGCAGGCGCTCGCCGGCGGCGTCGACCACCGCCACTTCCACCCCGGGCAGCGGGCAGCCATCGGTGGTCGAGGCCCGCACGTCGTCGTCCTCGGGACGGGTCAGCGTGACGGCGCCGTTCTCGCTCATGCCCCAGGCCGAGACGATCTTCGCGCCCAGCGCCCGGCGCGCCTGCTCCACCAGCGGGCCGGGAATGGGCGCGCCGGCGCACAGGAAGGTGCGCAGGCTGGGCAGGCCCTTGGCGCCTTCATCGCCTTCATCGCCTTCATCGCCCCCCTCGCGCACGGTGCGGGTCAGGTCGGTCAGGAAAGGCGTCGACGCCATGGTGAAGGTGATGCCATGCGCGCGGATCAGCGCCGCCGCCCGGACCGGGTCCCAGATGTCCTGCAGCACCACGCCGGCCTGCAGCAGGATCGGCATCATCAGGCCGTACATGAAGCCGGTCTGGTGCGCCATCGGCGAGGCCATCAGGATCACGTCGTCGCGGCCGAGATGCAGCCGCTGCGCATAGGCCGCGATGTTCGAGAACAGGGTATTGGCCGAGTGCATCACCCCCTTCGGCTCGCCGGTGGTGCCCGAGGTGTAGATGAGCTGGGTGATGTCGTCCGGGCCGGGCCGGCCGGCGGCGAGGATGGCGGCCGCGTCGGGCTCGCGCTCCCAGGCGGGCGCCGCCAGCAGCGCATCGAAGCTGTCGGCGCCCTCCCCATCCACCACCACGAGCCGGCGCAGCGCCGGCAGCTCCGGCAGCAGGGCGCGCGCCATGGCTTCATGGTCGAAGCCGCGGAAGCGGCGCGGCACCACCAGCACCTTGGCCTCGCCATGGCGCAGCATGAAGGACAGCTCGCGTTGGCGGAAGATCGGCATCAGCGGGTTGAGCACGGCGCCGAGGCGCGAGCAGGCCAGGTAGAGCAGCGTGAAGTGCCAGCCGTTGGGCAGCTGCATGGCCACCACGTCGTTGCGGCCCACGCCCAGCCGTGCCAGGCCCACGGCGATGCGGTCGGCCAGGGCCGCCAGCTCGCGGTAGGTGAAGGCGCGCGTCTCGCCGCGGTCGAGGCTGACCGCGCACAGCGCGCGCTGGTCCGGGCAGTCGCGCACGCAGGCGTCGAGCGCGTCGTTGATGGTGCGGTCGAGCCACTCCCCCCGGGCAATGCTCGCGGCACGGCGCGGCGGCAGCAGGACGGCATCGAATTCCATGTGTTGTCTCCCTTCTTGTGTGGTGGCTTGGTGGCGCGTGTCGGCGGGTAGCGGGATGACGTGGTCAGGCCGCGCCAGGCCGCGCGGGAACGCGCGCCGGCTCAGGCCGGCACCGCGGCGCGGCCGGCGCGGTCGCGGGCGATGATGGTCTTCATGATCTGCGCGGTGCCGTCGCCGATCTGGAAGCCCAGCACATCGCGCAGGCGCTGCTCCATCAGGCCGCGGTCATAGCCGCCATGCCCGTGCATCAGCAGGCACTGGTGGACCACGTCGTAGGCCAGCTTCGGGGCCCACCACTTGCACATGGCGGCCTCCGCGCTGTGCGGCGCGCCGTTGTCCTTCAGCCACAGCGCCTGCAGGCACAGCAGGCGTGCCGCCACCACCTGGGTGTCGAAATCGGCCAGCGGATGCGAAACGCCCTGGAAGGCCGACAGCGGCTTGCCGAACGCCTGCCGTTCGGCCACGTAGGCCCAGGTCTCCTCCAGCGCCACGCGCGCCACCGCCAGCACCTGCAGGCCGATCAGGGCGCGCGAGAAGTCGAAGCCCTGCATCACCTGCACGAAGCCTTTGTTCTCGTCACCGAGACGGTGGTCGAGCGGCACGCGCACGTTCTCGAAGAAGATCGAGCCGCGCCCGATGGCGCGCTGGCCGTGGCAGTCGAAGCGGCTGGTCGTGATGCCGGGCAGGTCCATCGGCACCAGCAGCGCGGTCACGCCGTGCGCCGCGGATTCGATGCTGCCGGTGCGGCCGAACACCACCGCCGCATCGGCCTGGTCGGCCGCCGAGATCGAGGTCTTCTCGCCGTTGATGACGTACTCGTCGCCGACGCGCTCGACCCGCAGCCGCAGGTTGGCGGCATCGGAGCCGCCGCGCGGTTCGGTCAGCGCGATCGCCAGCAGCACTTCGCCGCGCGTGAGCCGCGTCAGCCAGGGGCGCACCACCTCCGGCCTGCCGTGGTGCGCCAGGATCTGCCCGTTGAGCGAAGCCAGCAGGTTGATATAGGACAGGCTCAGGTCGGCCCGGGCCACCTCCTCGTGGATCACGCCGGCGGCAAGGCAGCCCAGGCCCTGGCCGCCATACGCTTCCGGCAGTTCCGGGGCGATGAAACCCATCTCGCCCATCTCCCGCATCAGGGTACGGTCGAGTACGCGCGTGTCGTCGCGCTCCTGGTAGCCCGGCGCGATGCGCTCGGTGGCGAAACGCCGGGCGTGGTCGCCCAGCGTGACGAGGTCTTCATTGAGATAGGGGTTCATCGGCTTGTCTCCTGGGCAAGGCGGGGCAAAAAGGAGCGGGCGCGCGGGGACGCGCCGCGCCGCATGGTGAGATCCGGGCAGCGGTCGCGCCGGCTCGGGCGCTGGTTCCGCTGCTTGTATCGGCGCTTGTATCGGCGCCTACTTCGCGTACTTGCGGAACTCGGGCTTGCGCTTCTCCTTGAGCGCCGCCACGCCTTCGCGCGATTCCTCGGTGTCGTAGTACAGCTTCAGCGCGTACATGCCCATGCCGGCGATGCCGCTCTGGTGCGCGGTGTCCATATTGAAGCTGCGCTTGGCGATGGCCAGCGCGGTCGGGCTGCGCTCGCACAGCTCCTCGCCCCACTTCTGCACTTCGGCGTCGAGCTGCTCGTGCGGCACGCAGGCATTGGCGAGGCCCATCGCCACGGCTTCCTGTCCCGAATAGCGGCGGCACAGGTACCAGATCTCACGGGCCTTCTTCTCGCCGACCACCCGTGCGAGGAAGGCCGTGCCATAGCCGGGATCGACCGACCCCATCTTGGGCCCCACCTGGCCGAAGATCGCCTTCTCCGAACAGATGGTCAGGTCGCAGATCGTGCACAGCACATTGCCGCCGCCGATGGCGAAGCCCTGCACGCGCGCGATCACGGGCTTGGGCACGTTGCGGATGGCGTCGTGCAGCTCCTCCATCGGCAGGCCGATGGTGCCCCGGCCGTCGTAGTTGCCGTCGTGCGCCGACTGGTCGCCGCCGGTGCAGAAGGCGCGCTCGCCGGCGCCGGCCAGCACGATGGCGCCGACGCTCTTGTCATAGCCGGCCTTGTTCAGGGCCCGGATCAGTTCATCGCAGGTCTGGCCGCGGAAGGAGTTCATCTTCTCCGGCCGGTTGATGGTGATCCAGGCCACGCCGTTGCGGACCTCGTACAGGATGTCTTCGAAGGGAATGGTGCTCATGGTCGTCTCCTTGCCTGCGATGGCTTCGGTTTGTGCTGGGTTACGCGCGGATGGCTTGCGGATGGCTTGCGGATGGCTTGCGGATGGCGTCGGGATGGCGTTGGGGGCGCGTGCGGCCCTCAGCCGTTCATGGTCAGGCCGCCGGACACGCTCAGGACCTGGCCGGTGACGAAGGCGGCATCGTCGCCGGCGAAGAACAGGATGGCGCCGGGCAGGTCGTCGGGCTGGCCGATGCGGCCCAGCGGGATCGAGCGCGCGAAGGCCGCCACCAGCTTGTCGGGGTCGCCCGCGCCCTCCTTGAACTCGGCGAACAGCGCGGTGTCGGTCGGGCCCGGGCAGACCACGTTGACGGTGATGCCGTGGCGCGCATGCTCGCGCGCCAGGGTCTTGGACAGGGACACCAGGCCGCCCTTGCAGGCGGCATACACGGCCTCGCCCGAGGAGCCCACGCGGGCGGCGTCGGAGGCGATGTTGACGATGCGGCCGGACCTGCGTTCCACCATGCCGGGCAGTACCGCGTGATGCATGTGCAGCGCGCCGACCAGGTTGATGGCGATCAGGCGCTCCCACTCGGCCGGCACGGTCTTGGTGAAGGGCTTGAACACGTCCCAGCCGGCGTTGTTGACCAGCACGTCGATGGGGCCAAGGCGCGAGGCGGTCGCCGCCACGGCGGCATCCACGCTGGCGCGGTCGGTGATGTCGCAGGCGAAGGCCTCGGCGCTGCCGCCGTCCATGCGGATCGCCGCCGCCACGCTCTCGGCGGTCTCGGCGTTGCGGTCGAACACCGCCACGCGCGCGCCCTCCCGGCCGAAGCGGCGGCAGGTGGCGCCGCCGATGCCTCCGCCACCGCCGGTAACCACTACCGTCTTGCCCTCGAATCGTTGCATGATGCCTCCTTGTGACTTGTCGGATTGCTGGATGTGATCCGGCCTGCGCGTCATCGCAGGTCGGTGAGATAAGCCAATAACGTAAATATGTTGACGTATATTAGGCATAGCCACGCCCGATTGCAAGTCGCTCGCCTTTGGAATTCCCATGGATAACCCTAATCAATTGACGCTAGACGCTAAGCTGACGCTGGCCAACAACCTGTTCTTCCGGCTCTACCAATGTGCAAATATGTTGCATAAAACCGGATCGCGTGCCGTCGAAGAGGAAGGACTGACCACCCAGCAGTGGGCGGTGCTCGGCGCGCTCTCGCGCGACAAGGCGAAGGCGGGCATGAGCATCGGCGACCTGGCGCGCTACCTGATGGTCAGCCGCCAGAACCTGTCCGGACTGATCAGCCGCATGGAGCGCGATGGCCATGTCGGCATCGCGCCGGACCCGGCCGACCGGCGCTCGCGCATCGTGACCATGACCGAGTCCGGGCGTCACGTCTGGCTGGTGCTGGCCCAGCCCAAGATCGCCGACTTCTACCGCGAACTGCTGGTGGGCTTCTCGACGGAGGACGTGACGCACGCCCTGCACTACCTGTTGAAGATCCTGGACAACATGAAGCGGATCGACGGCGAGACGGCGGCGGCCGATGCGGAGTAGGACCCACGTAGGCGAAGCGGGCGGGGCCGATGGCGCGGGCGGGCCATCCCGCCCCCTGTCCTTCATGCCCTTCATGCCCTTCATGCCCTTCATGCCCTTCATGCCCTTCAGATTTCCCGTCGCCGGCCGATCTGGCTCGACGATGCCGGCCCGCGCGAAAGCTATGCGCGCGAGCTGCTGGCCGGCGATCCTGCAGGCCCTCCACGAAACAGCGGGCACGCCGCCCGGCATCGGGCGCCGCGAAGCCGTGGCCGCCCACGGCTAGCCGCCGGGGCGACGCCGTCGCGCACCGCCCCGTTCCGCCCCTGCCGGCCTCCCACCTCGCCGGCGCAGGCCTGCACCAGCGCGGGCGGCCGCCCGGTACAGGGGCCGGATCGGCCCCCGTCAGGCCATGTCAGCATTTGTCAGCACTGACGAAACGGCCCTCCCTACACTTCGCGTCTCCAAGACTTCCCTGAGAGATGCCGCCTGCTGATCCCTCCCGCCCTGGCTGACTTTCTGGCTGACTTTCTGGCTGACTTTCTGGCTGACTGAAGGCGGCATGCGCGCGCGTCCACGCACGGCAGCCGACGCGCGCAAAGCCGGGGGAAACCCCGCCCGGCGCGAGAGAAACGGGCGGCGACCGACAAAGCCGCGCGGCGTGCCGGGCTTTCCCGCCAGGTCCGGCTTGGCGCGTACGCGCCGTCCCCAGGACCCCTCCTGCCCCCGCAGGCATCTCCGTCCAACACCCGCTCCAGAGTTTCCGCGATGTCCATGCCATTCCCATCCCCGTCCGCCGCCACCGCCGTGCATCCGGCCGATCCCAGCCATGCCGACAGCGCCAGCGCCGTGGCCATGCCCGCCTCCACCACGGCCGGCGCCGGTGCCGGCGCGCCGGCCCATTTCATCGTCCCGCCGGCGGTGCCCACGCAGCGCGGCCCCGAGGGCATCCTCTACGACTTCAACGACGGCGCGCGCGTACTGCTGCCCAAGGGGCAATGGCATGTCGAGATCTGGGACGAGGACACCGGCAATATCCTCTTCGCCTGCGACCCCGACGAAGGCTGGGTGACCAGCACCAAGAAGTTCTACGTCCGCTTCCGCCTCAAGGTCTTCCGCAGCGGCGAGACCTCTCCCCTGCTCGACCATACCCTCGACCTCAAGGAGCGCGAGGTGCTGATCACCTTCCCGGTCGGCACCCTCGGCGACCTGGTCGGCTGGATCCCCTATGCCGAGCGCTTCCGCGCCCGGCACGGCTGCCGGCTCGAATGCACCATGGGGCCGCTGATCATCGAGCTGTTCGCCGCCGGCTACCCGGATATCCGCTTCACGCCGCCGGACCAGTATGTGGACCGGACCCCGTATGCCACCTACAAGATCGGCCTCTTCTTCGGCGGCAATCTCGACAGCCAGCCGATCGACTTCCGCATGGTCGGCCTGCACCGCACGGCCGGCCACATCCTCGGCGTCGATCCCGCCGAAGCCATGCCCCGGCTCAAGCTCGATGCGCCGCGCCGCATCGCCGAGCGCTATGTCTGCATCGCCACCAAGGCCTCCTGCCAGGCCAAGTTCTGGAACAACGGCACCGGCTGGAACGAGGTGGTGGCCCACCTGAAGGCGCTCGGCTACCGCGTGCTCGCCATCGACCAGAAGGCGACGGTGGGGCAAGGCTTCGTGTGGAACCACATCCCGCACGGCGCGGAGGACTTCACCGGCGACATTCCCCTGCCCGAGCGGGTCGCGCTGCTGCAGCACGCCGACTTCTTCGTGGGGCTGTCCAGCGGCCTGTCCTGGCTGGCCTGGGCCTGCCGCATCCCGGTGGTGCTGATCAGCGGCTTCACGCTGCCCAACTGCGAATTCCAGACGCCCTACCGCGTCTTCAATCCCCACGTCTGCAACGGCTGCTGGGACGACGTGCGCACCAGCTTCGATCACTTCGACTTCTTCTGGTGCCCCCGCCACAAGGGCAGCGCCCGCCAGTACGAATGCAGCGCGGCCATCACCGGCCGCCAGGTGATCGGCCATATCGACCGGCTGATCGGAACCCTCGAACCCCAGAAACCGACAGGAGACAACAGAACGGCCAGCATGCATCCCGCCTGACGCGAGGCCATCGCGCCCTCCGGCGCCGGCCTGGCCGGCGGATCCCGCCAGGCCGCTCCGGACCCCGGGGTCCTGGCTCGTGAATGCCAGGCCTCCTCGTCAATCCACACCATCAGAACTACAACGATGAATACAGGGCTCAACAGAACCTATCGTGTCGTCTGGAGCCGGCTCAGGAATACCTGGGTCGTCGCCTCCGAAATCACCCGCAGCGCGCGCAAGCGCAGTGCCACCACCGCCACCGCGCCGGCGGCCGGCCTCGTGCTGGCGGCCGTCGCCGGCATGGCGCCCCTCGCCGACGCGGCCGGGGCCAGCTACAACGTGTCGGGCCCCACCACGGATCTCTTCACGGTGATCGGCGCGGGGCAGACCTATGACCAGCAGTACGTCTACGCGGGAGGCAGGGCGATCGGCACCACGGTCAATAGCGGCGGCATCCAGAACCTCCACGACGGCGGACTCGGCAGCGGCACGATGATCAACGGCGGCGGCCAGCAGGTAGTCATCGCCGGCGGCGTGACCGAGGACAGCACGGTCGGCAGCGGCGGCGCCCAGCTGATCGCCTCGGGCGCGCTTGCCGACCGCACGGCGGTCGCCAGCGGCGCCATGCAGATCGTCTTCTCCGGCGGAAGCGCGCTGAACACGACGATCGCCAGCGGCGGCGCGCTGAATGCGAGCACCGATGCCACCGTGACGGGCACCAATGCGCGGGGCAGCTTCTCCATCAGCGGCCACTCGGCCAGCAATGTCCTGCTCGAGAACGGCGGCAGCTTGTCCGTCGCCTCCGGTGGCACCGCCAGCAACACCACGGTCAACAACTCCGGTACGGAGAGTGTCTCCAGCGGCGGCATGGCCAGCGGCACCCAGGTGAACAGCGGCGGCACCCAGTACCTGGTCTCCGGCGCGACCGCGCTGAACACGACGATCGCCAGCGGCGGCGCGCTGAACGCGAGCACCGATGCCACCGTGACGGGCAGCAATGCGCTGGGCAGCTTCTCCATCAGCGGCCACTCGGCCAGCAACGTCCTGCTCGAGAGCGGCGGGATGCTGAGCGTCACCGCGGGAGGCATGGCCAGCGGCACCACGGTCAACCAGCGCAGCGCCGAGACCGTCGCCGCCGGCGGCTCCGCCAACGGCACCACCCTCAATACCGGCGGCCTGCAGAACGTCAGCGGCGGCATCGCGAACAGCACCACGGTCAACAGCGGCGGCCTGCAGACTGTCACGTCGGGCGGCATGGCCAACGGCACCCTCCTCAACAGCGGCGGCAACCTGAGCGTCTCTGCCGGCGGATCGGCCAGCGGCACTGTCGCCAATGGCGGCATGCTGTTCGTCGGCAGCAATGGCTCGGCAAGCGGCACCACCCTCAACGGCGGTGGCGAGTCCATTGCCGCCGGCGGCGTCGCCAGCGGCACCACGGTGCGCCAGGGCGGCACGCAGCGGGTCTCCTCCGGCGGCTCCGCCGCCGGCACCGTGATCAGCAGCGGCGGCGCACAGAATTTCAGTTCCGGCGGCCTGGCCATCAGCGCCACGGTCGAACGCGGTGGCCGGCAGAACATCTCCGCCGGCGGCGTTGCCAGCGGCACCACCGTCAACAGCGGCGGCATGCAGAACGTCTCGGCCGGCGGCTCGGCGATCGGCACCACGGTCGCCGACACCGGCTGGCAGGCGGTCGGTTCCGGCGCCGTGCTCACAGGCACCAGCGTGATGTCCGGCGGCGTGCAGCAAATCGCGAGCGGCGCGACGCTGGACGCGGCCGCCACCTCCAACACCATCAACGCCGGCGGCCTGCAGCAGATCGATGCCGGCGCCACGGTGGTCGGACAGGGCCTCAGCGGGGCCCAGTCGGTCCAGGGCGTGGCCAGCGGCACCACCGTCTACAGCGGCGGCCGGCAGAGCGTCTCCGCCGGCGGCATGGCCAGCGGCACGCTCGTCAACAGCGGCGGCCAGCAGGTGATCGAGGCCGGCGGCCAGGCCGCCGGCACCCAGGTGAACAGCGGCGGCACGCAGCGGATCGCCAGCGGGGCCACCCTGAACGGCAGCGCCGTGGCTAACGTGGTCGCGGCCGGCGGCCTGCAGCAGATCGACGCGGGCGGCACGGTCAATGACCAGGAACTGGACGGCACGCAGTCGGTCTCGGGAACCGCCAACCGCACCGAGGTCAACCGCGGCGGCCGGCAGGTGATCCTCGCCGGCGGCCTTGTCGCCGGCACCCAGGTGAACGCGGGCGGCACCCAGGTCGTCACCAGCGGGGTCACACTGGATGCGGCAGCCGCTTCCAACGCTGGCAACGCCGGCGGCACGCAACAGGTCGATGCCGGCGCCACCGTCGACGGGCAGGTGCTGAACGGCACCCAGACAGTGGCGGGCGTCGTCCATGGCACCACTGTCAACAGCGGTGCCCGGCAGTTCGTCTCCTCCGGCGGCTCTGCGCTCAACGAGACCATCGTGCGCGGTGGCGCCCTGATCGCCGGTACCGACGCCACGGTCACCGGGACCAACGCACTGGGCAGCTTCGCCATCAGTGGCGGCTCGGCCAGCAACGTCCTGCTGGAGAATGGCGGCACGCTGAACATTGCCTCGGGAGGACTGGCCCGCGGCACCACGGTCGGCAGCGGCGGCATCGAGTCCATCGCCGCCGGCGGCGTCGCCAGCGGCACCACGGTCAACCAGGGCGGCAGCCAGTCGGTGGCCGGCGGCGGTTCGGCCAACGGCACCCTCCTCAACAGCGGCGGCACCCAGAGCGTGCTGGCCGGCGGCACGGCCACCAGCGCGATCGTCAACGATGGGGGCAGGCTCCTCCTCTCCGGCGGCCTGGCTTCCGGCACCGTGGTCCAGAACGGCGGCCTGGAGAGCGTCGGCTCCGGCGGCGTCGCCAGCGGCACCACCGTCAACAGCGGCGGCCAGCAGCGCGTCTCCGCCGGCGGCTCGGCCGCCGCCACCACGGTCAACAACGGCGGCCAGCAACTGGTCTACTCCGGCGGCACCGCCAGCGGCACCCTGGTCAACAATGGCGGCATCCTGCAGGTCTTTGCCGGTGGCATCGCCAACGGCACCACCTATGCCAGCGGCGGCAGCCAGGTGGTGTCTTCCGGCGGCACGGCGTCCGGCACCATCGTCAACCAGAACGGCTGGCAGGTGATCAGCGCCGGCGGCCAGGTGACCGACACCCAGGTCAACTCCGGCGGCGTGCAACAGGTCACCAGCGGCGCCACGCTGTACGGCAGCCAGGGCGGCAACACGATCCACGCCGGCGGCCTCCAGCTGATCGATGCGGGCGCCACGGTCGTTGCCCAGGAGCTGAACGGCTCGCAGACGGTCATGGGCACCGCCAGCGCCACCGAGATCTACAGCGGCGGCCTGCAGAGCGTCGGCTCGGGCGGCGTGGCCAGCGGCACCCTGGTCTACCAGGGCGGCTGGCAGGTCGTCAGCGCCGGCGGCCAGGCTTCCGGCACCCAGGTGAACTCGGGCGGCGGGCAGCGCGTCGCCAGCGGCGCCACGCTGAATGCCCTGGCCAATACGATCAACGCCGGCGGCCTGCAGCAGGTCGATGCCGGCGGCACCGTCAACGGGCAGGCGCTGAACGGCTCGCAGTCGGTACAAGGCCAGGCCAACAGCACCATCGTCAACGGCGGCGGCCGGCAGACCGTGCAGGCCGGCGGGTCGGCCTCGGCCACACTGGTCAGCAGCGGCGGCACCCAGCAACTGCTGTCCGGCGGGGTGGCCTCGGGCACGATGGTGCTCGACGGCGGCACCCTGCACGGCGCGGGCGGCACGCTGAGCGGCACCAACACCATCCGCGGCACCGGCGTCCTGTCCGGCGCATCGCTGGTCAATGACGGCACGCTGGTGCTGTCGAACAATACGCAGACCACCGCCACCCAGCTCACCGGTGCCGGCGGCCTGGCCATCCAGGGCACTGGCCAGGTCACGCTGAGCGGGTCCACGGCGCAGGCGCAGGGCATCACCCTGCAGGGCGGCACCCTGACGCTGGCGGGCAACCATGCGGCCACCAGCGCCGCGGCGCTCACGCTGTCCGGCCAGGGCGTCCCGCTCACGGCCAACATCAGCGGCGGCACGCTCAGCACCACGGCAGGCCACAGCCTGGTGCTGGCGGACGGCGCCGGCTCGACCGCCTCGGCCGCGGCGCTGAACATCCGCGACACCACGCTCGATGCCAGGACCAACGGTACCCTGCTGCAGGCACGCAACGGCAGCCGCCTCAATATCACGGTGAGCAATGCGACCTTGCTGGGCGACGTCATCTTCCAGGACAGCAGCAGCGGCCTGCTCAGCCTGACCCAGGGCAGCCAGCTCAAGGGCGTGATCGATCCGGTCGACGTCAGCATCGACGCCAGCAGCACCTGGACCATGACCGGCGACTCGCTGCTCAAGTCCCTGAGCCTGGCCGGCAAGATCGACATGCAGGCCCCGGCCGGCGCCTTCACGCCGAAGACCCTGACCGTCGCCTCGCTGAACGGCCAGAACGGCACGCTCACCATGAACGTCCAGCTGGGCGGCAGCGGCTCGGCCGCCGACCGGCTGGTGGTCGATGGCGGCACCGTCACCGGCAGCACCCGGCTGGCAATCCGCAACGCCGGCGGACTGGGCGCGCAGACCACCGGCGACGGCATCCTGCTGGTGCAGGCCGTCAACGGCGCCACCACCACGGCGCAGGCCGGCAAGGACGGCTTCAAGCTGGCCGCCCCGGTCACGGCCGGCGCCTACTCCTACCAGCTGAATGCCGGCAATGCGAACGGACAGGGCCAGAACTGGTACCTGACCTCCTACCTCACCACGGCGGACGCCTCGGGCGCGCCGGGCGCGGCCGTCGCCAGCTATCGTCCGGAGGCTTCCACGCTGGGCGCCGCCGCCGACATGGCCGGCCGCCTGAGCCTGATGTCACTGGCGGACCGCTCCCAGCGCCAGGGCCGGACCGCGGCCGCAGCCGAGGGCGGGACCAGCCGGCGCGCCTGGGCGCGCGTGATCGACCAGAGCCTCTCGGCCGGTTCGCACGGCGACACCGCGGCGTCCTACTCGGGCCATGCCGCCGGCCTGCAGCTCGGCGGCGATGCCTGGACGGGCGCCAACGATGCGGTGGGCGGCTACATGACCTACCTGAGCGGCAGCGCCAATGTGCGCGGCGCGGTCAACGGCCAGTCCGACCAGGCCGCCGGCTCGCTCAGCAACTGGTCGGCGCTGCTGGGCCTGTACTGGACCCACAGCTATGACAGCGGCTCCTGGCTCGACCTAGTCCTGCAGGGCGGCACGGTGCAGGGCAAGAGCAGCACGGCCTTGAACAGTACGGGGATCCGGGCCCAGGCCTATGCCGCCTCGGCCGAGTACAGCCAGCCGTTCAAGCTGAGCGGGAACCTGTCGCTGGACGGCCAGGCGCAACTGGTGCTGCAGCACCTGGACTACGGCTCGGCCAGCCTGCGCGACAGCAGCGGGGGCAGCACGCAAGCCTCGGTGCGGGACCGCGACCAGGCCGTCGGGCGGCTGGGCGCGCGCCTGAACTGGAGCGCCGACCCCAGCGGGCAAGGCTGGCGCACCGCCCTGCTGGCCAACCTGTTCTACCGCACTGCCAGCACCTCCGGCACGAACTTCAGCACCGGCACGGCCACCTCGTACGCCGGCAATGACTTCGGCAGCTGGTCGCTGGAAACCGGTGCGGAAGTGCAGTACGCTGACCGGCGCGGCTCGTCCGTGTTCCTCCGGGGCACCTACGGCACCCAGGTGTTCGGCGGCAGCGGTCACTCGCTGCAGGGCACCCTGGGCGTGCGCTATGCGTTCTGATCCGGCGCAAGGGTGAGCCCCCGCGCCGCCGGTGCCGGTCATCGGCACCGGCGGCGCGCCGGGACGGGCGCCCGGCACCGATCACGCCATCCTTCACTCCCCCCGGCGTGCCGACAGCGCCTGCAGCAAGCGGCCGTCGGGACGCGCCAGGTCGTCGAGTACCGAAAAGTGCGTGCAATGCGGCACGTGGATCAGCTCGACCGCTTCGCCGGCCGTGGCACAGGCTGCCGCATACTCGTCCGAATGACGCACGAGCTCGGGCAGCTCCGCGCCGCCGACCGCGACCACGGTCGGCGCACCCTTGCCGACATGGCGCAACGGGCTGTAGGCATCGACCTCCTGCGCCGACAGCCTCAGCTTGTCATCGAGCCACGACAGCGCGATCGGCTCCAGGTCGACCAGGGCGCTGATCGGCAGCGCGGCCGTCACGGCCGGATGCGCGCGGTACTGCGCCGTCAGGTGCCCGCCCGCCGAATGCCCGCTCAGCACGAGCGGGCGGCCAGCGGTGCCGAGACCATCGCGATCCGCCGCCAGGTGGTCGAGCAGGCGGCCGATCTCGCCGACGATCCGCGTCATCGACGCCTCGGGCGCGAGCGTGTACTCGACCAGGACCACGTTGAAGCCCCGCGCGAGCGGCCCGCCGGCGATAAAGGCGAAGTCCTCCTTGTCACAGTTCTGCCAGTAGCCACCATGAATGAAGACGAAGGTCGGCGCGTCGGGCTGGCCGCAGGCAATCCAGTCGTAGCGCTCGCGCGGGTGGTCGCCGTAGCGCAGGTCGCGCCGGCACGACGCAGCCGCGTAGAGCGCCGCGCTGCGCGCCCGGAAGTCCGCCAGCACGGCCGGAAAGTCGGGGATGGCCTTGGTGTTGTCGTAGGCGGCGTCGAGAGCGGGGCGGTCCATGCCGCGATAGAGTGTGGTCGTCATGTTTGGATGCGTATCGTTGCTTGCAAGAAAAGGGCGTGCTGCCCGGCGCCCGAGCTTCAGGGCCTCAAAGCTTCAAAGCTCGGCGGCGCTATCCATGAGCAGGATCGGCTTCAGCGCCGTGCCGGCTTCGCTGTCCGCCGCGGCCCGGTTGATGTCGTTGAACGGGTAGAACGTTACCAGCTTGTCGAAGGCGAAGCGGCCTTGCAGATGCAGCTCCACCAGCTCGGGAATGAATCTGAGGGGTACGCTATCTCCCTCGCAGATGCCTTGAATGCGCTTGCCGGCGATCATCAGCTCGTTGAGGTCGAATCCCGCCTTGGTCCCTAGCGGGGAGGCGCCGACGACGCCGAGCACGCCCAGCGGCGCGAGCGCCGAGACGCCTTGCGCGAGGATCTCCGGCCGCCCGGTCGACTCGAGCGCGAAATCGACGCCGCCACCGGTGATGGCGCGAACGGCATCGACCCAGCCGGAGTCGCGGCTATTGAGCGCATGCGTCGCGCCGATCTCGCGTGCGAGCGCCAGGCGGCCGGGCACGATGTCGAGCGCGATGATGGTTGCGGCGCCGGCGAGCCGGGCGGCGAGCACCGCGGACATCCCGACCGCGCCAGCGCCAAGCACGAGAAAGCGGCTGCCCGGCGTCACTTTCAGTGAATGGATGACCGCGCCGGCGCCCGTCTGTATCCCGCAGCCGAGCGGCCCCAGCAATTGCAGCGGCGCATGCCTGGGCACCTTGATCGCGCTGCGTTCACGGCTCAGCGCGAACGTCGCGAACGAGGATTGGGAGAAGAAGTGGTCGTGGATCGGCGTCCCGTCCGGCGCCGTGATCGCGCCGCGCCCATCCTGCCCGCCACCGCCGAAATTCTGCGCGTAGAAGTCCGCGCAATACGACGTCCGTCCCGCTGCGCAGGTCAGGCAATGTCCGCAATGGCCGTAGCTGAGCACCACGTGATCGCCTGGCACCAGCGACCTGACCCCAGGGCCGACGGCTTCGACGACGCCCGCGCCTTCGTGCCCCAGCACGGCGGGCAGCGGCACCGGATAGTACTGGTCGCGGATGATCAGGTCGGTATGGCACATGCCCGCCGCGACGATACGTACCAGCACCTCGTCGTCCACCGGCGCGCGCAGGCGGGCCGGTTCCAGCAGGAATGGCGCACCCTTGGAACGGGTGACGGCGGCGACGATTTCGCGATAAGGGGGCGTGTTCATTGGCGTGTCTCCTCAGTGATCTGCGCGACCCTGAACCGGAGGAACGGGCCGCGTCTGTCGTTGGCGTCCTGTGTCACATCACAAACAAGCTAGGCGACGAACCACGGTTCGCCGATGCGGTTGCGGATCGTGATGGATTTCAGCTGCGAATAGAGCTTGAGGGTTTCGTGGCAATGCTCGACCCCGATCCCGCTCTCCTTGATGCCGCCGAACGGCACCCCGCTCGCGAGGTTGAAATACTGGTTGATCCACACCGAGCCCGCCTCCAGCGCATCGGCCGTCCGCATCGCCTGTTCGAGATCCGTGGTGTAGATTCCGGCGGCGAGCCCGTACGGCACGTCGTTCGCCTCCTCTAGCATGCGGTCGACATCGCTCCAGCGGATGATGCTCAGCACGGGGCCGAAGATCTCTTCCTGCGCGACACGCATGCCGTTGCGCGCTTCCAGCAAGGTCGGCGCGATGAAGTAACCGGCATCGCAATCGGTCACCTGCACGCGCTCGCCGCCGAACAGCACCTTCGCGCCCTCTTCCCTGCCGATGCGGATGTAGTCGAGTACCCGCTCGCCCTGCTTCGCGGACACGAGGCAACTCAGGTGAACCGTCTCGTCGAGCGGAGCGCCGACCTTCATGCTTGCCGCGCCGGCCGCCAGCTTGTCGACGAAGGCGGCATAGATGTCGTCATGCACGAAGAGCCGCGTGCCGGCGAGGCACGACTGCCCGTTGCAGTACATCGCCGCGAACAGCGCGTCGTCGACGACCGCGTCGAGATTGCCCACGTCCGGGAACACGATGTTGGGACTCTTTCCGCCCAGCTCCAGCGATACCGGCACGAGTCGGTCGGCGCCGGCGCGGCCGATGATCCGCCCGACCTCCGGACTGCCGGTGAAGGCGAGTTTCGCCACGCCCGGATGCGAAGTCAGCGCGGCACCGACCTCGTCGCCAAACCCCGGCACGACATTGATCACGCCCGGCGGGAAAATGCTGCCGGCGATTTCCGCGAACGCCAGCGTCGACAGCGAGGCGTTCTCATCCGGCTTGAGCACCACCGTGTTGCCCGCCGCCACGGCCGGCGCCACCTTCAGGGCAACCATCAATGCCGGCACGTTCCAGGGAATGATCTGGCCGACGACGCCAATCGGCTCACGCTTCGCGATCAGGTAGCCGTCGGGAATCGGCCTTCCGTAGCCTTCATGCGTCAGAATCGCTCCGGCGAAATATCGGTATTGAGCAATGGCTTTTTCGTGATCGAGACGTGTTTCGGCGATACGCCGGCCGATATCCATCGCGTCGATCGTCGCGAGGCGCGGCAGCGCCTGCTCCAGTGCATCGGCCAGCCGGTTCAGCAGCGCGGCCCGCGTTTCGTAGCTCGTCGCCTTCCAGGCGGGAAATGCCCGTCGCGCGGCCTCGACCGCCGCGGCGACATCGGCGGCACCGCATCGCGCGATATCCGCCAGGTGTTCCCCCGTCGCAGGGTTGAGCGCGGCGAAGGTCGCGCCGCCCTGCCGCGCGAAGCCGCCGTTGATGTACGCCGTATAATTCCTGCCTATCGAAAGTTTCATGGCTGCGCACGCTCCGTCCAAGGTTCAACACGGCTCCATGATCGCCGGCGCGTTTCCGGGCAGCTATCGATTCCGTGCCACGGGCATCCGAAACGCGCCGTTTTTCATCGCACCGCCGCCGCCCGTGCCTGCTTCCGCCAGGAGGGACAAACGTGAACGACCTGCTCTCCCGCTCCGGCATGCCCCCACTGCCATTTGCACCGCTGCTGTCTGCCAGCGACATCCCTCCCGGCGCGCTGCTGTTCGAATCGGACGATCTGGAACACGCCCGCCGCGAGATCGGCAGGATCTACCGCCCCTATCGCTTCACCGCGGCGCGCCACCGCGCGAAGCCGGCCACCCTGTTCAACCTGGAGGGCGACAGCAGCGCGCTCTCGTGGTTCGCGTACGGGACGGAGATCACCATCCGGCCCGAGATCTTCGGCAGTTTCGTGCTCGTGCTCACCACGCTGGCCGGGCATGCGGACATCCGTAGCGGCGGGCTCGCGCACGCGGGTGGCCCCGGTTCGACCGTGCTGGTCGCCTCGAACGAACGCGCGCAATTCCACTACAGCGAAGACAATGTGCAGATGGGCGTGCGCATCGACACGCAGCGGATCGCCGAACTGTGGCGCCGCGTGTGCGGCCGCGAGCCGCCGGGCGCGCTGTCATCGTGCGCGCTGCTGGAAGCGCGGCGCCGTGAGCGCTGGCTTGCGTCGGTGCAGGCGCTCCGGCAGCTCCTGCATCCCGACACACCACCGGCGCTGAAGGCGATGCAGTTGCCGCTGGCGGAAGAGATGCTGATCATGAGCCTGTTCGGCGAACAGCTCGCCGAGGCGATGCCCGCGGGCGGCGGCATCGCGCCTGCCTGCGTGAAGCGCGCGGCCGCCTTCATCGACGAATGCGCCGGCCAGCCGCTGACGGTCTCGGCCATCGCGACCGCCGCGCGCTGCAGCGCGCGTACGCTGCAGCGCGCGTTTCAGCAGTGGCGCGGCATCGGCGTGATGCGCTACCTGAAGGAGGTCCGCCTGCAGCGCGCAAGGGCGGCGCTGCAGGCGCCGGATGATCCCGCTTCGGTCACGGAGATCGCGGCACGCTGGGGCTTCGGCCATCTCGGACAATTCGCCGCGGACTACCGGCAGGCATTCGGCGAACGGCCGTCGGACACGCGCGCGCGACGCTGAGTGCGCGGCGACAGAGCAAGACAGGGCAAAAAAAACGGTGCCCCCGGGCACCGTTGCGAACGGAGCCCCCGGCCTTGCGGGGGCCGGGACTCCACTTCCTGTGGCATCGTGTCGGCGTCAGCCCTGCTGGCGCTCCTTCAGCCTGGCCAGCGCGATGGCCAGCGCGGCGCTGCCCAGCGTCTTGACCAGGGTCGGATGCTCGGCATAGAAATGCCCCAGCCGCTCGACTACGCCCGGGTGCGCCTGCTCGGCATGGGCAGCAATGGCCTGCACCTGTTCCGGCGTGAGCTGGCCGGCCTGCTCGGCACTCACCTGCGTGGCACCCGGCGCCATCACGCTGCCCAGCGCGCCGCCGGCGGCCTGCGACAGCACGGCCGGCCCCACCAGGGCCAGCAGTTCATTGAGCATGCCGGCCTGCTGGGTGCCGTTGGACTGCCCGAACAACTGGCCGACCATCTCGGAGAATGGCGCGGTCTGGCCGGAGCGGAAGGCATCGGCCAGGCCCTGCCCCAGCGCACCGGGCGCCGCCTCGCGCGCTGCCTGCTCGAATGACTGGCCGCCGTCGACGCCGAGCGCGCCCGCGGCCTGCTGCAACAGATCTGTCCATCCCATCGTGTGTTCCTGGCTCAGTCTTTCTTGTTGAAGAGGTGATAGAGAACGAGCAGCAGCACCGCGCCGACCACCGCGCCGAGAAAGCCGGCCGACTGACCGGGCCGGTACCAGCGCAGCGCCTGCCCGATGAAGGTGGCGGCAAGCGCGCCGCCGATGCCCAGCGCGGCGGTGAGAAAGAAGCCGCTCGGGCCGCGCCCCGGCGTGATGGCCCGCGCGACAAGGCCGGCGATGAAGCCAATCAGGATGGTCCATATCAGGTGCATGGAAGAATCTCGCTAGCAAGGTCGGGCGTGCCGCCTGGCACGCCCCGGTCTATCGTGTCGCGCACTGCTTCACTGCTTCATTGCTTCGCGGCTTACTGGGCAGGCTTGGCCGGTGCGGCCGGCGTGGCTGCGGCCGGCGCCGGTGCCGGTGCCGCCGCCTTCGCCGGCGTCATCGGCTTGGCGTGCTTGGTGTGCTTGGTGTGGCTGGCGTGCGCCTTGTGGGCAGGCTTTGCCGTCTTCGTGGCGGTCTTGTCCGCTGCCGCGGGCGTGGCCGGTGCGGCGGCTGCCGCGGGCGCTGCGGGTGCGGCCGGCGCTGCGGGGGTAGCGGGTGCCTGCGCGAAAGCGCCGGCGGCGAACAGGCCAAGGCTCAGGGTGGTCAGGGTGGCGAGTGCTTTCTTCATGTCAGGCTCCAGGTTGTACGCGCTTGCTTGCGCGTTATCTGCCAGAACGGCCGGATTGCAGAGCGTGTTGACCCGGAACGCCCACATCGGTGTAACAGTTCGTATCGGCGGACTGGTCCATGCCGGGGTGAGCCGCGCGGCCGCTGACAATCGTTTGCAATCGATAAGGCCGGCGCTCAGTGGAAATCGCGGCTGCTGACCGCCAGCCGCCCGAGCAGCCCGCTCAGGTCCACCAGCTGTTCGGCCACCAGGTGGCGGACCTCGCCCTGGCGCTGCCAGGTCCCGCTGACGCCGAGCAGCCGGGCCCCCAGCACGGTCTTGCGCTCGCGCTCGATCAGGTCCGGCCACAGGATCACGTTGACGGCGCCGGTCTCGTCCTCGATGGAGGTGAAGATGGTGCCGCTGGCGGTGGCCGGCCGCTGGCGCACGGTGACGATGCCGCAGGCACGCACGCGGCGGCCGTCGGGGCAGTCGGCCAGCTCGCGCGCGGTGGCGAAGCGCATGGCCTGCAGGCGGCGGCGCAGCAGCGCCAGCGGATGGGCCTTGAGCGACAGGCCCAGGCTGGTGTAGTCGGCCGCCACCTCCTCGCCCAGGCGCGGCGCCGGCAGCGCCAGCGCCGACTCGGCCGGCGGCGCTTCGTAGAGCAGGTCGCGGTGGGCCGACTGCAGCGCGGCCGCGCGCGCCTGCCAGCGCGCCTGGCGGCGGTGGCCGGCGAGGCTGGCCAGTGCGTCGGCGGCGGCCAGCGCGTCGATGTCGTGGCGGTCCAGCGCGGCGCGCAGGGCCAGGTCCTCCACGCTGGCGAAGGGGCGCGCGGCGCGCGCCGCCTCGATGCGCGCGGCCGCCTCCTTGCGCATGCCCTTGACCCGCCCCAGGCCGAGCCGCACGTCCGGCGGCGGCGCGCCCTCCCGCCACGGCTGCCCGTCGCGCAGGACCAGCGTGCTGTCCCAGCAGCTCTCGCCGACGTCCACCGGCAGCACGCGCACGCCGTTGCGGCCGGCATCCTGCACCAGCTGCGACGGCGAATAGAAGCCCATCGGCTGGCTGTTGAGCAGCGCGCACAGGAAGGCCGCCGGATGGTGGCGCTTGATCCAGGCGCTGACATAGACCAGCTTGGCGAAGCTGGCCGCATGGCTCTCGGGGAAACCGTACTCGCCGAAGCCCTCGATCTGCTTGCAGATGCGCTGCGCGAACGCTTCGGGGTAGCCGTTCCGGACGAAGCCCGCGACCAGCTTGTCCTGGTGGCGCTTGAGGTCGCCCTTGCGCCGCCAGGCCGCCATCGAGCGGCGCAGCAGGTCGGCCTCGCCCGGCGTGAAATCGGCCGCGTCGATGGCGAGCTGCATCACCTGCTCCTGGAAGATGGGCACGCCCAGCGTGCGCCCCAGCACCTTTTCGATGACCGCGTTGAGGTAGTGCGGCGGCTTGCCGTTACGGCGCGCCGCCTCGCGCTGCTTCAGGTAGGGATGGACCATGCCGCCCTGGATGGGGCCGGGGCGCACGATGGCCACCTCCACCACCAGGTCGTAGAAATTGCGCGGCCGCAGGCGCGGCAGCATGGTCTGCTGCGCGCGCGACTCGACCTGGAACACGCCGATGGTCTCGGCACGGCAGATCATGTCGTAGGTGGCCGTGTCCTCGCGCGGCAGCTCTTCCATGCGCCCGTGCGCGCCGCTGTAGTCCTGGATCATGGCCAGCGCGCGCCGGATCGCCGACAGCATGCCCAGCGCCAGCACGTCCACCTTGAGCAGGCCCAGCGACTCCAGGTCGTCCTTGTCCCACTGGATCACGCTGCGGTCCGGCATGGCGGCGTTCTCGATCGG
Organism: Cupriavidus sp. USMAA2-4; assembly: GCF_001854305.1. NCBI lineage: Bacteria > Pseudomonadati > Pseudomonadota > Betaproteobacteria > Burkholderiales > Burkholderiaceae > Cupriavidus > Cupriavidus sp. USMAA2-4. Next base: position 2,448,498 of record NZ_CP017749.1, on the reverse strand, counting down.
CACCAGCCGCGACAGCCGGCCGCGCGCGATCACGAAGCCGCCCACGTGCTGCGACAGGTGGCGCGGGAAGCCGCGCAGCTGCCCGGCGAGTTCGGCCCACGACCGCACCGCCGGCGACCCGGGGTCGAGCCCGTGGCGCGCGATGCGCTCCAGAAAGGCCTGGTCGCCGTCCCACCAGGCCTGGCCCTTGACCACCTGCTCGACCACGCCGGCGTCGATGCCGAGCGCGCGCCCCACGTCGCGCAGCGCGCTGCGCGAGCGGTAGGTGATCAGCGAGGCGGCCAGCGCGGCACGGTCGCGGCCGTACTTGCTGTAGATGTACTGGATCACCTCCTCGCGCCGCTGGTGCTCGAAGTCGACGTCGATATCGGGCGGCTCGTCGCGCTCGGCCGAGAGGAAGCGGCCGAACAGCATCTGCGTCTGCTCGGGATGGACCTCGGTGATATAGAGGCAGTAGCAGACCAGCGAGTTGGCCGCCGAGCCGCGCCCCTGGCACAGGATGCCCAGGTGGCGCGCCTGACGCACGATGTCATGCACGGTCAGGAAGAAATGCTCGTACTGCTTGGCCTCGATCAGCTTGAGCTCTTCCTCCAGCTGCTTCGCCCACGACTCCTGCATCCCCTCGGGAAAACGCTGCCGCCGGCCCTTGTCCACCTCCTCGCGCAGGTAATCGATGGCCGTCCGGCCCTCGGGCACCAGCTCCTCCGGGTACTCGTAGCGCAGGTCGCCCAGCGAGAAATGGCACAGCGAGGCGATATGCACCGTCTGCGCCAGCGCCTCCAGCGGATAGAGGCGCCCGAGCCGCTGGCGCTGGCGCAGGCGCGCCTCGGCATTCGGCGCCAGCGCCAGGCCGCAGGCCGACAGCGGCTGGCGCAGGCGGATCGCGGTCAGCACGTCGGCCAGCGGCTTGCGCGAGCGCACGTGCATGGTGACCGCGCCGCTGGCCGCCAGCGGCAGCCCGCTGCGCGCGGCCGCCGCCAGCACCCGCTCGCGGTGCAGGTTGTCGGCATGGCCCTGGTGCAGTTCCAGCGCCATCCAGGCGCGCGCGCCGAACTGCGCGCGGCACCATTGCGCCTGCGCCAGCAGCCGTTCGGGGTCGGCGCAGTAGTCGGGCAGCAACAGCGCCAGGCAGCCGGGCATGCCGCGCAAGCCGTGCTGCCAGTCCGCCGCCCCCTCCTCCGCCGCCCCCTCCGCCGCGCCTTCCACCGACGCGGCCAGGTCCTGCGGGTGCAGCCGGTAGCTGCCCTTGTCCGCGCGGCGGCGGCCCAGCGTGATCAGTTCGCACAGGTTGCCGAAGCCGGCGCGGTCCGTCGCCAGCAGCACCAGGCGCAGCGCCGGCATACCGCCATCGTCCGGCGCGCCCGCAGGCGGGGTCAGCGTGAAGCGGCTGCCGATCAGCAACTGGAAGGCGGCCGCGCGCCCGGCCTCCGCCGCCTCGCCGGCTTCCGCCCGTTCCTGCTCGCGCCGGCGCAGGTCCTTGAGCGCCTGGTAGGCGCGCGCGGTGCCGGCCACCGAGCATTCGTCGGTCAGCGCCAGCCCGCGGTAGCCGAGCGCGAAGGCGCGTTCGAGCAGTTCGGCGGGATGGGAGGCGCCGGTCAGGAAGGTGAAATTGGAGAGGCAGTGCAGCTCGACGTAGTCGGGCAGCGCCACCACCGCGCCGGCGCCGGCGGCGATGCCGGGCCATGCAGGGGATGCGGGGCCGCCGGCCCCGCGCGCGCCGGCGGTCGTCATGCGAAGAGGCCGTGCAGGTACCAGTGCGCGGTGACGTCCGCGCCGTGGCCGAGGTACACGCAATAGACCCAGCAGCGCACGCCGTCGCTACGCTCGGCGATGTAGTAGTCGCGCGAGGCCAGCGCGCCGTCCCACCAGCCGGACTCGATGCGCTCGGGGCGGGTCAGCAGCCGCATCGGACCGCCATGGCAGGGCCGCTCCTGCCGCGCCGCCAGCGGCACCGGCTCGGCCAGCAGCCACAGCGGCCGCTCGGGCAGCGGGATGCCGGCCGGCAGCGCCGGCCCCGGCGCGTCCTCGTCCAGCGCGCACCAGCGGCTGGCGCGTTCGGGACGGTGGTCGGCCAGCGGCCGCGGCTGCAGCACGCCGTCGCGGCCCAGCCGCGCCACCAGCGTGTCGAGCACACGCCCCAGCGCGGCCGCCTCGGCGCCGGGCTCGGGGAACAGCGAGGCGCTGCGCGGCAGGCTCTCCTGCATCGCTTCCACCTTCAGACCCAGGCCGACCACCGGCGCACCGAAGCGCAACTGGCCCAGGCGCTCCTGCAGCAGCTTCGACAGGTGTTCGGGATCGCGGCTGGGCTGGGCCAGCGCCACCTCCACCGGCGTGCCCTGCGGCGCCTCGCCGGCGCGGTAGCGCTCGTGCTCCAGCACCAGCACGAAACGGGTCGCGCCCGCCTGCTGCCCGGCCAGCCAGCCGGCCATCGCCAGCAGCAGCCGCTGCGCGCCGGCCAGCACGCCCTCGGCACCTTCGATGCGGCCCGGCAGGTCCATGCGGCGGGCGAAGACCGGCGGCGCGACGAACCAGGGCTGGCTGTCCGGCGCCTCGCCATACGCCTGGTCCAGCCCCTCCAGCAGGCCCGGCCCCACGCGCCGCTTGAGCGCGGCGCGTGGCAGCGCGCGCACCTCGCCCACGGTGCGGCAGCCGATGCCGTCGAGCCAGGCGGGATCGGCCAGCCGGTACAGGGCCTCGACCGGCAGCCGGTCCAGCAGCCGCGCCATGCGGGCGGGACGCAGCGCGCGCCGCGGCGGCCGCACCACGACGCCGTGCCGGCCGCGCCGCAGCGGCTGCGCGGCCAGCCAGGCCGCGCCCCGCGCGCTGCTGCCGCAGCCGAGCTGGGGCACCGCGCCCAGCCGCCGCACGCAGGCCCGCACCGCGCGGCACAGCGCGCGATGGCCGCCGAACAGGCGCAGGCTGGCGCTGACGTCGAGCATCAGGGTGGCGCCCTCGTCATCGCAGGCCACCTGCGGCGTGAAGCGCAGCAGCGCCAGCGCCGCCGCCGCCATCAGCTCGGCTTCGGCGGCCGGCTCGCGCTCGAGCTGCACGACCTCGGCCGACAGCGCCTGCACGCCGCCGCGCCGCATGCCGTAGCGCACGCCCAGCGCCATGGCCGCGGCGTTGGCCAGCACGACCCGCTCCTGCTCCAGCACGGCCACCGGCGCGGCCTGCTCCAGCAGGCCGGGCAAGGCCCGCGCCTGCGCGCCGGGCCAGGCCGGCTGCAAGGCATCCAGGGGCAGGCGCGGCAGGTGCACCGCGATCCAGAACGGCATCGACGACATCGGCGACATCGACCGGCTCTCACGCGACCGCGGCCGGCACCGCGCCCTGCCGCACGACAGCCGGCGCCGGCGCGCCCGGCTCGGCCGCTGCCTCCGGCTGGCCCGGCGCGGCCTCCGCGAGCGCCGCGGCGAGCCCGGACGGCACCGCCTCCATGCCGCCCAGCGGCAGCACCAGCGGCACCTCGCGCAACGGTCCGCGCCGCTTGTGGAAGGCGATCGACAAGGCATTGCCCGGCAGCGGCGACAGCAGCAGCCGCAGCACCGCCGGCGACGATTCGCGCTGTGCCGCGGCCGGCCGCATCACCCACACCGCCGCATCGCCCGCCTGCGCCAGCACCTGCAGCCGGCGGATGGTCTCGGGCCGCGCGCCGGGCAACCACAGCAGCACGCCGCCGAAAGCCTGGCTGCGCAGGATCTGCTCGGCCGCCCAGGTCAGGTCGGCGCCGCGCCCGGCGCGCACCCAGTACAGGCGCTGCGCCGGCAGGCCCCAGGCTGCCAGCCCGGCCGCATTGGGCACGTGCGGCGCCCCCACCAGCGCCAGCGCGCGTCCTTGCGCCGCCAGCGCCTGCAGCGCCGGCCGCAGCAGGCGCAGTTCCCCCACCCCGCTCTCGGCCAGCAGCAACTCGCTCAAGGCACCGAGCGGCCAGCCGCCACCGGGCAGCTCGGCCGCCAGCGCGGCATGGCCGCAGGGGCAGACCGGCAGGCGGGCGGCCTGGCCGAGCTGCCCGGCCCGCCACAGGCCGGGATAGCGCCGTTCCAGCGCGTCCAGCGCCTGCATCCGCTGCGCCGGGGAAAGCGACGGGAGCGACGGGAGCGACGGGAACGATGGCCGTGGCGGCGCGGAGAGCCAGTCCTCCTGCGCCGGCGCCGGCGTGGGGACGGCGGTGGCCGGCATGGCGTGCGATGGCGAAATCATGTCTGCTGTGCGCCACCTGTCTGATGCCGGTGGCTGGAAAAATCCGATACTGTATATTTATACAGTATTTCTGGATAGAGGCAAGCGGGGGCCAGGCCGGGCTCACGCGCGCATGCTCGTCGTTTGCCCGTCGTCCCTGCCGGCTCGGCCGCCTCAATGTACACACATGGATTTACATCAGGCAGGCGGCGGCCTATAGTACATCCAGTACATCCACCGCACATCCGTGAGCAGGCATCCCATGCACACCACACGCCTCTTCAAGAACGGCAACTCGCAGGCCGTGCGTATTCCGGCCGACCTGGCCTACGACCGCACCGACGTGGAACTGGAGATCGAGCGCATCGGCGACGAGATCCGCATCCGCCCGGCGCGCCGGCCGCTGGCCGGGGTTCTGGAGAAGTTCGCGAAATTCGGCCCGGACTTCATGGCCGAGGGCCGCGACGAGCACGGCCAGGACGAGCGCGAGGCCCTCTGATGCCGCGCTTCATGCTCGACACCAATATGTGCATCTACCTGATGCGGGACCAGCCCGAGCAGGTGGCGAGACGCTTTGCGCAATGCTATGTCGGTGACGTGGTGATGTCTGCCATCACCTATGCCGAACTGGAATACGGCGTCGCCGTGTCGGCCGACCCCGCCCGGGAACGCCTGCACCTCGCCTCGCTGGTCGAGGACATTCCGGTGATGCCCTTCGAGGCGGCCGCGGCGCGGGCCTACGGCCCCGTCCGGCAGGCGACGCGCGAGCGCAGGAAGGACCATCTGGACAAGCTGATCGCAGCCCATGCGCTGGCACTGGACCTGGTCCTGGTCACCAACAACGAAAGAGACTTCGCGCACTATCCGGGCCTGCGGCTGGAGAACTGGCTGCAGGGATAGCGACGGAGATAGCGACGGGGATGGCGACGGGGATGGCGACGGGAAGCCGCCCGGCCACGCCCGTCTACAATACGGCGCGTGATCCCCTGCCTTCCTCCTCTCCGTCACATGAGACACGCGCTCCTCTGCGCCCTGATCCTGGCCCTGCCGCCCGCCGCGCACGCCGCCGGCGACGCGCTGGCCGGCAAAGCCCTGTTCACCACCCGCTGCGCCTCCTGCCACAGCGTGGGCCCTTCGGCGCGCGGCGCCTTCGGCCCGCAGCTCAACGGCCTGTTCGGCCGGCATGCGGGCTCGACCACCGACTACCAGTACTCGGCGGCCATGAAGGCCTCGGGCATCGTGTGGACGGATGCCACGCTGAGCGCGTTCATCCAGTCGCCGGACAAGGTGGTGCCGGGCACGCGCATGCGTTTCTGGGGCATCGGCAACGCGCAGCAGATCGAGAACCTGCTGGCCTACCTGCGGACCTTCCGCTAGCCCTGGCGGGCGGGCACGCGCTGCGGGCGGCCCGCCCTGCCTGCCCCGGCCTCAGGCGGCCAGGCGGAACGACGATACGGCCTGGGTCAGCCGGCTGGCCTGCTCTTCGAGCGAGCCCGCGGCCGCGGCGGCCTGCTCCACCAGCGCGGCGTTCTGCTGGGTGACGGTGTCCATCTGCGTGACGGCCTGGTTGACCTGCTCGATGCCGGCGCTCTGCTCATGCGAGGCGGCGCTGATCTCGCCCATGATGTCGGTCACGCGCTTGACCGCGTCGACGATACCGGCCATGGTCTGGCCGGCCTGCGCCACCAGCTGCGAACCCTTTTCCACGCGCTCGGCCGAATCGCCGATCAGGGCCTTGATCTCCTTGGCCGCGGTGGCGCTGCGCTGGGCCAGGCTGCGCACCTCGCCCGCCACCACGGCGAAGCCGCGGCCCTGCTCGCCCGCGCGCGCCGCTTCCACCGCCGCGTTCAGCGCCAGGATATTGGTCTGGAAGGCAATGCCCTCGATCACGGCGATGATGTCCACCACCTTCTTCGAGGCGCCGTTGATCTGGTCCATGGTGTCGACCACCTCGCCCACCACCTCGCCGCCGCGCACGGCGATCTGCGAGGCATTGACGGCGAGGCCGCTGGCCTGGCGCGCGTTGTCGGCGTTCTGGCGCACGATGCCGGTCAGCTCTTCCATGCTGGCGGCGGTCTGCTGCAGCGACGAGGCCTGCTCCTCGGTGCGCTGCGACAGGTCGGTATTGCCGGCGGCGATCTGGCCGGTGCCGGTGGCGATCGAGTCCGTGCAGCTGCGCACCTGATGCACGATGCGCAGCAGGTTCTCGTTCATGTCGCCGAGCGCGTGCAGCAGCTGGGCGGTCTCGTCCTTGCCTTCGGCTTCGATGCGGCTGGTCAGGTCGCCCGCGGCCACGGTGCGCGCCACGCCGACCGCGCGATGCAGCGGCCGCACGATGCCGCGCGTCAGCCAGGCCGAGAGCGCGGCGCCGATGGCCAGCACGAAGACGCCCAGCACGATCAGGCCGTTGCGCGCCGACTCGTAGATACCGTTGATGTCGCGCGCGGTCGCGTCGATGCTGCGGCGCTGGATGTCCAGCAGCTTTTCCAGCGCGCCCAGGTAGGCCTCGCCGGCCGGCACGAATTCCTTGGCGAGCACTTCGTTGGCGGCGTCGGCCTGGCCCGCTTCCTTCAGCTTGGTGATCTTGTCGCGCGAAGCGTTGTAGGGATTGCGCACTTCGACGATCCTGGCCAGTGCGGCCTTCTCATCGTCCGTCGACAGCATCGGCCCCAGCTGGTCGCGCAGCTTGGCCATGGAGTCGGCGGAGAACTTCGTCTCGTCGGCGAAGAACGCGCCCAGCGCCGGGTCGGAACTGCGCGCCACCGCGGTGGTGCGGCGCACGCTGGCGTACATCAGCCGGTACCAGTCGCTGACGATGCGCTCCTTGGCGAGCGGCACCTGCATCATCTCTTCCGTGTGCCGTGCCACCTGGTGCAGTCGGAAGATGCCCAGGCCGGTCATCAGCATCGACAACAGCAGGACGACACCGAAGCCGATACCGAGACGCACGCCTATTCCAAGATTCTTCATTTTCTTCTTACCTTCTTACCCGAACATTGACAGCGACGGGCTGCGAAGATCGGCGAGGCCGCCTTCCGCCCGTTCCCCCGGCCGCGGCAGGCAGTGTCATGGGCGTGCCTACGGCGCATCAGGGTTAACGACGAATCCGGGGAATACCTTAGGGGTTAGCCCCGATATATTGCTGAAAATGTATGCACAAAGTGCGGGAAGCCTAACGAAATCAGCCGCCTGGACGCAGCGCGACGCGCCGCCTGCCGATGCCGGCAGGCGGCCCCCGTCCGCACTTGCCCGCCTTGACAAGAGATGCGGGCCGGAAGATTCTGGCTGGCGGTCCGGCCCCCGCGCATCCCTGCCATCGACCAGAACGGACAACAACGGCGGACAGGAACGGCGGACAGGAACGGCGCGCGTCGCCTCCGGCCATCGCAATTGCAGGCGCAGCACAAGGCGGCTCCCGGCCAGGCTTCGGCTCGACCATCCTGCAGCGGGGGAGCCATCGATCCAGGTTGACACGAGGAACCAGCCCATGACGGGAAACCTGCTGTCCGACCCCGCCGCGCAGGATGCACGCGCGCACATCGCAACCATGCCGCTCGACGGCATCGATCCGGCCGATCCGCAATGGTTCGTGGACGACACCATCGGCGACATCTTCGCGCGCCTGCGCCGCGAGGATCCGGTCCACCGCTCCTGCAGCCCGATCGAGGGCATCGGCCACTACTGGTCGGTGACGCGCTACCGCGACATCATGCACGTGGAAACCCACCACGAGCTGTTCTCGTCCGACTGGACACGCGGCGGCATCACGCTGATGGATTTCCCGCCGGGCGAGGAGCGCCTGCAGATGTTCATCGCCATGGACCCGCCCAAGCACGACGAAGAACGCAAGGTGGTCAGCCCGATCGCCTCGCCGGGCAACCTGGGCGCCTGGGAAAGCCTGATCCGCGAGCGCACCTGCCGCGTGCTGGACAGCCTGCCGCGCAATGAAACCTTCAACTGGGTGGAGCGGGTCTCGGTCGAGCTGACCACGCTGATGCTGGCCACCCTGTTCGACTTCCCGCTGGAGGACCGCCGCCTGCTGACGCACTGGTCGGACATGATCACTTCCAACAAGCGCACCAACCCCGATGCGCCCGATCCCGAGGTGCGCATGGCCGAGCTGCACAAGATGCTGGCCTATTTCACGCGCCTGTGGAACGAGCGCGTCAACGCGCCGCCCAGCATGAACCTGGTATCGATGCTGGCCCACAGCCCGGCCACGCGCGCGATGGGCCCGATGGAATTCATGGGCAACCTGGCGCTGCTGATCGTCGGCGGCAACGACACCACGCGCAACTCCATGACCGGCGGCCTGCTGGCCCTGCACCAGAACCCGCAGGAAATGGCCAAGCTGCGCGCCGATCCCAACCTGGTGGACAGCCTGGTGCCCGAGATCATCCGCTGGCAGACGCCGCTGGCCTATATGCGCCGCACCGCCACCGAGGACACCGAGCTGGGCGGCAAGACCATCCGCAAGGGCGACAAGCTGGCCATGTGGTACCTGTCGGCCAACCGCGACGACAGCATGATCGCCGAGCCCGACCGCTTCCTGGTCGACCGCGAGCGGGCCCGCCAGCACCTGTCCTTCGGCTTCGGCATCCACCGCTGCGTGGGCAGCCGCATCGCCGAGCTGCAGCTCAAGGTCCTGTGGGAAGAACTGCTGCCGCGCTTCCCGGTGATCGAGGTGATGGGCCCGCCGACGCGGGTGCGCTCGTCCTTCGTGCACGGCTTCTCGCACCTGCCGGTGCGGATCCCGGGCTGAGCCGGCACGGGGCGCGCCAGCGCCCTGCCGCCGCGTCCCATGCCAGCCTTCGGCGGCGGCCGCCCCGGCCCGCCGCAGGCTTCCGTCCCGCTATCCGCCACGCCCTGGCCGCCCCGCACCACGTTCCCGTCCCCTCCCGATGACCCTCACCGCCACCGTCCTGCAGGACCGCCTGCACCACCGTCTGCACGAGACCGGCGTGGCCGGCGCCGCGCTGTCCTGCATCCGCGACGACGACATCCTGCTGGCCTGCGGCGGCGTGCGCGACCGCAACGACGGCACGCCGGTCGATGCCGGCACCGTGTTCGACGTGGCCTCGCTGACCAAGCCCCTGGTGTCCTACGCGGTGCTGCAGCTGGCCGACGCCGGGGTGCTGGACCTCGATGCGCCGCTGGCGGCCTTCACGCCCCCGCTGGTCGCCGGCGATGCGCGCGCCGCGGCCATCACCGCCCGCCACGTGCTGAGCCACACCGGCGGCCTGCCCAACCTGCGCGGCAGCGAGCCGCTGCGCACCTATTTCGCCCCGGGCGAGCGCTTCAGCTATTCCAGCGTCGGCTTCGGCTACCTGCAGTCCGCGCTCGAAGCCGTCACCGGCGAACCGCTCGAAGCCCTGGCGCGGCGCCTGGTATTCGGCCCGCTCGGCATGGCTTCGTCCAGCCTGGAATGGCAGCCGCGCTTCGCCGGCAACTTCGTCCATCCGCACGAGCACGACGAGCGCACCGCCAAGCACTACCCGCCGGGCGCGCATGCCTCGTACTCGCTGCACACCACGGCGCACGACTATGCGCGCTTCGCGCAGGCGGTGCTGCGTGGCGAGCGCCTGCGCCCGGCCACGCACCGGCAATGGCTGGAGCCGGTCCTGCCGGCGCCGCGCGACAGCGTGCTGTCGCTCGAGACGGAAGCGGCGCCCACTGCCGGCTCCGGCATCGGCTGGGGGCTGGGCTGGGGCATCGAGACGGCGCGCGGCGCCTTCTTCCAGTGGGGCAAGATGCCGGGCGTGCGCGCCTTCGTCATGGGCAGCCCGGCCGAGCGGCGTGCCGTGGTGCTGCTGAGCAACAGTAACCGCGGACTGCGCCTGATGCACGATGCAGCGCAATGGATACTGCCCGGCGAGCATGCGGCGGTGCGCTGGCTGCAGGCCTGCGTCAGCGAATGAACGTGGCGGTGCCACCCCCCTCCTCTGCTATCGTTGACCGTGCCGCGCCATGCGGCGCCCCTACCCTGCGGAGACAAGCCAGATGAAAACCAGCGCAAGAAACCAGTGGGACGGCAAGGTCGCCGCCTTGCACCAGGGCACGGTCCACGACGAGATCGAGGTCGAGATCCCCGGCGGCGCACGCATCGTCGCCACCATCACCCGCAGCAGCACCGAGCGCCTCGGGCTGGCCACGGGCAAGGACGTGGTGGCCCTGGTCAAAGCATCGTCGGTGATCGTCGGCGTGCCCGATCCGGGCATGCTGCTGTCGGCCCGCAACCAGCTCGCCGGCACCGTCAGCCATGTCGCCACCGGAGCGGTCAACAGCGAGGTGCGCATCGCCCTGCCCCAGGGCGGCGAGGTCGTCGCCATCATCACCAACGACAGCGTAGCCAGCCTGGGCCTGGCCGCCGGCAGCGCCGCCGTGGCCATCTTCAAGGCCTCCAGCGTCCTGCTGGCGGTGCGGACCTGATCCGCGCCCGGGAAATTCCCGCCCGGCCGGTCGGGACCTCAGCGCCGGCGCAGCAAGCCGCGCAGCATCTCGCCCAGGCGGACCACCTCCTCGTCCTGCCATGCGCTGAAGCCGACCAGCACGCCGGGCGGCAGGGACACGCGGTGGCACAAGGCGGACAGGGACTCGAGACGCAGGCCGTGCGCCCGCGCGGCGGCCAGCACGGCCGCCTCGTCGAGGCCCGGCGGCAGCCACCAGACGAAATGGAAGCCCGCCTGCTCGCCGCTGACACGCAAGGCCGCCTCGCCCACCGCCTCGCGCAGGCACTGCAGCACGCGGTCGCGCCGCTGCTGGTAGGCCGCGCGGGCGCGGCGCAGGTGGCGCGCGAAGGCCCCGCTGCGCAGGAACTCGGCCAGGGCCAGCTGCTCGATCACGCTGTTCGAGCGCCCGGTGATGCGGCGCAGCTCCGAGAAGGCCGGCACCAGCCGGCGCGGCAGCACCGCATAGCCGATGCGCAGCGCGGCGAACAGCGTCTTGTTGAAGCTGCCGCAGTGGATCACGCGATCGCCCTCGTCCAGTGACTTCAGCGCCGGCAGCGGCAGGCGTTCGTAGTTGAACTCGCTGTCGTAGTCGTCCTCCAGGATCCAGCAGTCGTTCTGCCCGGCCCAGTCGAGCAGCGCCATGCGGCGCGCCGCGGGCATGGCCATGCCCAGCGGCGACTGGTGGGCCGGCGTCACGTAGGCCAGGCGCGCGCGCCGGTAGCGCCGCGCCGCGGCGGGCGCGAAGCCGTCCTGGTCGACCGGCAGCGGCACCACGCGCGCGGCGTACTGGCGGAAGATCGGCTCGGCGTTCATGTAGGCGGGATCCTCGATCAGCACCTGGTCGCCCGCCGACAGCAGCAGGCGCGCGCTCAGGTCCAGCGCATGGCGGATGCCGCTGAGCACGATCACCTGCCCGGCGTCGCAGGCGATGCCGCGCGCCGTACCCAGGTAGTGCGCGATCTGCTCGCGCAGCGGCCAGGCACCGAGCGGCTCGTCGGCCGACAGCTGCGCTGGCGTGATGCGGCGCGCGCAGCCGGCCAGCAGGCGGCGCCATTCGTCCAGCGGGAACAGGGCGGCATCCGCCAGCCGCGCGCCGAACGGCGCCGCGCGCGGCGCCTCTGCGGCGGAAGCGGGAGCGGGAGCGGCCGTGCCGCCGCGCGCCGGCGGGCACGCGGCGGCGGCTGTGACGAAGCGGTCCGGCAGCGTCGCGCTCACATAGGTGCCCGAACCGACCGCGCTGACCAGGTAGCCCTCGCCGCGCAACTGGTCGTAGGCCGCCTCGACCGTCATGCGCGCCAGCTGCCAGCGCTCGGCGAGGCTGCGCGTGGACGGCAGGCGCGCGCCCGCCGGCAGCGCGCCGCCGAGGATGCCGTCACGGATCTGCCGGTAGACCCAGGCTTGCTTCACCTCGCCCGGATGCGGCCCGTCAGTGGCGAGGTCCACGCTGGAGACACCGCGCGTCCGCCGGGAAAGTGGACTGGTCAATTTCTGCAATATGGATCTTCTGACAAGTCCACATTATCCCTACATTGAGCGCCATCGCGAACCCCACCGGAGTCAAGCATGGCCAACTCGCCAACCCGTCCTGCCTTCCTCTGCACCCTGGCGCCCGACGCGCGCCGCTTCCCGGCCGACAGCCAGTCCAGCCTGCTGGATGCCGCGCTGGCCGCCGGCCTCGCCGTGCCCTTCTCCTGCCGCCGCGGCGAATGCGGCTCGTGCCGCGCGCAGGTCATGGCCGGACAGCACGAACGGATCGCCCCGCCCTCGGAGTACGCGTATCCGGTGCAGGAGCAGGAACTGCTGCTGTGCCAGTGCCGCGCGCTCAGCGACCTGACGCTGCGCTTCCCGCACTGGCAGGCGCCGGCCGCAGCGGCTGCGCCGCGCACGGCCCGCGTCGTCTCGCTGGAGTACGTGGCGCGCACCATCGCGCGGCTGGTGGTCGAGGTGCAGGGCGGGACGCCGTTCGACTGGCAGGCCGGCCAGCATGTGCGGCTCGGCCTGGAACCCGGCAGCCTGCGCTGCTTTTCCATCGCCAACGTGCCGGGCGAACCGGCGAGTGAGTCGGCGAGTGAGTCGGCTGGCGAACCGGCAGGCAAGCGCCGACTGGAATTCCACATCCGCCGCCTTCCCGGCGGGGCCTTCACCGACCGCGCGCTCGGCACGCTGGCGCCCGGCGACACGCTGCACCTCGAAGGCCCCGAGGGCGACTGCGTCTGGCCTGCCCCGCAGGCGGCGGACAGGGAAGCCAGGAATGGCGCCGACGCCGGGCAAGACCTCGTCCTGCTCGCCACCGGCACCGGCTTCGCGGGCGTGCGCCCCATCCTGCTGACCGCCCTGGCCAGCGGCGCCTGCCGCTCGGTCACGCTCTACTGGGGCAACCGCGAGGCGGAGGACTGCTACGCCGCCGACTGGCTCGACCGGCTGCAGGCACAACACCCCGCCTTGCGCTGGCAGCCGGTGCTGTCCGCCGGCGCCGCCACGCCGGGACGGGTCCAGGATGCCGCCCTGGCCGGGCGCCACGACTGGGCGCGCGCACGGGTCTACGCCTGCGGCCATCCCGGCATGGTGCGCGACGCGCGTGCCGCCCTGCACGCCGCCGGGCTGCCGCCGGCACGCTTCCACGCCGAGGCCTTCGTGCCGGCGGCGCCGCCGCGCCATCCCTGGGAACGGGTCGGGCCGCGCTTCAGCATGACGGCCCTGCTGGAGGCGCGGCGCCGTTCGATCGAGGCGGTCAATGCCGCCGCCGCCATGCTGCGCCCCGGCATCACCACCGGCGAAGCGATCGCCATGATCGACCGGCAACTGCAGGCCATGGGCTCCGCCTACAACTGGCATCCCACCTATGTGCGCTTCGGCGCCGACTCGGTCAACACCTGGCACCAACCCTCGCAGCGCGAGCGGCGCCTGCGCGCGGACGACATCGTGGTCATCGACGTGGGCCCGGTCTGGGATGGCTACGAAGGCGACTATGGCGACACCTTCGTGCTCGGCGACGATGCCGACCACCGGCGCTGCGCGCAGGCCGCGCGCGCGGTGTTCGACGCGGCGCGCCAGGCCTGGCTCGGCGGCATGAGCGGCAAGGCGCTGTATGCCTACGCCGAGACGCTCGCGCACACGCACGGCTGCGAACTGGTGGCGGACGTGCCCGGCCACCGCGTCTCGGAATTCCCGCACGCGCTGTACGGCAAGCACCGCCTGGCCGACGTCGAGTTCGTGCCGGACGACGGCATCTGGGTGCTGGAGATCCAGGTGCGCGACCGCGCCCGGCCGATCGGCGCCTTCTTCGAGGATGTGCTGGTGCGCGCCTGAGGGATGCTCCCTGCGCTCAGCGCACCGCCGCGTGGCTGTCGCGGCGGGCGTCGCAGGCGCCGGCGTAGGCATTGCCGGCGCGGCGCAGCATCTGCATGCCGCCGAAGTCCCAGGTGCTGCGGTCCATCTCCACCACGTCGTGGCCGAGCGCGGCCAGCCCTTGCGCCACACCGGGCGGAAAGCCGGGCTCGAGGTGCACCGCGCGCCCGGCGCCGACCTTGAAGCGCGGCGCGTCGACGATGGCCTGCAGGTCCTGGCCATGGTCCTGCAGCCGCACCATCATCTGGACATGCCCCTGGGGCTGGAAGGTGCCGCCGGTGGCGCCGAAGGCCATGGGCTGGCCGTCCGCGTCGAAAGCGAAGCCCGGCAGGATGGTGTGGAAGGGCCGCGCGCCGGCGCGGATGAAGGCCGGCGAGGCGGGATCGGTGCTGAAGCAGGCGCCACGGTTCTGCAGCGACACGCCGGCCGCCGGCACCGCCACGCCCGAGCCGAAGCCCATGTAGTTGGACTGGATCAGCGACACCATCATGCCGTCGCGGTCGCCGGCCGCCAGGTACACCGTGCCCGCCAGCGGGCCGAAACGGTGGCCGGTATCGGCGGCGGCGTCGCTGCGGAGGCGCGCGGCCGCCGCCGCCAGGCGCGCCGGCGCGAGACCGGCCTGCACGGCCGCCAGCGCCGCCGGGCCGTCGCCGATCAGCGGGCCGATTTCCGCGAAGGCCAGCTTGATGGCCTCGATCTGCAGGTGCAGGGAGGCGACCGAGTCCGGCCCATGCCGCGCGAGATCGTGATGCGCCAGCACGCCCAGCGCGAACAAGGCCACCGCGCCCTGTCCGTTGGGCGGCAGCTCGGCCAGCGACAGCGCCCGGTAACGTGCCTGCAATGGCTCGACCCACTCGGCCTGGTGCGCGTGCAGGTCGGCCAGGCGCAGACTGCCGCCGGTCGCGCGCGCATGCGCGTCGAGCAGGGATGCGGTCTCGCCGCGGTAGAAGTCCTCGCCGCCGCTGCGGCCGATGCGCTCGAGCGTGGCGGCCAGCGCCGGCAAGGCGAAACGCTCGCCCGCGACGGGCGCGCGCCCGCCGGGCAGGTAGCAGGCGGCGAAGCCCGGCTGGTCCTGCAGCTTGGCCACCTGCTCGCGCCATTTCTGCGCCACCCCCGGCGACACCGGGAAGCCGTCGCGCGCATAGCGGATGGCCGGCAGCAGCACCGTCGACAGCGGCAGCCGGCCGAAGCGGCGCGCCAGCGCGCTCCAGGCCGACACGGCGCCGGGCACGGTCACGCTGTCCCAGCCGCGCTGCGGCATCGCCGCCAGGCCGGCCAGCCGCGCGGTGTCGAGCGCGAGCGGGGCGCGGCCGCTGGCGTTCAGGCCATGCAGGCGGCCGCCGTGGCAGACCTGCGCGAAGGCATCCCCGCCCAGCGAGTTATTGGTCGGCTCGACCACGGCGATGGCGGCCGCCGCAGCGATCGCGGCGTCGGCGGCATTGCCGCCCAGCACCAGCATCTCCAGGCCGGCCTGGGCCGCCAGCGGTTGCGAGGCGACCACCATCTCGTCGCCGTGGACGGTGGCCCGGGCCGCCGGGCAGCGTGCCGGGGCGATTGCTTGGAATGACGTCGCCATGGCTACTGCGCGGCCAGCTTCTGGCCTTGGATCAGGCCGGCCCACTTGGCGTGCTCGGCCTGCACGAAGGTGCGGAAGGCCTCGGGGCTGCTCCACTCCACCTCGGCACCCTGCGCACTGAAACGCTGCTGGATCTCCGGCGACTTCAGGATCGCCACCAGGTTGCGGTTCAGTGTCTCCACCACCGCGGGCGGCAGCCGGGCCGGGCCGAAGATGCCGAACCAGGCGCTGACCTCGAAGCCCGGCAGGCCGGACTCGGCCACGGTGGGCAGCCTGGGCAGCAGGCTGCTGCGGTGCGCCCCGGTGACGGCCAGCGCGCGCACGGTGCCGGCCTCGATCTGCGCCTTGGCCGTGACCTGCAGGTCGAACATCAGGCTGACCTGGCCGCCCAGCAGGTCGGCCAGCGCCGGCGCGCTGCCCTTGTAGGGCACGTGCAGCAGCTGGATGCCGGCCGATTTCGCCAGCAGCTCGCCCGCCAGGTGGTTGGAGGTGCCGGTGCCGGCCGAGGCATAGGTGATCTGCCCCGGGCGCGCCTTGGCCAGCGCGACCAGCTCGCCCATGGTCTTCACCGGCAGGGCCGGATTGACCAGCACCACGAAGGGCACCGAGGCCACGCGCGTGATCGGCGTGAAATCCTGCACGGGGTCGTACCCCACCGGCGTCAGCGCCGGATTCATCGCGTGCGAGCTGACCGTGCCGAGCAGCAGCGTGTAGCCGTCCGGCGCGGCCTGGGCCACGTACTTGCTGCCGATGGCGGTGCCCGCCCCGGCGCGGTTGTCGACCACCACCGGGGTGCCCAGGCGCTCCGACAAACGCTGGCCGAGCAGGCGCGCCAGCACGTCGGCGGTGCCGCCCGGCGGATAGGGCACCACCAGGTGCAGCGGCCGGTTAGGAAAGACCTGTGCGGCCACGGGTACTGACAGCAGCAGCGCGGCGGCCAGGCCGGCGCACAGGCGGGAGAAAAGGGAAGGCATGCTGGGCGGGTGCGGAGTCAGGTGCGAAGTCGGGTGCGAAGTCGGGTGCGGAAGCGCCGCCGCGGCGGCGGCGCACAGCGTGGAGGCAGGCGACGGCCCCGCTCAGGACAGCAGCGGAGCCCGCTCCTCGTCCACCTCGGCGATCGGCGGGATCTCCACGCCGTGGGCGCCGACATCCTCGCGGATCTCGTTCAAGGCGCGGCGGATGATCGCCATCTCCTCCTCCGGATGCGTGGCGCCGAGGCCGTGCTCGGCGGCGAGGGCGCGCGCGCGCGCCGCGCGCCGCTGCTCGTCGGGCGGCAGGTTGACCACCGCATAGACACCGTTGAGCAGGCTGCCGCGCAGCTTCTTGGCGAACTTCTGGCCCAGCATGGCCTTGTCGTCCGCCGAGATCTCGGCAAAGAAACGCCGCATGATGATGCGGCCGAACTGGATGTGGCGCGCTTCGTCGCGCAGGATCAGCCGGCAGGCGGTGCGGATCGACTCGAAGCGCGCATTCTCGTAGCGGGCCTGCAGCAGTTCGCCCGACAACTGTTCGAACAGGGTGTTGACCGCGAGCCCGGCGAAGAAGCTCATCTGCTTCTCCTCGCGCTCGTCGTGGAAGCGCGGGATCACCGAACGGAAGTAGTCCGAGCGCGGCGACGGCTGGTAGCCGCCGATGGCGCCCGCCACGCGGAAGGAGGCCTCGTGGTGGCGCAGTTCCTCGGCGATGAAGTTGACCACGTGCTGCTTCACCTCGAAGGGCTGGTGGGAAAAGATGGCATCGAGCAGGCGCTCCGCGCCGTAGGGGATCGCCCCATGCTCCATCCAGGCGCGCAGGCTCCACCACTCGGCGCCGGCCTCGCGCACCTCGGCCGGGAGGTCGGCGCGCTCCAGGTCGGAATAGTCGATCCGGGCCGGATCCCAGGCCAGCGCGCGCGCCTGTTCGCACAGGCCCCAGATGTCCTGGTAGGCCAGGGTCGAGACGATGGGATAGGGATTGGGGACCGGGGTCAGTTCTTCCAGCAGCGAGGGGCGCATCGGGTTCTCCGTGGGGGCAGGCGGCAGGCCTCGGCGCAAGGACCGGGCCGGCTGGCGTTTTGCTTACTCTAGATTGCCGGGCCGTGATATTCCAAATACTATTCGTGTGCATTCATAATACATGTAATGAATCACGGCGCGCGGACCCCGGCGCGCGCCACCGCCCTGCCCCGCACCATGACCGACCTGCGCCAGTTCCAGCAATTCATCGCCGTGGCCGAGCTGCTGAGCTTCCGCCGCGCGGCCGAGGTCCTGCACATGTCCCAGCCGCCGCTGACGGTGGCCATCCAGAAACTGGAAGAGACCATCGGCACGCGCCTGCTGGACCGCAACCGCCACACGGTGCGCCTGACACCGGCCGGCGAGGTCTTCCTGGTGGAGGCCCGGCGCGCCATCGCGCAGGCCGAGATCGCCATCGAATCCGCGCGCCGGGCCGCCAGCGGCATGTTCGGCACGCTGCGCCTGTCCTTCGTGCCGAGCGCGGCGCTGGACCTGCTGCCCGAGGTGCTGCGCACCTTCCAGCGCGAGTACCCGGCGGTCAAGCTGATCCTCAGCGGCGAGACCAGCGGCCGCCAGCTCGAACTGCTGCGCCGCGGCGACACCGACCTGGCGCTGGTGGTGCCGCCGGTCTACGAGGCCCGCGACCTCAGCCTGGACATCCTGTGCGAGGAGGAACTGGTGCTGGCGGTGCCGGCCGAGCACCCGCTCGCGCGCCGCAAGCGGGTGCGGATGGAGGAACTGCGCGCGGAAGCCTTCGTCGCCTTCCCGTTCGCCGAAGGGCCCGGCTACTCGGGCGTGATCCTGGCCGCCTGCCAGCGCGCCGGCTTCTTCCCGCGCGTGGTGCAGGAAGCCGCGCAGATGCAGTCCATCGTCACGCTCGTGGCCGGCCATCTCGGCGTGGCCATCGTGCCGCGCGCGATGACGCGCGTGCAGGCCCGCGGCGTGGTCTACGTGGAGGTGGCGCAAGCGCGCACCACGCTGCGCTATCCGCTGGTGCTGGCCTCGCTGGCCGCCACCGACAACGCCCTGGTCGGTGCCTTCGTGGCGGTGGCGCGCCGCACCCTGGCGGGGCTGCGCGGCAAGGACGGCAGGAGCGGCGGCGCGCCCGGCGCGGCGGCCTGACGCCAGCCGCGCGCGGCCTCACGCGCGCCGGCGGCGGCGTGCGCCTCAGTCCGGCGCCCGCCGGCAGGCGATCCAGGCGCCCCAGAACAAACTGGAAAAGAAGCGCAGCGGCGCCTCGAAGCCGGCCGCCCCGAGCAGATCGGCCACCACCTGCTCCGATGCCGGCGGCTCGGCGCCCTGCTGGATGCGCCCCAGCTTGGCCGCCACCGTGGCCGCGCCCTGCATCCGCCAGCGCTCGCCCCATGCCTTCAGCAACAGCGGCTGCGAGGCGTAGGGCCGGTAGTTGCAGGCCAGGATCAGCGGCGCGCCGGCGGGCAGGCGTGCCGCGATGCCGGCCAGCAGCGCGGCCTTGTCCGCCTCGCCCGGGAGGTGGTGCAGCACCCCGATCAAGGTCGCCGCGTCGAAGCGTTCAAGGGGGTCGAGGTCCGCCACATAGCCAGGCACGCTGCGCACGCGCCCGGACAGCCCGGCCTGCGCCACCTGCGCCGAGGTCAGCGCCAGCATCTCGGGCGACGGATCGACAGCGGTGAAGGTCCAGCCGGGTTCGAGCCGGGCCGCCGTCAGCACCTCCTGGCCGGTGCCGCCGGCTCCGGCCACCAGGATGCTGGCCGCGCCGCCACTGCCGAGCCGTGCGGCCAGCATGCACGCCGCCAGTTCATGGCAGGCATCGTAGCCAGCCAGCGCGATGCGGCTCTGCTCGCCGTACTCGGCGGCACGGGAGGAATCGAATTTCTGCACGGCGTCGGTCGCGCGGGATGGCATCGGTGAGGTCTCCTTGTCTGCGGGCGGTGCGGCAGGCTTGCCGCCTGCGGCCATTCTAGGGACGCCGGCGGGGAGATCCAGTTGGCAAACCATCCTGGTATCCGGACTGCCATGCTGAGTGCTAGCTCGACGCTTGCTGCAGGTGCGCGTAGCCGGCCGCCGCGGCGAAGTCCGCCAGGCGCCAGATGCGCCCGTTCACCCCCCAGGTGCCGTCGGGCACTTCCTGCAGCAGCACCGAGGTGACCAGGGGCCGCGTGTCACCGGCCGGCCGCGCCGCCTGGACCGCTTCGTGCACCAGGCGCACGAACTCCGCGCGTGCCGCATCGTCGAGCACGCCCGCCGGGACGCAGGCCTGCACCACGCAGGGCAGCAGGCCGGCCCCGGGATCGGCGCCGCCGCAGGTCCAGCCGCCCGCCGCCACCTCCTCGACCTGCACCCAGCACAGGGCGCGCCGGCGCGGGTCATCGGGAATCCGTTCGGCGGTGGCCGCGGCGTCGCTCAGCAAGCGGCCCAGGTCGGCGCGATGGGTGCCGGGAAAGGTGCCTTGGGGAATGCGGATCAGGAGATTGGGCATGGACCGGCCTCGCGCGCTGCGCTGTGGATCAGGTGGACATTACAGCGCAGCGCGGTGCCGCCTGGCAGCGCCCGAGCCGACAGATTTCCAGCCGATCCGGCCAAGCCGGGCAGCCGCTGGCCTCCCGGCCCTGCCGCCCTGACTCGCTCAGGCCCGCTTCGCGGCGCGCAGCCCCAGCCGCGCGCCGGACACATTGACCAGCAGCCCCGCCATCACCACCGCCGCGCCCGCCCATTGCGCCGGTGCCAGGTCCTCGCCCAGCAGCCAATGGGCCGAGACCAGGCCCACCACCGGCACCAGCAGCGTCAGCGGCGCCACCTTGCTGGCCGCGTAGCGCGTCAGCAGCCGGCCCCACATCGAATAGCCGAACAGCGTCGCCACGAAGGCCAGGTAGCACACCGCGAACACGGCCGCGCCGGACACCTGCGACAGGCTCGCGGCGATGCGTGCCGGCCCTTCGAAGGCCAGCGACAACAGTGCGAACGGCACGATCGGCACCAGCGCGCCCCACACCACCAGCCCGACCAGGTCGACCGGACCGATGCGCTTGCTGACGATATTGCCGGTGGCCCAGCACGCCGCAGCGCACAGGGTCAGCACGAAGCCGGCCACGCTCATGGCGGCATGCGCTCCGCCGGACGCCGTCGCCGCGCCCGTGCCGATCAGCGCCAGTCCCGCGGCGGCAATGGCCATGCCGGCGAGGTTGAACCAGCGCAGCGGCTCGCCCAGCCAGGCGGCGGCGATGGCCAGCGTGAAGAAGGCCTGGGCCTGCAGCACCAGCGACGCCAGCCCGGCCGGCATGCCCACCGCCATGGCGTAGAAGAGGAAGGCGAACTGCCCCAGGCTGATGGTGGCCCCGTAGGCCAGCAGCAGGCGCAGCGGGAGGCGCGGCCTGGGCACGAACAGTACCGCCGGGAAGGCCACCAGCAGGAAGCGCAGCGTGCCCAGCAGCATCGGCGGCATGCCGGCCAGCCCCACCTTGATGACGACGAAATTGATTCCCCAGACGAGGACGATGGCGAGGGCGAGCAGACGATCCTTGGCTTGCATGACGGGTAACGAGGCGGGCCGAGGGGCCGGGGGGGCCGGGCAAAAGCGCAAGCCTATCACCAGCCGGCCCGGCCGGCCGGATGCGCTGCGACAGAATGCCGCAGCGCGGACGCGGATATTCCCGGTGCGCATGTGATGCCGGCGCCGTGTCCGTCATGTTTCCGTCATCGTGCGCCTCTATCGTGCCGTCACCCGTCCCAACGGGTCTCATTCCGGAGAAAACAAGACATGAAGTTCACGACCATCGCCGCCCTCGCCGTCGCGCTGCTGAGCAGTGCCGCCCAAGCCGCCGACATCACCGGCGCCGGCAGCACGTTGGCCGCCCCCATCTACAACAAGTGGGCCACTTCGTTCCAGAAGGCCAACGGCGCCCAGGTGAACTACCAGGGCATCGGCTCCTCGGGCGGCATCAAGCAGATCATCGCGAAGACGGTCGACTTCGCCGGCTCGGACGCCCCGCTGAAGGACGAGGAACTGGCCAAGGAAGGCCTGTTCCAGTTCCCCACGGTGGTCGGCGGCGTGGTGGCGGCGATCAATGTGCCGGGCGTGAAGTCGGGCGAGCTGACGCTGTCGGGCCCGGTGCTGGCCGACATCTACCTCGGCAAGATCAAGAAGTGGAATGATGCCGAGATCGCCGCGCTGAACCCGAAGGCCAAGCTGCCGGACCTCGACATCGCCGTGGTGCGCCGCGCCGACGGCTCGGGCACCAGCTTCATCTGGACCAACTACCTGTCCAAGGTCAGCCCGGAGTGGAAGTCGAAGATCGGTGAAGGCACCACCGTCAACTGGCCGACCGGCACCGGCGGCAAGGGCAACGACGGCGTGGCCGCCTTCGTGCAGCGCCTGCCGGGCGCCATCGGCTACGTCGAGTGGGCCTACGCCAAGCAGAACAACATGGTCTATACGGCCATGAAGAACGCCACCGGCACCGTGGTCGAGCCCAGGACGGAGACCTTCAAGGCCGCCGCCGCCGGCGCCAACTGGTCGAAGACCTTCTACCAGATCCTGACCAACGAACCCGGCAAGGACGCCTGGCCGGTGGTCGGCGCGACCTTCGTGCTGCTGCACACCAAGCAGGACAAGGCCGAACAAGGCGCGGAAACGCTCAAGTTCTTCGACTGGGCCTTCAAGAACGGCGAACAGGCCGCGCAGGAGCTCGACTACATCTCGCTGCCGAAGTCGGTGGTCGCGGAGATCCGCGCGCAATGGGCCGCGAAGATCAAGGACGAAGCCGGCAAGCCGGTGATGCGCTGAGCCGGCACCGCGCTGAGGCAAGCCTGACGCGCGCCGTGCACGCCTGACGCCCGGCCGCCCGGCCGGTGCGTGAGGCCGGCGGCGGCCATGCAACGGGGCAACCGGATGGTTGCCCCGTTTTCTTTGTTGCCAGGCCGCCGCTCAAGCCAGCAGCGGCGCCGCCTGCTCCAGCAGGAATTCGACGAAGGTGCAGAGCGGGCGCGTGTACCGGGTGTGGTGAGGTGTGGTGAGGGCCCTGCCCTGTGGTGAGCGCTGCGGGAAAGCTAGTCCCGGGGATCCAGGCCGGCGCCGACCAGCGCCGCCACGCCTTGCAGCAGCGCGCCGAAGGCGGCGGGATCGCGGCGGTCGCCCGCCTGCTGGCCGCCGATCAGGCAGAGATGCACGGCCCGGGCGATCCGCTCGGCTTCGACTTCGCTGCGCGCCAGCGGGCGGCACACCGACAGCGCGAAGGACAGCCGCGTGCGGTCGACGCGGTCCTGGAATTCGGCCACCAGCGGGTCCTGCAGCGCCCAGGCGCGGATCGCGACCTCGCGCCCCGGCCGTTTCTGCGCCGCGATCTCCAGGTAGCGCGCGAGGATATCCTGCGCGCCGCGCCCCTGCGCGGCGTGGGCGAGCATGCGCCCGGTGTAGTCGGCCTCCCACTCGGCCAGCAGCGCGCGCACGAAGGCCTCCCGGCTGTCGAAATGATGGTAGAAGGACCCGCGCGTGACGTTCAGCCGGCGCGCCAGGCGCTCGGCGGACACGGCCTGGAATCCCTCCTGGTCCAGTGCCTCGAGCCCCGCCCGGATCCACCGGTCCCGTGTCAATGCCGCCATGCGTCTGCCGCCATGCTTGCCGCCATACAGGCTGTGTATGGCCTCCCTTGCGTCGCTAGAGTGCGATTCTCGCATAGCCACCCGACGACGCCATGAAGACCATCGCACTCATCGCCTTCGAGCAGTTCACCGACATCGATCTCTTCCTGATGTGGGACATCCTCGGCCGCCAGCGCCAGCACTGGCAGGTCCGCATCCTCGGCAGCCAGCCGGAACTGCGCTCCGCCAACGGCCTGGCGCTGCGGCCCCACGGTCGGCTGGACGAAGCCAATCATGCCGATGCCGTACTGTTCGCCAGCGGCAAGCAAGGCGTGCCGGCGGCGCTGGCCGATGCCGCCTTCCTCGGCAGCTTCCGCCTGGACCCGCGACGCCAGCTGATCGGCTCCATCTGCGCCGGCTCCTTCTTCCTCGCCAGGCTCGGCCTGCTCCCGCACAACCGGGCCACCACCCATCCCGACGCCCGCGCCGCCTTGAGCGCCATGGGCGTGACAAGCGACGAACGTCCCTTCGTCTGCGACGGCAACGTCGCCACCGCGGGCGGCTGCCTGTCGGCCCTGTACCTGGTCGCATGGATCGCCGAGCGGCTGCTGGGCAGCGGCCGGCATCGCGAGGTCCTGCGGGAATTGCTGCCGGCGGGGCAGGAAGCCCTGTTCGGGCGGCTGGTCGAGGCGAGCCTGGTGGAGGGCGGAGCGTAAGGCAGGGCATGCCGGGTGCCTTCACCCTGCCATCGCTTCACGGTGCCGGAGTCGTATCGAATCCTATCCATTGCAGGGACAGCTGCCGGGTCACGCCTTCGGCAATGGTCGCCTTGATCGCCTGGTCGAAGCGCTGCAGCAGGGCCGTATCGCCTTTGCGCAATCCGAGGGAGGCACCCGCTCCGAATACCCCTCCGGACAACTGCGGCCCGGCCATCGCCAGGCGGGCGTTCGCGGGCTTCCGGCTCGCGCCCTGCATATAGCTCATCGACACCAGCGTGATGTCGATGCGCCCGGACAGCAGATCCAGGTCGGCTTCCTCCGGGGTCTTGTACTCGCGAACGGTGGCGACACCCTTCAGGTACTTGTCGATGAAGGCGCTCGCCACCGAGGCCGTCTGCACGCCGATGACCTTGCCAGCGAGCTGCGGCTTGATTGCCGCGATGAATCGCTGCAGGCCCGCCGCGTCCTTGTCCAGCCAGAGGACGCTTCCTTCTCCCGGCAGTTTCGCCAGCGGACTGGACTTCAAGGTGACGAACCGGCTTCCGACCGCGCTGTAGGGCGCCGAGAAGGCGATGGTCTCGCGTCGCTTCGGCGTCGCTGACAAGCCGGACATCAGCACGTCCACCTTCCCGGAGAGTAGCGAAGGAATCAGGCTGTTGAACGGGATGACGACCAGCTTGCACTCGACCTTCATCCTCGCGCACAGGATCTTGTAGTAATCGATCTCGTACCCGGCCAGCGAGCCGTCCGGGTTGGTGAAGTTGTATGGCCTGAATGCCCCTTCCGTGGCGATCGTGATGGTCTTCCCGCCATGGCCGTCGGCCGATGCGAAGGCAGCAGTGGAAGGGTTGAACAGCGCGGCGGCCAGCAAGGATGCCGCGGCGGCAAATGTCGCTTTCGCTTTCATGTAACGTCCTCTCTGCGGGCGGATGGACCACCGGCTATCGATGGCTGGAGATGAACTGCCGGAAGCGCGCGGATTGGCTGTGACGGAACAACTGCTCGGGCGCGCCTTCGTCGTCGATGCCACCCTGATGCAGGAAGATCACGCGATCGGAGACCTCGCGCGCGAATCCCATCTCGTGCGTGACGACGAGCATCGTGCGCCCCTCCGCGGCCAGCTCGCGCATGACCTTCAGGACCTCGCCCACCAGCTCCGGATCGAGCGCCGACGTCGGCTCGTCGAACAGCATGACCTTCGGCCGCATCGCCAGGGCGCGCGCGATGGCCGCCCGCTGCTGCTGCCCCCCCGACAGCTGCGAGGGATAGCAGTCGCGCTTTTCCACGATCCCGACCTTCCTGAGCAGCGCCAGGGCTTCGTCCTCGCACTCGGCACGCGGTCGCTTCAGCACATGGATCGGCGCTTCCATGACGTTCTGCAGAATCGTCTTGTGCGACCACAGATGGAAGCCCTGGAACACCATGCCGAGGGACGCCCGGATACGGTCGACCTGGCGCTGGTCCAGGGGCCGAAGCGGCTTGCCGGGAACCTGGCGCATGCGGATCAACTCGCCGCCGACGGTGATCCGTCCCTGATCCGGCATCTCGAGCAGATTGATACACCGCAGCAAGGTGGACTTGCCGGATCCGGAGGAACCCAGGATCGAGATGACTTCGCCTTCGCGGGCATCCATCGAGACGCCTTTCAGGACCTCGTGTCCGCCAAAGCTCTTCTTCAGTTGATCGACACGCAGCGCCACCTGCGCCGCCTCCCTGGTCGATGTCCCGTTCATGCTCGCTTCTCCGGTTTCGCGACCGCGGCCGCCTGGTTGGGGGAATGGCGCGCCGGCCGAGAATCCGGGCGCAGTGCCATCTCGAGACGCGCGATCAGCGCGGTCAGCAGCAGATTCAATGTGAGGTAGATCGCACCGGCAATGACGAACACGTCCAGCGTCCGGTAGGTCTCGCCGATCAGGCGCGCGGCGATGCCGGTGACCTCCATCAACGTGATGACGGAGGCGAGCGAGGTCGACTTGACCATCGCCACGACCTCGTTTCCGTATGCCGGCAAGGCCTGGCGCAAGGCCAGCGGCAGCACGATGCGGCGCCATCGGAGCAGGAACGGCATGCCGCACGCCTGAGCCGCCTCGACCTGTCCATGCGGTACCGACAGCAGTCCGCCGCGAAGGATCTCGCCGGAATAGGCAGCGGTGCACAGGCTGAGCGAGAGCAGCGCGCAGTAGTACGGTTCGCGCAGAAAGGGCCAGAGAATGCTCTCCTGTATCCATGGAAACTGCCCCGGTCCGTAGTAGATCAGGAAGATCTGCACCAGCAGGGGCGTACCGCGGAAGACGAAGATATAGGCGCTGGCCAGTGCGTTCAGCGCAACGTTCCCCGAGACGCGCATGGCCGCGAGCACCACGGCAAGCACCAGCCCGGCGGCCAGGCTGAGCGAGGCGAGCTGCAAGGTCAGCGGCACGCCCTCGAGCAGCGCGGCCAGGCTGTCATGGATGAATGGAACGTCCATTATCTCTGCCTCACTCCGCGCGCATAGAAACGTTCCGTGGCGCGGAGCGCGCGTCCCGTACATGCCGAGATCAGGAGGAACAGCAGCGCCGCCGCGAAGAAGAAATCGAAGGGCATGCCGGTGGCGTTGGCGCCTACCTGCGCCCGGCCCAGCAGATCGGCCACGCCGGTGACCGAAATCAGCGCCGAGGCCTTCAGCACCATCTGCCAGACATTACCGATGCCCGGCATGGCGTGGCGCAAGGTCAGCGGGACCAGGATCCGGCGCAGACGCAGCAGGCGCGGCATGCCGCATGCCACCGCCGCTTCGAGCTCGCCCCGGCTCACGGCGTTGCAGGCGCCGCGGAAGACTTCCGTCAGCTGGGCGCCCGACGTGATCCCGATCGCCAGCACGCCTGCGACGGCTCCCGGGATGCCGACGAAACCGCCGGCGCCCATCCACGTTCCGATCCGGGTCAAGGCCGCGCTGCCGCCGAAATAGAACAGGTAGATGACCAGCAGTTCGGGAATCCCCCTCAGCACTGTGGTGTACGCCGTCGCCAGCGCCGGTAGCGGTTGGCGCCCGCCGACCTTGGCCCAGCAGCCAAGCGCACCGAACACGCCACCGGCCAGCAGGCCGCAGACGGCGACGGCGAACGTCGTTGCGGCACTGGCCATGAGCAGCGGCCCCCAACCTTGGCTCGAAAAGCCGAAAACGTCGAAGATGGACGGTTCCATGATCAATGCGAGGCAGGGAGCGGAACCCGCACGTCGTCGGGGATCGGGTTCTGGAAGGGCCCGTCCCCCACGCGTGCGCGATGCTCGGCCTTTGCCATTTCCAGGATGTCCGGGCGCAGGTAGAGGTGGACGGCCGTGCTGGCCATGATCTTGGCCGTGTGCACCATGCCCTTGTGGGCGATGCTCGACTTCCCCTGGGCCACCAGCTGCCAGGAATGGCCCGGCGTACCGATCGCGTACGTGGCCCCGCGCGCCTGCACCGTGGGCGTCACCCAGCTGACGCTTCCCACGTCGGTGGACGCAAGCTGCGATTCATCCCCGGCGTACCGGGGCGCAATGGCATTGCACAGGACGAGGCCCTCTGCCCTCTTGAGGCCGGCACGGCGGAATGCGGACAGAACGGCTTCCTCGCCGACCGTAGCCTGGAAGCGGGCGGCCAGCGCGCGATCGGCGTCGTCGAAGTCCGGCGGCCCGAGTTCGGCGAACTGTGCTTGCATCAGGTCCTCGAGCGGCGTATTGCCGACCACGTTCGCATCGCCGCTGACGATCTGCGAACGCACGGTCGTCTGGGTCATCAGCGCGGCGCCCCGGGCGATGTCGTCCACCCAGGCGCGCAGGGTACGGAGACCGTCCAGGTCCGCGGCCCTGACCAGATATCTCACGGTGGCGCGCGCCTGCACCACGTTCGGCGCAATACCGCCGCTATCGGTCACCGCATAGTGGATGCGTGCACTCGCAGGCATGTGCTCCCGCATGTAGTTGACGCCAACGTTCATCAGTTCCACCGCATCGAGCGCACTGCGGCCGAGATGCGGCGCCGAGGAAGCATGCGACGCGACACCGGAGAAGTGATAGTTGATCTCGTTGCAGGCGAGCGAGACGGGATTGGCGACGCCGGAGAATGCCGCGGGATGCCAGCAGATCGCCGCGTCGACATCGTCGAACACGCCGGCCCGGACCATGAAGCCCTTGCCGGCACCGCCCTCCTCGGCCGGGCAGCCGTAGTAGCGGATCCGGCCCGGCAGGCCGTGTGCTTCCAGGTAGCTCTTGACTGCCGCGGCGGCGTGCATCGACCCGGCGCCGAGAAGGTTGTGCCCGCAGCCATGTCCGCTGCCGCCTTCGTGTACCGGGTCCCGTTCATCCACGCCGGCCTTCTGCGAAAGGCCGGGCAGCGCGTCGTACTCGCCGAGAATGGCGATGACCGGCCCGCCTTCGCCGGCCTCCCCCACCATCGCAGTAGGAATGCCGGCGATGCCCGTCTCGACGCGGAACCCCAGCTTGCGCAGCAGTTGCTCATGCGCCGCGGCGGACTGGTATTCCTCGTAGTTGAGTTCGGGTGTCTCCCAGACCGCGTTGCTCAATGCGGTGAACTGATCCCGCATCGCATCGATGCGTGCCCACACGTCCCGCATCGTCTCCACCTCGTTCACTTGCATGACACGCTCCTTGCCTGGATGGGTTGACTACCGTCGACGCGCCGCCATTGCCTCTTTCTGCCCGCGCGCGGCCACGCAACGCACGGCGACGGAATGGATGCGCGGCATGCCGATGCCACGCCGGCACCGCCGAAACTCAGAACCGATGTCGGATCCCGACGCGAACCATGGTCTGGCGATTGCTGTTCGAAGCCGGCAATGCCCGGATCGCCGCGACGGCCGGGCCGCCGGTCGAGTCGGTGCCGGAAGCCTTCTGATGAACGCCGGCCAGATACACGTCGGTACGCTTCGACAGGAAGTAATCCGCGCCCACGGCCACCTGGAGATAGTTCGCGCCCGAGCGGCTCGCGCCACTCGTGTCACGGACCGGGCTGCCCTTCGTGTAGCTGAAAGCCGCCCCCAACAGCAGGGCCGGCGTCACCTGATACTTGACGTTGATCTCGGCGTTGTCGAATGCCACGGTGCCCGCATAGCGCATGGCGTTCAGGCCGGGAACCGCCCCGAGATGCATGAACCGGATATTCGAGTACGTCGCACCGATGGTTGCCGCGCCGATGGCATAGGCGGCGCCGATGCCGATCACCTGGTAGGTGTTGGCCGACGTGAATCCGCGATAGACCGGCGACGTGACAGCGGACGGCGTGCCGGTAGCGGTATTGTTGCCAAACAGGCTGCCGGCGTTCGCGGCCGGCGTACGGGCGTTCAGGTAGGCCATACCGAACGCCAGCGGCCCGCCGCCATAGCGCACGCCCAGCGACCAGACCTGGTTTGCCGCGACGTCTCCCGCGACCCCGCCCAGGCTGTACGTGCCCGTGAACGTCAGGCCGGCATGGGCCGCGCTCCTGTATTTGACGGTATGGTTGGCCCGGTATGAATTGTTGAAGTTGTCGATGTCGCCAGCGTGAGCGGACATCGCCGTGCCCCACTGTCCGGCGGCGGCAAATGCGCCCACGGAGTCGACGAGGGCATCGTATTGACGGCCCAGCGTCACGGTGCCGAAGTCCCCCGCCAGGCCGACCAGGGCCTGGCGTCCGAACGCGAGACCGCCTTGTCCCGCTTTGCCGTTGCTTGCATTGAAACCGCTTTCCAGCGCGAAGAGCGCCGCCAGGCCGCCGCCGAGGTCCTCCCTGCCGCGCAGGCCCCAGCGGCTGCCCTGCAGGCCGCCGCTCGTCAGGTTGTACAGGCGGGAACCACCGGCATTGGAGTTGTAGTTCAAGCCTTCGTCGACGACACCGTACAGCGCCACGCTGCTCTGGGCATGCGCCACATCGGACAATGCGCCCAGCGCGGCGACGGCATATAGCGATCCTTTTCTCATCGATTGTCTCCGTTGGTTTTTTATTTTTTTTTAAAAAATACTAATTAGATCCGCAAAAAATAAGCTCCGACTTTTAATATTGATAGACCAGAAAAATCACCATCCTGGCGTCGAAGGGGACACGCCATCGCGGAGGTGAAGACTGCGCTTACCGGCCGGCTGTGGCTCGCCGATCCGGCAACTCCGGCAGGAAGACGCGGAGGCAGGCCTGCCGCGTCGATCGGCAAGCAGGGCCCGACCGGATCAATCGGCTTCGGCGACCCGCTCCTGCACGCCCTCACGAAGGCGGCCGTGGCAAGGCTTGGCGCCGGACGCTGCCGCAGGAGTCCCGGATTGCACCAAACGCACCAGATGCGCTCGTCGTCGAGAGAACACCCCCACAAGCTCCCGATCCAGGTGGCACCGGCATCCGGCGGCGGCGCAGAGCAAAGCAGACGCTCCGCCCGCCGGCATGATGGTGAATAACGGCGCCCGCGCGCCGCGAGGCGTCGCCCTACAAGTCGATCCGCATCAAGTCATGCGCCAGCCGCAGCGGGCCGCCGTAGTGCTTGCGGATATCGGTCACGACCTCGTCCAGCAGGTGCGGCCCCATCAGCTCCACCGGAAGGTGCTTGGCGGCCGCGCGTTTCAGTACCGGGCTGGTCGAATCGAAGTGACCGAAGTGCGTGGCGACAAGACTCTTGACCTCGGCGCGCGCCGCAATCCTGCCCAGCTCGGTCGGACTGGTATGCGAGAAGGTTCCCACGCCGGTCTTGGCGCGGTGCGCGATGAAGGACTCCGGGAAGGTGCATTCATGGATCAGCAGATCGGCATCGCGCGCCAGGCGCACCATCGCTTCGCAGGGCGCGGTGTCGCCACTGAACGCGATCACCTTCCCTTCCGCCTCGACCCGCACGCCGAAGCACTCGCATACCTCGCGCGGGATATGCTCGACCCAGTCGACCGAGATCTTCACGTCGTCGTCCTGGAACACCACGCCCGGGCTGATTTCGCGCACCTCGGGACGTATCGCCTCGAGATTCTGCTGCCGGATCGGGTAGGCGCCGCGCGCCCGGAAGTCGGCCTGGTAGGCGCCATGCTCGAACAGATGCTCGACGAAGTGCCGGGTTCCCTTCGGCCCCAGCACCAGCGGCGCACCGGTCTTGTTGAGCATCCAGCCCGAGATCACGAAATAGGGATAGTCGCAGATATGGTCGTGATGCAGGTGGGTCAGGAATACGAAACCCACGGATGCCGGATCGACATTGGCACGCACCATCTGCCGGGTCGCCCCTTCGCCGCAATCGAACAGGAAGTGGCGTCCATTGTTCAGCGTCAGCAGGATTGCCGACTGCGCGCGGTCCGGGTCGGGCAGCGCGGCGCCTGTCCCCAGCATCGTGATCTTCATGGCGTCTCCGGGTTCTGCGTTTTAGGTGACGCCCAGTATAGTTCTGGCATCCATGAGCAATTGATGAAGTTTCGTGGCTCAGTGAACACCAGGAGGAATCACCGAATGGCTGCAGAATTCGAGGTCCCGCCGGCCCGGCGCATCCGCTCGACCTTGCGTATCCGCCATCTGGAACTGCTGCTGGCGCTCGACGACCTGCGCAGCCTGCACAAGGCGGGGGAACGCATGAACATGACCCAGTCCGCCGCCAGCAAGCTGCTGCGGGAGATCGAGGCAATGTTCGGCGTACCGCTTTTCCTGCGATCGCGCAGGGGCATCACGCCGACCGCATTCGGCACCGCCCTGTTCAGCAAGGCCTCGCTGCTGCTCGCGGACCTGGACGGCGCGCGCGATGAGATCGAAAGCCTGGCACGCGGCGGAGCGGGCCACGTCCGACTCGGTGCCCTGCAGGTCGCCCTGCCGGAGCTGGTGCCACGGACGCTCGCCCGCCTGCGCGCTGAACAGCCCGGGATCACGATGCTGGTGCAGGAGGGGGCGAGCGACGTCCTGCTGGCGGCGCTCGGACGGGGCGAACTCGATTGCGTGCTGGGGCGGATGACGTGGCAGATGGAGTCCGGCGGTTTCCGCTGGGAGGTGCTGTATGACGAGCCGGTGTGCCTCGTCGCCCGGGTCGGGCATCCCCTGGCCAGGATGCGCAAGATGACGCCGGAATGCCTGGCGCGCCAGGAGTGGATCCTGCCACCCCGCGAAGCGCCGCTGCGGCAGACGATCGAGCACTATTTCATCGCCCATCGCCTGCCGCTGCCGAAGGCCGGCATCGAATCGGTATCGGTGATGACCAACGCCGTGCTGATGCGCGACACCGACATGATCGCCGCCATGCCGCTGACCATGGCGCGCTACCATGCGGCGCTCGACCGGCTCGCGATCCTGCGCTTCCGTCCCGACTGGAGTTTGCCTCCGGTCGGGATCGCGATGCGTGCCGAGGCGTCGGAATCGCCGGCCTTTGCATCCTTCCTATCGACACTCCGGGCGGTGGCACGGGGACTGAAAGCGACGGCGGCGCGCTAGCCTTCGTCGTGTGTCGGCACACGAAGCACGGAGCACGGGCCGCGACCGCACTCTCCCCTGATAGCCGCTGTCCCGCCTCGGCCATGCACAGCCTCAGGACACTAGCCGCGCGCCAGCGCCAGACCTGCGGCCGGCGCCGACACCGCTTGCTGCGCCCCACCCGGTGCCTCGTCCTCCAGCTTGAACTCACCGACCGCCTGCTGCAGGTGCTGCGCCTGCTCGGCCAGCGCGGCGGAGGCGGCGGCGGCCTGCTCTACCAGGGCCGCGTTCTGCTGCGTGACGGCGTCCATCTGCGCGACCGCGAGGTTGACCTGTTCGATGCCCTGGCTCTGCTGCCCGGAAGCCTGCGCGATCTCGTCCAGCAGGCCGGCCACCTGGCGCACCGACTGCATGATCTCCTGCATGGTCTCGCCCGCCTGGCCGACCAGCGCCGAACCGCTTTCGACCTGGGCGGCGGAGTCGCCGATCAGGGCCTTGATCTCCTTGGCCGCATTGGCGCTGCGCTGGGCCAGGCTGCGCACCTCGCCCGCCACCACGGCAAAGCCGCGGCCCTGCTCGCCCGCGCGCGCCGCCTCCACCGCCGCGTTCAGCGCCAGGATATTGGTCTGGAAGGCGATGCCTTCGATCACGTCGATGATATCGGCCACCTTGCGCGAGCTGCCGCTGATGGCTTCCATGGTCTGCACCACCTGGCCCACCACCGCTCCGCCGCGCGCTGCCACGCCCGAGGCGCCCGCCGCCAGTTCGTTGGCGGCATGGGCGCGTTCGGCGTTGCTGCGCACCATGCCGGTCAGTTCGCTCATGCGCGTCGCGGTCTGCTGCAGCGTGGCGGCCTGTTCTTCGGTGCGCTGGGACAGGTCCAGGTTGCCGTCGGCGATCTGCCGCGAAGCACCGCCGATGGCATCGCTCGATTCCTTGATGCGGCCGACCAGGTCGGTCAGCATGTCCTCCATCTCGCCCAGCCCGCTCAGCAGCCGCCCGAACTCGCCGCCACGCTCGGTGGCGAACTCCTGGCTCAGGTCGCCGGACGCCACCGTCTCGGCGATATGGACCGCTTCGCCCAGCGGCTGCTCGATGCTGCGCGTGAGGCGGTAGACATAGATCATGCCGAGCACCACGATGGCCAGCGCCAGCCCGGCCAGCCAGGCGCGCGCGGAAGCCGCCTGTGCGGCCGTCTGCGCGGCGATGGTGCCGGCCTCGGCCTTGTAGCGGCCGGCCAGCGCGGCCGCCTGCGCCTGCACGTCGTCCAGCGCCGGCAGCACCTCCACGGCGAAGACACGCACCGCCTCGTCGCGCGCGCCCTGCTGCAGCAGCGCCGCGGCCCGTCCCGAGGCGGCGGCGTACTTGCCCTGCGCGTCGCGCAGGCGCGCCAGCGCGGCCTTGTCCTCGTCCGAGGCAGCCGCGTCGGGCAACCCGCCGGTCGCCTCCTCGAACACCTTGCCCGGCGCGAGCTGGCCGCCGCTGTCAGGCAACCCGGCCTGCACCCCCAGCAGCCGCGCCGTCATGCGCGCGGCGTCGGCCCGCGCTGCGGTCGCCACGGCGGCGGCGGCGTCTGCCTTGCCCCAAGTTACCGCGGCGATGCGCTGCGCGCCGTCCGCGACGTCCTGCAGGCGCCGCGCGCCGACAGCGGCCAGCGCCAGCGCGAGCAGCGCCACCAGCCCGAAGCCGATCGCCAGGCGCGTGCGGATTCTCAGGTTCTCGATCGACATACGTGCTCCCCCTTCCCTCTTGTTTGTGGAATTCCCTGCCGTGCGGCGACGGATTCGGGCGCCGCGCCGGCCGGCCGGAAACCCGGACCGGCCGCCTTGTCCTATTGATCTTCCCGCTAGACGCCGACCATCGTTCGCGCCGGTGGTCCACCACCCGGCAGGGCCGGCCACGGCGATGTATCGATCGGCACGCAAAGCGGGCAGGCCCAGGCGGATGCGGGCCGGACTTCCCGGCTTCAGCGTCTCAATCCATGGTCAACGGCAGCGCTCGGCAGACCTTGAGCGAAACGGCATGAAAACGCCGATAATGTCCCGCGGGCCGCGCCGCAAGGCCCGCGCCACCGGCCGTGCGGCGCCTCTCGGACCGAACCGCAAGGAAACAACATGCCAGACCTGTCTACCCTGGGAGCGTTCGTCGTCGTGGTGCTGGGCCTGTTCCTGATTCCGGGGCCCGCTGTGCTGCTGGTTTTGACGCGCACCGTGCATGGCGGGCGCAAGGCCGGCATCCTGACCGGCCTGGGGGTGGCCGCCGGGGACTTCATCCATACGCTGTGCGCGGCCGTCGGGCTGTCGGCGCTGCTGATGACGTCCGCGCTGGCGTTCAACGCGGTCAAGTACCTCGGTGCGGCCTATCTGCTCTACCTCGGCATCCGCGCCCTGCGGCAACCGCCGCAGGACGACCCGCGCTTGCCGCAACTGCCCGCGGTGACGCCCGCCAAGGCCTTCCTGCAGGCCATTCCGGCCGAGGTCCTGAACCCGAAGACGGCCCTGTTCTTCCTGGCCTTCCTGCCGCAGTTCGTCCACCCGGGCCATGGCTCGTCCTTCGGCCAGTTCGCCGTGCTGGGCCTGGTCTTCGTGGGCATGAGCGCGCTCTACACCACGCTGCTGGTGCTGAGCGTGCGCCCGCTGGGCCGCTTCGCGCGGCGCCTGGGCTGGCTGGTGCGCTGGCAGAACAAGCTCATCGGCCTGCTGTTCATCGCGCTGGGCCTGCGCGTGGCCGCCCAGACCCGCTGACGGGGCGAAACGCCAGGGGCCGGGCCCCCGGCCCACGGCGCACCTCAGCCGGCCTGCGCCAGCAAGGCGCGCAACTGCGCCTTGGCCACCTTCTCCAGCGTCGAGCGCGGCAGGCTGTCGACCAGCCTGACCTCGTGCGGCCGCTTGAAGTCAGCGAGTTGCCCCGCGCAGGCGGCGAGCACGCGCTCGTCCAGCGCGGCATCGGCCCCGGCGGCGGGGATCACGAAGGCCACCGGCACCTCTTCCAGCATCGGATGCTTGCGGGCGACCACCGCCACCTCGGCCACGCCGGGCACCAGCGCGATCACGCGTTCGATCTCTGAGGCGGCGACATTCTCGCCGCCCACCTTCAGCATGTCCTTGGCGCGGTCCGAGAAGTAGAGGAAGCCGTCTTCGCCCAGGCGCACGCGGTCGCCGGTGGCGAACAGTCCATCGGCGCGGAAGGCTGCCGCCGTGGCGGCCGGGTCGCCCGCGTATTCGAGGAACAGCGACAGCCCGCGCACGCCGCCGACGTAGAGTTCGCCGGTCGCGCCGGGCGCGACCGGCCGGCCGTCGCCGTCGAGCACGTGGATGGTGTAGCCGTTGGCGGGACGCCCCATCGACAGCGGCGCATCGGGCAGGTGCGCCGAGCCCACGGTGCCGTGCGTGATGGTCTCCGTCATGCCCCACCAGCCGATGGTCTTGACGCCGAAGTGGGCATCGGTCGGCGGTTCGCACACGGCACTGCCCCAGAAGCGGTAGTGGTGATGTTCCGGCCGCGGCACCGTCAGCAGCGCACGCACGCAGAACGGCACCACCGAGGTCCAGGTGCAGCGGTGCCGCAGCGACACCGGCCAGAAGCGCGAGGCGGAGAAGCGCGGCTGCAGCACCACCGTGGCGCCCACCCATAGC
The DNA here is from genome assembly GCF_001854305.1 of Cupriavidus sp. USMAA2-4. Classification (NCBI taxonomy): domain Bacteria; kingdom Pseudomonadati; phylum Pseudomonadota; class Betaproteobacteria; order Burkholderiales; family Burkholderiaceae; genus Cupriavidus; species Cupriavidus sp. USMAA2-4. The sequence continues at coordinate 2,412,668 of NZ_CP017749.1, read as the reverse complement.
GCGGCCGCCACCGAGTAGACCTGGGCATTGGTGTGGAACAGCGGCAGGTGGACCAGGTGCACATCCTCGGCGCGCAGGTCCTCGTGCAGGGCGCACTCGCGCGCGCCCCACAGAGCATTGCCGTGGGTCCACAGCACGGCCTTGGGCCGCGCGGTGGTGCCCGAGGTGTACTGGATGCCGAACGGCGCCATCGGGTCGTGTGCGCGCACGGCCAGGCCGTCCGGATCGGCGTCGATGGCGGCGAAGGGCTCGCCGGGGGCGGACGCGGCCGGCGGCGCGGCGCCGCTGTCGGTGGCGGTCACCGCCAGCCAGCCCAGCGCGGGCGCGGCAGCGGCCACCAGTTGCGCGAAGCGCGGCTGGGTGATGGCACCCACCGCGCCGCTGTGGCTGGCGAAATAGGCCAGTTCGTCGGCGCTGGAGCGGGCATTGGTGGTCACCGCCACGGCGCCGGCATAGGCGCAGCCGAGCCAGGCGATGACGCTTTCGGGACAGTTGTCGAGGTGCACCAGCACGCGTTCGGCGGGGCGCACGCCGCGCGCCTGCAGGCCCGCGGCGAAGCGGCGCACCGCCGTGGCGAAGCCGGCATAGCTCCAGCGCCGGCCCTCGCCTTCGAAGGGCTCCCAGATCAGGAAGGGATGGTCGCCGCGGCGCGCGGCCTGGGCATCGATCAGGGTACGGATATCGCAGCCGGCGAACGGATGCACGAAGGCATGCGGGAAGGGGGGCGCGATGGAATGCGCGATGGGCTGGCCGGAAGGTGCAAGGGAAGTGTCCGCAGGGGAACTGGCGGCAGCGCTGTCGGTCATGGGACTTGCCTGTCGGTGCGGGCCGGCGCGCCGGCTGCCGCGGTCATCGGTCGGTGCGTGCCGCGGCGCGGTCGCCACGGCACCGCGCTCAGAACAGCGTGTAGCCGCCGTCGATCACCAGCGTATCGCCGGTGTGGTAGCGCGAGGCATCGCTCATCAGGTAGATGGCGATGCCGGCGAAGTCGGCCGGCTCGCCCCAGCGCCGCATCGGCACGCGCTTGCCGACCATCTCCTGGAAGGCGGCGTCGGCCTGGCCGCGCGCCGTCATGTCGGTGGCGATCCAGCCCGGCAGGATGGAATGGGCGCGCACGCCGTGGCGCGCGTACTCGACCGCCAGCGCGCGCATCATCGAGATCAGGCCACCCTTGGTCGCGGCATAGTGCTCGTTGCGCGGCGCCCCCTCGATGGCGGCCACCGAGGCCGTGCCGATCAGCACGCCGCCGTCGCCCTGCTTGAGCATCTGGCGCGCGGCACCGCGCAGGGTGAAGAAGGCGCCGTCGAGATTGACGCGCAGCACGCGGTGCCAGTCCTCGCTGCGCATGTCCTCGAAGCGGCCGCCGCGCGCGCCGATGCCGGCATTGGCGAAACAGCCGTCGATGCGTCCCAGCGCCTCCACCGTTTCGGCGAAGGCAGCGTCCACCGCTGCCTCGTCGCCGACGTCGCAGCGCACCGCGTGCACGCGCCGGCCATGGCGCGCCAGCCGCTCGACGGCCGCCGCGTTCTTGTCCGCGCTGGTGCCCCAGATCGCGATGTCCGCGCCAGCCTGGGCCAGGCCTTCCGCCATGCCGAGCCCGATGCCACCGTTGCCCCCGGTGACCAGCGCCACCTTGCCGCTCAGATCGAATGCCTGATAGGTCATGTGTCTCCTCTCTCCGTGTTCGTCGCCCTGTTTGGCGCCCTGTCTGGCGCCAAGGTCGATGCCGGCGCACCCTGGCGAACGGTGCGTTCCAGTGTCGCGAACGCCCCGCGGCAGCGCGTCGTCCGAAACGACGAATCGGCCGTGACCGCTTCGGTCACGGCCGTGCGGCGTTACCGGCGCGGCAGGGTCGCGGCCCAGAACAGGGCCGCCAGCAGGCTCAGGGAGAAGCCGAGCAGGCAGACCCCGCTCCAGCCGGCCCGGTCGTAGGCCAGCGTCGATGCCAGCGCGCCGAAGCCGCTGCCCGCCGCGTAGAACAGCATGTAGCAGCCCACCAGGCGGCCCTGCGCCTGCGGCCGGGCTTGCAGGATCATGGCCTGGTTGATCACGTGGACCGCCTGCCCGCCCAGGTCCAGCAGCACGATGCCGGCCACCAGCGCCGCCATCGAAGTGGGCAGCATGCCGATCGGCAGCCAGCTCACCACCAGGCATAGCAGCGCCAACCCGGTAGCGCGCTGCCCCAGGCCGCGATCGGCCAGGCGGCCGGCACGCGCCGCCGCCAGCGCGCCCACCGCGCCGACCAGGCCGAAGGCGCCGATGCCGGCATGCGACATCGAGAAGGGCGGCGCCGACAGCGGCAGCACCAGAGCGCTCCAGAACGCACTGAAGGCGGCGAACATCAGCAGGCCGATCATGCCGCGCACTTGCAGCGTGCGCTCCTGCGCCAGCAACGTCAGCATGGAGCGCAGCAAGGCCGCGTAGCTTGGTGGCCGGGACGGCGCGGCCACCGCCGGCAGGCGCCGCCCCAGCCACACCAGCATGCCGCCGGCCAGCAGCGCGGAAGCGAGATAAACGGCACGCCAGCCGGCCGCGTCGGCCACCAGTCCGGCCAAGGTCCGCGCCAGCAGCAGCCCGATCACCACCCCACCCTGGGCCGCGCCCACCACGCGTCCGCGCTCGCCCGGCTCGGCCAGCGTGGCCGCATAGGCGATCAGCCCCTGCGTCATCGCGGTGCCGAACAGGCCCATGCCCAGCATGCCCGCCAGCAGCAGCGCGGGCGTGGGCGCGGCGGCGACCGCCAGCGCGGTCAGGGCCAGCAGCACCAGTTGCAGTGCCAGCAGGCGCCTGCGCTCCATGCGGTCGCCCAGGGGCACCAGCGTGACCAGTGCGAGGGCACAGCCGGCCTGGGTCGCGGTGATGATGCCGCCCACCGTGGCAGGCGGAATGCCGAAGTCCCGGGCGACGGCATCGAGCAGGGGCTGCGCGTAGTAGACGTTGGCGACGCTGAGCGCACAGGCGACCGCGAGCAGCCGCACCAGGGAAGCCGGCATCGGCACGGGCCGGGCGGACGGCGGCAGGCCATCGGGCCGTGCGGCGACACGGGATGGAAGCATGGGCGCTCCTTAGTTTCAAATTAAAACCATGTGACGCCGCAGTGTAATGAATGAGGTTTTAATTTGCAACCATATGAAGTGCCGTCAGGGATCCCGCTGAGCGAGGGCAGCCCGGACGGCCAGGCAAGCTGGTAGCCGCACGCGGCACCGTCGTCACCCTCGGTTGTGGCGCTCGGATACGCGCGCCTTGTTGCGCGCCGGGTCCTGACCCAAACTGGAGACGGTGCGATCAGGCCCGTTCCAGCGAGCGGGTTCGCCGGGGGCCGACCGTCCTGAGCCGGGGCCCCGCAGCGGGCCGGGCAGCGTCCCGGAAGGGAGGGCCACCATGGAGGCGAAGGCGCAAGGAGGGCTGGAGGCGGGCGCGCTCGGACTGGGCGAATCGGTCGTGATGGGCGTAGCCGGCACGGCGCCGGCCTTCAGCCTGGCGGCGACCACCGCCACGCTGATCGCCACCGTCCACACCCTGGCGCCGGCCAGCCTGCTGTACTGCGGCCTGATCATGTTCGGCGTGACCCTGGCCTACCGCCAGCTCAACCGCCTGCAGCCGGACGCGGGGGCCTGCTATGCCTGGGTCGGCACGGCCTTCCATCCCGTGCTGGGCTTCCTCGCCGGCTGGGCGCTGCTGGTCGCCTCGGCGGTGTTCATGGTTTCCGGCACCATCCCCGCCGCCACCGCGACGCTGCTGCTGCTCGATCCGGCGCTGGCCGCGCGGCCGGCACTGGTGACCCTGGTGGCCGCCGGCTGGCTGCTGCTGGTGAGCGCGGTGGTGATCAAGGGCATCAAGCTCACCAGCTACACCCAGGTCGCGATGACGGTGGTGGAGCTGGCCGTGCTGGTGGCGGTCTCGGTGGCCGCCCTCGCCCATGCCACGCGGCACGCGCCGCATGCGCTGGCGCTGTCCTCGTTGTCCGCGCTGTCGCCCTGGCACTTTACGCCCCACCTGTTCGCCAACGGGGCGCTGGTGGCGCTGTTCTTCTTCTGGGGCTGGGACGTGACCGCCAACCTGACCGAGGAGACGCGCGATCCCTCACGCGTGCCCGGCCGTGGCGCGCTGCTCGCCATGGGCATCGTGCTGGCGCTGTTCATTGCCTTCGTCGCTGCCTGCCTGCTGGTGCTGTCGGATACCGAGATCCGGCAGGCCGGCACCAACGTGGTCTTCGCGCTCGCCTCGCGGCTGTTCCCCCGCCCGTGGGACTACCTGGCCGTGCTGGCAGTGATGCTCAGCACCGTCGGCACGCTGGAGACGTCGATCCTGCAGTTCAGCCGCACGCTCTATGCCAGCGGCCGCGACGGCCTGCTGCACGGGCGCTACGCGCGCCTGCATCCGGTCTGGCGCACGCCGTGGGTGGCCACGCTGGTGATCTCCGGCTGCGGACTGTTGTTGCTGCTGGCCGCCGCCACCTTCGACAGCGTCGGCGAGATCATCCAGGACTCGGTCAACGCCATCAGTTTCCAAGTGGCCTTCTACTACGGCCTGGTCGGCTTCGCCTGCGCCTGGCGCAGTTACCGCGCGGCCGCGGGCACTGCCGATCTGGCGCTGATGGTGGCCTGGCCCGCGGCGAGCGCGACCTTCCTGTGGGCCGTCGCGCTGTACAGCATGCCGGCCTTCGATTTCACTGCGCGCGTGATCGCCGTCGGCGGCATCACCATCGGCGTGGTGCCGCTGCTGCTGGGACGGCGCCGGCGCCGTCTCGCGCGCACCGCCGCGGGGGACGAGAGGCAGCGGGATGCGGCGGACACCGGGTAGTGGGTAGAGGGCGGAGGGCAAAGGGTGGAGGGCCCGGTGCCGTGAGCGCTGTACCTTGCCCGCTGTATCTTGCCTTTTGCGCGTGGTTCGGGTTACATATCCTGCGTCGCCCACCAAGGAAATGTATGGATTCGACGCGCATGAAATGGTCGCTCCGCCGGCCGCGAGCCGCCGCCGGCCGCAGCGCCACCCGACACACCACGCGGCCCGCCGCGCCAGCCGGGGGACGCGGCAGATGAACGGCAGCACCCCGCAGGCGGTCAATGCGCCCATCACGCGCTCCGCCATCTTCCTCGTCCTCACCCTCCAACCCGATGCCGCCAGCCACGCCGCCGTGCGCGCGCTGTGCGCCGACCTGGCCGCGCTGGTGCGCTCGGTCGGCAAGCGGGTGCCCGCCGGCCGCCTGTCGTGCGTATGCGGCTTCGGCTCCGACGCCTGGGATACGCTGTTCGGCGCCCCGCGCCCGGCCGGCCTGCACCCCTTCCGCGCGGTCGGCCAGCCGCCGCGCGTAGCGCCGGCCACGCCCGGCGACGTGCTGTTGCACATCCGTGCCGAGCAGATGGACCTGTGCTTCGAGCTCGCCGCGCAGATCATGACCCGGCTGGGCAGCGCGGTCGCCACCGCCGACGAGGTGCATGGCTTCCGCTACTTCGACCAGCGCAGCATGGTCGGCTTCGTCGATGGCACCGAGAACCCGGAAGGCGAGGAAGCGCTCGACTTCACCCTGGTCGGCGCCGAGGATGCGGACTTCGCCGGCGGCAGCTATGTGATCGTGCAGAAATACCTGCACGACATGACCGCATGGAATGCGCTGCCGGTGGAAATGCAGGAGCGCATCATCGGCCGTACCAAGCTGTCGGACATCGAACTGGCCGAGGGCGTGAAGCCGAGCTGGTCGCACAGCTCGCTGACCACGCTCGAGGAAAATGGCGCGGAGGTCAAGATCCTGCGCGACAACATGCCCTTCGGACGCCCCGGCGCGGGCGAGTTCGGCACCTACTTCATCGGCTACGCGCGTTCGCCGGCACCCACCGAGACGATGCTGGAGAACATGTTCGTCGGCAATCCGCCCGGCAACTACGACCGGCTGCTCGATTTCAGCACGGCGGTGACCGGCGGCCTGTTCTTCGTGCCTTCGGCGCCGCTGCTGGAAGCGCTCGCCGAGCGCGAAGCCGCCACCGCGCCGGCCCCGCTGCCGGCCTCCGATGCGCTGGCCGCGCCCGCCGGCGATGGCTCGCTGCGCATCGGCTCACTCAAAGGAGCTTCCCAGCATGAATAACCTGCATCGCGCACTGGCCCCGATCTCGAGCGAGGCCTGGGCGCAGATCGAGGAAGAAGTGGCGCGCACCTTCAAGCGCGCGCTCGCCGGGCGCCGCGTGGTCGACGTCAAGGGCCCCAACGGCAATGCCTTCGGTGCCGTCGCCACCGGCCGCCAGGCCGCCATCGCCGCGCCGCGCGAGGGCGTGCAGGCCAGGCAGCGCGAGGTCAAGGCCGTGGTCGAACTGCGCGTGCCTTTCACCTTGTCGCGCGATGCGATCGACGCCGTCGAGCACGGCGCCAACGATGCCGACTGGCAACCCGCCAAGGATGCGGCCACGCGCATGGCGCTGGCGGAAGACAGCGCCATCTTCGACGGCTATGCGGCCGCCGCCATCGTCGGTATCCGCGCGGGCAGTTCGAACCAGCCGGTGCCGTTGCCGGCCAAGGTGGCCGACTATCCCGCCGCCATCGCACAGGCGCTGAGCCAGCTGCGCCTGGCCGGCGTGGACGGCCCCTACTCGGTGCTGCTCGGCGCCGATGCCTACACCGCGTTGAGCGAGGCCAGCGACGGCGGCTATCCGGTGCGCGAGCACATCGAACGCATCGTCAACGGCGAGATCATCTGGGCGCCGGCCATCCGAGGCGGCTGCGTGCTCTCCACGCGCGGCGGCGACTTCGACCTGCATCTCGGCCAGGACCTGTCGATCGGCTACCAGCGCCATGACGACACGACCGTCAGCCTCTATCTGCAGGAAACGCTGACCTTCCTGCTGCAGACTCCTGAAGCGGCGGTGGCGGTCATGCCCTGAGGTCCCGCTCGCGCGCGCGGCGCCGCCGCCTTGCCGCGTGCCGCCCGGGCAAACAAAAAGCCGGCCCTTTTCAGGGCCGGCTTTTTGTTGCTTTCATTCTGGCTTGCACCGCATTGCCGCGCGCGCAGGCGTGCCGCGGATCAGGATGCCGTCGCCACTTCCGCCCGCACCACCTGGACCGGATCCGGCGAAGCGTAAGCCACCAGCAGCTTGCCCGCTGCCTCCAGCCGCTCCGGCGAACCGAACAGGCGGTTCGACACCACCGCGCTCTGCAAGGCGGCGTAGATCACCTGCGCCAGGGCCAGCGGCGGCACCGGCAGTACCTTGCCGTACTGCTGCTGCGCGCGCTCCAGCATCTTCGCCAGGCGGAGTTCCTGGGTACGGAAGAATTCGCGGATCACCGACTGTGCGTCGTCCGACAGGCTCAGGGCCTCGTTCGCCAGCATGCCCGCCAGGCAGATCTGGTCGCTGCCGCAAGCCGCCGTGCGCAGGGCCTCGAGATAGGCGCGCGCCTGCTCCTGAGGCGACTCCAGCGCATCCACGGCCTTCATGCGCTCCAGCACGCGGGCGCTGTATTCCTTGACCGCCTCCAGCACCAGGTCGTCCTTGGAGGGGAAGTAATAGTGGATGCTCGAGGTCTTGACCCCGACCAGTTCGGCCAGGTCCCGATAGCTGAAGCCGTTCACGCCGCGGCGGCGGATCAGCACCAGCGTGTGCTCGAGCAGTTGTTCACGGACGGTTTGGGTTTTCATGGTGCGATCTTATCTATCTATCGATAGAGTCTCAAGCATATCCTATGTGCATCCGCACATACAGCCCGCACCGCGCTCACGCCGGCAGCACTTGCGCCGCCAGGGTCACCAGCGAGCCGCTGGCCAGGCACAGGAACACCCAGCCGGCCAGGATCAGAACGCTATCCCGCAGTCTCATGATCGCTTCTCCACTCACCTGCTAACGCGGGGCGGCACCGGCCACGGGCCGCCACCACCCCGCCATCCACATCAGGCCAGCGCGCCGTCGGTGTACGGGTCGAACTTGCCGACCTTGGCGCCATCCGTGTACGGGTCGGCCTTGCGGGCCGGCTCCGACGACACGCCGCTGCGGTCCAGGCCTGCCACGATGCGGGCACCGTCGGTGTACGGGTCGAACTTGCCGACCTTGGCACCGTCCGTGTACGGATCGAACTTGCGGGCCGGCTCCGACGACACGCCGCTGCGGTCCAGGCCTGCCACGATGCGGGCACCGTCGGTGTACGGGTCGAACTTGCCGACCTTGGCACCATCCGTGTACGGGTCGAACTTGCGGGCCGGTTCCGACGACACGCCGCTGCGGTCCAGGCCCGCCACGATGCGGGCACCGTCGGTGTACGGGTCGAACTTGCCGACCTTGGCGCCGTCCGTGTACGGATCGGCCTTGCCCGCCTTGGCCCCGTCCGTGTAGACGCTGCGCGCGTCATTGCCGCGGAACACGTAGCCGTAGCGGTCGCCCGAGATGCCGCTGTCCTTCGGGCCCGAGGCGTAGGCCTGGCCGCCCAGCACGGCGGCAGCCAGCACGGCGGCGGTGATCAGGGTCTTGGTGAAGGTCTTGTTGGTGCTCATGATGCTCTCCTTGTCTAGCAAGAATCCACGCGATCGGGATCCGGTTGGTCTGCGGCGCGGCGCTTGGTGCCGGGCCGGTTAGGTATCTACTTGCATCTACTTGTAGATAGAGAACCGGTCCTGAAAAAACGGGGAAATCCCCGATGTCGCGCTGGATCCTCTTTTTCTTTCCTGCCGCCGGTGGCGGAGGGGAAGCAGCGATCCATGAACACATGGTATCTACTGGTAGATAGATAGTCAAGGAATTTTTTGCGCTGCCGCAACAAGAAGCAGGACGCTGCCTCCGCCATCGACCGCTCCACGTGTCGTGCCGGACACGCCTGCTGTCTCATGGGCCCATATGCTGTGCATGTGTCAGCCCGGACGCTCCCCGACCGCCTCGACACTCCCCTCGCGCGCGGGGTGTATTCGCCGCCACGGCGCCCGGGAGAGATGCCGCACCGACGATCCCTCCGTTCCGGGGGCATGTTCAAGCGCCCGCCTCTCTTAGTCTGCGAACCGGATCCACGTCGATACCGCTTCCTGCCACTGCATCGCCAGCGCGATGACATTGTTCCGCCCATTTCCCGCCAGCCGCCTTGCCGGCCCCGCCGCCCCGCATGTCCCGTTCCTCGCACCGAGCGGGTCCACCCTGCTTGCGCGGACCTGCCGCTCCGGCCTAGCCGTGGCCAACAGGAAGGCGTCCCGGCCATGAAGGATGCGCCGAAAGACCACGCGCCGCCGCCCGATGAAACGCTGCTGGGGCGGGAATTGCCCGCAGCGATGCGGCGAGGAGAACTGGCGCTGCGGCTGCGGCCCATCGTCGCCGGACGCAACGGCCGCTGGTGCGCGGCGGAGGTGGAGCCGGTCTGGCAGCACCCGCTGTATGGGGTGCTGCCGCCCCCGTTGCTGGCGCGCGTGGCACGCCACTGCGGCATGCGCGCCGCCCTGGGCGACTGGCTGCTCGACACCGTGCTGGCCGACCTGAAGCGCTGGTGCCACCTGGCCCCGCAACCATTCCGCATCCACCTGCGCGCCTCGCTAGGCGAACTGTCCGTGCCACATGCCCAGAAGCGCGTGCTCGACGCGCTGCGCCAGCACGGCATCGGCGCGGGCCGCCTGGTACTGGCGCTGCCGGAAAGCGTGGTCGCGCAGGCAGCGGAACAGTGCCAGCCCGGATTCGCCAGCCTGCGCGCGCTCGGCGCACGTATCGCGCTGGCCGGCTTCGGCAATGGTTACTCCACGCTGGGACTGCTGCGCGAGATGCCCATCGATGAACTGTGGATCGATCCGCGGCTGGTCGGCACCCTCGCCTTGCCCGAGCCGCGCGGCATGGCGATCGTGTCGGCGGCAATCGAGGTGGCGCGGGCCCTCGACCTCGAGATCGGCGCGCGCGGCGTCGACAGCCGCCCGCAGCGGGTCGCATTGCGCACGCTCGGCTGCGATGCGCTGCAGGGCGACGCCATCGCGCCCCCGCTGGTGCCGGATGCCTTCCTGCGCCGCCTGCTCGGTGAACCTGCGCCGGCATGGCACGAGAGTGGCGATCGCACCGCGCCTGCCGATCCGCCGCGCGAAACCCGCCACACGTACTACGCGCCATGAGCGCCGGCAAAGGCTACGACGGCAGGCACGGCGCCTCACGCGCGGGCATGATCGAGGCCGGCCTCGCGCGCGCCATGCAGCTGGACGAACTGCACCTGATGTTCCAGCCCAAGTTCGGCACGGCCTTGGGCGAGCTGACCGGTGCCGAATGCCTGCTGCGCTGGCGCCACCCGCGCCTGGGCAACATCCCGCCGGACGAGTTCATCCCGGTCGCCGAGGCCGGCGGCCAGATCGCGCCGCTGACCGGCTGGGTCATCCATGCGGCCTGCCGGCAACTGGCCGCATGGCGCCAGGCCGGCTTCTCGCCGCCCCCGCTGGCGGTCAATATCTCGCTCAGCCACCTGAGCGAAGGCGACCTCGCCGGCTGCCTGCACGAAGCCCTGGCGCGGCATGGCCTGGCGGCCGCCAGCCTGATGCTGGAGGTCACCGAGTCCACCCGCATCGGCGCGTCCACGCATATGAAGGGCCTGCTCGGCCATCTGCGCGCGATCGGCGTCGGCGTCGCCATCGACGACTTCGGCACCGGCTACTCCAACCTGCTCCATCTCCATGAGCTGGACGTGGACCAGATAAAGATCGACCGGGTCTTCATCAGCGCGCTGGAGAGCGAGGACACGCGGGCGCATCGCCTGCTGCTGGCGCTGATCCGGCTTGCCAAGCGGCTGCGCATCCAGGTGGTCGCGGAAGGTGTGGAGAACGCGCGCCAGCTGCGCGCGCTGGCGCTGATGGGGTGCGACCAGGTGCAGGGCTACTACCTGTCGCGCCCGCTCAGCGTGGCGGGCTTTACCGAACTGCTGGCGCGGCAGCGCTGGCTTGGCTAGCCGGGCCGTGGATCGGCACGGCCCCCGCCCGGCCTTCCGGGCCGTGACATTGCGCATAGTGGTCGCAACGGCTGCAGGACGGCTCGGGACAGGGATGCAGGTCCAGGCGGGCGCAGACGCGATGGTAGAAGAACTTCTTCCACTTCATATCGGTGGTGTTGGCGGCGAACACCGGCGCGAACCGGGTGCGCAGCAGGTCCGAGACATCATCGCGTCCGCCCAGCCCCATGTCCTCCCACAGATGTCCTCCGCCGAAGCAGCCGGATGCCAGCGCATGGGCGGTCCAGCGCACCGCCACGCCGTCGCGGCCGGGACTGCGCCCGTCCCACAGCATGTCCACCAGGTCGGCGAATTCGCAGGGCAGCGCCGCGGCATCCACGTTCGGCGCATCGGGGGCCCAGCCCGCCGCCGCCGCGCCGGGAAAGTACCGGTCGAGCAAGACGCGGAACTCTTGGCTGGGCAGGCCCAGCCATTGCGCGAACGCGGGCAGGCGCCCGCTTGCGGCGCTCTCCAGCACGCCGGCGAGCGCGCGCGCGACGAGATCGCCCGGATGGGCGGCAAAGGCGTCGAGAATCAGCAGCGAACGGTTCATGGGGTACGGGCGGCAGGAACGGCGGGAGCGGTGCGGCGGGCCGGGCCGCCGCACCGCAAGCACAGATCGAAATATATAGAGGTATATAACGAGGGTCAAAACCCTGTGCAGGGCGCGGACACGCCGATGCCGCATCGACGCAGCCCGGGCCGGCGGAATCTGGCTTAGACTGCGCAGGAACCCCGGCGCCGCAACGCCACGATCGCTCCGGAATCCGCATGCCGAAACCCCAGATCCTTACCTACATCGACGCCGGCGCATCCGACTGGACCGCCTGCCTGATGCGGACCATCGGACAGCAGCTGCATCCCGGCGAATATGAGATGCGCACGGTGATGGCCGCCGATATCCGGCTAGACCCGACCTTGTTCGACCACGCGGTCATGTTCGTGATGCCGGGCGGCGCCGACCTGCCTTACTGCGCGGCGCTCAATGGCGCGCCCAACGCGCGTATCCGGCGTTTCGTCGAAGCCGGCGGCACCTATCTCGGCATCTGCGCGGGGGCCTACTATGCCTGCCGGGAGCTGGCCTTCCATGCGGGCACCCGCGGCGCGATCTGCGGCCCGCGCGAGCTGAGCTTCGTCGACGCGGTCGCGGTGGGTTCGCTGCCGGAACTGACCGGAGGCCTCCTCTACGACGGCACGCCGCGCACCACCGCAGCGGTGACGCTGCGCACCACGGACCACCTGTCGCCGGCACCGCTGGCGCTGTATACGCACTACCACGGCGGCTGCCGTTTCGATTTCGACGCGGCGCCCGGCGCCGGCACGCAGGTGCTGGCGGTCTATGCGGATCTCGGCGGCACGCCCCCCGCCATCGTCAGTGCGCGCGTCGGCAAGGGCCGCGCGATCCTGAGCGGCGTCCACCTGGAAATCTCGGAGCTGGAGTGCCAGGAAGCGCTGCAGGGACACAGCGACAAGGCCAGCCACGCGCACGTCTGCCAGCGGCTGGCGCAGACCGGCGACGCGCGTCTGGCGGTGTTCCGCCAGCTGCTGGCGCACGGCGGGCTCAAGCTGGGCTGAGCACCGCGCGCGCCGCGCGCCCCGCCTCAGAAGCCCAGCACCACATGGCGCACCAGCAGCGCAGACAGCGCGAACATGGTCGCGCCGATCAACGCATCCAGCACCTGCCAGGCCTTCGGCCGGGCGAACCACGGTGCCAGCCGGCGCGCGCCGAAGCCCAGCAGTCCGAACCAGAGCAGGCTGGCCCCGCTCGCGCCCGCCACGAACCAGCCGCGCAGCGCCGCCGGCTGCTGCGCGCCCATGCTGCCGACCAGCAGCACCGTATCGAGATAGACGTGCGGATTGAGCAAGGTGAACGCCGCCGCCTGGGCCAGCACCGCGCCCCGGCCGGCCCCGATGCCGCCCGCCGCGGCCTGCAGCCGGTGGGACTGCAGCGCACGCCGCCAGGCCTGCAAGCCATAGACGGCCAGGAAGACCGCGCCGGCCAGCGCCAGCACGCGCGCCAGGCCGGGACGCTCTCCCAGGGCCTGGGCCATGCCCATCACACCCGCGCAGATGAGCAAGGCATCCGCCAGCGCACAGAACAGCACCACGCTGCCGACATGCTCGCGGCGCAGGCCCTGGCGCAGCACGAAGGCATTCTGCGCGCCGATGGCGACGATCAGCCCGAGGCCGAGGGCAAGGCCCTGCAGCACGACGGACATGGCAAGCGGAGCGGTGGTGGAAAGTGGAAGGCTCATCATGGCGCCAGCTTGCCAGCCTCCATGGATGAAGCCAAACTATCTTTCCTACATCAACATTAGCGGAACTTCATCGATGCTGGATTACTCGGCGCTGGCGGCATTGGTTGCCGTGGTTCGGGAAGGAAGCTTCGAGCGGGCGGCGCGCGCGCTGCATGTGACACCATCGGCCATCTCGCAGCGCATCCGGCAGCTGGAGGAGCGCGTCGGCTGCCCGCTGGTGGTGCGCGAGCAACCCTGCCGGGCCACGGAAACGGGACGGCGGCTGTGCCAGCACGTCGACCGCGTGCGCCTGCTCGAGCAAGAACTGCAGGGGGCACTGCCGGCGCTCGCCCCGCAGGGGCTGGCGCGCGTGACCTTGCCGGTGGCGGTGAACGCCGACAGCCTGGCGACCTGGGCCGCGCCGGCCATCGCCACCTTCGCGGCGGCGCACCCCGTGCTGATGGACGTGACGGTGGACGACCAGGACCACACCACCGAGTGGCTGCGCAGCGGCGCCGTGCTGGCCGCGGTGACGGCCACCGCGCACCCGGCCGCCGGGTGCAACAGCCGCCCGCTGGGCGCCATGCGCTACCTGGCGGCGGCCAGCCCCGCCTTCGTGCGCCACCATTTCGCCAGCGGCGTCGGCGCCGGTACGCTGGCCAGGGCGCCCAGCCTGGTGTTCAACAGCAAAGACGCCTTGCAAGCGCACTGGGCGCGGCGCCTGTGCCACCGGCACGTCGAGCTGCCGCGCCACGCCCTGCCCTCGTCGCAGGCCTTCGTCACCGCAGCGCTGGCCGGCATGGGCTGGGGCCTGCATCCGCTGGGGCTGATCGCCCCCCATCTCGCCGACGGCTCGCTGGTCGAACTGGTGCCGGACACGCCGCTGGACGTGCCGCTGCACTGGCAATACGCACGCGCGGCGTCCGGCCTGCTGGAGCGCTTGAGCGAGGAGGTGCTGGCGGCGGCGCGTGCCGCGCTGCTGCCGGCCTGAGCGGAAATCAGGGCTGGCGGCTGCGCTTACACGGGCGCGTCCCGCACCGGATCCGCCTTCTTGTCGTCGAACCAGCGATACAGCACCGGCACCATCACCAGCGTCAGCAGCGTCGAGGTGATCAGGCCGCCGATCACCACCACCGCCAGCGGGCGCTGGACCTCGGAGCCCGGGCCGTTGGAGAACAAGAAGGGCACCAGGCCCAGCATGGCGATGGTGGCCGTCATCATCACCGGGCGGAAGCGCTGGGTCGCGCCCAGTGCCACGGCCTCGGCCACCGGCACGCCGGCTTCGCGCTGCGAGCGGATGTAGGACACCAGCACCACGCCGTTCAGCACCGCCATGCCCCACAGGGCGATAAAACCCACCGAGGCCGGCACCGACAGGTACTCGCCGGTGACGAACAGGCCGATCACGCCGCCGATCGAGGCGAACGGCAGCACGGTGATGATCAGCGTGGCCAGGCGCAGCGAGTTGAACAGCAGGAACAGCAGGAAGAAGATCGCGGCGATGGTGACCGGCACGATGATCTTCAGGTGGCCCATGGCACGTTCCATGTTCTGGAACTGGCCGCCCCACTCGAGATAGTAGCCGTCCGGCAGCTTGACCTTGGCGGATGCGGCCTGCTGCAGCTCGCCGACAAAGCCGCCCAGGTCGCGTCCGTTGACGTTGATCATCACCACCACGCGGCGCTTGCCCATCTCGCGGCTGATCTGCGCCGGACCGTCGTTGACCTCGATCTTCGCCACGCTCTGCAACGGCACCTGCACGCCGTCGGGCGCCGTCACCAGCAACTGGCGGATCGCCTGCACATTGCCGCGGAAGGCCTCGGGCAGGCGCACCGCCGCGCTGAAGCGGCGCTCGCCCTCGAAGACGTCGGTGGCGCGCTTGCCACCGATGGCGATCTCGATCAGGTCGTGGATATCCGATACGTTCAGCCCGTAGCGCGCAATGGCCTGGCGGTCGATCTCGATCGACAGGTACTGCTGCCCGGTGACACGCTCGATGCGGATATCCTGCGCCCCCGCGATGCCCCCGGCCACGCGCGCGATCTCGCCGGCCAGCTCGCGCAGCTTGCCGAGGTCGTCGCCGAAGACCTTGACCGCCACGTCGGAGCGCACGCCGCTGACCATCTCGTCGACACGGTCGGAGATCGGCTGCGCCATCACGATCTGCGCGCCGGGAATGGCCTTGAGCTTATCGCGGATGGCATTGGCGATATCGTCCTGGGTCCAGCCGTCGGGCCACTCGTCGCGGTCCTTCAGGCTGGCGATCGGCGTCGACTCGTTCTGGCCCTGCGGGTCAGCCGGGCTTTCGCCACGGCCCACGCCGGACACCACCGATTTCACGCCCGGCACCGACAAGGCCAGCTTGTTGGCCTCCCTCTCCAGCTTGATCGACTCCTCCAGCGAAATGTTCGGCACGCGATCCAGCGCCGGCACGATCGAACCCTCCTTCATCTCGGGGATGAAGGAAGTACCCAGCAGCGGCACCACCGCGATGGCGGCGGCGAAGGCGCCCACCGCGCAGATAACAGTCTTGCGGCTGTTGGCCAGCGCCCAGTGCAGCAGGCGCAGGTAGTGGCGCTTGAGGAAGGCGATCACGCGGGTGTCGTGCTCGGCCCCGCCCTTGAGCAGGTAGGACGACAGCACCGGCGACAGCGTCAGCGACAGGATCAGCGAGATCGCCAGCGCGATCGAGATGGTGAAGGCCAGCGGCGCGAACATCTTGCCTTCCATGCCGGACAGCGTCATCAGCGGCAGGAACACCAGGATGATGATGCCGACGCCGACGATCACCGGCGTGGCCACCTCGCCGACCGCCTTGACCAGGATCTCGGTCTTGCTCATGCCGGTCTTGTCGCGATGGCCGAGCCGCTCGAAGGCGTTCTCGACCACCACCACCGAGCCGTCCACCATCAGGCCGATGGCGATCGCCAGCCCCCCCAGCGACATCAGGTTGGCCGACAGCCCCACCTGGTTCATCACCATGAAGGTCAACAGGGGCGTCAGCACCAGCGTCGCCAGCACCACCACCGAGGAGCGCACGTCGCCCAGGAACAGGAACAGCACGATCACCACCAGCACCACCCCTTCGAGCAGCACCTTGGTCACCGTCCACAGCGCGGCGTCCACCAGCTCGCTGCGGTCGTAGTAAGGCACGATCTGCAGCTTGCCCGGCAGCATGCCGCGCGCGTTGATCTCGGCCACGCGCGCCTTGACCCGGCTCACCACCTCCTTGGCGTTGCCCCCGCGCGTCATCATCACGATGCCGCCGACCGCCTCGGTCCGCCCGTCCTTGATCAGCGCGCCCTGGCGCACCTCGTGCCCGATCTTGACCTCGGCCACGTCGCGCACGTAGACCGGCGTGCCGTCGATCTCCTTGAGCACGATGCTGCCGATATCGTCGAGGCCGCGCACCAGGCCCACGCCGCGGATCAGGTACTGCTCCGCGTAGTGCGGCAGCACGCCACCGCCGGAGTTGGCATTGTTGCGCGCCAGCGCCTGGTAGACCTGCTGCACCGAGACCTGGTAGTGGCGCATGCGGTCGGGATTGACCAGCGCCTGGTACTGGCGCACGTAGCCGCCCTGCGAGTTGATCTCGGCGACGCCGGGGATCGAGCGCAGCAGCGGGCGCACCACCCAGTCCTGGGCGATGCGGCGCTCGGCCAGTTCTTCCTGGGTCAGCTCGCGCTCGCCGTCATCGGCATGGTCGAGCGTGTACTGGTAGACCTCGCCGAGGCCGGTCGAGACCGGGCCCAGCACCGGTGCCACGCCTTCCGGCATGCGCCCGCCCACCTCGATCAGCCGCTCCATCACCAGTTGCCGGGCGAAGTAGACGTCGGTCGCATCGGTGAAGACCAGGGTGATCAGCGACAGCCCGGGCTTGTTCAGCGAGCGCATTTCCTGCAGGCCCGGCAGACCGGTCATCGCCATCTCGACCGGCACCGTGACGAAGCGCTCGACCTCTTCGGGCGAGCGGCCGATCGCCTCGGTGGCAATCTGCACCTGCACATTGGTCACGTCGGGGAAAGCGTCCACCGACAGCTTCTTGGCCGCGCCCAGGCCGAACGCGAACAGCACCACGGCGAGCACGCACACCACCAGCCGCTGCTTGATGGCGGCCTGTACTAGGGATCGGATCATGGCGGCTTACCCCTGTTCGAGTCGCTTGCGCTCGTTGTCGAGGTGGAAGGCCCCCTCGACCACGATGCGGTCGCCGGCGCGGATACCGCCCTGCACCACGCGCATGCCATCGCTCTCGGCGCCGAGCTTGACCTTGGTCAGGCGATACTGTCCGCCAGGCTGCTCCACGTAGACCAGTTCATCGCCGCCGTCGCGCACGATGGCCGACTCGGGCACCACCAGCTGGTCCACCGCCTTGCTGGCGATCAGCATGCTGGCCAGCATGGCCGGCTTGAGCCGTCCTTCCTTGTTCTCCAGCTCGGTGCGCACCAGCACCGTGCGCGACTGCGGATTGACCACCCGGCCGACGTAGATCAGCTTGCCGGTGATGCGGTCGTGACCGGCGCCATTGGCCAGCGACGGCACCTCGATGTCCACGCTCTGCCCTTCCGCCACCAGCGCGGCCTGCTGCTCCGGCACTTCGGCCACGACCCACACGCGCGACAGGTCGGCCACCGTATAGAGCGCGTCGGCCGGCTGCACCACCTGGCCCTGGGCCACGTTGCGCTCGACCACGGTGCCGCTGACACTGGAGAACACCGGTGAATAAGAGTCGATGCTGCCGCTGCGGGCCAGCTCGGCGACGGCACCCTGCGACATACCCAGCACGCGCAACTGGTCGCGGTAGGCGCGCATCTCGGCCGAGGCGATCGCATACTCGCTCTCGCGCCGCTGCAGCTCGCCGCGCCCGATCACGTCGGCGGCGTACAGCTGGCGCGCGCGCTCGGCGTTGCGCGCCTGCAGCTCGGTCTGCGCCTCGGCCTTGAGGAAGGCCATCTGCGCGGTGCCCAGCTCGCTGCTGTGCAGGCGCGCCAGCACCTGGCCGGCCCTCACTTCCTGGCCGAGCATGGCATACAGGTCGGTGACGCGGCCGGTCACACTGGCGCCGATGCGCGCCACGCGCTGCTCGTCGAAATCGATGCGGCCGGCCACGCGCAGCATCTCGCTGAAGGCGCTGGTGGCGGCCGGCGCCACCTTCAGCGTCTTCTGCAGTGTCTCTTCGGGCTTGACGATGCCCGGCGGCAGCCTGGCCGGCTCGGCCGCCGGGGCCGCTTGGTCGGAGCAGCCGGTCAGCACGGCGAAGGCCGCGGCGCAAGCCAGCAGCGAAAGGGAAAAGTTCGGGCGCATGGTCATTGGAGTCCGGTGGATGCGGGCGTCGACGGCACCGTCGACAGCAATTTCTCGATCTGGATGGCGGCGAGCTGCAGCTCGTACTGAGCGGCGATCAATTCGCCGCGGGCGCTGCGCAGCACGCGCTGCGCGTCGATGTAGTCGAGGATGCCGCGCTCGCCGAAGCGGTAAGCGGACTCCGCCACGGCCAGCGCGGACTCGGCCTGGCGCACGATGCCGGACTCCAGCGCCGTGACCTGGGCCTGGGCCGCCTCCATCTGGTGATAGGCCGTCTCCAGTTCCTGGCTCAGCTCGAATTCGCGCGCCTCCAGCGTGCTGCGCGCCTGGGCGGCCTGCGCCACGGCCTCGTTGACCGGCCCGCTGCGGCGATCCCACAGCGGAATGGTCAGCACCAGGCCGACCTGGGTGACCGTGTTGTCAGGCTGCCGCTCCGTGCTCGCGCGCAGCGACACTTCGGGCAGGCGCAGCGAGCGCTGGTAGTCGACCGCCAACCGCGCCCGTTCCAGCTCCATACGGCGCTGCGCCAGCTCGGCGCTCTCGCTGCCGAGCTGCTCGCGCAGGCGCGGCAGCGGCGGCAGCGCCACGGCATCGCCCAGCGAGCCGCTGAGTGCGAAATCGGCCGGCATGGCACCGCCCACGTGCTGGCGCAGCGCGGCGCGCGCCTGCTCCACGCGCAGCTGCGCCGCCTGCCTGGTCTTCTGCGCGGTCAGCAGTTCGGTCTCGGCCTTGATCAGCTCATAGCGCGGCGCCTCGCCCACGTCGACACGCAGGCGGGCGCGGGCATGGATCTGCCGCATCATGCTCAGGTCCTCGCGTGCCGCGGCCAGCTCGCTCTCGCGGCGCAGGGTCTCATAGAAGGACTGCTTGACGCGCGCCGACAGGTCCGCGCGCCAGGCCTGGCGGCCGGCCTGGGTGGCATCGAGCTGGCGCCGCGCGATCTCTTCGCGCAGGCTGCGCTGCCGCGGGTAGTCGAACTTCTGCGTGATGGCATAGGTGGGCGCGCTGCCGCTCGCCACACCGGCCGTGCGCCCCGACAGGCGGCCGTACAGCACCTCGACCTGCGGGTTCGGATAGGCGCGGGCACTGGTGACGGCCGCGCTGGCGGCGTCGACGCCGGCCTGGGCGGCGAGCGCCCCCTGGTTGGTCGACTGCGCCAGCGCCAGGAGCCGGGACAGGGAGAAGGTGTCGGCGGGGGAGCGCGCGGCGGCCGGCGGGGCGGCAGCAGCCGCCGCGGAGGGCGCGCTGGCGGCGGCCGTCCCAGCCTGCGCCGGCGGCAAGGCGAACGCGAGCGACGCGGTCAAGACTAGCGTGGTGGTGGTCTTCATGGACAGGCAAACAGGCCGCACGGCCGTGCGCCAGCCACCATCGCCCCAGGGGCGACGGCAAGCCGGCTCCCGCCCTCGCCGACTGGCGAACAGGCGGACGGGCGGACGGGCCTGGCCTCAGGCGGTCAAGCGCTCAGGCCGTGCGGCGGAATCAGTCGAATGGGAATAGCGGGTACGCGCGGCACGCGCAGGTGCCGAGCGCGCGGCGCCAGCGAGGCGCCTCAGGCGGAAAGGCTTCGGGGAGGCTTGAAGCAGGCCGCAGCCAGCGCGTCAGCGCGGCCCGGGCAAGAAGACGGGGGAAAATCGGGCGCCTGTGCCAGGCTGACCTGGGGCAGCACGAACAGCGCACCGGATTCCTCGATTTCGTCGAGGACGTCGAGCGGATCGAGCAGGTCGGCCGCCCAGATATCACAGTAACCGGGCGGCGGCTCGTCGGAGGCCGCCATCTCGGGCTCACCGAAGTCGGGAAAATCCTCGTCGTCGAGCACCAGTTCGAGCATGCTGCCCTGCGCTACGCGCTCGACAGTGCGGTCGATGGCTCGCTCCGCCGTCCGCTCGACGGTCGGCTCAGGCAGCGCCGGCCGGGTCGCGGCATGCGCGCCGCCAGCCGGGCAGGCCCCGCCGGCAGCGTGCGCCGGCACCGTCGTCCCGAAAGACAACAGGCAAAGGCAGGCGACGGCGAACAGCAGGTAGAGGGCGCGCATGGAGGAGAGACGGTGCAGCCGACGTTGCGACGAACTTGGGATGGCGTCTTGCTGCAGGACAACATTGTAACGGAATGCAAGGCATAGACCATCGCTAGCCCTTCTGCGTTCCTTGGAAAGCGACAATGCCTGCCGTTCGCGTCAGCCCCCAGGGAGTCCTGAGCAATCCCGGCAGGCGTCCATGCAGGGTCACGACTGTCATGACATCTCGACGTTCCGGCACGCCGCAAAGACAAAACCCCTCGCAGCGTTTGCTGTCGAGGGGTTTTGCGGGAGGGAGAGCCTGGCGATGACCTACTTTCACACGGGTAGTCCGCACTATCATCGGCGCAAAGTCGTTTCACGGTCCTGTTCGGGATGGGAAGGGGTGGTTCCGACTCGCTATGGTCACCAGGCATTAAGGGTTGCTGCGCCGGGGTTGAGCCGTCGCAGCGAATAGGGATGTAGTCTTGGTTGTGAGGTATCGGCACCGTTCTGGGCACACGCGATACGTCAACCAGTGAAACACACTGGTTATAGGATCAAGCCTTACGGGCAATTAGTACTGGTTAGCTTAACGCATTACTGCGCTTCCACACCCAGCCTATCAACGTCCTGGTCTCGAACGACCCTTCAAGGAGGTCAAGCCTCCAGGGAATCCTCATCTTCAGGCGAGTTTCCCGCTTAGATGCTTTCAGCGGTTATCTCTTCCGTACATAGCTACCCTGCGATGCCTCTGGCGAGACAACAGGTACACCAGCGGTACGTCCACTCCGGTCCTCTCGTACTAGGAGCAGCCCCCGTCAAGATTCCAACGCCCACGGCAGATAGGGACCAAACTGTCTCACGACGTTTTAAACCCAGCTCACGTACCTCTTTAAATGGCGAACAGCCATACCCTTGGGACCGGCTACAGCCCCAGGATGAGATGAGCCGACATCGAGGTGCCAAACACCGCCGTCGATATGAACTCTTGGGCGGTATCAGCCTGTTATCCCCAGAGTACCTTTTATCCGTTGAGCGATGGCCCTTCCATACAGAACCACCGGATCACTATGTCCTGCTTTCGCACCTGCTCGACTTGTCGGTCTCGCAGTTAAGCACGCTTTTGCCATTGCACTTTAGGTACGATGTCCGACCGTACCAAGCGTACCTTCGAACTCCTCCGTTACACTTTGGGAGGAGACCGCCCCAGTCAAACTGCCTACCATGCACTGTCCCCGACCCGGATTCACGGGCCAAGGTTAGAACCTCAAACAAACCAGGGTGGTATTTCAAGGACGGCTCCACCGGAACTAGCGTCCCGGTTTCAAAGCCTCCCACCTATCCTACACAGATCGGTTCAAAGTCCAATGCAAAGCTACAGTAAAGGTTCATGGGGTCTTTCCGTCTAGCCGCGGGGAGATTGCATCATCACAAACACTTCAACTTCGCTGAGTCTCGGGAGGAGACAGTGTGGCCATCGTTACGCCATTCGTGCAGGTCGGAACTTACCCGACAAGGAATTTCGCTACCTTAGGACCGTTATAGTTACGGCCGCCGTTTACCGGGACTTCAATCAAGAGCTTGCACCCCATCATTTAATCTTCCGGCACCGGGCAGGCGTCACACCCTATACGTCCACTTTCGTGTTTGCAGAGTGCTGTGTTTTTATTAAACAGTCGCAGCCACCAGTTTATTGCAACCCCTTCACCCTTCTGGCGCAGGCCAGTCAAGCTACCAGGGCGTACCTTATCCCGAAGTTACGGTACCAATTTGCCGAGTTCCTTCTCCCGAGTTCTCTCAAGCGCCTTAGAATACTCATCTCGCCCACCTGTGTCGGTTTGCGGTACGGTCTCGTATGACTGAAGCTTAGAGGCTTTTCTTGGAACCACTTCCGATTGCTTCGCGACACATGGTCGCTCGCCCCACAGCCTTGAATCCCGCGCCCGGATTTGCCTAAGCGCCTTCTCCACTGCAGGGACCGGGACTTCCAACACCCGGACAACCTTCCGCGATCCGTCCCCCCATCGCATCATACGACGGTGCAGGAATATTAACCTGCTTCCCATCAGCTACGCATCTCTGCCTCGCCTTAGGGGCCGACTCACCCTACGCCGATGAACGTTGCGTAGGAAACCTTGGGCTTACGGCGAGGGGGCCTTTCACCCCCTTTATCGCTACTCATGTCAGCATTCGCACTTCTGATACCTCCAGCATCCTTTACAAGACACCTTCACAGGCTTACAGAACGCTCTCCTACCACGCACTTGCGTGCGTCCGCAGCTTCGGTGACTGGCTTAGCCCCGTTACATCTTCCGCGCAGGACGACTCGATCAGTGAGCTATTACGCTTTCTTTAAAGGGTGGCTGCTTCTAAGCCAACCTCCTGACTGTTTTAGCCTTCCCACTTCGTTTCCCACTTAGCCAATCTTTGGGACCTTAGCTGGCGGTCTGGGTTGTTTCCCTCTTGACACCGGACGTTAGCACCCGATGTCTGTCTCCCGTGATTGCACTCTTCGGTATTCGGAGTTTGCTATGGCGGGGTAATCAGCAATAGACCCCCCAACCATGACAGTGCTCTACCCCCGAAGGTGAGACACGAGGCACTACCTAAATAGTTTTCGGAGAGAACCAGCTATTTCCAGATTTGTTTAGCCTTTCACCCCTATCCACAGCTCATCCCCTAGTTTTTCAACACTAGTGGGTTCGGTCCTCCAGTACGTGTTACCGCACCTTCAACCTGGCCATGGATAGATCATCTGGTTTCGGGTCTACACCCAGCGACTGAACGCCCTGTTCGGACTCGCTTTCGCTACGCCTGCCCTAATCGGTTAAGCTTGCCACTGAATGTAAGTCGCTGACCCATTATACAAAAGGTACGCCGTCACCCGTTTCCAGGCTCCGACTGTTTGTATGCATGCGGTTTCAGGATCTATTTCACTCCCCTCCCGGGGTTCTTTTCGCCTTTCCCTCACGGTACTGGTTCACTATCGGTCGATCACGAGTATTTAGCCTTGGAGGATGGTCCCCCCATCTTCAGACAGGATTTCACGTGTCCCGCCCTACTTGTCGTACACCTAGTTCCACAACGCTGTTTTCGCATACAGGGCTATCACCTGCTATGGCCGGGCTTTCCATCCCGTTCTGCTAACAATGCTGCTAAAGAGTACAAGGCTGTTCCCATTTCGTTCGCCACTACTCTGGGAATCTCGGTTGATTTCTGTTCCTGCAGCTACTTAGATGTTTCAGTTCGCCGCGTTCGCTTCCCTTGCCTATGTATTCAGCAAGGGATGACCCATACGGGCCGGGTTTCCCCATTCGGACATCTCCGGATCAAAGCTCGTTTGCCAGCTCCCCGAAGCTTTTCGCAGGCTACCGCGTCCTTCATCGCCTGTGATCGCCAAGGCATCCACCACATGCACTTGTTCGCTTGACCCTATAACAAGTGTGTCTCAAGCTCGCGCTTGAAACGCTCATTACAGGTTGAGTTCTCGCATTTGTGCCGTATTCCAAGTCATCTTTCGATCACTTAAATACTTTGGTTGATACAATCACAACCCGGTATCACGTTAAACTACTGCGCGTCTCATCAACACGCCGTGACACCTTTACTACATCCCATATTGTTAAAGAACAGCCGAATTTCTTCGCTTGGCAATGCCAAATGCAAGCGCTCGATATCAAGCACTTGCATTTGGCCATGTCCTGGCCGCAACAACAAACAACCGATAAGTGTGAGTGCTCGACTCGGAATGCACGCTCTGGAAAGGAGGTGATCCAGCCGCACCTTCCGGTACGGCTACCTTGTTACGACTTCACCCCAGTCATGAACCCTGCCGTGGTAATCGCCCTCCTTGCGGTTAGGCTAACTACTTCTGGCAAAACCCACTCCCATGGTGTGACGGGCGGTGTGTACAAGACCCGGGAACGTATTCACCGCGGCATGCTGATCCGCGATTACTAGCGATTCCAGCTTCACGTAGTCGAGTTGCAGACTACGATCCGGACTACGATGCGTTTTCTGGGATTAGCTCCCCCTCGCGGGTTGGCAACCCTCTGTACGCACCATTGTATGACGTGTGAAGCCCTACCCATAAGGGCCATGAGGACTTGACGTCATCCCCACCTTCCTCCGGTTTGTCACCGGCAGTCTCTCTAGAGTGCCCTTTCGTAGCAACTAGAGACAAGGGTTGCGCTCGTTGCGGGACTTAACCCAACATCTCACGACACGAGCTGACGACAGCCATGCAGCACCTGTGTCCACTTTCCCTTTCGGGCACCTAATGCATCTCTGCTTCGTTAGTGGCATGTCAAGGGTAGGTAAGGTTTTTCGCGTTGCATCGAATTAATCCACATCATCCACCGCTTGTGCGGGTCCCCGTCAATTCCTTTGAGTTTTAATCTTGCGACCGTACTCCCCAGGCGGTCAACTTCACGCGTTAGCTTCGTTACTGAAGAAATGAATCCCCAACAACTAGTTGACATCGTTTAGGGCGTGGACTACCAGGGTATCTAATCCTGTTTGCTCCCCACGCTTTCGTGCATGAGCGTCAGTCACGTCCCAGGGGGCTGCCTTCGCCATCGGTATTCCTCCACATCTCTACGCATTTCACTGCTACACGTGGAATTCTACCCCCCTCTGACGCACTCTAGCCTTGCAGTCACAAGCGCCATTCCCAGGTTGAGCCCGGGGATTTCACGCCTGTCTTACAAAACCGCCTGCGCACGCTTTACGCCCAGTAATTCCGATTAACGCTCGCACCCTACGTATTACCGCGGCTGCTGGCACGTAGTTAGCCGGTGCTTATTCTTCCGGTACCGTCATCCCTCCGGGGTATTAGCCCAAAGGATTTCTTTCCGGACAAAAGTGCTTTACAACCCGAAGGCCTTCTTCACACACGCGGCATTGCTGGATCAGGGTTGCCCCCATTGTCCAAAATTCCCCACTGCTGCCTCCCGTAGGAGTCTGGGCCGTGTCTCAGTCCCAGTGTGGCTGATCGTCCTCTCAGACCAGCTACTGATCGTCGCCTTGGTGAGCCTTTACCTCACCAACTAGCTAATCAGACATCGGCCGCTCCTATTGCGCGAGGCCTTACGGTCCCCCGCTTTCACCCTCAGGTCGTATGCGGTATTAGCTAATCTTTCGACTAGTTATCCCCCACAACAGGGCACGTTCCGATGTATTACTCACCCGTTCGCCACTCGCCGCCAGACCGAAGTCCGCGCTGCCGTTCGACTTGCATGTGTAAGGCATGCCGCCAGCGTTCAATCTGAGCCAGGATCAAACTCTTCAGTTCAATCTCTGTGTGGTTCCGCGCAGTTGCCTGCGCAAACCTCGCTCTTTCGAGCGGTCGCTCACTCTCAGAAAACTGACTGGCTCCGTCCGAAGACGAAACCAAACATGTTTACTGTGCGAGCACTGATAATTTGCAAGCTAGAAGACCGGGGTCTTCCGCATTCATTATCAAGCACCCACACTTATCGGTGTTTGTTTGTTAAAGAACCACCCTCTCGGGCCGCATCCGGCTTTGCCGGTTTGCGTTGCCGCTGCGTTATGTCTGCAGCGAAGGAACGAGACTATAAAGAATTTTTCGAGATCAATCAAGCGATTTCGAGAATTTCTTTTATTCGGACGCCGCACTCATTCGAGCCGCTCCAATCCTGCCATTCCCTCCCCGTCACGCGGTGCGCTGCGAACGGGGAGGCGAATACTAATGCCTCGATAACCAATTGGCAAGGCTTTTCAGAAAAAAATCCCAAGCGCCTCTTCTATCCGCTTGCCATCTCCGCTCATACCCTGGTGAACCCTGGACCGGCCCAGGCTATCCGGGAACAGAAGCCCTCCCCGCGGCCCCGCCTCGCCTTGCGCGCCGGCCGCAGCACCAGGACGGGGAACCCTCGAGCGGATCGCGGGCCGGAGCTGGCTTAGAACAGGCGGTCCATCCAGCCATGCGGATCTGCCGCGCGGCCCTGCTGCAGGTCGACCAGCGCGTTCTTCAGGCGCATCGTCAGGTTGCCGGCGCCGCCATCGCCGATCGTGAAGTTGTGCTTGTGGCCCTTCACCGTCCCGATGGGCGTCACCACGGCGGCCGTGCCGCAGGCAAAGGCTTCGCGCAGGCGGCCGCTCCGGGCATCGGCCTGCCATTGGTCGATCGAGTACGGCTCTTCACGTACCGTCAGGCCCATGTCTCGGGCCAGGACGATGAGCGACTCGCGCGTGATACCGGGCAGGATGGTGCCGGTGAGCGGCGGCGTCTGCAGCGAGCCATCGTCGAAGACGAAGAAGACATTCATGCCGCCGAGTTCTTCCACCCAGCGCCGCTCGACCGCGTCGAGGAAGACCACCTGGTCGCAGCCCTCGCGCGAGGCCTCGGCCTGCGCCAGCAGGCTGGCCGCATAGTTACCGCCGCACTTGGCCTCGCCCGTGCCGCCAGGCGCGGCACGCGTGTAGTTGTCCGACACCCAGATGGTGACCGCCGGGTTGCTGCCCTTGAAGTACGCGCCCACCGGGCAGGCCGTCACGCAATACAGGTATTCGGCCGCCGGCTTGACGCCCAGCGCCACCTCGGTAGCCATCATGAAAGGGCGCAGATACAGCGAACCGCCCTGCACGGTGGGAATCCACTCGCGGTCCAGGCGCACCAGTTCGCGCACGGACTCCAGGAACAGTGCCTCGGGCAGCTCCGGCATGGCCAGGCGGCGGGCCGAGTTGCGGAAGCGGCGCGCATTGGCGTCAGGGCGGAACAGCGCACCACCGCCATCGGGCAGGCGATAGGCCTTCATCCCCTCGAAAATCTCTTGTGCGTAGTGGAACACCTGCATGGCCGGATCGCACTCGAAGGGGCCGCGCGCGGCGATCCTGGCGTCGTGCCAGCCCTTGCCCTCGGTGTAGCGGATGGTCGCCATGTGATCGGAGAACACCCTGCCGAAGGCGGGATTCTCCAGCAAACGCGCACGCTCCGCGGCGGCCACGGGGTGTTGGCTGGGTTCGATGGAAAAGACTGCTTCGACATTGCTGCTCATACCGGCTCCCAAATATGCAAGGCGCTCACACACGCCCGAGACCGATATTGTGCGCCAATGCAGGCAGATTGAGGCGCTGTATTGGTGCCGGCAGCAGCGGACGGCGGGCAGCACCGCACAATCGACGGTGGAAACGGCCATCGCAACGCACTGCCGTGGCACTCCACCCTTCGCGCGAGAGCCTGACAAGACACCAGGGCAAGCCCGGCGCCCGGACTAGCGCCCTCCCCCCCGCTACGGTGGGGGAAAAGGCGAGGCCCGCACTGCCGCTATCCATGTCAAGCGCATGACATGCCGTGCGTGAGTGACCGTGACGATGGTCCTTCGCAGAGCCCGCCCCGCGGGCTCTCTTTTTTTGAGGCCCGGAAGTCTCGCGCGGAGACACCCCCCCCCGCCAGGGCGATGGCAGCACCTGTGGCCGATCCCGGCCGCCCGGAACGACCCTGATCGCATGGAAAGCTGCCTTTGAGTCACAGCCAAGGTGTCCTTGGCGGGGATTATTGCGCCGCCGCAAACTCGCCCTGCACGGTCTAGGGAAAACCCCTATAATGCCGCCACTCCTGATGACATGCTGGCGTCACGAACCCATGAATCCGCTGACGCCGATAATAAAATGAAGAAAGCCGCACTCTCCTTCCTGGCCCTGGCCGCCACCCTCGGCGCGCTGTCGACCCCCGTCTTCGCCCAGCAAGGCCCCCGCCCCTTCGACTCGGCCGCCCATGCCGGCCAGCGCGATGTCTACGTCGATGGCGCCATCAAGCCGCGCGCCCGCCAGATGACCCACTGGGGCGAGGAAGCCAGCCACTACATCGCCAACGGCGACGACCGCTTCCCCCACTGAGCGCCGACGGGCACCCCCGCCCGAGCCGGATGGGCGCGGCCTTGCCGCGCCACCCTCCCCCGCCGTTCCAGTGCCGCTTCCGGTACCTCGCCGCACGCGCCGCCGCGCACGTTGCCTGGCAGCCACGCCATGCCGCCAACAGGCAGGCGATAATCCCGTATCCCCTCGAAATGATGGTTTACGATCCGCCCCATGTCACCGACCGTGCAGCCGGCCACCGCGCAGGACGACTT
This sequence comes from Cupriavidus sp. USMAA2-4, assembly GCF_001854305.1. NCBI lineage: Bacteria > Pseudomonadati > Pseudomonadota > Betaproteobacteria > Burkholderiales > Burkholderiaceae > Cupriavidus > Cupriavidus sp. USMAA2-4. The sequence continues at coordinate 2,384,127 of NZ_CP017749.1, read as the reverse complement.
CTGGCTCGACGAGCCGGCAAGCATCGCCCGTGTGCTGCGTGAACTGGCCCGCACGCGCACGCCGCTGCTGTTCGAGCCGGCCGGCATCCCGACCCGCCTGCTGCTGGCCGACGAGGACCGGCGCGCCTGCGTGCTCGAATGGTGCCGCAACGGGCGCGAACTGGAACGGCTGCTGAACGCCACCGGCCTGAGCCTGCGCGGCTCGCTGGGCGGTACGCCCATCCGCTTCGCCGCCGGCACGCCCGAGGTGACCCGCCTGGGCAATACGCCCGCCTTCCACATTCCCTTGCCTGCGCGCCTGCAGTACCTGCAGGCGCGCAGGCATTTCCGCGTCCGCCTGGCGGCGCGCGGCTTCCGCTGCCGGCGGGAAGATGAGGCTGGTGGCCCGCCGCTGAGCCTGGACATCCGCGACCTGTCGCTGAGCGGCGTCGGCCTGCGCGTGCCGCTCGGCTTGCTGGCCGTCTTCGCGCCCGGACGGCTGCTGCCGGACTGCACGCTGGACTTCGGCCCTTTCGGCATCGTGCAGGCCAGCCTGCGCGTGGTACGGCACGGCCCCGCCACCCCGCAGGCGGACGCTCGGCGCAAGGTCGGCTGCATCTTCGTCGATCTCGACGCCGGCACTCGGCGGCAATTGCAGCGCCTGGTGTTCGCGCTCGAAGTCGCGCCGGAAATCCCGCTGGAAGCCCCGCTGGAAACCCCGCCCGCCTGACGTCCCGCGCGCGGCCTCAAGCCCCGCGTCGCAGCGGATGCGCAGCATCGCTGCCGGCATGGCGCGCGGCCATCCCCGGCCCCCGCGCGATGCACGCCCTTGCCGTGATAGCGGGGCGCATCGCCGTCGCGCAATGCACAGGCCTCGCGCAACCCGGTGGAGGCGCCCGCGGCGGCGCCGTCGAAGGCCGTCCGGCGCGGAAACGGCGGCCCGGCAGGCAAGGGACGCGCTACCATCTGAGCGCTGCACCGGCCACCCTGCCGGCCGATGACAAGACCAAGGCACCGCAGCAGCCGACCCGGATCCACGAGGACACGATGAACGACCCGATACGAGCCCCCCGCACCGACCGCCAGCGCCCGCGCGCCCTGCGCCGCCCGCTCGCCTGGCCCCTGGCCGCCGCCCTGGGCGCGGCCCTGCTGGCCACCGGTGCCGGCGCCGCCACGCTCGACGGCGCCGCGCTGGAACAGGCGGCCATGCGAGCCGCCGCCGGCAGCTACCGCGAGTGGGTGGAACTGCTGGCCATGCCGAACGACGCCAACGTGCCGGCCGACATCCAGAAGAATGCCGCCTGGCTGGTGCAGGCCTTCGCGCGGCGCGGCTTCACCGCGCGCGAGCTGCCCAACGAGGGCAAGCCGATGGTCTACGCCGAGCTCAAGGCGCCGGCGGCGGCCGGCGCGGCGCCGCGCAAGACGGTGCTGTTCTACATGCATTTCGACGGCCAGTCGGTGACGCCGTCGCAGTGGGCGCAGCGCAGTCCCTGGGAGGCGGTGCTGAAGGCGCGCCAGGCCGACGGCAAGTGGGAGGCGCTGCCGCTGGAGCACCTCTACGGCGAGCGGGTCGATCCCGAGTGGCGGCTGTTCGCGCGCTCGTCCTCGGACGACAAGGGCCCCATCGTGATGTTCCTGGCGGCCGTCGACGCACTCAAGGCCGCCGGCGCCGAGCCGGCCGTGGACATCAAGGTCCTGCTCGATTCGGAAGAGGAAAAGGGCTCGCCTTCGCTGGGCAAGGTGATCGGCCAGAACCTGGCGCTGCTGCGCAACGATGGCATGGTGATCTTCGACGGCCCCATGCACCAGAGCAACCGGCCCACGCTGGTGTTCGGCAACCGCGGCGTGCTGCTGGTCAAGCTCAAGGTATTCGGCGCCGGCCAGGAGCTGCACAGCGGCCACTATGGCAACTACTCGGCCAATCCCGCCCAGCGCCTGGCCAGCCTGCTGGCCAGCATGAAGGACGACGAGGGCCGCGTCACCATCCCGGGCTACTACAGCCCGGTCAGGCTCGACGACGAAGCGCGCCGCATCATGAGCGCCGTGCCGGACGACGAGGCGGCGCTGCGCCGCCGCCTGGGCATCGCCGCGGCCGAGCGGGTCGGCGCCAACTACCAGGAAGCCATGCAGTATCCGAGCCTGAACGTGCGCGGCATGGCCGCCGGCGACGTCGGCGCCAAGGCGCGCACCGTGGTGCCCTCGTCGGCGCTGGCGGAGATCGACATCCGCACGGTGCCCGAGACCAGCCCGGAATACCTGTTCGCCCGCCTCAAGGAACACGTGCAGAAGCAGGGCTACCACCTGGTCGAGGGCGAGCCGAGCGCGGAGGAGCGGGCGCGCTATCCCAAGCTGGCTTCGCTCAGCGCCGGCGAGGTATCGGCCTCCAGTTCGGCGGCGCGGACACCGCTCGACGCCCCGGTCAGCCGCTGGCTGCAGCAGGCCATGCAGTCCACCTACGGCCAGGCGCCGGTGCAGATCCGCATGATGGGCGGCACGGTACCCACCGGCGCCGCGGTGCAGGCGCTGCAGTCGCCCTTCGTCATCGTGCCGCTGGTCAATGCCGACAACAACCAGCACAGCTACGACGAGAACATGCGGCTGGGCAACTACCGCGACGGCATCCGCACGGTGATGGGCATCCTGCAGACGCCCTACCGCTGACACCCTGTCGCTGAGACCCGATCGCCGGCGCACCGCCGGCGTCGCCTTGCCGGCCGCGCCATGCGAAGGCGGCAGGCCACGGTTTCCCGTGCCGGCCGCCGCCCGTCGATGCCACACCCCGCCATACGCTACCGCGCCATGGCCCGGCGGGGTCCTCCCGTTTATTCCGCCGAGATCTTGGCGCGCTTGACCACCTCGCCGTAGCGCTGCAGCCGCTCGGCCATCATCTTCTCGAAGGCGGCCGGCGGCATGTCCTCCGGCGGCACCACGCCGCGCGAGCGCAGCGCCGCCTGCATGGCGGGATCGCTGGCGGCCTGGCGCACCGCCTGGTACAGCTTCTGCACCACCGGCTCCGGCGTGCCGGCAGGCGCGGCGATGCCGGTCCAGGAACTCAGGTTGAGCTGCGGATAGCCCAGTTCGGCGAAGGTCGGCACGTCGGGCAGCTGCGGCAGGCGCTGCTCGGACGCCACCGCCAGCGCGCGCACCTTGCCGTCCTTGATATGCGGCAGCATGATGACCAGGTTGTCCAGGATGAACTGCACCTCATTGCTCAGCACCGCCGTGATGAGCTGCGAGCCGCCGCGATAGGGGATGTGCGTGGCATAGATGCCGGTATTGGCCTTGAGCATCTCCACATTGAGCTGCCCCATGCTGCCGGCGCCGCCGCTGCCGTAGTCGAGCTTGCCGGGGTTCTTCTTCGCATAGGCGAGGAACTCGGCGAAGGTGCGCACCGGCAGGCTGGCATGGACCACCAGCGCATTGGGCTGGCGCCCCAGGATGGCGATGTTCTCGAAATCCTTGATCGGGTCGTAGCCGATGCGCGGCTGCGTCAGCGGATTGGCCAGGTGGCTGCTCTGCGAGGACACCACCAGCGTGTAGCCGTCGGGCTTGCTGCGCGCCACCGACTGCGTGGCGACCGAACCGCCGGCGCCCGGGCGATTGTCGACCACCACCGGCACGCCGAGGATGCGCGCCAGCGGGTCGGCGTACTGGCGCGCCATGATGTCGACCGAGCCGCCCGGCGGGAACGGCACGACCAGCGTGATGGGCTTGGCAGGCCAGGCACCCTGGGCCAGCACGGCGGCCGGCGCGGCCGCGAGCGCCACGGCGCCCAGGCCCAGGCGGAGGAAGTGGCGACGGGTAGAGATCAGCTTCTGCATGGGAGATTAGGAAGAGCCAGGAAACTTGGGGGAAGGCCGGATCCAGCCGTTCAACGCAGGCCGAGGATGGTCAGTGCCAGCGCCTGCGCGCGCGGCACGAAGGTCGACAGCTCGCAGTACTCGCGTTCGGTATGTGCGTGGCCGCCCACCGGGCCGGTGCCGCACAGCGTGGGCGTGCCGACCGAGGCGGTCAGGCCGCTGTCGGCCGCGCCGCCGGTGAATTCGCCTTCGACGCGGAAGCCGAGCCGCTCGGCATTGCCCTGGTACAGCGCCAGCAGCGCGTCCGGGGTACGCGCCATCGGCATGGTGCGGCGCAGTTCGGTGATGCGGCCGCGCGTGCGCGGGATGGACTCTTCCTCGACGATGGCGCGGATGCGCTCGACCAGGGCCTCCACGTCGGTATCGGCGGTGAAGCGCACGTCGAGCTGGGCCTGCGCCTGCGGCGCCACCATGTTCGGCACGATGCCGCCCTGCACGCAGCCGACATTGGTGGTGATGCCCTGCCCGGCGTCGGTGAGGGCATGCAGCGCGACGATCTTGCGCGCCAGCGCGTCGATCGCACTCGCACCCTGCGCCGGATTGATGCCGGCGTGCGCCGCCACCCCTTCCACCTCGAACGCCACCACCATCGAGCCCTTGCGGCCGGTGACGAGGTTGCCGCTGACGCGGCCCGGCTCGGCGTTGAACACGGTGCGCACGCCGCGCGCCACCTCCATGATGCGCTCGCGCGTGGCGCCCGAGCCGATCTCCTCGTCGCAGGAGAAGAACAGGCGCAGCGGCGGCGCCTGGCGGCCCAGGCGCGCCAGCGCCTCGGCCACGAAGACGTTCATCACCAGGCCCGACTTCATGTCGGCCACGCCCGGCCCGTAGGCGCGCCCCGCCTCGATGCGGAAGGGCCTGCGTGCGACGGTGCCGGCCGGGTAGACCGTATCCATATGGCCCATCAGCAGGATCGGGCGCCCCTGGCCGGAACCGGGCAGCCCGGCGTCGAGGCAGACGCCGAAGCCGGGCACGGCATGGAAGGCCACGGCCATGCCGGCCTCGCGCAGGTGCGCGCCCAGGACCTCGGCCACCGCCGTCACGCCAGCCTCCTGGCGGCTGCCGCTGTCGATGTCGACGATGCGCTGCAGCAGCGCCTGCATGGCCGACTCGCGGCCGGCCAGCCAGGCCAGCACCGCTTCCTCTTCTTTATCCATGCCACTGTCCCTGGCCGGTACGAACTCGTTCACTTCGTTCACTTCGTTCTCTTGCATGCGGCTTGTGCTCCGGACGGCGGGTCCCGTCGATGATTCGACCATTGCAAACGTGATACGATCATGCAATACGTATTGCAAACATGTCAAGCCGATGAAATCCTCCAAGCCGGCCACGCCGGACGACGCCACCCTGCTGGACCGACTGGCCCGCGAGGCGGCCACGCTGACGGCGCGGGAACGCGAACTGGCGGCCGCGCTGGGCCAGGGCTATCCGCATGTGCTGCTGGAATCGGCCACCGCGCTGGCCGCGCAGCACGGCACCAGCGCCTCGACCGTGGTCAGGCTGTTCGCCAAGCTGGGCTACGCCAGCTATGCCGACGCGCAGCGCGAAGCGCGCGCCAGCGTGACGGCGGCGCTGCCCACCGCCGGCCTGCGCGCGCCCGCCGCCATCGGCGCCAAGCGCACGCTGCGCGACTGCCTGGACGATGCCCTGCGCCACGACCAGCACAATCTCGCCGCCACCCATGAATCGCTGGATCTTGCGGCCTTCGAGGCCATCGCGCACCTGCTCGCCACGGCCAAGGGCCGCATCTTCGTGCTGGCGCAGAAGAACAGCGCGCCGGTCAGCGCCTGGCTGGCGCTGCACCTGAACATGTGCCGGCCCGACGTGCACGAGCTCGGCGCCGGTGCGGTCACGCCGACCGACGGCGTGCTCTGGCTCAAGCCGGACGACGTGCTGCTCGCCTTCAGCATCCGGCGCTATTCGCGCGCTCCGGTCAGCATCGCGCGCGTCTTCCGCGCACAGGGCGCCCGCGTCGTCGCCCTGTGCGACAGTCCGGCCGCGCCGCTGGTGCCGCTGGCCGACCACCACCTGCTGGTGCGCACCGCCAATGCCTCGCCCTTCGATTCCTACACGGCGGCGTTCTTTCTCTGCAATGCGCTGGTGTCGGCGGTGGTGCAGTTGCGCAAACCCGCCACCATCGATGCGCTGCAGCGCCGCGACGCGCTGTGGGAAGCCTTCGCCTCGGACCTGGTCGAAAGCACGCGCAAAGGCTGAGTGGAAACCCGCCGGTCGCACCGGCGCCCGGTGTCCTGAATCAGGGCTTCAAGCGTCGGAACACCGGCCGGCATCCCGCCGCAGCCACCTTGGCATGTCGGCCACGATCTGCCGCAGCAGGCTGGCCGCGGCCGGCGTCAGCGCCCGGCCCTGGCGCGACACCACCTGGACCTGCCCCTGCGACAGCAGCGGGTTGCCCATCGGCAGCGACACCAGCCGCTCGTCGCCATAGGACGACCATTGCGCGATGCGCGTGCACAGCGCGTAGCCAAGCCCGCCCATGACGAAGTGCCCGAGCGCGCTGAACGAGGAGGTGGTCAGCATCGACGGCAGGCGCACGCCTTCGCTGATCTCGGCGGCCTCGATATGCTGGCGCACGCCGAAGGTGCGGTGCAGCGTGGCCCCCGCATAGGGCAACAGATCCTGCAGCCGCAGCGGGCCGCGCTGCCGCGCCAGCGGGTGGGAGGCCAGCACCTGGGCTTCGATCGGCTGGGCATAGACATGGTGAGCGCGCAGCCGCGCATCGTGCGGCGGCTGGAACACCATGCCGATGTGGGCGGTGCCGTCGACGATGCGGCGCACGATGTCGTCGGTGCTGGCCACGTCGAGGTCCACGGTGATGCCGGGATGGGCCTGCATGAAAGTGCGCAGGCTATGGTGCATCATCCACTCGACGAAGCCCTCGCCGGCGACGATGTCGATATGCCCGCGCGCCACCTTCTCGATGCTGTCCATCTCGGCCAGCAGTTGCTGTTGCTGCCCCTGCTGGCTGCGCGCATAGGCCGCCAGCAGGTGGCCGGCCTCGGTGGCCATCACGCCGCGCCCATGGCGCTCCAGCAGGCGCGTGCCGCACTCCTTCTCCAGCACGCCGATGGCCCGGCTCACCGCCGACGGATCCATGTCCAGCACCTCGGCCGCGCCGCGCACCGAACCGCTCTCCAGCACCTGCATGAAGTAGCGCACGCGGCGCGTGTCGAGCCGATCGTCCATCAGCGTCATGGCAAGTCTCCGTCTTCGGGTCTTCCGGTCATGCGGTCATGCGGTCATGCGGTCTTCTCGAGCGCGGCGGGCGCGGCGGGCGCGGCACGTGCCTCGCGCCGGTCGCGCCGGTCGCGCCGGTCGCGCCGGTCGCGCCGGTCGCGCCGGTCGCGCCGGTCGCGCCGGTCGCGCCGGTCGCGCCGGTCGCGCGAGTGTTGCATTGAATGCAACAAGTTTCCCATATCCCGATCATTGATGAAACGCCCGTGGCTCGGAATACTTGTGCACTGCCCGCCGGCTGGCGGTCCGCTCACGGACCGCGATGACCGTGAGTCCGCCCGCCGCGGCCCGCCGGGCCCCTTAGCGAGACATGCCATGACCCACTCCCTGTCCCCCGGCGCCGCCGCGCCGTCCGCGCCCGGCCTCGGCGCCGTCACCGCCTTCGCCAAGTTCCGCCTGTTCGCCGTCACCCTCGCGGTGGTGGCGCTGGCCGAAGCCATCGGCCCGCTCCAGTTCAAGCTCGGTCCCGGCCGCGTGGTGCTGATGCCGATGATGTGGTCGCTGCTGATGGCCGCCGCCCTCGGCATCGCCAGCCGGCGCCTGCCGCGCCCGCTGTCGGTCGGCCCCGGCCTGCAGGCGCTGGCCACCGGCCTGCTCAATGCGGGGCTGCTGCTGTTCGTGGTCAAGCTCGGCCTCACCGTCGGCGTGGCGCTGCCCAAGGTCAGGGCGGCGGGCTGGGCCCTGCTGTTCCAGGAGTTCGGCCATGCACTCGGCACCCTGGCCCTGGGCCTGCCGCTCGCGCTGCTGCTCGGCCTCAAGCGGGAGGCGGTCGGCGCCACCTTCTCGGTGGGGCGCGAGGGCAATATCGCCATCATCAGCGAGAAGTACGGCATGGATTCGCCCGAAGGCCGCGGCGTGCTGGCGGAGTACATCACCGGCACGGTGCTGGGCGCGCTCTTCATCGCCATCCTGGCCGGCTTCCTCAGCAGCCTGCACGTGTTCGACCCGCGCTCGCTGGCCATGGGCGCGGGCGTCGGTTCGGGCAGCCTGATGGCGGCCGCCGTGGGCGCCATCCTGGCCCAGCACCCCGCCGAGCACGCGGCCGACATCACCGCCATCGCCGCCGCCTCCAACCTGCTGACCTCGGTGGCCGGCTTCTATTTCACGCTGTTCCTGTCGCTGCCGCTGTGCTCCTGGCTGTACGGCAAGCTCGAACCGGTGCTGGGCCGCCTCTCGCCGCGCCAGGCCGCCACCGGCAGCGCCAGCCTGGGCGCCGCCGTGCTGCCCGCGCACGGCCTGTCCGGCGCCGATACCATGCTCGGCTGGGCAGTGGTCGGCGCAGGTGTGCTGGTCGGCAACCGCCTCTCCTACCAGGTGCCGGTGCTGGTCTCGCTGGAAGGCGTGCTGGCCGTCGTCGCGCTGGTGGCGGCGTGCCACCTTGCCAAGCGCCTGCTGCCGCGCCTGCCGCTGCTGCTGATGCTGTCCATCGCCGCCACGCTGGCCGGCGTGCCGGGCCTGTTCCCCTTCTCCGATGCGCTCGTCGCGCTGGCCGACAAGCTCAACTTCATGACCTTCACCACGCCCGTGCTGGCGCTGGCCGGCTTCTCCGTGGCCAAGGACCTGCCCATCTTCCGCCAGCTCGGCTGGCGCATCGTGGTGGTCTCGCTGACCGCCACCGCCGGCACCTTCCTCGGCGCGACGCTGATCGCCGAGTGCTTCCACTGACCCGCATCGACGTCAAGACTTCAACACACCAAGACTTCCAGGAGCCCGAGCAGCCATGTACCGCGACCCTGACATCGCCGACGACATCCGCCAGAGCATGGTGGACTGGCGGCGCGACATCCACGCCTCGCCCGAAACCGCCTTCGAGGAGCACCGCACCGCCAATATCGTGGCGCATGCGCTCGAACTGATGGGGATCGAGGTCCACCGCGGCCTGGCCACCACCGGCGTGGTCGGCACCCTGCGCCACGGCGAGGGCCCCAGCATCGCGCTGCGCGCCGACCTCGACGCGCTCAATATGCAGGAGCTCGGCAGCGCTGCGCACGCCTCCACCTGCGCCGGCAAGATGCACGCCTGCGGGCACGACGGCCACACCGCCATGCTGCTCGGCGCGGCCGCCCACCTGGCGCGCCACAAGCCTTTCCGCGGCACCGTGCACTTCGTCTTCCAGCCCGCCGAGGAGAACGAGGGCGGCGGCCGCGTGATGGTGCAGGAGGGCCTGTTCGACAAGTTCCCTGCCGACGCCGTCTACGGCATGCACAACTTCCCCCAGCTGCCGCGCGGCAAGTTCGCCATCCGCCCCGGCACCATGACCGCCTTCCTCGACAACTTCGAGATCACCATCACCGGCAAGGGCTCGCACGGCGCCCAGCCGCACCACGGCATCGACCCCGTGGTGGTCTCGGCCCAGCTGGTGATGGCGCTGCAGACCATCGCCAGCCGCCGCACCGACGCCAACGACGCGGTGGTGGTCAGCATCACGCAGATCCACGGCGGCGACACCTGGAACGTGATTCCCGAATCCGTGGTGCTGCGCGGCACCACGCGCTCGCTCGACCCGGCCGTGCGCGAGCGCACCCAGCAGGCCATGCAGCAGATCTGCACCGGCGTGGCGCTGACGCACGGCGCACGCATCGCGCTGGATTTCCGCCCCGGCTACCCGGGCGTGGTCAACACGCCGGAGGAGACCGCGGCGGCGGTCGGCGCGGCGGCCAGCCTGGTCGGTACCGGCAACGTCAAGACCGACGTCAAGCCGGCCATGGGCTCGGAGGACTTCGCCTTCATGCTGGAGCAGCGCCCTGGCGCGTATATCGGCATCGGCGCCGGCGAAGGGCCCGACGATCCGCCGTTGCACAACCCCTACTACGACTTCAACGACCGCATCCTGCCGCTGGGCGCCGCCTACTGGGCCAGGCTGGTCGAGCGGCAGCTGCCGCTGGCCTGAAGCCGGATCCTCCTCAAGCCATGTTCCTGTCCGTCTTCGACATCTTCAAGATCGGCATCGGCCCGTCCAGCTCGCACACGGTGGGACCGATGCGCGCCGCCCTGCTGTTCGCGCGCGCCTTGCACGCGCAGGACCTGCTGCCCGCGGTGGCGCGGCTGCAGGTGGACCTGTACGGCTCGCTGGGCGCGACCGGGCGCGGGCACGCCACCGATACCGGCGTGCTGCTCGGCCTGATGGGCGAGGCGCCGGAGACGGTCGATCCCGACGCCGTGGCCACGCGCGTGGCGGCGGTGCGCCACGACGGCAGCCTGCCCCTGCTCGGCACGCACCGGATTGCCTTCGACGTCCGCCGCGACCTCGCCTTCCGCGGCGAGCGCGTGCTGCCCGCACACCCCAACGCGATGCGCCTGGCCGCCTTCGACGCCGGCGGCACGGCACTGCGCGAGGCCGAGTACTACTCGGTCGGCGGCGGCTTCGTCATCGAGCAGGGCGCCGCGCCAGGCGGTGCAGACGCGCGGCCCGTGCCGCCCTGCGTGTTCCACAGCGGCGATGAACTGATCGCGCTGGCGCTGGCACGCCGCCGCAGCATCGCCGCCCTGATGCTGGCGCGCGAATGCGCCTGGCAGCCGGCGGCCAAGGTGCGCGAAGGGCTGCGGGAGATCTGGCAGGTCATGCAGGCATGCGTGCAGCGCGGCCTCGGCCTGCGCGGCGCGGCACCGCAGACCCTGCCCGGCGCGCTGCGCATGCGGCGCCGCGCCCCCGAGCTCTACCGCGCGCTGGCGCAGGGCGGCGCCGCCGGCGCCGATCCGATGGCGGCGCTCGACTGGGTCAATGCCTGGGCCATGGCGGTCAACGAGGAGAACGCCGCCGGCGGGCGCGTGGTCACGGCGCCGACCAACGGCGCGGCCGGCATCGTGCCGGCGGTCCTGCACTACTACATGCGCTTCGTGCCGGGGGCCGACGAGGAAGGCATGGTGGACTTCCTGCTGACCGCCGCCGCCATCGGCATCCTCTACAAGACCAATGCGTCCATCTCCGGGGCCGAGGTCGGCTGCCAGGGCGAGGTCGGCGTGGCCTGCTCGATGGCGGCCGCGGGGCTGGCGGCCGCCCAGGGCGGCACGCCGCAGCAGGTGGAGAATGCCGCCGAGATCGGCATGGAACACAACCTGGGCCTGACCTGCGACCCGGTCGGCGGCATGGTGCAGATCCCCTGCGTCGAGCGCAACGCCATGGGCGCGGTCAAGGCCATCAACGCGGCGCGCATGGCGCTGCGCGGCGACGGCAGCCACTACGTCTCGCTCGACACCGTGATCCGTACCATGAAGCAGACCGGCGAGGACATGAAGGCCATCTACAAGGAAACCTCGCTCGGCGGCCTGGCCGTCAACGTGGTCGAGTGCTGACGGCGGGCGCCCGCGCGCTCCCGGCGCGGCGCGCTCAGCAACCGAAGCGCTGCGCCAGCTCGCCGAAGTCCGCCGCGACCACGTCCCAGTCCTGCTCGGCGGCCAGGTCGGTGGACTGGGCCGGGCCATGCTCGCGCGGACGCGCCACGAAGGCCGTGGACAGGCCGCAGGCGCGTGCCGCGGCGAGATCGCCGTTGTGCGCGGCGACCAGGCACAGTTCGGCCGGCGCCAGTCCCAGGATCTCCGCGGTCTGCAGGTAGACCGCCGGCGAAGGCTTGTAGTCGCGCACCACCTCGGCGCCGAGGATGGCGTCCCAGGGCAGGCCGGCGCGTTTGGCGATGTCCACCATCAGGCGGATGTTGCCGTTCGACAGCGGCGCGATGATGAAGCGCTGCTTGAGCCGTTGCAGGCCCTCGCGGCTGTCCGGCCACGGGTCGAGGCGGTGCCAGGCCAGGTTGAGCGCATCGAGCTCCGCGCCCGGGATGCGCGCCACGTCGGCGCCGAGGCCGGCCAGCGCACGCACCAGGTTCTCCCGGTGCAGCACATCGAGCCGCACGAAACCGCGCCGGCCGCTGCGCACCTCGGCCATCGCCGGCACATATTCGCGCCGCCAGGCGTCGGCGAAGGCCTCCGGCTCCACCGCGAGTCCGTGCCGCGCGAGGAAGGGCGCGGCCTCGCGGGCCACGCAGGTCCGCCAGTCGACGACCGTGCCGAACACATCGAACACCAGTGCGCGCACCGTCTGGCTGAGATCGCCTGCCATGCTTGTTCTCCTGTTGTGGTGGAAGAGGGTCCGATGCGGGCCGCGATGCCCGCAGGCTTGCGCGGATCATACCCGTGCGCGGCGAAACGCGCCGGCGCGGCCCGGACGTGTATCCTCTCGCTCCGGACCTTCGCCGCGACGCCGCCGGACATTTTCGATGCCGATCCGATGCCACCTCTGACCCGCCCGAGCGCCGCCCTGGGCCTCGCCACCCTCGCCACCCTCGCGGCCCTCGCCAGCCCGGGCACGGCGCGCACCGCCGAGCCGGACTGCGCGGCACCCGGCACGCCGGCCGCGCGGCTGATCTGCGAGCACGCGCTGCTGGCCATGGGCAATGGCCGCATCCGCGCCCAGCAGCAGCGCCTGCTGCAGGCCGGCGCGATCCGCCAGGCGGAGATCGACGCCTTCCTCGCGCGGCGCGATGCCTGTACCACGGTGGCCTGCCTGGACACGCTGTTCTCGCAATGGAACCAGCGGGCGGCACGGCTGCGCGCAGACCGGCGCGCGCCCTGAGGCTCCCGCCACCAGGACCGCCGCCGATCCCCCGCCCCCCTCCTGAATCGCCCCGGTCGCCCGCCATGGCACCGGAATCCCCCTCATTTCTCCGCTAAAGATCGCCAGGCCCCGTCCGATAATGCAGGATGGAGACAGATGAAGTCTCTCCGCATGTCATACATTCCCCCGCCTGGCGGGAAGGAAGCGCCCGCGCGGCGGCCGGCCTGGAGCCGGCACCGCGATCGGTCCGGGCGCTCGCAACGGGGGAAGGCCGGGCTCCGCCAATGAACGCGCAAGCCGGCCGCCGGTGCCAGTCACCGGCGTGCCGCCATTGCCGCACGGCGTCCGGTCCTGGCGTGCCGGCTACACAGTGAAGAACTCAAAATTCGAAGGGTAACGCCGATGGCATCCATCACCTCTCTGGGCGTCGGGTCGGGTCTCGACCTGAACACGCTGCTCACCAAGCTGTCCGCGGCGGAAAGCAAGCCGCTCGATCTGTTGAAGAACAAGCAGGCCGCCTACCAGGCCAAGGTATCGGCCTACGGCAACGTCAAAAGCATGCTGGCCGCCTTCCAGGCGTCCGCCAAGAAGCTGGCGGACACGGCCACCTTCAGCGTGACCAAGGCCTCGGTCGGCTCGACGGAGATCCTGGGCGCGGCCACCGCATCCAATGCGACGCCGGGCAGCTACACCGTGAACGTCAAGAGCCTGGCCCAGGCCCAGTCGCTGGTCGCCGCCGGCCAGGCCAGCCAGACCCGGGCCATCGGCACCGGCACCCTGGTGTTCGACTTCGGCTCGGTCAGCGGCTACGACGAGGACCCTGCTTCGCCGACCTACGGCACCTACGTCAATCCCGCCTTCAGCGCCACCGCGGACGCCACCAAGAAAGTCACCATCGACAGCAGCAACAACACGCTGCAGGGCATCCGCGACGCCATCAACAAGGCCGGCATCGGCGTCACCGCCAGCATCGCCAACGACGGCAGCAACACGCCCTACCGCATCGTGCTGACCTCGGACAAGACGGGGGCGGCGACGACCATGCGCATCAGCGCCAGCTCGCCCGAACTGCAGGGCCTGCTCGGCTACGATCCGGAGCAGGCCAACCAGCCCAGCGGGGTCAGGGAAACCGTGCGCGGCACCAACGCCAACCTGACCATCAACGGCATGGCGGTCACCAGCGCCAGCAACACCGTCGCCGACGCCGCGCAGGGCGTGACGCTGACGCTCAACAAGGTGGGTACCACCAGCCTGAGCGTCACGCGCGACCTCGACAACGTCAAGTCGGCCGTGCAGGCCTTCGTCAGCGCCTTCAACAACCTGCACAACATGGCAGGCAAGCTGACTGCCGTCGACAGCACCACCAAGACGGGTTCGGTGCTGACCGGCGACGGCGTGCTGCGCGGCATCCAGACCAAGCTGCGCAACATCCTCAACGCCTCGGCGGGCAGCGCTGCGGGCGGCATCAGCAACCTGGCACAGATCGGCCTCTCGTTCCAGAAGGACGGCTCGCTCGCCATCGACGACACCAAGCTGAGCAAGGCGCTCAAGGACAATGTCAGCGGCGTCACGCGCCTGTTCGTCGGCGAGGGCAAGGCCGATGGCTATGCCAAGCAGATCAGCACGGCGATCGACGACCTCAACGGCGACAAGGGCGCGCTCAAGCTCGCCACCGACGGCCTGGACAAGTCGCTGAAGGACCTGCAGAAGGACTACACCAAGACGCAGGACAACATCAATGCCAACATGGAGCGCTATCGCGCGCAGTTCGCCAAGCTGGACCTGGTGGTGCAGCGGATGAACCAGACCAGCAGCTACCTGACGCAGCAGTTCAACGCCATCAACAACACCAATAACAACAAGAACTGAGCGGGACGGCCGTCGATCGCGGCCGGCAACGAAGAAGGGGCGCCCGCGGGCGCCCCTTCTTACCTTGGCGCGCGCGGGCCGGCCGCGCGCCGCCCGGCGTCAGATCACGCCTTGCGCCAGCATGGCGTCGGCCACCTTGACGAAGCCGGCGATATTGGCGCCCTCGACGTAGTTGATGTAGCCGCCGTCCTTCTGGCCGTGGTGGATGCAGTTCTGGTGGATATCCTTCATGATCGCGTGCAGCTTCTCGTCGACCTCGGCATGGTGCCAGGACAGCCGCATCGCGTTCTGCGACATCTCCAGCCCGGAGGTGGCCACGCCGCCGGCGTTGCTGGCCTTGCCCGGTGCATAGAGGATGCGCGCCTCCAGGAAACGGTCGACCGCCTCCAGCGTGGACGGCATGTTCGCGCCCTCGGCCACGCAGAACACGCCGTTGGCCAGCAGGCGCTCGGCGTCGGCGCCGTTCAACTCGTTCTGCGTCGCGCACGGCAGCGCCACGTCGGCCGGCACGTGCCAGGGCGTGCGCTCCGCCTCGAAGCGCAGTCCGTGGCGCGCGGCGAAGTCGCTCAGGCGGCCGCGCTCTTCGTTCTTGAAGGCCATCAGCTCCTCGAGCTGGCCGGCACGCATGCCCTCGGGATAGTGCAGCACGCCGCCGGAATCCGACACGGTCAGTACCTTCGCACCCAGCTCCATCGCCTTCTGCGCGGCGTACTGCGCCACATTGCCGGAGCCGGAGATCAGCACGCGCAGGCCGTCGAAATCGCGGCCGCGCCGGTGCAGCATCTCCTGCGCGAAGTAGACCGTGCCGTAGCCGGTGGCCTCGGGACGCATCAGGCTGCCGCCGAACGCCAGGCCCTTGCCGGTGAAGACGCAGGCGGACTGGTTGGACAGTTTCTTCATCATGCCGGCCATGAAGCCGACCTCGCGGCCGCCCACGCCGATATCGCCTGCGGGGATATCGGTATCGGCGCCCAGGTGGCGGTGCAGCTCGCTCATCAGCGCCTGGCAGAAGCGCATCACCTCGCCGTCGGACTTGCCCTTGGGATCGAAGTCCGAGCCGCCCTTGCCGCCGCCCATGGGCAGCGTGGTGAGCGCGTTCTTGAAGGTCTGCTCGAAGCCGAGGAACTTCAGCACCGACAGGTTGACGGTGGGATGGAAGCGCATGCCGCCCTTGTAGGGGCCGATGGCCGAACTGTGCTGGACGCGGAAGCCGCGGTTGACCTGCACGCGGCCCTGGTCGTCGGTCCAGGCCACGCGGAACTGGATCACCCGCTCCGGCTCGACCAGGCGCTCCAGCAGGGCCAGCTCGGCATAACGGGGATGACGCTGCACGAAGGGCCAGAGGGTGAGCATCACCTCTTTCACGGCCTGCAGGAATTCGGGCTGATGGGGGTCGCGCCGGGCGACGCCGGCCAGGAAGGTGTCAAGGGTGAGTGAAGCCACGGATGTCTCGCTTGTGCTTGGCAGGAGGCGCGCCATCGACGCCTGTGCGGACGGCGTGCCACTGTTGACACCGCAACGCGCCCCGGGAAGGCAACCCGGCACACCTGCGGCAGGCCGCGCGGGGTCGTGTCCCGGCCAGCCAATGTCCAGACATTCAAGATCGTGGATGAATGTCTGAGGCAAGGGCGAAGATTAGCACTACTTCGGTGCGGAGCGAAATAGAAGGAAGGAGCGAAACAGCGGATCCGCGCGGGAGAATGGGCGATAGCCGCCGGTGGCGCCGCTCGGCCCTCCAAGGCCGGCACGCCGACGCGCCGATGCACACTCAGACCGGCGCCAGGCCGATCATGCGGCTGACGTCGGCTGCCGCCCGCTGCAGCGCCGGCACGATCTCGGCCACGATGCGCTCCGGCGGCGCCTCTGCCGTCGCGGTGGAGATGCCGAGCGACAGCCGGCGCGAGCCGCCGGCCGGCAGCGGCACCGACACCGACATCTGGTTGCTTTCCGGATAGGCCAGCTCGCTCCATTGCCCCACCGGCAGTGCCAGCGCCATGGCCAGCGCGCTGGCCGGCGGCAGCACGCTGCCCACGCGCAGGTTCATCACCACCAGCCGGCGCCGTTCCGCCGGCGCCATCGCGCGGCCGACGATGATCACGCCGTCGGCCCCCGCCTCACCGAGGTTGGAAGTACCTGAATACGCATCGGCGAGGCGCTGCAGCACCTCCTGCACGGCCTCGGTCACACCCAGGCTCTCCAGCGCGGCGAAGCCGATCTCGAAGATGCGCGTGGTCAGGCGCCAGCGGCTGTCTTCACGCGCCACGTAGCCGTCCTCCTCCAGCGTCAGCAGGAAGCGCAGCACGGTGGGGTGCGGCAGGTCGACCGCGCGCGACAGTTCGGCGAGCGTCGGCCTCCCGTTGTGGCGGAAGGCCTGCAGGATCGCTAGACAGCGCTGGATCGATCGATTACTCTTCATTCGTTCACTATGAGCACATCTAGTTCATCTAGTGAACATACTAAACCAAGGACGAGGGCGTGGCAAGTACCGCGACCCCAATTCCGGAGACAAACAAGATGACGGCCCCCCAGACCCGCGCCCCGGCATGCGCCGGCACGCGCCCTTCCCGCCTGCGCCACGCGCTCGGCCTCGCACTCACCCTGCTGGCGACGCTGGCACCGTTCGTCGCCGTGCACGCCGCGGACCAGTGGCCGAGCCGGCCGATCCGCTGGATCGTGCCCTACCCGCCCGGCGGCTCCACCGACATGCTGGCGCGCGTGGTCGGACAGAAGCTGGGCGAACAGCTCGGCCAGCCGGTGGTGATCGAGAACAAGGCAGGGGCCGGCGGCAACCTGGGCACCGACTTCGCAGCCAAGCAGCCGGCCGACGGCTATACGCTGGTGATGGGCAATATCGGCCCGCTCGCGATCAACCCGTCGCTGTACCGCGACCTGCCCTACGACCCGGTCAAGGACCTCGCCCCGGTCACCATGCTGATGGCCGTGCCCAACCTGCTGGTGGTCAACCCGGCGCTGCCAGTGCATTCGGTCAAGGACCTGCTGGCCTATGCGAAGCGCCAGCCCGCGCCGCTGGGGTTCGCCACGCCCGGGGCCGGCACCTCGCTCCACCTGGCCGGCGAACTGTTCGCGTCGATGGCGGGCGTGGCGTTGACGCACGTGCCCTACAAGGGCAGCGCGCCCGGCCTGAACGACACCATGGCAGGCCATGTGCCGATGATGTTCGACAACATGCCTTCGGCGCTGCAGCTGGTGAAGACGGGCAAGCTGCGCGCGCTCGCCATCACCAGCGCGCAGCGCTCGCCGCAGTTGCCCGAGGTGCCGACCATGGCCGAGTCCGGGCTGCGCGGCTACGAGATCGCCGGCTGGTTCGGCGTGCTGGTCCCCGCCGCCACGCCCAGGCCGATCGTGGCCAGGCTCGACAAGGCGCTGCAGGCCATCCTGAAACAGCCCGAGGTGCGCCGCCAGCTCGACGAGATGGGCGGCATCGTGTCCGGTGCCGGCCCGCAGGAATTCGCCCGTTACATCGACAGCGAATCGCGCAAGTGGGGCCAGCTCGTGCGCAGCGCCCATATCACCGTGCAGTGAGCTCCGCGCAGTGTGCACCGCTCACCAGGCCCTCCCCTGCAACGGACGCCGTGCGGTGGCGCCGCACGGCCTCCCCGATTCCACCCCGCCCATCCGGCACGCCCCCTACCCCGAAGAGGAGACTCCCATGTCGCAAACCCAGACCCTGGACATCCAACCCATTGCCGGCACCATCGGCGCCGAGATCCGCGGCGTCGACCTGGCCGCGCCGCTGCCCGATGCGGTCTTCGCCGAGATCGAGGCTGCGCTGCATGAGCACCTGGTCATCTTCTTCCGCGACCAGCAGCTCACACCCGCCCAGCACAAGGCCTTCAGCGCGCGCTTCGGGCCGCTGCTCGAAGTGCCCTTCGTGCGCGCGCTGCCCGGCCACCCGGAGATCCTGCCGGTGATGAAAGGCCGGGAGGAAAAGACCAAGCGCAATTTCGGCGGCCTGTGGCATTCGGACATGAGCTACGCAGAGATCCCGCCGCTCGGCTCCGCCCTGTACGCGCGCGTGATCCCGCCCTACGGCGGCGACACCATGTGGACCAATATGTACCGTGCCTACGACGCGTTGTCGGACACGCTCAAGAGCGTGCTGGAAGGCCTGCATGCCGTGCACAGCCCGGTGCGCTCCTATGGCGCCAACGGCGCCGTGGTCAACAACGGCGACCCCGCCCACAAGATGGACGTGCGCACCGACGAGCGTGCCATGCGCGAAGCCGTGCACCCGGTGGTGCGCGTGCACCCGGCCACCGGCCGCAAGGCACTCTACGTCAACAGCACCTACACCCTGCGCTTCGATGGCATGAGCGAGGAAGAAAGCGCGCCGCTGCTGCAGTACCTCCACCAGCACGCCGCCCGCCCAGAGTTCACCTGCCGCTTCCGCTGGACGCCGGGCGCGCTGGCCGTATGGGACAACCGCTGTACCCAGCACCTGGCGATGAACGACTACGACGGCTTCGACCGCGAGCTGCACCGCACCACTATCGCCGGCACGCGGCCGGTCGGCGTAGCCTGAGCGGTAGGCTGCAGCGACCTGCCGCGCCAGCCGGCCCGCCATGGCGACTGGGACGGCTCGCCATGCAGACTGCCGAGGAGCCGCTCCTTGTCGGAGCGCTTGCCCGGCCTCTGCGCCGCCCAGTTGACGGTCGGCCTGGCGCAGGCGCAGCGGGCCTCGACGGCACGCAGACAGGCGGAAGAAGGCACGGGGTGCCTTGGCCGCGCGCCCGCGGCCCCCTCGCCGTACCGGCTCATGAACGGACCCATGGCTTGTCTCCGCGGCCTTGCCGCTTTCTTGGCGCTTGCCGCAGAACCACCTGCCCTGAACGCTGCGGATCAAAGCTTGCCTCCTGGTTGACGCAATGGCCCGAATTGCATCAAACTCGTCACCCGAATCTGTATATACAGGTATAGGTAGGGCGGATATCTAAAGCATGGCCGAACCCTCCACGCCACGGGCACTCCGGTGAAGCCGCCCGTCAACGCGGACGTGGCCGCAGGGCATTCGGCCGCATCCGGAATCGCGGCACAGAGGACGAGGAGACCTTGATGGAGAACACGCAGCAGTTCCGCGGTTGGTACATGGTAGGAGCGGTTCATCTCCTGCTGGCGCTGATCTTCGGCGCAGCCTATTCCTTCGGCGCATTCTTCACCGTCCTGCAGACGAACTTCGATGCGGGCCGCTTCTCCACGGCGTCGATCTTCTCGTTGACGGCGTTGATCTATTACGTGATCGGAGTGTTCTCGGGCGCATGGAGCGACCGCATCCCGGTGCGCACCGTGACCAGCGCCGGCATCCTGCTGCTCTCACTGGGCTTCCTGGCCAGCAGCCTGCTCTCGTCTTCGCTCACGCTGTTCCTCGCCGCGTTCTGCATCCTGGTGGGGCTGGGCGTCGGCCTGGTCTATGTGCCGGCGGTCTCGACCATCCAGCGCTGGTTCATCGTCCACCGCAGTTCGGCCTCCGGCCTGGCGCTGGCCGGGACCGGCCTGGGCACCCTCATGGGCCCGATGGCCGCCGGCGCGCTGATGCAGCACCTGTCCTGGCAAAGCACCATGCAGGTCTATGCCGGCGCCATCGCCCTGCTTGGCCTTGCCGCGGCCGCCAGTCTGCGCGGAAGACCGGAGGAACTGGGACAACATCCCGACGGCATCCGCCCCGACGCGGCCGTCTCCAGGAAAGCGGCGCCGGCAGGCACGGGCATCACGCTGCGCCAGGCAGCGCGCCAGGCACGGTTCTGGTGGCTCTTCTCGGCCATCTTCTTCGGATCGATCGGGCTGTTCCTCGCGCTCGTCCACATCAATCCCTATGCGCAACAACAGGGCCTGGATGTCACGCAGGCCAACCTGCTGATCGGCCTGATCGGGGTGGGCAACATCGGCGGCCGCCTGGTGCTGGGCCGGATCGGCGACCGGATGGGACCACAACGCTTCCTGGTGCTCGTGACGCTGAGCCTGGCCGTCCTGTGCGGCCTGTGGAGCTCGGCGCAGGGCTTCCTTGCGCTCGCCGCCTTCGCCCTCCTTTTCGGTGCGGCCAATGGCGGTTGCATTGCGCTGTATCCGGCAGTCGCCAGCACGTGGTTCGGTACCGGCAACCTGGGCGCCATCCTGGGCGCGCTGTACATCGCCGTAGGCATCGCGGCCGTGGCCGGAGGCAGCGTCGCCGGCCTGCTGTTCGACCTGTACCGGAGCTACACCTCGTCGATCGTTCTGGCAGGCGTCTCGGCCCTGCTGTCGGCCGCCGGCGTCGTCCTGGCTGCCCGCTCCACCCCATGACAGGCTAGCCGGCCGGCGCCAGCGCCGGCGGCTCCGCCTGCAGCAGGCCGGTGATGCGCTCGTGGCAATGCGCGAGCTGCAGCAGCGACAGTTCGTCGCGCGGCCTGCCGATGATCTGCACGCCCATCGGCAGGCCCTGCGCATTCCACCCCGCCGGCAGGCTGATGACCGGGCAGCCGGACAGCGTGCCAGGCGTCACCACTTCCATCCAGCGGTGGTAGCTGTCCATCTCGCGCGCGCCGATGCGGGCCGGCCAGCGCTCCTCGATGGCGAAGGGGAAGACCTGCGCGCTCGGCAGCGCCACGAAGCGGTGCGTCTCCAGCAGTTGCAGCGCCAGGTCGTACCAGGCGGTGCGATCCGCCGCGGCGCGCGCCACATCGGCACCGCTGAGCCGCTGGAAGCCCTCCAGCTCCCACTGCAGCTCGGGCTTCATGCCGGCGCGCTGCACCGGGTCGGCATAGGCGCCGCCGAGGCTGGCGCCCAGGCTGAGCTGGCGCATCACCACGAAGGCGCGCCACACGCGCTCCCAGTCGAAGGCGGGCGCGATCGCCTCGGTGCGGATACCGGCCTCGCCGAGCCGCGCCAGCGCCGCCTCGCACAGGGCCAGGATGCCGGGCTCGCAGGCCAGGTGGCCGCCCAGGTCGCCCAGCCAGGCGATGCGCGCGCCGGACAGGTCGGCGTCGAGCCGGTCGTGCCAGTCGGGCACGGCGCCATCCAGCGACAGCGGCACGCGCGCGTCATAGCCCGACTGCACCGACAGCAGCAGGGCCAGGTCATCGGCGCTGCGCGCCATCGGCCCTTCGGTGGCGAGCTGGCTCATGAAGGCATCCACGCGCGGCCAGTGCGGCACGCGCCCTTGCGAGGGACGCAGTCCCAGCACATTGTTGTAGGCGGCGGGATTGCGCAGCGAGCCGCCCATGTCGCTGCCGTCCGCCACCGGCAGCATGCGCAGCGCCAGCGCCACCGCCGCGCCGCCGCTGGAGCCGCCGGCGCTGCGCGACGGATCCCAGGCATTGCCGGTGGCGCCGAACACGGGATTGAAGGTATGCGAGCCAAGCCCGAACTCCGGCACATTGGTCTTGCCGATGAAGATGGCGCCGGCGGCGCGCATGCGCGCCGCCACGATGGCGTCGGCCTGCGGCACGTGCTCGGCGAACAGCGGCGAGCCGGAGGTGGAGCGCAGCCCGCGGGTCGGCGCCAGGTCCTTGATGGCCTGCGGCAGGCCGTGCAGCGCGCCCACCGGCTCGCCGCGCGCCACCGCGGCGTCGGCCGCATCGGCCTCGGCCAGCACCTGCTCCGGCGGGCGCATCGAGACGATGGCATTGAAGCGCGGGTTCAGCGCCGCGATGTGGTCGAGGAAGGCCGTCACCACCTCGCGCGAGGACAGCTCGCGCGCGCGGATGCGCTGCGCCAGCGCACGCGCGGGCAGGCGGCAGAGTTCGGGAACGGCGACCGGGGCGACGGAAGCGGCTGTCTTGGCAGTCATGCTGGCATCCATGCTGGGAGGAGATTGCCCAGTTTGGCCGAGCATGCCGTCCAGGGCAATGCGGGTGAGCCCGGGCCGCGGTCGCGGCAAAGGGTGCCTTCCGGCACGGGCCGCAGCTGCCTGTACGGCCGCCCCTGCGGCCATCTGTACGGTTTGCGCGCTTTCCAGCGACGCCGCCGGCATCTGCACTCGCGCGATATGCGCAGGCGCGATATGCACACGCGCGATAAGCAAGCGCAAAAACATTCGTTCTGCACGCCCCGGGGCGCCGCGTATCTTGGGAGCCGTCCCTTTATCTCCCAAGAGGAAACGCCCCCGATGTCCGCGCCGCGCCCCCTCTCCCGCCGCACCCTGTTCAAGCGCCTGGGCCTGTCCGGCCTGGCCGGCGCGCTGCCCGCCTGGCCGGCGCTGTCGCCCCTGAGTGCCTTCGCCGCCAGCGGCGGCGCCCGCCCTGAGGTGATCCGCATCGGCGTGGCGCAGCCCGCCACCGGCCAGCCGCCCACCTTTGCCGGCAGTTCGCTGTCGATCGCGCATGCGCGCGGCTGGCTGGAGGAGGCCTTCAAGCCCAGCGGCACGCGTGTGGAGTGGTATTTCTTCAAGGGCGCCGGCCCGGCCGTCAACGAGGCACTGACCAACCGCCAGCTCGACTTCGCCTTGCAGGGCGACCTGCCGGCCATCGTGGCGCGCGCCGCCGGGCTCAAGACCCGCCTGGTGCTGGCCACCGGCGTGCGCGCCAACATCTATATCGGCGTGCCGCCCGATTCGCCGCTGAAGACCGTGTCCGACCTGCGCGGCAAGCGCGTCTCGCTGTTCAAGGGCACCAATATGCATCTGCCGGCGCTGCGCCTGCTGGAGGCCAACGGCCTCACCGACAAGGACCTGCGCCTGCTCAATCTCGATACCGCCGGCTACCTGGCCGCGCTGACCACGCGCGACATCGACGCCGCCATCGGCGCCATGGACATCCTGCGCCTGCGCGACAAGGGCGCGGTGCGCATCCTCTACTCGAGCAAGAACCAGTCGCCCATCTATACGCGGCAGAGCCATGTGCTGGTGGCCGAGGCCTTCGCCGACCAGTACCCCGAGGCCACCCGGCAACTGGTCAAGAACGCCGTGGAAGCCGCCCGCTGGGCCTCGGACGAGGGCCACCGCGAAGATGTGCTGCGCACCTGGGCGCGCGCCGGCACGCCCTACGACCACTGGAAGGAAGACTTCGACGGCGAGCCGCTGCGGGTCCGCCTCAATCCCAATTTCGACCCCTTCCTGGTCAGCCGCTACAAGGACGCCGCCGAGCAGGCCTACCGCTTCCGCCTGAGCCGCGCGCGCATCGACGTCGACCAGTGGATCGACACGCGCTACCTGAAGGCCGCGCTGAACGACCTCGGCCTGCAGACCTACTGGCCGGTCTACCAGCCCAACGGCAAGATCCTCGGAGCCTGACGCCATGGCCGCCGAGATCCTGTCCCTGACGGCACCCGCAGCCCCTGCGGCGCCGAAATCCGCAGCGCTGCAGGCTGGCGACGATGCGCACCCCGTGCTGACTGCGCGCGAGGCGCGCGGCCTGCGCCGCCTGCTGCCCGCCGCGCGCCGGTATGCCGCCGGCTGGCTGCTGGCGTGGCCGGTGCCGCTCGCGCTGCTGGCGTTCTGGTACCTGGCCGCGCGCTACGAGTGGATCCCGCCGCAGGTCCTGCCCACGCCGGAGTCGGTGGCGCACACGCTGGCCGATCTCTATGACAGCGGCGAGCTGCAGGCCAACCTGGCGGTCAGCGCGCTGCGCGTGGCCGGCGGCTTCGCCGTCGGCCTGATCGGCGGCCTCGCGCTGGGCGCCGCCATGGGCCTGTCGCCGCGTTTGCGCGACTATGTGTACCCCACCTTCAAGGCCTTCAGCCAGGTGCCGGTGCTGGGCTGGCTGCCGCTGCTGATGCTGCTGGTGGGCATCGACGAAGCGCTCAAGATCATCCTGATCGCGAAGGCCGCGCTGGTGCCGATCGCCATGAACACCTACAAGGGCATCGAGAGCGTGCCGACGCGCTACATCGAGGTGGCGCGCGTGCTGCGCTTCACGCGCTGGCAACTGCTGTGGCGCGTGGTCTTTCCCGCCGCCGCGGCTCCGATCTGGAACGGCATCCGCTACGGCCTCACGCACGCCTGGCTGGCCCTGGTGGTAGTGGAGCTGCTGGCCTCCTCGGAAGGGCTGGGCTACATGATCGTGTACGGCCGCCAGCTGTTCCAGCTCGACATGGTGATCGCCGCCGTGGTGGTGGTGGGCGCCGTGGGCTACGCGCTCGACAAGGTGCTGGCGCTGGCCGAGCGCGCGGTGCTGCGCTGGCGCAAGCCCGGCTTCTGACACCGATCCGAGGAGAGACACCGATGTCCGATTCCATCGTCTCGCGCGACGACGCCCGGAACGCCCCGGGCACGCGGGGCGGCGGCCGGCTGCCCGCGCTGCCGCCGGCCCTGCGCGGCTGGGTACTGCCGATCGTGCTGCTGGCACTGTGGTGGGCCGCCTTCCGTTTCGGCTGGTCGCAATCGCCGCTGCTGGTATCGCCCGCCAAGGTCTGGGACACCGCCGTGGCCCAGGCGCGCAGCGGTGCGCTGTTCACCGCCCTGGCGGCCAGCCTGTGGCGCGACCTGGCGGGCTTCGCGCTGGGCGCCAGCCTGGGCCTGCTGTTCGGTACCGCGCTCGGCCTGTCGCGCCTGTTCGAGCAACTGGTCGGGCCGACCTTCCATACCGTCAAGCAGATCTCGCTGTTCGCCTGGATCCCGCTGATCTCGGTCTGGTTCGGCCTGGGCGACACCGCCAAGGTGGTATTCCTGTCGCTGGCCGCCTTCTTCCCGGTGGTCCTCAATACCTTCGAAGGCATCCGCGGCGTGCCGGCCGACCTGATCGAAGTCGCGCGTGTGCTCAAGTTCTCGCGGCGCCAGCTGCTGTGGCGCGTGGTGCTGCCGGCGGCCTCGCCGTCGATCTTCGCCGGCATCCACCTGGGCCTGATCTACGCCTGGCTCGCCACGCTGGGCGCGGAATACCTGCTGGTGGCCGGCAAGGGCATCGGCAACACCATGATCGACGGACGCGAGAACTTCTGGATGGACCTGGTGCTGTTCGGGGTGATCGTGGTCGGGCTGGTCGGCTTCACGCTGAACTGGATCGCCGGCCGCATCGAGCACCGCCTGCTGGCCTGGCGCGGGCGCTCGGTGGCCGGCTTCTGACCGCGCCGCCTGCCGCCAGCCTGCCGCCAACCAGACGCCAGCCAAACTGACAAGGAGATTCCATGGGCCACGCCGGCACCCTCAGCATCCAGCACCTGCGCAAGCAATACCAGGTCAAGGGCGAAGCCCTGCCCGTGCTGGAAGACATCCACCTGACCATCTCGCCGGGCGAGTTCGTCAGCATCGTCGGCGCCAGCGGCTGCGGCAAGTCGACGCTGCTGCGCCTGGTGGTGGGCCTGGAGGAGGACTACCAGGGCGAGATCCTGCTCGATGGCCGGCGCGTGGTCGGCACCAGCCTGCTGCGCGGCATCGTGTTCCAGGAGCATCGCCTGTTTCCCTGGCTCACGGTCGAGCAGAACATCCGCCTGGCCCTGCTCAATACGCCGGGCAGCGACGCCGACAAGCGCCGCAACGTGCAGGAGCACATCGAGCTGGTCGGGCTGGCCGGCTTCGAGAGCGCCTACCCGCACCAGCTCTCGGGCGGCATGTCGCAGCGCGTGGCGATCGCCCGCGCGCTGGTGACGCGCCCGGAGATCCTGCTGCTGGACGAGCCCTTCGGCGCGCTCGATGCGCTGACCCGCGCCTACCTGCAGCAGGAACTGCACCGCATCTGGCAGGCCGAAGGCATCACCATGATCCTGGTCACCCATGACGTCGAGGAAGCCGTCTTCCTGGGCGACCGCGTGGTGGTGATGGAGCCGCGCCCCGGACGTGTGCGCCGCATCGTGCCGGTCGGCCTGGCCCATCCGCGCGACCGTGCCGCCCTGCCCTTCGCCACCGTCAAGGACAACGTGCTGCGCGAATTCACGGGGCGCCTGGCCGAACTGGCGGAAGCGCCGGTGCTGCCCGAGCCGGCGCAGTCTTCGGACCGGCTGCCGCCTTCCATCCGCTTCGCCATCTGAGGCGGCCGCCCGCCGTGCGCCGGCGCCGCCGCCAGTCCCGCCACGACGACCGGGCACGAACCCTCGGCCCGGTCGCACCCAGCGCCCTTTCCCCACCCGGAGACCCGTCATGACCCAAGCACAAGCCGCACAAACAGCACAAGCCGCCCCCGGCACCGCATCCGCCGACCTGCCGGCGCTCGACCTGCACCCGGTCGCCGGGCGCATCGGCGCCGAGATCCGCGGCGTGCGCCTGGGCGCCGATCTCGATGCCGGCACCTTCGCCGCCATCCGCGCCGCGCTGCTGCGCCACAAGGTGCTGTTCTTCCGCGACCAGCAGCACCTCGACGACGCCAGCCAGGAAGCCTTCGGCAAGCGCTTCGGCGCCCCCGTGGCCCACCCCACCGTGCCGGTCCGCGACGGCACGCAGTTCCTGCTCGAACTCGACTCGCGCCACGGCGGCCGCGCCAACTCCTGGCACACCGACGTGACCTTCGACGTGGCCTACCCGCAAGTGTCGGTGCTGCGCGGCGTGACCATCCCCGCCGCCGGCGGCGACACCGTCTGGGCCAATACCGCGGCCGCCTACCTCGACCTGCCCGAGCCCCTGCGGCAGCTGGCCGACAAGCTGTGGGCCCTGCACACCAACGACTACGACTACGCCGCCAGCCGCACCCTGGTGCACAACGACGAGGGCCTGCGCCGCTACCGCGAGGTCTTCACCTCGACCCTGTACGAGACCGAGCATCCGGTGGTACGCGTGCACCCCGAGACCGGCGAGCGCACCCTGGTGCTGGGCCACTTCGTCAAGAAGCTGCTGGGCTACACCTCGGTCGACTCGGCACACCTGATCGCCGTGCTGCAAGGCCATGTGCACCGGCTGGAAAACACGGTGCGCTGGCGCTGGCGCGAGGGCGACGTCGCCATCTGGGACAACCGCGCCACCCAGCACTACGCCATCAACGACTACGGCGACGCGCTGCGCGTGGTGCGGCGCGTGACCATCGCCGGGGACGTGCCGGTCAGCGTCGACGGGCGCCGCAGCGTGGCGCTCAAGCCGGTGCCGTCGCAGGCCGGTGCGGAGGGCGACAGCGCCAACAGCGCGCACGGCACGGACCGCGCGGCGCGCGCCGCCTGAGGGAGATGCCGGCGATGTCCCAGCCCCGCGCCCCGCGCCAGCTGCATCTCGGCGCCTTCCTGCAGGCCACCGGCCACCACGTCGCCGGCTGGCGCCATCCCGGCGCCCAGGCCGATGCCGGCCAGAACTTCGCCCACTACGCGCGCCTGGCCCGGCGCGCCGAGGCCGCCAGGTTCGATGCCGTGTTCCTCGCCGACGGCGTGGCCATCCGCGGCATGAGCGATGCCACGCTGCCGCGCACCGCGCGCGCGGCCACCTTCGAGCCGCTCACGCTGCTGTCGGCGCTGGCCGCGGTGACCGAACGCATCGGCCTGGTGGCCACCGTGTCGACCACTTACAACGAGCCCTTCCACGTGGCGCGCAAGTTCGCCTCGCTCGACCACCTCAGCGGCGGGCGCGCCGGCTGGAACGTCGTCACCTCCTGGTCCGACGCCGAAGCGCGCAACTTCAACCTCGAGCACCACCCGGAACATGCGGACCGCTATGCCCGCGCCGAGGAATTCGTCGACGTGGTGAACGGCCTGTGGGATAGCTGGGAGGACGATGCGCTGCTGTACGACAAGGACAGCGGCCTGCATTTCGACAGCGGCAAGCTGCACGCGCTGGAGCACCGCGGCGCGCATTTCCAGGTGCGCGGCCCGCTCAACGTGGCGCGGCCGCCGCAGGGCCATCCGGTGGTGGTGCAGGCCGGCTCGTCCGAAGCCGGCCAGGAACTGGCCGCGCGCACCGCCGAGGTCATCTTCACCGCGCAGCAGTCGCTGGCGGACGCCCAGGCCTTCTACAGCGGCCTGAAGGCGCGCCTGGCGCGCTACGGGCGCACGCCCGACCAGCTCAAGATCCTGCCCGGCGTGTTCCCGGTGGTGGGACGCAGCGAAGCCGAGGCGCAGGAGAAGTTCGAAGCGCTGCAGGCACTGATCCACCCCAGCGTCGGCCTGGCGCTGCTATCGCAGAACCTGGGCGGCGTGGACCTGTCCGGCTACCCGCTCGACGGCCCGCTGCCCGACGACCTGCCCGAGCCCAACGGCGCCAAGAGCCGCTTCCAGCTGGTGACCGGACTGGCGCGGCGCGAAAGCCTGACCATCCGCCAGCTCTACCTGCGCGTGGCCACCGCGCGCGGGCATTGGTCCATCCACGGCACCCCGGCCTCGATCGCCGACCAGCTCCAGGCCTGGTTCGAAGGCGGCGCCGCCGACGGCTTCAACATCATGCCGCCGTGGCTGCCGGGCGGCCTCGACGACTTCATCGACCTGGTGCTGCCGGAACTGCGCCGGCGCGGGCTGTTCCGCCAGGAGTACGAGGGCCGCACCCTGCGCGAGCACCTGGGACTGGCGCGGCCGGTGCATCCGGCGGTGCGGCGGCGGGCTGCCGCCTGAAGCCGCCGGGAAGGGAAATGGGAAGCGGGCAAACAAGGGCAAGCAAGGGCAAACAGAACAGCGCGCAAGGCCAGGCCTTGCGCGCTGTTCTGTTCTTGTCGGATTCCCGCCAGCGGCGGCGCCGGGACACTCAGGCCGCTCAGGCCGTGCGCGCGCGGGCGCCCTCCTGGTAGGGATCGAAGCTACGCGCCGGCTCGGACGACACACTGCTGCGGTCCAGCCCGGCCACCTTGCGGGCGCCATCGGTGAAGACGTCGTGGCTGCGGAAGGTATAGCCGTAGTCGTCGCCGGACACCTTGCCGCGCAGGCCGTAGCCATAGGTGTCGGCCGAGGCGGCCTGGCGGTAGACGTAGCCGTACTTGTCGCCGGGCACCGTGTCGGCCCGGGCCGCGCCGAGCGCGGCCAGCGACAGCAGGAGGGCGGATGCAATCTTCAGGGTGGTGTTCGAGGCCATGATTTCTCTCCGAGGCAGTCAGCAAATCATTAAAGGATTTGAATCTCGCCGGGCCGCGTCTTCTTGGTTGATTGCTGCCCGTTGACGTAACTATAGGGCTGACCACCGAAGGCATTGCGGATAAAATCAGGATTTAATATTCAGTTTTTTTGAATATAGATTCAGACGCTTGGCGCGGCCGGGGCCACGTGGCGGTCGGCATCACCCCGATGCCACCCTGGGGCGGCCACCGCAAGAACCCGGCCGGCCGGCGGCAGCCCGAGCCGGAACGCACTGACCTCCCGGGTCAGATCGCCGGCCAGCTCCAGCATCGACGGCGCGGCCGCGGAAACCGCCTCCACCAAGGCGGCGTTCGGCTGCGTGACCCCGTCGATCTGACCGACCGCCCCGGCGCGACCTCAGCTAAGGGCGCCAGGCACGCGGAATTCAGCGCTCCGCCGGCCCGCATGGCATGGCACGAAGGCGATGTGATGCGCAACAGGCCATGCGGATCCGACGGGCAGGCGCGTCGCCGCCTGCGCGGGGACACGCGCCTCGCACTCGCACCGCCCCATCCCCCACCGGCGCCCCGCCTGGCGCACCGGTTCTAAGCAAATGCGACAAGCTTCCTTCCCTCGCGGACGCGATTTCGCAACCATAGCCATCCAGAGCCACAGGAATTGGAGAAATCGATGCATTTGCCGCTATCCCCTTCGCACACGATCACCGCGCCGGCCCACCCCGACGGCAGGCGGGACCGCCGCGCCGGCCGCTGGCTGCGCGCCCTGCTGCGCCCGGCCGCGCTGGCCCTGCTGGCCTTCGCCGCCAGCACCGCGGCCACCGGCGTGGCGCAGGCGGCCGAGCAGACCGTGCGCATCGGTTTCCAGAAGGCCGGCCTGCTGGCGGTGCTGAAGGCGCAGGGCACGCTGGAGCAGAAACTGGCACCGCTGCATTACAAGGTGGAGTGGAAGGAATTCCCCGCCGGACCGCAGTTGCTGGAGGCCCTCAACGCCGGCAGCATCGACTTCGGCTACACCGGCGCCCCGCCGGCGGTGTTCGCGCAGGCGGCCAAGGCCAGTTTCGTCTATGTGGGCGCGGAGCCGGGCGGCAAGAGCAATGAAGCGCTGTTCGTGCCGGCCGGTTCGCCGATCCGTTCGGTGGCCGAGCTCAAGGGCAAGCGCGTGGCGCTGCAGAAGGGCTCCAGCTCGAACTACCTGCTGGTGCAGCTGCTGAAGAAGAACGGCCTGTCGCTGCAGGATATCCAGCCGGTCTACCTGCCGCCGGCCGACGCGCGCGCGGCCTTCGAGAGCGGCGCGGTGGATGCCTGGGTGGTATGGGACCCGTACTACGCGCTGGCGCAGCGCGCGCTCAAGGTGCGCACGCTGGCCGACTACGAAGGCGTGCCCTCGCCCTACAACTTCTACGAGGCGGCGCGCGCCTTCACCGAACGCGAGCCGCGCGTGGTCAACGCCATCCTGGCGCAGTTGCGCGAAAGCGGCCAGTGGGTGGTGGCGCACCCGGGCGAGACGGCGGCGCTGCTGGCGCCCAGCCTGGGCCTGGAAGCGCCGGTGGTCGAGGCCTGGCTCAAGCGCGTGCCCTACGGTGTGACGCCGATCACGGCCGAGGTCGTGCTGGTGCAGCAACAGGTGGCCGACCTGTTCCACCAGCAGAAGCTGATCCCGTCCACCATCCGCGTCAGCGACAACGTGTGGCAGGCCAGTTTCCCCATCGTCCACAACGTCCCGGTCGCCCGCCAGTAGATCGGGACGGAACGACGGCGGCGGCCCGCGCCACGGCGGGGTGCCGCCCGGGCGGCGGCGCTGCTACCATGCGCAGCGCCGTGCCTTTTTTCTGACTTTCACCCATAACGACATCATGAGACTCGAAACCCTTGCCGTCCACGGCGGCTACTCCCCCGACCCGACCACGCGCGCCGTCGCCGTGCCGATCTACCAGACCGTCGCCTATGCCTTCGACAGCGCGCAGCATGGCGCCGACCTGTTCGACCTGAAGGTGCCGGGCAATATCTACAGCCGCATCATGAACCCGACCAACGACGTGCTCGAACAGCGCCTGGCGGCGCTCGAGGGCGGCGTCGGCGCGCTGGCGCTGGCCTCGGGCATGGCCGCCATCACCTACGCGATCCAGACCATCGCGGAGGCGGGCGACAACATCCTGTCGGCCAGCCAGCTCTACGGCGGCACCTACAACCTGCTGGCCCACACGCTGCCGCAGTCCGGCATCGAGACGCGCTTCGTCGACGGCCGCGATCCGGCCGCCTTCGCCGAGCGCATCGACGCGCGCACCAAGGCCATCTTCGTCGAGTCGGTGGGCAACCCGCTCGGCAACGTGGTCGACATCGCGGCCATCGCCGAGGTCGCCCACGCGCACGGCGTGCCGCTGATCGTCGACAACACGGTGCCCTCGCCCTACCTGTGCCGCCCCTTCGAGCATGGCGCCGACATCGTCGTGCACTCGCTGACCAAGTACCTGGGCGGCCACGGCAACAGCGTGGGCGGCGCCATCGTCGACAGCGGCAAGTTCCCCTGGGCCGAGCACAAGGAGCGCTTCAAGCGCCTGAACGAGCCCGATGTGTCCTACCACGGCGTGGTCTACACCGAGGCGCTGGGCGCGGCGGCCTACATCGGCCGCGCGCGCGTGGTGCCGCTGCGCAATACCGGCGCGGCGCTGTCGCCCTTCAACGCCTTCCTGATCCTGCAAGGCATCGAGACGCTGGCGCTGCGCCTGGACCGCATCACCGAGAACGCGCTGGCGGTGGCGCGCCACCTGCAGGGCAACGCCAAGGTGGGCTGGGTCAACTTCGCCGGCCTGCCCGAGCACCCGGACCACGCGCTGGTACAGCGCTACCTGGGCGGTCGCGGCCCGGGCATCCTGTCCTTCGGCCTGAAGGAAGGCGGCCGCGAGGCGGGCGCGCGCTTCCTCGACGCGCTGCAACTGTTCACGCGCCTGGTCAACATCGGCGACGCCAAGTCGCTGGCCACCCACCCGGCCTCGACCACGCACCGCCAGCTCGACGCCGCCGAGCTGAAGGCGGCCGGCGTCAGCGAGGACATGGTGCGCCTGTCGATCGGCATCGAGCATATCGACGACCTGATCGAGGACCTCGAGCACGCCCTGGCAGCGGCCTGAGGCACGCGGCGCCGGGCCCCGGGGCAGCGCTAGCGCGCCGCGTCGCGCAGCACCGCCTCGGCGGCCTCGACGAAGCCGGCGCCGCCCGGACCCCGCGTGATCCAGCGCGGGGGCACCGGCAGCGTGTCGAGATAGTCCACCACCGTGCTCACGCCCACGGTGTGTGCGAAGAACGAGAACATCGGCGCATCGTTGGTCGAATCGCCGACATACATCACCTGGGTGCGCACCGCATCCAGGTCGACGCCGTACAGCAGGCCGAGGCTGCGCCGCGCCATGGCCAGCTTGTCATACCCTCCCAGCCAGCCCAGCACCCACAGCGAATTGACGGTCGAGTCGGCCCCCGCCTCGGCGAAGAAGCCACGCAGGCGCGCCACCTGGTCCGCGTCGGCAGGCCTGGCAAAGGCCAGCCCGGTCTGGCGGAACGGCTGGTCGCTCGCCACGCGTGCCTGCGGCAGCGCCGCCAGCGCGCGCCGGCGCACGCTGTCCAGGGCCGCGTCGGCGGCCTGCCGCTGCGCCGCCTCCAGCCAGTAGTGGCGCACCAGGTCGCCGTCCGGCCCGCGCGCGAAGCACAACCCGCCGTTCTCGCCGATCACGGCATCGACCGGCCACATGCGCGCCATCTGGTCGCACCACCCTGCCGGCGCGGCGGTGACGGGAATCACGCGGATGCCCGCTGCCTGCAGGCGCTCCAGCGCGCCGTAGGTGGCGGCGGCAAGCCGGCCGTGGAAGGTCAGGGTGTCGTCCATGTCGGTCAGCACATAGCGCACTGCGGCCAGCGCACCGGGCGCGGCATCTTCAAGCGGGTTCATGGTCGTGGCATGCATTCGGTCAGGGGCGGCATCGGCAGGAACGCCGGAGCCCCGGCCGTTCGCGGCGGAAAAGCGGGCGCCAAAGAAAAGGCCCGCTCGAGGCATCCGCCCGGCGGGCCGCAATCCCAGCCTGGATGGCGAGGAGGAGACGGTTTCATCATACGGGCCCGGCAGGCGCCGGCCAACCATCGATTCGCCATAAGGGTATGCCGTCCCGCCCTTATGCACCCACGGCATATGGGCATGATGAATTACTCGTTTCCCGTGCACCGGGGCGCCCCTACAATGGCCCGACCCGAGCGGCACCCGCCGCCGTCCAACATCCAGACAGAACATTCAGGGGAGCAGCAGCATATGGCATCCGGCATCGCAAAACGGCTCGTGGCCGCGGCACTGGCAATCGGCGCACTGGGCATCATGCACACGGCGGGCGCGGCCGATCCGGACAAGAAGGAAATCCGCTTCGGCGCCACCGCCGGCCCGTACTCGGACCAGATCCGCTACGGCATCAAGCCCATCCTGGAAAAGCAGGGCTACAAGGTCACCATCGTCGAGTTCAGCGACTACGTGCAGCCGAACCTGGCGCTGGCCGACAGCGCCATCGACGCCAATGCCTTCCAGCACGTGGCTTACCTGAAGAAGTTCTCCGCCGACCGCAAGCTGCAGCTCTCCGACGTGGTCCAGGTACCGACCGCGCCGATCGGCATCTACAGCCGCAAGCACAAGTCGCTGGGCGAGGTGAAGAGCGGCGCCAGCGTGTCGCTGCCCAACGACCCGACCAACCTGGCGCGTGCGATCGCCATGCTGCAGCAGTTCGGCTGGATCACGCTGAAGGCCGGCACCGATCCGATCCGCGCCAGCGAGCGTGACATCGAAGGCAACCCGCACAAGCTCAAGTTGATCCAGCTCGAAGCGGCGCAGTTGCCGCGCTCGCTCGATGACGTCGACTACGCCTTCGTCAACGGCAACTTCGCGCTGGCCTCCGGCCTCAAGCTGACCGAGGCCCTGTCGCTGGAAAAGATCCCCGACTACTACATGAACCTGGTGGCGGTGCGTACGGCCGACCTGAACAAGCCCTACGTCAAGGACATCCGCGCGGCGTACCAATCGGCCGAGTTCAAGACCGTGACGCAACAGCGCTTCGCCGGCTTCCTGCCGCCCGCGTACCAGCGCTGAGCGGCCAGGATGGGAAGAAAGCCCGCGCTCCGGCGCGGGCTTTTTTCATCTGCCGCGGTCATCCGCGGCAATCGCCGCCACTCCCCTCAGCTCGCGCCCGGCTCCGGCCCGGCCAAGGCCACCGCTTCCACCTCGACCTTGAGGCCGAAGTGCAGCGGGCCGGTCGGCACCACGGCGCGCGCCGGCCTTGCCGCGCCAGCCCAATCCGCATAGATCGCATTGAACGCCGACCAGTTGGCGACATCGTCGAGATAGACGCGCACCTGCACCAGCAGGCCGACGTCGCTGCCGGCCTGCCGCAGGGCCGCCGCCACATTGGCCAGCACCTGGCGCGCCTGGACCTCGAACGGGGCATCGCCCAGTTTGCACCCGTCCGGCGTGATCGGCAGCTGCCCCGAGACGAAGACGAAGCCGTTGGCGCGTACCGCGTGGCTGTAGTGGCCGCCAGGCGGCGGCAGCGACGGCTGCGGAGTCTTGGAGTCGTGCTCACCAGCCATGGACGCGCTCCCAGCGTTCGGTGGTGCCGTCCGCGCGGCAGGCGCGGTAGGTGGGGAACTGCGCCCCGGTGGCGCAGGCATGGTTGGGCAGGATGCGCAGTACCGTGCCGAGCGGGAAGCGCGCGGCGATATCGCGGTCGGGCTCGCCGCTGCGCGCCAGGATGCCGTGCTCCTGGTTCGCCCCGACCAGCGTATAGCCTTCCAGCACCTGGCCGGCGGCGTCGCACACCTGGCCATAGCCGAAGTCCTGCTTCTGCTTCTGCGTGCCGCGGTCGCGGCTCATCGCCATCCAGCCGGCGTCGACGATGGCCCAGCCCTTCTCCGGCTGGTGGCCGATCACCGTGGTCAGCACGCTCAGCGCGATGTCCTGCTCGCGGCAG
The DNA here is from genome assembly GCF_001854305.1 of Cupriavidus sp. USMAA2-4. Classification (NCBI taxonomy): domain Bacteria; kingdom Pseudomonadati; phylum Pseudomonadota; class Betaproteobacteria; order Burkholderiales; family Burkholderiaceae; genus Cupriavidus; species Cupriavidus sp. USMAA2-4. Next base: position 2,348,783 of record NZ_CP017749.1, on the reverse strand, counting down.
ACGCCGATATTGCGCATGACGAGATCGAAGAAGACATAGACCCCCGCGCGCACCTCGGTCACGCCGTCGAGCTGGCTTGCCGACAAGGCCGTCGGCGTGGAGCCGACGCTGACCACCGGGCACGGCAGCCCGGCCGCGCGCAGCCGCTGCGCAGCCAGCACGCAGGCGGCGCGCTCCTGCTCGGCCATGGCCGCCAGCGCCGCCGGCGTATCGAGGTCGTAGCTGGAGCCGGCGTGCGTCATCACGCCGCCCAGGCGCGCGCCGCCCTCGTGCAGCACGCGCGCCACCTGCAGCAGTGCGGGCTCGTCGGCGCGGATGCCGGAGCGGTGGCCGTCCGAGTCGATCTCGATCCACACCTCGAAAGCCTCGCCATGCGCCGCGCCGCAGGCCACGATGGCCTCCGCCGAGGCCACGCTGTCGCACAGGATCTTCAGGTCGCAGCCCTGGCGCCGCAGCGCCAGCGCCTGCGCCAGCTTGCCGGGCACCATGCCGACCGCGTAGAGGATGTCGGCAATGCCCGCGGCGAAGAAGTGCTCGGCCTCCTTCAGCGTCGAGACCGTGATGCCACGCGCGCCGGCGGCGATCTGCGCCTGCACCACGGGGATGCACTTGCTGGTCTTGGCGTGGGGCCGGAAGGCCACGCCCAGCGCGTCCATGCGCTGCTGCATGCGGGAGATGTTGTGCTGCATGCGGTCCAGGTCGATCACCGCGGCGGGTGTCTCGGCCTGGGCCAGCGAGGCCGGGAGCGGGTCCATATCGTCTGTGTTGACCATGTTGGTGATGGGAATGACGGGAATCGTGTGGCGGGTGCCGGGGAGATGCCTCGGCGGCAATCAGGTGGCGGGACGATCAGTCCTGCCCGCCGCGCAGCCAGGCCAGCGCCGGCGCCAGCGTGGCCGCCTGCGCCGCGGGCGCGGGCGCGCCCTCCGGCAGGGCCAGGCCGACGCGGTTGTGCCAGAAGGTGCGCAGGCCGACGGCGGCGGTGCCGAACAGGTCGTAGCCGGAGCCGGCGACGAAGGCCGCCTGGTGCGCCACCACGCCGAGACGCTGCAGCGCGAGCCGGTAGGGACGCGGGTCGGGCTTGTAGAAGCCGGCCGTCTCCGAGGTGACGACCGTGTCCCAGTCGATGCCGAGGCGCGTGGCGGCACGCTGCCCCAGGCGCTCCGAGCAGTTGGTGACGACCGCCAGCCGGCAGTGCGGGCGCAGGGCCTGCAGCAGTTCACGCGCGCCATCCCACGGCGTCAGCGTGTCCCAGGCGGCTTCCAGCGCCAGCGGCGCCGCAGCGGGCAGGCCGACCTCGGCGGCGGCTTCGCGCACGAGCTGCTCATAGCCCACATAGGCGCCGCAGCCATAGGTGCGGCGCAGGTAGGCCGCGCGCCACGCCCTGCCCTGCGCCACGGAACCGGCGGCGGCATTCCACACGGTCCAGGAGTCGAGCAGGGCCGTGAGCAGGTCGAACAGGACGGCGCGCGGCCACGCCGGCGCCTGCGGTTGAGCGAGAGTTTCCATGGAGTCCATGCGGTCGTGCCTGTGGCTGTGGTTATGGTCGTGGTCTTGCTTGTGGCTGCGGTCGTCCCGGCAGGGCCCGCCGCAATGCCCGGGCGCCCCGCCACTCGACCTCGCAGCGCCGCGCTGGCGGTGCGCCGCGGACGGACCACAGTGTAGGAAGCTCCCATCGTTGCGTGGTTAAATGCAGGAACATCAATCGTTAAACCCAGCTTAATGATCCAGATCGAGGACCTGCGCCTGGTCGAAGCCCTGGCGCAAGCGCCATCGCTCAGCGCCGCGGCGCGCGCGCTCAATGTGACGCCGCCGGCGTTGTCGATCCGGCTGCGCAAGCTGGAAGCCACCCTGGGGCTGACGCTGGCGACCCGGACCGCGCGCCGCCTGAGCCTCACGCCGGAAGGCGAGCGCTTCGCCGAGCAAGGCGCCGCGCTGCTGGCGCAGCTCGAGGCGCTGCCGGAATCGTTCCAGCGCGAAGACCAGCGCCTGACCGGCACGCTGCGCATCGCCGCGCCGTTCGGCTACGGGCGGCGGCATGTGGCGCCGCTGCTGGCGCAGTTCGCGCGCCAGCATCCGGGCCTGCGCCTGCAGCTCGACCTGCGCGAGACGCCCTGGCCGGACCGCCACGACTCCGACGCGGTGATCCACGTCGGCAAGGTGCGCGATTCCTCCTGGATCGCGCGCACGCTGGCAGCGAACGAACGCTGGCTGTGCGCGAGCCCGGCCTACCTGCGCGCGCACGGCACGCCGGCTGAGCCGCGCGACCTGCTGGCGCACGCCTGCATCTGCATCCGCGAGAACGACGAGGACAACACGCTCTGGCACTACCGGCTGGCGCCACCGGATGGGAAGGCGGCGGCCGCGGCCAGGCGCACGCGCGCCGCACCACGCCAGGCGTTACGCATTGCGCCCGCCTACACCACCAACGACGGCGCGGTCGCGCGCGCCTGGGCGGAGGCCGGACTGGGACTGGTGCTGCGATCGGAATGGGATGTGAGCGAAGCGATCGCGGCCGGCACCCTGGTGCGCGTGCTGCCCGGCTGGCAGTTCGACAGCGCCCCGGTGATGCTGCTGGTGCCGGGCCGGCGTGGCCGCACCGCGCGCGTGCGCGCGCTGCTGGCCTTCTTCGAGGCAGCGACCGCCGTCCGGCCCGGCCAGGCCGCGCCGCGGCGCGCTCAGCCCAGCAGCAGGCGGCGCTCCCCTTCGCCGTAGCGGAACATCGACAACGCCGGCCCGCCGCCGCCGCGCGCGGCGGCCGCCACCTCGCGCGCCGAGAGCCCGGCGAAGCGGCGCATGTCGCGCGCCATCTGTGCCTGGTCGTAGTACCCGCAATCCAGCGCCGCCGCGCCCAGGCCGTGCGTCGCCGTGCCGGCGAGCAGACCCCCGAGCATGCGGCCATAACGCAGCAAGGCACGCAGTTCCCGCTGGGAGGCGCCGAAGGTCTGGCGGAACAGGCGTTCCGCCTGGCGCGGGCTGCGGCCCGTGCCGGCCGCCACCGCGGCGATCGGCATGGCGATGGCCGCGGGCGGCAGCCACAGGTCGCCGCCGCGCCGGCGTGGCGGGCGTGCCGTGCGCGCCAGCAGCCAATCCTCCAGCGCCGCCACCGCGCCGGCCATGGTGCCGTGCCGCCGCACCGCCTGCACCAGCGCATCCGCTTCGGCCTGCGGCAGGAAGGCGGCCAGTTCGCCCGCCTCGTCCATCTCTGGCAGGCCGCCCGGCACCAGCACGCGCGGCAGCGCCCCCGGACGGAACAGGGCGGTGACGAAGGCGGTGCCCGGCAGCATGCTCGCCCAGCGCGCCCGCCCCTGCGGGCCGGCCAGCAAGCTGTACGCGAAGGCCCGGCCGTCCTCGTGGATCGAGGCGCCGCAGAGGAAGACGGTCAGCGACGGGCTCGGCGTGGCCGGGAACAGCATCGGGCCGTGGCGCCCGGCCTCCGTGAAGATGCCGCTCACCAGGCCGCGCAGCGCGGACCGGGGTGCCAGCAGGCGATCGGCCTCAGCCATGCCGCCCGTCCCGGCACTCAGCGGCGCGCCAGCGCCGCGGGCGCGCCGCCAGCCGCCCGCCGGCCCACCTTGCGTTGCAGTTGCAGCAGTCCATAGAGCAAGGCCTCCGCCGTCGGCGGGCAGCCCGGCACGTAGACGTCGACCGGGACGATGCGGTCGCATCCGCGCACCACCGAATAGCTGTAGTGATAGTAGCCGCCACCATTGGCGCAGGATCCCATCGAAAGCACATAGCGCGGCTCGGCCATCTGGTCATAGACCTTGCGCATGGCCGGCGCCATCTTGTTGGTCAGTGTGCCCGCCACGATCATCAGGTCGCAGTGGCGCGGCGAGGCACGCGGAATCATGCCGAAGCGGTCCATATCATAGCGGGCGCTGGCGGCATGCATCATCTCGACCGCGCAGCAGGCCAGCCCGAAGGACAGGTACCACAGGCTGTTGCGCTGCGCGGCGGCGAGCACGCCGTCGAGGCGGGTCAGCACGAAGCCATCGCGTTCGAGGGAAAAGGGCGAGGAAGCAGCAGGGGAAGCGGCAGGAGAAGCGGAGGGAGAAGCGGAGGAAGAAGCAGCAGGATCGGCCATGGCTATGCGTGAGAGGAATGCGGAGAATCCGGCCCGGCGGACCAGGCGCGGTCATGGCGATACGGTAGCGGGTGCGGCCGCCGCCGGCTTGTATCGAAGCGACATGCGCGCCACGGGCGAGCCGGGGCTGCGCGCGGCCTCGCCTGGCCCTGACGACGGGGCCAGGGCCGGCCTCCTTTACAATGCACGGGTTTTTTCGCCGGCATGCCGCTGGCGCAGTACCCAACAAGCGACTAGCGAGGCTTCCATGATCATCAAACCCCGCGTACGCGGCTTCATCTGCGTGAGCACCCACCCCGTCGGCTGCGAGGCCAACGTGCAGGAACAGATCGCCTACGTCAAGGCGAGCGGCCCCATCGCCGGCGGCCCGAAGAGGGTCCTGGTGATCGGCGCATCGACCGGCTACGGCCTGGCCGCGCGCATCACGGCGGCCTTCGGCTGCGGCGCCGACACGCTCGGCGTGTTCTTCGAGCGCGCCGGCAGCGCGGGCAAGCCCGGCACGGCCGGCTGGTACAACACCGCCGCCTTCGACAAGTTCGCCACCGCCGAGGGCCGCTATGCCAAGAGCATCAACGGCGATGCCTTCTCCGACGAGATCAAGCAGCAGACCATCGAGCTGATCCGCCGCGATCTCGGCCAGGTCGACCTGGTGGTCTACAGCCTGGCGTCGCCGCGCCGCACCCATCCGAAGACCGGCACCGTCTACAGCTCCACCCTCAAGCCGGTGGGCAAGTCCGTCACCCTGCGCGGCATCGACACCGACAAGGAGGTGGTCAAGGAGACCGTGCTGGAGCCGGCCACCCAGCAGGAAATCGACGACACCGTGGCGGTCATGGGTGGCGAGGACTGGCAGATGTGGATCGACGCGCTCGACGAGGCCGGCGTGCTGGCCGACGGCGCCAAGACCACGGCCTTCACCTACCTGGGCGAGCAGATCACCCACGACATCTACTGGAACGGCTCCATCGGCGCGGCCAAGAAGGACCTCGACCAGAAGGTGCTCGGCATCCGCGCCCGCCTAGCCCCGCGCGGCGGCGACGCGCGCGTGGCAGTGCTCAAGGCGGTGGTCACGCAGGCCAGCTCGGCCATCCCCATGATGCCGCTCTACCTGTCGCTGCTGTTCAAGGTGATGAAGGAAAAGGGCACGCACGAAGGCTGCATCGAGCAGGTCTACCGCCTGCTCAAGGACAGCCTGTACGGCAGCCAGCCTCTGCTGGACGAGGAGGGCCGCCTGCGCGCCGATGACAAGGAGCTGGCCGCCGACGTGCAGGCGCAGGTGCAGCAACTGTGGAACGCGGTGCGCGACGACAACCTGTATACGCTGACCGATTTCGCCGGCTACAAGACCGAGTTCCTGCGCCTGTTCGGCTTCGCCATGGCCGGCGTGGACTACGAGGCCGACGTCAATCCCGAGGTGGCGATCCCGCACCTGGCCTGAGGCGCGCCCGCGCCCTGCCCCCGGCCCGCCGCCGCGGCGTGGCCGGCGCTGGCGGCGGCGCCACGGGAAACACATGCGCGCTCAGGAAGTCGATGAAGGCGCGCAGCTTGGGCGCCGGCTGGCGGCTGGCCGGCCACAGCACGCGGAAGGTGCCGCTGCCGGCCACATATTCGTCCAGCACGGTGCGCAGGCGGCCGTCGGCGAGCGGCTCGCGCATGGCGAACTCCGGCAGGGAGGCGATGCCCAGGCCCTGGAGCGCGAAGCACAGCCGCGTCTCGATGTTGTTGCAGATCATGGTGGCGGGCAGCTGCAGCTCCTGCGCGGGCACACCCGGCCGCCACGGCCAGATCTCCAGCTTGCCGGAATTGGGAAAGCGGTATTGCAGGCAGCGGTGCCGCAGCAGGTCCTGCGGGTGCCTGGGTTCGCCGTGCTCGCGCAGGTAGGCGGGCGAGGCCACCAGCAGTTGCCGGAAGCTGCCCAGGGTGCGCGCCGCCAGCCGCGAATCGGCCGGCTCGCCGGTGCGCACCACGGCATCGAAACCCTCCTCGATCACATCCACCATGCGGTCGGTGAAGTCCAGGTCGAGCTGGACTTCGGGGTACTCCCGCATGAAGCCGGCCAGTACCGGCAGCATCAGCGAACTGACCAGCGGCAGGCTCACGCGCAGGCGCCCGCGCGGCGCGGCGGTGGCATGCGACAGTTCCAGCTCGGCCGCCTCGATCTCCGCCAGGATGCGGCGGCAGCGCTCCAGGAAGAGCGCGCCTTCGGCCGTCAGCGTGATGCTGCGCGTGCTGCGATGGAACAGCCGCACCCCCAGCTTCTCCTCCAGGCGCGCCACGCTCTTGCCCACCGCCGAGGCCGACACGCCCAGCTGCCTGCCCGCCACCACGAAGCTGCGCGCCTCGGCCACCTGCACGAAGACCGCGAAGCCGCCCAGGCTGTCCTTGAGGTTGTCGCTGCGCTCGTCCATGCTCCCGCCTTGCCGGCTGCGAGGCCGCACCGGACGGCCACCTGCAGCATCGATCGATATTGATTATGCCGGTTGATTGACACCGATTGCGGACACTTTTGTCCGCAGAGCCAGGAACTCTACCCGACTTTTTCTTTAGTCACCGGCTTTCTATCGTGGCGGCATCGTGAACCGACACAAGGAAACGCCGATGCCGCACCGCCCCGACTCTCTCTCCATTGCCACCGCCCCGCCCTCCCGGCCCGCCTCCGCCCCCATCGCGGCGGCGGGCCGCGACCTGTCCGCGCGCATCGGCGCAGCGGGCAGCTGGCGCTGGGGCGGCGCCGATGGCCATCCGTGGTTCGTCGACCGCGCGCGCGGCCTGAGCGTGGCGGCCTTGACCAGCACCCTGTACGAGGGCAGGTCGGGACGCTTCGCCACGGACCTGCGCGATGCCGTCGATGCCACCGCGGAGGTACGGGCATGAGTTCGCACCTGAACACGCCACCGGCACCCGGGCGCCCGCTCTTCTTCATCGCCCTCGGCCTGTTCGGCCTCTATACCGTCGAGTTCGGCGTGGTCGGTATCCTGCCGGCGATCATGGCGCGTTATGGCGTCACGGTGGCGCAGGCAGGCGCGCTGGTAGGCGTCTTTGCCGCGCTGGTCGCGGTGCTGGGGCCGGCCATGGTGCTGTGGCTGTCGCGCTTCGACCGGCGCCGCGTGCTGGCCGGCGCGCTGCTGGCCTTCAGCCTGTGCAGCGCGCTATCGGCCTGGGCGCCGGACCTGGGCAGCCTGATGGCGCTGCGCGTGCCGGCCGCACTGCTGCACCCGGTCTTCTTCGCCGTCGCCTTCGCCGCCGCCATCTCGCTCTACCCGCCGGCACGCGCGGCGCATGCCACCGCGATGGCCTTCGTCGGCACCAGCATGGGCCTGGTGCTCGGCGTGCCGCTGACCACCTGGGTGGCCGCGCGCTTTTCCTACGAAGCCTCGTTCCTGTGCTGCGCCGTGGTGAACCTGGTGGCCGCCGCCGGCATCTGGCGCGCCCTGCCGTCCGCCGCGCCCGCTCCGCCGTCGCCGTCCTCGCCGTCTCCCCAGGCGGCACCGGCGGCGCGCGCACCGGCGCCGCTGCGCATCCTGCGCAAGCCCGGCCTGTGGCTCGCCGGCGCGACCACGGTGAGCCTGTTCGCCGCCATGTTCTCCGTGTACAGCTATGCGGCGGAATACCTGGCCCGCGCGACCGGGCTGGGCGGCGAGGCCATCGGCATGCTGCTGCTGGTGTTCGGCGCCGGCGGCGTGCTCGGCAACCTGGTGGCCGGCCGCTGGCTGGAGCGCCGCCGCAACCTTACCGTGCTGCTGCATCCCGTCCTGCTGGCGCTCGCCTATGCGGCGCTGCACGGCTTCGGCTCGCCGCACGCCGCCATCATGGTGCCGCTATGCCTGCTGTGGGGCGCCGCGCATACCAGCGGACTGGTGGTCAGCCAGACCTGGATGGCCGCGGCCGCGCCCGAGGCGCCGGAGTTCGCCACCAGCCTGTTCATCTCGGCCGCCAACCTGGGCGTGGTGCTGGGCGCGGCGGCAGGAGGCCGGATGATCGCCGCCGCCGGCATGGACGGCGCCATCTGGAGCGGCTGGCTGTTTGCCGCCTGCGCGCTGGCCAGCGTCATGCTGGGGCTGGGCACGTACCGGCGCCGGCAGCAGCCTGCCGCCGATGCCACCGACGGCCGCCATCCTGCCTGACGGCAGGCCGCCGCCGCGGTCCGGCCGGGGCCGGCAAGGCCGGCCGAACGAGGTCCAGCGCCGCCCGAAAAAAAACGCCGCAGCCCATCAGGCTGCGGCGTTCCGCTCGAAACGCGTCACGTGGACGGCCCGCCCCGGCTTGGGGGACGGGCCGCCGGCACGCTGCCTCAGGCCGAAACGGCCGCCAGCGCGTTGTTCAGCGTCTTGCTGGGGCGCATCACGCCTTCCAGCTTGGCGGCATCGGGCATGTAGTAGCCGCCGATGTCCGCCGGCTTGCCCTGCACGTCGGACAGCTCGCCGACGATGGTCTTCTCGTTGGCGGTCAGCGTCTTGGCCAGCTCGGCGAACTTGGCCGCCAGCTCGGCGTCCTCGGTCTGCGCGGCCAGTGCCTGGGCCCAGTACATGGCCAGGTAGAACTGGCTGCCACGGTTGTCCAGCTCACCGGTGCGGCGCGACGGCGACTTGTTGAGGTCCAGCAGCTTGCCGGTGGCTTCGTCCAGGGTCTTGGCCAGGATCTTGGCGCGGGCGTTGTCGTTCTTGATGCCCAGCTCTTCCAGCGACACCGCCAGGGCCAGGAACTCGCCCAGCGAATCCCAGCGCAGGTGGTTCTCCTCGACCAGCTGCTGCACGTGCTTGGGCGCCGAACCGCCGGCGCCGGTTTCGTACATGCCGCCACCGGCCATCAGCGGCACGATCGACAGCATCTTGGCGCTGGTGCCCAGTTCCATGATCGGGAACAGGTCGGTCAGGTAGTCGCGCAGGATGTTGCCGGTCACCGAGATGGTGTCCAGGCCGCGTGCCACGCGTTCCAGCGTGTAGCGCATCGCGCGCACCTGCGACATGATCTGGGTATCCAGGCCGCTGGTGTCGTGGTCCTTCAGGTAGGCTTCGACCTTCTTGATCAGCTCGTTCTCATGCGGACGGTACGAGTCGAGCCAGAACACCGCCGGCATGCCCGAGTTGCGCGCGCGCGTGACGGCCAGCTTGACCCAGTCGCGGATCGGCGCGTCCTTGACCTGGCACATGCGCCAGATGTCACCCGCCTCGACGTTCTGCGACAGCAGCACTTCGCCGGTGGCCAGGTCGGTGATGTTGGCGACGCCGTCTTCGGGGATCTCGAAGGTCTTGTCGTGCGAACCGTACTCCTCGGCCTTCTGCGCCATCAGGCCGACGTTCGGCACCGTGCCCATGGTGCGCGGGTCGAAGTTGCCGTGCCACTTGCAGAAGCTGATCATCTCCTGGTAGATGCGGGCGAAGGTCGACTCGGGCATCACGGCCTTGCAGTCATAGGGCTTGCCGTCGGCGCCCCACATCTTGCCGCCCTGGCGGATCATCGCGGGCATGGAGGCATCCACGATCACGTCGTTGGGCGAGTGGAAGTTGGTGATGCCCTTGGCCGAATCGACCATGGCCAGCGCCGGGCGGTGCTCCTGGCAGGCGTGCAGGTCGCGGATGATCTCTTCGTGCTTGGACTCCGGCAGGGTCTTGATCTTCTCGTAGAGATCGACCATGCCGTTGTTGACGTTGATGCCCAGCTCGTCGAACAGCTTGCCGTGCTTCTCGAAGGCTTCCTTGTAGTAGATCTTGACGCAGTGGCCGAACACGATCGGGTGCGAGACCTTCATCATGGTCGCCTTGACGTGCAGCGAGAACAGGATGCCGGCCTGGCGGCAGTCCTCGAGCTGCTGCTCGTAGAACTCGCACAGCGCCTTCTTGCTCATGAACATCGAGTCGATGATCTCGCCGTTCAGCAAGGCGACCTTCGGCTTGAGCACGATGGCCTTGCCGCTCTTGGTGACCAGCTCCATCTTGACATCGCGCGCGCGGTCCAGCGTCAGCGACTTCTCGCCATGGTAGAAGTCACCGTGCTCCATGTGCGAGACATGGGTGCGCGACCATTGCTTCCACTCGCCCATCGAATGCGGATGCTTCTTGGCGTAGTTCTTCACCGCCGCCGGCGCGCGGCGGTCGGAGTTGCCTTCGCGCAGGACCGGGTTCACCGCCGAGCCCAGGCACTTCGAGTAGCGCGCCTTGAGTGCCTTCTCTTCGTCGTTCTTGGGCTCGTCCGGCACGTCCGGCAGCTGGTAGCCCTTGCCCTGCAGTTCCTTGACCGCGGCCTTCAGCTGGGCCACCGATGCGCTGATGTTCGGCAGCTTGATGATGTTGGTGTCCGGCAGCAGGGTCATGCGGCCGAGTTCGGCCAGGTTGTCGGGGACGCGCTGCTCTTCGGTCAGGAGTTCGGGGAACTCGCCCAGGATACGGCCGGCCAGCGAGATGTCGCTGGTGGCGACGTTGATGCCGGCCGGTGCCGTGAAGGTGCGGATGATCGGCAGGAAGGCACTGGTCGCCAGCAAGGGTGCTTCGTCGGTCAGCGTGTAAATGATGGTCGGTTGCTGGTCACTCATTGCTTACCTCAAGGTCTGGATCTAAGGGAAAAGCCCCGCCGGCTGGATCGCAGTCGGACAAGTAAATCCGGGATTTTGCCTGATTTTGCTTTCAAATGCCTGAAAACTACTGCATTCCTTGCAGTCGCAATACGAATGCACAGAAATGGTGCATCAACTGGGCCTCCGCGCAGGCCTTGGACCCGGGCACCGGAAACGGGCCTTCCTGGCACCAGCAGGACCTAACGCGTGCCCATCCGCACGCAACTGCATACATCCTCGCGCGAAGCCTTTCGATGCCGCACCGCAACATGAAGCAGCCGCGGCCCGGCAAGGCGCGCAAAGGTTGGGGCACGGCACCAGGCCGGCGCCGCGCCTCAGCGGGCCCCGACGGCCTCGCCGGCAGGAGCGCCCGCGTCTGCGGCACGCGAGAAACCGTATTCGCGCTCGACCTTGCACACCCGCACGCGGTAGTCCTCGTACCAGCGCTCGCGCCCCAGCCGCTGCGCCAGCTGGTGCTCGCCGTGGGCCTTCCAGCCCGCGATGGCCTCCAGCGAGGCCCAGTAGGCCACCGTGATGCCGGGCGCGCCGGCGCTGCCGGCATCGCGCACCGACTCCACGCCGAGGAAGCCCGGCATGGTCGCGGCCAGCTGCTCCATGTGGTCGGCCATGGCGCCGTAGCCCTCGTCGCCCGGCGTGCGGGTGCTGGTGAAGATCACGGCGTAATAGGGAGGAACGGGAGTCTCGGCGGGGAAGGTCATGGCGGTCTCGCGGTGAGGACAGCAGAACAACGGTCGGAGCCGCGATCCTACCGCAGCCTGCCGCGGGCGGGACATACCGCAGCCCGCCGCGGGCGGGACAAGCGCCTGTCGCTTATCACCGGCCCACCTCGCCAGCGGCGCGCCACGCGAGGCCAACGGCCGCCCGACCACGCCCACCGCCATGACACACGACGATCAACGCCGCCGCTTCCTGCGCCCCTTCCTGCGCCGCTCGCTGCAGGCGGGCGCCACCGCCTCCTCGCTCGCGCTGCTGCCCGCCTCCATCCGCCGGGCGCTGGCGATTCCGGCGCCGACTTCCACCTGATGCGCCCCGCCGACCTGCCCGTGCGGAATAAAGCGCCCTCCGAGCGCGTTATGGCTGGTGGGAACGCGCACACCGCCGGAGCAGCCGCGCCGTCCCGCAGGTGGACTATGCTGAACGCACGGCCGGACCGTGCGCCGGATCCGGCCGATGCTGGAGGATCGTCATGCCCTTTCGTTTTGCGCCCTGGATCGCCGCGGCCCTGGCCACCGCCGCTGTGAGCGCCTGCGCCACGCTGCAGCCCGTGCAGACCGCCGAGAAGATGATCGGCAGCCCGCAAAGTTCCGTGCGCGACACCTTCGGCGCGCCGACCGAGACCTACCAGATGGCCGACGGCAAGACGCGCTGGATCTACTCCAAGCAGCCGCTCGGCTACGAGGTCTATGCGGCCGACTTCGACGCTGCCGGCAGGCTGGCCGGCTTCCGCCAGATGCTGACGGAACAGGAGATCTACCAGGCGCGCCCGGGCCTGTGGACCAAGCATGATGTGGCCGAGCGCTTCGGCATGCCGCGCGAGCCGATCCAGTACTACCCGCTGATGAAGCGCGAGGCCTGGTCCTACCGCATGTACGTCAGCGGCTACCAGCCGGCGCATTTCAGCGCCTACTTCGACGATCGCGGCATGCTCGACCGCACCATGATCATCGTCGACGCCATCGGCGGCGACAGTCGCGACCACAGCAAGTAGTGGCAGGAGTCGCAGTAGTGGCGTTGGCCGTGACACCGCGCCGGGCGCGCGGCGGCCCGCATCCGGCAAAGGGCTCGCTCCTGCTGCAGACCCTGCAGCGCGGCGCCGTGCAGATCGGCGTCAGCGGCAGCGTCAACCTGATGCTGGTGCTCGACGCCGCCGGCATCACGACCCGCCGCTCGCGCAGCGAGCGCTGTCTGCTGGCGCAGCGCTACGTGATGGGCACCGTGCCGGGCGCGCTCGCGCTGCGCATCGCCTTCACGGAACGGCGCCAGGCGATGCGGCGATGGCAGCCATCGCCACCATCGCCACCATCGCCACCATCGGCGCACCGGCCGCCGCACACCTCGGCACATACAGCGCACATCCATCGCGCACGCTGGTGACATGGTTCCTGCGCGCGCATCCGCGCGCATCCATCACGCACATCATGTGCGCCGCTGCGCGACAAGCGCCTCAATCGCGATTTTCAAGAAGTTCGATCAGGGGGCTTCCCACGCGCGAAAAACCTGTTGTACAATCCGGCCTCCGCTGCAGCAGCAAACGCTGAGACAGCGGAACAAATCCCCGATAGCTCAGTCGGTAGAGCGCCGGACTGTTAATCCGTAGGTCCCTGGTTCGAGCCCAGGTCGGGGAGCCACTCCAAGCGGGAGTAGCTCAGTTGGTAGAGCGCAACCTTGCCAAGGTTGAGGTCGCGAGTTCGAGACTCGTCTCCCGCTCCAAGTTATGATCTATAGACTTCTACTGACGTCTGTAAGTCGTTGAAAAGAGGGCCGAAAGGCCCTTTTTTCATTCCAGCGAGCGCCACGGAAATCCACCCGCAGCCAGCCTTTTTTAGGCGCCAATCTAGGCACAGGAATACGGGTGAAGCGGCTTCCGGATAGTTGCTGGGACTGAGCGGGAACCATGACGAGCATAGGCCTAAGTCATCACTTAGGAGCCTCGAAATGGCACTCTCTGATCTGATCGTCCGGCAGGCCAAGACCACCGGCAAGCGCTACACCCTCTACGACAACGACTGCCTGAACCTGATGGTCTCTGCTGCAGGCGGCAAGTCATGGATCTTCCGCTATTCTTGGCTGGGCAAGCAAAAGCGCATGTCCGTGGGCAGCTATCCCGCCCTCAGCCTGCGGGAGGCCCGCGCCGAGCGGGACAAGGCCCAAGCCCTGCTCGCCAGGGGGATCGATCCCCAAATCGAACGCGACCAGCGCCGGCACGCGGCCAAGCTGGCAGGCGAATACACCTTCAAGAACGTCTTCGATGCCTGGGTCGAGCATCGCCGCAAGGAACTCAAAGAAGGCCGTCAAAGCACGCTTTCGCAGATTCTGCGCATCTTCGATAAAGACGTGCTGCCAACCTTGGGGAAGATGTCGATCTACGACATTCGCCGGCCCCAACTCGTAGGCGTCGTGGCGGCGATTGAGAAGCGCAAGGCGTTCACTACCGCCGAGAAGGTCCGCACTTGGTTCAACCAGATGTTCCGCTATGCCCTGGTCATCGCCGAGGGGCTGGAAGTCAACCCGGCCGCGGACCTGGACGTTGTGGCCGAACCCAAGCCTCCGGTGGCGCACAACCCCTACCTGCACCTTCCCGAGCTACCCGAGTTCCTTCAGAAGCTCCGGCTTTACAACCCCCGCGGCTGGCAGACCCAGCTTGGTGTCCGTCTGCTGTTCCTGACGGGGGTGCGCACGGGCGAGTTGCGGCTGGCCGAGCCTGAGCAATTCGACCTCGACCGCGGCTTGTGGATCATCCCGCCGCAGGTCGTCAAGCAGCTCCAGGACGAAATGCGCAAGGCTGGCAAGCGGCCGCAGGACGTGCCGCCCTACATCGTGCCCCTGTCCCTGCAGGCCATCGAGATCGTGCGCTATCTCCTGGGCGTGATGCGGCCGGCGCAGAAGTACCTGCTGTCGCATCGCAGCGAACTCAAGAAGCGCATCAGCGAGAACACCCTCAACAAGGCTGTGCAGCTCATGGGGTATGAGGGACGCCTGACCGGCCACGGCATCCGCGGCACCATCTCGACCGCGCTCAACGAGATCGGATACCCGAAGATTTGGGTGGACGCACAGCTTTCGCACTCCGACCCCAATAAGGTCAGCTCGGCCTACAACCACGCCAAGTACGTGGAGCCGAGGCGCCGCATGATGCAGGATTGGGCTGATCGCCTCGACCTGCTCGAACAGGGCGAAGTGGAAGCCGCGAGCGCGCACCTGACCATCCGCATCGACGGGGTGCCGGCGATGGCGGAAGTGGAGGAAGCGGTGGGCTCGGTCCCCGCAGTGGCCGAGCCCGCTGTCGCTGGTGTGCCGCCTGTGGTGGCCACGCCCATCGTCGTGACCCCGAACAGCGGCGGGATCACCTTCCAGCGGCTGTCGCAGGTGCCGCCGCCTCCGGTGCATGCCCCGGAGCCGGAAGTGTCCGCCATCCAGCGCGAGCGCGAGGAAATGCTGGCCATCTACGAGTCGCCGAACAATCTGCCCGTGCCGCTGTTCGGCAAGCTGGCCGGCAAGTCCAAGGACCAGATCAACCGCGAGCTGAAAGCCGGCAAGCTGCTGTCCATCAGCCTGGGCAACCGGGGGCAGCGGGTTCCCGATTGGCAACTGGTGCCGCTCAAGCACAAGCTGGCCCAGGTGCTCATGAACCAGTGCCCGCACGCGGATTCGTGGGACCTGTACCGCATGCTGACCCAGCCACACCCCGACCTGGGGGATCGTGCGGCCATCGATGCGGTCACGCCGACCAACGTGCCCGCGATCATCCGGGTCATCATGGGCGACTACCAACGCCATGAGGATGCGCCCGAAGCCATTGCCATGCGGCCCATCCCCGAGGATGTGCGGCTGAGTGTTCGTCGGCTGGTGGATAGCGCCGCGGTACTTGAGGGGGCTTAACCCCACTTCGACCTAAGGCCGGGGTCATGGCCCCGGCCTTAGAGGCGCTATCACTTAGCGCCAGTCCCGGTGACTTGCATCGCTCTGCGCTCGAACCGCTCCGCAACGGATTCGGCTTGTGCGTGGGGCCGCTGCAGGTAGGTCACGATTTCATAGGGGCCGTCGGCGAGCGGTCGCGCGGTGATTCCCCATTCATGGGCACGCTCGATACGCGATCGCGCAGATACGCCGACGCCGTAGCCGGCCGCAACCCATAGTGCCAGCATCTCGAAAGAAGTCACCCGCTGGATGTTCTCCTGATCCGCCGGCATGAGGGAGGCGAGTCTCTCATCGAGCAGCGAGCAGGCTTCTGCCTGCCAGCGATAGACCGGATAGTCTTGGAGATCGGCGAGGGTCAGCTTCGCCTGGTCGAACAAGCGGAACCGTGGTGGCATGGCAACGGCCATGGTCTCCGTCCACAAGGGCTGTGTTTTGAGAGCCGGGGCGCTATGCCCCTGAAGCGATATTCCGACGTCGTAGCGGCCTTCAAGAAGCCCCTCAAGCAGGACGTCCCCTGCAACCTCGAAAAACGTGAGGGTGACGTCTGGCTCCTCTGCGCGTTGCCGCACGAGAAGCGCCGACAGTTGTGATGACGGTACGCCCGGTGCTACCGCAAGCCTAAGACGGGGGGGCGGACTGGTGGCATCGTGCATAAGAGCCCCCAAGAAAAGAATTGATCAAAAAACCAGTCCGACATGATACCCATGAGTTAAATTTAACGTGGTTAAATTCTAGTGACTGCTCGACGCTTCTGCTAATGCAGAAGCGTACTGTTCAACGAGGCCGTCCCCCCGGCACAACCAGATATGAAGCCGAGCCAGCCCAGGCCTTCGGCAAAGCTGTGCGCGCGTTTCGTATGGATCAGGGTATTGCACAGGAGGAACTAGCTGCACTGGCCGGAATCGAGCGTTCGCACATGGGCAAGATCGAGCGAGGGGAGCATTTGCCCTCGCTGGCCGTAATCCTGAAAATTGCCGCGGCGCTCAGAATGAGCGGCACCGAACTGATGGCTGCAACGGAACGCAATCTTCATGCCGATGCCGATGTAGGCTGATGCCGCGCCGGAAACAGACCTCTATCCGTCCCTCTGCGAACGCAAGCGAATTATGAATCGCTCCAATGCAGGGCATAAAGTGTCACTGCGAAGTCGAAGCAGGTAGGTTGTTATCACGGCCGAATCCACGGCCAATGGACGGGCAATCACGTCTGCACGTTGGCTGACCGCAAGCCTTGCGACCGTGGTGAAACCCAAGCCGTATCCAGCCCCGACCAAGGTCAGCATCATGTCCAACGAGGATGCGTGCTCGACGACATTGGGCTCTCGCTCCAACGGCCGCAGCAGCCGTGTCAACTCGCGGCAGTAACCCTCGCATACCTGCGGGTCGCATAACACGAGCGGATACGAGACGAGTTCTGAAAGCGGTACTTCCTTGTGAGCAAGCAATGGATGCCGAGCGGGCACTGCCAAGATCAGTGGGTCATGCCATATCGGCTCCGCGATGATTTCCTCGCCAACCTCCGCGGTATGGGCAAATCCGATCGTGAAGTCGCCCGACCGCAGTCCGCGCAACTGTTCAGCTAGAGGAACTTCTGTCAGCCGTATTTCAATGTCGGGCTCTTCTTCGCGGCAGTGGGCGAGAAATGCAGACAGGCGCTGGTCAACAGTGCCATCAGATATCGCGATACGCAGACTGCCTTGTAAACCCGCTGCGATGGCCTTGACGTTTTCCCGAGCCTGTTCCAAGGCAGCGAATACTCGTCGCACATCCTGTAGGAATGCTACTCCGGCCGAAGTCAGTTGGGTTCCCCGACGATCTCGATCAAAGAGAACAGCCCCCAGTTCATCCTCAAGCTCTTTAATGGCTCGGGACAGTGGGGGCTGTTCGATGTGTAAGCGCTCGGCAGCTCGTGTGAAATGCAGCTCTTCAGCCAGGATGACAAAGTAGCGGAGATGTCTCAATTCCATAAAGGCCTCGAACTAATAATCCACTCTTTTGCTTGCGGAGCAGCTTTAGGCCAGTCATACAAGGCTGACCATTGATGAAAGTATGTGCATTGGCATGTGTTTATTGCTCACCTAGCGAACAAATGCGGCCCGACCGGCATAGTGGGCACGGTCACCTAATATCTCTTCAATACGCATGAGTTGGTTATACTTTTCGACACGCTCACCGCGGCAGGGAGCACCGGTCTTGAGGTGTCCGGTGTTCAATGCGACGGTTAAGTCTGCAATGAAACTATCTACTGTTTCGCCGCTGCGATGCGAAACCATCGCTCCCCAGCCAGCCGCGTAAGCCATATCTACGGCGGCGCATGTTTCGGTAAGCGTGCCCACCTGATTGGGCTTTATCAGTACGGCGTTGGCGACCTTCTCGCGGATGCCGCGCTCAATACGTTTGACATTGGTCACGAAGAGGTCATCCCCCACCAGCTCGATCTGATCGCCCAGTCGCTGATTCAGTAGTTGCCAGCCGGTCCAGTCGTCCTCTGCCAGTCCGTCCTCCAGCACCGCGATTGGGAAGCGACCAATCCAGTCTTCGTACAACTCAATCAGCTCCGATGGCGTGACTTTGCGGCTTTCGCTACGAAGGTGGTAGAGGCCGTCTTCAAAGAAACCACTGGAGGCTGGGTCGAGAGCGAGCACTACATCAATGCCAGGCCGATAGCCTGCCGCTTCGATCGCCGCCAGTATCAGCTCGATCGCATCGCTGTTGCGTTGCAGTGCAGGGGCAAACCCGCCTTCGTCACCGACTGCTGTGGAGTAGCCTCGTTCTTTCAGGATTGAGCGCAGGCGGTGGTAGATCTCTGCGCCGTAGCGGAATGCTTCAGAGAAGCTCGGAGCACCCACTGGCGCAATCATGAATTCCTGAAAATCCGGCCCCTGCCAGTTCGCATGCACGCCGCCGTTGAGGATGTTGAACATCGGCACGGGCATGCGTATATCGCGATCGCCTGCCAGATAGCGAAACAGCGGCTGACCGCAGGCCTGTGCGGCAGCACGGGCCACGGCCAAAGACACTCCGACGATTGCGTTGGCCCCGAGGCGTTCCTTGTTGGGAGTGCCATCGAATTCGATCAGCAGTTTGTCGATGTCCGCCTGATCGCAGGCATCTCTGCTGTGGAGCACTGCAGAGATCGCTTTGTTGACATGGGAAACTGCTGTGTGAACACCTTTACCGTTAAAGCGATGGACATCGCCATCTCGGATTTCGACGGCCTCGTGAATACCTGTGGACGCACCGGATGGAACGGCGGCGCGCCCCGTGGCGCCACCAGCCAGACTTACATCGACTTCGATCGTGGGGTTGCCGCGTGAGTCCAGGATTTCTCGCGCATGTATGGTCTGGATGCTGGATGCCGACATGGTCATTCTCCTTTTTGGTCGATGTCGTTTGCTTGGTGTTCGATCTGCGGCTCGCTGGTGTCCGCCGGTGGGATCGGAGGCTTCTTCTGGGCTTCGCTGCGCTGCTTGTGGAAATGCGCGAGATCGGAAATCCGAAGCTCTTCCGGAACCGTGCGCCGATGCTTGCTGTGCTTGCCGCGGCCAAGCCGTTGTGCGTGGTAGATGCCTGTATGGCCGGAGAACAGGTAAGCAGTGATGCAGCCGACCGCCGCCAGCGGGCCAATATCGGCGCCAAATAGCTCCATGGCCATCAATGTAGTGGCGATAGGCGTGTTCGCCGCACCTGCGAACACGGCAACGAAACCGATGCCAGCCAGCATCGGAAAGGGCAGGTGCAGCAATGGTGCCAGCGCGTTGCCTAGCGTCGCACCGATGTAGAACAGCGGCGTGACCTCGCCGCCCTTGAACCCAGTGCCTAGGGAGACCACTGTGAAGACGAGCTTGCCCAGCCAGTCCCAAGGCTTCATCGGCTCCTGGAACGAACGCATGATCTCGGGAATGCCGAGGCCGATGTAGTTGTAGGCGTCAAGCGCCCACACGGCGGTGGCAACGATCACTCCTCCCACGAACGGGCGGAGCGGCGCGTAGCCGATACGGCGCTTCATCGTTGCGCCCAGCTTGTGCGCGGCCTTGGCAAAGACGGCCCCTACCAGCCCAAAGATGATGCCGGCCAGTACGACGGCCAGTACGCTCCAGGCACTGATTGGCACAACTTCGGAGATGGCGTAATGCGTATGGTGGACACCGAAGGCAAGGCATACCTGGTTCGCCACGATCGCCGCTACGGCGCAAGGAAACAGCGCGTCGTAGCGCATGCGCCCGATAGCTAGTATTTCTAGCCCGAACACGGCCCCGGCCAGCGGCGTGCCAAACACTGCGGAGAAACCGGCGCTGACGCCAGTCATGAGCAGGATGCGCCGGTCTTCGTGTTCCAGCCGGAAAACATGGGTGAGCTGATCTGCAAGCGCGCCACTCATCTGCACGGCAGTGCCTTCTCGGCCGACCGATGCACCGAATAGGTGAGAGATGACGGTGCCTCCTAGCACCAAGGGCGCCATGCGTAGCGGGACAACCTTCTTGGGGTCGTGGATCTCATCGATGATGAGGTTGTTACCGCCGTCCACCTGCTTGCCCAGCAGGTGATAGACGAAGCCCACGCCCATGCCTGCAAGCGGAAGCAGCCAGATGATCCAGCGGTGCGCCTCGCGCCATTCGGTGGCGCGATCCAGAGACACTAGGAAAAATGCAGACGCGCTGCCCGCGAGAGCGGCGACAACGCTTGCGATGAGGAGCCATTTGCCAAGAGATGGCAGTAGCTCTAGCTGTTCGGGACGACGAAGATATTTACGCATTGGACCTTGGTCATGTGCTCGAAACAATCGGGCTGACCAATGCCAAGGACGTAAACGCGAACGCCTACAGCCCCCAACGAAGGTCAGGTTCTGTAGGCGTCATCAGCAGCGCATCTTCGGCTGCGGTTTCTTCAAAAGAGGAGGAACACCATCTCCTGTGTCAACTATACACAAGTTCCAGTCGTTGGTGGCCCCAATTCCAGTGCTTCACGGCGATTGACTTCTGTCGATCGAATTTCATGTCGTACAATGTTACGGTCGTTTCATATTTGGTGTTCGGATGGGCGTGGAAGGTTGGCTGTTGCTCATGTACAAGGGCCGGCGGAATTCGCGAAGAAGCGGATAATTGTGGGTTCCTCTTGGATAACTACGCGCGAAAAGCCTTCGAGACTCACGAAAGACTATTGATCGCGAGGAGCATGCCATGGCCTTGATCATCCTTACCTTCAACACGCTTTTCGTGGGCCGCGGCAGTGCTTCACGGTTCAACATATGACGGGCTATCTGATACTGCTGCGCCACGGCGAATCCGAGTGGAATCGCGAACAACGCTTTACCGGCTGGGTGGATGTGGATCTGACTAGCCTCGGGCGCACGCAGATGCGTGAAGCTGCATGCGCGATGCGCGAGGCTGGTATAGAGGTGGATATCGCGTTTGCCTCAGTGCTAAAGCGCTGTGTGTATTCGTTGTGGATAGCACTTGATGAAATGGAACGGTTCTGGATTCCCCAGAAGCTGGATTGGCGCCTCAATGAGCGCCACTATGGCGGCCTCACTGGGCTGAGTCGGCGAGACGCTGAGTGTGAATTTGGAGCAGCCCGAGTTATGCAGTGGCGACGCTCCATTGATATCGTGCCACCACCTGTTGGCGATCGTGTGAAGAGCTTAGTGGCTCTTGATGAGCGCTATCGTGGATGCCCAGTCGGTCGTGCTTTTCAGGGGGAGTCCCTACGGCAGACCATGGAGCGGGTGCGTGAAGTATGGGTTGAAGAGCTAGTACCGCTTCTGTGCCAAGGGCGCAGCGTGCTGCTGGTCGGTCATGGTAACGCTTTGAGGGCGTTGATTGGTCTCGTAGAGAAGCTCGATGACGATAAACTTTCTCAGGTGGAAATAGCCAATGGCACACCGATTATTTATGGCTTCGATGAAACGCTAGCACCAAAATCCAAGAGGGTGTTCGATGCCGGGAGTCGAACACCCTCCGAAATCCTTTGAGGCTGGATGGCCAGTTGACGCCAATCCATGCTGCACCAGCCGGCGTTGGGTTGCGTGGTTTCTTTCAATCTGCGACCCAAAAGTCCAGTGAATCGACCGCACCTGCCGGCGACCAGGCTCGCCAGGGAGGAATTTGGGTGCTGTTATCCATTCATTCCATTCAGATACCGGACTTTGATTTCATCGAAAAGCAATGTCGCGGCACATACGGCAACGAAGATGCCGGCAATGACGGCTGGCGAAAGTGCAGCGCCGATCAGGCCGAACGCAGCGACCACGGTGGCAATCACTGCATTTCCCCCCGTCGCAAGTGCAACATAAAGGCTGGGACGGAAAGACCAGCAGCGGTCACGCACACGCGTGAGGTAAATGGTTGTTTGCGCCGAATAGATCAGGAAGACGAAGATCGCCATCTGGATTTCCGGGACTGGTAGTGCCAGCACATCCTTGGTAACCCATAGCAGCACAAAACCCAGTACAACCCAGCCGATAGCAAAAATAGCCGCCAGGCGCCCAATTTGCCTGATGCTCCATTTCTCCGGCTCGGGCGAAACCCACGCACGATCCGTCGCGAGCGTAATCGTGACGACATCGTTCAGCACCACCAGCAGCGCTATCAGTGGCAAGGACGTCGCAAAGAAGCCCGTCGCGATGTAGCCGATGGCGAGCAGGGCCGCCAGTTCGATCGTCCTGGCGATCTTTGTGATCGTCCACGTGAGCATCCGTCGATAGACGCGCCGGCCGCTTTCGATGACGGCCACCAGGTCCTGCAGGCCCGGATGCGTCAGAACCACCTGCGCGCACGCCTTGGCCACATCGGTGGCATCGCTCACGGCGATGCCCACTTCCGCTTGCTTGAGAGCCGGTGCGTCGTTGACGCCATCGCCCGTCATACCCACGACGTGGCCGGTGCGTTGGAGTGACTGGATGAGGCGGAACTTGTCTTGCGGGAAACAGTGTGCGAATCCGTCGTAGTCGAGCGGATCGCCCGCGTCCGGGACGGAACTGGCAAAGCGCTCGCCTAATCCGACCTTCCGTGCAATGGTGCGTGCCGTCGCTTCCATGTCGCCGCTGACCATCAAAACGCGCACCCCGAGCGCACGCAGTGATTTCACCAGTGCTGGAGCGTCATCGCGCAGCGTGTCAGCCATCGCGATCAGCCCGCGAATGGTGAGCGTGTCGGATGTGCCTGCCGCAACCGCCATGACACGTGCGCCGGTGGATGCCAAGGCGTCAACCAGTTGCGTCAACCCCTTGAAGGCCACCGCCATGTTTTGCACCACAGCAGGGGAGCCGAACACCACACGAAGGGTTTGATCTCCGTGCCGAACCAAGGCTTCCGAATGTTTGGTGGCAGGTTCAAAGGGTGTGGCCTGCAGACATTCCAGTGGAGCTGCCTGCTGTTGGCGCGCGGCTTCCCAGATGGCCTTTTCGACGGACCCTTGCGAGGCTTGGTTGCATGTGGCGGCGGCCAGCGCCAGCACATCGGCCTCGTTCTGTCCGCTTTGCTCGGGCAAAGGGATGACTGCTGTCACGACCTGCCGGTTTTGGGTCAGCGTGCCGGTCTTGTCGATGCACAGCACATCCATCGTCGCCGCTTCTTGAACGGCGGACAGGCCAGTGACGAGTACGCCGCGCCGTGCCAGCAGCCGTGCCTCAACGGCGTTGGCCACGGTGAACGCGGCTGGCATCGTCACTGGGACGGTGGCGATGATCAGCACCAGCAAGAACGGAACGAGCGTGAGCAAGTCGATTCCGCGCCACAGCGCAAAGGCCAGCAGCGCCACGGCTAGCACTGCGTCGATTGCAACCAGATGGCGCACGACCGCATACAGCAGCCGATCCAGGTGCCCACCGGCGGTCTTCGACTGCACCAACTCGGCTGTGCGTCCGAAGAAGCTGGCGGTGCCGGTCGCGGTAACCCGAGCGGTGGCCTGGCCGCTTTTGACGGTTGAGGCTGAATAAAGAGTTTCGCCTGTGGTGCGGGTTACGGTAGCGGACTCACCCGTCAAGGCCGCTTGATCGACCTCTACTGCTCCATTCGAGACACTGGCGTCGGCGGCCACCAGATCGCCGGGCCCGAGGTGGATCAGGTCCCCTGGCACCAATTCCCGTGCGGGGATGGTGCGCCACTCGCCGTTTCGGCGTGCGCTGGCGTTGACGCTCAGGCGGCTGCGCAGCAGATCCAGCACGCGCTGCGAGCGCCGCTCCTGCACGGCACCTACAACGGCGCTGAACACCAGCCACAAGGCGATCATGACCGGTTCGCGAACCTTGCCAATGACCAGCTCCATTGCCAGTGCAAACTCTAGGAGCCAGGGAATAGGTCCCCACAAGCGGCCAAGAATGCTACGAACCAAGCTCGGACGTTTCGTCGCGATTTCGTTGTAGCCATACTCTTCTCGGGCGGCATGAACCTGTTCTTCAGTGAGACCTGCATCCATCTGTTCTTCTTTTTCCATGCGTTCGTTCCCTATGGACTGACCGGCGTTGCCACCGGCATTCGTTCGAGGCCCTGCGCTTTCATTCCTCCAGCCTTGAATGACACAGACACAACCCAATGCACATTGCACTTGACTGCGCTAGAGGACGTAGAGGTTCACGCCCCCACTAGGTGATGTGTCTCATTGATCCGGTGGATCGTGAAAACCCCATCGTCAATGGCGATCTCGTTGATGCAGCATGGCTCTTGCTTGATGCGCCAATAGCGCGACAGTGACAGGCCGAGGGCATGCATTAGGATCACTCGGTTCGTGCTGTCATGCCCTACCAGTACGATGGTCTGGTCTGCGTGCTTCTTGAGTACAAACTGGAGAACATGAACGCTGCGCACTAAAACGGCCGCCAGAGTCTCCCCGTTGGGAATCGCAGCCAGCTCGGGTGTGTGAAACCAGTCATGGAACTCGGACGGCCAGCGAGAGCGCACTTCCTCGTGTGTGAGTCCCTGCCACTGGCCGTAGTCCGTGTCCATGAGGTCGGCAAGCGGCTCCGCCCTAGCGCCCGTGGCCTGAGAGATCGCCGCGCCGGTATGCACGCAGCGCGACAGCGGGCTTGTGTAGATCATGTCCGGCTTCCAACTGCTAGCGATGCGCTCGCTAAGCATCTTGGCCTGCCGTTCACCAAGATTGGATAGCGCTAGGTCGGCACGGCCCCGAAACCGCTCGGGCGCGATCCAGTCCACATGGCCGTGCCGGGTCAGGATGAGTTTTGTTGTCATAGAACCCCTTTAGGTAAATCTTGGTCAGACAGCCTGTTTGCCTACTCGGCCAAATTCGACAGGCACCATGACGTAGGCCAGATTGATATCTTCCTGAGCCAAGGCATCCATTAGTGGCTGATAGTTGGCCTCGGCTACGGAAACGGTAACGGCCAAGGGCTGGTCGGCCAACTCAAAAAAATGGGCAGAATGGAAGCGGCCGTGGTGATCGAACCCTTCGCCTGCGCCCACAAGAGTGCCTCCGATTGCCCCATGCTTCTGGGCGAACTCCAGCAGCCATTGGCCTATGGGTTTGGAGCCGACGTGCTTGTCTTGTCCGGTGAAAAACGTCAGTTGATAGCCTTGCATGGCAATCTCCGTTCACGAATGGTTTGTTAGTGAAACTGTAGTCATTCCCAAGGCGGTCATAATGAGCGAACCGCCCAAATGCAAGACCAACATTCCAGCAGCCAAGCTCAAGCTGCCTGCACGCAATAGAGCCAAAAGTTCGGCGGAGAACGTGGAGAACGTGGAAATGCCACCGGCAAGGCCCGTAATGATGAAAAGGCGCCAGTGAGGGGCTAGGTTGGGTGATGCTGCAAAGAATGCTATGGCTACGCCGACGATATACCCGGCGATCAGATTGCACACCAATGTACCCATCGGGATGGGTGGGAAGATTGCGTTCATCCCCAAGCTCAGTCCGTAGCGGGTAAGGCCACCGATGACAGATCCCGCGCTGATTGCGATTACGGCATAGAGCCCGTTCATCGAAGCTTTCCTTTACTGCCTCTATGTGTGGATGCGTGGTGTTGGTGCTCAAGCGGAATTTCGCACTTAAACATCACCGCATGTACTTTCTTCAATTCCTCTGCATGCTCTTGCATGAAATCGAGTAGGTGTTGCTCTGTATCCAGCAGTTCCAAGCATTGCGGATGCCGCATGTCGGTTAGTTCAGGGTGGCTATGCGATAGCTTTTCGCCTGGCAAATAGCCCGAAACGACATGGTGCAGCATGGCTTGCAAGATGTTGGCCTTTCGCGCAACTTTCAGAAGATGGTGCGCTAGTGCGGGGGCGCTGAGGTGATGCCAGAAGCGTGTTGCCTTGGCCGTGGTGCCGGTCGGAAAGTACAGCCGAAGGGCTACGAGGGGATGCTTGTCTTTGGTGCTCATTAAGCGGTTTCCTTCGATGCGGGAGACAACTCATCCGTACCCAGAGCTGCACTGAGCCATGAGGATGAATAATGCTCGTTCAGCGATGGGTATAAGCGGGGATGGCAGATACACCGAGCGCTTGGCGTGGACGACCCGGCCCGCTTGGTTGAGCGGCTGCATGGGCGCATAAAGGAGATAGAAGTTGGCTTAGACCCTGAGCGATCAGGGATGGGCACGCGGCTAGCGCATAGTGCTGCGGCACGCAGGCATGCGAGCAATCCGCCGAGAGGGGGTTGAGGCTCGAACTGTGCGAGAGAAGGTAGTCTGTGCATTGGTCGTAAGGCTCGAAACAATCGGGCTGACCAACGGCAGAGGATGTGAGCGCGAACGCCTACAGCTCTGACGGTAGTCAGAAGTCTGTAGGCGTCATCAGCCACGCGAACGCGTGGCGGTTATGAGGAGGAACGCCATCTCCTATGAGGACTATACCTGAACTACGGCGCGGTTTCTAGTTGCCTGTCTCGCCCAGTTTGTGGCCGCATTGACTACAGTAGCGCGCGTCTAATGGGTGGCCGATGTGTCCGCAGCTTTGGCAGATGCGGCTATCGGGGACGCTATGTTTGGTGTCGGTTTGGTGCATCCCACGAGTAAGTTCAGCGGTATATACCCCCGTCGGGATGGCGATGATGCTGTAGCCAATCAGTATCAACGCTGAAGTGACAAGCCGTCCAAGCATCGTGTGCGGCACGATGTCGCCAAAGCCAACTGTAGCCATCGTAGCCACCGCCCAGTACATACTGGTGGGGATATTTATGAAGCCATACTTAGGCCCCTCCACTACATACAACAGCGTGCCGGCGACAATGGCAAAGGTGAGCACCATGAACAGGAATAGCGCGATCTTGCGGCGGCTACGCATGAGCGCCTGTAGCAAGACACCGCTTTCATCGACATAGCGCGTCATCTTGAGGATGCGCAGTACGCGGGGTACGCGTAACGCCCTTACCACCAGCAGGCTTTGCGCACCCGGGATGAACAAGGATAAATAGGTCGGAAGAACCGCAGCGATATCGATAATTCCCCAGAAACTGAAGGCATAGCGCCAGGGTTTAGGGGCTACGGCCAAGCGCATTAGATATTCAATCGTGAAGGCTATCGTAATGCCCCATTCGATAAGGCGAAAGCTTACTGCCCAGGTGCGATGGATGCTCTGCACGCTATCCAAGATGACCACGACCACGCTGATGATTATGAGGCAGACCAAGCTCAAATCAATCGTTCGCGCTGTTGGCGTATTGTGGTGGTAAAGCAGATTGAATCCACGTTGGCGCCAGCCATTCTTTATAGAGCTAGAGCCTGAAACAGGTGAATGAGAATGCATGGTCATGTCATCATGGAGCGGCTTGGGCGTTTAACCAGTCGTAGATCGTTTCCAATGCCAGATGCGTCCACGCCAAATCAGGTAGGCCGCCGGGGCGGAATGCAAACCCTCCATGCCCAGTCTGGCACGCCAGGATGAAGTCAATAGCGTCGAGTGCATAGTCAATGGGAATACCGAGGCTGATGCTGCAGGCTATTCCTGCGCATGTGGTTTCCAAGCACGGCGAAAGGGAGGTTTCCGTTAGCCGGAAGCCAAACCCGGCAACCGCTACGCGCCTTACAAAGTTCGCTGTTTTCTCTTCCACGCCGCAGCCGCACACTTCCAGCACCCGTAGCGCCTCGACCGTGTCGTGCAGGTTGGAAGGGCGACCAAAGCCGCCCTCGACGTTCTCCATAGCTTGCAACTCCTGCCCCAAAGAATGCCCTCCGGCCATCGGAAGACCAAAGTGCTGCCTCAGCCAAAGGCTGTAGAACAAGGCATGCAGCGATGCTTGAAGTGTTGGAGCACTCGCGTGTGGCAGCGTCAGTGGTAAAGACGCCACGGCTTCGCGTACCCGTGGAGCATCGGGGTCCTCCGCTTGCAGCTCTTGCAAGCTGCGCACCCTGTGGTACAGCGCGAAAGGCTGCGATCCGATGCCTTGAGAAAGGACGAAATCGATATGCTTTGCTCGCTCCGGTAGCAGTGCATTGGTCAGCAGCGTCCACGCGCGCGTACTGTGCCAGGTATCGGAGAGATTCGGCTCCTCTAGGTGATAGCCACGGTAGAAACAAAACCCGCCGCCTGGCGATGCCCGCTCCAGAATATAGTTGCGCGCAAGGTGGACGGCGGATTTCAAGCGTGTCTCGATGGACGGTACGAGATTAAAGGCCGATGGTGAATCCAAGGGCATGACATATCCTCCCGGAGAGCTTTGATGTTTTGCATCGATCGATATCACGTCTGCGCTCCGGTTACCGGCCTTTTGTCATCGTGCGCTACGCTTGCGCCTGTGGGCTTTTCTTTCACGTTCGCCTGGTCTGCATTGGCACCAAACACCTGTGCATATAGATCTTCGCCGAAGCTAGTGGACAAGGGCTCCCCCACTTCCAGCTTGAACGATCGGGAGCCGTCCTCGCGCCGCTGCGCACGCAGGAACAAGGCATCGGCCCGGTTGTCCGCCGCGAGCCGGTGCGCGAAGTCGAACAGGTGCGTGACGGCCATCACCCTGATCCGCCGATCGCGCAACGCTTCCACCGTCTGCCAGGCGATTTCGGAGCCTTCCCGCTCGTTGGTCGAAGCAAAGGATTCGTTGGACAGGAACAGGCATCCTGGTTGGATGGCGTCGGCAATATCGTTCAACCTGGACAGCTCTTCATCGAGCTTTCCGCTCTTGAACGAGGCATCCTCCTCGCGCTTGTAGTGCGTGAAAACGCCGTTGCAGCGTTCGCCCGCGTAGGCTTGGGCGCAGACAAACATGCCGGTCTGCATCATCAGTTGCGCCACGCCGCAAGCGCGCAGGAAACTGGACTTGCCGCCCTGGTTGGCCCCCGTGATGACGATCAACCCTTTGCCCTGGGCCTGCACCGTGTTGCCCACGACGCCGGACCCCATTTTGAGCGCCAGGCATGCGTCCCTCAAATCGTTGCAAGCCAATTGCAGCGCGCCTGTATCCGCCATTGCAGGCATGCACCAGGGCGCCTGGGCTTGGCCTAACTGCTCGTGCAGATTGAGGCAGGCCACATAGAACGCCAGCTCCGTGCGCAACATCTGGAAGAACCCCAGGACATGGTCGCAAGACTGCCCCAGCGCATTGGCCA
This sequence comes from Cupriavidus sp. USMAA2-4, assembly GCF_001854305.1. Classification (NCBI taxonomy): domain Bacteria; kingdom Pseudomonadati; phylum Pseudomonadota; class Betaproteobacteria; order Burkholderiales; family Burkholderiaceae; genus Cupriavidus; species Cupriavidus sp. USMAA2-4. The sequence goes on along the minus strand of NZ_CP017749.1, from coordinate 2,319,990 downwards.
CGAGGTTGACACCGCAATCCTCGATTTCGCCGAGCATCCGCGCGCCCGCCTCGTCGCGCTCGTGCAGCCGAAAGCCGTACTGCGCAGGTCCCCGGTGCAACAGCCGCTCCCACAGGGACGGCTTCTCCGGGGGCAATCGCAGTACATGGCCCACGCCTTCTCCACCGTGCCCAAGCGAGGCGCTGATCAGCACGCCGCCATCGAATTTCAGGGTCTTCAGATGCTGGCGCACCGTGGCCAGGTAGCTGTCATCGAACTCCGTGCGCAGCATCTCGAAGAGCGCGCTGAACCCCGGCGAGCTGAAGTCTCTCCCTTTGTGTTCGGCAAATACGCGCAGCTTTTGCAGCATCTCGGTAAAAAACTGCATCAGCCCGATGGCGCTGCGCAAGACGCCACTGGGGTAATTCATGAACACGCCGAACCAGTATTTCTTGCGACCCTCGATCGCCTCAACCGCAAGGGCGTAGAGTTCGCGCACTTCCTGCGGATGCGCTATGGCATCCGCCAGCACCTGCTGCCGATGCTGCACGGTCTCAGCGTCGTTGTTGGTTGATAGCAAGATGGCCTTGCGCGCCACGTCGCGCAGGAAGGCGTCTCCTCCCGCCATCGCGTCCCAGAGCGTGGACAGTTCGAGGTCCTGGGCCAGGGTCTGGGCATGCGCGGGAACGGGCTGCTCGCCGTCGAAGTCCCGGTCAGGGTGCATCAGCAAGGCTTTCATGGCGCGATCCGCTCCTTCAACCAGGTGCCGGTGACGTGGTATTTCTCGGCAATCGCCAGCGCATGCGCCAGGCCATCGGCCGCCCGCCGCTCAAGCTTGAAGCTGCGCGCCGCCGGGTCCGTTGGATCGAGCGCCGCCACCATGCTGACCACCTTGGGGGAAAACCGTGTCAGCTCATCCAGGAACGTCACGCATACGGCGATGGCGTCGAGCCGGGACAGGCGTTCCAGCATTTCACGGCCGAGGAACAGTGCGTCTTGCAAGGTCGTGGAGGAGAAAATCTCGTTGATCACCACGACGGAGTTCTGTGTTGCCTGCTCCAGAATGCGATGCATGCGCACCAGGTCGTCGTGCAGCTTGCCGCGCAGGTTACGGATGTCCTCTTCGCGCTCGAAGTGCGAGAACAGACGATCGAACAGGAAGAACCGGGCCGGCCCGGTGGCCGGCACCGGGCAGCCGAGGCTTGCCAGCCAGTGCAACTGGCCGAACATGCGCGCGAATGTCGTCTTGCCGCCCTGGTTCGGGCCGGTGACGACGATCATCCGCTCGGCGCCATGCAACTCGAAGCCGTTGCAGACGATCGCTTTTTCCTGGTTCAACAGGCGCAGCCCTAGCGCCAGGTCGAATGCGCCATAGACCTGGATGTCCTTCGTGGCATTCGACACGGAGGGATGGCAGAACGCCATGCCTGCTTTGCGGAACGGGGAGATGAAGTCCAGCCAGCCGATGTAGAAGTGGATCTCGCGGTCAAAGCGCTCGACCAGGGGCTCCATGAATACATCATGCTCGGCCCGGAACGCCGATAGCGCGCCGAACACCTGCGGGTTCAGTTGCGCGACGCAGTCGAGTACCTGCGCCTCGATGTGGTTGAGGCCCTCCTTGACCGGGAGTTGGATACGGTAGTCCTTCACTGCGCCGCGGCGGAATTTGGCGAAGGTGCGCTCGATCTCCACGGTGTAGTCCGGCTCATCCGCACAGTTGCGAACCGAGACGTTGGGGCCGTAGATCGTCACCGCATAAGTGATGCTCGCCAAGTCCCGCACCAACTGCGCTGCCTGCTCCATGAGGCGCTTGAAGGGCGCGGACTCGACATACGCCCGCACGAACTCGCGCCAGCGCTGCAAGCCTCGGGAATTGAGTGCCAGCGGAGCCAGTGCTCGATCGAGTTCAACGATGGCCTCTCCATAGCGTTGCACCGCATTCAGATGCCAGCGGTTGCGTTCGTGCTGGTCGTAGGCCTTGGTCGCCAGCGGCAATTGCTGGCGCATCACGCGCAACCGCTCGGTGAACCCGCGCACGGCAGCCATGATGTCCGGTTGTTCAAGGTCGCGCATCACTTCCTGCCGGAAGACGATCGCATCCTCCGACATGAGATTGGCATGGAAGAACCCTGCGAGGTCATACTCCTTCCAGGGCGCCACGACGGCTTGCACCACCTGATCCAGCCCGAGGTCGTGAAAACACTCGGGTTGCTGCGCAATGTGGATGCTTGGGCCTTCGCCCAGGATGCTCTGGAACGCAATCTCTCGTGCTTGGCTCTGATTGGCCTGGACGCTCTTGGGGTGAGTATCAGCGAGTGGAGTTTCCATAGCTGCTTTCTATTCCCATAGCATGTTGACGCGCCGCATGGCGCTGCAGGGGTGGGAGTCGGATTTATTCTGTCTCCAGCCGGTCATGGCGCGAAACCAAGACTTGATCACGTATAGCGACCACGCTGGCCTGACCGAGTGCATCCTCGCACCAGCGCGCACAAGCCAAACACCGGAGGGTTGGGCTCCGGTTCGATGTGCGGAGAGAAATTCTTCTATACGCATCTACGCGACCTGGGAGTGGGGTACAAACAGATCGGCGAGCGCGGTGGACGACAGCCCACAGCGTCCTCGATCAGGACCTGTAGGCATCATCAGCACTTTGAAAGTGCGGTTTTCCCAGCTCTACTTCTGGGGTGGAGGTATGCCATCTCCACGCATACAGTATAGCAATCGCGCCTATCTGATAGATCAAGCGTTGACTAATTTTCGTCTGCGGGAGTCATCGAAAACCGCGTTGTTTTGCCTCGCGAGAGGCTGCACTGACAAGGATTGCTAGACAGCCCAAGAAGAGCAGAAATCCTCCCCAAAGCGGCTCAATTTTTACGGCGAGGACAAGAGCAGACACGAGTGCGACAAGCACTAGCGTTGCCGTAGTGAGTCGCGCGTCCGCGAGGAACATTCCGAGTAGTTCCTTGGCAACATCACGAAGAATACTCATTGCGCCATCTCCATACGCACTCGCCGAAGGCGGTATGCGGTTGCAAGGCCGACGGCCAGGAACACACCTGCGAATACCACCAATGCCAAATCCTGGCCCGGCCACTCGACGCCGAGACCTTCGCCCGTCCAGAACACGCCAAAGGCCGACAGCATGACGCCAACCCCGAACTTCAAAGTGTTCTCCGGCACCCGCGCCAGCGGCTTATGAACAATGATTCCGATGGTGAGGACGACGATGCAGGCTGCCAGTGCGCCCAGGGCAGCGGGCCATAGCAGTCCTCGACCAGCACCTACGGCAATAACGATGAAAACGACTTCCAAACCCTCCAGCAATACCGCTTTGAACGCAGTCATGCCCGCTATCCAGTTGAGCGACGTGCGCTGGCGGGCACCCGCGTCAGCGAGTTGTGCAGATTCGGACGCGAAGATGGCCGCCTCGTCGTGTAACGGAATAACACCTGCCGCTCGGAGAATCGCTTTGCGGAGCCATCCCATGCCAAACAGGAGAAGCAACACCCCGATGACGAATTGGAGGAAGTGAAGCGGCACTTGGTTGAGCAATGGGCCTAGCACCACGATCACCAAGGTGAGCACAATGAGCGCCGCAGCAGTGCCAAGTGCCGCCGGTTTCCACCCGCGCAAGATGCCGACCGCTAGAACGATCGTGAACGCTTCCACAACCTCGACAAGCGACGCAAGGAAGGCGGCTCCAATAGCAGGCGCAGCGATATTCCAGGCAAGAGAGTTCATTGGGGTCCAACTGGGTTGTAGTGTTTGCTACCTATGGGATAGAATTTTCGTCGTGTTCACAACATAAGTCAAGGAGCACCCACACGTGCCGCCAACACCGTCAACTTTTGATGAGCGAATTGCGAACAGCATCGAGCGGATGAGTCCGGCAGAGCGGCGCGTCGCGGTGTTCTTTCAGGAGAACCGCGAGCAGGTTCTAATCGCATCTGCCGCCGCACTGGCGGCGAAAGCAAACACCAGTGATGCCACGATCGTGCGTACCGCCAGGGCCTTGGGCTTCGCCGGTCTTGACGATCTTCGGCGCGCACTCGCCAGCGAATTGCGTGATTCAATCTCGCCGGCCGACCGGCTCGCGCGAACGCTGGATGAAGTTGGCTCCAGTCCGGCAGTGGCCTTCGACGTGACGATGGAGATTCACCGGCAGTCTCTCGAAAGTGTTTGCCGCTCGATCAAGCCAGAGGATTTCGAGAAAGCCGTTCGCAGCATGATCGAGGCCCAGCGAGTCCTCGTTTTCGGCTTGGGGCCATCAAGCGCCATAGCAACCTATCTCGTTCTGCAACTCAAGCGATTCGGATTGGATGCCGCGAGCCTGACCAATAGCGGCCTTCTGTTTGCTGATGACCTTCGGACGCTACGCAAGGGGGATCTCGTTGTCATCCTTGCCTATGGACGAGTGTATGAAGAACTGGCCTTGCTGCTCAGTGAAATCAAACGGCAGAGGCTGGGGTCGCTGCTTCTGACGGACACACTTGCCGCCAAACTTCGGCAGCAGGTCGATCAAGTCCTCCCCGTGGCACGAGGACGTGCGGACATGCTGAGCATGCACACGGCAACGCTCGGTCTCATCGAAGCCTTGCTGGTAGGCATCGCAACCCAGCGGCCCACTGAGACGGTCGCAAGCCTAAAAACACTCAACGACCTACGGAAGAAGTTGGCAGGCAAAGCGGTGAACCTTCCTGTACCGAAGGACGATGGCTGATTCACATGCAACTGGCAGTTGGCAATCAAGACTCCAATCCACGTGAATCTCGAACATTTCTAAAGAAGCGCGATACGTCGCGCCAATCACCTTGGAGCAACGATGTTGGATTGGAGTGCAATCATCCTCGGCATTATTGAGGGGATAACCGAGTTCTTGCCGATTTCCAGCACCGGGCATTTGCTCATTGCAGAACACTGGCTGGGGGCGCGATCCGACACGTTCAATATTGTCATCCAGGCCGGCGCCATGCTGGCCGTGACGATCGTTTACTGGCGTCGTCTGGTCACGCTCGCCGTGAGCTGGCACCAACCCGAGAATCGTCTCTATATCGGTAAGCTGGCACTTGCCTTTCTGATTACCGCCGTGCTCGGCTTCGTTGCCAAGGCGGCCGGCGTGGAATTGCCGACTACGCTTGCGCCCGTCGCGTGGGCACTCATCATCGGTGGCATCTGGATGATGGCTGCCGAGCGATTTTCAGAAAAGCGTAGCTCCAAAAAAGAGGTGACTTGGACTGTCGCCATTGCTGTGGGAGTTGCGCAGATCGTGGCGGGCATTTTTCCCGGCACGTCTCGCTCGGGCGCAACTATCTTTGCGGCGATGCTGACGGGAACAGGCGATCGTGGAGCCGCGACCGAATTTGCTTTTCTTGTTGGCATACCGACGATGTATGCCGCAAGCGGTTATGAACTATATGGTCAGTTCAAGCATGGCGGTGGACACGAAGATTGGGTAGCTCTCGGTACTGCATTCATCGTGTCCACCATCACGGCATTTGTCGCCATCAAATGGCTGCTGTCCTACATTCAGACACATCGGTTTACAGCGTTCGCGATCTACCGAATCGCACTGGGCGCGTTGTTGCTGGTGATCGCTGGCCGAGGTTGGATGTGATCCAAACGCGGCCAGCGTGTCGCACTCGCGCAGAGCCAATGCCTGTGTACTCCGCTATCTTCAGGCGGGTCTCTTCTAACGCGAGCGACATGGCTGCTGCACCTCTGTTAACCGATCACTGGGGCGATTGGAAGGTGCTGATTCTTGGCAATTCCACCGGCACGCCGCTGGCGTCGCACAGGTGCTTTGCACAGAGCGCACCTCGCAGCCGCGGGGTGGCCTGTACGGCAAAGTGGAAGATTGCGTTTTCTTCTACGCTGCCGCGAATTGCGTCGCTGCCTGGGCCGCGTGCCCAAATGCCCACGTCCTCGCCGCTGTGCGTTTCACCAGAAAGCGGCAACGTGGCTTCCTGCATGTAGTCCGGGTCTTCCGTATCCACGTGGGTCAGGTCGGGGCGACCAGTGGCAGGCTGGAAGCCGTTGCCCGTGTGTGGATACCTTTTCGATCCGGCAGGCTGCGATTTGCTGGCACCGGTATAACCAGGGCCATTGGCATAGTTGAGAGTGGTGTAAGGCAGGCCGATGCCATCAGTGGCCAAGCCGACCGTATTGTCTTCGCCACTGCTGCCATGCACCTTGCCTAGTATCGGGTTGCCGCGCACGGGATAGCCAGCGAAGGTCAACGTATGCGAATGGTCTGCGGTGACAACAATGAGGGTGTCATCGGCGGACGTGACTTCTGAGGCGACGCGCACCGCATCACTCATCGCCACCGTATCAGTCAGCGCACGGTAAGCGTTGCCGGCGTGGTTGGCGTGGTCGATGCGGCCACCTTCGACCAGCAGCACGTAGCCTTCAGGGTTGCGCGCCAGTCGGGTGATCGCAGCGCGGGTCATCTCTGCCAACGAGGGTTCACCGGCAGCATCCTTCGGGCGATCATGCTCGAACTGCATGTGCTCCGGCTCGAACAGGCCCAGCAGTGGCTTGTCGGTTGGCGCGGCTTCGAGCAACCGCTTGTTCCAGACATAGGAGCCTCCAGGGTGACGCTCTTGCCATACGGCGATGAGATCGCGGCCATCAAGTCGCCCGCCGACCTTGTCGTCATATTCGGGGTCATGTTGCGAGGCAGGCATGAAATTCTTGCGGCCACCGCCCATCAGCACATCGAACCCGCGCCAGAACGGTGTCTCGACTACTTGGCGGGCAATGTCGATGCAGCCGGCATCCTTGGCAGCCTGTGGCATATCAGCATCGCTTTCCCAGTTGCGTTCGGCTGAATGGGCAATGGTAGCGCCCGGCGTGGCGTGGGTCAGACGTGCGGTAGTCACTACGCCGGCCGACATGCCGGCGCTCGCAGCCAGTTCCCACATCGTCAGCATCGGCGATGCCAGCGCGCCGGTGCAGTCCTGACGCTTCGGGCCTTGGCCGATGCTGAGCACGCCGGCACGTGTCTTCACGCCGGTGGCGATCGCGCTCATGGTGCCGGCCGAATCGGGCGTTTGCGAATCGGTGTTGTAGGTCTTGCTAAGTGCAGTAGCAGGGAAGTTTTCCCACGATAGGCGGTTTTCCTCACCGCTGCCTTCCTTACGCTGCCCCTCGAAAATGCGCGCGGCAGTGACTGTGGTCAAGCTCATGCCATCACCGAGGAAAATGATGACGTTCTTCGCATGACCGTGCATTGCGCCCCGCGCGGCGGCCTGCGCGGCACCATCGCGGAACCACCAAGCCGGAGTCTCGCCGTCCGGGTGATGAATGATCGGCACGGTGATATGGGAGTCGGCGGTGTTTGCGGGTGGTGCCGTGGTGTGTGGGGTGCTGGCGCAAGCGGTGAGCACGAACGCACAGGCGAAGGGAGCGACATTCCGCACGCACCTGCGAGTACGGCTCAATGGCTTCTTGCACACCCTGGATTGCGGTGTTGCTGGAGCATCGACTTCATGGGGCCGCGTGTTGTTGTGCGGGACTACATACACAGGTATCTCCTAAAGCGGTGGCTTGACCGCTACGACGGGCAATAGGTTGTAAACACTACAATAGCTGCTTGAAAAATGCAGTATTTACAACATCCCCGCCATCGTTTATGACACTTGGCGGTCTTCATCTTCTTATTGCACGAGCGACAAGTAGGGGTTGTTCGGCGGCATTTCCGCGAACAACAGCCGAGCATCGTCCAACAGGTAGCCGTGGAGGCGGCGGGATTTGCGAGGCCCCGTCACCTCGCAGGTCCAGATGTTTAGGCCGTTGGGGTGCTTGCGATGGTGTTGCAGCCGCTCGAAACGCTTCTGTACCCATTGCCAATCTTGTTGGCTTTCCTGCTTCGCCAGCGTGCCGACTTGCGGGTGTTCCTGCGCGTAACGCTGGAAGACGCCGGGACTGACCAGGTAGGCGGTGTTGCCCACGGTATGCACGAGCGCCTTGGCGTCGTTGATGATGAGCCGCCGCGAGGCGACGCCCTGTTGCAGCCATGCCATGAAGTGCTCACCGGATGGCTGCGCGGCCGTGGGCGCGGGCGCTGATGATGGAGCCAGTGACGGCGCAGGCGTTTCGGGGCCTGCGGCAGGCGCTTCGACCGAGACGGCTTCTGCATCCTGCTGGACGGCAGGCAATTCACCCATTCCCACCATCGCGAGCATGTCTTCCATGACATCGGGCACGGCCTGGGCAGCGGACGGGTGAACCGGGGCAGCAGCGGCGCCAGCGTCCGTCCACGGAGCAGGATGCTGCTCTTCGGCAGGATGTGTTGTCGCGAGTGCCGGCGATTGCACCGAAGCATCGGCCTCTTTGTCGGCTGGTGTCATGTCGATCGCCACCGTCCCGGCGAACGGCGCCGGCCGCTCGCCAGGCTCCCAAATCAGTGCAGGTGCCAGCCGCAACAGGGTGAACGAGTGTGACCAGCCGGTGGAACTGGTCACGGTCGCGCGCCAGATCGCCTTGCCGTCGAGCGTCGGCTGCAACATGCCGTGATCCTGGAGCACATTGAACACTGCGGTGTTGTTCGCAGGGATGCCATCGACCCCCTGAGACAGCAGGTGCGCGCGCAGCTTGTCGGAAACGGTCTTGCTCACCAGCCATAGAGCATCCTGAGTGAGCCAGCCATCGGAGGCTTCGGGCTGGTTCAGTTTCAGCTCTTCCTTGAGCAGGTAGCGCAGCCCGTTGACCAGCTTGCGTTGGAGCGAGTGCTTGGGTGCGGCCAGAGCGCGCGCAGGATCGCCGCCCAGCTCTTGGGCGACGGAGGCGCGGTCGGCCTGTACGACCAGCTCGCCCAGCACCCCGGCGTGCTCGTACTGCCCGGCGAGGACGTAAAGCAGCGGTGCCCACAGGGACGGATAGCCACTGAGCCAGTCCAACATGTCGCGATCGAGCAGTTGCCGGTAGAGCAAGCCTGTCGCGGCGCTGTGGAGCCGGTACTCGCGATCATCGCGGTAGCGAAAGCGGTACGGTTGGCGCAGCGGGCCGTGCCATGGGTGCCAGGTACTACCGTCGGCCAGCTCGACGTGCAGATCGACCGCGACCTTGCCGATGTCATGGAGCAGTGCGGCATAGGCGACGGCCGCAGTCCAGGCTTCGGCCTGCGCCGCCTGGTCTTCGGGGCTGGCGCCAATGGGTAGCAGATGGGACTGCCGCAGCTTCAGGCTGTAGGCGACGATTTCGAGGCCATGGTCGAGCATGCCGCCCGGGTAGGCGTGGTGGTGCGCTTCGGAGGCCGGGAAAGCCTGGACCAGCTCCGCGTAGCGCTCCAGCGGGACGCGGTACAGGGTGGCGAACTGCTTGCGCGAGAGCGATGTGCGCTGCCAGATGTGTTCCAGCAGCTTCTGCCGGCGCGGGGTGGCTAGCAGCGATGCGGCCGAGTCCGGCCGCATCAACCCTTTCGGGAGGTCGGCGGCGGGTGGTGGCGATGGAGCGGCGGCGACCGGGGGCCGTTTTCGCTGGAACAGGGAGAGCATGTCGGTGTCCTGATGGCGGGCCGGGCGGGAGGCCTTTTGGCCTTTTCGAGGTAGGGCCTTTCCCCTTGCACCCCATTCCCTTGCCGTTTTGACCCTTTGGCCTTTAACCGTTTCGGTATAGCGGGGCCTGGGTTGCGGCTCCAGCGTCAATGTGGAACCCGCACGAATGGATTGGGTGGCGACCCGGCGCTGGCCCCGGTCTATGCTCCCAAGACGCTACCCGCCAGGTAGGCTTTCACTCAGGCGACAAAGTTGACAAAGGCGACAAAGGAGACTAGAGTGAATCCTGTCTCAAACCTACCTGGGAGATGACCATGCCCACTGCCATCGAATTCATTGCCGATCGTCTGCCGCGCGTTACGGTGGAGGATGTGCGCCGCTTCGCGGATACCGTCGAAATCCGCAATGCTCCGGCTTTCGCGGCCGAGTTGCAGGCGTTCATTCATGAGCGCGTGGAAGCGGTGAAGCTGCCCGCCAACCTCGAAGGCGAAACGGTGGCGCAGGCCTTGCAGCGCAAGGTGGCCGCGCTGCGCGCCGACACGCGCTGGGCACCGACTGAAACCGACGTCCAGCGAGGCCGCGCCGTGCTGCTGGAAGCCTTCAACCAGCCGCACAACCTGCCGCCCGCCGAGTTCGCCAAGCTGGCGGACAAGTCGCGCCAGCAAATCTACAAGGACATCCTCGCCCGTCGGCTGCTGGCGCTGAACGTGGGGCCGCGCGGCCAGAAGCTGCCCGACTGGCAGCTCGACCCGGTGAAGCAGCAGTTGACTCAAACCGTACTTCAGGAAGTCGAGGGCATCGACCACTGGACGATCTACCGCGCGCTGTCCGAACCGCTCGAAGGCTTGGGCGGTCGCTCGCCGGTGGATGCGGTGACGCATCGCACGATCGATGACGTGGCCGAGGCCGTGTTCAACGTGCTGGGCGTCCAGGTGCATTGAAGCGAGATCACCATGAGCCACGAGCTGCCTTCGTTCCTGATCGATGCCGGTGAACTGCTCCAGCATGTGAGCCGCGTCGTCTATCGGGGCAGCCCGCTGTACTATGGCCGCAGCAGCACGAATCGCTACGATGACCCGGCGGGGGCCTACGGCGTGCTCTACCTGGGGCGCGACCTGCCCACGGCGCTGATGGAGTCGGTGTTCCACAAGCACCAGTGGCTTGAAGACACGAAGCGCTCCATTGCCCTGAAGGAAGTCCAGGCCCGGATGGTGCGCGCAGTAGGCGTGCTGGATGACGTGCTTCTGGCTGACCTCACGGCACCGGGCGTCATGGCGGGCTACTTCGGCCTGAATCTGGAGCAGTTGGCCAGCCGCGACTACACGTACACGCAGCAGGTGTCCGCCCAGGTGCATGCGATGCTCGGAGATGATGGCCAAGCGCTGTTCGACGGGGTGCTCTATCCGTCGCGCAACAACTATCCCGCCAAGAGCATCGCCCTGTTCGAGCGTGCGGGAGCCAAGGTCAGCGTTGTCGAGGACATCGAGCTGGTTGACCATGTGGACTGGCCGCGGTTCGTTGCCACCTACCGCATCGGCGTGGAACCCGATCCTGGCCCGGTGGAGCCGGATGACGAGGCGTCCTGAAGCAGCAAGAGAACACATTGAAGCTTCAAACCGAATGAAGTGGAGCAAACTGAAATAGGTATTCCTCAGCAGCAGGAGACGACCATGAACACGACGACCCGCACCAGCACCGCAGAACGCCTCGGCCGCGCCTTTGGCCGCGGATGGCGTGCCTATGCGCGCGGCGAACGGCGGGCGTCGAACTGGTTGATCTCCAAGGGAGTGCCGGTAGCTGGCGCCGTCGTGCTCGTGTGGGTGGTCAAGCTGGCCGCGCTCGGGGCGCTGCTGTACACCACCTTCTGGCTGGCTCTGTTGCTGGTGTGCGTCATGGTCGTTGCCTGGATGGCCCGCAACGCCGACTTGGGCGAGGAGTTGCCCGAGCCAGAATGGCGAAACGGGCCAGCCGGGTTCGGCCTGTACACCTACGACGGTTTTCGCATTGATCCTCATGTCGAGGACGACTAGCAGTGATCACTTCTTCGACACTGCATTGATCGCGATACTTCCTCCCTTCCCACCGGCAGCCTTGGCCTCGCCAGTGGCACCGGCGAGGCCTTGCAGCACGTTACCGGCGCGAACGCCCGCCCAAGCCAAGGCCATGATCCAGAAGGTAGGCAGCACGATGAACATCGTGCCCGTGATGAACATCAGGAGCATGTCCCCGAAGGCGTTGTTCAACCCCACCAGCGGGTCGAAGTTGGTGTGCGGTCGGTTCCAGCCGAAGCCCCAGCCATAAAGCGCGTCCAGAATCGTCGAATCGATCCAGCGTGCGAGCTGGAACCAGAAGTCCGTGAAGAACAGCGCGAACTGCACCACGCTGACGGTGACGACCGTCTTCAGGTCATAGGTGCCCACGACCAGCACGAGCGGGATGCAGATGACCAGCGCCATCTTCAGCAAGGCGAGCACCATGGGCAGGGATTGGCGCACGACGTCCATGGCAGGAAACGCAGCAATCGCGCCGACTGCCATCCCGACGTCGCCTGTGGCCCGCGTCACGATGTTCGGCAGGGTTTTGTCGATCTGACCGCCGTAGTCCGTATAAACGCTGCCCTGGTTCAGTTTCTGCTGCCGGGGTGACGCGATGGCGCGGATTACCGAATCGTCCACCTCGGCCCGGCTGAGGAACCCGGCCCAGCCCGCCAGGCGATTCAGCAGGCTCGGGTCCACCTGACCCAGCAGGCGTGCCCGCAGGCCGTTGCTGCCGTCTGACCACCACTGCCTGCAGGTCGGGTAGCCGCCACCATTGGCAACCTGCGCGAGCCCCGCATCGCGGGTATCGTCATAGGGCCATGCCTCGCGCGCTGTGCTGGAGCGGTAGTTGTCGTAGTAGCCCCCCGTGTCCGTGAAAAAGCGCGAGCCGATCCAGGTCACGTCGTGCATCTGCTGCTCATCGAGATCCGGGCGCTGCATGAACAATTTGGCCCGCGCAGGCCCATAGCAATCCCGCGAGAAGTCCGCGACCTCTTGAGCGAGTACCGGGTCGTCAATGCGGGTCGCGTCGATCTCCATCCTCATCTGCCGCAGGTCCGTGCCGCACGGGATCGCCGCCACCGAGGCGCTCGTGACCGCGCGCGAGAGCGCGTGCATGAAGGCCCACCAGACCGGCACCTTCGCCGACTGGTTGTTGATGGTGCTGAAGGACTGCGACCAGCCGGTTTCCATGGGCTGCGGCACGCTGACTTGGCATTGTGCCGAGCGCGAGCTGTCGTACTGGATGGTGCTGAGGTCCACGTCGATGAACGGAATGCCCGCGAACATCACCACGACGATCGCGACGAACACCCGGTTCTCGATACGGGCGGCACTCAGAACGCCTTTGTTGCCCTCGTCAGCGCCTTCCGCACGGGCCTTCAGCCACTCCTGCACGACGATGGCAACGAAAGGCAGCGCGAACACCCCGCTGGACACCAGCACGGCCCAGATACCGTTGTTGACGATCCAGGACACGAGGGTGAGGTAGTACTCCAGGTAGTCCGTCGTGAAAAGCGTCATGGCCTCGATCTCCCCTCAAGCAGCCTGCATCAACAGGCTGGCTTCCAGCGCGACGATGGCGACGACGCCGGCGACCTCGGTGCGGATCAGCCGACGCCGCGCCTGTCCATCTGTCCCGCTTTGGTCTTCGCGGGCCAGCACCCGGCGGCGCATCCAGAACCATCCATAGGCCGTTGCCGCGTACACGCACAGCCGCCAGATGAAGAAATACCCGGCGGAGGCCGCCAGCCACCGTTCCCAGCCTGCAACGCTGCCGACCAGGTAGATGCCCGCGACGTTCGCTCCCACGGCAGCGGCAACGATCAGCACCAGCCACAGCAGCGTCTTCGCCGCGCGCCGGCTGAACAACCAGCGCAGCGGCCGCCAGGCCATGCGCGCCGCGCTCATGGCCGACTCCCCGGATTGCCCTTCTGGAGCTGGTCGAGACGGTCCGGCACAGGATCGCCCTCGTAGATGCCGCGCGAGCCGGCCGCGCGCGTGCCGTGGCGCTGGATGATCGCCATGGGCGAGTTGTTCGCCAGTTCGCGCCGCAGCTCCAGTTCGGTCTTGAGGTTGCGAATCTCGCGGTCGAGCGTGTCGCTCTCGTGGTTCACCGCCGCCACGGCAAGTTCGTTCGCCGCGACGTTGGGCTCCTTCTTGCCCGTGAGCAGCGTGCGCTGCAGCAGCAGCGCTTTCTCCAGCACGGATGCCAGCGCGACCTCGGACGCCAGGCGCTGCGACAGCAGGTGCTGGTCGGGCTCGTCGCGCAGTGCCTCGATCACGCCGCGCGTGATGGGCAGCGACGCGCTGCCGGCCTCGCGCAGGTTCTCGGGCGTCGTGTTCTTCGCCCTGGAGACGAGATCCTGGAGCGCCTGCAGCTTGGTGTCGTATTCCTCCTGAATCAGTGGCGTGAGCCCGACGCCGGGCGTCGTCTCGGTCTTTGTGCAGGCATCGCACGTGCGCTGTTCCTTCTCGCCGAGTACGCGCGTAGCCCACTCGACGGCGGCCTGCGGCGAGGTCCAGGTCTGGCATGAGAGGCTGCTGCAACTGGACGGCGCGATGGACGAGGTGTCGGTCACGCCGCGGCCGTTGACCAGGTTGTAGCCGGCGCGGGTCACGTCGCCGACGATCTTGATCGCGGACTGGCCGGAGCCGCCCGCGTTGCTGCCCCCGACCCACGGCACGCCGTCATTGCCGCGGCGCGTCTCGGCCTGCTCGATGGCCGATACAGCATCCGTACTCGACACGGCATCGCGCAACGCCAGGCCTTCGGCCATCTGGCTCCAGCCGAGCTGGCCGCCCGCCGTTTCGGCCATCTTCTCGGCCATGGCACGGCACGTCAGCTTGGAGCGGTCGAAATCGAGCCGCGCCTGAAGCACGCCATTGGTGAGCAGGTTGTACAGACCGGGATCGGCCCGCTGGATGATCAGCGCGGGCAACGATGCCACCGCACTCGTGGCACTCTGGATCACCGACGACATGATTTGCTGGAAGCCATTGGTGATGCCATTAAGTTGGTTCTTCAACGTGGTCTGGATGCTCATGTCGCCGCAGATCAAGTTGCTGTTCCAGCCAACGCCGACACCGAGGGAGCGCATGCCGGCCGCACGTCCCATCGACACGGCGTTGCCGCCACCGATCGAGTACATGACGTCATCGCCGATGACGCTGCCGCTGGTCTGGTATCCCAGTTGACCCCAGGCCACGCCGCTGCCCAACGCGAGCGCGGCGGCCAGCGCCAGGACGATCTCCGTGGGACGTACCCGGCGGGAGAACGGATTGAATGCAGGACGGAACTTCATGGCACCACCTCAGAGGAAATCGACGCTGCCCAGGAACACTTGGCCCCGGCGTTCGCAGCAGGCATACGGCCGCCACAGCGCCCATGCGTAGTCGCCTTGCTGCGCCTGGGTAAGGAAGCCGCTGCGCGGAAAGACCGTGCAGGAGGAGGACAGGACGGGCGTGAGTTCTTGCCACTTGCCGGTGGAAGCATCGCCTTCCAGCAGCGCGCCGGCCGGCCAGTAGCCGTCGCGGGAGTTGGCAAGCAAAGGCTGATAGACGTGGATCTGCCCGCGGCGCGTGACGACATCTCCCGCACGCTGGGCCACCACTGCGCCGGCCTTGAAGTCGTCGGTCTGGTGCAGGAAGCCGCCACGGGGATACACGTTGCCCCACAGGTTCATCGTGGTGCGTGCGCCGACCTCACGCCGGCCCGGAATCAGTGCTTCCGGGTAGGCCATCTCGGGCACGTTGTAGCGCCAGGCCAGCGTGTCCAGGGTGCTGAGCAAGTACGGCATGAACGCCGTGCCCGCGCCCTCGCAGAAGTAGCCCGAGGACGAGACGAACTGGTTGAACACCTCGGCGCCAGGGTGGCCGATCACGTCGGAGTTCTTGAATTTGGCGAGGTTGTTTTCGTGGTCCTCGTTCGTGGTTCCGTCGCCGCCCGCTTGGGCGGACGGGTTGGGCGTGCTCATTGCCCGGACTTCGACCCAGGGGTTTTCGCCGGTATTCGAGTACGACGACACCACTGCGTCGGGGATGTAGTGGCGCACCTTGATCGACGTGCGCACTGTGCAGCCGGTCCAGGTGCAGTAGAGCCAGTAGCAGATGCCGACGACGCGGTATTCGAGGCAGTCGGGCGACGCCACCGAGCCGACGATGGTGGCGGTGTTGAGGGCGTAGCTGCCGGTGGCACTGAGCAGTAGCACGGACGCCACGCCGGCGCGCAGGCGGCGCATCAGGTCGAATGGGCGGGTCACGGCTGGGCCCTCCGGTGCTGCTCGATGCGCGCGACGGCGCGCGCCACGTCCGGCTCGCCATAGACCACGTAGCGCTGGTCCACCACCACGGCCGGGAGGCTGGTGATGCCGAGGCTCCATGCGTCGGTGACGCCTTGGTATGCGGAAGCGATGCGTCGCTGTAGGTTGGCACCGCCGCCATTCAGCCGGCGCTTGACGATGGCCGTCGCCTGTTCGGGGTCGGTGGGCAGTCCAGCGGAAAGCTCCGCTTCAATCCTGTGGGCTTCGTCCAGCTCGATCAGCCGCTCGCCGCCCATGGTCTTGACCGGGTGGCGGCTGTCGGTGACGACCACCACGTCGGCAGCGAAGGTGGCGGGGCTGAAAACGGCCAGGGCTGCCGGCAGCGCCACGGCCAGGCCGAGGGTTCGCCAGCCCGGCGCGAATCTGGAAAGAGATGCTGGCATGTCGCGTGCCCTTGAAGTTGATCAGAGCCGTAGTCAAACGCGAAGCCGACGCGGCCCCAACAAACAATGCGCATCGCGCACTGCCCGCATACCTGCTTGTCTCGCGCCCATGAAAAAGCGGAGGCCGAAGCCTCCGCGTGGATCAGGGAGCCGATGCCGTCGCTAAAGCAGGCCGGACTCCGCGAACGAGTACGGCGTGCCCTGGCCGACGATGAGGTGATCCAGCACCCTCACGTCGATCAGCGACAACGCGGCCCTCAGCGTTTGGGTCAAAGCGCGGTCCGCGCTTGACGGCTCCGTGCAGCCCGAAGGGTGTTGGTGCGAAAAAATGACTGCGGAGGCATTAAGTTCCAGGGCGCGCTGCACGATTGGGCGCGCATGCACCGTGGTCGAATGGACCGTGCCCTTGAACATCGGCTCGTAGGCCAGCACCTCGTGCATGCTGTTGAGAAACACGATGGCGAAGATTTCATTGGGCTCGGCGGCCAGTTTCAGGCGCAGGTAGTCCTTGACGGCGGCAGGCCTTTCCAGGGATAGCCCCTTCTTGAAGACCCGCTGCTCCAGCAGCGCGATGGCTTGCCGGATGATCCAGTCATCGGATTGGGACGCGGGGGCAAAACGTGGCTCCACGCAGGAGTCGTTGGCGACGAGAGACATGGCGGACCTCCAGAAAGTGAGCGGAGGGTGCCACCCTGGGAGGGCAAGCCCTCCTGGGGATGGAAACAGCGGAACAAGGTGCATCCATCACCGCGCGGCGGTGATTGTTCGCGGCCAGGATGCGAAAGCGAACGGGTAGCGGTCAGCGCGGCGAGCCGCGCCGTAGCCTTCAAGACCGAGGGCTACCTGGGCATGTCGCCGACAACGTCGGCAGGCATTTCGGATGTGGGGGTGGCGGGTGAAGCCGCCGCGTCGCTGGCCATGTCCCCGGCCGCCAGCATGTCCATGGCCGAGAGCAAGGCATCGCCCTCGATCGGCCCCTGCAGCAGGATGGCCTGGCCCGTCTGGCGATCGAGCAGTCGCAGCGACGGCGTGGCGGTCACGCCGCTCTTGGTGGCTTCCGCGGCCTGCGCGCGGATGGCCACGTTGGGGCGCTCGCTCGCCATGCACTGTTCGATGGCTGACGTTGTTTCGGGGTAACGCAAGCCATCGGGCAAGCCCTGGCCGTCGCTGCGCGTGTGGGCATAGACCCATTCGACCGCCTGCCAGAACGCCGCATGCCCGCCCGCTTCGGCGGCGCACTCGGCCAGACGTGCCTCGGCCGACGCGGCAGGCTCATGCGCGGCCAGCGGCTGGTGGTGCCATTGCAGCGCGACGTCGGTGTTGTTGCCGACCCAGCGCTTGAGCTGCGGGAAGTACTCCCGGCAGAACGGGCATTCCAGGTCGGCATAGAGCGTCAGCGTGAAACGGCCTTCCGGGTTGCCCATCTGCCAGGGTGGCCCAGCGACCTGCGCCGTGCTGACCGGCGCGGGCGACGGCGCTGAGGATTCGCCGGGCGTGCGGGACACCAGCCAGATCAGCAGCAGCGCGACCAGCACAGCAGCCAATACCCAGGGCCAGCGAGGCCGCCAGCGGCGACGGCGGAACGCTTGGACCTGCATCGGAATGGAAGGACGTTTCTGTTCCATGGCGTTCTCCGGTTTACGACAGTTCCAGGGCCGGCGACTCGATGCCGCGGGCCTGGTCGATCTTCTCGGCCACCTTGAAAGCCGCTTCCAGTTCGGTGCAGCCGTACTGCTGCATGAGCTGGTAGCGTTCGGCCTTCTCCTCGGGTTCTGTCTGCGCGAGGGCGAGGTACAGGCTCGGCGGCACGGCGCGGAACAGCACTTCCATGCTCTTGGAGAGGATGACGCCTTCGGTGAATTTCCCCGCCTCTTTGCGTGCCGAAAGCATCAGCGCCTTCTGCGCGGGCGAGAGTTCGCGGAACCGCGCGATCTTCTCGACTTCATCGGGCGGCATGCTGAGACAGATCCACCACTCGATCATGTTGAGCATGGGCTCCGCGGCGCGCGGCAAGTCGTCGATGTTCTGCGTCGCGAGCCAGAACCAGGCCCCCAATTTCCTCCACATCTTTGTAATTTTCACGACGTAGGGTGCGAGCAGCGGGTTCTTCGTGATGATGTGGCCTTCGTCGGTGACGTTGATGATCGGGCGTCCCAGGTACTGATCGCGCTCGGCGATGTTGTTCACCGTGCTGATCAGGCTGATGTAGGCGATGGAGAGCTGGGCGTTGTAGCCCTCGCGGGCGTAGGTCGCCAGATCGACCAGGGTGATGTCGGCTTCGGGCCACGGCGTGCCGTCGCGGTCGAACATCTCGCCGTCCGTGCCTTGGCAGAACATATCCATCGCGTCCGCCATCTCCAGCAGCCGCACGCGCCGCATCTCGGGCAGCGTCGGGTCCTGGCCGCGGGTGCGCAGCGCGTTGCGCACGTCGCGCGTGAGAACGGTGCGCTTCTCGGCCACGCAGTGCTCGGCGGCGTCGAGGATGCACTGGCGGATCAGCGAGCGGTCGGCCCGCGTCATCCGGGCTTCTTCCTTGTCCTCGCCGCCCGTGATCATCAGCCGCGCCGTGATCTCTAGTTCGCCGAGCACGTCGCGCTGCTCGTCCGCCTCCATGGCCGAGGCATCTGGGGGCAGGTCTTCGTCCAGCGCGTCGGCATCGAGGGTCTGCACGTCGCTCGGCGTTTCGATCAGCCGGCGCGCATCGGCGAACGGTGCCAGGCTGATGCCCGAGCCAGGGGCCAGCTTGACCCGGTTCACGGTCAGGCCCAGCCGCTTGGCGAAATCGCTGAACAGGCCGAAGCTATTGCCGGCCTCCACGATGAACAGCCGCGGGCGGTATATCGCCGTGACCTGGTTCAAGAGGTTGTTGAGCGTCGCTGACTTGCCCGAGCCCGTAGGGCCGAACAGGAACAGGTGGGCGTTCATCTGCCGATCCAGGCGATTGAGCGGATCGAAGGTGATCGGGCCGCCACCGCGATTGAACATCGTGATGCCGGGGTGCCCCGTGCCCTGGGCGCGGCCCCACACCGGCGACACGTTCGCGATGTGCTGCGCGAACATCAGTTGGGTGTACCACCTGCGCCGATCCTGGCCGGGGTTGTAGCAGCACGGCAGCCAGCGCAGGTAGCTGTTGAGCGGTGCCACCTCGTCGTCTTCGCGCACCGGCTGCAAGCCGGCGTTGAGCATCACGTTCGCCAAGTCCAGGCCGCGCCGGTCCAGTTCCGCTTCGTCGCGTCCGCGCAGGTAGAACGCCAGCGTCCCCCGGTAGAGCTTGTGCGCGCTGCCGATGAGGGAGCGGGCTTCCTGCACGTCCTTCAACGTCTGCTCCGACGCCAGCGTCTCGCCCACGGCCTTCTTCGCCAGGTGGTTGAGATCCGCTTCCAGGACATCCTGCGGCGTGGCGACCATCGTGAGACAAAGCAAGGTGTCTTCCGGCATCTGGTCGAACAGCGTGTTGATGGCATCCCCTTTGCGGGTCTCGCCGGTCAGGTGTCCGGTGCCGGGCGGCATGCGCAGCCGGTCGGTGATCAGCACGCGGTGCGGCATGCCATCGAAGTACCAGGTGCCACGCTCCACGTCGGAGCGTGGCTGGCCGAAGAACAACCGCTGGCTGAAATCCCGACCGCTCGCCAGTTCGATCTCGCCGTCCTCGGTCTCGTCGGGGTAGCGCGCCAGCGCGTAGAAGCGCTCCCGGTCCTCTGCACTCGGCCCGAGCATCGCGGGGCGCGGATTGAACCACCGCAGCAGCCAGTCGTGGACGTCGGCCGCGGCCATGCGCCGTGCCTGGATACCGGCGTTCGCCAGCCCGCCGCACAGGCGGTCGCAGACGATGTTCAGCATCTGCTCGGGCGTCTGGCCGCGGCGGCTTGCCTGCCCGGTGGCACGGCGATAGATCACCATGCGCACCCGCCGCGTCTGGCCGCGCCAGCGAAGGCGCGTCACCACCGTGTCCTCGAACAGGCCGCCCGGCTTGGCGACCGCGCGCAGATGGTGGCCGAAGAAGCGCAGGTAGAACTCGGTGAACGCGGTATCGCGGGCGCGCGGCTGCACATAGTCGCGCAGGATCTGCATGTACTGGTCGAAGCTGGGTTCGTCCTGGGCGTAGAGCTGGAGCACCCAGGGGTTCTCGTCCAGTTCATCGAAACTGTCTTGCAGCGCGTTTTCGAGCGCATCGCGGGCATGTGCCAGCCAGCCGGGTTCCCGCCCCTCGGTGCCCAGCGGCACCAACTCGTAGAAGGCCGCCACGGATTGCCCGTCTTCGAGCAGCATGGACTTCGACTGCGGCAGGAACTCCACCCAAGGCAGCAGTTCCGCGAACGACGGCGCGACGTCGTACAGCGCCTGCTCGTCGGCTACCGTCGCCGGCCTGCGGCCCTGGATCGCTGCGCCGGGTTCGGGGACGCCGGCCTGGCGCAAGGCCTCGACGTGGCGCTGCCAGCCGTCCGGCTTCTCTTCGTCGCCGGTGCCGGATGCGGCCAGCTTCGGCCAGGGAAGTTTCCAGCGCATCAATAGTCCTCCAGCCGTTCACCGGGCATGGCGTACTGCACGCGCTGGTACAGCGGGAAGACCGTCGTGTAGCCCGGAACCGGCACGGGGTCCGTGCCTGCCAGGTGCGGGTACACGTACATGACGAGATCGGGGTTGGGCAGGCGCTGGAACTGGCGATAGACCTCGTTGCGCGCCGTGCGCGTGTAGCGCATCTGCTCGGCGGGCGCGGCCTGCACATCGGCGTCGGTCAGCGGCCGGCGCAGGCTCTGGCGCGCGTCGAGCAACTGCCGTCGGGCGACCTGGCCGGTGCCACTGCCGCCGCCGCCCGTTTCCTGCTGCCAGATGTCCATCATGGTGCGGTCGCTATGGGTCAGCAGCTCTTCCTTGCTGGTGGCGCAGCCGCCGAGCACGGCGACGGCCGCTGCCAGCGCGAGGCCTTTAATCGAGTTCGAGCGCATGGCTTTCTCCTGCACGGTGATCGACGCGCCGGCCTTCGGGGTCGTGATCGATGGCCAGCGGTTTTTCGAGGTGGACGGCGACCTTGGCGCCGGGCTGCACATAGACGGCGGCGAAGGCCTGGCCGTAGAGCTTGTTGACCCAGGCCGACATGTCCCGCACGCCGCCCGCGAGGATCTGGCCGACCGCTTCCTGGCCGCTGATCCCAACGGTGCCGATGGCGCCGTCCGAGCCGACGTAGGACATGCGGCCGCTGTCGCTCTCGATGAGCGAGGCGACGCCGGCACCGGCCGCCGTGATCAGGGCCTGCGAGCCGAGGTATTGCTGGGCGTTGCTGCGCCGCTCGCCGCTGACGCAAGGGATGCCATACGGATCGCTGATCCAGCCCAGGCCGTCGCGCTGCTGGTTGTTCTGCTGGTTGCCTTCGCGGTCTTCGGGGATGGTGCGGATCGTGCCGTCGTTGAAGACGAACGTGATGCTGCGCACCTGGCCGCGCACGCATGAGAGCGTCCAGTCGCCCGAGGCGGTGCCGGAGAAGACCGCGCCGGCCACGTCGGGAATATCAATCCCGTTGGCCGTCAGGTTGTCCGGCCCGACCAAGACCTTGAAGGGGTATGGGTCGTTCACCGTCCCGTCGATCGGCACGCGCCCAATCAGCGCCGTCATCGCCACGGAGCCCATCAGCGTCGAGTTGGTCGGCACGGTATAGACCGGCTTGGCGCTCCTGACGCCTGCCGCACGTGCGCCGGCGTTCGCCACGGTTTCCGCGGTGGTTTCCAGCGTGCTTTGCGCCGGGCCGAAGCTCGTCGGGAAGCTCATGCCGCTACCCGTGCCACGGCTGCCGTTGCGTCCCTCGGCCTTCTTCGTCGCGTCGTCCGGTTCGACCCAGCGCATGCCGCCTTCCATCCCGGCCTCGTCGCCATCGCGCAGCCCCAGGCCCACGGGCAGATCGGCATGGCCGCCGCCGCGCCTGCCGATGCTGTCCAGACGTCGCTGCAGGTCGGCGAGCAGCCCTTCGGTCTGCTGGCGCGCGCTGGCCGCCTGTTCCTGGTCGCGGCGCAGGTTGGAGCGCTCGGATTCGAGGGCCGAATTGATGCGCTGGTCGATGGAGTTTTCGCGCTGGCGCAGCCGCTGGTTCTCCTCGCGCTGCGACTTGTTGTCGGTCAGCGCGGTCTGAAGCTCGGTGCGCAACTGCTTCACCTGGGCGACGAGCGTTGCCACGGTATCGCGCGGGGTATCGCCTTCGATGCCCAACGCCTTCATTTCCTCGGGCGTGAGCTTGGAGCCGGCATCTGCCGCGGGCGGTGCCGACGTGCTTCCGCCGGAGAACAGCCGGATGGCAACGAACAGCACCAGCAAGGCGACCGGGATCATCAGCCACTTGAGCAAGCCGTTACTGCGCATGGCGGGTCTCCTTGCCGTCGCCGGCTTCAGCTTCCGGCTGCGGCAGGTGCGCAGCCGGGTCGAAGCGGTGGATCGCCGGCAGCAGCGATTGCGCGAGGCCGTGCCCGCGCGTCACCAGGTACAGGACGGTCGTGTCCTCGGGCGTCCCGCGGGGGCCGAGCGCTTCGTGCTGGAAGGTGGCGGTGAGGAAATCGCCTTGCAGCACGCGCGGGTCGAGCGTGACCCGGCCGCTGCTGCTGTTGGTCAGACGCACGGCGGTGACCCACTGGTCTTCCAGACGCCACGACGCGAGCGCGACCGCGCGCACCGGCAGCGTCGGCATCAGCGTGCCGAGGTCGAGGTCGAGGTCGCGGCGCAGGTTCACCCGCATGACGCCGGGCAGCGGCTCCACGGTGCGCAGGGGCGCGTAGAGGTTCTGCGCGGCGAAGCGCGTCAGGACGACCGAAACCGGGGTTTCGCGCCGCGCCGCACGAGCGCCTGTCTGATCCTGGGCGCGTGCCAGGGCCTCATCGGCACCGCTTGCCAGATCGCCGTAGCGCGCAGGGGGGCTGCTGCCCTCGACGATGCGCACTGGCTCCAGCTCGGCTTCGCCGTCCTTGGGCGGTTCGGCCGCGATGTCGAGCAGGATCAGCGCGCCGGTATCGGCATCCTGCAATTGCAGCCGCGTGGGCTCGATCGGCTCGCTGGCGCGCAGGTACACCGCGCCACCCGCGCTCTGCACGCGCAGGCGTTCGCCCACGCCTGCGGGCACGCCCACGCGGACATTGCGGTCGATGAACACGATGCGCTCCTGGCCGACCTTCAGCGGCACCGCCAGCGGCATGCGCTCCCAGCGCAGGATTTCCACCGCCTGAGCGGGGGCCACGGCGACGGCCAGCAGCCCCAGCAGCGTGAGTACAGGGTGCTTCATGGGGTGTTTCCTCCTTGAGGCGCTTGCGGAGACAGGCCGCCGGACGCCGGGCGCGTCGGCTCCGGTGCGCTGATGCGCTGGGGCGCGCCGTCGTAGCAGTCCAGCGCCAGGCCGAACGGGTTGCGGGCGGGATCGACGTCCACCCGCGTGACCTTCACCGGATAGCGCACGAGCGCGCGCTTGACCTGCTCGGCGCCGTAGTACTCGTCGGCGGTGATGTCGAGCGTCACCACCCAGTCGCGGTCGGAGACCACGCGCACGCGCGCCGTGGGGTCGTCGCCGTAGCCGCGGCCGGGGATTTCGTAGATGCCGCGCACGCGCTGGCGCAGCTCGCCCGTGCTGCGGCGATAGTCGTAGTCCGCGCGCAGGTAGGCCTGGCAGGACGGGGTGAGGTACGGCGAGAGCGTGTGGAGGTTGCGCGCGTAGTCCTCTTCGCCGTTCGTCGGCCAGCGGTTGAGGGTCTGGAACACGTAGAACGTGAACGCATAGACCGATTCGGGCGGCACTTCCCACCACTTTCGGGTACTGCCGGAGCGCAGGTCGGGCGGGACGTGGATGGTCAGGTCGCGCGGGGCGCTCCACCAGCCGCCGCCCATGACCAGGGCGACGATGATCAACGCGCCAGCCCCCAGGCGAAGCGTCTTGATGTGCGCCTGCAGGTGGGTGATCTCGTTCTTGAAGCGGCTCATCGTGCCCCCCTTGCAACAGACCTTCGGGTGGACCAGAAGCCGGAGTGCGAGATCAGCACGTGGCCGCCCACCCATCCCGCCATCAGCGGATGGCGCGTGGCGATGCGCCATTGCAGTTGCCGGTACAGCCAGGTATCGGGACGCCCGCGCTTGAGCCGGCGCAGGATGCCGCCGCCGATGAAGACGCCCAGGGTCACGCCCAGGACGACGAACGTCGGCGCGATGGCGATCGTGCGGAACACCCAGGACAGCGGCGCGCCGACCAGCAGGCCGGCGGCACCGGACAGGCCGCAGCAGATCCACAGTTCGTCGGCGGTGAGGCCGCGCACGACAACGGGATGGCGGTTGAGCCGGTGCGGAAGGAACGTGACCGTCCCGTCCGCACGGACGTGCTGCTGCTCGGACATACCAGCCTCGCTTTACAGGATGCCGGTGGCTTCGGTGAGCAGCCAGATGCCGATCACCAGCAGCACGGCACCGATCGCGACGGTGAGGCCGAACTGGCCCCAGGTCTTGCGGCCGGTGTGGATTTCCGCATAGGTGCCGTAGGCGTGGTAGCAGACGCCGATGAACATCGACGCCACGACCAGGAGCGCCACGAGCATGATGATGTCGTAGCCGTAGTTCCTGATCGTTTCCATGATGCCGTTGCCGGTGCCGCGGGTCGGGTTTTCCAACTGCGGCAAGCCTTGCGCGAACGACAGCGCGGGCAGCGCGGCGGCGCCCAGTGCCACAGCGGCGCGCTGGGCAAGACGGGAATGGAGGATGCGGTTTTGCATGGTCGTGCCTTTCAGGTCAGGAGAGGAGGAAGAAGCTCAGGACGAGGTACATCGCGACGAAGCGGATGCAGACGCCGAGGAACTGGCGCTGGTTGAGGCGGCTCTCTGCCCACCCCACGTAGGCCGTTCGGATGGCCCAGACGCCCCACACGAGCAGGACCGCGAACACGACGCCGACCAGGACGGTCGCCATCGCCGAAGGCGCGATGCCGCTGTTGGCTTGAAATGCCGAGACCTGGGCGCCGTTCATTGCTTGCCCTCCGCAGTCGCCGTCGGCGATGGCGAAGCGGATCGCTCGGTGCGGTAGTCGCCGGCCAGTTCGGAGGGGTCGCGCGGCTGGGCACGCGACGGTGTGAGATGGGCCTGGATGCCGGCGCGCACGCGCGCCAGGTCAGCCAGCAGCCGCGGGTAATCGAAGTGGTAGCGCTCGCCCGGCTGGATGGGGGCATGCGCGGCGCTGTCGGCGACGGTGCGCTCCAGGGCGTCGAGCTGGCGCAGCGCGGCGACCAGCTCCTGGCGCTGTGCGGGGGACTCGGCCAACGCCATCGGGGACTGACCCAGCAGCAGGGCCGTCACGAGAAAAATGGGCACGCCGCGATGCGCGGCGCGCTGCCAGATCGGAGCCAACATCGCGCCATTCCTGTGTGATCAGCAATGGCTCGATCGTGGGCAGCGAGGGGCTTTTAGGCCGCAAACAATAGGAACTCGCGCATGCCCGGATTGATGGCCTAGAGGTACTTCTTGAAGCTGCCTGCGGTCAGGCTCACGGCCAGTCCCAGCAAGGCGGCGCTGGGCAGCAGGATCAGCAGTGGATGCACCGAGATCGGCAAGGCCAGGTACGTGACCCACGGCAGCACGGCCAGCGGCATCAGGCTCGCCTTCGCGCGGTGGTAGATGAAGCCGGATTCCCGACCTGCGCCGAACCGGCGCACGTCCCGCCGCACAAGACCGTCGATCAGGCCGACGAACGCCGCGGTGAAGATCAGCGGCAACGTGAGCACCAGAACCAGCAGGCGCACCAGGAACGTGAGGGTGGTGAAGGCCGCAGCAATCAGGTAGTTCTCGGCCCAGACATAGACCTGGCTGATGTAGTAGCGGAAGTTGCGCGTCTGCCCGTGGCTGGGTGCGCGGGCGCGCTCGGCGGTCTGGCTCATGCGCGCCAGCAGCCCGGAGCGCACGAATACCCATTCGTAGCCGGTATCCACCAGTTCGTGCGCGGTGCGCCCCGGCTCCTGCACGACCACGCTGCGCGTGAAGTGGCTGGACAGGTGCCCCAGTTCGTACTGCAACATCTGCTGCGAGTGCCGCCAGCCCTGGTCCTTCCAGAAAAGGTGCATGCCGACGCACTCCACCACGATCGAGAACAGCAGCGAGCCGATCAGCACCCCGAGCAGCCGGAACGGCAAGGTGATGGTGCCGACGATCAGGCCCTGGCGCTGGTTCTGCTCCCGCTGCGCCGTCGAGGCGGCGTCCTTCATGGCGAGGCCTCGTTGCCGGAACCATCGCCGGTGGTGGTGACCACTGCGGAAGGTTCGGCCGCAGCGGCGTCATCCAGCAGGTCGTCGGGCAGGCCGGTGTCCTGCAAGGCCGGGGAGCTGGTGAACTCCCACCACTGCGTCGCTTCGCTGTAGCTCTGGCGCATGTACCCGGCCAGTTGCTGCAAGTCTGCCGGCATCACTTCGTCCGGGTCCGGCACCGGCAACGGCATGCGCACTTTCCAAAGCTGACCGCCCTGCAGCAGCGCGAAGCACTGGCCCTTGGGCAGGCCGACGACGTGCGACGGCTCGATCATCGGCACGCTGGACATGCTGATGCGATCCTGGGTGTTCGACGTGAAATCCGTCGCCCCGCGAATGTCGGAGCTGTCGGTCGCGCCGCTGACGATGGTGGTCGTATAGACCTCGACCTTCGGTAGTTGCCTCGTCAGCAGTTCCGCGGTCGCGGTCTCGCGCACGCGCAGCATGAACAGGTTGTTGAAATTCCCGATCACCTGGCCAGCTTTCGCGCGGTTGCCGATGCGTGCCTCGATGTCCGAGAGGGTCTGCGTGTACGCGGTGACTTGCAGGCCGGCACCGCCGCCCTTGTTGATCAGCGGAATGAACTCATCGCCCATCAACTCGTTGAATTCGTCGGCGTGGACATTGATCGGTACGCGCGCACCGGCCGATGCACCAGGAAGGCCGTCGTCGATCCCGTGCTTGTAGATATGTCCGGCGACCGACACGAGATCGCTGAACATCGAATTGCCGACTGCTGCGGCGACCTCGGCGTCGGACAGCGCATCCAGGCCCACATAAACCACGGCACGCTTTCGGATGACCTGCATCCAGTCGAAGATCGGGCGCGGGTCGGCCAGGTCGGAGTAGTTCGGGGCCAGAAGTTGCGCGATCTTGCCGCTGGTGAGCTTCTCCAGCAGCGGCAACAGCGATGCGACGATCTTGTCGAAGTACGTCTTGTCGTAGCGGACGGCAGAGCGCAGGCCGTCGAGTACCGGGTCGTAGTTACGCGCCTGCGAGAGGTACTGCTCCAGCGCCACCACGCGCTTTTCGCGCCCGATCATGTTGCGCGGGATGTTCTTCTCGTTGAGCTTGGCCTCGATCTGGACGATCACCTCCCAGGCCTTGGGCTCGGTCTTGGCAAAGAAATGCTGGGCGTACTCGATGAACAGCGCGTCGATGTTGATGACGTGCCGCTGGATCAGCATGTAGTCGGGCCGCTGTCCCAGCTCCACCAGGGCGCGGGCAATGATGTTGACGAACCGCCACGCAAACTCTCGGAAGGCGGCGGAGTTGCCTTCGCCGGAAAGCTGCCCCGCGACGCGGGTGGCCACCTCGCTGATGCGACCGAAGCGGCCCACGGCGTTGTAGCGTGCGGAGATGTCCGGCCAACCCAGGTGGAACACATAGAACTCGCCTTCGCGGCCGGCACGCAGGGCTTCGACGTACATCCGCTTGAGCAGGTCGGCGTCCCCCTTGGGGTCGATGACGATCACCACCTCGTGCTCGCCCGCGGCGTTCACGCGCCGGATGTCCTGGGTCACGAACAGTTCGGCCAGCCGGGTCTTGCCGACGCGCGTGGTGCCCAGTACCAGCGAGTGGCCGACGCGCTCGCCCAGCGGCAGGCTGACGTCCACCTCCTCGGGTTCGATGCCGTGCAGGCGTGGCAGGCCACCCACCGGCGGCAGCGGCCGCACCGGGTTGAAAGGCACGTCCCAGCCAGTGAGTTTCGACAGCCGGGACAGCGGGAACGGCGCGAACTCCAGCCGTTCTTCCAGCCGTCGCGCCAGCCGGTAGGCCGGTGTGGGCTCGACGTAGCGGCGGAACTCCGGCCGGTACGTCTGCATGAGCCTATGGGTGTGCTTCTGCTCCCACAGGAAGCCACGCCCCACGAACAGCCGTTGCTGGCTGACCGGCACGTCCTTGCTGGTCATCACGTAGCGCGGCAGGCGGCGGATGTTGCGCCGGTAGCGCAGGATGACGCGGGCATCGCGGTAGCGGATGGCACCGTAGGCACCGAACGCCAGCGCACTGCCGACGCCCATGGACGGGCTCAGCGCGAGCGACCATGGGGCCACCAGGGACAGAAACGCGGCGCCCGCGCATGCGGCAACGGTGTAAAGCTCCACCGCTGGGCGAAGCAGTACCTCGACCGGCTGTTTCCCCGACATGGCTTCATTGCTCGATGCCGGTGGCCGTGATCAGCGCCGGGTAGTGCCGCAGGCCCAGACGCTCGGCCAGGTCGTCGCCGGACACAGGCGCGAGGGGTACGCCGGGCACCAGGGCGCGCAGCCGCGCCAGGCCCTGCACGGTCTCGACGTTAACTACCAGGCCGACCGCGCCGCGCTCGCGCAGCGCTGCCGCCTGGCGGCGCAGCCAGGCCCGGGATGCCTCGTCGTCGCCGACGACCACAAAAGGCCGCAGGCCCGGTGCCTCGATGACCCGCCGCGCGACGGTGCCGGGCGTGAGCTTGGCGCTGCGTACCGGCAGCATCGCGGCCTCGTCCGCCGGCGTGGCGGGAACCTGGGGCGTCGGGATGTGCGGCCGGGCCGGTGCGTTGGCTCGCGGCTGGAGGTTCAGGGCTTCGTAGTACGGCAGCGCCGACGCGCCGCCGCGGTCTTCGACCACGATCAGCGGCTCGCCGGCGAGCGAGGCCAGCGGCAGACCCGCCAGCAGCACGAGCAGGCCCCGCAAGGCCAGATGGGATGTCGTCATGGGGAACTCTCCTGGCGCGCGGCGAGGACCGCGGCGGTTGGGCGCGCGCCCTGCACGCGGGCAAGGTGGCGGGATACGCTGCGCCGGTAGCGGGCGGCGGGCTCGCCACCCGCGGGGCGGTGGTAGCGGCCGATCGCCAGCAACCAGTCCTCGCCGGGCGTGTGCTGCTCGCGCAGGATCTCGGCAGCGATGGCGAGGTTGCGGTACGGGTCCAGCAGGTCGCACGCGCTGGCGTAGCGCTGCTGGTGGTAGCCGAGGTTGATCTGGCCGAGGCCCGCGTCGATGCGTGTGTGCGGCGTGGAGCGCATCACCTGCTGCAAGCCCGCGCAGGCATCGGCGCGGGTCGCATAGCGGCGCGACTGGCCGGCGACATTGAGCGACCACGGCCACGGGACGATGCGCCCGTTGCGGCGGATGCCACTCTCCTGCAAGGCCACGGCGTAGAGCACTGTCGAGGGGATGCCTGCGCGCTGCGCGGCGAGCTGGTAGGCCGGTGGCGGAACCTCTTGCGCATGAGCCGCGCCGGCGTACAGACCAGCGGCAAGCACCATTGCGCGCAGGGATGCGACTACGGCTGGCGCTGCCATTGGCCGTTCACCTCGCGCACGACCGCAGGCAAGTCGCCGGGCAGGCCCAGCGACAGCCAGCGGCCGCCGTCGTGGTTGAGCGTGATGCTGCCGCGGCGCACGCGCGCCGGATCGACGTTCGCGCGTTTGGCCCAGTCGCGGATGCGCGCATCGTCCTGGCGGCTGCCGACCATGTACAGGTCGAACTCGGTTCCCGAGGATTGCAGGCGCTGTACGAGCTGCCCGCAGGCTTCGCAGCCGTCCTTGACGAATACTGCCGTGCGGCCGGAGCCGCGCGTGGCTCCCGCGACCGGCTTGTCGTCCGGCAGGTTCACCCGCTGCATGCCGGGGTTCAGACGCTGCCAGGCCTCGTCGTAGGCCCTCTGGTAGGCGAGCAGCTTCTCCACGCGGCGCGCTTCGATCTGCACCTGCAGCTCGGCGTAGCGGCGCCGTTCCTCGTCGGTGCGGGCTTCGATGCCCAGGGCCGACAACGGGTCCAGGTTGGGCGAGTAGATGCCCAGCGGCCCGTCCATCAGCTCGCGGTAGCGCGCCCACTCCTGCGGTTGCAGGCCCCAGTCGCTCGCCACCCGGTCGTCCAGAACGCGGGCGGCCAGCGGGCGCTCCTGGCTCTGTGCAGTGCGGGCGGGAACCGCAGGCGGCTGCTGTGCCCACGCGGGCCACTGGGCGGACGCCAGCAGGAGCGCGGAAAGGATGATCGATGGCTTCATGCGCTGTACTCCGGTCAGGGAATCGTCACGCGACGGGTCTGGTCGCCGGCCTGGAACACTGCGGTGTTGCCCTCGACGGCCTGCAAGCGCCACGGGCCGACCGCATCACCTGGCAACAGCACCTGAAGCTGGTCGGGCGTGAGGTCGCCACTGCTCGGCGCGACAGACACGCTGCGCTCGCCGGCACGCAGTTCGGCACCGACGATGCGGAACGGGAGCGGCGATGGCTCGGGCTTGGCGGCTGACTTGCTCGGTGTGCGCGGCCGGGTGGGTGCTGCGGCGCGTGCGGCGGTCTGGCGCGTCTTGATCTGCTCGACTTCGGCGCGCAGCGCCTGAAGGTCGTCGGCAGCGGCATAGGCGTTCAGCGATTTCTCGACCTGGGCTGCGCGTGCCTCCAGGATTTGGCGGGTGTCTTTGAGGTCTGCCGCCGTGGCGACGGCCGGACGCTGCTGGATGGCCTCGACGGTCTCGGCCAGGCCTGTTGCCTGCGCTTCGAGGCGTTGCAGGCGGGAATCGAGGCGAACCTGATCGGCCTGGTCGTTCATGGCTTGGTAGCCGACGGCCACGAGGACGCTGAGGCCGATCAGCCAGAGCCACATCAGGCTCTGAACCACCACGGCGGCGGTTGAACGCTGGGCGGGCTGCGGGGCGTTCATGGCTGGCCTCCCGATGCCGCGGGCACCAGCGGGAACGTCTGCACCGCCTCGGTGGCGGGCGGCGCGGGTGCGTTGTCGGCGGTCATGCTGTCGCCGGGTCGCTCGAAGCAGATTTGCCGCGCGCGGTCATCCGCGTGCAGTTCCCAGGCCGGACCAGCCAGCGTGAGCAGCGCATCGCGCAAGGTCATGGGGCCGAGGTGCAGGTGCGCCGCCGGCAGCGGCAGCGCGTACAGCTCGATAACCGCATGCGCGGTCTCGCAGAGCTGGTAGCCACTGCGCTTGAGGACATGCCGTAGTCCGTCGCCGACCGTGGCGCGGGCATCCTCGGGCATGGAAACGTCGATGGTCTGCAACAGCAGGTCGCGCTGCGCTGCTGTCGGTGCCAGTTCCACGAGGGTGTAGCGGCCATAGCGCACGACGGGGATGTACTCGGGTGCCTCGGGTGCGGGCACGGCCGAGACTTCCTCGATGGTGTCGGGCGCAACCGGCGTGCTCGTCGTCGCGCAGCCGCCAGCCAGCACCGACCAAAGCAGGCCGAGAAAACCCGCCAGCAGGCGGCGTTCGGGATGGTGAAACCAAGGTGGAGAGGGGCACATGGCGCGTCGTCCTGAAACATCGAGCCCTCACCATCGCCGTTCGGGCCACGAGCGGCAGCAAACAATGCGAACCAGGCAGCGCCCGATTTACCGGCTGCCACCCTCCAAAGAAAAAGGCCCCCGAAGGGGCCAGTGAAAACGCATCGGGCTTCGCCCGATCAATCCCGAGCCAGCTTCAGGCCGGGATCGACCTGTGCCAGTTGGGTGTGCGACCAGCAGCGCACGAACTGCCCGTTCTCACCGAGCGGCCGGTTCGCCACCGCCGCCGAATACTCCTCGGTGTCGCTGGTGTCGTAGCAGATGACCTTGATCTCGCCGCTGTCGCAGCGGATAGAGTGGATCTGGCCGTCGGTCATATCGACCACGACGACTTGCGGAACGAGGGCCAGTTCGCGGGCGGCCGACAAGATGGGGCCATGTTCGGCGGCGTCGAAGCAGATGAACGGCCCTTCGTATCGAGCTTCTTCGGCCAAGTCCTTGGCCTTGTCGTAGTGGATACCCAGGTCGTATTCCCCCTGGGTGATCCTGACCTTGAAGACCGGCATGTCGGGACTGCCAGAAGCATCGATGCAGGCAACCGCGACTTGCATCTCGATCTCACCGCCGT
Source organism: Cupriavidus sp. USMAA2-4 (assembly GCF_001854305.1). Lineage (NCBI taxonomy): Bacteria > Pseudomonadati > Pseudomonadota > Betaproteobacteria > Burkholderiales > Burkholderiaceae > Cupriavidus > Cupriavidus sp. USMAA2-4. The sequence goes on along the minus strand of NZ_CP017749.1, from coordinate 2,287,683 downwards.
CGGCAGGTTCGGTCGAGGGGATGACGGCTCGGCCCGTGGGGGCGTCGTCTCCCATGCCCATGCGCTCGCGCATTTCGTCGATGAAATCCTCGGGGGCCATCAGGCCATAGCGCGCCAGGCGCAAGGGAATGTCCTCGGCACCGAGGTTGCCGTCCTCGATGCGCTGCTGCATGAAGGCGGCGATCTCGGCTTCGAGCGTTTCGCGGTCGGCCGTCGAAGGCACCTCGGATACATCGATCGACCAGGTGTCCACTTCCGCGGCGGTCTCGCCGGTCAGCAGTCCCTCGCCGATGGCGAGTTCGCACATGCGTTCCAGCCGTGCCAGCAATTCCGGCGCGGCCTCGCCGTTGAGCAGATAGGTCACGTCCAGCGTCAGGCGCGCATTGACGGTTTCGGGCGTGTCTTGGGTATGGGTGTTCATGGAAATCTCCTTGGAATGAAAAATGCGCAGCCACGTCCACGGAGACCGTGGGCGTGGCTGCAAGGTGGGAACAGTGGAAAGCCGGCGGCGCGAGGCCGGCGTTGGCGTGGGGATCAGGCGGCGACCAGTTGCCGGGCCAGCGCGACCTCGACGGAATCACCGTCTTGGTTGAGCACATCCAGGCCCGATTCGGGCACGTCGCCCGAGGTGGACTGCGAGACCATGATCTTCTTGGCCATCAGCTCCAGGCAGGTCATCTGCGAGGAACCGGCGTAGCCGAGGTAGATCACGCGCACCGGCTGTTTCTGTCCGATGCGCCAAGAACGGCGTGCCGCCTGCTGGAGCGAGTACACGTTGTAGCCCGACTGCATGAAAACGATCGTCGGGAAGTCCAACAGGTCCAAGCCCGTCTTGACCAGCTCGGGGTTGGTGATGAGCACGTCGATGCCACGGTCCAATTGCTCGGCGATCCAGTCCTCGCGGCGGCTGGCATCCACGCTTGCGCGCAGCACCGCCACCCGAAAACCTTCTTGTTCCAGCAATACCTTCAAGCGCGACGTGGTGTCGCGCGTGCCGGTATAGACCGTGTAGGCCAGAACCTTGCGGCCCTGCGCCTTCTCCTCTTTGCAGATGTCGATCAGCTCGCGCTCTTTCGGCGTTACCTCGAACTCGTTGAACTGAGCCGGGACGAACGCCAAGGTATTGCGCGTGCGCGGATGCACCACGGTCTCCGACCGGAAGCAGCAGTCCGGCCAGGCCAGCAGCACGTTGAGGACCACACCCAGCAGCGTCGTATCGCGTCGCGCCAGAGCTTGTTTCAGCTCCGCGGTCAGCCGACCCGCCAGGTCGCGGTAGGCCGCGGCTTGCGCCGTGTCCATTGCGACTTCACGGAACTCCTCGTCATACGGCGGCAGGACGTTGCCGCCGATGTCCTTGAGCTTGAGGAAGATCGTGAACGGCAGGATGCACCGCAAGACCCCTTTCGGCCCGAAGCCGGGAGCCTTGACCGTGCGCACCGATACCTTGGTGCCCCTGGCCGTCTTGTGCGCCGTGCCTGCGCTTTCGGAGTAGATGTCCTTGAGGACCCCGTGGTCCCTCATGAACGCCATGGCCGCCGAGGTCATGCTGCCGCTCGTGGTCGGGCGGTAGCCGTCTTCGATCATCCGCCCAGGCAGGGCTCGGAACAGCAGGTAGAACAGGTCGTCCCCGTAGCCGCCCATCAGCGTGCCTGTCAGCAGCAAGGTCTTGCGAGCCTTCGCCGCCAGCACGCCCATGGCCTGGCCCTGGGCACTGCCGCCGTTCTTGTACTCGTGGGCCTCGTCCGCGATGCACAGGTCGAACGTGCCTTGCGGCAGGTAGCGCTTGATGAACTCGGACGGCTGGTAGCCGCCCTCGCCAAAGCCGAACTCCATGTTGGCCATCGCACGCTCCATGCGCGTGGCCTGACGGTCGGAAAACACCAGTTCACCGTTGCCGTCCATGAGATTGATGAACTCATGGATGTTGTCGCCCAGCATCGACGCGAGGAAGCCGTCGCCGAACTTCTGCATCAGCTTCTGCGCGGTGACTTCCCCGATGGTCGGGATGCGCTTCAAGGCTTTCAGCACGGCCGAGGACTGGTCGCTGCCGGACAGGCTGCGCGGGCGGATCAGTGTCCACAGGGGTGCGGCGCAATGGCTGCACCTCCTGCGGTATTCCTCGGCTTGGAGCGCGACCGGGTTGACCGGCTCGCCGTCGAGGTCGGTGATGACCGTGCCGCAGTCCGGGCACGCCGCCACGTTGCCGTGACGGGTACGCCGTTGGGTGAAGACGGGTTTCCAGTGGAACCCCATCCGCATCCTGACCCGGCCTAAGACAAAGAACTCCTGGCCCGTGGGCTGGACATTCAACTGCTCGCGCAGCTTGATGAGCTTGACGAGCGTATCCGGCCCGTTGAGCACCCACACCTTGGCGCCTGCCACCGTCTCTTGGATCTCTCGCCGCCACTTGTAAACAAGGTGCGGCGGCGAAAGAACCAGGGTGCGGCGGTAGCCTTCGGCGTTGAGTACGGCGGCCGTCGCGATGCCGACGGTCGTCTTGCCGCAGCCCATTTCGCCATTGACGATCGCGGCGCGTTCGCCACGGTCGATCAGCAGCTCGGCGGCGGCGTGGACGACTTCGGCCTGGGCCGGGAACAGCTTGCGCTTGAGGCTGGCGACGACGAGTTGCCGGTGCGCCTGCGGCTGGCCGTTATAGACCGGCGGATTCGCGCTGTTGAGGGCGTTGAGCAGTTCGTCGCCGAACTCGCCGACGAAATCCTGAAGGCTCAGGGTCAGAGGGGAAGATTCCGCATCCAGCAGCTCGCCCTGTACGGGGTCGGCATCGGCGGCAGTGGTTTCGAGATCGAGGGACATGGTGATGCTCCAATGAAAAATGGGGCATGCACCACCCCCAGCGGGGCGATGGCATGCCCCGTGGTGGGATGAAGAGACGGCAAGCAGCCGTCGGGTGGAGAGAATCAGTACTCGCTGGGAAGCAGCAGCGTGGTCACGCTGCGATCCCATTCGGTAATGATCCACAGTTGCAGGGAGGGGGCGATCTGGTAGGAGGAAAACAGGCGTTCCTCGCCCGACTTCAAGGCGGCATCGTTCTGCCGCTTGTCGCAGTCGTCCAGGTCGCCCCAGTCGCCATTGAGATGGCGAAGCAGGTACGGAACCGGGTTGAGCCGGCCTTGTTGAATCAGGGCATCGACGCCACAGGTCATGACGGTCTGGCCGGGAGAGAAACGTCGGCTCGATGCCTGGCTGACGGGAAGTGCTTGGGCTGCCATGGAAGGCTCCTTGAAAATGGAGGGGCCACGGCACCCCATCGGGGCGACGGGACCCCGGTGGGTGGATGAAAGTGACGGCGAACCGTCGTGGGTGGAGACCCGATCAGCGGATGGTCAACACCTCGCCCCGCGTCGGGGAATCAGGCGTCATGTCCCATGCGCGGATGACCGGCACGAACTTGTCGGTGAGGATGCGGGTTTCGGCGACGGAGCCGTCTTCGCGTTCGGTGAATTCCCGCTGGAGCGTCTTGTCCTTGTGGGTATCACCTTTGACGACGAGCACACGTCCGGTCTTGGAGCGCACAACCCCCGAGATCGCGCCCGCGGCCAGGGCCAGGGCGAGATGCCAGTGGGACAAGGCACGCGCCGGTGGACGCAGCGACTGCTGCGAGGCCCCCAGGTGCGTGTCCAGCGACGGCCAGAGGCCTTGCAATCGGCCAACTTCATCGGCGAACTGTTCCGGCTCCATCGTCACGCGGAAGAAATGCTCCGGCTCGGCCGGACTGGCGGGGACGATGTACGGCAGGAATGGCCATTCGCTCGGCAGCTCCTCGGCTTCGACTTCGCCAAGCCCAACTTGCAGCAGCAGATTGCGCACGGCCTTGACGCCTTCGGAGACTTGTTCGCGTTGACGCACCCTGCGGCCGAAGATCACCACCTGCTTGAACTGCGGCTCCACCGCTCGGTAGATCCGCAGGTCCGTGTAGTGGCGCGTCAGCCAGCCGACCAGCTCGGCGTCGAGCACGTAGCCGGGGACGATGAAAACCAGCACACCGCCGTATTGCAGCAGCGACACACTGCGCTGGTAGAACAGCTTTTCGAGTCGAGGGCGACCTTGGCCCTGATAGCCGATGTTGCCGTTGACGTCCTTGGACAGATCGCCATACGGCGGGTTGAGCCAGAGCAGTCCGAAGGACTGCTTGGAGATCATCGTGTCCATCAGGTCGGCGTGCAGGCAGTGATCGACGAGACCGCGGGCATGGCGTACCCGCTCCGCGTCGAACTCGACGGCGAACGCCTTGGCCTGCTCGCGCCCGAGGGCATGAGCGGCTTCGGCGATCGCCACGCCTTCACCGGCGCAGGGATCGAGGATGCACATCGGCCCATCGCTGGGCATCAGTGCGTTGAGGGCTCTTTCGAGCGTGGATTCGTCGGTCGGGTAATACCCGTTCTTGGCGAAATTGCGGGCGAGCCGCGGGAACATGAGGGCCATGGAAGTCTCCTGGTTGGCGGGGATGAAGGGCGAAAGCACGCCTGGGCGTGCTCTCGCGGGTGGGTCAAGCCGCTACCGCTTCCGGCGTCCAAATCTTGGCCGGATAGGGATAGGCGGTGAGCACGTCACTGCGGATCAGGGAGCCCAGCGCCAGGGTCAGCGCCGGCACGTCGATGGCGAGCCGATGGCCTTCCAGTGGCCCGAGGGCGAACGGAAGACGGGCCAGCATCTCGCGGGTCTGTAACAGCTCCAGCACGGTTTCGCGCCAGTGGTCGAGCAGCGGCAGTGGGCAGGTGTCCCGTACCAGCATCCACAGGCGGTCAAGCCGGTGGGCGCTGCCCTTGGGCAGCAATGCCAGTGCGCTGGCGTTGGCCTTGTCGGGCTTGACGCAGCGGCGGTCGAACAGCCACACGTTGGACAGCGAACCGAACAGCGTTCGCCGGTAGGCGCGGGTCATGCGCTTTTCCAGGCGATCGACGTTGCTGACGAACACCGGGACGCTGCCGCCCTGGTCGGTGATGACGTGGAACTGGTCCAGGCCCTGCTCGTCGCGCCCGAGGGTCAGACGAGCGAGGAACTGCTGGACGGCGGTGTCGCGCGCCCAGATCGACAGGAAGATCAGATTGCCCTGGTCATCGCCGACGCAGGCGTCGGCCATCACGTCCGGGCATTCGTCGATGCGGTACAGCGTGGTGGAAGAAGTGTTTGCGGGCATGGTGGTGTCCTCGGATGAACGGGAACAGCACCGCCCGCTGGGGCAAGTACTGCCCCAGGGGGTGGATGAAAACCGCTCAGTCCGGCTCGAACTGCCGGGTGTGCGGGTTGAAGCGCAGCGCCTTATCTACCGAAGTGATTGGCGTGAAGCCCTCCAGGTAGATGTTGTTGAGGTACTGGTCGCGGTAGGCCAGTGCCTGTCGTGCCTGTTCCTCGGTGAGGCCGTTGCTGATGAAGTACTCCAGCATTTCCTCGTCGGAAGAAACTTCGTCGTTGGACAAACTCCCTTCAACGAGCTTCAACAGCGAGGGTGGGAGCGCAGCCAGGATCGGGTCCATGTCGGTTCCTCCTGGCTCAGGCCATCATCGCTGCGGTGGGTGCCGCAGGTGCCGTGGGTGTGCGCCGCCGCGCGTGGTAGGCGCGAACGCCTGCACGCCAGTCGGCGGACTGCTCCGGTGCGAGGTCCAGATAGGACAGCGGGCACGAGTAGTAGTACGGGTGCATGGACTCGTCCAGTGGCTTGTAGCCCCACTGGTCGCCGCTGCGTTCGAGCAGATCGCAGCGGATGTAGCGCAGGGATTGGCCCGGCGCCAGATGACGATGCACACCCTCGACCCTGGCCGTCACTTCCATGACGGACCAGAGGACGTTGCCGCGCAGCGCGTGGGCGATGACCTTGACGCTGGCGCGCTCGGTCTCTTGCGGTGCGATCAGTTCCGCGATCAGTTCAGACCGCGATTGGGGGGAGAAATACCAGCCCATGAGAGGCCTCCTGAAGAATGGAGCCGGAGGTCTCCCCGGGGGGAGAACCCCCAGCGGGTGATGGAATGCCGCGTGTACGGCGATGGAGTCTGGTGCGGACTAGGAGCCGCAACCGGCCGGGCAGTAGCCCAGTTCGATGCCATGGGAGCAATAGCCGTTTGCAGCGTTCCAGTCCTGTGTTTCCTGCCGTTCGGCAGGCGTTGCGTAGTCCCATTCCTGGGCCGCGATTTCCAGGGCCTGAGCCCGCTGGCTTTCCGGCAACCGACTGGCTTGCGCGTCGATCTCCGAACTGAAAAGCGTGACCCAGTGATCCCAGGACAGGCCGCAACCACGCTGGGCGTGCTCGGCCGCCGTCTTGCAGACAGCGTGCCAGGCGGGTTCGTCCAGCGTGGAATGAGGTGCATCGCAAGCGATGGTGGACATGATGGAGACCTCCAGAAGAAAGCCGGAGCCTCCCCCGCATGGGGAAGGAACCCCGGCGGGTGGATGAAGAACACCGCGGATGCGGCGTCTGCGATCACGCAGGTTGCAGTTCGGCCTGGTGGCTCCACTCCTGCGTCTTGAAGTCCAGCGCGTAACCCAGTTCACCCAGGCGGGCGATCTGCGCGCGTAGGGTGCGGCGGTCGATGGTCGAATCCAGTTTCACGGACTCACCCAGCGGCCAGAGCAGCCCGAACAGCGCGGTGTCGCCATCTTCGGTGCTACCAGCGGCAGCATCCGCAGCGGGCGGCGGGGCATCCACACCAAAAGGCGTGGTATCGATCAGCGGGTCTGCCGATGCCTGCACGGGTGCGGGCTTGGCGGGCCTGGATGCCTTGGGGGGCTTGGTCGGCGTTGCCGCTGGCTGCGCGCCCAGTTCTTCATCGAGCGGATCGACTTCCTGGGTGGTGAAGCTGCGCGCCTCGTCACGGCTCAGTTTGTCGATGCCGTTGAGCGTCATCCCGTCCAGGTTGGCACGGATCTCGAACCGCATACCGTCGCCGACGGGATAGGACTTCGGGAAGATGTAGCGGATGATGAACTCCCCGTCGTACTTGCCTTCGGGGTACTGCTCCAGCTCCGCATCCTTAACCGCGAACTTGCCGATGGGAGTGACAAGTCGTCCGACGTTGAAAGGGCCGTTTCTTCCGCGGATCGTGCGCAGCGTGAGTTGGCCTGGAACGGTGATGGGCGAACCCAATTGCTCGGGCGCCGATGTGACTGCCATGATGGTTCTCCTTGGGGAATAGGAAAAAAGCAAGGCCCCGTGAGGGGCCATGCCGGATCAGAACGAAGCAGCCAATGCCGGCTCCTGCTCCTCGACTTCGCCTGCGGGCTCGCGCTCGGCGGGCTCGACAGGCTGGTCGGCAGCGGTGTCGGCGGCAACCTCGGCTTCGGGTGCGGGTGCGTCCTCGGCTTGCGGTGCCTCGGCTTGCGCCTGGCTCGTCGGATAGACCTGGGTGCCGTCGATCTTGATGAGACCGATGTGGACCAGCGTCGATTCCAGGCTCGCTCCCGGTTCCCCGGCGCGCTCGCCCTTGGTGCGGATGTACGGATCGATCTTCATGTCGTTCAGACGGAAGGCGATCAGCACCTTGCGGTCCCCTTCGATGGCCTGCACGCACCGGCGAACCAGGTGCTCGGCTTCAGGGGTGGCGACGATGGTGTCGAAGTACCGATATTCCGGTTCACCGACAGGCCCGGCCAGTGCCGCGACGCAGCACGACAGGAACGGATCGCCATCCTTGGGGGAGACGTCCTTCGGACGGCTGAGGTAGCCGATGCCGCGGGTGATCAGCTCATGCTGCTTGATCGAAGCCAGTTCGGCACGGTCAAGCGGCTCGGCCTTCAGCAGTCGCGCCTTCAGAGACGCGGCGGCCTGGCCCTTGTGCTCACCCTTGTCGCGGATGTACGCATCGCCCCAGAGGTCGCCGAGGCGGAAGCGCACCAGCGGCCGCTGCTTGGGATCGTCAACGCCGATGTAGCGCTCGACCAGTTTCTTGGCCTCGGCACCCGAGACCTTGACGTCGAAATAGCGGTAGCTGGGGTCCTTGGCGGAACCGACCAGTGCTGCGATGGTGCATGCCAGGAAGGGCTGCGCTCGGCGGCCGCCCCGGACGGGAACCTCGCGGGCACGCTGGATGTAGCCGATGCCCGAGGTGTGGAGGTCGAAATACGATTTCTCGTTGGACGTGGTACTCATGGTGAATCTCCATAGGGATGAAGCGGAGACACACCGGCCCCACGCATGCGGGGAAAGGTGCGTAACCCCGCGGTGGGTTGATAAGGCGAAAGCATCCGCCACCAGAGACTGGTGGCCGCTCGCGGACGGATGCGGTGCGAGCTGGCTCGGTCACGCAGTGGGAACTGCGCGGCAACCTCGAAGACCGATGGTTGCCTGGCATGTCGCTGACAACGTCAGCAGGCATGGGGGCAGCATGTCCGGGCCTCGCGCGCGCGGCAGCAATCAATCGGCATCCGGGTGTTTCCCTTTGTCCGGGCCACTCGGCGCCAGCCACAGGCACGTGGGGCCGCGCAGGTGGTCGGGGGGGGGCAGCGCGGGGACGGCTCGGGCGGCACCGCCGCGCGTGCCGACTAGCCGCCAGCAGGCAGCGCGCAGGCTGGCGCCACCTTCGTCGGGCAGGAGACGAGCACGCACGCGGCGAAGGCCGCAGTGCGGAAAAAAGGAAGCCCCCAAGAAGGGGGCCGTGAGGGGATGGTGGTAGTCGTTGCGCTACACCGATGGCACCACCTCCAGCGACAGGTGCGTCGTGGTGGCGGACAGCATCAGATCGTCCGTGCCGTGCAGGATGCGTGCGAAGACGCCTTCCTTCGGGTCGAAGAACTCGCCGAAGTCGTCGCCACCCAGCTCGGCGCGTGCCAGTTCCCACCAGTCGTCAAACGGGTCGGTATCGGGGTTGCAGCCGACGGCATAGGCCAGCAGCTTCACCCGGCCATCGGGGCGGCGCTCCCCTTGTTCGGATAGGAAGTACACGCCCTGATCCTTGGCAAGGACGACGCGGCATTGGTTGGCGACGGCCTCGGCCAGCACGGGGCGCAGGTCGGAGCCTTTGAATCGAAGTGACATGGTTGATCTCCTGAAGAAAAAGGCCCTCCACCCGAACGGATGGAAGGCCTTGGGGGCAAGTTGCCGATAGGCAGAGGACTCAGCCGTAGTGGCGCTGGGCGTCCTGCCACGTGACGAAGCGTGCATCCCGGCCGACCGAGACTGGAAGCTCTGCATCCAAGGCATCTTCGAGCGAGAACTGCGTTGCTTGGTCGAGCTGCACCCAGCCGAACTCGTTGGACCAGAAGCCAGCGCTGTCGCTGATGGCCGACTCATTGGGCGAATACACCACCCAGCGGTCGCTTGCCTCGCACGTCATGCCGTAACCGCCTGGCGTCGCCGGGTGGCCTTGGCGTCGATCACGCTCACGTCGATCAGGCGCCAGCGCCCGTCGTCGATAAGCCGCTCCAGCATTTCACCGAGCATGTCGAAATACACCTCGTCGTGTCGATCGACCAGCTCGCCGTCGTGGTGCAGCTCCACCACGTAGGTGTCGCCGCCGCGGTCGTAGAGGATCGTCACCTGGCCCTCGTACTTCGTGGTCGAAACCGTGAAGCTGATCGCCGGGGGTGTTTCGATGATCTTGGACGGCTTCGGATCGACCCAGGTGAAATCGCGGGCACCCGCATCGACCAGCATGTGGGTGATGCGTCGGAACCCGTCGGGAGCCGGCATTTCCTCCAACTGCTGGATGAGCTGCCCCAGTTCCATGCACTGCGGCTCGGGGATGGGGAGCTTGGCCGGCGCGGAGCCGAGGATGTGCGTCTTGATGGTGTAGGGTCTGCCATCCGACGTGTACTCGGTGCGCTCTTCCGGCGTGTCTGCGCGCAGGCCGTCGAAACGGCGCCGTGCGTAGGGCTGGACATGCACCTTGGCACCCTCGCTGGGAACGGTGGTGACCAAGTTGGGATCGAGCACCGCGAACTCGCTGGGCTTGAGCTTGACGACGATGGCGTCGTCGTTGGCCGCGACCACCTTGCCGTCGAAGGGTTGGGGATCGATGGCGAAGCCCAGCGTCGAGGACTGCGGCTGATCATCGAACACGCGGTACTTGAACGACCGCACGTTGCGGGGTACATGGCCTGCGACAAGCGAAGGCATCATGGATTTGATGAGGGAACGGTTCATGGGAATCTCCTTGAGGAAGAACAAGGGATTCCCCGCCCACAAGGGAGAGGTCCCCTGTGGGTGGATGGACGCGGTGCGTCCGTAGGAAGAAACGACCAGCACGGTTTCCAGTGCTTGCAGCCTCGAAGGTCTTGGCTGCCTGGGCATGTGTCGGCAACGCCGACGAACATGGCGCAAGGGTGGCCCAGGGCTGGGCTACTCGCCCGCATGAAACGGCACTTCGCCGCACCCGGTTTCCTGCGCTGCGGGCAAGAAAAAGGGGGCCGAAGCCCCCAAAGATCAAAGCAGGCCGCGTTCGGCGAATGACATGGTGCGGCTCCCCGCGACGATGATGTGATCCAGCGTGCGAACGTCCACCAGCGCCAGCGCCTGTCGAAGCTGCGCAGTCATCGCCTTGTCGGCTGCGCTCGCCTCGGGGTTCCCGCTCGGATGGTTGTGCGAGACGATGACCGCCGCCGCATTGAGCCGCAGCGCCTGTTTCACCACCTCGCGCGGATGCACCTCGGCCGCGTCGATCGTGCCGTGAAACATCTCCACGTAGTCGATCAGCCGATGGCGCGTATCGAGAAACAGCACGGCAAAGACTTCGTGCTCGAAACCGGCCAGCTTGGCGCGCAGGTAGTCCTTGACCGCCGCCGGCGAACTGAACGATGCACCGCGCTGCATCTTCTGGTCGATGACCTGGCGCGCGGCTTCCAGAATCTGGTCGGCGTCCGCCGGCCGATAGCGTCCACGCCCATCGCGCACCATCAGCGGGGTGTCGAGAGAGAGGGAGAGTTGCGACATGATCGTGCTCCGGTTGCTCGGGCGGAATTGCCCGGAACCGTCGCCAGCACGGCGCAGCGCAAGCAGTCAGGGGTCGCAGACGGCCGCCAGGACGCCAGCGCGCCTAAGCGCGCGCCGCCCTTGACGGCGAGAACGCCGTGATACGGTGAAGGGAACAGCAAGCCCGCCTAGACGACATGCCCTCGGCGTGCAAGCTCGCGCGCAGCCATCGCGCCGAAACCGCTCGACGCGCAGGTAATCAAGATGATCTTGGACATCTGTTTCGCCTTGTGTTTCAAGCGAAACCGCCGTTGGAGCGAATGACCTGTCCGTTGACCCAACCGCCTTCAGGCCCGGCCAGGAAGGACACCAGATTGGCAATGTCTTCGGGCTGGCCGAGACGCTCCAGTGGTGGCACCTTGGAAAGGCGCTCGATTTCTTCCTGCGTCTTGTCAGCCAAGAACAGTTCCGTGGCGACCGGGCCAGGTGCGACTGCATTGACGGCAATGTTGCGTCCACGAAGTTCGTTAGCCAGGACGTGCATCAAGCCCTCGGCGCCTGCCTTGGATGCGATGTAAGCACCATAGCCGGGAAACGATTTCGCAATCACGCTGGTCGAGAAGGTGACGATGCGGCCGCCAGCATTGACCCGCTTGGCCGCCAGGCCGAGGACGATGAACGTCCCGCGCAGATTGGTGTTGATGACCTTATCGAAGGCAGTCAAGTCTTGGTCGGCGATCTTGGACAGCGCCATGACGCCGGCGCTATGGACGACGACATCCACATGCCCAAATTGATCTTGCGTCTTATCAAAAAGCGCCTCCATCGACGCCGAATCACTGACATCTCCTTGAACGGCGAGTGCCTTACCGCCGGCAGACTCGATCAGTCGAACGACTTCATCTGCCTTGCTGGCGCTGCCTGCAAAGTTCACGACGACAGCGAAACCATCTTTGGCTAGGCGCAGAGCAACTTCGCGACCGATGCCGCGCGAGGCACCTGTGACGATTGCGACTTTCTTTTCGATCTTGCTCATGTTTTTTCCTTGGTGAATTAAGTAAATTATGGGAGGGAGATTAGGGGGCGGCAACCTTGTTTTTTAGGTTCAATATGAAAGTTCGTATTGGTTGTCTTAGGGGATCGAAAAGTGGGGTGTCCTTTTCGTGCAGAACGATTTCACTCAGTAGTTTGACCCCGCAACAAAGGTAGGAACGGAGGTCCGATCCAGACTACGGCACGAAGGCCAGGAATATGTATGCGGCGCAGATCGTCAGGTGAAGCGAGCCGCGCAATACCGAGGCGCGGCCAGACACCACCGTCACGATGCCGACTACGGTGGTCAGCACCAGCAGCACCATCTCCTTGGATTCCAGGCCGAGTGTCAGCGGGGCATGCAATATCGCCGAAGCAACGGCGACGACAGGAATGGTCAGGCCGATGCTGGCCATCGCCGAACCGAGCGCGATGTTGAAACTAACTTGAACCTGGCCGGCGTGCGCAGCCCTAGCCGCCGTCAAGGTTTCGGGCAAAGCAACGATCATTGCGATCAGCACGCCGATCGACGATGACGGCAAGTGCGCTTCTCGGATCGACTTTTCGATGAGCGGCGCAAGCGTCTCGCTTCCGTAAAAAATCGTCACCAGCGTCACGAGAAGCAAGGCCGAGCTGACGATAGCCGTCAGCCTGGACGGCTTATGCGCCTCTAGTGTCAATGCCGAAGCGGTGCGCTCGACGTGGACGTATTCGTGCAGCCAGGCGGTCGATTTGGCCGCGTGCAACACGTACAGAACTGCTGCCGCAGTGGACGCGAACGCGAGTTGCGCACCGTTGAATTGGGGGCCTGGCCCGCTGCGAGTGAATGAAGGCAAGACCATAGTGAGAGTCGCGACCGTTGCGACCGTCGCAAAGGCCGAACCCGAGATGAAAGCATCGAACCGCACTATTTCCTCGCGCCGCGTGCTTACCAGCAGCGCGAGCCCCAACATGCCGTTGCAGCACAACATCAGCGATGAAAACACCGTGTCGCGTGCGAGTGTCAATGCTGCGGAGCTTGCATAGGTCATCACCGAAACCACAAAGCCCGCTTCCACGACCGTGACGCTCAATGCCAGAATCAGGGTTCCCAGGATGGGGCCTACGCGGCTGGCGACGACCTGGGCGTGATGCACGGCAGCGAGTACCGCGGCCACAATCGTTGCGAGCAGCACCGGGAATACCAGCCCTTGCAGTACAGCGTGGCGCGTCGCAATGACGATGGCTGTTGCTAGCGCCGTGACCAGCAAAGCCCATCTGGAAAGTCTTCCTGCGCGCGTCATGGAGTGCATTTTTTAGGTGTATTCAAGTAGGTGCCACCACGTAGCGCAGAAAGTGAAGTCAGCGCGGGCAGCATAGGAACAGGTCAAGCCTCACTTCCAATCCGACTTATCAACGCTACCGTCTTCTTGCTCGATCATCTCCTTCAGAAGTCGCTTGATTCTTTGCAGCTTTCGGTACTCGATCAGTGCATGGATGATCTGTGTCCACACGAAACCCGTGAACGCCAGCCAAAACGCCAAAGTGCCCGCCCCGATGATCCGCAGTCGCTGATAGTCCTGACCATGCAGCCAGAACGCCCAAGCCACAAGATTGACGCCGACCCAGCCTAGCCACATCAGCACTACCCTGAACACCAACTTCGTGTGCTGTTCTATGGCCACCTGCATTGCGGCATCAATCCGCGGCGGCGTCTTGCCGGCCTTGCGCTTGGCTGTCATCTGAACCTCCAGGGGTTCCGCAGCAAGACTTCGGGCCAGGTGACTTCCTCACAATCAGTAGCTGGCGCGCAGCCGTTGGCCGCATTCCTGGGTTCAGTCAGAAACGGTAGGCAGATGCTGTTCGGTATGGGATGCCATCGCATGGCATTGGCACCACGGCGGGCCGTCTGCGCCTGGGCATATCTGTGGCAGGTCGCGGCAGTACCTGCGTCTGTTAGACCCGAAAAATCAAGCAGGCCCGGTCGCCTACTGCCACAGGATGGTCGTTCGTGAGGTTTGTTGTTCGATAGATATGACATGTGATCGTGTACGGAAGAAACCGAACGACCCGATCACAGTCTGCGGACGCAAAAGAAACCCACAGCCCTGGAGGATCAGGGACCTGTAGGCATCATCAGCCGCATATAAAACGACGGCGGTTAGAGGAGGAATGCCATCTCCGCGTGATGCGAGAGATATTAACCAGCGCCGGTTGGGTTGACAACGCCCGCGGACTTTTACCCCTGGAGGACAGCGGTGGCCGTGCGGGCGATCACTCCCGATGCCGCAGAACGAAGTGCGTCGCCTCGCAGAACCGGGACGACGCGCCGGATGTTGCCGCGCGATCAGTGTGTGACCATCGACTGCAACTGCTCGGTCACGCCGGGTTCGACGAACACGCACGGCTGCTTGTCGGCGACAGGCACGTTGAACACGCGAGCGAACACCTCGCGCTTCAGCCGCGCCGTTGGCAAGCGAAGCGCACAGGCCCGCATGGGCCGAAGGCGTCAGGGGCCAAAGCCGGATGGCCGCGACTCGACACGAGGCGCGGGGCGTAGCCCGCGAACCCGCCGGCGGCACACCGGGATGCAAAAACAATATGAACATTAAAAATGTTACGGCTGTTGCTATGTTACGGTCGTTTCGTTATGATTGTACGGATGAAAGCACAAAACTGGCTGCTACTAACCTACAAGGTACCCGCCGAACCGGCGAAAAAACGCATCGCCCTCTGGCGCAAGCTCAAGGGCATGGGTGCCGTCTATCTTCAGAACGGCGTCTGCCTGCTGCCGAAAAACGACGATCACACGCGCCGCCTCAAGATCATCGAGAACGAGATCGACGAAATGGCGGGCGAATCGGTGTTGCTCGAAACCGTCGCGCTGGATAAGGCGCAGGAAGACAAGGTGGTTGGGCGTTTCAAGGCCGATCGCGACGAGGAATACGTCGAGTTCATCGACAAGTGCAGCGACTTCGAGGCCGAGATTGCGAAAGAGACGGCCGCGAAGCACTTCACCTACGCCGAGCTGGAAGAAAACGACGTCGATCTGAAGAAGCTCCAGACCTGGCTGGAGAAGATCCGCAAGCTCGATTTCTACGTCGGCACGCGCGCCGCCGAGGCGACCGATCGCCTGGCGCAATGCGAGGCGCTGCTCGACGCCTACGCCCAGCGCGTGTTCGAGGCCCACGACGAAAACCGTTGATTCAAAGAGCTACGCATGTCGCTGACTGTCCTGACCTACAACACCTTGTTCGCCGGCCGCGATGGCGCGAACGACGAGCGCGCCCAGGCGCAGATTGGCCTCATCAACGAAGTGCGCCCCGATGTGTTCCTGATGCAAGAGGCCAAGGGTTTCGACGCCAACGGCGGCGCCTGGTTGCACGCGCTAGAGAACGCCATCGGCATGCGTGGTTTCTTGGCAGTCGCGCCACGCACGGGTCAGAACCTCGCCATCTTCATCCGCGCGCCGCTGCGTCCGCTGGCCTTCGAGGTGGACGGTGCGAATTTTCATCATGCGCTGGCAACGCTGCGCGTCGCTGTGCCGGGTGTCGAGATGCCCGTGACCTTCATCAGCGCGCACTTGTGTCCCAATGGCCCCGACGTGCGCCGGCGCGAGGCGGCTTATCTGGCGGTACAGGCTGCGCCGGACAAACTGACGCTCATCACGGGCGACTTCAATTCCGCATCGCCGCATGATCCCGAACCGGCCGACTGGCCCGCACTCGCATCCCATCACCGTGCGCGCTATTTGGCCGATGATCTACAGGGCATCGACCGCAGCGTGCTCGCGCATCTCGAAGCAGCCGGTTGGGTCGATGTAGGCCATCACCTCGGCGGTGCGGCGACGCCGACCGTGCCGACGGCGGCCTACCGCGCCGCCGAGTTCGCCACGATGCGCTGCGATTACCTACTTGCATCCGCGGCGCTGGCCCGTACCGCGCAGCATTACGAAGTGCTGCGCACGCCTATCACCGATACGGCTTCCGATCACTACCCGGTGCTGGCGCGCTTCGATCTGCCCTGATGCGAAGCGCCATCCATGCTGCCACCGACCTTGGCCGCGCGCCTGCGCCTTCGGCCCCGCAATGACCGAGAGGCTTGCTCCATGCCCGATGCTCAACCTGACGAAGCAACTGCCGGCACCACGCCGCGCTGGCTCAACCGCACGGTGGCCGGTGCCGGCATCACCAGTGCGCTCGGCGATTTCTGCTATGAAACGACGACCGTGATTCTGCCCGGTTTCCTCGCTGTGCTGGGCGTGCCGGCTGCGGCGCTTGGATTGATCGAGGGAGCCGCCGACGCCGTAGCGAGCTTCACCAAGATGGTGTCGGGCTATGTTGCCGACAAGCTCGGCCATCGCAAGGCGCTGGTGCTGGTCGGCTATGCGCTCACGCCCATCGGCCAGGCGTTCATCGCGCTGGCGGCAGGCTGGCCGCTGCTGCTGCTTGGACGGCTGGTGTCCTGGTTCGGCAAGGGACTACGTGGGCCGTTGCGCGACGCCATCGTCATTCAGGCGGTGTCGTCGGAAACCCGCGGCCGCGCCTTCGGTTTCCACCGTGCCGCCGATACGGTCGGTGCCGTCATCGGGCCTTTGCTGGGTGTGGCCGTGTTGGGCTGGGCGCAAACGCTGCATTGGGGCGACACGGCCAGCCCGTTCCGGCTGGTGCTCTGGCTGTCCGTGATTCCGGGGGCGCTGGCCGTGTTGGCCTTCCTCGCGTTGGTCAACGACCCGCAGCAGTCGCCCAATCCCGGCCTGCGCTTCTTTGGCGCGCTGCGCGAACTGCCTGCACGGTTCAAGCGTTATCTTGGCGCGGTCGGTTTGTTCGGCCTGGGCGACTTCTCGCATAGCCTGCTGATTCTGGCCGCCACGCAGTTGCTGACGCCCTCGATGGGAGTTGTGCGCGCGGCCCAAATTGCCGGACTGCTCTATGTCGGCCGCAATATCGTGCAAGTGCTGGCGTCGTATCCGATCGGTGCCTGGGCGGATCGCATCGGCTCGCTGCCGCTACTGGTCGCAGGGTACGCGCTGGGCGCGGCGACCGCCGTGCTGGCGGCGCTGGCGTTTTGGACTGGCACGGCCAGTCTGCCGCTACTCGCTGCGATCTTCGTGATTGCGGGGCTGTATGTCGCCGTGCAAGAGGCACTGGAATCGACCGTGACGGCGGACATGGTTGCGTCCGACACGCTGGCGATGAGCTATGGGGCATTAGGCACGGTCAACGGCGCAGCCAAGTTCCTGTCGAGCGCCATTGTGGGAATGGTGTGGACGGGAGTGTCGCCGGTGCTCGGATTCGGCCTTGCAGGTGCCGTAATGCTTGGCGGGGCGATCGCGTTGAAGCGTCTTGCCCGATAGCAAAAAAAGCCCCTCGAAAGGGGCTGGTAGGGTCAGGCTTGGTACACGAAGTAGTGCTCGCGCTGACGCGGGAAGAAGACATGCTTCCACGTGTCGCCGCTGGTGTTGCCACCGTCGAACACGACCATTTCGTAGTCGTCAATGTCGGTGTCCGCCAGGTCGGTGCTGGCGATATGGCGCATGTGCAGCGCGCCGTGCGTGCGCTCGAATACCAGGATCTGGCCGATGGCGTCGTCCTGGCTCATGGCGTTGAGGCAGGCTCCGAGCTGGTGCTCGAAGTCCGGTGCGCGCGAGATGAGGTCGGGGAACATGAGGTTGCTCCTATGAAAATGGACCAGCCCGACTCCTGGAGGAGACGGGCTGGCATGGGCGGACAAAGAGGAAGACTGGTGCGTTGTGCGGCTGCTAGGGCTCGGCCAGCGGCAGGCCCAGCAGCGCGGGTGCGTCGGCATCGAGGATGAGGATGCGTACATCGGCCTGGCCGGCCAGTTCAAGGATGTTCGCCAGGTCGTCCGGCATGCCCTTGTTCCGGTGCTCCTGCCGAAGCTGCTCGGCGGTAATGCCCTCGGCGTGTTCCAGGTTCTGATCCGTCCAGGGCGTGGAGATCAGCTTGACGCCGATCGCCGGGCTGTACGGCACCCGAAACGCAACGAACAGAAAGGCCTCGGGTGTGGCGAGGTCAGCCAGATTGGCGAGGTAGTGCCAAGTATCGACCGTGATGTGCTCACGGCTGATTTCCCAGCAACGGCTGTAATAGCCGGTCTCGAAACTCAGGCGCTGCACCACTTCCCGCGCGGCCTCGGCCGAATAGGCGTCGCCGACGTGGACTGGGAGGCCGTCGAAGTCGTTGCCATGAATGGCATAGACCACGGCACCGATCACGCCCTCGCCGCTGACGCCTTCACCGGCATCGCATTCGGCCAGCACCTCGGCGCTCACGGCTTCGCGGTCATTGCTGACCACGGCGAAATCGTTGGTGACGATGCAGGAGGATGAAACCAGGTCCTCGTCGGAGAGGTGTTCTTGGCTCGCGTGGATATTTCGCCAGACATGCGGGCTTCCATCGTCATAGCTGATGCACAGCGTGCGGACGATTTTCAGATTCCAGTAGCCGCGAAGAAAGGGATTGGGTTTCTGGGACATGGGAACTCTCCAGATTGAATAATGGAGCCAATTCCCGCCACCGGGAATTGGACCCGGTGGGTTGAAAATGGAAAATGCGTCAGGCGGCGCTGATCGTTGGCATCTGGGCCAGCCGTTCGGCGACGCGATGGCGCACATTGAGGCGGAACTGCTCGTCGCTGATGCCTGCGAGCAGATTGGCGGCCTCCAGCGCGATCAACGCCGAGGCCTCTTCGATGTCGGCGGCCAGGATCGTCTTGCGCAGTTGGTCGCCGAGTTGGAGCGCCTGAGAGGACGTTCTGAAGACCTGGACCTCGCGGCTCAGGTAGCAGCCGTCGCCGCCGAACTCGAACAGCCTCGGCTTGCTGCAATACCAGCAGCCCTCGAACTGGATGGCGGTCAGGCGATGACCGTCATCGAAGCAGGAGGCGATCAGAAGCAAGGTATCCAGGTCGGCGTTGTCCTCGAACTGGTGGTGTTCGATCAGGTTGCCCAGCTCCTCGTTCTCGTCGGCCCCGAAATACGAAGCCATCAGTTCAAGCAACGGGGGAATCGACAGCTCTTCATCGTCGGGCATGGGGATGCCGAGTTGCGCAGCCAGATCTTCCAGGCCATCCAGCACATCGGACCATTGCGGATCATTGCTCTCGGCGATCTTGGCGATGTAGGCATGCCCATCGCCGGGGTAGCTTTCGTCCAGCGCGAAGGCACCGAACAACGCCTTGATGACGGGGGTAACGCGGTCGAGCACGAGAACGCCCGTGCCTTCGTAGTAGTTGTTTGCCATGGTGGCTCCTTTCGAGAAGTGAGCGGAGCCAGCCCATGCGGACGATGGTATCCGCAGGGTGATGGAGAAGAAATTGAGGGACATGGCCTGGTGGGCGCATGTCCCTCATGGGGAGTGAACGAAGACGCGGTGGTTGCCGGCGACCGGATCACCAGCCGTTGTAGTTCAGCAGCAGGTCGGCGATGACCTTGCGGCGTTGCAGGTCGAGACCGTCGAAGTCCGACAGCCCGTGGAAGTGGCAGCGCTTGAGCATGGCACCGCCCTCGCGCGCGTTGTAGAAGCTGACCATGGCGGACAGGAACATGCGTTCGCCGCTGCTCAGGACGCCGAGGGCATCGTTGAGCTGCAGCATGTTGGGACGCAGATCCCACTTGCTCTTGGCCTGGTTCAGACCTTCACGGGTGCCATCGCCAAACCACTCGGGGCCAGCGATCTCGACGCCGCGCTTCCATGCCTCGAAAAAGGCTTGGGGCGCGGCAGCGAAATGCTGTTCTTCCCGCATGATCTGATCGACGACTTCCCGCGGTAGAAGCTGGTTCATGACGTGATTCCTCCAGTTGGATCAGGGAATGGCGAGCTGGGACCAGCCGCCTCTTTCGAGGGCGCGTTGAGCCGCGGCATAGCTGCGGAAGTACTCGCGGGATTCCCGCGAAACGGGGCCTTCGATATCGCGCGTGCCGATGTAGTGACCGGCTGCGCTTTGCAGGACTTCGAGCGGCAGAAACTTGCCGCAGTAGGTCGAGGCCAATTGGCCGAAAGAGGCTTGCTGGGACATGGACGGGCTCCTTGGAAAAGCGGGGCCTTGTCCCTCACGGGATGGCAGCTCCCGCACGCGGTTGATAAAAAGCATCAGCGTCATGGAGACGCGCGTCCGCGGAATTGATGCGATGCGGACTGGTGGGCAACGCGGGAGAGACCCGCGGCAGCCTGGAACCCTGGCTGCTGGCATGTGCTGACCGGAATCAGCGAACATGCGGGCAGCTTCGTGCGCGGGCCGCGCCGCGTCAGTTGGAAAACGGCATCCGGCGCAGCCCCGATTGATGGGCGCGGGGAAAAGAAAAAGCCCCGCACTAGTGCAGGGCTGTCAGGAGGGGGCGATGGTGCTAGGTCAGTCGGCCTTGTCGCCCAGCACATGCTGCTTCCACAGGTCGAATGCCTGCTCGGGCGCAAGCTCGGCGAGGATGACGATGGGCTGGGCCTGCCTGGCGCGCAGCGAAGCGAAGTACGCTTTGCGGTCGGCGATGGCTTTGAGCTTGATGCCCTTGATGAACAGCAGTTTGCCGTCCTTGATGAACAGCACCTTGTTGCTGATGTCGCGGTTGAACGCGGCTCGCACCTTACGCTCGGCGTGCATGGCATCGGCCAGTTCATCGACCAGGAAGTCGAGCGTCATGTCGATGTAATGAGGGTCTTCGCCCTCCTGGCCGAGGTTGAGCGGCGCAGGCGGCAGACCCTTGGCGAAGGCTTCGGCCTGAGCCAGCAACGCCACTTTGCCGCTGAGCGCGTGGAGGAACGTCGAGCCGCCGTGGCCGTCGTTGCGGGCCTCGGCGATGGGAGTGCCGTCGAACACGACGGTGGCGCTAAAGCACATCGTTTCCTCGCTGGCGAAGTCGGCCACTTTGAGGTTCTTCAGCGTGATGCGGTCTTGCTTGGTGATGTTGTCCATGGGAAGTCCTGAAATCGACCGGGTGGCGACACGCCCCCGACGGGACGTGGCGGCCATCCCGTGGGTTGGAGAAAAGAGGCATCGATGCCCCGGTGGGCAGCGTTCGCCGGTGAGATGCCGAGGCGAACAGGCGGGTGGCGCGGGTGGAACCCGCGGCAGCCTTGACACCCTGGCTGCGGGCTGCTGCCGATGCGTCGGCAATGCAGGAGTGAGAATGGCGCGGCCCGCAGGCCGCGTCGCCGATCAATCCGAAGCGGTCGAGCCCGTCTTGTGCAGGTACTGCTTCAGGCGCTGGCCCAGCCATGCCATGCACGGGACAGCCATGGAGTTGCCGATCGCCTTGTAACGGGGGGCATCCGCGGCAGGCTTGCCGCGGTACGGGATCAGCGTGTAGTCGTCGGGCATGCCTTGTAGCCGCTCACACTCCAAGGGCATCAGCCGCCGCACCCGCCAGTGCGACCAGTCTCCGGGGCCGGGGTGGTTCCAGTCGTAGCGGAAATGCGCCTCGAAGTCGGGGGCCAGCACATGGGGCTTGTCCGCGCCGCCGCCGCTGGTACGCAGCGCGGCCGCTACGCTGCCGCCCAGCTCGGCAGCAAGGCCCTGCTCGCGGCCGCGCAGGGACACGCAGGCCACTACCGGCACCCCGTAGCCCGGCTTGCCGTTGGACAGGATGGTCCCGGCCACCTGTCCATGGCCAGACTCGAAGCGCACTTCGCAGCGGGTGTTCTGCGCGAAGGCGATGGCGGGCATGACGCCAGCGTTCGCATGGCTGTTGCGATGGCCGCCAGCGCGCAGCGTCGGCGTCAGGTCGAGCGTGGCATCCGCACCGCTGCCCTGGGCGGTGAAGGCGATGATCGGAACACCCTTGCCGGTGCCGTCTTCGCTGCTGCCCTTGCCGTTGTTGGCGGTGTCGAGGGTGTGGGCGATGCTGCCGGCGATGGATTGCACCAAGTAGGTCTCAGTGCAGATATCGTGCTTTGGACCACCCGCCATCAAACTGGCTGCGAGATCGGTCGGGCCACGCCCATTGCTGAATCCGAACGTCGTCGTGACCTTGCCGTAGGGCTGCTTCAGTTCTGCGAATCCTGCAAGTCCTGCGCATGCGCCTGCTGCGTCAGCACCCGGTCCAGCAGCGCGGGCAGCTTCTTGCCACGGCGCGCGGCCCGCACAAGAATCCCCGAGCAGGCCTGCGCGCTCAAAAAGTACTTCGGCGGGATCGAGACCATCTCCACCACTTGCCACAAGAAACACACGCTTGCGGCGTTGGGCGACACCGAAATATTGAGCGTCGAGGACACGCCAGGCGATGCGCCGACGGGGTCCAGACACACAACCAGCGTGCGCCCATTTTCCCCCTGGCGGCTGGAGCGCACGGCTTTCTCCGGCCAGTGCGCCCAGGAAATGCCCGAAGGCATTGCTGCGGTCGTTGAGGACGCCGGGGACATTTTCCCAGACGAGCGTGGCCGCCGGGCGGCGGTCTTGTTGGCGGGTTTGGTCGATGGCATTGGCAAGCTCCACATAGGCAAGGGAAAGGGCTCCGCGCGGGTCATCCAGCCCGCGACGGCTACCTGCAACGCTGAATGACTGGCACGGCGTGCCGCCGACCAGGATGTCGGGAGCCGGCACGGTGCCGGCGCGCACCTGGCGGGCGATCGCGGTCATGTCGCCCAGGTTGGGCACGTGGGGGTAACGGTGGGCGAGCACGGCGCTCGGGAACGGCTCGATTTCGGCGAACCACGCGGCTTCGAGGCCGAGGGGTTGCCAGGCGAGGCTCACGGCCTCGATGCCGCTGCACACGCTGCCGTACAGCAGTGGCGCGGCCTGGGGCGCACCGCGTGAGGTGCAAAGTTGCGGGTTCATGTCGGGTCTCCTGTTCGTGTGGCCCAGGGCGGGCCGGGACGTTGATCGGCAGGAGAAAGGCGCCGAAGGCCGTGTGGCCTTCGGCTCGGGAGGACAGAACCACCCGTGGGCTGTTGCAGGCCCGGTCGTCGCTAGAACCGTCTGCTGTCAGCAATCGCACCCGGCGCATGTCGTGGTTGGCGCCGGCATCTTCTGGCGCACATCCGCGCACAAAAGGAGCCCAGTTTTTCGCCGTTGGGCACGGCATCGAATACCGCTGACCGCGAAGGGTCTCCGGGTAGCTCGCGGGCTGGCAAGCCATCGGGGGACCCTTCGCAGAGGCGGAAAAATGCAGATCAGCAGAACACGCCGGGAAACCCCGGACATGGTTCGCGGAGAAGCTACCTTCAGGCCCCGCAGCCGGGGACGGCTGGGCGGGACGCGCACACGGACAGAGAAGGCGTTGCGCGCTGGGCGTCCCGCAGGGCGTGCGGGACATGGGCCACGCCGCCGATGGCGGGCACGGCTCTCGGGGAGCAGGATCGGTCAGGAGCCTTTGCGGTCGCTGCTGTTCTTGCGTGGGGGGCGCGAGGCACCACGCTTGGACGTGCCGGTTTCGACCGGCAGCGTACCTTTGCAGTCAGGGTAACGACTGCACGACCAGAAGGGGCCGGTCTTGCCGGTGCGCTGGCGCGTGGGTGCGCCGCACTGCGGGCAAGCGGGTCCCTGGGGAACCTTGATGGACAGCGAGGTGCTGCCATACTGCGCGATCAGTTGCGAAATCCATGCGGCCTGCTTGCTGATGAACACGTCCAGGGTGAGCTGTCCGGTCTCGATCATGTCGAGCGCCTGTTCCCAGACAGCGGTAGTGCCTGGGTCGGCAATCGCCGCAGGTACGGCGTCGATCACAGTAAATGCTACATCCGATGCACGGACGGCGCGCCCCTTCTTGACGAGGTAGCCGCGGACGATCAGTCCACTGATGATGTTGGCCCGTGTCGCCTCGGTGCCGATGCCGACCGTATCCTTGAGCTTCTGCTTCAGGCGCGGGTCCGTCACCAGCTTGGCGACCCCCTTCATGGCTTTGACCAGCTCGCCTTGCGTGTACGGCCTGGGCGGCAACGTCTTGAGTGCCTTCAGATCGAGGTCGGCCACCTGGCACGCCAGGCCTTCGTGCAGTGCGGGAAGCACCTGGCTGCGTGTCGTGGCATCGCCGTCCTCGTCGGGCTGATCTTCTGCGAACACCAAGCGCCAGCCCTTGACGACAACCTGCTTGCCCGTCGCAGTCAGCGTTTGCTGGCCGCAGGCGAGTTTCGCCACGGTGCGATCGAACTCGTGATGCGGCAGGAACTGAGCCAGGTAGTGCGCCCGGATAAGCCCGTACACCGCCAGTTCCTTCTCGCTCATGGCCGAGAGGTTCGCCGGTTCGAGTGTTGGGATGATGCCGTGGTGCGCCGAGACCTTGCCATCGTTCCATGCACGCGAGCGCTGGGAGGGGTCGAGTTGGCTCATGATCGGGCACAGCGAGGGATCGGTCTTGAGCAGGCTGTCGAGAACCGTGGGTGCCTCTGCGAACATGCTCTCGGGCAGGTAGCCGGAGTCAGAGCGTGGGTAGGTCGTTGCCTTGTGCGTTTCGTAGAGTGCCTGGGCGATCTCAAGTGTCTCTTGCACGTCCAGCCCGAACTGCTTGGAACAAACCTCTTGGAGCGTCCCCAGGTCGAACAGCAGTGGCGGGCCTTCACGCACGCGCTCGGTCTCGACAGAAGCCACCTGGGCGCTGCCCACAGCGCGGATCTGCTGCGCAGCCTGCTGTGCAACCGGCTGCCGCAGGCAGCGGCTCGCGTCGTCGGTGCTGGATTCGGGCGGAACCCACTGCGCGGTGAAAGCTTGGCCGCTGGCCGACAGGGACACGTCGATGGCCCAGTAGGGCACGGACACGAAAGCCGCGATTTCTCGGTCGCGGTCCACCACGAGCTTCAGCGTAGGTGTCTGGACTCGACCGACCGACAACACGCCGCCATAGCCTGCCAGCCGCCCTAACACTGTGAACAGTTGAGTGAGGTTCACGCCCACGAGCCAGTCGGCGTGAGAGCGCGCTAGTGCCGCGTAGTACATCGGCAGCGTCTCGGCCGAGGGCCGTAGCTTGCCGAGCGCGGCGCGGATTGACGCATCGTTGAGCGCCGACAGCCACAGGCGTTCAATTGGGCCGCGGTAGTCGCATAGCTCGATGATCTCGCGAGCGATCAACTCGCCCTCGCGGTCGGCGTCGGTAGCGATGACAAGGTGGGTAGCCTTCGCCAGCAACGCTTGGACGACCTTGAACTGCTTGGCGGTCTTCGGTTTGACCTCGACCTGCCAGTGCTGAGGAATGATGGGTAGATTCTCGATGGCCCAGCGCTTCAACCGCTTGTCGTAGGCTTCGGGTGGAGCAGCCTCTACGAGGTGACCGATGCACCAGGTGACGATGACACCGGAGCCGCTGAGACAGCCTTCACCGCGCTGCGTCGCGCCGAGAATCCGGCCAATGTCTTTGCCCTGGGAGGGCTTCTCGCACAAGAACAGCCGCATGTCCGTCCATCCGATTTCCGTGGTTCATTGAGTTGCTGGAATCGAGGATGCCGAGCACCGCCAGGGGCGGCAGCAAACAAGCCGCATGCGGTGGCGACCACTTTCACGGGATGGAATGGCGGGGACGGGAGTGGCGTGCGACCGGGGATGCGCGGGTCGGAAGCCGCGATTTTCGGGCGCGTGTGGAAGCCGGTGGAGGTTGATGGAGCTATCCCCTGGGGATAGCTCGCGAGGGTATGGGGCGACGGACGACTGCGGCCGCCCCATGCCGGGTCACTTCCTGCGCTTAGGTTCCTTCGGCGCGGTAGGCTCCTGGGCGGTCTGGGGTTTCGGCTGCGCGTCCTGCGCGGTCTCCTGCTGCCTCGGGCTGAGGGTCACGGATTCGATGCGGAACGGCAGGATGCCGACGCTGCGCGCGTTGATCTGCCAGGTCTCGCGCGGCTGATCTTCGTTGTCCGTCCAGGGTTCGCGCTCCATGCGGCCGACGACCAGCACGCGCATGCCTTTCTGGTACAGGTCTTTCCAGTGCGCCGCGTCGCGGTGCCAGATTTCCACTGGTGCCCAGAAGCCGCCGCGATCCTCAAAGTCCCCGCCCTTGGTGGGGACTGGGTTGTCGAAGTACACATTCAGCCGCAGCAAGCGCCGCGGCTCATCATTGCCGTTGGGAAACTCCCGGTACTCGGGGGGAGAGCCGATGTTGCCCTCGCCAGAAAAATGCGTGCTCATGTTGCAATCTCCGTGGTGGTTGAAATACCCGCACCTGGTTGGCGGCGGGCGCGTGCTGGGATGCCCTGCGCGATCACCGATCGCGAAGGGTGGGCGGTGTGGACTTGAGCCGGCGCAGGTAGGCGTCTTCCGCCTCGGCGGCCTTGCTGGCGCACTCCTGCGCCTGCCTGCCCAAGGTGTGCAACAGACTGATCTGCATGTTGAGCGTGATGCGCTGAAGCTCGATGGCGTGCAGGTCGGCGAGCAGGTTGACTGGCGTGCTGGTGCTGGCCATTAGCTCCTGCCACAGCGCCACGCCCATGGCCGAGCGGTCGTGCTTGCGCCAGCGCAAAAATGCCGTTCCCGCGCCAGTGGTCTGCAGGGCCAGTTCGATGGGGAGCAGGTGGAAGGGATGCCCGACTGCCTGTTGCAGCACCTGTCGCTGTGCCAAGCCAATCAACTCGTCGCGCATGGCAAAGCACTGGCTGGCCCAGTCCTCCAGACTCCCCTTACCTTTAAAAGGAAAAGGTCTTAAAAAGCCTTTTAGAGAGCCTGCGTGTTCCAGCCGCATGAAGGCTGTCTGGTGCAGTGGGCGGAAGTAGCGGGTGTCGGGTGTCGGGTCGCTCATGTCTGCTCGTCCTCGCCAACCGCCGCTTCGGGGGCCTCGGGGGCGGCAGCCTCGTCGGTGGGCGATGCGGCTGCGGCAGGGCCGTCACCGCGCTGCTGCAGGCCACGGCGCACGATGGGCGGCGCGAACTTCGAGCGGCGCGTGCCTTCCAGCACGTCCTGCGGCAACTCGCCGAACTTCTCCAGCGCCGCCCGTGCTGCGGCATTCTTGGCGGCGAAGTCGTCGCGGGTGCAGCCCGAGTAGCGGTATTGCTGGGCCAGCGAGAACAGGCTGCGCAGCGCATGTGCGCCTTCGTTGAGCCAGCGTTCGAGCGTCGAGCGATCGATCAGCGCCGTATGGTGCGCGAGGATCAGCTTGCGGGCGATGTCGTCGTAGTCGGCGAGCAGATACACGGCGGCAAAGCCGAGCTGCGCATTGACGAACAGCGGCAGCTTGACGGGCTGTACGTTGAGGTTCTCGCCCAGTGTGAGTGCCGGCGGCACGCTCGCCAGGGCCTGGTCCACCTGCTCGCGCAGCGATTGCAGCGTGGCCTTGGTCTGGTCGAGCTTGTCTTCGATGCGCAGCATCCAGAAGTCGCTGTACGGGTCATCCTGCTCCGAGCCACGCCGCATCTTGTTCATCTGGGCGATGTAGCCGTTCAGGCCGACGATGCCGGGTCGCCCCTCGACGGCGGCGCGGCCGTGCCAGATGCGCGAGGCGTGGTGCGTGTGCAGCGTCAGCGACATCGCGCTGCGCAAGGAGCCGAGATTCAGTTGCAAGGGTTCGTTGGTCGTTGCCATGGTGTCCGCTCGTTGTTTGGAAAAAGAGCGGCCAGCATCCGCGTGCAGCGGAAGGCGGTCAGTCAACAAACCGAAACCCGCCAGTCCCCGGTTCACGGCGCGGCGGGTGCATGCGGCGCGAGCTATCCCCAGGGGATAGCTCCATGGAGCGCCAAGGAACGCTGCACGCCCGGGTCAGCGTGGATAAGGCCGATCCCGGGGCAGGCGATCGAGGCCTGGCGTGCAGCGGTTCGACGTCGTAGCTGTCAGTGGAACTATCCCCAGGGGATAGTTCTGCTGACAGCTACCTGCATCCACTTCACCGCCTTGCACACCTGATCACTTGCTGGCGAGCAGATTGCGCAGTCGCTCGATGTGCTGCTTGGCGACTTCTGGCGGCACAGGCTTGCCCTGCGGCTGGGATGGTGGCGGTGCTGGTGGTGGCCGCTCATTGGGTGGAGCAGGTGCCGACGGCGCGTCTTTCTTGGCCCAGGCGTTGAACTCACCATGGATGGCCCGCTGGATGATGCCGAACAGATACCCCGCAGGATTGCGGATGCCGTGGCTGCTGCATCGCATGGCCCATTCGTCCAGCACGGCCTGCCTCAGCGAGGCATCGACTTGCTGCAACGCCACCCTGGCACCTGTCTGCTGCTCTGCCTTCAGTTCCGCGAAGCGATTGGGCCATTGCAGATCGCCCAGCGCGCGCGCCTGCGCGGTAGTACGTACTTCATTAATACGACTACTACGTACTGTACGGGCCTGCTTCGGATTCCGAAGAGAGGCGTCTGACGCGGGTTTCGGGCCTGCTTCGGATTCCGAAGTGGGGTCATCGCGATTCCGAAGAAGGCTCGTCGGCCCTTCTTCGGAATCGTGAGTGGCATCCTCTTGTGGATAACTTTCGATCGGCGCGATGCCTTGGCTGGTGAGGCGTTCGGCCAGGACCTGCAGCCGTGACGGCAGCGTGCGGCCGGACAGCAGCGGGTCTTCCGCGATTTCCTTGAGCGTGTTCAGGCCGACCATCTGCACGGCCTTGGCCGAGTGGCCGAGGGACTGGCTGACCAGCGCCAGGTAGTCGGCGTCGAGCTGCATCGCTTCAAAGGGCATCAGCGGCTCGTCGTGCAGGACATAGAGGTTGCCGAGGATGCGGCCGGTCTTGGGGTCGCGGCGGCGCCGCACCAGGCTCAACCATCGGGTGAGGCGCAGCAGCGTCAGGGCTCGCGCCACGGTTTCGTGCGAGGCTTGCCCGGCGCACGGCATCGACGCCAGCCAGGGCCGAAGCTGTTCATACGTCGGGAACGCCGTCACGCCATCGTCGTTGAGCATCAGCCGGAAGACCTGCCAGGCGTTGCGCTCCAATGGCGTCAGGCGACGGTCGAGGAAGAGCCGCCGCGGTACGGTCTCGTGCCGGTTGCCGCTGAACAGGAAGGCATCGCCAGACGCCGGGCCCGTGGGCATCGCGACAGGCGTGGGTGTGGGCGGGGGCGCATCGGCGTTGGGCTTGGGCACAAGGTCTTTCAGCGCAGCGTCGAACAGGTCTGCGAGTGCGATGGGGCCACGACGTGGTGCGGTGTCGTCCACGGCCATGGTCAACCCAATCCCTGATCGACCCAGCTCTTGATCGAGGCCCAGACCACTGACAGAGGCAGTGCCATGCCTTCGGCCAAGTCCATGGCGGCATCGAGGATGGAGGTCTCGTCTTCGAGATCGACGTTCCTGCTGCTGGTCACGGCCTTCCATTGCCGCCACAGCTCCGTGTCCTGTTTCTCGTCCAGCACGGGGTGGCGGCCCTTGCGCTTGGGCAGGCCGAGGATTTCGCGGCGAAGCGCCACTTCCTGGTGGGTCAGGCCGTAGAAGCGGCTCACCATTTCGGTGCTCGCGCCCAGCCTGAGCATGCGATCGACCGTGGCGATCTCCTTCTCCACATCCTGCGCCTGCCTGAGCAGACGCCGGAGTACTTCGCGGTTGACCGTCACCGAGCACCACGAGACGTTGGCGTTGGCCAAGACGCTAATCAGCGCGGGATGCTTGAGGGCGTCCAGCTCTTCCTCGCCAAACCCCATAAGTTTGCAGCGGCGCAGTTGCCCATTGCGTAGGTCATAGAGGGCCTGGGCGATGACGGCCTGATTGAGTGGGTGCGGTGCGGACATGCTGGTCTCCCTCGGTCACGTTCCAGGGTCAGCAGCGCCGGCATCCAGGTCGAGCAGGCGGCGGGCCAGCCGCAGCAGCCGGAACAGCTTGACCAGTGCGGTGTCGCTCAGTCGCCGGGTTGCGTCGCCTTGTCCGTGCAGCAGCGCCGACAGGTCGATGACGAATTGCCCGTTATCCAGGCCGACGTCGGCGGGCTGCTGACCGGCCAGGCATGCCAGCAGCGCCAGGACGGCACGGCCCAGCGGCCCCGGGTCTTGGGCGTGGGCACGGCAGGCGAAACCGATGCCGTCTGGACGGTCATCAATGCACTCGTCCAGGCGGGCCTCGCCCGCGATCTCGCGGGCGAACTGCGCGACATGGATGCGCAGGCGCTCGGGTGTGTCCAAGCTCGCGTCGATGTACCAGACATCAGAGATCGGATAGAGCCCGCCGGCCTGTACGGGGATGGACTGCAAGACGTTCGCCGAGAAGTCAGGCGGCAGCGCATCGCCCAACTGGTCGGCGACCATGCGCTGGATGGACTGGAGCCGTTCGGTCGTTGGCGCCGGTGAGACGATGTGCTTCTGAAGCAGGTGGTCGTCCGCTGTCGGACTGGCCGTGCCCGCCTCGTTGGCGTCTGCGTCGCTCTCGCGCGTTGAGGTGGGAGACGCAGGGCCTGCAGGCTGCGCTGCCGGTGCTGGCCCTGTGGTGGGCGGCGAGGCGTTGGCAGGTGGGCGCGCGATAACCCCAGGCTCCGGCAAGGCGGGCGGTGTCGAGGATGGCGTCGGATCGCTGACCAGAGCGCGCTGGCGGCTCTCGGATTCGGTCATGTCCAGCGCGAGCACGTCGTAATTGACGCCCAGAAGCTCTGCCATCTGACCGATCAGTTCGTCCTGTACGCGCTGCGCGGAGAACTCGTCGGCCTGCACATCGAACTGCGACAAGACTTCCTGGAAGAACTCGTCGAAGTCCTGGGTCAGCGTGCGGCCCTTGGCGTAGCGCTCCCACGCGAGCATGCAGGCCTTGCGCATGACCGACAGGCGTTCGACCTGGTGGCGGCCGAGGCCGCCATAGAGAACGGAGGGGATCGCGGGCAGGAGGTAGCGCACCGCGTCGTTCATGCGGCTGATGTGCGACTGCTGCACTGGGAAGCCATCGGCGGCCAAGCGGCGGGCCAGTTCGGACTGGCTCAGGGCGGTGCCGCTTTCCTGCTCGTAGAACTCGCGCGCTTTCTCGACGCCGAGGGCGCGCTCAATGAAGGTGAGGCCGCCGCGCAGTTCGTTCTCGGCCAGGTGGCCGGTCAGCATGACGATTTCGCCGCGGCTGGGCCACGGCCGGAACAGGCACGATATGCGGAAGAACTGCTCGTCCTTGGTCTCCGACCACAGTTCGCGTAGGATCGCCAGCCGCGTGTTGCCGCCGTTGCGGATGATGTAGTGGTCCTCGCCAGGCCGTCGGGTGATGGCCGGTGCCGCATCCAGGCCGCGCTCGCGGATGGATGCCTTGATCTCCTCATAGGCCGAATTGCGCTTCTTGCGCGGGTCATGGTCGTAGGGGCGTAGCTGGTCCAGGGTCACGACCATGGGGGTGTCGGCGATGGGGTCGCTCAGGGTCGAGGCGGACGGACCGCTGCGCTCGAACCCGGCCGCGAGCAGCTTGCCAGCCATCTGCTGGGAGGTGATCTCAGCCATGGCGGCCTCCCTGCGCTTGGAATCGGGCCTCGCGCTCGGCGCGGCGGATCTGCGCACGGGCGTTGAGGGCGGCCCGGTGGTCGCTGGCGGTCGAACTGGTGTAGATCGCGGCGCAGCCTGCCTTGGTGAATTTGAGATGGCCGCCCGGCGTGCGCTTGACGTGCCAGCCCTCGCCGACGGCGAACTCGATCAGGGCGCGCAGCCGTTTGTGGCCTCGGGCCAGTTCATGCGCGTTCGCCATGGTGCCTCCCGGTATCAAGAGGGAATGGCGGGCGGCCGGACACCGTGGCAAATCGGTGCTGCCATTGCGGGAACAGTTCGCCAGCGAGGCCGCGCATGGTGTCGAGCGCGGCGGGGGCGACTCTGCCCGGTGGCTGGCGGTACTCGACCCGATGCACCGGCAGGCCGCGCGTCGCGGCGCGCGGATAGGCTTCGATGGCCGGCACGTCGGTGGCCAGCACGCGGATGCCTGCGTTGTCCTGGAACAGGTCGCGCAACGCCTGCTGAATCAGCCGAGCGTTCGCCGACACCGGGTGGACGCGGTTGATGAGCAGGTGCAGCGGCGGTGGTTCGATGCCCAGGTGCCGGTACGGCGCGATGTCCTCCAGCAATTGCATGGTGCCGCGCCGCAACTCGCGGGCCGCGAGGATTTCCGGGGTCACGGGTGACAGCGCGAGATCAGAGGCGAGCACCGCCATCTCCAGCGTCACCGAACGCGCGCCTTGGGTGTCGATCAGCACCAGGTCGTAGAGGGGAGCCAGTGCGGGAAGCAGGTGCCGCAGCCGCAAGCGTCCGTCCGGCGCATGCAGCAATAAGGTGTTCAGCTCGCCCCGGTGGTCGTTGGACAACACCAGATCCAGGCCTGTGATGTTCGTGCGGGACACGAGCTGGCCGAGGTCGCGCTCGTTGAAGGCCAGCAGTTCATAGATGCCGCCAGGCGCACGGTGGCCCAATTCGTAGTAGGACGACAAGGTGGGCTGCACGTCGAGATCGAGCAGCAGCACGCGCAGCCCCGCGTCGGCGACGAGCCCGCCCAGGTTCGCGGCCGTGGTGGTCTTGCCGACGCCACCTTTCGTTGAAATGATGGATACAACCTGCATGGCGTTCTCCGTGTGAGGATGGAAGGTCCGCGGGAGAACGGGTCAGGCCCGGTTGTTGACGCGCTCGGCGATCCACTGATCGATTTCGATGGAATCCCAGCCGACGGCGCGCACGCCCAGGCGCAGCGCCTGCGGGAACTGGCGCTTCTTCATCAGGTTGTAGATGTGGGCGCGCTTGAAGCCGGACTTCGCTTCGACTTCTTCCAGGCGCAGGATGCGGCGCTCGCTGGGTGGTAGTACAGGTGTTTGCGACATGGCGGTCACTCCTGAACGCTCAGTGGCGTTTGTTGGCGTGACCTCTATTCAATAGACATGGCTGCGGAAAGACATTGCAAATGCAATCTCCGCGACTGCACATACAAGCTGGAAAACCATCAGAGGATGGCGCTATGCAGCCGGCGCCTGGCCGTGGCGAACTTGCCGTTCAATGTCCGCTCGGCGATCCCCATGACGCCGTGGTGATGGGCGACCAGTGCGCTGACCACGGCCTCCTGCGTCTTGAAGCTGGAGTACGGTGCGCCCGAGGGCGACTGGCCGAGCATCAGCTCCAGCATGCCCCCGATGATGTTCAGGTAGGTGGCCTCGGCCCGATCGCTGATCGGGCACTGCGCGCAGGCGGGAATCACCGTGGACTGCTTGAGCAGCGCGTCGTGCTTGTCCTGCAGCTCGCGAAGTTGGCGCTTGGACTGCTCCAAGGCGGATCTCAGGGCGAGCTGTTCAACCAGCATGGCCTGCCCTGTCTCCAGCGAAATGAAGGGATGGGTGATGCGCTCGCTACGGGAGAAGAGAAAGCCCGGTCGCTGCTCGGGGTAGTGCTGGCGCATCCAGCGCTTCAGATCGACATGGCGGATGGTGAGATCGAAAGAGTCGATCAGTTCGGTGTCGTGCGTCGTGATGCCGTCCCGTCCGAAGGGCAGCTCCCCATTGAGGATGCCGTCATAGATGCGTTCGGTGTATAGCCGCAGTTCGCCCCAGCGTGGGCAGTCCAGCGAAAGTGGCAGGTTCCGGGGCGACGAAATCGAGGCCAGGATCACCTGCTCGTACCGCAGCAGCCCGGCCCAGCGGATGGACGCTTCGATCGGGCGGTAGAACACCTTTGATGTGGGTGCATCATTCTTGTTCTCGTGCATGCTCCGTCTCCTTCCAGGAGAAGAACTACATGGCCGACTCCTTTGCCTCCGACCTCATGATCGGCGTGTTGTCTGTGCAGGAAGCGAGCCCCGAGGGCGGCTTCGTCATTGGGCTTGAGTACCTCTTACCAGTCGGCGCTACTGGTAGCCGTCGTGTGCTCGATGTGTAAAAATTCATCGAATAGAAGGTCGAGCATCAGGACGCAGGCTCGACAGTGACGCTCACGCTATCAGGGTCGTAAGAAGTTACGGCCTCTGCAAAACCGTCTGGGTATGGCCTGATATGCCCACGGTCTCATGGGGTGCCAAGGGGATGGCAATCGTCATCCAACGTCCAGCAGGACGCGGCGAATCCGCGCCTGTCATGCTCATCCCGGCATGCTGATATATCCATAAAGAATCGTGCGCCTACGCATCATGGCGAGGGTGCGCATTCTTCCGGTGTGGCTTGCGCAGATGGGCGCCGCGATGCGCGGTGCGCCTTTCCACGGAGGCATCCGAACTGCCCCGACATCGGAAGCCTGCTGCCTAGTCGGCATCGCGATGAAGATGGGGAAGCAGAGAGCGGGAGATGGGGGGCGAGTTCGAGGGCGTGCGGATGGCGATGTGCCGGGTGCGGGTCCGGTGCGCTGAGTGTGTGTCTCTGGACGTCGATGGACTTCTTTGGACGAACTCGTTGCCGGGGACGAAAAATTAGGCTACAATTCAGGTCTTCGCTGGGTACCTCGGCGAAGAAAGTGTTCGGGAAACAACGACTTACGCGCCTAGTAAATGTCTCGTTTCCCGCTCCAGAGTTTTTTTGCATTGCCTTCACGGCAGATGCCCATGTGGCTCAGTGGTAGAGCACTCCCTTGGTAAGGGAGAGGTCGGCAGTTCGATCCTGCCCATGGGCACCACCCCCCCCCTTCTGCATCCCCCTCCTCGCCGGTATCCGGCAAACCCACCCGCCATCGCTGTCACGCCGCCGCGTCCGCACGCGCACGGTCTCCGCTTCGCCCAGGCGCACCGATGGCATGGCGCTCTGCCGTACATTGGCCGCGCGCGCACCACGACGCTTTTCCACGCTTGCCCTACACTCGAAACAGCATCGCACCGCTCCGCCGTGGCGGCGTGGCTGGTGCTGCGGTGCGCAAGCGGCAATGCGACAGGGGGCTCGGCATGGGCACGGTGGCAAGCTTTGAGATCGGCTACACGCAGTACCTCGATGCACGCGGTGAACCCAAGCAGGATCTTCCCGCCTTCGCGCGCGACCCCGCGGCGCTGCTGCCGCTCTACCGCGCGATGGTGCTGGCGCGGCAGTTCGACCTGAAGGCCATCGCCCTGCAGCGTACCGGCAAGATCGGCACCTTCGCCTCGGCCATCGGCCAGGAAGCGATCGGGGTCGGCGTGGCCAGCGCGATGCGGCCCGAGGACGTGCTGGTGCCCTCCTACCGCGACCATGCCGCGCAATTCGTGCGCGGCGTCACCATGACGGAGAGCCTGCTGTACTGGGGCGGCGACGAGCGCGGCAGCCATTTCGCCGCGGCGCCCCACGACTTTCCCAACAACGTGCCGATCGCCACCCAGGTATGCCACGCCGCGGGCGCGGCCTACGCCTTCCGCCTGCGCGGCGAGGCGCGCGCCGCGGTCTGCCTGCTCGGCGACGGCGGCACCTCCAAGGGCGATTTCTACGAGGGCATGAACCTGGCCGGCGCCTGGCGCGTGCCGATGGTGCTGGTGGTCAGCAACAACCAATGGGCCATCTCGATGCCGCGCGCGGCGCAGACGGCGGCGCAGACGCTGGCGCAGAAGGCCATCGCCGCCGGTGTGCCCGGCCGCCAGGTCGACGGCAACGACATCGTCGCCGTGCGCCAGGCCGCCGCGCAAGCGCTGGAACGCGCGCGCGCGGGCGATGGCCCCTCGCTGATCGAGGCCATCACCTACCGGCTGGGCGACCACACCACCGCCGACGACGCCAGCCGCTACCGCGACGAAGCCAGCGTGAAAGCGCACTGGGCACAGGAACCGGTGCTGCGCCTGCGCAACTATCTGGCCAGCCTCGGCGCGTGGGATGCGGCGCGCGAAGAAGCGCTCATCAAGGACTGCGCGCAGCAGGTGGCGCAGGCGGTCGAAGCCTACCTGGCCACGCCCATGCCCGCGCCGGCGGCCATGTTCGAGCATCTCTACGCCACGCTGCCGGCGGCGCTGGCCGGCCAGCTCGCCATGGCGCAGCGTTTCGCGGGCACGGACACGCCGCCTTGAGGCGGACGCCGGACTTCCCGTACCGCCGATGAGCGCACGGCATGCAAGGCACCGGGCAAACGACGCCAGCAAGCGGAAACGGCGCCAACCTTAGCGAGGCAAGCACACCATGGCCGAGATCCATCTGGTAGAAGCCGTCAACCAGGCCCTGGCCCACGAACTGGCACGCGACCCGAGCGTCGTGCTGCTGGGTGAGGACATCGGGGTCAACGGCGGCGTGTTCCGCGCCACCGTGGGCCTGCAGGCCCGCTTCGGCGCGCAGCGCGTGATCGACACCCCGCTCGCGGAATCCGGCATCGCCGGCGCCGCGGTCGGCATGGCGGCCATGGGGCTGAAGCCGGTGGCGGAGATCCAGTTCACCGGCTTCATCTATCCGGCGATCGACCACATCATCAACCACGCGGGCCGCCTGCGCCATCGCAGCCGCGGGCGCCTGAGCTGTCCGATGGTGCTGCGCTCCCCGTTCGGCGCCGGCATCCACGCGCCCGAGCACCATTCTGAAAGTCCCGAGGCCATGTTCGCCCACATGCCGGGCATCCGCGTGGTGATCCCCTCCTCGCCGGCACGCGCCTACG
Source organism: Cupriavidus sp. USMAA2-4 (assembly GCF_001854305.1). NCBI lineage: Bacteria > Pseudomonadati > Pseudomonadota > Betaproteobacteria > Burkholderiales > Burkholderiaceae > Cupriavidus > Cupriavidus sp. USMAA2-4. Next base: position 2,251,518 of record NZ_CP017749.1, on the reverse strand, counting down.
GCCTGCTGCTGGCCGCCATCCGCGACCCCGACCCGGTGATCTTCCTCGAGCCGACCCGCCTGTACCGGCTGTTCCGCCAGGAGGTCGCCGACGATGGCCAGGCGCTGCCGCTGGATGCCTGCTTCACCCTGCGCGACGGCAGCGACCTGACACTGGTGAGCTGGGGCGCGATGCTGCAGGAGACGCTGGCCGCGGCCGGCCAGCTCGAACAGGAAGGCATCTCGGCCGCGGTCATCGATGTGGCCACGCTCAAGCCGCTCGATCTCGACACCATCCTGGCGTCGGTGGCACGCACCGGCCGCTGCGTGATCGTGCACGAGGCGCCGCGCACGGCCGGCTTCGGCGCGGAGATCGCCGCCGGCCTGGCCGATGCCGGCCTCTACTCGCTGGCCGCGCCGGTGCTGCGCGTGACCGGCTACGACACCGTGGTGCCGCTGGCGCGGCAGGAGGCGCTCTACATGCCGAGCGTGGCCCGCATCGTCGATGCGGCGCGCCGCGCGATGGCGGCGTGATCGACCCCGCCGCGGGCCGGCAAACGATGGTTCGCGCCCGCGCCGCGCCGCGCAGGCGATGACCGCAAGGAGCAATGCGATGCGTATCTTCAAGCTGCCCGATCTCGGCGAAGGCCTGCAGGAAGCGGAAATCGTCGCCTGGCACGTCGCCGAAGGCGAGACAGTCGCGGCCGACCAGCCGCTGTTGTCGGTGGAAACCGCCAAGGCCATCGTCGAGATCCCCTCGCCCTTCGCCGCGCGCCTGGCCAGGCATTACGCCGCGCCGGGCGACATCGTCCACCTGGGCGCGCCGCTGGCAGGCTTCGAAGGCGCAGGCGAGGACGATGCCGGCACCGTGGTCGGCACCGTCGCGGTCGGCAGCCAGGTGGTGGCGGAAGCCCCGGCGCCGCTGGCCGGCGGCGGCGCCGGCGCGGTGCGGGCCGCGCCGGCGGTGCGGGCGCTGGCGCGCAAGCTGTCGGTCGACCTGGCCATGGTCACGCCTTCGGGCGCGGAGGGGGTCATCACGGCCGCCGACGTCGAGCGCGTGGCCAAGGCCCTGGCCGAGACCGGCCCGGCCGAAGTGCTGCGCGGGGTGCGCCGCGCCATGGCGCAGAACATGGCGCGCGCGCAGAGCGAGGTGGCCGCCGCCACGGTGATGGACGACGCCGACGTCCAGGCGTGGCCGCCGGGCACCGACGCGACCATGCGCCTGGTGCGCGCGCTGGTGGCGGGCTGCCGTGCCGAACCCGGCCTCAATGCCTGGTACGAAGGCGGCAGCGGGCGCCGCCACGTGCTGCAGAAGATCGATGTCGGCATCGCCGCCGACCTGCCCGAGGGCCTCTTCGTGCCGGTGCTGCGCGACGCGGGACGACGCGATGCCGCCGACCTGCGCCAGGGGCTGGAACGCATGCGCGCCGACATCCGCGCGCGCACCATCGCGCCGGAAGAAATGCGTGGAAACACGATCACGCTGTCGAACTTCGGCATGATCGGCGGCAAGTACGCCGCACCCATCGTGGTGCCGCCCACGGTCGCCATCCTCGGCGCGGGCCGCATGCATGATGCCGTGGTCGCGGCCGCGGGGGCCGTCGCCATCCATCGCCTGCTGCCGCTGAGCCTGACCTTCGACCACCGGGTCGTCACCGGCGGCGAAGCCGCGCGCTTTCTCGCCGCGGTGATCGCCGACCTGGCCCTGCCGGATTGAAACCGACGGCGGGCGGCCCGCGGCCGCCCGCGCCGGATCAGCCCGGCATCTGCTGGAACGCCTGCGACAGCGCCGCGATGGCCACCATGAACAGCACCAGGATCAGCATCAGCTTGTAGAACATGGCAATCTCCTTGCCGGCAGCGCTTGGCATGCACGGCCGGGACGCGGGCGCGCCGCCGCCTGGCCCCGTCCCGGCCGCATGGCTCAAAGGTTGATCAGCAGATAGAGGGCCGCGACCGTGCCGATCGCGTAGAGCGTCTTGTGATAGATGGCTGGCATCTCGGATTCTCCCGGTTGCATGTTGGAAAGGGCGGCAGGATGCCGCCTCCAGACAGGCTGCCGTGCGGGAGAATCAGGCCGGGGAAACCGGCCCGCGGACTCCCCGCACGGCGGGGAGAAGCACGGCCGGGGAGCCGTGGCGGGCCACGGAGGCAAGGCGCGCGGCATGGGCAGGACGTGCCATGCCGGCGCCGGGGACGGTCGGAACGGCCACGGCAGCGCGGCGGACCGTCGCCGCGCGATGCGACGCCGCGACCGCGCACGCCCACCCGCACGGCAGGTGCCGGCGGCGGGAAACATGGCGGGGGGAGGCGTCAGGCATCGTCATGCGCGATCCGTGTATATCCTTCGTGTCTTGGCGCTGGTCCGCCGGCATGCGCCGGCGCGACAGGTGGTCGATCATGTGCCCCGCCGGCCTGGCCTCTGCGCCTTTGGCGCGGGCCATGACCGCTGCGCAGCATGGCGAACGGGGTGTGGTCCCTTATGCCACAGACCCGCGCCGAAGTCCAGCCGCCGCCCGTGTTCCTTGTGTATATAATGATAATTTGATTAACATCACAGCGCGCCGAGCCCCTCATGGAATCCAAGACCGCCCGCCTGACCGTGCTGATCGACCCGGTCAAGAAAAAGGCCTTCGAGACGCTGTGTGCGTCCCAGGACCTGACACCGTCGCAGGTCGTGCGCCAGCTGATCCGCGACTATCTGCAGCACCACGGCGTCGAGTACGCCACCAAGGCCCGCGCCCCCGCCGCCTCCACCGGGCGCAAGCGCGCCGGCTGAACGTCCGCCGCCGGGCGCCGTGCACGGCCTGGGTGCCGCGGCGCGGCGCGGCACTCAGGCCGCTGCGGCGCGCAACACCCGGCAACGTTCCAGCGCCGCTTCCAGGCTGTCCACGTAATTGCCCTCGCCCAGCGCGGACATCACCCCCGCGCGCGCCAGCTTGCCACGCACCCGCGCATTGGCTTCGCACAGCACCACCGCCACGCCGCGCCGCCGCAGCTTGCCGACCACCTCGATCAGCGTCTGCAGTCCGGTGATGTCCATGAAGGGTACGCGGCGCAGGCGGATCACTAGGCAGCGCGGATCGGTGTGCGTCTGCACCAGGGCACGCTCGAAGTTCTCGACCGCGCCGAAGAAGAACGGGCCCTCGATGGCGTATACCAGCGTGCCCGGCGGCAGCGCCGGCACCGCGCCCAGTTCCCTGCCGAGCGCGCCATGGTCCTGCCGCGCGATCTCGACCGAGGCGGCCATGCGCCGCAGGAACTGCATCATCGCCAGGATCACGCCGATATTGACCGCCACCACGAGGTCGGCGAAGACGGTCAGCACGAAGGTGATCAGCAGGATGGCGACGTCGGCGCGCGGCGCGCGCACCACCATGGCGGCGAAGTGCCGCACTTCGCTCATGTTGTAGGCCACCACGAAGAGGATGGCGGCGAGCGCGGCCAGCGGCACGCTGGCCGCCAGCGGTGCCAGCAGCACGAGCACCAGCATCAGCACCACCGCGTGCGTGATGCCGGCCAGCGGACTGTTGCCGCCATTGCGGATATTGGTGGCGGTGCGCGCGATGGCGCCGGTGGCGGCGAAGCCGCCGAACAGCGGCGCGACGATATTGGCGATGCCCTGCCCGATCAGTTCCTGGTTGGAATCGTGCCGCGTACCGGCCATGCCGTCCGCCACCACCGCCGACAGCAGCGATTCGATCGCCCCCAGCATGGCGATGGTGAAGGCTGGCCCGATCAGCTCTACCACGCGCGCAGGCGTGACCTCCGGCAGCGCGAAGGCCGGCAGGCCACGGGAGATACCACCGAAGGCGCTGCCGATGGTAGCCACGCCATCGAAGCCGAACGCGGCCTGCAGGGCGGTCGCCACCACCAGCGCCACCAGGGGGCCGGGCACGCGCCGCAGCGGGGCGATGTGCGGCGTGGCCACCACCAGGGCCAGGCTGAGCAGTGCGATGCCGGTGGTGGCAGGATGCCACTGCGGCAGGACCTGCAGCAGGTGCCAGACCTTGTCATGGAAATGCTCGCCCGGCACCGCCGGCAGGCCGAAGAAGTCGCGCCACTGGCCCACCCAGATGATGACCGCGATGCCGGTGGTGAAGCCGACGATCACCGGCGCCGGGATGTACTTGATGACCACGCCCAGCCGGGCCAGCCCCATGGCCAGCAGCATGATGCCGGCCATCAGCGTGGCGATCTGCAGTCCCTCGATGCCGTGGCGCGCCGTGATGCCCGACAGGATCACGATGAAGGCGCCGGTCGGGCCGGCGATCTGCACGCGGCTGCCGCCGCAGGCCGACACCAGCAGGCCGGCGATGATGGCCGTGTAGAGGCCCTGCGCAGGCCTGGCGCCGGAAGCGATGGCGAAGGCCATCGCCAGCGGCAGCGCGACGACGCCGACGATCAGCCCGGAGACGATGTTCGGCAACCAGTTCCCGCGCCGGAACAGGCCGGCGCGCCAGGCTTCCCGCAATGCCGTCATGGCGCACGCTCCATTCGTATCGCATCACATTTCATGATAATAGGATGCGCTTCGAGCCAGGAGCAAGGCGGCCGGCCACATGCGCGGGAACGCTGACGGACTTATCCAAGGTATCCACAGGAACGGTGGATATCCAAGCCACCTGCCTCCCGCAAAGCCGCGCCAGTACTCAAAAAAGCTGGACTGCACAAATAATAGGCAAACACATGCTTGAGGCGGGGAAGGCAGGAATGCTTCGTGCAGTCAAGCCCTGCCGGGCAGGTCGCAGGCCAGTGGAAGGGAACACGGTGGCAGGCACGCGGCGCGGGCATCGTCCGTATCCGCGCTCCCTGTCCGCAGTCCCGGTCCGATGGACTGGCCGACAGGACGCAGGCAGGCAAGCTACGCGCGCGTCGGGCGCCTCGCGCCCGGCAGGGTCGATCGCCGCAGCGATGGCGCGCCCGGCGGCTGCGTGGCAGAGCCTCGGGCAAGCGCGCCGCGCCGGGCGCGGCAGCGAAGAAGAGAGGGAAGGCGCGGCGGGGCGGAAGCGCGATCGGGGCCGCGCCCGCGAGCCCGTCCGGCAGCGAGGCCTCAGGCGTGGCGCGCCAGCACGCCGCGGATGGTCTCGGCGAGATCCTTGGCCAGGAACTTGGAGACGTAGGCGTCGGCCCCGACCTTGCGCACGTGTTCCTCGCTGGCCTCGCCCGACAGCGAGGAGTGGATCACCACCGGCAGCGACTTCAGGCGGGCATCGCCCTTGATCTTGCGCGTGAGCGTGAAGCCATCCATCTCGGGCATCTCGAGATCGGTCAGCACCAGCGCGATCTCGTCCTGCACCGACTTGCCGCTGCCGGCGGCCTGGTCGGCGATCTCGCCCAGCACGTCCCAGGCTTCCTGGCCGGTCTTGGTCATCACCACCTGCACGCCCATGGCTTGCAGGCCCTGTTCGATCAGGCTGCGCGCGAAGGCGGAATCGTCGGCGGCGAGGATGCGGGCACCGGGACGCAGCGAAAGCCTGGGCCCCACGGTGGCGGGATCGACGTCGGGCTGGCGCGTCGGCAGCACGTCGCGCAGGATCTGCTCCACGTCCAGCACCTGGACCAGGCGCGGATTGTCGGACTCGGCGTCGAGCTTGGCGATGCTGGTCACCAGGTCGCCCTTGACGCTGGTCTCGGCCGACACCACCTGGCTCCATTCGAGGCGCACGATCTCCTCGACCGCCTCCACCGCGAAGCCCTGGGTGGAACGCGCATACTCGGTCACCAGCAGGATGTTCAGCCCGCTGCGCGGGGTGCAGCCGACCAGCTTGGGCAGGTCGATCACGGGGATCACCTGGCCGCGGATATCGGCCATGCCGAGCACCGCCGGCGCAGCGCCCACCACCGTGGTCACGGTGGGCATGACCAGGATCTCCCGCACCTTGAACACATTGATGCCGAACCATTCGGACTGGCCGGAGTGGTTCGAATCGCCGAGACGGAACAGCAATAACTCGAACTGGTTATTGTTGGTCAGATTGGTCCGTTCGTCGACCTCTCTCATCGCGCTGCTGCTGCTCATGCTTGGCTCCGCTACCTGGTGTTGTTCGGCACATCCTCGACACTGCGGTCCACCGGCGCGGCGGCACGGGCGAAGCGCATGCCTTGCGGCAAGCAGCGCGCAGGCGCGGCAGGCGCCGGCCGGCTCCGGTGATCCAGTGGACTCAGGGCGGCTAACGGCAGATTCCCGCCAAGGTTTAGCGGGGCCGGCTCAGCCGCCGGCCAGTGCCTGCAGGATGTGCACTTCGTCCGACTCGCCGAGCGGCGCGTCCAGCCGCATGGCCTGGCTGCGGTTGACGAAGACGCGCATATAGGGGCGCAGCCCGCCCTGCTCGTCGACGATGCGGAAACGCATGCCCGGATAGCGCCGCTCGAGGTCGTCCAGCAGCGCCGCCACGCTCGTGCCGGCCGCCTCCACCACCGGCTGCCCGCCGGTGTAGGAATGCAGGACGGAACAGATCATCACCTTCATGCTGCCTCCACGATGACGTTGCCGATGCCGATGCCGCCACCTCAGGCGAAGACCGCCGTCTCCAGCGCGTAGATCTCGGGCAGGTGCTGCGCCAGGCAGGACCAGTTGCCGCCCTCGTCGGCGCTGGCCCAGATCTCGCCCCCGGTGGTGCCGACGTAGAGGCCGACCGGATCGCAGGCATCGGTCGCCATGGCCTGCCGCTTCACCGTGAACCAGGCCTGCTGTGCCGGCAGGCCGCGGTCCTGGCGCTGCCAGCTGCGGCCGGCATCGTGCGTGACGTAGGCAGCCGGGCGGCCCTGCGGGCTGACACGCGGCCATACGTCGGTACCGTCCATGGGAAACACCCAGACCGTGTCGGCATCGCGCGGATGCGCCACGATGGGCAGGCCGATGTCGCCCACCTCCGCCGGCATGGCCTCGCCGATGCGCCGCCAGATCCCCTCGCGCCGGTCCATGCGGTAGATGCCGCAGTGGTTCTGCTGGTACAGGATGTCGGGCGCGGCCGGGTGCAGCAGCACGCGATGCGGATCGTGGCCGAATTCGGGCGGGGGCGGCGGCAGGAAGTCCGCCGCGCAGCCCGCGTTCAGCGGCGCCCAGCCGGCGCCGCCATCCGTGCTCTCGAACACGCCGCCGCTGGACATGCCGATATAGAGATGCCGCGCATCGCGCGGATCGACCAGGATGGAGTGCAGCTTGGGCCCGTCCGGCGTGCCGTCCTGCGCGCCCCCGGTCCAGGCCGGCCGCATCGGATGGTCGTTGAAGCCGGACACCGGCGCCCAGGTGTCGCCGCCGTCCTCGCTGCGGAACAGGCCCTGGGGCGAGGTGCCTGCATACCAGGTGCCAGTCTCGTCCGCGTGGCCCGGCGCCAGCCAGAACACATGGTCGACCACGCGCGCCTCCTGCCCGGCTTCGGCCCGGGCAAAGGCCGGTGGCCGCGTGGCCTCGCGCCAGTGGCGGCCGCCGTCGGTGGAACGGAATACGGTGGGTCCGAGATGGCCGGTGCGGGCGGCGGCCAGCAGGGTGCGGCGGTCGCGCGGGTCGAGCACCAGGTGATGCACGATATGGCCCAGGAAGTGCGGCCCGTCGGGCACCCACTGTTGCCGCGCGGCATCCGCGCGGTACAGCCAGGCGCCCTTGCGCGTCGCCACGAGGAGGGTCGTCTTCCCGTCATGCGGCGCGGCACTGCCGGCAATGGATGAAGCCATGGACTTTGTCTCCTTGCGGGGCCGGTCGGCACGTGCCGCCTGGGCGGCATGCATGACGCGCCAGCGGGCGCGTGAGGGTGGCATCAGGGCGGCACAGGCGCGGCACCGGCGCCGGCATGGGTACGCGGTCGGGGGACGCACTCACGATGCCGACCTTTCCGATTCTAGGATATCCCCTGCCCCATCCTCCGCGGCCCGGTGCCGCGCCCCCTTGAGAAACCGCCCAACACATCACTTCTCGGTGGACAAGCGCCGCCGGCTATGGCATACAGCGTAATCCGCCCTGCCGCCCGCCACGCCATGCCTCGCGCATCGCGCGGCCGCCGGCAGGTTGACCTCCCCTCCTCGGATACCAAGAAACCGGCCATGCGCGCCCACCCGTACCGCACCGCCCCGACCCGGCAGCCGCTGCCGGGCGTGCGCGCCTGCGCGGGCGGCCGCGCCGCGGGCCGCGGGCAGCGCACGCCTGCCCGCGCCGGCCGGCATTTCCTCCTCGCCGTGCTTTCCTGAGCCGTGCGGGACGGCACCGGCCCAGGCCGGCACGCCGCCCCGCACGGCCGCTCCCTCCGGGTACCAGGGCCCGGCCGCGGCGCCAAGCCGCAGCGGCCGCCCGCCCGTGCCGGCCATCGGCCGCGCGCGGCGCGTCCTGCCACCCGCACCCGAGCGGCGGCTGCCCCGAGGCGGCCGCCATGCCCACAGGCGGCCGCGCGGACTTCCGCGGCGGCCGGCACCGGTCCGCCACGCGTGCAGGCGGGCCGGCGCATGCACATCGAGATTCATGGAAATCAGCCAGAACTTCGTCAAGGCCAAGCGCCCCTGCGCCGACGGCTATCGCTGGTACCTGCGCAACCGCGACGGCGGCACCGACTATCAAGACCTGCTGGACACCCTGGTGCGGCAGCACCGCGTGAGCGACGCCTGCTGGCTGCTCGATCAGTTCGGCCCGACCGACACCGTGCTCGAAGCCGATGCCATCGCCGCGCAGGCGCTGGTCTTCGCCGGCTCGCTCATCGTGCGCGGCGACGTGCATGTCGACACGGTCCTGCGCGCCGGCGGCGCCATCCGGGCCGGGGCCGGCCTGCGCGCCGGCGAGGCCATCCAGGCGGGAGACGCCATCGAGACCGACGGTGCCATCCATTGCGGCGGCATCCTGCAGGCTGGCGCCGACGTGCGCGCCGGCTGGAGCGCCGACGTCGCCGGCTCGCTGCAATGCGCGGGCATCCTGCGCGTGCGCGGCGCCCTGCACTGCGGCGACAGGCTCTCCGCCGGCTCGGGCCTGCTGGTCGGCGCGGACCTGCACGCGCGCGGCGCCCTGCACTGCGGCAAGGGGTTGCGCACCGGCGGCAGCCTGTACGCGGAGGACCTGGTGCGCGTCGCCTGCGGCATCGAATCCGGCGCGGACATCGAAGCCGGCCTGCACCTGGAGGCCGGCTGGGGCATCAAGGCCGGCGGCGATATCCGCGCCCACGGCGCCATCCGCGCGGGCGAGGGCATCGAGGCCACGGGCGAGATCCTGCCCGGCGCCGGCTACGGCGTGCATGCCGGGCTCAGCGTGCGGCTGGAAGACTGGCCGCACAGCGCGCGCGTGCGCGCCAGCGCCCGTCCCGCCGCCCTGCTCAGCGGCCACTGGGAGGCGCCATGAGCCTCGCCCTGCCCGCCTGTGCCCTGCCCTTCGCCTTGCCGTCACCGTCCTGGCCGCCCTGGCCGCCCTGGGGCGAGCGGCTGCTGACAGCCCGGCGCACGCCCGCGCGCGGCGCGCAAGCCGCCATGCAGCCGCCGCCGCGCCCGCTCGAGTTGCGCATCGACGTCAGCCACGGCCCGGCGGAGACCGAGCGCGACATCGACGCCGTGCACGACCGCCTGTGCCGGCCCGATGGCGCCCTGCACGGCATGCCGTCGCTGGCCTGCGGCGTGCCCGGGCTGCGCCTGCGCTACCGCGAGGCCGATGGCGAGTACTACATCTACGTCGAGGACGTGGCGCGCGGGCGGCTGGCCGGCTACACGGTGTTCAACCGGCTGGTCGAGGTGGACCGCCGCGCCGACCGCCACCTGCGCGCGCCGCACTCGAAATACGCGCTGGACTACCAGCGGCGCGGCCTGGCCTCGGCGATCTACCGCTGGGCCCTCGACGGCGGCCTGTGCCTGATCACCGGCGCGCGCCAGTCGGCCGCCGCGCATGCCCTGTGGATGCGGCTGGCCGCGCACTACCCGCTCGGCTACGTCGAGTTGCGCGACAAGGCGCTGCGCTACCTGGGGCCGGCCGTCACGCCGGTGGTGCTGGACGACCTGCACACGCGCATGATCCTGCTGGGGCGGGGCTGGACGCTGGATACGCTGGCCGGCGCCACCGGCATGCGCTAGCCGGCGCGGCAACGCCTGCGCCGGAAACGACGAAGCCGGCGCAAGGCCGGCTTCGGGTCGAAATGGAACGATCGGAAGGCTCGGAGCGATCGGAACGATCGCGCTGGCCGGGATGCGGCATGGGGCCCGGGCATGGTCAGGTCCGCGCTTCCCCAGCCTTCCATGCCTTCCGCGCCTTCCGCGCCTTCCGCTCGATGCGGCGGGCACGCAGGCGGTCGTACACCAGGTTGAAGAAGAAGGTGTACGGCAGGAAGAACAGCAGGATGCCGAGGTCCAGCAACAAGGCCTCGAGCAGGCTGATCTCCAGCCACCAGGACGCCAGCGGCAGCACCAGCGCGATCAGGCCCAGTTCGAAGGCAATCGCATGGACGATCCGCACGGCCACGTTGCGCACCAGTCCGAAGCGCCGTTCGATGCGCTCGAACACCGCGTTGAAGGCCACGTTCCAGGCCATGGCGATCAGCGACACCAGCGCGGTCAGCGCGCCGACGTGGACCAGCGACAGGCCCAGCACCCAGCTCACGACCGGCGCGCACAGGACGATGGCCGTCAGCTCGAAGCTCAGCGCGTGCGCCAGGCGTTCGGCCAGCGTCTTGGGGGTGTCCGGCCGCGGCCGGGACGGCGACGCGCGATGCTTCGGCTGGGCCTGCTGCATCCCATGCGCCGCGTGGTTCGAAGACTTCCATTGCTTCGATTGCTTCGATTGCTCAGATTGCTTCGGATACTGCTGTGGATACGTCACTTGCGCCGTCATAGGCAACTCCTTGAAATCAGCGATGCCGCCATTTTGATCGGATTTTCCGTTTCAACATAGTTTGTTAATATCGGTTTTTCCGATATATAGAGCAATCCCCCTGATGCGCCATTCGCCTGAAGCCCTGCTCGCCTTCGCCGAGGCCGCCTCCCTGGGTTCGTTCTCCGCCGCCGCGCGCAAGCTCGGCAAGCGGCAGTCGACCATCAGCGAGGCCATCGCCAACCTGGAGATCGACCTGGGCGTGCAACTGTTCGACCGCACCGCGCGCCAGCCCCGGCTCACCGATGCGGCGCGCGCGCTGCTGCCGGAGGTGCTGCGGGTACTGGAAGCCAGCGAAGCGATCGACCAGCTCGCCGCCCGCCTGGCCGGTGGCGAGGAAGCGCGGCTGACGCTGGTGGTGTCCGACACCTACCAGTCCAGCCGCTACGAGGAAACGCTGGCCGAGCTGGAGCGGCGCTTTCCCACGCTCGAACTCGAATGCCAGAACGCCGAGCACGACGATGTGATCGACCTGATCCAGCAGGGCCGCGCCCAGCTCGGCCTGATGGCGGCACGCAGCAGCTACCCGCCCGACATCGGCGCGGCGACGGTGGCCGAGCAGGCGGAGATCGGCCTCTACGTCGGCCTGCAGCATCCCTTCGCCGCCTATGGCGATGGCGAGGTGCCGCTCGCCGCGCTGCACGAGGCGCGCGAGCTGCGCCTGCACACCTATGTGGCGCCGCGCGGCGCTCCGCTCGAGACCGGGCTGGTCGCGGGCCGGCGCTGGTGGTCGGCGCCGAGCTACCTGATGCTGATGGAGATGGCGCTGGCCGGCTTCGGCTGGACCGAGCTGCCGCGCCGCATGGTCGAGCATTTCGCGCGCGGGCGCCTGCTCGAACTGCACGCACGCGGCTGGCCGCGCCGCATGCCGGTGGACGCGGTATGGTCGCGCGAGCGTCCGCTGGGCCCGGCCGGCTCCTGGGTGCTGGAACGCATGCTGGCGCCCTGAACCTCCACCCGCTCCTGGGGCGGCGCGCCCTCGCTCAGTGCGGCCGCGCCCCGATGCGCAAGGCCCCGGCGATTCCCGCCACGCTCAGCAGGGCCGCGGCGCAGGCGCCCAGCCGCATCGCCGCACCGGCATCGCCACCCGCCCCGATGGCGATGGCCAGGATCGCCGCCGCGCCGGCGGTACCCGCCAGCGCGCCCACCTGCCGCGTGGCATTGAGCACCGCCGAGGCGGTACCGGCCAGGTCGGACGGCGCCCGCTCCAGCACGGTGGCCGTCATCGGCGCGATCGCCAGGGCCGTGCCGGCCGCCAGCGGCAGCATTGCCGCCAGCAAGGCAGCCAGGCCGCCATGCAGGGTGGCCAGCGCGCACAGCAGGTAGCCCAGCGCGGCCAGCGCCAAGCCGGCGGCGATCTGGCGCCGCGCGCCCAGGCGCGGCAGCAGGCGGCCGGCGATGACGTTGCCGGCGGTCAGGCACAGCGCCAGCGGCAGCAGCGACAGTCCCGTGTGCAGCGGCGTCATGCACAGGCCCTGCTGCAGGTAGAGGCTGAGCAGGAACAGGCAGCCGAAGTAGGCCGCGCCGATCACGAAGCCGACCCAGTTGGCACCGCCCAGCGCCGGATCGGCGAACAGGCGCGCGGGAATCATCGGCGCCGCGCCGCGCCGCTCGACCTGCACGAAAGCCAGGGCGGACACCAGCGCCGCCAGCGCGGCGAGGCCGACCGCCGGCGACAGCCAGCCGCGCGCCGGCCCCTCGATCAGTGCGAAACTGGCCGCGCCCAGGGCGGCCATCCCCAGCAACTGGCCGGCCCGGTCGGCGCCGCGCCCGGGCCGCGCCGGCAGCGCCGCCAGCACGCGCGGGCCGGCCAGCAGGGCCAGCAGCCCGGCCGGCAGGTTGACCAGGAAGGCGCCGCGCCAGCCCAGCGGCGCCAGCACGATACCGCCCAGCACCGGCCCGGCGGCCGCCGCGGTCGCCACCAGCCCGCCGAATACGCCGACCGCGCGCGCCCGCGCCGCGGCGTCGGGGTAAGCCGCGCGCAGCAGGGCCAGCGAACTCGGCAGGAACAAGGCCGCGCCGGCTCCCTGCAGCGCGCGCGCGCCGACCAGCGCCGCGACGGTGGGCGCCAGGCCGCACAGCGCCGACGCGAGCAGGAACAGCGCCAGGCCGCCGAGGAAGACCCGGCGCGCGCCGAGGCGGTCGGCCAGCAGCCCGGCGCTCAGCATCAGGCCGGCGAAGCTGAGGTTGTACACGTCGACGATCCAGGCCAGTTCCGACAGGCTCGCGCCCAGGCCGGCGCGCATCGCGGGCATCGCCACGTTGACGATATTGGTGTCGAGGATGGCCATGAACATGCCGGCGGACAGCACCCACAGCGTGGCGGTGCCGCGCGGCGCCACAGCCGGTCCGGGCGCCTCGCGCAAAAGCGGCGGGGGCGCAGGAGACGCAGGAGACGCGGGAGACGCGGGAGACGCGGGAGACGCGGGAGACGCGGGAGACGCGGGAGACGCGGGATAAAGGGTGGTGCCGGCGCAGGCCGGCAGGCAAGCGCGGGAACGGAAGGAATCAGGCATGGAGTCGGCGGCCGTCGGTAGGATCGGCCTGGCAGCAAGGAAGACCCCGCCATGCTAAGGATCCCGACCCATGCAATAAAGCAGCACTTTCGCAGTGCTATGATGCATTTCTGCATTCATCCGAGAGCACCGCAGCGGCCATGGACACCCGTCTGCGGCACGCCGCCGCCGATATGAACTGGGACAACACCCGCTACTTCCTCGCCATCGCCCGCAGCGGCTCGCTGCGCGGCGCCGCCGCCAGCCTGGAGGTCGACCAGGCCACCGTGGGCCGGCGCCTGGCCGCCTTCGAAGAGGAACTGGGCGCCACCCTGTTCCTGCGCACGCCGCAAGGCTACGTGCTGAGCCAGGCCGGCGAGATGATGCTGGCGGATGCGGAGCAGATGGAAAGCGCGGCCGAAGCGATCGGACGCAAGTCGGCGCTGGCCGACCGCCTGCTCGCCGGCCCGGTGCGCATCGCCACCACCGACACCCTGGCCGAGGGCTTCGTGCTGCCGGCGCTGGCGGCGCTGCAGCGCCGCCACCCTGAGCTGGAGTACACCCTGCTGACCGCGACCGAGCTGGTCGACGTGGCGGCGCGCGAGGCCGACCTCGCCGTGCGCGGCCTGCGCCCGCAGGCGGGCAACGTCATCATCAAGAAGCTGGGCGTGGTGGAGATGGGGCTCTACGCCGCGCCGGACTACCTGGCACGGCGCGGCAAGCCCCGGCGCGGCGCGGGCCTGTCGGGGCACGACCTGCTGATGTTCCCGCGCGATACGGTGCCGCGCCACTGGCAGGAGCTCGGCGGCGAAAGCCTGCGCGGCGCGCACGTGGCGCTGCAATCGAACTCGCAGATGGCGCTGCGTTCCGCCGCGCTGCGTGGCATGGGCATCGCGCTGCTGTCGGCCTTCCTGGCCGAGCGCGACAGCGGACTGGTGCGGATCTTTCCCGATCGCCGCGACTGGGTCGACATCTGGCTGGTGCTGCACCCGGACCTGCGCCGCGTGGCGCGCGTGCGCGCGGTGATCGAGGCGCTGGCCGGCGCCTTCAAGCGCTGAGCGCGCGCAGCGCGTGCCGGATGCAACTGGAGTACTGAGTGAGCGGCTGGCTTCAGCAGCCTGCTTCAGCGGCTGATTTCAGCGGTTGGTTTCAGCGGTTGGTTTCAGCGGTTGGCGTACACGCGCGCCAGCGCCTGCGCATGGTGCAGATTGCGCTGCCAGCCGGCATCGAGGAAGGCTTGCAGGCGCGCCAGCAGCGGACGGGTGGGACGGGCGGCGCTGGTGCGCGCAACGGCGGGGGTCTTGCGCAAGTGGGTTTCGAGGTAGATCTGCATCGGTTTCTCCTGGTGGGTTCCACGGCGGGGTGCGCTGGTGGCGAAGCGCCCGCATTCCGTGCCGGGGTCCGGCACCATCACAGCCGCCGGCCCCGCATAAGGGTTTTCCCGAGTATACCGAATCCGGCACATCGGAACCTGGGATAGATCGGATTGCGAAGATTCACACACCGTGATACTGGCTCCGCCGCCGGCAGCCACGCGGCCGGGCAGCGTCGCAATGGCCAGGCATTCCGGTATTTCCACGCCGGCATACCGTGCATTCCGACCCGCTTATGAATTTCGCGGGCAACTCCCCTAGCCTTGAGCCTCGCCCGAACTTGCATGCCGCGCAGACCGGCGCAGGCGGGCCAGCATCCGACACCACAAAAGACCAGGCCGGCCACGACCGCCGTTGGCGGCGCCCGGCGCCCCGCTAGGAGACAGCCAATCATGATGGACCAATCCATTCCGTCGCCGACGGAACTCGATGCCGCGTCGGCGCCGCCGCAGCGCAAGCTCGACCGCTACTTCGAGATCAGCGCGCGCGGCAGCAATACGCGCCAGGAAGTGGTGGCCGGCATCACCACCTTCATGGCGATGGTCTACGCCGTCTTCGTCGTTCCCGGCATGCTCGGCAAGGCCGGCTTCGACACCAGCGCAGTGTTCGTGGCGGTCTGCCTGACCACGGCCTTCGGCTCGCTGCTGATGGGCATGTGGGCACGCCTGCCGATCGCCATCGGCTGCGCCATCTCGCTGACCGCCTTCGTCGCCTTCGGCCTGGTGCTCGGCCAGAAGCTGACGCCCAGCGTGGCGCTCGGCGCGGTCTTCCTGATGGGCGTGGTGTTCACCGCCATCTCCGTCACCGGCGTGCGCTCCTGGATCCTGCGCAACCTGCCGGCCGGCGTGGCGCACGGCGCCGGCATCGGCATCGGCCTGTTCCTGCTGCTGATCGCCTCCAACGACGTCGGCCTGGTGGTCAAGAACAGCGGCGCCGGCCTGCCGGTCACGCTGGGCAAGATCACCGCCTTCCCGGTGGTGATGTCGGTGCTGGGCCTGGCCGCCATCTTCGGCCTGGAGCGCCGCCGCGTGCCCGGCGGCATCCTGCTGGTGATCGTCGGCATCTCGGCGCTGGGCCTGGCCTTCGACCCCGCGGTGAAGTTCACCGGCGTGTTCGCCCTGCCCTCGCTGAGCGCCCCCGGCCACGCCGCGCTGATCGGCGCCATGGATGTGCGCGGCGCGCTCTCCGCCGCCGTGCTGCCGAGCGTGTTCGCGCTCGTGATGACCGCCGTGTTCGACGCTACCGGCACCATCCGCGCGGTAGCCGGGCAGGCCGGCCAGCTCGATGCCAGCGGCCACATCCGCAACGGCGGCCGCGCGCTGACCGCCGACTCCGTCAGCTCCATCTTCTCCGCCTTCTTCGGCGGCGCCCCGGCGGCGGCCTACATCGAATCGACGGTCGGCGTGGCCGCCGGCGCCAAGACCGGCCTGGCCGCGGTGGTGGTCGGCCTGCTCTTCCTCGCCGTGATGTTCTTCTCGCCGCTGGCGGGCCTGGTGCCCTCCTACGCCACCGCGCCGGCGCTGATGTACGTCGGCCTGCTGATGCTCTCCAGCGTCAGCCGCCTGCACATGGAAGACACCGTCGACGCCCTCGCCGGGCTGGTGTGCGCCGTCTTCATCGTGCTGACCTGCAATATCGTCACCGGCATCATGCTCGGCTTCTGCACCCTGGTGGTGGGCCGCATCGTCGCCGGCGAATGGCGCAAGCTGAACGTCGGCACGGTGGCCATCGCCGTGGTGCTGGCCGCCTTCTACGCCGGCGGCTGGGCGATCTGAGGCCGCCCGCCCGCGATAAGGAACGATGTCTCCTCCAGCCGCTTCGGCGCTGGCTTACCGCACCGGGCCTGTCGGCCCGGTTTTTTTCGCCCGGCGAGCGCCGCGGTGGTGGCGTGCGGTGGTGGCACAATGCGCGATCGACCACTTCCCCTGTCCGGGTCCGCAACATGCCTTCCTTTTCCGATCCCTGGCTGCATCCCTGGCTGCCGGCGATCTCCGCCCGCAGCACCACCTCGCCCGTGCTCGAGATCGGCTGCGGCCATGGCGACGACACCGCCGTGCTGGCGGACGCCGGCCTGCGCGTGATCGCCTTCGACCTGTCGCGGGCAGCCGTCGCCGCGGCCCGGCTGCGCGTACCGTCGGCACAGATCGAGTGCCGCGACATCCGCGCGCCGTTTCCGCCGCAGGCAAGCGAGCTCGGCGCGGTCATCGCCAGCCTGTCCCTGCACTACTTCCCCTGGGACGAGACCGTGTCGATCGTCCAGCGCATCCGGGACGCCATGAGGCCTGGCGGATGGTTGCTATGCCGCCTGAATTCCACCGAGGACCACAATTTCGGCGCCGGCCAGGGGGTGCGGATCGAAGAGAACTACTACTCGGTCGATGGGCAGCCGAAGCGCTTCTTCGACGAGGAGGCGGTCTGCCGCCTGTTCGACGGCCAGTGGCAACGCGTGTCCATGACGCACCAGCGCACGCGCAAGTACGTCCGCAGCAAGGCCCTGTGGGAGGTGGTGGTGGAGAGGGTCTAGGGTCCTGCGTCCTGCGTCCGGGATTCGGTGACGCGGCACGCCGGATGCCGCGCCCGGCGGGACCGGACCCGCACCGGGCGGCGGCGCTGCCGCGCGGCGCGCGGCAGCGCATGCAGGCGTGCTGCGCTTACTTCGCCGTCGGCATGACGAACTCGGCGCCCTTCTCGATGCTCTCCGGCCAGCGCTGCATGATCGACTTCTGCTTGGTGTAGAAACGCACGCCCTCCTCGCCGTAGGCATGCATGTCGCCGAACAGCGAGCGCTTCCAGCCGCCGAAGCCGTGCCAGGCCATCGGCACCGGGATGGGCACGTTGATGCCGACCATGCCGACCTCGATCTGCTGGCCGAATTCGCGCGCCGCATTGCCGTCGCGGGTGAAGCAGCTCACGCCGTTGCCGAACTCATGGGCATTGATCAGGCGCACGGCCTCGGCCATGTCCTTGACCCGCACGCAGGACAGCACCGGCCCGAAGATCTCTTCCTTGTAGATGGTCATCTCGGGCGTGACGTGGTCGAACAGCGTGCCGCCCATCCAGAAGCCCCCGGCGCAGCCCGGTCCGGCCGAGGCGGGGTCGAAGTCGCGGCCATCGACCAGCAGCTTGGCCCCCTCGGCCACGCCGCGCTCGATGTAGCCGGTGATGCGCGCATGCGCCGCGCGCGTCACGATCGGCCCCATCTCGGCGGCGAGGTTCTCGCCGTCCAGCACCTTGAGCGAGCGGGCGCGCTCCACCAGGCGCGGCATCAGCCGCTCGGCGACATCGCCGACCAGCACGGCCACGCTGATCGCCATGCAGCGCTCGCCGGCCGAGCCGTAGGCCGCGCCGATCAGCGCGTCGACGGCCTGTTCGATGTCGGCGTCCGGCATCACCACCATATGGTTCTTGGCACCGCCCAGCGCCTGCACGCGCTTGCCGTGGTGCGCGCCGGTCTCGTAGATATAGCTGGCGATCGGGGTGGAGCCGACGAAGCTGAGCGCGCGCACGTCGGGGTGCTCGACCAGCGCGTCGACCGCCACCTTGTCGCCCTGCACGACGTTGAAGACGCCGTCGGGCAGGCCGGCTTCCTTGAGCAGGTCGGCGATCATCAGCGACGGGCCGGGATCGGTCGGGCTCGGCTTCAGCACGAAGGTATTGCCGGTGGCCAGCGCCACCGGGAACATCCACATCGGCACCATCACCGGGAAGTTGAACGGCGTGATGCCGGCCACCACGCCCAGCGGCTGGCGCAGCGTCCAGTTGTCCATGCCGGTGGAGACCTGGGCGGTGTAGTCGCCCTTCAGCAGTTGCGGCACGCCGCAGGCGAACTCGACGATGTCGATGCCGCGCGCGACTTCGCCCTGGGCGTCGGTGAACACCTTGCCGTGCTCGGCGGTGATGGCGTGGGCCAGCGCGTCCTTGTCGCGGTTCAGCAGTTCGAGGAAGCGGAACAGCACGCGCGCGCGGCGGATCGGCGGCGTGCCGGCCCAGGCCGGGAACGCCGCGGCCGCGGCGGCGACGGCGGCATTCACTTCGGCTACGCCGGCCAGCGCGACATGGCCGGTCACCTGCCCGCTGGCGGGATTGGTCACTTCCTGGCTGCGGCCCGAGGCGCCGACGGTGCGGCGGCCGCCGATATAGTGTTCGATGGCGTGCTGGATGCTGGACATGGTTTGTGCTCCGATGGACTGTCTCTGCATCCAGTCTAAGAATCCTCCGCGCACGCGCCAAGCCCCGCCGTGGCAAACTGCTTGTTTATTTTTCTAAACAATTCATCGTGAAAGCCAAGAACAAAGAAGAGATCTGGGGCCATCTCCACTGGCTCACGGTGCTGGCGCAGCAAGGCAGCTATACCGCCGCCGCGGCCTACCTGAACGTCACCAAGGGCGCGGTCAGCCAGCGCATCGCCGACCTGGAGCGCGCCGCCGGCGTGCCGCTGGTGCAGCGCACCACGCGCAGCGTGCGGCTCACCGACGCGGGACAGCGGCTGGTCGAGGAGGTCGGCGCGCCGTTCGAGCAGATCGCGCGCAGCTTCGCCGGCGTGCGCGACACCGCCGGCGAGCCGCGCGGCGTGCTGCGCGTCACCGCGCCGGTCGCCTTCTCGCGCCAGCAGCTGGTGCCGCGCCTGGCCGGCTTCTTCGAGCGCTATCCGGACATCCGGCTCGAACTGGAACTGTCGGACAAGCTGCGCGCGCTGGCGCTGGAGGGCTTTGACCTCGCCATCCGCCACACCATGGCGCCGCCCGACACCCATGTGGCCTGGGCGCTGTGCCCCACCCGCAACGTGCTGGTGGCGAGCCGGGCCTACCTGCGCCGGCGCGGCCATCCCGCCACCCCGGCGGACCTGGCCGGCCACGACTGCCTGTACTACCCGCGCACGCGCGAAACCCCGGCCTGGCATTTCGTCGAGGCCCGGCCCGGCGCGGGCCAGGCCAGGCCGCGCGTCACCGTGCCGGTCTCCGGGCCCTTCTGCGCCACCAACAGCGAAGCACTGCGCGACGCCGCGCTGGCCGGCCTCGGCATCGCCCTGGTGCCGGACTTCACCGCGCAGTCGGCGCTGCAGGGCAACAAGCTGGTCGAGGTGCTGGACGAATGGCTGCCGGTCGGCGCCTTCCCGGACCAGATCTTCGCCATCCGGCCGTACGCGGCACATGTGCCGCGGGCGGTGTCGGTGTTCGTCGAATGGCTGCGGACGGCCTTGCAGGGGGGCTTCGCCCCGGCCGCGCGGGTGCGGCGGGAAGCCTGACGCACCCGTCCCCGCCGGCTGCGGTGCTCAGAACAGGTGCCGGATGCCGGCCATCACGCCGACCCGCGTGGTGCTGTCCACCCCCGACAGCGGCTGACCGCCCCAGTACTCGGTCTCGCGCCCGACCGCCCCGCCACGCGCGCGCGTGGCGTCGGCCTCCAGGAACAGGCTGGTGCGCTTCGACAACGCGTAGTCGAGCACCGCGGCGACGCTGTCGGCCCGGCCGCCGCCCAGCCACACCGGCGTGGCCTGGAACTGCGTGGTGACGTCGCCGCGCTGCCGGTAGTGGTAGTACGCACCGGATACGTGGAGCGCCGGAGTGAGCTGGTAGCCCACGCCGACGAAGCCGATGCCGAAGCGGGCGTCGCCGGCGGCTTCCCGCCGCCCCATGTGCCCGGCGTAGAAGGTGGCCTTGCCCAGCACATAGGAGGCGCCGGCCGAGTAGTTGTGCAGCGTGTTGCCGCCGCCCGCCACGCGGCGCTGGTCGTAGGCGACGCCGACCGACAGCGCTCCCTGCTGGAACATCAGCCCGCCACCGAAGGTGCTGCCGCGCGCCAGGCTGCCGGGCTGTCCGCCCAGGCCGTAGTCGAGCTGGACCGACACCGGCCCCAGCGTGTGCTTGTAGACCACGCTATGGTTGATGCGGTAGTCCTGGAAGAAGATGTCGCCGCCGGTATAGAGCGGGTCCGACCAGAAGTTGCCCCAGCTCTGGTCGAGCGGGTTGAAGGCCCAGCCGATATTGTTCAGCGCGTTGTACTGCCGGCCGAAGGTCAGGCTGCCCCAGGTGCCTGTCAGCCCGGCATAGGCCTGGCGCCCGAACAGGGCGTTGTAGGCGGTCCTGCCATCGTCGGTGCCGAAGCCGTTCTCCAGCAGGAAGACGGCCTGGTTGCCGCCGCCCAGTTCTTCCGTCCCCTTCAGGCCCCAGCGGCTGCCGCCGATGCCGCTGGACACCAGTTCGGCCTGGTTGTCGTGCCTGCCGTCGAGGTTCGAGGTATAGCGCACGGCGGTGCTGATGACGCCGTACAGTGTGACGCCGGGCTCCGCTTGCGCGGCGGCAGGCAGCAGCGTGCCCGCCAGCAGCCACAGGCTGGCTCTGTGTTTCATCGGTGATCTCCTCCGGATGCCGGCGGCCCGCGGGCTCGCATGCCATGGGGCGCCGGCTGTCTCTTCTGGTTCTTGGGTCCTGCCCCGCCGGCGCGATGGCCCGGCTCGCCGGCCTTACAGGTCGAGCACGATCCGCTGGCCCTTGGCCCGCGACACGCAGATCATCAGGCTCCGCTGCGCGCGCTTTTCCGCCTCGCTCAGGTACTGGTCGAAATGCTCGGCCTCGCCGTCGAGAATGCGGGTCTCGCAGGTACCGCAGACGCCCTCGCGGCACAGGCACTCCACCTCGGCGGCGTTGTCGCGCTCGATCGCCTTGAGGATCGATTCTCCCGGCGCCACCTCCACGGTCCGCCCCGAGCGCGCCAGCACCACCGAGAAGGCGTCGCCCGCCTGCGGCGGCGCCGCGAACTGCTCCCAGTGCACGCGTTCCGGCGCAATGCCGGCTGCCTGCGCCGCCGCGCGCACCGCATCGATCAGCGGCGCCGGTCCGCACACATAGATGTGCGCCCCGGCCTGCAGGCCGCGCGCCAGGCCATCCAGGTCCAGCTTCTGGCCCAGGCTGTCGACGTAGAAGCGGGCCGTGCCCGCGCCGGCCTGCCGCGACTGCGCGACGATCTCGTCGCGGAACGCCCCGTGCTCTTCGGCGCGATAGGCATAGTGCAGCTCGTGCGACGCGCCACGCTTGCGCAACTCATGCATCTGCGACAGGAACGGCGTGATGCCGATGCCGCCGGCGACCAGCACGTGGTGGCTGGCCTGCGCGCTCAGCGCGAACAGGTTGTTCGGCGTGGTGATGGCGAGGCCGTCGCCTTCCGCCACCTTGTCATGGAGGAAGGCCGAACCGCCCTTGGACGCCTCTTCGCGGCGCACGCCGATCTGGTAGTGGCCCAGCTCGTCGGGGGATCCCATCAGCGAGTAGGCGTTGCTGTAGCGGCGCGCGCCGTCCTGCATCTGCACGATGACGTGGCTGCCGCCGGTGAACGGCGGCAGCGGCCCGCCGTCCGCCGCCGCCAGGGTGAATCGCTTGATCAGGGGAGTGGCGCGCTCGATGCGCGCCACCCGGACCTGGAGGGTCTGATAAGAATTGGCCATATTGCCGCCTTTCTGCCTGTCTTGATCTCTTGCCGCCCGAGCCGCCGCACAGCGGCTTCCGGCGCTGTGCGGCGCTTTACGGCGCCTTCCGACGCCTTCCGACGCTTTACAGCGCCATGCAGAGGTACTTCATCTCCAGGTAGTCCTCGATGCCATGGCGCGAACCCTCGCGCCCCAGGCCGGACTGCTTGATGCCGCCGAAGGGCGCGACCTCGTTGGAGATCAGGCCGGTGTTGATGCCCACCATGCCGTACTCCAGTCGTTCCGCCACGCGCCACACGCGCGCGATGTCGCGGCTGTAGAAGTAGGCGGCAAGGCCGTAGATCGTGTCGTTGGCCATGCGCACGACTTCGCTCTCCGCATGGAAACGCACGATCGCCGCGACCGGCCCGAAGATCTCCTCGTCCAGCACGCGCATGCCGGGGCTGACCCCGGTGAGCACGGTCGGCTGGAAGAACTGCCCGCCGGCGGCGTGCAAGCCGCCGCCCAGCGCCACGGTGGCGCCTTTGGCCACTGCGTCCGCCACCAGTTCGCTCACCTTGCCGACCGCGCGCCCGCTGATCAGGGGTCCGATCTCGCTGTCCGGCTCCAGGCCGCTGCCGACACGCAACGCCGCCACCTTGGCCACGAAGCGGTCGACGAAGCGGTCATAGACGGTGTCGTGCACGTAGAAGCGGTTCACGCAGACACAGGTCTGGCCCGCGTTGCGGTACTTGGCCTGCAACGCGCCTTCGACCGCCGCGTCGACGTCCGCATCCTCGAAGACGATGAAGGGCGCATTGCCGCCCAGTTCGAGCGAAACCTTCTTCACCGTGCCCGCGCATTGCTGCATCAGCAGCCGCCCGACCGGCGTGGAGCCGGTGAAGGAGAGCTTGCGCACATGGGCATGGCCGCTCAGCTGGCTGCCGATGGCGACGGCGTCCCCGGTGATGACATTCAGCACGCCGGCCGGCACGCCTGCGCGCAGCGCCAGCTCGGCCAGCGCCAGCGCGCTGAAGGGTGTCTCGTTGGCTGGCTTGACCACCATCGTGCAGCCGGCGGCAAGTGCCGGCGCGGCCTTGCGCGCGATCATCGCGGCGGGGAAGTTCCACGGCGTGATGGCGGCGCACACGCCGATCGGCTCGCGCACCACCACCAGCCGCTTGTCGGCCGCCGGCGACGGGATCACCTCGCCGTAGAGACGCTTGGCCTCCTCGCCGAACCACTCGACGAAGGAGGCGGCATAGCGCACTTCCCCGCGCGCCTCGTGCAAGGGCTTGCCCTGCTCGCGCGTCATGATGAGCGCCAGGTCTTCCTCGTGCTGCAGGATCAGTTCGAACCAGCGGCGCAGCACGGCCGCCCGTTCCCTGGCGGTGCGCCCCTTCCAGCCCGGCAGCGCGGCGTGGGCGGCTTCGATGGCCGCCACGGCGTCGCCCGCGCCCATGCCGGGCACCGTGCCGAGCAGCGCCCCCGAGGCCGGATCGTGCACCGCCACGGTGGCACCGTCCGCGGCATCGGTCCACTCGCCACCCAGCATCGCCTGCTGGCGGAACAGGGCTTTGTCATTGAGTTGCATCATGCTCTCCCTCGACACCGCTCAGCCCGCCTCGTATTCCTTGGCCACCTTGCGGTGGAAATGCACGATGCCGTGCTCGCTGATGCCGCTGCGCTGCCGGTCGACCATGATCCGGCCCTGGCCGCGATAGCCGCGCGACTTGAGGCCGCGCTGCACGCTTTCCACCAGGCGCAGGTCCTCGGGGCGGAACACGTCGCGGTACCACTCGACCAGCTTCTGCTGGGCCTCGGTCAGCTCCTTATTGAGGAAGTAGATCTCGTAGTGCTGCAGCGTGACTTCCGCGCTGGCCGGAAACTCGTAGATCACGGTCATGAAGTCGCCGCCCGGCGGCACGTTGAACATGGTGCACGGCCACGCCCAGAAACCGCTGAAGCTGGGGTCCTTGATCGAGTCGTCGAGCTTGAACGACTTCTCCGACGACTTGGCCAGGCCGAACTGCAGCGTCCAGTTGCCGTGCAGGGTATGGGTGTACTTGTCCACCTGCACCGAATCGGAGAAGCCCGGGTGCGCCGGGCCGCAGTGGTAGCACTCCATGTAGTTGTCGACGATGCTCTTCCAGTTGGCCGGCGTCTCCGTGACAAAGCGGGCACCCAGGTGCAGGCGGTCGACCACCGGGCAGGCGGCGCGCAGGCGGGCCTCCAGGCCGGGCAGCTGCGCCTCGACGGTGCCGGCCTCCGGGTTCATGTTGATGAAGACGAAGCCGGCGTACTCCTCCACCTTGACCGGCACCAGGCTGGCCTTGCTCTTGTCGAAGTTGGGCACGTTGTCGCAATTGCGGGCCAGCGCCAGTTCTCCGTCGAGCTTGAAGGTCCAGGCGTGGTACGGGCAGGTGATCACGTTGCGCGCGCGGCCGCTGCCCGACAGCAGTTGGTGGCCGCGGTGCGGGCAGACGTTGTAGAAGGCGCGCAGCACGCCCTCGCGGTCGCGCAGGACGACGATGCTCTCGCCGATGATCTCGCGCGTCACATAGTCGTTGGGCTCGGCCAGCTCGCTGCGATGGGCCACGCAGATCCAGCTGTCGGCGAAGATCTTCTCCTTCTCGTAGGCGAAGACCGACGGCTGGGTGTAGTACGAGGCCGGCAGGGTCCACGCGTTCTCCTCGTCCGCGCAGAAATTCTCGGGCAACTGTTCGATCGGCTTCATCAGTTCACTCCTCGGGTTAACCGTTAAATATTGTTTAACTTTCTTGCGTAAAAAAAATGCCTGGGCGGGCAGCGTCGCTTGCAGGTGCGGCGCGGATGCCAGCACTCATCCGTTGGCGATGGCGGTCTGCCGTTCGCCCGCGCCGGCCGGCTCGCGGCCATCGGCCGTGGCGGCGGACTCCAGCGGGGGCACGCTCTCGATCAGGTGCGCCGGCACATCGGCATAGTCCTGCAGCAGCCAGCGGAACAGGCCGAACAGCTTGACGGCCAGGATGGCCAGGAAGGGGATGGCCGTCAGCACCACCGCGGTCTTCATGGTTTCCAGCGAGGCCTTGGTGAACAGCATGGCCAGCGGCACCAGGGTCAGCATCACGCACCAGAACACGCGGCTGCCCGGCGCCGGGTCCTGCCCTTCGGCGAGATTGCGGGTCGTGGTGGCGGCCACCGCATAGGCCACTGCATCGACGTGGGCGGCGAGGAAGACGATCATGATGGCCAGGTAGACGGCGAGGAACAGCTTGCCGGCCGGCAGCGCCGACAGCAGCATCTCGACCGCGGTCTCGCCGCCGAACTGCTTCAGGATGGCGGGCACGTCGATGGTTCCCGTGAGGAACTGGTGCATGCTGTAGCTTTCCAGCGCACCGAAGAAGAACCAGCAGCCCACGCTGCCGCCGAGCAGCAGCGCATAGATGACCTCCTTGATCTTGCGCCCCTTCGACACACGTGCCACGAACATCGCCACGCCGGGCGAATAGGACACCCACCAGAGCCAGTAGAACACCGTCCAGCCGCGGCTGAAGGCGCCGTCGCCGGTGGGATCGGTGAACAGGCTCATGTGCACGTAGTTCTGCAGCATCAGGCCGAGGCCGTTGACGATGTTGTTGCCGGTGAACAGCGTCGGGCCGATGGCGAACACCACCGCGGCCAGCAGCAGCGCCCCCCAGCACACCATGTGGCTGAGGCGCTGCATGCCGCCATCGATGCCGATGTAGGAACTCATCGAGAACAGCACCGACACGCCGACGATGACGATCAGCTGCATGGTGAAGGTGTCCGGCAGGCCGAACAGGCCGGACAGGCCGCGGGTGAAGGTCGACGCCGTCAGGGCGATCGACACCGTGAGCGCACCGAACATGGTCAGCAGGAAGATCAGGTCGACCAGGCGGCCCACCGCGCCGGTGGCGCGGAAGCCGGTGACAGCCTCGACGACGGCGGCGAGGTTCAGGCCCTTGTTCTTGCGCACATGGAAGTGATAGGCCATGGCCAGCGACGGCAGCGCGTACACCGCCCAGGCGCTCAGGCCCCAGTGGAAGAATGAATAGCTGATGCTGTATTCCAGCGCCTCGCGCGATCCCTTGGGCAGGTTGAGGCCGGGCGACTGGTAGTAGTAGACCCATTCCATCACGCCCCAGTACATGGTCGACGAGCCCATGCCGGCACAGATGAACATGAACACCCACGACAGCGTGGAGTACTCGGGCTTGCCTTCGCCGAGGCGGATGTTGCCGTACTTGCTGAAGGCCAGCGCGATACAGGCGATCACGCAGCCGAACACGAAGACCTGGACCAGCGAGCCGAAGGAACGCGTGGACCAGTCGAACAGCACGGCAGCGGTGGCGGCCGCTTGCGCGGGCCAGTAGGTCATGGCGACGACGGTGACCAGCACGGCGGCGAGCGTGCAGGCGGTCAGGAACCCGTCGCGGCGGGGCATGGATGTTTTCAAGTGGATCTCCTCCGGTGCGTCTTGGCGCACGAGTGTTCTGTAGCGGGCTTGCCTGCCGGTGGCCGCGGGTGGGACGGAATCGCGGCTTTCTGCTTCTGTCGATGCTTTCCTTGCTTTTTGTAAACCATTGGTTTACCGTAACCTTTGGTTTACGAAGCTAATGTAAGCACTTTTCCCGGCATGCACAAGTACCGATGGGGTATTCCCTGTGTTGGTGGCAGACGTGGTGATCCGTCGATGCCGCACGCCCGTTGGCGTGCGGCACCTCCGGCTCGCCGTGATGAGGCTATGGCGTCAGAGCGCCTCGGCGATCGCCTTGCCGACGTCGCTGGTGCCGGCGCGGCCGCCGGCATCTGGCGTCAGCGGCCCCTCGCGCAGCACGGTCTCGATGGCGGCAAGGATGGCATCGTGCGCCTGGCGGCCCGGCGCACCGCCAAGGAAGTCGAGCATCATGGCACCCGACCAGATCATGCCGATCGGGTTGGCGATGCGCTTGCCGTAGATGTCCGGAGCCGATCCGTGCACCGGCTCGAACAGCGAGGGGAAACGCCGTTCCGGGTTCAGGTTGGCCGAAGCCGCCAGCCCGATGGTGCCGGTACAGGCCGGGCCCAGGTCCGACAGCAGGTCGCCGAACAGGTTGGAAGCGACCACCACGTCGAAGCGCTCCGGCTGCAGCACGAAGCGCGCGCACAGGATGTCGATGTGCTGGCTGTCCCAGGCCACCTCAGGGTAGTGCGCGCCGACCGCGGCGGTCCGCTCGTCCCACCAGGGCATGCTGACAGCGATGCCGTTCGACTTGGTGGCCGAGGTCAGCCTGCGGCGCGGGCGCGCGCGTGCCAGTTCGAAGGCATAGCGCAGGATGCGGTCGGTGCCGTGGCGGCTGAACACCGACTGCTGCATCACCACTTCACGCTCGGTGCCCTCGTACATGCGCCCGCCCACCGCGCTGTACTCACCCTCGGTGTTCTCGCGCACCACCAGGAAGTCGATATCGCCCGGCTGCTTTCCCGCCAGCGGGCAGGGCACGCCCGGCAGCAGGCGCACCGGGCGCAGGTTGACATACTGGTCGAACTCGCGGCGGAACTTGAGCAGCGAGCCCCACAGCGAGACGTGGTCGGGCACCTTCTCCGGCCAGCCTACGGCGCCGAAGTAGATGGCGTCGAAGCCGTCGAGTTGGGCCTTCCAGTCGTCCGGCATCATGCGGCCGTGGCGCAGGTAGTAGTCGCAGTTGGCCCAGCCGAAGTGACGGACCTCGATGGGCAGGTCGAACTTGCGCGCGGCGGCCTCGACGACGCGCAGCCCCTCGGGCAGCACCTCGTTGCCGATGCCATCGCCGGCGATGGCGGCAATGCGGAATGGTGTGGTCATGTTGGCTTGTGCTCTCTGTCTCTGTGCAAGGAACACAGCAAGCTTGCCAACAAACCGCTCGCGGCACAGCCGCCCCTCCGTGGATACCAGGAGTACGAATCGTGAACAATCTCCCGCCGCTCGACGACCTGCGCGTGTTCCTGCTGGTGGCGCAGCGCGCCAGCTTCATCGCCGCCGCGCAGGAGCTGGGCAGCTCGCCGGCCTATGTCAGCAAGCGCATCAAGCTGCTGGAACAGGTGATGGGGGCGAAGCTCCTGCACCGCAGCACCCGGCAGGTCTCGCTCACCGAGAACGGCGAACGCGTGCGGCGCTGGGCGCTGCGCATGCTCGACGAAGTCGGACAACTGCTCGACGATGTCTCCGCCGCCGGCGGCACGCCGCGCGGCCTGGTGCGCATCGGCAGCAGCGTGGGCTTCGGCCGCCGCCATGTGGCGCCCCTGCTGTCCAGCCTGAGCGCGGCCCATCCCGGCCTGGAGATCCGCTTCGACGTCTTCGACAAGCTGGTCGACCTGATCGCCGAGGGCATCGACCTGGACATCCGCATCGGCAACGAGATCGCCCCGCACCTGATCGCGCGCCGGCTGGCGCGCAACTGGCGCGTGTTGTGCGCGGCGCCGGCCTACCTGGCCGTCCACGGCCGGCCGCGGACGCTGGAAGACCTGTCCACGCACAACTGCCTGGTGACCAAGGAGCGTGACCATCCCTTCGGCGTCTGGCGCCTGGGCGGACCGGACGGCCAGCGCAACGTCAAGGTGCGCGGCACGCTGTCCTCCAACCATGGCGAGATCGTGCACGGCTGGGCCCTGGGCGGCCGGGGCATCATGCTGCGCTCGCTGTGGGACGTGCGCGCCAGCCTGGCCGCCGGCACCCTCGAGCAGGTCCTGCCGGACTACCGCCAGGATGCCGATATCTGGGCGGTGTATCCTTCTCGGCTTTCGGGCTCGGCGCGGCTGCGTGCCTGCGTCGAGTTCTTCGAGAGGCATCTGCACGAGGCCTCGATCCAGAATGCCGGGCCATGACTGAGAACAGCTTTGCTTTCCGCCTGAAGGAACTCCTCGAACACAAGAAACTGACCTTGCAGGCCGTGGCGACGGCGCTGCAGGTCTCGCGGCCGGCCGTGCACAAGTGGACCAAGGGCGGCGAGATCGACTACGAGAAGCTGCGCAAGCTCGCCGCCTTCCTCGGCGTCAACTGGATCTGGCTGCGCTATGGCGAGCAGGCCCGGCGCGAACTCGACGACGCCGGCGCCGTGACACTGCCGATGACGGACGTGCGGCGCCGCTATACCGCCGAGATCATGGAAAGCGAGGCCCGCATGAAGCTGGCCCAGGAGGGCGCGCGCATCGTCACCTGGGAATGGAACCTGGTCACCGACGACGTGGCCTACTCCGCCAATGTCGAGTCGGTCTACGGCTGGCATATCGACAGCAACGCCAGCTTCTGGAAGCACGTGCATGCCGACGACATCGCCATGATGAACGCGGCCTACGAGGAGTCGCTGCGTACCGGGCATGCGCACGAGTTCGACTTCCGGCTGATCCAGCCGGACGGCAGCATCCGCTGGATCTCCTCGCGCGCCACGCCGATGCGCGAATTCGACGGCCGCATCGTCAAGATCGTCGGCATCAGCATGGACAACACCGCGCGCAAGCTGACCGAGCAGTCCCTGCGTGACCAGCAGCAGCGTTTCCAGGTGATGTTCGACCTGGCGGCGGAAGGCATGGCGATCCTGGACACCGGCCTGCGCTGCGAGTCAGCCAACCTCGCCCTGGCGGCCATGCTGGGCACGGACCGCGAGGCGCTGCTGGGCGCCGGACTGGCAAGTGCCTTCGCCGATGGCGGCGGGCGGCTGCGGCGCATGCTGCGCGGCAGGCCCCAGGCCGATTTCCAGGCCGAACTGCTCGCACCCGACGGCACCGCGCTGGCCGTCGGCATCCGTGCCACCCTGGTACGGAACGCGGACAGCGACACCACCGGCGATCACGCCAGCGGGTACTTCGCCGTCGCCATCCGCCCCGCCTGAAGCGGCGCTGCCGCCCTCCCCGGGGGCCGGGGAATCCGCTCAGTCCTGCCGCGCCCCGGCGCGGATGCCCGCCATGATGAAGGTGACCAGGTAGGCGGTCTTGCGCCGCAGGTCGCCCGCCTTGACCTTGCCGGCGGAGATGCGCTCGATGCGGCTGTCGAACACGCTCGTGACCAGCGCGCCGACGGAGAACAGGTAGGCCCAGTGGGCGTAGCCGGCAGGATGGCCGGGCAGGACCTTGCGGATCGCGCGCACGAACTCCTTGGCGAAGGGGTCGAAGTAGTCGGTCACGATGCCGCGCTCGGACTCACGCGGATCCGAGGCTTCGCGCGCGACCAGCTTGGCGTAGGCGATGCCGGGCGCGCTGTCCTGGATCCGCATCACCGGTTCCACGAAGGCCCGCACGATGTGTTCGAGCGGGTCCTCCCCTTCCGCTACAGGCGCGTGCAAGGCGGCCAGGCGCGCTTCCAGCACGGTCTTGCGGCGCTCGAACAGCGCCCGGTACAGCTTGGCCTTGGTCTCGAAGTGATAGACGATCAGCGGCAGCCCGACTTCGGCCGCGGCAGCGATGTCGCGCATCGATACGCCGTCGAAGCCGCCTTCGGCGAACAGCCGCTCGGCGGCGTCCAGCACCCGCTCCCGCTTGCTTGCCTCCGGCGGTGCCGGCACCGCGCCCGGCCCGGCTGCCGCCCTTGGCGCTTTCTTGCCTTGCATGCTGTCTCCGCGAAAAGAAGTCCCGATTGTAGCGAACGATGCCGCCGCCGCGGCCGGCTCCGCTCCCGCCCCCTCCGCTTCCTTCCTCCCCCGGTTAACCCTAGTACATAAACTGACTGTACGATCGTACAGTGCGTGCACCGAATGCGCCGGCACACAGCCGGACCTGACGAGGAGAGATCGTGGCCCCCACCCCGGCATCCCTGAAGTGGCGCGTGTTGATCGGCTGCTTCCTCAGCTACCTGTTCGACGCGGTCGACATCATCATCCTGACCATCGCCATGCCGGCCATCACGGCCTCGCTGCAGATCACGCAGGCCCAGGCCGGCCTGCTGGTCACGGCCACGCTGCTGGGCATCGGCCTGAGCAGCGTGGTGATGGGGCGGCTGGCCGACACGCTGGGCCGCCGCACCGCCCTGTTGCTGTCGCTGGCGAGCTTCGGCGTGCTGACCATGGCCATCGCCGGCGCCACCGACTGGCGCCAGATCCTGGTGCTGCGCTTCCTCTCCGGGCTGGGGCTCGGCGGGGTCTGGAGCACCGCCGCCGCCCATGTCAACGAGACCTGGCCGGCACACCAGCGCGGGCGCGCCACGGCTTTCGTGCTCAGTTCCTTCTCGGTCGGGGCCAGCGTGGCCGCGGCCGCCTCGGCCTGGCTGCTGCCGGCGCACGGCTGGCGCGTGCTGTTCTTCGCCTGCGGCGCCGCGGTGGCCATCGCCATCGCCTATGTCTGGCTGCGCGTGCCGGAATCGGAGGTCTGGCTGGCGCAGCGCCGCATGAGGGTATCCACCACGGCGTCCGCCGCGGGCGCCCCGGCCGGCGCCAGCCTCGCCGAGCTGTTCGACCCGGCCTTGCGCCGCATCACCGTGCTCGGCACCGCCACCTCGGCGCTGGCCCTTGCCGCCTACTGGGGCGCGACCACCTGGCTGCCCACCTTCCTGGTCAAGGAGCGCGGCCTGGACGTGGCCACCATGGCCGGCTTCGTGGCGGTCCTCAATCTCGGCATGTTCCTCGGCTACAACGCCTTCGGGCTGCTGGCCGACCGCATCGGCAAGCAGCGCGCCATCATCGTGTCGCTGCTCGGCACCGGTCTCACGCTGCCCCTGTATGCGATGACCACCGGCCACGGCGCGCTGCTGCTGCTCGGCCCGGTGTTCGCCTTCTTCATGGCCTTCGCCGGCCTGGTCGGCGCCTATTTCGCCGAGCTGTTCCCGACCCGGCTGCGCGCCACCGGGGCCGGCTTCTGCTTCAACGTCGGCCGCGGCATCTCGGCCTTCGCGCCGCTGACGCTGGGCTCGGTGGCCGGCGTGCTCGGCTTCGCCAACAGCATCGCACTGTGCGGCGCGCTGTTCCTGCTGGCCGCCGCCGTGGTGGCCCTGCTGCCGCGCGATGCCGCCGGCGCGGGTTCCCGCCCCCGCAGCGCTGCCGGCGCACCGGCCGATGCCTCGCTCGATTCCTGATCCCCCCGACACCCTCTCCCGCCATCGCCAAGGAGCACCGCCCATGACCCGCCGCTTCGTCGACCTGTCGATCTACCTGGAAAACGATGTCGTCTCCGATCCCCCGGGCTTCGGCCCCCGGATCGAATACCTGTCGCACCGCTCCACCGCCGAGCAGGTAGCGTCCTTCTTTCCCGGGCTGCGGCCGGCCGACCTGCCCGACGGCGAAGGCTGGGCCATCGAGCAGATCCAGCTCAGCACCCACAACGGCACCCACCTCGACGCGCCGTATCACTTCCACAGCACCATGAACGAGGCGCTCGGCGAACGCGAGCGCTCGACCACCATCGACGAGGTACCGCTGGAGTGGTGCTTCCAGCCGGGCGTCAAGCTGGATTTCCGCGCCTTCGACGACGGCTACGTGGTCACCGCCGCCGACGTCGAGGCCGAGCTGGCCCGCATCGGCCACGTGCTGGCGCCGCTGGAGATCGTCGTGGTCAACACCCGCGCGGGGCAGCGCTACGGGCATCCCGACTACGTCGCGGCCGGTTGCGGCATGGGACTGGAAGCCACCATGTACCTGCTGGAGCGCGGCGTGCGCCTGACCGGCACCGATGCCTGGAGCTGGGACGCGCCCTTCGTGCACACGGCGAAGAAGTACGCGCAGTCCCACGATGCCGCGCTGATCTGGGAAGGCCACAAGGCGGGGCGCAATATCGGCTACTGCCACCTGGAGAAGCTGCACAACCTCGAGGCGCTGCCGCCGCACGGCTTCTACATCTCCTGCTTCCCGCACAAGATCCGCGGCGCCTCGGCGGGCTGGACGCGCGCCGTCGCCATCTTCGACGACGCGCTGAACGCGGCGGGCGGGTTGAGCGCGCCACGACAGGCATGACGACAGGCATGAACATGGAACTGAACCACACCCACGACGCCTCCCGCCGCAGCTGGCTGGACGAGGCCAATGCGAGCGATACCGACTTCCCGCTGCAGAACCTGCCGTTCTGCGTGTTCCGGCGCGGCAACAGCGCTGAAGCCTGGCGCGGCGGCGTCGGCATCGGCGACCGCATCGTCGACCTCGCCGCCCTGCTGCAGGCAGGCTGCCTGCGCGACCGCGCCGCCGAGGCCGCCGCCGCCGCGGCCGGGACCACGCTCAATGCCCTGCTGGAGCTGGGCCCCGCCGCCTGGCAGGCACTGCGCCACGAACTGTTCGCCCTGCTGCTGGCCGGCAGCGCCCGCGAACAGGCCGTGCAGGCCGTGCGTGCGGCGCTGGTGCCGCAGGCGCAGGCCGAGTATGCGGTGCCGGTGCGCATCGGCGACTACACGGATTTCTATACTTCGCTCGACCACGCGGTGAACTGCAGCCGCCAGCTGGGCCTGGAGGTCAGCGCCAACTTCGACTGGCTGCCGATCGCTTACCACGGCCGGGTCTCGTCGATCGGCGTCAGCGGCCAGCAGGTGTTCCGGCCGCTCGGGCAGACCCGCGCCAGGCCGGGCGCCGCCCCCGTCCACGAGCCGTGCCGCCGGCTCGACTACGAGCTGGAACTGGGCGCGGTGATCGGCACCGGCAACGCGCGCGGCACGCCGATCCCGCTGGCGAACGCCCAGCAGCACCTGTTCGGCCTGTGCCTGCTCAACGACTGGTCGGCACGCGACATCCAGGCCTGGGAGATGCAGCCGCTCGGCCCCTTCCTGGCCAAGAACTTCGCCACCACGGTCTCGCCCTGGCTGGTCACGCTGGAAGCCCTGCTGCCCTACCGTACCGGCTGGTCGCGCGCGCCGCAGCGACCGCAGCCGCTCGACTACCTGCGCTCCGAAGACAACGCCCGCGCCGGCGCCTTCGACATCCAGCTCGAAGTGTCGATCCAGAGCGCGCGCCAGCGCGCACGCGGCGGCCAGCCGCATGCGCTGACCCGCACCAGCTTCCGCCACCAGTACTGGACGCTCGGGCAGATGATCGCGCACCACACCATGGGCGGCTGCAACCTGCAGCCGGGCGACCTGCTTGGCAGCGGCACCATCTCCGGTCCCACCGCCGGCGAGGCCGGCGCGCTGATCGAGCTGACCGTGTCGGGCACGCAGCCGGTCGAGATCGGCGACGGCGAGCGGCGCGGCTTCCTGGAGGACGGCGACACCGTCGTCTTGCGCGGCTGGTGCGAACGCCCCGGCTTCGCGCGCATCGGCTTCGGCACCTGCCACGGCACCGTGGCGGCGCCACCGGCGGCCTGACAGCACGGCGCCCCCTCCGCTCCGACCGGAGGGGAACCTCCGGCGCCGCGGCCGCCATCCGCTACACTGCGGCCAGACCGACCGCCCTCCCCGCCGCGCCATGCGCCTCCGCCACCTCGAGATCTTCCATGCCGTGATGCGCACCGGCTCGCTGAGCCGTGCCGCCGAGCTCCTCTTCATCTCCCAGCCCGCCGCCAGCAAGGTGCTGGCCCACGCCGAGCGCGACCTCGGCTTCAAGCTGTTCACGCGCGCCCACGGCCGCCTGCTGCCCACGCGCGAGGCGGAACTGCTGCACGCCGAGACGGCGCACCTGTTCGCCAACCTGGAGAACGTGCGGCGGCTGGCGCGCAACCTGAAGCGGCATCCGGAGGGACACCTGCGCATCGGCTGCCTGCCCAGCCTGGGGCTGAGCCTGATCCCGCAGGCGGTGCGCGAGTTCCGCCAGCGCTGCCCCGGCGTGTCGCTGGAAGTGCAGACCCGCCACGGTGACGAACTGCTGGCACTGGTGCTGTCGCGCGAACTGGACATCGCCGTGGTATTCGATCCGCCGGCCCGCGCGGGCGTGCACGCCGCCGAGCTGGGCCGGGCGGCGGTGGTCTACCTGGGGCCGCCGGCCAGCGCGCCGGCACAGGGGCCGGTGGCGCTGGCCGGGCTCGACGACCAGCACTGGATCGGCATCGGCAACAGCGACCCGCTCGGCGGCCTGATCGCGCAGGCCTGCCACGACCTGGGGCTGGAGGAGCGCACGCCGATGGTGGAGGCGCGCACCTACTACGTGGCCGCGGCCCTGGCCGAGTGCGGCGTGGGCTACGCCCTGGTCGACCAGTTCACGGCCCAGTTCGCGCTGCGCGCCAGCAAGGAGGAACTGCTGATCCGGCCGCTGGCGCCGCCGCTGTCGGTAGGAGTGGCGGCCATCTATCCGGACGGGGCCGCTTCGTCGCACGCGCTGGACACCCTGCTGGACGTGCTGCGGACCCGCTTCGCCGAGGCGCCGGGCGACGGTGCCGGCGCGGCGTCCGCGCCGACTGCATAACCCCAGGTTATAGGGTATGCGCTAATCGTCATTTGAATCGCGGCGCCGCCTCGTCAACACTGTCGTCCTGCGTGGCCGCCCCGGCGGCCGCTGCATCGGAATGGGATTGGCACTGGTATCTAGAGGCGGGAGGCAAGACATGCGGGTATGCGTTCTGGGCGGCGGCGTGGTCGGCGTCGCCAGCGCCTATTTCCTGGCGCGCGAGGGGCATGCCGTCACCTTGCTCGAGGCGCGCGACGGGCTGGGGCTGGAGACCAGCCTTGCCAACGGCGCCCAGCTCAGCTACAGCTACGTGGCGCCGCTGGCCGATCCGTCCGTGCTGCCCAAGCTGCCCGGCTGGCTGCTCGACCCGGATTCCGCGCTGCGCTTCGTGCCCCGCCTGGACTGGCAGCAATGGCGCTGGTGCCTGGCCTTCCTGCGCGCCTGCCGCGGCAGCGTAGCCAGGCGCGTCACAGCCGAACTGCTCGGCCTGGGCCAGCTGAGCCGTGCCCGCGTGCACGAGCTGGTCGAGCGCGAGGCGCTCGCCTTCGACTACCAGCGCAATGGCAAGCTGGTGGTCTACCGCGATCCCGAGGCCTTCGCCGCCGCGCGCCGGCAACTGGCCTACCAGGCCACCCTGGGCAGCCATCAGCAAGCGCTCGACAGCGCCGCCTGCGTGGCGCTGGAGCCCGCGCTGGCCGCCCTGCGCGACAAGCTCGCGGGCGGCATCCACACACCGAGCGAGGAAGCCGGCGACTGCCATGCCTTCACCGTCGGCCTGGCCGACGCGGCCGCACGCCGCTTCGGCGCGCGCATACGCTGCGGCGTGCGTGTGGACGGGCTGCGCCGCGAAGGCCGCCGCGTGGTGGCCGCGCAGACCAGCGCGGGCGACATCGAGGCCGACGCCTTCGTGGTCTGCGCCGGCATGCGCAGCGTGTCGCTGCTGGCGCCGCTGGGCCTGCGCCTGCCGATGTATCCGCTCACCGGCTACAGCCTCACCGCGCCGGTCGACCCGGCGCGCCACCTGCCGCCCGCCCTCAGCGTGACGGACCTGCATTACAAGGTGGTCTATGCCCGCCTGGGCGGGCAACTGCGCGTGGCCGGCATGGTCGACCTGGTGGGCCGCCATGCGCGTGCCGACCAGCGCCGCATCGCCCTGCTGACGCAGCAGGCGCGCGAGACCTTCCCCGGCGGCGCTGACTTCGACGCCGCCGCCACCTGGTGCGGCGGCCGTCCGGCCACGCCGGACAGCAAACCCCTGGTCGGCGCCACGCCCTACGGCAACCTGTGGCTGAACACCGGCCACGGCGCGCTGGGTTTCACGCTGGCCTGCGGCAGCGCCACCCTGCTGGCCGATGCCATGGCCGGGCGGCCGGCCGCGCTGGACCTGTCCGCCTTCGCGCTCGGGCGCTGACGCGCTCCGCCCCTCATCGCGGTCCCATACCAGCCCCGGGCAAGCACACCAGAAACCCGCCAGCAAACCCATCATGAAACAGATCATCGACACCGCCTTGCCCCGCTCGCCCGCCCCCGTGGAATGGGCCGTGCTGGGCAACGGCATCCTGTTCACCACGCAGATCCCGCTCGGCGCCGACGGCGCCGTGGTGGCCGGCGGCATCGAGGCGCAGGCGCGCCAGACGCTGCGCAACCTGCAGCAGACCCTGGAAGCGGCCGGTGGTACCCTTGCCGACCTCACCCAGGTCGTCGTCTACGTCACCGACCGGGCCGACCTCGCCGTCTTCAACCGCGTCTATGCGGAAATGATCCCGGCCCCCTACCCCAACCGGGCCGCCATCGTCACCGCGGGCTTCGGCCGCCCGGAGATGCTGGTCGAGATCCTGGCCTACGCCGCGCCAGGCTGAAGGACCAGCGCCCACGCACCACCGCCGGCCCCCACGCCGCCCCCTCCCGGAGAGCCTCCCCCATGCCAACCTGCGACCTGCTGTTCACCCATGCCACCCTGATCGACGGCACCGGCGCCGCGCGCCGCGACGGCGCGCTCGCCGTCAGCGCGGGGCGCATCGCCGCCGTCGGCGACTGCGCCGGCTGGCAGGCCGCGCGCACCATCGACGCCGGCGGCCGCGTGCTGGCGCCGGGCTTCATCGACGTGCACACGCACGACGACAGCGCGCTGCTGGCCGATCCGGCCATGGCGGCCAAGACCAGCCAGGGCGTCACCAGCGTGATCGCCGGCAACTGCGGCATCAGCATCGCGCCGCTGGTGCCGCGCCACGGCCTGCCGCCGCCGCTGATGCTGCTGGGCGAAGCCGCCGACTACCGCTTCCCCACCGTGGCCGACTACCGGCGCGCGCTGGAAGCGGCGCCACCCAGCGTCAACGTGGGACTGCTGGTGGGCCACAGCACCCTGCGCGCCGGCGCCATGGACGACACCGCGCGCGCGGCGACAGGAGCCGAGATCGAGGCCATGGCGGCGGCGCTGGACCAGGCCCTGCGCGATGGCGGCCTGGGGCTCAGCACCGGGCTCAGCTACCCGGCCAGCCGCGCCGCGCCCACCGCCGAGGTGGTGGCGCTGGCGCGCGTGACGGCGCGCCACCCGGGCGCGCTCTACACCACCCATATGCGCAGCGAGCGCGACCAGGTCGTCGAGGCCGTGGGCGAGACGCTGGAGATCGGCCGCGAGGCGGCCATCCCGGTGGTGATCTCGCACCACAAATGCATCGGCCGCCGCAACTTCGGCAAGACCACGGTCACGCTGGGGCTGATCGACAAGGCGCTGGCCACGCAGGACGTGGCGCTCGACGTCTACCCGTACACCGCCAGCTCGACGGTGCTGCTGCCCGAGTTCGTCGGCGAGGCCGAGCGCATCATCGTGACCAGTTCGCAGCCCCATCCGGAACAGGCGCGGCGCGACCTGTCGGCGATCGCCGCCGACTGGGGCGTGTCGCTGGAGGACGCCGCCGCCCGGCTCGGCCCGGCCACCGCGATCTACTTCCAGATGGACGAGGCCGACCTGCGCCGCGTGCTGTCGCACCCGCGCACCATGATCGGTTCGGACGGCATTCCCGGCCCCTACCCGCATCCGCGCCTGTGGGGCAGCTTCCCGCGCGTGCTCGGCCACTACGCGCGCGAGCTGGGCCTGCTGACGCTGGAGGACGCGGTGCGCCGCATGACCTCGCTGCCGGCGGCGGTGTTCGGCCTGCCCGGACGCGGCGTGCTACAGGCCGGCTATGCCGCCGACCTGGTGCTGTTCGATCCCGGGCGCGTGATCGACCGGGCCGACTACGACCAGCCCTGCGAGCCCTCGGCCGGCATCGACGCCGTCTACGTCAACGGCCTGCAGGTGTGGGGGCCCGAGGGCGCGAGCGGCGCCGCCGCTGGGCAATTCCTGCACCACTGAACAGTGCGCACGGCGGGCCGCCGGGACACCCTGCACGCCCCCTGCACGCCCCCTGCGCGATACGAAACACGAAATTAGAGATTCGAGATACGAGAGGAGACTGCCTTGAAACGCCGACACTTCCTGCTGACACCCGCGCTGGGCGCCCTGGCGCTGGGCACCGCCGCCCTGGCCCACGCCGCCTATCCCGAGCGGCCCATCACGCTGGTGATCCCCTTCTCCGCCGGCGGCCCCACCGACGTGGTCGGCCGCATCGTCGCCAGCAAGGCGTCGGAGATCCTCGGCCAGCAGATCGTGGTCGATAACCGCGTGGGCGCGGCCGGCACCATCGGCATGACCGCGGTGGCACGGGCCAGGCCCGACGGCTACATGCTGGGACTGGCCACGGTCAGCACCCATGGCACCGCGCCGCACCTGCTGGCGCGGCCGCCCTATGACCCGGTCAAGGACTTCACGCCGGTGCGCAACCTGGTCAGCAGCCCCAACATCCTCAGCGTGCATCCGGGCTTTCCGGCGCACAACCTGAAGGAGTTCGTCGCCTACGTGAAGGCGCACCCCGGCAAGGAAAGCTACGCCAACGCCGGCGCGGGCGGCATCAACGACCTGGGCATGGCCTGGTTCCTGCAGCTCAGCGAAGCCAGCATGATCAGCGTGCCCTACAAGGGCTCGGCGCCGGCGCTGAACGACGCCATCGGCGGCAACGTCAAGGTGATCTTCGACAACTTCCCCTCCTCGCTGCCCTTCATCAAGGCCGGCAAGCTGCGCGCGCTGGCCATCACCGGCACCCAGCGCAACGACAAGCTGCCCGAGGTGCCGACCTTCGCCGAGCAGGGCTTCAAGGACTACGACGTCAGCGCCTGGTACGGCGTGGTGGCCCCGGCCAGGCTGCCGGCCGAGGTGCGCGCGCGGCTGGCGGACGCCTTCCAGGCCGCGCTCGACGATCCTGCCACGCGCCAGCGCCTGGTCGATGCCGGCGCCTTCCCGGTCGCCTCCGGGCCGGACGCCTTCGCGCGCCAGATCCGCCAGGAATACGAGCGCTGGGGCAGCGTGATCCGCAAGGCCGGCATCGCGCCGCAATAAGACGCGGGCCGCCGCAGCCCTATCCGGCCCCCCCCCCAGGCAACACCACAGCAAGCAGGAGCCCCCAATGACATCCGCAGCAAGCCCGGCCGCGCCCGCCAGCGCGGCTTCCCCCGGACTCCAGCCAGGCAAGCGCAACGCGGCCATCGCCGTGTTCCTCGCCGGACTGGCCATCGCCCTCTACGCCCACTTCGCCATGCCCGGCGAGACCAGCCTGTGGGGACTGGCCCCCGTGCTCGTCTTCGCCATCATCGCGCTGCTGGGGGTGGACATCGTGCTGTCCACCATTGCCGCCATCGTGCTGGGCGCGATCATGACCGGCACCACGCCGGTGGCGATGGGCAAGCTGCTGGCGGATTCGCTGGGCTCCTTCATCGCGGTGGTGGGCCTGATCATCGTGCTGGGGGCCGGCGTGGGCGAGGTGGCCGCGCGCACCGGCGCCGCCGAGCAGCTGGTGCGCGCCATCGTGCGCCGCATCGGCCTGTCCAACCAGGTGCGCGTGCGCCTGGGCATCATGGTGACGTCGACGCTGATCTGCGGCGCGCTGGGCACGCTGGCGGGCGGCAACGCCATCATCGCCGCGGTGGTGATCCCGATCGCGGCCGCGGTGCGCCTGTCGCCGCCGGCGGTCGCCGCGCTGTTCCAGACCGCGGGCTCGGCCGGCCTGGTGCTGGGACCGTTCACGCCCAACGTGGTCACGGTACTGGGCCTGACCGGCCTGAGCTACCCCGAGTACCTGATGGTGGCCGGCCTGCCGATGGCCGCCGCCACGCTGGCCAGCGGCTGGTTCATGTCCGGCCGCATCCAGAAGATGACCGAGGCGCAGCACCAGTACGAGGAAGCCGCCGACGGCAGCCGCGCCGCCTTCGACCTGTCCGCCGAGCCGCCGCGCCAGGCCGTGCGCGCCGCCTGGGCCTTCTGCCTGACCATCGTCGGCCTGGCCGCCGCCGGCGTGGTCGCCAAGGCCGGCTTCGCCTTCGCCATCATCGTCATGGTCTCCCTGGCCGCCACCACCGGCCTGGCCGGCGGCATGGGCCCGCGCGCCATCCTGCAGGCCATGTATGCCGGCGCCGGCAAGCTGATCTGGATCTTCTTCCTGTTCTGGCTGTTCAACCCGGTGCTGGTGCTGGTCGACAAGCTCAACGCCTACCATGCGCTGCTCGACCTCGCCAGCCCGCACCTGGCCGGCATCGGCGGCGCCATGCTGTGCGTGATCATCCTGTGGTTCAACGTGATCGGCCACATCCCCGGCGCGGCGGTGGCGCAGATGACTTTCACCGCCAAGATCTTCGGCCCGCTGCTGGCGGCGGCCGGCGTCGGCCCCGCGGCCACCACGGCGGTGATCCTGGGCAGCTCGCAGATCGACTGGTTCGGCCCCTTCCCCACCTCGGACATGTTCGGCCAGATGGGCCTGGCGCGCTCGACCCAGCTCAAGTACATGCTCTACAACGGCTGGGCGGTGATCGTGGTCAACCTGGCCATGTTCTCCGGGCTGTTCTTCCTGCTGGTCTGAACGGAGGAGCGGCGATGATCGATGCCATCGATGCGAACGAGGTGAAGGGTGTGAATGACGTGAACGACGTAAACGACGTGGACAACGTGGACGGCGACGCTTTCCCGCTCGGCGCGCGCCTGCCCGGGCGCGCCATGCTGCGCGCGCGCGTGGAGGCCGGCCTGGCCCCGCTGCTGGCCGCCACGCCGGCGCGCGTGGCGCTGAGCCTGCGCCTGCGCGACGGTTCGATCGTGCTGGAGCGCGCGGCGTCCTGCGCCATGCCCTCGGCCAGCCTGGTCAAGGTGCCCATCCTGCTGGCCATGCTCGAACAGGTCGGCCAGGACCGCCTGCGCCTGGCGCAGGAGATGTCCCTGGCGGGCATCGAGCGGGTCGGCGGCACCGGCATCCTGGCGCAGCTGCCGAGCGTGCGGCAGCTGACGCTGGCCGAGCTGGCACGGCTGATGATCGTGCTGAGCGACAACGTCGCCACCAATGCGCTGATCGCCCTGCTCGGCTTCGACGCCGTGAACGGCTGGTGCGAACGGGCCGGACTGGCGCAGACGCGGCTGCAGCGCCGCATGATGGATGCCGCCGCGCGCGCGGCCGGCAGCGACAACTTCACCAGCGCCGGCGACACGGCCGCGGCGCTGGGCTGGCTGCTGCGCGGCGACACGCTGCCGGCGCCGCTGCGTGCCTTCGGGCTCGCGCTGCTGGCCGACCAGCGCGAGCGCGCCCACTTCGGCGCCGCGCTGCCGGCGGCGGCGCGGCTGGCCAACAAGACCGGGCAATTGCCCGGCCTGCGCCACGATGCCGGCATCCTGACGGTGGGCGACCAGAGCGTCGTGCTGGCGGTGCTGGCCGACGGCTTCACCGACCCGCGCACCGCCCGCGAACTGCAGGGCGGCGACGGCGCCGCCCTGCTCGCCGGCGTGGCGCGCGCGGTCGCGCTGGCGCTGGAGGCAGAGCCGGAGGGCGATCCCTGCGATCCCTGCGACACGGGCAACGCAGACAACGCAGGCCAGGGGGGAAGATGATGGGTATCAAGGTAGCCGCGCTCCAGCTCGACAGCCGGCAGGATCGCCAAGCCAACCTGGCCGCGCTGGAACAGGGGATCCTGGCCGCCGCCGCCGATGGCGCCAGGTTGATCGTGACCCCCGAATACAGCGACGTGCGTGGCGATTCCGCCGCCCTGCAGGCCGCGGCCAGCACGGTGCCGGGCCCGGTCTCCGAGCGCATCGCGGCGCTGGCGCGGCGCACCGGCTGCTGGATCCACCTCGGCTCGATGCATGAACGCCTGCCGGGCGAAGCACGTCTCGGCAACAGCGGCCTGACCTTCGCGCCGGACGGCAGCCTGGCCGCGCGCTACCGCAAGGTCCATCTCTACGATGCCGTGGTCGACGGCCTGCCCTACCGCGAATCGGCCGACTTCGCGCCGGGCGACAGCCTGCAGACGGTGGCCGCGGAAGGCCTGACGCTGGGTCTCAGCATCTGCTACGACCTGCGCTTCGGCGAGCTCTACCGCACGCTGCGCGCGCGCGGCGCCGACGTGCTGCTGGTGCCGGCCGCGTTCAACGTGCACACCGGCCGCGACCACTGGGAGACGCTGCTGCGCGCCCGTGCCATCGAGAACCAGTGCTATGTGATCGCCGCCGCGCAGATCGGCGGACCGGGGCCGGGCCTGCCCTGCCTGGGCCGCAGCATGATCATCGACCCCTGGGGCACGGTGCTGGCCTGCATGCCCGACACCACCGGCCACATCACGGCCGAACTGGACCCTGCCCGCGTGGCGCGCCTGCGCGGCGCGCTGCCGGCCTGGGATCACCGCCGCACCGATCTGTACTTCGGCGGCCTGCCCGAGCGCGGCTGAAGCCGCCGAAGCCAAGCGACGCCGGCCCCGCTGCGCGCGGCGAGGGACGGCACCGCCCGCACCGGCTCAGTCCACCAGCGCCGCCCCGCGCCCGGCCAGCAGCACACGCAGCACCGAGCGGTGGCAATGGGCCTCGTCCTCGCAATAGCAGCCGATGGCGACATCGCTGCGATGCGACAGCGCGGCCAGCAGATCGAGGTCGTGCGTGGGTCCCGGCTGCGCCATCTCGGCGCGGAACTGCCTGACGAAGCCGGCCCAGCCCTTCTCGTCGTGGTTGCGCTGGGCTTCCAGCGCCTGCTTCATCAGCTCCGCGCTGGGCGCCAGGTTCGGAAACCATACGTCGTACCAGTCCTGCGCCGCGAACTCGGTCTTGGGCACGCCGCGCGGCGGGCGCCGGACCGTGCCGATGCGCAGGCCCTCGCCGGGCGCGCGCGGCGTGCCCAGCCGTACGATGCGGATTGCCATGTCTTGCTCCTCCTGTCCCTGTCGATCGGATGGCGCGGCGCAACATCCGTTCCACCCGTTGCGCGCACCGCCCGCAGATTATGCCGTGCGGCGCACGCTATGCCTGCGCCATCGCGCCGATCGCCTCCTATAATCGACTGGAACCAGCGCCAACCGGCCTCTCGCCGTGGCGTGCGACGGCAAGACATTGCAGCGCGACCGACATGACCATCGCGGACAG
This sequence comes from Cupriavidus sp. USMAA2-4, assembly GCF_001854305.1. Taxonomy (NCBI): domain Bacteria; kingdom Pseudomonadati; phylum Pseudomonadota; class Betaproteobacteria; order Burkholderiales; family Burkholderiaceae; genus Cupriavidus; species Cupriavidus sp. USMAA2-4. Next base: position 2,207,716 of record NZ_CP017749.1, on the reverse strand, counting down.
CCAGACCAGCGCCCCCGGCCACTACAGCGCCGAGGAAGTGCGCAAACGTGTCTTCGCCATCGTGGCGGCCTCGTCGGGCAATCTCGTCGAGTGGTTCGACTTCTACGTCTACGCCTTCTGCGCGATCTACTTCGCGCACGCCTTCTTCCCCAAGGACGATCCCACCGTCCAGTTGCTCAACTCGGCCGGGGTGTTTGCCGCCGGCTTCCTGATGCGGCCGATCGGCGGCTGGATGTTCGGCCGCATCGCCGACCGCCACGGCCGCAAGATCGCGATGGTGATCTCGGTGACGATGATGTGCGGCGGCTCGCTGCTGATCGCCTGCCTGCCCACCTACGCCAGCATCGGCGTGATGGCGCCCGCGCTGCTGCTGGTCGCGCGCCTGATCCAGGGCCTCTCGGTCGGCGGCGAGTACGGCACCACCGCCACCTATATGAGCGAGGTGGCCCTGCGCGGCCGGCGCGGCTTCTTCTCCTCCTTCCAGTACGTCACGCTGATCGGCGGCCAGCTGCTGGCGGTGCTGGTGGTGGTGATCCTGCAGCAGTTCCTCGACGAGGCCGAGCTGAAGGACTGGGGCTGGCGCATTCCCTTCGCGGTCGGCGCGGCCACGGCGGTGGTGGCCTTGTTCCTGCGCCGCTCGCTGCACGAGACCACCACCGCGGCCACGCGCGAGAGCCGCGAGGCGGGATCGCTGGCGAGCCTGCTGCGCAACCACACGGCGGCCTTCCTCACCGTGCTCGGCTTCACCGCCGGCGGCTCGCTGATCTTCTACACCTTCACCACCTATATGCAGAAGTACCTGGTCAACTCGGCCGGCATGACCATCAAGTCCGCCAGCTATGTGATGACCGCCTGCCTGTTCTTCTACATGTGCATGCAGCCGCTGTTCGGCTCGCTGTCGGACCATATCGGCCGGCGCGCCAACATGCTGCTGTTCGGCGCGCTGGGCGCCATCTTCACCGTGCCGATCCTGACCTGGCTGCAGCAGGTGCACAATCCCTTCCTGGCCTTCATCGTGATCAGCGTGGCGCTGGCCATCGTCAGTTTCTATACCTCGATCAGCGGCATCGTGAAGGCGGAGATGTTCCCGCCCGAGGTGCGCGCGCTGGGCGTGGGACTGGCCTATGCGATCGCCAACGCCATCTTCGGCGGCTCGGCCGAGTATGTCGCGCTGGGGCTCAAGACAATCGGCCACGAGACCGCGTTCTTCTGGTACGTCACCGTGATGATGGTGGTCGCCTTCCTGGTGGCGCTGCGCCTGCCGCGCCAGGCCGCCTACCTGCACCACGAGCTCTGAGGCGCGCCCGGCGGGGCCGTCAGCGCGCGCCATGTCAAACGGCGCTTGAAACTCCTGCAAACCGCGGCGGCTTGATGCGCGCGCACGGCGCGCGCACGATGCCCGTGTACCACTACGCATCCCCGGAGCCGCCATGCCATCCGAAGCCAGCCCCAAGGTCGTGTTCGACCATCTCAACCTGATCAGCCACGACAGCGCGCAGACGCGGCGCTTCTTCTCCGAGGCGCTGGGTTTCGCGCCCGGCTGGCGCCCGCCCTTCCCCTTCCCCGGCGAGTGGCTCTACCGTGGCGACGACGCCTTCGTGCACGTGGTGGAGAGCGAGGACCCGCGCGCCGGCATTGCCACGCTCGGCCATATCGCCTTCCGCACCGACGAAGCGCCGGCGGCGCTGATCGCGCGGCTGCGCGCGCTGGGCTACGCGCCGGAAGTACGCCGCGTGCCCGAGCGCGGCGATACGCAGGTGTTCGTGCGCCTCCCCGGCGGACTGCTGGTGGAGATCGACAGCGACGCCGATCCGGCCCTGCGCGATGCCCCTGTATTCGGCAGCGGCGGCAGCGGCGAGCCCTGAACGGCTCCCTGCGGTGCCGGCACAGTCATGTCTTAGTTTCAGTACAATAACGGAGTCGCCCGCCCCGACCAACGCGCCACCGCGAGTGCGAAGGCGCGCCGCATCGATCGAGCGACCGCGCCGCCGGCAGTCCAGTCCGGCGGCGACGCCACCCCCGAGGAGACCGCATTGAAACCTGCCGCCCGCCTGTGCGCGGCGCTGCTGCTGAGTGCAGCCGCGCAAGCGCACGCCGCCTATCCCGACCACCCCATCAAGCTGATCGTGCCGTTCCCGCCGGGACAGGCCACCGACATCTTCGCGCGCGCGCTGGCCGAGCGGCTGGGCAAGCAGCTCGGCCAGTCGGTGGTGGTCGACAACCGCGCCGGCGCGGGCAGCAACCTCGGCATGGAACTGGCGGCGCGCGCCGCGCCGGACGGCTATACGCTGGTGATGGCGGGCAGCGCCATGGCCATCAACCAGACGCTGTACAAGAAGCTCGCCTACGATCCCCAGCACGATTTCGCCCCGGTCTCGGGCGTGTTCTCGGTGCCGCTGGTATTCCTGGCCACGCCGGCCTCGGGCATCACCTCGCTGCGCGACATGGTGGCCAAGGCCAAGGCGGCGCCGGGCAAGTACAGCTATGCCAGCGCCGGCATCGGCGGCACCCAGCACCTCTCGGCCGAGCTGCTGAAGGCGCAGGCCGGCATCTTCATGGTCCACATTCCCTACAAGGGCAGCGGCCCGGCGCAATCTGACTTCCTCGGCAACCAGATCCCGCTGATGGTGGATTCGGTCACGGCCGCGCTGCCGCTGATCCAGTCGCAGAAGGCCGTGCCGCTGGCCGTGACCTCGTCGCGGCGCGTGCCGCAGCTGCCGAACGTGCCGACGGTGCGCGAGCAGGGCTGGCCGGAATTCGACGCGGTGGGCTGGGCCGTGCTGATGGCCCCCAAGGGCGTGCCGGCGGCCATCCTCGGCCAGCTCAATGCCGAGACCGTCAAGGCCCTGCAGAGTCCCGAACTGAAGCGATTCATCGTCGAGCGCGGCTCCGAGCCGATGCCAATGAGCCCCGACGAGACCGGCCGCTTCGTCGCCAGCGAGATCCGCAAGTGGGGGCCGGTGGTGCGGCGCTCGGGCGCGTCGGCGGACTGAGCCTGGGCGGGCCGCGCCCTGCTCAGGCGGCCGTACCCGGCGTCGGGTCTTCCCGGTCCCGCGCCGGCGCAGCGCCATGCGCATCGTCGACGCCGTCGCCCGGCGCTGCGACAACAGCGCTGGGGCCGCCGCCATCACCAGCGGCGGGCTGCGCGGCCGCCACGCTCGCCTCGAAGGCGGCCAGTGCCGCCAGCCGGTTCGGGTAGTAGAGGATGCCGGTGCTTTCCGGCGCGATGCCGCGCCGGTCCAGCCACGCCAGCAGCTGGGCGGTGCGGCCGGCGATGACGAGCTGGATGCCGCGCTTGGCCAGCGCTTCCTGCAGGTCGCGGATCGCGAGCGCGCCGGTCAGGTCCAGCGAAGCGATCGAGACCGCGTCGATCACCACCCAGCGCGGCGCCTGGGCCTCCACCAGCGCCGCCACGCGCACGCTGAAATAGTCGGCGTTGAAGAAGGTCAGCGGCGACTCGAAGCGGTAGATCAGCAGGCCGGGCACGGCCTGCGCTTCCGGGTAGTGCGCCAGTTCATAGAGTCCTTCGTGCCCGGGAATGATGCCGAACAGCTGGTCCGACGGCCGCGCCATCTGCACCAGGAAGCGCAGCAGGGCAAGGGTCACCGCCACCAGGATGCCGGACATCACGCCGAACAGCACCACGCCGGCCAGGGTGACCAGCGCGATGGCGTGCTCGGCCCGGCTGAAGCGGCGCAGCGCCATCAGCCCGCCCAGGTCGATCAGGCCGAGCGCGGAGGCCACCAGGATCGCGCCCAGCGCGGCCACCGGCACCAGCGCCAGCACATCGCCGAGCACCAGCAGCACCAGCAGCATGGCCGCGGCCGCCACCACCGAGACCAGGCGCGTGCGCCCGCCCGCCCCTTCGTTGACGACCGTGCGCGAGCTGGAGCCGCTGATGGCGAAACCCTGGCTCAGCGCGCTGACCACGTCGGCCACGCCGATGGCGAGGAACTCGCGGTTGGCATCGACGCGGTAGCCGTTGCGCACGGCGAAACTGCGGCTGGTCAGCATGCCGCTGCTGAAGGAGATCAGCGCGAGGCCGGCGGCAGCCGGCACCAATGTGCCGAGCATCTCGTGCGGCAGCGACGGCGCGACCCAGCCGGGCAGCCCTGACGGCAGGGCCCCGACCATGGCGACACCGAGCGCCTTGGCGCGGAACATCAGGCTGCCGGCGACGGCGGCCACCAGCGCGCTCAGCGCCGCCGGGCCGCGCGGCCAGAAGGCCTTGACGGTCAGGTAAAGCGCGGCGGTGCCGACCGCCACGAAGAAGGTCGGCAGGTGCACCTGGCCGGCCTGGGCGGCCAGCGAGAGAATCTGGCTGATGGCATCGCGGCCGGCCAGTGCCAGGCCGGTCACCTTGCCGAACTGGCTGATGACGATGCTGACGGCCACGCCGTTGAGCAGGCCGGTCAGGATGGGAACGGAGAGGAAATCGGCGAGGAAGCCGAAGCGGAAGCGGCTGGCCACCATGCAGAAGATGCCGGTGAGCAGGGTCAGCGAGACCGCCAGCGCCTGGTAGTCCTCGCTGCCGGCCACGGCCAGCGGCATCAGGGTGGCGGCGATCATCGCCGAGGTGGCGGCGTCGGGACCGACGATCAGCTGGCGCGACGAGCCGAACAGCGCATAGGCCACCATCGGCAGCACCGAGCTGTACAGGCCGGCGGCCGGACTGAGGCCGGCCAACTGGGCATAGGCCACGCTGACCGGCAGCGAGACGGCGGCCACCGACAGGCCCGCGGAGAGGTCGGCACGCAGATGCTGCCGCGGGTACTTCGCCAGCTCTTCCAGGCCCGGCATCAGCCGGTAGAGCGCGGGATTCATGGGCACGGGCTACGCTTGCAGGTTAAGCCCGCCATCGCGCCCGGGGCCGTCAGGCCCGCTGCGCATGGCGCGGCACAAGCGTGCATTGTAGTCCCCGCGGGCGCCGCCGCCTGCCCGCCGGCGCCCGCTGATGGCCAGGATTTTTCCGAGCCAATCCGTCCGGCAGCGCCGGAATCCGCAGGAACGGAATCAGCAGGGACGGTGGCCTGCGTTGCGGCGGCCGAACAGGGCGCGTGCGAAACCGGTCACGTCGGCCAGGCGCAGCGGCAGCAGCGGCGTGGCATGGCGCACCGCATCGCGGCCGGCATAGTGTTCGAGGAGTTGCTGGCCGACGGGCGTACGCAGGTACTTGGCATCGACTTGGTGCATGGTTTTTCCCTATGGCGTTTCTTTATTGTTCACAGTATACATATTTTTGTGCATTGCGCCAAATCCGGGCATGCCCGTGCCCCGCCAGGGTGCGCAAGACAGCACCGGGGGCGGCACGCATCGATTGAGTTGAAGCCAGGAGGCCCACCACGGCGCCTTAACGGCTTATAAAGGCCAGGAAAGGCCAGAAAGGCGCGCTAGGCGCGTACCCTGCGGCCAGGAGCCGGCCTTGGTGCCTGGCCGCCGTGCTGCGCCGCATGGCCCGCCTTCGATCTCCGCCCTCCTGTCTCCTGCCCGCGGATTCCCATCAGATCGCATAAGGTATACAGTCCTGCAGCGAACGGCCCCTGGACTGGCGCCGCCGCCTATCCGCAACCGCTACCCGACGCGACATGACCCTGAAAATCTACGGCATCCCGGCCTCCCGCGCGATCCGCCCGCTGTGGGCGGCCGAGGAACTCGGCCTGGCCTACGAGAACATCCCGCTGCACTACGCCTCGCCGGAGGTCAAGGCGGCGCCCTACCTGGAGCTGAATCCCAACGGACTGGTGCCGACCATCGAGGATGACGGCCTGGTGCTGTTCGAATCGCTGGCCATCACGCTGCACCTGGCGCGCAAGCACGCCGCGGCCGGCCTGTGGCCGGCGGATGCCGATGCGCAATCGCTGGCGCTGCAGTGGACCTTGTGGGCGGCGACCTCGGTCGAGCCGCTGACCACGCAATGGACCCAGCACAGCCGCATGCTGCCGCCCGAGCGGCGCCGGCCCGAGCTGGCGGACGAGGCCCTGCAGGCGCTCGCCCGGCGCTTCGCGGTGCTGGAGGCGCAGCTGGCGCAACGGGACTACCTGCTGGGCAAGGAATTCAGTGTGGCCGACCTGAACCTGGCGGCGGTGCTGCACCGCTTCGCGGAGCTTGGCGGCGAGCGGTATGCGGCAGCCTGGGACTGGCACCGGCGCTGCCTGGCGCGCCCGGCCGCGCGCCGGGCCTTCGCCCTGCGCGAACAGCCGGCGCGCTGAGCGCGATCAACGCCATCGGCGCGCGCTGATGGCGTCCAGGCACGTTGCGCAAGACCTGCGCGGCGCACGCGCCGCTCAGGCAGCGCGCGTAGTGGTATCGCCGACGGACAGTTCGGCCGCCTTGGCGGCGCTGTAGACATGCCGCGCGGCCAGCAGGGCCGCCAGGTCGGCGTCGCCGGCGATCACGGCCTGCAGGATCTGCGCGTGCTCATCCCAGTTCTGGCGGGCGCGCACCAGGTTGGCCGGCGCGAACAGCGCGGCGGTGCGCTCGCGCAGCGAGCGCATCATTTCCTGCAGCACGCTGTTGGCGGCGATGGTGCCCAGCACTTCGTGGAAGCGCGAGTTGAGCGCCAGCAACTGGTCGCCGCGGCCCTGGGCGGCGGCTTCGGCGCCGTCGCGCAGCACCTGCTCCAGTTCGGCCAGCAGCGCAGGATCGCGCCGCTGCGCCGCCAGCTTGGCATTGAGGCCTTCCAGCGTGGCGCGCACTTCCACCATCTCGCGCGCCACGTCCGGCGACAGCTTGGCCACCGAAGCGCCGCGGCGCGGCTCGATCACCACCAGCCCCTCGGTCGCCAGCGAACGCAGCGCCTCGCGCACCGGAATGCGCGACACGCCGAGTTCGGAAGACAGCTTGTTCTCCACCAAGCGCTCGCCCGGCTCGTACTGCCCGTTGAGGATCCGCTCGCGCAGCTTGTCGGTGACGAGCGCGAACAGCGGCGAATGGCTCGCCCCGAGACTCACGACCGCAGGCTCGGAAACAGGCCCGGACTGGGCATTGGCGCGCTTTTCTGACATGAAGGAATGACCGGGGTTGGCAGGATGCTCCGCCGCCACCCGCCAACCGCCACGCGGCGGCGCGGCTCGGCAGGTTGGGAGACATTTGCCGGTATTGTATACCAGAGATGTCAAGACATCACCCCGGCGCCGCCCCGCCCGCGCCGGCGCCGCCCCGCGACATGGCGGCATGGGCACTGTAGACATGGCGGCTGGCCAGCAGCGCCGCCAGGTCGGCGTCGCCATCGATCACCGCCTGCAGGATGCGCGCATGCTCTTCCCAGTTCTGGCGCGCGCGCGCCGCGTCGACCGGCGCGAACATCAGGAAGGTGCGCTCGCGCAGCGAGCGCACCATCTCGCGCAGCACGCTGTTGGCGGCGGTGGAGGCCAGCAGTTCGTGGAAGCTGGCATTGAGCCGCAGCAGCGCTTCGGTACGGCCGTCGGCGGCGGCCAGGCGTCCTTCACGCTGCACCGCCTCGAGCCGGGCGCCCAGCGCCGGGTCGCGGCGCTGGGCCGCCAGGCGCGCATTGAGGCCCTCCAGCGTGGCGCGCACCTCGACCAGTTCGCGGCCGATGGCATCGGGCACGCGCGTCACCGAAGCACTGCGGCGCGGCGACAGCTCGACCAGCCCCTCGGTGGCCAGCGCGTGCAGCGCCTCGCGCACCGGCACGCGCGACACGCCCAGCTCCGCCGACAGCCGCCCTTCCACCAGCCGCGTGCCCTGGGTGTAGATGCCGGCGACGATGCGCCGGCGCAGCAGTTCCGCCACCTGCGCGAAGAGGGGAATGGTGCGCAATCCGGCATCGTCGTCCGGCTGCGCGTCCAGGCCGGTTGCGATGCTTGCCTCGCCGCGAGATGGCATGGCTGCCTCGTGTCGTGGTGATTCGAAGGTCAGGAATCCGCCGGCCGGTAGCTGGAATGCGAAGCGGCGCCCCGCGCGGGGCGCCGGCGCAGGCTCAGCCGCGCTGGAAGGTGAAGCTGTCCGCGTAGATATGGTCCGGACTGGCGCCGCGGGCGACGAAGGCCGCGCGCGCATCGCGGATCATCTCGGGCGAGCCGCACAGGTAGATGGCGTACTCGGAGAGCTCGCCCGACAGTTCGCCGAGGTCTTCCAGCACGGCCGACTGCACGTAGCCGCGCCGGCCCTGCCAGTCGTCCCGCGCGCGCGAGAGCACGGGTACGTAGCGGAAATCATAGAGGCGCTCGCCCCAGCCGCGGATCTCATCGTGCAGGTACAGGTCGGACGGCTCGCGCGCGCCCCAGTAGAGCGAGACCGGCGGACAGTCGCCGTCGTCCATCAGCGCCTCGAGGATGCTCTTGATCGGTGCCAGCCCGGTGCCCGTCGCCACCATCAGCAGCGGCCGGTAGTCCTTGGCCCGGTAGAAGAAGGCGCCGTGCGGCAGCTCCACCTGCAGCGCATCGCCCGGGCGCAGCTGCTGGAGGGCGCCATCGGTGAAGGTCCCGCCGGGAATGCGGCGCACGTGCAGGTCGACCACGCCGGCGCTGGGCACCGAGGCCATCGAGAAGCTGCGCGTGCGGCCGTCGCCGGTGAGGATCTTCAGGTACTGGCCGGGCCGGTAGTCGAGCAGGCCCGCCTCGGGCACCTCCAGCTTCAGGTAGTGCACATCGCGCGAAAGCGGGCGGGCTTCGCGCACCAGCGCGTGATGGGCCACCGGCGCGGCGCAGGCCTCGTCGTCGCGCGCGGTGCTGATGACGGCGTCGCCCTGCGGCAGGGCCTGGCAGGCCAGCGCGTAGCCGGCCGCCTCTTCGTCCGGCGCCAGCCCCATCGGCAACTCCTCGTAGGCCACGGTGCCTTCGACCAGCTTGATGCGGCAGGTGCCGCAACCGCCAAGCTGGCAGTCATGGGGCAGGCAGACGCCGGCGCGTGTGGCGCCCTGCAGCAGGGTTTCGCCGGGTTCGACGACAAACGACTCGTGCGTCTCCAGGATCTGGATGCGGTAGGACATGATGGACTCGGGCGGTTTCCTGCCGGTTCAGTTCAGGCAGATGCGGGCGATGCACCGCGCCGGCGATGCCCGGCGCGGCAGGTGGGTGATGGACTGGCGGACCAGCGGACCAGCGGACCAGCGGACTAGCGGACTAGCGCTTGATGTCGGCCTGCACCAGCACCTTGAGATCCTGCGGCGCCAGCAGTTCCTGCAGCGCCTGCAGGGCGGCCAGGCCGGCCTGCGTGTCCTGCTCGCCATTGCCGCCGCTCAGGCCGATGCCGCCGACCACTTCATCGTTGACCACGATGGGGAAGCCGCCGACGAAGACGGCGAACTTGCCTTCGAAGCTCCACTGGATGCCGAAGGCCTCGTTGCCCGGCAGGGCCGGGCCGTTGGGCGCCTGGTTGAACAGGTGCGTGGAGCGCTTGTGGCCGGCGGCGGTGAACGCCTTGTTCCAGGCGATCTGCGGGCCGGTGATGCGGGCGCCGTCCATGCGCTCCAGCGCCAGCGGATAGCCGCCCTCGTCGACCACGCAGATCGATTCGAGCACGCCGATCTGTTCCGACCTGGCGATGGCCGCGGCCACCATGTGGCGCGCTTCCTTCAGTTCCAGCTTGATGGCTTTCTTCACTGCGATTCTCCTGATGCTTGGGATGCGTGCTGCCGGCGGCGTGCCGGTCAGCAGCCGCGGTAGACCGTCTTGACCTGGGTGTAGAACTCGAGCCCGGTGCGCCCCGACTCGCGGAAGGTCGAGGTACTGGAGCGCTTGAGGCCGCCGAAGGGCGCGTTCACCAGGTTGCCGGTGGTGGTGCGGTTGATCTTCACGGTGCCGGCCTCGATGTCGGTGGCGAAGTGGTGGATGTAGCGCGGATCGGCCGTCACGATCGCCGCGGACAGCCCGTATTCGGTGTCGTTGGCCTTGGCGATGGCATCGGCGTAGCCGTTGAACTCGATGATGGCGATCACCGGCCCGAAGATCTCTTCGCGGGCGATGCGCATCGACTGCGTCACGTCGGTGAAGACCGCTGGCGACACGTAGTAACCCTGGTCGAAGCCGGGGCCGGTGAGCCGCTCGCCGCCGCACAGCAGCGTGGCCTCGGCCTTGCCGGTCTCGATGTAGGACAGCACGGTCTCGAGTTGCCTGCGCGTGGCCAGCGGGCCGAGGTCCATGCCCGGCGTCATGCCGCTGCCGATCTTGAGGGCCTGCACGCGCGCCAGCAGCTTCTGCGTGTACTGCGCCTTGACGGCCGCCGCCACCAGCACGCGGCTGGTGCCGGTACAGGCCTGGCCGCTGAGCGAGAAGCCGCCCTTGATGGTCAGGTCGACCGCCTTGTCGAGGTCGGCATCCTCCATCACGATCAGCGGGTTCTTGCCGCCCAGTTCCATCTGCGTGCGCGTGGTCAGCGGCACGGCGCGGTGGATCTGTTCGCCCGCGCGGGTCGAACCGGTGAAGGAGATCGCACGCACCGCCGGGTGCTCGGTGATGCCGGGTCCGATCTCGGCGGCGCTGCCGGTGACGAAGTTGAGCACGCCCTTGGGCAGCCCGGCCTGGACCAGCGCTTCGGCCAGGCGGTAGCCGGACAGCGGCGCATCCGAGGACGGCTTGAACACCACGGTGTTGCCGGCGATCAGCGCCGGCGCGATCTTGCGCGCGGGAATCGACACCGGGAAGTTCCACGGCGCGATCACGGTGACCACGCCGAGCGGCTCGCGCTGGCTGTAGACCACCATCTCGGGATCGTCGTTCGGATAGGTCTCGCCGGTGAAGGTCTGCCCTTCCACCGCATAGAAGCGCAGGGTCTGCGCCGAGCGCAGGACCTCGTCCTTGCTCAGCGAGAGCGCCTTGCCTTCCTCGCGCGTCAGTTCCTCGGCGATGCCGGCGGCATTGGCCTCGAGGTGATCGGCGGCGCGGTTCAGGATCGCGGCCCGCTTGCTCACCGGCGTGCGGCGCCAGGCATCGAAGGCGGCCGCGGCGGCGGCCACGGCGGCCTGGGCGTCCTCGGCGCAGGAGGCCTGGAAGCGGCCGACGATGTCCGCGACGTCAGCCGGATTGACGTTGTCGAAGGTCCGGCCGGAACGGCTCCTGGTCCATTCGCCGTCGATGTGGTTGAAGAACTCGTCTTGCTGTCCGACAGTCATGATGCAAACCCTGGAAATCGATGGGATCGGCGCCCCGCACCGGGCGGGGCGCCGTGCATGGCGGGCAGAGCCGCGCCGCGCGACACTCAGGCGGCCATCGCCAGCTCGGCCATCGACAGGTCCTTGGCGACGTAGTCGTGATAGAGCGCCGTGGTGTACAGCAGGCGCATCTGTGCGCCGATCTCGCAGATCTTCAGGCAGCGCTGCTGCAGTTCCGGCGTGTTGGCATGCTCCAGCACGATCTGGTAGCCGCGCTCGCCGTGGATCTCGTCGGAGACGATATGCAGGTCGAAGAACTCGACCTCTTCGTCGGTGAACTGGTACTTGTCGCGCAGCGTCGGCGTCTGCTTGCGATAGATCGACGGCACCTGCGACTCCAGCCCGACCACCAGGCCGGCCACCGCCACGATCGGGTCTTCGCGCATGGCCACGGCGTAGCACCACGACTGCAGGCCGCGCGTGGTGGGCGACATATTGTCAGGATCGACCACGCGCTCGCGCGTGGTGCCGCAGGCCTCGGCGAAGCGGATCAGCAGGTCGGTGTGGCGGTCGCCGCCGATCTCCTCTTCATACATATTGGCCAGCAGGAAGTCCTTGGCCTCGGTGTAGCGGTCGGGCGTGCGGGCGTAGATGTAGCCCAGGTAGTCCGCGAAGGGGCCGACGTAGTGATAGTGGTTCTCGGCCCAGCGCGCCAGGTGCGCGCGGCTCAGCTTGCCGCTCGCCCAGGCCACGCTGAACGGGGCCTTGTTGGCGCTCTTGCCCTTGATCGCTTCTTCCAGGGCGGTACGGAATGCTTCGCGGTTCATCAGTTCAGCCATGTCGGGGCTCCTTGTCTTGGCTTGGCTTCAGGTGGCTTTGGGACGGGTCAGCTCCGCTCGGGATCGCGTCGCTGTTTTTGGTATACTATATACATTCATCAGGGCGCTGCAAGCGTTTTCTGCGTTTCCATCGCTTGCATGGCTTCTGTCGCCCACGGGGAACGCCGCCGCGGCGCGGCGACGGGCAGGCACGGTCAGGCGTGGCCCGCCGCGCGGATCTTTTCCCAGGCAAAACCCGCCAGGGCGATGTCTTCCAGGCCCACGCCGACGGACTTGTAGACCACGATGTCGGTGTCGCCGCGCCGCGGGCGCACCTTGCCCAGCAGCACGTCGCCCAGTTCGACCACCTTGTCGGCCGGCAGCACGCCGGGGCCGGCCAGCACGATGTCGCCAGCCTCGCGCGTGGACTGCGGGCGCCACTCCACCACCACCGCCGCCGCGCGGCGCAGGGCCTCGTCGTCCAGCTCGCGCGTATGCGGCAGGCTGGAACCGATCGCGGCCACGAAGGCGCCCGGCTTGAGCGAAGCGCCCGGGAACAGCGGCGTGGTGGAGCGCGAGGCGGTCACCACGATGTCGGCCCGGGCCGCGGCCTCCTCCGCCTCGGCCAGTTCGACCGGAATGCCGCACCAGTCGGACAGCCGCGCCGGCAGGCCGGCGTCGGCGTGGGGATCGTTGACCAGGATGCGTTCGAGCGGCAGGGCCGCGCTGAGCTGCCGGGCATGGGCAACGCCCTGCGTGCCGGCGCCGAACAAGGCCAGCGTGGCGGCATCCGCCCGCGCCAGGTGGCGCGCGGCGACCACCGAGCAGGCAGCGGTGCGCAGGCGCGTGATGGCGCCGGCATCGAAGGAGGCCAGCGGGCGGCCGTCCTCGCTCGAGAAGATCAGGATGACGAAGGAAAACTGGCCGGCGATGGTCGTATAGACCTTGGCGCCGGCCACGCCGCGCTCGGGAATGACCGCGCCGAGCGTCGACAGCTTGACGCCGCCGGCTTCCGTACGGATCCGTTCCTGCATGGCCGCGCGGCCGTCGGCGAAACTGCGGAAGGCCTCCAGCATCACCTGCTGCGCTTCGGCTCCGCTGACGTGGCGGTCGATCATCTCATCTGAAATATGCTGCATGGCAACTCCGGTACTTGGCCGGCGGGGGGGCGCCTGGCGCTGGGGTTCGAACACGAAAAGGAAACGGGAAGATTGCGCCGGGGAAGGGGCTGCGGCACAGGCCGGCGCCGCGCCGGGCGGGGCTCAGCCCGGCCAGGCCAGCTTGGCCAGCACGCCCAGGGCGCCCGCCGCGCACAGCGCGAGCAACAGGCGCCGCACCGCCAGCGCCGACCACCGCCCCCTGAGGCGGTTGGACAGGGCGAAACCGGCCAGCAGGAAGGGCGACAGCGCCACGCCGAGTTGCACCTCGGCCGCGCCGAAGCGCCCCGCCACCGACAGCATGGCCAGCGACAGCGCGGCCCCGCCGCACAGGATGCAGCCGATGGTGGCGCGCATGCGCTCGGGCGCCACGTGCTGCATCACGATGGCAAAAGGCGGCGCCCCGGCCGAAGTGATGGTGCCCATGAAGCCGGAAGCGGCGCCGGCCACCGCCAGCGAGGCGGTCGAGGCGGCCACGCGCCAGCCCAGCAGGCTCATCGCCACGGCCAGCAGGATGGACACCGAGAACAGCACGGCGAGCGGCTCCGGGCGCAGGCTGCTGATCACCGCCACCGCCAGCAGGCCGCCACCGGCGCGCCCGCACAGGGCCGCGCCCGCCAGCGGCCAGGCGATGGCACGGAATTCGCGCAGCGCCGACAGCAGCGACACGCAGCCGCCCAGCGCCAGCAGCGGCCCCGGCACCAGTTGCGGGAAGAACAAGGCCCCGAGCGGCGCCGACAGCATGGCGAAGCCGATGCCGCCGATGCCCTGCAGGCAGGCGCCGGCGAAGATCAGGGCGCCCATCAGCGCGTAGTCCAGGGCGGACAGGCCCGCAGGCAGGTAAGGGAAGGTGCTGTGCATTGCTGCGTGTGGCCGGCTCGGCTCGCTTAATTTGGTATACAGTCTACACAAAAGAAGCGAAAGATCACAAGCCAAGGGAAGCCGGCGATGCCCGGCCGGCCCCAGATTGGCGCCCGCATTCCCAATAAATGCGCGGCTTCCCGTCAAACCGCACCAAAAATGGGTACGTAGAAATCCGGATCAGATTTCGCTTGTTTGAGTGCGAATCGGAATATAGTATACGAAAACGGCAAACGAGCCGCCCTCACATCACATACCTCAGCCCCAGGGGAATCGCCATGCAACAAGATGTCGTGATCGGTGCCGCGCACTGGATCTACCTACTAGGAGTCGCGGTCATCGTCCTGACCATGATCCTGCGCGCCAACGTGGTGGTACCCGCCATCACCGGCACCTTTCTGGTCATCTTCGCCCTGACCGGCAGCCCGATCCAGGCGCTGGGCGGAATCTTCTCGGCCAGCCTGGTGGCCGCCAAGGAGCTGTTCAACATCTTCCTGGTGATCGCCTTCATGACGGCGCTGCTCAACGCGCTGAAGACGCTGCGCTCGGACATCCGCATGGTCGAGCCCTTCCGCGTGGTGATGAAGAACGGACACTCTGCCTTCTTCATCCTGGCCGCCATCACCTACGTGATCTCGCTGTTCTTCTGGCCGACCCCGGCGGTGCCGCTGGTGTCGGCCATCCTGCTGCCGGCCGCCATCGCCGCCGGGCTGCCGCCGCTGGCGGGTGCCATGGCCATCGCCATCGCCGGCCAGGGCATGGCGCTGTCGTCCGACTATGTGATCGGCGTGGCGCCCGGCATCAGCGCCAAGGCCGCCGGCGCGGCGGTCAGCGCCGCCGTGGTGGCCGACCGCGCGCTGACGCTGTCGATCATCACCGGCGCCATCGCCCTGAGCCTGGCCTACCTGTCGATGCGCAAGCACATCGTGCCCGCCAGCGGCTTGCTGCTCGACCGCTGGCAGGCACGCGCGGGCGGGGCCCAGCCGGTGGACGGCGGCGGCACTTTCGACAAGGCCGAGCTGGCGCGCGGCACCAGCCACGAGGAACCGCTGGTGACCGAGCAGAACATCGCGGCCAGCCTGTCGATGGTGGAGCGCCGCCGCATCAAGTGGTCGAAGTGCTTCGCGCTGGTGACGCCGCTGGCCTTCCTCTGCGTGGTCGCCATCATGGTGATGCCCAAGCTCGGCTCCGACATTGCCGATCTCAAGGGCGGCGAGGCAGCCGCGCTGGTGGGCGGCGTGGCGGCGGTGCTGATGATGCTGGCCACGCTCGCCGCCGAAGGCCCGCGCAGGATGCTGGACGTCTGCCCCGAGCACATCACCGACGGCTTCGTGTTCGCCTTCAAGGCCATGGGTTCGGTGCTGCCGATCGCGGGCTTCTTCTTCGTCGGCGCCGGCGAGACCGCCGCGCAGATCCTCGGCCTGCCGCCGGGCAAGGCGCCCAGCCTGCTGTTCGAACTGATCCAGGCCTACCAGCACATGATTCCCGACAACCACGTGCTGGTCGCCTTCGGCGTGCTGCTGGTCGGCATGATCACCGGCATCGACGGCTCCGGCTTCGCCGGCCTGCCGCTGACCGGCACCCTGGCCGGCGCGCTGGGCCCGGTGGTCGGCTTCGATCCCGCCACGCTGGCGGCGGTCGGCCAGATGGGCGCGGTCTGGACCGGCGGCGGCACGCTGGTCGCCTGGTCCTCGCTGATCGCCGTGGCCGGTTTCGCCCGCGTGCCGGTGCTGGAGGCCGTGCGCGCCCTGCTGATTCCGGTGCTGATCGGCCTGGCCTGCTCCACCGCGGCGGCCATGCTGATCTGGTCCTGAACCGCCCCGATCCGGCGCATCGCCCGCCTCCCCGGACATCCCCAGCCATCCCGCAGCAAACAGAGCAGACGTCATGCCCAAGGTTCTCTTTCACAAGCACGGCCAGGTCTTCGCCGACGAGGTCAAGGACAACACCAACCTGGTGGTGCGCGCCGGCATCAAGCAGTTTCCCTACCCCAACCTGCGCTACGAGTGCGGCATGGGCAAGTGCTCCAAGTGCGCGTGCCGCGTGATCGCCGGCGGCGAACACCTGCCCGCCCCCAACTGGAAGGAGAAGAAGCAGCTCGGCGAGCGGCTCGAACAGGGCTACCGCCTGGCCTGCCAGCTCTGGATCTCGCACGACATCGAACTGGCCCAGGACGACGAGGCCAATGCCGCCGCGCCTGCCGCCGCGGCCGCCGCCTGAGGCGGCGCGAGCCGCCGCGCCAACCATTCTTCACCAGCCCGGCCGGGGCGCCCCGCCGCCCCTCCGCGCCTAGCCTGCACACCCGACCATGTATGTGATCCTGACCAGCAAACCCGGCCAATTCCGCACCGAGCCCGTCGACGGCGTGGTGCCGGTGGAAAGCTACGACTACCTCTTCTATGGCCGCCGCACCACGCATTTCGTCATCGCCGAGCTGCAACGCGAAACGAAGATCCGCGTGGTCGAGGAAACGCCGCCCGCGCTCGTCAACCACGTGCCGACCAAGTTTCTCGAGCGCTTCGACACGCTCGAGGCCGCGCGCGACGCGCTGCGCCGCCTGGCCAGCTTCGGCAGCATGGACCTGCAACTGGCGCAGGCCTGAGCCCCGCCGCCGCCCCCATCCGATACGGACTGAACGATGATCCAGATCACCTTCCTGAGCAACGACAACAAGGTCGTCACCGCTCCGCCCAACAGCAACCTGCTGCGCGTCTCGCTGCGCGAGAAAGGCGGCATTCCCTTCAAGTGCGGCGGCGGCCTGTGCGGCACCTGCAAGTGCAGGATCGAACAGGGCCTCGAGCACACCGACACGGTCAAGCCGAAGGAACACAAGCACCTCAGCGCCGAAGAACTGGCCGCCGGCTATCGCATGGCCTGCCAGACCTTCGTCAACGGCGACATCGGCGTGTCGTGGAAGGTCGTCGAGACGGTGTCGCGCTGACGCGGCCGCTCTATCCGTCCCATCCGCCCCGTCAGAGACAAGGGAGCATCGCATGAGCAATCCGCAAGCCGAAGGCGTGCGCGCCCAACGCTGCATGGTGGCGAGCGGCCACCCGCTGGCGGCGCAGGCCGCACTGCAGTGCCTGCGCGAGGGGGGCAGCGCGGTCGACGCCGCGCTGGCCGCCGACGCCATCCTCGGCGTGGTCGAACCGATGGCCACCAGCATCGGCGGCGACGTGCTGGCCATGGTGGTCGCGCCGGATGGCGAGGTCAGCAGCTACAACGGCACCGGACGCGCGCCGGCGGCCCTCGATCCGGCCCTGCTGGATGCCCTGCCCGGGCAGCGCATCCCGGAGCGCCACCCTTACTCCTGCACCACGCCCGGCGTGGTGCGCGGCTGGCACGACCTGCACCAACGCCATGGGCGGCTGCCCTGGCCGCGGCTGCTGGCCCCAGCCATCGCGCTGGCGCGCGACGGTTTCGCCGTGGCCCCGGTGGCGGCGCGCGAATGGGCGCTGTTCGACCGCGTGCTCCATGCCGACCCGGTTTGCGCCGCGCTCTACCGCGCGGGCCGTCCGCCCGCCGCCGGAGAGCGCTTCGCCAATCCCGGGCTGGCGCGCACGCTGCAGGCCATCGCCAGCGACGGGCCCGACGCCTTCTACCTCGGCGAGCCGGCACGCGCGGCGGCGCAGGCCTGCCAGGCGCTCGGCGGCGTGCTCGCGGCCGGCGACTTCGCCGAGCATCGCGGCGACTTCCGCGCGCCGGTGTCGACGCGCTTCCGTGGCCTGGAAGTGTTCGAATGCCCGCCCAACACGCATGGCGTCGCCATCCTGCACGCGCTCGATGCGCTGGAACCGCAGGCGCTCGCCGCCGACGATCCCGGCGCCGTGCTGCAGACCGTGCGCGCCATGGGCGAGGCCATGCGCCATGCCAGCCAGACCGTGGCCGACCCGGCCGGCAATACCGTCTGCACCGTCGTGGTCGACGCCGACGGCCTCGCCATCACGCTGATGAGCAGCATCTTCAAGCGCTTCGGCTCCGGCATCGCGGTGCCGGACTGCGGCTTCGTGCTGCAGAACCGCGGTTTCGGCTTCGCCGGCCCCGGCCACATCAACAGTGCCGCCCCGCGCAAGCGCCCTTACCACACGGTGGTGCCCGGCGCGGCCAGGCGCGACGGCCGCTTCCATGCCGGTTTCGGCGTGGTCGGCGGGCTGATGCAGCCGCAAGGCCAGTTGCAGCTGCTGGTGCGGCTGGCGGCCTGGCAGCAGCCGCTGCAGGCCGCCCTCGACGCGCCGCGCTGGCGCCTGGAGTCCGCCACGGCGCTGGCCATCGAGCACGGCATGCCCGAGGCCGTCACCCGCGCGCTGCGCGCAGCCGGCTATACCGATCCGGTCGGCGCCGGCGAACTGGGCGGCCGCAGCGACTTCGGCGGCGCCCAGGCGGTGCTGCGCGCCGCCGACGGCAGCCTGCTGGGCGCCTCCGACAAGCGCAAGGACGGCATCGCGCTGGGCGCCTGAGCCTGCTCCGCGCCGGCCAGTGCGGCCGCCGGGGCGCGGCCGGCATGTCCGCCGCGGTGGCCTGCCCGGCATCTCGCCGGCCCCGGGCCACAGCCGCGGGCGCGGCAATCTGTCGCACCGCGGATCCCGCGCTGCGGCTGGTTATTTATTGCATCAAAAATGCATCTTTCATAGAATCGGATCCAGCGTGACCGCCATCACTTCATCCGCGCGACACGCCACGGCCCCCGTGCCGGTCGTTCGCCATTTTTGTTGCATTTCGAATACATCAATTCAATCATGCTCTCCGCCCAAGCCCGTCCCCTGATCGATGCCAGCGTCCCCGTGCTGAAGGAACATGGCCTCGCCATCACCCAGACCTTCTACCGCAATATGTTCGCGGATCGCCCTGAACTGACCAACCTGTTCAACCTGGGCAACCAGGCCAGCGGCGCGCAGCAGCAATCCCTGGCATCGGCGGTGTTCGCCTATGCCGCCAACTACGACAACCATGCGGCCCTGGCGCCGGTCCTTACCCGCATCGCGCACAAGCATGCGGCCGTCGGCATCAAGCCCGCCCACTACCCCATCGTCGGCCGCCACCTGCTGGGCGCGATCGGCGAGGTGCTCGGCGCGGCCGCGACGCCGGAGCTGGTGGCGGCCTGGGACGAGGCCTACTGGCTGCTGGCGGGCGAATTGATCGCCGCCGAAGCGCGCCTGTACGAGCGCGCGCAGTCCGGCCCCGACCACCGCCAGCCGGTGCGCATCGTCGCCCGCGAGACGCAGGCCGAAGGCATCGTCTCGTTCACCCTGGCCGCCGCCGACGGCAGCGCGCTCGCCGCCTTCGAGCCGGGCCAGTACATCTCGGTGCAGGTGGAACTGTCGCCCGGCGTCTGCCAGCAGCGCCAGTACAGCCTGTCGGACGCGCCCAACGGCGGCCGCTGGCGTATCTCGGTCAAGCGCGAGACCGGCGACGCCGGCCGCCCGCAGGGCACCGTCTCCAACTGGCTGCATGACCATGCGGCCGTCGGCGACGTGCTGCTGGCCAGCCAGCCCTACGGCGACTTCACCGTGCCGGCCCAGGGCAGCGCGCCGGTGGTGCTGCTGTCGGCCGGCGTGGGCATCACGCCGATGATCTCCGCGCTGAACCGCCTGGCCGCATGCGCGCCGCAGCGCGACATCGTGTTCGCCCACGCCGCGCGCAACGCCGCGCAGGTGGCCCACCTCGGCGATATCGAGCGGGCCGGCGCGCGGCTCGGCAAGCTCGACCTGCGCTTCTTCCTCGAGTCGGGCGAGGACACCACGCTGGCCGAGCGCCCTGCCGCCGCCGGCCGCATGGCGGTGGACACCTTCCTCGATGCGCGCCACGACGCCGAGGCCGACTTCTACCTGTGCGGCCCGCTGCCCTTCATGCAGGCCCAGCGCGCCGCCCTGCTGGCACGCGGCGTGACGCCCTCGCGCATCCACCGCGAGGTGTTCGGCCCCGACCTGCTGGACCATATCCTCTGAGACAGGGGAAACGGTAGAACGCCGCCGCCGGCGCGGTTGGGCGCGCCGGTACGGATCCGGGCGAAACGGAAACAGAAGGAATGCCTCGCGCCGCCGCCCGGCCACGGGACGGCGGGCAGCGGGCGAAACAAATCAACGGCGCGCCGCGGCGCGCGCCATACCGCCTCGGAAGCACTCCTGCGGCCGATCGACCGAGCGGCTCAGCCGCTCAGCCGCGTACGACCGACCGCGCTCAGCCGACCACCCGGCCTGGCAGGATCGCGTACACCAGGACCAGGATGCCGACGATGGCTGGCGACGCGAACGTCAACATGCGGCTTTGTGTCTGGGCGCCCAGGAAAACATAGAGACACACCAGCAGGATGGCGGTGACGAATACGAGACCGTCGTAGCTTTGCATACCTGCCTCCTCTGTGGTTTTCTTATAGTGATGATTCAATTTAGGCGCTCGCGCGACAATATGTCACAGGGAGTTTTCCCTAATGCACATCCGGCGCACGCGAACTCCATCGCGCGGTGCCCGTCACATGGCACCGCGTCTTGCCGATTCTCCTTTTCGATCAAGCCCTTGCCGGGAATGCCGGGCGACGGCGGTGCGACCACAGGCGGGCTCCCACCGCGGCGCAGCGAATCCCCATGATTTTTATTGCGGCGCGAGATAAGCGCCGGGCCAGGTATTAGAAGGGTTGGCGAGGCAATCGCCAGGATGATTATTGCCCTGCACCGTGAATATCGTCCCGCGTGCTGGTGCGGCTGTGACGGCACCTGGCGTAATGACGGGGACAGGCGGCGGAGAGAGGGGAAAGCGGGGAATGAAAAAAGGCCGGCATGAATGCCGGCCAGTCAGCGGGGATGGGAGAGGAGGACATCCCCGTGCATCAGGAGCAGGAAAGCGGCGCTGGCGGCGATGCAGGGCCGCCGGCGCGAAAAACGGGGTCAGGCCAGCGCGCCGTCGGTGTAGGGGTCGAACTTGCCGGCCTTGGCGCCATCCGTGTACGGATCGAAGCGGCCGTGCGCGGGTTGGGACGACACCCCGCTGCGGTCGAGGCCGGCCAGGGTGCCGAAACCATCCACATAGGGCCCCTTCTTGCCGACGCGCGAACCATCCGTATAGGGATCGGCCTTGCCGACCTTGGCGCCGTCGGTGTAGGGATCGAAACGGCCGCGCTTGGCACCATCGGTGTAGACGCTGCGGCTGCCGTCGGCGCGGAACACATAACCATAGCGGTCACCGCTCACACCGCTGTCCCGGGGACCGGCGGCGTGTGCCTGGCCGGCGGCGGCGGCCGCGCTCAGCACGGCGGCGGCCAGCAGGAACTTGGCGGCGGCATTCAGGTTCAGGGTCTTGGTGCGCATGATCTTCTCCTTCGAATTCGGGATCCCGGCGGGATCGCTTGTCTGCGGCGCGGCACCTGGGTGCGGGCCCGGTTCGATCAGGTATCTATGACTAGATAGACGACCGATCCAAAAAAAACGGGACATGCCCGATGTCGCGCTGGATCCCGCCGCGTCGCCCCGCTCTTTCCGTTGCCAGGGATACGTCGCGATCCATGCACGAATGGTATCTACTGGTAGATAGATAGTCAAGAATTTTCTTATGGCTCGCCAGCATTCTTCCGAGGCATCCTGCCGCACCCCACGGCCCGCAAGCCGCTGCCGCCACATCATCCAGGTGCCCCGGCGCGGCGGCAGCGGCCGCCGGGGCGCCGGTCCCGCTTCAGCTTTCGAGCGGCATCGCGCTCGTGCACTTGATCTCATCCAGGCATACGCTTGACTTGACGCCGCTGACGCCGGGAATGCGCATCAGCGTATCGAGCAGGAAGTCCGACAGCGACTTGAGGTCGCGCGCCACCACTTTCAGCACGTAGTCGATGTCCCCGGTGACCGAGAAGCACTCCTGGATCTGCGCCAGCTCGGCCACCAGCCCCTTGAACTTGGAGAGGTCGCGGATATGGCCCCGCTCCATCGTCACATGGATGAAGGCGACCACGCCGAAGCCCAGCGCGGCCGAGTCCAGCCGGGTTTCATAGCGCTTGATGATGCCGGACTCCTCGAGGCGCCGGTGGCGCCGCAAGGTCTGCGCCGGCGACAGGCGGATGGCCTCGGCCAGCTCGAGGTTGGAGGCCCGGCCGTGCTCCTGCAGGACGCCCAGCAAGCGGCGGTCGATGCGGTCCAGCTCGGTAATCTGCAATTTCATCTCCTTGAAGTCTGTCTCGATGCAATTTCATGTCGCAATCTAGGGTTTCCCTGTGTGGCTTACGAAATCCTATTTTCCACGTCGGAATATACACTGCCCGTCATGCCTGCAGTGCGCGGCACGGGAATCGGCCTCGATTTCCCTGCGCTGGCACCGACGGGCGCGGCGTGGCGCAAGCGATACGGCATGCGGCACGCCTGCAATATTATTTCTCTGCCCCCGAGATCGTGCATGTCCCTACCTGACAGTACAGCAGCCCGTCTTGCCCGCTTGCGCGGCCTGCGCCTCGGGACTCCGACCCCGTTTTGCCGCCACCTGGGCGCGCCCGCGCGCGCCGACGGACGCGGATTCCCCCTCCCACTTCGCTGAGCAACCGCCATGGCCGATCTGTTTGAGAACCCGATGCAATTGATGGGCTTCGAATTCGTCGAATTCGCCTCGCCCACCCCCAATGTGCTGGAACCGCTGTTCGAGCAGATGGGCTTCAGCCTGGTGGCACGCCACCGCTCCAAGGACGTGCTGCTGTACCGCCAGGGCGACATCAACTTCATCATCAACCGCGAGCCCAAGAGCCAGGCCGCCTATTTTGCCGCCGAGCATGGTCCCAGCGCCTGCGGCATGGCCTTCCGCGTGAAGGACTCGCACAAGGCCTACGCCCGCGCGCTGGAACTCGGCGCCCAGCCGGTCGAGATCGCCACCGGCCCGATGGAACTGCGCCTGCCCGCCATCAAGGGCATCGGCGGCGCGCCGCTGTACCTGATCGACCGCTTCGAGGAAGGCAAGTCGATCTATGACATCGACTTCGAGTTCGTCGAAGGCGTGGACCGCCACCCGGCAGGTCACGGCCTGAAGCTGATCGACCACCTGACGCATAACGTCTACCGCGGCCGCATGGCCTATTGGGCCGGCTTCTACGAGAAGCTGTTCAACTTCCGCGAGATCCGCTACTTCGACATCTCGGGCGAGTACACCGGCCTGACCTCCAAGGCCATGACCGCGCCCGACGGCAAGATCCGCATCCCGCTGAACGAGGAATCGGCCAAGGGCAGCGGCCAGATCGAGGAATTCCTGATGGCCTTCAACGGCGAGGGCATCCAGCACATCGCCCTGCTGACGGAAAACCTGGTCGACGTCATCGACAAGCTGCAACTGGCCGGCGTGCCGCTGATGACGGCCCCCAACGATTTCTACTACCAGGGCCTGGAGAAGCGCCTGCCGGGCCACGGCCAGCCGGTCGACCAGCTGCAGGCGCGCGGCATCCTGCTGGACGGCACCACCGAAGGCGGCAAGCCGCGCCTGCTGCTGCAGATCTTCTCCAAGACCCTGCTCGGCCCGGTGTTCTTCGAGTTCATCGAGCGCCAGGGCGACTACCGCGACGGCTTCGGCGAAGGCAACTTCAAGGCCCTGTTCGAATCGCTGGAGCGCGACCAGATCGAGCGCGGCACCCTGAAGGTCTGAGCAACCGACCAGGCCGGCGCAGCACGCGGCGGCCCGGCAGCCCGCCGGCCCACAAGGCCGGCCGGGCCGCTGTCCCCTGCCGGCGGCAGCGCAGCCTGCTGCACGCCGCCGGCGCCCCCCCCAAGCAAGCGCCCGCGATCAAAGAGATCGATGACCAACAAGAGGCGCCCATCCGCATTCCATAAGAATGGGTAGAGGAAAGACATGAATCCCGACAATGAGAGCGGCACGCTCAAGCGCGGCCTGAAAAACCGCCATATCCAGCTGATCGCGCTGGGCGGCGCCATCGGCACCGGCCTGTTCCTGGGCATCGCCCAGACCATCAAGATGGCCGGACCGTCCGTGCTGCTCGGCTATGCCCTGGCAGGCATCGTGGCCTTCTTCATCATGCGCCAGCTCGGCGAGATGGTGGTGGACGAGCCGGTGGCCGGCTCCTTCAGCTACTTCGCCGACAAGTACTGCGGCCACTTCGCCGGCTTCATCTCCGGCTGGAACTACTGGGTGCTGTACATCCTGGTCAGCATGGCCGAGCTGTCGGCCGTGGGCATCTACGTGCAGTACTGGTTCCCGCACGTGCCGACCTGGATCTCGGCGCTGGCCTTCTTCCTGGTCATCAATGCCATCAACCTGTCGAGCGTGAAGTCCTTCGGCGAGATGGAGTTCTGGTTCTCGATCATCAAGGTGGCGGCCATCATCGGCATGATCGGCTTCGGCGGCTACCTGCTGGTGTCCGGCGCGGCCGGCCCGCAGGCCAGCGTCACCAACCTGTGGCAGCACGGCGGCTTCTTCCCCAACGGCCTGTCCGGCCTGGTGATGGCCATGGCCGTGATCATGTTCTCGTTCGGCGGCCTGGAACTGGTCGGCATCACCGCGGCAGAGGCCGACTCGCCGCAGACCACCATCCCCAAGGCCACCAACCAGGTCATCTACCGCATCCTGATCTTCTACGTGGGCGCGCTGGGCGTGCTGCTCTCGCTCTACCCGTGGGAAAAGGTGGTCACCGGCGGCAGCCCCTTCGTACTGATCTTCCACGCGCTCAACGCCGACATCGTCGCGCACGTGCTGAACCTGGTGGTGCTGACGGCAGCGCTGTCGGTCTACAACAGCGGCGTCTACTGCAACAGCCGCATGCTGTACGGCCTGGCCAAGCAGGGCAACGCACCGCAGGCGCTGCTGAAGGTCAATCGGCGCGGCATCCCGCTGGCGGCGCTGGGCGTCTCGGCCCTGGCCACGGCGCTGTGCGTGGTGATCAACTACTTCATGCCGGGCAAGGCTTTCGAGCTGCTGATGGGCCTGGTGGTGTCGGCGCTGCTGATCAACTGGGCGATGATCAGCATCATCCACCTCAAGTTCCGCCACGATAAGCGCCGCGCCGGCCAGCAGACCCTGTTCCGCAGCCTGGGCTATCCGTTCACCAACTACCTGTGCCTGGCCTTCCTGGGCGGCATCCTGGTGGTGATGTACCTGACTCCCGACCTGCGCATCTCGGTCTACCTGATCCCGGTCTGGCTGGGCGTGCTGGCGATCAGCTACCGCTTCCGCCAGAAGCGCCAGCCCGACGGCGCCGCGCTGGGCCGCGGCATCACCGCGCAATAAGCCGTGACACAGCCGGGCCCCTGTCGGCCCGGCTGCGGCCGGCCACCGCTGCGGCCACGGTCGCGGCCGCGGGCTGACCCGGCCGGCCATCTGTGGCATGCTCTCTCTTTTGGCCCGTCCGCAACCGCCGGACCGCCAGCCGCACCACCTCAAAGCTTCAACCCAAACCCAAGCACGCAGGAACTCCCATGTTCGAACACATCGAGGCCTTTCCGGGCGACCCCATCCTCTCGCTGAACGAGAGCTTCCAGCACGACCCGCGCACCGAGAAGGTCAACCTGAGCATCGGCATCTACTTCGACGACGAAGGCAAGCTGCCGGTGATGCAGGCCGTGCGCGAAGCCGAATCCGCGCTGCTGGCCGAGATCGGCCCGCGCCCCTACCTGCCGATGGCCGGCCTGGCCGGCTACCGCGACGCCGTGCAGGCCCTGGTGTTCGGCGAACAGTCCGAGGCGCGCGCCAAGGGCCGCATCGCCACGCTGCAGACGCTGGGCGGCTCGGGTGCGCTGCGCGTGGGCGCCGACTTCCTCAAGCGCTACTTCCCCAAGGCCCAGGTCTGGATCAGCGACCCGAGCTGGGAGAACCACCGCGTGGTGTTCGAGCGCGCCGGCTTCACGGTGCAGAGCTATCCCTACTACGACGACGCCACCGGCGGCCTGAAGTTCGACGCCATGCTGGCCGCGCTGCGCCAGGTGCCCAAGGGCGACGTCGTGCTGCTGCACGCCTGCTGCCACAACCCGACCGGCGTGGACCTCGACCAGGAACAATGGCGCCAGGTCATCGCGGTGCTGAAGGAACGCGGCCTGCTGGCCTTCGTCGACATGGCCTACCAGGGCTTCGGCGCCGGCCTGGACGACGATGCCTTCGCCATCCGCGAGATGGAACGCGAGGGCCTGTCCTTTCTGGTGGCCAACTCCTTCTCGAAGAACTTCTCGCTGTACGGCGAGCGCTGCGGCGGCCTGAGCGTGGTGTGCCAGAACGCCGACGAGGCTGGCCGCGTGCTCGGCCAGCTGACCGGCGCGGTGCGCGCCAACTACAGCAACCCGCCCACGCACGGCGCGCGCATCGTCAACAAGGTGCTGACCACGCCGGCGCTGCGCGCCCAGTGGCAGGCCGAACTGGCCGCCATGTGCGAGCGCATCGCGCGCATGCGCCAGGCCATCCATGACAGCCTGGTCGGCCACGTGAGCGGCGAAGCGCTGACGCGCTACGTCAAGCAGCGCGGCATGTTCACCTACACCGGCCTGAGCGCCGAGCAGGTCGACCGCCTGCGCGAAGAGTACGGCGTCTATGTGCTGCGCTCGGGCCGCATGTGCGTGGCGGGCCTGAACCAGCGCAATGTGTCGGTGGTCGCCAAGGCCATCGGCGAGGTGCTCGCCAAGGCCTGAGGCCACGGCACGGTGCCATGCCCAGGGCATGCGCACCGGCACCGGCGGGGCCGCGCGGCCCCGCCGTCTCCATCTCCCCGATTCCGCCCTATCCCGCAGAGGGACTGGCCGCCTGCCTCACAGGCCGCGCCAGGCGCCGCGCAGATAGTCCTGCGGCGCATCGCCGCGCCGGATCGCGCCCAGCAGATCTTCGATGAACCACGGCAGCACCAGCCGGGTTTCGCTGTCCGAGACACCGACCCGCAGAGTGCGGCCGCCGGTGCCAGCGGCCGCCTCCGCCGCCATGGCCTCGTCGCCCGCCGCGCACACCAGCGCGGCATCGTGGTCGCTGGCGGCGCCCAGCGGCGGCTGCAGCGCGAACGCTGCGCCCGATGCCGTGGCCAGCGCGAACGTCAGCGCGACCGCCAGCAGTTTCATCATCAACATGGCGCTCATGGTGGCAACCCGGTTGCTGGGATGCATGGTCTCTGTCCTCCTGGATATGAATACCAATACGGTGCATTGTCTTGCGATGGCGGCATGATAGGCAGGCCGCCGCCGGCGCGGTAGGACGAAGTTGTGTGCAATTGTGCGAATCTGTCC
The DNA here is from genome assembly GCF_001854305.1 of Cupriavidus sp. USMAA2-4. NCBI lineage: Bacteria > Pseudomonadati > Pseudomonadota > Betaproteobacteria > Burkholderiales > Burkholderiaceae > Cupriavidus > Cupriavidus sp. USMAA2-4. The sequence continues at coordinate 2,180,664 of NZ_CP017749.1, read as the reverse complement.
GCGCCGCCGTTCGCCTCACCTCGCCTCACCTCTCCGCCGCACAGTTGCGCACAGAATTCCTTCATCTGCTCACAGACCGCGTCCCGCCCGTCTCCTAGACTGCCGTCGGCTTCCCCCTCTGGAGATCGGACCATGATGCCTTACCCGCCGCCGGCCCCGCTGCGCCGGCGCTCGCTGCAGACCCTGGCCACCCTGCCCGCCGCCTGGCTCCTCGCATCGCTCTCCGCCTGCGGCGGCGGCGGCGGCGAAGACCAGCCTGCGGCGGCAGCGGTAAGCGACCGCCAGGTCACCGTGGCCCCCGGCGTGGCGCTGCATGTGCGCGACTGGAACCCCAGCCGGCCCGGACGTACCGTCGTACTGCTGGCCGGTCTGGGCGGCAATGCGCAGGGCTTCAACGGCCTGGCCGCCGCGCTGGCGCGGCGGGCACGGGTACTGGCGATCAGCCGGCGCGGCTACGGCCGCTCCGACAAGCCGCTGCCCGCTGCCGGCGGCGGCTATGATCCCGCGACCTTGGTGGCGGATCTCGACGCGGTCCTGCGCACGCTGCGCGTCGACGAGATCGTGCTGTGCGGCCACTCCATCGCAGGCAATGAGTTGACACTGTTCGCCGGCCGCTATCCGCACCGCGTGCGCGGCCTGGTCTATCTCGACACGAGCTACGACTACACGCGGCCGGTCCCCTGGCACGGCGAACCGCCGCCGGACAATCCGGCGCTGGAGGAGCCCGAGCCTGGTCCGGCGGACCAGGCCTCGCTGGCGGCGGCCACCGCCTTCGCCAGGCGCGTGTCGAAGCTGTGGTCCGCCGCCGCCGAAGCGCAGCTGCGCGACTCGCTCACGCTGTTGCCCGACGGCAGCGTGCGCCCGAACACTCCCGCCCCGGTCGCCGCAGCCATGGCCGACCAAGGCCACGCCTTCTCTCCCGACTACCGCGCGGTCGCTTCGCCAGCCCTCATCGTCGCTGCCGAGCCGGGCGCGATCCCCGATATGTTCCCCTGGCTATCCGCTACCACCAACGCCGCCACGCTGGCCGACGCACAGACCATGCTGGGCATCTTCCGCCAGGCACGCCGCATCGACGCCGGGCGCCTGGCCGCAGCGCTGCCGGGCAGCCGCGTCCTTTGGCTCGCGCATGCCAGCCATGCGAACTTCTTCGACGAATACCAAGGCGAAGTGGTCCGCGCGATCGAATCGATGCCCTGGTACGAGGCGGACCGCTAGTCCACTGAATCATTGAGAATGCCCTGACTCGTGGCCGGACACCCCTTCCGCAGCAGCGTGCCGGGGCCGTGCCGGCGCCGGCGCACGCAGGCCCGCCGCCACGATGGCGGCGACGATCACCGCCGCGCCGAGCAGCGTGCGCGCACCGGGCTGCTGCCCGAAACAGGCCCAGGCGAAGGCGATGGCATAGACCGGCTCGAGCGCGACCACCATGCCGACCGTGCGCGCCTTCAGCCAGCCCAGGGCGGTCACGAACAGAGAGTGCGCCAGCCCGGTGCAGAACACGCCCAGCACGGCCAGCCAGAACCATGAGGCAGCCGGCAGCGCGGGCAGCTCCCGCGCGGCGAAGGGCAGCGTGACCAGTGCCACCACCAAGTTCTGCCCGCATGCCACCTGCAGTGGATCCATGCCGGCGGCCGCGCGCCGGTTGGCCAGCGCCAGCAGGGCGAACGCCAGGCCGGATGCCACGCCCCAGGCCAGCCCGGCGGTGCCGCTGTCGGCCAGGTCGAGCGAGGGAGTCACCAGCACCAGCCCGGCCGTGACCAGGCCCAGCAGCAGCCACTCCGCCGCGCCGACGCGCTCGCGGAACAACAGGCTCTCCAGCAAGGTGATGAAGGCCGGGAAGCTGGCGAAGCCGAGCGTGGCAATGGCGATGCCGCCGACCTTCACCGCGACGAAGAAGGTCACCCAGTGGGCGGCCATCAGGCAGCCGGAGAACGCCAGCGCGCCGGCGCGCGGCAGCGTGAGCGCGCCGGACACCGCTTTCCCGCGCAGGCGCGCGGCCAGTGCCAGCACCACGGCGGCAAAGGCGGCCCGCCCCATGGTGATCGCCACCGCGCTGGCGTGGATCAGCTCGCCCAGCACGCCGACCAGGCCGAATAACAAGGCAACCAGGTGGACACAGGCGAGCGCGCGGCGATGGGTCATGCGGGGCAGGTCGGGTGGCAGGTCAGGTGGCAGGTCGGATGGCGACCCCGCGGTGACGCGGCGCGCGGGCGCCGCACCGCGCTATGATCGCATGCCTTGGCGGCGCCGCGCCCCTGCGCGCGCCCTTGCGCTCAGGGCGACGGCCGCAGGCATCCCGCCGCGCCGCCCAGTCGCGACAGGATGCGATAGGCCAGCCCGACCCGCGCGGCGCTCGGCGTATTGCGGTTGGCCAGCACCACCACCCCGAGGCGCTGCCCCGGCACGAACGCCACATAGTTGCCGAAGCCATTGGTGGAGCCGGTCTTGTTCACCAGCACGTCCTGCGCCGGCGCGCGCGGCGGCACCAGCTCGCGCACCGGCGTGCCGCGCAGGGCGTTGGCGGGATCGTTGCCCTGCTGCAGCGTCGCTTCCGCCACCGGGCAGGGGTACTGCTCCCAGACCAGGTCCTGCGTCATCGCGCCCACCTGGTAGTAAGCGGTGCGCGTGAGCGTGACGGCCTGCTGCAGCGGGCCGTCCAGCGGCACCGTGCCCAGGTTGGCCTGCACGAAGCGCAGCATGTCGCCGGCCGTGGCGCGCGCGCCATAGGCTGGCGCGGCAAGCAGGCCCGGGGCCATGCGGATCGGCCGGCCGTCCAGGGTATAGCCCTGGGCATAGTCCGCCATCCTGGCCGGCGGCACCTCCAGGAAGGTATCGGACAGGCCCAGCGCCGGCAGCAGCCGCGCCTGCATCGCGCTGGAGAAGTCCTCGCCCAGCGCCTTGGCCACGGCCATGCCCAGCGTGCCGATGCCCGGGTTGCCGTAGGTGCGCCAGGTACCGGGCGCGTGCTCCGGCTGCCAGCGCTTCAGGTAGTCCAGCCACTGCGCGTCGCTGCCGATACCGTCCGGCACCTGCAGCGGCAGCCCGCCCGGCGTGTGCGTGCCGAGATGCACCAGCCGCAGGCTGCCGAAGGCGCTGCCCCGCAGCGCCGGCAGGTAGCGCTCGACCGGGTCGGACAGCGACAGCCGGCCTTGCTGCTGTGCGTACTCGGCCAGCGTCGCCGTCAGCGTCTTGCTGACCGAACCCAGTTCGAACAAGGTGCGCGAGGAGACCGGCACTCTGCTCTCGCGCGAGGCGACGCCGTAGTAGAAAAGATGGGATTGGCCCGCCTGCGCCACGCCGACGGCCATGCCCGGGATACCGTACTCGCGCATGACCGGCAGCACCGCATCGTCCACCACCTGGCGCACGGTGGCAGGCACCGCGCCGGGAGCGGGCTCCGCCTGCGCCGCCGTGCCGGCCGCCGTACCCACCGCCACCAGGCAGGCGGCCAGCGTGGCCGCAGTCCATCTCTTCATCGCTTGTTCTCCATCAGCACCCGGCGCGTTCCAGGCAATGGCGCACAGCCTAGCGCAAGGCAGGGGACGGCGCAGCCGCGCGCGGCGTAACCGGCGTAACCAGGCATAAGCGGCGCAGGAACCTCAGCGGCGCAACCGCCGCGCCCCGCCCTCAGCCGCCGGCCGTCTCGCGCAGGTCGGCACGTGCGGCCGGCCAGCCGCGCCGCACCGTCTGCGCCAGCACCACGCCGGCCAGCGCGGCGCCGCCCCCCAGCAGGTGGTAGCCGTGCAGGCGCTCGCCGAACCAGCCGACGGCGATCGCCGCGGTGGCCACCGGCAGCAGGTTCATGAACATGCTGCAACGGTTCGGGCCCAGGTAGCGCACGCCCTGCATCCACAGGAACGGCAGCACCACCGAAGCGAGGGTGCCGGCATAGGCGATCAGCGGCAGGCTGGCGCGCGTCGGCAGCACGGCCTGGGCAGGCAGGCGCAGCACCAGCAGCGCCATCAGCAGCAGCGCGGCAAGCGCCTGCAGATAGGTCGACTGCCAGGCCGGCAGCCCGCTCTGCCAGCGCCGCAGCAGCACGCCGTAGAGGGCATAGGCCAGCGCGGCCGCCAGCATCAGCAGGTCGCCGGCGTGGGCGCCGCCGGCCAGCAGCGTGGCGGGCTCGCCGGCGCTGATCAGGTAGACCAGCCCGCCGAAGGACAGCACGCCGCCGCCCGCCATGCCGAGGGTCGGCGCCTCGCCCAGCAGCCACACCGACAGCAGCATGGTCAGCAGCGGCACCAGCGAGGTCATGATCGCCATATTGGTCGCGGTGGTGGTCTTGGCCGCCTCGTACGACAGGCACTGGAACAGCACCATGGCCAGGAAGCCGAGGAAGGCCAGCCTGGGCAGCTGCGGCGCGATGGCGGCGCGGTTGCGCCAGGCCGGCTTCAGCACGAACAGCGACATCAGCGCCACGGCCAGCACCAGGCGCCAGAAGGTGATGGCCTGCGGGTCGATGGCATGGGCGGACAGCTTCGACACCATGACGTTGCCTGCCCACAGCAGGATGGCGAACAAAGGAAAGAGAAGGGAAAGGTCGGGCATGGAATCGGGCTCCTGGCAGCAGTGAGATGCGATGATGCCGACGCCCGGAAGAGACCGTCTCCCGCTAGAATGACTCAAGCTATCGCAAAACGGTCACCCTTGTCCCGCGCCCCCTCCTCGATGATTCCGCTGCCCCCGCAAGACGTCCACGCCCGCCACGAGGACACGCCGATGCCGGTGGCCGCGCTGGCTGCCGACTACCCGCATGGCGCCCTGGTGGCGCTGCACCGCCATCGCCGCGCGCAGCTCCTCTACGCGGTCGAGGGCGTGATGCTGATCGAGGCGCAGGCGGGGCGCTGGGTGGTGCCGCCCACGCGCGCGGTATGGCTGGATGCGGATGTCGACCATACGGTGCGCATGAGCGGCAACGTCAAGATGCGCACGGTCTTCGTCGAGCCCGGCACGGTCGAGCACCTGCCGGAACGCAGCTGCGTGGTGGAAGTGCATCCCCTGCTGCGCGAACTGATCCTCGCCGCCGTCGAGATCCCGCTCGACTATGCGCCGGGCAGCCGGCACGAACTGCTGATGAAGCTGCTGCTGGCCGAGCTGGCGGCGATCCCGCGCCTGCCGCTCTACCTCGCCTGGCCGCGGCATGCCGGCCTGCGTGCCGTGTGCGAGGCGGTGCTGCGCAGCCCCGACGCACCCCACACCGTGGCGCAATGCGCGCGCACCCTGGGCGTGGCCGAGAAGACGCTGCACCGCCTGTTCCAGCGCGAGACCGGCATGACCTTCGGCCGCTGGCGCCAGCAGGCGCGGCTGTTCCTGGCGCTGGAGCAGCTCGCGCACGGCGAGAAGATCGTCAATGTAGCGCTCGACCACGGCTACGCCAGCCAGAGCGCTTTCGCCGCCATGTTCAAGCGGCACTTCGGCGTCGCCCCGTCCGCCTTCTACCGCTGACGCCGCCGCGCCGGCGCGGCCCTGGCCCGCTGGTGCCGCACTATAGTGGGTGCAAGCCACGCGCCGCGGCACCCTGCCCGCGCGCCGCCTCCGCCATTCCCTGCAATTCCGACATTGCCGACATTGCCGACATTGCCGCCAGGAGCCAGCCATGAGCCAGCGCATCTTGATGATCGTCACCTCGAACCACCGCATGGGCGCATACGACAAGCCGACCGGCCTGTGGGCCGAAGAACTGGCCACGCCCTGGTACGCGCTCGTCGATGCCGGCGTCGCCATCGAGCTGGCCTCCCCTGCCGGCGGCCCGGCGCCGATCGACCCGGGCAGCATCCAGCCCGAGGGCCGCAACGAGGCCGCGGTCGCGCGCTTCCTGGCCGACCCTGACCTGCGGGCCCGCGTCGCCGCCACCAGCAAGACCGCCGACCTGGACATGGCCGGCTTCGACGCGGTGTTCTTCCCCGGCGGCCACGGCACCATGTGGGACCTGCCCGGCGATGCCGGGGTCAAGCGCCTGGTCGAGCAGGCCGAGGCGGCCGGCAAGATCATCTCCTCGGTCTGCCACGGTGCCGCCGGCCTGGTCAGCGCGCGCCGCGCCGACGGACGGCCCCTGGTCGCGGACCGGACCGTGAACGCGTTCACCAACGCGGAAGAGATCGAGGTCGGGCTGCAGGAGGTGGTGCCCTTCCTGCTGGAGTCCCGCCTGCGCGAACTGGGCGGGCGCTTCGAATGCGCGCCGAACTGGCATCCCTTCGCCGTGCGAGACGGGAACCTGATCACCGGCCAGAACCCGCAATCATCGGAACGGGTGGCGCGCGAAGTCCTGCAGGCGCTCGGACTCGCCGCCTGAGCCCTGCTTGCAGGAAGGCCGGCCGGGCACTATGCTGCACGCGCCGGCGCCGCAGGACCTCCGCCTCCACCTGGGGGGCGGCCCGCGGTGCGCATCATGACATCCGGAGGAAGACGAGGCATGAACGCCTGGATCACGAGAACGCTCGGCCTGCTCGGCTGCGCCCTGGCCCTGCTGGGCAGCCCCGCCGGCGCCGCGGGCAAAGCGGTCAAGGCGCACGAAGCACACCAAGCGCACAAGGCACAGAGTGCCGCCACCGCAACCTTGACCATCGTCGCCGATACCCAGCGGCGCAGCTGGACGCGGCGGGAACTGCTGCGCGACCGCCGCCTGGCCAGCATCACGGTCGACGACGACAACCTGAAGCGCCGCATGACCGTGCGCGCCATCCCGCTGGCCGCGCTGCTGGAGGGCCTGCCGGTCGCGCCCGATGCCAGCGCGACCACTGCCGCCAGCGACGGCTACGTCTCGCACCTGCCGATGCGCCTGCTGCTGGCCGACGGCGCCGGCGAACCGCGCGCCTGGCTGGCGGTGGAAGATCCCGCCGCGCCCTGGCCCAGGCTCAAGGGACATGACATCGGCCCGTTCCGGCTGGTCTGGACCACGCCGACGCCGCAGGCGGCAGCGCAGGTCAACGAGAGCCTGTGGACCTACGCCATCGTGCGCATCGATCTCGCCGCGGCGCCGGCGGAACGCTTCGCCGCCATCCGCCCGGCGCCCGGGCTGCCTGCCGACGGCCCGGTACTGCGCGGCTTCGCCACCTTCCAGCGCGTCTGCTTCTCCTGCCACTCGCTCAACCGCGCCGGCGACGCCAACCTCGGCCCCGACCTCAACGTGCCCTACAACCCGGTCGAGTACCTGGGCGACGACAAGCTGGCCCGCCTGATCCGCAATCCGCAGGCGCTGCGCTGGTGGCCGAACTCGCGCATGTCCGCGATCGACGAGAAGACCCTGCCCGATGCCGACCTGCAGGACCTGCTGGCCTACCTGCACCACATGGCGGGCCGCAAGGCCCAGGCGGCGGCCCCGGCCAACTGAAGCATCGCGGCCGCGCCGCCCGGGGACTGAGTCGCACAACTAGTGTTTCTCCCCCTCCTTGTCGGCGACTTCGGCGGTGCTCTGAAGCGAAGCCGACGACGCGTCCTGGACACTGCCTGCTACCGCTGGCCCCGGGCCGTACGCGGCACGAAGCCGGCGGCGGCAGGGTCAGTCCCCCATCGCCATCTCGGCCGGGGTTGGCCTGGGCGCGGTGGTGATGCTCTTGACCATGGCATCGGTGCCGAAGCCCAGGTGGCGCACGCAGTGATCCTTGCCGATGAAGAAGGCGCGTCCCCATCCGTAGCCGCCCGGGGCGTATTCATGAAAGGAGGGCACGCGGAACCAGGCGCGGCTGTCGTGGATGTAGTCATCGAACAGGATGACGGCGGCCGGCTCTTGCCGGGCGAACCGGTCCACTACCTCGGCCGTGGTCCAGGCCTGCAACGGATCGAGCATTTCGCGCGGGGGCAGCACCAGCACGTCGAATTTCTCCGCATCGAAGTCCGCCAGCGCGGCGGTCTGCACGTACGCATCGCGCTGCACCAGCTGCACGCGCTCGCTGTCCGCATTGCGCTCTCTCCGCACGGACAAGCGGCGGCCCGAATTCTGGTACGTCGCATATGCGGCCAGGACAACACCGATCGGACTGACGAGATAGCTGCCCGCCGCGGGCGGGCGGACGGTGAAGGGCGATTGCTCGACGCCCAGCGCCGTTTGCCGGTCGGGGTGCAGGAAGCCGAGCAGCAAGCGGAATTCTTCCGCCGCCTCGCGCAGGTCGTGCTGGTCGTTGGTCACGGTTTCATCGGCGCCTTCGCCCGGCCGCGTCGGGCCCTTCTTCTTCGCCGCCTGCTGGTACAACTGCTCGCGGCGGCGGCGCAGCGCGTCCGCGGCCTGCTGGCTCTGCTTGTCCAGCGCTTGCGCCTCCTTCATCTGCGCCGCACGGTCGGCGGCGCTGACGTATCCGCCTGCGGCGCCGGCCAGCCCGAGATTCGTGCGGGCCGCGGCCAGCTCCGCGATGCGGCCCCGGAGCCTGCGGACTTCCGCATCGGATTCCATCTGCTTCTGGACACGCAGCTCCAGCTGGCGCGGCGTCAGTTCGTCTTCCTGCGCGGCCTTGAAGAAGGGCTGGTTGCAGACGTAGTCGCCGGTGTGCCAGCGCGCGCGCAAGGCGCGCCAGGCCAGGTTCTGCCGCATGCCGAAGCGCAAGGCATCCTCGACGCGCTCGATCGGGATGGTGCGGTCCAGCCAACGGTTGAAGGCGTCGATCAGCGGCTTGGCGAGGGCGAAGTCGTTTTGCATGGACCGGCTCGTCTTGATCTCGTCACCGACGCGCAGGGGCACGCCTTGCTTCAGGGCCTCGATGTACATATGGTGCAGCGGGATCTGGCTGAGCTTGTCGCCCTCGCCGCCGCGCGCCTTGCCCTGGTCGCCGGGGGGATAGCCACCGCCGATATCGGAATGCACGCCCGGATACGCGACCTCCAGCCGCTGGCCGGCGCCACCGGGATAGACGCTGCCCTCGCGGATGGTATCGAGGGGAAAGCTCATGCGCTGCTCATGGATGGAGAAGAAGTGCGCGCAGCGCTTCACCTCCTTGGGGATGTCCATCAGGCCGCTGTTCGACCAGGCGAAGTGGCCGTCGAAGGTGCTGATATCGAGCGCCGCGCGCACCGAATCGGGCGGTCCCACCGATGCCACGGTATCGAACAGGCCCATGAAGTTGACCTGGTAGGGGATCTCGCCGGCGATCCTGCCGCCGGGAGCCCAGTCCCGCATCAGCTTGCCGACGAAGGAACGGGCGGTGGCGGCGCCGCGCGAGAAGCCGAACACATTGATCCAGACCTGCTTGACCATCTTGTTGCGCTGGCAGTCGCGCTTGCGGTCCCGCTGCATGCCGGCCAGCCGCCTGTGCTTCATGTCGAAGAGGGTGGCGAAGGGGCGGTAGCCGTCGGCAGTGGCTCTGCACAGGCGGTCTGCTTCGTCGTCTTCAATCAACCTGTCGGCCTGTGGGCCGGCAATGGCGGCATAGATCGAATTGAGGACACGGGTATAACCCCACACGCAGCGCCGCCCATAGCCTTTGGCGAAGGCCTTGCCGATGGACGAGTACACCGATTCGCCGATCTCGGGGAACGGCGTGCCGACCCCCGGCATATAGTGTGGGTAGATGCCATTCTCGGGCTCTTCTCTTGCGGCCTTGAACAGGCGAGCCACGTTCGTGTGCGCCTGGCTCAACGAATCACGGAAGGGGTTCTTCTCGTCGTCGTTATTGTTGGTGCCGTCGAAGAAGAGGCTGATGTGCAGGGTCTGTTCGCAGCCGGCATCGTGATCGGCCACCTTGCCTTTGTGGGTGTCGTAGATCTTCTTCCCCATCGGCAGCAGCCCGCCATCCGGCATCTGGGTTGGCCAACGCAAGACGTGATTCATCGTTCGTTCTCCTGTTGCCTCAGTAGCGTCTTCTCCCGGTTGGCGACTTCGACGGCGTAGGCCTCGGCCTTCTTCCGTTCCGCTTCATGCCTTGCCTCCGCTTCGCGGTTGGCGGCCTCATCCAAGGTGCCGACCACGACGTAGGGATCGTCATCGCTCGGTCTGGTCCAGACATTGGTATAGCCCGCCTCAACGGAGCCCCGGACCATGACCTTGACGCGATCCCCCGGCAGGAAGATCGCCCACAAGCCGTAGGTGGCTCTTCCGTAGGGGGGAAGTTCGGCTTCGGCCTGATACCAGGAGCCATAGGTGACGCCGTCCGGAATCTTCTCCACCAGCCAACGGATCTTCACCTTCAACCCCGGTCGCCATTTCGCTGGGAAGGAGGCGCAGCAGGACTCCTTCCCCCCCCGGAAGGCGTGCGCTCCGGGGTGGCGGGAAAGATATTGGGGCCGCCGCCGGTGATGCCGTGATCGCCCGTGATGCCGAACGAGTCGATGTAGTAGGGGGTGTAGTTCAGACCGCTGACGCCCCCCCCGCGCATGGCATCGGGGTCGATGCTCTCCACCGAGTCTCTCGACTCCGTTCCGGTCCGGTCGTCGCAGCCGGCCAGCAGGCCAAGGCCTGCCAGCAGGACGGTTGCCAAAAGCCGCGCGGGCAGGCCGTGGCGTCCCGCCTGGGAGGGGCGGTACCGGGCCGCAGCACCGGCCGCATCGTGATCGGCCACCTTGCCTGGGTGGTCGTCATAGGTTTTCTTTCCCATCGGCGGCAACCCGCCGTCCGGCATCTGGGTCGGCCAACGCAGGACGTGATTCATCGTTCGTTCTCCTGTTGCCTTTGCATCTGCTTCTCCCTGTTGGCGACTTCGACGGCGTAGGCCTCGGCCTTCTTCCGTTCCGCTTCATGCCTTGCCTCCGCTTCGCGGTTGGCGGCCTCATCCAAGGTGCCGACCACGACGTAGGGATCGTCATCGCTCGGTCTGGTCCAGACATTGGTATAGCCCGCCTCTGGCGAACCCCAGACCATGACCTTGACGCGATCCTCCGGCAGGAAGATCGCCCACAAGCCATAGGTGGCTCTTCCGTAGGGGGGGAGTTCGGTTTCGGCCTGGTACCAGGAGCCATAGGTCACGCCATCTTGTTTCTTGTCTACCAGCCAACGGACGTTCACCTTCAACCCCGGGCGCCATTTCGCTGGGAAAGACGCGCAGCAGGACTCCTTCCCCCCCCCGGAAGGCGTGCGCTCCGGGGTGGCGGGAAAGATGTTGGGGCCGCCGCCGGTGATGCCGTGATCGCCCGTGATGCCGAACGAGTGGATGTAGTAGGGGGTGTAGTTCAGACCGCTGACGCCCCCCCCGCGCATGGCATCGGGATCGATGCTCTCCACCGAGTCTCTCGACTCCGTTCCGGCCCGGTCGTCGCAGCCGGCCAGCAGGCCAAGGCCTGCCAGCAGGACGGTTGCCATGAGCCGCGCGGGCAGGCCGTGGCGTCCCGCCTGGGAGGGGCGGTACCGGGCCGCAGCACCGGCCGCATCGTGATCGGCCACCTTGCCTGGGTGGTCGTCATAGGTTTTCTTTCCCATCGGCGGTAACCCGCCGTCCGGCATCTGGGTCGGCCAACGCAAGACGTGATTCATCGTTCGTTCTCCTGTTGCCTCAGTAGCTTCTTCTCCCGGTTGGCGACTTCGACGGCGTAGGCCTCCTTCCTTTGCCGTTGCACTTCACGCCTGGCCTCCGCTTCGCGGTTGGCGGCCTCATCCAAGGTGCCGGCTACCACGTAAGGATCATCGTCGGCGGGACGCACGGTCAGATCGTTGTGGCCGTTCGCATTGCCATCCTGAACCATGACCTTGATACGATCTTCCGGCAGGAACACCACAAAGAGTGCACCGGCCCTGGGCCCGTATTCCGCGATTTCCGCTTTCGCCTGGTACCAGGAGCCATAGGTGACGCCGTCCTGTTTCTTGTCTACCAGCCAACGGACGTTCACCTTCAACCCCGGGCGCCATTTCGCTGGGAACGAGGCGCAGCACATCTCCCCGTGCCCGCCGGATGGCATTTGGTCAGGAGTGGCGGGAAAGATATTGGGGCCGCCGCCGGTGATGCCGTGATCGCCCGTGATGCCGAACGAGTGGATGTAGTAGGGGGTGTAGTTCAGGCCTCGGACGCCTCCAGCCTGCATGGCATCGGGGTCGATGCTCTCCACCGACTCCCTCGACTCCGCGCCGGCCCGGTCGTCGCAGCCGGCCAGCAGGCCAAGGCCTGCCAGCAGGACGGCTGCCAAAAGCCGCGCGGGCAGGCCGTGGCGTCCAGCCTGGGAGGGGCGGTGCCGGGCCGCAGCACGGTACCAGGAGCCATAGGTGACGCCGTCCGGAATCTTCTCCACCAGCCAACGGACGTTCACCTTCAACCCCGGTCGCCATTTCGCTGGGAACGAGGCGCAATACATTTCTCCGCCCCCACCGGATGGCATGTTGTCCGGGGTGGCGGGAAAGATATTGGGGCCGCCGCCGGTGATGCCGTGATCGCCCGTGATGCCGAACGAGTGGATGTAGTAGGGGGTGTAGTTCAGGCCGCTGACGCCTCCAGCCTGCATGGCATCAGGGTCGAGGATCTCCGCCGACTCCTTCGACTCCGTTTCGCTCGAGACGGCCGGCCAGCAGGCCAAGGGCTGCCAGCCGACCATGTGAAAGGCGGCGCTGGCAGTGCCGCGCAGGGGCTTCTTGTCCAGGTTCGCCGCGGTGCCGAGTATCGGGCTGCGCTCGTCCGCTGTACGCAACTGCAGCTGATACTCGAACAGCGCATTCAGATGATCCGTGCCGCTCAGGCGGGAAAACACAAGCGTGGGCTGGCCTTGCAACTCCGGCAAAGCGGGGCTGGATACATTGACGTCGGGTGAGGAATATGCCAACCGATTGCCCATGCGGCGATCTCCCTTGTCGAATTGACATCATTCAACGGAAGATATTCGCGCACCGAGCGGACGCAAGATATTGGACGAATCCTATTCTTGATGGATCAATTTCGTCATAAAAATCGGAAGCCCGCCACTAGTCCACTGAATCATTGAAATGGGAGGGGAAAGACATGGCATGCGGGAATCAGCGCCAGGCGCAAAGCGCAGCCATCGCACGGCGATGGCGAGCCTTCGCAACGACGCGACGAGCCCGCATGCCATGGCAGGCACCGATCGATTTCAGCGATTCAACGGGCTAGCGCAGCATGAAAGACATCGCCGACAGGCAGTTGAGCATGCGCACCGCATCCTGGACCGAGCCGGCGGCGAACTCCAGCAGGTCGCCATCGAGGCGCTCCAGCGCCGGCCACTGGCAGAACAGGTCGGCATGGCCCGGCGTCTGCGTCTGCAGGCGGCAACGCAGCGGCGTGGCCAGGATCAGGCGCCCCGCGCCGGACGCCTCGATGGCGGCGCGCACGGCCGTCTCGGCGGCGCCGGCGATCGCCGCGCGCGCCGCGCCCGGCGCCAGCGAGGTACCGCTGGCGAAGCCGCCGGCACGCTTGGTCTCGACATAGCGCACCCACGGCATCAGCCTGCGCGTCTCCTCGATGAACACGTCGTCGCCGCTGGCCATCAGCACCGGCACGCCGAACTCGCCGGCCAGCGCGCCGTAGAGCCCCGCCTCGCCGAGTTCCAGCCCATCGAGCCAGACGCGCGCGAAGGCGCCGCTGTTGATGGTGTGCGCCAGCACCCCGCGGCCCTGCGCGCGCCCGTGGTAACCCACCAGGAAGACGCCATCGCAGCCCTGCTCCACCCCGGCCATCATGCCGAGGTAGCGCGGCTTGCCCAGCACCAGCCGCGCGCGCGGGTCGAGCTGGTCGGGCAGCAGGTTGCGGAAGCCGCCATGCGAGTCGTTGACGAGGACTTCCGTGGCGCCGCCGGCGAAGGCGCCCTGCACCGCGGCATTGGCCTCGCCCGTCATCCAGGCGCGGGCGCGCTCGTACTCGCCATTGCCGGCGCGGGTCTGCTCGGCGTGGAACACGCCGGCCACGCCCTCGATATCGGTCGAGATCAGGATGCGCATGCGGACTCCCACGCTTCGCTCGCCAGGCCCGGCAGCAGTTCGCACAGCGCCTGGCGGCGATGCCCGTCGCGGCCGCTCACGCCTTGCGCCCGCCACAGTGCGTGGACGATGGCCTGCTCGACACAGTCGGCGGCGGCGCGGAACAGGGGATCGAGCCGCGTCTCGTGCAGCATCGGCAGCGCGGGCATCGGCGCCGCGGCCAGGTGCGGCACGGTGTAGGCGGTGGAAAAGGCCAGCGCGATGTCGCCGGAGCCGTGGCCGAACACGGAACCGGTGCGCGCCAGCCCGGCGCCGGCGCGCAGCGACAGGCGGCGCAGCTGGCGCGCATCCAGCGGCGCGTCGGTGGCGATGAGCATGATGATCGAGCCCTTCTCCGGCTCCGGCTCCGCCGCGGCTTCCGCGCCCGGCAAGGCCTGCGCCGAGGCCAGCGCGCCCAGCAGTTGCCGGCCCAGGCGCCGGCCCGCCACCGTCAGCGCGTCCGGCGTGCCGAAGTTCGCCAGCACCAGCGCGCCGACCACGTGGCCTGCCGCCAGCCGCGAGGCGCTGCCGATACCGCCCTTGACGCCGAAGGCCGACATGCCGCGCCCGGCGCCGACCGCGCCCTGGGCGAAGCCGGTCCCTGCCGCGGCCAGCGCGGCATCGTAGTGCGAGGCCTGCAGCGCCATCGCCTGGATATCGTTCAGGTAGCCGTCGTTGCACTCGAACACGAGCGGATTGAGCGTGGGCCAGGCGCGCCCGATCTCGGGACTGGCGGCGATGGCGGCGCGGATCTGCGCCTGCGACACCGCGCCGACGCTGAAGGTATTGGTCAGCGCGATCGGCGTTTCCAGCACGCCGAGCTCCTCCACCTGCACCAGGCCGACGCTCTTGCCGAAGCCGTTGAGCACGCTCGCGGCGGCCGGCACCTTGTCGGTGTAGAGATTGCCGCCGTGCGGCAGCACCACCGTCACGCCGGTCTGGCAGGCGCCGTCGGCCAGCGTGGCGTGGCCCACCGCCACGCCTGCCACGTCGGTGATGGCGTCGCGCGGCCCGGCCGGCAGGTCGCCGATATGAGGCACAGCACAGCGGGGAAAAACCATGCGGGTCACCTCAGCGGCGGTCGATCTTCGGGTCCAGCGCGTCGCGCAGGCCGTCGCCGAGCAGGTTGAAGGCCAGCACCGTCAGGAAGATCGCCAGGCTGGGGAAGATCGCCACGTGCGGCGCCGTGACCATGTCGGCGCGCGCCTCGTTGAGCATCGCGCCCCACTCCGGCGTGGGCGGCTGCGCGCCGAGGCCGAGGAAGGACAGGCTGGCCGCCGTGATGATCGAGGTGCCGATGCGCATCGAGAAGTAGACCACGATGGACGACACCGTGCCCGGCAGGATGTGGCGCACCAGGATGGTCCAGTCGGAAGCGCCGATGCTGCGCGCCGCCTCCACGTAGGTGAGCCGCTTGAGCATCAGCGTATTGCCGCGCACCAGGCGGGCGAAGGCGGGGATGCTGAAGATGGCCACGGCGAAGATCACGTTGACCATGCCGTTGCCGAGGATGGCCACCACGCCGATCGCCAGCAGGATGCCCGGGAAGGCGAACAGCACGTCGGAGATGCGCATCACGATGCGGTCCCACCAACCCTCGTAGTAACCCGCCAGCAGGCCGAAGGCGGTCCCGATCACCGCGCCGATGATGACCGACAGGAAGCCGGCGGCGAGCGAGATGCGGGTGCCGGCCAGGATGCGGCTGAAGATGTCGCGGCCGAGCGAGTCGACGCCCATCCAGTGCGCGGCCGAGGGGCCGGCATTGAGCGCGTCGTAGTCGAAGAAATTCTCCGGATCGTAGGGCACGATGTGCGGCGCCAGGATGGCCACCAGCACCAGCAGCAGCACGAACACGCCGGCGCCCAGCGCCAGATGCTGCTTGCGGAACTTGCGCCAGAACTCCGACCAGGGCGTGCGCACGCCCTCGGGCGTGGCGGTGCCGGCACCGTTGCCGGCGGCGGGCGTGGAAAGCTCAGTCATGCCGGCCTCCTCTTACTTGTAGCGGATGGCGGGATTGATCACCGTGTAGAGGATGTCCACCACCAGGTTGATCAGGATGAATTCCAGCGAGAACAGCAGCACCTCGGCCTGGATCACGGGGTAGTCGCGCATTTCGACGGCGTCCACCAGCAAGCGGCCGAGGCCGGGCCAGTTGAACACCTTCTCGACCACGATGGAGCCGCCCAGCAGGAAGCCGAACTGCAGGCCCATCATGGTGACCACGGGAATCATGGCGTTGCGCAGGGCGTGCTTGGCCACCACCACGCTCTCGCGCACGCCCTTGGCGCGCGCGGTGCGCACGAAGTCCTCGTGCAGCACCTCGACGAAGGAGGCCCGCGTGAAGCGCGCCATCACGGCGGCGACCGCCGCGCCCAGCGTCAGCGAGGGCAGGATGTAGTGCTTCCAGCTGTCGGCGCCGATCGAGGGCAGCCAGCCGAGCTGGACCGAGAACACCTCCATCAGCAGCATGCCCAGGGCGAAGGCCGGGAAGGAGATGCCGGACACGGCCAGCGTCATGCCGAGCCGGTCCGGCCAGCGGTTGCGCCAGACCGCGGAGCAGACGCCGATCACCATGCCGAACACCACGGCCCAGGCCATCGAGGCCAGGGTCAGGTAGAGCGTCGGCAGGAAGCGGTCGCCGATCTCCTCGCTGACCGGGCGCTTGGTGCGCAGCGAGGTGCCGAACTCACCGCGCACCGCGTTCGAGAAGAAGCGCACGAACTGCTCGGGCAGCGGCCGGTCCAGCCCCAGGTCCTTGCGCACCAGTTCCACCGTGCCCGCGTCGGCCTCGGGGCCGGCGGCGAGCCGCGCGGGATCCCCGGGCAGCAGGTGGACGAACAGGAACACCAGCACCGCCACGATCAGCAGGGTGGGGATGACGCCCAGGAATCGTTTGAGAAAGTAGTTCAGCATGACGCACCAACAACGCACCAACAACAACGGAATGGGACCGCCGGCCGCCCGTCCATGACCCCGCAACCCGGACGGGCGGCCGCTCGCGGCTGACTGCTCGACGCGGCGGAGCGTGGCGGCATGCGCCGCGCCCGCCGTGTCCTGCGGGACACCGCGCGTACCCGGCCGGGGTACGCGCGCGACGTCCTTACTGCTTGATGTCGATGTCGTCGAAGTTGAACGAACCGTCGGGCATCACGTAGGCACCGCTCAGGCGCTTGGCGCGCGCGAACAGCACCTTCTCGGTCACCAGGAAGGCCCACGGTGCATCCTTCCAGATGCGCTCCTGCGCGTCCTTGTACAGGCGCGCCTTCTCGCCGCGGTCGGTGGTGCGCAGCGCGCCGGCGATGTCGGCGTCGACGTGGTCGTTCTTGTAGTAGGCGGTATTCAGCAGCTTGGGCGGCATCGACTCCGAGGCCAGCAGCGGACGCAGGGCCCAGTCCGACTCGCCGGTCGACGACGACCAGCCGACGTAGTACATGCGCACGCCCGCCTCTTCCGGCTTCTGCACGCTCTCGACCCGCTCCACGCGCTGGCCGGCTTCCAGCGCCTGCACCTGGGCCTTGATGCCGACCTGCTGCAGCTGCTGCTGCACGAACTGGATCACCTTCTGCGCGGTGGTGTGGTTGTAGGCCGACCACAGCGTGGTCTCGAAGCCGTTCGGATAGCCGGCCTCCTTGAGCAGCTCGCGCGCCTTGGCCGGGTCATACGGCCACGGACCCAGCTTCTCGGCATAGTCCACGCCCGGCGGCACCACGCCCACCGACGGCACCGCGTAGCCGTTGAAGGCCACCTTGGCCAGCGCTTCCTTGTTGATGGCGTAGTTGATCGCCTGGCGCACCTTCGGGTCGTTGAACGGCTTGACCATGGTGTTGAAGGTGACGTAGCGCTGGATGATCGAGGGCGCGTCGATCAGGTCGACCTTGGGACTGGCCTTGAGCACCGCGGCCTGCTCGAAGGGAATGCTGAAGGCGAAGTCCGCCTCGCCGGTCTGCATGATGGCCGAGCGCGTGTTGTTGTCGACCACCGGACGCCAGGTGATGGAATCGATCTTCGGATAGCCGGTCTTCCAGTAGCCGGCGAACTTCCGGCCCTTGAGGAAGTCGGGCTGTTTCCACTCGACGAACTCGAAGGGGCCGGTGCCGACCGGGTGGAAGGCGATCTCCTTGCCGTACTTCTTCAGCGCGGCCGGCGAGATCATCACCGCCGAGGGGTGGGCCAGCACGTTGATGAAGGGCGAGAACGGCTCCTTCAGCGTCACGCGCACGGTGCCGGCGTCGACCACCTCGGTCTTGGCCACGCGGTTGAACAGCGTATAGCGCTTGAGCTTGTTGGCCGGGTCGGTGACGCGGTCCAGGTTGGCCTTGACCGCGGCGGCGTCGAAGGCGGTGCCGTCGTGGAACTTGACGCCCTTGCGCAGCTTGATGGTATAGACCAGGCCGTCCTTGCTGACGTCGTAGCTCTCGGCCAGCACGTTGACCAGCTTCATGTCCTTGTCGAAGCCGAACAGGCCCTGGTAGAAGGACTTGCAGGCGGCCTGCGACAGCGTGTCGTTGGCGTCGTAGGGGTCGAGCGTGGTGAAGGTGGAATAGACCGCCATCACCGCGTCCTTGGCGGCGAAGGCGGGCGTCGCCGGCAGGCCGAGGGCGGTGGCGGCGAAGGCGCCGGCAGCGAGGCCGGGAGTGAATCTGCGCAGGTTCATGAGCATTGCTCCTTGAAAAACCATGGGTGCGGGTGGATCGGGACGATCCGCTTCAACCCGCTTCAATACAGGCCGCCGACGGCGTGCCGCGCCACGAAGTGCGCGTGCGCGCCGCTGCCGCCGACATGCACCAGCGGCCTCACCTCCGGCTCGTCGCCGATGGCGCGGATCGGGCTGGGAATCTCGTCCGACAGCGGCTCGCGCTTGAGGTGGCGGCGCGCCGGGTCGGCGATCGGCACCGCCGACATCAGCTTCTTCGTGTACGGGTGCTGCGGGTTCTCGAAGATGGCCCGGCGCGGGCCGATCTCGACGATCTGCCCCAGGTACATCACCGCCACGCGGTGGCTGACGCGCTCCACCACCGCCATGTCGTGCGAGATGAAGAGGAAGGCCACGCCGAACTCGCGCTGCAGGTCCAGCATCAGGTTGACGATCTGCGCCTGGATCGAGACATCGAGCGCCGACACCGACTCGTCGGCGATCACCACCTTCGGGTTGAGCGCCAGCGCGCGCGCGATGCAGATGCGCTGGCGCTGGCCGCCCGAGAACTCGTGCGGATAGCGCGCCGCGTGCGCCGGCGTCAGGCCCACCTTCTCCAGCAGCCAGGCCACGCTCTGCTCGGCCTCCTTGCCGCTGGCCGCCTTGTGCACCAGCAGCGGCTCCATGATCGAGTAGCCGACCGGCACGCGCGGGTCGAGCGAGGCGAACGGATCCTGGAAGATGAACTGGATATTGCGGCGCAGGCTCTGCAGCGCCGCGCCCTGCAACTGGCCGATGTTCTGCCCGGCGAACTCGATGGTGCCGCGCTGCGACGCCACCAGCCGCAGCAGCGAGCGCCCCGTGGTGGACTTGCCGCAGCCCGACTCGCCCACCAGCGCCAGCGTCTCGCCCGGGTAGAGGTCGAAGCTGACCTGCTCCACCGCGTGCACGCGGCGCTGCACGCGGCCGAACAGGCCGCCGGGCACGTCGAAGCGCGTCACCAGGTCGCGCACGCGCAGGATGGGCGCGGCATCGGCCGGCACCGTGTCCTGCGGCGCTTCGTCCACCGGCTGCGCCTCGGCGCCGGACTGCACCAGCGGAAAGCGCGCCGGCAGGTCCTTGCCCGCCATCGCGCCCAACCTCGGCACGGCCGACAGCAGCGCGCGCGTGTAGGGATGGGCCGGCGCGCGGAACACCTCGCCGGCACTGCCCTCTTCCACCTTCTCGCCGCGGTACATCACCAGCACGCGGTCTGCCACCTCGGCCACCACGCCCATATCGTGGGTGATGAAGACCACGCCCATCTGCATCTCGGCCTGCAGGCTGCGGATCAGCTGCAGGATCTCGGCCTGGATGGTGACGTCGAGCGCGGTGGTCGGCTCGTCGGCGATCAGCAGCGCCGGCTTGCACGACAGCGCCATGGCGATCATCACGCGCTGGCGCATGCCGCCGGACAACTGGTGGGGGAAGCGGTCGAGCACGCGGCGCGCTTCCGGGATACGCACCAGCTCCAGCATGCGCAGCGCTTCGGCGCGCGCCGCGGCGCGGCTCTTGCCCTGGTGCAGCCGGATCGATTCCGCCACCTGCTCGCCGACCGGGAACACCGGGTTCAGCGAAGTCATCGGCTCCTGGAAGATCATCGCCACGTCGGCGCCGCGCACGCCGCGCAAGGTCGCGGCGCCGGCCCGCGCCAGGTCGATCACCTCGCCGCCGCGCCGGCGCAGCGCCATGCTGCCGCCGGCGATGGTGCCGCCGCCATGCTCGACCAGGCGCATCAGCGCCAGCGAGGTCACCGATTTGCCGGAGCCGGACTCGCCGACCACCGCCAGCGTCTCGCCGCGGTCGACGTGGAAGGACAGGTTGCGCACCGCCTCGACGGTACGCTCCGAGGTGACGAAGCGCACCGTCAGGTCGTCCACCGAGACGACCCGCTGCGGCGGCAGCACCAGCTGGGATGGAGTGGAATGGCTAGCCACGGCGGCTCTCCTTGCAATGCGGCTGGCGCGGCGGCCGGAACGGCACGGCCTCAGCCATAGATCGATACCTCGACGGGCCCGTCCACGCGCGCGCTGCCGCGGTACATCCCTTCGGTGTTGAACGGCAGCGCGACGTTGCCCGCGCGGTCCACGGCGATCAGGCCGCCGCGCCCCCGGATGGCGGGCAGCTTCTCCATCACCACGCGCCGCGCCGCCTCCTGCAGCGACAGGCCCGCGTAGCGCATCTGCGCCACCACGTCGTGCGCGGCCACGGCGCGGATGAACATCTCGCCGGTGCCGGTGCAGGACACCGCGGCGACGTCGTCGGCATAGCAGCCGGCGCCGATCAGCGGGCTGTCGCCGACGCGTCCCACCAGCTTGTTGGTCACGCCCCCGGTGGAAGTCGCCGCCGCCAGGTTGCCGTGCCGGTCGCAGGCGACCGCGCCGACGGTGCCGAACTTGCTGTCCGGGTCGATCGGCTCGGCCCCGGCCTGCTCCTGCGCCACCAGCGTGGCGGCATCGTGGTCCAGCAGCATGCCGGCCGCGGCGCGCGCGCGCTGCCACTGCTCGGTGCGCGCCGCGGTGTAGTAGAACCCGGGCGGCACGCACTCCAGGCCCTGGGCCGCGGCGAAGGCCTCGGCGCCCTCGCCGGCGAACAGCACGTGCTCGCTGTGCTCGAGTACCGCGCGCGCCGCCAGGACCGGATTGCGCAGGCGCTGCACGCAGGCCACCGCGCCGGCGCGCAGCGTGGCGCCGTCCATCACGGCGGCATCCAGCTCATAGGTGCCGGCACGGGTCAGCACGGCGCCCTTGCCGGCATTGAAGAGCGGGCACTCCTCCAGCAGGCGCACGGCCTCGGTGACGGCATCGAGCGCGCTGCCGCCGCCGGCCAGGATGCGCTGGCCGGCCTGCAGCACGTGCTCCAGCGCGGCGCTGTACTCGCGTTCGCGGGCGGCGTCCATGGCGGCCCGCGTGATGGTGCCGGCGCCGCCGTGAATGGCGATGACTGCTTGCTTCATGACGATTTGCGGGATCTGGCGTTGTTGACGGGGCGGCGCGGCGGCACGTCCGGCGCCTCGCGCCGGGCCTCGGCCACGCGCGGCGCCTCGGGAGTGCGCAAGGCCGGCGTACCGTGCAGCCAGGGCAGCAGGAATTCGGTCATCTCGGCGGCGCGCTGCACCGAATGCGCCGAGCGGTGCGCCACCGCATCGCACAGCGCTTCGATCAGCGCGGTCACGACGGCATCGGCATTGGCCGACAGGCGGCTGCCGGCGCTGGCATAGAGCGCGATATCGGCCAATGGCGCCAGCGGCGAGAGCGGCCCGTCGGTCAGCGCCAGCAGCCTGACGCCGCGCGCCTTGATCCGCTCGGCCAGCAGCACGGTATCCGAAACGTAGCGCGGGAAGGCGATGCCGATCACCAGGTCGCCCGCTTCGAGCTTGAACAACTGGCGCGCGGCATGCGAGGCACCGGCGGCGGTCGACACCGACGACACCGTGCGGCAGTGCAGTTCGAGTCCGTGCTGCAGCAGCCCCGCCAGGAAGCCGCTGGCGCCGAAGCCGATGATGTAGACGCGGTGCGCCGCCAGGATCGCCTCCACCGCGCGCTCGCAGGCGTCCGCATCGAGGCCGCGGCGCGTGGCCTCGAGGTTGCGGGCGGCATCGTCGAGCGATGCCGCCATCGCCTCGGCCGCGGTGGCCGGGCGCTCCAGCTCGTCGCGCAGGCGCTCCACCGGCGCCAGCGTGGCCTCGAAGCCGCGCACCAGCTCCGCGCGGAACTGCGGATAGCCCTCGAAGCCGAGCGCATGGGCGAAGCGGTTGGCCGTCGCCACCGAAACCTGCACCGCGGCGGCGAGCTCGTCGATGCGCATGGTCGCCGCGCGGAACGGATTGTCCAGCACGTAGTGGGCCATGCGCTGGTGGGCGGGCGTCAACGCCGGCAGGCTGCGGGCAATGCGCTCGGCGATGGTCTGGCTGGCCTGGGTCATTGGCGGATGCCTCGGCCTGGTGCAGCGCCACGGCCGCCGCGGCGACCCTGCGCGAAGATGGGGCAGGTGTGCATGAAAATGGGATTTCTTGCTAGCTGATTCAATGTAAATGAATTTACACGCAAAGACCGGGCCAGCGATAGTGAGGAAGACCCCACCGAGGGAAATCCCTGAGAGCGTGCCTGGCGGACGGGGAGGACGAAGAACGGGCCGTTCGCGCCGGCCGGCGCAGTTCCGGGCGGCGGCGGGGCGGCGGGAGGCGGGAGCGCGCGCCTGCAAGGCGGGCGGGACGTGGATGCCGCGCGGCCGCAACGTGGCCGAAGGTGGGATGAGATGCCGAACCGCCAGCGGCGAACCATCGGTGCAGGAGCCGCCGCGTGGCAGCAAGCTGCCACGCGCCTTGTGCCGCACAAGCCAGCTAGAAGGATGAGTCCTCATCCAAATCTCCCCCGCGCGCCCTAGATCCTCTGGCCACTGCCGCTACCCGCCCGGATCGACCAAGATTCCATGGCACAAGCCCGCTTTTGGAAACCCGGGAGACGACGCGGCAAAAAAGCGCGCCCCGGCGACCCAGGGCACTTTGAATCGAAGCAGGACGGCCGTCCGTGCCGCCGCAGCGCCTTGTACCGCGGCGGCACGCCGGTCCTTGGATGGGGAAAGTGCGCGGCCGGCCGGCGCTCTGCCGGATGGCCGCCAAGTCAGGTCGCGTTCTTTGCGTTTCGGGTTACCGAGAATGGCACGGCGGCATGGCACCGTTCTTCCGGCGCCATGCGACGGCGATCGCGCTCGCCGGCGAAGTCCCGTTGCCCGAGAAAAGACCATGTGGTGCATGGCCGGCAAAGACGCCCCAGGGAGACGAGCTGCGGCTCTTCTACCGACCACTCCGGGGGGGGTCACCGTGAAATCATCCCAGCCGAATCGCAGGCGCTTGCGGAGCACGCTCAAGACGACGGCGGTGCTGCTAGCCCTGTTCGCGCGTGATCATGGCGGAGCCCAGGCCGCCGGCGCCGAGCGCGCGGCGCCAGCGGCGCGGCCCTCCCAGGCAGCGCCCGCCAGCCCGCCCGAGTCGCCGCAGGCCCTGCGCCAGCGCCTCTTCGCCCTGGCCGAGGACGGCTCGCCGCAACTGGCACTGGAGCAGGCCACGGCGCGGCCCGAGGTGTTCTCGCGCGCCGACCTGCTGCAGCTCGAGCACCTGGTCGTCGCGCAGGAGATCCGCTGGGCGCGGCAACAGGCCGGCGCCTCCAACGCCCCCGACCGGCTGGCGGCCGCCGACCACGCACTGGCCGGCGCCGACGCGCTGCTCGAGCGCATCCCGCCCGACGAGTCCTACCAGGCCTTGCGGCGCACGGCCCAGGCCGACCGCCTCACCGCCCTGGCGGTGCGCGGGCGCATGGCCGAGGCCAGCGCGCTGTACGAGCAGATCGCGCCGCCAGCCGGCGAGCCGCTGCCGGCCGCCGCCTACGTCGCCGCCGGCGACGCCTATGCCTACCGGGACAAGCCCGACCTCGCGGCGCACGCCTACGAGCTGGCCCTGCAATCGCCGCGCGAACCCATCGCCGAAACCACCGAGCCCTACGCCCTGACCCGCGTCAGCGTGCAGGAAAGCCTGTTCTTCGCCTACCTCGACCAGGGCCGCTACGAGACCGCGCATGCGCTGGTGACCAGCATGCTGCGCACCACCCCCGCGCAGGACGCGCTGTCGGTGGATATCGACAAGACCAATCCGGACTACGGCACCGTCATGAAGCTGCAGGCGCAGTACCTGCTGTACACCAACCACGTCGACGAGGGCGTGCGCGCGCTCGACGCGCTGCGCAGGGATGCGCCGTTCGACCCGACCCTGCTGACGGCCCGCGCCGATGGCGCGCTGGTGCAGGAGCGGCCGCACGGCGCGCAGGAGCTCTACCAGCAGGTCCACAACGACCACCCCGAGGACATCGCCAGCCTCGCCGGCATCGGCGAAACCTCACTGCAGCGCTACCAGTTCGAGCAGGCGCGCACCGTTGCCACCACCTTCGGCGCCGGCTTCCCCGACAACAACGCGGTGCGGCTGTTCGAGCGCGACTACCGCATCTACGAACGGCCCCAGCTGATCATCGAGGCGGGCGGCGAGCGCGGCAACGCGGCGCTGGCCGACCAGGCCTGGGCCATCGATACGCACCTGTACTCGTCGCCGCTCGCGCTGTACTGGCGCGTGTTCGCGCACCAGTTCTCGGGGCGCGCCGACACCGGCAACGGCAACAGCGTCAGCCGCGTGCGCAACGGCGCGGGCGTCGACTACCGGCGCGACGGCTGGGAAGCCAGCGCCGAAGTGCACCAGTCCACCGGCGGCGAGGGGCGCACCGGCGGCACCGGCACGCTGGCCTACCAGCCCGACGACCATTGGCGCTTCAGCCTGGGCTTCGACTCGGACGCCAACGACCTGCCCTGGAAGGCCTACCAGGCCGGCGTCACCGGGCGCACCGGCACCGCCAGCGCGCGCTATTCGCAGGACGACCGGCGCTACTTCAACCTGTCCTACGCCCTCTCGCGCTACAGCGACACCAACCTGAACCAGCAATGGCTCGGCACCGTCTACCAGCGCCTGCTCAATACGCCGCGCCACCAGGTCTCGCTCTGGCTCGACGTCGGCACCGACAGCAACACGCTCGCCGGCACCGCCTACTTCAACCCGCGCCGCGACTACATCGCCCAGGTGCGCTCGATGTACCAGTGGACGCCCTGGCGCTACGCCGACAGGTCCTTCAGCCAGCGCGTCTACGTGAGCGCGGGCGGCTACCACCAGGACGGCTTCGGCGACAGCATGCTGTGGGAGGCCCGCCTGGAGCACTACTGGCAGCTCGGGCGCAAGGCCTCGCTGACCTACGGCATCGGCATCGGCAGCCGCCGCTACGACGCCGCGCGCGAGACCAGCAAGCTGATCTACCTCACCCTCAACGTGCCACTCTGAGCCAGCCGCCAAGCCATCATGCACAAGCTCGATCGCCGCTCCTTCCTTGGCCTTGCCGGCGCGCTGTCGGTGAGCCAGGCCGCCCACGCCGGCTTAGCCCTGTCGCTGCTGCCGCAGCAGGATGCCGATGACGGCCTGACCTTCCGCGTGCTTGCCATCCACGACATCCGCGACGACCTGCGCGCCGATGTGGCGACGGTGGCCGACACCTGCGCCATCAGCACCGCCATGCTCAACAACATCTTCGCCTGGATCCGGGCCAACGACTTCCGCCCGGTCAGCGTCGAGCAGATCATCGCCGCGCGCAACGGCGGCGCGCCGCTGCCGCCCCGCGCCGTGCTGCTGAGCTTCGACGATGCCTACGCCAGCCAGTACACCAAGGCCTTCCCGCTGCTCAAGCAGTACGGCTACCCGGCCCTGATCGCGGTGGTATCGCGCTGGACCGACACGCCGCGCGGGCAGCCGGTGCGCATCGGCTACAAGTCGCTCATGGCGCCGGGCTATTTCATGCGCTGGGAACACCTGCGCGAGATGGCCGACTCCGGGCTGGTCGAGATCGCCTCGCATACGCACGACATGCACCACGGCGCGGTGGCCAACCCGCAGGGCAACGAACTGCCGGCAGCCAGCGCCCATCTCTACTTCCCCGAGCTCGGGCGCTACGAGAACGACGACGAGTACCAGCGCCGCACCACCGCCGACCTGCAGCGCTGCTCGGACCTGATCCAGGCCAACACCGGCGTCGCGCCACGCGCGATGGTATGGCCCTACGGCACCTACAACTCCGCCCTGATCGGCGCCTCGCGCCAGCTCGGCATGCGTGTCCACTTCACGCTCGACGAGGGCCCCAACACGCCCGACGTGCCGCTCACCAGGATCCGCCGCCAGCTGGTCTCCTACGACTGGGACGCGGGCGTCATGCTGGCGCAGTTCCGCCGGCAGTCGGCCTATCGCGGCGACAGCCATCCGATCGAGCGGGTGGTCGACGTGGCGCTGGACGATGTCTACGATGCCGATCCCGCACGCCAGGAGGCCCGCCTGTCGCACCTGCTGGACCGTATCAAGGCGCTCGAGCCCAAGTCGGTCTTCCTCAAGGCCTACCACGATCCGGACGGCAGCGGCAGCGCCCGCGCGCTGTACTTCCCCAACCGCCACCTGCCGATGCGCGCCGACCTGTTCTCGCGCACGGCCTGGCAACTGATCACGCGCACCGGGGTGCAGGTCTACGCGGCGCTGCCGCTGCTGGCGTTCCGGCTGCCGGCCGGCCATGCGGCCGCCGCGCGCCTGGTCACCGCGGCACCCGGGGCCGACGGCACGCCGGCCGCCGCGCGCGGCATGCCGCGCCTGAGCCCCTTCGACGCCCGGGCGCGAGCCACCATCCGCGATATCTACTACGACCTGGCGCGCTACGCCAGCTTCAACGGCATCGTGTTCGGCGCCGACGCCTGTCTCGGCGAGTCCGAGGATGCCGGCGACGCGGCGCTGGCCGCCTACGCCGACTGGGGCCTGCCGCCCAGCGTGGCGGCGATCCGCGCCGATCCCGAGCTGCGGCGGCGCTGGTCGGAAGGCAAGCTGCACCACCTGGGCGACCTCACCCGGGATCTCGCCGCCATCGTCACCGACTACCAGGGCGGCAGCGTGCTGACCGTGCGCACCCTCCGCGCCGACGCCGTGCTGGAGCCGGACGGCGTCGCTCGGCTGGCGCAGGACCTCGATGCCTTCGCCGCCGCCTACGACTTCGTCAAGCTGCCGGCCAGCGAGGACTCCGGCGCGCCCCCGTCGACGGCGTGGCTGGACGGCCTGGCGCGCGCGGTGGCGGCCCATCCGCTCGCGCTGCGCAAGACCATCTTTTCGCTGCAGGCGCTGGACGGCCGCACCGGCACACCGATCGCCAGCAGCGCGCTGCGCGCACAGATGCAGCGCCTGCGCGCGGCCGGCGCCAGGCATCTCGGCTACAGCCCCGACCAGTTCATGGCCGACCAGCCGGACCTGGCGGTGCTGCGCGATGTCATGTCGATGCAGAACCTGGTGCGGCCGCGTACCGGCATGAAGGTATAGCGGCGGCGCAGGGCAAGGCTACAGGCGGGGAAAACCATGAAGAACGTAGCAAGCGTGATCTCGAACTTCGTCTTCTACTATCCATTGCTGATGTCCTACCTCTGGATGATGGGCGGACTGCTGCACTACTTCCTGGTCGAGCACAAGGAGCGCGGCAAGGCCCGCGCCGACGCGCTGCCCGACTGCCCCAAGGTCTCGGTGATCGTGCCCTGCTACAACGAGGCCGACAACGTGCGCGAAGTGATGGCCAGCCTGGCCCGGCTGCGCTACCCGAACTACAACATCATCGCCGTCAACGACGGCAGCAGCGACGCCACCGGCGAGATCCTCAACGAACTGACCGACCAGTATCCGCAGCTGCTGGTGATCCACCAGAGCCACAACGAAGGCAAGGCGATCGGCCTGACCACGGCGGCCATGCTGACCGATGCCGAGTACCTGCTGTGCATCGACGGCGATTCCCTGCTCGACCGCGAGACCATCGGCTGGATGCTGCGCCACTTCCTGCGCGACCCCGACGTCGCCGGCGTCACCGGCAACCCGCGCATCCGTACGCGCACCTCGCTGCTCGGGCGCATGCAGGTCGGCGAGTTCTCCTCCATCGTCGGCCTGATCAAGCGCACACAGGAGATGTACGGGCGCCTGCTGACCGTGTCCGGCGTGATCTGCATGTTCCGCAAGAGCGCGCTGCGCAGCGTCGGCTACTGGAGCCCGGACATGCTGACCGAGGACATCGACATCAGCTGGAAGCTCCAGGTCAGTGGCTGGCGCATCCATTTCGAGCCGCATGCGCTGAGCTGGATCCTGATGCCCGAGACCTTCAAGGGCCTGTTCCGGCAGCGCCTGCGCTGGGCCAAGGGCGGCATCCAGGTGCTGCAGAAGTACGCCGTCCCCATCCTCCGCAAGCGCGCGACGATGATGTGGCCGATCTTCCTCGAATATGCCGCCAGCGTGCTGTGGGCCTACTGCATGCTGTTCACGCTGGTGATGACGCTCGCCAACGCGCTGTTCGACCTGCCGCCGGCCTGGCACTTCGCCAACGTGCCGCGCGGCGCCGGCATCGCTCTCTTCCTGACCTGCTGCGCGCAGATCGTGGTCGGCTGCCTCATCGATCGCCACTACGACACCCGGCTGCTGCGCTACTTCCTCAACACGATCTGGTATCCGGTCGCGTTCTGGACCATCGGCATGGTCGCTTCGGTGATCGCCCTGCCCAGCGTGCTGCTGCACCAGCGCGGCTCGCGGGCGCGGTGGGTCAGCCCGGACCGCGGCATCCGCGAGGGCGCGCCCTCGCAGCCAACGTCTCCCGCGCCGGCATCGCCGCATGCCACGCAGCTTGAAGAGCACACTTGAGGAGGAACCCCGACATGAACGAGCCGATCATCGACACATCCGGCGCCGGACTGCAGGCTTACCTGCAGTACCTTGGGCGCGGCAAGGCGCTGCGGCGCTACCTCTGGTTCCGGCTGGCGCGCCCTGCGATCGTCGCCGGCGCCTGGCTGGCGGCCGCGTATTACATCTACCGCTGCGTCCTGTCCGGCGGCGGCAGCCCGGTGACGTGGCGCGAATTCGTGCCGCAACTGCTGGCCGTGGCCGCCATGGCGCTGGCGCTGAGCCTGTGGGCGTTCGCGCGCCTGGCCGGCGAACACCGGCCGGGCGCCCACCATACGCCGCGCGCGGCCGCCACACCGTCACTGGACCTGGCCAAGGACGTCGTGCTGGCGGTGGGCGCCGGGCGCCGCCTGGTCGCCTACCACGACCAGGACGGGCTGATCTCGCGCGTCGCGCCGCTGCAGCAGGAACTGGCCTGAGCAGCGCCGGCGACCCGGTCCGCGCGGGCGGACCGGGGCCATCCGGCCGGGCTCGACTGCGGAAACCACCATGCGCGGCACGATCGGCGCGATGGCGCCATGGCATGCGGCGCTGGCCCTCGCCGCGGCGCTGTCGTGGGCGACTGCGGCCCAGGGCGGCGCCATTCCGGCCACCGAGGCCGCCCTGCCCGCCGGCGCGCGCCCCGGCGTCGACCTGCGTGCCTATATGCACGGCATCGGCGCCGCGGCCGGCCCCGGCGGCCTCACCTATGTCTTCTTCAGCAGTGCCGGACTGCCGCCGCGCGGCCCCGACCGCAACCGCAACTGGACCCACGACATCTACGTCGCGACCTGGACGCCGGCCCAGCCCGCGCTCGGCAAACCCCGCCTGCTGGTGGCGCAGAAGGAAGCGCAGGAGCCGGTGTCGGTGGCACAGAATGCCGCCGGCCGCATCATGCTGACCTTCGAGGACGGCTCGGACACCGTCAATACCGTCAGCCAGCGCTACCGTCTCTACACCCGTGACCTGCAGCCGCAGCAGGCAAGATCGATCGACGTCCGGGCCGGCGGGCACTCCGGCCACGTAGCGGCGGTGGGCAACCGCTTCGTGGTGTTCTATGCCGACGACTGGGTGGACGGCGGCGGTGTCGACGACCTGGGCACCGGCAACGGCGTCTACCTCAAGACCTACGACGGCAAGGGGCGACTGCTGCGCAGCGACGACGTGGCCCGCCGGCAGCGCGAGTGGTGGCCGCTGCTGGCGGGCTCGCGCGATGCCGCCCTGCTGGTCTGGCAGCAGTACATCCCCGGCGAGACCCATGCCCGCCTGAAGGCCGCGCTGTTCCGCCCGGCCGATGGCACCCTGTCCGCCGCGCAGGTGCTGAGCGACCGCCTGAAGTACTACACCTACGGCGTGGCCTACGTGCCCGCGCTCGAGCGCTTCCTGGTGGTCGGCACCAGCGATGCCGGCACCGGCTTCGCGCGCCTGCTCGACGACGACGGCCAGGTGCGCGCCACGCTGGATTGCATGCCGGCCAGCGTGCGCGAGGCCGGCATCGCCGTGGCCGGCGAAGCCGCCTACACGCCGTCGCAGGACGGCCGCCTGCTGCACCTGGCGCTGTCCGCCGACCGCATCACGCTGCGCGGCAGCCAGCCCTCGCCGATCCCCTGGACCTACCAGGGCAGCCTGGGGCTGGTGCGCTCGCCCTCGGTGCTGCACTGGGTGGCGCTGACGCCGAGCGGGCTGCAGGAGGCCGACTTCGACCTCGCCCGCGCCACGCCGCCGACGCCGGCCGACCTGTGCCGCTGACCGGAGCGCTCCGGCGGCCGCGCCGGCGCCCATGACACCCGCCGCACCCGCTGCTGCACTGCTGCACTGCTGCACTGCTGCACTGCTGCACTGCTGCACTGCTGCACTGCTGCACTGCTGCACTGCGGCGCATCCACGCATTGAGCGACACCGGCTTTTCTCCTATAGTTCCAAACATAGAACTAAAGAACGAAGACCGGCCGGCAGCCTGTTCGGGCGCACGGCCCCGAGGAGCGCGCAAGCCATGGAGCAAGCACGACAGGAGGAGAACGCCGGCCCGCTGGCCGGCGTCAAGGTGGTGGACATCACCTCGGTGTTCATGGGCCCGTCGGCCACGCAGATGCTGGCCGACCTGGGTGCCGACGTGATCAAGGTGGAACCGCCCGGCGGCGACAGCACGCGCGCCATCGGCCCCTGCGGCGACCGCAAGCTCGGCCCGCTCTTCCTCGGCCTGAACCGCAACAAGCGCAGCATCGTGCTGGACCTGAAGGCCCCGGCCGGGCGCGAGGCGCTGCTGCGGCTGGCCACGGAGGCGGACGTGCTGGCCTACAACGTGCGCCCCCAGGCCATGGAGCGCCTGGGCCTGGGCTACGACACGCTGGCGCAGCTCAACCCGCGCCTGGTCTATGTCGGCATGTTCGGCTTCTCGCAGCGCGGCCGCTACGCGCCCCAGGCCGCCTTCGACGACCTGATCCAGGCCGCCACCGGCCTGCCGCAGGCGGTCGCGGCGGGCACCGGCGGCCTGCCGCGCTACCTGCCGATCACCATCGCCGACCGCTCGGTGGGACTCTATGCCTTCGGCGTGATCAGCGCCGCTCTGTACGCGCAGGCCCGCACCGGCAAAGGCCAGCGCGTCGACGTGCCGATGTTCGAGACCATGGTGCCCTACGTGATGGGCGACCACCTGTACGGCGAAACCTTCGTGCCGCCCCAGGGCGGCTTCGGCTATCCGCGCCTGCTGTCGCCGGAACGCCGCCCCTACCGCACGCTGGACGGCCATGTCTGCTGCCTGATCTACCACGACCACCACTGGCGCACCTTCCTCAAGGTGATCGGCCGGCCGGAACTCTACGACAGCGACCCGCGCTTCGCCAGCATCACCACGCGCACCGCCCACATCACCGAGCTGTACGCGCTGGTCAGCGACGAGATGGCCAAGCGCACCACGGAGGAATGGCGCACGCTGCTGGAAGAAGCCGACATCCCGGTGTTCCCCATGCACACCTTCGAGTCGCTGCTCGACGATCCGCACCTGGACGACATCGGCTTCTTCCGCGAGACCGAACACCCCGCCGTGGGCCGCATCCGCGAGATGGCGGTGCCCAGCGAATGGCATGGCACGCCGCCGCTGCGGCGCCGCCATGCGCCGTCCCTGGGCGAGCATAGCCGCGAGATCCTGCGCGAGGCCGGCTACGACGACGCCGCCATCGACGCGCTGGTGGCGGCAGGCATCTCGCGCGACGGCGCCGCGCAAGCGTGAAGTCCGCACGCACCGCCGCCCCGGCCGCGCGCGGCCGGGCCTTTGCCGACGATGGCGGCAGCGGCGGCGTCACGCGCTATCGCCAGCTCGCCAGCGTGCTGCGCCACAAGATCGTCGCCGGCGAATACTCGGTCGGCGCGCGCCTGCCCACCGTGGAGGCGCTGGCGCAAACCTACGGCATCGCCAAGGTGACGGTGCGCCAGGCCTTCGCGCTGCTCGCCGAGGAGGGCCTGGTGAGCAGCCGGCGCGGACTCGGCACCCACGTCCTGCAAGGACCGCCGGGGCCGGATGCGCGGCTGCGCTCGGCCATCAACGACGAATCCGCCGATGGCGCCGATGGCGCCGGCTTCCAGATCCGCGTGCTCGACAAGCGCAAGGACGCCAGCCTGCCACCCGAGCTGGGCCGGCACGGCAGGCCGCTGGAGCGCTATGTGATGGTGCGCAAGCTGCATATCCATGATGGCGCGCCGTTCTGCCTGATCGAGATGTACATCGCCGCCCCGGTGTTCGCCCGCTTCCCGCGCGGCAGCGAGAAGCGGCACAAGCTGGTGCACCTGCTGCGCCGCGTCGCCGGCGAGCGCCTGGCCGTGATGCACCAGACCCTGACGGTCGAGCCCGCCGACCACGTGCTGGTGCGCGAGCTCGGCTATGGCTTCGGCGCCCCCGTGGCCAGGATGGTGCGCACCGCGCGCGACATCGACGGCGACATCCTGATGGCCGGCTTCTTCTGGTACCGCGGCGACCGCTTCGTGCTCGACATGGAGCTGCCGGCCAGGCTGACCGAGCACTATCCGGCGCTGGCGATCCCGGCGAGCCGCGGCTAGCCGCTGGCCGCTGGCCGTTATCGATCAGCCGCTGGCGGCCAGCCGCCAGCCGATCGCCGGCAAGCGCCGGCACGACCGGGAGACGACGCCCCCTGGCGCGAGCCAGCACGTGCCGCCTCCCCGCCAAGATGCCGCGAAGGCACGAGAAGAGAAGAGGAGACAAGATGAACGAGCGAATCGAACGGCGCCGCTTTCTCGCCCTGCTGCCGCTGCTGGCCGCGGCGGCGGCGGCGCCACGGCCGGCGCGCGCGGCCGGCTATCCGGAGCGGCCCCTGCGCGTGCTGGTGCCGTTCCCGCCGGGCAGCGGCACCGACGACAGCGCGCGCTATGTCGCGCAGAGCCTGACGGCGCAGACCGGCCAGCCGGTGGTGGTCGACAACCGTCCCGGCGCCAGCGGCATCATCGCCGCCAAGGCGGCCGCCGCCTCGCCCGCGGACGGCTACACCCTGTTCATCACCACCAACACCACGCATGCGGCCAATGCCTCGCTGTTCCGCACGCTGCCCTACGATCCCGTCAAGGACTTCGCGCCGGTCTCGCTGATCGCCCGCAGCGGGCTGGTGCTGGTGGTGCCGGCCGATAGCCCGGTGCGCACGGTGGCTGACCTGAGCGCGCTCGCCAAGGCGCGGGCGGGCAAGCTGACCTTCGCCAGCGGCAGTTCCTCGACCCGCATCGCCGGCGAACTCTACAAGATGATGAGCGGTGCGCCGGCCGAGCACATTCCCTACAAGGGCGTGCCCCAGGCCCTGACCGACCTGATGGGGCA
This sequence comes from Cupriavidus sp. USMAA2-4, assembly GCF_001854305.1. NCBI lineage: Bacteria > Pseudomonadati > Pseudomonadota > Betaproteobacteria > Burkholderiales > Burkholderiaceae > Cupriavidus > Cupriavidus sp. USMAA2-4. Next base: position 2,147,054 of record NZ_CP017749.1, on the reverse strand, counting down.
CCAGGTCGACTTCATGGTCTCCGACATCTCGCCGGCCCGGCCCCTGATCCAGGGCGGCAAGCTGCGCGCCGTCGCCGTCACCACCGCCCGGCGCCATCCGCTCTTCCCAGAGGTGCCGACCATGGCCGAAAGCGGCCTGCCCGGCTATGAGATGACCGCCTGGGTGGCCGCCTTCTTTCCCGCGGCCACGCCCCCGGCCCTGGTGGCGCGCATGAACGCGCTGATCCGCCAGGCACTGGCGGCCCCGGCCACGATCGAGCATTTCGGCCGCACCGGCGGCGAGGCCGTGCCGTCCACGCCGGACGAACTGGCAGCCTTCGTGCGCAGCGAGACGCTCAAGTGGGCGCGGGTGATCCAGGCTGCCGGCATCGAGCCGGAGTGAGCCAGGCTCGCTGAACGAAGCCGCCCCGGCGGGTCCGGCGGGCCAGCGCTACAGGCCCATCGCCACCCCGTCGCTGCGCGGGTCGTGGGCGCCGCGGCAATGCCGCCCGTCGGCATCGATGGCGATCACGCCCGGGTGCCCGGCCAGCGGGCTCTGCGCCGGGATCTCGCTGATCTCGTGGCCCCGCGCCGCCAGTTCCGCCATCACCTGCGCGCCGGCGTCGGCCTCCAGCTTGAGGCTGTCGCGCGCATCGGAAAAGGTGCGCCCGAGCAGGAAACGGGGCCGCGCCAGCGCGCTCAGCGGATCCATGCCGTAGTCGATCAGGCGCGTCAGCACGGCCGCAAGGGTCTGCGGCTGGCCATCGGCACCCTGCGTGCCGTACAGCAGGCGCGGCCGGCCCTCGCGCAGGTACATGCCTGGATTCAAGGTATGGAAGGGCCGCTTACCCGGGCCGATCGCGTTGTGGTGCGCCGGATCGGTGTGGAAGGCCGCGCCGCGGTTGTGCCACAGGATGCCGGTATCGCCCGCCACCACCCCGCTGCCCCAGTCGAAGTAGATGGTCTGCAGCACGCTGGCGCAGCGGCCCTGGCGATCGACCGCCGCCAGGTAGACGGTATCTCCATGCTGGTAGACATGCGGCCAAGACAACGCGCGCTGCGGGTCGATGCGGCGTGCCATGGCATCAAGCCGCGCCGGGCTCAGCATGTCCGCCACCGGCACCTCGGCGAAGTCGGGATCGGCGACATAGCGGTTGCGCTCGATGAAGGCCTCCTTCACCGCCTCCACCAGCAGGTGGTAGTAGTCGGCACTGCCTTCGGCGAGCGCGGCCACGTCGAAGCGCTCCAGCACACCGAGGATCTGCAGCGTGGTCACGCCCTGCGTCGGCGGCGGCAGGCTGAGCAGTTCGCCGCCGCGGTAGGAAACGCGCAGCGGCGCGGCCTCGCGCGCCGCGGTGGCGGCGAGGTCGGCCCGCGTCAGGGGCGAGCCGGCGGCGCGCAGGCCGGCGACAATGCGCGCGGCCAGTTCACCCTCGTAGAACTCGCGCGCGCCATGGGTGGCGATGCGCTCCAGGCTGCGCCCGAGCGCCGGCTGGCGCAGGCGGCTGCCGACCGCCGGCAGGCTGCCATGCGGCAGGAAGGTGTCGGCAAAGCCCGCCCAGCCGGCCAGTTCCTGGCGGCGGAAGGACTGCCAGAAGTGCTGCGAGGGCGTCAGCGCAAAACCTTCGTGCGCATAGTCGATGGCGCGCCGGAACAGCTCGCTCCAGCCCAGGCGGCCGCCCCATTCGCCGGCCACGGCGTAGGCCCGGGCCCAGGTGTCGACGGTGGCGGCGCTGGTCAAGGCGGCGGCACCGCCGCGCTGGGGAATCGCGCCATCGAAGGCCGGCAGCGCCGCGGCCGCCTGGCCGATGCCCGACAGGCCGCGCACCTGGCCGGCTCCGTCGCTCAAGAGCCAGAAGGCATCGCCGCCCAGTCCGGTGAAATGCGGATAGGTGACCGCGAGCGTGGCGCCGATGGCGATGGCGGCCTCGATGGCATTGCCGCCGGCGCGCAGCACCTCGAGCCCGGCCTCGCTGGCCAGCGCGTGCGGGCTGGTGACCATGCCGGCCGAGGACTCGGCCAGCGCGGAGTTGGCAGGAGACAGGCATGCCATGGTGTCACGCTCCGCCGAGATAGGCCTGCGCCAGCGACGGGTCGCTCGCCAACTGCCCGGCCGGGCCGCTGGCCACCACCCGCCCCTCCTCCAGCACATAGGCGCGGTCGGCCAGCGACAGCGCCAGCGCGGCCATCTGGTCCACCAGCAGGATGGTGATGGCCGATTCGCGCAGGTGATCCAGCGAGGCGAACAGCTCCTCGATGATCTTCGGCGCCAGGCCCAGCGAGGGCTCGTCCAGCAGCAGCACCTTGGGCCGCGACATCAGGCCGCGCGCGACCGCCAGCATCTGCTGCTCGCCGCCCGACAGCAACCCGGCGCGCTGGTGCTGGCGCTCGCGCAGACGCGGAAAGCGGGCGAACATCGCTTCCACGCGCCGCATCGTCTCGGCGCGCGGCAGGCGCCCCGAGGGAAAGGCACCCAGGCGCAGGTTGTCGAGCACGGACAATTCCGGGAACACTTGCCGTCCCTCCGGCACCAGGACGACGCCCAGCGCCGCCACGCGCGCGGCGTCCAGCCGCGCCAGGTCCGTGCCGTCGAACGTGATGCCGCCCGCCACCGGGCGGTGCAGGCCGGCCAGCGCGCGCATCAGCGTCGACTTGCCGGCACCGTTGGCTCCGAGCAGCGCCACCATCTCGCCCTCGCGCACCTGCAGGTCCACCTCGTGCAGCACCGGCGCGGCGCCATAGCCGGTACGCAGCGCGCTGACGCCGAGCGCCTCGCGCGGCGGCGCACCCTCGCCCGTGCCGGCACGCCGCGCGCGCGCCGGCACGCCGCCGGTATCGCCCAGGTAGGCGCGGCGTACCACCGGATCGGCGCGCACGTCCTGCGGCGTGCCCACGGCCAGGCGCTGGCCGGCGTCGATCACCACGATGCCGTCGGATACGTCCATCACCAGCGACATATCGTGCTCGACCAGCCCGACCGCTACGCCGCTGCCGGCGATCGCGCGCAGCAGGCGGCCGAGCGCCACCTTGTCCTCGCGCGACAGGCCCGCGGCCGGCTCGTCGAGCAGCAGCACGGCCGGGCGCGTGGCCAGCGCCCGCGCGATCTCCACCAGGCGGCGGTCGATGTGGGGCAGGTCGGCCGCGCGCACGTCGGGGTCGCCGGTGTAGCCGCAGGCCAGCAGCAGCCCGCGGGCCCGCTCGCGCACCACCGCCGAGGTGAAGCCGGTGACCCCGAGCAGGCTGCCCAGGCGGCCGCCGGACAGCGCGATGGCCACGTTGTCGGCAGCGCTCATGCCGGCGAACAGCTGCGTGGTCTGGTAGGTCCGCGCGATACCGTGGCGCGCGCTGTGGCAGGCACCGCGCGCCGGCAGCGCGCGTTCGCCCAGCCAGCGCTGGCCAGCGCTCGGGCGGTAGTAGCCGGAGAGCATGTTCAGCACGGTCGACTTGCCGGCGCCGTTGGGGCCGATCAGGCTGGTCACCCGGCCGGGCGGCAGTTCGAACGACAGCGCATCCACCGCGCGCACGCCGCCGAACACCATCGACAATCCCCGCGCCGCCAGCCCCGCGCGCTCGGCCGGTGGCCGTACGGGCAGGCGGCTGGCGGCGGCGGCATCGGCGCGGCCGCCTCCGGGCCAGGCCTTCGGGCGCCGCCGCAGCCGCCCCAGCAGGACGCCGGCGACACCGGCCACACCCACCGGCGCCACCCACAGCACCACCAGCAGCAGCAGGCCGAAGCACAACAGGCGCAGATTCTCCAGGCTGGACAGCAGTTCCGGCAGCAGGCCCACCACCAGGGCGCCGACCAACGGCCCGGCCACCGTGCCGGCGCCGCCGATCATCACCACCAGCACGAACAGGATCGATTGCAGGAAGGAGAACATGCCCGGCGTGACCATGCCCTGCAGCGGCGCGTACAACCCGCCGGCCAGGCCCGCCAGCGCCGCCGAGACGGCGAAGGCGACTGTCTTGACCACCAGCGGATCGATGCCGATCGAGGCCGCCGCGGTCTCGCTGTCGCGCACCGCCCGCATGGCCGCGCCCCAGCTTCCGCGCGCCATGCGGGCATAGGCGGCGAGCGCCAGGCCCAGCACCAGCAGCGCGAGCAGCGCCACGCTGCGTTCGCCGCCGCCGAGGCCCGGCAGCGCCGGCTGGGCGATGCCCATCAGGCCGTTCTGGCCGCCCGTCAGCGCGCGCCACTCGACCGCGCCGTGCTCGACGATGAAGCCGAAGGCGATGGTCACCATGGCCAGGCCCGGCCCCTTGACGCGCAGCGCCGGCAAGGCCAGCAAGGCACCGAGCGCGCCCGCCAGCAGCGCGGCGGCCGGCCATGCCGCCCAGAAGCTCCAGCCCGCCTGGCCGGTCAGGATGGCCACGGTGTAGGCCCCGATCGCATAGAAGCCGACGTGGCCGAACGACACCTGCCCGCTCAGGCCGAGCAGCAGGTTCAGGCCCACGCCGCAGATCGCCAGCAAGGCCACCCCGGCGATCACGAAGACGAAGTAGCCGTTCAGCGACAACGCCAGCGCCGCGGCGGCCAGCAGCAGGGCCACCACGGCCGCCACCTGCGCCGCAGACCCCAGGCCGAGCAGCGGCGCGCCGCGCCGGGCGGCAGACGATGCCACCGGCGGCACCGCGGCGGAAGGCGGAGACGAGGGAGACGAGGGAGACGAAGGGGAAGACAGCATCGGATCGCTCATACCTTGCGCACCTCCGCACGCCCGAACAGGCCGTCCGGCCGCAGCGCCAGCAGCGCGATCACCAGCGCGAAGGTGATGATCTGGGTGTAGCTGGAGCCGAGCCAGGCGGTCACCAGCGCCTCGGCCAGGCCGAGCAGCAGGCCGGCCGCCATCACGCCCCAGGCGCTCGACAGGCCGCCCAGGATGGCCACGGCGAAAGCCTTGAGGCCGAACACCGTGCCCATGTCGGCCTGCACGTTGAACAGCGGCGCGATCAGCACGCCGGCCACGCCCGCCAGCAGCGTCGACAGCGCGAAGGCGCCGGCCACGGTGCGCCGGATGGGGATGGCCATCAGGCGCGCGGCGTCGCGGTTCTGCACCACCGCCAGCATGGCGACGCCCCAGCGCGAACGGCGCAGCGCCCAGTGCAGCAGCCCGGCCAGCGCCAGCCCCACCACGGGGATCACCAGCTGCAGCGGATAGACGCCGACGCCGGTGGCGCCGAGCTGCAGCGATTGCGTGGCCAGCGGGGACGGCAGGCTGCGCGGCTCGCTGCCGAAGGCCAGCAGCACCACGTTGTCGAGCACGATGCCCAGTGCCACCGTGGCCATCAGCCAGGCATCGGAGCCGCGGCTGGCGAACGGCCGCACCGCCAGGAACTCGACCGCCAGCCCGTACAGCGCGCACAGCGCCAGGGCCAGCAGCATGGCCAGCGGCATCGGCCAGCCAAGCGTCTGCGCGAAGGTGTAGGTCAGCACCGCCCCCAGCATCATCGAGCTGCCCTGGGCGAAGTTGACGGTGGCGGACACCGCGTGGGTGAGATGGAAGCCCAGCGCCATCAGCCCGTACATGCTGCCCAGGCCGAGCCCGCTGATCAGGGCGGAAATCCAAAGCATGGAGAAACCTCGTCGCTGCCGGAAGCGGCCGGCCTGCCTTACCTGCCCACCGGCACGATACGGTTGTCGATGAACTGCGCCCATACGTAGTCGTTCTCCGACAGCGCGTCGTGGGCCTGCGGCGTGAAGGGCTTCACATAGGTCTTGATCAGGCCTTCGTAGCGGTCGATCTTGTAGAAGCCCTCGCGCACCGCATCGCCCTGCGTGCTGCCGGCGCGGGCGATGGCCAGTGCCGCCAGCCGGGTCGCGTCATAGGCGTTGGCCACGCCCACGGCAGGCGTGATGTCGTCCGGGCCCTTGATGTCACCGTACCTGGCCTTCAGCTCGGCCACCACGCGCGTGCTGACCGGGGTCTGCGGCCCGAAGAAGCTGTAGGTCTGCACGAAGTGCACGTTTCTGGCATTGGGGCCGGCCAGCTCGGTGAAGCGGCCGCCCGCCGGGCCCCAGTGCGAGACCACCGGCACCTTCCAGCCCATGCGGTCGAGCGATTTCACCACCTGCGCCGACGGGCCCACGTTGCCCACCAGCAACAGCACATCGGCGCCGGCGGCCTTGAGCCGGCCGAGCTGCGGCACCACGTCGACATCGCTGGCCTCGAACTTCTCCACCCCGGCGGGCTTGGCGCCCTTGGCCGCCAGCGCTGCCACGATGCCCTTCTCGTTCGACTCGCCCCACGGGTTGTTGACCAGGATCAGGCCTGGCCGGCTCGCGCCGAAAGCCTTCTGTGCGTACTGCAGCATGGCCTTGTCGACCACCTCGTCGACCGCCGAGACACGGAAGGCATAGTTGGGATTGGCGCCGTTGCGGGTGATCGCGGTACCGGCGGCCCACGGGCCCATGAAGGGCACCTTCTCCTGGTTGGCGATCGGCACGATCGCCATCGACACCGGCGTGTCGAGGCCGCCGAACAGCACCGCGACCTTCTCCTTGTAGATCAGCTCGCGCGCAGCCAGCACGCCCTTGGCGGGATTGCCCTCGTCGTCGCGCCGCACCAGTTCGAGCCTGCGGCCGCCGAGCAGGCCGCCCTTGGCGTTGATCTCGTCGATGGCGACCGTCATGCCGCGCGTCAGCGCCTCGCCGGCACGGGCGGACTGGCCGGACAGCGCGGTGATCAGGCCGATCTTGATCGGCTCGGCCGCCTGCGCCCGCAAGGCAGGCAGCACACAGGCCGCGGCGGCGGCAAGCAAGAGGGCACGGCGTTGGGGACGGGGCATGGGGTTCTCCGGAGGCGTCTGCACGATGAGTGGATGCGGCAGGACGGCAGGCGCCGCCCTGGTACAGGCCCATCGATTGCAAGAGCCATGCCAATCTGCACGCGAAACGGAAACTGATCAGATGACGATCTCTACGGCTATATGCAGACGATCTGGCCTGCTTTTTGCGAACGATCTGACATCGTTCCGGATTGCGATGCGCGGCCAGGCTCTTGCACGAGCGCGGTGCGCGGCGCCGCAAGTCGGGGCAGGCGTTCCCCGCAATGGTTCCGCCCACCCCGCCGGACCCCGACACCCTGCAAGCGAAGAAAGGAAGAAAGGCAAACGTCCATGACGCACCATCCGAGTCCGCCGGCGACACCACAACCACATGCCGCACCCGCACCCGCACCGCAGTTCGGCCCGCTGCGCAGCCACGGCCGCTTTCCCTACCGCCCGATCACAGACGCCGATGCCTTCCGCTGGCCTGGCGGCGCCCGCCTGGCGGTCTACCTGGGCTTCAATATCGAGCACTTCGCCTTCGGCGAGGGCCTGGGTGCCAGCCTGGGCCCCGTGTCGCCCCAGCCGGACGTGCTCAACTACAGCTGGCGCGAATACGGCAACCGGGTCGGCGTGTGGCGCTGCCTGGAGCTGTTCGACCAGTTCGCCATGCCGGCCGGCGTGCTGCTGAACACCGCGCTGTACGATCACTGCCCCGAGGTGCTCGATGCCTGCCTGGCGCGCGGCGATGAACTGATCGGCCATGGCCATACCAATGCCTGCCGCCAGAGCGAACTCGACGAAGCCGGCGAGCGCGCGCTGCTGCGCCACTGCCGTGAGCGCATCCGCGCGCACAGCGGGCAGGCCCCGGCAGGCTGGCTGTCGCCCTGGATCTCGGAGACGACGGCCACACCGGACCTGTTGGCCGAATGCGGCTACCGCTACACGCTGAACTGGTGCCACGACGACCGGCCGGTGCCGATGCAGACCCGCGGCGGTCCGCTGTGGGCCATTCCCTACCCACAGGAACTCAACGACATCCCCATGATCGTGGCGCGCCAACTCGACGGCGCGGCCTTCGCCGACATGATCATCGACCACTTCGACGAGATGCTGGCGCAGGCCGGCCATGCCCGCCATCCGCAGCCGCTGGTGATGGGCATCGCGCTGCATCCCTACCTGGTCGGCCAGCCTTACCGCCTGCGCCACCTGCGCCGCGCACTGGCGCACATCGCCGCGCACCGCGACCGCGGCGACATCTGGATGACCACGCCCGGCGCCATCTGCGCCGCCATGGAGGCCCAGCCGCCGGCGCAGGACGCGGGCGCACCGTTCACTGCCCTGGCCGCGTCACGCTAACATCATGGCCATCGATTGCCCGCTCGCTCCCATGCCCTCCTCCCCCGTGAAGAAGACCCGCGCCGCACAGCAGGCGCCCGCCGCCGAACAAGCGGAAACGGAGGCGCGCGACGCCGACGCGCGCATCTACCAGACCATTTTCGACGGCGTCCTCAATCACCGCCTGGTGCCCGGCACCAAGCTGCCGGAGCCGGAGCTGTGCCAGTTGTTCGGCGTCGGCCGCGCCGTGGTGCGGCGCGTGCTGGAAAAGCTCGCCCACGACGGCATCGTGGCGCTGCGCCCCAACAAGGGCGCGGTGATCGCCGAGCCGACGCCCGAGGAAACCCGCCAGATCTTCGAAGCCCGCCGCGCCATGGAACGGGTGCTGGTGGAATTGGCCGTGTCGCGCGTGAACGCGGACGACCTGCGCGAGCTGCGCCGGCAGCTCGACGAGGAACACGACGCCATGCACCGCTTCGACCAGCCTTCCTGGGCGCGGCTGGCCAGCGGCTTCCACCTGCGCATCGCCGCGCTGGCGCGCAACCCGGTGCTGCAGCGCTATCTGACCGAACTGGTCTCGCGCTGCTCGCTGATCGTCGGCCTCTACGAGCCGCCCGGGCACGCCCCCTGCGAACATGATGAGCATGCCGCCATCGTCGCCGCCATCGAAGCTGGTGACGCTGCCGGCGCGGTGGCACGGATGGAGGCCCACCTGCTCGAACTCGAGCAGCGGATCGAAACCTCGCGCATGAAGGGCGAGAAGAGCCTGGCCCAGATGCTGGGCCTGCCGCAGCAGGGCAAGCAGTAGGCACGTGCCGGCCACGCACGGGAAACCCCATGGAAATCGATTTCAGCACCCTGACCGAGTACCAGCGCTACAAGCTGATGGCGAGCCTGATCGTGCCGCGCCCGATCGCGCTGGTCACCACGCTCGGCGCCGACGGCACGGCCAATGCCGCGCCCTTCTCCATGTTCAACATGCTGGGGGAGGAGCCGCCGATCGTCATGATCAGCGTCAATCGCCTGGCCGACGGCTCGCTCAAGGACACGGCGGCCAATATCGTGCGCAGCGGCGAATTCGTCGTGCACCTGAGCGACGAAGCGATGGCGGACAAGATGCACCAGTGCGGCGAGCGGCTGCCGCCGCACGTCAGCGAGCTGGCGCGCGCGGGACTGACGCCGGCCCCCTGCGCGCAGGTGGCGCCGCCGCGCATCGCCGAGGCGCCGGTGGCCTTCGAATGCACGCTGTGGGAAACGCTGGAGACCGCCAGCCGGCAGATCTTCATCGGGCGCGTGCTGCACCTGCATGCGCGCGACGGCCTGATCGACACCGAGCGCTGGCGCGTGCGCCTGCAGGACTACTTCCCGGTCGGTCGCTTCGGCGCCAGCTTCTACGTGACCACGCGCGACCGCTTCTCGCTGGAGCGGGATGCGGACGCCGGCGTGGCCAGCCTGTCGACAGCGATCGATGAGATGTAGGGCGCGCGGCGCCGCATGGACCGACGCACGGACCGACGCCAAGGCGGTCCGCAAGCGGGCCCTCAGGCGCCCGCCTGGCCCTCCGGCAGCGTCAGCACGCCGCGCGCCTGCAGGTCCTGCAATTGCGCGTCGCTCAGCGACAGCAGTTGCTGCAGCACCGCGCGCGTGCCCTCGCCCAGCGTCGGCGGCGCGCTGCGGATCGGCAGGCGCTGGCCGTCCAGCCGGTACGGCGGCGCGAACACGTGCGTGCTGCCCGCCACCGGATGCGGCATCTCGCGCAGCAGGCCGCCGCGGCGCGTGCGCTCGCTGGTCAGCGCCTCGTGCAGCCCCGCCACCTTGCCGCAGGGGATGCCGCAGGCCGACATGCGCTCCAGCAGCACGTCGCGGGCGAAGCCGCGGATCACGCCGGTGATCAGCGGTGTCAGCGTCTCACGGTTCCGGGCCCGCTCCACGTTGGTGGCATAGCGCGGGTCCTCGACGATGTCGGGGCGCTCGACCACCTGGCGGCAGAATTTCTCGAACTGGCTGTTGTTGCCCACCGCGATGATCAGCGGACCGTCCGCGGCATCGAACATGCCGTAGGGAACGATGGACGGGTGGGCATTGCCATAGCGCGCCGGATCGCGGCCCAGCAGCATGGCATCGAGGCCGTAATAGCCGGTCACCATGACGCCGCAGTCGTACAGCGCCATCTCGATCAGGCGGCCCTTGCCGGTGCGCTCGCGGCGGAACAGCGCCGCCAGCACGGCCTGCGCGGCGTACATGCCGGTCATCAGGTCCACCACCGCCACGCCGAACTTCAGCGGCGGCTGGCTGGCCTCGCCGTTCAGCGCCATCAGGCCGGCCTCGCCCTGGATGACCAGGTCGTAGCCCGGCCGCTTGGCCTCCGGGCCGCTGCTGTCGTAGCCCGACACCGCGCAGTAGATCAGCTCCGGCTTGATCGCCTTGAGCTGCGCGTAGCCCAGGCCCAGCTTCTCGGCGCCGCCGGTCTTGAAGTTGTGGATCACCACGTCGAACTGCGGCAGCAGGTCATAGACGATCTGCACGCCTTCCGGGCTCTGCAGGTCCAGCGTGATCGACCGCTTGTTGCGGTTCATGCTGTTGTAGTAGGTGGTCTCGGTCTTGCCGATGCGCATGCCCCAGTCACGCGTATCGTCGCCGCGGCCGGGGTGCTCGACCTTGATCACCTCGGCGCCGAAGTCGGCCAGCACCTGGCCGCACAGCGGCCCCGCGAACACGCGCGACAGGTCGAGTACACGCACGCCTTCCAGCGGGAAGTCGAGATCCTGGGATTGCTCTTGGTTCGTCACTGCTTGTCTCCGTAGTGCTTTGCGAGGCAGGTGTGTCCCCGCTGTGCAGGCGGTAGTCTAGCCGAGACAGCGCAGCGCGGAAGGCCGGATGCCGTTTTTCGTTCTGCATGGCAGAAGAGCAATTCCACCAGGCGCGACCAGCTGCCGGTGTGACCCGGCGGCAGGTCGCCGCCGCGCTCACGGGCGGCCGCCGCCGCAGACCAGCACCTGGCCGCTGACGTAGTTGGACTCCGGGATGCAGAACATGTAGACCGCGCCGGCCGCCTCCTCCGGCGTGCCCCCGCGCCCCAGCGGGATCAGCGCCTCGGCATTCTTGAGCACCTGCGGGTTGACGCCCACCTTGATCTGCTGGCCGGCGATGTCGATGCTGGCATCGGCGTCGGCCGCGGCCTCGGTCAGGCGCGTCATGATCAGGCCGAAGGCGACGCTGTTGACATTGACCTTGTAGCGCCCCCATTCCTTGGCCATGGCCCGGGTCAGGCCGTTGATGCCGGCCTTGGCGGCGGCGTAGTTGGCCTGCCCCGCGTTGCCGTACACGCCCGAGGTGGAGGAGATGTTCACGACCTTGCGGAACACCGGCCGGCCAGCCTCGGCCTCGCGCTTGGCGGCCTCGCGGATGAAGCCGGAGGCGGCGCGCAGGATGCGGAACGGCGCGGTCAGGTGCACCGCGAGCATGGCTTCCCACTGCTCGTCGCTCATCTTCTGCACCACGTTGTCCCAGGTGTAGCCGGCATTGTTGACGATGATGTCGAGCCCGCCGAAGCTGTCCAGCGCCTGCTTGACGAAGCGGTCGGCGAAGCCGGCCTCGGTCACGCTGCCGACGCAGGCCACCGCCTCGCCGCCGGCCGCGCGGATGTCGGCGACGGTCTGTTCCGCGGGTGCCGCGTCGAGGTCGTTGATCACCACGCGCGCGCCTTCGCTGGCGAGCTTGAGAGCGATCTCGCGGCCGATGCCGCGTCCGGAGCCGGAAACCAGCGCCACCTTGCCTTCGAGTTTGCGAGTCATCGTTGCCTCCTGTCCTTGTCGTCTGTGTCGATCATCACGCCGCCCTCACGCTGCCTGGTACAGCGTGACCACGCAGGCGCCGCCCAGGCCGAGGTTGTGCTGCAGCGCGTTGCGCGCGCCCGCCACCTGGCGCTGGTCGGCCTGGCCGCGCAGCTGCCACACCAGTTCGGCGCATTGCGCCAGGCCGGTGGCGCCGAGCGGATGCCCCTTGGACAGCAGCCCGCCCGAGGGATTGGTCACCACGCGGCCGCCGTAGGTGTTGTCGCCGTCGACGATGAACTTCTCCGCCGTGCCTTCCGGCGTCAGGCCGAGCGCCTCGTAGGTGATCAGCTCGTTGGCGCTGAAGCAGTCGTGCAGCTCCACCACGTCGAGATCCTCCGGTCCCACGCCGGCGGCCTCGTAGACCTGGCGCGCGGCCGCGGCCGTCATGTCGTAGCCCACCACCTTGCGCATGTCGCCGCTGTCGAAGGTGCTCGGCGTATCGGTGGTCATGGCCTGGGCCGCGATCACCACGCGACGGTCCAGGCCGTGCTTGCGCGCGAACGGCTCCGAGCAGACGATGGCGGCGGCCGCGCCGCAGGTCGGCGGGCAGCACTGGTAGCGCGTCAGCGGGCCGAACACCGTGGGCGAGGCCATCACCTCCTCCAGCGTCAGCGTCTGGCGGAACACCGCCAGCGGATTGCGCGCCGCGTGCTGGCGCGCCTTGACCGAGATGCGGCCGAAGGTGTCGGCACGGATGCCGTACTGCTCGATGTAGTCCTGCCCCGCGCCGCCGAAGAACTGCGCCGCGCGCGGCGCGTCCGGCTGGTAGCCCTGCTGCGCGGTCATGGTGTCGACGAAGCGCGCCATCGGCGAGGGCCGGTCGTCGTAGGCGCCCTTGAGCGCGCCCGGCACCATCTGCTCGAAGCCGAGCGCGATCGCGCACTCCACCAGGCCGCTCTCCACCGCCTGGCGCGCCAGGAACAGCGCGCTGGAGCCGCTGGAACAGTTGTTGTTGAGGTTGAAGACGGGAATGCCGGTCAGCCCGACGCCGTAGATGGCGGCTTGTCCGGCGGTGGAGTCGCCGTAGACATAGCCGACATAGGCCTGCTGCACATGCTGGTAGTCGACGCCCGCGTCCTCCAGCGCCAGCCGCGCCGCCCGCGCGCCCATGACGTGGTAGGGATCGCAGGCACCCGGCTTGGTGAAGGGAATCATGCCGACGCCGACGACGTGGACGGCGCGTTTCATCTGGGTCATCGAGGGTCTCCTGTGCTGGCGGCCGGCGACGGGACCGTGCCGCGTCGGGCCGCCTCCGGCACCGCGCCGGCCGGCCGGCCCACGCGATGCAGTGTGCGCCGGGGGCGCGGCGTCGCCAATCGCCGATTGGGACAAAAACATTGGCAGAAACAATCAGGCCGGGGCGGCGCCGGTGCTGGCCCGCCGCGCCGCGCCGCGGTCGCCCGCCATCGACGCCCCCTCCGCTGTCCGAACGACGCCGCAGCCTGCCCCCCGCGCCGGGGTGCCCCGTGGCGCACCTCAGCGCAATCCGCACCGAGCGCGCATAATGCGTCGTCCAAAGCAACCGCGCCGGCCCGCAACGGGCGGCGCCAGCCGCTCGCCGGCTGACCGCTCAACAAGGGATCTTCATGATGGAAGTGTCGTGGTCTGTCTTCATCCTCACCTCTCTGCTGGTGATCGCCACGCCGGGCCAGGACATGGTGCTGGTGATGTCGCGCACGCTGGCGCGCGGCACACGGGCCGGCCTCGTCACGGCGGCCGGCGTCAGCGTCGGCCTCATCGGTCACACCATTCTCGCCACGCTGGGCCTGGGCGCCATCCTGCAGGCGTCCGAATGGCTGTTCACCGCGCTCAAGCTGGTCGGCGCCGCCTACCTGCTCTATCTCGGCATCGGGCTGCTGCGATCGTCCGGCACCCTGGAAGTGACGGCGGATGCCGGTCGCGCGCACTCGCCGCTGCGCACCTTCGCGCAAGGCGCGATGTCCAATCTTTCCAACCCCAAGGTGGCGATCTTCTACCTGGCCTTCCTGCCGCAGTTCGTGCATGCGGACGCCGCCCATCCGACCCTCGGCGTCTTCGCGCTGGGCCTCGTCTTCGCGTGCCTGACCTTCCTGGTCAAGGGGCCGGTGGCCTTGTCCGCCGGACTGCTGTCGAACTGGATCCGGCGCAATCCGCGCTTCCTGACCGGCCTGCACCGCACCAGCGGCGTGGTGATGATCGGGCTCGGGCTGAAGCTGGCCTTCGAGCGCCGCAACTGAGGAAGCACCAAGGGCAAGCCGCACGCGCATGGCGCCTGCGGCTCCCTTCCCCTGCGCCGGCGCCCGGCGGGCCGCAGCTGGCGGCCCCCGGGCATCCGCGCTCAAGCCGGTGCGCCGTTACTGCAGTTCGATCTTCGCAATCGATGCCAGGCGCTTCCAGCGCGCGATCTCCGTCTTCTGGTACTCCCGCAGTTCCGCCGGGGTGGACAGGATCAGCGAGGTCGACTGGCGCTGGTAGTAGGCCTTGACCTCCGCGCTGGCGCCCGCCTGCGCGAACAGCTCTCCCAGCCGTTGCGCGACGGCCGGCGGCGTCCTGGCGGAGACCGCCGCGGCGACCCAGTTGTAGGCGAGAAAATCGGGGATCCCCGCTTCGGGGGCGCTCGGCACCTCGGGCAGCAGCGGCGAGCGTTGCGGCGCGGTGTAGGCCAGCGCGCGCAGCCGGCCCGCCTTGACCAGCTCGATCGCGCCACTGGCATCCACCACGGCGAAATCGACGCTCGCTGCCATGACGCCGTTGATGGCATCTCCGGCCCCCTTGTACGGCACGCCGGTGGTCTTCATATGGCTCTGCTCGTTGAGCCATTCGCTGTACAGGGTGTACGACACCGACCCGGTGCCGTAGTTGAGCGCGCCGGGCCGCTTGTGCGCGTCGTCCACCAGCTCCTTGAGCGAGTGGTAGGGCGAGTTCGCCGGCACGATGATCAGGCACGGGCCGCGCGACAGCAGCGTGATCGGCGTGAAATCGGTGAGCGGATCGTAGGGCAGCTTGCGGAAGGTGGCGGCATTGGTGGACAGCGTCGAGTTGCTGCCGATGAATACCGTGTAGCCGTCGGCGGGAGCGCCGAGCAGCGTCTGCACGCCGATGAAGCCGTTGCCGCCGGGCTTGTTCTCGACCACCACGCCCTGCCCGCTCAGCTCGCCGATCTTCTTGGCGAAGACGCGTGCCGTCATATCGGTGCCGCTGCCCGACGGAAACGGCACGATGAAGCGGATGGGACGGCTGGGGAATGCCGGGGCCTGCGCCGCCGCCGGGGCGGGCAGCCCGGCGAAGCCGGCCGCGCAGGTGATGCCGGCCGCGATGACGAAGCGGCGGCGCGATGCGTTGTCGATGGTGCTCATCTTGTCTCCTGTGTCTTGCTTATGTCCTGCTTATGTCCTGCTTATGTCCTGCTTATGTCCTGCTTATGTCCTGCTTATGTCCTGCTTATGTCCTGCTTATGTCCTGCTTATGTCCTGCTGATGTCCTGCCTATGCCTTGCCTGCGGCGCTGTGCCCCGCCTGCCGCTCCGTCCTCCGGCGAGGCAGCTCCCGGCCGCAGCCGTCAGCGCTTGAGCCCGAGCAGGTCGCGGGCGATCACCCAGCGGTGCACTTCGGACGGGCCTTCATAGATGCGCATCAGGCGCGTTTCGTTGGCCATCTGCTGCAGCGGCATCTCCTTGGTCATGCCCATGGCGCCGAACGTCTGCATCGCGCGGTCGATCACATCCCATGCCATCTCGGTGGCGAACACCTTGATCATCGAGACCTGGGTGCGCGCTTCGTCGCCGCCATCGATGCGCGCCGCGGCCTCGTAGGTCATCAGGCGGCAGGCGTGGATGCGCGTGGCGGCGTCCGCCACCCACCACTGGATGGCCTGCCGTTCCGCCAGGGGCGCGCCGAAGGTGCGGCGCTGCAGCGCGTACTCGCACATCATGTCGAGCGCGCGCTGCGCCCGCCCGATGCACCAGGCCGCCATCTGGACGCGCCGGCTGGACAGCCGCGCCTGCATCGGCCCGAAGCCCTGTCCTTCCACGCCGAGCAGCTGCGCGGACGGCAGGCGGCAATCCTCCAGCACCACCTCATAGGTGGAGGCACCACCGATCATCGCGATACGGCGTTCCACCTTGAATCCCGGCGTGCCGCGATCGACCAGGAAGGCGGAGATGCCGCCGCGCGCACCGCGCGCCTTGTCGGTGACCGCCATGACGATGGTCCAGTCGGCGCGCGCGGCGCGGCTGATCCAGATCTTGCGGCCATTGAGCACCCAGTCGTCGCCGTCCCGCTCCGCGCGCGTGCTCATCATGGCCGGGTCGCCGCCCGCGCCCGGTTCGGAGATGGCGATGGCCGACACCGTTTCGCCGCGCGCATAGGGCTCCAGGTAGCGCGCGCGCTGCCCGGCGTTCGCGCTCCGCAGCAGCATGCGCAGGTTGGGCGAATCGGGCGGCAGGTCGTACGGCGTGATGGTCTTGCCAAGCTCCTCGTTGACCCCGACCATCGCCACCACCGGCAGGTCCGCGCCGCCCAGTTCGGCCGGTGCATCGAGGCCCCACAGACCCAGCTCGCGCGACAGCCGGTCGAGCCTGTCCTGGTCGTGCTGCAGCAGCGTCAGCTGGCCGCTCTCCGCCTCCCGGGCCAGCGCGCCGGCCTCCAGCGGGATCAGTTCCTCGCGCACGAAACGTGCGACAAGGTCCTTCAGCATCTGGTGCTCTTCTGCAAGTGCGAAATTCACGAACGTTCTCCTCTCTCGTCGGTATCGTCCCGGACCGTCCCCCGCGTGCCGGCGAGCCGGGCGATCTCGCCCGGCTCCAGCCCCGCTTCGCGGAGGACCTCTTCGGTATGCTCGCCCAGCGTGGGCGCGTGGCGGCGCAGCGCCAGCGGCGTGGCCGAGAAGCGCGCCGTGGGGCGCATTTCGCGCAAGGGCCCCTCGGTGGGATGGGTCGTCTTCTCGAACAGTCCCACCGCCTGCAGGTGCGGATGCGCGGGCAGGTCGTCCGGCGCGTAGATCGGCGTGGCCGGGATGTCGAGCGACTCGAACAACGCCATCCAGGCCGACGTGGTGCGCGTGGGCGTGATCTCGCCCAGGTGGCGGTACAGGTCGCGGATATGGGCATTGCGCTGCGCGCGGCTGTCGATGCGGTAGGCCTCGGCCAGGTCGTCGCGCCCCACCGCATGGAAGAATGCCTTCCAGTGGCGCCCGGTGTAGGGCAGCGCGCAGAGCCACCCGTCGGCGGTCTGCACGGGCCGCCGGCCGCCCTGCAGCAGGCGCGCGTATCCGGCGGGCCCGGCAGCCGGATCGAAGGTCAGGCCGGCCAGGTGCTCGGCCATCACGAAGCTGGCCATCGTTTCGAGCATCGGCACCTCCACCGACTGGCCCTGGCCGTGCCGCTCCCGGTGCAGCAGCGCGGCCAGCACGGCATTGGCCAGCACGATGCCGGTGGTCTTGTCGGCGATCAGGCTCGGCACGTACTCCGGGCGGCCGCCCGACGAGCCCAGCGCCACCAGTCCGCAGGCCGCCTGGATGATGTCGTCGAAGGCCGGCTTGTCGCGGTGCGGGCCGTCCTGCCCGAAGCCGGTGGCGACGCAGTACACGATGCGCGGGTTGATCGCTGCCACCGCGGCATAGCCGAAGCCCAGCCGCTCGATGGCGGCGACGCGCATATTGTGGACCAGCACGTCGGCCCCCTCGATCAGGCGCCGCAGGGCTGCCGCGCCCGCCTCGCGCTTGAGGTCGAGCACCACCGAGCGCTTGTTGCGGTTGAGCGCGAGATAGATCGAGCTCATGCCCTCGCTGCGCGACACGCCATTGGCGCGCATGAGATCGCCCTCGGGCCCTTCGATCTTGATGACGTCGGCACCGAGGTCGGCCAGGGCCTGCGTGGCCAGGGGGCCGAGCACCACCGAGGTCAGGTCCAGCACGCGGATGCCGTCGAGCGGTCCGGCGCAGGCCGCATTCTTCGTTTGCATGCGGTGGCTCCCTCAACGGCGCTGGAACAGCGGTGCACGGCGCTCCGCCATGGCCGCCACGCCCTCGCGGAAATCGGCGGTGGCGAACTGCACGCGCTGGATCTCCAGCTCGCGCCGGTTCGCCGCGACGACGCGCTCGGCCAGCCCGAGCCGCAAGGTCTCGCGCGTGCTCTCGACGGCGAGCGGGGCGGACGCCGCGATTTCGTGTGCCAGCGCGGTCGCGCGGGACAGGACCTCGCCCTGGTCGACCAGGGCATCGGCGAGGCCGATGCGCACCGCTTCCGCGCCATCGATGCGGCGGCCCGTATAGAACAACAGCGCCGCCTGCTGCTCGCCGACCAGGCGCGGCAGCGTCACGCTCATGCCGAAGCCGGGATGGAAGCCGAGCCGGTTGAAGTTGGCGCTGAAGCGCGCCGCGCGGCAGGTGACGCGGAAATCGGCCAGCAGCGCCAGGCCGAGGCCCGCGCCGATGGCGGCGCCTTCGACCGCCGCCACGATCGGCTTGCGGCTGCGGTAGAGCTTCATGGCCTGTTCGTAGAACGCCGACGGATCGCGTGAGACATCCGAAGCGCCCGAAGCGCCCGAAGCGCCGGCCTGTGCCGTGCCGCTGAAGTCCGCGCCGGCGCAGAAGGTGCCCACGCCCGACGCCAGCACGATGGCGCGGCAGCTCTCCTCTTCGTCGAGACAGAACAGTGCCTCGGCAAGCCGGCGCATGAGATCGGCGTCGACGAAGTTGTGGGGGGGACGGGAAAGCTCGATGCGCGCGACATGCTGGTCGCGTGTCACGCTGAGATCGGGGGAAGATGCCAAGGCCATGGCGTAGCGCTCCGGGGAACAAGGACGCGCACAGTATTCGCCGCTACGTGTCACTGCGCTACACTGCAATTTCGGATACCGAAATTGCTCACGACCCAGGCATCCCGCATCGCACCACGCCGAACCGTCTCCCCATGCCTGCCCCGCGCCGCCGGACCCTTGCTGCCCCTTCCCCTGCTCCCCGCCCCGCCACGGCGGCGGAAGCCGCCGCGGTCGCGCCCTCCAGCCGCGCGCTGACACAGCGCACCGGCAGCTTTACGCGGCAGACCGACGGCAGCCAGTCGCTGGAGCGTGGCCTGCGCCTGCTGCGCGCGTTCCGGGTGGGGTCATCGAGCCTGAGCAACGCGGAGTTGGCGGCGCGCACGGGCCTGCCGCGGCCGACGGTCAGCCGGCTGACGCGCTCCCTGGTGGACGGCGGCTTCCTGCTCTACGACACCACGGAGCGCGCCTACCGCCTGGCGGTCGTGGTCGTCAGCCTGGCCGATGCCTTCCACCACGCCACCGTGGTGCCGGCCGTCGCGCTGCCGCTGATGCACGAGATCGCTGACGCCGAGAAGGTCAACGTGGGCCTGGCCGTGCCCGACCAGACCGCGATGGTCTACCTGGCCGCGGTACGCCACAGCGTCGACAGCGTGTCGCGCACGCGCCGCGTCGAGCCGGGCACGAGGGTGCCGATCGAGCAGACGTCGATCGGCATGGCATGGCTGGCCGCCGTGCCGCCGGCGGTGCGCGGCGCGATCCTGGAGCGCATCGCCGAGAAGGCCGGCGACGCCTGGCCGGCGGTCGAGCGGGAGCTGAGCCGTGGTATCGCCCAGGCACAGTCGCTCGGATACTGCACGGCCGACTACCAGCCGGGACACCTCACCGCCGTCGGCGCGGCGTTCCGCGGTCCTGACCAGCTGTGGTACGGGCTCAATATCAGCTTTCCGCCCAAGCCCGGCGGCAAGCGCGCGGTATCACGGTATGCGTCGCTGCTGCTCGGCCTGATCGGGAAGATCCAGTCCGCATGCGGCTCGGCGGGCGCTTGAGAAATCGAGAAATCGAGGGATAGAGGGATAGAGGGCTGGTGTCCGGCATCACGGCGTCGTTGGCTCGGCCGGCCCAAGGCATCGCCCGCACGACGCGGTGGATGCCTGCATCGATCTGCCCTCAGCCGCGCCGGCCGATCTTGCCGAAGCCGCTGTCGGCCCAGCGGCCGGCACTCTCGCGCGTCAGGCGGAAATCGGCAGGCACCTTGACGCTCGCGATCACATCGCCATAGGGGTCGACGGCGGTCAGCGTGCCGAAGGGCTCGTACTCATCGGGCGTGACGGCGAGCCTGACGCTCACGGTTCCCGCTTCGGTCTCGATCTGGCACTGCTTGTTGAGGCGGGCATGCAATTGCTGCTCATGGCGCCGGATGACCTCGCTGGCGGTCTTGACCAGCGTCTGGAAGGCCGCTGCATCCAGCGGCTTCGGGTCGACCTTGTTGCGCCCCATGGTCCAGGGGCCGACCAGCGCCGGCTCGGCGCTGCCGTCCTGGATCATCTCGACCGCCCATCCGTCGCCATCCTCGTTCTTGATGACGCGGGCGGTCCAGCCTTTGTCCTGCCAAAGCCGGGGCTGGTGGATTGCGGAGACCTCCTCCGCTGCGGAAGAGTCGTCGGAATGGTGCATCAGGGGCATCAATCTGCCAGGTAGCGGTCGGGAAACCCGCTAGGATACCGCACCGGGCAGCGGCTACCGGGCAGCGGGATCTCGCCGCCGGGGCATCAGCCGGGTGGCTGGTCGTCCGCCGATTCCTGCAGCAGGTGCCCGTAGGCGTCGATTTCCTTCTGCGCCCGTGCCAGGCTTTCCGAAATCCTCTCCGGCGTCACTTCGCCGTCGATGAACTCGACCGATACCCGATACACGCGCGCATCCTTGTCGACAATCCCTTGCAGGACCTTGTCGAACAGCTTTTCCCCGGCCTTCAGGCCCAATGCCCGTGGCACCAGCACCTTGACCAGCAGGATTTCCTGGTCGCCGGACCCCTCCGCCGCCTCGGCCAGCGCGGTTTTCAGATGCCCCTTCAGCTTCAGGACGCTCAGGTCACCGGGTATCGCCACATGCGCGACGCGAATCGATTTCTTGGCCATGCCGCTTGATCTTGCGCTTGCTCTTGCGCTTGCGCTTGCTTGAACGTGTTGTCGAAGGACGGAATATACCGCACGGAAGCGCCGTGCCGGCGGCCGGCATCCCCGCTCAGCCCAGGTCGAGCGGCAGGTACAGCCGCGTCCGGCCGCGCTGGATCAGCAGGGCGGCGTTGCCACCCGCCTGCCGCAGTTGTTCGGCGAACTGCTCCAGCGTCGCCACCGGGCGCGCGTTGAGCGACAGCACGATGTCGCCCGGTGCGATCCCGTCGCGCGCGGCGCGCCCGCTGACCTGCTGGATCAGCAGCCCGTGGTCGACGCCGACGCGCTGCTGCTCGCGCGGCGTCAGCGGCCGCAGTGTCATGCCCAGCCACTGCGGCGTCGGCGCGCCCGGCGCGCTGCCGGCCGGGCTTTCCAGGGCTCCCACGACGGCCTTCACCTGGCTGGCAGCGCCTCCGCGCCAGACCTGCAGATCGACCTGGCGGCCGGGCCGGATCCTGGCCACGGTCGCCAGCAGGTCGGCGGCATCCCGCACGGACGCGCCGTCGACCGCCAGCACCACGTCGCCGGCCTGCAGGCCGGCCGCCGCGGCCGGGCCACCCGCCTGCACCGCGCTGATCAATGCCCCGTCCGGCTTCGCCAGCCCGAAGGAGCGCGCCAGGGCCTGCGTCACCTCCTGCACCGTCACGCCCAGTTGGCCGCGGCTGACCTTGCCGGTGCCGAGCAGCTGTGCCTTGACGTCCATGGCCACGTCGATCGGTATCGCGAACGACAGGCCCTGGTAGCCTCCCGTCCTCGAATAGATCGCCGAATTGATGGCGATCACGCGGCCGTCCAGGTCGAACAGCGGCCCGCCCGAACTGCCCGGGTTGATCGGCACATCGGTCTGCAGGAAGGGGATGCCGGACTCGCCGGGCAGCGAACGCGCCTTGGCGCTGACGATGCCGCTCGTGACCGAGTTGGCGAAGCCGTAAGGCGAACCGATCGCCATCACCCAGTCGCCGACCTCGGTGCTGCCGGCGCTGCCCGCCACCACCACCGGCAGGTGGTCCGCATCGATCTTCAGCAGCGCCACGTCCGACAGCGCGTCGCCGCCGACGACCTTGGCCTTGAACTCGCGCTTGTCGGTCAGCTTGACCGTCACCGCATCGGCGTCGCCGACCACGTGGCGGTTGGTCAGGATGTAGCCGTCGGCGCTGACGATGAAGCCCGAGCCCAGGCTGACCTCCTCGCGGTTGCCGATGACGCGGCGCGCCAGGAACGGGGCCAGCGGATGGCCGGGTTCGATGCCGGGGGGCAGCTGGATGCCCACCTGCGCCACTTCACGCGTGACGCCGATGTTCACCACGGCGGGGCCGTAGCGCCTGGCCAGCGCGGCAAAGTTCGGCAAGGCGGGCGCCACTTCATGGGCGGCCGCGGGCGCGAAGCCGCCCGCCGCGGCCAGGGCCAGCGCCGTCGCCCAGGCCGCCGCCAGCGCTGCGGCGCCGCCTGCCGGCCCGCCGTCCCTCTTCCTTCGCCGCATCATCGTGCCCGCTCCCGCGCGTTCACCCGGGCCTGCCGTCATTGGCTCGGCACCAGCGCCTTCTTCAATGCCTCGTCATCGATGGAAACCGCGTCCGCCGCCGCCAGCTTCGCCAGGTAGGCCTGCACATTCTGCTGCGCGCGCTGCTCGCGCAGCGCGGCCCGGATCTGCGCCCTGACCTCGTCGAGCGGCCGCAGGGCCGCCTCGCGGACCTCGACCAGCTTCAGCACGTGGAAGCCTGTCGGCGTGCGTACCGGCGCCGACACTTCGCCGCGCTTGAGCGCGTTCGCCGCTGCCAGCACCGCCGGTTGGATCATGGTCTCCGGCACGAATCCCAGGTCTCCGCCGCGCGCCGCGCTGGCCTTGTCTTCGGAATACATCTTCGCCAGGGCCTCGAAGTCGGCGCCGCGCGCCCGCGCCCGCCGCGCCAGGTCGGCGGACTTCTTCTGCGCGCCATCGACGGCGGCCGCGTCGGCACCGGGCGGCAGCGCGACATAGAGCTGGGCCAGGTGCAAGGCACGCGGTGCCATGAAGGTGGCTCGGTTGCGCTCGTAGGCGGCCTGGATCTCCGGCTCCGGCGGATAATCCGCAGCCGGCTCGCTGAGCGCCGCCAGGTAGCTCTGCAGCAGGACCTCGCGCTGCGCCTGCTCGATCGCCGCCTGCACCAGCGGCTGCTTGTCCCAGCCCTTGGCCTTCGCCTCGGCCAACACCGCCTTCTGCGCCAGCAGCGTGCGCACGACCTGGTCCCGCGCCGCCGCATCCGCGAGCAGGCGCGCGCGGCCTTCCGGGCTCAGCGAGCGCGACAGCCCGGCCACCTCGGCCCGCGTCACCGCAGCGCCCGCGCCCCTGGCCACCACCTCGTCCTGCGCGTGCGCGGCGCCCGCTACCAGGCATGCCGCCCCTAGCAACCATGCGCCGAGTGCCGGCGCGATCCGATTCGTTCTCTTCATCATGACTGACTCCACTGCAAGACTGTGCCGCCCGCATGGCGGCGGCCCGGCGGCGCCTCAGGGCATCGGGCCGGGCATCGGGCCGGACACCGGCGGCGCGGTGCCCGCCGTGCGCATGCGCACGGCGCGGCGCGCCTGCACGATCTCCTCGGCCGAGATGCCGAACTCGATCGAGACTTCGGCGATCAGGCGCACCAGCGCGGCCCGCTGCCGCTGGCGCGCGGACTCCGCACGGCGCGAGTGCTCGGCCTGCCTGGCCAGCGTCAGGACGCCCTGCACGAAGCCGCTCATTGCAAGACCGGCTCGGCTCCTGCTGGCGCGGGTTCCAGGGCGGCGTTCTCCGGCAGCACGCCCTCCGCGCCGCCTGCGCTGCCCGCGCCGTCCGCACGGAAGTTGCGCAGATGCAGGAAGAACTGGCCCATCATCTGGATCCACAGCCGGATGGCGACCGACAGGTAGTCCAGGTGGACGCCGCCGGTGACCACCACATCCATCTCGAGCACGAGGAAATCGCCGTGCGTGGCCAGGCGGGCCAGCCTGCGCGTGCGATGCCATTCATCGACCAGGCCGTCCGGCAGCGGGCCGCCCTGCACGCGCAGCGGGCAGCTGAGCGTGAAATCGAGGTACTGGTCCGGCCCGAGCGTATTGCCCCAATGTACCTGGTAGCCGATGCCGTGGCTGGCGCTGTGCAGGCGCGTGACGCCGTCCTCCTGCAGCAGCGTCACCGCGCAGCCGGCGGCGCGGATGGCATCGGCCACCTGCTCCGCCGTGACGAAGCGATGGATCGCGCTCGAGGCCTCGGCGGCCTTGTCATGGGTCCCGCTGGCGGCGCCTTCCGCGGACAGGTCCTGGTTCAGGTCATTCATGCTGGTAACTCCTGTGGTTCGGTAAGCGGTTCGTCATCGCATCACTGCCGGGCGGCCTGTTCCGCCGGTGCCGCAGCAGGGGCCGCAGCGGGGGCCGCAGCGGGGGCGCTCGCCGGCGCCGCCGCGGCGGCGGCGCGCGGGTCGAACTTGCCCTCGTAGAGCTTGTCGCCGTACTCCTGCGCGATCTGCTCGTACTTCACGCGCGCCTTGGCGGCGAACGGCTGCCGCGAGGCGATCACCGTGCCGATGCCGACGTTCTCGTAGGCGTCGAGGATCTCCTGCCCGACGGCATAGAGCTTGGCGTTCTTCGCCTCGCACAGCGCCAGCGCGCTGCGTTGCGCGCCGCTCTCCTCGCCCAGCCGCTTGCGCTCGGCCTCCGCGTTGCGCGCCAGCTTCAGCAGCTCCTCATAGGCATTGCGGTACTGCGCGATCTGGGCATTGGCCTTGTCGGCGATGGCCTGGGCCTGCGACTGCGACGCGCGCGAACCCTGCTCCAGGCGCTCACGCGCCTGCTTCTCGGTCGCGAGCTGGGCCTGCGCGGCCTCGAGCGCCTTGCGCAGCGCGTCCGGCGAGTCCTTGCCGGCCGATGCCCCGGCCGGGCCGGACTGCCCCGCCTTCAAGGCCGCAAGTTCGTTCTGCGCCTGCTGCAGCTGCGCGGTGGTGTTGCGCAGCTGTGCCCGCAGGCGTTCCTCCATGCTCTGGGCCGGTTGGGCAGGCTGGGCCAGCCCGTTGCCGGCCCAGAGCGCGGCGGCCATCATCACAGCGGCGGACATGCCCCATGCACGCGGGGACGGTTTGGTCATGACGCCCTCCTCAGAAGCGGGCATTGAATTCGAACTGCAGCGTATCGATCGACAGCGGCGGGCCGAAGACCTCCTTGGTCGAGATCCAGCGTCCGGTCACCCATGCGTTCTTGTCCAGCGCGTACGAGCCGCCGAGGTAGTAGCCCCGCGCATTGGTGCCGCCGCCATGGAAGGTCGAATCGTTGAACGCGTCCGGCACGGCATCCGGCTCGATGCGCTTGTAGCCGAACATGACGTTCCAGTCGCCGCGCGCGGCCGGCGACGGCTTGCCGAAGGTGGCCTGCAGCATGTAGGCGTTGGGGCCGCTCTTGAAGTTGGCGCGCGTTACGTCGCCGGCACCGAAGTTGTTGACGATATTGCCGTTGGAACGCGCAAACATTGCGTTTTCGTTGTACGCCAGGTTGCGGATGAAGTTGGCGTCGAAGCGCAGGCCGTAGACGCCGGCGACGCGCGTGTCCCAGCGCAGGTTGACATCGAACAGCTGGAACTTCGAGGCATAGCCGACGAACTGCGGCAATGGGGTGTTAGCGGGATCTAAGGGGTTAGACGCGATAGTGCGCAGCAGCATGAGCGTATTGCCCTTCTGCATGAAGGCCGGCCGCGACCAGTCGGAATCGCAGCTCGTCGCGCCCGCGTAGAGCGCGCACGGGCTCGACAGGCGGCCGTTGATATTGTGGAAATCGTAGTAGGCGAGCGCGCCGCGCAGGCGGTTGGCACTGTCGATCTTCCAGTTGGCGCCGACCTGGGCGCCGAGCAGCCACTTGTACTCGCTGTGCATCTTGTCCTGGCTGTTCGACGGCGCATTGTCGTTGGAGTACTCCAGCGGAATGAAGCCGATCGAGCCGAACAGGTTGATGTCGCGGTTGATCGGCAGGTCCTTGTCGAAGCGCGCGGCGATGCCGTCGAGATTCAGGTCCGGCGAGAACAGCATGTCGGTGGTGACGAAGGGCGGCGCGAAGCGCCCGCCGATCACGTTCATCCAGTCGGTCGCCTGGTAGGACACCCACGCCTGGTCGAGCCAGATGTCCTTCTTCGCCAGGCCGCCCCCGAGCGTGGTGTTGGTCGACACCGGGCTGTTGTCGTTGCTGGCGGCCACGCGCACGCCGGCCTTGATGCTGTCGGAGACGTCGGCGAAGATGCCGAAGCGGGCCCGCGCGCGCCACTGGTTGGTGCGGTTCTCGCGCGTATTGAGCAGCGGCGGCAGCGCGACGCTGGTGTTCGGGTTGACGTCGACGCCGTTGCTGCTCTTGTTGATCGCGGCAAAGTCGATCTGGATGTTGTTGTTGTTGCTCGAGTAGAAGCGCGACTCGTTGCGCAGGCGCATGTCGCCTTCGATGTGGATGCGCTTGGTCCACTCCGGCAGCTCGTTCGGCGCCGCCCAGCCTTCCGCCTTGGCCTGGGCCATCACCTCGCCCTTGACCTCGTCGCGGATCTCGTCGCGCACCGTCTGCGGAATATAGGGCACGCGCACATCGCCCGCCTCGACGCGCGGCGCGCCGGCCGGCGGCGTGGCGGCCGCCTGCTGCGTTGCTTGCTGCGTTGCTTGCTGCGTTGCCTGCTGTGCTGCCTGCTGCGAGGCGAATGCCTCGGTCTGGGCCTGCGCCAGCAGCGCTTCGCCGGTTGCCTTGTCGAGCGCGCCGCTGCTGATCAGGCCGCGGATCAGCTTGACCATGGCGCTCTCCCTGGGTGCCTCGGCGTG
Source organism: Cupriavidus sp. USMAA2-4 (assembly GCF_001854305.1). Taxonomy (NCBI): domain Bacteria; kingdom Pseudomonadati; phylum Pseudomonadota; class Betaproteobacteria; order Burkholderiales; family Burkholderiaceae; genus Cupriavidus; species Cupriavidus sp. USMAA2-4. The sequence continues at coordinate 2,120,430 of NZ_CP017749.1, read as the reverse complement.
GGCGGCGCCGGCCGTCACGAACAGTGATGCAGCCAGCGTGGCGGCCAGCACCGACCGGCGCGGCACCGATCTCGGCGACGCCGCCGCGGCGGCCCTCCGAGCTTGCTCCTCCCGGGGAGCTTGCATTGCGATTGCGTTCATTTTTTGTCTGTGCGTTGCTTGAGAAGGAAGGACGGCTGCGGTCTTGCCAGTCTTGTCGTTCACGGCCGCCGCCCCCGGATGGCCATGGAAAGCGGGTAGCGCAGCGATGCCGGTGGCCGCTCCTCCGCCCGGAAGTCATGCAGCATGGCGAGCACGGCATCGTCGATCGACTTGTTGCCGGTGCCGCGCGCCAGTTGCACGCGTACCGCGCGCCCGTCGGCATCGAGCCAGAGGTCGATGCGCACATCGTCGAAGGCCAGCTGGCGCGTGCGCGCGTCGCGCGCGAAGGCCTGCTGCATCGCGCCGGACAGCCAGGCGCTGTACGAGCGGCTGCCAAGCCCGCCTCCGCCACCCGTCATGCCGCCGCCACCGCCGGCGCCGATGCCGAAGGCATCCGTGCCGGCCTGGGCGTCGCCATTGATGGTGACCGCGTCGCCGAGATCCTTGCTGGGGCTGGGCGGCGCGTCGTCCTTCGGCGCCTCCACCGGCTCCACCGGCTTCGGCTCGACGACTTCCGGCTTGATCTTCTCCGGCTGGGGCTCGGGCAGCTTCTCGGGCTCCGGCGGCGGCGGCGGTGGCGGGGGCAGCATCAGCATCGGCGTCGCGGCCACCTCACGGCGCACGCTGGCGGTATCCGTGAGCAGGTGCCAGACCAGCGCGGCGACACCGGCGGCCACGAGCACGCCGGCCACCGCGCCGCTGCGCCGGCGCAGCAGCGCGAGCGCCGCGCCGGCCGGGCCGCCGGCGGGCCGGACTGTGGAATCGCGAGGTTTCACGCTGCGCTCCTCACGCCGGCTTGCCGGTCACCAGGCCGACCTGGTTCAGGTCGATGCGGCGCAGCAGGTCGAGCACCTCGACGACCTTGGCGTACTGCACCGCGGCGTCGCCGCGCACGATGACGGGGAAGTCCGGCGTCAGCGCCTTTTCGGTGCGCAGGCGGTCTTCCAGTTCCGGCAGCGACACCGGATAGGCGTCGAGGAACACCTGCCCGGAGTTGTCCACCGTGATCGCCTTGGTCTTCGGCTTCTCCAGCGCCACCGACGAACTCGCCTTGGGCAGGTCCACCTTGATGCCAGGAATGCTGGCGTTGCTGGTCAGGATGAAGATGACCAGCACCACGAGCAGCACGTCGACGAAGGGCGTGATGTTGATGCCGCTGGCCCGCTTCTTGGTGCCGAATCGTCTTGCGTATGCCATGGTCCGCCCCCGTCAGGCCCGCTGCAGATGAGGCACGCGGCGGCCTTCGCCCTGCTCTTCCGCCAGGCGCGTGGTGAACTCGTCGACGAAGACCGCCATGTCGGCGGCGATCCCCTCCGAGCGGGAGGCCAGCCAGTTGTAGCCGAACAGCGCCGGGATGGCGACGCCGAGGCCGGCGGCGGTACACAGCAGCGCGGCCGCCATGCCTGGCGCCACGGAGTTGATGTCGACGGCGCCGGCCATCGCCGCCACCACGAACACCAGCATGATGCCGATCACGGTGCCGAACAGGCCGACGTAGGGAGCGCCCTCGATGGTGGTCGACAGCCAGTTCATGCGCGCGCCCATGCGCTCGACCTCGCGCACCATCGCGCCGTCCATCGACGCGCGGATGGCGCTGATGGTGGCATCCGAGACGGCGTTCATGTCATAGCCCAGCTGGTGGCGCCGATGCATCTCGTCGACCGCCACCTCGTACAGGCGCCACAGCGAAGACTGCGCGCGCACGTCTTCCGGCACGCGGCCGCTCTCGGCCAGGCGGTCCAGCGGCGCGCCGGCGGTTTCGCGGAAATGGTCCATGAAGGCCGCGTTGGCGCGTGCGTTGCTGCTGTAGCTGCGGCTCTTGGTGATCATGATCAGCCACGACAGCGCCATCATCACCCCCAGCAGGCAGACCACGACCCAGGCATCGATCGGCATCGCCGCGATGATGAAGCCGAAGTGGCTCTTGCCCGCCTGCTGCTCGTCGGGGCCAAAGGCCGTCAGGCGCGACTCCGCGCCCTGCGACACCGCGTCCGCCAGCAGCAGGGCCGCCGGCCGCGCGACCTTGGACACGCGGACTTCGTCGATCGCACCGGCAAAGCGTGCCAGCGCGCCGCCCGCGCCGTTCGCGCCCTCGACATCGGCACCGATGGAGGCCGGCGTCTTCAGCGCCGGCAGCGCGGCGGCCAGCGTCGCGGCCGGCCGGCCACCGACATACAGCGTCACGGCCTTGCCGTCCGCGCTCACGGCCAGATGCGACCACTGGCCTGCCTGCACCGGCTGTCCCGGCTGGCTGGTCTGGCCGTTGACGCGCACGAAGGGCACGCCCTGGTCGATGCCGACCACCAGTTCGCCGGCACCGTCGCGGCGCACGTAGATGGCCTCCTGCGGACCGAGCTTCTCCGGACGCACCCAGGCCGAGAACGTGAAGCTGCCGCCGGCGGCGACGGCCAGGGACGGCGAGGCCGGCAGGATCACCGGTGCGGCGCCGGCCTGCGCGCCCTTGCCGATGATGGCGCCGTCGAGCGTGACGACCGCACTCTGGCTGTGGTTGCCGTAGGCGGTGGTATCGCGCGCCGGCACATTGGCTTCGCCGAAGTGGTAGACGGCGGTGTAGTCCGGATCGAACACGCGCTGCCCGTTGCCGGCGGCCGGCGCCTTGCGGTTGCCGTAGTACATCCAGATCTGCTGCTTGCCGCTGGCGGAGACCGCCGGCACGTCCACCCACACCAGCGCGATGCCCAGCATCGGGTCGAACTGCTCGACCTGGTGGTTCAGCACGGTCTTGTCGTCGGCGGCCACGAAGCGCAGGTCGGCGCCGGTCTCGTTGACGCCTTCGAAGCTGAAGTTGCCGGTGTGCAGCCGCAGCAGCACCGGCATGCGGCCGGGATCGGCAGCGATATTGCCGCCCTGGGGGCCGGCGTCGATCGTGATCGGTTTGCGGTAAGCCCAGTCTGGCTGCCACCAGGCGTGCGCCAGCGCGGGCATCATCGCGCCCAGCAGCGCGAGCAGGAACGGAAGGATGCGTCGCATTTCAGTGTTTCTCCGTGGGTGCTCCCGGTGCCTTGCGGAACCCACCGGGCGGTCAAGTCGTTGATGGATCGATTTCGGTGATCGTTTGTGGTGATCGTTTGTGGTGATCGTTTGTGGTGATCGTTTGCGGTGATCGTTTGCGGTGATCGTTTTTTCGGGCCGCGTCGCCGCAGCGCTCAGTAGGTCGCTGTCACGCTGAAGTTCAGGTGCGGACGATGGCGCGGCGTGCGCGGTCCGTCCTTGAGCGGATAGGCGGCATCGAACCGTCCGTACACATGCGTGGCCAGCCGGAACGAGGTGCCGATGCCGAACGAGGCCAGCGAGAAGCGCGCCTTCTGCTCCGGCAGCGGATCGCGCAGCCCCAGGCGGGCGGCGTCGACGAAGCTGTAGACACGCCAGTCCTCCACGTACGGCGTCAGCAGCGGGATCGGCGGCGCGCGCCACTCGATCGACCCGACCACGCCATAGTCGCCGGTCGCCTCGGCGGACAGGTAGCCGCGCACCGAGTTCATGCCGCCGCCGGCGATCTGCTCGCTCGAGATCAACGGGGAGTCGGTGAGCTGGCCGGCCACGCGCCAGGCGAGCTGCGAATTGCCCTGGAAGGTGTAGGTGCCGTTGGTGTCCGCCTTGACCAGCGTGAAGCTCGGCGTCGCCTTGTAACGCTTGGCATCGAACTGGTGCTCGTTGCTGCCATAGCCGAAGAAGCTCTGCGTGCCGGTGACGATGGCCGCGTTCAGCGCGTACTGTCCGCGCTCGCCCTGGTAGAAGCCGCTGTAGCCCAGCGTGATCGGCGCGTACTTGAGCGGCACGGTGTCGCCCGCGCTGCCGAGCCGCGTCACTTCGGTGTTGTCCTTGAAGTCGACCCCCAGGCTGAACGCATGCCACCAGGCCCCGGTGTCCGGCACCGTGTAACTGCCCTTGACGCCGAAGGCATGGCCCTTGCCGAGCACCGTGGTGCCGCCGGTGGTCGCCACGTTGCTGTCCGACTTGTAGGCGTTCGCTTCCAGCGACCACTGGGTGCCCTTGAGCGGCGCGACATAGGAGGCGGACCACACCTTGGTCTGGCTCAGGTCCTGCGGCGCGCCGAAGAAGCTGACCGAGGCCCGGTGGCCGAGCTGCCAGAGGTTGTCGTAGCCGAGCGTGGCCGTCATCCGCAGCGGCTTGGTATCGGCGCTGCGGTCGTTGTTCAGGCCGAGGCTGGCCCGCCACGGATTGCTGTCCTGCACCTTCAGGTCGACGTCCATGGTGCCGGGCACGGCCCCCTGCTTGACGAGGGGAACGACCTGCTGATCGCCGGTGCGGTTCAATGCCGAGAGTTCGGCCTGCGCCGTGTTGAAGTCCGGCACCTTGCCCTCCGCCAGCGACGGCACCTGCTCGCGCACCTCGCGCGGCGAGTGGTACTCGGCGCCGACCACCCGCACGCGCCCCACGCGCGTCTCGCTGACCTGCAGGTAGACCACGCCGCCGCTGACCTGCTGCTCCGGCAGGTCGACATAGACCGATTGGTAGCCCTTCGCCTGGTAGGCGGCCAGCAAGGCGTCGCGGGCTGCCTCGATGTCCTTGAGCGAGCGGTTCGGCCCCAGGTAGGGCGTGACGGCCTTCTCGATGGTGCGCACGTCGAGGGCGGTATTGCCGCGCACGATGTACTCGTTGATATTGACCTTCCGTTCCGCGGCGGCGCCTGCTGCCGCCTTGCCCGCCTCCGCTTCCGCCTCCGCGCCGGCCACCGCCGCCGCGCGCGGGGCCGCGGCGGCGGCATCGTCCTGCGCAGACGCCACGCCGTGGCCGGCCGCCCCCATCGTCGCCGCGCACATGGCCGCCCAGTGGAGCCAGGGCCGATTCGTCCTGATGACACGCATTGTGTGACTCTGATCTGTTGGTTCGATTGCCGTTGCACTGCCGCCGTGGGGCCACCGGGATCCACTGGAGAAGCCGCTTCCCGCAACGCCGGCCCGCAACCGTGCCGACGTCGTGCACAGCCTTCTAGACGGGCTGGCGTCGCACTGCCTAGCGTTTGTCACGAAGATTTCATGCTCGCTGCAGGAACACGGCGCCTGGCCTATGCTGGAAGCCGGCATCGACATGACCATGGAGGACGCGATGATCAAGCGAACGGGGAAGGGCTGGCGGCATTGCGCCATCGGCGCGGCGCTGGCGGGATCCGCCCTGGCGGCCGGCGCGGCATCCGCGCCCGCCGCCAGGGAGTTGGAAACACGGGAAGAGGTGGCAGGGCACGCGGCCGGCTGCGTGGAGGTGGAGGTCAACGGCATGCGCTCGCCGTCCTACGACTGCCTGACCGACAAGCTCAAGCCCGCCGCCTCGGCGGCGGGCGCCAGGCCGCCGCGGCAACCGGAGTCGGAAGCCATCGCCCAGCGGCCGGGCAATCAGCTCGGCGTGTTCAACTGGTCGGCCACCTCCCAGCGCATGGGCAATACCTTCGGCACCTCGGTCACGCCGCAGCGCCCCGCCGCTTCACCGCCGCCGTCCCCGCTGATCCGGCCCGGATCCTGAGCCCCGCCCTGCGCCCCTCCCGGCGCCCCTCCCGGCGCCCCTCCCGGCGCTTTTCGCCGGGACCATGGCGCGGGCGGCCTCAGTGCGCCGGCTCGGCCGCCTGCTGCAGGCGGCGGCGCTCGTCGTCGCTGAGGCGCGCCCACAGCCGGGGGTCGACCTTGCCGCCGAGACCGACGATCTGCACGGGGCTCGACGGGTCGTAGCGATAGGGCATGCCGGACTGCAGCCCCGCTGCCGGCGCTGCCGGCCTGCGCTCGCCGTCTGCGGCCGGCGATACGTCGCCGCCGAGCATGCGCACGGTGAAGATCGACGGCAGGCCCTGGCGCTGCGCGGCACGCTCGCGCGTCATCGCATCCTGCGCCGCGGCCGCCGCCTGCGAGGCCACCGCGCTGGCATTGCTCAGCGCCCCCACGTTGACGCTGGCCACCACCGGCAGGCCGGTCGACTTGCCCTGCACCTGCACATTGGCCGCGTTCACCACCTGCAGCGCGGCAAAGTTCACGTTGCCCGAGACCCGGATGCCCGCCTCGCCCGCGTCGATGGTGCCCAGCGGCGCCACCAGGTCCACGTCGCCCGGCGGCACCTCCGGGATCGGGCTCAACGTGGCGATGCCCGCGCCCGAGGACGGCACGTTCGGCGACACCGTGACATTGCCCAGCGCGTCGTAGACGCGCTTGGGCGGGGTGTACAGCACGGTCGTCTTGGCCCCCCGGCCGGCGTTGATGTCGCCGTCCGACGACCAGCCCTGGATGCTGCCGCCGAAGGTGGTCATGATGCGCGACAGGCCCAGCAGGATCGAACCCTTCGAGTACAGAGCGATATCGCCCGACCCTTGCGTGATCAGGCCGGCGCCGGTCCCTGCCGGCACGCCTTCCACGCCGACCAGGGTCTTGCCGCCCGGATTGAGCATCTGGATGCCGCCGCCGAAGTTGGTGTGGATGCCGGCGTCCGTCGTCACGGGTACCGCCTGGCCATTCACCGTCTTGGAGCCCGTGATGCTGCTGAACATGGTGATGTCGCCCTGGTAGGCGATCGCCCTGCCCTGCGCGTCGGCGCCCGGGAACAGCGTCGCGATGGCCTCGCGCCCGCGCAGGTAGCTGCCGTAGCGCGAACTCGCCGGATCGTTGTACTCGCGCCCGCCCAGCAGCAGCTCCTGGAAATAGACCTGCCGCGCGAAGACACCCTGCTGCTCGCCGGGCAGCGCCAGGAAATAGGCCAGCGCCTCGGCTGCCCCGCCCTGGTAGCCGAAACGCTGCCGCATCCAGGCCAGCAGCTCTGTGTCGTAGGTGTGCGCCACCTTGCCGCTGCCCGCCAGCGGCGTGCCGGCGTTCAGCTGGTTCGCCGCATCGAAGTACAGCCGGGCGAAGCCGGCGTAGTCGGGGCCGTTCGCGCCGACGCCGGCCAGCACCGTGATACCGGCCCCGCCCGACTTGTTCGACACGTTGACCACGTCGCCCGCGCTCGTCAGCGAGCCGTCATAGCCCTGGTACAGGTTGCGCCCGGCCTGGACCTGCAGCAGGCCCGGCCCGGCGATCGTCACCGACTGGCGGAAGATATCGCGGCCGGCCTGGATCAGCGTGATGTCGCCCGCATCCAGGTTCAAGAAGGTACTCGCCGTGGTACCCGTGCCGACGATATCGCGGCCGGCGATGACCTGGAACGGCTTGGCGGCGGCGTACCAGGTGGTGGGGAACGGCTGGAAGGAACCGGGGCCGAACCCCGGCGGCGGGTTCTGTACCTGCCCGAGCGTCAGGTCGACGATATCCTTGCCGGCATAGACGAGCGCCGGCAGGTCATCCCCCGCATGGAGATTTCCCAGCGGCGTGTCCGGGCCGAACGCGATCGGACTGCTGCGCGTAAAGCCGAGATAGGCCGAGGTCGGACTGGCATTGTTGGTGCCGCCGCCACTGACCGAGGTTTCGAAGACCGGGCGCAAGGGCGTCGCCAGCGTGCTCATGTCGGCGCCGGACATGGCCACCACCTGGCTGGACCCGTAGATGGAACCCGCCGCCAGCAGCTCGAGCTGGCCGCGCGGCGACGGTACCAGCTCGAGTACCGGATACGTGAGGCCCGGCAACGGCTCGGCGAAACGGATGTCGCCGTTGGCAGCCGCGACGATCAGCGTGCCAGGATAGAAGCCGTTGCTGTTCGACAGGCTGTTGCCGAAGACCCCGCCCTGCAACGGTGCCACATCGCCACCGGCGGAGTACAGCCGGATCGCCGATGCCGGCGTCCAGAGGGTGAAGGCGGAAAAGCCGCCAGTCGGAACCAGGGTCGTGCTCCCGTCCGCATTGCGCAGCAGATAGGGAATGCCGGCCTGGTCGACCGCGTTGCCCATGCCGGCATCGGCGGCGCCGGCGATCACCAGGTCGCCGCGCGCGGAGACATTGACGACACCGTCGCCCGGCGTCAAGGTGGGGCCGGGCGTCTTCGTCGAGCGCTCGAAGACGTTGGCTTCGACCGCGCGCGGATCGAACGACGTGAACAAGGAGCCGCCTTGCACGACCGTCAGCGCACCGATGGAGCCGGCATTCACATTGATGTCGCCGCGCAGGTTCGCGATCGCGCCATAGTAGTCGGGCGGCTGGACGGCGGTGCCCGGCAATACCGCGTTGAGCCCGCCGCCGATCTTCAGCGTGAGATCGCCGCCGCCGGTGGCGACCACGGTGCCGTCGGCCAGTACGCGGCCGGTCGAGGCCACCGCGAGATCGAGTGCGGTCGAGCCGCCGCCGGTCAGGCCGGCATTGCGGCCCGCAATCACGGTCAGGTTGCCGCCGCCCAGCGTGCCGATCCCCTGGAAGCCGGTCATCGAGCTATCCACCTTCCAGCTGGCGGTCTGCGTCAGGGAACCGAAGTTGATCCACCACGCCGTGGGATCGGCGGACGCGCCGCCGCCCTGGCGCCGCAGCCAGTTGCCGCTCAGGTCCGAATCGACGTAGCGGGAATTGTTGTCGGCGATCTGCACGCGGCCCGTGACGTCCTGCTGGGCCATGAGCAGCAGGTCGCCGCCATGCTCCGGGTACCAGGCGTGCAGGCCGGCGCCCCGCATGGCGATGATGTCGTAGGGATTGCTGCCATCCGCTGCCAGGATCGGCGCCGCTTGCGTGCCGGCGGTGTAGACGCCGTAGGGCGTGGCCTCGCTGAAGCTGCCGCCGGCCAGCAATTCGAGATTGCCGGTGCCGGTGCGCAGCACGCTGAAGAAGGTGCCGTTCAGGGAGGCGTTGTAGCTCGGATCGTTGAGGGTGAGATTACCGCCGCCCTGGAGCGCACGCACGGTCTGCAAGGCGCGCTGGTCCGCGCCGGCCAGGTCGGCACCGGCTACCAGGCGCAGCGCCGCGGATGACGTGCCGGCCGCCAGCATGGTCGCCGCGGCCGACGCGGCGGCCGCGCCGGGAGCCCCCTTGCTGACCAGCGTCGTGGCGACGCCCGGCATAGGGATCCCGGCCTCGAACAACAGGCCGTCCGCGGCGGACAGCCTGGTGCCGGCGGGAATCGTGTCGCCGACGTAGTAGATGGTTCCATCCGAGCCGATGAGGCCGCCGAGGTAGTTGTAGAAGTCGTCGTTCGGCACCGTCCAGCTCGTCATCAGGTAGACGTCCTTCGACGCGACGTAGCTGGCCCCCGGCGTGCCCCAGTAGCCATCCTGGAGGGAGAACTCGGGACTGTTGGTGATATCCAGGATGCCGTCATAGATCGCCGGCTTGCCCGCGACCGCCCGGAAGCCGTCGGAAATGCTGCCCTTGACCGCCAGGTTGCCGCCGGCGCGGATCACCAGGGCCAGTGGCTCGCCCGCGCCGTAGGCGGCGGACGTGGCATCGCGGTCGGCGCCGGGCCCATAGCGATAGCCGGCCAGGTCGATATCGCCGGATACCGTCAGGTTGCCCTGCGGGGTGGCGCTCACCAGCTCCACGCCCGGGCGCAGGTGCAGGGCGCTGCCATAGGCGGACAGCCCCGCCAGGCGGCCCTGCAGGGCGGCATTGGCAAGCGCACCGGCCATGAAGAGCTGGCTGTCCCGATCGACCAGATCGAGCCAGCCCTGCGTGATGACCTGGCCGTTGGCATCGCCCGGATCGGCCGGCGCGTTCGCATAGGTGGCGAAGCCGTTCAGCTGGATGCTGCGCGCCCCGCGGAGGGTGAGCGGTCCGGCGGCCGAGATGGCGACATCGTTGCCGGTCGCATTGGCCGGAGCCCCCGCGCCGGTCGCGCTGGCCACGGTCGCGCCGACGCGCTGCGCGTTCAGCACGATATCGCCATAGGCCACGCCATCCGGCGTCGACAGGTCGATGGTGGCGCCCGGCTGCAGCAACAGGGTGCCGCCGGCGGCGGTGAGTTCGACATGCCCGCGGTTCTTCGCCTCGATCGGCTGGCCGTAGCTGTCCACCTGCAGCACCGTGCCGTGCGCGTCGAGCACCGCGCCCGCTGCCAGCGTCAGCCCCTTGCCGGCCGACAGCCGGATCGTGCCGGGGGCCGCCCCCGATGCGTCGATGGTGCCGTTCACGGTCAACTGCCCGCCGTCCGTCGCGATCGACACCTGGTGCGCCTTCACGCCGTCGCCGACCACCAGGTCGCCCTGCCTGGCGGTGAAGCTGCGCGCATCGAAGAAGCCGCCCCGGGTCAGCGCAGCATTGAGGCCGGCAAAGTCGGCGAACGTCCCGGCCCGCGCATTGAAGTCGCCGCTGGCCTGGCCATCGGTCGCGCCGCCGTTCAGCGTCCCGTTGAGCACGACCTGCCCGTTGCCGGCATCGATCGTGATCTCGCCGGCGTTGGCATGGGTGGCCGAGACGTCGATCACCGAGCCGCCGGCCTGCACCACGCCGCCCTGCGCGCTGTGGAAACTGGCCGTGCCGCCGAAGCCATAGACCGTGGCCCGCTGGATGGTCGACGGCTGGCCGCTCAGGTCGATGCGGCTGCCCGCGTCCAGCGCGATATCGTGGGTAGCGTTCACCACCAGCTTGCCGCTCGGCAGCAGGATGGTGCTGCCGATGGCGACGCTGTCGCCGCCCAGGTCGATCTCCGCGCCCGCGACGGTCGAGACCGCCTGGCTCGGCGCCTGGCCCGGCGGCGCCACCACGTTCAGCGCCCCGCCCGCCGTATAGGCCATGATCGACTTCTGCATGCCGGTCAGCAGCGGCGTCGCCAGCGTCAGGTTGCCGCCGGTGCCGCTCTGGCCGAACACGGCGCTGGCATCCGTGCTCGGCGCCTGGTAGACGAAGAGCGAACCGTTGCCGGCCGACACGATCTTCTCGCTGGCCTTCAGGTTGACGTTGCCGAAACCATAGACCGTGCGGCTGACCTTGGTGTTGTCCAGCGACAGGAACTGGCCGAGGTCGATCTCCCTGGCCACCAGGTCCAGCGTGCCCAGGCCCGTGCCCGGGCCAGCGGCCGCGACCGCCGGCGGCGTGGCACCGGCGATACCGTTCCACGTGATCCTGCCGGCCGCGATGGTGGCATGGTCGCCTGCCCCGCCCCAGCCGTAGATGGCGGGCGTGTTCAGCACCAGGTTGATACCGGTGCCGGTGGCGTCCAGGCCGGCGCTGCCGAACACGTTGATCGCGCTGGACGCGCCCAGCGTGATGGTCTGCAGTGCCGGCACGCCGCGCGGCAGATCGCCGCTGACCAGCCGGTTGAACAGCGCCTGGTCGAACTGCAGGCCGGCCGGGGCGCCCGCCGCGGCAATGTCGGCGCTGCCGCCGACGTTGATGGTGTTCATCGCCAGCGCGATATTGCGCGAGCCGAAGCGGGCGCCCGAGTCCATGTTGACCCCGCCGTTGGTGGCGAATGCCAGCGTGCCCTCGGAGTACAGCTGCGACCCGGCGCCGATGGTGATGGCGCCGGTGCCCTGCGAGCCGAGGAAGTCCAGCCTGCCATTGGACAGCGCCAGCACCGAGGTACCGTAGCCGGTGGTGTAGCCCATGCCGGTGGAGGCCGAATCGAACGGCGCTCCGCCCTGGCCGATGGTGCTCAGGGTCACGTTGCTGCCGACGCCGATATTCCCGCCGACCAGCACCAGCTCGCCGGCCTGGAGGGTGACGCCGTCGCGGATGGCGAGGTCCTTGCCGCCCTGGAACATCAGCGAGCCGTTGATCACGCCCACCGTCCCGTTGACCAGCAGTCGCGGGGACGCGATGGCATTCAGGTCGGCGGCACGGACCGAGACGCCGCTGAAGCCCGGCGTGGCGCTGTCCGCGACGATCTCGCCCACGTTCGACAGGGCCACGGTGCCATCGATCCCGCCCGCGTCGCCCCGCAGCCGCGCGGTGCCGGCGAAACCCAGCGCCGTGGCGGCTGACGGCGTGTCCGGCTGCTCGAAGGCGATCTGCAGGGTCTTGCCGTCGCCCGGCAGCAGCGGGCGCAGGCCGCCGAACTGCGCCGTCCTGGCGGTAAAGAAGTCGGCGTAGCCTTGCTCGTTGTACTGCGCGTAGCGGCGCACGGCCGTCCCCGGCGTGATCAGTGCCGTCAGCGGCAGGGCGCTGTGGAAATCGGTGCCGGCGATGCCGGTCTGCACCGCGGTGGCAAAGGTGCCGTTACCGATCGCGGCAACGCCGCCGAGCGGCTTGGTGCCGCCCGCGCCGAGTTCCACCCGGTAGGCGCCGGGCAGCAGCGCGTAGTTGGAGGGCAGCAGCGTGTAGGTGCCCGCCGGCAGGCCGGGCACGCCCGCGCCCACGGTGATCTGCTGGCCGATGGCCGGATCGCCGGCGCCGTTCTCCGGCGCCACCGGCGCGTAGCCGGAGGCATAACCCGGCAGGATGGCGTAGACCTTGTCGCTCGCCTTGCTCAGCGGCGTGGCCGGGTTGGCATTGACCAGCGGCGTGGTGAGGATGTTGACCGAGCCGCCGCGGCCCGAGACGAAGCCTGCGCCGGTCAGCGTGCCGCCGCCCGAGAGGTCCAGCGTCGCCCCGCCCTGCACGTTGACGGCCTGCGCGTCCAGCGTGATCCCGGCCCCGGAGCGCAAGGTGGAGTTGCCGGAAAAGCCGGTGAGGGCCAGTGGCAGCACGCTGGCGCCGCCGTAGGTGTAGGTCACACCGTCGATGGTGCCGCCATAGGGAATGGTCAGGCCTGCCATCGAGACGGAGGTCAGGCTGCCGGGCAGCAGGTCCACCCGCTGCGTCGCCGGGTAGTTGATGCCCAGCGCGATGGCGCCGAAGGGAGCGCGCACGATGCCGCCCTGCTCGATGACCGCCGCCTGCAAGCTGAGGCTGCCGAACACCGACAAGGGAGCGTCGGGCACGTCCGGCGTGGTGCGCCCGATCGTCAGCGTCGCCACGTAGCCGGGATTGTTCTGCCCCGCGATGACGGTGGCCCTCGCATTGGTGGCCGGGTACACCTGGGCGGCCTGCAGGTCGATGTCCCAGGCGCTGGCCAGCGTAGTGCCCTGGTCGACGGTGGTGGGCAGGAAGCGGATGTCGCCCTGGCTGACCAGCCGGGTGGTGCGGAAACCGGGCGACGGCGTATGCACGAAGTCGAAGATCGAACTATCGTAGTGGGCGATGTCGGCCGAGAAGGTCAGCAGCCCCTGGATATCGATCTGCTTCGCATCGACTTCGAAGGTGGCGACGGTCGGTGCCCCGGCGCTACGCGGGTTGCCGATCGTACCGCTGCTGTTACCGTCCGGTACGATGACCGGCACCCCGCTGAGCAGGACGTACGGCGCGGCGATACGCACGCTGCCCGTTGCCGGCGGCGTGGAGGCATCGGGCGGCCCCGCCAGCACGGGCCCCGAGGTGAACGCTCCCGCCGTCAGCGACACGCTCTTGCCTAGCGCCAGCGAGACATCCCCCGAGAACTGCATGTAGTCGCCGGACCTCAGCGCAAGCGCGTCGAAGCCGCCGGCCTTGACCGCGTCCGCGCTGACGGTGGCGCGGCCGAGGGCCAGCGCGGCCGCATTCGTGCCCGCGGCGAGATCCGCGGGCAGCGATGGCGCGGGCTGCGCCTGCACCACGGTCATGGTGCTCGGGACCAGGGCGCTGGGCGGCAGCACGCTCAGGTTGGAGAAATAGGGCGTGAGCAGCGCGATCGACAGGCTGCCGCCGCTCGCCCCGGCACCGCCGCCGGCGGCGTGCAACGTGCCGTCCAGGTAGATCCCGCTCAGCGAATCGAGCGAGATGGCGCCACCATTGCTCGCCAGCGTGACGGCACCGCCCGGCGCGGCGCGCGCGTCGACCGTGCCCGCATCGACCACGACGCGGGTGCCGTCGGCGTCCAGCTCGGCTCCCGGGCGCACCACCACGAAGGCGGTGCCGCCGCTCAGCTTGATGGTGCCGCCATCCATGGCCGTGCCGTAGGTACGCCCCTGGGCGTCCACCGCCGCGTAGGCCTGGCCCGAGACATCGAGCCTGGCACTCGGGCCGACCCACACCGACACGCCGCGGCCGACCCCGGTCGCATCGAAATTGCGCAGGGCGTCGAGGGAGCCGTCTGCTTCATTGACCAGGCTGATGCTGCCGCCGTGCGCGGTCAGCGTGCCCTCGATATCGATCAGCCCGGTGGCGTCGATCTTGATGCTCTGCCCCGGATCGACGGTGATGGCGGCGTCTTTCTGCATGATGATCGACCCGCCGCCCACCAGCTGGTTGCCCTGGCTGCGGGTCTGCGAACGCAGCGTGAGGCTGGCGCCCCCGCGCTGCGTGAGCGTCGCGCTCTGCGGGTGTTCGGCGTACAGCGGCGGCAGCCACAAGGACATCGCCGCGGACGGATCGCTGCCCGAGGGCGCCGCCACACTGTCGGCGGTGATCCGGTACACCGGCATCGCCGGCGCGATGGCGGAGCCCGCCACCAGCATGCCCAGCCCGGCATTGATGTCGTAGTTGGAGAAGCCCGCGCGGAAGAACGCGGGGCTGAGCGCCGGGGCCGGCGCCACCGACACCGTCTGCGGCAGGACCGTGCCCGGTGGAATCACGGTGCCCGCCTGGTAGGTCATGTCCTGCGCCTGCACCGAGCCGGCGGCATAGACGAGACGGTAAGGATTGATCTGCAGGCCCTGCGGGAACACGCTCGAAGGGATGATGGTCCCGACCGGGATCGTGCCCGATCCGGCGGCGCCGATGATCAATGTCCCGGCCGGCACCACCTGGCCCGGGCTATAGTAGACGAGGTTGCCATCGGCGCCTCTGGAATACAGGGCGCTCATCCCGTTCGGGACGACCCAGTTCGCCGCGGTCGGTGTGCCGGCCCCGCCTGAGAGCGAGATATCGATGGGAACGGGCACATCGAGCGGCAGCGTGTTGTGCGTCTCGACCAGCGTGAAGGGCATGGGCTGCCCGGCGGCGATGGTCAGCGGCTGCGTGAGCTGCATGCGCAGCGGCGCCGACGTGCCGGCGGCCAGCACGCCGCCGGCCAGGGCCGCGTTCTCGCCGATCAGCACATTGTTCGGCGAAGACAAGGTCAGCGTGCCGCCGCCGTTGACGCCGGCCGCGCGGATCACGCCGTCCAGCACCAGATTGCCGGTGACGGCGCTGGCACCGCCGGACACGTCGCCGGCGACCAGCGTGACGTTGCCGCCCTTGCCGCCCACGGTCTTGCCGCTGGCCAGGATGGCCGCGCCGGACGAGACGTCGATCACGCTGCCGCCGGCGATCATCACATCTTGCGAGCCGTCGATCGTGACGCTGCCGCCATTGACATAGGCAAGCCCGGCAAGGCTGGCCGGATCGATGCGCGCATTGGTCCACACGCCGCGCGCGTCGATCGTCCTGCCGGCCTCGAGCGTCAGCTGCGACGTGCCATCGGCCGCCATCAGCGCGCCGGGATAGCGGTCACCGGCGCGCGTGAACAGGTTCGACAGGTTCACCGTGCCGCCGCGCGCCGTCAGGTTGGCATTGACGTCGACATTGGGCGCCACCAGGCTCAGCTGGCCGCCATCGGCCAGCGCCAGCGGCTGGCTCACCACGATGCGCCCGCCGCTGGCCAGGTCCAGCACGCCCAGCTGGAAACCGTTCAGCATGCCCGCGTCCAGCCACACCGTGTTCTGCCGCTGCGGGTCGAGCGCATCCGCCGCCCCCATGCCCGGCGTCACCCCCACCTCGGTGCCGATCTTCACCTCGCTGGTGAACACCCCGGTGCGCCCCGGCCCCGTGTACTGCCCCAGCGCCAGCGCGCCCGCCTGCGCCACCGCGTACTGCCCCTGCTTGTAGCCGTCGGCGAGGCCCGCCGCGCGCGCCTGCGTCTGCTGCGCCCCGTTGAACACCCGCGCCACCACCTCGCCTTCCAGCACCGCCGTCGGCGCGCTCACCTGCAGCCGCCCCGCGTCGCGCCCCACCGTGTAGCCGTTCTGCAGCACCTGCTGCGGCGCGATCAGCGGGCTCGCGTACGACTGCATCGCCGTCTTGCCCCAGCGCGGGTGCTCGTCGTCGAAGCCCGTGTAGACCCCCGTGTACAACACCCCCGCCAGCGCGTTGTCGGCCTTGGTCAGCGTCCCGTCCGCCGCCTTGAACCAGGTCTGCTTCAGGTACCCCGTCTGCACGTCCAGGCTGCCGCCCGACAGGTTGATCGACGAGCCCGCCTGCGTCACCACCTCCTTGCCGCCCAGCGTCACCGTGCCGCCCTGCGCCGCCCACTCGCCGATGCGGTGCCCCTGGTTGCCCAGGTAGCCGCCCACCTCCAGCAGCCCGCCTCCCGTGTACCAGCGCTCGGTCGCGTAGCCGCCCACGCCCGCCGGCACGTACACCAGCCGGCGCCGGTCGATCCACACGTTCGCATTGAGCAGGTTCCCGCTGTCGCGGTTGCCCGGCGCGTCGCGCTGCTCGTTGCCCTGCACGTTGATCTTGACGTTGTTGGTGTCCATCGCCAGCGCCACGCCCACCGCCCCCGACACATCCAGCTGCGCCCGGTTCGCCACGAAGCTGCGCCCCGCCGTGCTCACCGCGATCTGCCCGCCCGTGGCCAGCGTCAGCGAGTCGCCCTGGAACAGCACGTCGCCCCCGCTGACGATCTCCACGCGCGACTGGTCGCGCCGGTCCGACAGCTTCGACAGGTTGTCGAACAGCCCCGACGCCGCCCCCGCGCGCAGCAGGTCCTGCGCCGCCGAGTCCTGCATCAGCGCGTCGCGCTGGCTGTCCAGCGCCGTGGTCTTGCCGTCGTCGTCGATCAGCACCGCCGTCACCGCCCCCGGCCCCAGCGTCACCCGTCCCTGCGTGTCCGCCGCCGAGTTCAGCAGGTGCACCGTGCCGCGCGTGTTGACCGTGGTGGTCGCCACCGCCACCCCGAGCTGCTGCACGTCGCGCCCGGCCAGCGTCACGTCACCCTCCGGGGCCAGGATCAGCCCGCTGTTGGCCACCTTGCCCGCGCTTCCCGTGCCACCGCTGGCCACGAACTGCGGCGAGATCTCGTTGCCGCGCGTGGTCGACGTGGTGTTGCCGTCGGTGCCCACCCCGCGCCGGATCACGAAGCTGTCGCCCGCGGCCAGCGCCGCCTGCCCGCGCGGCGTGGCGATCGTGCCCGCGTTGCCGACCTCCCCGCCCAGCAGCAGCACATAGCCCCCGCCCTGCGTCACCGTGGCCGGCGCGCGCGTGGCGATGCGCGCCCCGGCCTGCACCTCCACCTTGCCCAGCGCGTCGGTGAAGCTCGGCGTGGTGCCGTTCAGCCCGTAGATGCCGTTGCTGCTGAACTGCCCGTCGCTGATGCGCGCCGCCGCCGCCACCAGGTTGCGCGTGTCCACCTGGCTGGTGCCGCTGAAGATCACCCCGTTGCGGTTGACGATCATCACCGTGCCGTCGCCACGGATCTGCCCCTGGATCTGGCTCGGCCGCGCTTGCGGGTCGTTGACCCGGTTCAGCACCGCCCAGTCCGCCTGCTGCTTGAAATCCACCGTGGTGCTGCGCCCCACGTTGAAGGTCTCCCAGTTCAGCACCGCGCGGTCCGCGGTCTGCTGGATCGCCACCGTGGTCTTGCCGTCGGCCACCGTCTGCGCCGGCGCGTTGGCGTTGACCCAGCCCTGCGTGAGGCTGTTGGTGTCGATCTTCAGCCCGCCCTCGGCCAGCCCGTCCGGCACCGTGGCGTTGGCCGCCGCCGCGGCCGCGCGCGCGCTGGCCTGCGCGGCCTGCATCGCCGCGATGCCCTGCGCGGCCGTGCCCAGGTTGGCCAGCGAGCGCTGCAGCTCGGCGCTGGCCTGCTGCTGCTGCGCCGAGGGGCTCGCCAGCGCCGACACCGGCATGCCGTTGGGCAGGCGCCCGGTCTGCTGCGCCGCGCTCTGCGTCGCGCCCTTGGCGGCGAACCACGCGCTGCTGAAGGCCTGCTGTGCCTGCGCCGTGCTCCAGATCCCGCCGCTGGCGAGAATCAGCACAGCGGCCTGGGCCATCGGTGCCCTGCGCAGCACGCGCCTGTCCTGTGCCAGCCGATCCGGTTTCGTTCCTGCGCACTTGCGCCCGCGTGTGCTCATCTTGAGGTCTCGCCTAGGTTTTGCGTCGATGCCGGCCCGGCGGCCCCGCCCGGGGGACCGCCGCGCTCAGGGTGTCCAGCGCAACGCGGCGTCGCACGCCATCGCTGCGGAAGTTTTCTGACGAGCTAAGACGATTGACGACCACGGCAGTCCGCAAAGTATTTTTTCGGCACGCGTGTTGCAGGCAGACTGCAGGCATGGAGGGATGAAGGCATGACGGCGCGAGGACGTGACACCCACGCGGCGCAAAGACGCGAGGAAGCCGGCGACGCGCGTCACGCATCATCCGGCGCTCATGCACGGCAGGGAGGTTCAGCTCAGGATGAGCAGGCCGCCCGGCAGCGCGCGGGCCTCCAGGTCGAAGCTGTGCTGCAGCTGGGCCAGGGCCCGGTCCAGCGAGGCGATGTAGAAGCTGCCGCTCACGGGCATGTCGCGTACCGCGTCATTCACCAGCACGACGCGCCCCGGCCGGTAACGGTTGATCTCCGCCAGCACCAGGCTCAGCTTGGTCTGCCGGAACACCAGTTCTCCGCTGCGCCAGGCCGAGACGTTGAGCGGATCGATGCTGGCGATGCCGGCAATCGAGCGGCCGTCATAGACGGTCTGCTGGCTGGCCTGCAGCTCGCGCACGCCGGCCGGATGCGCCACCCGGACCTTGCCTTGGAGGCAGGTCACGCAGACCTTGCCGTCCAGGTGGCGGACCTCGAAACGCCCGCCATCGGCCACGCTCTGGCCGCCGGCGGCGATGACGCCGAAGCGCTGCCCGCCGGCCGGCAGGTCGATGGCGGCCTCGCCCGCGAGCAGCGCGATGCCCGGCACGCCCTCGCGCGTGGCCTCGCGCCGGATCCGGGTCTGGGTGTTCAGCATGACGTTGACCCGGCCGGCCAGCGTGACGGAGCGCTGCTCGCCGGTGGCCGTGCGGTAGTCCGCTCCCCAGCCGTCGAGCGGCGGCCACAGCCCGCCGGGGGGATGCACCAGGGCAACCGCGGCGACCGCCGCCGCCCCGGCCGCGGCGGCACCGAGGAAGGCGCGCCGCCCGGCTTGCGATCGCGTCCGCTGCGCGGCCTGCGCATGGAAGCGCGCCGCCTTGGGGCTGCTGCGCAGCAGTTCCGCCGCGGCCGGCTGGAAGGCTTCCCAGCGCTGCCTGGCGTCGGCGAACGCCGCCTCGTGCGCCGGGCTGGCGTCGAGCCAGTGCTGGAAGCGCTGCGCATCCCACTGCTTGACGTCCCCGGATTTGAGCAGGCGCAGCCAGACCCAGGCCTGCTGGCGCAGCGTGTCGGTCGGGGCGGTGCGGTGGTCGGCGGATGTCTTCATCGTGTGACGGGGATCGGCCATGCCGAAGTGCTTTGGCGGGCGCCTGCCGCGCGGCAGCGGGCACGGTCGCCGGGTCCTTGCAGTGCTAAGACGATTGGCCGCCGCGCACTCCGCAAACTTTTTTGCTCACCGCTCCATGCGGGCCACCAGATAGTCATGGGCGTATTTCAGTTCGTATTCGACGGTGCGCTTGGAGCAGCCGAGGCGCCTGGCCACCTCTTCCTGCGTCAGGCACTCCAGGTGGACCAGCAGGAACACCTCGCGCCGGCGTGGCGGCATGCGCTCCAGCAGCCTCGCCATGGCGGCCAGTTCGGAGCGTCCCTCGGTGGTCTGCGCCGGCCCCGGCAGCGGATCGGCGAGTTCGATCAGCGCCTCGACCTCGTCGAGCGGCAGGGAGCGGCTGCCCCGGCGCAGGGCGTCCACCGCGATATTGACGGCCATCCGCACCACATAGCTGCCCGGACTGCGCACCGGCGAGGCTTCGGCCGGGTCGGCGCTCAAGCGCACCCAGGCATCGTGCAGGGCATCGCCGGCCAGGTCGCTGCTGCCCAGCAGGCGCGTGACGCGCCGCTTCAGGCTGCCGTAGTGCCTGGCCAGGTAGTCGGCGAGAACCGGACGGGTTTCCTCGGTCATGGTGGCTGCGCCCCGCTAGCCGGCGCGCAGCGCGGCCCGGCATCGGGTCCGCGGGCCGCGCGGGGCAAGATCAGCATGATCACGGGCTGCGGCAGGTCGGCGGGCGGCGGCGCACCAAGCTGCACGCGCTGCAAGGCGGCCACGATCGCCGCGTCGCGCCGCGCGTCGCCGCTCGGGCCGAGCAGTTGCACGGCGCGCAAGGCACCCCCCGCGTCCACCCGGAAGCGCAACAAGGATCGGTATGTTCCCGGAGCAGTACGCGGATTGCTGCACAACGCCTCCCAGACACCCGTCTGAACCAAGCCCGGATACCCGGTCAAGTTACCCAGGCCAGCGCCGCCGCCGGCCGGAGCCGCGCCAGCCGCCTTCAGCACGAAGGCCTTGCCCGTACTGCCTTCCACCGTCTCGGCGATCAGACCGGTCCCTTCCAGCAGCCGCTGCAGTGCCTCGCCGGGCGGATACGGCCCGTGCACCGGCGACGACACCCGCCCCGCCACGATCTCGCTGCGGAACAAGGCCGGTTGCCGGGTCAGCAGGGCGTACTGCCGGAGCGCGTCGGCCAGGGGCTGTGCCGGGATGTCGAACGCAAGCGGCGGCGTTGCCGCATCCGGCGCCGGGATATCGGCGCCCGCGGAGGACGGCGCATGCTCCTGCGCCGCGGCCGCCGGAACGCCCAAGCCGCCCACGCCGCTCAAGCAACCCGCCAGCGCAAGCACACGGAGCGACGCCAAGCAGCCTGTCATGTCGAGAAGGAAATCGCCAACGCCTCGCGAGAGCGGGAAGGACAAACCCTCGCGAAACGCCGGGAACGTTACTTACGCGACATGACACGGCTGTGACAGCAGCATTTCAGCGGTACCGGCGCACCAGGACGGCGGGCAAGGCGCCGCTTCCCCGGAGGCAAGGCGGGGCAGCGGCGCGCGCCGGCCGGGTCCGGACCCGGACTAGAGTCCGAGCGAGCGCCGCTCCGCCGCCGTCAACTGGCTGCGGGCGGCCTCGCCCAGGCGGGCATCGCCCAGCACCTGGACCGCGCTGCCGGGGCGATAGGTCATGGGCTTGCCCGCCTGGGGATCTGCCTGCCCGCTGCCGGGCTGGGCTTCTCCGCCGGTGCCCAGCATCCGCACCGTGAAGACCGATGGCATGGCCTGGCGCGCCGCCGCGCGCTCGCGCTGCACAGCGTCCTGCGCGGCGCTGGCCGCGCTGCCGGCGACCGCGCCGGCATTGGCCAAGGCCGACACATTGACCGCGGCGATCACCGGCAGGCCCGTCGCCTTGCCGTTGCCGACGATGTTGGCGGCATTGACGATCTGCAGCGCGGCGAAGTTGGCGCTGCCCGAGAAACGGATGCCCGCCTCCCCCGCGTCGATCGTGCCCAGCGGCGCCAGCAGGTCGAGATCGCCGGGCGGCACCTCGGGGATAGGCGCCAGCGTGGCGATGCCCGCGCCGGTGCTCGGCACCTGCGGGGACAGCTTGACGTCGCCGAGGTCATCGTAGACGCGCCTGGGCGGCGTGTAGACCACGGTGGTCTTGCTGCCGCGCCCGGCGTTGATATCGCCCGCGGCCGACCAGGCCAGGATGCCACCGCCGTAGGTGGTCATGATGCGCGACAGGCCGAGCAGGATCGAGCCCCGGCTGAACAGGCGGATGTCGCCGTTCCCCTGCGTCATCACCCCCGCGCTCGCGGGCGGTACCTCGCCCTGCACCCCCACCACGATCTGTCCGCCCGGCGCCAGCATGTCGATGCCGCCGCCGAAGTCCGTGCGGACGCCGGAGCCGCCGAACAGCGTGATGCTGCCGGCGCGCTCGATGGCCTGGCCCCGGGCATCCTGGTCGGGGAACAAGGTGGCGATCATATTGCGGCCACGCAGGTAGCTCTGGTAGCGGCGGCTGGCGGGATCGTTGTATTCGCGTCCGCCCGCCTTCAGTTCGTCGAAGTAGACCTGCCGCAGGAAGATCGCCTGCTGCTCGGGCGCCAGGCCGTTGAAATAGGCCAGCGCCCGTTCGCCGCCGGCGTCGTAGCCGTAGCGCGCCTTCAGCCAGGCGCCGAGTTCGCCCAGGTAGGTCTTGGCTACCTTGCCCGGCTGGTCGGCCAGGGGCGCGCCGGGATCGGCCAGGTTGGCGGGATCGAGATAGCGCCTGGCGATGGCGGCATAGTCCGGCCCGTTGGCGCCGGCGCCTGCCGCGAGGGCGATCGAAGCGCCCGGCCGTGTGTCGCCGCCGGCAAGCGGGCCGATCGAGGTGACGGAGGCCTTGTCCGCCTGGTAGAGATTGCGGCCCGCCGAGATATCGAGCGTGCCGGGTCCCGCGACCTGGAAATTGGACAGCTGGATGTCGCGCCCCGCGCGCACCACGGAGACGTCGGTCGCGTTGGCGTGGTAGATCAGGTTGCCCTGGGACGGCGAACCGTAGCTGGCACTGGTCGGGAAGACGGGCTGGCCGGTCGGCGAGAGAAACATGGCCGGCTCGCCTGAGCCGATGATGTCGCGCCCGGCAATGATCCGCACCGGCTTGGCGGCGACATGCCACTTGTCGAGCTGGTAGCGGGACACCGAGGTGCCGCCGCTGGTGTGGTCGAGCAGTTCGCCGGTGCGCAGGCCGATGATATCGCCCTCCACCGCGTAGAAACGCTGCGGCGAGCCGTCGCCGGCGTGGAGGTCGCCCTGCACGGTGTTGGGGCCGAAGGTGAACAGGCCCAGCGGGCTCGCCCGGCTCTCGCTGTCGGCGCTGAGGTTGCCTACCGGCAGTTGCCGACCCATGCCGAGGAAGGCCGGATTGGCCGGCGTGGCGATCGCGGCCGGGTCGGCGCCCGACATGTCCACGGCCGAGCGCAGCGCATAGATCGAGTCCCGCGCCAGCAGCTCCAGCTCGCCGGTCGCCGAAGGCGCCAGGATCAGCGACGTGACGACGGGATTGATGGTGTCGCGCGGGGCGCCGTAGTAGATGCTGCCCTGCGCGGCCGTGGCGCGCAGCGTGGCGGGATACTCGCGCCTGGCCCGCTCGCCGAGCAGCACCGGCGTCAGGTTGCCGCCCGCGGCGAACAGGTCCACCGCCGTGCGGCCGGTCCACAGCGAGAACCAGCTACAGCCGCCACCGGCGAAATCGGTGCGCACGCCATCGGCCACCAGGCTGTACGGGGTCGTGTTCTGCTGCTGGGTGCGGCCGGCGTCGTCGGCGCCGCTGAGCACCAGGTCGCCGCGCGAGCGCAGCGTGGCGGTGCCGTCGCCGAGCGTGAGGTAGGGGCCGCCGAAGGGCAGCCCCTGGTTCGGTTCGTTGCTGGAGAAGGCGCGGGGATCGCCCGGCAGGGCATAGTTCCACACGCCATAGCCGAGGTCGATCCGGCCGATCGACCCGGCCTGCACGTCGATCGCGCCCCGCACAGCGGTGATCACGCCTTCGCGGCCCGTGAAGATGCTCGGCTTGCGGTAGGAACTCATCGGATTGAGCGCCCCGCCGACACTGAGCGCGATATCGCCGCCGCCGGTCTGCACCAGGCGTCCGTCCGGCGCCACCCGCCCGCTGCCGCCGACCGCGATGGTCAGGCCCTGGCTGGCGTAGGCGACGGACGAACCCGGATCGACGATCATACCGGCATCGCCGCCGGCGCGGATGGCGACATTGCCGCCGCCCAGCGCGCCGAAGCCCGTGAAGCCGACCATCTGGGGCGCATTGCTGGCCACGTCGCCGGAGTTGATCGGCAGCGCGTAGGTGCCGAAATTGACCCACCAGGCGGTGGGCAGGCCATAGGCGGCCCCGCCCTGCCGCCACAACCAGTTGCCGGGCATGGCGGAGGTGTTGGCGCCCGCCACGCCGTAGCCGGTCACATCGCCCTGCGCGGCGATGTAGAGGTTCCCGCCCGCCTCCGGATACCAGGCCTGGTAGGGGCTGCCCGCCCCGCTCACCAGGGACTCGTAGGCCGCGCCGGCGCTGCCTAGCACCCCGGAGGCGCCGCGCGGGACGCCGCGCGGCTGGTTGTAGGGATTGGACCCATCGGCGGCCAGGATCGGGGCGGATTGGGTGCCGGCGGTGTAGACGCCGTACAGCGACTTCATGGCCACGCTGCCGCCAGCCAGCAGATCCAGGTCGCCGGTGCCCGTGCGCACCACGCTGATGGCCTTCAGCGTCTGGTCGATGCCGGTGAAATGCTCGTCGTCGAGCACCAGGTCCCCCTTCCGGGCCGCGCCGGTGCGGCGGCTGTCGGCGGCGAGAAGATCCGCGCCGGCCGCCAGCCGCATCGACCAGGACTGCGACCCGGCGGGCAGCATGGGGGACACCGCCCACACCCGGCCCGGCTCCGGCCGCGGCGTGGTCGACGAGAAGGCAAAGGGGCTGGGAATCCCCTGCGGCAGCATCAGCAGCGTCGTGCTGGCACCCGCCGGGACGGTGTCGCCGTTGAAATACGCGCCGCCATCGGTGGTGAAGACGAGGCAATCCCAGCAGTCCGCGGGGACCTGGTAGCTGCTCTCGAACTGCCACGGATCGGAGCTGTTGATGGCCTGCGGCAGCGGATCGCCGATCTTGACGGTCGTCGCGATGCGCCAGCCATAGTCGTCCGGCGTGGCCGGGGGCGGCGCGAAGCCGTCGTTGATACTGCCCTTGACGACCAGGTCGCCGCCCGCACGGATCACCAGCATCCCGGGCTCGCCCGAGCCGCGCGCCGCGGGATTCGCCGTGGGGCCGTAGCGATAGCCCGACAGGTCCAGGTCGCCGTCCACCAGCAGGTTGCCATCGGGCGTGGCACTGGCGATCTCGACCCCGGGGCGCAGATGATAGGCCGCGCCGTAGGCTTTCAGGCCGGCCAGGCGCGCCTGCAGGGCCGGGTTGGCCAGCGCCGCGTTCTCGAATACCGTGCTCCGCTCATGGATGGCATCGAGATAGGCCTGGGTGATCCGTTGCACCGGCCTGCCGTCGCTGCCCGGGGTGCCGGCGGGCGCGTCGGTATAGCGCCAGAAGCCGTTGACCGCGAGGCTCCTGGCGCCGTCGATGGCGACCGGGCCGGCGACGTCGATGGCGATGTCGCCGCCGCTCTCGCTCAGGCGCGGCGCATTGAAGGTCACCATGCCGCGCGCCACCCCGTCGGCCGAGCGCACGTCGATGGTGGCACCCGGGGCGAGCGCCAGCCGCCCGCCGCTGGCGGTGAGCTCAACGGTGGCGCGATTGCTCGCATCGATGGGCTGGCCACGGCTGTCGACGCGC
The DNA here is from genome assembly GCF_001854305.1 of Cupriavidus sp. USMAA2-4. Lineage (NCBI taxonomy): Bacteria > Pseudomonadati > Pseudomonadota > Betaproteobacteria > Burkholderiales > Burkholderiaceae > Cupriavidus > Cupriavidus sp. USMAA2-4. The sequence continues at coordinate 2,095,274 of NZ_CP017749.1, read as the reverse complement.
AGCCTGGTGCCATGGGCGTCCAGCACCGCACCGGCCCCGAGCACCAGGCCGTCGCGCGCGCTGAGCCGGATCGTCCCCGCCTGCGCGCCGCTGGCATCGATGCGTCCGTTGACAGCGAGGCTGCCGCCGTCCACCGACAGCGCGACGCGGTTCGCCTTCACCTCGCTGCCCACCGCGAGGTCGCCGCGCTTGAGCTGGAAGTCGCGGCCGCCGAACACCCCGCCCCGGTTCAGCATCTCGTTGAGCGCGGCGAAATCGGCGATGCTCTGGGCGCGCAGATCCACCGCCGCGTCCCCATAGGGCATCCTCGTTCCGCCCATGTCGCGCTCGCCGCTGGCCTGCCCGAGGATGGCCCCCGCCAGCGCGATGGTGCCCTGGCCGGCATCGAGCGCGCTGGCCGACAGGCTGCCGCCGCTGTTGTTGATGGCGGAGAGGTCGATGACCGCTCCGGCCTGCTGCCGGATATCGCCGTGCGCGCTGGCCAGGACGAGGTCGCCGCCCCAGCTGTACTTGGTGACGTCGATCATCTTGAGCGCGCGCCCGGCCAGGTCGATGCGTGCGCCATCCGCCAGGATCAGGTCCTGGTCCGCCGCGAGCGTCAGCTTGCCGCTGGGCAGGGCGATGGTGCCGGCGATCCGCACACTGCCACCCTGCAGCCCGATCTCGGCCCCGGTGACATCGGTATGCGGGGCCGCCGCGCCCTGCGGGGCCACCAGCGCGAGCGCGCCGCCGGCCTGGATGCGGTTGATCGAGGCGCCCTCCCCGGTGAGCAGCGGGGTAACGAGATTGAGATCACCACCGTGATAGCTTCCATCCGCCGCGCGCGACTGGTAGACCGACAAGGTGTTGCGCTGGTTGGCGGTGATGCGGTCCTGCGCCAGCAGGTTCACCGTGGCGAAGCCCAGCGTGGTGCGATCCAGGGTCAGCTGCGTGTCGGGCTTGCTGAACGGCACATAGCCGAATTCGATGCGGTCCGCCGCGATGGTCAGCGTGCCGCTGCCGGTGCCCGCACCTCCGGGCACCACCGCGGGAGCCGCGGCACTGGCGCCGGCGTTTCCCGCGCCGGTCCGGACCCCGTTCCAGATCAGGGTGCCCGTGGTGACGGAAGCCTTATCGCCGCTCGCGCCCGAGCCATAGATCGCCGGCGTGTTGAACACCAGCTCCGCCAGGCTCGACTTGCCGGTGACGGGATCGATGGTGTCGATGCCCGCCGGGCCGAAGAAGTTGATCGACTGGCCGGCCGAGAGGATCAGCGTTTCCAGCTTGGGGATGCCGGCGCCCCGGTTGCCCTGGAGCAGGCCGTCCAGCACCGCTTGGGAGAGGCTGAGCCCGCCCGGCAGCACGCCGGCGGCCCGTGCCGCGTCGAGCGCCGAGGTCTCGCCGATATTGATGTTGGCCAGCCCGAGGTTCAGGTACCTGGCGCCATAGCGCGCAGCGGGATCCAGCACCAGCGCGCCCCGCGCGCCGGTCGCCAGCGTCAGCGCGCCTTCGGCATAGAGTTCCGCCGCGCCGATGCGGATGCCGGGCCCGGCGCCGTTGCCGGCCGTCACCGACACGTTCAGCAGCCCGTTGGACACCGATACCAGGTTGGTCTGGAACAGGTCGTCGTTTTCCAGGGCCGTGATATAGCCCGCCCCGGCCGAGTAGGGCGTTGCACGTCCCTTGCCGATGCTGCTCAGCACCGCGCCATCCTCGACCGTGATGCCGCCGTGGCTCGCCACCAGCATCACTTCCGGCGCGGACAGCACGGCCCCCGGGCGCACCACCAGCTCGCGCGCACCGGCCGTGATCACCATGCTGGAATCGCCGGCGTACCTGGCGTAGCCGCCGATCAGCAGGCGCGCCGCGCCGATGCCGTCGAGCGTGCTGTCGACCAGGGTCAGGTAGCCCGCCGTGCCGGCCTGGCCGGCATGGACGACCTCGATCTTGCTGGTGGCGCGCTCGCCGAAGCGCGCGGTGAAGGTGCCGCCCTGGCCGCCTTCGGCGGGCGTGAAATCGGCGCTGCCGGCGAAGGTCAGGGCCGGCTTGTCGCTGGGCGCGCTGCCCAGTTCGGGGAAGCGGACCTCGAGCGACTTGGCGTCCCGCAGCAGGTAGGGGATCGCGGCGCCGGAACGCGCCGCATCGGCCATCAGGAAGGCCTGCAGGCCGGTCTCGTCGTACTGGGCATAGCGCCGCACCGTCTTGCCGGGCGTGACGATGAGCTGCGTCGCCAGCGCATCGCTGCGGCCGGTGCCGGCCACGCCCAGGCGGCCCTGCACGATCCAGCTGCCATTGCCGGCGTCAACCGTCCGCTGCGCCGCGGGGCCGACATGGCCGCCCACTTCGACGCGGTACGCGCCGGGCATCAGCGCATAGCGCGCCGGCATCAGCGTATAGGTGCCGCCGGGCAGCCCGGGCACCCCGTCCGGGATCGTGACCTGCTGGCCGGTCGCGGGCAGTGCCCCCGCGCCGCCGCCCACCGGCGCGGCGAACGGCTGCGCCCCGGGGACCAGCGCGTAGACCGGGCTGCCGGCACGGCTGTAGCCATGGCCCGGCCCCGCATCGGCGAGCGCGGTCGCCAGCACGTCGACCGAGCCGCCGCGCCCGCTGATGAAAGCCGAGCCCAGCAGGTCGCCGCCGCCGGACAGGTCGATCACCGCCCCCGCCTGGACATCGTTGGCGCGGCCCGACAGCACCACCCGCGCTTCACTGATCACGGCCTGGGTGACGCGGTTGCCGTCGTTGCTGAAGACCAGGCCGTCGACCGTGCCGCCGTAGGGCATGGACAGGTGCCTGGCGCTGACCGAGGTGATGCTGCCTGGCAGCAGGGTCACGGTATCGGCCACCACCGCGCGGTCGTAGTTGTTGCCGATGCCGTTGCTGGCTTCGCCGAACTGGATCGCCCCCATCGGCGCGCGCAGGATGCCGCCCTGCTCGATCGCCGGCGACCAGATGCGCACGCCGCCGAACAGGGAATAGGGCATTTCCGGCACGGTGTCGGTGGTACGGCCGATGCGCACGCGTTCGGTGGCCTTGATGGTGGCCCAGTCGGCGAAGTTGGGGATGCGGCCGATGGCGCTGCCATAGGGGTAGAGCTGGGCGGCATCGAGCTCCAGCAGGCGGGTGCCGGTCACGCCGCCGCCCAGGCGGATGTCGCCCCGGCTGGTGAGCACGGCGGTATCGAAGCCGGGCGCATCGTAGGCGCGGGTGCCGGAAACCAGGCGGATCGATCCGGCCACGCCGTGCAGGGTGAGCTTGCCGAGGTCGATCAGGTCGGCATCGACGGAAAAGCTGGCCCGGGTCGGCAGCGCCGACACGGTCATGGTCGGCGTATAGGCCTTGGGATAGACCGGGTCGCCTTCGAGCGACAGGAAGGGCGCCGCGCGGAAGTTCACGTAGGGCGCGGCGAGGTGCACGTGCATGCCGGAGCCATCGCTCAGCAGCCCGCCGTGGTAGAGCGTCAGCGCGCGCCCGAGCGCGAGGTCGACGCTGCCGTCGAAGCGCACGAGGTCCGCGTAGGCGGTGAAGCTGTCGAAGCCGCCCGCCTGGATCTGCTCCGCGCTGATGCGGGCGCGGCCGGCGCGCAGCCCGTCGGCGGCGCCGCTCGGCTGCGCGCGCTGGCCGATCGTCAGCTCGCGGAAATAGCGCAGTTCGTCCGGCACGCTCGGGTCGCTCGAGATCACGCCGTAGCGGGGTGTCTGCAGCGTGAGGATCAAGGCACCGCCCAGGGCGCCGGAGCCGCCGGCGGCCGCGCGCAGGGTGCCGTCGAGATAGAGCCCCTGGAAGGAATGGAGCGCGATGGTGCCGCCGTTGCCCGCCAGCACCAGCGGCGCGCTGGCGCCGCCGGTTCCGCCCGGCTGGCGCTGGTCGATGGTGGTGCTGGCGCCGCTCGCCTCCAGCAGGGCGCCGGCCCGCACCACGACGAAGGCGTCGGCGGCCTGGGCGACGCCGCCCGCGCTCTCCAGCAGCGTCGGCGCGCCGATGGTGATGCTGCCGCCGTCCTGGGCGATGCCGTAGCGCCGGCCCGCCTGGTCGAGTGCGGTGAAGGCGCGCCCCGCCGCGTCGAGCACGGCATGCCCGCCGATCTCGATGACGCGCCGGCCGCCCTGCGGATCGGCGCTCGCCCCGCCGTTGGAGGCAGTGTTCACCTGGATGACGTCGATGGTGCCGCCCGGCGCGGCCAGCCTGCCGTCCACGTGGATCGGGCCGAGCGCATGGAGCGCGATGGCATGGCCCGGGTCCACCAGGATCTCCGCGCCGGTGCCGATGGATACGCCGCCACCGGGCCGTGTCCGCGCCGCGTTGGCATCGAGCGTGAGATCCGCGCCGGCCCGCTGGGTCAGCCTGCCCGCGAGCGGATCCTCGCGATGAAGCGGCGGTGTCCATATCTCCAGGGCCATGGCCGCATCGGCGCCGGTGGCCAGCTCGGGCGCGTTCGCGCCAGGGCGCAGCACCGGCACCGTCGCGGCGATGCGCGCGCCGTCCGCGACGGCCAGGCCCTGGTGGCCGTCGATCACATAGCTGGAGAAGCCCAGCCCCGTGAGGCCCGCATCGAGGTGCTGCAGCGGCCTGACCTTGACCGGGCGGGCCAGGCTCATGCCGGCAAGGATGTGCGTGCCGGCATCGAAGGTGACCGCCGCCGCCGCAGTGTCGCCGGCGCGCAGCACCGCCGCTGCCGGCTGGATCGGGATGCCGCCGGCGAAGACACCGGCCGGCACGACGTAGCCGGGCGGGAACTCGCCCGGATTGGCGATGCCGGTGATGCGTTGGCCCGCGCGCAGCGTGAGCTGGGTGAAAGGCGTGACCTCGATCGGCACGCTGTCCACCATCAGCGTGTAGGCAACGTGCTGCGCCGGCGGCAGCGTCCAGTCGGCCCCGAGCACGACCGGTGCCTCGCTGGAGAAGGCCGGCACGCCGGCCACGCGCTCGCCGGCGAGCGCGACGGTGCGGGTGTAGTGGTAGTCGGCGGGCAGGATCTCGCCGGCCCTGACGGTGAAGGCGGCGTCGGCCACGAGGTCGACCCCGACGCGCTCCCCTGCGCCCAGTTCTCCCTCCTTGGCCAGCAGCCTGCCGCCGAGCACGATCGCCGGCCCGCCCTCGACGGTCAGCTTGCCGCCGCCGAGCACCCCGTAGCCGCGGATGGTGCCGCCAAGCGCGACCGTGCCGGTGCCGTCGCTGGCCCCCGGGATGGCGTAGTCCGCGACCAGCGCCACATTGCCGCCGCGGCCGCCGGCGAGCGAGCCGCCGCTGCGCAGCGCGGCGCCGGACGAGACATCGAGCAGGGAGCCCGTCTCCAATACGACGTCCTGCGTGCTGCGCAGCGTCACCGAGCCGCCATCGATATAGGCCAGGCCGGCGAGCCTGCGCGGGTCCTTGACGGCATTGGTCCAGGTTCCGCTGGCATCGAGCACCGCGCCGCTGCGCAGCGTGATCGAGCCCTGGCTGCCGGCCAGGGAGCCGCCCTGGGTCTGGTAGACGTTGGTGAGCACGATCTCGCCGCTGTGCGCGACGATAGCGGCGCCGATCTCGCTGCGCGGTGCCGTCAGGCTGAAGCGGCCGCCGTCGGCCAGCCTCACCTCGGCCTCGACCACGGCCGGCTTGCTGGTATTGATCTCCAGGCGCCCCAGCCCGTAGCCGGACAGGCGCTGCCCGTCGAGCCAGGTGGTGTTGAGGCGGTCCGCGGCGATCGCCCCGCCGGGTTCGAGCGCCGGCCCCTGCTGGCCGGCCGCGATCCGCACGTCGGTCGCGTGGCCGCCCGCCAGGCCCAGCGCGTTGAAGTTGCCGAAGACCAGGCCGCCGCGCTGGGCCACGGCGGTCTGCGCCTGCTTGTAGCCGTCGGCGGACGCATTGCGGCGCCGCGTCTGCTGCGCGCCATCGAACGCCAGCGCGATCACATCCCCATCGACGATGGCGGTGGGCGCGCTGACGATCAGGCTGCCCGCATCGCGCCCCGCGGTGTAGCCGTTCTCGAGGCGCTGCTGCGGCGCGATCAGCGGATTGTAGAAGGCCTCGCTGGCCGTGCTGCCCCAGCGCGCGTGCTCCGTCTCGAAGCCCTTGTACACGCCGGAAAAGACCATGCCCGCGGGGGCATTCTCGACCGTGTACAGGCGCCCGTCGCTGCCCTTGAGCCAGGTATTGCGGAGATAGCCGGTGGCGACGTCCAGCGTCCCGCCGGCCAGGTTCACGCTGGAGCCCGGCTGCGTCACCACTTCCGCGCCGCCCAGCGTCACCGTGCCACCCTGGGCGGCCCATTCGCCGATACGGTGGCCCTGCTTGCCCAGGTAGCCGCCGACCTCCAGCAGGCCGCCCGCCGTGTACCAGCGCTCGTTCTGGTAGCTGCCCGTGCCGGCGGGGACATAGACCAGCCTGCGCCGGTCGATCCACACATTGTTGTTGGCCAGCTTGCCGCTGTCGCGATTGAGCGGCGAGTCGCGCAGTTCGTTGCCCTGCACGTTGACCAGCACATTGTTGGCCTCCATGGCCACGCTGACGCCGACCGCGCCGGACACGTCCAGCTGCGCCTTGTCGGCCAGGAAGCTGCGCCCGGCCGCGCTGGCCGCGATCTGCCCGCCGGTGGCCAGCGTCAGGCTGCCGCCCTCGAACACGATGCTGCCGCCGGCGACGATCTCCACGCGCGACTGGTCGCGCCGGTCGGCGAGCCTCGCATAGTTGTCGAAGGTTCCCTGGGCGGCCTGCGCGCGGATCCTGTCCTGCGCCAGCGACTCCTTGATGAGCGCATCGCGCTGGGTATCGAGTGCCGTCGTCCTGCCATCGTCCTCGACCAGGACCGCCGTGGTGGCGCCGTTGCCCAGGGTCACGCGCCCGGCGGCATCGGCGGCCGAGTTCAGCAGGTGGATGGTGCCGCGCGTGTTGACCGTGGTGGTGGCGATGGCCACGCCCTGCTGGCGCACGTCGCGTCCGGCCAGCGTGATGTCCCCCTCGCGCGCCAGGATCAGGCCGCTGTTGCCGACCGCGCCCGCGCCGCTGTCCGCCGCGAACAGCGGCGCCACCTCGTTCCCGCGCGTGGTGGAAGCGGTATTGCCCTCGGTGCCGACGCCCTTGCGGATAACGAAGCTGTCGCCGGCCGCCAGCAGGGCCTGTCCCTTCCGCGCCGTGATCTCGCCCGCGTTGTGCACCGTCTTGCCCAGCAGCAGCACATAGCCGCCGCCGGTGGTCACGGCATCCGGCTCGCGCGTGGTGATCCGGCTCCCCTGCTCCACCTGCACCGCGCCCAGCGCGTCGGTGAAGGTCGGCGTCCCGTTGGCGCCATACAGGCCGTTGCCGGTGAACTGGCCATCGCTGATCTTCGCCGCGGCCGCGACCAGGTTGCGCGTGTCCACCTGGCTGCCGCCGCCGAAGAGGATGCCGTTGCGGTTGACGATCAGCACGGTGCCGTCGCCCCGGATCCTGCCCTGGATCTGGCTCGGCCGCGCCTGCGGATCGTTGACGCGGTTCAGCGCCGCCCAGTCGGCCTGCTGCTTGAAGTCCACCGTGGTGTTCTTGCCGACGTTGAAGGTCTCCCAGTTCAGGATGGCCTTGGCCTGGGTCTGCTCGATGGTGACCGTGGTCTTGCCGTCGGCCACCGTCTGCGCCGGCGCGTTGGCGTGGATCCAGCCGCGCGTCAGGCTGTTGGTATCGACCTTCAGGCCGCCTTCGGCCAGGCCATCCGGCACCGGGGAGGCGGCGGCCTGCGCGGCATCGCGGGCGGCCTGCTGCATCGCCTGCTGGGCCGCGATGGCCTGCGCCGCCAGGTTCAGGTTGTCGATGGAGCGCTGCAGTTGCTGGCGCGCCGCCTGCGACTGCTGCTGCGGCCCGTCCGGCGTGCCGGCCAGCATGCCGTTGGGCAGCCGGCCCGTGGCGGCCACGTTGCCTTGCACGGCGCCCTTGGCCGCGAACCATGCCTGGCTGAACGCTTGCTGGGCGTGGACACTGCCGGCCGCGCCGCCCGCCACCAGCGCCAGTGCCACCGCCCGTGCGAGCGGGAGCGCGTTCGGGAGCGCGTTCGGGAGCGCGTTCGGGAGCGCGATCGAACGTGCGATCGGACGCACCGTCGTACGCCGTGGCGACGGCCCGGCGGCGATGGCCCGGGCGCCTGCTTGGCTGCGCGGCGTGGCGTGGGAAGGAAGCGTGCGAGGCGTCATGGCGGGGTTCCTGGATACGTCCGGATCGGTCTTGTGCTGCCGGCCATCGGCGATGGTCGAGCAGGCGATGTGAACAAGACGGACCAGCGGCGGCCAACCGCAATCTTTTTTGTAACCCCGGCAACCCCGGCACTCCGGATCACGGCAGGCGCCGTCATCCCAGAATCACGAACCCTCCGGGCAATCGCGTCACCTGCGCGTGATAGATCTGCTGGATATGGCGGATCGCCTCATCCAGGTCGGCGATGCGGAACTGGCCGCTGAGCCGCCGCGACGCCAGTTCCTGGTTCGACACCATCACGCGGCCGCGGCGATAGCGATTGATCTCGTCCACCGCTTCGCGCAGGGGCACGGCGCGGAACAGCAGCTGGCCGTGCTGCCAGGCGCTGGCGACTTCGAGGTCGACCGCGCCGGCAGGCCCGACACCCTGCCGGTCGTACCAGACGCGCTCGCGCTGGCGCAGCGCCATCGTGCCGCTGGCATGCGCCAGCCGTGCCTCGCCGGCGGTACAGGTCACGCAGTAGCGCGTGCCGGCACGGCGGACCTCGACGGCGCCATCGCCGGGCACGATGCGTCCGCCACCGGCGACGATCTCCACCTGGCCGGCGCCCGGCTGGCGGCGCAGCGCGACCTCCCCATCGATCAGCAGGATGCGGTCACCGCCGGCCGGGCCGGCACCGCGCGCGATATCGATGCTGGTCTGCGTGTTGAGCAGCAATTCGAGGTTGCCGGCCAGGGCCAGGCGTGCCTGCTCGCCCGTCGCGGTGCGGTGGTCGGCGGCCATGTCCTGCAGCGAGGGCCACAGATGCAGCGGCGGCCGCAGCGTCACGGCCGCCAGCGCGGCGGCGGCGCCGGCCACGGCGGCGCCCCGCAGGAAGCGCCGCCGGGATTCCACCGGTGCCTGGCGCCGCAGCAGGGCCGCGGCCTGGCCGCGGCGCTCCGGGAACATCTCCTCGTAGCAGGCCTGCGCCTGCCCGATGGCCCGCCACGCCTGCTCGGCACGCGCCAGCGTCCGCCGGTGCGCCGGACTGCGTGCGCACCACGCCTTGAACTCGCGTGCATCCCGCTCCGTCGCGGCGCCGCTGCGGAGCCGGCGCAGCCACGCCCTGGCCTGCGCATCGAGCGCGGCGGCGTCGTCCTCGGCCTTGTCTGCTTGCATGCCCACCCTATTCGGTCTTCATTACTTTCCTGCGCGGCGGCGCCCGCGCATCGCCATGGCGGCGGCCATGGCAGGACAGGCGGAAACGCCGGCCACCTGCTTCATCAGACGGCCCGGGGCGGCGGCAGCCGCATCGGTGTTTTCCTGGGGAGTCCTCACGCCGGATCCGGGTATCGCTCGATCTGCCGCGCCAGTGTCTCATGCGCGAGGTGGATCTCCAGCTCCACCTTGCGCAGCGAAATGCCGTAGCGGCGGGCCAGTTCCTTCTGCGGTATGCCGTCGACGCGCGACGCCACGAAGAGCTCGCGGCGCAGCGCGGGCAGCCGGTCCAGCGCGCGCGCCAGCGCTTCCAGCTCGATCCGGCCCAGCGCCTCCTCGGCCGGGTCGACGGCCGCCACTTCCTGGTCGATCAGGTACTCCACTTCCTCGCCCGTCAGCAGGCGGCGGTCCGAGCGGATGCGGTCGATGGCCAGGTTGAGCGCGGTGCGCAGCAGGAAGCCGGAAGGATCCCGCACCGGGGCTGCCGTGCCGCGCGCCTGGAGCCGCAGGTAGGTGTCCTGCATCACGTCCTCGGCCAGTTCCCGCGAACCCACCCGGAAGCTGACGCGGCGCTTGATGAGTTCGTAGTGATCCAGCAGGAAGCGGACCAGGTCGGCGGGCTGGTTCATGCGACCTCCACCCTGCCGGCCGGCGCGAGGCGGGCGGCCGCGCAATCGCCGCTCAGCGCGGGCGCCCTGGGCAGGATGACCAGGGTCATGGGCTGGACCATCCCGGGCGGGACCGGCACGGGCATCTGCAGGCCCTGCAGCCGGCGCTGCACACGCTGATCCCGGACGGCGTTGCCGCTCGGATGCAGCAGCACGCGCTCGATGGCCTGGTCCGCGCCGACCCAGAGGCGCAGCGCCAGGCGATAGCTGCCCGGCATCGTCACGGGATCCCCGCACAATGCCTGCCCGATGCGGGCCTGCAGGACCGCGTAGTAGGCAGTGGCCCCGCTCGCTTGCGCCCCGCTCTCCGCGGCGGCAGGCATCCCTGCCCCGGTGCCTGCGGTGGCCGCTGCCGCTGCACGCCCATCGAGCAGGACCCACGCCGCCGGCGCCGTCCTGCTGGCGATGATGCCGCTTCCCGCCAGCAGTGTGCGCAAGGCAGCCTCGGGCGTGAACTCGCCCTGCAGCGGTCCGGCCTCCTTGCCGGCGGTGATGGCATCGTCATAGAGCAGGGAGTGGCCGCTGGTCCGCAGGTACTGCTCCAGTGCCTGGCGCATGGGAAGGCGGCCGATGTCGAAGCGCAGGGTCGCGCCGGTCTCCGGCGCCGCGGCCTCAAGCATGCCTTGCGCCGCCAACGCCAGATGGCAGAGCAGCGCCAGTACCCAGCCGATGCACAGGCAGCAGCCGCCATAGCGGACGCGGCGCGGTCGTGGAAGGAGGGCTGTGGCCATGCATCGGGTCACGCGCGATGCGGGATCGGACCGCATCGGGAACGGAGAACACAAGTCGCGCCCATGCTGCCCCGGTCACATGTCAGCGTTGTGACAGGGTGTACTCCCACCCGGACAGGCGTTACGGCATTCCGCTGGGCTCGACGTGGATCCCGGCGGCGCCAGACGACCTCGCGGCCGAGGCGGTCCGGCTCGACCCGCGCGTCGGAGCGTGTTTCACAGCCCGCTCCAGAGCGCCGGCACCGCTTCCGAGCGCGCCTTGGGCGCGTGCCGGCGCACCGGTTTCTCTGCCGGCGCGGGCACACTGCCCGCCCCCCCGGCCCGTGCCAGGGTACGTCGTGGCGCACTGACGCCGCCGACGGCGCGCCGGCCGGTCAGCGCCGCGCAGTGGTCCAGTGCCTGGCGCAGCGCGGTATCCACGTTGCGCAGCGAGATGCCGTCGCGCGCCGCCACCTCCTCGCGCGTCAGCTCCTCCAGGCGCAGGCCCACCAGGACGCGCCGATGGCGTCCCGGCACCTGCTGCAGGGCCCGGTCCAGCGCCGCCAGGTCGGAACGCGCCTCGGCCACCGCGTCCGGCCCCGGCCCGCGGTCGGCCAGGTGCTCGAACACCAGGTCCGGATCTACCAGGGAGGGCCACAGATTGCGGTCGCGCAGCTGGTCCGTGGCCACGTTGCAGGCGACGCGGTACACATAGGCCTCGGCGCAGCGCACCGCATCCGACACGGTGGCGCTCCCCAGCCGCAGCCAGGCTTCCTGCAGGCTGTCGCTGGCCGTGTCGCGGCAGCCGAACTGGCGCATCAGGCGCCGGTGCAGCCGGTCGTAGTTCGTCACCAGGATCTCGCGCAGCACGACGGCGGCGGCCTCTTCACCGGTCACTGCGCCGGTCGCCGCGCCGCTCACCGCGCCGGGCGCGCCTTCGAGTGGCTCGGGCGCCCGGACGCAGTGCGGGATGCTCATATCCATCACAGGTTTTCCTCCGTCTAGCAGGGCCGGGGCGAAGCCGGCCAACGCCTGCCCCGCTCCGATACGCGAGCTCTTATCGACGCCTCCATCGGCGCTCCCATCGACGTCCCCGTCTACGCCCCACCTACGAGATGGGCCCGAGCGCGCACGGCCTTTCGACCGTCCTCACTGAAGAGACGTTTGGGGAGGAGGAAACCCGCAAACTGATTGCCGTGTCATGGAACCTTCATGGCGCGCGGCGCAGCGGCCCCGCGCCCCGTGCCCCTCCCCGCACCACAGGTCGATGGACGATCGCGCGCGGCGGCAGGGCGCGCGCCAGCCGGAGCGGCCGCACGCACGACCGCTCCGGCAAGCGCAAGGGTGTCGCGCCGCGCCGCTCAGCGCGACAGGTTCTTCCGCTCCACCGACGTCAACTGCATCTTCTGGCGCTCGCTCAGCTCCCCGTTGCCGATCATCTGGAAAGCACTGGCGGGGTCATAGCTGGCGCGGTCCTGGCGCGTGGGCTGCGCTGCCGCCGGCTCGCCGGTGCCGGACGGCTGCGCGTCGCCGCCCAGCATGCGCACAGTGAAGATCGATGGCAGGCCCTGACGCTGCGCGGCGCGCTCGCGCGTCATCGCATCCTGCGCCGCGGCCGCCGCCTGCGAGGCCACCGCGCTGGCATTGCTCAGCGCCCCCACGTTGACGCTGGCCACCACCGGCAGGCCGGTCGACTTGCCCTGCACCTGCACATTGGCCGCGTTCACCACCTGCAGCGCGGCAAAGTTCACGTTGCCCGAGACCCGGATGCCCGCCTCGCCCGCGTCGATGGTGCCCAGCGGCGCCACCAGGTCCACGTCGCCCGGCGGCACCTCCGGGATCGGGCTCAGCGTGGCGATGCCCGCGCCCGAGGACGGCACGTTCGGCGACACCGTGACATTGCCCAGCGCGTCGTAGACCCGCTTGGGCGGGGTGTACACCACCGTGGTCTTGGAGCCCCGGCCGGCGTTGATGTCGCCATCCGACGACCAGCCCTGGATGCTGCCGCCGAAGGTGGTCATGACGCGCGACAGGCCCAGCAGGATGCTGCCCTTCGAATACAGGGCGATGTCGCCCGAGCCTTGCGTGATCAGGCCGGCGCCGGCTCCCGCCGGCACGCCCTCCACGCCGACCAGCGTCTGGCCACCCGGGTTGAGCAGTTGGATGTCGCCGCCGAAGTTGGTGTGGATGCCGGCGTCGGTGATGACTGGCACCGTCTGCCCGTTGACAGTGGTGGAGCCCGTGATGCTGCTGAACATGGTGATGTCGCCCCGGTAGGCGATCGCCTTGCCGCGCGCATCCATGGCCGGGAACAGCGTCGCGATGGCCTCGCGCCCGCGCAGGTAGCTGCCGTAGCGCGTGCTCGCCGGGTCGTTGTACTCGCGTCCGCCCAGCAGCAGCTCCTGGAAGTAGACCTGCCGCGCGAAGACGCCCTGCTGCGCCTTGGGCAACGCCAGGAAATACGCCAGCGCATCAGCCGCCGTGCCCTGGTAGCCGAAGCGCTGCCGCAGCCAGGCCAGCAGCTCCCCGTCGTAGGCATGCGCCACCTTGCCGCTGCCCGCCAGCGGCGTGCCGGCGTTCAGCTGGTTCGCCGCATCGAAGTAGAGCCTGGCGAAGCCCGTGTAGTCGGGGCCGTTCGCGCCGACCCCGGCCAGCACCGTGATGCCGGCCCCGCCCGACTTGTTCGACACGTTGACCACGTCGCCCACGCTGGTCAGCGCGCCGTAGTAGCCCTGGTACAGGTTGCGCCCGGCCTGGACCTGCAGCAGGCCGGGGCCGACCACATTGACCGACTGATAGAAGATGTCGCGGCCGGCCTGCATCACGGTGATGTCGTTCGCCCCCACGTTGAGGAACACGCTCGGCACCGGGCCCGTCCCCACGATGTCCCGGCCCGCGAGCACCTCGAACGGCTTGGCCGCGACATACCACGTACGGTGCGTCGGCGTGAAATTGCTCGAGGGCGACCGGCTCCGTACCGGCGCCTGTCCGATCTGCAGGTCATCGATATCGATGCCCGCATAGACCAGGGCCGGGCGCGGATCCTGGGCATGCAGGTTGCTCGTGGGGTTGTCTTCGCCGAAGGCGATCGGGTTGGAGGCGTTCACGCGCACCGCGCCATCGACGGCCGCATTGCTGAGGCCGCCCGCGCCCGAGGTGGTCTGGAACAGCGGCCGCGCGGGGGTCGCCAGGCTGGCCATGTCGGCGCCCGACATGGCCACGACAGAACCCGAGCCATAGATCGACCCTGCCGCGAGCAGTTCCAGCTGGCCGATAGGCGACGGAATCAGCTCGATGACGCCTGGCAGGGCACCCGCGGAGTCCACCTCGCGCAGCCGGATGTCACCATTGGGCGCGGCAACGGACAGGCTGCCGGGATAGAAGCCCTTGCCGTTCTGCCCGCTGCTGCCCGCCACGGCGCCGTTCAAGGGCGCGACGTCGCCGCCCGCGGCAAGCAGGCGGATCGCCGTCGCAGGCCGCCACAAGGTGAACTGCGCGTTGGCGCCCTTGACGATCGTGGCCGGAGCACCGCTTGCGCCGGGCACCGTGTAGAGCATGCCAGCGCTGTCCGCGAGCGCCGTCATCCCGGCATCGCCGGCGCCGCCCAGCACCAGGTCGCCGCGCGTGGACACCGTCACGGTGCCGTCACCCGGCACGACCGTCGGACCGGGGGTCTGCATCGAGCGCTTGAGCGTCGCGCCATCCAGTACGCGGGGATCGTACGACGTCCAGTACGACCCGCTCGTGTTCTGCTCGATCACGCCCACCGCCCCGGCATCGATGGCGATGTCGCCCCGCAGCGCGGTCACCGAGCCGAAATAGTCCGAGGCATAGCCGTTGGAACCCTGGGCCTGGCGGCCATTGAGGACGCCGCCGACCTTGACGGTCAGGTCGCCGCCGCCGGTCTGCAGCAGGGTGCCATCCGCCATGACCCGGCCGCTGGAGGCGACGGCGAGATCGAGACCGGTCGAACTGTAAGGGGCGCCGTTCGCCGTCACCCCGGCATGGCGTCCGGCGATCATCGTCAGGTTGCCGCCGCCCAGGGTCCCGATGCCCTGGAAGCCGATCAGCCCCAAGGCGGAACCGTTGGGATTGGTCTTTGCCATGGCGCCGAAGTTGATCCACCACGCGGCCGGATCAGGGCTGATCCCTCCGCCGCCCTGGCGCCACAGCCAGTTGCTGGTCAGGTTGCTGTCGACGAAGCGCAGCGTATTGTCCGCGATCTGGATATTGCCGGTCACGTCCTGTTGCGCCGTCAGCAGCAGGTCGCCGCCGTGCTCGGGGTACCACGCCTGGGACGCGCCGCCGCTGACGCTCGCGGCAAGATCGTAAGGGTTGCGGCCGTCGGCCGTCCTCAGCGGCGCCGACTGCGTGCCGGCGGTGTAGACGCCGTAAGGCGTGGCTTCGCTGAAGCTGCCGCCGGCCAGCAGGTCGAGGCTGCCGGTGCCCGTGCGCAGCACGCTGAAGAAGGTTCCCGCCAAGTCGGCGTTGTAGGCCGGGTCGTTGAGCGTGAGGTTGCCGCCGCCGCCGAGCGCCTGCGTCGCCTGCAGCGCGCGCTGGTCGGCCGCGGCGATATCCGCGCCCGCGACCAGGCGCAGCGACGCCGACAGCGAACCGGGCGCCAGCATGCTCGCGCGCGCCGAGGTCGCGGCTGCGGCGGGGCTGCCCGGATCCGTCTGCAGCGACAGGCCCGTGACCGTGTTCTCCAGGCCGACCGCGATATTGAGGCGCTTCAATTGCGTGCCATACGGGATGACGGTTCCCGAAGCATAGGTGGTGCCGTCGACGGCCTGCGGCCGGAAAGGCATAGGCAGGGCTGCGCCGGTGGCCAGCGTGGGCACGGTCCATCCCCCAGGCTCGGTCACCGCCACGATATTGCCGGGTACCAGGCGCCACAGCAACTGGCCCTGCGCGCCGAAGTGAACCTTATCGGTGGACAGGGCAGACGGCAGGATGGCGGCAAAGGTGGGCGCGACGGATGCGCCGGCCTGGAATCCATCCGAGAGGCTGCCGCCGATGGTCAGGTTGCCGCCGGCGCGGACCACCAGGGCCATCGGTTCGCCGGCGCCGTAGGTCGCCGATGCCGGGTCGCGATCGGCGCCCGCTCCGTAGCGATACCTGGCCAGGTCGATATCGCCCGAGGTGGAAAGATCGCCGCTGGAGGCGATCTCGACGCCCGGCCGCAGGTGGAAGGCGGCGCCCAGGGCCGACAGGCCCGCCATGCGCGAAGCGAGCGCGGCATTGCCGAGCGCGGCGTGGATGAAGTCCGTGCTGGCGGCATCGTAACCGTCGAGCGTGGCCTGCGAAATGGCGCTGCCGCCGGGCAGGTCATAGGTCCAGAAGGCATTGAGCGCGAGGCTGTTCGCGCCCTTGATGGCGAGCGGGCCGCTCGCGTTGATGGCGATATCACCTGACGTCTCACCGGTGCGCCGGGCATTCAGCACGATATCGCCATGGGCCGCGCCATCCGGCGTCGACAGGTCGATGGCGGCGCCCGGCTGCAGCGACAGGGTGCCGCCGGCCGCGGTGAGCTCGACATGGCCGCGGTTCTTCGCCTCGATCGGCTGGCCGTAGCTGTCCACCTGCAGCACCGTGCCGTGCGCATCGAGCACCGCGCCCGCTGCCAGCGTCAGCCCCTTGGCCGCCGACAGCCGGATCGTGCCGGGGGCCGCCCCCGATGCGTCGATAGTGCCGTTCACGGTCAACTGCCCGCCGTCCGTCGCGATCGACACCTGGCGCGCCTTCACGCCGTCGCCCACCACCAGGTCGCCCTGCCTGGCGGTGAAGCTGCGCGCATCGAAGAAGCCGCCCCGGGTCAGCGCGGCATTGAGGCCGGCAAAGTCGGCGAACGTCCCCGCCCGCGCACTGAAGTCGCCGCTGGCCTGGCCATCGGTCGCGCCGCCGTTCAGCGTCCCGTTGAGCGCGACCTGCCCGTTGCCGGCATCGATCGTGATCTCGCCGGCGTTGGCATGGGTGGCCGAGACGTCGATCAGCGAGCCGCCGGCCTGCACCACGCCGCCCTGCGCGCTGTGGAAACTGGCCGTGCCGCCGAAGCCATAGACCGTGGCCCGCTGGATGGTCGATGGCTGGCCGCTCAGGTCGATGCGGCTGCCCGCGTCCAGCGCGATATCGTGGGTAGCGTTCACCACCAGCTTGCCGCTCGGCAGCAGGATGGTGCTGCCGATGGCGACGCTGTCGCCGCCCAGGTCGATCTCCGCGCCCGCCACGGTCGAGACCGCCTGGCTCGGCGCCTGGCCCGGCGGCGCCACCACGTTCAGCGCCCCGCCCGCCGTATAGGCCATGATCGACTTCTGCATGCCGGTCAGCAGCGGCGTCGCCAGCGTCAGGTTGCCGCCGCTGCCGCTCTGGCCGAACACGGCGCCGGCGTCCGTGCTCGGTGCCTGGTAGACGAAGAGCGAACCGTTGCCGGCCGACACGATCTTCTCGCCGGCCTTCAGGTTGACGTTGCCGAAGCCATAGACCGTGCGGCTGACCTTGGCGTTGTCCAGCGACATAAACTGGCCCAGGTCGATCTCCCTGGCCACCAGGTCCAGCGTGCCCAGGCCGGTGCCCGGGCCGCCCGCGCCCACGGCCGGCGGCGAGGTGCCCGGCACCACGCTCCAGACGATCCTGTCCGCGGCGAAGGTCGCGCGGTCGCCGGCGTTGCCATAGCCGTAGAGCGCGGGCGTCGCCAGTTGCAGGTCGACGCCGGAACCGGTGGCATCCAGCCCGGTGCTGCCGAAGGTGTTGATGGCATTGGCCGCGCTCAGGGTGAAGCGCTGCAGCGCGGGCGCGCCATGGTCCGGGTCGCCGTGCAGCAGTGTGTTGAACAGCGCCTGGTCGATCAGCAGGCCTCCGCTCGCGCCCGCCGCCGTGACGGCGCTGGCGGCGCCCACATTGAGCGTGCCCACGGCCAGCGAGATGTTGCGCGCGCCGAAATGGGCGCTCGGATCGAGGCTCGACTGCCCGTTGGTGGCAAAGGCCAGGGTGCCCTCCGCGTACAGCGACGAACCGGCGCCGACCGTGATCGAGCCGTTGCTGTTGGCGGAACTGAGCAGGTTCACGTTCCCGTTCGACAGGGCGAGCACCGTCACCGGGTCCGCCAGGTAGTTCAATCCCGTCGAAGCGGAGTCGAACGGCACCGCGCCCCGGCCGATCGTCGACAGCGTGACGCCACGGCCCACCACGATATTCCCGCCCACCAGGAACATCTCGCCCGCCTGGAGGGTCACGCCATCGCGGACGAAGAGATCCGCGCCATTGTTGGCGGCGAACTGCAGCGTGCCGTTGGCCTGTGCCACGAAGGCGTTGACGGTCAGGCGCGGCGCGCCGATGGCATTGATGCTGCCGGCACTCACCGAGACGCCGGGAAAGCCCGCTGTCGGGACCTCGTTGAACACCTCGCCGATATTGCGCAGCGACACCTGGCCGCTGATGCCGCCTTGCGCTGGGGAAAACAGCACCGTTCCGCCGAAGTTCAGCGCGGACGGCGCCGGCGTGGGCGACGGCATCGTCATGTCGCCGGCCGCATTGAACTGCACGTCCAGCACCTTGCCATCGATGGGCAGCAGCGGACGCAGGCCGCCGGAGAGCGCGGCCTGCGCCGTCAGGAAGTCGGCGTAGCCCTGTTCGTTGTAGTGGGAATACGAGCGCACTGCCGTGCCCGGGGTCACCAGCACGGTGGTGGGAAGCTGGCTGCGGATGCCGGTGTTCGCGATCCCCATGACGCCGGAAGTGAGATAGGTGCCGCCGCCGACGGCCGTCACGCCGCCCGCCACCTTGGCGCCGGTGGCGCCGAGTTCGACGCGGTAGGCGCCGGGCAGCAGCGCATAGTTGGACGGCAGCAGCGTATAGGTGCCCGCCGGCAGGCCCGGCACGCCCGCGCCCACGGTGATCTGCTGGCCGATGGCCGGGTCGCCGGCGCCGTTCTCCGGCGCCACCGGCGCGTAGCCGGAGGCATAGCCGGGCAGGATGGCATAGACCTTGTCGCCCGCCTTGCTGAAGCGGTTGGCCGGGTTGGCATTGACCAGCGGCGTGCCGAGGATGTCGACCGAGCCGCCCCGCCCGGAGACGAAGCCCGCGCCGGTCAGCGTGCCGCCGCCGGACAGGTCGATGAGCGCGCCGTCGCGGACGTTCACGGTCTGGCCTTGCAGCTGTACGCCGGACTGGACGCCGATTGCGCTATGCCCGGACAGGTTCAAAGCCTGGACCGCGTTGCCGTTGTAGTTGTATGTGACGCCATCGATCGTCCCGCCGTAGGGCATCGTCAAGCCGGCCATCGATACCGACGTCACGCTGCCGGGCAGCAGGTCGACTGTCTGCGCGAGGATCGAGTACGCATTCCCTCCGATCGTGATACCCCCGAACGGAGCCCGGACGATCCCTCCCTGTTCGATGACGGGGGCAACCAGGCTGAGATGGCCGAAGACCGACAGCGGCGCGTCCGGCACCGTGGCCGTGGTGCGGCCGATCCTCAGCGTGCCGGCATAGCCGTTGTTGTTCTGGCCGGCGATCACGCTGGCGACCGCATTGGTGGCCGGATAGACCTGCGCCGCTTCCAGGTCCAGGTCCCATGACGATGCCAGCATCGTGCCATTCTGGACGGCGGTGGGCAGGAAACGGATGTCGCCCTGGCTGACCAGCTTCGCCACGCGGAAGCCGGGCGCCGGCGAGTTGAGATAGGTATCCTGCGCGGGATCGAAGTAGCTGTTGCGGGCCGAGAAGACCACCAGGCCCTGGACGTCGATCTGGTTCGCGTCCACCTCCAGGGTCGCCGTGGTCGGCGACGGAGCAGCCCCCGGGTTATAGATGGTGCCGCTGCGGCTGCCGTCGCGCACGACCACCGGCGTACCGCTGAGCATGACGTAGGGCGCCGCCAGGCGGACGGCGCCGCTGCCTGGCGTCAGCGCCGGATCGGTGCCCGGAACCCGCGGCCCGGAGGTGAACGCTCCGGCATTGAGCTTGAGACTCTTGTCCAGGGAGAGGGAGACATCGCCGGAGAAGACGAGGTAGTCGCCGGAGGACAGGGACAGGGCACTGAAGCCGCCCTGCTTGACCATGTCCGCGCTCACCGCCGCCTGCCCGAACGGCAGCGCGGCCACCGGGGCACCCGGCCCGGACAAGGCCGCCGCGGCCGGACGCGCCTGCGTCACCGTCATCACGCTGGGCACCAGCACGCTGAACGGGATCTGCGCCAGCGGATCGGGGAAGGCGGGCGTGACCAGCGCAACGGACAGTTCCCCGCCGGCGGCCCCCTTTGCGCCCGCCGCGGCATGCAGGTTCCCACCCAGGTCCAGGCCGCTCATCGAGGACAGCGCGATGTTGCCGCCGTTGCCCGCCAGCGTGATCGCGCCCGCACCGGCCTGGCCCGCAACGGTCGACGCATCGACGGCCGCGGCGCTGCCATCCGCGTTCAGTTCGGCGCCAGGGCGGATCACCACAAAGGCGGTGCCGCCGCTCACCTTGATGGTGCCGCCATCGGTGACCGTGCCATAGCGGCGGCCCTGGGCATCCACCGCCGTGTAGGCCTGGCCCGAGACATCGAGCCGGCCTTGCGGGCCGATCCACACCGACACGCCGCGGTTGCCCCCGGCCGCATCGAAGTTGCGCGCCAGGTCCGTGCTGCCATCCGTTTCATTGACCAGGCTGATGCTGCCGCCGCGCGCCGTCAGGCTGCCATCGACCGTCACCTGGCCGAAGGCATCGAGCCGGATGCTCTGCCCCGCATCGACGGCGATGCTGGCATTACTGCCGATCACGATGGCGCCGCCCGAGGGGTCGCCGCTGGCGGACTTGGCCAGCGAGCGCAGCACCAGGCTGGCGCCCGCGCGCTGGCTCAGTGTCGCGCTCTGCGGTTGTTCCGCGAACAGCGGCGGCAGCCACAAGGACATCGCCGCGGACGGATCGCTGCCCGCGCGTGCCTTGACGCTGTCGGACGTGAAGCGGTACACGGGCATGGCCGGTGCGATGGCGGTGCCATCCGTCATCAGCACGCCCCGGCCGCCGTTGATATCGTAGCTGGAGAAGCCGGCACGGAAGAAGGCGCCACCGAGCGAGGGCAGCGGCACCACCGACACGGTCTGGCCCAGGGCCACGCCGACCGGGATCACGGTACCGGCCTGGTAGGTCATGTCCCGGGTCTGCACCGAACCCGCGCCATAGACGAGATGGTAGGGGTTGATGGCAATGCCATTCGGGAAGACGCTCGAGGGGATCACGGTCCCGGCCGGGAGGTGGTCGGGGCCGTTGGCGATGAGCGTCCCGGCCGGCATCACGTCGCCGGGGTTGTAGTAGACCAGCAGGCCATCGACCCCCTTGGAAGACAGGTCCACTCCGTCCGGCAGGACCCAGTCCGCGGCGGTCGGCACAGTGGGCCAGTTCACCAGGGAGATGACGGTGGGGGCAGGGACATCCAGCTTGAGCGTGCTGAACGTTTCCGTCAGCGTGAATGGCAGGGGTTGCCCCGCCCGGATCGTCAGCGGCTGGCTCAGCCTCACCGGCGTCGAAGCCGGCGTGCCGGCGGCCAGCACACCGCCGCTCAGCATCGCGTTGTCGCCGATCAGCACACTGTCCGGCGATGAGATGGTCAGCGTGCCGCCGCCGTTGACGCCGTAGGCGCGGATCTCGCCCTTGATCGCCAGCGTGCCGTCGCCGCTCTGGTTGATCGAGTCCCCGGCGACCAGGGTGACGTTGCCGCCCTTGCCGCCCACGGTCTTGCCACTGGCCAGGACCGCGCCACCGGACGACACGTCGATCACGCTGCCTTCGCCCAGCATGAGGTCGCCCGACGAATCGAAGGTGACGTTGCCACCATTGAGATAGGCGAGGCCCGTGAGCGCATCCGGATCGGTGCGGGCGTTGACCCACACCCCGCGCGCATCGATCGTTGCCCCCGGCGCCAAGGTCAGCGCGGAGGAGCCGTCGGCCGCCGTCAGCGCGACCGGGAACTTCGATCCGGCCTGCTGGAAGAGGTTCGACACGTTCACCGTGCCGCCGTGCGCCGTCAGGTTGGCATCGATGTCGACCTTGGGCGCCACCAGGCTCAGCTGGCCGCCGTCGGCCAGCACCAGCGGCTGGCTCACCACGATGCGCCCGCCGCTGGCCAGGTCCAGCACGCCCAGCCGGAAGCCGTTCAGCATCCCCGCGTCCAGCCACACCGTGTTCTGCCGCTGCGGGTCGAGCGCATCCGCCGCACCCATGCCCGGCGTCACCCCCACCTCGGTGCCGATCTTCACCTCGCTGGTGAACACCCCGGTGCGCCCCGGCCCCGTGTACTGCCCCAGCGCCAGCCCGCCCGCCTGCGCCACCGCGTACTGCCCCTGCTTGTAGCCGTCGGCGAGGCCCGCCGCGCGCGCCTGCGTCTGCTGCGCCCCGTTGAACACCCGCGCCACCACCTCGCCTTCCAGCACCGCCGTCGGCGCGCTCACCTGCAGCCGCCCCGCGTCGCGCCCCACCGTGTAGCCGTTCTGCAGCACCTGCTGCGGCGCGATCAGCGGGCTCGCGTACGACTGCATCGCCGTCTTGCCCCAGCGCGGGTGCTCGTCGTCGAAGCCCGTGTAGACCCCCGTGTACAACACCCCCGCCAGCGCGTTGTCGGCCTTGGTCAGCGTCCCGTCCGCCGCCTTGAACCAGGTCTGCTTCAGGTACCCCGTCTGCACGTCCAGGCTGCCGCCCGACAGGTTGATCGACGAGCCCGCCTGCGTCACCACCTCCTTGCCGCCCAGCGTCACCGTGCCGCCCTGTGCCGCCCACTCGCCGATGCGGTGCCCCTGGTTGCCCAGGTAGCCGCCCACCTCCAGCAGCCCGCCCCCCGTGTACCAGCGCTCGGTCGCGTAGCCGCCCACGCCCGCCGGCACGTACACCAGCCGGCGCCGGTCGATCCACACGTTCGCATTGAGCAGGTTCCCGCTGTCGCGGTTGCCCGGCGCGTCGCGCTGCTCGTTGCCCTGCACGTTGACCTTGACGTTGTTGGTGTCCATCGCCAGCGCCACGCCCACCGCCCCCGACACATCCAGCTGCGCCCGGTTCGCCACGAAGCTGCGCCCCGCCGCGCTCACCGCGATCTGCCCGCCCGTGGCCAGCGTCAGCGAGTCGCCCTGGAACAGCACGTCGCCCCCGCTGACGATCTCCACGCGCGACTGGTCGCGCCGGTCCGACAGCTTCGACAGGTTGTCGAACAGCCCCGACGCCGCCCCCGCGCGCAGCAGGTCCTGCGCCGCCGAGTCCTGCATCAGCGCGTCGCGCTGGCTGTCCAGCGCCGTGGTCTTGCCGTCGTCGTCGATCAGCACCGCCGTCACCGCCCCCGGCCCCAGCGTCACCCGCCCCTGCGTGTCCGCCGCCGAGTTCAGCAGGTGCACCGTGCCGCGCGTGTTGACCGTGGTGGTCGCCACCGCCACCCCGAGCTGCTGCACGTCGCGCCCGGCCAGCGTCACGTCACCCTCCGGGGCCAGGATCAGCCCGCTGTTGGCCACCTTGCCAGCGCTTCCCGTGCCACCGCTGGCCACGAACTGCGGCGAGATCTCGTTGCCGCGCGTGGTCGACGTGGTGTTGCCGTCGGTGCCCACCCCGCGCCGGATCACGAAGCTGTCGCCCGCGGCCAGCACCGCCTGCCCGCGCGGCGTGGCGATCGTGCCCGCGTTGCCGACCTCCCCGCCCAGCAGCAGCACATAGCCCCCGCCCTGCGTCACCGTGGCCGGCGCGCGCGTGGCGATGCGCGCCCCGGCCTGCACCTCCACCTTGCCCAGCGCGTCGGTGAAGCTCGGCGTGGTGCCGTTCAGCCCGTAGATGCCGTTGCTGCTGAACTGCCCGTCGCTGATGCGCGCCGCCGCCGCCACCAGGTTGCGCGTGTCCACCTGGCTGGTGCCGCTGAAGATCACCCCGTTGCGGTTGACGATCATCACCGTGCCGTCGCCACGGATCTGCCCCTGGATCTGGCTCGGCCGCGCCTGCGGGTCGTTGACCCGGTTCAGCACCGCCCAGTCCGCCTGCTGCTTGAAATCCACCGTGGTGCTGCGCCCCACGTTGAAGGTCTCCCAGTTCAGCACCGCGCGGTCCGCGGTCTGCTGGATCGCCACCGTGGTCTTGCCGTCGGCCACCGTCTGCGCCGGCGCGTTGGCGTTGACCCAGCCCTGCGTGAGGCTGTTGGTGTCGATCTTCAGCCCGCCCTCGGCCAGCCCGTCCGGCACCGTGGCGTTGGCCGCCGCCGCGGCCGCGCGCGCGCTGGCCTGCGCGGCCTGCATCGCCGCGATGCCCTGCGCGGCCGTGCCCAGGTTGGCCAGCGAGCGCTGCAGCTCGGCGCTGGCCTGCTGCTGCTGCGCCGAGGGGCTCGCCAGCGCCGACACCGGCATGCCGTTGGGCAGGCGCCCGGTCTGCTGTGCCGCGCTCTGCGCCGCGCCTTTGGCGGCGAACCACGCGCTGCTGAAGGCCGGAGCCGCCGCATGGGCCGTGCTTGCCACGAAGGTCAACAGGGCGGCCTGCACCAGGGGCTTGCATTGCCATGCACGCATGGCACGCATGGCACGTTCAGTGCGTTGGTGTCGGCGCGCAAGCGCGGGCCTGGAGGAATGGGACGGGACGATCTGGCTCGGTTGCATGTGGGGTTCGCCTTGGCAATCGGACGGCGGCCGCAACGTCGGCACATGTGCCGGCGGCCTCTTCCTCTATGACGCCGCCCATGTGCAAAACCCGCAACGCGAGAACCAAACGGAAGACGGTTCCCGCGCTGCCGAGCTCCGCCTCAGCCCAGCAGCACGATGCCGCCGGGCAACCGGGTCACGCTCGCACCCAGGACTTCCTGGATCTGTGCGAACACCGCCTCCAGCTGGTTGATGCGGAAACGTCCGTTCAAGCGGCTGCGCGACAGCTTGCCGTCGACCACCACCACGTGGCCCGCGCGGTAGCGGTTGATCTCGTCCACCACCTCCGCCAGCGGCGTGCCGCGGAAGACCAGCACGCCGCTGCGCCAGGCCGAGGCGATGTTCGCATCGGCCTGGACGGGGGCCCCGAGGACGCGCTTGTCGTAGGTCACCTGCTGTCCCGCCACCAGCCCCAGGCCGCGGCTGCCGAGTTCGACGCGTACCCTGCCGGACACGCAGGTCACGCAGACGTGCTGCCCCAGGTCGCGCACCTCGAAGCTTGCCCGCGTGGCGATGGCCCGCCCCTCGCCCGCGGCCACCACGAAGGGCTGCGCGGCGCCGCGGGTGTTGTCGACGGCGATTTCGCCGCCCAGCAGGTCCACGCCCTGCAGGACACCGGCAGCCCGCCTCAGCGCCACGCTGGTGCGTGTGTTGAGGTCGACGGTCACGCCGGGAGCCAGGGCCACCTGCCGCTGCTCGCCGGTGGCGGTATGGAGGTCGGCGGCCAGGGACGGGAAGGCGCTCAGCAGCCCGGCCGGCGCCACCACGGCCACCGCGGCGCCGGCCGCGGTGGCAATGGCGCCGCCGAGGAAGGCTCGGCGGCCGATCCTGGGCGCACGGCGCGCGGCGCCGGCTTGCCGGCGGCGCACGGCCTCGCCGGCCGGGCCCAGTTCCCGCCACAGCCGGCGCGCCTCGGCAAACGCCGTGGCATGTGCCTCGCTGGTCTCGCACCAGTGCTTGAGCGCCTGGGCATCCGCCACGGTGGCCTCGCCGGACGCGAGACGGCGCACCCAGGCATGGGCGTCACGCCGCAGCGCCTGGGGTGTGGGCTGCCGGGGTGTCGCCTGATTCGTCGAGGTGTCGGGTGCTGCCTTCATCGATCCAAGTATTCGCTGTTCCGCCATCTCCGGGCCTGGCCGGTCGCCATTGCGGCGGCCTTATCACCATGACGATTCCCGCCGCCCGGAACCGCAAGCCATCGGAAGAAATTTTCGCCGCAGGCAGGGGCTATCTGCCGAGTTGCTCCGCGCAATGTTCCTGTGCCCGCTTCAACTCCAGTTCCACCAGCCGCAGGGAAATGCCGAAGCGCTCCGCCACCTCGCGCTGCGGCATGCCGTCCAGGCGCACGGCCAGCAGGATATCGCGACGGCGCTGGGGCATCTGCTCCAGCGCCCGGATCAGTGCATCGAGCTCCGAGTTCGCCTCCGCCACCTCGGCCGGACCGGGCTCGGGACTCGCCAGGTCGAGCATCAGCTCGACCTCGCCGACGCTGAGGCGGCGCTCCTCGGCACGCTGCCTGTCGATGGCGGAATGGAAAGCCATCCGGTACAGGTAGGCGCCCGGATTGCGCACCGCCTCGATGTTCTCGCTGTTCTCCAGCCGCAGCCAGGTGTCCTGCAGCGCGTCGCCGGCCAGGTCCGAGGAACCCAGGCGCCGCGACAGCAGGCGCTTCAAATGACCGTAGCGCTCGACCAGGTAGTCGCGCAGCAAGGTGCGGGCGCCATCAACCATGGTGCCGACGGCCCGCGGGCGAGGATGCCGGCGCGGCAGGCAACGGACATCCCCAGTTCTGGCCGGACGCCCGCGGCATCACCACCAGCGTGAACGGCTGTGCCAGCCCGGCAGGCAGCGGCTCGCCCACCGGCGCGCCGCGCAGCGCCTGCTCCACCAGTCCGTCCAGCGCCTTGTCGCCGGTCGAATCCAGCAGGCTGACGCGCCCGATCGTGCCGGATACATCGACCCACAAGCGCAGGGCGACGCGGTAGCGGCCCTCCGCGAGGGTCGGCTGCGCGCAGAAGGCATCGCGCACCCGGCTCTGCACAAGCCCGTAGTAACGACGCTGGGACAATGCCGCCTCCGCCCCCGTGGCGCCGGCCTCGGCCACCGCTTCGGGCCGCACCGGCAACAGCACCAGCGTGTCGGATCCAGTGTAGCGTGGCGCAAGCCCGCTGCCTTCCAGCAGCGACTGCAGCGCCGCTCGCGCGGTCATCACGCCATGGACGCCCGGCGAGGTCCGTCCCGCCGCCAGGGCACTGTCATAGATCAACGACACACCGCTGGCCGCGCCATACTGTTCCAGCGCGGACAGCAAGGACTGGGGGGCAATCTCGTACGAGCGCTGCAGGTCCGACGGCGACGCGCTGCCGATCGCCACCGGCCCGGTCTCGGGCGGCGGTGCTGACATGGCAGAAGAGGAAACGCAGGCGCTGAACATGGCGATGCACAATCGCAGTGTCGGCCGTGGAGCGCCGGAGGCGACGTTTCCAGGCATACCCGGGGCAAAGGGCGCACGACCCGCCATGCCCGCCTGGAACGGCGGCAATGGGGGGATAGCGCGGGGATTGGAATCAGCGCGTAGGGTAGTGACGCTGTGTGTCAGTGTTGTTACAGGGGATCCTGAAGACCTCTGAAGCCGGCGCCATCGCTATCGTCCTTGTCGTCCTTGTCGTCGTTCTCATCCTTGTCGCCGCCCTCCTTGCGCTCGAAGCTCTTGTAACCGGCTCACGCCTGCGTCAGCGAACGGCCAGCGCTGCATTGCATGCAGGGTTGATGCGGGTCACGGAAGCCGGCGCAGCGGTTTCCTGCCCTCGCCAGCAGGAAATCCGGAGCGTTGCTAGAATCCCTCCAGCATCGGAACCGTAGTCCGCAAGTGCGATTCTCCGCATGCCGTCCTCTCGGGGACGGGCCTTCTTTTCCCGCAGATCGCGCAGTTTTGTGCAATCTTGCGCTGCCGAACTTCGGCTCGCTGCGATCTGCGTTCCACCACGATCAAGACCTTGGGGTGGTCCGCGAGCAGGTATCTCGATCACGCTTGCGCATCCCTCGCGCAGACCGAAGTCCGTGATCGATGCTCGCCGGTTCGAGAGCGTTCCGGCACAAGGTCACTCTGAGCCTGCAGGTCCAGGCTCGCAGGAGGAAGACGTGGGAATCGACAGAAGTGTCTTGGAAACCAACGGCGTACCCGCCACCATGCGCCCGGATGCCGGGCCGCGGCAGGCCGCCCTGGAAACGATCGTGCGCGGCGTGGAAGGCCTGCGGATCCCTGCCTCGCTGGATTGGCCCGCCGCGCGGCGATACCTTGCGGACAACGATGGGCAGTGGAAATTCTCCGCCGTCCTGGTGGCGATCGTGGCGCGGGACGAGCCGACGATCCTGCTGACCAAGCGCTCGTCGAATCTGAGCGAATACTCCTCGCACGTGAGTTTCCCCGGCGGACGCCCGGCGGACTGCGACGACGATGTCGGCGCCACGGCCCTGCGCGAAGCCTTCGAGGAGATCCGCCTGGCACCCGGCGCTGTGCGGCTGGTCGGCTGCCTGCCGATCCACAAGACAAGAAAGCGCCATCACGCCATCTTTCCCGTCATCGGCATCGTGCCGGCTACGGCCGGCTGGGAAGCGGCCCCTGCCGAAGTCGAGGAGATTTTCGAGCTTCCGTTCGCCACGCTGCTGGATCCGACGCTGCCCAGGCAGTACCTCGATGGAGAACGCGCCGGCTCCTGGTACTGGGCGGATCAGCGGTATGACATCTGGGGGGTCACGGCGGTCATCCTGAAGTCGCTGGCGGCACTGGCTTCCGCCGCCGCCCCGCCCGGCCAGGGCTAGCGGCAAGACCGGCGCCACCCGCCCGGACCATCCTCCTTGATCAAGCGATTCGCCACCTGCCAATGACGGACCTCGCCATTGAATCCGCGGAAGAGGGCCTCGAACTGCCCCGCCGTTCTCTCGCCGCGGCCGCCATGGAAATGGGAGGGGAAGGACATGGTATGCGGGAATCAGCGCCAGGCGCAAAGCGCAGCCATCGCACGGCGATGGCGAGCCTTTGCAACGACACGATGAGCCCGCATGCCATGGCAGGTACCGGCCGATTTCAGGGATTCAGTGGACTAGTATCCTTCCTGATTGCTGGATTCGCTGCATCGCCAAATCTGCCGAGAAGACGTGCGAGGCCAGGAACGAAGCGCGGCAAGCCCCGCCCGCTGCCGGCCAGGGTCTGCTTATCCAACGGATCAAACCCATCCTGAGCGAAGGCGCGCCGGCCGAGAGCCTCCAGGTAAAGTATGGCCTTCCAGCTTCTATCAACGGCTTCATCCTCATGGCAGTCATGCAAAGAAAACAGGCAACGCTGATCGGGCTTGTCGCGGTGCTCCTCTGGAGTTCGATCGTCGGCCTGATCCGCGGCGTCAGCGAGAGCTTCGGCGCCACGGGCGGCGCGGCCCTGATCTACACCGTCGCTTCCGTGCTGCTCTGGCTCTCGGTGGGTCCGGTGCGGCTGGACACGCTGCCGCGCTCCTATCGCCTCTGGGGCAGCTTGATGTTCGTCTCGTACGAACTGTGCCTGTCGCTGTCGATCGGCTACGCCAACACCGGCAGGCAAGCCATCGAGGTCGGCATGGTCAACTATCTGTGGCCCAGCTTCACGATGCTGGCAGCCATCCTGTTCAACCGGCAACGGGCCAACTGGCTGATCGTGCCCGGTTTCCTGATCGCCATCCTGGGCATCACCTCGGTGCTGGGCGGCGACCAGGGGCTGGACCTGGCGAGCATGACGAGCAATGTGCGCGACAACCCCCTGAGCTACGGCCTGGCGTTTGCCGGCGCCGTGATCTGGGCAGGCTACTGCACGGTGACGGCGCGCATCGCCCAGGGCAAGAACGGCGTCACGCTGTTCTTCATCCTGACCGCATCGGCGCTGTGGGCGAAGTACCTGTTCACGGGCGGCGCGCCGATGAGTTTCAGCGCCAACGGCATGATCCACCTGGTACTGGCGGCCTGCGCGATGGGCTTCGGCTATGCCGCCTGGAACATCGGCATCCTGCATGGCAACGTGACGGTGCTGGCCGGCGCCTCGTACTTCATCCCGGTGTTCTCGGCCGCCCTGGCCGCCGCGCTGCTGCATACGCCGCTTTCCTTCGCGTTCTGGAAGGGAGCGGCGATGGTATGCGCAGGCTCCATCCTCTGCTGGCTGGCCACGCGTGGGCGAGGCGAGCGAGCGTCTCCGGCGGCGGATTCCAGTCCGACGGCATAGCAGGTTCCCCGAGGCCACGTAGCCCAAAAGAGCGACTCATAGGAAACCGGAGAGACTGGCGCGCACATTGCACATTGCCTGTGCACGGCTGCCCTGTGCGCGGGTTCGGCGTCTGCCTGGGTGACCGTCACACGAGAACACTAGCATGCCACTTTGCCAGGTATCACTCCTTCAAGGCAAAGCGTTTTGACAGCTTGCCCATGGAGCGTGCTTCTCCAGTCGGTAGCGGCACGCAGATCCACGGTTACGCCTGGACGCCAGGCATTCACCCGGCCGCGCGACCGGCTGCTTGCCATGGCGTATCTCCACAGCGCCGCGGCCGAGGGCGAACGGTCAACGCCCCTTATTTAGGGCCCGCCAGATCGAAGGCGCGGTTGTTCGCTTCGATCGTTTCCAGCGCATCCTCCGCCCAGGCCTTGAGCGCGACGACAAGCGGAAGAAGCGTGTGCGCGAGTGGACTCAGCATGTATTCGACACGCAGCGGCAGTTCATCATAGACGTTACGCTCGATCAGGCCATCACGCTCCATCGCGCGCAGCGTCTGGGTCAGCACCTTCTGTGAGACCCCCTCCAGGCGGCGCCGGATGTCGCCGAACCGCATCGGTGCGTCCTGCAACGCGACCATCGCCAATACGGTCCACTTCTGCCCGATGCGCGACAGCACCGCGCGAGACGGACAGACTTTGAGAAACGCATCCGGGGGCAGTTCGATCTTCTTCGACATGGTTACCTTGAGGTACCTAATTGCAAATTGAAACCACAATCGGAAGAATGATGCCACCCAATCAACCGTGAGGCATATAGCCGTGAAAATCGCATTCCTGGGTGGTGGAAGCTTCGGGGGAAACCTGGCCGAGTTGCTGGTGGCTGCCGGGCATGAGGTGGTGGTCGGGCTGCGCGATGCAGCAAGGGCCCGCCCTGGCGCGAGCTACCGCGTGGCAGCGCTCGAAGACGCTGCGGAGCATGGCGATCTCGTCATCATCGCCATGCTCTATCAAGCCTGCGCCGCGGCATTGCCACCGCTGGCCGGGCGGCTGGCGGGCAAGATCGTGGTGGACCCGACCAATGCGCTAAATGACGACTGGTCGCCACTCCCATTGGACGCCGGCAGCTCCGCCGCACGGGAAATCCATCGACTGCTGCCGGGCAGCCGTCTGGTCAAGTGCTTCAACACGGTGTTCGCCGACGTGATGACGCCGGATCGCATCGATCGGGGCGGGCATGCCGTGACCGCGTTCATCGCCGGGGACGACGCGCAGGCCAACGCGACCGTGGCGGAGCTTGCGGCGAGCGCCGGGTTCGCACCGCTGATCACCGGCGCCCTGCACAATGCGCGCTATCTCGAGGCCATGGCACACCTCAATATCCAGATCGCCGTGGTCGGGGGCGGTGGCACGAACGCCGGCTTCGTGTATCACCGGGTCCGCGGCTGAACGGGCGGCGGGCGGCGGGCGGCCTCAGCCGTATCCGGGTGCTGGAACAGCAGGGGCAGCATTGCCTGGGAATCCCCTGCCGAACCTTGCCGCCCCGGCCGTCACCCTGCGGGAGCAGCGGCAGGCACTGGCGACATTACGGCCGCAAGGGCGTGAACAGGGGACGAATCCGCGCTGCTCCGCATGATCGGGCCGATGCACGAGATCGTGACCTCGGCCCGGAAGGCCACACGCAAGGCGCGGCGCGACACGGATCGCCGCCAGCGCCTCAAGGCGTCGACTCCACCGGACAAGCCCGTTCCGCCCGAGACTCCGATGGTGCAAAATCACTGTCGCGAACCTAATTCGGGTGTAAGACGCATCAGGAGACTTGCCGCGTGTCCGTTTCTAATCCATCTTTGTTTATCCGTGTGCTGAAAGTAGTGCTGTCGCGTTTTGGTCGGGTCACGGTGAGTGGCGTTGAAAATTTGTACGGCCCGGAAGGGAAAATCGTGGTATGCAATCACGTCGGGTGGGCAGATCCGCTATGGATCGGGTATTCGGCCCTGCCGTTTACTTTGCATCAGATGGCCAAGAAGGAACTCTTCGACAATCCAGTCATCGGTTGGTTTGTCCGGAACGGAGGTGGGTTTCCCATCGATCGTGGCCGCCCTTCCACTGCGGCCATCAAGCAGGTTATCTCGCTCGTACAACAGGGGAAACGCGTCCTCATATTTCCCAAGGGAACGCGCACCCGCGATCAAATCGAAGCAAAGCGCGGCGCTGCGACTATCGCCTTGCATGCCAAGGCGACAATTATTCCCGCGCATTACGAAGGGCCGGAACATATCCGGCTCATTCATTTATTTCGCCGTCCGGTGATTCGCGTCACATTCGGGGCTCCCATCTCAACTCCCCTGGACGCATCTGCCGATAAAGAGGCAGCGTTGACACTGACGGCGAAACTCGAAAATGCCATGAGCGCCCTGGCCTAGCAGATGGCGAGAAGACCGGCGATCTCCTGGTCGCCGGCACCGCGATCGCAGGTCAGACTCTCGCGCAGAGGCCCGCAACTGCTTCATTTGCCGTGTGAAGCCCTCCAGGGCATCTTGGGCCGTGCAGCCGTCCACGCGACACGACACCACGAAGCGCGTCTTGCGCTCGACCGGCGTGCCCACCGCCGAACGGGATCTGCAGCGCTAGTCGCACCCATCGCGGTTGTATTTGTCGAGGTCCCATGTGGCCGCAAGATGATCGCGCAAGGTCGCGAGAATCTCGTCCGATAGCTCGGGCAATCCCCGCGCGGTGGCTCGGGCGAGGATCAATCCGCCCACCATTGTCGACAGCATCGAAATTGCGCGAACCCGGTCCTCGGGTTCGATCTGCGCAGCCTCGGTGCCATCGGGCCTCCGCTGCGCGAATAGCGTCATGTAGCGCCCGATGCCTTGGGCGAAAGCGTCTGCGGTCGCGCCCGTTTCGCGTGCCGCGTCTGCCGCGAGCGCGGCCACCGGGCAGCCTTGCCCGACGCTGTCGCGATGCTGTGCCGACAGGTAATTCGCGACTCCGGTTCGAAGGAACCCGTCGGCGTCGGTGTTCGCATCGGCATCCGGCGTCTCCAGCTCGGAGAGTTTCCACTCGAACGCGTATTCCGCGGCCTCGGCCGCCAGGGCGTCCTTCGATTCGAAGTGCCGGTACAACCCGCCGTGGGTGAGCCCGGCCTCGCGTGTGATGTCGGCCACTCCCACGCCGGTGAAACCGCGCTCGCGGTACAGCCGGGCCGCGGCCTGCAGGATGGCCAGGCGGTTCTCGGCCACCTGCGTTTTCGAGACTTTCATGAAGATCCTTTCGTGCGCATGGCATTGCGTGTTGATGACAATCATACTCAATACTGTATGATGTCGATCATCATCAATAGATCGACCAGGACAGAAACCATGCACATCACGCCCACTGCGAACCGCCGAATCGTCGTCACCGGGATGGGAATGGTCTCGCCGCTGGGTTGCGGGGTCGAGCTGGCGTGGCAGCGGCTGCTGGCCGGCCAGTCGGGCTTGCGCCGGCTACCGGATTCGATGACGGCGGACATCGCGGCCCGCGTGGGCGGTGTGGTGCCCGATGTGCACGAGGATGGGTGCGGCGGCTTCGACATCGACCGCTTCGTGTCGGCCAAGGACCAGCGCAAGATCGACCGCTTCATCGCCTTCGCGCTCGCCGCCGCACAGGAGGCACTCGCGCAGGCCCAATGGGCTCCGGCCGACGAAGCGTCCCAGCGGCGCACCGCCACGGTCATCGCGTCGGGCATCGGTGGATTTCCGGCGATTGCAGGCGCGGTGCTCACCACCGAGATGCGCGGACCGAAGCGTCTGTCGCCGTTCACGATCCCCTCGTTCCTCGTCAACCTTGCCGCGGGCCACGTGTCGATCCGGCACGGCCTGAAGGGGCCGATGGGTGCCCCGGTGACGGCTTGTGCCGCGAGCATCCAGGCCATCGGTGACGCGGCGCGGCTGATCCGCTGCGGCGAGGCCGACATCGCGGTGTGCGGTGGCGCCGAGGCCGCGATCGATCGCGTCAGCCTGGGCGCCTTCGCCGCAGCGAAGACCTTGTCCACCGGCTTCAATGACACCCCCACCCGCGCATCGCGACCCTTCGACCGGGCCCGCGACGGTTTCGTGATGGGCGAAGGCGCCGGCATGCTGGTGATCGAATCGCTCGAGCACGCGCTTGCGCGCGGCGCCTCCCCCCTGGTCGAACTCATTGGATATGGCACCAGCGCCGATGCGTTTCACATTACCTCCGGCCCCGAAGACGGCAGCGGCGCGCGACGCTCGATGCAGACGGCGCTGACGCAGGCCGGCCTGACTCCGTCCGACCTGCAGCATCTCAACGCTCACGCGACCTCCACGCCGGTCGGCGACCTGGGCGAATTGGCCGCGGTGCGCGACCTGTTCGGCGTCGGCGTCCCACTTGCCATCACCGCCACCAAGTCGGCGACGGGCCACTTGCTGGGCGCGGCCGGTGGCGTAGCGGCGATCTTCACCGCCCTGGCCTTGCGCGATCAGGTCGTCCCGATGACGCTGAACCTCGAACAGCCGGATGCACTCGCCGAGGGCCTGGACATCGTGCGTGATGCGCCGCGGCACCTGCCGATCGTTCACGCGATGGCCAACGGTTTCGGCTTCGGCGGCGTGAACGCCAGCCTCGTCTTCAAGCGCTGGAGAGCTTGATGGCAGCGATGCGGGCCGCCACATCGTCCTCGGCGGCGGCTTCGGCCCGGGCCGGTTCCGCCTTGCTCATGTCTTCGCTGGTTGACGTCAACGGGGATGGCGTCTGCTTCTGTTCGTCCAGTCGTTCCGTTAAACAAGGCACGGCCTGCCCGGGATTCGGCCGCTGGAGGCCAATCGCTGAGCCAAGCCACAATTGATCGCCGACAGTCAAAACTCGAAGGGTAAAACGAACTGAGCTGAAATCCACCTGCCTCGGCCTATTGCAACAATGGGGGGATCGATGCCGGCCGCGGTTCTGCCAGCTACCCGCCAACCTGCATCTCATCATCCACGGTGTCGACCCCCGTCACCGATACGGCCGCCTTAAGTGCTGCCAGGTGATCGTTATCATTCTTCACCTTGCCTCCAAGATGCACCACGCCATTGTTGGTGCTGACTTTGATGCCAGTGGAATCGAGACCTTTCGCTGCAATCAGCTCAACTCTTACCTTTATGGTAATCGCACTGTCACTCAGCAGTCTTTTTACTGTTTCCATCTCGGTTTCCTCGCCGTCTTGGCTAACGAATCATCAGGCTAACGAATCATCAGTTCCTTGCGGTCACCGGTGAGCATCGCGCCCCGGATCGCAGCGCCCGCTGGCACCGCCTCATCGGGATTGACGTGCTTGCGCGGCTCGCACCCAAAGCGCGCTTTGACCATGCCTTGCCAGCCTTGAAGATCGCGAAGGGGACCGGGCCGATGTCCTTCTGTACTGCCTTGTCCTCGTGGCGGCGGCCGATCAGCCGTCTGACGGCAGACAGCGTGTGCTCGGGATTCGTCACGGCCTGCCGCTTGGCGGCGCGCCGGCGAGGATCTCACCCTCGTCCATCCAGGCGATGATCGACGGCCTCGTGGTACCCGGATCGATTCCGATGACCTGACTCATGCTGCTCAAGCGACCATTGCTTCCCAACTCGGAAATTCCCCGTGAGCTTGGCTGCGTTCACCACGGCCCGCACGCCTCGCGCTCCCTTTCAGTACTCCACCTCCGGTGATGCCAAAGCGGATTTGGCCGTGTCCATCGGCTTCTCACTGAATGGGCAACACGATGCCAAGCTTCTCTGCCAAGCATCGTTCATACACACCAAAATGTGTATCCACTTCCGCCTGGCTGATGACTTCCACCTCCATATTGAGGTGGTCAGCCGGAATGCCTAGCATCGTGGCCAGCGCCAGCTCAAGATGCGGGGTCACATCCCTGTCCTTTGCGAAGGTCGTGCCAACGGTGATCGTGTAAGCGTTTTCCCCTGGACCAGTAACGGAGACTTCGACTAGTCGGGCCGCCGCACTCAGGTTGTTATCGATGGCGATCCTCGCCAGTTCCGCCACTGCCCGTGTCTTCTCGGTAGGAAATCCGCGTACACACCTGAGCCTCAACCGATGTCTACCCAGCGTAAGCCAATCAGAATCGAATTCCATCGTTACCTCCTTCGCTTCGTTCACGGATCTGCCGGGATGCCTGACTGTTGACAAGCCGACCATACGTCGCCGTCAATTGCGCAAGGCATTCCCTTCAGGTTCCTAGAATTTCCGAGCCGCTTACTTGACCTCGATTCTCCTGACGGGGGGTGGCTGCGCACCTGACTTGGGTAGGCGCAGGGTTAGCAGGCCTCGTTCGAATCGGGCATCGACATGGTCCAGATCGAGGCCATCCGGCAGCGGAATACTGCGCATGAACGGGACGCCACCGTCGCCAGCTCCGCAACGTCACCCCTCGCTGAAGGACATCACGCCACGGTGACTTCAATGCGGCGCGGACGGGCTTCGTCGCGACGCGGAATCGTCAGCTTCAATACCCCGTCCTGCAGGTTCGCCTCGATCTTCGCCGCATCGAGGTCGGGACTCAGCGAGAACGCACGCGCGAAGTGCGGCTGACGGATCTCTGCATGTTGCACACGCAGCCCGGGCGGCATCGGCACGACCGCCTCTGCCTCGATATTGAGGTTGCCGTCGTGGACATGCACCTCGAGCTTGTCCTTGGTCACGCCTGGCAGATCGGCCCAGAGGGTGACGCCACTGCGGTCCTCGATGATGTCGACCGCGGGGAGCAGTGTCATGGTCGGCGTCGACCGGTCTTCCTCGCGTTGTGCCAGCGCGTTCGGGTCGCGCTTGGCGACTTCGGTACTATCGGTCATGGCAGTCTCCTGGCATTACTGGATCGCGATTGCCCGCGGCTTTGAGGACTCACGCTTGCCAACACGGATGGACAAGCAGCCGTTGGCGTAGCGCGCCTGCACCTTGTCGGGATCGGCGCCTTGCGGCAACTCGATCACGCGTCGGAACGCGCCGGCAAACCGCTCTTGCGCGTATAGCCGTGCTTCCGGATCGCACCCGTGATACGCCGCTTCGCGCTCGCCGCTGATGGTCAACAAGCCCTTGTCGATCGACACCTCGAGCTTGTCTTGCTTGATGCCCGGTGCGAATGCGACGATCTCGATGGAGTCGTCCGTGGAGCCGATATTGACGGGTGGAAAGGCGCCGAAGCGTCCGGTACGAAGGCTGGAAGGGAAGCCACCGAACAAACTCGCCATCTGTCTTTGCATGCGGTCGAGTTCGCTGAAGAGGTCGGCTCCCGAGAAAAGGTCACTCATGGTCGTATCCTCCTTCGATGCAGCAAGGAGGCGACGGGGCCTACGCGCTCCCATCCACCCGCCAAGCTGCTGGCAAACAAACAGAAACACGCAGCGCGCAACGACGCGACTGCCTGAGCGAAACTAAAATAGCAATTGGGCAGGACGATTTCAAGGGGGGCTGCGGCGCGGTCGGCGAGCGCACCTCTCATCACTTGCGGTGCGTCCCATGCGGAGCTTCTTGATCACGGTCGACTTTCCCGACGCCGCCCTGCTAGCCGTCCTGCGCGCCTGGCTGACCTTGCACGAATCGACCGAAACCGCGCGCGCATAACGCCGGGAAGCCGAGCGCCTCCTCTCGTGGGCGGTCGTCGAGCGCGGCAAGGCGCTGTCGTCGCTGGCAACCGAGGACGCCCTTGCCCACCGCGCGTTCCTGCGCCGGCCCACGCCGCACCAGCAGCGGGCCGCGACGGCCGGCGGGCATAGCGGCGACGTGGTGTGAGACGTGATGCTGGCCGCCGTCGAGCAGCGCTTCGATACCGCGCAGCCCACCGAATGCCTGACGGACAACGGCTCGGCCTGCATCGACCATCGCACGTGCAGCTTCGCGCCCGAGCTGGGCTTGGAGCACGCTGACCACGCCCGTGTGCTCATCCCCAAATGATGCACCGCCTGCATCAATTCCTCCAAATATCGCAATTCCGCACCTTTGCAGCCTCACCCAAACTGCCTCCCGCTCGCCGGCCAACTCTGGTGAGTTGGCACACAACGGCGAAATATCAACAAGAACCATCTGGAGGAGATCGAATGCGCATCAGGCAACCGCATAGAACCTGGACGTACAAAGACCTGGCAACCGGAGTTGCCTTGGGAGTCGCCATCAGCGGGGCAGCGCAGGCCCAAGCCTCGTCTGGTGTCAATCTCTACGGCATCATCGATACCACCATCCGGTACTCCAATAACAATGCCGGGGACAAGCACCTTGCAGAACTGAGCGACGGATATTTCAACGGATCGCGCTGGGGCATGCGCGGCAGCGAGGCGCTCGGTGAGGGGCTGTCCGCCATCTTCAATCTGGAAAGCGGCTTCGACCCAACGACAGGCGTATCGTCACAAGGTACGGCGACCGCCAACTATGGGCAGCAGGGCACGGGCGGACAAGGGCGCCTGTTCGGGCGGCAAGCGTGGGTGGGTCTGAGTAAGGAGGGGGCAGGCAGACTGACGTTCGGGCGTCAATTTACGACGGCCTACGATGCAGCAGGTCGCTTTCAGCCGAACGGACATCCAAATCTGGACGCCGTCACTATCATCAACGGCTATACGGGTCCGCGCCAAGACAACATGGCCAAGTTCTTTGGGCAATGGGGGGCGCTGTCGACAGGCGCTCACTATACCTTCGGCGAAGTGCCTGGCCAGACGAAGCGCAGTTCCAGTTACGGGATCTCGCTTGGCTACACGAGAGGTCCGGTCGACGTCGGCGCCTTCTGGCAACAGGCCAACGCGTTGACAACTCCCGAGGCGCGAAAGGTATGGGGACTGGGCGGCAACTACCAGTGGGGAATCGTCAAATTGACATTTGGCTACCTCAACAACCGATTTGACGTGAGCCCGACACGCAATGACGTCTTTACAGGCGGCTTCGCGGTATCCGCGACTCGAGCCCTGACACTATCCGTAGCGTCACACTACGATCGCCAGCGCAACGCCGAAGGCAGCCGCATCATGGTCACGGGTGTTGCTGACTACAACCTGTCGAAGCGCACCGATGTCTACGCTGAGGTGGACTTCAACCGCATCCATGGCGGTTACGCGCGTCCTTCCTTCATGGGCGTCAAGGGCAGCAAGGTCGGTGGCGGTATCGGCTTGCGGCACCGCTTCTGAGAACCCATTTCAAGATGAAGTCTCGTCACGCTGAAGGGTGCGCCAGCAGATGAGGCAACCGGCCAGCTTGAGGAAGCCCGAGGTCGACGATATTTGTCGTGGTCGTATGCGCGGTCGGCATAGACCCGGCCTGGCTTGCGCAAGGGCCGGCCTCGCCGACCCCGGATAGCGGCAATGGCCTCGATCAGAGGCATGAGCTGGGTAACGTCGTTACGGTTTGCGCCGGTCAGGATGACCGTGATCGGCGTGCCGTCAGCGTCGGTGGCGACGTGGTGCCTGGAACCGGGTCGCGTGCGATCGGTGGGGTTCGGTCCAGTTTTGGCCCGCCCCAACCGCGCGAACAGAAGAGGAGTCAACGATCACGCGCGAGAAGGCGGGCGCGCGACTCATGCACCCGAATGATCAATCCATAGGAATTATGCAATTCCCTCCCTTGCGCGAGGAGACCAGAATCCATTCGCATGCAGGTGTCGGTCTGGCACGGACAGCGAGGAGAGAGGAATGAACGAACAGGCAGTGGACCCGCGGACATGGATCGGACGCAGGGAGCAGCACGAAGATACGATTACCGCGGTTCCCGTGACTGCTCTGCGGGCTACGCTGGACTATCCGGCTGCACCGCAGCCGACTGGTACGCCATTGCCCCCGCTGTGGCATTGGCTCTACTTTCTTCCCATGCACCGACAGAGCGAGATCGGTGCGGATGGTCATGCCAAGCGTGGTGGCTTCCTGCCTCCCGTGCCTTTGCCACGCCGCATGTGGGCTGGTGGCCAGTTTGAATTTCGTGCTCCGCTTCGTGTAGGCGACCGCGTTGTGCGCACCTCGACCATCGATGACGTCTCGACCAAGGAAGGCAGGACCGGCAAGCTGGTCTTCGTCAAGGTCCGTCATGAGGTGTGCGCCGAAGGGCTCCTTGAGCCCTCGCTCGTGGAGTTTCATGACATCGTCTATCGCGAGGCACAGCCATCGGGTGATGTTGCCGCCATACCCCAGGCGGCACCTTCTGATGCGGCCTGGCGGCGCCGAATCGTACCGGACGATGTACTGCTGTTCCGCTATTCGGCGCTGACATTCAATGGCCACCGCATTCACTATGACCGCCGCTATGTGACCGAAGTGGAAGGATACCCGGGCCTCATCGTACACGGACCCCTTATCGCGACGCTGTTGCTGGACCTGCTTCGGCGCGAGCTGCCGCAAGCTGACGTGGCGAGCTTCCGCTTTCGCGCAGTGCGTCCGACATTCGACCTGCACCCCTTCCACGTCAATGGGCAGCCTCAGGCTGACGGCAAGACCATTCATCTTTGGGCGTCGGACCATGAAGGATGGCTGACCATGGACGCCACTGCCGTCTTGCGCTGATCTTCCTCCCGGATTCTCACGATGCAACCACTTAAAGACATCACCGTCGTTACCTTCGAGCATGCTATCGCGGCGCCGTTCGCGACCCGTCAGCTAGCCGATCTAGGCGCCCGTGTCATCAAGATCGAAAGGCCGGGCGTGGGCGACTTCGCTCGCGGATACGACGAACGGGTGCGCGGCTTGGCGTCGCATTTCGTCTGGACCAATCGTTCGAAGGAGAGCTTGACGCTGGACGTCAAGCATCCGGCGGCGGCTGGCGTGCTCGAGCGTCTCATCATGAATAAGGCGGACGTCGTGGTGCAGAATCTCGCTCCCGGTGCGGCCGCCCGCTTGGGACTGGGCTATGAGAGGCTCTCCTCAGTCAAGCCGGAATTGATTGTCTGCGACATTTCCGGCTACGGCGATGACCCGGTCAATCCAGGCCCCTATCGGGACAAGAAGGCCTATGATCTGCTGATTCAAAGCGAGGCCGGCTTCGTCTCGGTGACAGGAACCCCCGAGGAGCCCTGCAAGGCTGGACCGTCCATCGCCGATATTGCCGCGGGCATGTATGCCTACAGCAATATTCTGGCCGCGCTGCTCCAGCGTGGTCGGACCGGGCGCGGTCAGCGTATCGATATCTCGATGCTTGAATCGCTGGCGGAGTGGACAAGCTACCCGCTTTACTATGCGTTCGACGGCGCAGAGCCGCCGCCGCGCACTGGCGCAAGTCACGCCACGATCTATCCGTATGGTCCTTTTCCTGCAGGCGACGGCGTCACGGTGATGCTGGGTCTGCAGAATGAACGGGAGTGGGCGAGCTTCTGCCTGAAAGTATTGCAGCAGCCCGAACTTGTCGAGGATCCGCGGTTCACCTCCAACCCGAAGCGGGTGGCTGCGCGCACAGCCTTGCGGCAGATTATCGTGGACGCCTTCGCTTCCCTGACCGGCGCGCAGGTGGTGGAGCGGCTGGAAATCGCGCAGATTGCCAATGCCCGTGTCAACGATATGAACGGGGTCTGGGAACATCCGCAGCTCAAAGCGCGGTGCCGCTGGACCGAGGTTGGATCGCCCCGGGGCACGCTGCCGGCCCTGCTGCCGCCGGGCACCTGGAACGAAGGGCCGCGTATGGACCCGATCCCTGCCCTTGGTCAACACACCGACTCCATTCTTGCGGAACTCGGATACGCCCCCCACGAGATTACGGCACTGCGTTCGGACAATGCGGTGTGAATCCGACTCCATCCGTCGACCCATTCGACAAGATCAAGCAGAGGTAGAACATTATGGCTTCCACAATTATTGACTCGCGCATCTTTGGCGACATGTTCAGTGATGCGCGCATGCGCGAGGTGTGGTCGGACGAGAACCGGACCGCCAAGTACCTTGACATCGAGCGCGCCCTGGCAAAGGTGCAGGGCGAACTCGGTATCATCCCGAAAGAGGCCGCTGACGAAATCGTACGCAACTGCGAACTTTCGCAGATTGACTGGGTAAAGCTCAAAGCCAAAACCGAGCAAATCGGCTATCCAATCATCGCCGTGGTCAACCAGATCAATCAGAACTGCCGAGACGGCCTCGGCGAGTTCTGTCACTGGGGAGCCACGACCCAGGACATCACTGACACCGCGGCGGTGCTGCAAATGCGTGAGGGTCTCGCACTGATCGAGGCGGATCTGGACGACATTGCGGGAGCGCTCGCTAAGCTAGCGAAGACATATCGGGACACACCGGTCATCGGCCGTTCTAACTTGCAGCAAGCCACGCCGATTACGTTCGGCTACAAGATGGCCAGCATCCTGGCTGGCATTGACCGTCACCGCGAGCGGTTGCAGCAGCTCAAGCCGCGTGTACTGATGGGAGAGTTCGGCGGCGCCTCCGGTACGCTTTCTTCTCTGCAGACAGGCGCGATGGAGACGCAAGCCGCGCTGATGAAGGAGCTGGGTCTGGCGCAGCCGCTCATCTCCTGGCATACGGTACGCGACACCGTAGCCGAGGTTGGCGCCTTCCTGGGTCTCGTCGGTGGATCGCTTGGCAAGATTGCCATGGATGTAAAGCTGATGATGCAGACGGAGGTCGCGGAGGTATTCGAACCATTCGCGCCCGGGCGCGGCTCGTCGTCCACCATGCCGCAGAAGCGCAACCCGATTTCGTGCCTATACATCCACGCGAACATTGCAGTGGCGCGACAGCACGCAGCGGCCCTGATGGATGCGATGGTCGCCGACCATGAGCGCTCCACCGGGCCATGGGAAATTGAATGGGTGTCGTTGCCAGAGATCTTCTGCTTGATCTCCGGCGCATTGAAACAGGCGAAATTTGTCCTGCAAGGGCTTGAAGTGGACGCCGACCGCATGCGCACCAACATCGATATGACCAACGGGCTGGTGATGTCCGAAGCGGTGATGATGGGGTTGGGCCCGTACATCGGCCGGGAATATGCGCATGACCTGGTCTATGACCTATGCCGCAAGGCCATCGACGAAAACCGGCCATTGATCGACATACTCGCGACTCACCCGGAAATCCGCGGACATGTCACACGATCTCAACTCGAGGCGATGTGCGACCCCGCCAATAACCTGGGGCAGGCTGGCGTGATGGTCGACCGCGTGCTTGCAAGCCGGCGTTGAAAGATCAACCCGCCTGGCGAAGATTCCGGCAACTCTCATGCCGGTCGCACCAAAATAAGGAGACACCGTTGTGAAACTACGGAGCCTATTCAAGCATTTATACGTCCAGGTACTCATCGGACTGATGCTCGGCATCACTGTCGGTCACTACTGGCCGGATATCGGTGCATCCCTCAAACCGCTCGGCGATGGGTTCGTCAAGCTGGTCAAGATGATGATCGCGCCGGTCGTGTTCTGTACGATCGTGACCGGTATTACGTCGCTTAGCGATACCAAGGAGATCGGAAAGACTCTGCTGAAGTCGATGGGGTTATTTTATGCACTGACCATCATTGCCTTGCTGACCGGTCTCGTCACGGTGTTTCTGATGCAGCCCGGCACAGGTATGCACATCGACCCGAAGCAACTCGACGCGAGCGTTGCGGCGCGCTTTGCCAACGACATCCATATCCAAGGCTTTTCCGACTTTGCATTGCACATCATCCCGAATGCGTTCGTCGGGGCGTTCGCGCAAGGTGAGGTCCTGCCTGTCCTGTTGCTCGCGGTGTTGTGCGGTTTCGGCCTTACACGCATCGGGTCCGCGGCCCGTCCCGTACTGGACACCATCGACGGCTTTTCCCACATGCTTTTCGCCGTCTTTGGCGTCATCATGCGGGTGGCACCCATCGGGGCTTTCGGGGCGATGGCTTTCACGGTCGGACGCTATGGAATCAAGTCGATTGGTTCTTTGGGGCTCCTCATCGGGACGTTCTATGTTGCCTGTTCCTTCTTCGTCGTAGTGGTACTCGGTCTCCTGTGTCGCCTGCATGGGTTCCGGCTTTGGCAGTTGCTGCGCTATATCAAGGAAGAACTGCTTGTCGTTCTCGGTACATCGTCAAGCGAGCCGGTGCTGCCTCGGTTGTTGTTGAAGCTCGAGCGCCTGGGCTGCAAGAAGGGCGTCGTCGGGTTGGTACTTCCGACAGGGTACTCCTTCAACCTGGACGGCACTGCTATCTATCTGA
The DNA here is from genome assembly GCF_001854305.1 of Cupriavidus sp. USMAA2-4. Taxonomy (NCBI): domain Bacteria; kingdom Pseudomonadati; phylum Pseudomonadota; class Betaproteobacteria; order Burkholderiales; family Burkholderiaceae; genus Cupriavidus; species Cupriavidus sp. USMAA2-4. The sequence continues at coordinate 2,051,597 of NZ_CP017749.1, read as the reverse complement.
CGCTTGCATCGATGTTTATTGCCCAGGCGTGCGACATCCACCTGACCTGGCATCAGATTGCTGCCATGCTCGGCATCATGTTGCTGACGTCAAAGGGCGCAGCGGGGGTAACCGGGAGCGGATTCGTGGCATTGGTAGCGACACTGACCGTCATGCCCGACCTTCCCGTTGCCGGCGTCGCGCTTATCGTGGGCATTGACCGCTTCATGTCCGAGGCTCGCGCCCTGACGAGTACGATCAGTAACGTCGTCGCCTGTATCGTGGTTTCGATGTGGGAAAAGGCTTGCGATCGTGACGTACTGAAGCGCGAGTTGACTTCGAACTACCCATTCACGGAGGAAAAACTGGAGGCCGGCGATGCGCCGTCCGTGGTCACCGCCGGCCCGTCGCCGCTCTGAATCAGTGTGCGGCTGCTCGTATCTATGCGCGGCGACTGCCGCGCTTGCCCCGGGTTGATTTCATTTCGCTGAGGAAATCATAGAGTTGCTGTGCCGCAGGCGTCAACGAACGGCCCCTCCGATGGATGAGTCCAATATTGCGTGTAATGACGGGATCGGTCAGCGGAACGCTTACGAGTAGCGGATGGTCCGGACCAGGCATGGCAATCGAAGGCACAGCCGCAACGCCGAGCCCGGCTTCGACTAGTCCCAGCATTGTTGTGACGTGCTGCGTCTCATAGATGCTGTATGGGAGGCCGGATACGTTGGATAGCGCCTGGTCCAGCAGTAGCCGGTTGCCGGATGCCTTGCTCACAGAAATATAGTCATACTCGGCCAGGTCTGCCCATTTGACGCGCCGATGCTTGGCGAGCGGATGGTCGCGCCGGCATGCCGCCACGAACCTCTCTTCAAGAAGGGGGCGAAACTCGATTTCCGGCTCCTGGTTGCCAACGAAATTGAGTCCGAAGTCCGCTTCACCGCACGATACTGCGGACAAGACCTCGTTCGCGCTGGCGTCAAGAAGCTTGACGCGAATCTTCGGATAGCGCTCGTGATAGCGCGAGATGACCTGCGACAAAAAGTAATAGACCGTTGAAGGCACGCAGGCGATCGTCACTTCCCCCATGCGTGTGGTCGTTACCCCCCGTATGCTAAGCAGTGTCTGGTCCAGGTCATCCAGAATCTGTTGTAGCTTGCGGTCGAACTCCCGCCCCACCGATGTAAGGCTGACGCTTCGCGTGGTGCGATCCAGCAAGCGGACACCCAGTGCCTCTTCCAGCTTTTCGATTCGGCGACTGAAGGCCGGCTGCGAAATATGCAGCGTATCGGCTGCCTTCCGGAAGTTGTTCAGTTCGGCAACTGCACGGAATGCCTGCAAGTCGTTGAGGTTGAAATTGATGGTCATCGCTGTGCCTCGCGTCGTCGTCACTGATCCATAGTGTGCATCAACCGTTCTCAATTATGCAATTCCATGGGAACCGGAAAAGTATGACGATACGTTTGCGGGCGGAGAGGCCCTAGATCGAACAATATCCAATAGGAGCAGACAGATGCGGTTTACCCAACGACTTGTCCTTGGCAGTCTCGCCGTCGCGGCCGCCATGGCCAGCCCCGGTGCCTGGAGCGCCTTCCCGGACAAGCGAATCACGTTGGTCGTGCCCACTGCCGCAGGAGGCGCCAACGACGCCATTGCACGTGTGGTTGCGCAAGCCATGTCGTCAATTCTCAAACAGACCGTTGTGGTCGACAACAAAGCCGGCGCCAACGGCGCAATTGCCAGCGAGTTCGTCATGCGGGCCCCGCCCGACGGTTACACGCTCCTGCTTGGATACGTCGCCACCCATGCGATGAATCCCGCACTGCAGCGCCTGCGCTATGACCCCGTTAAGGACTTCGTGCCGGTCGGCATGGTCGGGTCGTCGGCGACGGTGATGGTCCTCAATCCCGGGGTGAAGGCGAACGATGCGAAGGCCGTCGTGGCTCTGCTGAAGGCGACGCCAAGCAAGGTCAGCTACGCATCCGCTGGCAATGGGACCGCCCCGCACTTTGCCGCCGAGATGTTCAAACTCTCCACGGGCACCGACATGCTTCATGTTCCGTACAAGGGGTCTGCACCTGCGATCAACGACACCATAGCAGGCCAGACACAAGTGATGTTTCCAAGTCTTTTTACGGCCATCCCTTATGTAAAGGGGGGCAAGCTTAAGGCGGTTGGCATCGCGGGCAGCAAGCGTTCCGCATTGATGCCAGACGTCCCCACACTAAAAGAGCAGGGCATCAATGATGTCGACGTTTCGCAGTGGTATGGGATCTTCGCACCTGCCAATACCCCGGCGCCGATCATAGAGGCGTTAAACAAGACGCTCAACCAAGCGCTGGCGGAGAAAAGCGTCGTTCAACGCCTGGAAGGCCAGGGCGCGGAGGTCGCGACAATGACGCCGAATCAAATGCAGATCTTTATGCAACAGGAGCAAGTGAAATGGAAGGCGGTCGTGCAGGCGGCGAAGTTGAAGGCGGACTGAGATGAGTAAAACTATTCCCTGTGTCCTGATGCGCGCCGGCACTTCTCGCGGACCGTTTTTCCTGCGCGAATGGCTACCGGAAAGCGACGAGGAGCGTGACCAGGCGTTGATTGGCGCGATCGGAGCATCGGATCCCTTGCAACTTGACGGCGTTGGAGGAGGCAGCACGCTTAACAGCAAGGTGGCCATTGTGTCACGGTCCACGCAGCCGGATTGTGACCTGGACTATCTTTTTGTTCAGGTAGGAGTCGGCAATTGCTCGGTGGATACACGCCCCAACTGCGGCAACATGCTGTCAGGCGTCGCGCCTTTCGCCATCGAGCAGGGTCTCGTCAAGGTCGAGCGCGACACGACTCGCATACGCGTGCATAACGTCAATACTGGCGCTCGAATTGACGTGACCGTACGTACGCCGGATGGCCGGATAACCTATGACGGTGACACCCGCATCGACGGTGTCGCTGGAACCGGCGCGCCGATCTTGCTTGATTTTCTGGATGCCTGGGGTGCCGTGACAGGCCAAGTATTCCCAACGGGAAAACGCATCGATGTGATCGATGGCATCGAGGTGACTTGCATCGACGCGGCCATGCCGCTGATGATTGTCCGGGCCTGCGACCTGGGCGTCAGCGGCCGTGAAGCACCGGCCACGCTCGACAGCGATGCAGCATTGCTGGCGCGACTGGAGACGCTGCGATTGCAAGCCGGCCTGCTGATGGGCCTCGGCGATGTGTCTGACAGCGTCATTCCGAAGCCAGTGCTGGTCAGCCCGGGCGACTCGCGCGATAGCATCACATCGCGCTACTTCACTCCGCGCAAGTGCCATGCCTCTCATGCCGTTACAGGAGCGATCGGCGTGGCCAGCGCCTTCGCATTGCCGGGTACCGTCGCGAGCCAAAACGAAAGGCACGCTGGCCGACATGCCCTCGTGGTGCTTCATCCCGCTGGGCGGATCGAAGTCGAAGTCGAACTGGAGGGCGAAGGTGGTGCCACGAAAGTAACTCGAGCAGCGCTTGTTCGAACGGCCCGAAAAATCATGGCTGGTGAACTCCATCTGCCCGACTACGTTTTCTCCCGGCCCGCGCCAATGGCAAAGGCTTCGGTGGGATCGCGCGCGAAGCCTTTGCAGATCATCCTTCCTACACGCGCAGGCGGTGGCAATGACGCTGTGGCTCACCTCATCGCTCCCCGCATCGGGCGTCTGCTCGGACAAGAGGTGGTCATCGATAACCGGGCCGGAGCGAACGGAGGGATAGCCTGCGAGTATGTTGCGCGGGCGGTCCCCGATGGACATACGTTGCTCCTTGGCTACGTGGGAACACACGCGATGAATCCCGCCCTTCAGAAGGTCGGGTACGATCCCCTCCGCAGCTTCGCGCCGATAGGTCTCATTGGGTCATCTCCGATATTGCTGGTGGCAAATCCGTCGAACGTGCCGGCTGACGTAGAGGCTCTGATCGCCCGCTTGAAACAAGAGCCACAGGGTCTGCGCTACGCGTCCGCAGGCGACGGCACACCGCCTCATTTCGCTGCAGAACTCTTCCAGCTTGCCACTGGCACATCAATGCGCTCTCTCACCTTTGACGGCGCTGCTCCGGCAATTGCGTCCACCATCGAAGGGCACGCACAGGTGATGTTTTCCAGCCTGCTGACTGCGTATCGGCCGCTACGTGCCGGGCGCCTTCATGCGCTTTCGGTTGCCGGTCCGCAACGCCTCACTTGTTTGCCGGATGTTCCTACCCTGGCTGAAGCGGGGATTTCCGGCGTGCAATTGACACAATGGTACGCACTGTTCGCGCCCGCTGGCACTCCCTCCGCTCAGGTGGATGAGCTGAATCAGGTATTGAACGAAGTCTTGCGAGACCCAGACGTCATTGCGGGTTTTGAAAGTTACGGTGCGACGGCGGAGCCAAGCAGTCCGGAGGCGCTCGCAGCAAAAGTGGAGGCCGAGTTGACGCGATGGCGGCGCGTCGTTATCGAGTCAAGTCTGGCGCCAGCACTTCCTGCTCCATATCCTCAATTAGCCGACTCGTGTTAACTGCGCCGTGACGAACCGGCCAAGGACTGCCTACAGTCTTGCAACTGCGTATCAGGCGGGTTCCGTGTCGGCTCGAAGCAAGTCGGCAATGATTTCGACAGACTTGCGGGAATTGATGAAGTACAGATTCAGCAATCACAGCAATAGGAGAAGCCATGCCCCTAGTCGAAGCTCACTTGGGCAGCGAAAACAGGCTGGAGCTGGTATCCCGGCCTTGCCACGCGGTCACACCGGTTGCGGTTAAAGACCCCGATCCAACGGCCATTTCCTGGAGACGGACACCGACCGAGGTGCTGATGGAGAATTTGAATGACCGGCAAGACGTGACCGCCATCGCGTTCTTGGGATACAACTAGCGCTTCTCGACGATGGCGAGCCCCGAACGGTACGCCACGACTTCCGTGGCGAGCCATAGTCTTCATTTCTTGCATCACGTCGACGCCGTCGCCGTTGGCCGTACTGCCCGGCGCTGATCATCGGCGCCTCGTCGCACATGATCGAGCAGGACGACGAGCACGAAGGCTCCGTGTTCCACCTTGCCGCCCGCTGAAAGGCACCGCCATGAACATCGCCACCACCTATCTCTTCGTGCCGGGCAACCGGCACGAGCGCTTCGACAAAGCCGTTGCCACCGGCGCCGACGTGACAGTCTTCGACCTGGAGGATGCAGTCCATCCCAACGGCAAGGACGCCGCCCGCGTGGCAATCGCCTCGTGGCTCGCGGCAAGGCAGCTTTCAGGGCAGGTGGCGAATGTCCTAGTCCGGATCAATGACACCGCCTCGCCTTATTTCAATGCCGACCTTGAGTGGCTCGCCACCCTGCCCGCCGGCACGCCGCTGGCCGGGCTGATGGTTCCCAAGGCCGAACAACCTGCGACGTTGGGCGGCATCGCCGAGGCGCTGCACAGGATCAATCCGCACGGCGTACTGGTGGCGATCATTGAAAGCGCCATTGGCTTGCATCAGGCCGACGCCATCGCCACGGCGCCCGGCGTGGCGCGGCTGGCGTTCGGCTCCATCGACTACGCTGTCGACCTCGGCTGCGAGCACACCCGTGACGCACTGGCCTACGCACGCAGCCGCCTCGTGCTGGCCTCGCGCGTCGCCCGTCTGCCGCCGCCTGTCGACGGCGTGACCACCGCGCTGACGGATGAGACCGTTCTGGCTGACGACGTCGCCTACGCCCGGGAACTCGGCTTCGCCGGCAAGCTGTGTATCCACCCGTCGCAGGTGGCCGGCGTGCAAGCGGGCTTCCGTCCGTCCGCGCAACAGGCCGATTGGGCCCGGCGCGTGATCGAGGCCACCTCGTCCGGCAGCCACGCCGTGCAGGTCGACGGAAAGATGGTTGACCGGCCCGTCATCGAGCAGGCGAAGCGCATCCTGGCTCTGTCTGGCAGCTAGTAGGCGCTGTCCCGGCCGAGCCGGAGGGCGACCGGTTCCTCATTGAATCGGTGGATGCCGGTTCAGCAGTCCGGCCACATGTCAGATCGAGTCATAACTAATACACATCAGCCGTGTCCACGGTGCCCGCGCTCCAGTACGAACGCATTTCTCAATTCTTGAGACTACTTCGCACTTGCGATCAATCCACGTAGGAACACCATGATCAGCCGCCCCGGCGGATCCAGGCGATCGGTGGTCCTTTGCAGCGCCAGCCCATGCGAAAGTGCCATGAAGGCAGCAGCTAGTTCGTCCGGCGAGGCAGGGGCCGGGCGCCCGAGCTTCTCAAACAACAGGCTGATTACGCTACCGATCTCGGACCGGTGCTTGCCCCATACCTTCTGGTACTCGGCAGCGAACGTCGGGCTGCGTTTGGCATGCAACTGCAGTTCGATGGAAAGCATGCACCAGTCAGCATCTTGATTGAGCGTAGAAGCCCAGGCTTCCAGTTCGGCCAGTATTTGCTCGAGCTGCTGCGCGTTGTTGCCCATGACCGTGGACAGCTGCAGCGCTTCTGCTTCCATGTGCCGCCGCAGCAACTCTAGCAGGATGTCCTCCTTGCTCGAGAAGTTTGAATAAAAAGCGCCTTGGGAATAGCCCGCGTTGTTCGCGATGTCACGGATCGATGCACCCCCATACCCGTTCGACACGAACAAGTACTGTGCAGCGTTGATCAGACGCTCGCGAGTTTGCGCCTGGCTTTCTTCGCGGGTCAGGCGCCTTCTTGCTGTCGTAGTGCTCATGCCGGGAAAGATATCACATGAAATTCGGATGTCGGCCGTCGGGCGGTGCATCTGGACCGAAGTCAAACGCCATTCCGGATGTCACTTGATATTTCAACCTGCCGGATGTATATTGAAAATTCATGTGATTTTTGAAGTTCAGTCGATATGGAAAAACTCAGCAGCCCACGGCGCGCGTTCGTCACCGGCGCCACAGGCCTTCTCGGCAACAACCTTGTGCGTGAGCTGGTCGCACGCGGCGTCTCCGTCAAGGCGCTCGTCCGCTCGGAGACCAAAGGTATGCAACAGTTCGCGGGACTGAAAGGCGTTGAATTGGTGCTGGGCGACATGGCGGATGTACCCGCTTTCTCCGCAGCCCTCCAGGGATGTGACGTCGTGTTCCACACCGCCGCATTCTTTCGCGACAACTTCAAGGGCGGCAGCCACTGGAAAGCGCTCAAACGCATCAATGTGGATGGCACGCGGCAGCTTATCGAGCGGGCATACGAGGCCGGCATCCGGCGCTTCGTTCAGACCTCGTCCATCGCGGTGCTGAACGGCGAACCGGGCATGCCCATCGACGAGACCTGCCTGCGTGATCTGGCAGATGCTGACGACGACTATTACCGAAGCAAGATACTGGCCGATCAAGTCGTATCGGCCTTTCTTGAAACGCATCCGGACATGCATGCGAGCTTTGTCTTGCCTGGGTGGATGTGGGGGCCCGCCGATATCGGCCCGACTTCGTCAGGACAATTTGTCAACGATGTGGTGCTTGGGAAATTGCCTGGATTGCTGCCAGGGAGCTTCTCGCTTGTCGATGCTCGTGATGTAGCGAGGGCGCAGATTTCAGCTGCAGAGCGCGGTCAGCGCGGCGAACGCTATCTGGCTGCTGGCCGCCACATGACGATGCAGGAATTGGTTCCCTTGCTGGGGAAGATCGCGGGCATCAAGACGCCCACAAACAACTTGCCTTTCCTGCTTCTGTATTTCCTGGCGGCAGCACAGGAAGTCTACGCAAAGATCAGCGGCAAACCCATCTTGCTCAGCTTGGCGACGGTGAGGCTGATGCGCAAGGAGGCGGGACGCAGTCATTTCATTCACACGAAGAGCGAGCAGAAACTTCAACTGAAATTTCGCCCCATCGAGCAAACCCTTGCCGATACGGTCGCTTGGTATCGCCGCAATGGCTGGCTACCCAGTGCGTCGCCCCGGTAACGCCAGGTAGACCTCTCCATCGCCCTGGTTCTTGGGGGGAGCCGCCGAACCGCAAAAAGGAAAGACTATGACGGACAAATTGATCTCGAATCTCTTGACGCTGCTTGGAGCCGTCCTTCTTGCTGCGGTTGTGCCGCGCGAATCCGCTGCACAGGGCATCCCCTCAGCGAGGGCCGCGGACAGCATGGCCGAGTTCTGCAGGAAAGGACAGGCGGAGTATCCGGGGGGCATCGCTCGCATGCATCCTTCGTTCAAGTTCAACATCTGTTGGTGGCTCGAGGATGCCGGCATAGAGCCAAGCACATTCGATGACGTGGTTGGAACTCTGCCGCAACATGCAGGACCGTTGGAACCGACCTGGCAAGCGACTTTTAGCAAGGCCGCTCAGATGCATCTGGAACAAGCCCGCGCGGCCGAGGAGCGGGGCGACAATGCGTCCGCGTCGGCCGCTTACAAGAAGGCCGCTTTCTATCTGCGGATGAATCGGCTACCCAAGCAGATCCCCGCGGCAGACCTGCAGGCGACCGAACGAGCCTACGCGGTCCTGGGAAAACCGCTCCAGCGAATAACATTCAAGTCTGGCGAAAAGGAATTCGTCGGCTACTTCCGTGCACTGCCGAGGCAAGGCGGCAGCAATGAGAAGCCGCCGGTTCTGGTCATTCTCGGCGGCCTGGACAACCTGAAGACGGAGATGATCCGGCACAGCGACTACTTCATGGGTCGCGGTTTTGCAACCCTCATTGTGGAAAATCCGGACACCGGGGAGAATCAATTGGGATTTCGTCCGGAGTCCTCTGCGATGCTTGACACGATTGCAGACTACATCAAGACTCGCAGCGACCTGGACACAAGCCGAGTGGCAGTGTACGGCTGGAGCATGGGGGGCTATCTGGGAACACTTGGCGGGCTGCGAAACGACCTCTACCGAGCGATTGTCAATATAGGTGGCCCCAGCGATGCGAGCTTCGGACAAGTGCATTGCGAGAAAGCGCCTGCATGGATCGTCGCTCCCTACACTGTATTTGCCAACATGAATCCGCGGACGACACCTCGTCAGACGATGTGCGAATACTACGAAGCGTTCCAACTCTCACGTCAATTGAAGATGCCAACCGCGGCGCAGTTGCGCAAACCCATCCTCATGGTGAACGGCGCCCGTGAAGATCTCGTTTCCAGAGACGAGCCTACAGCTCTTGCCGCGCTTGGCTTCAATGTGACGCAACTGGTCTTTGGGGATGATGGGCACACGGCCGAATCGAACATGCGAGAGCACTTCGAGTTCACCGCGAACTGGCTCATGCGACGCCTGAAGACCGGCAATTGATTTGGCCGCTGACAATAGATCGATTAGTTCGCATCCCTGCGCAATGGGGCAGAGAAATTATCCCGATGCGCCGCTGCCGTTCAGAAGGCGACTGCACCAATTGCCTGGGGATTGCGCCGGGCGTGCATATGGCTCCTGATAGCCGAATATCAGTAATTGTCAGCACCGGTTTCGACCATGCGCAATAGTCTTATGCCCCGAAGTGAGGTTTTGGCATGGCGGCAGACGCACCATCGGTCGCCGCGCAGAATGTGGCCACCCGGTCCAGCGGCATGCCATGATACGCCGACCTCATTGATCAGCGTTTCCCTGGCTCGGGGATGTCCTTCTTAGGCTAGAATGTGCGTCGCGTTCAGCCCTGAGTTGCCAGCCACAGCTGCTGGAATACTGGTCTGGCGCTTGCCTTCGACGCTCAACTGATCCGCGGTCATTCCGCCGGCGTGTATGCTCCGTGCCCTCCCCCTCAACTCCGAAGTTCAACTGCTGCGCGAACGCGCGGAGGCAATTCTCTGGATCAAGACGCAAATGGCTCGATTTGGATTGCATCTGGCTGATCTCCAGGCTGCGGGATGCTGGGTGTCGTCACCCATTGAGGCCGAGCAGGGTGGGCGTATTCGCTTCAGGGACGCACAAGGCCATACCTGGGACGGTGACGGTGAGCTACCAGACTGGCTGCGACGCGCGGTGAATGCGGGCCAGACCATCGAGCATTTTCGTGCTGCCTCCTAGCTCAGAGGATCGAATTCCAATGCCTCCCCATCCGCGGGAATCCGCAGCCGATCGCCTACGCCTGCCAGGGCTGCAGCGGCCCTTAGTTCCGCCCGTTGTACGGGGCAATGACTCAGCGCTTCCAGATGATTGGCAACTACTACGCCTTTCAGGGCCTTGGTGAATTCAATCACGCCTTCCATGCCCATGATGATTTCATGCCCGACGTCGAACCTGGCGCCTCCGGCTGGAATCAGGGAAACCTTGGGCCGATGCCACGCGATGAATTCACGAATTGCAGGTGTAAAAATGGTATCGCCGGAGAGATACAGGCTGGGCTCCCCCGGCATCTCGATCAAGTAGCCGACGCCGTGCTCCATCAACAGTCCAACCATGCCTTTCCCATGCTTGCAAGCCATCGTCCTGATTCTCCCGCCGAGGAATGGCTGCGGATCATGATGATTCTCCGCCAGTGGACTCACGTTTAAGCCGCGTTGACGAAGATGCTTCGCGTCATGCGGCGTACAGATAACGGGAATTTTCCTGCTGCGTAGCCAGTGCTTGCCCACGCGGTCGAGATGGTCGAAATGCCCTTTCTGGCAATGCGTAATCAGGCAATGCGTCACCGTTTCCAGTAACGAATCGGTCACCGGCGGCAAATCAATGAGGGGATTACGCTCTCGCTGGCCGAGGAGCCTCAGTGGCGGCATTGCGCCTTTGGGTGCCAGCATCGGATCAACCAGGATTCTGTGGGCACCAATCTCGACGACGACCGTGGCATTGCGGAGCTGCGTTATTTTCATGATCTATCCGTCCTGATGGGAGGAGTTCATTGTGTGCTGCGCGCCACTCGCCTGGAATGGCGAGAATTGACATAAAACGACTGTTTTCTGCCATGCCTCCGCCGACTCCTTGCCGCATCGGTTTGCTGCTGTACCCGGAATGCATGCCGGCCGGGTTATTCGCGTTCGCGGATCTTGTTCATGCGGCGAACCGCCGGGCCGGGACGGTTCTCTTCGAGCCGATGTTTGTAGCGGCCCAGGCGGGCGTTGTCGAATGCGCTCACGGCCATTCGCTGAAAGCCGGATTATCGGCTCAAGAGGCCTGTCTCGATGCAATACTGATACCCGGGTTGTGGGCTGAATCTTCCGGGCAGATAGCCAGCGCCTTGGCGAAGAATGCAGACATGATTACGGTATTGGCCGGCCTGCAAGAAAGCGTGATGATGTGGAGCTACTGCACCGGTGTCTGCCTGGCTGCCGCCACGGGCAGGCTGAATGGGCAAAAAGCCACCATCACATGGTGGCTGGCCGACATGGTGCGGGAACAGTACCCAAAAGCCGTTTGGCAAACCGAACGAACAATTGCCTACAACTCGCGTACCGCGACCGCGTCAGGGATCAACGGTTATCTGCCGATCGCGCAGACGTTCATAGAAACGCGGCTTAGCAAGGAAGCCTATCGGGACCTGACGAAGCTCATGGTCTTGCCGCGACCCGAGCGTACTCACCATGCCTTTCAGATGATGAGTCTCATCGAGCAGCCGGATCGGCTACTGCGCGAGCTGCACAGGATCACGGAACAGATTTCTGCCACTGAAGCAACGGTCAGCCGCCTGGCTCAGGAACTGAATATGACAGAGCGAACCCTGGCCCGGAGAGTTGTTGCCGCGACTGGCTTGCCGGTCGCAAGCTATGTGCGCAGGATAAAGCTCAATCAAGTCAGCGAGCGCTTGATTCATACCTCTGCGCCGGCCAGTACGATCAGCGCGGAACTCGGCTTCAGCAGTGACTCCGGGATGCGGCGGATGTTCAAGGATCTGACAGCGCTTACGCCAGCGCAATACCGGCAGGCATTTGGACGGTCCTGGACTCCGTAGACGAAGGTCGGTTAGCCTGGGCAAGGCTGACTCTCGTCGGCACCGAAGAACAGGGACGCATGCATCCAGACCCGGGCAGGTTCTGCCCAACCGCCTCAGGCGGGCAATGCGCCACCACCCTATACAACGCCGATGCCCGCTCCACACGATCCACGTGCGATCGCTGTAGCGCCTCGACTTTGCGGCGACCCTGTCCCTTCGTCGCTCCCGAAGGGACACCCATCACGTGGCGCAGGGCGTGCGACATGCATTTTCACTTGAGGGACCGACATACGAACGCCACCGGCCGCGCCCGGGTTTCAGGCCGCCACAAAGCGGTCGCTGCGTCCCAAGGCGAGAGGGTTCAGCCTGTTCATCAGTTCGAAAGCAGCCCCCCCCTCTCACTGCCGGCCTCCTCCCTAGCCCGCCTTTGCCCCGGAGATGCGCACCTGCTCTGCCGCCAGGGGCATCTGTTTCTTGACGAAGCTCCAGAACTCATCCACCCCCATCGGCTTGACGGGCAGTGAACCTTGCTCCGCGAACTGCTTTTGCAGCTCCGGGTCTCTCAAGGCCTGGTTCAGCGCAGCGTTCAGCCGGAGGAGCCGCTTCACTTCTCCTGCCATGGCATCTCCTTCCACAGTTGACGGAAGCTTGCCTCACTGCGTTCGAGTTCGGTGGCATAGGCCGCGGGTGCCAGATAGCGAAGCGGCGCAAACATGGCCTCTGCTTGTTGCTTGAATTGCGGGTCGGATGCGACCTTCGCCATGGCGTCGACAAGCTTCTTCTTCACGGGCTCGGCCAGTCCCTTTGGCGCAGCGAGCCCTCGCAATGATGCCAGCTCGATGTTGTAGCCCTGTTCACGGAACGTGGATACGTTAGGAGCAAGAACGGCGCGTGCTGCCCCCATCTGCCCGAGGAACCTGAGGGGCGTGCCCCCTTTCTGGTAAGCCAGCGCCTCCCCGACATTGATGGCGCCAATCGTAATCTGCTGGCCAGCCAGCGCGCCGCGGACTTCGCCCGCACCCTTATAGCCCACGTGCGTCATCTTCACGCCAGCAGCCTTCTCGAACAACAGCATGGCGAGGTGGTCGTCGGAGCCGACACCCGTGGTGCCCACGGTGACCGCACCCGGGTTCGTCTTGGCGTATTTCACCAGCGTGGCAAGCGAATCGATGTGGCTCGACTGATTGACAGTGAAGGCGCCCGGGTCGTCCACCAGGTTGCCAATGAGGTCATAGCTTTTCCAGGTGAACGGCGTCTTGCGCTCAATCGGAATCGTCAGCAGGTTCGGCGTGTTGATGAAGCCAATCGTGTAGCCGTCCGGTACGGCGCGCGCCAATTCGGCAAAGCCGATGGCACCGCCCGCTCCCGGCTTGTTCTGCACGACAATAGTCGTGCCAAGCTCCTTCTCGAGATATCGCGAGAGCAGGCGAGCAACCAGGTCCGTTCCGCCCCCTGGAGCGTACGCGACAATCATTTCGATTGGGCGATTTGGCCAGGCCGCGGTTTCCGCTTGCGCCGCGACGGATGCGAGAGCGCCAACCACAACAGCGAACGAGCACGCCGCAAGGCGAACGGAAAGACGCCGACGAGCGGCGTCGAAAGTGAAACGCATGATGTTGTCTCCTCGCCGGCCCTCGTGGCACCAGCATATTGTTGTGATGACTACTGGGTCAGCTCGCGGCAATCAGCGAGGCCGTCTCCATTCGTTGCTTCGCCCTGGGCCAGACTTCCGGATTCACCAGGCGCTCCGGCCTCTCACCGGTTGCCAGCAACTCCACAATCTGGGTAGCGGCCAGTGTGGCGTTCCTGCGTCGGGCATCATGCGTAACGCCTGCGGTGTGAAATGTGGCCACGACGTTCCCAAGGGAGAGGAGAGGATGACCGGGAGGGGGAGGTTCCTCGTCCCATACGTCCAGACCAGCTCCAGCAAGGTGGCCGCTGGACAACGCTCGGTACAGCGCCATCTCATCGTGAATGCCTCCGCGAGCCGTACTGATGAAAATGCTTCCGGGACGCATGGCTGCGAAGGCCTCAGCATTCATGATTCCCAAGGTGCTGGCGTCGCGCGGGCAGTGCAATGACACGATGTCAGCCGAGCGCAGCAACTGGTTGAACGAGACTGGCTCCGCTCCTCGCTCACGCATCTCCGAACCATCGAGAAAGGGGTCGAATCCAATCACGCGCATGCCAAAAGCACGACCAAGTGCTGCCGTACGGCTTCCCGCATGGCCAACGCCTACCAGACCCAACGTCCGCCCACGGAGTTCGTGGCCCATCAAGTCTTCGCGGCTGCCTGTGCTATGCGCTTTCATGTGCCGGTCGGATTCAGGAATGCGTCGCATCACCGACAACATCAATCCCACTGCCATCTCGGCGACAGAATCGGCGTTTCCGCCGGCCTGGTTCATGACGACAACGCCCGCTGCTGTGCAGGCATCGATATCAATCGTGTCGCAGCCGGACCCGCTAGATGACACGGCGACGAGATTGGGACAGCGCGCAAGCAATTCCGCGGTAACAAACCAGCGACGGGGCAATTCATCCTTGGCGGCCGTGATCTGGTACACGTGCGCCTGGGAGAGGCGTGCCCAGGCCTCGTCGTCAGCCCCTTCGCGTTGACACGTATGTAAGCGAACGCCTGGCCTCTCGCTCACAATGCGATTGAAAGCAGGGTCGAGCCAGTAGTCGAAGCGCACGACTTGACGCTGGCCCCCGAGTTCGGTGCCCGACTGACTCACAGTACCCCCTTGTCAGCCAATGAGCGGTCCACCCAGGTGCGGTCGGCGCGGCCTTGGGCAATCGATTGGAGAATGCCGGCCTCGTTCCGCTGTATCTGCTCCACGCATACCGCGATGTCTTCGGCCTCTTCGGCGGGAACGACCAGCAGGCCGTCTCCATCTCCGACAATCAGGTCGCCCGGCCGGACAACCATGCCGTCGATGCAGACCGGTATGTGTAGTTCGCCAGGGCCGTCCTTATAGGGGCCACGGTGCGAGACACCTCGCGCATAAACCGGCAGAGGCTCCTGGCCAATCGTGTCACTGTCGCGAATCAGGCCATCGATGACAAAGCCCGCCGCCCCGCGCGCGATAGCGAGCGCAAGCATGATCTCGCCAATGATTGCGTTAGGCCCCGCGCCGCCTGCGTCCACCACGATGACGTCGCCGGGGCCGGAGAGGTCGATTGCCTTGTGGACCATGAGGTTGTCGCCCGGACGCGTGCGAACGGTTAGCGCTCGCCCGACCAGATTGCCATTGCGGCGGTGAAACGGACGCAGTCCACTGGTCCCGGTTGTGCGGCTCATCGCATCGCTGATATTGGCGACCGGGAAGTTGCGGTACCGTTCCATCAGCAAGGCACTGACCGTGTGAGCGGGGCGCGGATGGATGCGGAAGCCGTGCGGCGAAGTCATTGTTCTGTCTCCTGTTGTGGCGGTGTATGGCCGATTGGCATGATTTAGCGGTGGTGACTTAATTCACAGCAGGCCGTTGAATGCAATGGGCACCCACGTCAGCAACACGCGTCACGCCCAGCAGGGCCAGGTCGCGCGAGAGTTCGGCTTGCATCAGGCCGATTCCATGTGTGACGCCGTGGCTGGAGGCGACCGCTGCCGCATAAGCGAACGGCCGTCCGATGAAAACGCATCGGGCCCCTAGGGCCAGCGCCTTGATGACATCGGTGCCACGCCGCACACCACTGTCGAGCATCACCGGCAGTTGCGGCACGGCTTCGACGACCTCGGGCAAGGCATGCATTGGCGCAATGGCACCATCAAGCTGCCTGCCGCCGTGGTTCGACACGATGATTCCGTCCACACCGTGCTGCTGAGCCAGGCGCGCGTCTTCGGCAGTCAGGATGCCCTTGACGACAAGCTGCCCTCTCCAGCGGCGGCGGATAGTCGCCAGGTGGTCCCACGTGAAATGGGCACGGTCCGAAAAATCGCGCTCGACGCTGCGCGATACGATAGGGGCGCCACGACGGGCGTAGGCGTTCTCGAAGTGCGGCACGCCGTGGCACAACAAGGTCCGCGCGAACGTGCCAAGCAGCCAACGGGGGTGCGAGATGCCTTGCCAGGCAAGCGCCGCGTTCGGCCGCAGCGGCGTGGAAAAGCCCGCTCGCACATTGTTTTCGCGGTTGCCTGCCACGGGTGTGTCGACCGTGATGACCAGCGTCTCGACCCGGGCAGCTTCCACTCGCGCCAACAGGCCTTCGATATGATGCATGTCACCGGGCAGGTATGCCTGAAACCAGGTACCCGGCGCCGCTGCCATCACCTCCTCAAGCCGAATCAGCGATGAGCCGCTCATGATTGCAGGTACGGACGCCTGGCAAGCTGCCTGTGCCATGACGACATCGCCGCGATACGCGAACAGCGCGGAGATGCCCATCGGGGCGAGACCGAAGGGGGCGGTGTATCGATGGCCAAATAGGCTGAAGCTCAGGTCACGACTAGAAACGCCCACCAACACGCGTGGTCGCAGTGCGATTTCCTCGAAGGACCGCCGGTTCTGGCCTAGGGATAGGTTGTCTTCGACCGCGCCGCTCACGTAGGCATACAGCGGCTTGGGCAAGCGCTTTCGAGCCAAAGGCTCGAAGTCCTTCAGTGACAAGACGTGCCGCTTGAGCCATGCAGCCTCTCGCCCACGATCAGCGCATGAGGAGGCACTACGCATCTCCCCCCTACCGGCCGCGGAGGCGGACGTGTGCGGGGCGTTGTCGAAGGAAGGAGCTGACATGGGAGCGATTGCGATGGATTGAGGGCAAATCTAGCAACGCAAAGGCAACGAAAAAAGCGAAAAATAACGAAGATATAATTTCTCTTTTCGGAAAATATCGGCTCTCAGTCCACAACGCGCCATGACTCTCAAGCAACTCGAGGCCTTCTACTGGGCGGCAACCTGCGTCAACTTCACGGTCGCGGCCGAGCGGGTCCACCTGTCGGTTTCCTCCCTCTCGAAGCGGATTGCCGAATTGGAGGCCTCGTTGGGCGTGGACTTGTTCGACCGCAGCGGGCGAAGCGCCAAACTCACCGCGCAAGGGGAGCGGATGCTGCCGCAGATTCGCTCGATGCTGCACGCCGCCGCAGAGTTGCAGCAATCTGCCGGGCAGCGCCACGGCTTGATGGGGCGATGCCATATCGGCCTGGGTGAGTTGAGCGGGCTTACCTGGTTGCCCAAGCTCGTGCGTGAGGTGGCATCACGCCACCCGGGCCTGCTGCTGGAGCCCCATGTCGATATCGGGCAGGTTCTGGAGCAGCGGCTCCATGACGGGGAGCTGGATATCGGGGTCCTGGCCGGGCCATCCACCAGGAGCAGCCTCGCTGCCGAACGGATTGGTCAGGTGGATTTCGCCTGGGTCGCCAGCCAGTCGTTTGTGGAGTTGGCCGGCACTGACAATCCGCGCGTACTCATGGGAGAGCAGACTTTGCTGACGCTTCCGGTTGGAGCCGGAGGGACACGGGTGCTCGACCAATGGCTGGCTCGCCATGGCCTCATGGTCGGCCGGCGCCTGATGTGCAACAGCTGGGGCGCGGTCGTCGGCATGCTGGTCGAAGGACTCGGTTTCGGCTTCGTTCCGCAGCTGTGGGCGGACGCGCTGGTTGAGCGCGGCGCGCTGCGGATTCTCCCCGATAACGAAGCACTGGAGCCACTTCACTATGCCGTGCAGTGGCGCCGCGATGACACCCGGCCGTTGATTCTGGCAATGCGCGAGATTATCCGCGGCACCATCGATTTCCAGGCTCCGCGTTGTTTCGTCTAAAGAAACCCTGTGGTTAGCTTTGTGGTGGTCCAGTACTACCAGGCCCGCAGTTTCTGCCCAAGGGCATCGACCTATCGACAGTCACACAGACGCAGCTCAATGACATCGCCAAGTTGCCTCGCGGAAAGTTAGCTCCCACAAACCACCCTTCTGAGCTCAAAACAGCCGGCGACATCCGGAGACCTGTCCCCTCACCTTCGAAAAAAAATAGCTGCACGCCTTGCAGGACAAGGGGTGCAGCCAGATTGATATGTGCACGACAGCTACTTTTCTGTGCTGTTTGCAGTCATGTTCTTTTCATTGCCAGCGTTCAGGCTGGATCCCAGACTTACCCCTGCACATACTTGAACAAGTTCATCCCCTGGATCTTGACGAACGATTGCTGTGCGGCCTGGAGGGCGGTCTGGTACTGGTAGTACTGCGAGATCGCCGACGCGTAGTCGAGATCTTCCAGGCTCGACAGCGTGGTGGTGTAGTTGAGGTTGCGGTTGGTACCGACGTCGTTGAGCGTCGTCAGTTCCTGGATGCGCGAGCCGACCGAGGTCTGCACCGTCAGCACGTTGTCGAGCGCATTGGTGATCTTGGTGCTGCCGGTGGAGAGCGCGTTGCTCAGGTTGGCCTGGTCTGCGGCCGAGCCGACCGGCGTCTTCAGCGCCTGGATGATCTGCGACAGCGAGCTGAAGACATTGGTGCCGGACTGCTGCGCGGGCGCCAGCGTCAAGGTGTCGCCCGCTGCCGGCGTGCCGGACAGGGTAAATGACACGCCACCCACCTGGATCGCGCTGCCGGGGGTGTACCCGACGGGAGAGCCGACCGCGGCCGGCGGTTGAACGGTCTCGTCGGTGACCGTGTACTCCAGGGCGCCGGTGGTCGCGTTGTTCTGGAAGTTGATCAGCATCGAGTGGCCGTACAGCGGGTCGCTCGGATTGGTCACCGCAAGCGCGCTGAAGACACCGGTGCCGGTGTTGGTGGCACCGGCCTGCACCACGTAGCCGGCCGAGGGCTGCACGCTCATGAAGAGGCTGCTGCCGCTGTCGCCTGCCGCCATCTGCCGCGAGACGTCGACCTGCAGCAGTTGCTGGCCGGTGTCGCCGTTGTACTGGATGCCGCCGCCGGCGCCTTGGGTAAACGGCGCCGAGCCCGACTGGTAACCGGCGAACAGGTATTGCCCGTTGCCGTTGTCGCTGTTGGCCAGCCCGAGCAGCTGGTTGTACTGCGCCTGCAGCGAGGTGGCGAGCGAGGCGCGGTCGGAGTCGTTCAGGGTACCGTTGCCGGCCTGCACCAGCAGGCCCTGGATGTTCTGCACGGTGGTGACGACGCTCTGCAGGGCATTCGACTCCAGCCCGAGCATATTGGTGGCCTGCGTCCGCGTGGCCGTGTACTGGTCGTTGACGGCGATGGACTGCGACACGCCGAGCGCCCGCGTGGCGCCCACGGGGTCGTCGGACGGGGTCACGATCCGCTTGCCGGTGCCGAGCTGCTGCTGGACCTGCATCAGAGAGCTTTGCTGGCCCTGGATCGAAGCCAGCCCTTGCTGGTAGAGCATTGAGGTAGCGACGCGCATGAGTATTCCTTCGCTGCGGGGTGAACGGTTGCGGGCCTTGGCCTTAGTTGGCGATGCCGAGGAGGGTCTGGAACATCGTGTTCGCCGCCTGGATCACCTGGGCATTCGCCTGGTAGAGCTGCTGGTACTGCATCAGCGAGACCGTTTCCTCGTCGACGTTGACGCCCGACACGGACTGTTGCTGCGTCTGGATCTGGGTGGTGATGCTCTGCTGCGAGGTGGCCGCCACGTTGAGCGAGTTCGCCTGGCTGCCGACCGAGTTGACCAGCTGCGCGTAGGCATCGTTGTAGCTGGAGATGCCGCCGATGGTCTTGGCGTTCTGCAATGCTGCCATCTGCAGCATATTGCTGTTGTTCGACACGCCTCCGACATTGGACGACAGCTTGAAGGTGTCGCCCGTCTTCGGCGTTCCGCCGAAGCTGAAGGTCTGCCCGTTGATGACGTACGAGGTGGTCGAGCCGCTGGTGCTCGAACTGGTCGGCGTCACCGCCGCGCCGGTGGCATCGGTGAAGGTGTAGCCGGCGCCGTTGTAGGTAGCCGTCAGGGGCCCCGCCAGCATGGTGTAGCCGGGCGCGACGCTGCTCAGCGAAGCGGTGCCGGAGCCGGTGTTGGTGGAGGTTGCGTCCACGCGCGACGGCGCGGCGGCGGCGATGCCGGCCGGATCCGTCATGATCAGGTTGAACGACGCCGCGGCATTGCGGGTCGGCTGCACCTGGAACGAGTCGCCGCTGACCATGCCGGCCGTGAGCTGCATGGTCACGCCATCGGCCGAGATCGACAGCGGGTAGGTCGCGCCTGCCGCGGCAACCGTGGCCATGGTCTGCTTGTCGGAGGCGCGTACCAGCGTGTAGTTGGTGCCGTCGAAGCTCAGCGTATAGTCGCTGTTGGTGAGCGCGCTGCTGTTGGTCACGCTGGCGTTGAGCTGCGCGTTGCCGGTGTTGTTGGCGTTCGTCAGCACGGTCGGCGTGCCGACCTGGAACAGGTTGGTACCCTGCTGCCCGGTCAGGCCGATGCCCAGGGCCTGCTGGGCATTGACTGTCTGCCCGAGCACGACCGACAGTTGGCCGATGGCATTCTGGGCCGGGTCCAGCGTCTGGCTGCGGAACTGCAGCAGGCCGCCGATCGAGCCGCCCGACACCGTGCTGTCGTCGAGCTGCATCGCGCCACCGCCAGGCCTGCTGATGGCCACCACCGTGCGCGAAGGGTCGGCCGACGAGGTGACTGCCTGCATGCTGTAGGAAGTACCGCCCAGTACCAGCGGCTCGCCATCGCTCAGCGATACGTTGTAGGAGGTGCCGTCCTGCACCACCACCTTGACGCCGATCAGTTGCGACAGGCTGGACACGGCCTGGTCGCGCTGGTCGAGCAGGTCATTGGGCGGCTGGCCGTTGCCGGAAGCGGTGGCGGCGGCGATCTGGGTGTTCAGCGTGGCGATCTGCTTGGTGTAGTCGTTGACCTGGGTGACCGACGACTTCAGCTGGGTATTGACGCCGGACTGCAGCTGGGTGAAGAAGTCCGAGGTCGAACGCATCTGCCCGGCCAGCGTCTGCGCGGACGAGATCATGTTCTGGCGTGCGGACGGATCGGCGGGCGTGTTCGCCACGCCTTGCACGGCCGAGAAGAACGACTGCATCACCTTCGACAGCGAGCTGGTGCTGTTCGACAGCAGGTTGTCGATCTGGCTGATCTGGGTCTGGTAGGTGGACAGCTGCGAACTGAGCGACTGCGCATTGTTGAGCTGGGTCGTCAGGAAGGCGCTGTACGAACGCGTCACCGAGGTGGTCTGGACACCTTGCCCGTAGTAGCCCGAGCCCTGGTAGAGCGCGCCCGCCGAGGCGATGATAGCGTTCTGCCTGGAGTATCCGGGCGTGGTCGAGTTGCTCAGGTTGTGGCTGACGGTGGTCAGCGCGTTCTGTGCCGTGTTCAGGCCGGAAAGACCGATATTGAAGAGAGACATGCTCTAACCCTGGATCGCTTGGCTTACCCCGGCTCGCGGCCGGTGGGACGAAGGTGCATTCGAAGAATGCTAGTGATATCGGCAGCTTCGGACGCGGACTTTAGGGCGGCTTTCCGACCCGGGGCCGGGACCGGTTTGCCGGCCGCCACGGCCGCTTCGCCCGTGGCGGCGCGCGGGACGGCGCACAGGACTGCGAGACGGAAGGCGTGCGGGAAGGCGTGGAGGAAGGCGCCTCAGGCGGTGACGCGCTTCATGATCCGCACCAGCTTCTCGCCGTAGAACGGATCGGTGGCGTAGCCGGCCCGCTGCAGGCCGCGCGCGGCCTCCTCGGGGGAGTTGGCGCCCACCACCCCGGCGTAGCGCGGGTTGCTGGTGAGCAGGCGGGCGTAGTCGGCGAAGGCCTCTTCGTAGGAGCCGTAGGCGCGGAAGCGCGCCTTGACCTTCTGCGGCTGGCCGTCGACGTACTCGGTGGTGGTGATCTCGGCCACCTGGCCGCGCCAGTTCGCGCCGGCCTTGATGCCGAACACGTTGTAGGTGGTGCTGCCATCCGGGTGGGAGATCTCGCGCCGCCCCCAGCCGGACTCCAGCGCGGCCTGGCCGAGGATCAGTTGCGCCGGCACGCCGCTGGTGCGCTCGGCGGCCTGCGCCGGCGCGCTCATGCGCTGCAGGAAGGCGCTCACATGGGCCGGTGCGTCGTCGCTGCCGTAGCTCGCGGTGCCGCTGCCGCCCTGCCAGGTATAGGCCTCCTGCGCCTGGTACTGGCGCACGCCGGCAGTAGGATTCCAGACCGCGCCGGGGACGACCGTGCCCACCTTGGGCGGGGCATCCGCGTCCCAGGGTTGTGCCGCGCCATCGTCCGGCTGGCCGGACTGGCTGCCCTGCGCACCCTGCATCGCCTGCAGGGCCTTGCGCAGCGCCGCTTCCTGGGCGGCCTGCGCGCCCTGCCCGCCCTGCATGCCGGCGGCTGCCAGGGCGGCCGCGTCCGGCGCCAGCGCCGAGCCGGCTGCGCGCGCCAGCTGGCGTACCATCACGTCCGCCAGGCCGATGCCGCGCGTCGACAACTGCTGGGAAAGCTGCTGGTCGAACATCGACATGTAGAGCTTGGTCTGCTCGTTGTCGAAGACGCCGTCCTGCGGCGTGGCGTCGCGCATGCTCTTGAGCACCATCTGCGTGAACACCGCCTCGAACTGGCGCGCGGCCGACTTCAGCGTATCAGCGCTGGCCCCTTGGCGCGCCGACTGCTTGAGTGCCTCGAAGCCTTGCGTGTCGAGCGCGAAGCGCTGCGACACGTCGGCCTGGGCCATCGCCGCATTGTTCATGTCAGATCACCTCCAGTTCGGCGCGCAGCGCGCCCGCCGCACGCATCGCCTGCAAGATGCTCTGCAGGTCGGCGGGCGTCGCGCCAAGCGCGTTCAAGCCCTTGACCACGGCCGCCAGCGAGGCGCCTGCCTTGACGATCTGCAGCGAGCCGGCGGCCTGCTTCATGTCGATCTGCGAGACCGGCGCCACCACCGTCTGGCCGCCGCTGAACGGCGCCGGCTGGCTGATGACCGGCTGGGTGTTGATGACGACGGAGAGATTGCCGTGCGCGATCGCGCAGTCCTGCACGGTCACGGCCTGGTTCATCACGATGGAGCCGGTGCGCGCATTCAGAATCACCTTGGCCGCAGCCTTCTCCGGCGTCACGTCGAGTTCTTCGATGCGGGCGAGGAAGCTGACCCGCGCGGTCGGCGAGGTGGGCGCCCGCACCTGCACCACGCGGGCGTCGACCGCGCTGGCCACGCCGCCGCCGAAGCTGCGGTTGATGGCATCGGCCACGCGCTGCGCGGTGCCGAAGTCGGAATCGCGCAGTTCCAGGCTCATCAGGCCACCCTCCGGCTGGAAGGCGGGCACGGCGCGCTCGACGATGGCGCCGTTGGAGATGCGGCCGACCGCGAGCTGGTTGACCTGCACGCGGCTCCCGTTGGCCTGAGCGCCCGCGCCGCCCACCAGCAGGTTGCCCTGGGCGACGGCATAGACCTGGCCGTCGATCCCCTTGAGCGGCGTCATCAGGAGCGTGCCGCCGCGCAGGCTCTTGGCATTGCCCATCGACGACACCACCACGTCGATCTGGCTGCCTGACTGCGCGAACGGCGGCAGCGTCGCCGTGACCATCACCGCCGCCACGTTCTTGAGCTGCATATTGCTGCCGGCCGGCAGCGTGATGCCGAGCTGCGACAGCATATTGGTCAGCGTCTGCGTGGTGAACGGCGTCTGCATGGTCTGGTCGCCGGTGTTGTCCAGACCCACCACCAGGCCGTAGCCGACCAGCGGGTTGTCACGCATGCCCTGTACCGAGACCAGGTTCTTCAGCCGCTCCGCGTGCGAGTTGCCGCACAGCGCGAGGCCGAGCATCAGGCCCAGCGAAAGCCCGGCCAGTACCTTGCGCGCCAGGCGCGCCGGGTATGACAGCGGAACGGCGGATGCAGGCGACGATGGAATCGGATAGGACATTAGAAAGGTGCCACGCTGAGGAAGAAGCGCTGCAGCCAGCCCATATTCTGCGCGTCATCGATATAGCCCTTGGCGGTGTACTCGATGCGCGCATCCGCCACCTGGGTGGAGGGCACGGCGTTGGCGGCGGTGATGGTGCGCGGATTGACCACGCCGGAGAAGCGGATGAATTCGGTGCCCTGGTTGATCTCCATCTGCTTTTCGCCGGAGACCAGCAGGTTGCCGTTCGGCAGCACCTCCAGCACGGTGACGGTGATGGTGCCGTTGAAGGTGTTGGCCGCGCTGGCGCCGCCGCTGGCCTTCAGCGAGTTGGCGCCGCTCATATTGGCGTTCTGGCTGGTGCCGAACAGGCCGCCGAACAGGCGGGGCACCGCATCGAACGCGAGCGTGGAGCTGCTGGCCCGGCTCGCGTTGGCACCGGAGTTCTTGGTCGCGTTGACGTTCTCGCTGACGATGATGGTCAGGATGTCGCCGACGTTGCGCGGGCGCGCATCCTCGAACAGCGGCATGCCGGCATACGAGGACTGGAAGATGGAGCCGTTGGGTGCGCCGCGCGGCCGCATCTCGGCGCGGGCCGTGGTCGGCAGCTGCACCAAGGGCTCGCGCGGCGCCAGTGCGCAGCCTGTCGCCAGGCAGCACAGCGAAAGCACGCCGAGTCGGAGCTGCGCCAGTGCCATCGTCAGCTACCGAGCTGGGTCAGCCGCTGCAGCATCTGGTCGGATGTCTGCACTGCCTTGCTGTTGATTTCGTAGGCGCGCTGCGTCTGGATCATGTCCACCAGTTCCTGCACCACGTTGACGTTCGACGACTCAACGTAGTTCTGCTGCAGCACGCCGGAGCCGTTCAGGCCGGGCACCGTGGTGTTCGGCGCGCCGGAGGCATCGGTCTGCGCATAGAGATTGGTGCCGAGGCTTTCCAGCCCGGTGGGGTTCATGAAGGTGGCGAGCTGGAGCTGGCCGATCTGCACATTGTTGGTCGAGCCGGGCTGGGTCACCGAGACGGTGCCGTCGCGGCCGATCGTCAGC
Source organism: Cupriavidus sp. USMAA2-4 (assembly GCF_001854305.1). Taxonomy (NCBI): domain Bacteria; kingdom Pseudomonadati; phylum Pseudomonadota; class Betaproteobacteria; order Burkholderiales; family Burkholderiaceae; genus Cupriavidus; species Cupriavidus sp. USMAA2-4. Next base: position 2,027,026 of record NZ_CP017749.1, on the reverse strand, counting down.
GAGGTGGCGTTGGCCGGAATGGTGATCGCGGGCTGCACGACGAAGCCGTTGGAGGTCACGAGCTGGCCGTTCTGGTCGACCTGGAAGGAGCCGTCGCGCGTGTACGCGGTGGTACCGTCCGGCATCGAGACCTGGAAGAAGCCCTTGCCGTTGATCGCCACGTCGGTGGGATTGCCGGTCTGGGTCAGGTTGCCCTGCAGGTGGATGCGCTCGGTGGCGGCCGGGCGCACGCCGGTGCCGAGCTGCAGGCCCGACGGCAGCGTGGTCTGCTCCGAGCTCATCGCGCCGGGCTGGCGCACGGTCTGGTACATCAGTTCCTCGAACACCGCACGGCTGCGCTTGAAGCCGTTGGTCGACACGTTGGCCAGGTTGTTCGAGATGACGTCCATCTGCGTCTGCTGCGCATCGAGGCCGGTTCTGGCAATCCAGAGTGAGCGGATCATGGTTTTCCTTGCGGGGCCGCGGCACTGCGCCGCGGCCGGGTTCGGTGTTTACGTTGGATCAGTTGGTCGACAGCAATGCGTTGGCGCGCTGGTCATTGCTGTCCGCGTTCTGGATCATCTTCATCTGCATCTCGAAGCGGCGTCCGTTGGCGATCATGTCGACCATGGCCTCGACCGGGTTGACGTTGCTGCCTTCCACGGCGCCGGAGACGATGCGGATGTCGGCATCGGGTTCGGGTGGCTGCACGCCCTGCTTGAGCCGGAACAGGCCATCGTCGCCACGCTCGACCTGGTCGCCGGTGAGGCTGACCAGGCGCAGCTTGCCGACGTTGGCGAGCCCGTTGGCGGTCTCGCCGGGGCCGCGCGCCGTGATCGTGCCGTCGCTGGCGATGGTCAGCTCGGAGCCCGGCGGCACGGTCAGCGGACCGCCCTGGCCGAGCACCGGCAACCCGCTGGGGGTCAGCACCTGCCCGTCCGCGCCCACCTGCAGCGCGCCCGCACGGGTGTAGGCCTCGCCGCCGTCGGGGGTCTGCACCGCCAGCCAGCCGTTGCCCTTGATCGCCACGTCCAGCACGCGGCCGGTGTAGTTCAGCGGGCCGGCCTTGAGGTCGGCTCCCGGCGTGCTGGCCAGGGTGAAGGCGCGGGTGGGGTTGGTATTGCCCACTACCGGCACCGCGCGGAACATATTGATCTGCGCGCGGAAGCCCGGCGTGGAGACGTTGGCCAGGTTGTTGGATACCGCGGCCTGCTGCTCCAGCGTCTGCTTGGCGCCGGACATCGCGGTGTAGATCAGGCGATCCATGGTCGTCCCCTAGCGGCAGCGGCAGCGCGCGTTGGCCGTGCCCGGCATTACATGTTCACCAGGGTCTGCATCACCTGGTCCTGCGCCTTGATGGTCTGGGCGTTGGCCTGGTAGTTGCGCTGGGCCACAATCAGGTTGACCAGCGAGGCCGACAGGTCGACGTTGGAATCCTCCACGGCGTTGGCCTGCAGCGTGCCAAGGCTACCGCCCGCCGTACCGACCAGCGGCGCGCCCGAGGTGCCGGTGGCCTGCCACACGTTGTCGCCCGACGGCTTCAGGCCCTGCGGATCGGCAAAGCCGACCAGCACGATCTGGCCGAGGTTCTGGGTCTGCTGGTTCGAATAGCTGCCGACGATGGTGCCATCGCCCTGCACGGCGAAGCTCAGCAGGCTGCCCGAGGCGTAGCCGTTCTGCGACAGCGAATTGGTGCCGCTGGTGACACCGTACTGGGTGGTGCCCGTCAGGTCGACCGCGACCGACATCGCCGCGGCGCCGTTGGCCGCCGGCATCGTGAAGCTGGGCGCCGTGGCAGCGGTCGGCGAGGTCAGCACGCCGGCGCTGTTGAACTGCATGGCCATCGGGCTGCCGCCGGTCAGGTTGCCGCTCGGGTCCGTGACGTAGAGGTTCCAGTCCGAGCCGCCGGCGGTGGTGCCGGGGCCTGCCGCCTGCTTGGCGAAGTAGGCGGTCATCTGCTTCGCATTGCCGAGCGAGTCATAGACCGTGAAGCTGGTCGCGTAGTTGTACATGCCGGACGTCGGCAGCGCGCCGGGCGCGCTTGCGAACGCGGTGGCCGGCACGGTGTTGCTCGAATTGAGCTGGAACTGCGCCGTCAGCTTGGTCGTGGCGACCGGCGGCATATTGGTGTTCGACACCACCAGCGGCTGCGGCTGGACCGAACCGCCGGCCGCCGTCCCTGCCGGATAGCCGGTGAGCTGCAGGCCCTGCGCATTGGTCAGGCTGCCGTCGGCCTGGCGCTGGAACTGCCCGTTGCGCGAGTAGTAGACGCCGCCATCGGCGTTGACCAGGCGGTAGAAGCCGTTACCGCTGGTGATGGCCACGTCCAGCGAGTTGTTGCTCGACGAGATGCTGCCCTGGGTGAAGGACTGGATCACGGTGTTGACCTTCGTGCCCAGGCCGATGTTGGTGCCGGCATAGACGTCCGCGAACTGCGCGGTCGACTGCTTGTAGCCCACCGTGTTCGCGTTGGCGATGTTGTTGCCGATCACGTCCAGATTGGCGGCGGCTGCGTTGATCCCGCTTACCCCTTGACCGAAACCCATTGATTTTCCCCTTGACTTGCTGTCTTGCGTGAATGACCCGCCTGCGCGCGGTATGGTTGCCCGATCAGCTGATCCGGCGGATGTCGTTGACGTTGGCAGACTGGCCGTTGGTCAGGCCGACCAGCACACCGCTCGAGTCGCCGGTGATGCTCTGCACCGTGGCGTAGTTCAGGGCGACCGGCGATACGCTGTTGCCCTTGGCGGTCGCGCTCACGCTGAAGGTGTATTTGCCGTCGGCCACGGTATTGCCGTTGTTGTCCTTGCCGTCCCAGCTCACGTCCTGCACGCCGGCTGCCTTGTTGCTCAGCGTCAGCGTGCGCACCACGTTGCCGCCGGAGTCCTTGATGGTGACGCTGGCGGTATCGGCCGCCGTCGGCAGGTCGACGCCGAACTTGCTGGGCGTGCCGCCGGCGACCGAGATCTGTGAGCCGGGCACTTCCACCGAGCGGCCGATCAGGCTGGCCGAATTCATCGCCTGGCTCGCGCTGTTCTGCGACAGCAGCTGGTTCAGCGTGGTGTTCATGGTCTGCAGGCTGCTCACGGTGCTGATCTGCGCCAGTTGCGAGGTCAGCTGCGAGTTGTCCATCGGGTTGAGCGGATCCTGGTTGTTCATCTGGGTCACCAGCATCGTCAGGAACTGGCTCTGCAGGTCCGAGGCGCTCGCCGAGCTGCTGCTCAGCGCCTGGTTCACGGAGGAGCTGGTGGTGGAAGATCCGGTACCGCTAACGTTCGAGGTGGTGGTCATGTCAAATCCATCGGCTTGTCGGGTTGGCCTGTCGGCGTCACTGACCCAGGGTCAGCGTCTTGAGCATCATGTTCTTGGCGGAATTCAACACCTCGACGTTGGCCTGGTAGGAACGCGAAGCCGAGATCATGTTGACCATCTCCTCCACCGGGTTCACGTTGGGCATGGTCACGTAGCCTTCCGCATTGGCCAGCGGATGCGTGGGATTGAAGACCATCTTGGCCGGCGAGGGATCCTCGACCACGCCCTGCACCTGCACCCCGCCGATCTCGCTCTGGCCGGGTGTCGGCGCGAGCCCGAAGACGACCTGCTTGGCGCGATAGGGCTGCCCGTTGGGACTGACCGCGCTGTCCACGTTGGCGAGGTTGGACGCGGTGACGTTCATGCGCTGCGACTGCGCGGACATGGCCGAACCGACCACGTCGAAGATATTCATGGCTGCCATGGCATGCTCACTGCTGGATCGCGGCCAGCATCGTCTTGATCTTCGACGTCATCACCGTCAGGTCCGACTGGTAACCCACGGTGTTGTCGGCGAAGGCGACGCGCTCGGTGTCCATTTCCACGGAGTTGCCGTCGATGCTGGACTGTGTCGGGATGCGGTACATCAGGTCGCGGTCGCTCGTGCCCGACGGTGCCTCGGCGGGCAGGTGCCGTGCCGACGTGGTGGTCAGCACCAGGCCGCCCTGCGCGCCGCCGGCGCCGCCGCGCTGCATGGTCTGCGACAGCGTGCTCGCGAAGTCGTAGTCACGCGCCTTGAAGCCAGGCGTATCGGCATTGGCGATGTTCGCCGCCAGTACCGACTGGCGCTGGTTACGCAGGTTGAGCGCTTCCTGCTGGAAGCGGAAAGCCGCATCGAGTTTGTCAATCATGTCTGCGTCTCGCTGGGAAGGGAGAACATGGAAGCGCATGCTTCTTCAGGCTTGCCATGGTAGGTGCGGCGACGCCAGCGCAATCGCGCGAATAGGCGGCGGAAACCCGCGCAATTCCCTCCGAAGCGCGCCGGGTGGCTGCCTACAATACGGGACGTTCCGCTGCGTGCCGCAAGGCCCGCGCACTTGCTGGAAGACCCACATGAAGCCTCTGTCCCGAGCGCTGTTCCGCGCCCCATTGCGCGCCCCATTGCGCGCCCTGTTCCGCGCCCTGTTCCGCGCCCTGCTCCGCGCGACGCGCCTGCTGCCCGCGCTGGCGCTGGCCCTGGCCGGCGCCCACGTCGCGGCGCAACCGGCCGGCGCCAGGGCCGGCAATGGCGCCACGCCCGCCACACCTTTCCCCGACGATCCCGTGCGCAGCGCGGTCGAGCAGTTCCTCGCGCGCCAGAGCGCCGGCCTGCCGGGCAAGGTCAGCATCCAGGTCGTGCCGCCCTCCGGCGGCCGCGCTCCCGAATGCGAGGCGCCCGACCCCTTCCTGCCGCCGGGCGGCTCGCCCTGGGGCCGCGTCACGGTCGGCGTGCGCTGCGGTGGCGAACGTCCGTGGATACGCTACGTGCAGGCACGGGTCGGCGTGTTGACCGACTACTACGTGGCAGCCCGCGCGATCGCCCCCGGCGAACCGATCGGCAGCGCCGACCTGCAAGCTCGCCAGGGGGACCTCGCGATGCTGCCGCGCGCGGTGGTGACCGACCCGGCGCAGGCCAACGGTGCCGTCGCCGCCACCCGCATCGCCGCCGGCTCGCCGCTGCGCGCCGACCTGCTCAAGCGGCCGGCCGCCGTACGCAACGGCCAGACCGTGTCGGTGACCATCGAAGGCGAGGCCTTCCAGATCAGCAGCGAAGGAAAAGTGATGAATGATGCGCCGACGGGCGGCTCGGTGCAGGTGCGGCTGAAGAACGGCCAGGTGGTCACCGGGCTGGTGCGCAGCGGCGATACCGTGGTACTGCAGCAATAGGCGCGGCAAAGCGACCGGCCGGGCGGCCGGGTACGCGGCGCAGCGGCGGGATGGCGTGCGACAATGCGGGCTTGCGATGCCCATGCGGCAAGGCGGCCCTAAAGTTTGCGGCCGGGCGTCCGATATGCATGTGGAACCCAGCAAGGAACAGTCGTGAAGATCAATCAGTCCACTTCGTCCAGGACCGGCGCCCCCGCCGAAGGCACGGCGCGCGCCACCACGGCCCCCGCTCCCGCCCCGGCCACGGCAGCCGAGGTGCAGACCAGCCCCCTGAGCGCCCAGGTCCGCCAGATCGGCGCCAGCCTGAGCCAGGATAGCGACAACGACATCGACACGGCCCGCGTGGAGGAAATCCGCCAGGCCATCGTCGAAGGCCGGATCAAGATCGATCCGAGCAAGATTGCCGACGGTCTGCTCGCCACGCTGCGCGAGCTGAACCAGGGCCAGTAAGCGGTCCGCGGCAGGAACCCAGCAGCGAGCCGAGAGCGAACGGCATAGAGCGCCGCGCGTGGAGAAACCATGAGCCTGCCCCTGATCCAGATCCTGCATCGCGAAACCGAAGCCGTGAAGGCATTCGCCGAGGCCCTGGCCGACGAACGCGAAGTGATGAAGAGCGGCGACGCGCAGGCGCTCGGCGCGGTGCTGGACCGCAAGACGGCGCTGGCCTCCGCGCTGGCCGAACTGGGCGCCGCGCGCGAAGCGCAGATGGCCGCCGCCGGCTTGCGCGCCGGCCCGAACGGCATGCTGGTCGGCCTGCGCATCGACCCCGCCGTGCATCAGGCCTGGCGCACCCTGCGCCTGGCCGCGCTCGGCGCGCACCAGGCAAGCACGCTGAATTCGGCGGTCATCGCCACCCATCTCGAACACACGCGCGCGGCCATCCAGGTACTGCGCCAGCGCGGCATCGATGCCGGCCTCTACGGCCGCGACGGCCGCACCCAGAACGCGGCATCCGGCCTGAGCCTGGCGCGCGGCTGAGGCCACTGCGGCGGCTGGGACTGGCGCGCGCTCGCAGCGCCCCGCTCGGGCTGGTGACATGGCCGCGCGACGATGGTCGCACGATCGCCCCTCGCTACCGCGCCGTCCGGCGCCGCCATCCTCTTCCTTGAACTGAACTGAACTGAGCTGAGCTGAACCGAGCCGGATCGGCCGAGGACGGCGTCGCGGGTGTCGCCGCAGCGGCGGCGGAACATCGCCGCCGGCCGCAGCGGCGGCGGACCGCTCTCAACGATCAGCGATAGTCGACGATGACCTGGTTGGCGCGCCCCTGCAGCACGGGCGCCAGCGCGCCACGCCCGGGTGCCAGGAAAGCAAAGGTGAAATCCTGTGCGGCGGCATCGCCGCGGAATGCCTCGGTGTGGCCTTGCGCCGCCGGCAACAGCACGCATCGGCTGCCATTGCACAGGTAGACCTGGAGATCATGCGGCGGCACGCCGCTGAAGGTGTACTGCCAGCGCACGGATGTCACCTTGCCGGTCGCCAGCGCCGGCATCGCGCCGGGCCGCAGCGCAGGCGACAGTATGCGCATCCCGCGCACGGACAGCATCGGCCCCTGCACCACGCTCTGCCAGGCATGACCGGGACCTCCCTCGTCCGCCCGGACTGGCGGGACGGCGGTCGCCAGGCCGAGTGCGGCGACGCCCGTCGCAACGCATGCCTGCACGCGCGGCGCGGCGCGGCCGGGCCCTCGCATCAGAGCAGTCCCCGCAGCTGGCCACGCAGGCGCGCGATGGCCTGGCCGCGGATCTGGCAGACACGCGACTCGGTCACGTCCAGCACGGCGCCGATCTCGCGCAGGTTCAGCTCCTGGTCGTAGCACAGCGACAGCACCAGCTTCTCCCGCTCGGGCAGGCGCTCGATGGCGCGGATCAGCGCTTCGCGCATGCCGCTCTCCATCAGCACCATCAGCGGGTCGCTGTCTTCGTTGACGCCGAGGTGGCGCTCGAGGAAATCCTCTTCGCCGGAGCGCTCGAAGTCCTCGTAATGCAGCAGCTGGCAGCCGTGCACTTCGTTGAGCAGCAGCTGGTACTCCGGCAACGGCATCTCGAGATGCTCGGCCACTTCGGAATCGAGGGGCGTGCGGCCAAGCTTCTGCTCCAGGCTGCGTATGGCCCGCTCGATGCGGCGGGTGAACTGGCGCAGGCTGCGCGACTGCCAGTCGTTGGCGCGCACCTCGTCGAGCATGGCGCCGCGGATGCGCTGGCTGGCATAGGTCTCGAAGCGCGCGCCGTGCGTGTCTTCGTAGCGCTTGGCCGCGTCCAGCAGGCCGATCATGCCGGCCTGGATCAGGTCGTCGAGCTGCACGCTGGCCGGCAGCTTGGCCGCCAGTTGCAAGGCGATGCGGCGCACCAGCGATGCGTGTGCCTTGACCAGATCCGTCTGTTCGAGCTTTCCCTGAACGGTGTACATGGTGGGACTCTCGTGGCTTCTAGAGCGCAGCGCCGGCCGCGCGCGTACCGTGCAGGGACCGGGGCCCGATGGCTTGGGCCCGGTCGATGGCCTGGGGGAACGATACGTGCGGCATCGGCGTCAATGAATGCGTGGGCTGGTCGGAGGCGTCGCCGAGGCGACGCCGGGGAAGGTGGTGGACGCGGCGCGCATGGGCCACGCGCCGATGCTGCTGGCGATGCGGCGCAAGGCCATCGTCGCCGGTGCGGCGGGGTAGGCATCGACCACGCCGCGACCCAGCTGCTCGCTCTGCCTGACCAGCGGATCGAGCGGCAGATAGCCGGCCCACGAGGCCTCGATGCCGAGATACTGGCTGGCGGTGCGGGCCAGGTTGCCGGCCACCGCGCCGGCGATGCCCTCGCCCGCCGCCGCATTGACGACGAGCTGGAAATGGCGGATGGCGTAGCGGTGATGCAGTTGCTTGATGCGCGCGTAGGCCGCGGTGATCGAGGCCGCCTCGGGGCGCATCACCACCAGCAGGTTGTGCGCGGCGCCGGCCAGCGCCGACAGCGTCCCCTGGCCGTCGGCGCGGGCATCGGCCAGCACGGTGCGGAAGGCGCCGAAGGTGCCCGGCAGGCCGCCGCCGGCCGGGCCGGCAGCGCCCGCGGGCAGCACGGCGACACCGCTGGGCCCGGCGGCACCGAGCGCCTGGTCGAGCGTCGCCTGTGCGGCCAGCACCTGGGCCAGCGTGCCGCGCGGCGCGGCTCCGGCCAGGTGCGCGGCGCGCGCGCCCGGGGCATCCTCGTCGACCAGCAGGACGCGCTCGCCCTGCATGGCCAGCGCGCTGGCCAGTCCGAGCGCGACCGTCGTGGCGCCGGCCCCCGGCTCGCTGGCTACCACGGCGATGTGCCGTGTGGCGCGCGGCGCCAGCAGGCGCCGCAGCCCCTCGGCCTGATCGGTTGCCAGAGTGTGCACAGACCTACTCTCCTACGGATTCCAGTTGTTGCTCGGCAGCGGACGTATCCGCACGGACCGGGTCCGCCGCAGCGGCACGGTTTGCGCGCACGGGATAGCCCTCCAGCACGTCCAGCAGCGCCAGCAGGCGCGCCAGGCCTTCGACCAGCGCCTGGCCCGGCGCCGCTTGCGCGGCCTTGCCCGCGGCGCGGCCGGCCAGGCGCGAGAGGAAGCCGGCCGCCACGGCGCCCGGCTCGCATTCGAGACGCAGGGCGGTCAGGCCGGCCTGCAGCGCCATCAGCGCGGCGCGGCATTGCGCCTCGTCCGCGGCCGGCACGGCGCCGCGGGCAAGATGGTCGAGCGCGTGGCGCAGCGTGCGGAAGCGTGCCTCGGCGGCCAGTGCCCAGCGCGCCCACTGCGCCAGCCGCGCGGATTCATCGGCCAGGGCGGGGTCGCACAGCAGATAGCTGGTGTCCAGCAGGCGGCCGCTGTCGCGCTCCACCAGGCGGGAAACCAGCAGGCAGGCATCGGTGCCGCCGTCGGCATTGCCGCGGCCGGCACGGCGCTGCAGCGGACCGTCGGGCACCCGCACCGGCACCTGGGCCAGCCATTGCACGGCATCGCAGCCCTGCTCATGGAGTTCGCCCACGGCATGGAAGGTCAGCGTTTCGGCCAGGGCCTCGACCTTCCAGGCCGTGCCTCCGCTGAGCATGCGCGCGCCCTTGCGGGCCCGCGCCAGCCAGCGTTCGCCGCCTTGCTGCCAGCGCGCCAGCACGGCCGGAGCCGGCAGCGCATCGACCATGTTGACGACCGTACGCGTGGCCGCCAGCGCGGCGCGCAGCGTGGCGGCCTCGGTTTCGCCGCTGCCGTTGCGTGCACCGCTCACGGCGGCGGCCAGCGGGAAGCCGTCGCGATCCGACAGCCACAGGGTCGTCTGAACATGGTGCGGGGCCCGGCGCCCGCCAGCCGCGAACTGGGCGGTGGCGGACAGCGCCAGCACATGGCGATCGCAGCCGCGACCGAGGTCGCGGCAGGCAGCTTCGCGCACCTGCTGCGCGACGCTGCGCAGCGATGCGGCGTCGTCGTCGCGCTGCTGCCACAGCGCGCGCAGCAGCGGAAAACCCTGCGTACCGGCATCGAGCTCGGCCACGCAGGCACCGACCGCATCGGCACTGTCGCTCAGCGAGCGCAGCATGTCCTCGGCGGCGGGACCGCGCTGCGCCTCGGCATCCTCGAGGGCGCCGGCCTGGCGGCGGGCCACGTCCGCATCGGCGAAGACCGAGCCGCGGCGGGGCGTCAGGAAGGCGCGCTCGACCAGGGCCGGCGCCTGCGCCAGCTCCAGGTGCTCGGGCACGCGCTGGCCGGTGGAGGCGTAGAACACCGGCAGGCGGTGGCGGATGACGACGTCGAGCACCGATCCCAGGTGCGTGGCTTCGTCCAGCTTGGTGATGATGCAGCCGTCCAGGCCGCAGCCGGGCTCACCGCCGAGACCGGCGTCCTGCCGGTAGGCGTGCACCACCTCGTTGAGCGTATCGCCGTGGCTGGCGCCATTGAGCAGCAGCACGCGCTGCACCGGTGCCTGCACGCCGGCCAGCATGGCGATCTGTTCGGACAGGTTGCGGTCACGCTGGCTCATGCCGACCGTGTCGACGATGACCAGGTGCTTGTCGGCCAGCGCGTTCAGCGCGAAGCGCAGGTCGGCCGCATCCTTCACCGCGTGCACGGGCACGCCGAGGATGTCGCCATAGATGCGCAGCTGCTCGTGCGCGCCGATACGGAAGCTGTCGGTGGTCAGCAACGCCAGCCGCTCCGGACCGTGCTTGAGCACGAAGCGCGCGGCGAGCTTGGCGGTGGTGGTGGTCTTGCCGACGCCGGTCGGCCCGATCAGCGCGAGCACGCCGCCCTGGGCGAAGAGTGCTTCCTCATCGGCCAGCACCTGCACCTTGCGCGCCAGCTCCTGGCGGATCCAGGCCATCGCCGACTGGCGGTCGTGACCGACCGGCAGGTGCGCCAGCAGCGTGCGCGCGAGCTGCCCGGAGAAGCCCGCGCCGGCCAGCCAGGTGAAGAGCGACTCGCGCAGCGGGTCGCCCGTCGCCACCGGCACGTTGCCCATGCCGGCGAACTGGCGCTCGATCAGCGCGCGCATCGACTTGAGCTCGCCGCGCAGCTCGCCCATCTCGGCCTCGTCGTCGCGCGCCGGTGCGGGCGGCACATAGAGCTGGGCGCTGCTGGAGATGGCGCCGACATCGGTGTCGCGCATGGCGACGATCTCGACGCCGCCATCGACGGTCCGGTTGGACAGCACCACCGCGTCAGGCCCCATCGCCTCGCGCACGCGCCGCAGGGCCTCGCGGCCATTGGCCGCCACGAATTTCGCTACGCTCATCGCGCCTTCCTCATGCTGCACCGCCGATCACGGCGGTGATCCTGATGTTTCGGTTGTCGGGGACCTCGGCATGCGACAGCACCTTGAGCTGCGGCAGCGTACGCCGGAGGAAACGAGCCAGCAGCGCCCGCAGCGGCGGCGGCACCAGCAGCACGGGTGTGTAGCCCATCTGCTCCTGCCGCTCCACGCAGGCACGCGATTGCTGCAGCAGGGCGTCCGCCAGGCCGGGCTCTAGGCCCCCGCCGCTGTTCAGCACCTGGGTCAGCACGCGCTCCAGGCCGGCTTCGAGGCCGACCACCTGCATTTCCGCCCCGTTCGGGTACAGCTGCTGCGTGATGGCGCGGCCCAGCGCCACGCGCACCAGCTCGGTCAGCTCGCTGGGCTCGCTGATCTTGGGCGCGTGCTCCGCCACCACGTCCAGGATGGTGCGCATGTCGCGGATGGGTACCCCCTCCTCCAGCAGGTTCTGCAGGACCTTCTGCAGGCCGGTCAGCGAGATGGTCTTCGGCACCAGGTCCTCGGTCAGCTTCGGCGATTCCTTGGCGATGCGGTCGAGCAGCTGCTGCACTTCCTGGCGGCCCAGCAGTTCGGCCGCGTGCATCTGGATCAGGTGGTTCAGGTGGGTCGCCACCACGGTGCTGGCATCGACCACCGTGTAACCGAAGGCCTGCGCGCGCTCCTTGTGCGCGGCGTCGATCCACACGGCCGGCAGCCCGAAGGCCGGATCGCGCGTCTCGGCGCCCGGCAGGGTGCCGCTGACCTGGCCGGGGTTGATCGCCATCCACTGCCCCGGCGCCGCTTCGCCGCTGCCGATCTCCACGCCCTTGAGCGTGATGCGGTAGGCGTTGGGCTTGAGTTCGAGGTTGTCGCGGATATGGACCACCGGCACCAGGAAGCCGATCTCCTGCGCCATCTTCTTGCGGATGCTCTTGATGCGGCCGAGCAGCTCGCCGTTCTGCGCGCGGTCCACCAGCGGGATCAGTCGGTAGCCGACTTCCATGCCCAGGGGATCGACCATGGTGACGTCGTCCCAGGTCGCCTCGGTGGATTCCGGCTGCGCCTGCGCGGGGCGCGACTCGCCCTTCTTGCTGGCCTGCGCGTCGGCCTGCTGGCGCTGCGCCAGGTAGCGCCCGAACCAGATCAGGCCGGCGCCGAACAGCAGGAAGGCGATGTGCGGCATGCCCGGGATCACGCCCAGCAGGCCGATGATGGCGCCCGTGATATAGAGCACGCGCGGATTGGAGAACAGCTGGCCGGTCAGCTGCTGGCCGACGTCTTCGTCGTTCGACACGCGCGAGACGATGACACCGGCTGCAGTGGAGATCACCAGCGCGGGAATCTGCGCCACCAGGCCGTCGCCGATGGTCAGCAGCGTGTAGTTGCGCACGGCCGTGGCGAAGTCGAGGTCGTGCTGCACCATGCCGACCACCATGCCGGCGCCGACGTTGATGAACATGATCAGCAGGCCGGCCACGGCATCGCCGCGCACGAACTTGCTGGCACCGTCCATGGCGCCGTAGAAGTCGGCTTCCTGGGCCACCTCGGTACGGCGCTTCTTGGCGCCCTCCTCGTTGATCAGGCCCGCGTTGAGGTCGGCATCGATGGCCATCTGCTTGCCGGGCATCGAATCCAGCATGAAGCGCGCGCCCACCTCGGCAATACGGCCCGCGCCCTTGGTGATCACCATGAAGTTGATCACCACCAGGATGGCGAACACCACGATGCCCACGGCGAAGTTGCCGCCCACGAGGAAGTGGCCGAACGCCTCGATCACCTTGCCGGCGGCATCGGGGCCGCTATGGCCCTCGAGCAGCACCACGCGGGTGGAGGCGACGTTCAGCGACAGGCGCAGCAGCGTGGAAAACAGCAGCACTGCGGGAAAGGCGGCGAAATCGAGCGGCCGCTGGGTGTACATGCCCACCAGCAGCACCATGATCGACAGGGCGATGTTGAAGGTGAACAGCAGATCGAGCAGGAAGGGCGGCAGCGGCAGCACCATCATGCCCAGGATCATCACGATCAGCAGCGGGCCCGCCAGGGCTCGCATCTGGCCGGCGGTCTGCCCGCCGGGCAGCTTCAGCAAGGAGGTCAGGGCATTCATGCGCGGCTTTCCGGTACGGCGAGTTCGTCAGGCACGAGAAGGTTGCTGGGAGCCGCGGGCTGCGGTCCCTTGGAGTAGTGCCAGTGTTTCAGCTGGAAGACCCAGGCCAGCACCTCGGCCACGGCGGTGTACAGGCCGGCCGGGATTTCCTGCCCCAGTTCGACATGGCGGTGCAGCGCGCGCGCCAGCGGCGGCGCCGACAGGATGGGGACGCGATGCTCGACCGCGATCTCGCGGATGCGTGCCGCCACCAGGTCGCTGCCCTTGGCCACCACACGCGGTGCGCTCATGCGGCCTTCCTCATAGCGCAGCGCCACCGCGAAGTGGGTCGGGTTGGTCACCACCACATCGGCCTTGGGTACCTCGGACATCATGCGTCGGCGCGCGGCTTGGCGCTGCTGCTGGCGGATGCGGCCCTTGACGTGCGGATCGCCCTCGGTTTCCTTGTGTTCCTGCTTGACCTCTTCCTTGGTCATGCGCAGCTTCTTGTGGAACTGCCAGAACTGCCAGGGCACGTCCAGCCCGACCACGACCACCAGCGACAGCACGACCAGGCCGGAGCAGTACAGCACCAGTTCGAGCATGTGCAGCAGTGCTTCCTGCACCGGCACGTTCATCAACGAGATGGCCTCGGGCAGCCGGCGCCACAGCACCCAGGCTGCCACGCCGCCCACCAGCACGGATTTGGCGATCGCCTTCAGCAGCTCGGCCAGCGTCTGCATGGAGAACATGCGCCCCAGACCCTGCAAGGGCGACAGCCGGCCGAAGTTGGGCTGGAGCGACTTGGTGGAGAACATCCACCCGCCCAGCAGCAGCGGCGCGGCCAGGGCCGCCACGGTCAGCAGCGCCAGCAGGGGCATCAGGGCCAGCAGGCTGTCCCAGACCACGTTGCCGAACTGGGACAGCATGCGCGATACGTCGAAAGCGGTGGCCGGCTCGAAGCTCAGGCTGTGGCGCATGCTGGCATCGAGCCGGCGCCCAAGCGGCGCCCCGAGCGTCGACAGGCCGGCCACGCCGGCCAGCAGCATGATGAAGGTGCCGAGCTCGCGCGAACGGATCACCTGCCCCTCCTCGCGCGCCTTTTCCAGGCGCCGGGGTGTGGCGGGTTCAGTTTTCTCGAGATCGCTTTCTTCGGACATGGACGCTCCGTTGCGAAGCGCCAGGCGGCCCTTCGTCAGTGACGATTATCAAAGCGGGCCAGTCCTGCCATTAGCGGGAATAGGGAGGGGAATCGGTTGCTGTTTGCGTGATCAGCGGCAGCCACCAAGGCGGAGTTCCGCCTCTTGCGAGGGATAACGGACGGGGCCGGGGCAACTTGAGCGACGGGGCGACAGATGGGGGCGGACCCGTGCCGTGGGCTGCCGCGGCATGGTATCGGCCTTCTCGGCCGTTAATTCAAATTTTTTGAATAAATGATCCACGACTCATCGCCTTTCCCGCCCGGAAGGTTACCTATCATTGCGTTCAAGGACGGCACGACGCCTTCTGGAAAATTAAACGAACTGGAGAGAATCATGCACAACGCTATCACCCGCAAGCTGGTTTCCACCCTGGTGCTGTCCCTCGCCGCCGCCGCTGCCGGCAGCGCGCTGGCCGCCGGCCCGAAGAACATGCAGCCCGGCGACAAGTACGGCTACGACTTCCGCAGCGCAGTGCATGACGTGTACACGGAAGGTGCGCGCGGCGGCAGGTTCGATGCCTTCAGCGAAGGCGCCCGTAGCGCGAAGTTCGATCCGTACACCGAAGGTGCGCGTGGCGCGAAGTTCGATCCCTACACGGAAGGTGCCCGCATCGCGAAGTTCGATCCGTACACCGAAGGTGCGCGTGGCGCGAAGTTCGACCCCTATACCGAAGGTGCCCGCATCGCCGGCCTGGACCGCAGCGGTGTCTCCTCTGTCCCGCAGCGCAGCTTCGACGCCTACGGCGAGGGCGCGCTCGGCGGCAAGGCCAATCCCTACACCGATGGCGCGGCGACCTGAGCCACGCCGCCAGGGCGGCGATCCCCGGCCTGATGCGAACATGGCAAGTCCCCGCTACGCCGGGGACTTTTCCATTGGGGTCATTGGGGTCATTGGGGTCATTGGGGTCATTGGGGTCATTGGAATCATGGGAGCCACGCCGGACATCGCTTTGTGCAGGGCAACATCTTGTGGCCTGGCCGGTCGCGGGGAATAATGCAGGCTTCCCGTCCTCTCGCCTCGCGCGCGGAGGCATGGAGATGCAATCGCCGAAGTACGATCCCGACGGACTGTGCAAGGAGGTCTGACCCCATGAGCCTGCTCGGCATCCTGCTGGCCCTCGCCCTGCTCATCTGGTTGACCTATCGCGGCTGGAGCACCTTGCTGCTGGCGCCCGGTGCCGCCATGCTGGCGGCGGTCTTCGCCGGCGAGCCGCCCCTGGCCCACTGGACCCAGACCTTCATGTACAACGCGGCCGGTTTCGTCGCGCAGTTCTTCCCGCTTTTCCTGCTCGGTGCACTGTTCGGCAAGCTGATGGCCGACAGCGGCTCGGTCTCGGCCATCGCCACCTTGATGACCCGCACGCTGGGAACCCGGCGTGCCATGCTGGCGGTGGTGCTGGCCGGCGCGCTGGTCACCTATGGCGGCGTCAGCCTGTTCGTCGCCTTCTTCGTGATCGCGCCAATGGCGCTGGAGCTGTTCCGTACCGCCGACATTCCGCGCCGCCTGGCGCCGGCCGCCATCATGCTCGGCACCTCGACCTTCACCATGTCGGCCCTGCCCGGCACGCCGGCCATCCAGAACGCCATCCCGATGCCCTTCTTCGGCACCACGCCCTTCGCCGCGCCCGGATTGGGGGCGATCGCCAGCGCGATCATGCTGGGCTTCGGCCTGTGGTGGCTCGGGCGCGCCGAGGCTGCGGCGCGAGCGGCCGGCGAGGGCTTCGGAGACGGGGCGGATGTGCCGGTGGAAGAAGTGGCCGAGCGCGAGCTGGTGCGCGAACGCGCCTCGGTGGCGCGCGAGTTCGATCCGGCCGAGGCGCCGCGCGGACAGCGCAGCAGCGATTCGCCCTCGCCCGGGGCCGCTTTGCTGCCCCTGGCCGTGGTGGTCTGCGTCAACCTGCTGATGAGCCTGGTGGTGCTGCCGCGCTGGAATGCCGGCTACCTGGCCGAGGAACGCTGGGGCAGCACCAGCCTGGCGGCGGTGGGCGGAGTGTGGGCGGTGCTGGTGGCGCTGGCCGCAGCCATCCTCTGCCTGCTGGTGCTGAACCACCGCCGCCTGCCGGCCCTGCGTGAAACCATGGACGCCGGCGCCAATGCGGCCGTGCTGCCGGCCTTGAGCGTAGCCAGCCTGGTCGGCTTCGGCTCGGTGGTAGCGGTGCTGCCCGGTTTTGCCGTGGTGCGCGAGTGGGTGCTGTCGATCGAAGGCGGCCCGCTCGTCTCGCTGGCGCTCGCCACCAATGTCCTGGCCGCGCTGACGGGCTCGGCCTCGGGCGGCCTGACGATCGCGCTGCAGGCGCTCGGGGGGAATTTCATGGACATCGCCACCGCCAGCGGCATCGACCCGGCGCTGCTGCATCGCGTCGCCGTGATCGGCGCCGGCACGCTGGACGTGCTGCCGCATAACGGTGCGGTCGTCACGCTGCTCGCCGTCTGCGGTGCCGGGCACCGCGGCAGCTACCGCGACATCGCCGTGGTCGGCATCATCGGCCCGGTGCTGGCACTGGTCGCCGTGATCTGCCTGGGCAACCTGTTCGGGGCCTTCTGATCCGCGCCTGCCCGCTTCCACCTCAGCCCAGGGCTGCGCCCAGCGTGGCCACGCAGATGGTCAGCAGGCCCAGCAGCAGGTTCCAGCCCACCGCCTGACGGATCCGTCCGAGCGCCACGCCGGCCTGGGCCCAGTCCTCGGCATCGACGCTGTGACGCAGGGCCGCGAACGGCACCGTGTAGACATAGACGAAGATCGCGAACATCAGCAGGCCGCTGCCCATCATCACATGCCAGTTGGGTGGCGCCGCAGATCCTGCCTGGCCGAAGCGCACCATGCCGGTCACGCCGATCAGGATCACGGTGACCCAGACCCAGCCGAGGAAACGCGCCAGCACGGCGCGCCACAGGCGCAGCCGCGGCGGTGGCTCGAGCAGTTCGGCCGCCGCCGGCCGCAGGCAGACATAGGCAAAGAACATCCCGCCGACCCAGATCGCGGCAGCGGCAATGTGGACGAAACGCAGCAGAAGTTCGACATTCATCGGGACCGGCTCCTCGGAAGCGCCCGCCCAAGTGCGCGGGACGCGGCCTCCATTCTATGCGCTGGCAAGCGCGGGCGTGGCCCGCGGATGGCACGGTGCCGTGATCCACGGCTGTTCGCCGTGACGTGTTCGCCGCATAATCTGGAGATCCTCAATCCGGCATGATGACCGCCATGGGCCTCGACAGCCGCCACACCCCGCCATCCCGGTGGGGCACGCTCTTCTTGCTGACGTTTCCACCGCTGAGCTGGGCCGGCAATGCCATCGTCGGCCGGCTGGCGGCGGGGCATGTGCCGCCGATCACGCTGAACTTCATCCGCTGGGTGATCGCCGGGGCCATCCTTGCGTGCTTTGCCGGCCGCAGCCTGCTCGCGCACCGCGGCGCCCTGCAGAGGCACGCCGTCATGCTGTGGGTCCTGGGCGCGCTCTCGATCGCCAGCTACAACGCGCTGCAATACCTGGCGTTGAAAACGTCGACCCCGATCAATGTCACCTTGATCGGCGCGTCGACGCCGCTCTTCCTGCTGGTACTGGGTGCCACCGTGTTCAAGGAGCCGGTCAAGCCCTGGCATGTCGCCGGCGCCCTGCTGTGCTTGATCGGCGTAGGCTTCGTGCTGCTGCGGGGCGAGCCCGCCCGGCTGGCCCAGCTCGACTTCGTCGCGGGCGACCTGTTCATGCTGGCGGCGACAGTCGCCTGGAGCGGCTACACCTGGCTGTTGCGCAAGCATCGTCCCGACCTGCCGCTACCCGCCTTCATGCTGGCGCAGATCCTCACCGGCCTGGCGGTCAGCGTGCCTTTCGTCGGCTGGGAGCTCGGCGTGGCGCAGGAGTCCATCCGCTGGAGCTGGCGCGTTGCCGCCATCCTGGCCTATGTCGGAACCGTGCCGTCCCTGCTGGCCTATTTCTCCTGGGATCGCGCTATCGCGCGGGCGGGAGCGCAGCTCCCGGTCTTCTTCATCACCTTGACGCCGGTGTTCGCGGCGCTGCTGTCAACGCTGCTCTTGAGCGAATGGCCGCACTGGTACCACGGCGTCGGCCTGGTGGCGATCGGCATGGGCATCCTGCTGGCACAGAAGCGATAGGCACGCGAATCGCGCGACGCAGGAGGAATCGCAAACGATCGCGAAGGAAGCCGGATGATTGTAAGCACCCGGTGAACCCGTCTTGCCAGCTAGGTGGCGCTGGGCGTCCAGCGATGCGGGAGCAGTTCGGCGATGTCGGCCGCCTTGTGGGTCGGCAGTCGCGTGAGGACGTCTTTCAGATAGGCGTAGGGATCGTGCCCGTTGAGCTTGGCCGATTGGATCAGGCTCATGACGGCAGCCGCGCGTTGACCGGCGCGCAGTGAGCCTGCAAACAACCAATTGGAGCGACCCAGGGCAACCGGCCGGATCTGTCGCTCGACGTGGTTGTTGTCGATGGGCACCGTCGGGTCGTCGAGGTAACGCACGAGAGCCGGCCACCGCTTGAGGCTGTAGTCAATGGCCCGCGCGATCGCCGAGCCGTCTGGGACGCGGCGTCGCTGTTCCTCGAGCCAGGCGTGCAGCCGCTCTAGAATCGGGCCAGCCCTTTGTTGCCGCGCTGCCAGGCGCTGGTCTGGCTCAGCATCCCGCACTTGCGCCTCGATCTCGTACAAGCTCACCATGTAGCGCAGTGCCTGGCCCGCCAATTCGCTCTTGTGCTTGTCGTGCAGTTCAAAGAACTTGCGCCGCGAATGGGCCATGCAACCGATCTCAGTGACGCCACCGTCGAAGCTGGCCTTGTAGCCGGCGAAGTCATCACATACCAGCTTGCCTTGCCACTGCCCCAGGAACGCGCGAGCGTGCTCGCCGCTGCGGCTGGGCGCAAACTGGTAAATCACCGCGCGCATCTTCTCGAACTCGCTCGGCGCATAGGCCCACAGGTAGGCGCGGTGCGTCTTGCCATTGCCGGGCGCGAGCATCTGCACTGGCGTTTCGTCGGCGTGCAGAACACCGTGGCTCAGAACCTCTTCTTGCAGGGCGTCCACCAGCGGTTGCAGACGCACGCCACAGATGCCCACCCACGCGCCCAGTGTCGATTGCGGGATGGCCAGACCGGCGCGCGCATAGATGCGCTCCTGCCGATACAGGGGAAGGTGGTCGCCGAACTTGGACACCAGCGTATGTGCCAGCAGTCCGGCCGTCGGGATGCCTTTGTCGATGACGTGGGGTGGCACCGGCGTCTGCACCAGCGTCTCACACTGATCGCACACCCATTTGCCGCGGATGTGACGCTCCACGGTGAACGTGCCCGGCGTGTAGTCCAGCTTCTCGCTGATGTCTTCGCCAATGCGCTTGAGCGCACACCCACAGGTGCAGGTCTCTGCGTCCGGCTCGTGGTGGATGTCGGTGCGCGGCAACTGCGGCGGCAATGCCTGGCGCTTGGGCTTGCTCTTGGCTTCAGATTTGGACGACGGCAGGAGCGCTTCCAGTTCGGTCTCAATCGCCTCGAGGTCTGCGTCAATGGCTTCGTCCAGCAGACTCGCCTGTTCAGATGTCAGTTGCTCGCTGCGCTTGCCGAACTTCCAGCGCTTGTGGATGGCCAGCTCGTGTGTGAGCTGGTCGATCTTGGCTTGCCGGTACCGCAACTCCCGGTCCTTCTCGCCGACCTGGGCCATCAACTGCGCAGCCAGTGTGCGCAGTTCGTCCGGGCTCAGGGCATCGAGGTTGGTGGGTAGGTTCATGCGGCGAGTCTGCCAGAACCCCAAGTCCTCTGGAAGGAAGCCAGTTTACGGCTTTGGGGGTATTACACGACCGTGATCGCGTGGTCGTGGGTGAGCGTCTGCCAAGGCAGCCCCGTCACCAGCGCACGCAATTGCTCGGGATTGAGCGCCGTGGCGATCGCCTGGTCGCCGTTCGTCCAGATGAAGCGCCCCTTGTTGAGGCGCCGCGCGGCCAGCCAGATGCCGAAGCCGTCGTAGACCAGCACCTTCATGCGCGTCGAACTCTTATTGGCAAACAGGTAGGCGTGGTGGGGGCGTGCCGCGCCGAACACCTTGACGACCCGCGCGAGGATCGTTTCGGTACCGGCGCGCATGTCCAGCGGCTCCACGGCCAACCAGATCGCGTCCACCCGAATCAACGCAACCACCCTTGCAGCCACTGGGCGCACTGCGCTGCGGCCGATCCCGGCCAGCGAAGACTGATCGTCGTCGCGCCACGGCGGACTTCGATCTGGATGTCCGGCACGGCAGTGGTCGGCTCGCCGATCCGCAACGGGATGAACTCGCCTTGCGGCACCCTCATCAACTCGCGGTCCTCAGGCGCGCCATTCTTTGCTTCCTGCTCGGCGACCCAGCGCCGCAGCAGATTCGCATTGAGGCGATGGTGCAGGGCTATCGCCGCGATCGAAACACCCGGCTGCATGCACTCCTGCACTGCCTTGGCCTTGAACTCGGCGCTATGCCGACGTCGGCGCCGTATTGGCGCGCTCTCTTCGATAGTGTCCACGTGTCCACCTAGAACTAGATGGACACGATGCTCCTTGCTACGCGGGTCCCCTTCAAGACGGGTTCACCGGGTGCTTACGGATGATTCAGCACAGATCCTGGTCGACCGGGCATTCGCATGGCCCTCGCCGACACTACAGGAAAATGTATCCGCCGGGCACCTGCGGCGCCCCTCTTTTCGCTGAAAACCGCTGATTACCGGGCAATTCGCCCGATCCGGCTGATTCAAGGAAGTTGCGGGTGTAGCCGGCAGACTCGCCCAAAAAGCAGCCTGTTCGATGCTGAAGCGAGCACGTTATGCGACGCGAAGCACCTTTGGCCCGACCCGCTTGTCGCAGCTTCGCGCCCAATCTTGGGCTTCGCCTTCCGGCGAGACTGCCCGGTATTTCGCTTCGTCGGCATCCGCGCGTGCTGCGAGCGCCGCAAAGACAAAACCCCTCGCAGCGTTTGCTGTCGAGGGGTTTTGCGGGAGGGAGAGCCTGGCGATGACCTACTTTCACACGGGTAGTCCGCACTATCATCGGCGCAAAGTCGTTTCACGGTCCTGTTCGGGATGGGAAGGGGTGGTTCCGACTCGCTATGGTCACCAGGCATTAAGGGTTGCTGCGCCGGGGTTGAGCCGTCGCAGCGAATAGGGATGTAGTCTTGGTTGTGAGGTATCGGCACCGTTCTGGGCACACGCGATACGTCAACCAGTGAAACACACTGGTTATAGGATCAAGCCTTACGGGCAATTAGTACTGGTTAGCTTAACGCATTACTGCGCTTCCACACCCAGCCTATCAACGTCCTGGTCTCGAACGACCCTTCAAGGAGGTCAAGCCTCCAGGGAATCCTCATCTTCAGGCGAGTTTCCCGCTTAGATGCTTTCAGCGGTTATCTCTTCCGTACATAGCTACCCTGCGATGCCTCTGGCGAGACAACAGGTACACCAGCGGTACGTCCACTCCGGTCCTCTCGTACTAGGAGCAGCCCCCGTCAAGATTCCAACGCCCACGGCAGATAGGGACCAAACTGTCTCACGACGTTTTAAACCCAGCTCACGTACCTCTTTAAATGGCGAACAGCCATACCCTTGGGACCGGCTACAGCCCCAGGATGAGATGAGCCGACATCGAGGTGCCAAACACCGCCGTCGATATGAACTCTTGGGCGGTATCAGCCTGTTATCCCCAGAGTACCTTTTATCCGTTGAGCGATGGCCCTTCCATACAGAACCACCGGATCACTATGTCCTGCTTTCGCACCTGCTCGACTTGTCGGTCTCGCAGTTAAGCACGCTTTTGCCATTGCACTTTAGGTACGATGTCCGACCGTACCAAGCGTACCTTCGAACTCCTCCGTTACACTTTGGGAGGAGACCGCCCCAGTCAAACTGCCTACCATGCACTGTCCCCGACCCGGATTCACGGGCCAAGGTTAGAACCTCAAACAAACCAGGGTGGTATTTCAAGGACGGCTCCACCGGAACTAGCGTCCCGGTTTCAAAGCCTCCCACCTATCCTACACAGATCGGTTCAAAGTCCAATGCAAAGCTACAGTAAAGGTTCATGGGGTCTTTCCGTCTAGCCGCGGGGAGATTGCATCATCACAAACACTTCAACTTCGCTGAGTCTCGGGAGGAGACAGTGTGGCCATCGTTACGCCATTCGTGCAGGTCGGAACTTACCCGACAAGGAATTTCGCTACCTTAGGACCGTTATAGTTACGGCCGCCGTTTACCGGGACTTCAATCAAGAGCTTGCACCCCATCATTTAATCTTCCGGCACCGGGCAGGCGTCACACCCTATACGTCCACTTTCGTGTTTGCAGAGTGCTGTGTTTTTATTAAACAGTCGCAGCCACCAGTTTATTGCAACCCCTTCACCCTTCTGGCGCAGGCCAGTCAAGCTACCAGGGCGTACCTTATCCCGAAGTTACGGTACCAATTTGCCGAGTTCCTTCTCCCGAGTTCTCTCAAGCGCCTTAGAATACTCATCTCGCCCACCTGTGTCGGTTTGCGGTACGGTCTCGTATGACTGAAGCTTAGAGGCTTTTCTTGGAACCACTTCCGATTGCTTCGCGACGCATGGTCGCTCGCCCCACAGCCTTGAATCCCGCGCCCGGATTTGCCTAAGCGCCTTCTCCACTGCAGGGACCGGGACTTCCAACACCCGGACAACCTTCCGCGATCCGTCCCCCCATCGCATCATACGACGGTGCAGGAATATTAACCTGCTTCCCATCAGCTACGCATCTCTGCCTCGCCTTAGGGGCCGACTCACCCTACGCCGATGAACGTTGCGTAGGAAACCTTGGGCTTACGGCGAGGGGGCCTTTCACCCCCTTTATCGCTACTCATGTCAGCATTCGCACTTCTGATACCTCCAGCATCCTTTACAAGACACCTTCACAGGCTTACAGAACGCTCTCCTACCACGCACTTGCGTGCGTCCGCAGCTTCGGTGACTGGCTTAGCCCCGTTACATCTTCCGCGCAGGACGACTCGATCAGTGAGCTATTACGCTTTCTTTAAAGGGTGGCTGCTTCTAAGCCAACCTCCTGACTGTTTTAGCCTTCCCACTTCGTTTCCCACTTAGCCAATCTTTGGGACCTTAGCTGGCGGTCTGGGTTGTTTCCCTCTTGACACCGGACGTTAGCACCCGATGTCTGTCTCCCGTGATTGCACTCTTCGGTATTCGGAGTTTGCTATGGCGGGGTAATCAGCAATAGACCCCCCAACCATGACAGTGCTCTACCCCCGAAGGTGAGACACGAGGCACTACCTAAATAGTTTTCGGAGAGAACCAGCTATTTCCAGATTTGTTTAGCCTTTCACCCCTATCCACAGCTCATCCCCTAGTTTTTCAACACTAGTGGGTTCGGTCCTCCAGTACGTGTTACCGCACCTTCAACCTGGCCATGGATAGATCATCTGGTTTCGGGTCTACACCCAGCGACTGAACGCCCTGTTCGGACTCGCTTTCGCTACGCCTGCCCTAATCGGTTAAGCTTGCCACTGAATGTAAGTCGCTGACCCATTATACAAAAGGTACGCCGTCACCCGTTTCCAGGCTCCGACTGTTTGTATGCATGCGGTTTCAGGATCTATTTCACTCCCCTCCCGGGGTTCTTTTCGCCTTTCCCTCACGGTACTGGTTCACTATCGGTCGATCACGAGTATTTAGCCTTGGAGGATGGTCCCCCCATCTTCAGACAGGATTTCACGTGTCCCGCCCTACTTGTCGTACACCTAGTTCCACAACGCTGTTTTCGCATACAGGGCTATCACCTGCTATGGCCGGGCTTTCCATCCCGTTCTGCTAACAATGCTGCTAAAGAGTACAAGGCTCTTCCCATTTCGTTCGCCACTACTCTGGGAATCTCGGTTGATTTCTGTTCCTGCAGCTACTTAGATGTTTCAGTTCGCCGCGTTCGCTTCCCTTGCCTATGTATTCAGCAAGGGATGACCCATACGGGCCGGGTTTCCCCATTCGGACATCTCCGGATCAAAGCTCGTTTGCCAGCTCCCCGAAGCTTTTCGCAGGCTACCGCGTCCTTCATCGCCTGTGATCGCCAAGGCATCCACCACATGCACTTGTTCGCTTGACCCTATAACGAGTGTGTCTCAAGCTCGCGCTTGAAACGCTTCATTACAGGTTGAGTTCTCGCATTTGTGCCGTATTCCAAGTCATCTTTCGATCACTTAAATACTTTGGTTGATACAATCACAACCCGGTATCGTGTTGGTTACTTCAGCCTCTCATCAAGGCTTCACGACACCTTTACTACATCCCATATTGTTAAAGAACAGCCGATACTTTCGCATCGCTTGGCCAACGCCAAATGCAAGCGCTCAACGCTAAGCGCTTGCATTTGGCTTGTCCAACCCAAGGTCGATGGTGGAGGATGACGGGATCGAACCGACGACCCCCTGCTTGCAAAGCAGGTGCTCTCCCAGCTGAGCTAATCCCCCTCGGATAACTTGGTGGGTCTGGTAGGACTTGAACCTACGACCCCCGCCTTATCAAGACGGTGCTCTAACCACCTGAGCTACAGACCCTTGGCTGTAACAGCAAACAGACCGATAAGTGTGAACGCTTCACTTGGGAAGCACGCTCTGGAAAGGAGGTGATCCAGCCGCACCTTCCGGTACGGCTACCTTGTTACGACTTCACCCCAGTCATGAACCCTGCCGTGGTAATCGCCCTCCTTGCGGTTAGGCTAACTACTTCTGGCAAAACCCACTCCCATGGTGTGACGGGCGGTGTGTACAAGACCCGGGAACGTATTCACCGCGGCATGCTGATCCGCGATTACTAGCGATTCCAGCTTCACGTAGTCGAGTTGCAGACTACGATCCGGACTACGATGCGTTTTCTGGGATTAGCTCCCCCTCGCGGGTTGGCAACCCTCTGTACGCACCATTGTATGACGTGTGAAGCCCTACCCATAAGGGCCATGAGGACTTGACGTCATCCCCACCTTCCTCCGGTTTGTCACCGGCAGTCTCTCTAGAGTGCCCTTTCGTAGCAACTAGAGACAAGGGTTGCGCTCGTTGCGGGACTTAACCCAACATCTCACGACACGAGCTGACGACAGCCATGCAGCACCTGTGTCCACTTTCCCTTTCGGGCACCTGATGCATCTCTGCTTCGTTAGTGGCATGTCAAGGGTAGGTAAGGTTTTTCGCGTTGCATCGAATTAATCCACATCATCCACCGCTTGTGCGGGTCCCCGTCAATTCCTTTGAGTTTTAATCTTGCGACCGTACTCCCCAGGCGGTCAACTTCACGCGTTAGCTTCGTTACTGAAGAAATGAATCCCCAACAACTAGTTGACATCGTTTAGGGCGTGGACTACCAGGGTATCTAATCCTGTTTGCTCCCCACGCTTTCGTGCATGAGCGTCAGTCACGTCCCAGGGGGCTGCCTTCGCCATCGGTATTCCTCCACATCTCTACGCATTTCACTGCTACACGTGGAATTCTACCCCCCTCTGACGCACTCTAGCCTTGCAGTCACAAGCGCCATTCCCAGGTTGAGCCCGGGGATTTCACGCCTGTCTTACAAAACCGCCTGCGCACGCTTTACGCCCAGTAATTCCGATTAACGCTCGCACCCTACGTATTACCGCGGCTGCTGGCACGTAGTTAGCCGGTGCTTATTCTTCCGGTACCGTCATCCCTCCGGGGTATTAGCCCAAAGGATTTCTTTCCGGACAAAAGTGCTTTACAACCCGAAGGCCTTCTTCACACACGCGGCATTGCTGGATCAGGGTTGCCCCCATTGTCCAAAATTCCCCACTGCTGCCTCCCGTAGGAGTCTGGGCCGTGTCTCAGTCCCAGTGTGGCTGATCGTCCTCTCAGACCAGCTACTGATCGTCGCCTTGGTGAGCCTTTACCTCACCAACTAGCTAATCAGACATCGGCCGCTCCTATTGCGCGAGGCCTTGCGGTCCCCCGCTTTCACCCTCAGGTCGTATGCGGTATTAGCTAATCTTTCGACTAGTTATCCCCCACAACAGGGCACGTTCCGATGTATTACTCACCCGTTCGCCACTCGCCGCCAGACCGAAGTCCGCGCTGCCGTTCGACTTGCATGTGTAAGGCATGCCGCCAGCGTTCAATCTGAGCCAGGATCAAACTCTTCAGTTCAATCTCTGTGTGGTTCCGCGCAGTTGCCTGCGCAAACCTCGCTCTTTCGAGCGGTCGCTCACTCTCAGAAAACTGACTGGCTCCGTCCGAAGACGAAACCAAACATGTTTACTGTGCGAGCACTGATAACTTGTAAGCTAGAAGACCGAGGTCTTCCGCTTCCCGCATCAAGCGCCCACACTTATCGGCTGTTTGTTTGTTAAAGAACTCACGCGATTCGCTTTGCTTACCGCGTCGCTGCGTTGTCAGCAGCAGAGAAACGAGATTATGAACAACTTTCTGCGTTTCGTCAACAGGCTCGAAGCATCTTTTTCGCTTCGGTCAGTCGCGCTTCGCAGCACCACCCACCATCCTGCCAACCCCGCAACCCGCGTCGCTGCTGGCTTTGCCGCTGCGCTTCGTGTTGCGAGGGGGCGAATAGTAGGCCAGTCCGGCCGCCTTGGCAAGACCTTCATGAAGAAATTTTGACAGCCTCCCGCGGCCGGCCAGCAGGCACCCCGACACTGACGGCAAGGCCCATGCCGAGATCCGGATAGAATCGCCTGATGCCGGACCATCCAGATTCCCACCCCGCCCTGGAACTCGACCCGCTCGCGCTGGCGGCGTCGCTACCGCGACCGATCGCCTTCGTGGACCTGGAGACGACCGGGGCCAACGCCCAGCACGACCGCATCACGGAGATCGGCGTGGTGGAGGTCGGCCCGGACGGCATCGTGGAGTGGGAGACCCTGGTCGACCCCGGCACGCCGATCCCACCGTTCATCCAGCGGCTGACCGGCATCCACGACGAGATGGTGCGCGGCAAACCCAGCTTCGACAGCCTGGCGGAAGGGCTGGCCGAGCGGTTGCACGGCAAGCTCTTCGTCGCCCACAACGCCCGTTTCGACTATGGCTTCTTGAAAAGCGAATTCCGCCGTGCTGGCGTGGACTTCCGCGCCGATGTCTTGTGCACGGTCCGGCTGTCGCGCTCCCTGTTTCCCACAGCGGCACGCCACGGCCTCGACGCACTGATCGGGCGCTTCGGGCTGCAGCCGAAGGGGCGCCACCGCGCGCTGGCCGACGCCGAGCTGCTGTGGCAGTTCTGGCAGCACATCCACGCGCAGTACTCGCCGGCCCTGGTGGATACCGCCGTGCGCTCCCTGGTCAAGCATGGCAGCCTGCCGCCAGGACTCGAGGAGGACGCCCTCGACGGCATCCCCGACCGTCCCGGCGTGTACCTGTTCTACGGCGACCAGCCGATGCCTCTCTATATAGGGAAGAGCATCCACCTGCGCCAACGCATCAGCGCACACTTCTCCAATGATCACCGCGATGCCAAGGACGCCAGCCTGTCACGCGCCATACGACGGCTGGAGTGGCGCGAGACCGGGGGCGAAATCGGCGCCCTGCTGCTGGAGGCCCGGCTGATCAAGACCCTGCAGCCGCTGCACAACCAGCGCCTGCGGCGCAATGCCCGGCTCTATTCCTGGGAGATGCCGCCAGGCCTGGCGGCGCCGCGACTGCGCTCGGACCGCGACACCGATTTCAGCCGGCCATCCGCCCTCTATGGCGCCTTCCCGAGCCGCGCCGCTGCCGAGAGCGCGCTGCGTGCGCTGGCCCAGGAACACGGCCTGTGCGAGTCCACCCTGCGCCTGGAACGCCACAAGCGCGCCGGCACGCCCTGCTTTGCCCATCAACTGCAGCGCTGCGCCGGCGCCTGCGTGGGCAAGGAGCCGGCCGCCGAGCACCGCGCCCGCACCGAGTCGGCCCTGGCGTCGATGGCGCTGCGCCCCTGGCCCTTCCCGGGCCCGGTGGCCTGGCGCGAGGGGCGGGGCGCGCGCCACCCCTGGCATGTGCTGGAGAACTGGTGCTACCTCGGCTCGGCCCCGACCCTGGCAGCCACGCCGGACCTGCTGGGCAGGCATGCCAGCTTCGATCTCGATACCTACCAGATCCTGCTACCCCACCTGGACGTCTTGCTGGCCGAGGCCCGCCCGCTCCCGCGCGGCCGCGAGTTCGTGCTGGAGGCACCTCAGGCCACGCTGGCCCCGACACCCGCACACGGAGAAGCCGTCACGGGCGCCGCGGACCGCACCGTGTCCGCCGGACGCGCGCGGCGGCGCCGGCAGGCCGCCACCCTGCCGCTACCATTCAGCGACTGAGCCAGAAAGCACCGAAACGGTGCTTTGTATACCAAAAGAATTCCGCGACTCGCGCATTACCGCTCAAGGGATGCTGCTGAAATCCCCATTTCCGCGCAGAATTCCGCAAAATCTCCTTAAAAATCACGCTGCATTGCACCATATACGGGAAAACCAGGTAGCCCGCAGAATCGCCTTGCAGAGGGGTGTGTTTAGAATATAGTATACCGATTCAACTCTCCCAGCCCCCACGGCAGCCGCCCCTTCGGCCGGCACCGACCAGAGAGATGGAGTGAATCGTGACCCGGCAAGATCTCGCAGGCGATGAAGCCTGGCAGCAGGACTCCCAGGACCTCCGCTTCCTGCCCGTATGGCAGGCCGCTGCCCGCCTGGCGCGCGGCGAGACCTGCGCCATGGAACTGGTCGACTGCTGTGAGACGGCCTACCGCCAGGGCCACGCCAGCATCAACGCGCTGGTGCTGGCCGACTTCGACGCGGCGCGGGCCGCGGCCGCGCGGAGCGATGCGCGGCGCGCGCGGGGACAAGCGCTGGGACCGCTCGATGGCATCCCCTTCTCCATCAAGGAATCCTTCGATGTCGCCGGCTGGCCGACCACCTGCGGCAACCCTGCCCATGCTGGCAATGTGCCCGCCGCGGACGCCGCCGTGCTCGAACGCCTGCGCGCCGCCGGCGCGGTGCTGCTGGGCAAGACCAATGTCCCCATCGCCTTGCGCGACTGGCAGAGCTATAACGCGCTCTACGGCACGACGCGCAATCCGCATGACCCCTCGCGAACGCCAGGCGGCTCTTCGGGCGGCAGTGCCGCCGCGGTCTGTGCCGGCATGAGCTTCTTCGATATCGGTTCCGACATCGGCTCGTCGCTGCGCAACCCCGCCCACTACTGCGGCGTGTTCTCGCACAAGAGCAGCCACGGCGTGGTACCGCTGCGCGGCCACGGCATCGGCACGCACTACGGCGAACAGGAGATCAATGTCGCCGGCCCGCTGGCGCGCAGCGCGCGCGACCTGGAGCTGGTGCTGGATACGCTCGCCGGGCCCGATGGCGAAACGGCCCTGGCCTGGCGCCTGCAGTTGCCGGCCTGCCCCAGGCAAGGATTGGCGGACTTCCGCGTGGCGGTGCTGCCCACCCATGCGCTGGCCGAGGCCGACAGCGAGGTCGGCGATCAGATCGAAGGCCTGGGCCGCTGGCTGGAGGCACAGGGCGCGCAGGTGGCATGGCACCGGCGCCCGGATTTCGACGCCGACGAACTGTGGCACACCTATGTGACGATGCTGCGCGCCACCACCTCGGTCCACATGGACGAGGCCGGCTTCGGCGCGGTGCTGGCCCAGGCCGCCGGGCTCGATCCGCAGCGGCGCGACTACGCCGCGCTGCAGTATACGGGGGCGGGCATCCGGCATCGCGACTGGCTGCAGTTGCAGCAGAAGCGGGCAGCCTTCGCCGCCTCATGGCAGCGCTTTTTCGCCGAGTTCGACGTCCTGCTCTGCCCTGCCGCGGTCACCACCGCCTTCCCCATCGACGAGAGCGGCGAGCCCTGGCAACGCACGCTCGCGGTCAACGGCGGCACGCTGCCGCTGACCAGCCAGTTGTTCTGGGCCGGCCATTCCGGCCTGTGCGGCCTGCCCTCGACGGTGGCGCCGATCGGCCCGGGCCGCAGCGGCCTGCCGGTGGGCGTGCAGATCGTGGCGGCACGCTACGCCGACCTGACTTCGCTGCGCTTCGCCCGCCTGCTGGAGCAAGCGGGCTTCGCCTTCCGGCCGCCTGCGGCCTCCCCGCGCGCGCTGCCATAAGAGCAGCCGCCACCCCACCACCCCCACTCATCTCAAAGAACAGAAGGAGCGATCATGCTGGACTGGTTCCGGGATCTATCACGCATGGAGCGCAAGGGCTTCTACGGCGCTTTCCTCGGGCATGCGGTCGACGTGTTCGACTTCATGATCTATTCCTTCCTGATCACGACGCTGATCGCCCAGTGGGGCATGAGCAAGTCGACGGCGGGCGCCATCGTCACCTGGACGCTGGTGTCCTCGCTGGTCGGCGCCATCGGCGCCGGCATCCTGGCCGACCGCTATGGCCGCGTGCGCGTGCTGCGCTGGACCATCGTACTGTTCTGCGTGTCCTGCTTCCTGTGCGGCCTGGCCAACAGCCCCGAACAGCTGATGGCCTTCCGCATGCTGCAGGGCCTGGGCTTCGGCGGCGAGTCCTCGCTGTGCATGGTGCTGGTCACCGAGCTGATCCGCAACCCGGCCCACCGCGGCAAGTATTCC
Source organism: Cupriavidus sp. USMAA2-4 (assembly GCF_001854305.1). Classification (NCBI taxonomy): domain Bacteria; kingdom Pseudomonadati; phylum Pseudomonadota; class Betaproteobacteria; order Burkholderiales; family Burkholderiaceae; genus Cupriavidus; species Cupriavidus sp. USMAA2-4. Next base: position 1,996,324 of record NZ_CP017749.1, on the reverse strand, counting down.
GGCTTCACCGCCAGCAGCTATTCCTTCGGCTGGGGCGCCGCCGCCATCGCCTATGCGATCGCCTTCAGCGTGCTGCCGCCGGAGACGGCGTGGCGGGCCTGCTTCTTCGTCGGCATCCTGCCGGCGCTGATCGTCATCTACATGCGCCGCAACCTGGAAGAGCCCGAGGTCTTCGTCAAGAGCCGGGCCGAGGCCGGCACCGGCCCCTCGGCGCTCGGCCAGCTGGCACGCCTGGGCAGCCGCCAGCTGCTGGGCAAGACGGTGCTGTGCAGCCTGCTGTCCGGCGGCATGCTGGGCGCCTACTACGCCATCGCCACCTGGCTGCCGACCTTCCTCAAGACGGAACGCGGCCTGTCGGTGTTCGGCACCAGCTCCTACCTGGCCGTGACCATCGTCGGTTCGCTGGCCGGCTACGTGGCCGGCTCCTATGCCTCCGATCGCTGGGGCCGGCGCCTGACCTATGTCGCCTTCGCCGCCGGCGCGCTGGTGATGGCCATGGTCTATATGGTGATTCCGGTCTCCAACACCTCGATGCTGCTGCTGGGCTTCCCGCTGGGCGTGCTGATGCAGGGCGTGTTCGCCGGCATCGGCGCCACCATCTCGGAGTCCTATCCGAACGATATCCGCGCGACCGGCTACGGCGTCTCGTACAACATCGGGCGCGTGATCGGCTCGCTGTTTCCGCTGTCGGTCGGCTGGCTCAGCAGCGGCCGCACCTCGCTGCCGATCGCCATCGCTATCGTCGCCGGTGCCGGCTACGCCATGGTGGTGGGCGCCGCGCTGCTGCTGCCCGAGACGCGCGGCATGGACCTCGACCAGGCCGGCGGCAGCGGCGGCCCGGATGACGACCGCGCAGCGGACGGCAGCGCGCCGGTGCTGGCGCCGGTGGTGGGCAAACCCGCATAAGGCGGCGGCCGGCCGCTTGTCAGCCGCGCGGCCGCGGGCTAGCCTTTGGCGGGATCCCCTTGCCGCCGGAGGAACCATGCCGCACGCCCGCCCTCGCCAGCCCCGGCGCTCCACACTCTGCGCGGGCCTGGCCCTTTGCACGCTGGCCGCCTGCGCCAGCCTGCAGGACAACGTCATGCAGCGTGCCCTCGATACCTGGCACGCGGCCCCCATCGAAGAAGCCAAGGCGCAGTGGGGCCCGCCGCAGGCCGTGCAGGTCGTGCCCGACGGCACGGCCTACCTCTGGGTGGAGGAAGTCCCTGGCGCCCGCGCGCCCGGCACCGGCCCGAACGATGCGCGCGCCCCGACCGACCCGCCGCTGGTCGTGCACAACGGCATCTGCCGGCGCCGCCTGGTCACCGGCCCCGACGGCCGCGTCTTCCGCGCCGACTGGAGCGGCGACGCCTGCTGCATGACCACGGCCTTCGGACAATGCGCGAAACTGCCGCGCAAGGTGCCGGCTTCCGCCCCGCCGGCGGCGTCCTGAGCGCCCGTCCCGGCGCGCCACACCGACTTGGTGCCGACGCCTGTCCGCCGCGCACCAAAACGGCTCAAGCCCCCGGCCACGCACCCCGTCCGGCTGCCTCGCCGGCCCTCCGGCAGCGCCGGCGCCTTGGCACGGCCCTTGCTGATCCCTGTATCGAGTAGAAGCGGTTAGCGCCGGCATCGCCCCCCCCCGCGGGGCGGGGTTCGCCGGCGCGGGACATTGCTCTCGCAACCCACGGGTTGCACACCATGCGCCTCGCGCCGGCCAGCCCGGCAGGGGGCGCCGTGTTCGACACCGGCCGGCGTGGCCGGCTGACCGAGAGCCTGGCCGACGATGTCCCGACTTCCCCAATGCTGCCTCCCCCCATCCGCTTCCGGACCCCGCCCGTCCGGACCGCGCGCCCTGCTGTCCCTTGCGTATCAAACCACCCTGAAAGGAGTCCCCATGACGTCGCCTTCCCCCCTGCGCCGCGCGCTCCTCGCCGCCGCGCTCGCCCTCGGCGCTTTCGCCGCCGCCCCCGGCACCGCGGCCGCGGCCGACAAGGTCACCTTCCTGACCTCGTGGTATGCCCAGGCCGAGCATGGCGGCTTCTACCAGGCGGTCGCCACCGGCATCTACAAGAAGTACGGGCTCGACGTGACCATCCGCATGGGCGGCCCGCAGGTCAACGGCATGCAGATCCTGACCAGCGGCCAGGCCGACTTCCTGATGGGCTACGACCTGCAGGTGCTCAAGGGCATCGAGCAGGGCGTGCCGGCCACCACCGTGGCCGCGTCCTTCCAGTCGGACCTGCAGGGCCTGATGACGCACGAGGACGTCAAGGGCCTGGCCGACCTCAAGGGCCGCACCATCCTGGTCTCGACCTCCGGCCGCACCACGTGGTGGCCCTGGCTGAAGGAGAAGTACCAGCTCGACGAGAGCCAGTCGCGGGTCTACACCTTCAACCTGCAGCCCTTCATCGCCGATCCGAAGTCGACCCAGCAGGCCTACGCCTCGTCCGAGGTGTTCGCCGCCACCAAGGCCGGCGTGAAGACGAAGTTCTTCCTGTTCGCCGACGACGGCTATCCGCCCTACGGCACCACCATCGTGGCCATGCAGAAGACCGTGAAGGAAAAGCCCGAACTGGTGGCGCGCTTCGTCAAGGCCTCGATGGAAGGCTGGAAGAGCTACCTGGCCGACCCCGCGCCGGGCAATGCCCTGATCAAGCAGGACAACCCGAACATGAAGGACGACCAGCTCGCCTGGGGCGTGGACAAGCTCAAGGCCTTCAAGCTGGTGGGCGGCGGCGACGCGGCGGTGCAGGGCATCGGCGTGATGACCGACTCGCGCTGGAAGAAGACGCGCGACTTCATGGTCGGCACCGGGCTGCTGAAGGCCGACGTCGACTGGAAGCAGGCCTACACCACGCAGTTCGTCAAGGACCTCAAGGTGATGCCCTGACGGCGCGCGCCGCCAACGGCAAGACATGAAGCCAGACAGCCGGAGATTGCCATGACCGCCCTCTTCCGCAGCGGCGCGCCCCTCGGCGGCGCACCCGCCCCCGCTCCTGCCCAGACCGGGCAGCCGCCCGCCGGCACCGCCTTGCCGGCCGGTGCCGACGACGCCCTGCTCTTCGCCAACCAGGTCGAGAAGACCTATCCCAACGGCACGGTGGCGCTCGAGCGCGTCAAGCTTGCCATCCGGCCCGGTGACTTCGTCTCGCTGCTGGGCCCGTCCGGCTGCGGCAAGAGCACCTTGCTCAAGCTCTTCGCCGGCCTGGAGACGCCCAGCGCCGGACACCTGCGCTGGTGGGGCGGCCCGGCCATCGGCGTGGGCACGGCCCGCGACGGCGGGCGCACCATGGCCATGGTGTTCCAGGAAGCGACGCTGATGCCGTGGGCCAAGGTGGCGGCCAATGTCCGCCTGCCGCTCGATCTGGCGCGCATGCCGCGCGCCGACAGCGACGAACGCGTGCGGCGCGCGCTGGCACTGGTCGGGCTGGAGCGCTTCGCCGGATCCTATCCGCGCGAGCTGTCGGGCGGCATGCAGATGCGCGTGTCGATCGCCCGCGCGCTTGCCACCGGTCCCGACCTGCTGCTGATGGACGAGCCTTTCGGCGCGCTGGACGAGTTCACGCGCAACAAGCTCGACGCCGACCTGCGCGCGCTATGGGCCGAGCGCGGCCTGACCGTGGTGTTCGTCACCCACAGCATCTACGAGGCGGTCTACCTGTCGACCCGCGTGGTGGTGATGGCGGCGCGCCCGGGCCGCGTGATCGCCGACGTGCCGATCGAAGCGCCGGGGCCGCGCGACGAAGCCTTCCGCGTCTCGCCCGCCTTCGTGCAGTACTGCAGCCAGTTGTCGACACTGCTGGCCGAGGCCAACGCCGCCGCCGGCGATGCCGCCCAGCCGTCCTGAACCGCTGCCCCCATCCCTCGCCAGGAGAACATCATGACCCCTCCGCTGCTCTCGCGCCCCGCCGCGCAGCGCATCGCCGCGCCCCTCGCCGTCGGCGTGCTGCTCCTGCTGGCCTGGCAGGCCGCCTGCATGGTGCTGCAGGTACCCGCCTACCTGGTGCCCGCCCCGCTGACCATCCTGCACACGCTGGTGGAAGACTGGAGCCTGCTGGCCGGCTCGCTGCTGGTGACGCTGAAGATCACGCTGCTGGCCTTCGCGCTGGCCGTGGTGCTCGGCACCGCCGCCGCCTTCCTGTTCGTGCAGAGCCGGCTGATCGAAGCCAGCCTGTTCCCCTACGCCATCCTGCTGCAGGTGACACCCGTGGTGGCCATCGCCCCGCTGATCATCATCTGGGTCAAGGAGCCGACCCTGGCCCTGGTGATCTGCGCCACCATGGTGGCGGTCTTCCCCATCCTCTCCAACACCGTGCTCGGCCTGCGCAGCGTCAACCCAGGCCTGCTCAACCTGTTCCGCCTGAACCGCGCCAGCCGCTGGGACACGCTGCGGCGCCTGCGCATCCCCAGCGCGCTGCCCTATTTCTTCGGCGGCCTGCGCATCTCCTGCGGGCTGGCGCTGATCGGCGCGGTGGTGGCGGAGTTCGTCGCCGGCACCGGCGGCACCGGCGCGGGGCTGGCCTACCAGATCCTGCAGGCCGGCTTCGCGCTGAACATCCCGCGCCTGTTCGCGGCGCTGCTGCTGATCACGCTGACCGGCGTGGCCCTGTTCGGCCTGATGGTCGCGCTGTCGCGGCTGGTTCTCTCCCACTGGCACGAAAGCGAGCTGGCATGACCCCTTCCGCCCCCTCCTCTCCTTTTCCCTCTCCCTCGCCGGCGCCCTCGCTGCTGATCCGCAACGCCGCGGCCATCCTGACCGGGCTGCCCGGCCCCGGCGAACGGCATGCCGGCCCCGACCTGCGCGTGCGCGACGGCTGCATCGAGGCCATCGGCGCGCTGGCGCCGCTGGCGGGCGAAGCGCAGATCGACGCCACCGACTGCGCGGTCTACCCGGCCTGGGTCAACACCCATCACCACCTGTTCCAGTCGCTGCTCAAGGGCGACCCGGCCGGCCTCGACCTGAGCCTGACGCCCTGGCTGGGCGCCACGCCCTACCGATTCCGCGCCGCCTTCGACGAAGCCACCTTCCGCCTGGCCGCGCGCATCGGCCTGGTCGAGCTGCTGCGCAGCGGCTGCGGCACGGTCGCCGACCACAACTATCTCTACTACCCGGGCATGCCCTTCGACAGTTCGGCCATCCTGTTCGAGGAGGCCGAGGCGCTCGGCCTGCGCTTCGTGCTGTGCCGCGGCGGCGCCACCCGCACCCGCCAGCTGGAAAGCGAGCTGCCGCAGGCGCTGCGCCCGGAATCGCTGGATGCCTTCCTGGCCGACTGCGAGCGGCTGGTGGCGCGTTACCACGACCCGGCCCCGGACGCCATGCGGCGCGTGGCGATGGCCCCGACCACGCCGCTCTATTCGATGGCGCCGGAGGAACTGCGCGCCTGCGCGCGCAGCGCGCGCCGGCTGGGCATCCGGCTGCACAGCCACCTGTCGGAGACGGTCGAATACCAGAATACGGCGCTGGCACGCTTCGCCGCCACGCCGGTCGGCTTCTGCGCCGAGCACGAGTGGCTGGGCCCCGACGTCTGGTTCGCGCACCTGGTCAAGTTGGCGCCGGAGGAGATCCGGCAGCTCGGCGCCAGCGGCACCGGCATCGCCCACTGCCCCCAGAGCAACGGCCGGCTGGGCAGCGGCATCGCCGATATCCCCGCACTGGAGGCGGCCGGCGTGCCGGTCTCGCTGGGGGTGGACGGCGCCGCCTCGAACGAGGCGGCGGACATGATCTCGGAGGCACACGCGGCCTGGCTGCTGCAGCGCGCGCGGCGTGGAGAGGCAGCCCGGCCGCTGGCGCAGGGCGGCAGCTTCGAGGGCGGCGCCGACGCGGCGCGGGTGGAGGACGTGGTGCGCTGGGGCACCGCCGGCGGCGCCGCCGTGCTGGGCCTGAGCCGGGTCGGCACGCTGCGCGAGGGCATGGCCGCCGACCTCGCCATCTACCGCCTGGATGATCCGCGCTGCTTCGGCCTGCACGATCCCGGCATCGCCCCGGTGGCCAGCGGCGGCCGGCCCGCCTTGCGCGCGCTGCTGGTCGGCGGCCGGCTGGTGGCCGAGCACGACCAGGTAGCCGGCCTCGACCTGGCGGAACTGGGCGCCCAGGCCCGCGCGGCCGTGCGCGCCCTGCGCGAACGCGCCGACCGGCTGGCGGCCTGAGGGACTTGAGGGACTTGAGGGACTTGCGTGGGCGCCGCCGCGGGAAAGGCTTCGGACCTCAGTCGATGGTGGCGCCCGAGGCCTTGACCGCCTGCCCCCACAGCTTCTGCTCAGCGGCAATGGTCCTGGCGAAGGCTTCCGGCCCCTGCCAGGCAGCTTCCGCTCCCTGCACCTCGAGCTTGGCGCGCGTGTCCGGGTCCTTCAGCACCGTTTCCAGCGCGCCGGCCAGGCGGGCCACCACGTCCTTGGGCGTGCCGGCCGGCGCCAGCATGCCGTAGAAGCCGACCACCTCGAAATTCTTCAGTCCCGCCTCTTCCATGGTCGGCACATTGGGCAGCGCCGGCGAGCGGTGGCGTGAGGTGACGGCCAGCGCACGCACCTTGCCGCCCTTGATGAAGCCGGTGAACAGGGGCACCGAGTCGGCCATCATCTGCGCCTGTCCGGACATCACGTCGGTCAGGGCCGGCGCGCTGCCCTTGTAGGGCACGTGGGTCAGGTCGGTGCCGGTGGCCTGCATGAACATCTCGGGCATCAGGTGCGAGATGCCGCCGTTGCCGCCCGAGGCGAAGTTCAACTTGCCGGGATTGGCCTTGGCGTAGGCGATGAATTCCTTCAGGTTGTGCGCCGGCACGTTGTTGTTGACCACCATCACCAGCGGGATCAGCGCGGTGCGCGCCACCGGCGCGAAATCGCGCGGCATGGCGTAGCTGAGCTTGGGATAGAGCGAGCCGTTGATCGCCATCTGGCCGGTGTTGGCCAGCAGCAGCGTGTAGCCGTCCGGGGCGGCCTTGGCGACGGTGTCGGAACCGATGTTGCCCGCCGCGCCGGCCTTGTAGTCGACCACGATGGTCTGGCCCAGCAGCGGCTGCAGCTTTTCCGCCAGCAGGCGCGCATGGGTGTCGACCGGCCCGCCGGGCGGGAAACCGACCACCAGGCGGATCGGCTTGTCCGGCCAGGCCGCGGCGGCCGGGCCCGCACCCAGGGCTGCGCCGGCCAGCAGCGCGGCGGCGCCCAGGCGACCGAAACCGCGTCGTGTCATCTTGTCGTGCATGGAGTCTCCCCTTGATTCCAGGTATGGGCAAGGCCGGCCGGCGAGGTGGTCCCGCGGACATCGCGCCGGCGCGCGCCAGCCGCAATTGTGACGTTTTTATGACAATAGGCAATGCCCTGGCGTGCACACGGGGGTGCGCGAAGACCCATGCCCGCTTATCATCCCCTTCCGGCCCGGGCCGGTGCGGGTCAGCCGCGGCACCGGCTGGCGCGTTTTCCCGTCGGCGGCCCGCCTGCCGCGGCGGCGGCACGCCAGCCCGGGCCGAAGCCAAGGAATCTGATCGTGAAACCATTGAATCAAGCTGCAAGCCTGCTGCTGTGGGCGGCGCTCTACGCCTTCAGCGGCTACGCCTCGCACCAGCTCAACGGGCCCTTCGCCGCGGCCGGCTATATCTGGCTGCCGGCCGGCGTCACCATGGCAGCCTTCATGCTCACGCCGACGCGCCGCTGGCTGCCGGTCAGCCTGGCCTTCTTCGCCGCCCAGATGGCGCTGGGCTGGGTGGAGGGACGCGACGCCTTCCGCATGGTGCTGTTCTCCGCCGACGAGATCGGCTCGGCGGCGCTGGCCGTGGCCCTGGTGCGCATGACGCATTTCTCGCTGGAGGGCGTGGCCTTCGTACGCGGCCTGCTGCTGGCCGGCCTGTTCTCCAGCGTGGTCGGCGCTGTCATCGGCGCGGGCTGGTTCACCTTCTTCCTCGACGTGCCCTTCTGGCGCACCGCCCGCGTCTGGGCCGTGGCCGACCTGGTCGGCGTGCTGATCGTCACGCCGGTCTTCGCCGGCTGGTCGCGCTTCCGTGCCATGCGCTCCGGCGGGCAAGACCGCGCCGACTTCCTGTTCGGCTTGGCCGCCTTCATCGCGCTGGTGCTGACCACCTTCGTCGTCTTCGACGGCAGGACCAGCGCGCAGCTGCCGCTGGGCATCGCCTACGCGCTGACCTATTTCCCGCTCTTCTTCGCCGCCATGGTGACGCTGCTGTGGGGCGGGCGCGGCGGTTCGATGGCGGTGGCCTTCCTGGCCGTGTTCGTGCTGCTCAATACCGGCCAGGGCGAAGGCCCCTTCGCCGAGACCGCGATCCATCGCGGCCACTCCTTGCTGGAAGCGCAGATCTACCTGGCGGTGGCTGCGCTGCTGACCCTGCTGATCAGCACGCTGCGCACCAGCCGCGAGCAGTTGCACGAACAATCGGCACGGCGCCAGAACGACGTGACGCTGGCGCTGGCCGCCAGCGGCCAGCTGGTCTACTGCCTCGATCCGCACAGCGGGCGGCTGCGCTGGAGCGGCGATACCCGGCGCACGCTGGGTATCGCCGAGGCCGGCCTGGCCGATCTCGACGCCGTGCTCGCCCATGTCCACCCTGACGACCGCGGCAAGGTACGCCGGCGCTGGCTCGCCGAGAGCGACGGCGACGCGCGCGCCGACCTGCGCTTCCGCCTGCTGCTGCCGGCCGGCGCCACCCGCACCGTGGTCGATATGAGCGGGCCGTTGCTGGACGGCGACGAATCGGTCGCCCTGATCGCCGGCGCCTGGCGCCTGGAGCCCGGGCAGGCCGAATCGACCGGCACGGAGCGCGACGCGGCATGACTCCGACCCCGGGCGCCGGCACCGGCGCCCTGCTGATCCACGGACTGGGCGGCACGCAGTTCGACCTGGGCCCGCTGCACAAGGCCCTGCGTCGCGCGGGCGTGCAGACGCACGCGGTCACGCTGCCCGGGCACGGCTCCCGTCCCGAGGACCTGGTGGGCGTGCGCGCCGAGGACTGGCTCGACACCGTGCTCGATGCCTACGACGAGCTGGTCGGCCAGTACGAGACCTTCCACGTGATGGGCATGTGCCTGGGCGGGCTGCTGGCGGCGCAGCTGTGCGAGCGGCGCCAGCATCGCAAGGGCCGGCTGGTGACGCTGGCGGCGCCCGTCTACATCGACGGCTGGTCGACGCCCTGGTACCGCTGGCTGCGCTATCCGGTCTACCGCATTCCCGGCCTGCCGGCGCGCATGCGCGTCGAGGAAGACGAACCCTACGGCATCAAGAACGACCTCGTGCGCGCCATCGTCAAGGCCAAGTTCGAGCGCGGCGACAACTTCCACTACCGCTGGGTGCCGCTGGCCTGCGTGCGGCAGGTGGACCGCCTGCGCGGCTGGGTGCTGCGCAGCGCCCACCGCATCGTCTGCCCGACGCTGTCGATGCATGCGCGCGAGGACGAGCTGACCAGCCTGCGATCGCTGCGCTTCCTCGCGCGCAGCGTACCGGGCATCCAGACGGTGGCCCTGGAGAACAGCTACCACATGATCTGCGTGGATAACGATCGAGAACAGGTGGTCAGCACCGTGCTGGGCTTCTTCGGGCTGAGCGCCGATGCCGCCTCGCCACGCGCACGCCGGCAGGCACGTGCCGAGGTCGAGATCCCGATGGATGCCGAAGCCGTGCGCGCGCTCGCCGACGACTACCTGCGCGCGCTGACACATGGCCAGCAGGAATCGCTGTTCCCCCTGCTCGAGCCCAGCGTGCGCTGGCGCCACCAGAACAGCCTGCTGCTCGACGGCAGCTTCGACGACCGCGACGCGGTCATCGCCATGTTCGCGCAGGCCGGCGCCATGACCGGCGGCACGCTGCGCATCGAGACCGCGGCGTCGCCGCGCATCGAGGGCCAGACCGTCGAGCTGGAGCTGCATGTCTCCGCCGTCCACGAGGGCCGCCCGGTGGCCAGCCACGGCGTGCAGACGCTGCGCCTGCGCAACGGACGCATCGCCACCGTCGACTACCGCGGCCACCGCAATGACGGCAACGAGGGGGGCAACGATGGCGGCTCGGGCGATCACAGCGGCGTCGCCGCCTAGTCCACTGAATCATTGAAATGGGAGGGGAAAGACATGGCAGGCACCGACCGATTTCAGCGATTCAGCGGAGTCGTCGATCCGCGGGCTGTCGGTCGTATCCCGAGTACTCTCGAATGCCTTGGCCTGTCTTTGGGAGTTAGAATCCTGCCCGATGCCGCCCGACAGCGCCCGGACCATTTTCCATTGTTCCTCGCTGACGCAACAGGCAGGACACTGACCAGACGTTCGCCATTTCCTCGAATGGAAACGACCTCCAGATAGGATAGGCACAGCCGGATCGCCATGCCCACTTCGCCCAAGTCCACCTCGCGACGAACTGCCGTGGCGCGAGCCGGTTCCACCGCGCAGCGCGGGACCAGGATGCCGAGGGCCAGCGGGGAGGCCGAAGGCCTGGTCCGCCGTCCGCTCCAATCGCGCAGCGAACAGAGCCTGGCGAAGATGGTGGCGGCCTGCCGGGCGCTGGCAGAGGAGCGGGGAAACCTCGACGAGATCTCCCTTGGCGAAGTCGTGGCGGCCGCGAAGACATCCATCGGCGCCTTCTACGCGCGTTTCAAGGACAAGGAGGCCATGCTCGCCTATGTCCTCGACGTGGCGCTCGGTGAAGTCGAACAGGTCGTGCTCCGTTCGATCGCAGAACATACGGTCTGGCAGACCGGGCCGGCCGAGGCCATCGTCGACCAGATCACGCATCTCTATGTCAGCCAGTATCGCGAGAACCGAGGCTTGTTTCGCGCCTTCCTGCGGCACTACACAATGCGTGGTCTCGAACTGAATCCCCTGCGCAATGCCAATCGCCGCATCATCGGGCTGGTAGAGCCCTGGCTGGCCAGCCAGCTCCGTGACCGCTCCCGCGAGATTGCGATCTTCGAGGTCCGTGCGGCCATCCAGTTCATTGTCGGAACGCTTTCCAACGTCCTGCTGCACGATCCCGGGCCGCTGCATCTCGACGACGCGGCAATCGAACCGCATCTGAACCGCATGGTGAGCCGCTACCTCGGATTGCCCGAATCCCGAGCCCCCCGCGGCAAGCACCGTCCTGCGCGATAGCCGCTCTCCCCGAAGCCGTCTCGCCTTCCAGCCGCATGGCCGGAGCCGCGCGATCTTCACAATGCGCATCGGCACGAAAATAGAATTTCGGTTCCGTTTTCATCCTCGATGCGGCCCGGGCGGACCTCCGCGTGCCCGGGCACCCATCGTGTCCGGCTACTGCTGGAGGCCGGCGCTGCGCGCACCGTCGATGGTGCTCATCACATGGCGGCGCGCATCGAACTCCTCCGCGACCTTCTGGTCGTTGGCAAACTGCGCCTCGACGTCGACATTGGCGAACTCGATCGCGCCCATGGCGGCGAAAGCCTCCTGCACGCGCGGGCTCCACAAGCCGATATCCTTCACGGTGGGCACGATGCGGCTGAACAGTCGATGGCGGAACATGCGCATATGGTCCGACTCCAGCACCGCCTTTGCGCACTCCTCCTCGGGCAGGCCCAAGCGGCCCCATACTTCCTTCTGGTCGAAGCGGTCACGCATCTGGTAGCACGCTTCGATGACGAAATCTTCGCGCTCGCGCTGTTCGGCCTGCGTCAGTTGTGGATAGTAGCCGCGCAACGCGGTGCGCCCGAAGGCGACGTGGCGCGCCTCGTCCTGCATCACATAGGCATTGATCGATGCCGCCAGAGGGTTCTTCGAGTAGTCGCGGATACGCTGGAAGGCCGCAAGCGCGAGCCCCTCGACCAGAACCTGCATGCCGAGATAGCAGAAGTCCCACCTCGAATCGGTGAGAATGGATTCCAGCAGCGATTTCAGGCCAGGCGTGATCGGATACATGACGCCTACCTTCTCGTGCAGCAGGCGGGAATACGCCTCCACGTGGCGCGCTTCGTCCATGGTCTGGGTAGCCGCGTAGAACTTGGCGTCGATCTCCGGCACCATCTGCACGATGCGCGCGGCGACCATCAGCGCACCTTGCTCGCCATGCAGGAACTGCGATAGCGAATGTGCCTGCTGATGAATGCGTACGTCGATGCGCTCCTTCTCGCCCAGCCGGTCCCACAACTTCGTGCCGTAGATGGGGATCATGCGGTCGTCGAGCTCCTGCGGATTCTCCGGATCGAGTTCCTGCGACCAGTCGATCCGGTCCGTCGCGTTCCACTGCTGCTTCTTGCTGGTCTCATAGAGCTGCAGGAGCTTCGACGACTCGTCGTCGTACTCCCAGTTGAACTCGGTGGCTACCTGGCTGCTGACAGACCAGCCGGTCTGCATCACGGGCAAGGTGTAGCGGTGCAGCGATGACATGTTGTCTCCTTTGATGGGCTCGCGCCGATAGCCGATCCATCCCCGCGGACCGCCTTGCCGGAGTTCGGGGAGAACGGCCTTGTCTTCGTTTTTGTCTCCGGCTATAAATAGAAGCATAATTCTGTTTCTGATGAAATCAAGTACCCGGGACGCGATACGCGCGATACGCGCGGTACGAAGAAGGAGGAGGAGACCCCATGCAGTTCCATAGCCTGGCCGTTGCCGATGTGGTCGAGGAGACTGGAGAAGCGCGCTCCTACGCGCTTCTCGTGCCGGAGGCGCTGCAAGCGTCGTTCCGCTATCGAGGAGGGCAGCACCTGACCTTCAGGGTAAACGTGCATGGGGAAATCCTGACCCGCAGCTACTCGTTGTCCAGCTCGCCGGAGGCAGGCGGACCACCGACGGTCACGGTCAAGCGTGTCCCGCACGGCCGGGTCTCGCACTGGTTCCATGCCCATGTCAGGCCCGGGACGGTGCTGGAAGTCAGCGCGCCCAGCGGCCGGTTCGTGTGCGACGAAGGCGAATCGTCCGTGGTGTTCTGCGCCGCCGGCAGCGGTATCACGCCGATCCTTTCGATGATCCGCTCCGTACTGGCGGGCACGCGGCGCTCGGTCACGCTCTTCTATGCCAATCGGGACGCGGACAGCGTCATCTTCGGGGACGCCATCGCCCGCCTGGCGCACGGGCATCCGGACAGGCTGGAGGTCGTGATGCACTATGACGACCGCGATGGCTACCCCGAGACCGGCAGCCTCGCCCGGCTGCTCGGGCGCAGCAGCGGCTGCCAGCTCTACCTGTGCGGTCCGGCGCCTTTCATGGCGACCGTGCAACAGGCGGCGGCGGCCGCAGGGATCCCGGACGCCCGTGTGCACCTGGAGCGATTCGACGCACCGCCTGCCGCGCCAGGGCAGGCAATCGCGCCCGGGCCGGGCCACGATTGCGATGCACGCATCACGACCCGGGGAACCGAGCACGTGGTGCGCGTGGCCGGCGGCCAGACACTGCTGCAGGCCGCTCGCGCGGTCGGGTTGGACGTGCCGTACGCCTGCGAGGAGGGCTACTGCGGATCGTGCGCGGCGAAATGCATGGACGGTGAGGTCATCCACGCACGCAATGACGTATTCAATGCCGACGATCTCGCGGCCGGCTGGATCCTCGCTTGCCAGGCGCATCCGCGCCACGGCCGGCCGGTGGCCGTCACCTTCGACGTTTGAATCTTGCGGGCATCAAGGTCCGCAGCGGCAGCCGTTGCGGGACCCGGCCCGCGCGCGGCGGCGCAAGGGTGCGAGTCAGACAATTCAAACGGGTCGAACGGGTCGAGCGGGTCGAGCGGGTCGACCGAGTAGGCGGATCAGCATGGCTGGAGTTGAAAAACGATAGGAGACAGAAGATGAAAGCTGCAGTGATGGAAACGATAGGCGCACCGCTTGTCATTCGCGACGTTGCCGTCGCCAAGCCGGGCTCGCGCGAAGTCCTGGTGCGCACGGCTGCCGTGGGCTTGTGCCACAGCGATCTCCACATGATCCACGGCATTTATCCGCTGCCATTGCCCGCGGTGCTCGGCCACGAGGTATCGGGAGTCGTGGAGGCGGTCGGATCCGGGGTTTCCGGCCTGAAGGCAGGCGACCACGTGGTCGGCTGCCTGTCGGTCTATTGCGGACACTGCCCGGTTTGTGCATCGGGCCATCAGGTCTTGTGCCAGAACCCCGAAGTGAAGCAGGCCGCAGGCAAGGCCGACCGTCTGCGCCTGGCCGGCAATCCGCTCAGCCAGGTCTTCAACCTTTCGGGCTTCGCGGAGCAGATCCTGGTACACGAAAATGCGCTGGTGAAAATCCGCGAGGACATGCCGCTCGACCGCGCGGCCTTGCTCGGCTGCGCGGTGATCACCGGCACGGGAGCGGTCTTCCACAGCGCGAAAGTGCAGCCGGGCAGCAGCGTCGTGGTGGTGGGTTGCGGCGGTGTCGGCCTCTCTGCCATCAATGGCGCCGCCATCGCCGGGGCCGCGCGGATCATCGCGGTCGACATGCTGCCGGCCAAGCTGGAGATGGCGCGCGGATTCGGGGCCACCGACGTGGTGAATGCCAGCGAGGGCGATGCGGTGGCGCAAGTGTTGTCGCTGACAGGTGGCGGAGCAGACTTCGCCTTCGAGTGCATCGGCCTCAAGCAGACCGTGGAGCAGTGCTATGCGATGCTGGGGCCGGCCGGCACCGCCACGGTGATCGGCTTGTTCCGCCCCGACACGAAGATCGAGCTTCCGGCCATCGACTTCTTGCGCGAGAAACGCCTGCAGGGCTCGCTGATGGGGTCGAACCGCTTGAGCATCGACATCCCGCGCCTGGTCGAGCTGTACATGCAGGGCAAGCTGTTGCTCGACGAATTGATCTCGCAGCGGATCCCGCTCGACGAGATCAACGAGGGCTTTATCGCCATGCAGTCAGGCAGTGTGGCGCGCTGCGTGGTCACGTTCCCGGGCGTAGGCGGCCTGTAGGGAATGGCTTGACGCGCGGGCCCGCCGCCGCATTCAGTGGCCGGGCGGCGGGCTGCCGCCGGGCTGCCCGCGCCACAGGTACAGGTCGACCGCCACCAGCAGCAGCAGGGGCACCAGCAGGCTCCACAGGGACCAGCCCGCGTGGGCGAGCGCACCCAGCACCGCCCCGGCGGCGAAGGCGCCGACCGCGGGTGCCATCTTGGCCAGCCGCGCGCGCAGGTCAGCGCGCCGCTCACCCTCGGCAAACGGCAGGTCGACCAGGTCGATGACGATCTGGGTGGTGTTGCCGGTCATGATGGTGGTCGGCCCCAGGCGCGCCAGCACGGTCCGCGACAACGCATTCTGCACACCCATGGCGGCCACGCCGAGCAGGCCGGCGGCGAGCGCGGCCGGCGTGCCGGGATCGTTCGGCACGGCACGCAGGCCCACCAGCATGAAGCCCGCCAGCAGCGCGCACTGCGCGAGCAGCAGGGGCGGCACCGGCGCACGCCCCGAGCGGATCAGGCGGCCCTCGGCCAGGCGCGTGGCGGCCACCGAGACGATGAAGGCCGGCAAGGCCAGCAGCTTGAGCAGCAGGCCATGCGGGTGCCCCGCCACGCCGATGCCGATCATGATGAAGTTGCCGGTCACGTGCGCGGTGAACAGGCCGGACAGCGCGACGAAGCCGACCGCGTCGACATAGCCCGCGACGAAGGCGAACAAGGTGCCGAGCAGCAGGTCGAGGCGGCGCTGCCCGGCCAGCGCATCCGCGGGAACGCCGGCCTTGGCCACGGCGCCGGCAGCGGCCGGGTTCATGACGGCCTCCCCGGCCGGGCCGCGATGCGGAACGAAGGATCATGCATTGTCATCGGGCTCTCCCTGTCGCCGCGGCGCCGGCGCTCCGCGCGCCGCGCGCCGCTAGAAGTTGTGCCGCATGCCGAGCGCGAATACCTGCGGATCGGCCCCCGCCTTCACACCGGCGGGGTTGATGGCGAAATCGTAGACCGCATTGCTGCGGTTGTTGATGCGGCTGTAGTACCCGTAGAGCGCGGTGCGCTTGGACAGCGGGTAGTCGTAGCCCACGGTGAACTGCAACGCACCGGTCCCCGGCCCGCTGCGGAAGAAGCCGATCGTCTCCGTGGCACTGCCGGTGCCGTTGCCGACCCAGCCCACGCCCGCGCGGATACTGCCTGTGCCGACCTGCTGCACCAGCGAGGCGTAGGCGCCGTTGCGCTCGAGATCGCCGCTGGCGGTGCGATAGTGCAGATGTTCGTACAAGGCGCTGAGGCGCGTGGCGGCAAACTGGTAGGACACGCCGAACTTGATCGCGTCGTCGTTGCGGCCAGCGGCCTGGTAGTGCTGGTGGATCTCGTAGGCCAGCGCCACGTTGAGCCCGCCGCGGTTGTAGGCGGCGGCCATCGAGTACAGCGCGGGATTGCGCGGCACGGTCAGCTTCTCCTCCGGCAGGCCGTAGCCGAGGTTGGCGGAGAAGCCGCCCCAGGACGGCGACTGGTACTGCAGGATGTTCTTCTGGCGGCGGTCGAAGGAACTGGTGTTCTGCACGTTGTCGGTGGTCGCCGCGGCACCGTTGCCGAGCAGGGCCATGTAGCCGGCCGTGGTCGGGTAATAGGGATCGTAGGTCTTGGTCGACGCGGTGTAGGGCGTGTCCCAGTTGCCCATGAAGACCATGCCGTAGGGACTGTCGAGGCCGAGGCGCGTATCGCGCGCAGCGATCTGGCCGGCACCGGTGTCGATCGACAAGGTGCTCTCGATCTGCCACACCGCCTTGAGCCCGTAGCCCAGCGCCTCCTCGCCGCGCAGCCCGAAGACGGAGCGGTAGTTGGACAGCCGCGCCGCGTCGCCGAGCTTGCTGCCGTCGCTGGCGGTGCTGGCACTGACGTATTCCAGTGCCGTGTTCAGGCGCCCGTAGATGACCACCGCGGACTGCGCATGCGCCGACGGCAAGGCGGCCAGCAACGACAGTCCGAGCGGCACCAGCGACACGCTGCGGCAGATGGCGGCGGCGCCTTGCCGCGCGCGCCGGCGCGGATGGGGCCAAGATCGCGTGGACAGCGGCTCCTGCATGCGGCCTTCCTCCTCTGGCTCGATCGCCGCGGCGGCTGGCAGCGATGCCGGCCATGCCGGCACCGGCCGGCTCACGCCGCCGCGTGGGTCTGGAAAGCCCGCAGCGTACGCCGGCTGCCCGCGTGGCGATATCAAACTTCAGTGTGAGTTGCCTGCCCGCTACACATGTGCGCGCCCCGGTGAGCGCAGGCACACCCCGCGCAGGCGCTAGAAGACCCGGCCGAGCTGAAGGTACAGGTTCCACACACCGTTGGGCGCGCCCGCCACGCCGAAGTAGAGCGGGCCGATCGCACTGTTGCCACCGATAAACAGGCTGCCGCTGCTCTTGAACGGACCATTACCGAAATTGCGCCGGCGCAGCCAGACATCCCCCACCTCCAGGCTGGCGCCGACCACGGTGGTGCGGAAGCCCGGCAGGATGAATTCGTGCAGGTCGTTCAGGTAGGTCGCGCGGCCGTACAGCAGGTAGTTGCCGGCGAACTGGTCGGTGGCATAGGCTGCCAGGTGCTGGAAACCGCCCAGCGTGAAGCCCAGGCCTCCGCTGAAGCTGGAGTTCGAGCGGTGATCGCCGTAGGTCATGCCGGCCTCGGCCGCCAGGTTCAGCGTATGGCGCCCCACGCTGGCCGCCCACAGCGCCTTGGCGTAGGCCTCGTCGAAGCGGTTGTCGGTGCCGCCCAGCGCCATTTCGTTGGTGGCCAGCAGGTAGTAGCCCTTGCGCGGGAACTGCGGATCGTCGAGCTGGTCGATGGTCAGCTGCGCGCGCACCGTAGGCTGGCTGACGCGGCCGCTGGGGAACAGCCTGCCACTGCTGCTGGTCACGTTATAAGAGGGCGAATACTGCACCTGCTGGTAGTTCAGGCCGGCGCGGAATTCGCCCAGGCGGCCGATCGGCACGCCGAAGTCGATCCCCGCCAGGGCGGTGTCGACACGGTAAGCGGTCAGCGGGGTGGCGCGGCGGTCGGAGGCGTTGTCAGGATAGACATCGATGTGCTTGCGGCTGTACTCGGCATAGGGGGCGATGTAGAAACCGAAGCGGTCGAACACCGGCTGGCGCAGTTCGGTGTGCCAGCTGGCCTGGTTGCTGCCCAGCACCAGGTCGTTGCGCCATTCGAGGCCGCCCGGCGTCAGCCACGGGTAGCGGTGGCCGATCTGCAGGTTGAAAGCGCCCTGCCCGTTGAAACTGTTCGACAGGCCGAAGCCGAACAGCAGGAATTGCGGCCCCCAGGACTTCTCGTGCGCGTCCACCTTGAGCACATTGCGCGCCGTGCCGTCCGGCCCCGGCTGGGTGACCAGTTCCTGCGTCACGCTCTCGAAATCACCCGTGGTCGACAACTGGGCCAGTTCGCGGTTGAGCGCCACCGCGTCATAACGATCGCCCTCGCGCACGTTCAGGTATTCGCGCACATAGCTGGCGGGAATGTGGCCGTGCGTGTTGATGTCGATGCCATCGATGCGCGCCAGCGGCGACAATTCGGGCGCGCCGTGGCGCGTGTCCAGATAGGCCTGCCAGGCTTCGGGCGCCAGCGCCAGCGCCGCCAGGCGCTGGCTGGCTCCCTGCGTCGCCAGCCAGCCGGCCTGGACGCCGTCGTTGGCACGCGAGAAGTCCGTGAAGGACAGGTCGCCCAGCTGGGGTTCCAGCAGCACGTCGCTGCCATGCAGCAAGCCCTTCTGCGTGGCGACGTTCTGGTTCATCAGGATGGTCACCATCTGCTGGGTGACGTCGGCCGGCGAGTTCAGGCTGGCCGGGTCCTCCAGCGGCGAACCCACGTTGACGGCGATCACCACGTCGGCGCCCATGTCGCGCGCGAGCTGCACCGGCAGGTTGCTGACCAGCCCGCCGTCGACCAGCGTGCGCCCGCCGACCTGGATCGGCGCGAACAGGCCCGGCACCGCCACGCTGGCGCGGATGGCGGTCGGCAGCGAGCCGTGGTCGAACACCACCGGCTGGCCGCTGCCGAGATCGGTGGCCACGGTGCGGAACGGCACCGGCAGCTTGTCGAAATCCACCTCCGCGGGCAGTTGCGCGGTCCAGTTCTGCAGCAGCGCGAACAGGCGGTTGCCTTGCACCAGGCCGGTCGGCAGCTTGAACTTCTTGTCGCCGAAACCGAGCGAGATGCCGATCGGATAGGCGAAATTGTCCTCACGCAGTTTCTGCGGCAGTTGCGCGCGCTCATTGCGGTCGAAGGCGATATCGCTCAGGTCGGTGTGCGACAGGCGCTGCTCCAGTTCGCCGGCGGACAGGCCGCTGGCGTAGAGACCGCCGACCACCGCACCCATGCTGGTGCCGGCGATGCAGTCCACCGGCACGTGCAGCGCCTCCAGCGCCTTCAGCACACCAATATGCGCATAGCCGCGCGCACCGCCGCCGGACAAGGCCAGGCAGATGCGCGGACGCTTGCCGGGCGCGCTGTGGGCGGCATCGGCCAGCCCCTGCAGGGCTGGCGCCGCAGCGCCCGAGCCACCACGCGCCGGCGCAGAAGCGTCGCTGGAGGCACTCGCCAGCGTGGCGGCACGGGCGACAGGCAGCAGCATCGGCAAGGCGAGCGCGGCCAGCAGGAGCAGCCAGACGCCGAGCGGCGCAAGGCGGCTGGCGGCGGCACGATGGGCTGTGCGGATCATGGCGAGGGGGCGGATGAAGTCGGGCAGGGCCGCGTGGCGCGCCGGCCTGTTCGCGGCGCGCGCCATTCAGCGCGACAAAACCTCTCACAATAGGCGAATCGCCGCCCCTTGAGAAGCATGGCGCGGGGCCGGGCCGGGTCCGCAGACCAAGCACTGCGGCGATTGCGGCACCGCGCCGTCGGCGGGCCTCCGACGTGTGTACACGATACAACACTTGCGCGCTGCCCATCCGGCCGCGCGATGCTCCGCCATGGCGTGTGCGGCCACCGCCCGAACCTGCCACCTCAGGCCGGCACCTCAGTCCGGCATCTCAAGCCACCGCCTCAGGCCGGCGCCGGCCAGCTGCCGGTCGCCGCCAGCGCCGGCGACCAGTCCTGGAAGTCCCAGCGCAGCGGCAACACGCCCGGCCGCCGCAGCACCCGCTCCACATGGATGCGCACCAGCCGCTCGGCGCCCGCGAAGCCGGCCAGCTCCGGCCCGTCCCAGATCACCTCGGCGCTTCCGCCCACGTGCAGCAGCGTGCCGTCCTCGAAATCGGGCACCAGCAGCCCGGCCTGGGGCCGGGCCAGCAGGTTGCCGATGGTATTGAAGTAGGCGTTGCCATTGAAATCGGGAAACGTCACGGTGCCGTCGCCGTCCACGCGCAGGAAGCCGGGCTTGCCGCCGCGGTGCGACACGTCGGCGCCGCCGGTAGCCGGCTCCCCTGCCGCGCGGTGGTACGTGGCGATGAAGGCCGTGTCGGCCCGCCGCAGCAGATCCTGCGCGGCCTCGTCGAGCCGCCCGCCGCGCCAGGCCGGCAACGGTGCCGGCGCCACCGTGCGCACCGCGCGCAACTGGATGTAGCGCGGGCAGTTGCCGAAGCTCTGGCTGACCGCGACCTGCAGGCCGTCCGGCCCGATGGCCTCGATCCGCCCGTTGACCCGGTTGCGCCGGCGCGACTGCAGCTCGATGCCGAGCATGCCGACGTCGCTGCCGGCCTGCAGCGCGCCGTCGAGCGGATCGGCCGGCAGCAGCCCGGCGCCGATATTCAGGTGATACGGATCCGGCGCCTGCACGAAGCCGGGCACCCCGGCCAGCATGGTCGCCCACGGCTGCCCTTCGGCGTCGAGCGCGCCGAGCAGCAGGCACGGCAGCTGGGCGAAGAACTCGCGGTGCTGCACGGGCATGTGCGCCCGCACGGCGCGCCGCCCGGCCGCCTCGCTCCACGCCCGCTTGCCCGCGCGCTCCTGCGCGGCCTGCTCGCCAGCGTGGAACGGCGAGGCGGCGAGGGGCCAGCCGCGCAGGTCGCCGCCGGCGGCGGCATCCGGCTTGGTGTCCATGATGATCTCCCTTAGCTCCCTTAGCTCCCTTAGCTCCCTTAGCTCCCTTAGCTCCCTTAGCTCCCTTAGGCAGATGAGGCGGCAGCGCCAGGCGCGCAAGCGGCCAGGTGGTTAGGCGGCCAGGCCCGCCGGCGTCGCGGGCATCGGCACGAAGCCCGGCAAGGCCTCGACCGCCGCCAGCCAGGCACGCAACGCCGGATAGGGAGCGAGCGAGATATTGCCCTCCTCGGCACGCGCGATGTAACTGTAGGCCGCCACGTCGGCCAGCGTCGGCGCGTCTCCCGCCAGGAAGCGCTGCCCTGCCAGCAGGGGCTCCATCAAGGCGAACAGGCCGCGGGCCCGCGCGATGGCGTCATCGAGCGGCCGCGGCACGCCGAACAGCACCGCCAGCCGCGCCGCCGCCGGCCCGAAGGCAATCTCGCCGGCGGCCACCGACAGCCAGCGCTGCACCGCCGCGGCGCCGGCCGGGTCGCGCGGCAGCCAGCGGCCGTCGTCGTAGCGCAAGGCGAGGTAGACCAGGATGGCGTTGGAATCGCTGACGATGGTGCCGTTGTCGTCCAGCACCGGAACCTGGCCGAAGGGATTGAGCTTGAGGAAGAGCGGGCGCTTGTGCTCGCCGCCGCGCAGGTCCACCGGCACCAGCCGGTAGGGCAGGCCGAGCAGCGACAGGAACAGCTGCGCGCGGTGCGCGTGCCCCGACAGCGGCATGTGATACAGCACGAGCGGATTGGCGGGGGATGCGGCAAGGGTCATCTCGGGTCTCCGGGGAAACGGCTTGCGCCGAACGGTTGCCTGCATTCTGGCCCGCGCGCTGATTGCAATAAATGGGGCGGTCCGTATTTGACTACTCCACGAATCGGAGTAATGTGGCGGCCATGGACAAGCTACGCGCCATGCAGGCCTTCGTTCGCATCGTCGAGGAAGGCAGCCTCACTGCCGCCGCCACCGCCCTCGGCAGTTCGCTGCCGGCCGTGGTGCGCACCCTCGCCGCGCTGGAGGCCGAACTCAATGTGCGGCTGCTCAACCGCACCACGCGCCGGCTCTCGCTGACCGACGAGGGCCGCGGCTACCTGGCCGGCTGCCGGCGCATCCTGGCCGCCGTCGACGAGGTCGAGGCCGGGCTGAGCGCGCGCCACGTCGAGCCCGCCGGGCAACTGACCATCACCGCGCCGGTCCTGTTCGGCCAGATGTACGTGGCACCGGCGGTGACGGGCTTCGCGGCGCGTTATCCGGCGGTGAGCTGCCGCATGGAATTCACCGACCGCGTGGTGAACCTGCTGGAGGAGAACATCGACGTCGGCATCCGCATCGGCCCGCTGGCGGACTCCACGCTGGTGGCGCAGGCGGTCGGCCGGATCCGGCGCGTGGTGGTGGCGACCCCGGCCTTCCTGCGCCGGCACGGCGTGCCGGCGCACCCGCGCGAGCTGGCGCAGCACAACTGCGTGCGCTTCATCGGCAATGCGGCGCACTGGTGGACCTTCCAGGAGGACGGCGAGTCCTTCCACGTCCCCGTGAGCGGCAATCTCGAATTCAACCAGACCGCGCCGGCGGTGGCGGCCTGCGCCGCCGGCGCGGGCTTCGGCAACTTCCTCTCCTACCAGGTGGCGCCGCTGGTGGCGGCGCGCCAGCTGCGCATCGTGCTGCAATCGTTCGAGCAAACGCCCTGGCCCCTGTCGCTGATCTATCCGCACGCGCGGCTGCTGCCGGCGCGCAGCCGGGCCTTCCTCGAGTGGATGAAGGCCGACCTGGGGCCGCGCTTCCGCTAGCGTCGCAGCAGAATCCGCCGCCGCCGCCGCACCAGGCGCTTACTCGAGCACGATGCCGGCGCTGCGGATCACCTCGCGCCACTTGTTCACCTCGGCATCGATGAAGCCGGCGAACGCCGCGCTCGAGCCCGGCTCGGGCTGCAGGCCCAGCGCCACCAGCCGGTCGCGCGTGCCGGCGTCGGCCAGCACCGCGCTGGCATCGCGATTGAGCTGCTGCACGATGGCCGCCGGCGTGCCGGCCGGCGCCAGCAGGCCGAACCAGCCGTAGCCCACCACGCCGGGGTAGCCCTGCTCGGCGAAGGTCGGCGCCTGCGGGCAGACCGGCGTGCGCTGCTCCGACGCCACGGCCAGCACGCGCAGCTTGCCGGCCTTGACGAAGGGCAACGCCGACGTGATGGCCGTCAGCGTGGCATCGACGCGGCCGGCCAGCAGCTCGGTGTAGGCGGTGGCGTCGCCGCGGAAATGCACGTTGACGTCGCGGAAACGCCCTTGCGCGGCGAACAGTTCGGCAGCCAGGTGCGGCCCCGAGCCCGCGCCGGGCGAAGCGAAGGTCGCGCCCTCGCGCTGCGCGCGCGCCAGGCGCACGAAGTCCGCCACGTTGCGCGCCGGCGAATCGGCCCGCACGATCAGGAACAACGGCCCCAGCACGCGCGGCCCGATGGCGGCGAAGTCCTTGCGGATGTCATAGGGCTGCGGCAGGCCGGCGGCGGTATTGATGGCGAACGGTGCCGCCGCCCACAGCAGCGTGTAGCCATCCGGCTTGGCATGGGCGACCTGCTCGTTGGCCAGGCGCGTGCCTGCGCCCGGCTTGTTCTCCACCACGAACTGCTGGCCGTAGCGGCGGCTCAGCGCCTCGGCCAGCAGGCGTGCCGAGGTATCGTTGGAGCCGCCGGGCCCATAGGGCGACAGCAGCCGCACCGCGCGGGAGGGATAGTCCTGCGCGCGTGCCGGTGGCACGCCCCCGGCCAGCAGCAAGGCCAGCGCCGGCACGCGCGCCAGCAGGTCGCGCCGCGTCAGGCGCGCGCTCATTGCCCCACCTCCACGCGGCGCAGGGGCGGATAGGCGAAGCGGTTGTCGAGGTGGGCCGCGGCGGGAATGTACAGCCGCAGCACCACGTAGAACGGACCGGTCGGGGCCGGCAGCCAGTTGCCACGGCATGCCGGGTCCGCCGGCGGCACGGCCGACAGGTGCAGGCGCAGGCCGCCATCGGCCTCGTGGCGCAGGCCAGGCGAGCGGTCGCCCAGCGAGTAGCGTTGCAGCGGGTTCTCCACCAGCATGCAATCGCGCTTGTCATACAGGGTCAGCGACCAGAAGGCGCCCACCTGCGGCAGCCCGCCGGCGGGAAAGTCCAGCACGTAGGCCTGGCGGCCATCGAGCGGCACGCCGTCACCGTCGCGCTCGGCGATCACGTACATCGCCTCCTCGATGCCGAGCGCGCCGATATAGTTCCTCGCCACCTGGGCCCGCTGCAGAGTCTGCGCGCCGAAGGTGGCACGGATCGCCACCGGCAGGCTCCAGCCGCCGCCCAGGGCGGCTTCGGCCGGCACGTCCAGTTCCGCCAGCACGGCCTGCAGCGCGGCCGCCAGTTCCGCCAGCTGCGCTTCGCCCAGCGCGCCCGCCTCGCAGCCGGCACCGATGCCGACCTGCGCGAAGCGCGCCACCAGCGGCGCCTCCTGCGCGTCGGGCGGATAGTCGCGCAGCGCGCGGTTGACCACCTCGGCAAAGCGGCGCGCCTCGCCGGGACGCTCGTCCGGGCGCATCGCCACATCGAAGGCGAAGGCCGCCGGCTGCCCGTCGGCACGGCTCAGCCGGATGCCGTCCTGGAAGGCATGCACGGCGGGCAGGTCCGCCTCGCCCTCGGCCAGCAGGCGGCCGATCATCCAGACCGCATCGGTCGGGCAGGCGATGGCGCGCGCGCCGTCCGGCACCCTGCCCTGCCAGCCCGGCGCATGCAGCAGGAAGCGGCCCGGCCCCGCGCCGGTGGTACGCGTGCCGATGTAGCCGAAGGGATTGGTATAGAAATCCAGCAGGCCCAGCACGTAGTAGAGCCCCAGGCTGTCCGGCACCTCCAGCAGCAGCGGCCCGCGCGACAGGTCCAGCCAGGCATTGGTGTACAGGGTGTCGTTGTTCGGCGTCACCACCTGGCGATGGCGCGGCCCCAGCAGCTCGCGCGTGTGGGTGATCTGGTTGACCCAGCGCAGCGTCGACGCCGGGCCGTCGCCGGCGAAGCGGCCCGCCGCATCGCGGCGCGGGCAGGTCGCCGCGCGCATGCGCGCCATTTCGTAGAGCGGCAGGGTGTGCAGCACCGCCTCGCGCGCCAGCGCCTGCTGCGCAGAGAGCGAACCGGAGTGGGGTGCGTGCGGGTCATGGGGGGGCGGATGGGAGGTCATCGTCGGTCTCCGGATTCAGTCGAGGCGCACCACCGCGGGAATGGCGTACTGGCCGGCCATGAAGGCCGGCGACGGATGGTAGAGGCGCAGGATCAGGTAGAAGCGGCCGGCCGGCGCCGGCAGCCAGTTCGCCTCCGCCTCGGGACGGCCATGCCCGATCGGGATCACCAGGCTGCCGTCGGGCTCGAAGCGCAGCCCGGGCGTGCGGTCGCCGACCGCATAGCGGCCGATCTCGTTGGCGGCGAAGTAGCGATCCTCGCCGTACAGCGACACCGACCAGAAGGCCTGCGCCGGCGGCAGCTGCCCCGGCGCGAAGCGCAGCGCGTAGCGGTGGCGGCCGTCGAGCGGCTCGCCGTCGGCGTCGAAATCGGCCATGGCGTAGACCGCCTCGTCGGCGCGCAGCGCGCCCAGGCCCTTCATCGCCGTGGTGGCCCGCAGCAGCCAGTCGTCGCCCTCGTCGCCGAAGCGGCCGAGCTGGAGGCTGTAGCCCCAGCTCTTGCGCTGCTGGCTGCGCGTATGGGCCTCGATCAGCGCCATGCCCTGGCGGTAGGCGCCGGCCAGTCCGGCACGCACCGCCGGACGCAGCGCAGCGACCTCGGGAGCATCCTCCAGGCGCACGCCGACCTTGCGCAGCAGCGTCAGCAGGCCCTGGTCGCGCGGCGCCGGCGGAAAATCGCGCAGGCCGTTGAACAGGTTCTGGAAGAAGTCCATGGCCTCGTCGCCGGTCTCGCTCCAGGCTTCGATGCTGGGCGGGCGGCGCCGGCCCGGCGCGGCGGCGATGGCGAAGCCACGCTCGAAGGCCAGCGCGCGCGGCAGGTCGGCCTCGCCCTGCACCAGCACACGGCCCAGCAGCCAGACCAGCGGCGTGGGGCAGTTCACCACATGCGCGCCGCCGGCCTGCCGGCCGGGCCCGGCCAGCACGACCTCGCCGCCCTCCGGCGGGATGTTGCGCGGGCCCAGGTTGGCGAAATTGTGCGTGTAGGCGTCCAGCAGCTCGATCACGTAGTAGCGCTCGCGCTCGGGCAGCGGCGGGATGCGCAGCGTGACCGGCCCGTCGGCCAGGTGGATCCAGCCGCAGAAGTACAACAGGTCGTTGGCCGGC
Source organism: Cupriavidus sp. USMAA2-4 (assembly GCF_001854305.1). Lineage (NCBI taxonomy): Bacteria > Pseudomonadati > Pseudomonadota > Betaproteobacteria > Burkholderiales > Burkholderiaceae > Cupriavidus > Cupriavidus sp. USMAA2-4. Next base: position 1,970,270 of record NZ_CP017749.1, on the reverse strand, counting down.
GTGACGATGTCGCGGTCCTCGTGGGTCCACTGCCGCTCGCTGGCGGACAGCACGTTGACCGGCGCGCGGCCGTAGCCGGTGGCCTCGCGCGCCGAGGTCTGCAGCCGGCAGGTGCGCAGGCTCTCCACCAGCGGGTAGCCGTACAGCACCAGCGGCAGCGCGGCGGCGGCGGCCAGCGCCTCCTGCGGGCTGGCGGCGGAAAGGATGGGGGCATTCATGCGGGAGTCTCCTCGTCTGTCTTCGTTGTCCTGCTTGTGCTGCTTGTGCTGCTTGTGCTGCTTGTGCTGCTTGCCTGGCGCGGCCTGCGCTGCCGTGGCGCGCCTCACTCGAAGGCGGCACCGCTGGACTTGACCAGGGCCGCCCAGGCCTGCGCGTCGTCGCGCATCTGGGCCGCGAAGGCCGCGCGCGTCACCGGCGTGTAGCGCATGCCGAAGGCGGCGATCTGCGCCTGCACGCCATCGTCCTGCATGGCCGCGCGCGTGGCCTGCTCCAGCTTGTCGACGATGGCTGCCGGCGTGCGCGCCGGCACGAACAGCGCGAACCAGCTATCGAGCCGGAACGGCACGCCGGCCTCGGTGAAGGTGGGCACGTCGGGCAGCGCCGGCGAGCGCTGCGAGCCGCTGACGGCCAGCGCGCGCACCTTGCCGGCCCGGATCAGCGGCAGCGTGCCGGTCAGGTCCGACATCGCCAGCGGCAAGGTGCCGCCGATCACGTCGGTCAGCATGGGGCTCACGCCCTTGTAGGGGATGTGGCGCAGGTGGATGCCGGCCGCGGTGTTGACGGCCTCGCCGGCCAGGTGGCCGCCCGAGCCCTGGCCCCACGAGCCGAAGGCGATGTCGGCGCCCGGGCGCCGCGCCATCGCCACCAGGCCCGGCAGGTCGTGCGCCGCGAAGCCCGGATTGGCTACCAGCACGTTGCCACCGTAGGCCAGCCGTGCGACCGGGGCAAAGTCGCGCAGCGGCGCATAGGGCAGGCGCGGGAACACCGAGGGAGCGATCGCGTGCGTGGCCGAGATGCCGAGCAGCAGCGTGTAGCCGTCGGGCGCGGCGCGCGCCACCTGCGCCGAACCGATGGTGCCGGTGGCGCCGGCCACGTTCTCCACCACCACGGTCTGCTTGAGCTCGGCGCCCAGGCGCACCGCCACCAGGCGCCCGAGCACGTCGGTGCCGCCCCCCGGCGGGAACGGCACCACCAGGCGGATCGGCTTGTCCGGGTAGCCGCCCGCGCGCGCGGGCCCGCTGGACGCGAGCAGTACGCAGGCACTGCCCACGCCGCCCACGCCGCCCAGGCCGGCCAGGCCGGCCACGCCGACCGCTCCTGCCATGCCTGCCGCGCCCAGACTGCCCCGCATGCGGGCGAGCGCGCCCCGCAGCGTCCATGCTGCCGATCGTTCCATCGTTGTCTCCAGTTGTCTTGGGTCCACGGAATCCCTGAAATCGGTCGGTGCGTGCGGTGTCCTTCACCGCCCATGTCAAGAATTCAGTGGACCAGGATCGGCGTCCGTCTGGCGCGGACGCTCGCGAGCCGTGCCTCTCAGGCCGGTGGCCGCAGCGTGATCACGGCGTCGGCCGCGCACAAGCCGTCGGCGCCGATGATGAAAGGATTGATCTCCAGCGTATCGAGCCGCTCGCCCAGCGCCACCGCGCAGCGCGAGACGCGCACCAGCACCTCGGCGATCGCGTCGAGGTCGAGCGGCGCATGGCCGCGGTGGCTCTCGCACAGGGCTGCAGCGCGGCTGCGTGCCAGCATGTCGCGCGCGCGTGCCGGCGACAGCGGCGCCAGGCCGAAGGCGGTCTGCCGCAGCACCTCCACCGCGGTGCCGCCGATGCCGGCCAGCGCCACCGGCCCGAACACCGGATCGCGCCGCACCCCCACCATCAACTCGCCCCGGCCCCGCACCATGCGCGCCACCAGCACGCCTTCGAAACGCGGCGGCCGGCCGCTGGCATCGCGGCAGCGTGCCAACGCCGCCCGCACCTGCGCGAAAGCGGCACGCACCCCGTCCGCGTCGGCCACGCCTAGCACCACGCCGCCCACATCGCTCTTGTGCAGCACTTCGCGCGAGCACAGCTTGACCGCCACCGGGAAGCCGATCTGCGCGGCGATGGCCGCGGCCTCGTCCGCATCGTCGGCCAGCCCGTGCGCGGCGACCGGCACCCCCGCCGCCGACAGCAGGCGCAGCGCCTCGAACTCGGACAGTGCCGCGGCGTCGTCCGGCAGCGCCGGCAATGCCGGCAACGAGGTGGCCTCCGGCATCGCGCCGTGCCCGCCCGCCTCGAGCGCCTCGAACGCGGCGGCGCGCGCCAGCGTCACCACCGCCTCGACGGCATGCGCGGGCTCGCGGAACACCAGGCAGCCGCGCGCTTCCAGCCAGGCGCGCTTGTCGTCGTCGACCAGCCCGCTCAGCAGCAGCGGCGAGCCGCCACGCGCCTGCAGCGCTGCCACGCTCTGCTGCAGTCCGCTCCACAGGCGCGGCGAGTTGAGGCCTCCGGCCAGGAAGGCCGCCACGCAGCCGTAGGCCGGGCTGTCCGCGACGGCCTCGAGCGCGCCCAGCAGCACGGCCGGCTGCGCCATGATCTGGCCCGTCACGTCGATCGGGTTGGCGGTGCTCGCGAAGGGAATCGCCTCACGCAACGCCCGCGCGGCTTCCGGCGGCATCGGCGGCAGCGGCACGCCGAGGCGTTCGGCACTGTCGGCCATCATGATGCCGACCCCGCCCGACACGGTGACGATGGCGAGCGGCGCCACCGCGCCGGCCGCCAGTCCCGCGGGGCTCGACCAGCGCGCCGGGCGGCGCCCGCGCGACAGCACATAGCCGAGGCGGAAGAACGCTTCCAGCGTGTCGGCGCGATGCACGTTGTATTCGTCGAAGACCGCCTGGTAGACCGCGTCTTCGCCGGTCAGGCTGGCCGTGTGCGACTGCGCCGAGCGTGCCCCGGCCGCGGTGACGCCCACCTTGGCCACCACCACCGGCTTGCCGGCCGCGCGCGCCGCCGCCAGTGCGCCGCGCAGGCGCGCGCCGTCGCGGCAGCCCTCCATGTAGACCAGGATCACGCGCGTGGCGTCATCGCGCGCCAGCCAGGCGATCACGTCGGCCAGCTGCAGGCCGGCCTCATTGCCGGTGGTCACCCAATGGCTCAGGCCGAGGCCGGCCTCGCGCGCCAGCGCAAAGGCGTAGGCGCCGAAGGCACCGCTCTGGCTGACCAGCGCGACATCGCCGACCGGCGGCACGCCCGCCAGCGGCACCGGGGAAAAGGTCGCGAACACACGTTCCCGGAGGTTCATCGCGCCCAGGCAATTGGGGCCGAGCAGCAGCACGCCGTGGGCTTGCGCGGCGCGGGCCAGCGCCTGCTGCAGGCGCGCGCCCCGCGCATCCTGCGCACCCTGTGCATCATCGTCCGCCCCGCCGGTCTCGGCAAAGCCGGAGGTGAAGTACACCGCGGCGCGCACGCCGGCCTGGCCGAGCTGCGCCATCACGTCAAGCGCGGCCGCCGCCGGCACCGCCACGATGGCCAGGTCGACCGGCACGCCGATGGCGGCCAGCGAAGGATAGGCGCGCAAGCCCTGAATCTCGCCCGCATCGCGGTGCACCGGGTAGATCCGGCCCGGGTAGCCGAGCTCGCGCAGCAGCCGGATCGGCATGCCGCCCACCTTGTCGGGCTGCGTCGAGGCGCCGATCACGGCGATGGAACGGGGCTGCAGCAGGGCATCGAGATCGTGCATCGGCAAAGGTCTCCTCGTCTTGGGCGGCGGCGCCGTCCGTTTTTCGTTGTCCGCGCCGGCCGCACGGCGCGCGGCTGCCTCGGCGGCGCTAGCGCTGCAGGCCCGCGGCCGCCTCCACCGCGCGCACCATCTCCATCAGCATCGGCGCGATGCGCCGCTCCAGCGTGCCGCGGCGCAGTTGCGAGCCCGCCAGCGCGCAGTTGAACAGCAGCGGGCGGTTCAGGTAGACGATGCGCGAATAGACGCCGGCGCCATGCACCCCGCTGCCGGCATCGCCTTCGTTGATGGCGAAGCCGCGTTTCGGGTAATGGGCCACGTTGTGGCAGACGCGGTCGTAGCAGGCCTCGTATTCCTCGGGCCGCTCCGCCTTGGCCGAGGCCATCAGCTTGCCGAACTCCTGCTTGGACAGCGTGCACAGGAAGGCGCGCCCCATGGCCGTGCGCATCACCGAGCGCACTGCGCCCACGCCGGGCTTGGCCGGCGTGCCCTCGTTGTGGGTGCAGGACAGCAGGTAAGTGACATCCAGCCGGTGCGCCACGCCCATCGACACCGCGCCCTCGACGCGGTCGGCCAGCGCCTGCATCAATGGGCGCGCCAGGTGGCGCACCTGCAGGCCGGCCAGGTAGGGGTAGCCCAGCGCCAGCACCTGGGCGCTGACGAAGTACTTGTCGAGCTTGGGATCCCAGTCGAGGTAGCCGAGCTCGAACAGCGTGCGGCAGATGCGCGACACGGTGGCGCGCGGCAACTGCAGGCGCTGCGCCAGCTCCCCGTTGCCGAGCGGCTGCGGCTCGTCGATGAAGCAGCGCAGCAAGGCGAAGCCCTTGGCCAGCAGTCCGCCGAAGGACGGGTCCTCGAGGCGGCGCTCGGCGATGAATTGTTCGACCGGCGTATTCATGTCTTGTCTCCTCCGACCAGTTTGGGTCGTCCGGCTCCGCAGTGTCAAAGTCCGGAATTCATTTCCAGATATTGGAAATTAGTCTAGTCGCTTGACGTGGAACGCGTTGAACCATATGGTTCGAAAACCGAACGAAGATTCGAATTTCTGGAGACAGCTTCATGCACACCTCACCCGCGCGCAGCGCGTCAGGCGGGTCCGCCTTCCCGACCGTTGCCACGCCGACCATCCTGCAGCCGCCGCGCCAGCGGCGCGCCCGCGAGACCGAACAGGCCCTGCTGAGCGCCGGCCGCGACCTGCTGGCCCAGCGCGATTTCGCCGCCGTCTCGGTGGCGCAGATCGCCGCCGCCTGCGAAGTCTCGGTAGGTGCCTTCTATGGCCGCTTCCGCGACAAGATGGCCTTCTTCGAGGCCCTGCGCGCCCTGGTCATGGAGGAAACCGCCGCTTCGGTAGCGCGCTACCTGAGCCAGGAACGCTGGATCGAGGTCTCCACCCGCGAGATGGTGGACAAGACCATGCGCTTCCTGGTGCGCGGCGTGCAGGCCAACCGCGGCGTGATCCGCGCTTCGCTCAAGCATGCCTCCACCCGCCCGGAAGAATGGTTGCCGCACCGCGAGAGCGGCGAGGACGTGGTCTGCCGCATGGTGGAACTGCTGGTACCCCGCCTGCCCTACGCCGCGGACCAGGCAGAGCTGCGCGTGCGTTTCGCCCTGCAGGCCGTCTTCAGCGTGCTGGTCAATGCCGTGATCAACGATCCCGGCCCGCTCCAGCTCGACGACGAGCGCCTGCCCGCCGAACTGAGCGGCATGGTGACGCGCTATCTCGACCTGCCCGCCTGAGGCAAGGCCCGCGCCTGCCGTAGCCCGCGCGAGGGACGGCGCCGCCCCTCGCGCAGGCAGCGACAATGCAGGCGGGAAATGACCGCTATGAATCCTGCGCGGCTTGCTTTGGCGCGCTGCGGCATCACGCCTACAATGGCCCCGCATCCCGCGCGGCCGTCCGCCACGGCACGGCCCCGGCACCCTTTCCACCCAATCGATTGCGGGCGCCTCGCCGCGCCCTTGCGGACATGGCTACGCTTTTCCTGGTGCGACATGGTCAGGCCTCCTTCGGCGCGGCCAACTACGACTGCCTCTCGGCCACCGGCCGGCAACAAGCCCGCTGGCTGGGCGAATACTTCCGCACGCGCGGCCTCGCCTTCAGCCGCGTCTTCGCCGGCACCCTGGTGCGCCAGCAGGACACCGCCAGCGAGATCCTGGCCGGCCTGGGCGGCCCCGGCGCCACGGTGCAGACCCACGCCGGGCTGGACGAATACGATGGCGAGGCGCTGTACCGCAGCTACACCGGCGGCGGCGACCATCGCGCCCACCAGAACGGCGACTACAACGACTACTGGCGCACCTTCCGCGCCGCCTACCAGGCCTGGACCGAAGACAAGCTGAACGACATGCCGGAGTCCTGGGCCGACTTCGGCCGCCGCATCCGCGCCGGGCTGCAACAGTCCCTGGAAGGCGCCACGCGCGACGACAACATCCTCGTGGTCAGCTCCGGCGGCGCCATCGGCCGCGCCACCGCCGACCTGCTCGGCGCGCCCGCGCAGACCGCCATCGAACTGAACCTGCAGTTCCGCAATACGGCCTTCTGCGAGATCATCGCCGGCCGCTCGGCCCAGCGCCTGCTCAGCTTCAACAACCTGCCCCACCTCGACCAGCCCGAGCGGCGCGAGGCCATCACCTTCGCCTGACGGCGCGGTGCGGCGGCCGGGCAAGGCAACGCGCCATGCCAGCGCCCGCCCTCACCCCCGGCCCCTCTCCCGCAAGCGGGAGAGGGGAGCGAACCAGGGAGCACGCCAGCGAGCCACGGCGCCCCGCACCGTCAAAGAAAAAGGGACCGGTCACCCGGCCCCTCTCGTTGCGCGCGACGCCGTTTCAGCCCCGCAGCCTCACAGCCGCTCGACGATGGTCACGTTGGCCATGCCGCCGCCCTCGCACATGGTCTGCAGGCCGTAGCGCTTGCCGCGCTGGTGCAGCGCGTGCACCAGCGTGGTCATCAGCTTGGCGCCCGAGCCGCCCAGCGGATGGCCCAGGGCGATCGCGCCGCCGTTGACGTTGAGCCGGTCCGGATCGGCGCCGGTGGTCTTGAGCCAGGCCAGCGGCACCGGGGCGAAGGCCTCGTTGACCTCGAACAGGTCGATCTCGTCGATCTTCATGCCGGCGCGCTTGAGCGCGTGCAGCGTGGCCGGCACCGGCGCCTCCAGCATGATGACCGGGTCGTGGCCCAGCATGGTCATGTGATGCACGCGCGCCAGTGGCTTGACGCCCAGCTTCTTCAGGCCCGCTTCGTTGACCACCATCAGGCCGGCCGCGCCGTCGCAGATCTGGCTGGCGGTGGCGGCGGTGACGCGCCCGCCTTCGGCGATCAGCTTGACGCTGCCGATCGACTCCAGCGTCGCATCGAAGCGGATGCCCTCGTCCACGGTATGCAGCTCGCCGTTGGTGCTGCCGTCGGGCAGGCGCACGGCCACCGGCACGATCTCCGCGGCGAACACACCGGCCTGGGTGGCGGCGATGGCGCGCTGGTGGCTCTGCAGCGCATAGCGGTCCAGGTCCGCGCGCTGCAGCTCATACTTGCGCGCCATCATCTCGGCGCCGGTGAACTGGCTGAACTTCACGCCGGGATAGCGCTGCTGCATGTTGGGGCTCATCGAGCTGCCGAAGCCGTTCTGCGCCGGCAGCGTCGACGGCAGCCCCATCGGCACGCGCGTCATGCTCTCCACGCCGGCGGCGATGACGATGTCCATGGTGCCCGACATCACCGCCTGCGCGGCGAAGTGCAGGGCCTGCTGGGAGGAGCCGCACTGGCGGTCCACCGAAGTGCCGGGCACGCTCTCCGGCAGGCGCGAGGCCAGCACCGCATTGCGCGCGATATTGCCCGACTGCTCGCCGGCCTGGCCGACGCAGCCCATGATCACGTCCTCGATCAAGGCCGGGTCGGCGCCGGTGCGCTCGACCAGCGCGTCCAGCACCTGCGCCGCCAGGTCGGCCGGATGCCAGCCGGACAGCTTGCCGCCCTTGCGTCCTCCCGCGGTGCGCACCGCGGCAACGATGTATGCCTCTGCCATGTGATCTCCTTTGTCCCCAGTTGTCGTGGTCGTGGCGCCGCCGCATGGCGGCGCCGGGCGGACGCGGCCGGGCACTGCGCGGCCCGCCGTCCGATGCCTCGATTCTGCGGCGCCCGCCGCGCGCGTGGCGTCGTCGGAAGCGACGATTGCGCGGCTAGGTGCATGGGCAGGTGCACGGGCAGGTGCCTGCCGGGGTGTGCGCCTAGGTGCGCGGCTGCAGCACGGAAAAGATCGCCGTCGCGCGCAGCAGGCAGCGCTCGCCGGCCAGCAGCCGGCAGCTGCCGAAGCGCAGCCGGTTGCCGAGCTTGTCGAAGCTCACGTGCGCCTCGACCCAGTCGCCGACCCGCGCCGAGTCGAAGAAGTCCAGGCTCAGGTTGGCCGTCACCGCGGTGGGACGCTTGCTGCCTGTCTCCAGCGACATCATCATGCCGATCGCGGTGTCGGCCAGCGTGGCCAGCATGCCCCCGTGCGGAATGCCGAGCGGGTTCAGGTGCTGCGGCCCGATGCGGATGCCGACCGCGCGCCTGGCCGGATGCACGTAGAGCTGGCCGAAGTTGGCCAGGAAACCGCTGGTGCCGCGCAAGGCGACGAAGCCTTCCGGCGGATCGTCCGCCGGCGCCCCGTCGGCCGCTACGGCGGCCAGCGCGCGGCCGTCGGTGCTATCGCCGCCCATCTCAGGCGGCGAAGTACTGCGAGGCCGCGCCGAGGCGTTCGCGGCACTCCGCGACCATGCGCTCGATCAGCTCGGCGCAGGTCGGCACGTCTTCGATCAGGCCCACGCACTGTCCGGCGCTGACGATGCCGTCGTGTACGTTGCCGGCCTGCAGCGCGGCCTTGCCGCGCGCGCCCGCCACCAGGTGGCGCACTTCCTCGAACTGGGCGCCGCCGGGACGGCGCTCGATCGCCACCACCTCTTCCGAGATGGCGTTCTTCAGCACGCGTGCGGTGTTGTGCAGGGTGCGGAAGATCAGCTTGGTGTCACGCTCGCTTGAGTCGACCAGGGCCTGCTTGATGTGGTCGTGGATGGGCGCCTCGCGCGTGGCGCAGAAGCGCGTGCCCATGTTCACGCCCTCGGCGCCCAGCACCAGGGCGGCAGCCATGCCGCGCCCGTCGGCGATGCCGCCCGAGGCGATCACCGGGATGCCCAGCCGCCGGGCCGCCAGCGGGATCAGCACCAGGCCCGGCACATCGTCCTCGCCGGGATGGCCGGCGCACTCGAAGCCGTCGATCGACACAGCGTCGACGCCCAGGCGCTCGGCCGACAGCGCGTGGCGCACCGCCACGCACTTGTGGATGACCTTGATGCCGGCCGCCTTGGCGCGCGCGATATGCTCCTTGGGATTGTTGCCGGCGGTCTCCAGCACCTTGATGCCGCTGTCGATGATGACGTCGAGGTAGCGCGCGTACGGCGGCGGGTTGATCGACGGCAGCAGCGTCAGGTTGACGCCGAAGGGCTGGTCGGTCATCTCGCGGCAGCGGCGGATCTCGTCGGCCAGCGCCTCCGGCGTCGGCTGGGTCAGTGCGGTCAGGACGCCGAGGCCGCCGGCATTGGAGACGGCCGCGGCCATCTCGGCGTAGCCGACCCATTGCATGCCGCCCTGGATGATCGGATAGCGGATGCCCAGCAGCTCGGTGATGCGCGTTTTCATGGAATTCCTTGATGAAACGAGTTGAATACGGAAGCGAAGCGTCCGGTGCGGCGGGTGCCGCCGGCGGACCGGCCCACCCGCGCGGGCACGCGCGGGTCGTCGTCTTGCGTGGGCCTATAGTGGGCCTGTACGGCTGCCAGTCTAGCCGCGCACCGCCCGGCGGGCTTCGTCGGAAGCGACGATTACAAGCGGCGCGTGCCGCACTAGGCTGTCGAGCATCGGCCACCGCCGTGCCGCCCGCCGCGGCCGGCCCCTCCGTCACCTCAACCCTGCCCCTCGCGCGAGACCGCCATGCAAGACGCCAGCCCCCCGAACTTCGAAACCCTGCAGTATGCCGTCGAGGACGGCATCGCCACCCTCACGCTGAACCGCCCGGACCGGCTCAATGCCTTCACGCCGCAGATGATGCACGAGCTGATCGCCGCGTTCGACGCCACCGATGCCGACGACGCGGTGCGCGCGGTCATCGTCACCGGTGCCGGGCGCGCCTTCTGTGCCGGCGCGGACCTCGCCGCCGGCGGCTCCACCTTCGATTTCGAGAAGCGCTATGGCGCCACGCCGGCCAATACCGCGCACCGCGACGGCGGCGGCCGCGTCTCGCTGCGCATCTTCCGCAGCCTCAAGCCGGTGATCAGCGCGGTCAACGGCGCCGCGGTCGGCGTGGGCGTGACCATGCAACTGCCGATGGACATCCGCCTGGCCTCGACCGAAGCCAAGTTCGGCTTCGTGTTCGCGCGCCGAGGCATCACTCCCGAAGCCGCCTCCTCCTGGTTCCTGTCGCGCGTGGTCGGCATCTCCACCGCGCTGGAGTGGTGCTACACCGGGCGGGTCTTCAGCGCGCAGGAAGCGCTGGAGCGCGGCCTGGTGCGCTCGCTGCATGCGCCCGAAGACCTGCTGCCGGCCGCGCGCGCGCTCGCACGCGAGATCGCCGACAACGCCGCGCCGGTCTCGGTGGCCATCTCGCGCCAGCTGATCTGGCGCATGGCGGGCGCCAGCCACCCGATGGAAGCGCACAAGCTGGACAGCCGCGCCATCCAGTCGCGCGGGCGTTCGGCCGACGTCAAGGAAGGCGTGGATGCCTTCCTCGAGAAGCGCCAGGCCGCGTTCCCCGAGCGCGTCTCGCACGACATGCCGGACTTCTTCGACTGGACCGGCGAGCCGCCCTTCGCCTGAGCGCGCCGCCGCGCGCAGAAGACCGGCGGGCGGAAGGCAGGCCCGCCGCCAAGCAAGAACGAAGGAGAACTGGCCATGCGTGTCAGCGAAGCGGTGGACAGCCGCAAATCGGTGCGGGACTTCCTGCCCACCCCGGTCGATCCCGCCCTGATCCGGCGCGTGCTCGACAGCGCCGCCCGCGCGCCCTCGGGCGGCAACCTCCAGCCCTGGCACGTCCACGTGGTGGGCGGCGAGTCGCTCGACCGGCTCAAGGGCCTCATGCGCGAGCGCGTGGCGGCAGCGCCGGGCGGCGAACGGCGCGAGTACGACATCTACCCGCCCGAGCTGGTTTCGCCCTACCGCGAGCGCCGCTTCGAGGTGGGCGAGGACATGTACCGCTGCCTCGGCATCGCGCGCGAGGACAAGCGCGGCCGGCTGGCGCAGTTCGGCCGCAACTTCGAGTTCTTCGGCGCGCCGCTGGCGCTGTTCTGCAGCGTGGACCGCCGCATGGGGCCGCCGCAATGGTCCGACCTGGGCATGTACCTGCAGACCGTGATGCTGCTGTTGCGCGAGGCGGGCCTGCACAGCTGCGCGCAGGAATGCTGGGCGATCTATCCGGAGACCCTCGCCGGCTTCCTCGCACTGCCGCCGGAGCGCATGCTGTTCACCGGTATGTCGATCGGCTACGAGAACGAAGCCGCGCCGGTCAACCGCCTGCGCGCCGCGCGCGCGCCGCTGCAGGAGTTCGCCGAGTTCCTCGGCATCTGAGCGGCGCGGGCCGCAAAAGGCAAAGGGCGGAACCGTTGCCGGTTCCGCCCCTGCCCTGCCCGCCAGCCCGGTGCGGGCTGGCGTCGCAACGGTACGGTACTTAGTTGTACTCGTACACCGCGGTCTTGTTGCTGCTGTCCAGCATGCGGTAGCCGAACAGGAAGCCGCGCGTCGTGGTCGTCGTGAAGGCCGGCACCGCGGCATTCACCACCACGGACGTCGCCCCCTTCGGCACCGGCGTCGAAGCACCCCAGTTACCCTTGGTGTCGACCGTCACCTGCACGTTGCCGATCTGCTCGGCGGCGGCATTCTGCGCCCAGTCCGCGCTCAGCGATGCCTGCGCACCGTTCAGGCCGCCGTTGCCCGGGTCGAGCGCCGCCAGCGTCGTGCTGCCCGGCGTGTTCCATGCCAGGTTGACGCCTTGCGTGGCCTGCACCAGGTCGGTCAGCAGGGTCTTGTTGTAGGTGTAGGTCGGCGTGGCGCTGGTGCCGTAGAACAGCTCGACCTGGTAGCGCGTGCCCTTGACCACCAGCGCCGGGTTGGAACCGTCGCCGGACTGCGCCCACACGGTATTGCCGGTGATGCCCGAATTGTTGGCCGGGTTGGCCGCCAGCGTGGTGGCGCTGCCGCCGCTGACGCCGGCGGTACGGTAGAGCCAGAAGTTGGGGCAGTTGTAGGACGGCTGGCTGGCGCTCGGCGAGTTGCCGCAGCGCAGCGGCGCCGTCGGCGGCGTGGCGCTCAGCGCGGACAGGATCGCGGTGATGTCGCCGCTCGTGTTGCTGACGTCCATGTAGGACTGCCCGCTTTCTGCCGCGACCGGCGCCACGTACACGACGCCGCCCGACGGCAGGCCCGGACCGGTCACGCGCGCGAAGTTGAGCGGGTTGCCGTTGCCATCCACGCTGCCCGGCCCCATCGCATTGATCGAGAACTGCAGGCCGCTCTGGAAGCGGCTGAAGTTGCCCGTGTTGCTGGCATTGAGCTGCTGCACGCGGCGGATCAGCGTCTTGAGCGAGACGTCGACCGGTTGCTGGTTGCCGGTCAGCCACCAATTGCTGGCATGCGCGCTGGTGGCACTGTTGGGGATGCTGCGGGCCAGCGTGATGAAGTTGCCGGGATTGCCGTTGCCATCGGCATACTTGATGTTCAGCACGGCCTCGTCCTGCCCGGAAGCGGAGTTCGCGGCGGGATAGAAAGCCATCACCTCGGGCACGCCGAAACGGGCCCCGGTCATGCTGTCGGCGGTCAGCGTGTTGAACAGGAACTGGCCGGCCTGGTAGCCGTTGTGCAGGAAATCCACGCCAGCCGCATTGCTGCTCGATGCCGTGAGGTTCTGGCAGGCCCCGGCGACGGATGTCACCGAAGGGCCGCCCTGCGCGGCGGGAATGGTGGTATCCGTGGCCAGCACGCGCTGGCTGGCCGGCAGTGCGAAGCAGCTGCTCAGGGCCTGGGCGACCGCCTGGATGGCCTGCGGGAGGCTGGCCACGCCGGCGGCCGGCGCGCTCAGCGTGCCGCCTGCGCTGGTGGCGGTGGCCAGGGTGATCGGCGTCGGATTGTCCACCGTGGCCAGGGCGGCCTTGCCGGTGGCCGGGTCCTTGACCACCTTGACGATGTCGAGCAACTGGTCGGCCGTGTTGCCGGCGCCGGAGGCGGTCGCGGCCGTGATGGCGGTGGTGAACGGATCGTAGCCCGCCGGCGCGCCGATGGCGGCCAGCACGCTGCTCAACTGCGCCACCACGTTGGCGATGGTCTGCTTGAGTGCCGCGGCATCCACGGTGCCGCCGCTGACCAGGGTGAGCGCATTGCCATCCGGCGCCAGTTGGGCGGCGATCGCCGTGGTCAGCGGCGTGGCGTTGACCGTCAGCGCCGCGCCGGCAGCCGGCGTGGTGGTGCTGACGCTGACCAGGGGCTGGGTGTTGCCGGTGGGATCGGTGACGACGATGAAGAACGGCGCCGCTTCGCCCGCCTTGAGCGTGCAGGTGTAGGTACCGAAGGCACTGGTGGTGATGCTCGATTCCTGGCAGGGCGAATTGCCGCTGCTGTCCGTCACCGCCACGTTCGCGTTGGCCAGCGCGCTGCCGGTGGCCGCGGTACCGCTCAAGGTGGCCGCCGCCGCCGGCGTAGCGCTGGTCGTGGTGGTGGTGGTGCCGCCATCGCCGCCGCATGCCGACAGCGCCAGCACCGCGGCGCCGCCCAAGGCGGCGCCGATGCTCTGAATAGGTCTGCTCACTGGACTTCTCCCTGAAGTTGGCTCTTCACTCGTCTTGTTGATTTCCGCTATCCGGCCGCGCGAACGCCCCGGACAAGACGGTCTACGGAGCGCGCAGGCGACTCCTTGAGTGATATTTGAAAGTCGCGTCGTATGCGCCACTTTTTATGTATGGCAAGCATCACATCAGTGAAACGAGAGCTGATGGACATGCCATGCGGGAAGCGCCGCCAGGCGCAATGCGCACGATGGCGAGCGTTTGCCCTCGCCCCGCGGCGCGCCCGCACGGCGCGGCCGGCTCCGGCCGGTTTCCGTGATTCCGTGGACTACAGCAACCCTAGCTGCCGCGCGATCGCCACGGCCTGGGTGCGGTTGCTGGCGCGCAGCTTGGCGCTGATATTGCGCAGGTGGGTGCGCACCGTGGTCTCGGACACGAACAGGCGCTCGGCCATGGCCACGTTGGAGAAGCCCTCGGCAAGCAGGTGCAGCACCTTCTCCTCCTTGGGGGTCAGCGGCTCGGGCAGCGCCGCACGCGTGGGCGCCGCCTGCGGGGCCGCCGCCTGCTCAGCGGACCGCTCCGGCGCGCAGGCCTGCAGCAGGCGCTGGGCATAAGCGGCGGGCAAGGTGTCGCCGGCGTCCTGCACCGCCTGCGCGGCGAGACGCCGTGCCACCTCGCCTTCGTCGGCGACGATGCGCACGAAGCCTTCGGTGGCACAGAAGCGCACCGTCTCCGCCATCGCCTCGCGCGCCCTGGCCTCGTCGCCCTCGCGCTCCCACGCCACGGCCTGCAGCACGCGCAGCTTCAGCGCGCGCCGCATCAGCTCGCCGCGGCGGGCCGCGGCGAGCTCGCGCGTGATGGCCTCGCGCGCGGCCGGCCCTGGCCCGTTGGCGAGATCCAGGCGCAACTGCGCCAGCGCGACATTCTCCACGTCGTTGGCGAATGAAGTCACGCCGGCGCGCGTCTTCCACAGGTCCGGATCGCTGGCGCGCTGCAGCGCATCGGCCGCCGCATGCCGGTTGCCTTGCAGCAGGGCCAGCCGGCCGCGCTCCAGCAAGGCGCTCTGCACCAGGCGCGGCAGGCTGCGATGATGGCCGAGATGCTCCAGGCCGGCGAGCCACTGGTAGGCCTGGTCGGCCTCGCCGCGCTCGAAGGCGATGCGCGCCAGCACGATATGGCCGGAGATGATCTGATCGGGCAGGCCCAGGTCGCGCGCCAGCGGCACATAGACGTTGAGCAGGCGCTCGGCGCGCTCGCAGTGGTTGCTTTCGTAAAGCGCCTCGGCCAGCAGCAGGCAGGCCATGGCATTGCCGTTGGTCGGTCCGTAGCGGTTGGGCAGCATGGTGCTGGCGGCCACGCGGAAGCGCGCCAGCGCCTGTTGCAGGCGCCCTTGCCGCAGGTCGATCAGGCCCTCCACCGACTCCGAGAAGATCTTGTTGAAGTTGCTGTCCGAACCATGCACCGCCTGGCGGGCCAGCGCCAGCAGGCGGCGTGCCTCGCGGTAGTCGCCCCTGACCGCGGCCAGCCGTGCCATGGAGGTGGCCAGGATGGAATCGGGAAACGGATAGCCCATCGGCAGGGGCAGCGGATCGTCGCGGCTGGCGGCGCGCGCCTCGTCGAAGCGGTCCATCATGTGCAGCAGCATATGGCGCAGCGCGCGCACGTGGGCTTGCACCTCGGGCTCGCACGCGCCCGGGTCGATGGCCTGCAGCAGCGCGATGGCATCGGACGGCCCCCGCGTGAAGGACACCGCCCACACCTGCGCGATCTGCAGCTTGGGCCATGCGGCCAGCCCGCCGGCTGGCACCGAGCCCAGCCAGCGCGCCAGCAGGCGCATGCGGCCCTGCGCCAGCAGGTCGTCGACATTGTCGCGCAGCAGCGGCAGCGCGCGGCCGCTGTCGCCGGCGGCCAGCGCATGCTCGATGGCGGGCACCGGCCGGCCCTGCGTGGCGAACCATTGCGAAGCCGCCAGATGCATCGCCGGCAGCTGGTCCGGCCCGGCAGCGGCCGGCTGCGCGCGCAGGAAATCCGAGAACAGGCTGTGGTAGCGGTACCAGCGCGCGGGTCCGCCCGCGACGGCGGCAGGGCCGCCGGCTGCCTCGCGGGCACCGTCGAGCGGGATCAGGAACAGGTTGGCGCGCTCCAGCCAGGCCAGGATCTCGGCGCTGTCTCGCGCCTCCCCGGCGGCCGCGCGCAGCGCATCGCACAGCGGCGCACTCAGCTCGTCGAGGACGGCCGTGCGCAACAGGAAGCCGCGCACCGCCTGCGGCAGGTGCAGGAAGACGTCTTCGAGCAGGTAGTCGGCGATGGCCGCGTCGGTACCCGAGAAGCCGGCGATGAAGGCATCCGGGTGCGGGCGCCGCTCCAGCGCCACCGAGGCCAGCCACAGTGCCGTGGCCCAGCCTTCCGTGCGCCGGTGCAGGCTGTTCACCGCCGCGGCCGGCAGCTCCAGGCCGCGCGCCCGCACCAGGAAGGCGGCGCTTTCCGCGGCGGTGAAGCGCAGCTCGGCCGGTTCGATCTCCAGCAGTTCGCCGCGCGCGCGCAGCCGCCCCAGGCCGCGCTGCGGCACCCAGCGGCTGCCGAGCACCAGGCGCGCGCCGTGGGGCAGCGCTTCCACCAGCTGCCACAGCAGGTCGGTCACGGCCGGATCCTGGATCGCCTCGAAGTCGTCCAGGAACAATGCGAAACGGCCATCCTTCCCGCCCAGCCCCGCCATGCGGTCGATCAGGGCCAGTGCGCGCTCGCCGGCCGAACGCCCGGCGGCGGTCCGCGCGCGCGGCCGGCCGGCGGCGCGCCGCATCTGGTCGAAGGCGGCCTCGAGCGAGGCGAGGAACCTGCCGACGTCGTTGTCGGCACGATCGAGCGTCAGCCAGGCAGTGGGCACCCCGCCCGCCTCCAGGCGCGCCCTGCACTGCAGCATCGCCGTGGTCTTGCCGAAGCCGGCCGGTGCCCGCACCAGTACCAGCTTGACGAAGTCGGCCGCGCATACGCACTCGCAGATCCGCTCGCGCTGCACCTGGTATGGACTCGGCACGGGCGGACGGAGCTTCGCCAGCAATGCTGCGCCACTCCTGTCCGGGGCCGTGCGCCCACTGGTCTCCTCGCTACTCGCCATGCGCCATTCGCCGTGTCGCCGCGCGGCCTTGCCGCGCCATCCGTGCCATCTCGTCGGGTCAGTTCATCGCGCGGCCGGGCATGCCGGCCTGCGCGGGGAAAGACCGGAGGGCCGAAGGGCCGCCCTGTGCCGGCCGGCTTCCATCTTGTCGAACCAAGGATTATGGCGTAAATCCGCCCGAGGCAGCGGACACGGGCCGCGCTCACACCAGCTTGCTGCCGCGCCCCTCCCAGTAGCGGTCGCGCAGCAGGCGCTTGAGCAGCTTGCCGGTGGGCAGGCGCGGCAGTTCCGGCACGAAGTCCACCGAACGCGGGCACTTGATGGCGGACAGCTGCGCGCGGCAGAAGGCCACCAGCTCCTCGGCCAGGGCCGGGCCGGCCTGCGCCATGTCGAGCGGCTGCACCACCGCCTTGACCTCCTCGCCGAAATCGTCGTTGGGCACGCCGATGACCGCGACGTCCAGCACCTTGGGGTGGGTCATCAGCAGGTTCTCCGCTTCCTGCGGGTAGATATTGACCCCGCCGGAGATGATCATATTGGCCTGGCGGTCGGTCAGGAACAGGTAGCCGTCCGCGTCGAGGTAGCCGATGTCGCCCAGCGTGGTCCAGCCGGCCTGGTGCGGATGGCGCGCCTGCGCGGTCTTGTCCGGGTCGTTGTGGTACTGGAAGCTGCGCCCGTCGGCGAAGTAGATGATGCCCGGCTCGCCGGGCGGCAGCACCTCGCCGCCGTCGTCGCAGATGCGCAGCGTGCCGATCGACGCGCGACCCACGGTGCCCTTGCGTGCCATCCACTCCTGCGAGTCGACCGAGGTCGAGCCGTTGCCTTCGGTGCCGGCGTAGTACTCCCAGATGATCGGACCCCACCAGCCGATCATCTGCTCCTTGACCTGCACCGGGCACGGCGCGGCGGCATGCACGGCGAAGCGCAGCGAGGACAGGTCGTAGCGCTCGCGCGCCGCCTGCGGCAGCTTCAGCATCCGCGAGAACATGGTCGGTACCAGCTGGGTGTGGGTGATGCGGTGCGCCTGCACCAGCTGCAGGTACTGCTCGGCATCGAAATGATCCATCACCACCGAGGTGCCGCCCAGCGCCTGCACCGCCAGGTTGTAGCGCAGCGGCGCCGCATGGTACAGCGGCGCCGGCGACAGGTAGCGCGAGTCGGCGCTGAAGCCGTAGCGGCCGCGGCACAGCTCGACCAGCGAGGTCGGGGCATCGATGCGGGGATCGGCGGGCGGCGAGAACACGCCCTTGGGCCGGCCCGTGGTGCCGGACGAATAGAGCATGTCGCCGCCGGTGGTCTCGTCCTCGATGCGCCAGGCCGGGTACTGTGCCAGCGTGGTCTCGTAGGCGTCGTAGCCGTCGATGGTGCCGTCCATCATCAGCAGCGCGCGCAGGCCGGGCAGGCGCGTGGCGAGCTCGCGCGCGGTGGCGGCCTGGGCATGGGTGGTCACCAGCAGCTGCGCCCCGCTGTCCTGCACGATGTAGGCGGCCTCGGCGGCGGTCAGGCGCGTGCTGATGCAGACGTAGATGATGCCCGAACGCTGCGCGCCCCAGCACAGTTCGAACAGGCGCGGGTGGTTCTCCATCAGGAACGCCACGCGGTCGCCCGGGCGCAGCCCGAGGTCGCGCAACAGCCGGGCCACCTGGTTGGAACGTTCGTCGAGCTCCCGGTAGGTGACGGTGGCGCCGGACGACATGATCACCGCCGGTTTCTCCGGGCTGCGCTGCGCATGGACATACGGATGCATGGAACCTCTCCTCGGCTAGGTCTGGCGGGCCGCGACGGCCGTTGCGGGCATTCTCGGCAGCGCACCCCGGCGCCGGCATCGTCGGAAGCGACGATCGCGCCGATGCTGCGCCGCGCCATGCGCGGCCGCCGGGCGCGCCGCGCCGGCCGGGATTCGTCGCAACCGACGATGCGGGCCGCCGCCGCACCGGGATAATGGCCGGATGCCGCGGCATGCCCGAGTGCCGCGCCCAACCCGTGGAGGACAGCGGTGGATTTCCAATTCAGCGAAGAACAGGCGATGCTGCGCGACACGCTGGCGCGCTTCCTGGCCGACCACTATGACTTCGAGGCGCGCCAGGCCGGCGTGCATTCGGCCGCCGGCTGGCGGCCGGCCATCTGGAAGGCGCTCGCCAGCCAGCTCGGGCTGCTGGGCGCCGGGCTGCCGGAGCGCTTCGGCGGCCTGGGCGGCGGCGCCGTGGAACATGCGATCGTGATGGAGCTGTTCGGCCGCCACCTGGTGGTCGAGCCCTACCTGTCCAGCATCGTGCTGGGCGCGGGCGCACTGGCCGAAGGCAGTCCGGCGCTGGCGCAGGCCTGGGTGCCGGCGCTGATCGGCGGCGAGGCGGTGGCCGCCTGGGCCCACGCCGAGCCGGCCGGCCGCTACTGCCTGAGCGACGTGCAGACCCGCGCCGAACGGCAGGGCCAGGGCTGGCGCCTGTCCGGCCGCAAGCGCGGCGTGGTGGCCGCGCCCTGGGCCACCCATTTCGTCGTCAGCGCACGCAGCGCCGGCGCGCGCCGCGATAGCGACGGCATCAGCCTGTTCTGGATTCCGCGCGAAGCGCGCGGCCTGAGCCTGCGCGAGTACCCGACCATCGACGGCGCCCGCGCCGCCGAGCTCGACCTCGACCAGGTCGAGGTCGGCGCCGCCGACGTCATCGGCGAAGCCGGCGCCGCCTTCGCGCTGGTCGAGCACCTGAACGACCAGGCGCTGGCCGCGCTGGCCGCGGAGGCCGCCGGCGCCATGCAGCGCATGCTCGCCGACACCGTGGACTACGCGCGCCAGCGCAAGCAGTTCGGCGTGCCGATCGGCACCTTCCAGGCGCTGCAGCACCGCATGGCCGATATGTACGTGCAGGCCGAGCAGGCCTCGGCGCTGAGCCTGGTGGCCGCGATGCAGGCCGGCGCCTCGCCACGCGAGCGCGCGCTGGCGGCCAGCGCGGCCAAGGCCCAGGCCGGCCTGGGCGGCAAGTTCGTCGGCCAGGCCGCGGTGCAGATCCATGGCGGCATGGGCGTCACCGAGGAACTGGCGGTGGGGCACTACTTCAAGCGCGTCACCGCGATCGACCTGCAGCATGGCTCGGCCGAACACCACCTGCGCCGCTACGCCGACCTGCTCTATCCCGCCGGCGCGACCGGCCTGGCGCACGCTGCCTGAACGCCGCCTGGGCGTCTGCCTGGGCGTCTGCCTGGGCGCGGCCCGACCGCACCGCATACCACCGGATGAGGCCGGACACGACCGGCCCCATCCGCCAGAACCGAACGAGGCCTGACCATGCAACTCGAATTCTCCGCCGAAGAGCTGCAGTTCCGCGACGAAGTGCGCGCCTGGATCGACGACGCCTACGACGATGAACTCAAGACCCTGATGGCCCAGTCGAAGAACGGCTATCTCGACAAGGCCGGGCAGGTGCGCTGGCAGAAGAAGCTGCACGCGCGCGGCTGGGCCGCGCCGAACTGGCCGCGCGAATACGGCGGCCCCGGCTGGACGCCGGCGCAGCGCTACATCTTCCAGGCGGAGACCGCCGCGGCGGGCTGCCCGACGGTATCGCCGATGGGCCTGAAGATGGTGGCGCCGGTGATCATGAAGTTCGGCACGCCCGAACAGAAGGCGCGCTTCCTGCCGCCCATCCTGAGCTCGGACGTGTGGTGGTGCCAGGGCTACTCGGAACCCAATTCGGGCTCGGACCTGGCCTCGCTGCAGATGCGCGCCGACCACGGCCGCGATGCGCAGGGCGAGCACTACGTGCTGAACGGCTCCAAGATCTGGACCACGCACGCGCAGTGGGCCGACTGGATGTTCTGCCTGGTGCGCACCGGCCGCGAGGCACGGCGCCAGGACGGCATCAGCTTCGTGCTGGTCGACATGCGCACGCCCGGCATCACGGTGTCGCCGCTGCCGACGCTGGACGGGCCGGTGCCGGGCCAGCAGGAGGTCAACCAGGTCTTCTTCGAGAACGTGCGCGTGCCGGTGGAGAACCGCATCGGCGAGGAAGGCATGGGCTGGACCTACGCCAAGTACCTGCTCGAATTCGAGCGCGGCGGCAGCCATGCGCCGACGCTGCGCCAGCAGCTCGGCAAGGTCGCCCGCATCGCCGCCGACCAGCCGGGCGACGGCGGCGGCACCGTGCTGGACGATCCCGCCTTCCGCCGCAAGCTGGCCGAGCTGCACCTGCGCGCCGCCGCGCTCGAGGCAGTGGAGCTGCGCATCTTCTCCGGCGTGGCCTCGGGCACTTCGATCGGCGCCGCCTCCAGCATGCTCAAACTGGTCGGCACCGATACGCTGCAGGCCATCAGCGAACTGGCCGTCGAGGCCGCCGGCCCCGATGCGCTGCCCTTCGTGCAGGACACCTGGGCCGAGGTGCAGGGCCGCCCGGCGGCCCCGCGCGTCGGACCGGACTACGCCGGGCCGGTCGCGCCGCGCTACTTCAACTATCGCAAGGCCTCGATCTACGCAGGCTCCAACGAGATCCAGCGCAATATCATCGCCAAGCTCGTGCTCGGGCTGTGAAGGCGGGCCGGCGCTGCCGGCCTGCCCTCCTCCCCCATCTCGGCGCCCCCCTCGCCCCCCTCAGGCGTCCCCCTCAGGCGCCGCAGGCCTCGAGGGCATCGGCGCGCAGGGCATCCGCCTTCAGCCGCAGGCGCAGCGCGATGTCCGCGCCGCGCTGCTCGGCCACCCGTTCGACGAAGGCGGTGCGCGCCGGCTCCTCCAGCGTGGCCACGTGAGCGGCTTCGCACAGGAGCTGCCAGGCCGCCGGCTGCCCGGCGAACTGGCTGCGCCGGCCCAGCAGCACGCGGTCGATGGTGGCCGTGATATCCGCCTGGCCCGGGCCTTGTCCTGGTGTCCTGCCTTGCATGGTTCCCTCCCTCTGCGTCATGTCTTCCGTTCCACCTGCGTGCCCCGCGGCCGCCTGCCCCTGCTCATGCCCCCGGCACCGCCGACGCCTCGGCCAGCAACAGCCTGGATCCCAGCCTGCGCGCGGCGTACACGGCCTCGCCCTTGTTGCGCGCGCGCAGGCGGCGGTAGACCATGCGTGCATGGGTCTTCACGGTCGCCATCGAGATATTGAGCATGCGGCTGATGGTCTTGAGCGGATACCCGCGCGACAGCAGCACCAGGACCTCGTACTGACGGACCGTCAGCTGCAGCCGGTGCGCTTCGGCGATGATCCAGCGCCGGTCCTTGCCCGCACCTTGTCCGGCATCGGCACTTCCGTCCGCATCGTCGACTTCGCGCGCCGCATCCGGGGCGCCGCGGGCACCGCCCTGGCCGAGCACGCCGGCGAGACAGCGCTGGATCGCGACCTCGATCACGGCGGGCTCGGCCGAGCGGGCCGCCCACGACAAGCGGCCGGCCACCGGCGCGGCCGGCATCTGGCCCGGCGAGGACAGATCGGCCAGCAGCAGCACATGGCGGGCGCCGATGATGCGGCAGATCAGCTTGAACATCTCTTCGCCCCGGGGATCCCAGCGCGCCACGCCGAGCACCAGCATCACCTCGTCGCGGGGGGCGGTATAGCCGCCGAGCAGGTCGACCAGTTCCACGCAGAGAACCTGCTGGATGCCGGGCGTCGCCAGCAGCATCTGTTGCAGGGCGATGCGCAGCAGCGGGCTGGACTCCAGCAGCAGGGCATTCATGGCATACCGCCATCTGCGCAAGCGATTCTCGTTTGCATGGCTCACCCCTCGGTACAGGTTGGGCTGTGAGGACATCGGCAACACGGCCATCGTCTTCTCTCTGCAAACCTCATGCCCAAACGCTCGTGGCGTGGCGGCGTGCCTGCGCGGGGTCGCTTGCATGGCCGGAGGGCCGCGCCGGGGCTGGCTTGGCGGCATGCAACCCCTCGTTGTCCGGGCGTCTCGTTGCTTGCCTGTTGGCGGTGGGGGGATGTTACGGGTTACGTGACGCGTTACGGGGGGCGAGGCGATGGCGTGTTTTGGCTCTCGTGGCTTGGCGCTTGTCGTGTGGGTTCGAGCGGTGTCGGTGTGTGGGGCAACGGCCTGTTTCGGCTCTCGTGTCTTGGTGCTTGTCTTCGGGCGGTGTCGGTGTGCGAGACAACGGCCTGTTTCGGCTCTCGTGTCTTGGTGCTTGTCTTCGGGCGGTGTCGGTGTGCGAGACAACGGCCTGTTTCGACTCCCCTGCGGGGAGCCGACCTACTTTCTTTGTCTCGCCAAAGAAAGTAGGCAAAGAAAGGCGACCCGGGTGCGGCGAAACCCCCTCGCGAATTAGCCCCGGCCGCCGCGCCCGTCCGAACTCGCGGCCTGCGGCCGCTCAGACAGCGGACGGGCTTCATCGGCGGCCGGGGCTAATTCGCGAGGCGCCGCACACGGGAGGGAAAGGCCAACCGTTGGTATGCGAGCGGGCTCGCTTTTGCATAACGGCCAGGTTTGCTGAGCCTTTGTGTTCGGCCAGCTGCTGGCCGAACACCCCCACCCGAAGCGAAGCGAGGCGTGGCGTCTGTTCCCTGCCGTGTGCGGCGCCTCGCGGGCTGAGGCAAAGAGCGGAAAAGAGGGCCCCCTGTCTGAGGATCGCCTTAAGGCGATCCGAGTTGGGGCCCGGCCGCTCTTTGCCTCAGCACGCGAGGGGGGGTTGAGCCGCACCCGGCGCGCCTTCTTTGCCTACTTTCTTGGGCAAGACCAAGAAAGTAGGTCGGCTCCCCCGCAGGGGGAGTCGAAACAGGCCGTTGCCTCGCAAACCAACACCGCCCGAAGACAAGCGACAAGGCATCGAGTCACGCGTGCATTGGTGTGCGGCCAGCAAGCTGGCCGAACACAGCCCACCCGAAGCGCAGCGAGGCGTGGCATCTGTTCCCTGCCGTGTGCGGCGCCTCGCGTGCTGAGGCAAAGAGCGGAAAAGAGGGCCCCCTGTCTGAGGATCGCCTTAAGGCGATCCGAGTTGGGGCCCGGCCGCTCTTTGCCTCAGCACGCGAGGGGGTTTTAAGCCGCACCCGGCGCGCCTTCTTTGCCTACTTTCTTGGGCAAGATCAAGAAAGTAGGTCGGCTCCCCCGCAGGGGGAGTCGAAACAGGTCGTTGCCTCGCGACCCGGCACCGCTCGAACCCACGCGACAAGCGCCAAGTTACGACGGTTGGCCGGCTCCCCGCAGGGGAGTCGAAACAGGCCGTTGCCTCGCCCCACCGGCAGGCACCACGTGGCATCCGACCTCGGATCGCGCCTCAGTTGACGCGCCGTGACAGCCCTTCCCAATAGGGCTCGCGCAACTTGCGCCGCAGCAGCTTGCCAGACGGATTGCGCGGCAGCGCATCGACGAACTCGATGGTCTTGGGGATCTTGAAGCCAGCCAGGCGCTGGCGCGCCCAAGCGATAATGGCATCGCGATCCGGCTCCACGCCGGGACGCGGCACCACGATGGCCTTGACCGCCTCGCCCCATTTCTCGTCGGGCACGCCGATCACGGCCACGTCGGCCACCTGCGGATGGCCGTAGATGGCACTCTCGACCTCGGCGGGGTACACGTTCTCGCCCCCGCTGATGATCATGTCCTTGACCCGGTCGTGGATATAGACGTAGCCATCGGCATCGAGGTAGCCGGCATCGCCGGTGCGCAGCCAGCCGTCGGCGTCGATGGTGCGCGCGGTTTCGTCGGGCTGTTTCCAGTAGCCAGCCATGTTCTGCGGCGAGCGGATCATCAGTTCTCCGACCTCGCCCGGCGCAAGATGCCGGCCTTCCCAGTCGACCACCACCACCTCGGAGCCCGGCAGCGGCTTGCCGGCGGCGCGCATGCGCGGCACGTCTTCCGTGGTGTGGTCCTCGGGTGGCAGGGCCACCACCGTACCGGTGGTCTCGGTCATGCCGTACTGCTGCACGAAGCCGCAGCCGAATACTTCGAGACCCTCGCGCAGCAGCGCGGCGGGAATGGGCGCGGCGCCGTACAGCAGGTACTTCAGGCGCGAGTAGTCGACCTGCCGCGCGCGCGGATCGCGCAGCACGATCTGCATGGCGGCGGGCACCAGGAACAGCTTGCTGACGCGGTCGCGCTCGATGAAGTCGAGCACCGCACGCGGGTCGAACTCGCGCGCGATCACACCCTTGGCGCCGGACAGCAGGTTGCGCAGCCCCCAGCCAGAGCCGCCGATATGCGCGACCGGCATCGCCACCAGCGAGACATCGTCGGCGCTCCAGCGCGACCACGGGATGTTCTCCATCTCGCTGGCAAGAGTGCCGGCGGTGAGGTTGCGGTGCGTCAGCATCGCCCCCTTGGGCCGCCCCGTGGTACCCGAGGTATAGAGCTGCAGCACCACGTCATGCGGCGCCGCCTCGTGCGCGAGCGGGTCGGCGGGCTGCGCGTCGCGCCAGCCGGCGTAGTCCGCCCACCCGGGCTCGCCGCCTTCCATGGCGAACACCTTGCGCACCAGCGGCAGGCCGGGCAGCAGTTCGCGCACCAGCGCCGAGGATTCGGGGCCCGCGAACAGCATCGCCGCGTCGCAGTGGCCGGCGATGAAGGCCACCTCGGGCGGCGCCAGGCGCCAGCTCACCGGCACCATGACGGCGCCGAGCTTGCCCGCGCCCAGCAGCAGCTCGAAGTAGTGGTCGCTGTTCTTGCCGACATAGGCGATGCGGTCTCCCGCGCGCACGCCGTCTGCCTGCAGCGCGCGCGCGACCTGATCGGTGTGGCGGTCGAGCTCCGTATAGGTGGTGTGGCGGCCTTCGAAGTCATAGGCGACCGCCGCGCCGCGCGTGCGGGCGAAATGGCGCACCGCCGCCGGCAGCGTCGCCAGGTAGTTGTAGTCCATCCGGGTCTCCCTTGCTGTGCGCGCGGGCCGCGCGCAGGCTGCGGCGGAGCGCCGCCCCGCCGTGCCACGGATCGCGCTCAGCGCGGCGCCATGCGGATGGCGCCGTCCAGCCGCACTGCTTCCCCGTTGAAATAGCCGTTGCGGCACATCTCGACCGCCAGCGAGGCGAACTCTTCCGGCTGGCCCAGGCGCTTGGGGTACGGCACCGAGGCGGCCAGCGCGGCCTTGACGTTCTCCGGCGCGCCCTGCAGCAGCGGCGTGTTGAAGATGCCCGGCAGGATGGTGTTGACACGGATGCCTTCGCCGGAGAGATCGCGCGCGATCGGCAGCGTCATGCCGACCACGCCGGCCTTCGAGGCGGAGTAGGCGGCCTGCCCGATCTGGCCGTCCTGGGCCGCCACCGAGGCGGTGTTGATGATCACGCCGCGGTCGTCGCCGCGCGCGTCCAGCGTCAGCATGCCGGCGGCGGAGCGGGCGATGCAGCGGAAGGTGCCGATCAGGTTGATCTGGATGATGCGCTCGAAGGCGTCCGAGGGGAAGAACTTGATCTGGTCGGGCGCTTCCTTGGCGCGCGAGGCGGTCTTGAAGGCGTTGCCGGTACCCGCGCAGTTGACCAGGATGCGCTCCTGGCCGATGGCCGCGCGTGCCTTGGCGAAGCCTGCCTCGACCTGTTCTTCCGAGGTGACATCGACGCGGCAGAACACGCCGCCGAGCTCACGCGCCACTGCCTCGCCCTTCTCCGCGTTCAGGTCGAACAGGGCCACGCGCACGCCGTGCGCGGCCAGCGCGCGCGCGGTCGCTTCGCCCAGGCCGGAGGCACCGCCGGTCACCACCGCGGACACCGATGCATTGAGTTCCATACCGTCTCCAGGGGGCGGCACGCCGCTGGCGTGCCGCCGGTGTTGTAGGAGCCGGCAGCCGCCGCCATGGACGCCGCTGCCGGACTGGTATGGAGATTCGGGGATCGGCGCATTGCCCGCATCGTCGGAAGCGACGAATGCGGGAAGCCCGCGCGGCGCGGCACCGCCGCGCCGTCGCGCGCGTCAGCCGCAGGCCTTGCCGTGATCGGCCTTGAAGCCCTGCGAGGTCGCCTGCGACTCGCTCATGTACTGCCCGTGCTTGGTCCTGCCGTACCACTTGGTGCCCGGGCAGTGATACACCTTGGAATCGGTGTTGGCCCAGACCTGGCCGGGGCCGCCGCCGGGGGCCGCCGCCGGCATGGCCTTGGCTGCCGGCTTGGCTGCGGGAGCCGGAGCGGCAGCGGCCGGTGCGGGCGCCGCCGGTGCGGCGGGTGCTGCAGCCGCCGGAGCCGGTGCGGCGCCACTGGCCTTCGGCGCGCTGGCGCCGTACCAGTCCTTCACGCCACCGTGGTGCGCGCAGGCACCATGCTTGCTGGCGCCGTAATAGCTGGAACCGTCCTTGCAGGTACCGGTCGGGGCCTGGCCGGCCGCCGGGGCGCCCTGCGCCAGGACGGCCTGGCCGCCTGCGGCGGCGAACAGCAGCGCGGCCAGCAGGCCGGCGCGGTACCAGGATCGTGGAGAGCCAGCGGGTCGCTGGGCGGAAGACGCTTGGCGCATAGGGGGAACTCCTGCAGTGGGCTACGGTTGAGCCGGACACGACTGCACCTGGGCGAATGCGGGACCGCCGCGAAGCGGCGCGCCGCACGCCGGCAGGCGCGTGCCGGGGCGCGCCTCCCATGGCGAGAACGGCGCGCGGGCGACTGCCGTTGACGTTGTCGCGCCCGGAGGGGCGAGAAAGCCGCGAGGACGGGGACAATGTGCGTCATGCGGTCCCTGCGCCGACGCGCGCCGCTTCCTGCGCTACAGTGACGGAGATGCCCGTGCCGGGTGCTGGATAACCTCCACCACGGCCACGGGCGCCGATACGCCATACCTCATGCGGAAACTCCTGTCGTCTCTCCTGTCCTGTCGCGCGATCTCCCTGCTGGCCACGCTGGCCCTGTTCGCCTGCCTGCCCCTGCCGGCCACGGCCGCACCGCCGACGCTGGCGGCACTGACCGGCACCGCCGTCCCGGCCGCGTCGCAGCCCGCCGCGCCCGCCAGCGAGGCACTGGCGCAATCGCTGGATCAGGTGATCGGCACGCTGCAGAACGACAAGCAGCGCGAGGCCCTGGTCGGCCAGTTGCAAGCCGTGCGCAAAGGACTGGCGGCATCGGCCGTGCCGGCCAGCGCCGCGCAGCCGGCCGGGGCCGGCCTGATCGGCGCACTGGCCGAGGCCATGGACCACGTCGACGCCCGGCTGCGCGTCAACGATCGCGGGCCCTGGCACTACTGGACCTGGCGCCTCGGCTTCGCCGCCGAGGAATGGCAGGCGGCGGTGACCGCGCACGGCACGCGCAGCGCGCTCGACTCGCTGCGCGAGTTCAGCCTGGTCATCGCCGCCTGGGCGCTGACCGGCTGGCTGCTGTGGGAGCTGGCGCGGCGCCTGCGCGACCGGCGGCTCGGCCCCGCGGCGCATGCCCAGCTGCCGGCGCTTCCCTCCTGGCTCGATGTCAGCTTCTACATGCTGCGCCGCATCGGCCCGTGGGTGGCGGCCTTCGTGCTGACCTTCCTGCTGGCCTATCGCGCCTTCGCCCGTTCCCCGGCCAGCGTGGCGGCGCTGCTGGTGGCCTACAGCATTCTCGCCGGCGCGGTGCTGTCGGCCACCTGCCAGGTGATCTTCACCGTGTTCCGCACCGCCCACCGCAACCACGCGATCCGCGACCTGCTGGTGCACGCGCCACGCCTGCTGTACCCCTGCGGCGCGCTGGCGGCGCTGGGCGATGCCGCCACCGACGGCCGCGTGATCAACGCGCTGGGCATCAACCTGGCCGCCCTGCTGGGCACCACGGCGAACATCGCGGCGGCGCTGCTGATCGGCTACTTCAGCCTGCGTTTCCGGCGCCCGGTCGGCCAACTGATCAGCCACCGGCCGCTGGCCTTCCGCCAGGACCACCCGGCCGTGGTCGACCTGCTGCGCATCGCCGGCAGCGCCTGGCACGTGCCGGTGCTCGCGGTGGTGGTCGCTTCGGTGTTCGGCACCGTGCTCGCCAGCGGCCATGCCGACGAATTCCTGCGCCGCACGGTGGCGTCGGTGGCGTTGTTCGTGGCCGCCCTGCTGCTGACCCTGGTCAGCGGCCGCTCGCCCAAGGCCGCGCACCGCGCGCCGCGCATCCGCGACCGGCGGCGCTCGGCCTACCTGGCCCGTTTCGGCAAGTTCGCGCTGACCCTGGTGCGGCTGCTGATCTGGTGTGGCTTCATCGAGCTGGCCGGCCGCGTCTGGGACGTCTCGGCGCTGGACCTGATGCGCGCTTCGCCGCTGGGCCGGCGCATCGGCGAAGCGGTGGCCAGCGTGACCGGTACCGTGCTGCTGACCTGGCTGCTCTGGCTGCTGATCGACACCGCCACCACCCAGCTGCTGTCTCCCACGCACGGCCGTGGCGCGCAGCCCAGCCTGCGCGCCAAGACCATCCTGCCGCTGGTGCGCAACGCGCTGCTGGTGATGCTGCTGACGGTCGCCCTGATCGCCGTGCTGGCCAACCTGGGCGTCAACGTCACGCCGCTGCTGGCCGGCGCCGGCGTGGTCGGCCTGGCGATCGGCTTCGGCGCGCAGAGCCTGGTGCAGGACCTGATCACCGGCCTGTTCATCGTCATCGAGGACTCCATCGCCATCGGTGACTCGATCGAGCTGCCCGACCACGCGGGCGCGGTCGAAGCCATGACCATCCGCACCGTCAAGCTGCGCGACGGCAAGGGCGCCGTACACGTGCTGCCCTACAGCCAGATCAAGGCCATCAAGAACCTGTCGCGCGGCTACGCCTACGCCGTGATGAGTATCGGCATCGCCCCGGACAGCGACCTCGACCGCGCGCTGCAGCTGATCCGGGAGGCCGGCGCCGAAGTGGCCCGCGAGTACCGGCACTCGCGCAAGCTCCTGTCCGGCCTGGACGTGCTCGGCCTGGACCAGCTCGGGCCGAATGGTCCGGTGGTGCTGGCCCAGTTCAAGACACAGCCGCTGATGCAGTCGGAGGTCACGCGCGCCTTCAATGCCCGCCTCAAGCGGAAGTTCGATGAGAACGGCATCGGCCTGGCCACGCAGCAGATGGTGGTACGCATGGCCACGCCGGCCGGAGACGGTGCCGCGCCACAGGAGGCTCCACAGGAGGCCCCACAGGAGGCGCCGCAGACCAAGGCCGCCCGGGCGACGCAGCCCGCGCCGGCGGCAAGGGATACTGGGACCGCTGCGACGACCGATGCTGCGACCGATGCTGCGACCGGTGCTGCGGCACGCGGCAAGGCAGCCAAAGTTCGGGGTGCGTCGAAAATATGACGAAAGGCTCTCACGCGTGCACCCTGCCCCGCCCCACTGTTGCCGGTACGCCATAGCCACCTCCGCCCGGCTCGCGAAACAATTTGAGGAATCGGATAGTCGACGCTAACATGGCCGGGCGCCGCGGGGACGGCGCACGGCACCGGACCGGTGCACCCTTCCCGCCCCCCGATTCGAGGAAGGTGTGCCGGTTACCAACGCCACGCAGAAGCGAAGCCCCGGACGCCCGTGCGCACGTCCGCGGCAGGCTGCCACCCGTCTGTGGCAGAACGAGGCAACGCACACCGATAACAAAGGACCGTGGCGCCGGCCGGCCGCGGCGAATAAGAGTTGAGGAGGCGCCTTGCCTCCGGGGAAATCAAAATGGGTGAGCTTCCGTCGCCTGACGAGGACTTCCACCGCCTGGTGGATTCCATCTACGAGTCAGCCCTCGACGTCACCATGCTGCCCGAAGCGCTGGACCGCTTCTCGCAGTACACCTGCACCGATCACCCGCGCTACGTGGTCTGGGACAAGCTGGTGCGTGTCACGCGGCTCGGCATGACCCCGCACGGCAGTTTCTCGCCAGGCGGCAACGAACTCCCCGGCGCCTTGAGCGAAGGCGAGATCGCACCTGCCGGCGGCCCCGGCCTGCGCGAGCATGCCGACCTGGCCGCGGGCGTGCGGCTGTACGACAGCGACGAGGTGTGCGTGCTGATGAGCGGCGCGCGCTCCGGCCGCCAGGACCTGGACGAACAGCACCGCCACCGCCGCCTGACCCAGGTGCTGCCGCACTGGGCACGCGCCGCGCGCCTGCAGCAACGCAACGTCGAGCTGAGCGGCATGGCGGCGCTCGGGCTGGCCAGCCTGGACACGCTGGATTTCGGCGTGATGGTGCTGCAAGGCGATATGCGGGTGCGCTACTGCAACAGCTGGGCGGAAGCGCTGGTGCGGGCCGACGCCAACCTGGCCCTGGTGGACGGCAAGCTGCGCGCACGCGCGGATGCCCTGCAATCGGTGCTGCGCCAGCTGCTGGACGGCGCGGTGCAGGGCCGCGACGGCGGCGCCTCGGCGGGCTCCTGGATGCACGTCACCTCAGGCGGCCAGCCGGTGCCGCTGATCATGATGCCGCTGATATCGCGCCAGACCGTGGAAAGCGCCTGGCAGCTTCCGGTCGCCATGCTGCTGATGGGCAATTCCGAATCGCGCTCGGTGCTCGACACCTCGGTGCTCAGCTCGCTGTTCGGCCTGTCGCGCAAGGAGAGCATCGTCGCCATCCGCCTCGCCGCCGGCGAGACGCTGCAGGAGATTGCCGAGCGCGAATTCCTTTCGCCGCACACGGTACGCGTGCACATCCGCGACATCCTGCGCAAGACCGGCACGCACCGCCAGGCAGAACTGGTGCGGCTGCTGCACCTGCTGCCCGGCGTGGCGCTGGAGCGAGGCGGCGCCCCCGGCCTGCCGGCGCCGCGCGGCCGGCGCGGCGCCACCACCTGAGTTCCCGGCCCGCTCCTGCCTCCCGCCAACGCGTCGGGCTGCGCTAGCGTACCGCCGCGCAGGCAACCTGCACGAAGCGCCTGACCTGGCGCTCGTCGCCGTCCGGCCGTGTCGCCAGCGCGATGCCGATGCGCCCGGCCGGGCGCGGGCTCGACAGCGGCAGGAAGCGCACGCGCCGGTTGGCATAGCGTGCCGCCACGCTCGGCACCAGCGCCACGCCCAGCCCGCTTTCCACCAGGCTGACGATGGTCTGCACCTGCACCGCCTCCTGCGCCACGCGCGGCACGAAGCCGGCGCGCTGGCACAGCATCATGGTCACCGCATGGAGGTTGGGCACGTCGGCGCTGGGGTGCATGATGAAGGGCTCGTCCGCCAGTTCGCGCAAGGCCACCGCTTCGCGCTGCGCGAGCGGGCTGTCGGCGTGCACGGCCGCCAGGAAGACATCCTCCTCCAGCGGTGTCAGGGCGAAGGTGCCGGCGTTGAGGATGGGCACGCGCACCAGGCCGGCGTCGAGCTCATGCCGCTCCAGCCGCTCCAGGATGGCGGCCGTGGTGGACTCGTGCAGCACCAGTTCGATGCCGGGGTGGGCGGCGCGGAAGGCGGGAATCAGCTTGGGCAGCAAGGCATAGGTGGCGGAGCCGACGAAGCCCACGCGCAGCGCGCCGCGCTCCCCGTGCGCCGCCGCCAGCACCGCCGCGCGCGCCTGCCCGGCGTGGAACAGCGCGCGCCGCGCATCGTCCAGCGCGGCCTCGCCGGCCTGGGTCAGCCGCACGCCGCGCGACGTGCGCACGAACAGCGGCGTGCCGAGCTGTTCCTCCAGCCGGCGCATCGAGATCGACAAGGGCGGCTGCGCCATGTGCAGCCGCTCGGCGGCACGGTGGAAGTTGCCGGTCTCGGCCAGCGCGACGAACTGCTGCAGTTGGCGCAGATCCATGCTGATATCGCCTGAATATCGAAAGCTAAAAATCTAATATTAGACGCGATAGCCCCGCTGATCTACTCTTGGCCGACATCGCGACGCCGGCCCGGCGCCGCCCACAGACCGACAGGAGACAGGGCATGCAGCCACTCGCGGGCATCCGCGTGATCGATCTTTCCACCGTCGTCATGGGTCCTTACGCCAGCCAGTGGCTGGCCGACCTGGGCGCCGAAGTGATCAAGGTGGAGGCGCCCGGCGGCGATTCCACGCGCCGCACCGGTCCCGGCGCCGAGGCCGGCATGGCGGCCATCTTCCTGGGCGTCAACCGCAGCAAGAAAAGCGTGGTGCTCGACCTCAAGCAGCCCACCGCACAGGACGCGCTCGACCGCCTGCTGGCCGGCGCCGACGTATTCCTGCACAGCATGCGCCCGCAGAAACTCGGCGGCCTGGGCCTCGATCCGGCCGAGGTCATGGCGCGCCATCCGCGCCTCGTCTATGTCAGCCTGCTCGGCTTCGCCCAGGACGGCCCCTACGGCGGTCGCCCCGCCTACGACGACATCATCCAGGGCCTGTCCGGCAACGCCGCGCTGATGGCGGCACAGACCGGCTCGACGCGCTACTTCCCCACCATCGCCGCCGACAAGACCAGCGGACTGGTGGCGGCGCTGTCGATCGCCGCCGCGCTGGCCGGGCGGCCGGCGCGCGACGGACGCGGCACCCTGGTGGAAGTGCCGATGTTCGAGACGATGGCCGCCTTCAACCTCGTCGAGCATTTCTACGGCCGGCACTTCGAGCCGCCGCGCGCCCCGGCCGGCTACCCGCGCGTGCTGGCGCCGCTGCGCCGGCCCTACCAGAGCGCGGACGGCCACGTCTGCATGATGCCGTACACCGATGCCCACTGGCGCGACTTCTTCACCGCGGCGGGCCGCCCGGACCTGGCCGCCGACGCGCGCTTCGCCGACATCGGTGCACGCACGCGGCACATCGAGACCCTGTACGAGCTTACCGGCGAGATCGTGCGCAGCCGCACCACCGCCGCCTGGCTGGCGCTGTGCGAATCGCTGCAGATCCCGGTGGCCAAGGTCAACGGGCTGGACGAACTGCCCGACGATCCGCACCTGCAGGCGACCGGTTTCTTCTCCCGCCTGCAGGATCCCGCTCTCGGCACCCTGCGCTTTCCCGGCGCGCCGGTGCGTTTCGACGGTGAGCGCGGCGCGGTCGGCATGCCGCCCCGCCTGGGCGAGCATACCCGCGCCGAGCTGCTGGCCGCCGGGCTCGACGCGGCGCAGCTCGAGGCGCTGGTACGCAGCGGCGCGGCGGTCTGCGCCGGCGCGGGCAACGACAACGACAACGACAACGACAAGGAGACGACATGACGCCGATGCAGCTGCCCCGGCTGGGCCAGGGCTTCTACTGGCAGGACCTGAAGGAAGGCCAGGCCTTCCAGACCTTCGGCCGCACCGTGACCGAGACCGACCTGGTCAATTTCATCTCGGTGACCGGCATGCTGGAGGCCATCTTCATCGAGGACGGCTATGAGGCCGGCGCCATCCCCGGCCGCCCGGTGCCGGCGGCGCTGACCTATACGCTGATCGAGGGCTTCATCCTGCAGACCCTGATCCAGGGCACGGGCCTGGCCATGCTGGAACTGCAGCAGAAGATCCTCGCGCCGGTGGTGGTGGGCGACACCATCCGGGCCACGGTCACGGTCGACGCCATCCGCCCCACCTCGCGCAGCGGGCGCGCCGTGGTCGACTCGACCATCGAGGTCTTCAACCAGCGCGCAGAGAAGGTCATGACGTACGCGGCACGCCGGCTGCTGGCGGGCCGCTGAGGCCGCGCGGCGCCTCGCGGCGGTGCGCCGGCCACCCAACACAAGGAGGAGACACCCGATGCCCAACCGTAGAACCTGGCTGGCGGCCTCGCTCGCCACGCTGGCCACGCTCGGCCCCTGGACCGCCGGCGCCGCGCAGGCGGCCAGCGACTTCCCCGCCCACCCGATCCGCCTGGTCGTGCCCTTCCCCGCCGGCGGGCCGACCGACCTGGTCTCGCGCGTGATCGCGAAACAGATGAGCGAGAGCTTCGGCCAGCAGGTCATGGTCGACAACCGTCCCGGCGCCAACGGCAACATCGCCGCCGAGATGGTGGCCAAGGCCCCGGCGGACGGCTACACCGTGCTGTACAACACCTCGTCGATCGCGCTCAGTCCCGCGCTGTACCGCAAGCTCGCCTATGACGTGCGCCGCGACTTCGCCCCGGTGGCGCTGACCGCGGTGGTGCCGCTGGTGCTGGAGGTCAACGCCCAGCTGCCGGTGAACAACGTCAAGGAGTTCATCCAGTACGCCAAGGCCCATCCCGGCAAGCTGACCTACAGCTCGGCCGGCAACGGCAACGTCACCCACCTGGCCGCCTTCCTCTTCCTGCAGGCCAACGGACTCTCCGCCGTGCACGCACCCTACAAGGGCAGCGCGCCGGCGCTGAACGACCTGGTGGGCGGCCAGGTGCAGTTCATGACCGACACCATCAACTCGTCCCTGCCCTTCATCCGCGACAAGCGGCTCAAGGCCCTGGCGGTCACCAGCAGCGCGCGCAGCTCCCAGCTCCCCGAGGTGCCCACGGTAGGCGAGGCCGCGATGCCCGGCTTCGAGGTCGGTGCCTGGCAGGGCATGCTGGTGCCGGCGCACACGCCGGCCGAGGTGGTGCAGCGGCTCAATGCCGCGGTGATGAAGGCGCTGGCCTCGCCCGAACTGCGCGCCAGCCTGGCCGCGCAGGGGGCCGAGCCCCTCGGCTCGACGCCGGAAGCCTACGGCAAGTACCTGTCGCGCGAGATCGAGCGCTGGCACAAGGTGGTGAAGGACTCGGGCGTCACGCTGGACTGAACGCGGGCCGCGGGCCACGGGGGGGCAGGCCGTGGCCCGCCGGCGCGGTCTCAGGCGCCGTGGCCCTCGTCCCACAGCATCGCCCAGCACAGGCGCACCAGTTCCGCCTCGAAGGCAGCGGTACCGAGCAGGGGAGAACGCTCCAGCGAGGCGGCGCGCACGCTGCCGAACAGCGCCCGCGTCAGCACGTACATCTGGGCCGGCCCCGGCACGCGCAGGCCCGGCATCTCGAGCGCCTGCAACTGGGCGGCAAGGCGTTCCCCGGCCGCGCGCAGCGCGACCAGCGCATCCTCCTCCCGATCGTGGCGCCACGCCAGCCGCGCCAGCGCCCGTCCCGCCGCGCCTTCGCCGCCGAAGCTGCGCACGTAGGCCGCCACATAGGCCCGCAGCAGCGCGCGCATCCCTTGCCGGGCGGCATCGCCGCAAGGCGGGCCATCGCTGCGGCCAGCCAGCGCCTGCGCGCCCTGTGCGACCAGCTCGTCGAGCCTGGCCAGCGCGGCCTCGCGTTCCCGCTGGACCAGCGCCCGCACGATGGCATCGCGGTCCGGGAAATACTGGTAGAGCGTGCCGATCGACACGCCGGCGAGCTCGGCGATACGGTCGGTGGACGGCGCCGCGCCGTCCTCGTGCTCCTGCCCGGCCAGCAGCCGTGCGGCGGCATCCAGGATGGCATCGACGGTGAAGCGGGCACGTGATTGCGTGGGCTTGCGGCGCCGGGCGGGCTCGGCGGGAGGAGCGGCGGTGGACATCGGTTCGGGTCGGATCGAGCGGGTGGCGACCCGGCCGCGCTGCGGCGCAGCGGCAAGCGCGGCAGCCCGGACATGGACCGGGCCGGGGGCCGGGGCGAAACCTGAGGGGAAAGCGAGTAGGCAAGCGGGCCGCGTTGCCGCAGGATTGTCGCACAC
Organism: Cupriavidus sp. USMAA2-4; assembly: GCF_001854305.1. Taxonomy (NCBI): domain Bacteria; kingdom Pseudomonadati; phylum Pseudomonadota; class Betaproteobacteria; order Burkholderiales; family Burkholderiaceae; genus Cupriavidus; species Cupriavidus sp. USMAA2-4. The sequence continues at coordinate 1,934,374 of NZ_CP017749.1, read as the reverse complement.
CGGCCGGCGCCGACCTCGCCCGGCCGTCCTGCTTCCCGACCGGCCACCATCGACCGCTACCACCAGCCACCACCTGCCGCCCCGCGATGTCCGCACCGACCGACCTCCCCGCCGCACCGGCCTCCCCCGCTCCCCTCTCCCCCCACGCCGGACCGCCGCTGCCCAGCGGCACGGGCCCTGCCTCCCACCAGGGCCAGCCCGCTTCGGTGCTGGTGGTGGGTGCAGGCATCGCCGGCCTGGCTGCCGCCTGGCATCTGGCCCAGGCCGGCCTGCGCGTGCGCGTGCTGGAAGCCGGCGATGCCCCGGGGGGGCGGATGAGCACAGTGGCAGCGGGACAGCACCTGTTCGAGCGCGGCGCCCAGTTCCTGTCGTCCGGCTATACGGCGGTGCCGCAGCTGGCCGCTGCCGTCGGGCTGGCGCCGGCGCGCCCGCTCGCCAGCACGGCCAGCGCCGTGGTGCGCGCCGGCCGGCCGCGCCGCCTGCGCGCCACCCATGCCACCGATCCGCTGCGCAGCGGCCTGCTCAGCACGGCCGAGTGGCTGCGCATGGGCATGGCGCTATGGGGCGTGCGCGGCCCGCTCGGCACCCTTGCGCTCAATGACCTGGGCGCCTGGGCCGACTTCGACCGCGAATCGGCCGCCACCTGGCTCGGGCGGCGGCGCGCCGGCGGCGCACTGGCCTATGTCAGCGAGCCGGTATTGCACGGCTTCTATTTCCTCGACCCCGAAACGACCTCGGCCGCACTGGCCTTGCAGGTGAGCGCCTTCGGCTGGCGCCGCCAGGCCACCACCGCCCTGGCCAGCGGCATGCAGAGCCTGCCGCACAAGCTGGCGCAGTCGCTGCCGGTCAGCTACGGCCACCGGGTCGAGCAGATCGTGCAGGACGGCCAGGGCGTGCGTGCCAGCGGGCCGGGCTTCGAGGCGCGCGCCGACTACCTGGTCTGCGCGATGCCCGCGCCACACGCCCGCCGCGCCTGGCGCGACGCCGACACGCTTGCGCGCCGGCTGATGGAAACGCCGTACAGCCGCACCATCAATCTCGGCCTCTTGACCCGTCCCGGCTTCCGCCCGCCCCCCGCCCTGCAGAACTTGTATGGCCTGCTCGTGCCGCGCACGGAGCGGCGTCACATTGCCGCCATCGCGCTGGAGGCCGGCAAGCTGGGACCCGCCCCGGACGGCGCGCAGGTGATCAATGTGATGCTCAGCGACAGCGCCGCGGCCGCGCGCCTGGGCGCCAGCGACGCCAGCGTGCTGGCCGACGTGCTGCCGGAACTGGAGGGGTATCTGCCGGGAATCTCGCACGCGCTGGCCGATTGCCTGGTGTCGCGCTGGGAACACGCGATGCCGTGCGCCGACGTCGGCCATGCGCGGGACGTGCAGGCCTACCGCACCCGCCGGCCGGCCGGCGGGCAGCGCGTCTTCCTGGCGGGCGACTACCTGAACGCGCCCTTCACCGACGCGGCCGCCCTCAGCGGCCAGTGGGCCGCGCAAGCACTGCTCGCGACCGCGGCCTTGCCGACGGCGGCCGCGCGCCGCGACTAAGCGGCCCTAAGCGGCCCTAAGCGGCCTTAAGCGGCCCTAAGCGGCCCTAAGCAGCCATAAACAACGCTAGGCGGCCTTGCGGTGCCGGCGCTCCGGCCGGCATTCGTACTTCATTTCGCGGCGGCCGTCCTCGTACACCACTTCCAGCCGCGTGGTGAAGCCCCACAGCCGCGTCACATGGCGCACGACCTCTTCGTAGTTGTGCGCCAGCGGACGCCGGCTGCTCTGCAGGTGGCGCAGCGTCAGCGAGCGGTCGCCGCCGACGTCGACATTGGTCACCTGGATATTGGGTTCCATGTTGGACAGGTCGTACTGGCTGGCCAGCAGCTGGCGGATCAGGCGGTAGCCCTCGTCATCGTGGATGGCGGTCACGCGCAGCTTGCCCTCGCGGTCGTCGTCCAGCACCGAGAACAGCTTCAGTTCGCGGATCACGCGCGGCGAGAGGAACTGCAGCAGGAAGCTCTCGTCCTTGAAGTTGCGCATGGCGAAATCCAGCGTCTGGTGCCAGTCGCTGCCGGCGATCTCGGGCGCCCAGCGGCGGTCTTCCTCGGTCGGGTCCTCGCAGATGCGGCGGATGTCCTGGAACATCAGGAAGCCGAGCGTGTAGGGATTGAGGCCGCTGTAGTAGGGGCTGTGGTACGGCGGCTGGTAGATGACGTTGGTATGCGCCTGCAGCAGCTCCAGCATGAAGGCGTCGTTGACCAGCTTCTCGTCATACAGCCGGTGCAGGATGGTGTAGTGCCAGAAGGTCGCCCAGCCCTCGTTCATCACCTTGGTCTGCCGCTGCGGGTAGAAGTACTGCGCGACCTTGCGCACGATGCGCACGATCTCGCGCTGCCACGGCTGCAGCTTGGGCGCGTTCTTCTCGATGAAGTAGAGCAGGTTCTCCTGCGGCTCCGGCGGGAACTGCGGTTCCGGCTCCGGCGCCTCGTCCTCGGTGGCGAGCGCGTGCGAGCGGTGCTTGGGCAGGGTCCGCCACAGGTCGTTGACCTGCATCTGCAGGTAGTTCTCGCGCTCCGCCTGGCGCGCCTTTTCCTCGGTGATCGACAGCTTCTTGGGGCGCTTGTAGCGGTCCACGCCGTAGTTCTGCAGCGCGTGGCAGGAGTCGAGCAGCGCTTCCACCTCCTGCTCGCCATAGCGCTGCTCGCATTCCGCCACGTAGTTCTTGGCGAACAGCAGGTAGTCGATGATGGCGTCCGCGTTGGTCCAGGTGCGGAACAGGTAGTTGCCCTTGAAGAAGGAGTTGTGGCCGTAGCAGGCGTGCGCGATGGTCAGCGCCTGCATGGGCATGGTGTTCTCCTCCATCAGGTAGGCGATGCACGGATTCGAGTTGATGACGATCTCGTAGGCCAGCCCCATGTGGCCGCGCTGGTAGCTGCGCTCCGAGGCGAGGAAATGCTTGCCGTAGGACCAGTGGCTGTAGCCGACCGGCAGCCCGGCCGACGCATAGGCGTCCAGCATCTGCTCGGCGGTGATGATCTCGATCTGGTTCGGGTAGGTATCCAGGCCGAATTCGCCGGCGATGCGGGCGATTTCCTGGTCATAGCGCCGGATCAGCTCGAAGGTCCACTCCGAACCGGTGGAGAGATAAGCCATATGCGCTCCCGTTGGCTGCGTCTGCGATGCGCTCCCCGCTCCCGGGGCTGCGGCGGCCGGCGGCGCTCATCCGCCGGCAATCGCGTCACGCCGCCCGCTTCTGGAACAGGTCATGCAGGACCGGATAGATCTCGTCCGCGGTGATGATGCGCTGCATCGCGAAGTTCTCGTGCCCGGCCTTCACCGTAAGATACTCTTCCCAGAGATTCTGTGGTTCCTCGGACGCAACTTCCACATAGGCGTAGTACTGCACCAGCGGCAGGATGGACTCGCGCAGCAGGCGGCCGCACAGTTCCGAATCGCCGGCCCAGTTGTCGCCGTCCGATGCCTGGGCGCAGTAGATATTCCACTGGCTGGGCGGATAGCGGTTCTGGATCACCTCGGCCATCAGCTTGAGCGCGCTCGACACCACGGTGCCGCCGGACTCGCGCGAATGGAAGAAATCGTCCTCCTCCACTTCCTTGGCCACCGTGTGGTGCCGGATGAAGACCACGTCGATGCGCTCGTAGTTGCGCTTCAGGAACAGGTAGAGCAGCATGAAGAAGCGCTTGGCGAGATCCTTGCGGCTCTCGTCCATCGAGCCCGACACATCCATCACGCAGAACATCACCGCCTGCGCCTGCGGACGCTTGCGCAGCACCCGGTTGTTGTAGCGCAGGTCCAGCTTCTCGATGAAGGGCACCCGGTCCAGGCAGGAACGCAGGTGGCGCATCTCCTGCATCAGCTCGAGCGCGCGCTCGCCATAAGGGCCGTCCTGCTCGAGCACTTCGCCGTACTCGTGCTCCAGCTCGCGCAGCTTGCGCTGGTAGGGACTGGAGAGCGCGATACGCCGCCCCAGCGAACTGCGCATGGTGCGCAGGATCGACAGGTTGGACGGCGTGCCGTCCAGCGAGAAGCCGGCGCGCACCTTGCGCACTTCCGCAATCTTGGCCAGGTGGCGCTTGGCCATGTCCGGCAGCGCCATGTCCTCGAAGAAGAAATTGAGGAAATCCTCGCGGGAAAGCGTGAAGACGAAATCGTCCTCGCCCTCCCCCGAGTCGCTCGCCTGGGAGCCGCCGCCACCGCCGCCCTGCTGCTGGCGGTCGAAGCTGTCCCCCCGGACGAACTTCTTGTTGCCCGGGTGGACCCACTCGCGCCGCCCGCCGTGGCCGTGGTGGAAGACGGGTTCGGAGATGTCCTTGACCGGAATGGACACCTGCCCGCTCTGCTCGATGTCCATGATCTTCCGGCCCGACACCGCCTTCGCCACCGCCTGGCGGATCTGCTCCCGGTAGCGCTTGATGAAGCGCTGCTTGTTGACGGTACTCTTGCCACCGCCGTTCTCGCGCCGATCGATGACCGTGGCCATAGGATCGTCCTCGGTTGTAGGCCTCGTCCTGGCGCCGTTACGACGATTTCCTCACGCGCAGGTACCACTCCACCAGCAGCCTGACCTGCTTCGGTGTGTAGCCCTTCTCCACCATGCGGTTGATGAAGTTCTCGTGCTTTTCCTGGTCTTCTCGCGAAGACTTGGCGTTGAACGAGATCACCGGCAGCAGGTCTTCCGTGGTCGAGAACATCCGCTTCTCGATCACCATGCGCAACTTCTCGTAGCTGGTCCAGTTCGGGTTCTTGCCACCGTTGTTGGCGCGCGCCCGCAGCACGAAGTTGACGATCTCATTGCGGAAGTCCTTCGGGTTGGAGATGCCCGCGGGCTTCTCCACCTTCTCGAGTTCGTCATTCAGCGCGTTGCGGTCGAGGATCTCGCCGGTATTCGGGTCGCGGTATTCCTGGTCCTGGATCCAGAGATCGGCGAACACCACATAGCGGTCGAAGATGTTCTGCCCGTACTCCGAATACGATTCCAGGTAGGCCGTCTGGATCTCCTTGCCGATGAACTCCACGTAAGGCGTGGTCAGGTACTCCTTGATGTAGGACATCAGCTTGGACTCGGCATCCGGCGGGAACTGCTCGCGCTCGATCTGCTGCTCGAGCACGTAGAGCAGGTGCACCGGATTGGCCGCCACCTCGGTATTGTCGAAGTTGAAGACCTTCGACAGCACCTTGAAGGCAAAGCGCGTGGACAGCCCGGTCATGCCCTCGTCGATGCCGGCGTAGTCGCGGTACTCCTGATAGGACTTGGCCTTGGGGTCCACGTCCTTCAGGTTCTCGCCGTCATAGACCCGCATCTTCGAGAAGATGTTGGAATTCTCCGGCTCCTTGATCCGCGTCAGCACCGCGAACTGCGCCATCATCTTCAGCGTGCTGGGCGCGCATGGCGCGGCCGTCAGCGAACTGTTGCGCAGCAGCTTGTCGTAGATCTTGACCTCGTCCGACACGCGCAGGCAGTACGGCACCTTGACGATGTAGATGCGGTCGAGGAAAGCCTCGTTGTTCTTGTCGGACTTGAACGACTGCCACTCCGCCTCGTTCGAGTGCGCCAGGATGACGCCATCGAAGGGGATCGCGCCGAAGCCTTCCGTGCCCTTGTAGTTGCCCTCCTGCGTCGCCGTCAGCAACGGGTGCAGTACCTTGATGGGCGCCTTGAACATCTCGACGAACTCGAGCAGGCCACGGTTGGCAAGGCACAGCCCGCCGGAATACGAGTAAGCATCCGGATCGTCCTGCGGGTAGTCTTCCAGCTTGCGAATATCGACCTTGCCGACCAGCGAGGAAATGTCCTGGTTGTTTTCATCGCCGGGCTCCGTCTTCGAAATCGCAATCTGCGACAGCACCGACGGGCGCAGCTTGACCACGCGGAAGCGGGTGATGTCGCCGTTGAATTCGTGCAGCCGCTTGACCGCCCAGGGCGAAGCGATGGTACTCAGGTAGCGGACCGGTATGCCGTAGTCTTCCTCCAGGATCTTGCCGTCCTCCTCGGGCGCGAACAGCCCTAGCGGGGACTCGTGGATGGGCGAACCCTTCAGCGCGTAGATGGGGATCTGCTCCATCAGCGCCTTCAGCTTCTCGGCAAGCGAAGACTTGCCGCCACCCGGGGGCCCGAGCAGGTAGAGGATCTGCTTGCGCTCCTCCAGCCCTTGCGCGGCATGCTTGAAGAAGGAGACGATCTGTTCGATCGTGTCCTCCATGCCGTAGAACTCGCGGAACGCAGGATAGATCTTGATGACCTTGTTGAAGAAGAGCCGCGACAGCCTGGGATCGTGGTGGGTATCCACCAGCTCCGGCTGGCCGATCGCCGCGAGCATGCGCTCGGCGGCAGTCGCATAGGCGGAAGGGTCCTTCTTGCAGATATCCAGGTACTCCTGGATGCTGTACTCCTCTTCCTTGCGGGCTTCGAAGCGCGATGCGTAGTGGCCGAAAATGTCCATACCTCACTCCCGTCAGCGAATCGTCCGAGGCGAAGGTGTATTACTACCTGAGACTGCACGCCAGCATTGACGGTTCCGCCACCCCGGCCTGACGGAAGCTGGCAAAGTTGCGAATTCTTTACTTCATCATAGTCAAATAACGGCGGAGCGGAGGAGAGAGTTGACGCACTTTTTTCGATCGCTGCAAATGTGCAACGGATGCGCGATCCCTGCATTTGCTAGTGCGCCAAGCGATGAATCCGCCGGCGATGATTGCGCTCCCCCACCCGCTTCTGTCGGTCTATCCGACCACTTTCTGGTCACACCTTACACCTTATGCCGCGGGCGTGCACAGGTGCTTTTGTAACGAGAAACCTCAGGCCCAAAGAGAACGCCGGCGCGAAGGCCGGCGGCACAAGCGATTGCGGGCGGTCTACTGCGAACGCCCTAGTGCATTCGCACGAGCGCGGATGCATGCAGCGCGGCGTGGCTACAAGGTGCGCGCCACCAGCTCCTTCATGATCTCGTTGGAGCCGCCATAGATCTTGCTGACGCGCGCATTGGCGTACATGCGCGCGATCGGGTACTCCAGCATGTAGCCATAGCCGCCATGCAGCTGCAGGCATTCGTCGATGACCTCGCAATTGCGCTGCGAGCACCACCACTTGGCCATGGCGGCGGTGGCGGCGTCGAGCTTGCCGTCCATCAGCCGCACCATGCAGTCGTCAACGAAGGTGGCGGCAATGGTGGCATTGGTCTTGCACTCCGCCAGCTTGAAGCGGGTGTTCTGCAGGTCCAGCAGCGGCTGGCCGAACACCTTGCGCTCGCGCACGTAGTCCGTGGTCAGCTCGATCGCGCGATGCATGCTGGCCACCGCGCCGAGCGCGATGATCATGCGCTCCTGCGGCAGCTGCTGCATCAGCTGGTAGAAGCCCTGCCCCTCCGTCTCGCCGAGCAGGTTGGCCACCGGCACGCGCACGTCATCGAAGAACAGCTCGGCCGTGTCCTGCCCCTTCTGCCCGATCTTCTCCAGGATCCGGCCGCGGCGGAAGCCCGGCAGGTCACGCGTCTCGACCATGATCAGCGACACGCCGCGCGCGCCGGCCTCCGGGTCGGTCTTGGCGACCACGCACACCAGGTCGGCGTGATAGCCGTTGGTGATGAAGGTCTTCGCACCGTTGATGCGATAGCATTCGCCATCCTGGGTCACTTCACGCACCGCGCGGGTGCGCACGGACTTCAGGTCGGAGCCCGCGCCGGGCTCCGACATGGCGATGGCGGCCACCAGCTCGCCCGTGGCCATCTTCGGCAGCCACTTGCGCTTCTGCTCCTCGGTACCGTAGTTGAGCAGGTAATGCGCCACGATGCCGCTGTGCACGCCGTTACCCAGGCTGGAGACGATGGCGCGCGCCATTTCCATGGTGATCACCGCCTCATGGGCGAAGTTGCCGCCGCCGCCGCCGTATTCCTCGGGAATACTGGCACACAGCAGGCCGACCTCGCCGGCGCGGTTCCACACCTCGCGGTCGATATAGCCGCGCTCCGCCCAGCGCGCCTCGTGGGGCGCCAGCTCGCGCTCGATGAAGCGCCGCACGGTTTCCTGGAACAGGCGCAGGTCGTCGGTCATCCACGGGGTGGGCCGCGGCGCCATTTCATTGTGTCTGTCTTGCGCTCCCATGGTCTTTCTCCTGGTTCGTTGCAGTTGGGATGAATGCGGATTGGGTCATGGCCGGTTGCGGCGGAAGGCCGCCGCAACCGGCTGCCGGGGCGGCCTGGCCATCATCGGCCCGCCGCGCGGTAAAGCCCGACGACGCAGGCGCCGCCGAGTCCAAGCGTGTGCTGCAATGCAATACGGGCACCCTCGACCTGGCGCGCCCCGGCGCTGCCGCGCAGCTGCCACACCAGCTCGGCGCACTGCGCCAGCCCGGTCGCCCCGGGCGGGTTGCCGCGCGCCAGCAGGCCGCCGGACGGATTGGTCACGATCGCGCCGCCGTAGGTATTGCCGCCGTCGAGCACGAAGCGCTCGGCCGTGCCCGGCGCCGTCAGCCCGAGCGCCTCATAGGTGATCAGCTCATTGGCGGTCGCGCTGTCGTGCAGTTCGACCAGGTCGAGGTCGGCGGGGCCGAGGCCCGCGGCTTCATAGACCTGGCGCGCCGCCGCCTGCGCCATGTCGGCGCCCGCCAGGCAGCGCAGGTCGGCTCCCTCGAGCGCGGACGGCAGGGCCGAGGCCATCGCCTGGGCAGCGATCTCGACCTGCCGCGGCAGACCGTGCCGGCGCGCGAAGACGGGCGAGCAGAGCACCGCGGCGGCGGCCCCGCTGGCGGGCCGGCAGCACTGCAGGCGGGTCAGCGGCGCGAACACGGTGGGCGAGGCCATCACCTCGGCCAGGCCGAGCGGCGTGCGCGCCAGCGCGCCCGGATTGCGCGCACCATGCCGGCGGGCCTTGACGGCGATGCGCCCGAGTGTCTCCGCCCGCAGCCCATGCTCGCGCATATAGGCCCGCGCGGCACCGCCGAAGAACTGGGCCTCGCATGGCACTTCCGGATCGAAGCCCTGCAGATCGTCGAGCGCATCGAGGAAGGCCTCCGGCAGGTCCGCCGAGGCGCCCGCCCCGGGCTGGTCGAAGCCCAGCGCCAACGCACATTCCACCGCACCGCAGGCGACCGCCTGCCGCGCGAGGAACAAGGCCACCGCACCGCTCGCGTCGTGGCTGCTGACATTGACCACCGGGATGCCGGTCATGCCCAGGCCATACAGCGCGCGCTGGCCGCCGAAGGGATCGCCGCAGGCGTGGCCGGCATAGGCCTGCTCGACCTGGGCATAGGACAGCCCGGCGTCGTCCAGCGCCGCGCGCGCGGCGCGCGCGCCCAGCGCGGCTTCGCTGCCGCCCGCGCCCGGCTCGTGGAACGGCACCATGGCCACGCCCACCACGCACACGCTCTCCATCGGCCTGTCTCCTGTGCTGTGTCCTGTGCCTGTGTCTTGTGCCGGCGCCCGCGCGGTCCTGGTCAGTCCGGCCAGCGATAGCGCGCCGGCTGCTTGTCGAGGAAGCGCGTCGCCGCCTGCTCGCGGTACTCGGTGGCGAAGGCGATGCCCTGCCCGTCCGCCTCCATCTCGAGCATGCTGTGCAAGTCCTGGTTGAGCGATGCGTTGAGTGCCCGCTTGGTCAACGCCAGCGCCACCGGCGAGGCCTCGGTGAAGGCGGCGGCGATGGCGCGCGCGCGTGCCTGCAGGGCCTCGGCCGGCACGATCTCCATGACGATGCCCTCGTCGCGCGCCGCCTCGGCGCTCAGCTCCCGCATCGAGAACATCAAGGCCTTGGCGCGCTGCAGGCCGATCATGCGCGGCAGTGTGTAGAAAGCACCACAATCGGGAATCAAGCCGAGGCGCAGGAAGGGCAGCGCGAAGCGCGCGCGCGGCGTGGCCAGCACGATGTCGGCGGTCAGCGCCAGGCTGAAGCCGGCACCGAAGGCGGCGCCGTCGACGGCGGCGATGACTGGGCGGTCGAGCTGGATCAGGTCTTCCAGCCACGGGTGGATGGCTGCCAGGCGCTGGCGCCCCTGGTCGGCGCTGATCTGGCCCTTCATCGTGCTGATGTCGCCACCGGAACAGAAGTCGGTGCCGGCGCCGGTCAGGATCAGGGCGCGCACCGAGCTGTCCTGGCGCAGGCCGTGGATCACCTCGCCGATCTCGCGGCGCATGGTGCCGTTGAGGGCGTTCTTGCGTGCCGGGTAGTCCAGCGTCAGCGTGGCGATGCCGTCCTCGACGGCGTAGCGGATGGTTTCCATCGGAGTCTCCTGTGGCCTGTCACGTGGCGGCCGCGGCGGGCCGCTTCAATCGAGCTGGATATGGGCATCGCGCACGATGCGCGCCCACTTGGGCGTATCGGTCGCGACCACCGCGGCCAGTTCTTCCGGGGTCGAGCCCACCGGCTGCAGCCCCATGTCGGCCAGCCGCTGCGACACATCGGGCAGGCGGGTGATGCGCACGATCTCCGCCGACAAGCGCGACGAAACGTCGCGCGGCGCGCCGGCGGGCAGGAAGAAGGCGAACCAGCCGTTCGGCTCGAAGCCGGCGAAGCCCGCCTCGGCGAAGGTCGGCACCGCCGGCAGCGCCTTGTGGCGCTGCGTGCCGGTGATGGCCAGCACGCGGAACTTGCCGGAAGTCACGTAGGCGTTGGCGGAGGTGACGTCGACGAAGGCGGAGTCCACCTGCCCGCCCAGCACGTCGCTGACCAGCGGCGCGGCCCCCTTGTAGGGAATGTGGACCAGGTCGATGCCGGCACGCATCTTGAGCTGCTCGCCGTGCAGGTGGGCCGAGGTACCGTTGCCGTAGGAGCCATAGCTGAGCTTGCCGGGGCTGGCCTTGGCCAACGCGACGAACTCCGCCAGCGTGCGCGCCGGCACGCGGTTGGGCACCACGAACAGGTCCGACGAACGCGCCACCAGCGAGACCGGCGCGAAGTCGCGCTCGACGTTGTAGGGAATCTTCTTGTACAGGCCGGGCGACTGGATCATCGCCGTGATGCCGAGCAGCACGGTATAGCCATCCGGCGCGGCCTTGGCGACGATGTCGTTGCCCAGCATGCCGCTGGCGCCGGGCTTGTTGTCCACCACCACCGGCTGGCCCCAGTTCTGTGACAGCTTCTGCCCGATCAGCCGCGCCACGGTGTCGGTGCCGCCGCCGGCCGGATACGGCACCACCAGGCGCAGCGGGCGTGCCGGGTAGTCGCCCTGGGCGCGCACGCCCCAGCTCGTCAATGCGGCGCCGCCGCCCAGTGCGGCGGCCTGTGCCAGCCACTGCCTTCTCTGCTTGTCCATTGCTGTCTCCTCGTTCTCGTTGCGGGGCGCGCCGGCGCCCTCTTCTTGCCTGTCCGGCCCCGCCCTGCCGCGGGCGGCGGGCCTGCCCGCGGCCACCGCTTGTCGTCCGCTGTCGTCCGCTGTCGTCCGCTGCCGCCCGCTGTCGCCCGCTGTCGCCCGTTGCCGTCCGCCGCCTACTCCACCGCGCGCGCCGGCGCGGCATTCTCGGCCTCCTGCAGCGCGCGCCACTGGATCTTGCCGGTGCCCGACTTCGGCAGCGCCTCGACGAACTCCACCAGGCGCGGCACCTTGTAGGCGGCCAGGCGCTCGCGGCACCACTGCATGATCTGTTCGGCGCCGGCCTCCTCGCGCCCTTGCATGCCCGGCTTGAGGGCGATCACCGCCTTGACGGTCTCGCCCCGCCGCGCGTCCTTGGCGGCGATCACGCAGGCTTCATGGACGGCCGGGTGCCCGTACAGCAGGTTTTCCACCTCGGCCGGCCACACCTTGAAGCCGGAGGCATTGATCATGCGCTTGAGGCGATCGCGCATGAAGAAGTAGCCATCCGCATCGATGAAGCCCAGGTCGCCGGTGCGCAGGAAGCGCTTGCCGTCGATCTCGATGAAGGTCTCGGCGTCCGCCTCCGGGTTGCGCCAGTAGCCGCGCATCACCTGGGCCCCGCTGGCGACGATCTCGCCCAGCTCGCCCTGGGGCAGCTCGGCGCCGCTGTGCGGATCGATCACGCGCGCGTCGACGCCGAAGGTGGCGATGCCGAGGCATTCGCGCTTGGGCCGCTGGCGCGGGTTGGAGAGCAGGAAGGCGGCGGTCTCGGTCAGGCCGTAGGCTTCGACGTAGCCCAGGCCGAAGCGCTCCTGCAGCATATTGGCCACGGCGTCGGGCATGGCCGCCCCGCCACCGCCGAGGAAGGCCAGGCTCGACAGGTCGCGCTCCAGGATGCCCGGCTGCGAAAAGAAGTCGACCAGCATGGCTGGCGGCGCGCCCCAGTTGGAAACCCGGTAGCGCTCGATCATGTCTGCTGCCAGCGCACGCTCCCAGCGCGGCAGCAGCACGATGGTGGCACCCAGGTAAAGCGGCGCGTGGATGCCGTTCTGCATGCCCAGCAGGTGGAACATCGGCGCCACCGACAGGAAGACCGCCTCGGGCGTGTTGCTGCGCCAGATCTGCGAACCCACGGCCGCGCTCATCAGGGTGCCGTGGGTGTGCATGCAGCCCTTGGGATGGCCGGTGGTGCCCGAGGTGTAGGCCAGCATGCACAGGGTGTCGAAGCCGGCGGCGTGCGGCAGCGGGGCCAGGCCGGCCGCCTCGGCATCCTGCCAGCGCACCAGCGTACCGCCGGCCGGGGCCCGCGCCGCCAGCGGCGCGCGCTCGCGCAGCCAGGCGGGCACGGACGGGCCGTCCGCCTCCTGCGCCGGCTCGGGCAGCATGTCGGCATAGTCGTGCACGATCACATGCGGCAGCGCCTCGCCGTGCAGCGGCGCCAGCCGCTCGTACAGCTCGGCCGCAGCGAACGCCACGCGCGCGCCGCTGTCGCCGGCCACGTGCGCCAGTTCGTCGGTCAGCCACATCGGGTTGGCCGGCACCACCACCGCCTCGGCACGCAGGATGGCGTAGTAGGCAATGATGAACTGCGGACAGTTCTGGCTGTAGAGCAGCACGCGGTCGCCGGGACCGACCCCGCAGGCGCGCTGCAGGTAGCCCGCCATGCGCTCGATCTGCGCATGCAGCTCGGCGTAGCGGATCGCGCGGCTGAAGTACTGGATGGCCGTCTTGTCGGGATAGCGGCGCGCCGCCGCTTCGACGTTGTAGACCAGGCTGGTGCGCGGGATGTGCGCTTCCGCGGGCAGGCCGGTCGGCCAGAACGGGGAGCGGCGGGGAGCGGGGCTGGACGCCTGGGCGGCGCCGGAATGCGGGGACTGCGTCATATCGTGCCAGTGGGTTCAAGCGGAAATGCAGCGCGTCGGGAGGAACTGCGTGCCCCCGCCGCGGGATCGGGCCTTCAGTCGAAGCGGATATTGCGGGTACGGATCACCTTGCCCCAGCGGGCGTAGTCGCTCTGCACGGTCTGGGCGAACGCGTCCGGTGTGCTGCCGCTGAGCACCACGCCCATCTCGCCCATGCGCCCGCGCAGCGCCGGCGTGGCCAGGATGCGGTTCACGTCGGCGGCGTACTTGTCGACGATCTGCCGCGGCGTCGCCGCCGGCAGCAGCAGGCCGAACCAGCCCATCGACTCCATGCCGCCGATGCCCGCCTCGGCGAAGGTCGGCACGCCCGGCAACTGGGGCGCACGCGCCGGGCCGGTCACCGCCAGCGCGCGCAGGCGGCCGCTGGCCACATGCGGCTTGGCGCCCATCACCGAGATGATGGCGGCGGGCACCTGGCCGCCCAGCAGGTCGTTGAGTTCGGCGGCCTCGCCCTTGTAGGACACATGGGTCATGTCGAGGCGGGCCGACTCCTTGAAGATCTCGCCGTACAGGTGGCCGCTGGACCCGGTGCCGAAGGAGCCGTAGGAATACTTGCCGGGAGCGGCGCGCACCAGGGCGATGAATTCGGCCAGGGTGCTGGCCGGCACCGACTGATGGACCGCCAGTACCAGGCTGGTGGTACCCAGTTCCGACACCGGCACGAAGTCCCTGACCGGGTCGACCGGCGCCTTGGCGTAGAGGCTGGGCGCCTGCACCAGGGTGGTGATGGTGAGCAGCGCGGTGTGGCCGTCGGGCGCCGCCTTGGCCACCGCGTCGGCACCGATCATGCCGCTCGCGCCGGGCTTGTTCTCCACCACGATGGGGCGCTGCCACTGCTTGCCCAGCGGCTCGGCGATGGCGCGCGCCAGCACGTCGGTGGCGCCGCCGGCCGGATAGGGCACGACGATGCGCACCGGACGGCGCGGGAACGCTGCCGCGGGGGCGGACGCGGCGGTCTGGGCCGCGGCCGGCCCGAGGGCCATGCCCGCCAGCAGCAGCGGTGCGGCTGCCAGCCGATACAGCACCTGGCGACGATTTGCCTGCATCTTGCCTCCTCCTTGCCTCGGTCTGTTGCCTTCGGTCACGAACAGGCGAAGATTGCGCGATGCTGCGCCGCGTGGACAATGACCAATCGGCCCAAAATGATTGGCCGAATCGTTCAGGGCAAAGGCTGCCTTCGGCAAATGCGGATTGCACGCGCCGGCCGGCTGCGGCAAATTGCCTGCAACGGCGCGGGCCAGTCCCGCGAGCGCGACCCGAAGGCGACCAGAAGAGGAGACCCATGCACCGTGCGATGTCCGGCGGACGCGCAGCACCGCCGCCCCCCGCCATGCCGCTGCTGGCACCCGCCGCCCGCGCGCACGCCGCCAGCCGCGTGGCACCGCATGCCGCCGACGGCTGCGCCCAGGCGCGCCACACCATTGCAGTGCAGCATGTCGAGCAGATCCTGCTCGGCGCCCAGCGGCTCGGCCACGATATCGACGCGCTGCTGCGCCGCGCCGGCATCTCGCCGGCCCTGCTGCTGTCGCCCAGCGCCCGCGTCAGCCAGGGCCAGTACGCGGCGCTGATGCGTTCGCTGCGGCGCGTCATGCGCGACGAGTTCTGCGGCCTGCTGTCGCGCCCGGTGCTGCCGGGCGCCCTCGCCCAGGCCTGCGCGGCGGCCATCCACTGCGCCACGCTGGGCGACGCCCTGCGCGCGCTGGTCCGCCACTACCGCCTGCTGATCGACGACTTCGCCCCCCGCCTGCGGGTACAGGACGGCTGCGCCAGCCTGGTGCTGGTGCCGCAGGCGCCCGCCACGCCCTGCAGCCGCTTCGCCGAATCGACCTTCGTGTTCCACGGTTACGGGCTGCTGTGCTGGCTGCTGGCGCGCCGCCTGCCGATCAGCGCCGTCGAGTTGAGCGCGGCGCCGCACGCGCAGCGCCACGACACCGAACGCATCTTCGGCGCCGAGGTCGCCTACGGGCGGCCGCGCACCGCGCTGCACTTCGACGCGGCCTGGCTGCGCCTGCCGCTGGCGCAGGACGCCAGCAGCCTGCAGCGCTTCCTGCGCAGCGCGCCGCGCGACCTGCTGGTGCGCTACCGCGACGACTGCGGCCTGGCCGAGCGCATCCGCCGCCAGCTGCGCTGCCAGCTCGACGGCGAGCTGCCCTCGCTGGAGGCGGTGGCCGCCACCCTGCAGCTCACGCCGCAGACCCTGCGGCGGCGCCTGCGCGAGGAAGGCCGCGGCTACCAGAGCATCAAGGACGACCTGCGCCGCGACGCGGCCATCGGCCTGCTGGAACGCTCCGACCTGCCGCTGCACCAGGTGGCGCTGCGCCTCGGCTACTCGGAGCCGAGCACCTTCCACCGCGCGTTCAAGAAATGGACCGGCGTGGCACCGGGCGAGTACCGCCACCGGCAGCTGGCGGCCGGCCTGGCGGCGGGCGCCTGAGCGGCCCCGGGGCCGCGCCCCGGGCAAGACCTTCCGCCCTCAGATCGTCTGCAGGCGGAAGGCCTCGATGGCTTCGCCGTGGGCCTGGCTCATCTGCCGGATCACCTCGTTGCGGGAATCCTGCATGATCTTGCGCATGGTGCGCTCGGCCTGGTCGGCGCCGCCGGCCTCGATGGCCGCCAGCACCTGCGTGTAGTCGCGCACGCTCTCCTGCCGGCGCGCGCGCGTCATGTAGTCCATGGGGCGGGTGGTGACCCACAGCATCTGCCAGATACCGTCATGCGGCAGCGTGCGGTAGGCCTGGATCAGCTGCCGGTTGCCGCACGCATGCATCAGGCCCACGCCCATGCGGCCGATGGCGCGCACGAACTCGATCAGCGCCGGCTCGTCCTGGCTTCCCAGATCCTTCAGTTCCGCCAGCCGCTCGCGCAGCGGCGCCAGCGCCGCCTTGTCCGGATTGATGGCCAGGTAGCGCACCGCCAGTGACAGCAGGGCGCTGCGGATATTGAAGATATCGATGACGTCGTTGAGCTGCAGTTCGACGACGAAGGCGCCGCGGCGCGGCGAGATCTCGACCAGGCCTTGCGCCTGCAGCACGCGCAGCGCGTCACGCACCGGCCCGCGGCTGATGCCGAACAGCTCGGCGATCGCTTGCTCCTTGATCTGCTCGCCCGGCGCGTACTGGCCATTGAGAATGGCCTGGCCCAGGTGCTTGGCCACCTGCTCCGGGATGGTGGCCGCGGTCAGCCTGCGGCGGGCAGTGCCTGCCGGTGGCTCGGACGCAGGGCCGTCCGCCACCGCCGCTGCGTCCGGCACCGAGCGCGCCTGCAGGAAGTCGAAAAGTCCGCTCATGACGAGAGGTGGAGAGAGGTGGATACAGAGATGTCCCATTCTATCCGGGCGGGCTTTGCCGCGTAAATCGTCGATTGTTAACAATTGACCGTTGACTTGTGAGTTAAGCGCTTCCATAATTTTTTCCGCCACCCGCGGCGACTGCGCGGGCACGGCCAGCCCCGGCGCGCATCGCCACCCCGGGCGCGGCCGCGACCCGCCGGCGACCGGACCACGTACCAGAAACGGGGGCGGAGACAACCCCGCCGGCCGCGCGCCGGCACCCAAGGAGGAGCACGATGCGTCAGCACTCGCTGCAAGCCTGGATCGGCACCCTCATGCTGGGGGCGCTCGCCTGCGCCGCCGGCCCCGCCGCCGCCCAGGGCAAACCCGCCACACCCACCACGCCCGCCGCCGCCAGCGGCACGCTCACGGTCGCCTTCGCGGCCGAATCCACCACGCTGGACCCGGTCAAGATCTCGGCCGGCGTCGACCACTACTTCGTCGGCCAGATCTTCGAGATGCTGACGCGGCGCAATGCCGCGCTCAAGGACGAGAACTGGCTGGCCGAATCGTGGAAGCTGGAGAACGGCAAGGACGGCAAGCCGGTGCTGGACGTGCGCCTGCGCAAAGGCGTCAGGTTCCACAACGGCGACCCGCTCACGGCCGAGGACTTCGAGTTCTCGTGGCAGCGCCAGCGCGACCCCAAGAGCAGCTTCTTCTCGCACTATGTGTCATCGGTCGAGCGTTTCGAGATCCTCGATCCCTATCATTTCAGGCTCTACTTCAAGGAGCCCGACGCCCAGTTCATCGCGGGCAATATGCAGCTGTGGGCCATGCCCAAGAAGTACATCCAGAAGGTCGGCGAGGAAGAATTCGCGCGCCGCCCGGTCGGCACCGGGCCGTGGAAGTTCGTCTCGCGCACCGTCAAGGACGAACTGCGCCTGGAGGCCTTCGACGGCTACTGGAACCAGGCCCACCGGCCGCGCGTGAAGGAGCTGGTGATCAAGATCATCCCCGAGGACATGACGCGCGTGGCGGCCTTCAAGACCGGCAAGGTCGACTGGATCGACAACGTGCCGCCGTCCATGGTCGACGAGTTCAAGAAGATGCCCGGCGTGAAGACCGCCACGCTGGTCAGCGGCAACAATCTCTTCCTGAACTTCAATACGCAGATGCCCAGGTCGCCGTTCAACGACGTACGCGTGCGCCAGGCCGCCGCGCACGCCATCGATGTCGACGCCATCATCAAGCGCGTGCTGTTCGGCCAGGGCGAGCGCTACGCCCAGGTCGGCCAGGGCTCGGTCGGCTACGACCCCGCGCTCAAGCCTTATTCCTACGACCCCAAGCTGGCGCGCGACCTGCTCAAGCAGGCCGGCTACCCCAACGGCTTCGATACACCCTGCTACAACCTGACCACGCCGCGCGAGCCGAGCATGAAGGAGGTCGGCGAGGCGATGTACGCCTACCTGTCCTCGGTCGGCATCCGCTGCCAGGTGCGCAATCTCGAGTACGGCGCCTGGATCAGCCTGGGCAAGCGCGGCCGCAGCGGCCCGCCCGAGATGGACGGCGTGCTGAGCTGGATGTGGTCGCAGGGCCTGCCGGGCGACCCCGGCCTGGCCTGGTCCGGCCACCTGCATAGCTGGCAGCAGGGCAGCGGCTGGGGCACCTACTCCTACACCAGCGACAAGGACATGGACGCCCTGCTGGAGAAGCAGCGCGGCACCATGGATCCGGCCGCCCGCGCCGACCTGCTGCAGCAGATCGCGCGCCTCAAGCAGGAGCGCGTCGAGGGCGGCCTGCCCACCTACCGCCCGCTGGTCACCTTTGCCTGGCGCGACAAGGTCGACTACGTGCCCTGGCCGATCCGCGACTACTGGCGCGCCTTCCAGGAAGTCGGCCTGAAGCCCTAGTGCCCTGAATCACGAATTCGTGGACTCAGGACACTAGCCGGCCGCCGCCGCCCGCACCGCGCGCGCCCGCCGCGCGGTGCGGCCTCCCTTCCCTCCCCCCGCTGGAGGCACCACGCATGCCCATCGCCAGACGCCTGCTGCACGGCCTCGTCAGCATCCTCGGCGCGAGCGTCATCATCTTCGTGATCTCCCGGCTCTCGGGCGATCCGCTCGCCCTGCTGCTGCCGGCCGACGCCCCGCCCGACGTGATCGAGCAGACCCGGCTGCACCTCGGCCTCGACCGGCCGCTGCTGACGCAATACCTCTACTTCCTCGGCCACGCGCTGAGCGGCGACTTCGGCAACTCCTACCGCTGGCAGGTGCCGGCGCTGGGACTGATACTGGAGCGGCTGCCGGCCACCGTGGAGCTGGCCGTCGCCGCGCTGCTGTTCTCGGTGGCGATGGCCGTGCCCTTCGGCGTGCTGTCGGCGCGCTACCGCGGCGGCTGGTTCGACCGCTTCGGCAAGGCCTTCGCCATGCTCGGCCAGGCCATGCCCAACTTCTGGGTGGGCCTGCTGCTGATCCTGCTGTTCGCCGTGCGCCTGAACTGGCTGCCGGCCTTCGGCCGGGAAGGACCGGCCAGCCTGGTGCTGCCCGCCATCGCGCTGGGCTGGTACCCGGTGGCGGCGCAGACGCGCGTGGTGCGCTCGGCCATGCTCGACGTGCTCGACAGCGACTACATCCGCATGGGCCGCGCCATGGGCGTGCCCGAGCGCGCGCTGATGTGGAAGTACGCGCTGCGCAATGCGGCCATCCCGCTGGT
This sequence comes from Cupriavidus sp. USMAA2-4, assembly GCF_001854305.1. Taxonomy (NCBI): domain Bacteria; kingdom Pseudomonadati; phylum Pseudomonadota; class Betaproteobacteria; order Burkholderiales; family Burkholderiaceae; genus Cupriavidus; species Cupriavidus sp. USMAA2-4. The sequence goes on along the minus strand of NZ_CP017749.1, from coordinate 1,915,189 downwards.
CACCATGCTGGGCGTCTACTTCGCCGCCATGCTCGGCGGCGCCTTCGTGGTCGAGGTCATCTTCGCCTGGCCCGGGGTCGGCCGCACCGTGGTGGAAGCCGTGTTCGCGCGCGACTTCCCGGTGGTGCAGGCGGGGGTCATGCTGACCTCGGTGCTGTTCGTGCTGTCCAACACACTGGTCGACCTGAGCTACGGCCTGATCGACCCGAGGATGCGCCATGGCTGATCGCGCCGATGCTTCGATGACCCCGGCCCCTTCTGCGGCCCGGCGGCGCGCGCCGCCGCCGGCCTGGCTGCGCTGGTCCACGCTGGCCGCGCTGCCCTGGTTCCCCTGCGCGGTGTTCGCCGTGCTGCTGGCCTGCGCCCTCGGCGGTGAAGCCCTGCTGCCGCACGATCCGAACGCGCTCGACCTCGGCCTCGCCTTCCAGCCGCCGGCCTGGCTTGCCGGCGGCCACTGGTCCTATCCGCTCGGCACCGACAATATGGGACGCGACGTGCTGTCGCGCATCCTGGCCGGCACCCGCATCTCGCTGGTGGTCGCGCTCTACGCCATCCTGATCTCGGGCGGCATCGGCACCGCGGTGGGCATGGCGGCCGGCTACTTCGGCGGCCGCGTCGACGCGCTCGTCATGCGCCTGGTCGACATCCAGATGTCGATCCCCGCGCTGGCGCTGGCCCTGGTGCTGGCCGCCGTGCTCGGGCCGGGCTTCGAGACGGTGGTGCTGGTCATCGTGGTGACCTACTGGACCTGGTACGCGCGCATCGTGCGCGGCGAAGTGATGTCGCTCAAGCAGCGCGACTACGTCGCGCTGGCGCGCGTGGCCGGCTGCGGCACGCTGGTGATCTTCCGCCGCCACCTGCTGCCCAACCTGCTCAACACCCTGCTGGTGCTGGCCACGCTGCAGGTGGGCCAGGTCATCCTGTTCGAGGCCTCGCTGAGCTTCCTCGGCCTGGGCATCCAGCAACCCGACGTCTCCTGGGGACTGATGCTGGCCGATGCGCGCAACTACATCAGCAATGCCTGGTGGGTCATCACCATGCCGGGCCTGGCCATCATGGCCACCTGCCTGGCATCCAACCTGCTGGGCGACTGGCTGCGCGACCAGTTCGACCCGCGCCGGAGGCAGCTATGAGCGAATCCCTTTCTTCCGCCGCCGAGGCGACGGCCCGCGCGCGGAACACGGCGCCATCCACCGGCGGGGCAGGCACAGCGGAACCGATGCTGTCGGTGCGCGGCCTGACCACCCACCTGCGCCTGAAGCGCGGCACGGTGCGCGCCGTGGACGGTGTCGACCTGCAGGTCGATGCCGGCGAGACGCTGGGCGTGGTCGGCGAATCCGGCTCGGGCAAGTCGATGACCATCCTCTCCATCATGCGGCTGCTGCCGCGCCAGGGCGGCGTGGCGCTCGGCGGCAGCGTGCGCCTGGACGGCGTGGAACTGCTGCAGCTGCCCGAGGCCACCATGAGCCGCGTCTACCGCGGACGCAAGATCGCCATGGTCTCGCAGGATCCGCTGACCTCGCTCAACCCGGTCTTCACCGTCGGCGACCAGGTCGGCGCGCCCGGCCGCTACCACGGCCTGACGCACGGCCGCGCCGACAACCGCCGCCATGCCGCCGAGGTGCTGGAACGCGTGCACATCCCCTCGCCCGCGACACGGCTGGACGACTACCCCCATCAGTTCAGCGGCGGCATGCGGCAACGCGTGGTCACCGCCATGGCCATCGCCGGCGCGCCACGCCTGCTGGTGGCCGACGAGCCCACCTCGGCGCTGGACGTGACCATCCAGGTGCAGATGATGGCGCTGTTCCGCGACATCCAGCAGAAGACCGGGGTCGGCATCATCCTGATCACCCACGACCTGGGCGTGGCCGCCAGCCTCTGCCACCGCGTGGCGGTGATGTATGCCGGGCGCATCGTCGAGACCGCCGACGTACGCACCCTCTACCGCGAGCCGGCCCACCCTTACACCCAGGCGCTGTTCCGCGCGATCCCCCATTTCGGCCGCCGCCAGGAACGCCTGTTCGCCATTCCCGGCACCCCGCCCAGCCTGGTCGACCCGCCCAAGGGCTGCCGCTTCGCGGCGCGCTGCCCGCAGCGCAAGCCGCTGTGCGAGGACGCCTATCCGCCGGAAGTCGAACTGGCGCCCGGCCACAAGGTCAGCTGCTGGCTGGCCCAGGGCACATGAAGGAGGCCGGCATGCTGCTCGAAGTCGACAACCTGAAGAAGCACTTCCCCGCCCGCGGCGGCGGCACGGTGCGCGCGGTGGACGGCGTCAGCTTCGCCGTCGGTGCCGGCCAGACCTTCGCCCTGGTGGGCGAGTCCGGCTGCGGCAAGACCACCATCGCGCGCCTGCTGCTGTTGCTGGAACGCCCCAGCGGCGGCGCCATCCGCTTCGACGGCGAGGACGTGCTGGCGCTCGACCGCGCCGGCACGATGCGCTACCGGCGCCAGGTGCAGGCGGTGTTCCAGGATCCGTCCTCGTCGCTCAACCCGCGCCTGAAGGTGCGCACCCTGCTGGCCGAGCCGCTGCTGGCGCACGGCGAAGCCGGCAGCCGCGATGCGCTGCGCGCCAAGCTGGCGGAACTGCTCGACATCGTCGGCCTGCCCGCCGGCGCGCTCGACCTCTATCCGCACGAGTTCAGCGGCGGCCAGCGCCAGCGCATCGCGGTGGCGCGCGCGCTGGCGCTGCGCCCGCGGCTGATCGTGCTCGACGAGCCCACCTCGGCGCTGGACGTCTCCATCCGCGCGCAGATCGTCAACCTGCTGGCCGACATCCAGCAGGCCTTCGGCCTGGCCTACCTGGTGATCGCCCACGACCTCGCGCTGGTCGAGCACTTCAGCTCGGCGGTCGGCGTGATGTACCTGGGCGCGCTGGCCGAAAGCGGCGCCAGCACCGCCGTGTTCGGCGCGCCGCGCCATCCCTATACGCAGGCGCTGCTGGGCTCTGCGCCGCGCCCGGACCCCGACCACCAGCCCGCCGAAGGCCTGATCCACGGCGAGATCGGCTCCGCCCTGCAGCCGCCACCGGGCTGCAAGTTCCATCCGCGCTGCCCGCATGCCCTGCCGCGCTGTGCCGAACAGGTACCGGTGCTACAGCGCCTCGATGCCGCCGATGCCACCGACGCCGCCGCCGGCAATGCCGGGCCGCCCCACCTGGCGGCCTGCCACCTGCTCGCCGCCGCGGGCGCCCCGCCTTCCGCCACCCAACCGAAACAGGAGCTGATCGCGTCATGACCTCCGCTGCCGCCGGCCACCGCCCTCCGGTGTCCACTCCCGCCGAAGCCGCCTTCTTCTCGCAGCTCGAAGCCCTGCAGCAACGCAACTGGCCCGCCGGCGTGCCGCGCGCGCCGATCTACCCGCATGGCGAGATCGCGCTGACCGGCTACCTGCGCGCCTGGGCCAGGGAGCGCCCCGACCACCGCGCCATCGTCTTCTACGGCAGCGAGCTCAGCTACCGCGAGTTGGACGACTACAGCGACCGCTTCGCCGCCCTGCTGCACGCCCACGGCGTGCGCCCCGGCGACCGCGTCGCCGTGATGCTGGGCAACTGCCCGCAGTTCCACATCGCCTTCTACGGCATCCTCAAGCTGGGCGCGGTGCACGTGCCGGTCAACCCGCTCTTCAAGGAGCAGGAGCTGGTCTATGAACTGAACGACGCCGGCGCGCAGACGCTGCTGGTGCTCGACCAGCTGGCCCCGCTGGCGCTGGCGGTGCAGGCGCGCACCGGCGTGCGCACGGTCTTCGTCACCGGCTATCGCGACCTGCTGCCGGCCCGGCCCACGCTGCCGGTCCCCGACAGCATCGACACCCCGCGCGTGGTGCCGCCCGGCACCATCGACCTGATGCCGGCCCTGGCGACCTGCAGCGCCGCCCCGCCGCAGGTGGCACCCGACCTCGACGCGGTCGCCGCGCTCAACTACACCGGCGGCACCACCGGCATGCCCAAGGGCTGCGTGCACACCCAGCGCGACATGCTCTACACCGCCGCCACCGGCTGCACCATGTCCGGCATGCTGGCGCCGGACCGCCACGGCGCCGCGCCCGACGAGGTCTCGCTGAACTTCATGTCGATGTTCTGGATCGCCGGCGAGAACATCGGCCTGATCTACCCGATCTTCAGCGGCGGCACGCTGGTGCTGCTGGCACGCTGGGATCCGGTCGGCGTGATGGCCGCCATCGAGCGCTACCGGGTCCGCCGCACCGTGATGCTGGTGGACAACGCCGACGAGCTGATGAACCATGCCGACGCCGGCCGCTATGACCTGCGCTCGCTCGCCGCCACGCGCGTCTCGTCCTTCGTCAAGAAGGTCAACCCGGCGTTCCGCCGCCGCTGGCTGGCGCTGACCGGCACGGTGATGGCCGAGGGTGCCTGGGGCATGACCGAGACCCACACCAGCGATACCTTCACCACCGGCATGCAGGAGGACGACATGGACCTCAAGGGCCAGCCCGTCTTCGTCGGCATTCCCATGCCCGGCACCCGCATCAAGATCTGCGACTTCGACAGCGGCGCGCTGCTGCCGCCCGGACAGGAGGGCGAGATCGTGGTCAGCACGCCGTCGCTGCTCAAGGGCTACTGGAACAAGCCCGAGGCCAGCGCCGAATCGATCCGTGGCGGCTGGTTCCATACCGGCGACATCGGCGTCTACGACGAACAGGGCTATCTGCACTTCCTCGGCCGGCGCAAGGAAATGCTCAAGGTCAAGGGCATGAGCGTGTTCCCCGCCGAGATCGAGGCCTTGCTGGGCCAGCACCCGGCCGTGGTCGGCTCGGGCGTGATCGGCCGCGAGGATGCCGAGCGCGGCCAGGTGCCCGTGGCCTTCATCCTGCTGCACCCGGAACTGGCCGGCACCGTCACCGAGGCCGAACTGACGCAGTGGTGCCGGCAGAACATGGCCACCTACAAGGTGCCGGAGATCCGCTTCGTCAGCGCCCTGCCGATGACAGCCACCGGCAAGGTCAAGAAGCACGAACTGGCCAGCCAGCTGGACTGAACCCCCTCCCCATCGAACCCGATCGAGAATCCCCATGAACGTGCACAACCCCGCCGAAGACCTGGCGCTGCGCAAGGCGCAGGCAGCGCAGATGGGCGGCCCGGACAAGCTCGCGCGCATCCGCGCGCGCGGCGCGCTCAACGCGCGCGAGCGCATCGCCGCCCTGCTCGACGCCGACAGCTTCTTCGAGCTCGGCATGCTCAACCACTCCGACGTGCCCGGCATGGAAGGCAAGACGCCGGCCGATGGCAAGGTCTGCGGCGTCGGCCGCATCGACGGCCGCCCGGTGGTGGTCAAGGCCGACGACGTCTCGGTGCTGGCCGGCACCGGCGGCCGCGTCGGCAGCCGCAAGTCGCGCCAGCTCGTCAAGCTGGCGCTCGACAAGGGCTACCCCATCGTCAACCTGGGCGAGGCCGGCGGCGCCCGCCTGCCCGACATCCAGGGTTCGGACGGCCTCAGCTCGATGACGGTCGGCACCAGCCTGGCGCGGCGCGTGCGCCAGGTGCCGATGGCCGCTGCCATCCTCGGCGAATGCTTCGGCAGCCCCTCCTGGCACGCCGCCTTCGCCGACTTCGTGGTGCAGGCTAAAGGCAGCTGCATGGCCGTGTCGGGACCGCGCGTGCTGGAAATCGCCACGGGCGAGAAGGTCAGCAACGAGGAACTGGGCGGCTGGCAGCTCCATGCACGCACCACCGGCCTGGTCGACCGCGTGGCCGAGGACGAGGCAGGCTGCCTGCAACTGATCCGCGACTTCCTCGCCTACCTGCCCTCGCACGCCGGCGCGCTGCCGCCGGCACGCGCGCCGCGCGAGACGGCCGAGGCGATCGCCGCGCGCCAGGCCGGGCTCGGCAAGCTGGTGCCGGATGCGCCGCGGCGCGCCTATGACATGCGGGAAGTGCTGCGCGTGCTGGTCGACGACCGCGAGCTGTTCGAGCTCAAGCCCGAGTTCGACCGCAGCGTGATCACCTGCCTGGCGCGGCTCGACGGGCAGACCGTCGGCATCATCGCCAGCAATCCGCTCTACTCGGCGGGCGCGATGGGCCCGGACGGCTGCGACAAGTGCACCAGCTTCATCTGCCTGTGCGACTCCTTCAACATCCCGCTGCTGTTCCTGCACGACACGCCGGGCTTCTTCGTCGGCAAGGCCGCCGAGCACAAGCGCATGCCCGGCAAGATCATCAACTTCGTCGAAGCGCTGGCGCTGGCCACGGTGCCCAAGGTGGCAGTGGTCATCCGCAAGTCCTACGGCATGGCCTACTCCAACCTCGCCGGCAGCGGCATGGACGCCGATTTCGTGTTCGCCTGGCCTGGCGCCGACATCAGCTTCATGTCGCCCGAGGTGGCGGTCAACGTGCTGCGCCCGTCCAGCGGCGACGCCGCCCACGACCGCGAGGAGAAGGCCAGGCTCTACGAGGAACTGCGCAGCGCCAGCGCGCCCTGGCGTGCCGCCGGGCTGGGCCATCTCGACGACGTGATCGCGCCCGAAGCCACGCGCGCCACCCTGGTGCGCGCGCTGGAGCTGGCCCGCGGCGAGCGCGCGGGCGGCATCGGCAAGCATCACCTGGCCACCTGGCCGACCAATTTCTGAGCCGGGCCCGCCGGCACGGCAGGAACCCGCAATATCACCAGGACAAAGGGAGAGCACAATATGGCAACGACCAATGTGGAAGCGATCGTGACCGGCAAGGTCTGGAAGATCGAGAAGCAGGAGGGCGACAGCGTGGTGGCCGGCGAGGCCATCATGGTGCTGGAATCGATGAAGATGGAGATCCCGGTGGAAGCACCGGTCGCCGGCCGGGTGGGCCGGCTCAGCGTGGCCGAAGGCGACAGCGTGACCGAGGGCGACGTGGTCGCCGTCGTCACGCCCTGAGCCGGCCGCGCGCGGCGCGCGCCCGGCCGTTCGCCTAGCCGTCCGCCTGGTCGCTCACCGCCTGCTCAGCGACGGTGCCGGATATCTTCTGCGCCGTCGCCTGCAGGCGCTCCAGCAGCTTGGCCTGATCCATGAATTCGAAGCGGCTGAGCGGCGCCACCAGCCCCAAGGCGCCGATGGCCTGGGCACCGGAGGCGAACAGCGGAACCCCGAGCGAGCTCATCTGCGGTTCCAGTTCGCCGCGCGATACGTAGTAGCCGGCCTTGCGGATCGCTTGCATGCCGCGCCAGAACGCCTCGAAGTCCGTCCCCATGCCCGCCTCGCGGATCTCGGCGGCATGCTTTTCGAACAGCCGCGCAAGCCGCGGCCGTGTCTGCGTCGCCAGGATGACCTTGGGCGCGGCCCCCTTGAAGAGCGGACGCGGACGGCCCCTGCCATAGGCGAGATCCAGGCCGCCGCCGGCGCTTTCGCGGTGGGTGTCGACGATCTCCTCGTCGAAGATGCGCGTCATCACGCAATCGCAGCCGGTCTGCTCCGACAACTCGCGCATCAGGGGCTGCCCGATGCGGAAGAACGGGTCGACCGTGCGCAGCTGGTAGTCCAGCGTCATGACCCTCGGCCCCAGCGTATAGCTGCCGTTGCCCAGGCGGGACAGCAGGCCGGCTTCCACCAGTTCGCGCAGGTAGCGATAGCCGGTCGGCGCCGAGCAACCGATCACCCCGCAGATGGCATCCGATGACCACACCGGACTCTCGACCGAGAAGAGGTCGAGGATCGAGAGCATCTTGGAGGAGCTGGACATGGAAGCGGTGCCGGAGGACAGGACGGCGGGCGGGGGCAGGCCCGCCCGGGAACAGCCCGCATTGTAGCGAAAGCGCCTGGCGCCCCCGCTGCCCCTGCGCCCTCCGCCACCCAGGTCAGGCCACGCCCATCTTCGCGGCCATGCGCGCCCGCCAGGCCGCCCGCGGCTCGAATCCCGGCAGCGCTCGCGCGTGCTTCTCCACCACCTCCATCAGCACGCCGTCGTCCAGCGAGAAGTCCAGCGGCACCCGCATCGGCTGGCTGACGTACCACGGCGTATCGACAAACAGTTCGAGACGGTTGCCCTCGGGGTCGCGCGCATAGACCGAGACGGCGTTGCCGTGCGTGATCGGCTGGATGTCCGTCGCGCCGGCCGCCGCCAGGCGCCCGTACAGCGCCTTCAGCGTGGCGAGGCTGTCGGCCCGCAGCGAGACCTGGTTGATGACGTTGAAATCGATGTGCTCCGGCCGTCCGGTGGCCAGCACGATCTGGTGGTGCTCGTCCGGGTCGCGGCTGAGGAACACCAGCTCCACCGGACCATGCGGTCCGCTCAACTGGCCGGAGTCCGTGATGGTGAATTCGAGCAGCTCCGTATAGAAGCGGGTCATGGCCGCCAGCTCCCTGACATAGAGGCCGACATGGCTGAAGCTCAGTCCCGGGCGCATCAATGATCTCCTTTGGAATCGTATATTGATACTTTATCACGTTTTCATTGACTTAGCTCCTATCAATTGTGTATTGTTATCGCATTGTGATAGTAGACGAATACGGAGACAGTGCATGATGTTTGATGTCGCAGTCATCGGGCTGGGCCCGGTCGGCGCCACGCTAGCCAACCTGCTGGCCGCCTATGGGCTGTCGGTCGCGGTGCTGGAGCGCGAAGCAACCCCCTATGCGCTGCCCCGGGCGGTGCACTTCGACGCCGAATGCATGCGGGTGTTCGACGCGATCGGCGTCGCCGGGGAAGTCGGCGCCGCCTGCCATGTGTCGCCCGGCATGAAGTTCCTCAATGCCGGCGGGCAGCTGCTGGTGGATTGGCCCCGGCCGCCGGAGGTCGGCGCGCAGGGCTGGCATGCGAGCTATCGCTTCCACCAGCCGGACCTGGAACGCATCCTGCGCGCCCGCCTTGCCGCACAGCCGGGGGCCACGGTCCACCTGCGCTGCGAGGTCTACGCGATCGAAGCGGCCGCCGAGCGTGCCACGGTCCGGTACGAAGACCTGCGCTGCGGCAGGCTCGCGGCGATCGAGGCGGCCTACGTGATCGGCGCCGATGGCGCCCGCTCGCTGGTGCGCCGGCTGATCGGCAGCGAGATGGAGGACCTGGGCCTGCATGAGCGGTGGCTGGTGTTCGACGCGCTGCTCAAGCGCCCCTGGTCGGTGCTGGGCGACCACAGCGTGCAGTTCTGCGATCCGGCCCGCCCCGCCACCTATGTACGCGGCGTGGGCGAGCGCCGCCGCTTCGAGATCATGCTGCATGCGGGCGAGGACGCCGCCGAGATGGCGCGGCCGGAGACGGTCTGGTCGCTGATCTCGCGCTGGATGACGCCGGAGGATGCCGACCTCGAACGCGCCACGGTCTACACCTTCCACGCGCTGGTGGCGCAGCGCTGGCGCCACGGCCGGCTGCTGCTGGCAGGCGACTCCGCGCACCAGACGCCGCCCTTCCTCGGGCAGGGCCTGTGCGCCGGCCTGCGCGATGCCGCCAACCTGGCCTGGAAGCTCGCCGCGGTCCTGCGCCATGGCGCTCCGGAGACGCTGCTCGACAGCTACCAGGAGGAACGCGCGCCCCACGTCGGCGAATACATCCGGCTGGCCGTCGAGCTGGGCCGTATCATCCAGGCCCGCGACCCGGACGAAGTCGCCGAACGCGACCGCACCCTGGCATCGGCGCCGCGCCTGCTGCGCAGCCTCAGCCCGCGCCTCGGCCCGAGCGCGCTGCGCCTGGCGCAGCCGGCCAGCGGCACGGTTGCCGCCCAGCCCCTGCTGGCCGACGGACAGCGCCTCGACTGCGCCGCGGCGCAGTCCTTCGCCGTGCTGGCCAGGCCTGGCCTGCTGCCAGCCGATACCGCGGCGGCCCTGCAGCAGCGGCTGCCCTATCCGCTCGCCGTCATCACCGACGGCAGCGCGCCCGTGCAGGCGTGCCTGGATGCGCTGCAGGCCGCTGCGCTGGTGATCCGCCCTGACCGCTACGTCTACGGCGCGGCAGCGGACCTGCCTGGCCTGCAGGCCCTGCTGGCAAGCCTGGGGCAGGCCCTGCGCCCGGACGCGCAGGCGCTCGCCGCCTGACGGCCCTGACAGCCCGCACGGCCTCCCGCACCGCCGCCGCCCCCGCAAACCCTCTCATCGCCCTGGCCTGCCGCCCGGGCTTCGCGTCCCGAGCATCACGATCCGCAATCACGAACCGCAATCACCTATCCGCAACCGGAGATATCCAGATGAAACTCATCAGCTTTTCCCGCCAGGGCGCCAACAGCTTCGGCGCCGTCGTCAACGAGGGCGTGGTCGACCTGGGCGCGCGTCTCGGCCTGGCCGAGCTCGGCGCCGCCCTGCGCCAGTCCGGCCTCGATGCCATCCAGGAACTGGCAGCCAGGTCGCCGGCCGACTTCGCCCTGGCCGAGATCGACGCCTTCCGCCCGGTGGTGGCCGACCCCGACAAGATCCTGTGCGCCGGCCTCAACTACGACGAGCACGTGCAGGAAACCAGGAAGCAGCGCACCGAGCGCCCGACGATCTTCCTGCGCGTGGCCGCCTCGCAGACCGGCCACGAGCAAGCCATCGTGCTGCCGCCGGAATCGGAACGCCTCGACTATGAAGGCGAGATCGCCGTGGTGATCGGCAAGGGCGGCCGCCGCATCGCCGAGGACAAGGCCTACGCGCACATCGCCGGCTTCGCCTGCTACAACGATGGCAGCATCCGTGACTGGCAGTTGCACACCTCGCAATGGGGGCCCGGCAAGAACTTCCAGTCCACCGGCGCCTTCGGTCCGGCGCTGGTCACGCGCGACGAGATCGGCGAGAACGAGGTGCTGACGCTCGAGACGCGCCTCAACGGCCAGGTCATGCAGCACGCCACCACGGACATGCTGATTTTCTCCATCCCCACGCTGATCGCCTACTGCTCCAGCTTCGTCACGCTCGCTCCCGGCGACGTGATCGTCACCGGCACCCCGGGCGGCGTCGGCGCCAAGCGCAATCCGCCGGTCTTCATGAAGGACGGCGACGTGGTCGAGGTCGAAGTGAGCAAGCTGGGCGTGCTGCGCAACCCGGTGCGCGCCGAATAAGCCTGCCGCCCGCAGGCGGCGCCCCCCCCCGAGCCGAAGGTCCGCGCCAGCGGGCTGCCGACGCGATCGACCGGCGCGGGGAAGCGCTCGCCCCCACGGGGCGGGCGCCAGCGCGCGAAGACGCGCGACAAGAACGCACAACAACAACACCGAGAACAACGAGGATCCGAGGATCCGAGGAGACAACACCATGGACATCCGCCAAGCCATCCACGACCGTCCGATGCGATGGCCGCAGATCGCCGTCGTGGCCATCTGCATCATGCTGACCATGATCGACGGCTACGAAATCATCGTCATGCCCTTCGTCATGCCCCATCTGGCGAAGGCCTGGGGGCTGGGCCCGGTCGAGGTCGGCTACCTGCTCAGCGCCAGCGTGCTCGGCATGGCGATCGGCGCGGTGGTGATCTCGCCGCTGGCCGACCGCATCGGCCGGCGCGCGCACATCCTGCTGTGCCTGCTGCTGATCAGCGGCGGCATGCTGCTGTCGGCCAGCGCGCAACGGCTCGACGAACTGATCATGTGCCGCGCCTTTGCCGGGCTGTTCATCGGTGGCGTCATCGCCAGCATCAATGTACTGGTCTCCGAATACAGCTCGGAGAAGCGCCGCGGCGTGGTGATGGGCCTGTACGGCATCGGGCTGCCGCTGGGCTCCGCGCTGGCGGGCAGCGCCATCGCGCCGCTGGTGGCCCACTTCGGCTGGCGCGGCCCGCTTGCCTGCGGCGGGCTGCTCACCCTCGCCATGGCCGCGATCGTGTTTCCGCTGCTGCCGGAATCGGTCGAATACCTGATCGAGCGCCGCCCCCGCCGCGCCCTGGAAAAATACAACAGGATCGCCGCCTGGCTCGGCTATGCGCCGGCGCGCGAACTGCCCGCGCCGGCACGCAGGGGGGACGGCCCGGCCGTTGCCGCGGCCCTGCGCGCCATCTTCGGCCAGGCCATGCTGCGCCGTACCGCCTGCCTGTGGCTGGGCTACGCCGGCCTGATCGCCGCCTTCTACTTCGCCAATACCTGGACCGCCAAGCTGATCGCCGACGCCAGCGGCGATGCCGCGCTGGGCGTGCACGTCGGCATGCTGATCATGATCGGCGGCGTGGCGGGTGCGCTGGTGTTCGCCGCGCTGTCGCTTCGCTTGCCCCCCTTGCTGGTCACGGCCCTGATCCTGCTCGCCGGCGCGGCGGTCTTCTCGCTCTACGCCGCCTGCTTCCGGCAGCTCGACGTGGCGGTACCGCTGTCGATGCTGGTCGGGCTGTGCGCCAGTGGCGGCGTGGCGGCCTTCTACGCGGTCAGCCCGTCCCTCTACCCGGCCTTCGTGCGCGGCACCGCGGTCGGCCTGATGCTCGGCTTCGGGCGCGCGGTATCGGTGCTGGTGCCGGTCTGGACCGGTTACATGCTGACCTTCGGCTGGACCCCGGCGCAACTCTATCGCCTGTACGGGGGCGTGCTGGCGGTCGCGGCGGTGTTCGTGCTGCTGCTGGCGCGCAGCGGCCGGGCCGCGGCCAGCCAGGCCGATCCCGTCGGCCTGGCCTAACGCCGGGCGATGTCGCCTCCCCCTTCGCCTGCCTTACCCACTCCCGCCAAAGAGATAGCCATGCCATTTCCCGATACCGTGCCGGCACAGCAGACCGGCATCCTGATCAGCGCCGCCGGCGGCCCCGAGGTCCTGCTTCCCGCCACCTTGCCGGTGCCCGCGTGCGGCCCCGGCGAGGTGCTGATCCGCGTGGCCTGCGCCGGCGTGAACCGCCACGATATCAACCAGCGCCGGCGCGGACCGGACCCGTCCCATCGTCCCGTCCCCGGGCTGGAAGTCTCCGGCGTGGTCGTGCGCACCGGCGCGCAGGTGGCCGGCGTGGCGGCCGGTGACGAAGTCTGCGCCCTGGTCGATGGCGGCGGCTATGCGCAATACGCGCTGGCCGATGCCGGACAGGTGCTGCCGGTGCCGGCGGCAATGTCCCTGCGCGATGCGGCCGCCCTGCCCGAGGCGCTCTTCACCACCGTGCACAACTTCTTCAACGTGGCCAGGCTGGCACCCGGCGAGTCCGTGCTGATCCATGGCGGCACCAGCGGCGTCGGCACGCTGGCGATCCAGTTGCTGAGCTGGCTCGGCCATCGCGTCTACACGACCTGCGGCAGCGACGCGAAATGCGCCATGGCCGAGGCGCTCGGCGCGGCGCAGGCCTTCAACTACCGCGAGACCGCCTTCGAACAGGCCGTGCTGGCCGCGACCGGCGGCCGCGGTGTCGACGTGATCCTGGACATGGCGGGCCCGGACTACGGCCGCCGCAACGTGGCGGCCCTCGCACGCCGCGGCCGCGTGGTGCACCTGGCGCCGGGCGGCAACGCCGATATCGCCTTGCCGCTGCGCGAACTGATGCGCAAGGAGGCGGTGGTGACAGGCTCCCTGCTGCGCCCGCTGCCGGACGCCGAGAAGGCGGAAATCGCCCGCTGGCTGCTGGCGCGGGCCTGGCCGGTGCTCGGCACCAGGATCCGGCCGCAGATCGCCTTGCGCCTGCCGCTGGCGCAGGCCGGCGAAGCCCACGCCGCGCTGGAGCGCGGCGACCTGGCGGGAAAGATCCTGCTGGACGTGCAGTAGCCCCGCCCGGCCCATCGGCCGCCGGCAGGCCTGCGAACGCCATCCCGGTCAAATCCGCCATCCCTGCCATCCCCGCCACCCACACCACCCACGTCATTCCCGGCTCGACTGATCGAGCACCACCGAGAGGAGACATCCATGAAGTTCCCCATGCTCGCGGCCGCCTGCGCGGCCGCGCTGCCTGCCTTCGCGCAGGCGCAGGACAGCGTCACCCTGTACGGCGTCGTCGACACCGGCATCGCCTACGTCAACGGCATCGGTGCAAACCGTGACAGCGCCGCCCTGATGCCGAACATCACCGGCACCGTGCCCTCGCGCTGGGGACTGCGCGGCAGCGAGGACATCGGCGGCGGCAACAAGGCCATCTTCTGGCTCGAATCGGGCTTCGCCGCGGACAGCGGCACGGCCAACCAGGGCGGGCGCCTGTTCGGCCGGCAGGCGCTGGTCGGCCTCGCCGGCGACTGGGGACAGGTGGCGCTGGGCCGCCAGTACACCATGCTGTTCTGGGCCATGGCGGAGCCCGACATCCTCGGCCCCAACATCTTCGGTTCCGGCTCGATCGACAGCTACATTCCCAATACGCGCGCCGACAACGCGGTGTCCTACAAGGGCACCTTCGGCAGCTTCACGGTGGGCGCGACCTACAGCTTCGGCCGCGACACCGTGAACGCCGGCCCGAGCCCGGCCGGCACCAACTGCGCGGGCGAGAATCCCGCCGATACCCGCGCCTGCCGCGAGTGGTCGGCCATGCTGAAGTACGACGCCGCGGCCTGGAGCCTCGCGGTCGCCTACGATTCGCTGCGCGGCGGCCCGGGTGCCTTCGCCGGCCTCACGCGCAGCGCGCTGCGCGATGACCGCCTGTCGGTCAACGGCTTCGTGATGCTGGGCAAGGCCAAGATCGGCGGCGGCTGGCTGCGGCGCGACAACCAGGCAAGCCCCACCGCGCCGCGCAGCGATCTCTTCTACGGCGGCGCTGCCTATCCCGTCACCGCGGCGCTGACGCTCGAAGCCGAAGCCTTCTACCAGCGCTTCCACCACAGCCCGAACAAGGTCTGGCTGTTCGCCAGCCGCGCCACCTATGCCTTCACCAAGCGCACTGCCGTCTACGGCACGCTCGGCTATATCGTCAACGGTGGCGATCTCGCGCTCTCCGTCAACAGCGGGCAGGCCGGCACCAATCCTGTTGCCGGCGCCAGGCAGTTCGGCGCGATGGCCGGGGTCAAGCACGTCTTCTAGATGCGGGCCAGCGCGCCGTCCTGCAGGCCGCGGGCTTCCCCGGCGCGCTGCCACCCGCGGGTCGTGATGCATCCCTTCGCGCCGGCCATGACGCAGCGCGACAAAAACCCTGCCAAGGTGCGCCGGGCGCCGGCATGCCCGCCTCAGGCTCCCCACAATCGGCGGGTAACGCCAAGCCGGGCCTGCCCATAAATTTGTGCCGTAGCACGCCTGACTTCGCGTGCCGGCGAGGTACCCGACTCGCTGTATCCACCTGGATCTGGCGGCGCACCGGCGCCGCCATTTTTCTTCTGCGCACCGCGATGGCGGCGCGCCTTGCCCAAGGATCGACAGCCGGCAATGGAATCAGTGGCAGAGGCATTCTGGGGGTGGTCTGCCGAAGACCAGCGGCGCCTGCTCTGGGCCGAGGTGCACGATGCGTTCGCCACCTGCGTCAGCCGGCGCGTCGACCAGGGCTACGAGATCGAATGGGTGCTGCTGCGGCGCGCGGACTTCGTCACCGGCGTGGAAGTCGTGCTGGGGCGCGGCCCCACGCTGTCGGGGGCATTCGATGCCGCCATGGGCCGGCTCGCGAAGCGTGGCGATGCGCTGATGCACACGGCGGAAATCCTCGATGCGGTGGCGCAGGCGACTGCACCCGCGGCGTCGCGCGAGCCGGTCAACGGCGCGGGCGGCCATGCGTCAGGCCAGCGCGGCAAGAAGTAAGGCGATCAGCGACAAGAGCGCTCGAGCCGGGCAGAGACGCCCGGCGTCTCCCGCGAGGGCCGCGGACAAGCGAAGAGGCAGGGACAGGACAGGAAGAACGGGCCGGCGCCCGGGGCTCCGGCCTCGCCGCACACCGGCGCAGGCCGCGGCGCGGCAAGCCGGTGCGTGGCGGCGGCGCGCGGTGCCGGGCTGCTGCCCCGCGCCGCGCGGCGTTGACTCAGCGCCTACCGACTCAGCGGCTCAGCGCTTCAGCGCCTCAAGCCATCGCAGGGAGATGCAGGTTCACCGAACGGCGGCTCAGGTAGAAACCACCCGCCAGCCCGGTGACCAGTGCGATCGCGCCCAGCACTTCGGACGGCACCCACACGAGATCGGAGATATTGAGCAGGCCCACAGCGATCAGGCCGACATTCAGGTAAGTCGAGAAGGCGCACAAGAACAACAGGGCAAACCCGACTTGGCGATTGCGGACTACCTTTTTGCTGGCTTCCATGTTCACCTCCGCGATTTAGCACCACACGCTGACGGTACACCTGCACGGCGCGGACAGCTGTTTGCGCGCATCCGTGCAGCTAGACTCTCGCAAGTCGCGTGAGGAGAACATAGGGAGAAACCCGCTTTCCCGCGCGGCCTGCGACGCGCGAAGATCGATGAGGTTCCCGGCGCGCGCGATGATGCGATGCGGCATCGACACGCTCGCCAACGCGGATCAGGATGCCGTGACAACCCGCGCGACAACCAGCGCCCAGCCGAGCACGATGCCGCCATCATTCGGCCATCGATGCGCGACAGCATGCCCTCGACCTTCACCACTTCATTGCGCCCGCGCTGGCGGAAGCGCCAGACGGCGGGAGCATCTTCGTTCAGCCGGTGGAGGATGCAGCGATGCTGCGCCAGGTCCCCAGCGAGGCCACCGGGCGCTACGGCAACGGCACCCTGCCGGACCTGCCGGGCATCGGCTTCGAAGGCAAGGCGGGCCTGCGCCGCGTGATGCAGGCCGTGTCGGGCTGACGCACGCGCCGCCTGGCGCAGACTGCGTTCAGCGCCCGGCCAGCGCCGCCAGCACCGGCAGGTTGCCCTCGCCGAAGCCTTGCGCGCGTCCGTCGCGCTGCACGATCTCGAAAAAGAACTCACCGGCCTCGCGCCTGGCGAAGGCCTGCAGCAAGCGGTCCGGGCTGCCGTCCGCGTGCGATGCGCCGTCGGCCAGGATGCCGTAGCGGCGCAAGGCCGCCAGGTCGAGGCCATGGCCCGGCAGGCGCGCGTCCACGGTATCGTAGTAGGCCGCCGGCGGCTGCACGAACTCGACCCCGCCTTGCGCCAGCGCGGCCGCGCTGGCCAGGATGTCGCCGGTGGCCAGCGCGATGTGCTGGATGCCTTCGCCGTGCTGCTCGGACAGGTAGCCGCGCATCTGGTCATGGCGCTCGGTGCCCTTCTCATAGAGCGGGATGCGGATGCCGCCGCAGGGCGAGACCAGGGCATGTGCCGGGCCGGTGCCGTCGGCCGCGCCCACTGCGCGGAAGCCCAGCACCTTGCGATAGAACTCCAGCCATTCCGCCAGGTGCCCGGGCTCGACCGCCTGGGTCAGGTGGTCCACGCGCGTCAGTCCCGCGCCCGGCGCGCGGGACTGATGCGGCAGGGAGCGGAAGTCCACGTCGTAGATCGAGATGTCGCCGACATCGCCCGCTTGCCCTTCCTTGCCGCGCCAGCGGTCGATGAAGTACAGCACCGACTGGCCGATACCCTGGATGGCGGGGATATTGAGTTCCATCGGCCCGATCGCGCCGCCCTCGAAGGGCCACGCGCCGGCATCCAACGCGCGGGCGAAAGCGCCGGCGGCATCGTCCACGCGCAGGCCGAGCGCGCAGATCGACAAGCCGTACTCGCCGGCATAGCGGGCCGCGAACGAGCCGGGCTCGGCGTCAAGGATGAAATTCATCTCGCCCTGGCGGTACAAGGTCACGGCCTTGTGCCGGTGGCGGGCGATCGCGGCAAAGCCGAAGCGCTCCAGCGTGCGGCCCAGCGCGGCGGGATCGGGCGCGGCGAATTCCACGAATTCATAGCCCTGGATGCCGAGCGGGTTGTCCCAGTGCTGGGGCGCGTCGACGCGCGCGGAAGCGGCCTGTGCGGGGTGCATCGTCATGGTTCCTGTGCGGTGGCGTCGGGGGGGATGGCGGGGTTCGCCCGTGGCGGGCGGCGACGCTCCGCATCTTAGCAACGCGCGTCTGCCCTGCCGCCGCGGCGAGGCCATCCGGCCCACCTCGTGGAAACCCGTACTGCGAATCATCATCGCGCATCTTCGTACGATGATCGCGCAATGTGCCCCTTGAGTTGCTTGGCTGACCCGCGGCCGGCCACTAATCTCCGGTCGTCGCAACCCAACCCGCGGCCGGCACCTCGACAGCAGCCGGCACGCCGCTTCCGGATTCCCGCACATCATGATCAATGGCAAGACCACCGTCATCGCGCATCTCGGCTATCCCACCGAGTCCTTCAAGGCGCCGATGATCTACAACCCCTGGTTCGAACAGCAGGGCATCGACGCCGTGGTGGTCCCGCTGGGGGTGCGGCCGGATGACTACCCGGACGTGTTCCGCGCGCTGTTCCGGCTCAGCAACCTGCGCGGCGCGCTGGTCACCATGCCGCACAAGGTGGCCACGGTCGAACTGGTCGACGAGCTGACCCCGACCGCGCGCATCGCGGGCGCCTGCAATGCCGTGCTGCGGCGCGCCGACGGCACCCTGCTGGGCGACCAGTTCGACGGCGCCGGCTTCGTGCGCGGCCTGCGCCGCAAGGGCGCCCGGCTCGCCGGCGCGCGCGCCATCATCTCGGGCTGCGGCGGCGTGGGCAGCGCCATCGCTGCTTCGCTGGCCGCCGAGGGCGTGACCGAACTGGCCCTCTCCGATACACGCCCGGCCGTCGCCGAGGCGCTTGGCCTGCGCCTCACCGAGCACTATCCGGGCCTGGCCGTGCGCACCGGCTGCGGCGATCCGCACGGCTTCGACATCATCGTCAACGCCACTCCGCTCGGCATGCGCGCCGACGATCCGCTGCCCTTCGACGTCACGCGCATCGCACCGGCGGCGATCGTCGGCGAGGTCGTGATGCGCGCCGAGGTCACCCCGTTCCTGGCCGCCGCCCTGGCGCGCGGCTGCACCGTCCAGGTCGGCACCGACATGCTGTTTGAGATGATCCCGGCCTACCTGGAGTTCTTCGGATTCGGTACCGCCACGCCCGACGCGCTGCGCGCGGTGTCCCGCATCCGCTATTGAGGGCGCCCCCGCCCCCCCCAATCGCCCCGATCGCCCCGATCGCCCCCAAGAAACCCCGCCGAGCGTTGCCATGCGCACGTGACAAAGGCACGCCGGCCAGCCATTCTCATCTACTGGTGGAGACAATCGAATGACCACGACACACAAGGAGCTGCCCATGGCGGCCACCCCGGGCGCCTCGCTCGGCGGCAAGATCCGCGCGGCCTTCGCCGCCGGCAAGGTGCGCTGGGGCATGCTCGCCCTGGTGTTCTTCGCGACCACGCTGAACTACGTCGACCGCGCCGCGCTGGGCGTGCTGCAGCCGGTTCTGGCCAAGGCCATGGCCTGGACCGCGCAGGACTACGCCAACATCAACTTCTGGTTCCAGGTCGGCTATGCCATCGGCTTCGCGCTGCAAGGCCGCTTCATCGACATGGTCGGCGTCAAGCGGGCCTTCGCGCTGGCGGTGCTGCTGTGGAGCATCGCCTGCGGCGCGCATGCCTTCGCGGCCTCCGCGGTGGGCTTCATGATCTGCCGCTTCTTCCTCGGCCTGTCCGAGGCAGCCAATTACCCGGCCTGCGTCAAGACCACGCGCCTGTGGTTCCCGGCGGGTGAGCGCGCCATCGCCACCGGCATCTTCAACGCCGGCACCAATGTCGGCGCCATGCTGACGCCGCTGATGCTGCCGCTGATCCTGGAGGCGTGGGGCTGGCAGGCCGCCTTCCTCGTCATCGCCTCCTTCGGCGCCCTGTGGCTGGTGCTGTGGCTGGTGCGCTACCACAACCCCGACGAGCACCCCACGGTCAGCCAGGCCGAGCTGGCCCACGTCACGCGCGACATCGAGCCCGCCCCGCAGCGCATTCCCTACTCGCGCATCCTGCGCATGCGCGGCACCTGGGCCTTCGCGCTGGCCTACGCCATCACCGCGCCGGTGTTCTGGTTCTACCTGTACTGGCTGCCGCCCTTCCTCAACCAGCAGTACCACCTCGGCATCAGCGTCACCCAGATGGGCATCCCGCTGATCGTCATCTACCTGTGCGCCGACATCGGCAGCGTCGGCGGCGGCGCGCTCTCCTCCTGGCTGATCGCCCGCGGCATGCCGGCAGTGCGCGCACGCCTGCTGTCGATGCTGGCCTTCGCCCTGTGCATCACTTCCATCGTCATGGCCGCCGGCGCCAGCAGCCTGTGGATGGCGGTGGCCGCGATCTCGGTCGCGATCGGCGCTCACCAGGCCTGGACCGCCAATATCTGGAGCCTGGTGATGGATTACACGCCCAAGCACGTGATCAGCTCGGTGTTCGGCTTCGGCGGCATGATCGGCGCCATCGGCGGCATGTTCATGACCCAGCTGGTCGGCTACGTGCTCACCGCCACGCACGACAACTACACGGTGCTCTTCACCATGATCCCCTGCGCCTACTTCATCGCGCTGGCCTGGCTGTTCATCCTCGCCCCGCGCAAGGTGGCCGGCGCCGCCTGACGCCCCGCACCACCGTCCCACCGATCACACCAC
The DNA here is from genome assembly GCF_001854305.1 of Cupriavidus sp. USMAA2-4. Classification (NCBI taxonomy): domain Bacteria; kingdom Pseudomonadati; phylum Pseudomonadota; class Betaproteobacteria; order Burkholderiales; family Burkholderiaceae; genus Cupriavidus; species Cupriavidus sp. USMAA2-4. The sequence goes on along the minus strand of NZ_CP017749.1, from coordinate 1,894,945 downwards.
AAGACTCCGAGACACCAAGCATGAAGAAGACGATGATGGCGCTGCTCGCGCTGGGCGCGGGCAGCGTGCCCGCGGCCGCCCAGACTGCCGGCGGCGTGACCCTCTACGGCCTGATCGACACGGCTGTCCGCTACAGCACCCACGAGGACGCCGCCGGCAACAGCCGCACCCAGCTCGGCGACGGCGCGCTGACCGGCAGCCGCTGGGGCCTGCGCGGCAGCGAAGACCTCGGCGGCGGCACCAAGGCCTGGTTCATCCTCGAATCCGGCTTCTTCCCCGACACCGGCGGCAGCCAGCAGGGCGGCCGCCTGTTCGGCCGCACCGCGGCGGTCGGCCTGGAGGGCGGCTACGGCAAGCTGGCGCTGGGCCGCCAGTACACGCTGGCGCACGAGGTGCTGTCCTCCTACGAGGCCATGGCCTTCGCCAACAACTCCATCGTCGGCTACCAGGGCGGCAACTACACCGGCCTGCGCTACGACAACACCATCAAGTACATCAAGTCCTTCGGCGGGCTGCAGGCGGCGGCGGCCTATACCTTCGGCGAGGTGCCGGGCAGCCTGAAGACCGGCTCGGCCGCGGCCGGCTCGCTGGTCTACGGCTCCGGCCCCTTCGAGGTGGGCGCGGTCTACCAGCAGACGCAGAACGTCACCAGCGCCTACTTCGGCGCGGTGCCGGCCGCGCTGGCCAGCAAGCAGACCGTGTGGGGCCTGGGCGGCACCTGGAAGGCCGCGCGCGCGCAGTACTACCTGGGCTACACCAACAACCGGCTCGACGTGGCCGACTACCGCAACCAGGCCGCCTACGCCGGCGCGCGCTACAACCTGAACGATGCGCTGGCCCTGATCGGCACCGTGCAGTACGACTGGCTGCGCCATGCTGGCCAGGGCGGCAAGCGGCTCACCACCGCCGGCATGCTGATGTACAGCTTCAGCAAGCGCACCGACGTCTACCTGGAAGTGGACTACACCAACCTGCAGGGCCAGTGGATCGCCCTCAACAGCGCGCCGGCCTTCGCCAACAGCGGCAATACCTATGGCAACGGCACCCGCCTGGGCGCGATGGCAGGCATGCGCCACAAGTTCTGACGGCGCGCCGCACCTTCTATCGTCGTTTCATCTGAATCAGGAGATGCCATGCCATCGGTGCTGGTGCTGAACGGTCCCAACCTCAACCTGCTCGGCTCGCGCGAGCCGGCGGTATATGGCAGCGAGTCGCTGGCCGATGTCGAGCGCATCTGCCAGGATGCCGCGCAACGCTTCGGCCTGCGCGCAGCGTGCCGGCAGAGCAACCACGAAGGCGTGCTGATCGACTGGATCCACGAAGCGGGCCGCTTGTACGCGCAAGGCGAAGGGATCGGGGTCGTGCTCAATGCCGGCGCGTTCACGCATACGTCGATCGCCCTGCACGATGCCATCCGCGGCACCGCACTGCCGGTGATCGAGTACCACATCAGCAATGTGCATGCCCGCGAGGCCTTCCGCCACCACTCCTGGGTCTCCCCGGTGGCGCGGGCCGTGATGGTGGGGCTGGGAGTCCAGGGCTACGGCCTGGCGATCGCCGCGCTGGCGCAGCTCGCGGGCGTGGCCGCGCAAGAGGGGAAGTCGCCGGGAATCAACGGAAAATAGACGGAAAATAGACGGGAAATAGACGGATGCCGCCGCGCCCCCGGAGGGGGCCCGGCGCGGCGGACCGGTGGCCCCGGCTAGAGTACCCGCATGATCAGCAGCGCCGTGTCCTGCATCACCTGCAGCACGCGCTCCAGCGCCTGCTCGGCAGTCTCGTCCCCGATCGGCATATTGACCGACAGCGCGGCGATCACCTTGCCGTGGCGATCCCGCAGCGGCACCGCGATGCCGCGCACGCCGGTCTGCAACTGCTGCTCCAGCATGGCATAGCCCCGCTGGCCAGCCTTGCGGATCTCCTCCAGCAGACGGTCGCTCTGCATGATGGTGTAAGGCGTGTAGGGGGCGAGCACGCAGCTCTCCAGCCACTCGCGCACCGCTTCCTCCGGCCGCGAGGCCAGCATCATCACGCCGGCCGAGCCGAGCGGCGCCGGCACCCGCGCGCCCAGCACGAAGCCGGTGCTCATCACGCGGCTGGCGCTGGTGCGGGCGATGAAGACCAGCTCCCAGCCATCGAGCACGCTCAGGTAGGCGGCCTCGCCGAGCTGCGCGGTGATCTGCTGCAGGAAAGGCTGCACCGTGCGTGGCAGGCGCGCCGAATCGAAATAGGACCAGCCCACCTTGAGCACGCGCGGCGTCAGGCTGAACAGCGTGCCGTCGCTGGTGGTGTAGCCCAGGTGCTCCAGCGTCAGCAGGTAGCGCCGCGCGGCCGTGCGCGTGAGGCCGGTGAGCTGCGCCGCCTGCGTGGGCGTGAGGCGCGGATGGTCGTTGTCGAAGGCTTCGAGGATGGCAAGCCCCTTCTCCAGCCCGGCGATCCAGTCGCGCCGGTTCAACGGTTCCTTGTCCATGTGGTTAACCCTGGTAAAGAGCGAATGCCGCTCATTGACGAGCGATTGTCGCACGCCAAGGCGCGAATGGTGATTGTTGGCCGCAGGGATGTTTCCTAATCTTCGGCGCGTGACCCAGCCTTTGTTGACCCCCTTCGCTGCCCCTGCCGCCCCTGCTGAACCTGCCACCCCTGTTTCCCCAGCTGACCGCCATGACCACCGCATCCCGCCCCCTGCCCAAATCCATCGCCACCGTCTCCCTCTCCGGCACGCTGCCGGAAAAGCTGGAGGCCGCCGCGGCCGCCGGCTTCGATGGCGTGGAGATCTTCGAGAACGACCTGCTGCACTTCGGCGGCTCGCCGGCCGAAGTGCGCGGGATCGCGGCCGGGTTGGGCCTGCAGGTCTTCCTCTACCAGCCGCTGCGCGACTTCGAGGCCATGCCGCGCGAGCAGTTCGCGCGCAACCTGGCGCGCGCCGAGCGCAAGTTCGACGTCATGGAGCAGCTCGGCGCCGGCATGGTGCTGGTGTGCAGCAATGTGCAGGAGGCCGCCAGTGACGATCCTGCGCGCGCTGCCGACGACCTGCGCCGGATGGCCGAGGCCGCCGCCCGGCGCGGCCTGCGCGTGGGCTTCGAGGCACTCGCCTGGGGCCGTCACACGCGCCGCTGGCGCGAGGCCTGGCAGATCGTGCGGCAGGCCGATCATCCGGCGCTGGGGCTGGTGCTGGACAGCTTCCATACGCTCGCGCTCGGCGACACCCTCGACGGTCTCGACGCGGTACCGGCCGACAAGCTCTTCTTCGTCCAGCTCGCCGATGCGCCGCGCCTGTCGATGGACGTGCTGTCGTGGAGCCGCCACTACCGCAACTTTCCCGGCCAGGGCGAACTGCCGGTGACCGCTTTCACCAACGCCGTGCTGCGCGCCGGCTATGCCGGGCCGCTCTCGCTGGAGGTCTTCAACGACGGCTTCCGCGCCGCCCCGGCACGGCTGACCGCCGAGGACGGGCTGCGCTCGCTGATCTGGCTGGAATCCGAGGCGGGCGGCGCCGCGCTGCCCGCGCCGCCTGCGCTGGCCGGCGTCGACTTCCTCGAATTCGCCGTCGATGCCGCGGCCGGCCAGGCGCTGGCGCAACGGCTGCAGGCGCTGGGCTTCGCCCATGCGGGCCGGCATCGCAGCAAGGCGGTCGAGCTGTACCGGCAAGGCGACGTCAACCTGATCCTGAACGCCGAGCCAGATACCGCCGCCGCCGGGCATTTCGCCCAGCACGGCCCCTCGGTATGCGCGATCGGCCTCAAGGTCGACGACGCCGGCCGCGCCATGGCGCGCGCCCGCGCGCTGCGCTGCCCGGAGTGGCGCGAGCCCACCGGGCCCGGCGAGCGCACCATCCCGGCGCTGCGCGCGCCCGACGGCATGCTGTTCCACCTGATCGACGACCATGGCGCCGAGCGCAGCATCTACGAAAGCGATTTCGCGCTGGCGGACTGGACCCGTACGGGCGCCGCCCCTGTGGCGGACACTGCCAACGCGGACAGCGGACATGCCGGCCTGGCCGGCGTCGACCACCTGGCGCAGGCGCTGCCGGCCCATCGCTTCGACAGCTTCGTGCTGTTCTACCGCACGGTGTTCGGCATGCAGGCCGAGGCGCTGCACGAAATCGCCGACCCCTACGGTCTCGTGCGCAGCCGCGCCATGGTCAGCGCGGACGGGCGGGTGCGTATCCCCCTCAATGTGTCCGACAGCGGCCTGACCACCACCGGGCGCTGCGTGCAGGCCCACGCCGGCGCGGGCGTCCATCACATCGCCTTCCGCTCCACGGGGATCGAGGGCACGGTGCAGGCCATCGACCGCCGGCGCGCCGGCATGCTGCCGGTGCCCGCCAACTACTACGACGACGTGGCCGCCAGGCTCGCGCTCGACGACACGCTGCTGGCACGGCTGCAGCGCCTGGGCATGCTCTACGACCGCGACGCGCACGGCGACTTCCTGCACGCCTATACGGCGCCCTTCCAGCAGCGCCTCTTCTTCGAGATCGTGCAGCGCGACGGCTACCGCGGCTACGGGGCGGCCAATGCCGCGGTGCGCATGGCCGCGCTGACGCAGCTGGAGCCGGCCTGAGCGGGAGAATGGTGGTGCGGACGGCAGCGCGAGCGCCGACGGGTGGCACAGAATGCTGCCGAGAAAGGCATCCACCAGCCCTCTTTCCATTTCCTCGACCGCCTTGCACAGGGCTGCATCCGTACCGCCGCACCGATCGGGGTCGGCACACCCAGGTGAAACTCACCCGGCGCACGGACGGACGAGCACGCGCAAAGCACGATGCTAGGGAGAGAGGGGACGACGGGGATAGGAAGATTCCGTTTCAGGGCCGCTGCACTTCCGCACAGCATGCAGCGACGCAGACTGGCATGGAGCCCCATCGCTCCATGCGCTGCAGCGTCGCTGCCCCTCAGATCACACCACGCTCGCGCAGCGCGGCGATCTCTTCCGGGCTCTTGCCCAGCACGCCGGACAGCACCGTCTCGGTGTGCTCGCCCAGGCGCGGCGGCGGCGCGTCGTAGCGCACCGGCGTGGCCGACAGCCGCAGCGGGCTCTTGACCGTCGGGCACAGGCCGCCGTCGCTGCGCGTCAGGTCGACCTGCAGTTCGCGGTGGCGTACCTGCGGGTCTTCGAGCACCTGCGCGTAGTCGTTGATCGGCCCGCACGGGATGCCCTCGCGCTCCAGCGCCTCCACCCAGAAGGCGGTGGGCCGGGTACGCATATGGGCCTCCAGCAGGGGGACCAGCGCGTCGCGGTTGACCAGGCGGCCGGGGCCGCTGCGGAAGCGCTCGTCGGCGGCCAGGTCGGGCCGGTCGACGCCGCGGCAGTAGGCCTGCCATTGCCCGTCGTTGCCGGCGGCCACGATCATGTAGCCGTCGGCGGTGGCGAACACGTGGTAGGGCACCATATTGGCGTGGGCATTGCCGAAGCGCCCGGGCACCTTGCCGGTGATGCGCTGGCCGATGATGGGCGTGGCGCCCACCGCGACCGCCGCGTCGAGCAGGGCGATGTCGAGATGCTGGCCTTCGCCGGTGCGCTCGGCATGCCGCAGCGCGCCCAGCACCGCCACCGTGGCATACATGCCGGTGAAGATGTCGACCACGGCCACGCCGACCTTCTGCGGGCCGCCGCCGGGCAGGTCGTCGCGCTCGCCGGTGATGCTCATCAGCCCGCCCAGGCCCTGGAAGATGAAGTCGTAGCCGGGCTTGTGCGCGCTCGGGCCCTGCTGCCCGTAGCCGGTGATCGAGCAGTAGACCAGGGCGGGATTGATGGCCTTGAGGCTGTCGAAGTCCAGCCCGTAGCGCTTCAGGTCGCCGACCTTGTAGTTCTCCAGCACGATGTGCGAGCGCGCCGCGAGTTCGCGCACGATGGCCTGGCCCTCGGCGCTGGCGATGTCCAGCGTGAGCGAGCGCTTGCCGCGGTTGGCGCCGGCGTAGTAGGTGGCGTCCCCGGAGGGATTGCCTTCGCCGTCCGGCAGCCAGGGCGGGCCCCAGGAGCGGGTGTCGTCGCCCACGCGCGGGCGCTCCACCTTGATCACCTCGGCGCCGAGGTCGGCCAGGTTCTGCGCGCACCACGGGCCGGCCAGGATGCGCGACAGGTCGAGCACGCGCACGCCGTCGAGCGCGCGCGCCGTCGATGGAGCGGCGGACGGGGCAGCGGACGGCGCAGCCGCTGCAGTCTTGCCGTCGGCCGCGCTCATGGACGCAACTCCGCCACGCCATGGCTGAGCACAGTCACGTCGCGCGCGGGGATGCGGGCGTCGAACCGCACACGGCCATCGGCCTCGCGCCACATGCGCACCTGCAGCGTTTCGCCGGGGAAGACCGGACGCGAGAAGCGCACGTTCAGCTCGGCCAGGCGATCGCCGTCGCCGTCGGCAAAGGCGTCGAGCAGCGCCCGCGCGGCCACGCCATAGGTGCACAGCCCATGCAGGATGGGGCGCTCGAAGCCGGCCGCGCGCGCCACCGCCGGGTCGGCATGGAGCGGGTTGGGATCGGCGTTCAGGCGATACAGCAGCGCCGCCTGCGGCAGGATGGCGATCTCGCGCACGGCGTCCGGCGCGCGCTCCGGCACGGCCGGCAGCGGCTCGGGCGGGGTATCGCCCTGGCCGAAGCCGCCGTCGGCGCGGCAGAACGTGGTCTGCGCCAGCGTGGCCAGGGCCTCGCCGGTGGCGTCATCGACCAGCGTGCGCTCGGTGATCACCAGCGCGCCCTTGCCGGCGCCCTTGTCGATCACGTGCGAGACATGGGCGCGCGCACGCACGGTGCCGGCCGCCGGCAGCGGCCGGTGCAGGCGCAGGCGCTGCTCGCCGTGCACCACCTTGACCCAGTCGATGCCGGTCTCGGGGTTCTGCATCCAGAAGCCGGGATAGGCCAGCACCACGGCCTGCGTGGGGAAGGCCTTGAGGCCGTCCTCGTACACATAGCGGAGCTGGCGCGCGTCGACCGGGTCCTCCCCCAGCCCCAGGCCCAGCGCGTAGAAGATGGAGTCCTTCGCGGCGTAGCTCTGGCGGATCTCAGGGAAGGCCCAGTGCTTGATGCGGGCGTAGTCGAGCGCCATCTCAGATCGGGTCCCAGTTGATCACGTCGGGCGAGCGCTCCAGCTTGAAGAAGCTGTTGCGCATCGCCGGCAGCGCGATCTCGGCGATCGACTCCGGGGTCCAGCCTTCCGACAGGTGCACCGAGCGCACCGGGCGCGGCTGGCTCATCAGCATGATCTCGTTGGCGCGCACGGCGAAGATCTGCGCATTGACCTCGCGCGCGGCGTCGCTGGCCAGGAACACCGCCATCGGCGCCACCTTGCCGGCTTCCATCTTCTGCAGCTTGGCCACGCGCGCCTTCTCTTCCGGCGTCTCCGACGGGATCGAGCTGGTCATGCGGCTCCAGGCGAACGGCGCGATGCAGTTCGAACGCACGTTGAAGCGCGCCATGTCCAGCGCGATCGACTTCGACAGCGCGGCGATGCCCAGCTTGGCCGCCGAGTAGTTGGCCTGGCCCAGGTTGCCGATCAGGCCCGAGGTCGAGGTCATGTGCACGTAGGCGCCGCTCTCCTGGTCCTTGAAGTAGTTGGCGGCGGCACGGCTGACGAAGAAGGTGCCGTTCAGGTGCACGTCGATCACGGCGCGCCACTCTTCCTCGTTCATCTTGAAGAACATGCGGTCGCGCAGGTTGCCGGCGTTGTTGACCACGGCATCGATGCGGCCGAAGTTGTCGAGCGCGCACTGCACGATGGCGTTGGCGCCGTTCCAGCTCGACACGCTGTCGGTATTGGCCACGGCCTCGCCGCCAGCGGCGCGGATCTCCTCGACCACGCGTTCGGCGGGGCCCTTGTCGCCGCCCTCGCCGGTCAGCGACACGCCCAGGTCGTTGACCACCACCTTGGCGCCGGCCGCCGCCAGTTCCAGCGCGATGCCGCGCCCGATGCCACCGCCCGCGCCGGTCACCAGCGCCACCTTGCCTGCCATCAGTCCACTCATTGCTTCCACTCCTGTCGAATACACGGGTTCGGGTTCGGGTCCGGTTGCGCGGCGCTGCCGCCGCGCGCTGACCTGCTTGTCTTGCCGATGCCGGCTCCACGCGGGCATCGTCTTTCCACTGGATGCCGCGGGCCGCTCAGGCAAGCGCCCGCAGCACGCGGCAATCGTCGGCCAGCGCCAGCGGCGCGGCGCTCAGCGCCTGCACCGCGGCGAACGGCACGCCTTCGGCGAGGCCGGTCACCAGCAGCCCGCCGCCGGGCCGGACGTCGATCACGGCCAGGTCGGTATAGATGCGGTCGACCACGCCGAGGCCGGTCAGCGGGTAGCTGCAGCGCTCGACCAGCTTGGGCTGCCCGTCGCGCGTCACGTGTTCCATCATGACGAACAGGCGCGCGGCGCCCACCACCAGGTCCATGGCACCGCCCACGGCGGGAATCGCATCGGGCTCGCCGGTCGACCAGTTGGCCAGGTCGCCGCTGGCGGACACCTGGAAGCCGCCCAGCACCGTGATGTCGATGTGGCCGCCACGCATCATGGTGAAGGAGAGCGCGTGGTCCGAGATCGAGGCGCCTGGCAGCAGGCCGATCGGCTCCTTGCTGGCATTGATCAGGTCCGGGTCGGTCGCGCCCGCGCGGATCACCGCGCCCATGCCGAGGATGCCGTTCTCGCTGTGCAGCACGATCTCGCGGTCGGCGGGAAGCTGGTCCGACACCAGCGTGGGCATGCCGATGCCGAGGTTGACGACGCTGCCGTCGGGAATATCGTGGGCGACGAGGCGTGCCATGGCGGCGCGGCTCAGGCGCGGCAGGCGGGACAGGTCCGGCTTGGCGTCATGCGGCATGGCAAGCTCCCGAGGCGGCCAGCACCACGGCCTGCACGAAGATGCCCGGCGTCATCACCTGCTGCGGCGGCATCTCGCCGAGCGGCACGATCTCGTCGACCTGCACGATGGTATGGCGCGCGGCGGTGCACATCACCGGGCCGAAATTGCGGCCCGCGTAGCGGTAGGTCAGGTTGCCCCAGCGGTCGGCGCGGTGCGCCTTGACCAGGGCGAAGTCAGCGCCCAGCGGCTGCTCCAGCACGTAGCCGACGCCGTCGATGACGCGGCTTTCCTTGCCTTCGGCCAGCGCCGTGCCGTAGGCCGTGGGCGTGAAGAAGGGGCCCAGGCCGGCGCCGGCGGCGCGCATGCGCTCCACCAGCGTGCCCTGCGGCACGCACTCCAGCGCCACCTTGCCGGCGCGGTAGGCCTCGATGAAGGCCTCGGCATTGTTCGAGCGCGGGTGCGAGCAGATCACCTTGCGCACACGGCCGGCACGGATCAGCGCGGCGATGCCGGTGTCGCCGTTGCCGGCGTTGTTGTTGACGATGGTGAGTTCACGCGCGCCCTGGGCCAGCAGCGCGTCGAGCAGCGCGCCGGGAATACCCGAGCCGCCGAAGCCGCTGACCAGCACCGTGGCGCCGTCGGAGATCCCGGCCACCGCGGTGTCCAGGGAATCCACTGTCTTGTCGATCATGCCGTCTCCATGCGCTGGCCGCCCGTCACTGCAGCGGAATGCCGGTGTCCTTGACCACGCGCGCCCAGCGCTGCCGCTCCTGGTCGATGAAGCGGCCGAAGTGTTCGGGCGTGTCGCCGCCGGCCTGGCCGCCCAGGTCGGCCAGGCGCGCCTTCACCTCGGGGTCGGCCAGCGCCGCGGCGGCGGCCTTGTACAGCTGCGCGATCACCGCCGGGGGCGTGCCGGCTCGCGCCACCAGGCCGAACCAGGCGGTGACCTGGAAGTCGTCGAAGCCGGCTTCCTTCATGGTCGGCACCTCGGCCAGCTCGGGCAGGCGCGCGGCGCTGGTCACGGCCAGCGCGCGCAGCTTGCCGGCCTGGATCTGCGGCAGCGAACTGGGCAGGTTGTCGACCATCATGGTCACCTGCCCCGCCACCAGGTCGGCCACGGCCGGGGCGGCGCCCTTGTAGGGCACGTGGATGATGTCGATGCCGGCGCGCTTCTTGAACAGCTCGCCCGACAGGTGCACCGACTGGCCGGTGCCGGAGGAACCGAAGGAGAGCCGGCCCGGGCTGGCCTTGGCCAGCGCCACCAGTTCGGCCACGTTGTGCGCCGGCACCTTGGGATTGACCACCAGCACGTTGGGCACCGACACCACCAGGGTGATCGGCACGAAGTCCTCCGGCTTGTACGGCAACTGGCGGTACAGCGCGTAGTTGATGGCATTGGGACCGATATTGCCCATCATCAGCGTGTAACCGTCGGCCGGCGCCTGCTTGAGCGCCTGCGAGCCGATGATGCCGGCGCCGCCGGCGCGGTTGTCCACCACCACCGGCTGGCCGAGCAGGTCAGCCATGCGCTTGCCGACCAGGCGCGCGGCGATGTCGGTGGTGCCGCCGGCCGCGGCCGGCACGATCAGGCGGATCGGCCGGTCGGGATAGGCGGCCCGGGCCACACCCGCGCCCGCCATGCAGAACGCCGTTGCCGCCACCCCGGCCGCCAGGCCCAGGGCCCTGGCCAGCCGCAGGCGCCCCCGGCGCCGCGCGCCGCCCGTGCCACTTGTCATGCCGTGTCTCCTTGTCCGGCTATCGCCCGCCTTGCTGCCCCGGCGACGCCGCATTGTCTTTGCATTGTTCTATTGAACCGCCAGATACGATAAATTGGCGGCGGAGACATGGGAATTCACCATTCACAAAAGCGGCCTTTGGCCCGACGAAACGCATGCATTACGATCTGACCGACCTGCGCCTGTTCCTCAATGTCGGTGAAACCGAGAACCTGACCCGCGCCGCGGAACGCAGCTTCCTGTCGCTGCCCGCCGCCAGCACGCGCATCAAGCAGCTCGAAGAGGCCTTCCAGACCCAGTTGCTGATCCGCCAGGTCAAGGGCGTGCGCCTGACCCCCGCGGGCGAGGCGCTGCTGCGCCATGCGCGCGAAGTATTCCGCGAGCTCGAATGCCTGCATTCGGACCTGAGCCCCTATGCCAAGGGCGTCAAGGGCCGGGTGCGCCTGCTGGCCAATACCACGGCCACCAACTCCTTCCTGGCCACGGCGCTGTCGCGCTTCCTGTCCGAGAACCCGGACGTGGACGTGGAGCTGGAAGAACACCTGTCGGCCGAGATCGTCTCGGCCATCGGCGCGGGCGCCGCCGACCTCGGCATCGTGGCCGGCGAAGTGGCCACCGACGACCTCGACGCGATGCAGCTGTGCAGCGACGAGCTGATCGTCATCGCCCCGGTCAACCACCCGCTGCCGCAGTTCAAGCGCCTGCATTTCGCCGACCTGCTCGATACCTGCCGCTTCGTCGGCCTGAACCAGTTCAGCGCCATCCAGTCCTTCCTCGACCGCATCGCGGCCGGCATGGGCAAGCGCATCAGCCTGCGCATCCAGGTGGGCAGCTTCGACGCCGTGTGCCGCATGGTCGAGGCCGGCGCCGGCATCGCCATCGTGCCCAACAGCTGCGCGCGCCGCTACGCCAGCCGCAAGGTGCTGCGCTTCATCCCGCTCGAGGACGAATGGGCCCGGCGCGAGCTGCGCCTGGTGCGGCGCCCGGGACGCGAGCTGCCGCAGTTCGCGGAAACGCTGATCGAATACCTGAAGGACGCGGCACGCGAGCCGGTCTGATCTGCCGGGCGGATGCGCCGTTGAGCCGATGAGCCGGGCCGGGGCGGTCCGCACCGGCCCGGCCCCGGTGACGGTCGGGGTCTCCCCTTCTTGCTACAGCGTCAGCACCAGCCGGCTGGTCAGCGCCCCTGGCAGCAGCGCGGACTGCGTCTGCCGCTCGCCATAGGTGCTGCTCGACACCCGCAGGTCCTGCTCGCGCGTCAGCGCTTCCAGGTGCGTGCCGAGGAAATCGTAGAGGCTGTCGTCGAAGCGCATGGTGCCGACCGGGCCCTGGATGCGCCCGTCTTCCACCCAGAAGGTGGCGAAGCGCGTCATGCCGGTCAGGCGCGCCGCCGGCGCATCCGACCAGTTCAGGTACCACAGGTTGCCGATGTAGAGCCCGGTGCCCAGCGCGGACAGCACGTCCGCCTGCGCCAGCGTGCCGCCGGCCATGGCCAGCGACTGCGGCGACTCGCCGGCGTCGGCGCAGTTGGCCTGCAGGCCGTACTCGCGCGCGCTGCGCGGATAGACCAGCCGGCCCGCCGCCGCGCCGTCGCGCACCAGCGCCACGTCGGCGCGCGGCAGGCCCTGCGGGCCGAAGGCCGGCGCCAGCGCGCCGCTGGCCGTCTCGTCCAGCTGCACGAGCGGGCTCAGGCGCGCGCCGCCGTCGTAGAGACGCTGCAACGGGCTTTCCTTGTCGGCCAGCCCGCGCGCCGAAAAGGCGCCCCAGCCCAGCATGCCGGCCACTTCGTCCAGCGCCGCCGGCGCCAGGTAGGCGCGGTAGGCACCGGGCGCCAGCGTGCGCGCCGGCTTGCCGAGGTGATCGAGCTGCGCGCGCGCCTGCGCGAAGCGCGCGGCGAAGGCCTGGGTGTCCCAGCGCGCGGCGGCATAGTCGGCCTTGACCGCCTGCCCGTTGGCGTGGAACAGGCTCCAGTCGAAATGGCAGGCTGGCACCGCGTGCCAGCCGTAGGCGCCGAAGCTGTTGGCATAGCCGCGCAGCAGCGGCCCCGCCGCGTAGATGCCCACCAGGTCGAGGCCGGCCGCCAGTCCGGCGATCTGCGCCAGCGCCGCCGTGCTGTCCGGCGCGGCGCCGTCGGCCTCGACGCGGCGCCGCTGCCAGGCTTCGCGCGGGATCATCAGGTAGGGATCGGGATGGAGCTGCCCGATGGCCTCGCGCAGCCGCGCCAGGCCCTCCTGCAGGCGCAGGCGGTCAACCTCGGGCCCGCCGCCCAGCGTCAGCACGATCTCCGCGTGGCGCTCGTCGCGGATCAGCTGCAGCCGCGCCACCGCCTGGCTGACCTGCCCGGCCTGGCGCACGCGCGCGCGGTTGAAGCGCACGAACTCGGAGACCTCGGCGCTGTACCACAGCGTGAAGTCCTCGCCGGGCCGCAGCGCGGCGCGGGCATCGTCGGCCAGCCGCGCGAAGGCGGCTTCGGCCCCATCCGCTCCATCGACCGTCCGGGCCGGGATCCTGCTCAGGTCGCTCATGCCGCCCCTCCGAACACTTCCACGTCGCTGAACACGCAGGCCGGCGAGGCATGGCCGACCCGCACGATCTGGTTGGGCTCGCCCTTGCCGCAGAAGGGCGTGCCGTGGACCTCGAAGGTACTGGTATCGCCCACCGCCGCCAGGCTGCGCCAGAAGCTGGCCGAGATGCCGCGGTAGTTGGGGTTCTTGACCACGCCCTTGAGTTCGCCGTTCTCGATCAGCCGCCCCCATTCGCAGCCGAACTGGAACTTGTTGCGCGCGTCGTCGATCGACCACGAGCGGTTGGTGGTCATCAGGATGCCGCGCTCGATGCCGCCCACCAGCTGCGCCAGGCTGCGGTCGCCGGGCTCCAGGTTGAGGTTGGCCATGCGGTCGATGGGTGCGCGGTTCCAGCCGCTGGCGCGGCTGTTGGCCACGCCGGGCATGCCGGTGCGGTGCTGCGACAGCGCGCCGCCCAGCGGCCGCAGCAGGCGGCCGGCACGGATCAGGTAGGCCTTGTCCGCCGGCGAGCCATCGTCATCGTGGCCGTAGCTGGCCAGCTCCTCGGCGATGCCGGGATCGAAGGTCACGTTGAGCAATGCCGAGCCGTACTGGTAGTGGCCGAAATCCTCCTGCCGCACGAAGCTGGTGCCGGCATAGTTGCGCTCGTCGCCCAGGATGCGGTCCAGTTCCAGCGGATGGCCGATGGACTCGTGGATCTGCAGCATCATCTGCTCGGGCATCAGCAGCAGGTCGCGCCGTCCGGCGGGCGCGTTGGGCGCCGCCAGCAACTGCAACGCCTCGTCGGCCACGCGCGGCGCGGCGCCGGCGAAGCCCAGCGCGTCGAGCACCTCCACGCCGCCCTGGCGGCCGCTGCCGAAGCCGCCGAAGGTGCGCGTCTGGCTGTCGCTGCCGTCGAAGGCGGTCACGCTGATGCCGGGATAGACGAAACGCAGCGACTGCCACTGCTCGGCGCCGGCGCTGTTCAGGTAGAGCTGCTCGACACTGCGGTGATCGAGGTAGAGCTGCCAGTTCACCAGCCGCGCATCGGCCGGCAGGCGCGCCGATTCGTCGGCCAGCAGGGCGAAGCGCTCCGCCAGCGAGGGAAACGAGCTGCCCGCGCCGGGCGACGCATAGTGCGAGCGCCCCTGCGGCGGCGGCAGGCCGCGTGCGTCGACCAGCATGTGGGCGGCCAGGCGCCGCGCCAGCGCCTCGGCCCGCTCCAGCGCGGCCTGCAGGCCGGACTGGCTCAGGTCCGCGGTGGCGGCATAGGCCTCGGCACCGCCCACGCGCACGCTCAGCATGGCACCGGCGTCGTCGTTCAGGCGCGGCGGCTCCGCCACGCCGCGCCGCATGGCGCAGTATTCACCGCGTTCGCGCACGGCGCGCAGCGCGTGGAAGTCGGCTTGGGTCGTGAGCTTGGCGAAGCGCTGCCGGATCGGTTCGAACAAGGTTGGCTCCGGTGGAAGGCCGCTGCCCGGCGGGCAATCAGGCCGATGGTATCAGCAATGGCCGCCGGCGCTGCCGCCGCCAGGATTGCCCTGCCCACTGCCTGGCGCCGGCTCAGACCTTCGGCTTGAGCAGGGCATGCGCCTGCAGGATCCGCTCGGCCGTGTCCTGCAGCGAGCGGCGCTGTTCCATCGACAGCCGGCGGATGTGCTGATAGGCCTCGTCTTCCGAGATGCCTTGCGCTTCCATCAGCAGCGCCTTGGCCTCATTCAGGGTGCGCATCGACAACAGGCGCTTTTCCAGCTGCGCGACGCGCCTGCGGCTGTCACGCTTGCCGGCATGCTGGTGGCAGCCCATCGCCATCGCCGCCAGCAGACCGAAGGAGCGCACCGGCGTCGAGACGGCGCCCTCGGCATCCACGCGCAGCAGGAAATCGAGAATGGTCGGGCTTTCGTAGGTGACGATGGCGATCAGCGGAGGCCGTCCCGGGTGCTCCAGCCAGCCAAGCGCGCGGCCGAGGATCTCCGGATGCACGGCGAGGAAGACCAGGTCGATCGCTTCGGGCAACGCCGGCGCCGGCGGCCACTGCCGCATGGCATGGCAGCCGATGCGGCCGAGCTGCTCCAGGACACGCCTGCCGTCGTCGTCGTCGGGATGGTAGACCATCACGCGCAACGTGCGCAGGTCCGCGAGGAGCTTCGGTGTGGTGCGGATGGTCGAGCGCCCTGGCATCATCGGGCGTCACCACGTCACGTCGCTGAGGACCTGGGTGCGATCGCCGAGCGAGTGCGTGACCAGATAGGGATCGGGATGCACGCGCCGGGTGGCTTCGCGCACGATGACGAAGCCGCCGTTGCTGGCAGCGCGGCCGATGCGCGGATACAGGCAGGTGTGCTGGGTCTGCGGATCGATCTTGACGCGTCCCTGGGGCGCGTCGAACTCGGCGCCCAGCAGGTGCGGCAGCAGATCCCCGCGCCGCTCGCTGCCCGCGGCGGCGAGCGCGTTGGCAAACAGATGCACCTGGAAATACGCCGCCTCCCACAGCATCGACGCCACTGCGTCGTCGCCGAAGCGCGCTTTCAGGCGCCGGATGCAGCGCCGGTTGACCTCGCTGTCCACGCTCTGGAAATAGGGCGACGAGGTGAAATGGCCGGCCGCGACAGCATGGCCCATCTGCTCCAGTTCGACCTCAGAGGTGGTCAGGCTGGCAATCGGCGACTTGCGCGGATCGATGCCGGCCTCCGCATAGGCGCGGTAGAAGGCCGCGGCGCTGTCGCCGACCAGCGTGCTGAAGACGAAGTCCGGCTGTCTGGCGCGGATGTCCTGCACGATGGGGAGGAAATCGCGCTCGCCCGCATCCAGCGGCACGTACTGTTCGCCGAGCTTGGCGCCGCCCGGCTGCTGCGAGATCAGGTCCACCATGATGCGGTTCGACTCGTATGGGTAGATATAGTCCGAGCCGACCAGGTAGACGCGCGCGCCGAAATGCGTGGTCATGAACTCCGCCAGCTGCACGCTGTTCTGGTTGGGTGCCGCGCCCGTGTAGACGATATTCGGGGAAAACTCGAAGCCTTCGTACAGCGTCGGGTAGAACAGCAGCTTGTCCCACTTCTCGATGACGGGAATCAGCGCCTTGCGGCTGCTCGACATATAGGCGCCGAACAGCACGTTGACGCCCTCGTCCGCGATCAGCTGTTCGGCCAGGAAGGCGTAGGCGGCGGGATCGGAGCGGGCGTCGCGCGCCACAGGCACGATCTCGCGCCCGCCGGCGCCGCCGGCTTCGTTGATTTCCTCGATGGCTTGCAGGGTGCCGCGCAACTGGTTCAGGCCGATGTGCGATGTGCATCCGCTCTGCGAGAAGAGCACTCCTACCTTGACGGGTTCCACTTGTTCAAGTCCTCTGCTGCGGGCCCTACCGGATGACGTGCGGCGCGCCGGCCCGTGCATGTGCGCGCATGTCCGGCCCGATCGTGCGCGGGCGTGCGAGCGGGCATGGGGCATGGACGGCCTCAATGCGCAATGAACGCATGCGCGCGCGCCATGGCCGCCGCGAACGTGGCCGCGTCGTAGACCTGCCGGCCGGCCATGGTATCACCGGCGCCCCCGCCTGCGGCAGTGCCGGCGGCCGGCCGCGCTTGCGCGCCGGTCGCCACCGTGCCGTTGGCGAAGGACAAGGCGAGGATGTCGACACCGCGCCGCCGGGCGGCATGGACGGCGTGTGCGGCGTCGGCCGGCAGGTAGCGCGGATCGAACACGTCGATGTCGGCGGGCTCACCGTCGCCGATCAGCAGGATCCTGGCGCGGCGCGGCAGTTCCCGCAGCACCTGCGCGGTGGCGTGCCGCAGCGCCGCCCCGATCCGCGTCGAGAGGCCGCTGCGCGCGCGCAGCAGGCGATCGCGGCAGGCGTCGTCGAGCGGTGCGTCGAAATCCTTGAAACGGTGATAGAAGACCTGGTGGCGGCCGTCCGAACAGAAGCCATGGATCGCGAGCCGGTGGCGGCTGCCGTCCAGCGTCTCGGCCAGTTGGCAGGCGGCACGCTTCTCCAGCGCGGCGACCCGCAGGTCGGTTGACGCAGACAGGTCGAGCAGGATCAGCACCGCGCTTTCCCGCGGCCCGGGGCGGACCGCAGTGAACACGCGCGTGTCCGGCAGCAGGCCGCGCCGCAACGCCGCCCGCAGCGCGACGGCGGCGTCGATATCGAGCGCATCGCCTTCGTCTTGCAGGTGGCGGCGGCGGATCATTGCCGGCTGGGCCGTGCGGCGGGCGCGCGGGCGTCGCGGCCCGGCCAGGCGATCGGCCGCGACGCCCGCGTCCAAGGCGGCGTCGAGCGGACCGAGCCTGGGCGGGCGCTCCAGCACCGTGGTCCAGCTTGGATGTTCGCGCGCCAGGCGGTAATCCCATTCCGCATAGGTATGCCGGGCCGCGGCCACCTGCGCATCGCCGCGCTCCGTCGGCATCTCGCTGGCCGCCCCGGAAGCCGTGCCGCCGGCCTCGCCTTGGCTGTCCTCAAGCGATTCGAGCAGGGCACCGGCGATCGTTTCGGTATCGGGCGCCCACAGCCACGCGCCGTCGTCGCGGTAGCGCAGATAGCGCCCGCTGTCCGGTTCGAAGCGCACACGCATCTGGCCCAGGTCATTGGCCAGCACGGAGGCCAGGCTGCGAAAGAAGCGATAGTCGTCCAGGCGGGCGCACTGCGCGTCGAACAGCGCTCGGGCCTTCCCGATCCAGGCATTGCCGTCGCGATAATCCGCGTCGAACAAGGTCCGCCCGAGGCGCGCCAGCAGCGCGTCCAGGCTCAGGCCAAGCGACTCGGTGGCATCGTGGCAGGGAGCCCACAATGCGCGCAGGCCGGGATAGTCGCGCAGCAGCAGCGCCTCTGCCCGCGCATCCTCGATCGCGTCGGCGACCCGGCGCCCGATCGCTGTCAATCCGCCGGTCGCCTGGGCGCGGGGCGAATGGCGCCAATGGGCCAGCGCGTGCGCCGCCGCGGCGCGGCACAGCGTGTCCCGCGCCGGCCCCGGCCAGAAATCGGCCGGTAGCGTCAGCCGGCTGTCTTCGATCGTGGGCCGCGGTGCCGCCTCGTCCCCGGTGGCATCGCCCACGATCTCCACGCGCCGCGCCAGCATGCCATGCAGGAATATGTGCAGGCTGCTGCGGGGATGTGTCGGCGGCAGCCCGGTCGCGGACGGTAATCCGCGCGTGCGCGGCCCGGGAGGCATGCGCCTGGTGTCCGGCATTGCGGAAAGGGCAGGCATAAAGGAGATCATGTGCCGAAATGCGCTTCGGCAAAGCCCTGCAAGGCGGCGCCGACTTCTGCATCGTCGCAGGCCGGTGCGCTCAAGGCCAGCCGGCATGCCGACAGCGGCGGGAGTCCGTCGCGCACCAGGCGCGCGGCGTGGATCAGCATGCGCGTCGACAGGCCTTCGTCCAGCCCGCTGCCCTTGAGCTGGCGCGAACGGTGCGCCAGGTCGACCAGACGTGCCGCCAGCGCAAGGTCGACCCCGCCCTCCGCGGCCACCACCGCCGCCTCGTGGCCCGCCGGCGGGTAATCGAAGTCCAGCGCGACGAAGCGCTGCCGCGTCGACGGCTTGAGGCGCTTCAACTCGCTCTGGTAGCCCGGGTTGTATGAGATGACGAGATGGAAGTCCGGGTGCGCCTGCACCACCTCGCCCTTGCGGTCCAGCGGCAGCGTGCGGCGCGCGTCGGTCAGCGGATGGATCACCACCGTGGCATCCTGCCGTGCCTCGACGAACTCGTCCAGATAGCAGATCGCGCCGTGCCGCGCAGCCTGCGTCAGGGGACCATCGACCCAGTAGGTACCGTCGCGGTCGAGCAGGTAGCGGCCGAGCAGGTCCGATGCCGAGGTGTCTTCGTTGCAGGCCACCTGTACCAGCGGCAGGCCCAGGCGCCACGCCATGTGTTCGACGAAGCGTGTCTTGCCGCAGCCAGTCGGCCCCTTGAGCAGCACCGGCAGACGCAACCGGTAGGCGGCCATGAACAGTTCCACCTCGTCGCCGGCGGGCCGGAAATAGGGTTGTGCCGGAATGCGGTGGCCGGCCAGCATATCCTGCCGCTCCGGATGGCCGGAGGCGGCGGCCGTCGATAGCATGGTGCCGCGCATCACCACCTCCCCGTCAGCATCAGCATGCCCGGCACCCAGCAGGTGCCGACACCGACGGCAACCGTATAGGCGGGCAGCAGGCGCCAGACGCGCTGCAGGCCCAGGGCGAGGAAGAACAGGAACCACAAGCTGGCCCACACCAGCCACATGCCGCTGACGCGCAGGTCTTCGCCGAAGGCCAGCGCCGCGTAGACCAGCGCGCTGAGAGCGACGAACAGGCAGTACCAGCCCAGGCCGGTGCCCTTGAGGTTGCCCCACTGCACGCCTGCGAGGTAGAGGTAGGTGAAGGCGAACAGCAGGCCGCCGGCGGCACCGAGATAGCCGGACGACGCAGTCGCCTGAAGCAGGCCGACCACGTTGAGCAGCAGGGCCAGCAGGCCGACCAGCAGGTTGAAGATGGCAGAGTCCCTGCCTTCGATCCGGCCGGTCAGCCCGACGCCGTTGACGATGAGGACGGCGCCGATGAAGAACAAGGCAACACCAAGCATGATGGATGATCCCCGAGGGTGAAGAATCCTCCGCCGCCGGCGGCGACGGAGGGCGGCACGGCGGCGGCGCGCTCAGCGGTGCGCGGGCTGCGCAGATGGGATGCCTTCGATGGGGCATTCCGCTGTGCCGGGCATCGTGCGCGTGATCGACTCGACCATGGTGCGCGTGCCTTCCGGATCGTTGACCCATTTCGAATAGAACTCGAACGGACAGTTCGGCACGCCCTGGTACGACTCGCCCGAGCCGATCTTGCCGGTGTAGCCGCGGTGCAGCAGCTTGTACAGGTGATTCTGCGACTGCATGTTGCGGCGCGCGTCGCGAATCAAGCTGACAGACAGTTCCGCATACTGCACGCCGTTCTCCTCCTCCCCGCATTCGCCCAGGGTACGGCCGTCGAAGCCGACGATGGCGGAGTGGCCGAAGTAGGAATAGACACCGTCGAAGCCCGAGGCATTGGCAACCGCCACATAGCAGTTGTTCATGAAGGCCATGGCCTTGGATACGAGGACCTGCTGGTCCTTGGCGGGATACATATAGCCCTGGCAGCGCACGATCAGTTCCGCGCCCCGCATCGCACAGTCGCGCCAGATCTCGGGGTAATTTCCGTCGTCGCAGATGATCAGGCTGATCTTCAAGCCCTTTGGCCCGTCGACCACATAGGTGCAGTCGCCCGGATACCAGCCTTCCACCGGCACCCAGGGCATGATCTTGCGGTACTTCTGCACGATCTCGCCACGGTTGTCGATCAGCACCAGCGTGTTGTACGGCGCCTTGTGCGGATGCTCCTCATGACGCTCGCCGGTCAGCGAAAACACGCCCCAGACGTTGGCCTTGCGACAGGCCGCGGCAAAGATCTCGGTTTCCGCGCCCGGGATGGCGGAGGCGGTGTCGTACATCTCCTGCGCGTCGTACATGATCCCGTGCGTCGAATACTCGGGAAAGACGATCAGGTCCATGCCCGGCAGGCCGCGCTTGATGCCTTCGACGCGCGCCGCGATCTCGCGGGCATTGGCCAGTACCTCCTCCCGTGTATGCAGGCGCGGCATCTTGTACTGCACGACGGCAACGCCGACGCTGTCGTTGCTGCTGGAAATATCGCCATGACGCATAGTGTGTCTCCTGAACAGGCGAGCGAAGCTCCCGATGGGCGGCTATCGCGATCGCAAGAACAAAAAAAAAGCCCCTACCTCGCAATGAGGTAAGGGCTTCTCCGCCGCGCCGTCTCTCCGACAGCTCTGTCGGATCACGGCATGAATGGATGCAGGGCAAGCGCGATGAAACGCGCCGATACGGGCCTGCGGTACATCCGGGACGCCATCGGCGCCCCGCAACATCTCGGGCTATCCGCGCCTGTCGGCTCTGACGCGCGGACAACTGGGCTGAAGTCTAGGGCAGCGCTTTTTGCCGAACAAGGCAGGGAAAACCCGAGGCGGCGAACCGGCATGCGGCACGGATTTCCCTCGCCGGATCAGTCCGCCTTCACGCCTGCCGCCTTGATGATCGGCGACCATTTCTCGATCTCGGACTGCAGCCAGGTACGCAGGCCCTCCGGCGTCTGCTTGTCCTCCGGCACGATCTGCGCGCCCAGGTCGGCCAGCCGCGCGGCCACCGCCGGGTCCTTGAGCGCGGCGCGCAGCGCGCCGTTGAGCCGGGCGATCACCGCGGGCGGCGTGCCCTTGGGCGCGTAGATGCCGTGCCACACCTTGACCTCGAATCCCTTGAGGCCGCCTTCGGCCAGGGTCGGCGCGTCCGGCAGGGCCTGGATGCGCGCGGTCGTGGTGACGCCGTAGAGCCTGACGCGGCTGGCCTTGATATGGGGCAGCGTCTGCGTGGTCTGGTCGCACAGGATGTCGACCTGGCTGCCGAGCAAGGCCGTCAGCGCGGGCGCCGTGCCTTGATAGGGGATGGCCGTCAGTTCGACCCCGATGGCCTTCTGGAACAGCATGCCGCACAACTGCGAGACCGCGCCCAGGCCGGCGTTGGCGAGGTTGACCTTGCCCGGGTTCTGGCGGATGTAGCGGACCAGCTCGGCCAGGTTGGCGGCCGGCAGGTCATGGCGGCCCAGCAGGGTCATCGGCACGTCGGCGACCTGGCCGACGAAGCTGAAGTCGGTCAGCGGATGGTAGGGCAGCCTGGGGTACAGCGCCGGTGCCGTGGCCATGCCGTTGTGGTGGATCAGGATGGTGTAGCCGTCCGGCGCCGCCTTGGCCACATAGGCCGCCGACACGGTGCCGCCCGCGCCGAGCCGGTTCTCCACCACCACGCTCTGGCCCAGGGTCTTCGACATCGAGGCGGCCAGGGTACGCGCCACCACGTCGGTCGGCCCGCCCGCGGCGAACGGCACCACCATGGCGATGGGACGGCTGGGGTAGGCATCGGCCGCCGCGCCAGGCAGGGGCAGCGCCAGCAGCGCGGCCAGTGCCGCGCCCATCAGCCAGTCAGCCCAGCCCGTCCAGCCCGCCCGGCCGCCGCCCGCCGCCGCGCCGGCGGTCGGCTGGGTGTGTCGACGCTGCGCGGATGCTGCCGGATGCCTCGCTAGGAAGTGCTTCATGCCTGGTCTCCTCGGTCCTGTTCTTCGTGGCTTCGCTGCTTCGTTACGGATCTGGTTTCCGGCGGGCGCCATGCCGCCGGCAGGTGCGAAGCCAAGGGTCGGACGAATCACGCGCGCGCGCCATTCGCATTTGCCGAAGGCAGGACAAGGCGCGCATGAAGCGGGGTCAACCCTAGGCCGCCCTGGTTGCCCTGGTTGCCCTGGTTACCGCCCCGGGAACGGCAGCAGAATTCCGGCTCCCCTAAGCCGCTCTTTCGCAAATCCGAATTTCGGCGCCGGAACCCCTCGGGAATAATGGCCGCATTCCCTCTCCAGCATCGAATGCATCCGCCCATGGCTGCCGCAGCGGTACAAGACCAGAGCTATCCCGATATCCGCGAAGCCGTGCGCGGCCTGTGCGCCGGCTTCGACTCCGCCTACTGGCAGCGCGTGGAAGAGCAGAACGCCTTCCCCGAGGCCTTCGTGCAGGCGCTGACGCAAGCCGGCTGGCTGTCGGCGCTGATCCCCGAGGCCTACGGCGGCTCCGGCCTGCCGCTGAGCGCCGCCTCGGTGATCATGGAGGAGATCAACCGCTCCGGCGGCAATTCCGGCGCCTGCCACGGCCAGATGTACGTGATGGGCTGCCTGCTGCGGCACGGCTCGGAAGCACAGAAGCGCCGCTGGCTGCCGGCGATCGCCTCGGGCGAGCTGCGCATGCAGTCGATGGCGGTGACCGAGCCGACCACCGGCACCGACACCACCAAGCTCAAGACCACCGCGGTGCGGCGCGGCGACAAGTACGTGGTCAACGGGCAGAAGGTGTGGATCTCGCGCGTGCAGCACTCCGACCTGCTGCTGTTGCTGGCGCGCACCACGCCGCTGGACCAGGTCAAGCGCAAGTCCGAGGGCCTGTCGGTGTTCGTGGTCGACCTGCGCGAGGCGTTCGGCCGCGGCCTGACCGTCCGCCCCATCCGCAACATGGTCAACCACGAGACCAACGAGCTGTTCTTCGACAACCTGGAGGTGCCCGCCGAGAACCTGGTCGGCGAGGAAGGCCAGGGACTCAGGTACATCCTCGACGGCCTCAACGCCGAACGCATCCTGATCGCGGCCGAGTGCATCGGCGACGGCTACTGGTTCACCGAGCGCGCCAGCGGCTACGCGCGCGAGCGCGTGGTGTTCGAGCGCCCGATCGGCCAGAACCAGGGCATCCAGTTCCCCATCGCGCGCGCCTATTGCAACGTCGAGGCCGCCAGCCTGATGCGCTACAAGGCCGCCGAGCTGTTCGATGCCGGCCAGCCCTGCGGCAAGGAAGCCAATATCGCCAAGCTGCTGGCCGCCGACGCTTCCTGGGAAGCGGCCAACGCCTGCCTGCAGACGCACGGCGGCTTCGGTTTCGCCGCCGAGTACGACATCGAGCGCAAGTTCCGCGAGACGCGCCTGTACCAGGTGGCGCCGATCTCCACCAACATGATCCTGTCCTACGTGGCCGAGCACGTGCTCGAACTGCCGCGTTCGTTCTAAGCCCCCCTACCCTGACATGACAATTCCCGGCATCCGCCCCCTCGACGGCATCCGCGTGGTTTCGCTGGAGCACGCCGTGGCCGCGCCCTTCGCCACCCGCCAGCTGGCCGACCTCGGCGCCAGCGTGATCAAGATCGAACGGCCCGGCGCGGGCGACTTCGCGCGCGGCTACGATGAAACCGTGCACGGCCAGGCCTCGCACTTCGTCTGGCTCAACCGCGGCAAGCAGAGCCTGACGCTGGACCTGAAGCAGGAGGAAGCGCAGGCCGTGCTGCACAAGCTGCTGGCCGAGGCCGACGTGCTGGTGCAGAACCTCGCCCCCGGCGCCGCCGCGCGCATGGGCCTGGACTTCGACACCCTGCACGGCCGCTACCGCAAGCTGATCGTGTGCGACATCTCCGGCTACGGCGACTCCGGTCCCTACCGCGACAAGAAGGCCTACGACCTGCTGATCCAGGCCGCGGCCGGCCTGATCGGCATCACCGGCAGCGCGGACGAACCCTCGCGCGCCGGCATCTCGATCGCCGACATCGCCGCCGGCATGTATGCCTACAGCGGCATCCTGTCCGCGCTGCTGCAGCGCGGCCGCACCGGCGCAGGCCTGCGCGTCGAGGTCACCATGCTCGAAGCGCTGGCCGAGTGGATGAACTACGCGCTCTACTTCGGCCACTACGGCGGCACGCCGCCGGCCCGCTTCGGCGCCTCCCATCCGGCCATCGCGCCCTACGGCGTGCACCGCACCGGAGGCGGCGGCAGCGTCATCTTCGGCCTGCAGAACGAGCGCGAATGGCAGGCCTTCTGCGACAAGGTGCTGGGCCAGCCTGAACTGCTGCAGGACGAGCGCTTCGCCAGCAACTCGGGGCGCGTCAAGCACCGCGACGCGCTCACCGCGCTGATCGAGGCGCGCTTCGCCGAGCTGAGCGTCGGCGAGGTGGAAGCGCTGCTGGATGCCGCGCAGATCGCCAACGCACCGATGAACGACATCGAAGCGGTCTGGAACCACCCGCAGCTGGCCGCGCGCAAGCGCTGGCGCGAAGTCGGCTGCCCCGGCGGCCCGATCGGCGCCCTGCTGCCGCCCGCCAACCTGTCGGGCGTGGACCCGGTGATGGGCGACGTGCCGGCGCTGGGCGCGCACACGCGCGCCGTGCTGGCGGAGCTGGGCTATGGCGTGGCGCAGATCGACGACATGATGCAGCGCAAGGTGGTGTGACGGGCAGGCGGGCGTGCGCGGGAACGCAGCGTCGACCGCCAGTTTTTCGCCCCACTCACACTGGTGGGAGTGGGGTGCGGGTGAGGACGGGCGCCAGCGCGGAGTGAACACCGTCGTACCGGCGAAGGCCGGCCCTCTCTTCCCCACCAGCATATGCCCCCTTCCGCTTGTCCCCGGAAGCCGGGCCGCAGACAGATCGCAGGACACAGTGCAGCACCCGAACAGACAACCCTCCTCCGGAGCCGGCATGAGCCAACCCGCAGACCATTCCTACCCGACCCGCCAGCTGTGCGAGTTCCTCGCGCGCTTCACGCTGGCCGACGTGCCCACCCCGGTGGTGGAGCGCACCAAGGACCTCTTCCTCGACTGGATCGCCTCGGCCATCGCCGGCAAGGATGCGCCGGCCGTGCGCCGCATCCAGGAGTTCGCCGCGGCCATGGGTCCGCAGCAGGGCGACAGCGAAGTCTTCGTCGACCGCCGCCGCACCTCGCCCTACTTCGCCGCGCTGATCAACGGCGCGTCCTCGCACGTGGTCGAGCAGGATGACGTGCACAACAGCTCGGTGCTGCATCCCGCCGCCGTGGTGTTCCCGGCCGTGGTGGCCGCGGCGCAGGCCGAGGGCAAGAGCGGCGCCGAGGTGCTGCTGGCCTCGATCGCCGGCTACGAGGCCGGCATCCGCATCGGCGAGTTCCTCGGCCGCTCGCACTACCGCATCTTCCACACCACCGGCACGGTCGGCACGCTGGCCGCCGCCGCTGCGGTGGCCAAGCTCTACGGCCTGGACGCCGAGGGCATCAACCAGGCGCTGGGCTCGGCCGGCACGCAGGCCGCCGGCCTGTGGGAATTCCTGCGCGACGCCGCCGACTCCAAGCAGCTCCACACCGCCAAGGCGGCCGCCGACGGCCTGCAGTCGGCCTGGCTCGCCCGTGCCGGCTTCACCGGCGCGCGCCAGATCCTCGAAGGCGCGCAGGGCATGGCCGCGGGCATGTCGAGCGATGCCGACCCGTCGCGCCTGACTGACGGCCTGGGCACACGCTGGGCCACCGCCGAGACCTCGTTCAAGTTCTTCGCCTCCTGCCGCCACACCCACCCGGCGGCCGATGCGCTCAAGGCGGTGATGGTGCGCGAAGGGCTGCGCGCCGAGGACATCGCCAGCGTCACCGCGCACGTGCACCAGGGCGCCATCGACGTGCTCGGCCCGGTGGTCAACCCGGTCACCATCCACCAGGCCAAGTTCTCGATGGGCACGGTGCTGGGCCTGGTGGCCGTGCACGCGCACGCCGGCCTCGGCGAATTCGAGGACCACGCGCTGCAGGACGCCAAGGTGGCGGCCTTCCGCGCCAAGGTGGCGATGGCGCTCGACGACGAGATCAACAACGCCTACCCGCGCCAGTGGATCGGCCGCGTGACCGTGCGCACCACCGGCGGGCGCACGCTGGAAGGCCGCGTCGACGTGCCCAAGGGCGACCCTGACAACACGCTGTCGCGCCCCGAACTGGAGGCCAAGGCGATCCAGCTCGGCGCCTTCCGCCACGGTGCTTCCGAGGCCGAGATGCGCGCCATCATCGCGCGCGTGTGGGCCCTGGAAGCCGCCCCCGACGTCAAGGACTGGCTGCCCGCCGCCCGCTGATCCATCGCGCCATGTCCATGCAGAACGCTATTTCCTACCTGTTCGTGCCGGGCGACCGTCCGGAACGCTTCGACAAGGCCGCCGCGGCCGCCCCCGATGTGATGGTCCTCGACCTCGAGGACGCCGTGCATCCGGACGCGAAGCCCGCGGCGCGCGAGGCCATCGCCGCCTGGCTGGCCACACGCGGCCCCGGCCCGGCCGCCCTGGTGCGCATCAATGACGCGGCCTCGCCGGCCTTCCCGGCAGACCTGGCCTGGCTGCGCGCGCTGCCGGCCGGCACGCGCCTGGCCGGCCTGATGGTGCCGAAGGCGGAAGACCCCGCCGCGCTGGCCGGGATCGCCGACGCCCTGCGCCAGATCGCCCCGCAAGGCACGCTGGTGGCCATCATCGAGACCGCGCTCGGCCTGCATCGCGTGGACGAGGTGGCGGCGGCCGACGGCGTCGCGCGGCTGGCCTTCGGCTCGCTCGACTATGCCGTGGACCTGGGCTGCGCCCACGTGCGCGAGGCCCTGGCCCATGCGCGCGCCCGCATCGTGCTGGCCTCGCGCGTGGCCGGGCTGGCCCAGCCGGTGGACGGCGTCACCACCGCGCTCAAGGACGAGGCCGTGCTGGCCGACGACGTGGCCTACGCGCGCGCGCTGGGCTTCGGCGCCAAGCTGTGCATCCATCCGGCGCAGCTGCAGGCGGTGCGTGCCGGCTTCCTGCCCACGCCCGAGCAGGCGGACTGGGCGCGCCGCGTGCTCGCCGCCACCGCCGCCGGCAGCCATGCGGTGCAGGTCGACGGCAAGATGGTCGACCGTCCGGTGATCGAGCAGGCCAAGCGCCTGCTGGCCCTGCTGTCCGCGCCGGCCTCCAGCTGACCGCCACCCACCTACCGGGCCGCGCTCGCGCGCGGCCCTCTCCACAACCGACCGCCATGACCCAAGACAGCCCCCTCGAACACCTGCGCCAGTGGATCGGCCGCAGCGAAAGCCGCACCGAGACGCTCGCCCCCGAACCCGTGATCGGCCTGGCCGCCACGCTGGACCTCGACGGCGACGCCATCGTGCGCGGCGCGCTGCCGCCGCTGTGGCACTGGCTCTATTTCCTCCCGCGCGCGCCCCAGCACGAGATCGGCGGCGACGGCCACCCCGCGCTGGGCGGCTTCATGCCGCCGATGCCGCTGCCGCGCCGCATGTGGGCCGGCGGCGAGCTCGCGTTCAAGCGTCCGCTGCGCGTCGGCGACACCGTCACGCGCACCTCCACCATCGCCGACGTCCAGCACAAGTCCGGGCGCAGCGGCGAACTGTGGTTCGCCACCGTGGAGCATGACCTCACCGTGGACGGCGAAAGCGTGCTGAGCGAACGCCAGGACCTCGTCTACCGCGCCATGCCCGAGCCGGGCCAGCCCCTGCCGCCGCGCCCGCGCCTGCAACACGCGCCGCGCTGGCAGCGCAGCCTGCACGCCGACCCGGTCATGCTGTTCCGCTTCTCGGCACTGACCTTCAACGGCCACCGCATCCACTACGACCACGACTACGTGCGCGACGTGGAAGGCTATCCCGGCCTGGTGGTGCACGGCCCGCTGCAGGCCGTGCTGACGCTCGACCTGCTGGCGCGCGAGCAGCCGCAGGCGCGCGTGGCCCGCTTCGGCTTCCGCGGCGTGGCGCCGCTGTTCGACCACGACACCGTCACCGTCGGCGGCACGCCCGATCCGGACCGGCCCGGCCGCGTCATGCTGTGGACCGGCGACGACACCGGCGGCCAGGCGATGGAAGCCTGGGCGGAGCTGGCGGGCTGATCGCCCCGCGCCAGCCGGCGCACCGCGCCATGGCCCCAGAACAAGCGCGCGGGCGCCGCGATAACAGGGCGAGCCAATGCACAGGAGGAGACATCCGATGACAGCAGCACGCTTCACCCTGCGCACGGCCCGGACGGCCGGCGCAGCGCTTGCCATGGTCCTGGCCTGCGCCCCGGCGGCAAGGGCCGAGGGACAGCCGGCCTACCCCACGCGCCCGCTCACGCTGATCGTGCCCTACGCCCCGGGCGGCACCACCGACGTGGTGGCACGCCAGTTCGCCCAGTCGCTGCAGGGCGCGCTCGGCCAGAGCGTGGTGGTGGAAAACAAGCCGGGCGTCGCCGGCACCATGGGCGCGCTGGCGCTGCGCCAGGCAGCGCCAGACGGCTATACGCTGTCACTGATGCCTGTCACGGTCTTCCGCCAGCCCTTCATCCAGAAGACCGCTTTCGATCCCGCGCGCGATTTCACCTACCTGTCGCGCATCACGGGCTACATCTTCGGCGTGGTGGTACGCGCCGACTCGCCCTGGCGCGGTTGGGCCGACTTCCTGCGCGACGCCCGCGCGCGCCCCGGCGGCATCAGCTATGGCTCGCCGGGCCAGTACAGTTCGCCCCATGTCACCATGCTGGAGCTGGCCGCCAAGGAAAAGCTCGACGTCAACCACATCCCCTTCAAGGGCGATGCCGACTGCCTGAACGCGCTGATGGGCAACCACGTCCAGCTGTGCGCGGCCGGCAGCGCCGCTGGAGCGCTGGTCGATGCCGGCAAGCTGCGCTGGCTCAACCTGTGGACCGCGCAGCGCTCGCCGCGCTGGCCGGACGCGCCGACACTGCGCGAGCTCGGCTACGACATGGTTTCCAGCTCGCCCTACGGCGTCGCCGGCCCCAAGGGCATGGCACCGCAGGTGGTCGCCGTGCTGCAGGACGCGCTGCGCCGGGCCACCGAGGACCCGCGCTACCTCGCCACGCTCAAGCGCATGGACCAGGAGCCCATGTATCTCGACAGCGCGGCCTATACCCGCTTCGCCCTGCAGCAGATCGCCGAGGAGAAAGCGCTGGTGGAACGGCTCGGCATCCGCGCCGATTGACGGCGCAAGCCTCCCGGCGGCCGGACGCCCCTGCGCGCCCCGCCGGTCTCCGCCCGCGCCGGCCCCGGCGCGGCCCACACTTCACACTTCCGGACCGCCACGCAGCATGAGCACCGCCCCGACCGACATCCCCTTCGACCCGCGCGCCCACCGCCTGTGCGAATCGCGCTACTTCGACGACTTCCGTCTCGGCGAGCGCTTCGTGCTGCCGTCGCGCACCATGACCGAAGCGCTGTTCGCCGCCTTCCAGCTCGCCAGCGGCGACAACCACCCGGTCCACTACGATGCCGAGTACTGCCGCGCGCGCGGCATGCCGCACATGCTGGCCCACGGCTACCAGGTGCTGATCCAGACCGCCGCCGGCGCCGGCCTGTTTCCGCACATGGTGGAGGATTCGCTGATGGGTTTCATCGAGCAGCGCAGCCGCTTCCTGCATCCCGTCTTCGTCGGCGACACGCTCTACGCCGCGCTGGAAGTCTGCGAGCTGTCGCCCAACCGCAGCACCGGCGTGCTGGCGCTGCGCAGCACCGTCCATAACCAGCGCGGCGAGCTGGTGATGGATGGCGAGCAGCGCTACCTGCTGCGCAAGCGCCCGGCCGGCTGAACCGGCATGAGCGCCGGCGGCGGGAAATTTCACAATTCCCGTACATCGGCTGGCTACCCCAGGCTTCGCCGGCTATACTGCGTCGTTCTCCGGCGCGGGGATCCTCCCCTCCCCGCGACACCGTGCCGGGCGGCGCGTGCCCTCTCCTCCCCGAGGAACGCGCGCCGCCCGACACCATCCGGCCCGCCGGCCCGCCAGCCTGGCCTCGGGCCGCCCTGCACAGGAGGACGCTCACCGACATGCATGGCCTGCACCTCACCGCGGATCTCTACGGCTGCCAGTGCGACCCCGCGCTACTGACCGACGAAACGGCGCTCGCCGAACTGTGCCGGCAGGCCGTCGCCGGCGCCGGCCTGAGCCTGGTGGCGCAGAAATACCACCCCTTCCCGCGCTGGCGCGGCCAGCCCGGCGGCGTCACCGGCGCCTGCCTGCTGGCGGAATCCCACCTGGCGGTGCACACCTGGCCCGAGCGCGGCGGCGTCACCCTCGACGTCTACGTCTGCAACTTCTCCGCCAACAACTCGCCCAAGGCCGAGGCCCTGCTCGATGCGCTGCTGGTCGCCTTCGCGCCCGCGCAACAGAGCACCAACCGCATCCTGCGCGGCAGCGACGAGCCGCAGGACAACGCCAACGAACTGCTGCTGGAATGGCTGAACGCGGACTGCGCCTACGGCTTCCGCGCCACCCGGCGGCTGGAAACGCTGCGCTCGGCGCACCAGTTGCTGGAGGTGTTCGACACCCCGCAATGGGGCCGCCTGCTGCGCATCGACGGCCGCTACATGACCTCCGAGCGCGACGAGTTCTTCTATCACGAACCCATGGCCCATGCCGCCGCGCTGGCGCACCCGGCGCCGCGCAGCGCGCTGGTGCTGGGCGGCGGCGACGGCGGCTGCAGCGAGGAACTGCTCAAGCATCCCGGCCTGGAACGGCTGGTGCTGGCCGAACTCGATGCCGAAGTGGTGCGCCTGGCGCGCAAGCACCTGCACACCATCCATCGCGGCGCCTTCGAGGATGCGCGGCTGGCGCTGCGCATCGGCGACGGACTGGCCTATATGGAGGCCCAGGCGGCCGACCCGCAGGGCGAGCGCTTCGACCTGATCGTGCTCGACCTGACCGATCCCGACACGCCCGCGCATCCGCTCTACGGCGAGACGGCGCTGCGCGTGGCCGGGCAACTGCTGGCGCCCGGCGGCGCACTGACCCTGCACATCGGCTCGCCGGTGTTCCAGCGCGAGCAGGTGGCGCGCCAGCTCGCCCTGCTGGGCCGGCTCTTCGCGCACGTGCGCCCCTTCGGGCTCTACGTGCCGCTGTACGGCTGCTACTGGGGCATGGCCTGCGTCTCCGACAGGCTGGACCCGCTCGCCGTGCCGGCGGAGACCATCGACGAGCGCATCCGCACGCGCGGCATCGGCGCGCTGCGCTACTACAACGGCGCCGTCCACCAGGCCCAGTTCGCGCTGCCGAACTTCTATCGCGAGCTGCTGCCGGGGCAAGGCACCCCCACCTGCTGAACGGCACACGCCCGCCGCGCGCCGCCAAAAAAACGGGGCGGGACCGGCCAGCCGGCCCGTCCCGCCCCACGCCTAAGCTGGTGGCAAAGGCCCCGCCCGCGGCGGGACCCTCCTTGCGGTCATACAGTCATGCGGTCACGCGGTCACGCGGTCACGCGGTCACGCGGTCACGCGGTCACGCGGTCACGCGGCCATCGGATCACGCGCTCATTGCGTCTCGATCCCGGCTGTCTTCACCACCTTGCCCCACAGCGCCAGCTCGCGCTGGATGCGGTCGGCCAGCGGCTTGGGACCGGTCACGTCGAGGTCGTAGCCGACTTCGCTCATGCGGTGCTTGAACTCCGGCACCTCGCCGACGGCCTTCTGCGCGGCCACCAGCTTGTCGACCACCTCGGCCGGCAGCTTGGGCGGCCCGACCAGCGCATACCAGCCGGTCAGGTCATAGTCCTTCAGGCCCGACTCGATCAGCGTGGGCACGTCCGGCAGCGCCGGGTTGCGCGTGCGCGAGGTCACCGCCAGCGCGCGCACCTTGCCGCCCTGGATATGGCCGATGGCGGTGCCGGTGATGTCGAACATGAAGGTGACCTTGCCGCTCATCACGTCGGTCATCGCCGGCGCGTTGCCCTTGTAGGGCACGTGCAGCATCTTGACGCCGCTCATCTGCGCCAGCAGTTCGGCGGACAGGTGGTTGGAGGCGCCGATGCCGGCCGAGCCGAAGGAAACGCCATCGGGATGCTTGCGCGCGTACTCGACCAGCTCCTTGACGTTCTTGGCCGGGAAGTCCTTGTTGATCACCAGCACGTTGGTGTAGTCGGTGATCAGCCCGATGTAGCTGAAATCCTTGGTCGGGTTGAAGTTCACCGTCTTCTGGATCAGCGGCGTCATGGTCATGGTCGGGCTGGCGACGAAGTACAGCGTGTAGCCGTCCGGCTTGCCCTTGGCGGTCAGGTCGGCGGCGATCGCGCCGCTGGCGCCGGCACGGTTGTCCACCACCACCGGCTGCTTCAGCACGCGGCCGAGCTGGTCGGCGTAGATGCGTGCCGCGGTGTCCACCGGGCCACCCGGCGCATAGCCCACCAGCAGCCGGATCGGCCGGCTCGGGTAGCTCTCCGCCCAGGCACTGCCCTGCACGATCGTCAGCAATGCCGCTGCCGCGGCCATCCATCGCTTCATCTGTCTTCTCCTTTGATGTCCTTCGGGTCTTGTACGGTTCCCTGCGGTCTCCGCGGTCTGTGCGCGTTGCTGCGGGAACTCGTCGGGGCGCCGGCGGCACGCTTGCCGCCGCGCTGCTTGCCGCTCTTGTCGTCGGCTCGTCGGTTCGTCGGTTCCGTCTCAGCCCAGCAACGCCCGCAGCGGCTGCTTGAGCAGCTTGCCGCTGGCGGTGGTGGGAATGCTGTCGATCACGCGGATCTCGGCCGGCCGCTTGTAGGGCGCCAGGTTCTCGCGCAGGTAGGCATCGAGCGCCGCCTGGTCCGGCACGGCACCTTCCTGCGGCTCGACGAAGGCCACCACTTCCTCGTTGCCGTCGGCGGCCGTGCGCCCGACCACCGCCGACTGCCGCACGCCCGGGAAGGCGTTGATGACGGCCTCGACCTCGATCGGGTAGACGTTGAAGCCCGAGCGGATGATCAGGTCCTTGGAGCGCCCCGAGATGAACAGCGCGCCGTCGTCCGCCAGGTAGCCCAGGTCGCCGGTATTGAGCCAGCCGCCGGGCAGCAGCGCCTCCGCGGTCTGCTCCGGGTTGCGGAAGTAGCCGGCCATCACGCCCGGGCCGCGCACGCGGATCTGGCCGCGCCCGCCCGCCGGCAGCGGCTTGCCTTCGCCGTCGGTGATGGCAATCTCGACGCCTTCGACGATGTAGCCAGCCGAGCAGTCGGCACGCGGCGCTTCCATGCGGGTGATGAACAGCGAGCCGGCGTACTCCGTGATGCCGTAGCCATGGTGCAACGGCTGCCCGAACCATTGCTCGACCTCGCGCTTGAGGGTGGGATCGAGCGGCGCGCCGCCGGTGTACAGGTAGCGCAGGCGCGGATAGCCGCCGGCCGGGTGCACGCGCCCGGGCGCCACCGCCATCAGCCGCGTGAACATGGTCGGCACCCCCTGCAGGATGGTGATGCCGGGCTCGGCCAGCGCGTCGAACACCTCGCCGGCATCGAAGCGCGGCCGCAGGATCAGGCTGGCGCCCGCGTACAGCGTGGCCATCAGCACGGTGGCGATGCCGAAGATGTGCGACATCGGCAGCGCGCCGTAGGCGATGTCGGCCGGCCCCAGCTCGCGCGAGGTGGCCGAGATGCGGGCGAAGTGCGTCAGGCCGGCATGCGGCACCATCACGCCCTTGGGCGCGCCGGTGGTGCCCGAGGTGTAGATCAGCGTCGCCACCTGGCGCGCCTCCTCCGCCGCCACGCGCTGCGGCACGGTGGCGGCGCGCAGCACGTGCATGCCGGCATCGAACACCGGGCAGCCGCTGGGCTGCGCGCCCAGGCGCTGCCCGTGCGCCGCCGCCACCTCGGAGACGTGGCCGGTGAAGAAGGTCAGCAGCGGCTCGGCATGGGCGCGGATGGTGTCGATCTCGCGCGCCGACAGGCGGGCGTTGACCTGGATCGGCCAGGCGTGCAGCGCGCTGCAGGCGAACAGCATGACCACCATCTCGTTGCAGTTCTCGCCGGCCACCAGCACCCGGTCGCCCGCGCCCACGCCTTGCGCCGCCAGCCAGTCGCGCGCGGCCTCGATGCGCCGCCACAGCTCGCCGTAGCTGACGATGCCGCCGGCCTCGCGCAGGCAGGGCGCCTGCGGTGCCTGCACGGCCCAGTGGCGGGGAATCTCGTGGATGAACTCGGGACGGAAGGACGACATGGTGCTCCGGGATGGCAAGGATGCGTAAGACAGGGCCGGGATGGCCGGCGGGTATTCAGTCGATGCAGTTCAGTCGGTGCGGCTCAGCCGGCTCGGTTCAGTCGGCACGGATATGGGCCGAGCGGATCAGCCCGTCCCACTTCTCGTACTGCGTGCGCATATAGGCGCCGAACTGCTCCGGCGTGGAGGGGAACGGCACGGTGCCCTGCTGGGCGAGCCGCGCGGCCAGGTCGGGCTGGCGCAGCGAGGCCACGATGTCGGCATTGAGGCGATCGATCACCGCGCGCGGCGTCCCGGCCGGCGCCGCCACGCCGAACCAGGCGGTCAGCTCGTAGCCCTTGACGCCGGCCTGCGCCAGCGTCGGCACGCCCGGCAACTGGTCGGACGGCCGCTCGGTGGTGACGGCCAGCGCGCGCACGCGGCCTTCGCGCACGAAGGGCAGCGCGGTGGAGATGCTGTCGAACATCATGGTGATGCGCCCGCCCAGCAGGTCGGTCATCGAGGCGGCGCTGCCCTTGTAGGGCACGTGGCGGATGTCGACGCCGGCCAGGTGGGTGAACAGTTCGCCGGCCAGGTGCGAGGACGAGCCGATGCCGAAGGAGCCGTAGGTCAGCTTGCCCGGGTCGCGGCGCGCGAGCGCCAGCAGTTCGTCGATATTGCGTGCCGGCACCGACGGATTGACCACCAGCACATTGGGCAGGTAGGCCACCGAGGCAACCGGGGCGAAATCCTTGAGCGGGTCGTAGCCCGGCTTGTCGTACAGGCTCTTGTTGACCGCCAGCGAGCCGAAGGTGCCGAACAGCAGCGTGTAGCCGTCGGCCGGCGCGCGTGCCACCGCCATCGCCGCGAGGTTGCCGCCGGCGCCGGGCCGGTTGTCGATCACCACCGACTGGTGCAGGCGCGCCCCCAGCGCATTGCCGATCTCGCGCGCCAGCAGGTCGGTGGCGCCGCCCGGCGGGAAGGGCACGACCAGGCGCAGCGGCTTGTCGGGGTAGGAGGCTGCGGCGGGCGCGGCGGCATGTGACGCCGCAGGCAGGCCGCCTGCGGCCAGTGCCAGCAGCGAGATTCCCAGCGCCAGCGCGCGAGAGGTCCAGCGGGCCATCGGTTTGTCTCCAGGTTGCGCGCTCGTTGCGGCGCGTCATGTCGTCATGCCCTCGGCTGCGGCACGGCATGCCCCGTCGGGGAGGCACCGCCGCAGTGTGCGGCAGGGCCTGCCCCCTTGCTATTCCGATTTGACTAAGGCCACCTTTGGCCTGGACGGAAGCGCCCGTCCCGCAAGGCCTGGCGGGCGATGGTTTCGCTGCTGCGAAGAGGCGCTTTGCCATTGCGGAAGAAGCGAACGGCACGCCGCCCATACAATCGGCCCACCATGGCGAGACGGCCTGCGCGCCGTCTCCGACACTCAGGGGACAAGCAGATGGATTTGCGTTTCACCGCTGCGGAACAGGCGTTCCGCGAGGAAGTGCGCGGCTTCGTGCAGGCCAAGCTGCCGGCCGATATCCGCGCCAAGGTGCTGGGCCACCAGCGCATCGAGAAGGACGACTACGTACGCTGGCACCGTATCCTGCACGCGCACGGCTGGGGCGCGCCGAGCTGGCCGAAGCAGCACGGCGGCACCGGCTGGAACGCGCTGCAGCGCCTGATCTTCGAGATCGAGGCCTTCCGCGCCGGCGCGCCGCGCCTGCTGCCGTTCGGCCTGACCATGATCGGCCCGGTGCTGATGAAATACGGCAGCCCCGAGCACCAGGCCCGCTTCCTGCCGCGCATCCCGACCGTCGAGGACTTCTGGTGCCAGGGCTATTCGGAACCCGGCTCGGGCTCCGACCTGGCTTCGCTGAAGACGCGCGCGGTGCGCCGCGGCGACAAGTTCATCGTCAACGGCCAGAAGACCTGGACCACCATGGCCCACTTCGCCGACTGGATCTTCTGCCTGGTGCGCACCGACCCCGAGGCCAAGGCGCAGGAAGGCATCTCGATGCTGCTGATCGACATGAAGTCGCCCGGCGTGACGGTGCGCCCGATCAAGACGCTCGACGGCGGCCACGACGTCAACGAGACCTGGTTCGAGGACGTGGAAGTGCCGGTGGCGAACCTGCTGGGCGAGGAGAACCGCGGCTGGACCTACGCCAAGTACCTGCTCGGCCACGAGCGCACCGGCATCGCCGGCATCGGCCACTGCAACCGCGAGCTGCGCCAGCTCAAGCACTACGCCAGCCTGGCCACCGATGGCGCCGGCCGTCCGCTGATCGAGGACGTGCGCATGCGCGACA
Organism: Cupriavidus sp. USMAA2-4; assembly: GCF_001854305.1. Taxonomy (NCBI): domain Bacteria; kingdom Pseudomonadati; phylum Pseudomonadota; class Betaproteobacteria; order Burkholderiales; family Burkholderiaceae; genus Cupriavidus; species Cupriavidus sp. USMAA2-4. The sequence continues at coordinate 1,858,364 of NZ_CP017749.1, read as the reverse complement.
AGATCGCCCGCATCGAGATGGACATCATGGCGCTGGAGATGCTGCTGCTGCGCGTGGCCACCGCCGATGCAGCCGGCCAGGGCCCCGGTCCCGAAGCCTCCATCGTCAAGATCCGCGGCTCGGAGATCCAGCAGGACCTCGCCATGCTGCAGATGGAAGTGGCCGGCCCCGACGCCTGGCCCTATGCGCCGGAGTGGCTCGAGCCGGGCGCCACCCAGCCGGTGGCCGGCCCAGACTGGGCCGCGCCCGCCGCCTCCACCTACTTCGACATGCGCAAGACCACCATCTACGGCGGCGCCACCGAGGTGCAGAAGAACATCATCTCCAAGATGATCATCGGATTCTGAAGGAAGCAGCGCACATGGATTTCACCTACAGCGAAGAACAGCGGATGCTGGCCGACAGCCTGCGCCGCTTCATCGATGCCGAGTACGGCTTCGAGGCGCGCCGCAAGAGCGCACGCGGCGGCGGCAGCCTGGACCGCGCGGTGTGGAAGGGCCTCGCCGAGATGGGCGTGCTGGGCCTGACCATCGACAGCGAATACGGCGGCTTCGGCGAAGGCGCCACCAGCCAGCTCGTGGTGCAGCGCGAACTGGGCCGCGGCCTGGTGCTGGAGCCGGTCACGCCCAGCAGCGTGATGGCCGCGGCGGTGCTCGGCGCCTACGGCAGCGCCGCGCAGAAGCAGGACTGGCTGCCCGCCATCGCCGCCGGCGAGCGCATCGTCACGCTGGCCTACCTGGAGCCGGGCACGCGCTACCGCCCCGAGGCGGCGCGCGCCAGCGCCAGCCGCAGCGGCGGCGGCTACGTGCTCAACGGCACCAAGAGCCTGGCCTGGCACGGCGAGGCGGCCGATGCCTTCCTGCTGACCGCGCGCGTCGCCGGCAGCGACGAGATCGCCCTGTTCCTGGTGCCGCGCGACAGCGCCGGCCTGAGCGTGAGCGGCTATCCGACCATGGACGGCCTGCGCGCCGCCGACGTGAAGCTGGCCGACGTGGCCGTGCCGGCCGACGCCCTGGTGGGCCAGCCGGGCGACGGCCTGGCCGCGCTCGACCTGGGCCTGTCGCACGGCATCGCGGCGCTGTGCGCCGAGGCCGCCGGCGCCATGGAAAAGCTGATCGAGATCACCGCCGAGTACCTGGGCACGCGCCAGCAGTTCGGCAAGCCGCTGGCCGCCTTCCAGGCGCTGCAGCACCGCGTGGCCGACATGCTGGTACAGAAGGAGCTCGCCATGTCGATGGCCTACGTCGCCGCCCAGGCGCTGGACGAGGCCGACCCGGCGCAGCGCCGCCGCATGCTCTCGGCCGCCAAGGTCACGGTGGCCAAGGCCGGCCGCTTCGTCGGCCAGCAGGCGGTGCAGCTGCACGGCGGCATGGGCATGACCGACGAGCTGGCGGTGGGCGACTACTTCAAGCGCCTGACCATGATCGACCCGCTGCTCGGCGACAGCGACTACCACCTGCAGCGCTATACGCAGGTGATGGCGGCCTGACGGCGCCCGCGGCGGGCCGGGAGGGCAGCGGCATGCACGCCGCGCCCCCCTTTTCCCCCTCCCCCGCGCCGATTGCCATCGGCGCGGGCCGGCACCATACTGTGCGCTATCGCCATCCCACCCGGGCGGGTTTCCGATGAGCCACGCGCACGACCATGACCATGAGCACGATCATGCCGATGAGCATGATCACGACCACGGCGGCAGCCCGCTCGCCGAGATGGACCTGCGCGTGCGCGCGCTGGAATCGCTGCTGGTCGACAAGGGCTATCTCGATCCCAAGGCCCTCGACGTCCTGATCGAAACCTACGAGAAACAGGTCGGCCCGCACAACGGCGCCCGCGTGGTCGCCAAGGCCTGGGCAGAACCGGCCTACCGGCAATGGCTGCTGGCGGACGCCACCGCGGCCATCGCCTCGCTCGGCTACAGCGGCCGCCAGGGCGAGCACATGCAGGTGCTGGAGAACACGCCCGCGGTGCACAACCTGGTGGTCTGCACCCTCTGCTCGTGCTACCCGTGGCCGGTGCTCGGCCTGCCGCCGGTCTGGTACAAGTCGGCGCCCTACCGCTCGCGCGCCGTCATCGATCCGCGCGGCGTGCTCGGCGATTTCGGCGTCTCGCTGCCGGCCGACACCGAGGTGCGCGTGTGGGACTCCACCGCCGAACTGCGCTACCTGGTGCTGCCGATGCGGCCCGCGGGCACCGAGGGCTGGGACCAGGCGGCACTGGCCGGGCTGGTCACGCGCGATGCCATGATCGGCACCGGCGTGGCGCTCGCGCCGTCTTCCATCGCCACGCAGGCGCCGGGAGCACGGCCATGAACGGCGCCCAGGACCTGGGCGGCATGCAGGGCTTCGGCCCGGTGCGCCCCGACCCCGACCCGCACCCCTTCCATGCCGACTGGGAACGCCGCATGCTGGCCATCACCGTGGCCATGGGTGCCTGCGGCAAGTGGAACCTCGACGTCTCGCGCGCCGCGCGCGAAAGCCTGCCGCCGGCGCAATACCTGTCCAGCAGCTACTACGAAATCTGGTTCGAGGGCCTGAAGCGGCTGCTGCTCGCCAACGGCATGGCCACGCCCGCGGAGATCGAGAGTGGCAGGCGCCAGGTCGAGCCGGTGCCGGTGGCGCGCGTGCTGGCGGCCGACCAGGTCAGCGCGGCGATGCTGCGCGGCGGCCCCAGCGAGCGCCCCGCCCCCGGGCCGGCACGCTTCGCCGTCGGCGATGCGGTACGCACGCGCCAGCTCCACCCGGCCACGCACACCCGCCTGCCACGCTACTGCCGCGGCCGGCGCGGACACATCGTCAGCATGCATGGCGCCCATGTCTTTCCCGACACCAACGCCATCGGCCAGGGCGAGCAGCCCCAATGGCTGTACACGGTGCGCTTCGAGGCCGCGGAGCTGTGGGGCACGGACACCACGGCATCGTGCGTGCACGTCGACTGCTGGGAACCCTATCTGGAAGCGGTGGACGCATGAAGCCAAGCGAACTCGACACCCTGCGCGCCAGCCTGCCCGACCTGCCCTGCGGCAGCGAAGGCCCCGTGTTCGGCGCGCCCTGGCAGGCGCAGGCCTTCGCCATGACGCTGGCACTGCACCAGCGCGGCGCCTTCACCTGGAGCGAATGGGCGGCACACCTGAACCGCGCCATCCTCGACGCCCAGCAGGCCGGCGACCCCGATCTCGGCGACACCTATTACGAGCACTGGCTGACCGCGCTGGAACGCATCAGCGCCGAGAAGGGACTGGTCACCGACGGCATGCTCGAACAGCGCCGCCAGCAATGGGATGCGGCCGCGCGGCGCACGCCGCACGGACAGGCGATCGTGCTAGATGCGCCAACACCGATCGCCAAGCACACGGTCTTGGCTCCCTCTCCCCGCATGGGGAGAGGGCGGGGGTGAGGGGTGGTTCAGCAAGGCGCCACATCCAGCGAAGCCAACGGTGTGGTCCAGCACGCGAGCGCCCAGGCGAAGCCGTCGGTGTGATCCAGCCCGCGAGCACGGAAACGAAGCGGATGGTGTGATCCCAGCCACCACGGCACAGCCAGCGCCTGCCCTCTCCCCCGGCCCCTCTCCCGCACGCGGGAGAGGGGAGCAGACCAACGCGGTCACCCTCGCCTTCAGCTTCCGCTTGCCGCCGTGGCGCAGGCCTGCTTGTCCCAGCTGCCACAGCGCGCGGCCCAATCGACGAGGGCCTCCTTCAACCGTTCATAGCGCGAGAATCCGCTCAGGATGCTGGTCACGTCGCCGCTCAGGCGTTCCGTGCGGCGCGCCTGGACGGTGCCGTCGGCATCGGTGAAGGTCGCTTCCAGCGTCACCGCGCCGGTATCCAGCGGCAGGAACAGCGCGGCGGCCGAAAGCACGTTCAGCGCGGGGCTGACCGGCTGGACATCGTACAGCGCGACATCCATGCGCAAGGCGTTCTTCGCCGGCGCGGCCGGCGTACCCGACGTACCCGGCGCGGCCGACGTCTTGGCGAGTTGCTCCGCCAGCGCCGCGCGCAGCGTCTCGTAGCCGGCCTGGTCCTCGTCATCCAGCTGCGCGGGGCGGCGGATGTCGATGCGGCCGACTGCCAACCCGTCATAGCGCGCCGGGCTGAAGCCCGGCCGGCTGGCGAGGTGGAGCGTGCGGCTTTGCGTCACGAGCGACAGGGTACCGGCACTGCCGGCGGCGCCGGTGTCCGGCGGTGGCAGGCTGGCACAGGCCGAAAGACCGAGCGCGAGAAGGATGGCACTGAGGGTTTTGCTGGACATGCGGCATTCCTTTCAAGGTGAAAGACAAAATCGGCAAAGCGTTGATAACGCCCTGCCCGCTGCCGGCGCGTCGCCGGATGGCGCGCGCACGCTGCCGCACAGCCTGGCCGGTAAGGCCTGGCTGCGTGGTGGCAATGGAATACGGCGAGAAAGACCTGGCGCCCTGAATCAGGAATACCTTGACTCAGTCCGCCGACGAGCCGCGCGCTGCCTTCCTGGCCCGGTGCGGCCTCTCGACAGCCTTGATGCTTCGACGAATCAAGACCCGGGCCACAAGGCAGGCTGCAAGCGGGCTACAGGCGGCCCGACGACCGGCGCCCGGCCCCCGTCCCGGCGCGGCCGGCGGTGAACTGCAATCACCAGGCGAGCGGGCAAGGGCATAACGCGGCGTATGTTAGCGGGCGGCTGGCGCGACTGACAATTGGATTTATTGATTTTAAAAAATATTTTTCCGATTGATTGACAGACACAATAATGTCTGTACAGCCTGCAGCCGAATAAAAGGGAAAATAAATTAATCAGGAAATATAAACCGGGCGGCTTTGTACACAGCTTCCGGTGATTATCAATGCTACCTTTTGTCGCAGGAGGGATGCAGGCAGGGTGTGGTGGAGTCCGACCGGGGCGGAGCGGCCGGCGGCAGCGCAGGGGAGCGCTGCCGCCGGCAATACCCGGGGCCGCGGGGCAGAATGCCGCGCCGGCAAGCGGACGGCCGCCGCTTCAGATCACCAGTTCGATCAGGAACGGGCCCTTGCGCTGGTTGGCCGAGCGGAACAGGTCGGCGAAGCTCTCCATGTCGGCCGCGCGCGCGGCTTCCACGCCCATGCCGTTGGCCAGCTTGACCCAGTCGAGGTCAGGATTGCCCAGGTCCAGCATGTCGAGCGCGGTCTTGCCGGGGTTGGCGCCGACGCCGGCCAGCTCGCCCAGCAGGATGGCGTACTTGCGGTTGGCCAGCACCACCACGGTGACGTCGAGCCGCTCGCGCGCCATGGTCCACAGCGACTGCAGCGTGTACATGCCGGAGCCGTCCGCCTGCAGCGCCACCACGCGCCGTCCGGGCACGGCCACGGCGGCGCCGGTGGCCAGCGGCAGGCCGTCGCCGATGGCGCCGCCGGTGAGTTGCAGCCAGTCGTGCGGGGCCGCATGCACGGTGCCGGGATAGAAGGCACGGCCGAAGCTGACGCTCTCCTCCACCACCACCGCCTGTTCGGGCAGCAGCGCGGTCAGCGTCTGCGCCACCGCCTCAGAGGTCACCGCGCCGCGCGCGATCTCCGCGCGCGGGCCACCGGCCGACGGCTGCACCTTGGGCGCGCCGAGCTCATCCGCCAGCCGCGCCAGGGCTTCGCCGAGGTCTTCCTCGGGACGCGCCAGCACGTGGATGACCGCATCCTCGGGATAAGGGCGCGGCGACTGGCCGGGATAGGCAAAGAAGGTCACGGGCGGCGGCGCGCCGACCAGGATCACGTTGCGGATGCCGGCCAGCCTGGTGCGCGCCGCCTCGCCCGAATAGGGAATGCGCTCGACGGCGAGACGGCCGCGCCCGCGCGCCACGCGCGCGTTCGACATCGGCGTGATCAGGCGCGCGTCGGTGGCGGCGGCGATGCGGTGCGCATCGGCCAGCGCGGCCTCGCGCAGCGCCGCGCCGGCGAGCACGACCAGCGTGGGCTGGCCCGAACGCAGCACGCGCGCGGCCTGCTGCACGGCATCGGGCGAGACCTTGGGCACCGGCAGGTCGGGCAGCGGGGCGGCCACGCGGCCACCGGCGTCCCAGCACACGTCGGAGGGCAGCACCAGCGTGGCCACGCCGCCCGGCGCGCCACGCGCGGCCTGCACCGCGGCGGCGGCGTCGGCACCGACCGAGGCGGCGCGGGTGGCGGTGCGGGTCCAGACCGAGACCGGGCGCGCCCAGCCTTCGGTATCGGCGGTCAGCGGCGCATCGAGCGGACGGTGATAGGTGGCCTGGTCGCCGACGATATTGACCACCGGCGTGTTGGCCCGGCGTGCGTTGTGCAGGTTGGCGAGACCGTTGGCCAGGCCGGGGCCGCAGTGCAGCAGCGTCGCCGCCGGCTTGTCGGCCATGCGCGCGTAGCCGTCGGCGGCGCCGGTGACCACGCCCTCGAACAGGCCGAGCACGCAGCGCATGCCGGGAATGCGGTCGAGCGCCGCGACGAAGTGCATCTCGCTGGTGCCGGGGTTGGCGAAGCAGGTGTCGACGCCGCTGGCCAGCAGGGTCTTGACCAGGCTTTCGGCGCCATTCATCGGTTCGTTGGTGTCCATGTTGTTCTTGCGGTGGTAGGTGGGAGGGAGGAAAAGCCAAGCTCGGCCGGGCGCGAACGCGCCTCAGGGGCGTGCGCCCCCGGGATCGAGCAGGTCGAAATCGAGGCAGACATACTCGGTCGGGAATTCGATGCGGGCGTAGTAGACGATCACGTCGTCGACGCAGGCATAGCGCCGCAGTTCGGCCAGCGGCGCACCCACCGGCAGTTGCAGCCGGGCGGCGGAGTCGGCGCCGGCGGCAACGATCTGCAGCCGCTGGCGGGCGGCGTTCACCTGCAGCCCCGGGAAGCGGTCCAGCACCGGCACCGAGGCGCCCTGGCGGAAAGCCTCCGGGTCGCGCGCGAACACGCCCGCCTCGATGAACACCTCGCCGATGGCGAAGGGCCGCCCCTGCTGCGTGTGCAGGCGGCGCAGGAAGCGGTAGGCCGGGGCACGCGCGGCCGCGCACGGCATGCCGAGCTCGGCCGGCAGGGCCACCTCGCCGTCCGACTCATGCAGCGCCTGCGTGGCCAGCCGCTCGCCCACCGCCACCGCCTGGTGCCAGCTGGTCGGCAGGTTCAGCGGCCGCCGTTCGCGGCAGCGTGCCTTGACAAAGGTGCCCTGCCCGCGCGCCCGCTCGATCAGCCCCTCATCCTCCAGCACGGAGAGCGCGTTGTGCATGGTCATGCGGGCCACGCCGAACTGCCGGCTCAGCGCATCGAGCGAAGGAATGCGCTGCGCCAGTGCCCACTCGCCGCTTTCGATGCGGCGCCGGAAGATGGTGGCGAGCTGCAGGTAGACCGGTTCGCGGCTGCGCGACAGCAGGTCGTTGGCGGGTGGTTGCGGCGGCAAGGGATGGTGGCCCGGGATGGCGTGGTGTGGTGCGGCGTGGCGCGGCCCGGCGCGGAACAGCGTCCGCACCGCAGCCCGGCAACTCCGGATGACCCCTCACTCTATTAAGGTCTACATACCTAGACCACTAGGGTTAACCGCAGGACCGGCCCGCCGGCGCGGCGGCGGGCTCCGCACTTGTTCCCATTGTCCGAACCCGGGGCATGCATTAGGCTGGGCCTCCCCCTGGCACCCGCGCGGCCCTCCCGCACCGCCGCCGGCTACTGGAGACGCGATGCAGCCCCTTGACCCGATGCCGTCGCCGCATGCCACGCGCCTGACCGTGTCGAGCTTCGACCAGTGGCGCGAGATCATCGACACCCGCTTCCTGCCGCTGGACTATGCGCGCGAGTCGCACGGCCGCTTCCACTGCGAGGTCAGCTACGCCCGCTTCGGCGCCTGCGCGGTGGCGGACATGCAGGTCAGCGCGCACCGCGTGGCGCGCCTGCGCCGGCATGCCGAGGACTCCGATGCCGGCTTCTTCAAGGTCTTCTGGCAACTGCACGGGCGCAGCCGGGTGGCGCAGCGCGAGCACCAGGCCGCGCTCGATCCCGGCATGTGGACCCTCTACGACACTGCCCAGCCCTACAGCATCGAACTGGACGACGGCGCCCGCGCGATGGTGCTGCTGGTGCCGCAGGACCAGGCCTACGGCTGGCGCGACGCCGCCACGGCGATGGGCGGCCAGGCGCAGCGCGGCGAGGGCGCCGCGCGCATCGCCATGTCGGCGCTGGGCGCGCTGCTGCACGACAGCAGCACCGGCCATCCGCTCGACGCCCACGCGCAGCGGGTGCTGCAGGACTCGGTGGTGGCACTGATGGAGACGGCCCTGCGCAGCGGCGGCAGCGGCGGCGGCGGCCAGCCCGCGCTGGCGCCCTCGCGCGCCGACGAAGCGCGCCTGCAGCGCATCCACGAACTGGTGGACGCGCGCCTGCACGAGCCCGAGCTGTCGGCCCAGCACCTCGCGGCCGCGCTCAATATCTCCCGCCGCACGCTCTACAACCTGTTCCGCGAGATCGGCCAGACCCCGCACGCCTATATCCAGTCGCGCCGGCTGCGGCAGGCCGCGCTGCGGCTCGCGCAGGACGGCGGGGTGCAGCGCAGCATCACCGAAGTCGCCTTCGCGCTCGGCTTTGCCGACGCGGCCCACTTCAGCCGCGTGTTCCACGAGCGCTTCGGCATGAGCCCGTCGCAATGGCGCCAGCGCCACGCCGCCACGCGCGCCTGAGGTGGCACGCACGGCGCGCGGGCATCGTTGCACGCAGCGGCAAGCGGTGTGCACCGGCAGGCAAGCCAGCGCCGCGAGCGGGTGCTACTTTTGCCGTTCCCGAACAGGCACATGCCGAGAACGACAGGAGACAGAGATGAACGCACCGATGCAGGGACACCAGGGCCTGGAGCGGGCCATCCGCAATGCCATGCTGATCGACGGCGCCTGGTGCCAGGCAGCCAGCGGCGAGACCTTCGCCGTGTTCGACCCCGCCAGCGGCAGCGAGATCGCGCGCGTGCCGGCGGGCGCCCAGGCCGACATCGATGCCGCCGTCGCCGCGGCGCGGCGCGCCTTCGAGGGCGCGGCCTGGCGCGACACGCTGCCGGCCCAGCGCGAGCGCCTGCTGCTCAAGCTGGCCGACCTGGTGGAGCAGCACGGCGAGGAACTCGCGCGCCTGGAGACGCTGAACAACGGCAAGCTGCTGGCCCATTCGCAGGGCATGGAAGTGCCCGGCGCGGTGCAATGGCTGCGCTATATGGCGGGCTGGGCCACCAAGATCGAGGGCAGCACGCTGGAGGTCTCGGTGCCGTTCCCGCCGGGCACCCGCTACAGCGCGATGACGCGGCGCGCGCCGGTCGGCGTGGTGGGCGCCATCGTGCCGTGGAACTTCCCGCTGCTGATGGCGGTGTGGAAGATCGCGCCGGCGCTGGCCTGCGGCTGCACGGTGGTGCTCAAGCCCGCCGAGGAGACGCCGCTGACCGCGCTGCGCCTGGGCGAACTGGCGCTGGAAGCCGGCTTCCCGCCGGGCGTGCTCAATGTGGTGACCGGCGACGGCGTGCCCGGCGCGGCGCTGGTGGCCCACCCCGGCGTGGACAAGATCACCTTCACCGGCTCGACCGAGGTCGGCCGCCTGATCGGCGCGCGCTGCGGCCAGGACATCCGCCGCGTGGCGCTGGAGCTGGGCGGCAAGAGCCCGGTGATCGTGCTCGACGACTGCGATCCGGCCATGGCCATCCAGGGCGCGGCCGGCGCCATCTTCTTCAACCAGGGCCAGGTCTGCACGGCCGGCTCGCGCCTGTACGTGGCACGCAGGCACTACGAGCAGGTGGTCGAGGGCCTGGGCCGGGTGGCCGACGCCACCGTGCTGGGCTCGGGCTTCGACCCCGCCAGCCAGATGGGCCCGCTGGTGTCGTCGCGCCACCGCGACAAGGTGATGGGGCTGATCGGCGGCGGCCGCGCCGAAGGCGCGGAGATCGTCGCCGGCGGCACCGCGCTGGAGCGCGAAGGCTATTTCGTGCGCCCCACGGTGGTGGCCAACAGCGCCTGCAAGGACCTGACGCTGGTGCGCGAGGAAGTGTTCGGCCCGGTCGTGGTGGCCATGCCCTTCGACGATCCCGAGGCGGTGCTGGCCGAGGCCAACCGCAGCGAATACGGCCTCGGCGCCAGCATCTGGAGCAACAACCTGCGCGCGGTGCAGCGCCTGGTGGACGGGCTGCACGCCGGCACGGTGTGGGTCAACACGCACAACGTGGTCGACCCCAACCTGCCGTTCGGCGGCTACAAGGCCTCGGGCGTGGGCCGCGAGCACGGCCGCTCGGCCATCGATGCCTACACCGAGCTCAAGTCGGTCTGCATGGCCTATTGACGATTGACCGGCCGATCTCCGGCCGGTCGCCGGCTGCGCGGCGGCCGGCAGCTTTCCCCGGCGCTCCCCTCGCGGGAGCGCGGCAAACCCGCGGCACCGGGAGGACCGCGGTGCAGTGCCCCGCAGCCTGAGCAGTCCTGAGCAGTCCTGAGCAGTCGACCCGCGGCCGCTGCAGCCATGGCGGCGGCAGGCGCCGTGTCCGCAACGGGAACGGCGGCAAGAAGCAGCACGGCAACAAGAACAAAGACCGAACCCCAGGAGACATCATGACCCCAGCATCGCAGCCCGCCGCGCGGCGCCTCGCCCGCGTGGCCGCCATCGTCGCCCCGCTCGCCCTGGCCATCGCCGCGGCCCCGGCCGCCACGGCCCAGGACAAGGCGCCGGGCAAGGCCCAGGGCAAGACCCACGACAAGGCCGCGCGCATCCGCGCCGCCACCGGCGCCGTCGACGGCGCCTTCATCCAGGCCAATGCGGCCAAGACCGGCGACTGGCCCAGCTACGGCCTCGACTACGCGGAAAGCCGCTTCAGCAAGCTCAAGCAGATCGACAGCGGCAATGTGAAGCAGCTCGGCCTGGTGTGGTCCTACAACCTGGAGTCGACACGCGGGGTCGAAGCCACCCCGCTGGTGGTGGACGGCATCATGTATGTCACCGCCTCCTGGAGCGTGGTGCACGCCATCGACACACGCACCGGCCGCCGCCTGTGGAGCTTCGATCCCAAGGTGGACCGCTCGATCGGCTACCGCGGCTGCTGCGACGTGGTCAACCGCGGCGTGGCGATCTACCAGGGCAAGGTCTACGTAGGCGCCTACGACGGCCGCCTGGTCGCGCTGGACGCGGCCACCGGCCGCAAGCTGTGGGAGAAGGACACCATCATCGACCACAAGCACTCCTACACCATCACCGGCGCGCCGCGCGTGGTCAAGGGCAAGGTCATCATCGGCAACGGCGGCGCCGAGTACGGCGTGCGCGGCTACGTGACCGCCTACGACGCCGACACCGGCGAGCAGAAGTGGCGCTGGTTCACGGTGCCGGGCGACCCCGCCAAGCCGTTCGAGGACGAGGCGCTGGAACGCGCCGCCAAGACCTGGGACCCGGCCGGCAAGTGGTGGGAAGCCGGCGGCGGCGGCACGGTGTGGGACACCATGGCCTTCGATCCCGAACTGAACCTGCTCTACATCGGCACCGGCAACGGCTCGCCGTGGTCGCGCAGCCGGCGCAGCCCGGCCGGCGGCGACAACCTCTACCTGGCCTCCGTGGTCGCGCTCGACCCCGACACCGGCAAGTACGTGTGGCACTACCAGGAGACCCCGGGCGACAACTGGGACTACACCTCGACCCAGCCGATGATCCTGGCCGACCTGCAGCTCGACGGCCAGCCGCGCAAGGTCATCCTGCACGCGCCCAAGAACGGCTTCTTCTTCGTCATCGACCGCACCAACGGCAAGTTCATCTCGGCCAGGAACTTCGTCGACGTCAACTGGGCCAGCGGCTACGACAAGGACGGCCGCCCGATCGAGCTGCCGGCCGCGCGCGACGGCGCCAAGCCCTACGATGCCATCCCCGGGCCCTACGGCGCGCACAACTGGCACCCGATGTCGTTCAACCCGCAGACCGGGCTGGTCTACCTGCCGGCCCAGCACGTGCCCATCAACCTGATCGACGACAAGAACTGGACCTTCAACGGCAGCCAGCCCGGCCAGCCGCACGGCAACCTGGGCTGGAACACGGCCAAGTTCCTCAATGCCGAGCCGCCCAAGAGCCAGCCCTTCGGCCGCCTGATCGCCTGGGACCCGGTGCGCCAGAAGGCCGCCTGGACACAGGACTACGTCTCGCCGTGGAACGGCGGCACGCTGACCACGGCCGGCAACCTGGTGTTCCAGGGCACCGCCGACGGGCGCTTCCTCGCCTACGACGCCACCAGCGGCGAGAAGCTGTGGGAGACGCCCACCGGCACCGGCGTGATCGCCGCGCCGGTGACCTACCTGGTCGACGGCAAGCAGTACGTGTCGATCGCGGTGGGCTGGGGCGGCGTCTACGGCGAGGCGCAGCGCGCCACCGAGCGCAAGGGCCCGGGCACGGTCTACACCTTCGCCGTGGGCGGCAAGGCGCCGCTGCCGGCCTTCGTCGCCTACCAGCAGGGCGCGCTGCTGTCGGGCGTGAAGTACGACCCGGCCAACGTGCAGGCGGGCACCATGCTGTACGTCAGCAACTGCGTGCTGTGCCACGGCGTGCCCGGCGTCGACCGCGGCGGCAACATTCCCAACCTCGGCTACATGCACACGGCCTACATCCAGAACCTGGACAAGTTCATCTTCAAGGGGCCGGCGATGTCGCGCGGCATGCCGGACTTCACCGGCAAGCTGAGCATGGATGACGTGGAGAAGATCAAGGCCTTCATCCAGGCGACGGCCGACGCCGTGCGACCCAAGCCGTGAGGGAGGCGGTACACGCCGGCCGGCGTCGCCGCTGGCTGGCCGGCGCGCTGCTCGCCACGCCGGCCGCCATGCCCTTCGCCGCGGCCCCGGCCGCGGCCTGGGCCGACGAGGCCACCCTGTCGGACGTGGTGGTCAGCGCCAGCCGCGCCGAGCAGAAGCGCTTCGACGCGCCGGCCGCCATCGACGCGGTGACGCTCGACCCGCTCGCCTCGCCCACGCCGCTGGTCAACCTCTCCGAGGTGCTCGGCGGCGTGCCGGGCCTCAGCGCGCGCGAGCGGCAGAACTACGCGCAGGACCTGCAGCTCGCCGTGCGCGGCTTCGGCAGCCGCTCCACCTTCGGCGTGCGCGGCGTGCGCCTGCTGGTCGACGGCATCCCCGCCACCATGCCGGACGGACAGGGCCAGGCGGCCACCGCCGACCTGGCCAACGCCAGCCGCATCGAGGTGCTGCGCGGCCCCTTCGCCGCGCTGTACGGCAATGCCTCCGGCGGCGTGGTGCAGGTCTTCTCGCCCGATCCGCCCAAGGACAGCGCGACGGCGCGCGCCACCACCGGCATGGGATCGGACGGCCAGTGGATGGCCGGCGTCAGCGCCGCCGGCGGCACCGGCGCGCTCGGCGCCAGCGTCGATGCCTGGACCTTCACCACCGACGGCTACCGCGGGCACAGCGCGGCGCGCCGCCGCCAGCTCAACGCCAAGGTGGTGGCCGAGCCGGCCGCCGGCACGCGCGTGACGGCCCTGCTCAATGTGTTCAGCCAGCCGCTGGCGCAGGATCCGCTGGGGCTCACGCGCGCCCAGGCCGACGCCAACCCGCGCCAGGCCATCGCCCTGGCCAACCAGTTCAACACGCGCAAGCAGATCGAGCAGAACCAGGGCGGCGTGGTGGTCGAGCACCGGCTGGGCGCGCAGGACAGCCTGTCCTTCCGGCTCTATGGCGGCACCCGCCAGCTCACCCAGTACCTCGGCATGAGCGGCGCCGCGCCCAGCTCGGCCGGCGGCATCGTCGACATCGGCCGCAGCTACGGCGGCGGCGCACTGTCCTGGCAGCACGAGACGCGGCTGGCCGGGCTGCCGCTGCAATGGAGCGCCGGCCTGGAGGCCGACGGCATGCGCGACGCACGCACCGGCTACGTGAACCAGAACGGCACGCAGGGTGCGCTGCGGCGCGACGAGACCGACCGTGCCAGCAGCCTGGGCGCCTACGCCCAGTTCGACTGGACCGTGCACCCGTCCTGGCGCCTGGTCGGCGGCCTGCGCGCCAGCCAGGTCCGGCTCTCCATCGACGACCACTACATCACCGCCGCCAGCCCCGACGACAGCGGCAGCGCCGCCTACCGCCGGGTCAATCCCGTGCTGGGCGTGGTGTGGCACGCGCTCGACTCGCTCAACCTCTACGCCAACCTCGGCCGCGGGCTGGAAACGCCGACGCTCACCGAGGTCGCCTACGGCCCCGGCGGCAGCGGCGCCAACCTGGGGCTGCAGCCATCCACCAGCCGCCAGGGCGAGCTCGGCCTCAAGTGGCAGCGCGGCACCCAGCGGCTCGAAGCGACGGTGTTCGACGCCGACAGCCATAACGAGATCGTGCCGCTCTCCAGCGACAACGGCCGCACCACCTACCAGAACGTCGACGGAGTGCGGCGGCGCGGGCTGGAACTGGGCTGGAGCGGGCGCTTCGGCCCCGCCGACCGCTTCGGCGCGGCGCTCAGCTATACCTGGCTGGACGCCTTCTTCGGCCAGGCCTTCCGCAACGCCCAGGGCCTGCTGGTGGCGGCCGGCAACCGGCTGCCGGGCACGGCGCGCCAAAGCCTGGCCGCCGAGGCCAGCGTCGAGGCGCTGCCGGGGCTGGTGCTGGGCGCCGGCGTACGCGTGGAAAGCCGCGTCTTCGCCGACGACCTCAACACCCAGGCCGCGCCCGCCTACGCCACCTTCAACCTGCGCGCCGGCTATGCCTTCCGCGCCGCCGGCACGCGCTGGTACGCCTACGGGCGCCTCGACAACCTGGCCGACCGCCGCTACATCGGCTCGGTCATCGTCAACGAGAGCAATGGGCGCTACTTCGAGCCGGCGCCGGGGCGGCGCTTCTTCATCGGGCTGCGCGCGGAGATCTGAGCGCCGGCCCGGGCGGTCGGCGCAGGCCAAGGCCCAGGACCAGGCAGAGAACCAGGTGAGAAACTAGGCAAAGGCCAACGCGGGCGCGGTCGACGCGCCGGTGGCGGGGACGTCCGCCGCCACGCCGGCCGGCACCGCGAGCCAGGCGCGCACCGCCGCCTCGATCGCTTCGCCGCGCGCCTGCTTGCGCCGGTAGGCGGCACGCTTCTTCGACGGCACGGTGGCCAGATCACGGCGCGGCTGCGCCACCGGCACCGAGACATTGCCGCAGGGCAGTCCCTGCCCGCCGGCCTCGGTCCAGAAGCTCTCGTAGTCGGCCTGGATGGCGCGCGGCGTGCGGCGCTGGCGGCCGACATGGTTGCGGCGCGACACCGCCACCACGCGCTCGGCGCCGAGCGCGGCGCCCAGCGCCAGCAGCGCCTCCATCACGGCATCCTTGGGACGCAGCCCGTCGCAGGCGCGCGTCGCCTCGCGGATCGCGTCGCGGCTGTCGGGGCCGGCCGGCCCCTGCAGGCCGCCGACGAACAGCTCGATGCCGTGCTGGCCCTGCGCCAGGTAGAAGCTGAGCTGTGCCAGGCAGGTCCCGCGCGCGAGGTCCATCCAGTAGAAGGCCAGCTCGCCCTCCTTCGGATTGGGGCCGGAGTCGGCCAGGCGCAGCGCGTAGGGCACGTCGGGCAGCGCCCAGCGCAGGCCGCCGTCGAGGTAGATGCGCTCGCTGACGGCCGCCGGCAGCTTGTCGTGCATCAGGCGGTAGTGCTCCAGCAGCACGCGCGCGCGCTCGTCGAAGCCGAGCCCGAAGCGGGCCAGCGGGCGGAACGGCCGCTCCAGCAGCACCGGCCGCGCCGACGCCACGCGCCGCAGCAGGGCGCAGGATGCCGCCGCGCGCAGCCAGGACAGCACCGCCATGGCGCGGAAGGCGGCACGCCCGATCAGCTTGAGCCGCTTGAGCCACCAGCGGCGCACGCCGACCGGATGGCAGGCCGCCGAGACATTGGCCACGGTCCCCAGGTACCGACAATACAAAAGCGGGCCAGCCCAGGACGCCAGTCCCCTGGCGTGCGGCCCGCTGGCGAGCCATGACAGGCTCGACAAAGGTTCTTGCACGATTGAACGCTCCCCTGTTGCCACGGCGGGCGGTGCCGGTTTCCGGTCTGTTCGCCTGCCGCCTTGATGCGACACCTCAGATCCGGCGGCCTCCTCCCGGGCCGCCTGTCGCCGCGCCGCCACACCCCCGTTCAGCACCGGGATTTTTGTAACTGGCGCGGCACTTCTGTAATTGACTGTAACGCAATGAAATATATGGCGTTGACGGCGTGGACAAAAAATTACAAACCAACGCCCGGCCCCTGTTTCGCCCCCCTCCCTTCTTCGGTAGGGGCCGGCCGCCGGATGCGCGTCGCTAAGATGTGCTCGCGGCGGCGCTGGTGCGTCACTCCATGTCTGCCGTACAACACAAAGGACGGGGTTGCGCCGATCCGGCGCAGGCTATCCGAGCCTGAACACAACAAGAACGAAGGGATCTCGATGAAAGCAAACAGGGAGAACCGGCCGCTGGCCGGCAAGGGCCTGCTTTGGCCCGCGCTGGCGGCTGCGGTCGCGGCATTGGTTGCCTGCGGTGGTGGTGATGGTGGCAGCAGCAGCAGCAGCAGCAGCGGAAGCGGCAGCAGTGGCGGGAGCAGCAGCCCGGCACCCAACCAGCCGACCCAGGCCTCGCTGCAAGGCACGGCTGCCACCGGCGCCTTCATGGCCGGGGCCACGGTGACGGTCTTTGACGCCGACGGCAAGCTGGTCGGCACCCAGACCGCCGATGCCAATGGCGGCTACCGCTTCGACCTCGGCGACTTCAAGGCGCCGTTCGCGGTCATCGCCAAGAGCAGCAGCGGCGTCACCCATGTCTCCGTGCTGGCGGCCAGGCCGTCCAACACCACCGCCATCGTCAACACGACACCGCTCACCACCGCCATTGCCGCCCTGCTGACCGGCGGCGACCCGCTCGCCTTGACCCAGCCGGGCGTGCTCCGCAGCAAGGCCGGCAGCGAGCAGGTGCAGAGCGCCATCGCATTGCTGCGCCAGGCGCTGCAGAACGTAGCCACGGAGACCGGCCTGGATCCGGCCCGCTTCGACCCGATCGCTACGCCGCTGACGCGCCAGGGCGAAGGCGCGGACGCAGTCCTCGACTTGGTCAAGGTCTCGCTGACCGGCAACGGCGCCCGCCTGGTCAGCGTCGGCGTGCCGATGGGCACCGACAGTTCCCAGACCCAGCTCACGCTGACCCAGGATGCCCTCGGCAAGCCTGCCGCCGCCCTGCCCAAGCCGACCGTGAAAACCACGGCCGCCGATTTCGAAGCCATCCGCGCCGCGCTGCAAGCCTGCTTCGCCGGCAAGCCCGAGACCCGCCGGAGCGGCAGCACCGTGCTCGGCAGCTGCCAGGCGGCCTTCGCTGCCGACTACAAGAACAGCAGCTACAACCTGTCGGACGACCTCAGCGGCCTGTTCTCCCGCGACGACATGACCGGCGCCCGTTTCGGCACCCCGCAGATCGTCTTCCACGCGACCAATGCCGCCAGCCAGCCGACCGCCCTGCTGCGCCTGCCCTATGTGCGCAACGACAGCGAGAAGAGCACCGGCCACCTGACGCGCCTGGCCACCAACCGCGCCGCCGCCGGTGCCCCGGCCAAATGGGAGCTGACCGGCAACCAGCACGACTACGACGCCTCGGTGGCGCCGCGCATCACCCGCGTCACCGAGCTGAACCCGGCCGCCGGCGTGGTCTCCCGCTACGAGACCGGCCTGCGCGTGTTCTTCAACCCGAACCGGGGCCCCGGCGCCCAGGCCCAGATCGTGCGCGTGAGCGGCCCCGGCCTGCCGGCCGCCGGCGTGGTGCTGGCGCGCTCGCGCGTGTGCGGCACCAATGGCTACCTGTCGGTGCAGAACACCCGCGGCAGCCTCACCTATGCGGCAGACGATCCGATCTCGCCGAACAAGACCATCCAGACCACCGCCCAGAACACCACCCACGTGGTGCTGGCGGCCAGCCCGCTGCGTGCCGGCGACACGCTCGACTGGAGCCGCCTGGCTACCAGCGCGTCCTACCCGGCCACACCGCTCAGCGACGCGCAGTTCGCCGCGCTGCCGGAATTCGGGCGCTACCGCTTCGAGGTCTGGAACCGCCCCATCGGCGGCGGCTACTACGACGGTGCGCTGGCGGCCGCGCCTGACGTGGTCTTCACCACCATGGCGGGCAGCGGCGTGGTACCGCCCGCGCGCCTGGCGCAGCTGTCGTGGAACGGCATCGCCGCGGCGAGCCTGGGCTTCGTCACCGCCGGCAGCGACAAGACCGGCTTCCAGCCCACCGTCGACGTGGCCTGGAGCAACGATGTCACCGACGAGCCGGTCGACCAGGCCTCCGCCTTCGGTGTCACACCCGCTTCGCCGCTGCCGCAGCGCATGTATGCGCAGGCAAACTACCTGCCGCGCAATGTGAAGACCATCACGCTGAAGCCGGACATGGTGGGCTCGTCCGCGGGCGAAAGCTGCATCGGCGCCGGCTTCGCCGCCTTCAACCAGGCCGGCGACCAGCGCAACCTGGAGATCCGCTCCAGCACCGCGGACGATATCTACAAGTACGTGCGCGTGGTCGGCACGGTGCGCTGAGGCACAGCGAAGCCGCATTCCGGCGCGCGTCATGCGCGCGCCGCTACCGCCCCCGCGGCCCCCGCGGCGGGCGGCCGCAAGCGACAGGGCCGGCATTGCGCCGGCCCTTTTCTTTGTCCGGGGTTGCCGCGGCGCGCCCGCACTGGCGGCGGCTGTTCGCCTACCGAGCCGCGCGCCGCTCGGTGGCGAAATACGCCAGCGCCAGCAGCGGCAGCGCCAGCCCGAAGCGGCTCGCCAGGGTCCAGCCGCCGGTGGCGTAGGCCCAGGCACCGAGCGCCGAGCCGGCCGCGCCGCCGACGAAGAACAGAGCCATGAAGAGGCCGTTGAGGCGGCTGCGGTGCTCGGCGCTGAGCGCGAAGATGGCGCGCTGGCCGACCACCAGGTTGGCGGCCACGCCGAAGTCGAGCACGATGGCCGCCGCCGTCAGCACACCCAGCGCCAGCAGCGGGCCGCTCGGGCCGCTCGGGCTGATATCGCCGCAGGCAAAGGCGCCGGCGGCCAGCACCATGGCCAGCGCGGTCATCTGCCGGCTGCGCCCGCGGTCGGCCAGGCGGCCGCCGATCGGCGCGGCGATGGCGCCCGCCACCCCGGCCAGCGCGAACAGCGCGATGCCGCGTTGCGACAGGCCGAAGGCCGGGCTGGCCAGCCACAGCGGCACCGTGGTCCAGAACAGGCTGAAGGCACCGAACATGCAGGCCTGGTAGGCGGCGCGCCGGCGCAGCACGGGCTGCGTGGCCAGCAGGGTCGCCATCGAGCGCAGCAGGTCGCCGTAGCGCACCGTCGGCGACGGCTGGCGGCGCGGCAGCAGGCGCCGCAGCACCACCGCCAGCACGGCCATGCCGAACGCCGAGGCGGCGAAGATGGCGTGCCAGCCCCAGCGATCGGCCACCAGGCTGGCGACCGGGCGCGCCAGCATGATGCCCAGCATCAGCCCGCTCATCACGTTGCCGACCACGCGGCCGCGCGAGGCTGCCGGCGCCAGGTGGGCGGCGTAGGGCACCAGTACCTGCGCCGCCACCGAGCACAGGCCGATGGCGCCGGCGGCCACCAGGAAAGGCGCGGTATGGATGGCGACGGCGGCCAGCGCCAGGGCCAGCGCGCTGGCGCCCAGCAGCGACACGATCAGCAGGCGGTTCTCGACGATGTCGCCCAGCGGCACGATCAGCAGCAGGCCCAGGCCGTAGCCGAGCTGGATCAGCGTGACGATCAGGCCGGCCGCCTGCGGCGTCAGGCCGAGCGCCTGGCCGATCGGCCCGATCAGGGGCTGGGCGTAGTAGAGATTGGCGACCACCAGGCCGCAGGCGGCGGCCAGCAGCGGTGTCATCCAGGCGGCGCCGCCGACCGGCCCCGCGTGCGCACCGGCGGCGGCTGGGGTGGAAGACAAGGCGCTCTGGCAGGCCTGGCTGGCCTGGTTGGCCTGGCTGGTGTGGCAGGAGGAGGGGCTGGGCGAGGTCATGGCGGTCCGGCACGGGAGGGCGTCGCAGACAGCAGGCGCGTGCCCCGGCGGCATCCTTGTGGCAATGCAGCAAAGCACTGCATGATGCCTCAACTGCACCAAGCCTGCAGACGCGGGCGCGGCGCCCCGCCCCTCGTCAGGACCTCGTGATGCGGCGCTGCATCAGCCGGCCGCGCGCACCTTGACCTTGGCGGCCGCCTCCTTGGCGCGCTCGCGGGCGGTGTCGACGTCGGCGGCGTGCGCCAGGGCCACACCCATGCGCCGCTTGACGAAGCTCTCCGGCTTGCCGAACAGGCGCAGGTCGGTCTGCGGCACGCGCAGCGCTTCGTCGACGCCCTCGAAGACCACGGCCTTGGCGTCCACGCCACCGTAGATCACCGCGCTGGCGCCCGGGCTCTTGAGCGCGGTGCTGACCGGCAGGCCGAGGATGGCGCGCGCGTGCAGCTCGAACTCGTTCTGCCACTGCGTGATCATGGTCACCATGCCGGTGTCGTGCGGACGCGGGCTGACCTCGCTGAACCAGACCTGCTCACCCTTGACGAACAGCTCCACGCCGAAGATGCCCTGCCCGCCCAGGTCAGCGGTCACGGCGGCGGCGATCTGCTGCGCCTTCTGCAGCGCCGCCGGATGCATCGGGTGGGGCTGCCAGCTCTCGACGTAGTCGCCGCTGACCTGTATGTGGCCGATCGGCTCGCAGAACTGCGTCTCGACCTCACCGCCGGCGCCGCGCGCGCGCACCGTCAGCAGCGTGATCTCGTAGTCGAAGTCGATGAAGCCTTCGACAATGATGCGGCCGTGGCTGACGCGGCCGCCGGCCATGGCGTAGTCCCAGGCGGCGCGCACGCCGTCGGGGCCGTCGATCTTGCTCTGGCCCTTGCCCGAGCTGCTCATCACCGGCTTGACCACGCAGGGATAGCCGATGCCGCCGTCGATGGCGGCCTGCAGCTCTTCCAGCGAATCGCAGAAGCGGTAGGGGCTGGTGGGCAGGCCCAGGGTCTCGGCGGCAAGGCGGCGGATGCCCTCGCGGTCCATGGTCAGGCGCGCGGCGCGCGCGGTCGGCACCACCCGCGCCACGCCGGCCGCTTCCAGCGCTTCCAGCGCGGGCGTGGCGATGGCCTCGATCTCCGGCACCACCAGGTCGGGCTTCTCCGCCTCGATCAGCGCCTTGAGCTGGTCGGCGTCGCTCATGGCGATGGTGCGCGCATGGTGGGCCACCTGCTGCCCCGGCGCGTCGGCATAGCGGTCGACCGCGATGGTCTCGACGCCGAGGCGCTGCAGGGCGATCAGCACTTCCTTGCCGAGTTCGCCCGAGCCGAGCAGCATCACTTTGGTCGCGCAGGGAGAGAGGGGGGTTCCGATGTGGCTCATATCAGGTCTGTCTGCTCAGTCAGGTCGCCCGGGCCGGAGGATCCGCGCCGGGTAAAAGCGCGATTGTAAATCCTGCGCCGCCCGGCGGCGGCGTGCGATGGCCTGTCCGCGCATGCGCTCGGGGCCCGATACCCGTTGCGGAAGCGGTGCCCGGAGTCCTGGCGCCCGGAGTCTTCGATCCGCTGCGCAAGCCGTTCCAACTAGAACCTGCAGGTCCGCCCGCCTAAGCTCCAGCGGTCCGGCAGGTCGGCCGAGGGCGCCTGCAGCAGCATGGCCTGGCCGCAGCGGCGGCAGCGGTAGGTGTAGACCTTCTGGCCCGCCTCGTCGCGCAGCACCGGGCCGGGCACGAGGTCGCGGTGCGGCGGGAAGTGCCCTGGCCGGCCCGCCTGTTCATGGCATCGCTCGCATGGTGGCATCTGCTGTCTCCTTGCCGGCCCCGCGTCCCTCGTGCCGCACGGCGGCCGCCGGCAGTGATATGCGGCACCGCAACATTGATTATAGAAAAACTCTGAGAACCCGCTTCAGACAATGGCATGTCGTGTGATGCATTGCGCAATTCCAGGACCCGGGCGCGCCGCATCCGGCATCTGTTCGCCGCGTCGGCCGCCAGCAGGGAGCGGACGACAGCGGTAGCATGCGCGGTGACCCACACTGCCCGCCGCCGGCGGGCCCGACACGGAGGAGAACACGGCATGAAGCAGGAAGCGGTACTGGTGACAGGCGCCTCGAAGGGCATCGGCCTGGCGATCGCGCAACGGCTGGCGGCAAGCGGCCGGCATGTGGTCGGGCTGGCGCGCGGCGCGGCGGAGGCGGATTTCCCGGGCACGCTGCTGCCCTGCGACTTGTCGCGCGTCGACGAAACCGACGCGGTGCTGGCACAGGTAAGCGCCCGCTTCGACATCGTGGGACTGGTCAACAACGTCGGCCTGGTGGCGCCGCAGCCGCTCGGCGGCATCGACCTGTCCGCGCTGCAGACGGTGTTCGACCTCAATGTGCGCGTCGCGGTGCAGGTCACGCAGGCCTTCGTCGAGGCGATGCGCCAGCGCGGCCATGGCCGCATCGTCAACATCTGCAGCCGCGCCATCCTCGGCGCGCGCGACCGCACCGCCTACTCGGCCGCCAAGAGCGCGCTGGTCGGCTGCACCCGCACCTGGGCGCTGGAACTGGCGCCGCACGGCATCACCGTCAACGCCGTCTCGCCCGGACCGGTCGAGACGGAACTGTTCCGCCGCTCGCGCCCGGTCGGCAGCGAGGCGGAACGGCGGGTGCTGGCCGGCATCCCGATGGGCCGCATGGGCCAGCCGGACGAAGTAGCGGCGGCGGTGTGCTTCCTGCTGTCTGCCGATGCCGGCTTCATCACCGGGCAGGTGCTCGGCGTCGACGGCGGCGGCGGCCTGGCAGGGCGCTGAGCGCTGAGCACCAGGCCAGCCCGACCGGCCCGTGGCGGTCCACCCCCGGTGCCGCCGGCAGCCGTCCCCGTCCGGTACCGCATGGCCCCGACCGCAAGGCCGCGCCCGCCACTCTTTACACAATCTTTGCACCGCCGGGGATTAGATAGAGGTGTGGCGGGACGGCACGCCAGCCCCCGCCCCCCTCAAGAGGCTAGAGGCTAGAGGCTAGAGGCTAGAGGCTAGAGGCAAGACAAGCGCAGGCAAACGGGAGAGAAAACCATGCTCAAGGTACTGGTACCGGTCAACGGCTCGAAGCATGCCCTGGACGCCGTGCGGCACGCGGCCTTCATGTACCGGGACAAGTGCGTGTCCGATATCGTCCTGCTGAATGTGCAGGAGCCGCTGGAAGCGGGCCGCGCCGCGGCCTTCCACCGCCTCGACGCCCTGCGCCGGCTCGAGGCGCGCGATGGCGAGGCCGCCCTGCAGGAGGCCCGCCGCATCCTGGAAGACGCCGGCACCCCCTATGTCGCCCAGGTCAAGGTGGGCGACATCGCCCGCACCATCGCCGACACCGCCGCCGCCAACGATTGCGACGCCATCGTGATGGGCACCGCCGCGCGCTCGCCGATGGGCGCCCTCTTCGCCGGCCACCTCTCCAACCGGCTGCTGCGCCTGTCGCGCGTGCCGGTGACACTGGTCAGGTAGGCCGGGCGGCTGCGCGCCCCGCCCGCCGCGCCGCGCGCCATCGCCCCTCTCACTGCACGTTCATCGGCAGCAGCACCATCTGCTTGCCCTGCAGGTGCAGCCGCTCCTGCAGTTCCACCGGGGTCTGGTTGTGCAGCCAGGCGGTGAGGAAGTTCACGCGGCGGAAGATCAGCTTGCTGGCGAAGCAGACGCTGTTGGGGTACTGGGCGGTCACGGCGTCGACCAGGCCGATGAACTCGCGCACCGGATTGGTCCCGTAGGCCGCGCGCGCTTCCGCCGCGAGCCCGTGGCGCTGGCTGCAGGCCACGTAGTAGCGCAGCGATTCTCCCACGGCCTGCTGCAGCCGCTGCAGCGTCTCCTGGCCTTCATAGCTCTGCGCGTCGACCTCGCCCACGGCCAGGAAGACCACGTTCTTGAAGTGCCCGGGGAACAGGCGCTGCACCCATAGCAGCGCATGCATGCTGGCGCCCCGGTGCTTGCCCACCAGCAGCACCGCGGTCGGCGCGGCCGGGTCCAGCGGCCGCACGCGCTCGGCATCGACCAGCGGCGCGCTGCCGGCGAAGAGCGCATCGGCGCGCGCCAGCTCGGCGCGGGTGGTGGTGTAGTGGCGCTTCACGCCCAGGCACAGCGCGATCACCAGCCCGGTCACCAGCACCGTCAGCCAGCCGCCGGCGCCGAACTTCTCCACCAGCGTGATGACCAGCACCGAGGCGGTCACCGAAAAGCCCAGCAGCGACAGCGCGAAGCGCACCAGCCAGCGCGGCTGCGTGCGATGGCGCCACCAGTACACGCACAGGCCGAACAGCGACATGCTGAAGGTCAGGAAGACGTTGATGCTGTAGAGCACCACCAGCACCGACACCTCGCCGCGCGTCCACAGCAGGATCAGCAGGCTGGCGACGCCCATCACCACTACGCCGTTCTGGCGCACCAGGCGCGCGGACAGGTCGCGGAAATGGCGCGGCACCCAGTAATCGCCCGCCATATTGGAAAGCACCGCGGGCCCGTCGAGGAAGCCGGTCTGCGCGCCCACCAGCAGCAGCCCCGCCTCCGAAGCCAGCACCAGCGCCAGCAGGCCGTGCGCGAGCGCGTCCGAGCCCAGCCCGAGATTGCCGATCACGCTGCGGAAGACCACCGCGTTGAGGGTCTGCCCTTCCTGCGGCGCGGCATGCCACAGCATGTACAGCAGGATGATGCCGCCGGCGGTGAAGGCCAGCGAGCTGGCCATGTAGAACATGGTCCATTTGCCGTTGGCCACGCGCGGCTCGGCCAGCATGTTGACATTGTTCGAGACCGCTTCCAGGCCGGTATAGGTGCCGCCCCCGAGCGAGAAGGCGCGCATCAGCAGCGCCGCCACCACCATGGTGCCCATGGTCTGCGACAGGTGCGAGGCCTCGCCCACCGCATCCGGCACCACGGCGGCCAGGCGCTGCCCGTGCGCGGCGACGCCGTAGACGATCAGGCCCAGGTGCAGCACGACGAAGGCGAGGAAGATCGGCATCAGGACCAGGATCGATTCCTTCATGCCGCGGAAGTTCAGGCCGGTCATCAGCACCACGATCAGCAGCTCGGTGGCCAGCTTGAAACCCTGCGCCCCGACCGGCAGCAGGCTGAAGAAGGCGTCGACGCCGCTGGCCAGCGAGGTGCTGACCGTCAGCACGTAGTCGACCAGCAGGGCCGCGCCCGAGACCAGGCCGGGCACCGGCCCCAGCAGCGCGGTCGAGACCCGGTAACCACCCCCGCCGCTGGGGAACAGTTCGATGACCTGGTTGTAGCCGACGGCGATGATGAAGACCGTGGTGGCGGTGGCCACCGCCAGGAACAGCGCCAGCGGCGTATGCGCGCCCAGCGCCAGGAAGGCTTCCTCGGGACCGTAGCAGGAAGAGGACAGGCCGTCGGCACCGAGTCCCACCCACGCCAGCAGCGGCACCACGGCGATCGCGTGCCGCGTGCCCGGGGCGAGCGGATCGAGCGGCTGGCCGGCCAGGAGGTTCCACCACTTCGATTGGCGCGCCATGGTCTTCTCCCGTCCCCGTCTGCCGCGCGGCAGATGCCGGCGCGCGGGATGCCGGGCCGCAGGCACGTCCACGCCGAAGGCCGGGGACGTGGCCCGGATGCAACCAATCTAGGCGAGGGACAGGCGGCACGCAACGCCGCCGCGTGCGCCAGGCAGACCTGGCGCGCCAGGTGTCAGGCGCAAGACAACTCAGGCATGCTTCGCCTGTTCGCACAGGGGACAGATGCGCTGCAGCCCCCCGTCCTGCAAGGCGCCGGCAGTCTCCGCGGCCGGCGGCTCGCAGCGGCAGCCGGCCACGGCCGGGACCGTGGCCGGCACAAAGCGGTAGTGCACGCCCAGTTGCACGCGCCGCTCCCAGGTGCCGGAGGGGTCGAGTTCCAGCAGCCAGAGCCGCGTCTGCAGCGACCAGTGCAGCACGGTCTCGCTGCTCACGCCGAGCTGGCGGGCAGCGTCGGCGACCGACCAGTGGTGCGAGGCGATGCCGAAGAAGGCGCGCAGCTTGTCCTGCGGACGCAGCCGCGCCATCGGCGTGCCGGTCAGCCGGTTGAAGCGGCGCCGGCAGGCGTGGCACAGGAACTGCGGCAAGCCCGAGCTGTCGTGGCCGCACGGGCTCGCGTCCTGCGTGCCGCAGCGCGGGCAGGACGGCGGCTGCCGGCTGTCCGAGCGCAGGCGGCGCCAGGCCGCCTCGAGAAAGCCGGCCAGCGCCTGGTCGGCCGCCTCGTCGGCGACGCTGGGGCGCCAGTGCATCAGCGCCGTGGCGCCGTCATCCGCCGCCGTCCTGCCCGTGCCCCGCTCTTTGCTGCGTGCTCCGCCGCGTGCTCCGCTACGCTCAGCGGCGCGCATTGCCCGGCAGCACGGAGTTCCGGTTATCCGATTTGGCCGGCTTGGCCGGCTTCTGCGCACCGCCGCCGGCGGACCTGGCCGAGGCCCCCGCCAGCGCCGGGGCCAACGCGAGACAGCAGGCCAGCATGGCCACGGCCAGGCGTCCCGGCGTCGTCTTGGTTCCGTTCATCTTCCTTCTCCCTGCGGGCCAGCGCGCCGGGTGGGGCGCGCGGGCAAGATCGTCAAGCCGATGGTGGCCCCGGCGGAGCGGCTGCGCAAGTGCCGGCAGGTGCCGGCAAGCCTCCGGCACCGCCGCCATCAGGCGCTCGCGCCCCCCGCCAGCGCGGCAGGCTCGGCGCCAGCATAGTCGCCATCATGATTGCCGTTGTTGCCGCCGTTGCCCCCACCGTTGCGGCGGCGGTTGACCCAGGCGAACACCACCGGCAGCACCAGCAGCGTCAGCAGCGTGGTGGTCACCATGCCGCCCACGATCACCAGCGCCAGCGGCCGCTGCGCCTCCGAGCCGATGCCGTGCGACAGCGCCGCCGGCAGCAGGCCCAGGCCGGCCAGCATGGCCGTCATCACCACCGGGCGCAGCCGCAGCGAGGCACCCTCCACCACCGCTTCATGCAGGTCGTCCGCGCCGGACTGCGACAGGCGGTTGATGTAGGAGATCAGGATCACCCCGTCCTGGATGGCGATGCCGAACAGCGACAGGAAGCCGATGCCCGCGGAGATGCTCAGCGTCTCGCCGGCGATATGCAGCGACAGCAGGCCGCCGATGGCCGCGAACGGCACGTTCAGCACCACCATCAGCGCGTCCTTGAAGTTGCCGAAGGTGCTGTACAGCAGCAGGAAGATCACCAGGATGGTCACCGGCACGATCACCGCCA
This sequence comes from Cupriavidus sp. USMAA2-4, assembly GCF_001854305.1. Lineage (NCBI taxonomy): Bacteria > Pseudomonadati > Pseudomonadota > Betaproteobacteria > Burkholderiales > Burkholderiaceae > Cupriavidus > Cupriavidus sp. USMAA2-4. Next base: position 1,831,266 of record NZ_CP017749.1, on the reverse strand, counting down.
GCTTGCCCTGGGCGATCTTCATCTGGTTGAACTGGCCGTCCCAGAAGATGGTGTAGCCGGCCGGCAGCGCCACGGCGCGCTTGACCTCGGCCTGCGCTTCGGCCACCGCGCTGCCGAGATCGCGCTCGCGCACGCTGAACTTGATGGCGATATAGCGCTTGCCGGATTCGCGGTAGATGAAGAAGGGACCGTCGGTGGCCTCCACCTTGGCCACCATCGACAGCGGGATGCGCTGCCCGTCGGGCGTGTCCACCAGCAGGCGGTTGATCACGTCCGGGCTGCTGCGCGCGCTGTCGTTCAGGCGCACGGTCAGGCCGAAGGTCTTCTCGCCATCGAGGATCTGCGTGACCGGGTCGCCGCCGATGGCGTACTGCACCACGGTCTGCAGGTCGTCGACGCTGAGGCCGAAGCGCGCCATCTTCTCGCGGTCCACCGAGATGTTCAGCGTGGGCTGGCCCAGTTCCTTGAAGATGCCCACATCGGCCAGGCCCGGCACCTTCTTCAGCACCGCCTCCACCTCCTTGGCCTTGTCCTGCAGGGCAAGCAGGTCGGAGCCGAAGATCTTGACCGAGTTCTCGCCCTTGACCCCGGACAGCGCCTCGTTGACGTTGTCCTGGATGTACTGCGAGAAGTTGAACTCGATGCCCGGCACGCGGTCCAGCCGCGCGCTCAGGCGCTCCACCACCTGCTGCTTGGTCGTGCCCTTGGGCCAGGCGTCGCGCGGCTTGAAGTAGAGCGCGTATTCCTGGTTGTAGACACCGCCCGAATCGGTACCGTCATCGGGACGGCCGATCTGCACCGCCACGGCGGCGACTTCGGGCTGCTCGCGGAAATAGGCGCGCAGCTCCTTGGCGACGCCGGCCGAGTAGTCGAGGTCGGTGGTCACCGGCAGCGTCACGCGCAGCCACAGGTTGTTCTCTTCCAGCGTGGGCAGGAACTCGGTGCCCAGGTAGCGCGAGCTGTACAGGGTGGCGCCCAGGCCGAGCGCGGCGGCCAGGAAGACCATGCCGGGGCGCTTGAGCAGGCCGCGCAGCAGCGGCTTGTAGCCGCGCAGGATCCAGGCGATGAAACGCGGCGAATGCGGCCGCAGCGAACCGCTGAAGACGAAGGAGGTCACCGCCGGCACGAAGGTCAGCGCCAGCACGATCGAGGCCAGCAGCGCGAAGCCCATGGTGAAGGCCATCGGCTTGAAGATGATGCCCTCCACCCCGCCCATGAAGAACAGCGGCGAGTAGGCCACGATGATGATGCCGGTGGAGAAGATCATGGCCCGCTGCACTTCGCCGGTGGCCTTGACGATGGCGTCCTGCGGCTTGGCCTTGCCCTCCTCCAGGTGGCGCATGATGTTTTCCATCACGATCACCGCCGCGTCCACGATCAGGCCGAAGTCGATGGCGCCCAGCGAGATCAGGTTGGCCGGCACCTTGAAGTGATCCATGTTGATGAAGGACACGCACAGCGCCAGCGGGATCACCGCCGCCACCACCGCGGCCGCGCGGAAGCTGCCGAGGAAGATGAACAGCACCACCAGCACCAGCGAGATGCCGACGAACAGCGCATGCTCCACCGTGCCCATGGTGAGGTCGAGCAGGTTCTGCCGGTCGTAGAAGGTCTTGACCTTGACGTCGGGCGGCAGCACGTTGCGGTTGATCTCGTCGATCTTGTCGCGCACGCGCGCCAGCACCTCGGTGGCATTCTCGCCGCGCTTCATCAGCACGATGCCCTGCACGATGTCGTCATGCTGGTCGAACTGCACCATGCCCAGGCGCTGAGCATGGCCCTCGCGCACCTCGGCGATGTCGCGCACCCGCACCGGCACGCCGTTGGTCGCCGCCACGGTGACGTTGCGGATATCGTCCAGCGTCTGCAGCAGGCCCACGCCGCGCACCACGAACTGCTGCTCGCCGGCCTTCATCAGCCCGCCGCCGGTGTTGGCGTTGGCATTGGTCACCGCGTCGATGACCTGCTTGAGCGTGAGGCCGTAGGCCTGCATCTTCTCCGGCGTCGGCACGATCTGGTACTGCTTGACCATGCCGCCGAAGGCCGTGATGTCGGCCACGCCGGGAACGTGCTTGATCTCCTTGTAGACGCTGTAGTCCTGCAGCGTCTTCAGCGTGGTGACGTCCACGCCGTTGCCTTCGATGCGGTAGCGCAGGATCTCGCCGGTGGCATCGCCGTCCGGAGAGAGATCCGACTGCACGCCCTGCGGCAGGTTGGCCTGCGACAGGTAGGTGACGAAGTTCTGGCGCGCCTTGAAGCTGTCGACGCCCTCCTTGAACTTCACCGTCACCACCGACAGCCCGAACAGCGACACCGAGCGGAAGGACTGCACGTCCGGCACGCTGGCCAGCGCGTTCTCCACCGGGATGGTGATCTGCTGCTCCACCTCCACCGTGCTGCGGCCCGGCCATTGCGTGATGGCCTGCACCGTCACCGGCGCCACGCCGGGATAGGCCTGCAGCGGCAGGCGCAGGAAACTCAGGACCCCGACCACCAGCAGGGCGACGGCCAGGAAGACGATCATCAGGCGCCGCTTGATGATGGCTTGAATCGGCGAGAAGGCCATCTCAGGACTCCTGCTTGAGCAGCATCTCGTTGAGCAGCATGCCCCCTTGCGTGAACACCTTGAGCGGCTGCGCCAGCGGCACGCCGTCGGTCACGGCGAACATGCCGTCACCCTGCGGCATGCCCTGCACCACCTGCCGGCGCACGTGCTGCGCGTCCGGCTGCGTCAGCAGCACCAGCTTGCCCTGGTCCTTGACGATGGCCGACTGCGGCACCACCAGCGCCTGCCGGCTGCCGGTCACGATGCGCGCGGTGGCGTACATCTCCGGCTTGAGCAGCCCGTCCGGGTTGGGCACGTCGCAGCGCACCTGCAGCGTATGCGTGTCGGCATCGACGTTCGGCGCGATGAAGCTCACCCGGCCGGTGTAGCGCCGCCCCGGGTAGGCCGCCGTCTCGATCTCGATGGCCTGGCCCAGCTTGACGTTGCGGATATCGTGCTCGTACAGGTTGCCGGTGAACCAGACCGAGCTGGTGTCGATCACGCTCATCAGCGCGTCGCCCACGTTCAGGTAGGAACCCTGGTCCATCTCACGCTTGACGATGGTGCCGCTGATCGGCGCCCGGATCGTCAGCGTCTCGCTGACCGTGCCGCGCTCGCGGATGCGCGCGATGTCCTCGCTGCTCGCGCCCAGCACGCGCAGCTTGTTCTCGGCCGACTGCATGGTCTGGCGCGCATCGTCCAGCAGCTCCTTCAGGTCGCTGCTCGACAAGGTGTGGTAGGCATTGTGCGACAGCAGGAACTCGTTCTGCGCCGCGATGTAGTCGGGCGAGTACAGCTCGGCCAGCGGCTGGCCGGCGCGCACCTTGGCGCCCTCGTACACCAGGATGCGTTCCACCCGGCCCGCCACCCGCGCCGAGGCCAGCTTGGCCTGCTGCACGTTGTAGGCCAGCCGGCCCGGCGTCGGCATGTCCACCCGCACCGGCTGCGCGCTGAAGGTCGCGCTCTGCACGATCTTCGGGTCGAAGCCGCCTTCGGGCAGCGCCAGCGTGGTGGGGATGGCGCGTGCGCGCGGCTGCGCGGCCTGTCCGGCCGCCGCGTCGGCCAGCGCCGTCGGCTTGCCCGGCGCACCCTCCTTGCCTGCCGTCTCCGGCCCCTGCGCCGTATTGCGCTGCGCCCAGAAATTGCCGCCCACGGCGCCGCATGCCAGCGCCACCACCAGGCCGGCGCCCATCATCAGGTTCTTGTTCATCCGCTCAGATCCCGCTAATCCTGCATTCCATCAAAGAGATTCCCGCCCCACCGCCGCCGCCAGCGTGTAGTACGCCTGGCGCGCGTCCGCCTCCGCCTGCGCCACCGCCAGCTCCGCGTTCTTCAAGGCGGTGCTGGCCGTCAGCAGGTCGGTGAAAGCGGCGTTGTTGTTGGCGTAGTTGGTGAAGGCCATCTTGTAGGCGGCCATCGCCTCGGGAAGCTGCCGGCGGCGCAGGAACTCCATCTGGTTGACGGCCTGGCGCAGGGTATTGTGTGCGGTGTTCACGCCCAGCAGGGTCTGCTGGCGCACGGATTGTTCATTGGCGTCGGAGGCCACCTTGTTGGCCACCGCCTCATCCACCCCGTAGCGTTCCTTGGTGAAGAAGAACAGAGGAATGATGATGTCGAATTCGATGCCGAAACTGGCCGGCCGGAAGCCCAGCGGCGGATTGTTGCCGTTGACGGTGCCGACGATCTGGAAGTCGGGCAGGTAGGCCTTGCGCGCCAGCCGCACGCCCTTCTCGGCCGCGTCCACCAGGTGGCGCGAGGCGCGTACGCTCGGATGCTCGCGCAGCGCCATCTCCTCCAGCTCCGGCAGCGGCGCGGCCGGCAGCCGCGTCGCGCTGCTGTCCCGGCGCAGTTCCAGGGGGAAGGCCGGCGCCTTGCCGATCAGCGTGTTGATCGACTTCAGGCCGTTCTCGTACTGCCGCTCCAGCGTGAAGGCATCGTTCTGCGCGCTGCTCTGCGCCACCTGCGCGTTCAGGTAGTCGACGTAGCCGGCCGCGTTGTTGGCGTAGCGGATGCGCGCCACCTGCTTGACCTGTTCGAGCCGCTTCAGGTTGAGCTGCAGCACCTCGAGCTGGGCCTTCTGCGACAGCGACTGGAAGTAGGTGGTGCTGAGCTGGGCGTAGAGCTCGAGGAACAGCGCGTCGCGCTGCGCGTCCAGCGACTCCGCCTGGGTATCGGCGATCTCCGCCGCCAGCGCCTTCTTGCCGGGGAAGGGGAAGGACTGCGTCACCGTATAGCTGAACTGCTCAGCGCGGGCGAAGGCCAGCGGGCTGCTCCTGGGCAGGTTGCCCCAGATGAAGCCGACCTGCGGGTTGTTGGGCGCGGCGATCTGCGGCACCTGGGCCTTGGCGGCCTGATAGAGCGCGCGCGCCTGGATCAGTTGCGGATTGTTGGCACGCAGTTCCTGCGTCAGCTCCCACAGCGAGAAGCCGGGGCCGATCACGCCCGCGGCTGCATCCTGCACGGCAGCCTCGGCGGGGCGCCCGGCCGCGCGCGCTGCGGCGCCGTCGGCCGCCGCCGCAGTCGTCGTCGCCTTGGGCGCGGCCGGTGCGGCAATGCGGTCCCAGCCGGACAGCGGGCCCGCTCCAGCGCGGCTCGCCGGCGCGCTCCGGCCGCCGCGCATCACGGCGGCAGGATCGGTATCGTCTTTCAATTCGATGGCAAAGGCCGGCTGGCCGAGCTGCGCCAGCAAAGCCAGTACCCCCGTCGCCAGGCCGGCGGGCGTCATCTGCTTCAACACGCGTTCTTCCCTTCTTTTCTCTTTTGTGCTGCATTTATCGCAAGTACAGCTTTCAGCGACCTTTCCGCGCGGTTACAGATGGCTTACTCGCTACCTAGGGATTTCCCCTGCACGTGGCGACCTGGCGCCGCGCATGCCCTGCTGGCGACGGGTGCGCGCCGCCTCGGCGCCACCGTAAGATGACGGCTTGCCAAGATCCCCGCGGAGGGAATGCCATGCAAGCAAACAGCGCCGGCCTGCCGGACCTGGCCCCCCTCGGGGCCGCGGAACTGGCCCGGGCCCTGGCCGCCGGGCACGTGAGCGCGCTCGCCGCCTGCGACGCCGCCATCGCCCGCATCGAGGCCGGCGACGGCGCCATCAATGCCGTGGTGGTACGCGATTTCGAGCGCGCCCGCGCGCAGGCGCGCGCCGCCGACGCGGCGCTGGCGCGCGGCGAGCGCCGGCCGCTGCTGGGCGTGCCGATCACCGTCAAGGAATCGTTCGGGGTGGCGGGCCTGCCCAGCACCTGGGGCCTGGCCATCGCGCAGCAGGCGCGCGTCACCGAAGACGCCGTCGCCGTGGCCCGCCTCAAGGCCGCCGGCGCCGTCCTCCTGGGCAAGACCAATGTGCCGGTGGTGCTGGCCGACTACCAGAGCCGCAACCCGGTCTACGGCCTCACCCGCCATCCGCACGACCTGTTGCGCACGCCGGGCGGGTCGTCCGGAGGTGCCGCGGCCGCGCTGGCGGCGGGCTTCGTGCCGCTCGAGCTAGGCTCCGACATCGGTGGCTCGATCCGCGTGCCGGCGCACTTCTGCGGGGTGTGCGGCCACAAACCCAGCCACGGCCTGGTACCCACGCGCGGCCATGACTTTCCCGGCTACCCCAGCGCCCCCGACGTGCTGTCGGTGGCCGGCCCGCTGGCACGCCGCGTGGCGGACCTGGAACTGGCGCTGGAGGTGCTGGCCGGCCCCGACCGCGAGGCCGCGGCCGCCTACCGCCTGGCTTTGCCGGCGGCGCGCCGCGACGGCGACATGCGCGGCCTGCGCGTGCTGGCCCTGGATGCCCACCCGCTGGCGCGCGCCAGCGCGGCCGTGCGCGGCGCGGTGGCCACCGCTGCGGAGCGCCTCGCCGCCGGCGGTGCCGAGGTGGCGCGCCACAGCGAATGGCTGCCCGACCTGGCCACGCTGCACGAGGACTACGCCCGGATCCTGCTCACCATCACCACGCGCGGCGGTCCGAACCCGCCACCCTCCATCTCCGCGCACGAATGGCTGGGCCTGATGGACCGGCGCATGCAGTGGCAGAACTGCTGCCGCCGGCTGTTCGAAGCCTTCGACGTGGTACTGATGCCGCCGTTCGGCAGCGCCGCCTTCCCCCACATCGACAGTGTCGACTGGGATGCCACCACGCTGGACCTGGACGGCGAGCCCGCGCTCTACCGCGAGCAGCTCGCCTGGGCCGGGCTGGCCACCCTGCCCGGCCTGCCGGCGACCGTGGTGCCCGTGGCCACCGATGCGCAGGGCCTGCCGCTGGGGGTGCAGGTGGTGGGGCCGCTGCTGGAAGACCGCACGCCTCTGGCGGTGGCGCGCTGGCTGCAGGAATCCGGCGCCTGACGCCAGGCGCGCGGCCGGCACCGGCGGTGCGCCAGGGGCCCGCCCCTCACTCGGCGCAGGCCGGCGCGCACAGCGCCTTGCCGGTCTGCACGAAGAAGCCGTCGTAGATCTCCCGCTCGAGCACCGTCTTGGTACGGGAATCGCCATTGCTGTCCCAGACCGTGCGCTCGAAGCGCGCCCGCACCAGGGTGGCACGGCCGCCCTGGCCGGCGCGCACCAGCACGATGGCGGCCAGCCGCTCGTGGTCGGGCTTGGCCGGGAGCATGCCGGCGCGCTGCTTGATGGCGCCGCGCAACAGCTGGCGCCATTTCGGCAACAGGGTCTGGCTGCGGCCCGCCTCCACCAGCCCGGTCTCCTTGTCCACCGAGACGGGGGCAAAGCCCAGCGCGGTCAGGGCGCCGGCCACGGCGTCGAGGGTCCGCTCCGGCGTGGTGCCGGTGAAGACGCGGTCGCGCAGACCCTGCAGGGTCTGCCGCTCGGCCTCGCTCAGATCGACCTCGACTTGGCTGGAGCTGTAGCGCACCAGGTTGCCGCCGCTGCCGATCTGGCGCTCATTGGCGGGCGGGTCGGCGCAGGCGGCCAGCAGGATGGCGGCCGCCAGGCAGGCGCGCCGGCCTGCGCCGGCTGCGATGGTGCGCCACTTCGATGCCGCGGGCGCGGGGGACGGCGATATGATCCGCATCGGGGTTGTCGGGGGGGCTGTCCAGTCGCGCCATGATAGGGAGCCGGCCCGGCCGCCACAAACGAGTTTTCTTGACCGACGCTTTAGATTTGCTTTGCCCTCCACCACCACCAGCCACAACAGGAACGACGAGCCACGCCCCATGCGACGCCTGCCGCCACTGAACGCCCTGCGCAGCTTCGAAGCCGCCGGACGCCTGAACAGCCTGACCCTGGCCGCCGAGGAACTCCACGTCACGCAAAGCGCGGTGGCGCAGCAGATCCGCGTACTGGAAGCCTTCTTCGGCCAGAAGCTGTTCGAGCGCGATGGCCGCTCCTTGCGCCTGACCCAGCGCGCCCAGCACTACCACGTCGACGTGGCGAGCTGCATCGGACGCCTGGCCGAGGCCTCCGAGCAGATGTTCGACGCCCCCGACCGCCGCCAGGTGCGCGTCAACAGCTCGGTGTCGTTCGCGCATGGCTGGCTGCTGCCGCTGCTGGCGCGCTTCCACGCGGCACACCCGGGCATCGAGGTCCAGGTGGTGGCCACGCCCGACCGCGACAGCGAGCGCATCGAAGAAGGCTGCGACGTGGTGATCCGCCGCTACACGCCCGAACTGCGCCGCCAGGGCTTCGTCTCGCGGCCCCTGCTGGCCAATGCCGCGGTGCCGGTCTGCTCGCCGCATCACCCGGCCTTGCCGGACTGGCGCGCCCCGGCCGATCTGCGCCACGCGCCGCTGCTGCACTACGCCGGCATCGCGCGCGCCTGGCAGTACTGGTTCCACCAGGCCGGCGTGGCCGCCGGCGAGACCCTGCGCGGGCCTTTCTACGAGGAGTTCTTGCTGGTGGTCAAGGCCGCGCAGAGCGGGCTGGGTGTCTGCCTGGCACCGCGCGCGGTGGTGCAGGACGACATCGAACATGGCCGGCTGGTGGCGCTGTTCCCCGAGGTGCGCCTGGAAGGACCGCCCTACCACTGCCTGTACCGCGACGATGCCGACGACCGCGCGCTGGGCTCCTTCACCGCGTGGCTGTTCCGTACTGCCCGCGAGCGGCACGGGCCGGCGCTCGACGGACTCGCGGCGGATTGAGCCGGCCCCTGCGTGAGGCAGGGCGCCGCGCCCGGCAGGCGCGGCGCACACCGAGTTGCGCCAACATCACCCTGAAACGGGCTGGCACCGCCCTGCCCGTTGACGTTTCGTCGGCGTTTCGTCGCCGTTCCTCCGCATTTCACGACAACCGCCCGCATTCCGTCGCAGCGGCCCGGCGCCGCGGCCGCCGTCCGGCGATGATGCCGCATCGCCCCACCACGACGCCCGCCGCCAGGCCTCCTTTGCCCTGGGACCGGCGCCGCCAACCCGGAGACATGCCATGCTGATCGCCATCCTGCAACACACGCCCGGCTGGGTCTGGCTGCTGCTCGCGGCCCTGGTCGCCTACGGCCTGGCCCAGAGCACGCCAAAGCAGGTATCGACCGCCCGCGCGATGGCGGCGCCGCTGGTGATGGCGGTGCTGTCCTGGAGCGGCCTGGCGGCGGCCTTTCCGCACCAGCCGCTGGCGCTGGCCGCCTGGGGCGCCAGCGCCGCGGCGGCCCTCGGCCTGGCGCGCCGGCTCGGCCTGTGGCGCGGCATGCGGCGGGCGCCGTCGGCGCGCCACCTGCTGCTGCCGGGCAGCTGGCTGCCGCTGGCGCTGATCCTGTGCCTGTTCGCCATCCGCTTCGCCGCCGGCGTCGCCCTGGCGCGCGACCCGGCCCTGGCCCTGCGCAGCGACCTAGGGATTGTCTTCGCTTTCGCCTATGGTGGGGTCAGCGGTATCTTTCTGGCTCGCGGGCTGCAGGCCTGGAGGCTGACGCGCAGCGCGCTGCCGCAGGGCCTGCCGGGCTGAGCAGGCTGGGCGGGCCGGGCGGACGCCCAGCCCGCCACCGGCCATCCCGCCGCCACGGACCGCGCCCCCCAACGAGACCAGCCGCCCGCCATGCACGACCTGGACCGCTTCCTGCTCCATACGGCCGTTCCCGCCGTCTTCCTGCTCGCGCTGATCGAGGCCATCGTGCTGTCGCGCCGGCAGCGCTACGACTGGCGCGCCTTCTGCGTCTCCACCTTCGACCTGGCGGCGCGGCTGGCGGTCGGCATCTTCCTGCCGCTGTCGATCGCGGCGCCGCTGGTGCACGCGGCCCACGCGCACCGCGTCGCCACGCTGCCCCTGGACAACTGGGCCGCCGTGCCGCTGCTCTTCCTCGGCCAGGAGTTCTGCTACTACTGGTATCACCGCGCCGCCCACCGCATGCGCTGGTTCTGGTGCAACCACGCGGTCCACCACTCGCCCAACGAACTCAACCTGTCGGCGGCCTTCCGCATCGGTGTGCTGGGCAAGGCCAGCGGCACCGCCCTGTTCTTCGTGCCGCTGGCCTGGCTGGGCTTTCCACCGGCCATCGTATTCGCCGTGCTGTCGCTCAACCTGCTCTACCAGTTCTGGCTCCACGCCACCTGGATTCCCCGCCTGGGCTGGCTGGAGGGCATCCTCAACACGCCCTCGGCGCACCGCGTGCACCATGCCTCCAACCTGGACTACCTCGACGCGAACTACGGCGGCGTGCTGGTGGTGTTCGACCGGCTCTTCGGCACCTACGTGCCGGAGCGCGCCGACCTGCCCTGCCGCTACGGCCTGGTGCACCCCATGACCAGCTACAACCCGCTGCACGTCGAGTTCGCCCAGTGGCGCGCGCTGCTGCGCGACCTGGCGGCAGCGCGCAGCCTGCGCGCCGTGCTGGGCTACCTGTTCCTGCCGCCGGGCTGGTCGCCCGACGGCCCGGGCGAGACCACGGAAGCGCTGCGCGCGCGGCGCGATGCCGGCGGCGCGGGTGCGGGCGCGATCGCGGGCAGCGGCCACACCGGAGCGGCATTGCCGGCGACGGCACATGGCCCGAGCGGGAGCTGATGGCATGGCCGGCCTTCTCCAGCCCGCCACCTGGCGCATGCGGCTGCTGCGCGAGCTGGTCTTCTGCGCGGTCATCTCGCTGTCCTGCGCGCTGTTCTTCAGCACAATGTTCCGCGAGCCGTTCGCCACCAACCTGCTCTACGCGGCCTGCATCACCGCCACCATCCAGCTGCTGATCCGCGCCGGCCGCTTCGCCATCCTGCGCTGGTTCGAAGCGGGCCGCAGCGAAGTCGAGCTCGGCGCCGCGCGCGAGCGCAGCTGGCCGCACTGGAAGCTGATGCTGCCCTGGATCGTGCTGTCCGGGGTGCTCGGCTACGTCGGCGGCCACGCCATCGCCGCCTGGCTGAGCGGCGCCCAGGACCCGAGCCTGCTGGTCGAGGGCAACCCGCGCGCGCTGCTGCTGAGCCTGTGCGTGGTGCTGGCGCTGTCGCTCGGCATCACCTACTTCCACTACACGCGCGCACGCCTGGCGGCCACCGAGGCGCGCGCGCAGGCCGCGCAGCGCAGCGCCGCCGAGACCCAGCTGCGGCTGCTGCAGTCGCAGCTGGAGCCGCACATGCTGTTCAACACGCTGGCCAACCTGCGCGTGCTGATCGGCCAGGATCCGCAGCGCGCGCAGGACATGCTCAATCACGTGATCGCCTTCCTGCGCGCCACCCTCGACGCCTCGCGCGCCGGCACCCATCCGCTTGCCACGGAGTTCGCCCGCATCGGCGACTACCTGGCCCTGATGCAGATCCGCATGGGCGAGCGGCTTCGTGTCGAGACCGAGCTGCCGCCCGCGCTGGCGGCGCTGCCGGTGCCGCCGCTGCTGCTGCAGCCGCTGGTGGAGAACGCCATCAAGCACGGGCTCGAACCCGCCGTGGGCGGCGGCTGGATCCGCCTCGCCGCACACCGCGAGGATGACTGCCTGGTACTGACCGTGCGCGACACCGGCGTGGGGCTGGGCGCGCTGCCACCCGACCCCGGCTGCTTCGGCACCGCGCAGGTACGGGAGCGCCTGGCCCACCTGTTCGGCGAGCGCGCGGCGCTGGAACTGCACGCGGCCGATGATGGCGACGGCGGCACGCTGGCCATCGTGCGCCTGCCGCTGGCGGACACTGCCGGGCCGGACGGCCGCGCGGCCCGCCACCCTGGCCCTGCCGCGACCGCGCGCGCCACCGGCGCCGCCCACGCCACCCGCTCCCCTCACAACAGCCATTGACCCTTCGATGCACGCCACCGCCCTCATCGCCGAAGACGAAGCCCTGCTCGCCGCCGACCTGCGCGCACAATTGCTCCGGCTGTGGCCCGGGCTGGAGATCGTGGCGACCGTCGGCGACGGCGCCAGCGCGGCCGAGCGCGCGCTGGCGCTGCAGCCGGACCTGCTCTTCCTCGACATCCGCATGCCCGGCATGAGCGGCCTGGAAGCCGCGCAGGCGCTGGCCGAGGACTGGCCCGACGGCGGCCGGCCGTTCCCGCTGATCGTCTTCGTCACCGCCTACGACAACTACGCCCTGCCCGCCTTCGAGCACGCCGCCGCCGACTACGTGCTCAAGCCGGCCCAGCCCGAGCGGCTGGCCAAGACCTGCGCGCGCCTGCAGGCGGCGCTGGGACGGCGCGCGCAGGCGCAAGGCGCCGCCGCCTGGGAGGCGCCGCTGGACCAGTTGCGCGCGCTGCTGCAGGCCGGCGTGGCGCAGCCGCCCGTGCGGCCGGCCCCGCTGCAGGTGATCCAGGCCAGCGCCGGCAACACCATTTCCCTGGTGCCCGTCGACGAGGTCATCTATTTCGAAGCCGCCGACAAGTACGTGCGGGTGGTCACGGCCACGCACGAGCACCTGATCCGCATGACCTTGCGCGAGTTGCAGCTGCGGCTGGATCCGGCCGTGTTCTGGCAGGTCCACCGCAGCACCATCGTGCGCTGCACCGCCATCGCCAGCGCGGTGCGCGACGACGCCGGCCGGCTCACGCTGCACCTGCGCGGCCATGGCGACACACTGAGCGTGAGCCGGCTGTACGCGGACCTGTTCCGCGCCATGTAGGCCCGCGCCGGCATGCGCCGGCGCCGGACTGGATATACAATTCCGGATGTATATCCAAGCAGGAGGTTGCAATGCAAGTCGCGAAGTGGGGTAACAGCCTCGCCGTGCGCCTGCCGGCAAGCGTGGTGGAAGCGCTGGAATTGCGCGAGGGCGACGATATCGAGATCGTGGTCGAGCAGTCCCGCACCTTCGCCATCCGCAGGAAGCCGGGAACGGATGAACTGCTGCAGCGCCTGCGCCGATTCCGTGGCCGGCTCCCGGCCGACTTCAAGTTCAGCCGCGACGATGCCAACGAGCGGGACGATGGGCGGGATTGAGTCCTCCCGCGCAGCGGGTCGCGGCAAGGCCGAAGGATTCCTTGACAGCAATGTCCTGCTCTACCTGCTGTCGGCCGATGCCGCCAAGGCCGACCGCGCCGAAGCGCTGCTGCGCAGCAGGCCGGTCATCAGCGTCCAGGTGCTGAACGAAGTCACCCACGTCTGCGTGCGCAAGCTCGGCATGCGCTGGGACGAAGTCGACGAGTTCCTGACGCTGGTCAAGAGCCTGTGCCGCATCGCGCCGTTGACCGTGGACATGCACGACCTGGCGCGGCGTCTCGCCGCGCGGTACGGCCTGGCGTTCTATGACGCCTGCATCGTGGCTTGTGCGTCGCTCGAGGGCTGCGAGACGCTCTACAGCGAAGACATGCATCACGGCCTCGCCGTCGAGGGCGGGCCGGTGCTGGCGAACCCTTTCCTCTGAAGCCGCCGGCGGCATGCGCCGGAGGCGGCGCCCGGCCCTCCCCGGCCCCGATGGAAAAAGACCCGCCATCGCCCGGGGGCAATGGCGGGTCTCGCCGCGTCCGCGCCGCGCTTACTCGGGCAGCGCGCCCGACAGGCGGTTGTGTTCGCCCACTTCCTCATCCGGCCAGCTGCGGCCGACCATCCATTCGTAAAGCGTGGGCAGCACGATCAGCGTCAGCAGCGTGGCGGTGATCAGGCCGCCGATGATGACGATGGCCAGCGGACGCTGTGTCTCCGAACCGATGGCGCGCGAGATCGCCATCGGGAACAGGCCCAGCATGGCCAGCAGCGCGGTCATCAGCACCGTGCGCAGGCGGTCCATGGAGCCGGTCAGCACGGCCTGGCGGACCGGCATGCCTTCCTCGCGCAACTGGTTGAAGTAGGTCACCATCACCACGCCGTTGAGCACCGCCTGGCCGAACAGCGCGATGAAGCCGATGGCGGCCGACACCGACAGCGGGATGCCGGTCAGGAACAGCGCAAACACGCCGCCGATCAGGGCGAACGGGATGTTCGAGATGATCAGCGTGGCGCTCTTGAACGACTTGAAGGCGTTGAACAGCAGCAGGAAGATCAGCAGCACCGACAGCGGCACCACGATCGACAGCCGCGCCATGGCGCGCTCCTGGTTCTCGAACTCGCCCGACCAGTTGATCTTGACGTCGTCCGCCTTGACGTTCTTGGCCACCAGCGCCTGCATGTCCTTGACCACGCTGCCCATGTCGCGGTCGTGGATGAAGATGCCGATCGAGGTGGTGCGCTGGCCGTTCTCGCGGCTGATGTTCATCGCGCCGGAGGCGGCGCGGAAGCTCACCAGCTGCGACAGCGGCACCTGCGCGCCATCGGCCGTCTGCATGAAGATGTTGGGCAGGTTGGGCAGCTCGCGCTCGCCCGGCTTCAGGCGCACGGCCACGCTGAAGTGCTTCTCGCCCTCCCACAGCTCGGTCGCGGCCTTGCCGGCCAGCGCGGTCTCCATCAGGTCCTGCACGTCGGCCACGTTGATGCCGTAGCGCGCGGCCTGGGCGCGGTCGAAGTCGAGCACATACTGCGGCAGCTCGCCGTCGCGGTCGATGAAGGCGCGCATCACGCCCCGGACCGACTGCACGTTGGCCAGGATCTGGTCGGCCACCGCCTTGTTGTGCTCCAGGCTGTCGCTCTGCACCTTGATGACGATCTGGCCCTTGATCTGCGAGATGCTCTCCAGGATGTTGTCGCGCACCGGCTGCGAGAAGTTGGGCTCGATGCCGGGCAGCCGGCGCAGGTTGCGGTTGATCTCGTTGATGATCTTGCGCTTGTCGTAGCCGGCGCGCCACAGCTTGTCCGGCTTGAGGTCGACCAGGATCTCGACGGTGTTGATCAGCTTCGGGTCGGTGCCGTCGTCGGGGCGGCCCACCTTGGAGATGGTCGAATTGACCTCCGGCGTCTGCCGGATCACGCCGCGCAGCCGGCGCGCCTGGTCGCGCGCCTCGTCGAGCGAAACCGAGGCGGGCAGGTCGAAGCTGACCCACATCGAGCCTTCGTCCAGCTCGGGCAGGAACTCGCTGCCGAGGAACTTGCCCACGCCGACGGTGGCCACCAGCAGGCCGACCGCGATGCCCACCACCGAGCGCTTGTGGTCCAACGCCCAGGCCAGCATCGGTTCATAAAGCCCCTTGCAGAAGCGCACCACGAAGTTGTCGTCGTGGGCGATGTTCTTCTTCAGCAGCAGGTAGCACAGCAGCGGCACCACCGTCAGCGAAACGATCAGCGAGCCCACCAGCGCGCCCGTCACGGTGTAGGCCATGGGCGCGAAGATCTTGCCCTCGTGGCGCTGCAACGTGAAGATGGGAATATGGGCCGCGATGATGATGATCATCGAGAACACGGTGGGCCGGCCCACTTCGGTGGTGGCCTGCAGGATGGCGTGCATGCGCGCCTTGTTGTCCTGGATCTGCTGCTCCTTGAACTCGCCCAGGCGCTTGAAGATGTTCTCCACCACGATCACCGCGCCGTCGACGATGATGCCGAAGTCCATCGCGCCCAGCGACAGCAGGTTGGCGGGAATGCCGACCCAGGTCAGGCCGATGAAGGTCGACAGCAGCGCCAGCGGGATCACCAGCGCCACGATGGCGGCGGCGCGCACATTGGCCAGGAACAGGTAGAGCACCGCCATCACCAGCAGCGCGCCTTCCACCAGGTTGCCGAACACCGTGTGCAGGGTCTTGTCGATCAGCGTGGAGCGATCGTAGTACGGCACGATCCTGACGCCGCGCGGCAGGATCTGGTCGTCGAGCAGGTCGATCTTCTTCTTCAGCGCTTCCAGCACCAGCGAGGGGTTCTCGCCCTTGCGCATCACCACGATGCCCGAGACGATGTCGTCCTCGTCGTCCTGGCCCATCAGGCCCTGCGGCGGCGCCGCGCCGATCTTCACCTCGGCGATGTCCTTGACCAGGATGGGCGTGCCGTTGTTCTCCGCCACCACCACGTTGGCGATATCCGCCGAGGTGCGGAAGCTGCCGAGCGAGCGCAGCAGGTACTGCTGGCGGCCGTGCGCGACGGCGCCGCCGCCGGCATTGGCGTTGCCACGCTGCAGCGCGGTGAAGAGCTGGGCCAGCGAGATCTTGTAATCGCGCATCTTGCCCAGGTTGGGGTTCACCTCGTACTGTTTGATGCTGCCGCCGATGGTGACCACGTCGGCCACGCCGGGCACCTGGCGCAGGTTCTTCTCCACCACCCAGTCCTGCAGCGTGCGCAGTTCCTGCGGCGTATAGCCCTTGCCGGCCAGGCGGAAGCGGAAGATCTCGCCGATCGCGGTGGACAGCGGCGCCAGGTCGGGATGCACGCCGTCCGGCAGGTCGACGCTGCGCAGGCGCTCGATCACCTGCTGGCGCGCGGTGACGTCGGTGGCGCGGTCGTTGAAGGTGACCATCAGGAAGGACAGCCCGAACTGCGTGTGCGAGAACACCCGCACCGAGTTAGGGGTGCCGGCCAGCGCGGTCTCGATCGGGATGGTGACCTGGCGCTCGACCTCCTCGGCGGCGCGGCCGGGATAGAGCGTGATGACGTTGACCTGGATGTCGGAGACGTCCGGGAAGGCTTCGATGGGCAGGTTCTTGAAGGCGGCCAGGCCGCCGCCGACGAAGATCAGCAGGCCGAGCCAGACGAACAGCTTCTGGTGCAGGGCGAAATTGACGATGCGCGAAATCATGGGGCGGCCGTCCTCAGTGCTTCGCGTCCGAGCCGGCGGCCGGCCGGCCCTGCTCCGCCGCGCGCGCGGCGTTGACCGCGGTGGCGTCGCGCAGGATGTCCTGCAGGTAGAGGTTGCCTTCGGTCACCACCACCTCGCCGTCCTTGAGGCCCTCGCGCACCTCGGTGATGCCGGGCAGCGACAGGCCGACGCGGATCTGGCGCCGCTCGAAGATATTCGGCGCGGTGCGCACGAACACATAGTTGCGGTTATCGGCCAGGAACACGGCCTTGGCGGGCACCGCGATGCCGTCGAAGGAGGCGGCGCGCAGCTTGGCGGTGACGAACATCTCCGCCTTCAGGCGGCGGTCCGGATTGGGCACGGCCAGGCGCACCTTGACGCTGCGCGCGGTGGGATCGACATAGTCGGCCACCTTGACCACCTTGCCGGTGAAGGTCTCGCCAGGGTAGGCGGCCGACACCAGCTTGACGTCGACACCGGGCTGGAACAGGCCGATGTCGGCCTCGGCGGCATCGAGCTGGGCCCACAGCGCGGTCGGGTCGGTCACCAGGAACAGCGGCGCGGCGGGGGGCTGGTCGGGGCGCAGTTCCATGCCGGGATTGATGTTGCGCTCCACCACCAGGCCCGCGATCGGGCTGCGCAGCGCGAAGCGCTGGTTGACCACGTCGGCGCCGGCCTGGCCGTACTGGCGCAGGGCCGCCTGGGTACGCTGCAGGTCGGCGGCGGCGCGCGCGGCGTCGGCCTGGCTCTGCTCGAGTTCCTTCTGGGCGACGATGCCGGCCTCGTAGAGTTCGCGCTGGCGCGTCAGCGCCTTGGCCGCCACCGCATGATCCGCGGCGGCCTTGCGCGCGTCGGCCTGGGCCGCGCCGAAATCCGGCGAGGTCAGCGTGGCGAGCGCCTCGCCGGCCTTCACGGTGGTACCGGGCTGGACCAGGATCCCGGTGACGCGGCCGGCGAAGGGAGAGGCCACGCGCACGGTGCGGTCCTCGTCCCAGACCAGGCGGCCGGGCAGGCTCACCACGCGCTCGCCGCCGCGCTTGACCGCCTCGCCGGCGATGCCGGGCAGGGCCTTGACGCTGGCCGGGAAGGTCACGGTGGCGCCGCTGACCTTGGGCTCATCGTCGGCCTTGGGCGCCTCGCCCTTGCCGCAGGCGGCCAGGGTCAGGGCCAGGGCTGCCAGCGACAGCGCGGCCAGCCGGGCGGCGGCGCTCGGCGCCGACGGCGGCAGCGGCTGGAGCCGAGGCTGGGGCTGGCGTTGGGACAGGGACTGCGGATCAAGGACGCGGCGCATCGGTACTGACCTGGGAATTCGTGGAAGGAAGGGCCTGGCTCGGCAGGCTGGCGGGGCTGGTGGTGCCGGCGGCCTCCGCCGGGGGCGTGCTGGAACGCTGCAGCGCGGCGCGATAGGCCGACAGCGCCTTGGCGAATTCGCTCTGCACGCCGACCGCGTCGAGGCGCGTCTGGCGCAGCGCGCGGCGCGCATCGAGCAGGTCGAGCACCCCCGAGGCGCCCTTGTTGTAGGCGAACTCGGCGCTGGCGGCCACGCTCTCGGCGGCCGGCAGCACCGCCTCGCGCATCTGGCGCAGCGACTGGCGCGCCGCCTCGACCTGGTCGTGCAGGCGCCCGATCTCGTTCTGCGCCTCGAGCAGCACGCGGTTGCGATCGTCGAGCGCGGCGTAGTAATCCACCTCGGCGCGGCGCGCCTCGCCGCCGAAGCTGTGGCGCACGAACAGCGGGATCGAGATGAACACGCCATAGCTGTTGCCGCTGCCGGTGGTATTCGTCTCGGACACCGGGTAGTGCTCGGCCTGGGCGCCGATGGTGACATCGGGCACGCGGCCGGCGCGGGCCAGGTCGCGCGCGGACGCGGCGGCGGCCAGGCGGGCCTCGGCCGCGGTGACGTCGGGGCGGCGTTCCAGGGTGTCGGGGGCGACCGCCGGCGCCGGTGCATCCAGCGCGGGCCAGTCGGGCACCAGGCGATTGCTCTGCAGCGTGCCGGGCACGCCGATGGCCTGCGCCAGCATGGCCTTGTCGCGCAGGTGGTCGGCGCTGGCCTGGCGCAGGTCGGCCTGCGCGCGCAGCACGTCGAGCTGCAGCTTGGTCACGTCGGCGCGCGACACGTCGCCGGCCTTGAGGCGGGTCTCGTTGGCCTGCTGGGTGCGGCCGTACAGCGCCACCGTTTCCGTCAGCACGGCCACGCGCTCCTGGCTGGCCGCCGCATCGTAGAAGGCCTGCTCCACCGCCGTGGACTGCTGCGCGGTGACGGCCTGCAGCATCTCGCCGGCGGCGGCGCTGGCGCGCCGGGCGGTCTGCTCGCGCAGGCCGCCCTTGTTGGCGGTCTCGATGAGCTGGTCGATGCGGAAGGTGGAATCCACGGTCTTGCTGCGCGGGCCGCCGCTGCCGACCCCGAGGTGCGGGTTGATGTTGGCCATGCCCAGGCTCAAGACCGGATTGGGCCGCTGCGAAGCCACCTGGATATCGGCCTGGCTGGCTTCCTCGCCGCGGCGCGCCGCGATGATGTCGCGGTTGCAGCGCAAGGCGTCGAGCCTGGCCTGGGCCAGGGTCAGGGCGGCCTTGGCCGGCGGCGGCAGGCAGGGGCCGTCCGGCGGCAGGGGCCCGCTGCCCGCGTGCGCGCTGGCGGCGACGGCGATCAGGGCGGCGGAAGACGCACAAGTCAGGGAAAAACGCACGATCAGAAGGCTTGGGTTCGAATCAGAAGGTGGATGCGGGATCGCGCAAAACTAAAGAGATGTATGGCGCACTTCGCAGTGAATTTTCATCCAGCTGCCGCCATCCGCCGGCTACGCGATGGAATTCCGGCGGATTTCGCCAGAGTGGACTGCGCCCGACGGTCCCTGCGAGATTTAAACCGCAGATGATTACAAACAGCTTTCAAACTGACAAGGAAATACGTTGCCGCGTCGCATTCCCGCACCGGCCGCACCGGCCGCAGCACGGCCGGGTGCCTGTCATCCGGGTAGCAGGCATCACCCGGCATCAGCGCAGCGCTTGCCTGCAGCGGCTCCGGCGCAACAATGTTTTATGATTAAGACTTTGAATCCTGGATCCTGACCCAGGCCGAACGGCGCCCCTGCTCAGCGCGCGGCCCGGCGGCCCCGCCACCTCGCCGGGGCCATGTCGACCCACGGCCCCCCGCGCCCCCCCTCGCTTCGATCTCCCGACGATGTCCACCTATTCAATACTGCCCTTCCTCGCCCTCTTCACCCTCGGCGGCCTGCTCGGCGCGGTCGGCGGACTGTTCGGCATCGGCGGCGGGCTGATCGCCATCCCGGCGCTGGGGCTGCTGTACGGCATGGACCAGCAGCTGGCGCAGGGCACGGCGCTGGTGATGATCGCGCCCAATGTGCTGATCGGCTTCTGGCAGTACCGGCGGCGCGCCGAGATCCCGCTGCGTACCGCGCTGCTGCTGGGCATGTCGGCCGTGCTCGCCACCTACGCCGCGGCACGCCTGGCCACCGCGCTGGATGCCGCGCTGCTGCGCCGCATCTTCGCCGCCTTCCTGATCGGACTGGCGCTCTACTTCTGGTGGCGCCTGCTGCCGGGGCGCGCCGCCACGGCGCAGCGGGCGCGGCTGTCGCCGCGCTGGCTGCCGCTGGTCGGCGTGGTGGGCGGGGCCTTCTCCGGTTTCTTCAGCGTGGGCGGCGGCGTGGTGGCGGCCCCGGCCCTGGTGGGGCTGTTCGGCCAGCGCCAGGCCGCCGCGCAGGGGCTGGCGCTGGCCTTGGTCACGCCGGGCGCGCTGGTGGCGCTGGCCGCCTACGCGCACGCCGGCCAGGTCGACTGGGCGGCGGGACTGCCGCTCTCGCTGGGCGGCATGCTGACCATCTCCTGGGGCGTCGCGCTGGCGCACCGGCTCCCCGAGCGGCGCCTGCGCGCGCTGTTCGCCATGTGCCTGCTGGCGATCGCGCTGGTGATGCTGGTGCGCGGCTGAGGCCGCCGCGCCGTGGCGGCCCCGAACGCACCGGACGTCAGAACGGGTAGTGGCGCGGCGCCGTCTGCACCGTCACCCAGCGCAGTTCGGTGAAGGCATCGATGCCGGCCTTGCCGCCGAAGCGGCCGTAGCCGGAATGCTTCATGCCGCCGAACGGCATCTGCGCTTCGTCATGCACGGTGGGGCCGTTGATATGGCAGATGCCCGCCTCGATGCGCGCCGCCACCTGCCAGGCGCGTGCGATATCGCGGCCGAACACGGCCGAGGAGAGGCCGAACTCGTTGTCGTTGGCCGTGGCGATGGCGGCCTCCACCCCCTTGACGCGCACCACCGCCTTGACCGGCGCGAAGGACTCCTCGCGGAAGATCCGCATCGACGGCGTGACATGGTCGAGCACGGTGGCCGGCATCAGCGTGCTGTCGGCCTTGCCGCCGCACACCAGCGTGGCGCCCTGCGCCAGCGCGTCGTCGATCAGGGCATTGCAGCGCTCCACCGTGGCCAGGTCCACCACCGAGCCCAGTACCACCGGGCCCTGGCGCGGGTCGCCCAGCGGCAGGCTGCGCGCCTTGGCGGCGAACCTGGCGACAAACTCGTCGGCCACCGTCTCATCGACCACGATGCGCTCGGTGGACATGCAGATCTGCCCGGAATTGGCGAAGGCGCCGAAGGCCGCCGCGGCCACCGCGGCATCGAGGTCGGCGTCGTCGAGGATCACCATCGGCGCCTTGCCGCCCAGTTCCAGCACGACCGGCTTCAAGTACTTAGCGCAGGTCTGCGCGATCAGCCGGCCCACGCGCGTGGAGCCGGTGAAGTTGACGCGGCGCAGCGCCGGGTGGGCCACCATGGCCTCGACCACGGCGCCGGCGTCGGCCGGCGCGTTGGTGACGAAGTTGACCACGCCGGGCGGCAGGCCCGCCTCCTGCAGCGCTTCGATGATCAGCCCGTGGGTGGCCGGGCACAGCTCCGAGCCTTTCAGCACCACGGTATTGCCGCAGGCCAGCGGGGTGGCGATGGCGCGCACGGCGAGGATCACCGGCGCGTTCCACGGCGCGATGCCGAGGACCACGCCGGCCGGCTGGCGCACTGCCATGGCCAGGCTGCCGGGCACGTCGGAGGGAATCACCTCGCCGGCGATCTGCGTGGTCAGGGCGGCGGCCTCCAGCAGCATGCCGGCGGCCAGGTGCACATTGAAGCCGGCCCAGATGGCGGACGCGCCGGTCTCGGCCGCCATGGCGGCGGTGAAGTCCTCGGCGCGCGCTTCCAGCGCCTTGGCGGCGCGCATCAGCAGCGCGCGCCGCTCGCCCGGGCCCAGCGCGGCCCAGGCCGGGAACGCCTGCGCGGCAGCCTCGACCGCCGCCACCGCGTCCTCGGGCGTGGCGGCGGGCGCGCGCGTGGCCACGCTCTGGTCGAGCGGATTGCGCCGCGCGAAGGTGGCGCCGTTGGCGGCCGCGCGCATGGCGCCGCCGATCAGCATCTGGATATCCTGCATCGCTGTCCTCGTCTCCTGGTTCGTGATGGCGCCGTGATGGCGGCGCGACGCTGCGCCGGCCCTGGCCGGCAGTGCCGTGCCACGCAGGCGATGGTAGGCAAGGCCGGCGCGCGCCGCTGTGCCGGGCGTGCACTTCGGGCTGTGCGCGGCGTGCAAGCCGGCCGGGGTTAACCCCGAGCGGGCCGCCGCGGCCGGTGCGCGGGGCAGCCCTATAATGCAGCGGATCCGGCCATGGCCGGACGCACGGCAGCCCCCACGAACGCCACCACGAACGCCCATCCGCATGCAGACCGTCACCACCCTGACCACCGAACCGCTCGCCCCGCGCGAGCGCGCTGCGGCGTGGCGGCAGTGGATGCACGAGCATTTCGGCGGGCTGCAGTCGGATCTCTACGGCGCTGGCGAAAGCACCGATCACGCTGATCGCACAGATAGCGCGGGCTTCCGCGGCAGCCTGTGCGCCTGCCACGCCGGCGGCGTGATCCTCACGCGCCTGCGCGCCGACCGCCACCGCGTGCTGCGCAGCCGCGCCCTGGCCCGCCAGAGCGAGCAGCCTTACCTGAAGATCGTGGCGCCCGCGCTTGGCGTGGCCGAGGTCGAGCAGGCCGGGCGCACCGCTCAGGTGGGCGCCGGCGCCTGGGCCATCTATGACACCACGGCGCCCTACGCCGTCTCGAACCCGCTCGCGTGCGAACACCTGGTCGTGATGGTGCCCAAGGAACGCATCGCCGCTTCGGGCCTGCGCCTCGACGCGCTGATGGCGCGCCAGGTCGGTGGCGCGGCCGGGATCTCACGCGTGGCGCTCGAATCGATGCGCCACACCTTCCGCGAGCTGCCGCACATGAGCGACGCGGCCGCGCACGGCGCCGGCGAAATGCTGCTGCAACTGGTGCAGCTGTCGCTGCTGGAACTGCAGGGCGTGGAGAGCGCGCCCAGCCAGCGCGCGCTGCTGCTGGACCGCATCCGCCAGGCCATCGGCGCGCACCTGCGCGACCCGGGTTTCACCCCCGAGCGGCTGGCGCAGCTGCTGAACTGCAGCCGCCGCCATCTCTACAACGCCTTCTCCGGCAGCGGCGAGACGCCCGCCGAGCGCATCCAGCGCCAGCGCCTGGAAGGCTGCATGCGCGACCTGCGCGCGCCGCAGCTGGCGGGCCGCTCGATCACCGAGATCGCGCTCTCATGGGGCTTCGGCAACCTGTCGCACTTCAGCCGCGCCTTCCGCGCGCACACCGGCCTGAGCCCCAGTGAATACCGCGAACATCGCGGGAGTCCCGGGCAGGCGCGGCCCTGAAGCCCAGGCCGCCGCGCCGGAGACATCAAGAACATCAAGACATCAGGATTTCAGGGCATCAAGGCGACAGCGCGATGGCGCTCAGGTGCGTGCCGAGCGCGATGCCGCCGGCGCCGCTCGCGGCCGTCAGCGCGCCCCGGCATTGTCAAGTGCGGGCGGGAACGGAAGCGCCGCAGCGCCGCCAGCCGGCCGGCCGAGCCGCCACGTGACGAAGGCTCCGCTGGACAGGGGAGATAACGGACAGCATGGCGGACGGCGTTACGGGCGCGTTACGGACACCGTAACGCGGGAAGCGCCCTGAACGGGCTCCGGCGACGGCCCGTGCCAATCCCCGCCTCCACCCGCGGATCCTTGCGCCACAAGGGATTGTGGGCAATCG
The DNA here is from genome assembly GCF_001854305.1 of Cupriavidus sp. USMAA2-4. NCBI lineage: Bacteria > Pseudomonadati > Pseudomonadota > Betaproteobacteria > Burkholderiales > Burkholderiaceae > Cupriavidus > Cupriavidus sp. USMAA2-4. The sequence continues at coordinate 1,807,700 of NZ_CP017749.1, read as the reverse complement.
AAGGCAGCGCGGCCGGCGCCGCGCGACAGCCCGAGGCCACGGGCACGCCAATTGCAGTCCGACCTCTCCGAGTCAAACAACGATCTTAGAGGGGAATTACCGTGCGCAATCCGCATCTCCTGCTCGGCATCACTGTCGGCACCCTGGTCCTGCTCGGCGGCTGCGCCAACGGCAGTGACGGCGCCATGGGCGCAACCGGCCCGGCCGGCCCGGCCGGCACGGCGGGCACCGCCGGCAGCCAGGGCACTACCGGCGCCACCGGCAACGCAGGCCCGCAAGGCACCACCGGGGCCACCGGCAACAATGGCAGCAATGGCACCACCGGTGCCTCGGGCGCGACCGGCACCACCGGCACCACGGGCTCGACCGGAGCGACCGGACCGTCGGGCAGCACCGGCGGGACCGGCGCCACCGGTGGCACCGGCGCGACGGGTGGCAGCGGCGCCACCGGACCGACCGGCGCCACGGGGTCCACCGGCGCCACCGGCCCCTCCGGGCCATCGGGCACGACCGGGTCCACCGGGTCCACCGGCACGACCGGATCCACCGGCGCCACGGGCGCCACCGGCCCCTCGGCGCTCAACCAGCTCGGCACCACCATCGGCGGCGTCGGCAGCGCGGTCAGCAACCTGGGCCAGGGCGCGCTGGCGCCGGTCACCCAGCCGGTGGGTTCGGTGGTCAGCCAGGTCGGCGGCCTGGTCGGCAACCTGAGCCCGCAGTCCGTGACCGCCCCGGTCACCCAGCTGACCACCACGGTCGGCAAGGCTATCGAGCCCCTCACCTCCGCGCTGGTCAGCACCACCCAGACCCTGGGCCAGGCCACCGGACTGGGTGCGCCGGTCAACAACCTGCTCACCACCGTGGGCGGCGCGGTCGGCCAGGTCGGCAACCAGCTCACCCAGACCAATGCACCGATCGTCTCCACCCTGGGCGGTGTCGTCAGCACCACCGGCGCCACGGTGGCATCGCTCGGCGGCCTGCTCAATGCGCCCACCGGCGGCACCGGTGGTACAGGCGGCACCGGCAGCAATCCCCTGGCACCGGTCACCAGCCTGCTCGGCAGCCTCGGCGGCACGCTCGGCGGGAGCAGCGGCAGCAGCAGCGGTCCGCTGGCGCCGGTCACCAACCTGCTGGGAGGCCTGACCGGCGGACTGCAGAACGGCGGCAGCAGCAGCGGCAGCAATCCGCTCGCCCCCGTCACCAACCTGCTCAGCGGGGTGGCCGGCGGCAGCGGCGCCGGCAGCGGTAGCGGCGGCGGCACCAACAGTCCCGCCAACCTGCTGGCGCCGGTCACCAACCTGGTCGGCGGCCTGACCAGCGGGCTGAGCGGCAGCGGCAGCAGTGGCAGCAGCAGTGGCTCGACCGCCAGCCCGCTGGCGCCGGTCACCAACCTGCTGGGCGGCCTGACCGGCCAGAAGAAGAACTGAGAGAACTGAGGCACGGCAGCGAGGCCGCGCCGGTGCCCCGCGGGGATGCCGGCGCGGCCTTCCCCGCCCGCCTGCCCCGTTTCAGCCGGCGCGCCCGCGCCGCGCCACCTCGCTCTCGGCATGCTGCCGCACGCGCGCCAGCATGCGGCGCCGGATCATCCCGCTGACCGGCCGGATCAGGTACCAGTACGGCGCGAACTGACGCCGCACCGCCGCCGTCGGACAGAACACGCGCGTCTCGGTACGCAGCACCGTGCGCCCGGCGGCGTCGCTGCCGGTGTCGAAGCCCATCACCAGGCTGCACACATCGTTGCGGCCGTGCATGCGGAACTGCTCGGGCGAGCGGATCTCCACCAGGCCGTAGTCGGGGCGCCAGAACGCCCCCGTCAGGCCGAAGGCGAGCCCGCGGTCACCGTCGCGACCGAGAAAGGTGAAATCGTCCAGGTCGAGCGGCTGCCGCTGCGACAGCCCGAACAGCCGCGTCGGCAGTTCGCGCAGGCGGATGGCCGTGCGGATGAAGGGATCGTCCTGGGCGCGCTGGCGCGCGGCATGGTCCAGCACGATGCCTGCCGGCGCGTCGATGGTGATGGCGTGGCGCTCGTGGAAATCGAAACGGGGCAGGAACTGATCGAGCAGGGTCATGGCGCGGCGCACTCCGGCGTGCATCAACGGACAGGGCGACACTATGCCATGCCGCCGCGCCGCGCCCGATCTGGTATGAAGCGGCGCGCCGCTCAGTCGTCCAGCTGCGCTTCGATGCGGGCCGTCAGGCGGGAAAACCAGAGGCGCAAGGCCGGATCCAGCGGCGCCAGCGGCAGCGAGCAGGCGAGGATGCGGTAGACGCCGCTACGCGGCAGCTTGGATGCACTGGCCGGATCCAGCCAGGCCGGATTGGCGGCCAGCAGCTCCAGGGTCTCCAGTCCGATCAGGATAGGCCACAGGCAGGCCAGGCGCAGACGCAGCGCGGTGGCGGGAATGGCCAGCGTGTAGTCGATCGCTGCGCGGAAATGCGCCAGCGCGGTACGCAGCAGCTCCTGCAGCAAGGGCCGGGCTTGCCGCGACGCCTCCGGCTGCAGCAGGTCCTGCGGCTGCAGGCCGCAGCGCGCCAGCATCGGCTGCGGCAGGTAGCAGCGCCCGATGCGCAGGTCCTTGCCGCAGTCGCGCAGCACGTTGACGAGCTGCAGCGCCTTGCCGAAGCGCACACCGCGCGCCAGCATGACGGCCGGTTCGTCCTTGAGCGTGCCGGGCAGGTGAGCGTACGTCATCCGGGTCCAGAACTCCCCCACGCAGCCGGCCACCAGGTAAGTGTAGTTATCGAGTTCCGCCGCTGCCTGCAGCGCGACGATGCGGCCCGAGCGCTCGTCGGGAAAGGTGCGCAGGTCGAATTCCATGCCCTCGGTGAGTGTGGACACGATCCCGCGCACGGCTTGACGGTCGTCGGCATCGAGCTGCGCCAGCACATCCAGCGCGGGTCCCAGCGATTCCAGCAGGACGCGCTCGTCCGACTGCGCCTGCTGGGCGCCGACTTCCACGGCCAGGCGCCGCACCAGCGTGCCGTCGTCGGCGGCGCCGTTGACCCGCTCGCGCAGCGACAACAGCAGGGCCAGCCGTTGCTCCGGCGGAATCAGCGAGGTGTCGGCGATGGTATCGGCGGCACGCGCCAGCAGGTAGGCCAGGCCGACCGGATCGCGCATGCCATGCGGCAGGACGCGCAGCGTCAGGTAGAAGGAGCGCGAGACGCCTTTCAGGAGCGGACCGAGCAGGAAGGCCCGGGAAGAATCGGACATGGCGGGAGATGCGGAATGGAGCGACAAGGCCGCGCTGCGGGAGGAGCGCAGCGCGCGCAGCCGCATTGTATCTTCCTGCGCTCCACGCGCTGCCCGGAAAGAAGCGGGCGGCCCGACTTGCGGGCTCCCGGCTGTGGGCGATCGAAGGGAAATAGGCGAACGGGGCCGCCTGGAGCGGCGGCCCCGTTCGTGCGTGGCGCGGGCAGGCCTCGATGCGAGCGGCTTACGCCGCGACGAAGCCTGCCGCGACCACAAGGTGAAAGGGCGAAAGGACGAAAGGACGAATGGACGAAATGGCCCAGGGAAAGAGGCCGGCCGGAGCGGCGCGCGCGATGCGATTCGCCCGCCTCCGCTCCAGCCGGGCAACGTGCCCGAAGGCGACGGCCGCCAGTCCCGCTCAGGCCGTCACCCTGCGTCCGGCACGCCGGATGCCGGTCAGTCGCGGATGCTGCCGTAGTTGACGCCGGCAAGCGGCATCCACGCGGCATTGCCGCTCGAGCTGCTGCTCTTCACGAGGCCGAAGTTCAAGCCAACGAGCGTGCCATATTGCTGGGCGTAAGCCGGCACCTGCGCGACGCGGGTCGTCGTCGTCGAGCGCTCGATCGTGCCGAAATTCGCGCCCGCCAGGCCACCCAGCCGTGCGTAGTAGCCACCGGAAACCGTGCCGGCCGACGAAGACGATGCGATCGCCCCGCCGTTGAAGCCGACCAGGCCGCCGACTTGGCTGCTGTGGCTTCCGCTCGCCGAACCGGTCGAGCTGGACTTCTCCACCGATGCGCCCATGTAGTTCTCACCGATCAGACCGCCGACATAGGCGCGCTGGTCGCCCGCGACGTCACCGGATGCGCTCGACGACGACACGCGGCCGGCGTTCAAGCCGACCAGGCCGCCGACCTTGCCCGAGCCCACCACGGTGACCGAGCCCGTCGCATCGGAGCCGAGCACCGAACCCGTGTTGCGGCCGACGAGCCCGCCGGCGACGCTGTCAAACATGGCCAGGACCTTGCCCGACGCAGTCGATCCGTCGACGGTGCCGCTATTGGTCGCCGCGAGGCCGCCGATGACGCTCTCGAAATCGCCGGTGACCGAACCCGTCGACGCCGATGCCTTCACGGTGCCCGCATTGGCACCGACCAGCCCGCCGGCCCGCGACATCATGCCGGCCATCACGCTGGCCTGCGACGACGACGCGCGGATCGCGCCGTCGTTCACGCCGACCAGACCGCCCGCCGTCGCGAAGTCACCCCCGACCACCTCGCCGCCAGCCGACGAAGCGAGCACTTCGCCGCTCGCCGCATTGCGGCCGACCAGCCCGCCTGCGATGCCGCCCCTGCCCACCATGACGTTGCCGCTTGCGCTCGACGCGTCGACCTTGCCGGCGTTATGCCCGACCAGGCCCCCGGCCACGCCGGCAGCACCGGCCTCCACGGTGACGCTGGACGTCAACTCGCGCAGGCTCGCGAAATTGGCACCGACGAGGCCGCCGACGTTCGACGCACCGGCCGTCACCCTGCCGGCTGCCGTCGATGCGTGGATGACGCCGCGATTCTCACCGGCCAGGCCGCCCACGCGAGCCATGTCGCCAGCTTTCACGAGCCCGTTGAACCCGGATGCATCCACCCGTCCGGCATTGTGGCCGACGAGACCGCCCACGGTCGCAATGTGCCTGGCCTCCACGTCCGCGAAGCCCGTCGATCCCTTGACCACGCCGCCGGCGTTGCTGCCGACCAGTCCACCGATGCGGCCGCCGGCGCCGAGCGCTGCCACGGTGCCCGTGACCGTCGACGCATCGACGACACCACGGTTTTCCCCGACCAGCCCGCCTGCGTTGCCGGTCGAGTAACTGACGACCTGCACGTCGGCACGGCTGTTGCGGATCATCGCGTCGTCGGAGCCCGGCGCCATGAACGAGATATTCTCACCGACCAGGCCTCCGACGGCCTGCGCATCCCTGCCACCGACGACGCGCCCCATCACGGCTGCGCGCTCGATCGATCCACCCCAGTTGCTGCCGACGAGCCCGCCGACGAAGGTGCGCCCCTCGCCTCCCACATAGACGTTCGTCGCCTTCACATCCGAGATGGTGCCAGTGTTGTAGCCGGCCAGCGTGCCGACGCTGACCGGCGACCAGCCGTACGGCACGACAGCTTGAGCCGACACCTTGTCCAGACCGAGGTTGGCGATATGGCCGGAGTTGACGGCGAAGAGACCGACGGCATTGCTGCCCTGATTGGAAACCGACAGATCGCTGATGGTGTTGCCAAGTCCATCGAACACGCCGTCGAAGGCGCCGCGCGCGCCGATGCTCCGGAACGCCGCGCCCTTGCCGTCGACCGCGTTGCCCAGCACGTAGCGTCCCTTCAGGTCACGGTCCACGTTGCGCAGGTCCGCCACGTCGTGGATCACCTGGTAGGCGTCACCGTTCGCCGAGAACGAGGCATTGCGGCCCGACAGCGTCACCGATGCCTTGTCCTGCGCGAAGCGGTGGCCCTGCGCCGAGTTCAGCGCCAGCGCGGCCTGCTCGCCCGTCAGCGCCAGCTTGTCGTCCACGCGGATGCCGCCGGCCGCGTTCACCGCCACGCCCGCCTTCGCCCCGCTCGCCGTCAGCGCCTGCTGCAGCGCCACGTCGCCCTGCTGCGACGTCAGCGTCAGCGCGTGGTCGCTCGACCAGTTCACCGCACCGTTCACCGACAGGTCGCCCGACGTGTTGGTCAGCGCCACGTTGCTCGTGCCCAGCGCGCGCGACAGCGTCTGCGCGCCGATCGCGCTGTCCGCGCCCTCGACGTTCGCGTTCGCCGACTCGATCGTCCACGTGCCGGTGCGGCCCGCGGCACTGCGCGTATCGACCTGCGCATCGTCCGCCACCTGCACGCGCTCGCCGCGCGTCGCCACCGTGCCGCCGGCCGCGTTCAGCTTGCCGCCGACCTTCACCAGGCCGCCGTCCAGCACGATCCTGCCGTCGCGCGCGCTCAGGCCCTGCGCTTCGATGGTGCCGCTGTTGTTCACCACCGCGTTCAGCAGGCCGTTGGCCGCGCGCGCCGTCATCAGCACCTCGCCGCCGTCCGCCTTCAGCAGGCCGCCGTTGCTGGCCTGCGCGTCCATCGCGCCGCCTTCCACCTGCAGGTTCAGCAGGCCCTTGCCGTCGAAGTTCACGTGGAACGCCTCACCCGCGCCCAGCGCCACGCGGCCCGCCTGCGCCCGGATCACGCCCGTGTTCGACACGCGCGCGCCCAGCAGCGCCACGCTGCCGCCTTCGGCCGCCGTGATCGTGCCGGCGTTCTCCACCGACTGGCCCGAGGCACCCGCGAAGCGGTAGTTGCCCGCCAGGAAATCCGCATCCGAGATCTCCTTCGTCGACGCCACCAGGCCGCCCACGTTCACCTGCGAACCCGCGCCGAACACCACGCCGTTCGGGTTGACCAGGAACACCTTGCCGTTGGCGTCGATCTGCCCCTGGATCTGGCTGCCGTTGTTGCCGATCACGCGGTTCAGCGCGATCGACTGGTTGGTCGGCTGGTGGAACGCCACGCGCTCACCGCCGCCCACGCTGAAGTCCTGCCAGTTGGTGACCAGGCGGTCGGTCTGCTGCTGGATCGACATCGACTTGCCGTCCGCCGAGCGCGAGATATCCGCCTGCCCCGACACGATGGCTTCCCCGGTCGGCAGCGCGAAGGCCGGCAGCGCCGCCAGCCCCAGTAGCGACAGGGAAGCGGCCGCGAGCCGCTTGCCGCCGCCCGACTTGCCATGCCGGCGCGCGGTTTCGCTCACCACGCACCAGCCACCCTGGGCCTCATTCCATACCAGCGAATAGGTCTTATTCATTTCCAATCCTTCTTCATACTTCGTTAAAACAGGTCCATCTGCGATGGACCTCCGATCAGGCCGTCCGGCAAGGCCGGGCGGCCCGAACCCCGATGCCCGACAGGCAGGCCGTCGAACCCGGTGCACCGCGAAGCGGCCGAGCAACGGAATCGACCCGCCGTTGCCGATCGATTCGCATACCTGAATGAAAAATGAAGGGCTGCAAGCAACGATTCGCGGCCTGCATCGCGGATATCGACACGACTAGTGCCGGGCATGCCTGCATCGCGTCATGCGACACGGAAAAGCCGGCCCTTCGTGATCGGACCGGCCGCGACTCGATTGCCGCCTTCGAAGAGCGGGATGGGCGAGCAGCGCCACATCCCGCGTTGACGCGGATTACCGCTTGCCGTCGATCATCCCGATATTGAGATCGGCAAACGGTTCAGCCGATGCCGCGCCCGTCGTATGGCTCGATTCGATGCGTCCGGTGTTGATCGCGGCGAAACCGCCGGTAAACACCGGCCGCGCCTGCGTCGGGTATTCGATCTTCGAGCTCGTCCGGGAAGAACGGATCGTGCCGGCGTTCCCGCCCACGAAGCCGCCGCCCCACGAAGCCGCGCTCGACACCGTTCCCGACGATTCCGAATCGGAGATCAGCGCCTCGTTCCAGCCTGCAAAGCCGCCGATGAATCGCCCGCCGGCGACCGTCACGTTGCCGGACGCCTTCGAGCCGCTCACGACGGCACCCCGGCCCTTGTTGACGCCGACCACACCGCCCACATAGCTGTCGCGCCCTGCGGAAACGTTCGACGTCGAACTCGACGATGCAATGGTGCCGTGGTTCTCGCCGACAAGCCCGCCGATCGTGTTGTCCAGGCCGCCGCGCACCGTACCGCTCGACCGCGAATCTTCGATCGTCCCGTCGTTGACGGCCACGAGCCCACCGACCTTGCTCGTGTTGCCTGCGCTCACGCTGCCCTCCGCCGCACTCTGGCGAATCGCGCCGGCATTCGCACCCGCAAAGCCACCCACCGTGGTCGCACCGTTTCCGCTTACGTTGCCGGATGCGTGCGACGCGGCGATCTCGCCTCTGTCGTTGCTGCCGATAAACCCGCCGATCGTGCTGCCCGCCGCTGCAACAACGTTGCCGCTTGCCGATGCGTCGCGAATGGTGCCGCCGGAATTGCTGCCGACCAGCCCGCCGACCGTCGCTCCGGTCGTTGCGCTGACGCTGCCGCTCGCCGACACGTTCGACAGCTCCGCATTGGCGCTCCAGCCGATCGCGCCGCCAACCGTGCTCGCTTTTCCGGCCGACACTGCCATCGACGAAGCCGAGCGGTCGATCGCACCACCGGCCGCGAAGCCGACCAGACCGCCCGCGATCAAGTTGTCGCCCACCGTGAGCCTGCCACTGCTCGACGAATTCGCCACGGTCGAATCCGAGTTCATGCCAACGAGGCCGCCCGCCATATACATGCCGCCCGAAATCTGTGCCTTCGGGGTCGTGATCTCGGCATCGGCGCGACTGTTCACGATCCGTGCGCCGGCGACGTTCTGGGCGGCAATCCCGCCGATCGTCATCGTCCTGTCGTTGCCGCTGACACGGCCCTGGAAGCGCGCGCTGTCGACGACGCCGCCGTCGTTCACGCCGACGAGTCCGCCGGCAACGCTATAGCCCGTGCCGATGGACGAGACGGTCATTCCCGACGCGCGCACGTTCGAAACCGTTCCCCGGTTGTAGCCGACAAGACCGCCGATTCCCGCAACGCTGCGACCTGCCGCACCGCTCACGGCAAGCGAATCGAGCGCAAGATTGGCGATACGGCCGCGATTCCCGGCAAACAGGCCGACGGACGGGCTGCCACCGGTGACCTTCAGCCGGGAAACCGTGTTGCCGAGACCATCGAACACGCCGTCGAACGAGCTGTTCGCAGCGATGCTCTGGAACGCCGCGCCCTTGCCGTCGACCGCATTGCCCAGCACGTAGCGTCCCTTCAGGTCACGGTCCACGTTGCGCAGGTCCGCCACGTCGTGGATCACCTGGTAGGCGTCACCGTTCGCCGAGAACGAGGCGTTGCGGCCCGACAGCGTCACCGATGCCTTGTCCTGCGTGAAGCGGTGGCCCTGCGCCGAGTTCAGCGCCAGCGCGGCCTGCTCGCCCGTCAGCGCCAGCTTGTCGTCCACGCGGATGCCGCCGGCCGCGTTCACCGCCACGCCCGCCTTCGCCCCGCTCGCCGTCAGCGCCTGCTGCAGCGCCACGTCGCCCTGCTGCGACGTCAGCGTCAGCGCGTGGTCGCTCGACCAGTTCACCGCGCCGTTCACCGACAGGTCGCCCGACGTGTTGGTCAGCGCCACGTTGCTCGTGCCCAGCGCGCGCGACAGCGTCTGCGCGCCGATCGCGCTGTCCGCGCCCTCGACGTTCGCGTTCGCCGACTCGATCGTCCACGTGCCGGTGCGGCCCGCGGCACTGCGCGTATCGACCTGCGCATCGTCCGCCACCTGCACGCGCTCGCCGCGCGTCGCCACCGTGCCGCCGGCCGCGTTCAGCTTGCCGCCGACCTTCACCAGGCCGCCGTCCAGCACGATCCTGCCGTCGCGCGCGCTCAGGCCCTGCGCTTCGATGGTGCCGCTGTTGTTCACCACCGCGTTCAGCAGGCCGTTGGCCGCGCGCGCCGTCATCAGCACCTCGCCGCCGTCCGCCTTCAGCAGGCCGCCGTTGCTGGCCTGCGCGTCCATCGCGCCGCCTTCCACCTGCAGGTTCAGCAGGCCCTTGCCGTCGAAGTTCACGTGGAACGCCTCACCCGCGCCCAGCGCCACGCGGCCCGCCTGCGCCCGGATCACGCCCGTGTTCGACACGCGCGCGCCCAGCAGCGCCACGCTGCCGCCTTCGGCCGCCGTGATCGTGCCGGCGTTCTCCACCGACTGGCCCGAGGCACCCGCGAAGCGGTAGTTGCCCGCCAGGAAATCCGCATCCGAGATCTCCTTCGTCGACGCCACCAGGCCGCCCACGTTCACCTGCGAACCCGCGCCGAACACCACGCCGTTCGGGTTGACCAGGAACACCTTGCCGTTGGCGTCGATCTGCCCCTGGATCTGGCTGCCGTTGTTGCCGATCACGCGGTTCAGCGCGATCGACTGGTTGGTCGGCTGGTGGAACGCCACGCGCTCACCGCCGCCCACGCTGAAGTCCTGCCAGTTGGTGACCAGGCGGTCGGTCTGCTGCTGGATCGACATCGACTTGCCGTCCGCCGAGCGCGAGATATCCGCCTGCCCCGACACGATGGCTTCCCCGGTCGGCAGCGCGAAGGCCGGCAGCGCCGCCAGCCCCAGCAGCGACAGGGAGGCGGCCGCGAGCCGCTTGCCGCCGCCCGACTTGCCATGCCGGCGCGCGGTTTCCCCGACCACCGCCCAGGTACCCTGGGCGTCGTTCCACACCAATGCGTAGGTCTTGTTCATGCTGGTTTCCCTTCTTGTCATTCACGTCAGTAGGAATCCCGTCCACAGGACGAGGTACGACAGAGCGCCTCAGAAGTACTGAGTCGCCTGAAGCCATACGCTGGGCGCGCGCGCCGGCGAGCCCGCAGCCGAACTGAGCGGCCAGGCCGCGGTCAGGGTGGCCTGCCGCTTGCCGTCGCTCCAGCCGGCGCCGACGCCGGCCGCCTGCAGCTGCTGGGTGTTGCGCTCGCGCGTCCACGGATGCTTGTTGAACTGCACCTGGCCGGCGTCGACGAAGGCACTGAGCTGCCAGCGCGGCGCCGGCAGGTAGCGCAGCTCGGCGCTCGCCTGCCAGCCCTGGTCGCCGCTGCCGGCGCCTAGCGCGTAGGCGCGCACGCCGTAAGGGCCGCCCAGGCTGAATTTCTCCGAGCCGTCGAGGTTGCGCGAGGCAAGTTGTCCGCTGAACTGCGTGTAGAGCTGGAAGCGGCGGCCGAGCGCCTGCAGGCGCAGCGCGCTCACGTTCAGCTTGGTGAAGCTGCCCATGGCCTTGGTGTACCGGTCCGAACCGAGTGCATCATTGCCACGCAACCGGCCGAGGCCCAGCGTCATGGACAGCGCGCTGCGGCCGCCGCCGAACCAGCCGTCCTCGCCATTGCCGCTGACAGAGACGCTCCACAGGCCGACGTTCTTGTCGTTGCGCACGTCGAACTGGCCGTAGGTATCCTTCAGGTCCTTGTTGTCGTACTGGACCTGCGCCGTGACGTTCAGATTGCGGCTGCGCAGCAGCGGCTGCGCGACGAAGGCGCTCTGCACGCTCGCGCTGCCGCGGTAGTCGAGCTCCGCGAAGCTGCCGGTGAGGTGGTAGCGCATCTCCGAATAGGCCACGCCGACGCGCGTCGACACCGGTCCCAGCGGCAACTGGTAGGCCGCGCGGTAGTAGCTCTGCCGCTCGTCGCTGGCGAGGCCGCGCAGGCTCAGCTGGTCGCCCAGCCCCAGCGGCGAATTGAGGTTGACGCTGCCGCTGAAGCGATAGCGGCCCGACGACGTGTCGCCGAAGTTGTCGAAGTCGAGCGATCCGGTAACGAGGGGCCCGCCTTCGACATCGACCACCAGGTCGGTCGTGCCGGGCTCGATTCCCGCGCGCAGCGTGCCGCGCGCGGTGGCGCCGGCCAGGTCGTCGAGCAACTGCAGGGTGCGCTCGAGGTCGGCGCCGCGCACCACTGCTCCCGGCCGGAGGGCGGAGAGCGGCTGCTGCAGCGCGCCGTCGCTGACGCGCGAGCGGTTGTTCAGCACGATGCGGCCGTAGCGCCCCTCCACCACCGCGATACGCACGACACCACCGTCGATCTCCTGGTGGGGCAGGTAGGCGCGGGCCAGCACGTAGCCACGCTCGCGGTAGTAGGCGGTGATCCGTGCGGCGGCCTGCTGCAGGTCGGCGAAGCCCAGCTCGCGGCCGGCGAGGTCCGCCAGCTGCGGCAGCAGCTCATCGGCATGGAACACCTGGTTGCCTTCGAGGGTGAATGCCTGCACGAACATGCGCGGCCCGCTGTCCGGCGTGACATCCGCATCGGGCTGGGGGGTTGTGATCTTGATCTCGGGCACCGGCGCGGCCGGCAGGACTGGCCGAGCGGTTTCGATGTCACGCATCGCCTGCCCGGCGTTCGGCACCTGGGCGTGCGCCGGCAAGGGAAGCAGCAGCGCCACGCCGGCCCGCCAAAGCAGCGACAGGCCCGGCGGACGGCCCGGCGGACGCGCGGCACGCGCGGGGGGGCGCAAAGGCGTGTAGCCACGCAGGCTCACGCGGAATGAGATGGTGCCGACGGCACCGCTGACAGCGGGATGCGGAACGGCGAGTTCGCGTTCGAAGTGTTCAGGAAACACCGGAATCATCCCTGCCGTGAGGCGGTACGCGCGGCCGCTCGAGAGTGAAGAATGCGACCATCTGGAATCGCTGGCGATGCCCGCCAGTGCTGCTATGTGGGTACGGTGGATCGGCCCGACGGGCCGGAAAAGGCGGTGGAATTTCTGGGGACAATGGTCAGCGATGGCCTCCGGGCGCGTCCATCAGGACATTCTGAAAATCACTCGGAAGAAATTCGCCTCCTTCGGACATTGCCTTGTACGGCTGGCACCGGCTCGCCCGACGCAGCGCCGGCATCGGCGGCCGGCCGCTGGATCATGGAGATCGGGGATGAGGGAGAGGCGGTCGATGCGATGCGGGGCGGCGCCGGGCATCGCGCGCATGGGCCGCTATGGCCGTGCGCCTAGGCAACGGCTCGGCGTGCCCGCATGAGGTCGCGGGCACCGGGCGGTCTCAGTGATTCAGGGGCTCTGGGGCTCTGGGGCTCTGGGGTTCAGAGGGCCGGCGCGGCACGCGGCGTGCTGCCGCTGCATGCGCGAGACTGTGCGCGAGACTGTGCGCGAGACTGTGCGCGACACTGTGCTCGACGGCCCGGGCGGGGCGGTCGAGGGCCGCCCGTGCGATGCGGATGTTTGCGGGTTCCCACCCGCAGCAAAGAGAAGGAGAAGGCGGTGAAGCGTGACGCTCTGGACAAGCGCTTCGCTGCCGCGCTCAGCGGGCCGTGTCGCCTGCCGCCGGCACGGCGCGTCGGCCCTTGCGCGCCAGCGCCGCGGAAGCCGCCCACAGCGCAAAGCCACCCAGGGCCAGCAGGCTGCCGACCCAGCCCGGCGAGGTCCAGCCATGCCCGGCCGCAATGGCCAGGCCGCCGAGGAAGGGCCCGAGCGCATTGGCCATGTTGAAGGCGGAGTGGTTCAGCGCCGCCGCCAGGCTCTGCGCGTCTTCGGCCACGTCCATCAGGCGTGTCTGCAGCACCGTGGCCAGCGAGCCGCCGAGGCCGATCAGGAAGACACTCAGCGAGATGGCCCAGACGTTGCCGGCCATCAGCGGGAACAGGGCCAGCATGGCGGCGCTCCACAGCAGCAGCACACCGGCGGTGCGCATCAGCGCGCGGTCGGCGAACAGCGGCACCACCATATTGCCGGCGGTCAGCCCCAGGCCGAACACGCTCAGCACCAGCGGCGCCGTGCTCGCCGAGACGTGCGTCACTTGCGCCAGGATGTCGGCCAGGTAGGTGTAGACCGCGAACAGGCCGCCGAAGCCGACGGCGCCGATGCCCAGCGTCAGCCACACCTGCAGGCGTGTCAGCGCGCCCAGCTCGCGCAGCGGGCTCGCGGACGGATCTGCCGGCGTGCTGGGCGCGAACAGCCGCACGCAGGTCATGGTCAGCACGCCCAGCGCGGCCACCAGGCCGAAGCTCCAGCGCCAGCCGACCGCCTGGCCCAGCCAGTTGGCCAGCGGCACGCCGATCACGGTGGCGCAGGTGAGGCCGAGGAAGATGCGCCCCACCACCAGCGTGCGCCGGTGGGCCGGCACCAGCGAGGCCGCCGTCAAGGCGGCGATGCCGAAGTAGGCGCCGTGCGGCAGGCCGCTCAGGAAGCGGAACAGCAACATCCAGTGGTAGTCCGGGGCGACGGCGCTCAAGGCGTTGCCGACGCTGAACATGGCCATCAGCAGGATCAGCTGGGTGCGGCGGGCGAGCCGCGCGCCCAGCACCGCCATCACGGGCGCGCCCACCACCACGCCCAGCGCGTAGGCGCTGATGACGTGGCCGGCCGTCGGCGCGTCGATGCCCAGGCTCTGCGCGAAGGCAGGCAGCAGGCTCATGGTGGCGAACTCGGTGGTGCCGATGGCGAAGCCGCCCACGGCCAGCGCGAACAGCACCAGGCCGACCCGCTGCGGCGGCGCGTGGTCCGTGGCGCCTTCGGGTCGGACATCGGCGGGGGTGCGGGCTGGTGCGGGGGGCTGCATCGGGGGTGGGCCTTGTGGAAAACGCAATGTGGCGGGCCCGCCGGTCAGGCGGCCGCCGGCGGGGCGGCTGCGGACCGGGTCGGCCCGCAGTGCAGGCCGGTCATTATATTGCGATGCAGCAAGCCGTGCAGGCGACGCCACCCGCCGCACCGCCGCACCGCCGCTGCCCGCCGACCGCCGCCTCAGGCCAGGCCGGCCTCGGCCAGCTGCCGGCGCCGCACCTCGCCCTGGCGCCGGAACATCCAGCCCGGGTACTCGGACGGCAAGGCGCTGGCCTGGTCCAGCACGGCCAGTTCCTCGGCGCTCAGCGCGATGCCGGTGGCGGCGATGTTGTCCTGCAGCTGCTCCAGGCGCCTGGCGCCGATGATCACGCTGCTGACCACCTTCTGGTGCAGCAGCCATGCCAGCGCCACCTGCGCCACCGAGACGCCGCGCACGCTGGCCATGCCCTGCATGGCATCGATCACGTCATAGGCACGCTCCAGCTCGACCGGCGGGAAGTCGAACACGGTGCGGCGGCTGCCGGCCTCCCCCTTCGCCTGGCGGCCGTACTTGCCGCTCAGCAGGCCGCCGGCCAGCGGGCTCCACACCATCAGCCCCACGCCTTCGCTCTGCAGCATGGGCACCAGCTCGCGCTCGAGGTCGCGCCCGGCCACGGTGTAGTAGGCTTGCAGCGAGGCGAAGCGCGACAGGCCGAGCCGCTCGGCGATGCCCAGCGCCTTCATGATCTGCCAGGCGGCCCAGTTCGACACGCCGATGTAGCGCACGTGCCCCTGCTGCACCAGCGTGTCCAGCGCGCGCAGCGTCTCTTCCACCGGCGTGGCCGGATCGAAGCCATGCACCTGGTACAGGTCGATATGGTCGAGCTGCAGCCGCGACAGGCTGGCCTTGACGCCTTCCATGATGTGGTAGCGCGACAAGCCGCGCGCATTGGGCCCCTTGCCGGTCTCGCCGAACACCTTGGTCGCCACCACCACGTCGTCGCGCCTGACCTTGAGGTTCTTCAGGGCCTGCCCCGTGATGATCTCCGAACGGCCCTCGGAGTAGACATCGGCGGTGTCGATGAAGTTGATGCCGGCCTCCAGCGCGGCCGCCACCAGCCGCTCCGCGTCGGCCTGCTGGACGTCGCCGATCTGGCTCCAGAGCTGCCCTTCCCCGCCGAAGGTCATGGTGCCCAGGCACAGCTCCGAGACGAACAAGCCGGTATTGCCGAGTTTCCTGTAACGCATGGTCGAGACTCCTGGATCGTAGGATTGGCGCCCGGACGGGCTCGCCCGGGCGCAGGACTGGCAGCGTGCCGGCAGGTGCCTGCCGGCCTGTGCCGCGCGTTCCGCGGCCGCTGCATCGCTGGAGGATTATGCAATCCGCCAGCCGATCCGGCGCTGCCGGATTCTCGCGCTTTCCTGCCTATTCCTACGCACCGGGATGAGCGCCGGCGCGAACCTCGCCCGTTATGGGCGGGCGCATGTGCACGGACAGCCATTCCGTTGTGATGTTTCCTCCTGCCCCGCGCTCAGGCGCGCTTCCGGCGCCCGCCGCGCCATACCCGATCCTGCGGGATTCCTGCCTGATTCTCCGATTGTCACCACCCTGTGCCGCCGGAGAAACAGGCAACCGGAAGAACGGAGTAAGCTGGCACCGGTACCGTCCCGCCGCCGCGCCATGACTGCCCTGCCCGACCGCCCCGCCACCGCCTCGATCGCCGAGCCCGCCACCGCGCCGGAGACCCGGCCAGCCCCGCATGAAGCGCACGACGCGCAAGCCGCGCATGACCCGCTGGCACTGCCGCGCCGCGAGCTGGTCGCACTGCTGGAGCGCCACACCGGCACGCTCGAAGGCACGCGGGAAACCGCCGTGCCGGGACTGCGCATCCATCGCATGCAGCACCCCACCGGGCCCCACCATGCGATCCAGACCGCCGCCTTCGCCGTGATCGCGCAGGGCTCCAAGCGCCTGCTGATCGCCGACGAAGCCTACGAGTACGACCCCATGCACTACCTGGTCTCCTCGGTCGACCTGCCGGTGGTGGCGCAGGTGTCCACGGCCAGCGCCTGCGAACCCTACCTGGGACTGCGCCTGGAACTGGACACCGAGGCGATCCGGGCCCTCATCGGCGACGCCAAGCTGCCGCCGCCGGAGCGCAGCGAGCCGGCGCGCGGCATGTACGTGCACCCGCTCGACCCGGCACTGCTCGATGTGGTGCTGCGGCTGCTGCGCCTGCTCGATACCCCGCGCGACATCCCCATCCTGGCGCCGATGATCAAGCGCGAGATCCTCTACCGCCTGCTGATGAACGGCCAGGGCGCGCGGCTGCGCCAGATGGCGCTGCACGACAGCCAGGTCAGCCGCGTGGCCAAGGCCATCCGCCTGCTGCGCGAGCGCTTCGCGCAGCCGTTGCGCGTCGACGAGATCGCGCGCGACGTGCACATGAGCGTCTCTTCGCTGCATTTCCATTTCAAGGAAGTCACCGCCATGAGCCCGCTGCAGTACCAGAAGCACCTGCGCCTGCAGGAAGCGCGCCGCCTGATGCTGACCGGCGACGTGGGCGTGGCGCGCGCCGCGCGCGCGGTGGGCTACGAAAGCGCCTCGCAGTTCAGCCGCGAGTACAGCCGCCTGTTCGGCGCGCCGCCGCTGCGCGACAAGCAGCGCTGGGGGGAAGCCGGCGGCGCCGCGACGCGGCCCGCCTGAGCCGGCCCGGCTACCCCGGCGGCGCCCCTGCAGCGCGCGCGGCCCCCCAGTACAATGGGCCGGCGCCGGCCGCGGCCGGCACATCCCGACACCATGAGGAAGACAAAGACAATGCTCTGGAAAGCAGCACCGAACCTGGCCGACCTGCAGGCCCTGCACAAGGACACCGCCGTGACGCATCTCGGCATCGAGTTTCTCGAGATCGGCGAAGACTCGCTCACCGCCCGCATGCCGGTCGACCGGCGCACCGTGCAGCCCTTCGGCATCCTGCACGGCGGCGCCTCGGTACTGCTGGCGGAAACGCTCGGCAGCTGCGCCGCCAGCCTGTGCCTGGATCCGCAGACGCACTACTGCGTCGGGCTCGACATCAATGCCAACCACCTGCGCTCGGTCACCTCGGGCTACGTGATCGGCAAGGCCACGCCGATCCACGTCGGACGCTCCACCCACGTCTGGTCCATCGATATCCGCAACGAGGAAGGCAAGCCGGTCTGCATCTCGCGCATCACGATGTCGATCCTGGCGCGCGGTTAATTCTCGGTTTGTGCGCAGTTCATGCCGGCCGGAGGGGCAGGACTTCCCCTCCGCGCATCCACGCATCCGCGCCCCGCTTCACCCGGCGCGGAACGACTGCGCCGCCGCCTCCATGCAGGCCAGCAGGCGCGCTGCTGCCGAGGTCAGCGGGCGGTCGCGCCGCACCACGATGCCGGCCTCGATCTCCGGCAGCGCCTCGCGCACGCCGATCGCCACGATCGGCTGCTGGCGCAGTTCCAGCGCGAAGGTCGGCTCGGTCACCAGCGCCACCACGTCGGTGGTCTTCAGCAGGGCCACGGTCGGCGCCAGCGACTGGCATCGCAAGATGCGTTCCGGCGCGGCCAGCCCGTTGTCGGCGAAGAAACGGGCGAAACCGCGGTCGAAATCGTCGCCCGGCTCGCTGGCCAGCAGCCACTCCGCCTCCTGCAGCCTGGCCAGCGTGCGCACGCGCGCCAGCGGATGGCCGCGCCGTGCCGCCACCAGCAGGCGCATCGGCAGCAGGGTGCGGTGCTGCGCATAGTCCGGCCAGCGCATGCCCGGCACGCTGTTGACCACGGCGAAATCCGTCTGGCCGTCGCGCAGGGCCTGCAGCGCCTGGGACAAGGCCGCCTCGCGGAAGCTCACCGTGGTCTTGGCGTCGGCGCGCCGGAACGCCGCGAATGCCTGTGGAATCATCGCGCGCGCCACCGCCGACGACACCGTCGCGGTGACATGGCCGCCGGCGCCGTCGCGCATCGCGATCAGGTCCTCGCGCGCGCGCCGCATGTCTTCCACCAGCAGCCGCGCCCGCACCAGGAAGGCCTCGCCATACTCGGTCAGCCGCACGCCCGACACCGAACGCAGCAGCAGCGGCACGCCCAGGCTCTTTTCCAGTTCGCGCAGGGTGAAGGTGACCGCCGGCTGCGACAGCCCGAGCGCGCGTGCCGCGCCGTGCAGGCTGCCCTGTTCGACGACCGAGAGAAAGACCTGCAGTTGCTGTGGCTTCATCGCTGGCGCTGGCTCGCTGGCTCGCCGGCATCCCGCCTGAGGCGGTCGGAGGGATACGGCAGGCGGTGGGCGGAAGACAGAAGGCAAAGCCGCAGTGTAGGCCATGCCCCGGCGGGTGATAAGAAAACCTGATCGCCTTCCAGAATTCTTGTCTTGTGCAAGCGCCGGTGCCGGTCGATCATTGCCGTCGGCACTCCGGCGCCGCCGCCCTGCCCCTTAGCCCTGCCCCTTCCCCTTCCCCATCACGACACAAGCGAGACAGACCGATGGACGTCGCACGACATTTCGCCGAGACCTATGCCGAGGCCCGCGAGAAATTCACCGCGGCCGCGCGCGCCCGCGGCCTGGAGATCGAACGGGCCATCCACCCCGGGCAAACCGGCCCGGACGGCGAGCCGCTGTCGATCGACAGCGCGCTGTTCGCGCCGGACGGCGCCCGCTCGGTGCTGGTCGTCACCTCGGGCACGCACGGCGTCGAAGGCTTCTGCGGCTCGGGCTGCCAGGTCGGCCTGCTCGGCGACGATCTGCTGTTCACCAAGCTCACCGAGGCGCGCGTGGCGCTGCTGCTGGTGCATGCGGTCAACCCCTACGGCTTTGCCCACCTGCGGCGCGTCAACGAGGACAACGTCGACCTGAACCGCAACAGCGCCGACTTCGCCGCGGCGGCCGCCAGCAACCCGGCCTACCTGGAAGTCGACCCGCTGCTGCTGCCGGCGACCTGGCCTCCCGGCCCGGCCGACCAGGCCGCGCTCAACCAGTTCATCGCCACGCGCGGCATGCAGGCGCTGCGCGACGCCATGACCGGCGGCCAGTACCGCGTGCCCGACGGCATGTTCTACGGCGGCAGCGCGCCCTGCTGGAGCACCCGGCAGATGGGCGAGCTCCTGGCGCGCCACCTGCCGCGCTTCGCCGCGATGGTGTGGATCGACGTCCATACCGGCCTGGGCCCGTACGGCCACGGCGAGAAGATCTTCGTCGGCAGCGACGCCGCCGAGCTGGCACGCGCCAACGCCACCTGGGGCGCCGACGTGCTGCCGATCACGGCGCCGGGCTCGGTTTCGTCGGTGGTGGAAGGGGCGCTGGTGAATCTCGCCTACACGCAGTACCCGGGCATCGAGAAGACCATCATGGCGCTCGAGTTCGGCACCCTCGATTCGATGCAAGTGATGCAGGCCCTGCGCGCGGACCACTGGATGCACCGCCATCCCGACGTGCCGGCCGACACCCGCGCGGAGATCCGCCAAGGCCTGCGCGACGCCTTCTACTGCGACAGCCCCGACTGGAAAGGCCAGGTCTACGGCCAGACCCGCGTGGCGGTGCTGCAGTCGGTGGCGGCGCTGGCGCGCCACGCCCGCGCCTGACACGTTCCGGCCGGGGCGGGCCGCCGGCGCGGGGAAGCGGCGGCCCGCCCCGCCAGGCCGGACCTATCCGTCATCGCCCGTCCGCCGAGGAGGCTCCAGGGCTGTGTGACCGGCGCTGGCTGGTGCCTCCCGGCCCTGTTCGCATTCGTCTTCCTATTCCTCTTCATGGCAACGGGATGCAAACGGGAGGTCCTCTTGCCCCCCGCCTGGATCCATCCGGCTGCGCGAAGCCTATCGCAGTGGCAGGCAGATGCGCGTCTGCAATTGGGCGGGCAGTGTGGTACGCGGGTCGTTCAGGTATTGCTCGAACATGGGGAAGTCCGCGGGATCCATGCCGCTGCGGGGCAGCCATTCGGAGAACATCCAACCGTACGGCTTGTCCATCTCGTTGTACGGTCCGGTGTAGGTCAGCATCGCGCAGCGGATGGCTGGGATCTCGAAGCGTTCCAGTTCGTCACCCAGGTCTGCGTCGGGCGCGACCGGCATGCCCGCCATCGAACGCAGCTGGCCAGCCGGCACCTGCCCGGGATCGTCGAAATAGACGCCGAAGCCGATGGCATCGGGGCGGGCCAGGCCACGGCCGGCGGCCAGCATGAAGACGCGGGTGAAGACCGGACCGATTTCCTGATAGCTGCCATGGTGCGGCAAGGCGGCCAGCACGGTGCCGGGGAAGGTTTCGATGGTGATGGGGTACATGCCTAGCTCCTCGGGGTTGAAGGGACGGGAGCGGGCCGCGCGGTAACGCCCCGGCGAGATGCCGAAGGTAGCGCCGAACGCGCGGTTGAAGGCGGCGTCCGACGCGTAGCCGGCACGCAGCGCGACATCGCGCAATGGCACCCCGGTGCCGCCCAGCACGACCGCCGCACGATGCATGCGGATGCGCTGCACGGTGGCGTTCACCGATTCACCCATCATCGCACGGTAGACGCGGTGAAAGTGATACGGCGACAAGCAGGCGAGGTCGGCCAGCAGATACAGATCCGGGGCGGCGTCGGGGTTGCTTGCCAGCCAGCGCAGGACGGGGTCCATGCGGCGGGCGTATTGGGTGCGGGTCTGGGGTTTCAATTGCGGGCTCCTTAGGGAGCAATGTAGCCTTGCTGGATTTGCAGATCTTGCGGTTTTTCGCAGCGGGCTGGCACGAAGAGGGCCAACCCGCCCGGTCCTTGCTGGAGGGCCGCAACCGCGTTCGACGAGCCGGCCAAACGAACCGTTCAGGGCGGCTCTCCAAGGCTCTCCGACAATCCGACGGCGCCACCACGCTCTAGCAAACGGGTCGCCACCGGCAGGCCGGGGCCGCATGATCGAGCGGGCGCGGTGTGGGGGGATGGGCGCATCGCGGTCCCTGGTCCACCGCGTCATTCCAGAGCCCCCGATCGACAGCGCCTCCGGGCTCTTTGCACCCGGCCTGCGAGCGGCATGCACCGCCGCCCGGATGCGCTGTCCCTGACGCAATGGACTAGGCGCGCCGGAACACCAGGCTGAAGTTGTTGGCCGGCATCGCTACCACCTCCTCCAGCAGCAGGCCGGCGCCCTCGCCCAGCGCCACCACCGCCTCCATGTCGCGCACGCCCCAGTCGGGGTCGGCCGCGCGCAGCTGGGCGTCGAAGGCCGCGTTGCTGGGCGCCGTATGCGCGCCGTCGCGGCGGTAGGGGCCGTACAGGTAGAGCACGCCGCCCGGCGCGAGCAGGCGGCCGGCGCCGAGGAAGAGCGCCTGCGTGGAGGCCCAGGGCGAGATGTGGACCATGTTGATGCACACCACCGCCTGCGCCGACTCCACGCCCCAGGGCTGCAGCCGCACGTCCAGTGCCAGCGGCGCGCGCACATTGGCCAGGCCGGCATGCGCCGTCCAGGCGGCGATCGAGTCGCGCGCAGCCTCGTCGGGATCGCTCGGCTGCCAGGTCAGGCCCGGCAGCGCCCCGGCGCAATGCACGGCATGCTGGCCGGTGCCGCTGGCGATCTCCAGCACCAGGCCGGAGGCCGGCAGCACGCGCCGCAGCACCTCCAGGATGGGATCCCGGTTGCGCTCCGCCGCGGGCGCCACGCGGCGTGCGTCGGAAGGGGGCTGGCTGCTGGTCATGGGGAGACTCTCCTCTGGCTGGACATGAAACCCGGCACAGGGGACGGCGGGCCGGGCCGGCGGGGCGCCGGATACCGCATCTTACCGCCGCGCCGCCACGGCCGCCGGCCGGCGCGGAGCGGGAGTGGCAAATCAGGTCGCCACAGCTGGAGCCTTCGGCCATTGCCCCCCATCCGGCGCTAAATCACACTGTCGGCCACCGACAAAGCAGACAAGTCGCCCGCGCCGACCGCGGCCGGGACGACCCCAGTGGAGACTATCATGCGCGACTACGCCGAGGCCATCGCCGGCTTCAATTACCAGGACGCCTTTGCCGAGCGGGTGAGCGGCACGCTCGACGCCATCAATGCCTGCGTCGAATGCTGCAGCCGCCATGCCCTGCCCGGGCGTATCGCGCTGTTCTGGGAAAGCCGCGACGGCAGCAGCGAGAGCTGGACCTTCACCCAGCTCGACCAGCTCTCGGCGCGCTTCGCCAACTTCCTCCAGGAGCAGGGCGTGCAGCCCGGCGACCGCGTGGCCGGCCTGCTGCCGCGCACGCCCGAGCTGCTGGTCACCATCCTCGGCACCTGGCGCGCCGGCGCGGTCTACCAGCCGCTGTTCACCGCCTTCGGGCCCAAGGCCATCGAGCACCGCGTGCAGAGTTCGGGCGCGCGCCTGGTGGT
The DNA here is from genome assembly GCF_001854305.1 of Cupriavidus sp. USMAA2-4. Taxonomy (NCBI): domain Bacteria; kingdom Pseudomonadati; phylum Pseudomonadota; class Betaproteobacteria; order Burkholderiales; family Burkholderiaceae; genus Cupriavidus; species Cupriavidus sp. USMAA2-4. The sequence goes on along the minus strand of NZ_CP017749.1, from coordinate 1,785,109 downwards.
GACCGACGGCGCCAACCGCGCCAAGCTCGACGAGGTCGAGGGCTGCCCCGCCGTGGTGACCGTGGCCGGCGCCAAGGGCCGCGGCCTGGTACGCGGCGACTTCAGCTTCTGGGCCGAGGTCGAGCGCCGTCCCGCCGATTTCGCGCCGGTCATGCGCCGCGGCGACGACCCCTTCCTGATGATGTTCACCTCCGGCACCACCGGCCCGGCCAAGCCGCTGCTGGTGCCGCTCAAGGCCATCGCCGCCTTCGCCGGCTACATGCGCGACGCCGTCGACCTGCGCCCCGAGGACGCCTTCTGGAACCTGGCCGATCCCGGCTGGGCCTACGGCCTGTACTACGCCGTGACCGGGCCGCTGGCGCTGGGCCACCCGACCACCTTCTACGACGGCCCCTTCAGCATCGAAAGCACCTGCCGCGTCATCAACAAGTACGGCATCACCAACCTGGCCGGCTCGCCCACCGCCTACCGCCTGCTGATTGCCGCCGGCGAAGCCGCGGCCGGGCCGCTGCGCGGCAAGCTGCGCGCGGTCAGCAGCGCCGGCGAGCCGCTCAACCCCGAAGTGATCCGCTGGTTCGCCAACGAACTCGGCACCACCATCCACGACCACTACGGCCAGACCGAGCTGGGCATGGTGCTGTGCAACCACCACGCCCTCGGCCACCCCGTGCGCATGGGCGCGGCCGGCTTCGCCAGCCCGGGCCACCGCGTGGTAGTGGTCGACGACGAAGCGCGCGAGCAGGCCCCCGGCCAGCCCGGCACGCTGGCCATCGACATGACGCAGTCGCCCATGTGCTGGTTCGCCGGCTACCACGGCACCCGCACCGGCGCCTTCGTCGGCGACTACTACCTGACCGGCGACACTGCCGAACTCAACGACGACGGCAGCATCAGCTTCATCGGCCGCGCCGACGACGTCATCACCACCTCCGGCTACCGGGTCGGCCCCTTCGACGTGGAAAGCGCGCTGATCGAGCATCCGGCCGTGGTGGAAACCGCCGTGATCGGCAAGCCCGACCCCGAGCGCACCGAACTGATCAAGGCCTTCGTCGTACTCGACCCCGCGCAGCGCGCCAGCCCCGAGCTGGCCGAGGAACTGCGCCTGCATGTGCGCAATCGCCTGGCAGCCCACGCCTACCCGCGCGAAATCGAATTCGTCGCGGAGCTGCCCAAGACGCCGAGCGGCAAGGTCCAGCGCTTCATCCTGCGCAACCAGGAAGTGGCCAGGCAGCGCGACGCGCAAGGCTGAGGCACAGCCCGATCGTCCGGCAATCGTCCGGCGGCGGGCGCGGCCGCGCCCGTCGTCTCCCTCGCGCCGGGCGCTCTCCCCGCTCCCCGCTCTTCCGCCCCGGCGCAAGGCGCTCGCTGAACACCAAGGCGAGCGCCGTCGCCGCGCCCCCTCCGCCGCGCCGCAGCGGCGCGCCTCCGCTCGTGTCGCGCTGGCGGTTCCCGCTCCCCGCTCCCTGTTCCCTCCTCCCCGCAAGCGCCCGGGCCACGCCGCCCCAAGAGGAAGAAAGCGAATCCATCCGGCGCAATTAATTCATCCCACGCATAGCGCACAGTCCTTACACTGACGCTCGCACCAAACGGCCACGCAAACCCGGACGCCCCCTCGCTGAACGCGAATCCACCCGGGCCGGGGCCACCCATCCCTTCGGCGTTCCCAGCGCCGTTCCTGAGCCATGAAAGACCACGACAGGGCCACCCTCTGCTCCGTGCCGAACCGCACCCGCTGCGCCTCGGCACAAGCGAGTCCACAAAGCATGCCCTGCGATTTCCACTCCGCACTCCACACACGACGCAGATGAGTTCGCTTTTTCACACCAAGGGAGAGAATCTTGAAACCCGGCATCATTCCGCTGGCAGGCTTGTCCTTGCTGTCCGGCGGCGCACTGGCCCAGTCCAGCGTCACGCTGTACGGCGTCATCGACACGAGTGTCCGCTTTGCCAACCACCAGGCCACCAGCAGCGGTCCCCAGACACTGATCGGCCTGCAGGACGGCGCCTTCAATAACGCGCGCTGGGGCTTGCGCGGCGTGGAGGAACTGGGCGCAGGCAGCAAGGCCCTGTTCACGCTGGAGAGCGGCTTCAGCCCGACCACCGGCCGTTCGTCCCAACAGGGCCAGCTGTTCGGCCGCCAGGCGTGGCTGGGGCTTGCCAACGACACCTGGGGCACGATCAAGCTGGGCCGGCAGATGGGCGCCGCCTATCTGTTCGTCATCGGCGTCGACCCCATCAGCATCGGCAACTACAGCGAGTTGAGCTGGCAGACATCGCTGACGGGCCTGCGCTACGACAACACCGTCGACTACAGCAAGCAGTGGGCCGGACTCGGCGTGGAAGCGCAATACGCCTTCGGCGAGCGTGCCGGCGACATGGCCAGCGGCAGCACCGTGCAACTGGCGCTGACCTATGACACGGACAGCCTGCACAGCGGCGCCGTGGCCCAGCAGTCCAAGGATGCGAACGGCCACGCGATGCGCCTGTGGGTCGCCGGCGCGCGCTACGCCATCGGTCCCTTCACGCTGCACGGCTACTACCTGGACGCCTGGCGCCAGGCCGGCTTCGCCATCGGCGCCAACGGTTCCGGCACGCCGCTGGCCAATACCAGCATCGGCGGCAATGCCAATACCGTGCTCGGCGCCGGGACGCAAACGGCCGAGCGGCGCGACCAATATGCCGCTGCCGGCGTCACCTACCAGGCCACGCGGGCGCTCAAGCTCACCGCCGGGTATATGCGGGACAACGTCTCGGGGGTCCGGCCGGGCGTCGCCGGGCTGGTGCAGACGGTCTATGGCGTGGCGATGTACAGCCTGTCCAAACGCACCGAGGTCTATCTCGAGATGGACTACAGCCGTCTCTCGGGCGGCTCCATCACTGATCCCAACAACCCCTCGGGCTCCTTCGGCGGCACCCGCTGCCGCACGGGGGCGGGGGTGGGCCTGCGCACCCGCTTCTGAAACATCGGCGGGCGGAAGAGGCCGTCAACCGCTCCCGCCCGCCGCGCGCCGGTTCGCCAGCCGTCGCGGCGGCCGTGCTCGAAAAAAAAGCCCGCACGACGCATGACGTGCGGGCTGGAAGCGCCTTGCAGGAGGCACGATGAAGAACGGTGAAGCACGGTGAAAAAAACGAGCCGGCCCACGGGGAGGCCGTCCGGACATGGCCTGGCAGAACCTTGCGGCGCCGCGATGCTGTATCCGAGCCTTCAGCTTACGCCTGCGCCACGCATTCCCCAAGCGAATTAAAAGCATGGATTCCATTCGGATTATTCCCCCATCCAGTGGCCCTCGCGCGGCCCCTTGCCGGCCCCGGTACTCCGGCCCGGCGCTGGACATCCGGCGCGCGCCACTGGCAGAATCGCACCCAGCATGCAGCCTGCCGCTGTCCGGATGCGGCCGCCCGCCCCGGCCCCGGCGCTCCCACGCCCTTGAATCCGTTCTCCGCCACCGTTCCCATCTCCCTCGTCAACGGCTTCCTGGCCGGCGCCGACCCTGCGGCCATGCAGCGCATGGCCGGCCGCTCCGGCATCGCCTACGGGCTGCTGAAGACCCCGGGCGCGCGCGTCACCGAGGAGCAGTTCTCCACCTTGTACCGCCTGCTGGCGACCGAACTGGATGACGAGATGCCGGGCATCTTCCGCCGGCCGCTGCGTAACGGGACCTTGAAGTACCTGTGCCTGAGCCTGCTGGATGCCCCGCGGCTGGAGGTGGCGCTGCACCGCTTCGGCCAGTTCTTCCACCTGATCCTGGATGACTTCCGGCTGGAATCACGCCGCGCGGGGGCGCTCGGCCATGTCGAACTGACCGCCGAGCCGTCCGGCCCGGGCGTCAGCGAACTGGGCCGCGAGCTGATGCTGAAGCTGGTGCACGGCGTGGCATCGTGGCTGGTCGGCAAGCGGATCCCGCTCGCCATGGTGGAGTTCGACTTTCCCCGGCCGCCGCGCGCCGACGACTTTCTCTACCTCTTTCCCGGGCCGGTGCAGTTCGGCGGCGGGCACACCCGCCTGAGTTTCGACGCGGCCTACCTCGACCTGCCGATCCGGCGCCGCAAGGCGGACCTGAAGATCTTCCTGGCGCGCGCGCCGGAAGACTGGATCTTCGTCTCCTTCGCCGAGCAGATGATGTGCTACCGGGTGCGCCAGTACCTGGCCGACTGCCTGCCCGCCACGCCCACCATCGAGACCGTGGCGCAGGCGCTGCACTGTTCGGTGCGCACGCTGTACCGCCGGCTGACGGCCGAGGGCACGACCTTCCAGGCGGTCAAGGACGAGATGCGGCGCGACATCGCCATCCAGCGCCTGACGCGCACCACCGATGCCATCGCCGCCATCGCCTACGACATCGGCTTCGACAGCCCGACCGCCTTCCACCGCGCCTTCCGGCACTGGACCGGCAGCACGCCGAAGGCCTACCGCACCATGCCCGAGCGCCTGCACTGAGCGGATCAGCCGGCGGCGCCCTGCCTCACCAGTCCGCGGAATCCTTGAAATGGGAGGTGAAGGACATGGCTGGCACCGACCGATTCCAGGGATTCAGCGGACCAGGTGCTGGCCGAAGCGCTGCCGCAGCACCAGCTTCTGCAGCTTGCCGGTCGCCGTCAGCGGCAGCTCGGGCACGAACACCACGTCGTCCGGCACCCACCATTTCGCCACCTTGCCGGCATAGAAGTCCAGCAGCTCCTTGGCGCTCAGGCTGCTGCCGGCACGGCGCACCGCGATCAGCAGCGGGCGCTCGTCCCACTTCGGATGCGCGGCGGCGATGCAGGCGGCGAGCTCGATCTCGGGATGCGAGAGGGCGATGTTCTCCAGCTCGATCGACGAGATCCATTCCCCGCCCGACTTGATCACGTCCTTGCTGCGGTCGGTGATCTGCATATAGCCGTCGGCATCGATGGTCGCCACGTCGCCGGTGGCGAACCAGCCGTTCTCCAGCGCGCTGCCTTCGGCGCCGAAGTAGCGCTCCACCACCCAGTGTCCGCGCACCATCAGGTCGCCGGCCGAGCGGCCGTCCCAGGGCAGCTCCTCGCCCGCGGCCCCCACCAGCTTCATGTCGATGCCGGGGATGGCGCGGCCTTGCTTGGCGTCGATGCGCGCGCGCTCCTCGGCCGTCTTCTCCGCGTAGCCGTGCGACGGCGTGCAGACCGTCCCCACCGGGGACAACTCCGTCATGCCCCAGGCATGGACCGCCCGGATGCCCAGGCCGCCCAGGGCTTCGGCCAGCTGCGGCGGACAGGCGGCACCGCCGACGATCACGCGCGCCAGCGTGGCACAGCGCTCGCCGCTGCGGCGCATGTGGTCGACCATGCCGAGCCAGACGGTCGGCACGCCGGCCGACACCGTCACCCCTTCCTGCGTGAACAGTTCAGTGAGCGAGGCGCCGTCGAGCCGGGGCCCCGGCATCACCAGCTTCGCGCCCACCAGGGCGGCGGAGAACGGCAGGCCCCAGGCGCTCACATGGAACATCGGCACCACCGGCGCGACGGTGTCGGCGGCATGCAGGTCGAGCGCGTCCGGCAGGGCCGAGGCATACGCCATCAGGTAAGTCGAGCGATGGGAATACAGCACGCCCTTCGGGTTGCCGGTGGTGCCCGAGGTGTAGCACAGCAGCGCCGCCTGCCGCTCGTCCAGCTCGGGCCAGGCGAAGGATTGCGGCTGGCCGTCGAGCAGCGCCTCGTAGCTTTCGAGCGGCACCGGAAAATCGTCCGGCAGCGCCGACGCATCGCCCAGCAGGATCCACCGCTCGACGTGCGGGCATTGCGGCGCGATCTGCGCGACCAGCGGCAGGAAGGTCGCATCGAAGCAGAGGAAGCGGTCCCGCGCGTGGTTGATGATGTAGCTCACCTGCTCGGGGAACAGGCGCGGGTTGATGGTGTGGCAGACGGCGCCGATGCCGGCCGTGGCGTAGTAGATCTCCATGTGCCGGTAGCCGTTCCACGCCAGCGTGCCGATGCGGTCGCCGGGCGCGATGCCCGCGGCGGTAAGCGCGTTGGCAAGCTGCATCGTGCGCCGGTGGCAGTCTGCGTAGGTGTAGCGATGGATGTCGCCCTCGACCCGGCGCGAGACGATCTCGACGCGGCCGGCATGCCGCGCCGCCTGCTCCAGCAGCGACGGCAACAGTAGTGGCGCATACATCATCTGGCCGAAATGGTCCATGGGCGGGTCTCCTGGGAATATAGTGGGCGGAAGAGTGCGGGCATGGCCCGGAGCGGGCCGGGATGCCGGCAGTCCGGCGGGCTGGCTTGCAATGGCCCGCGGTGGCCTGTGGCGGCCCTTCTAGGGACAAGCCCGCGCGCGGGCATTGACAGGACCGGCCGAATTTCTGACAAATCCTGCCAACCGCCGCGCCTGCCCCGCCACGGCGCAATTCGGCAGGTTTTGTCAATGAATGGGCAGTTTTTGTTAGCCTGTACAGGTGCCCCGGAGCTACGATCACGCCTCTGAGCAGCCATGCGGGCAAGGCCGCTGGCTGGATACAACCCGACAGGAGACACGCGATGACCTACCGCGCACCGATCAAGGACATGCTCTTCGTGATGAACGAGCTGGCCGGCCTGGAGGCCGTCAGCCAGCTGCCGGGCTACGAAGAGGCGACCCCGGAGACGGCGCAGGCCGTGCTGGAAGAGGCGGCCAAGTTCAACGAGCAGGTGGTGGCGCCGCTGAACCGCGCCGGCGACCTCGATCCCAGCCGCTGGCAGGATGGCGCCGTGACCACCACGCCTGGCTTCAAGGCGGCCTTCCGCCAGTTCGCCGAGGGCGGCTGGCAGGGCGTGCTGCACCCGGCCGAGTACGGCGGCCAGGGCCTGCCCAAGCTGATCGCCACCGCCTGCAACGAAATGCTCAACAGCGCCAACCTGTCGTTCGCGCTGTGCCCGCTGCTCACCGACGGCGCCATCGAGGCGCTGCTGACGGCCGGCAGCGAGGCGCAGAAGGCGCTGTTCCTGCCCAAGCTGATCGCCGGCGAGTGGACCGGCACCATGAACCTGACCGAGCCGCAGGCCGGCTCCGACCTGGCAATGGTGCGCACGCGCGCCGAGCCGCAGGGCGACGGCACCTACAAGGTGTTCGGCACCAAGATCTTCATCACCTACGGCGAGCACGACATGGCGGACAACATCGTCCACCTGGTGCTGGCACGCACGCCGGACGCGCCCGAGGGTGTCAAGGGCATCTCGCTGTTCATCGTGCCCAAGTTCCTGGTCAACGCCGACGGCTCGCCGGGCGCGCGCAACGACGTGCACTGCGTGTCGATCGAGCACAAGCTGGGCATCAAGGCCAGCCCGACGGCGGTGCTGCAGTTCGGCGACCACGGCGGCGCCATCGGCACGCTGGTGGGCGAGGAGAACCGCGGCCTGGAGTACATGTTCATCATGATGAACTCGGCGCGCTTCTCGGTGGGCATGCAGGGCGTGGCGGTCTCGGAGCGCGCCTACCAGCAGGCGGTGGCCTATGCGCGCGAACGCGTGCAGAGCCGCCCCGTCGACGGTTCGGCGCGCGAGGCGGTGGCCATCATCCACCACCCGGACGTCAAGCGCATGCTGATGACCATGCGCGCGCTCACCGAAGGCGCGCGGGCGCTGGCCTACGTGGCGGCGGCGGCCTCGGACGCGGCGCACCAGCATGCGGATGCCGCGGCGCGCGCCGAGAACCAGGCCTTCTACGAATTCCTGGTGCCGGTGGTCAAGGGCTGGAGCACCGAGCTGTCGATCGACGTGACCAGCCTGGGCGTGCAGGTGCACGGCGGCATGGGCTTCATCGAGGAGACGGGTGCGGCGCAGCACTATCGCGACGCGCGCATCCTGCCGATCTACGAAGGCACCACCGCGATCCAGGCCAACGACCTGGTGGGGCGCAAGACGGTGCGCGACGGCGGCGCCGTGCTGCGCGCGATCTGCGCGCGCATCGCGCAGACCGAGCAGGCGCTGGGCGCGCACGGCGGCGCGGCCTTCGTGGCGGTGCAGGCGCAGCTGGCCAAGGGCCGCGCGGCACTGGAGGCAGTGGGCGAGTTCGTGGTGTCGCAGGCCAAGGCGGACCCGAACGCGGTGTTCGCCGGCAGCGTGCCCTACCTGAAGCTGTGCGGCATCGTGTTCTCGGGCTGGCAGCTGGCGCGCGCGATGCTGGCGGCCGACGCCCGGCGCGCCGAGGACCCGGCCTTCCACTCGGCCAAGATCGCCACCGCGCACTTCTTCGCCGAGCACGTGCTGTCGCAGGCCGGCGGGCTGCGCGACGCCATCACCGCGGGTGGCGCGGCGGCCACGGCGCTGGACGAAGCGCAGTTCTGAGCGGGCGCGTGGACGCCGCCTGGCCGGAGCCGGCCGGCGGCGGTCCAAACGCGCCGGCAGGCAGGCGCAAAGGCAAAGACAAACACAAACGGGCGCTTCCTGGCGGAAGCGCCCGTTTTATTTGCACGGCAGCGCCCGCCGCCACGTGGCGGCCTGCCCTGGACCGCCCTGACCGCGCTCCCGCCATCTGCCATACTGTGCGCTCCGGCCACCCGGCCCCGCACGACGACCAGGCATGAGCGAGCGCGACCACCACCCGCAAGCCCCGCGCGACTACGACGAGCCGGGCCCCGCGGCCGCCGGCGGCCTGCCGCTGCCGGTGCTGCTGAACCGCGCCGCCGTGGCCGTGCTGGCCATCGGCCTGCTGGCTTCGGTGGCCATCTTCATGACCGCCGGCCCGGACCAGGCCGGCCTGCTGGACGACGACGCGGCGCGCCGCCAGTACGAATTCGAGCTGGAAAAGATCGGCGGCAAGGCCGCCGTGCTGGCGGCGGACTTCGCCAACTGGTTCGGCAGCCTGTGGCATGGCCGCACGCTGGCCTTCACCGTGGCCATCCTGAGCGTGCTGATCGCCGGCGCCTGCGCCTGGGTGGCCAGGGAGATCGCGCTGCACGCCAGCCACGAGGCCGCGCACGGCGAAGACAGCCGGCCGCAGCAGCCGCCGCGCCGCGACGGCTGAGGCGCGGCGCCGCCCGCGCCCGTCACCGGATCACCGGAGCGAGGCAGCGGCAGGCGTCAGCCAGCGCACCAGCGCCACCACGCCCAATCCCCACAATCCCAGCACGAGCAGCGCCGCCGGCCAGCACACCGGCGCCGGGCCGGCTGCGTCCGCCGCCCGCCGCTGGGCCTCCAGCACCGCCGCCGGCACCAGGCGCCGCACCGCCAGGATGGCCAGCGGCACCAGCACCAGGCCATGCAGCGGGCCCAGCACCGGCACGGCCGCCGGGACCACGCCGAGGGGCGACAGCGCATAGCCGGACACGGCCCGCGCCAGCCAGCGCACCGGGCGCGGCGTGCCCGGATCGCGCGCGGCCAGCCAGAGCGCATGCACATCGGCGCCGGCCGCCGCCGCCCAGCGCTTCAGCCGCGCCTGCAGGCGCGCGGGCAGGTCGCGCCGCCAGACGCGCAGCCGCACGTCGTCGAACACCGGCACGGCGGCCAGTATCAACAGCAGGCCGGCCAGCGGCAGCGTGGCGATGAATCCGAAGCGATGGAAGCCGAGCGCCCCGCTGACCCCGCCGAGGAAGAACAGCCCCACCAGCGTGCCCAGCACGCGCAGCTTGCGCCGGTCGGCGCGCACCGCCGGGCCGGCATCGTCGGCCAGGCCCAGGTTCCAGTAGAACAGCTTGCCCAGCTCGATACCGATATCGGTGATCATGCCGGTCACGTGCGTGGTGCGGATCTCCGCCTTCGACACCTTGGTCACCATGGCGTTCTGCAAGCCCATGATGAAGCAGAGCACCATCACCGTGGCCGGCACGAACAACCACTCGAGCCGCTCCAGGTTGCCGCCCAGCAGGCCGAACACCAGCAGCAGGAAAGCCTCCAGCAGCAGCGGCAGCGCGTACTCGCTGTGCAGGTGCTCGCGCCGGCCCCAGTGGATCAGCACCGCCGAGCAGGCCGCGCCGGCCATGAAGGACAACAAGGCACCCAGGCCGTCCAGCAGCAGGCCGATGCTGCCCAGCGCCAGGCTGTCCGCCATCGCGGAGATGATGCCCGACATATGCGAGGTGTACTGGTGCACGGCGAGAAAGCCGCCCGCATTGGCCGCCCCCGCCACGAAGGCGAGAAAGCAAGCCAGGCGCCGGTTGGCCTCGGGGCTGCGCTCGCGACCACTCAGCTGGCGCAGGTAGGTGATTGGCATGATGGGGTCCGTCGAACGTGGAAGGAGCGGCGCGCCGCCCGGGCAGGCGGGGCGGCGGCGCTAACGGCGTCTGCCCGGCGCCTGCCACCAGCCGCGCTCCGTGGCGAAGCGCCGGCCTTGCCGCAAGCGCCTGGCCGTGGCGCGCAGCTTCAAGGGATGGGCCGCCTCCAGCCCCTGCGCGCGGGCCAGCAGCGTGTCCAGGGGCGGCAGCGCCGCCCCGCCCTTCCACGCGAACAACGTGTAGTTGCAGCCATCTTCGGACAACGCCAGCGAGACCCCCTCACCGAACGCGGCACGGACCGCGTCCAGGTAGAACGGGATCTGCTCGTCGTCCTCGAGGAAATTCGCCACCAGCACGCCATCGTCGGCCAGCCGCTCGAGGCAGTCCTCGTAGAAGGACGGCGAGCCCAGCCGCGCCGGCATGCCGCCGGCCAGGAAGCCGTCCACCAGGATCACGTCCGGACGCGCCTCCCGGCCCTGGACGTAGTCGGCGCCATCGGCGCAAACCACCTCGAAGCGCTCGCCGTCCGGCGGAATATGAAAGGTCTCGCGCAGCGCGATCACCGCCGGGTCGATCTCGACCGCCACCACCTTGGCCCCAGGCAAGTGGTGATAGCAATACTTGGCCAGCGAACCGCCCCCCAGCCCGATCAGCGAGATCCGCCCGATCCGCGCCGGCTCCGGATGCAGCAGCAGGAAGCCCATCATCGCCTGCGTGTAACCCAGCACCAAGGCATTGGGATCGCGCCGCGACATCAGGCTTTGCGTGGCATGCAGGTCGAAATGCAGCGACAACGCCCGCTCCGTCTCCAGCACCACCGGCGTACCGTCGTGCGGCGCCTCGGCCAGGAGCTTCAGATAGGTAACCAGGGAAGCGCGCGAAGAATCCATCTACCAGCCTCGTCATGGATGGACACGGAGCGCCGGCACCGGCCGCGCCGGCGCCGCCCGGGATCCGGCCCCATCCGGCCGCCGTCCCGGCATCGCGCCTGCGCGGACGTGGCCGCGACGTCACCCATGACAACGCGGCAGGCAGGCTTTGCGATGAATTGCATACAATGATAATCACATTATCATAAGATGCAACTTAGGTGCGCGCGGGTGCCGTGTTGGTCTGCCGCCAGGGGAGATGGGGAGATGCCGGCCAGGGACTGGATGCTCTCAGCCGACGGCGAACCGGCGTCTGACTTTGCTAGCTAGCAAGATCAGAGTGCACGGGACGCGACCACCTGCGCTCCGGCTGACGGCTCTGTCGGCGCGCCCCTTAAGGATTCCGTGATCAGATCTATATCGGCGCTCCGCTCGATCTCTTTCAGCGATTGCGCATGATGCACGTGAAGTCACCCGTCTTACCGAATGGCAAGGTGTTGCAATACAGACTTGAGGCTGCCATCAATCTTCGTGATTCATATCCGCGAATCAAGACTCAGACTCATCCTGCACCAGATGCGTCGTCGTAATAGAAACCAACGCCCAGCTCGGCTCGATGCGATGCCAGCATCTCAACTGTCCGCAGCGTAATCAGTGGCCCTCCGCCTGTCCCGTTGCCTGGCCAGAACACCGAGAAAAAATACCCGTATCCAGCAGCGCTAAGCTCATTGAGAAGCCTGCCAGGTCGCACTCTCGCGACCAGCCAGGCGATATGCTCGTCAATATCGCTCCCTGACACCTTCCCATCTGTATTGATATTCCACCAGTATCGTGGTCTGTCGGCCGACTGGAGTATTCCCTTCATCTCCAACCGCGAACGCATCGCGAGGCGCTCTGGCGATTCGTTGTCTGTGAAATCGAACTGGCTGATCGACCGGTAGGAGAACATCGAGACAGGCAAGTCGGCGTTATGCCTGGAGTTGATGAATAGAGTACAAAAGCAGTTCATTAACGATTACTCCCAGCCTCTTCCGCCACCACGAGCGCGAGGGTTCGCCCTGTCCGGCCAGGACGAGCATTGCTCTGCGCTTGGCCCTTCTGCATATCGTAGTCTTGCTTGATGGCATCAGCACATTGCTGATTCGGGATGTCTAGCGGCTTCTTCGGATTGAAACCCGGCTCGTTCTCGCTAAACCAGCTTCCTTTCCGCTTTTCCGCTTCCCACCACTTCCAGAAATCTGGGTCTTTGATGCCAAAGTTCTTATCTCCCGGCGCGAGTCCGTCAGGGTCCACGTAGCCAATCGGATCCCCACCCACATACGCATACCCATTCGTCTGCCCAGCCGCCCACCCGATCGGATCCGGACTGACGAAGCGCCCCGTCTCCGGATCGTAGTAGCGTGCCCGGTAGCAGTACAGCCTGGTGGCATCGTTCTCCCGCCCCGTGTACTGCTGGGTGTTGCGGCTGGCCTGTCCCAGCACCCGCGTCTTGCCGTAGGGCTCGTAGCGATATTGCGTCTCCAGCGTCGCGCCCAGCCCGTCGCTCAGGCCGATCACGTTGCCGTTGCCGTCCTCGCTCGGTGCGGTACCAGTCCTCGCGGATCCGCGCTATGTCCGCGACAGGGCCATATCCGGAGTGCGTCGGTAGCCCATGCGTGAGGCTCGGTTCCCCACCCTATTGAATGCGCGATGGCCCAAGCCTCCGCCACTCAATACCCGAAGTCCTCCAGCACATACCTGGCCTGACTGAATCCCTTGTCCGCTGCCTGCTTCAGCAGCCTGATCGCAGCCTCGGTAGGCTTGCCGTCCTGGAACTCGCGCAAGGCGAACAGATACAGCGTTTCCGGATTTCCGAGTGCAAACGCCTTCTCGTACCAAGCGTTCGCCTTTGATAGATCGACTGGGTAGCCATACTGTCCTGTCTGGTAATACCAAGCGAGAAGGTGCTGCGCCTCGCCATAGCCGCCCTTCGCAGCACGTTCCAGCCAGTGGTTCGCGATCCTGATGTCTAGGGACACTATGTCACCCCAGCGCTGCATGCAGCTCAGTTCCCACTGTGCCTCCAGATTTCCATCATCGGCCAGTGCTTGGAGGCGCTCGATCCAATGCGCACAGCGCTCCGGATCCACGGCAGTGCCCTCACCCTTCTGACACCACAGGGCTGCCATAATGCAGGCATGCCCCCCTGCCTCAGCGCGGTCCTCTATCAATGGAGAGGCTTGGCCGTCATCGTCGGCGGTATATGCGGCACTGCTTTCCTGACCGCATCGAATCTCGCCCCCATTCCGCCCTTCTCAGTCAGTCGCCCCCGTGCAGACGGAACTCTCGTGGTTCCATCGTCCTCCTCGGTCCAGGCACCTATCAATTGCTAACTCGCGCCGCAGCCAAAGTACTATTGCCATGGCGGCGACAATCGCTACAGCAAGCCCAAAAACAGTTGATCTTTTCATCATCAGTAATTGTCCGCCAACCCACTAGGTCGAACTGGTGAACATAATTGAGAGCACGACTGAGAAGAACTTCCACCCTGACTGCGGCCATATTGATTAGCTGCCTGATCTGCGGCCGAGGCGCTTGCAGGATCTCCTTTGATTTTCTGATCGAACCACTCGCGTCCATTGGAAATCCAGCACGCCATCTTCTCACCTTGCTTGCCTCGCTGGGTGGCTTCACAGTTCGCCTTACAGTGAAAATACTTGTCCGCACCAATCGTATTAGCCTCCCGCATATCTCGGTATTTTCCAAGAAAGTCCCCAACAGCACCGATATATCCGTGACCAGGCAGCGTTCCCTTTCCTGCTGCATACGAGCCTCGACCCGGAACATTCCCGCTCAGCCCAAATGGGTCGGTGCGATTGAAAGGATCCCCACCCACATACCCATACCCATTCGTCTGCCCTGCCGCCCACCCGATCGGATCCGGACTGACGAAGCGCCCCGTCCCCGGATCGTAGTAACGTGCCCGGTAGTAGTACAGCCCGGTGGCATCGTTCTCCCGCCCCGTGTACTGCTGGGTATTGCAGCTGGCCTGTCCCAGCACTCGCGTCTTGCCGTAGGGCTCGTAGCGGTATTGCGTCTCCAGCGTCGTGCCCAGCCCGTCGCTCAGGCCGATCACGTTGCCGTCCATCGAGAAGAATCACTACGTGTCCTCAGAGGGCAGAGCCGTTCCCTTCAGGCGAGCAGGTAAGCCGGAGTACGGTAGCACTTGAATTACTGTCGTCCGGTGGGGCGCTCGCAGTCACCGACTTTGACTCGGGAGTCAGTCGAAGAGGCCGACGCGCCGACGCTCGCAATAGGAGGAGACCTCCAAGGCTAGTCGTCCTCCCGACGTACGGTCTCCGTTTCGCCATAGACGTCCAACGCAAGATCGATTCCAAGATCACCAAGACGTCTTAGCAACGAACTGCCGAACGTGCCCCCTGTGTTCCCTGTCGAATACCACCCGATAAAGAACTCCGATCGACCGCCGCCAGCCCGGATTCTCAAGAAAAGATCTTGGTACTTAAGCAATTCTTCTGACATGCGCTCAAGTAGATCGGCCAGATCCTCATTGGCCTCCCGCGTAATTGGAAATAAGCAATAGCTCCTCTTATAAACACCACCCAGTGCGAGTCCCGCTGGATTAGTCCTAGGCTCCCCGAGCCGGTGCACCCACCTTGGTTTCAAGGCTAGAGTTGCGCAAATCTCGTCGGCACCAACGTCAATGCTGAAGGTTCGAAGTGAGACGACAAAATCGAGAGTTTTCATTTTTCACCTACGGCAGGTACGGACCAACTGGACCGTTGTCGACAGCGTTTCCTTTATGATCACCAGTAATTACGTGACCATCAGGTGTAATTCCCACCCAATCTTGCGGCCCTGCCTCGAGCCCACCTTTGATTCCATGCACATCGTCCTTATCCTATCCCCGTGGCCCCTTGGCCTGATCGATCGGAATCGTTCCTGGTGGACAATTCTTCAGTTTCGAGCCCGGCTTCGGTTTCGACGCCATCATGGCGTCCTGCACGATCGGCCCCGTGAAATTCCAGCCGACCCACGCACCAATCGCACCGCCGACAGCTCCGCCAGCAGCCGCTCCTGCAGCAGGATTCAATCCTAGCGGATCGCGATACCCGACAGGATCCCCACCCACATACGCATAAACGTTGCACTTGAGTCTTGCGGCAGCCCAGTCGGTTCAAGCCTCACACTCCGCGAGGCAAGGATGCTCCGATGATGTCGGGACAACCATCCCCCCAGTTTTTTAACTCATCACTCAAATGAAAATGAGCAATCTCCTCATGGCTTAGGCCATCAAACCTCTCAGCACAGGAAATCAGGAATTCCCCAATTTTTCTCAGAGAATCCGGACTTCCCTGGATGGAAACATCAAGACACTCAATCAAGCCACCCTCAAACACCACTTCGTTTTTTGGGTGACAATAAACCTTATATTTATCCATATTAATAATATAAATTCAGATCATTAAATTATCACTTCCGCTCTAACCTCACATCCAATCCGGCATGTCACTTGGGTCATCGTAGCCATACGGGTTCATTGGATCTATCGCTCTCATCGTAGACTGGGCCCAGTCCTTCAGTAGCAGGAGGTCTCCAATTGCTCCGAGAGCAAAGCCCTTCTTCATTAGAAATTCGCGCAGCTTCTTATTCTTAGGAAGATCGCTTGGACATTTACCATGACTTCCCGTCCCATCCTTATTGATGGCCGTTATAAGATTCCCATTTTTATCGTAAATGTGAGCGTGACTTTGCTGACCCGCGACGTGAGGTGGGTCAATCCGAACAGTGTTCGTTGTACCCGGTACCTGTTTGGGGATGCCAGAGTTTGCAAGCCCAGACGGGTCGGTGTAGATAATCGGATTCCCGTTTACATATGCGTACCCATTCGTCTGCCCAGCCGCCCACCCGATCGGATCCGGACTGACGAAGCGCCCCGTCTCCGGATCGTAGTAGCGCGCCCGGTAGTAGTACAGCCCGGTGGCATCGTTCTCCCGCCCCGTGTACTGCTGGGTATTGCGGCTGGCCTGTCCCAGCATCCGCGTCTTGCCGTAGGGCTCGTAGCGGTATTGCGTCTCCAGCGTCGTGCCCAGCCCGTCGCTCAGGCCGATCACGTTGCCATTGCCGTCCTCGCTCGGTGCGGTACCAGTCCTCGCGGATCCGCGCTATGTCCGCGACAGGGCCATATCCGGAGTGCGTCGGTAGCCCATGCGTGAGGCTCGGTTCCCCACCCTATTGAATGCGCGATGGCCCAAGCCTCTGCCACTCAATACCCGAAGTCCTCCAGCACATACCTGGCCTGACTGAATCCCTTGTCCGCTGCCTGCTTCAGCAGCCTGATCGCAGCCTCGGTAGGCTTGCCGTCCTGGAACTCGCGCAAGGCGAACAGATACAGCGTTTCCGGATTTCCGAGTGCAAACGCCTTCTCGTACCAAGCGTTCGCCTTTGATAGATCGACTGGGTAGCCATACTGTCCTGTCTGGTAATACCAAGCGAGAAGGTGCTGCGCCTCGCCATAGCCGCCCTTCGCAGCATGTTCCAGCCAGTGATTCGCGATCCTGATGTCTAGGGACACTATGTCACCCCAGCGCTGCATGCAGCTCAGTTCCCACTGTGCCTCCAGATTTCCATCGTCGGCCAGTGCTTGGAGGCGCTCGATCCAATGCGCACAGCGCTCCGGATCCACGGCAGTGCCCTCACCCTTCTGACACCAAAGGGCGGCCATGGCGCAGGCCATCGGCTCTCCCGCCTCGGCGCAGGTCTCCATCAATTGAAAGGCTTGGGCGCCATCGTCGGCGTCGTATGCTGCCATCGCCCTCTTGAACTCGGGAGATCTCTTCCGCATCCATCAACTCCACCAGTGCTTCCTTCGGTTGCCTGACCACCAGGAACAATCTCCCCCACCCGCGACGATACGAAGTGACCAACGGGATATCAGGCCCCAACGACGGACGACTTGGCAGTTGATCTCTCCCCGAAAAACTCCCTCCCGCTTGCCATACCAGTCGCTCGCTTGAGACATCTCCTTGCCCTCCTGAATGGCGCTGCGCCTGGATCCATTCCTAGCGACATCGGCACTCAACGGGGCCGCGACCGCGCATGCCCCGTGTTACTACCTCTGGATAAATTGGCTCCAGGTTGCCTTCCTTGCCAATTTCAAGGCACTGCCTGCGACAAGCCGCTTCGGAAGAGGAGACATCCTTCAGGAAAAAGGCGGCGGCGATATTCAATCCAACGAAAGTGGCGAACGCAAGGCAAACGATTATCCATATCGGAATACGATGCCATGCCTTTTCAACTGAACTCAGTAATCCACTAAATCTCATTTCTATCGCATTGAGATCTGCCTAGTCTCCGGATCTTGGTAATGCGCCCGCTCGTAGTACATCGCTCTCCCCACCTGCAATGCCGCGTGTTCCTGCTAGCCGGCCCCTCGGCCCTTCACTTCTGGCACCGGGAACGGGCGCGATGTGACTGCGCCCAGCACACATTGACTCAGCGCCCGAATTCCTCCAGCACATAAATGGCCTGACTGAATCCGTTAGCAGCCGCCCGCTTCAACAATCCGATCGCTGCCTCGGTTGGCTTGCCATCGCGAAACTCTCGCATTGCGAATAGGTACAGCGTCTCCGGGTCCTCTTGCTTCAGCGCTCGCTCATACCAAGCGTTTGCACGCGCCAGATCAATCGGATATCCGTACTGCCCTGACTCGTAGTACCAAGCTAGGTGGTGTTGCGCCTGGCCATGCCCTCCCTCTGCCGCACGCTCCAGCCAGCGGTTCGCGATCTTGACGTTCCTGGGGATCACCTCATTGCCCCAGCGCCGCATGCAACTCAAGTTCCACTGCGCGTCCAGATCACCTCTTCGCGCGAGCGCCGCTAATCGACTGATCCAGAACGCGCTGCGCTCTGGATCGGCATCCGTGCCTTCCCCTCTCTTGCACCACAATGCGGCGAGGAAGCATGCGGCCGGATCCCCTTCATTGGCACACTCCTCCATTAGGCGAAAGGCCTGCACATTGTCATGGGCATCGTAGGCTTCGATTGCCAGTTTGAATTCGGCTGTGATTTTCCTCACTTTTCGCTCCTAGAAGCACACTCTCAATCGATCGACCAGTGCCACCGCGTGCCGACCTCTACAGCCGTATTAGCCTTTCGCATCGCTCGGCAAGGACACACCGATAATGTCCGGGCAATCCTTACCCCAGTTTTTCAACTCATCACTTCAATGAAAATGAGCGACCTCGTTATTACTCAAACCATCAAACCTATCCGCACAAATAATCAAGAACTCCCCAATCTTCCTTAACGAATCCGGATTTCCTTGAATGGAAACATCAAGGCATTCCAGTAATCCACCCTCAAAGACCGCGCCCACCTTGGGATGGCAATAGACTTTGAATATATTTTCCAAAATACCCCTCAATACATAGATTCTTTCACGAAAAACCAACGTCTCTCGCGTTCATATATCGAAGTTCCCGCGCTCATCCGGAATCCAATACGGCATCCGGCTTGAATTGTCGTACCCATGTGGATTGGTTGGGTCAATCGCTTGCATAGTGGACTGAACCCAATTTTTCAGGATAAGAAAATCCCCAAGCACCCCAATAGAAAAGCCCTTCTTCATGAGGAAATCACGCAGCCTCTTATTCTTCGGAAGGTCATCTTGACATTTCCCATGGCTTCCCGTCCCATCTTTGTTGATGGCAGTTATCAGATTCGTAAATATGGGCGTGACTCTGCTGACCGAGAGAGCCTGGGAATGTCGTTGCTACATGCCGCATCTAGTCGCGCCCGACCGACACGGTGATCTTCAGTGGCAGTCCAAGTCGTGCCACTTGTGTCAGAAGGTCTGCACTGAGGCTGAGGTCGCAGTTCGCATTGCCATCTGAGTCACTGCCGAGTGCAATAAACACGTCGACATAGGCCTCCTCTACCCCAGCCACAGTGGGAAACGTCTGACTTGGCCGCACTTTCTCGACGAGCTGAGCGAGTTGCACCTCAAGCAATGGCGAATCGGATTCAATGACAAGGCCCCATAGCCCGCATTTCGCCGTGATTTCGTGCCCCGACGACGAAATTCTCTTTTCGCCGCAACTCCGTTTTCTGTTTGGTTCGATCCCCAGGATCTCCGTGATCCGATCCGGGTCCAACTTCGTTCCCGTAACATAAAGAGCAATGATCAGCATCGGTTCATCTTTCATCATTTCGCCTTTACGCCGTTGAGATTGCCGTAGGGCTCGCGACGGTTGGCGATTTCGCTGTAGCGGCCAAACGCTTGTGCCACACTCGCGCCGCCGTGGATGTAGTCGAGCCACTCGTCGCCCTAATGGCAGCTGCGCAATCAAGGGACAGCGTAAAACGAGATTTCCATCTTCGCTTGATGGCGGGCTAGCAGCTCCGCGATTTGCACGGTGATAACTGGACCTCCACCAATACCCTGATCTTGCCAGAAGACGCTAAACCAGTATTGAAAATCATCACCAAGAATTTCTCTAATCGTTGGATCGACCTTGATTTGGCTAATAACCCAGAGGAAATGATCCTCAATATTTCCCCCGCCCACCATACCATCTGAATTCAATTGCCAGTGATACCTTGGAATCGGGACGTCTTCCAGACCCACTGCACGGCGGAAGCGCATGCGGCGATTCCGTTGCTCTTCAGATGCGTTATCAACAAACCCCCACTTTGTATGCGCTAGGACAGGCAAAAAATCAGGCGGGAGTGAGTCCCGCACATCGGATATTATGTGTAGAATACAAAAAATACTCACCTTTACTCCTCCCACCCGCCTCGCATGCCGCGAAGCCCGCTTCGATTCCCACCTCTAATTTTCCCACCACGCCCGGAATCGCGCGTCTTGCATGCCTCATACTCGTCGACCATGCGATTTGCCATTTCCCTGTTTGGTAGGTCATAAGGCTTATCCGGATTGAAGCCGTTATGGCTTTTATCGAATGGTCCATACCATAACTTATTCGTTTCCCACCACTTCCAGAAGCCCGCATTTTTGATGCCAAAGTCCCTGTCTCCGGGCGCGAGTCCGTCAGGGTCCACGTAGCCAATCGGATCCCCACCCACATACGCATACCCATTCGTCTGCCCAGCCGCCCACCCGATCGGATCCGGACTGACGAACCGCCCCGTCTCCGGATCGTAGTAGCGTGCCCGGTAGTAGTACAGCCCGGTGGCTAAACCCAGACCTGGCCAACGCCGAATCTCATCTGCCAACGACGCTTACCACATGGGTGAGCGTCGTTGGCAATGCCTTTCAATCTGAATCGCAATTAAAAGATACCGTAATCTTTACACCTAATCGACCTAACCATTCCAAATCTACCGATGTCAGCTCGGATTCATACGATCCACCTCCATTCCTATCGGATATCGCTACAAATATGCTGATTTCCGCATAATCAACACCTGGAATTTGCAATGGCAAATAACGTGCAGCCTCGAGCTTTGATCTCAAGCATGAAATATGGTCCGAAAGCGACGAAGAGTGAGCATCAGAGTCCAAAGACCAGAATCCTATCTTAGCCGCCACCTCATGTTTTGTTGATGTCTGCCAAAGCTCACCCTTCACTCTAGATTTTGTGGCTGCAACGCCGAGCATTTCGGTAACGAGATCGGGATCAATGGCATCTCCACGGAGAAGCAAAAATACATCAACCAATGATTTTGATATTTCCATTTACAGACCCCACTCAATAGTCACCCAAGTTCCCAACAACCTCCCCTTCCGGGTCAACAACATCACCAGTAGACGGATTAACCCCATATTCGTCTTTAGGACGGCTCATGTTATCCCCTTGTTTAACCCCCTTATGAAAACGCCGTCTTCCTTCATTTGCACCACAGCCATCTCTTCTTCCCCATTCGGCCGCACCTTTATCTCCGGGCCAATAGCCAGATGGATAGTTCGTTGCCAGAATGGGCCCCAACACATTCCAGCCAAGGTAAGCACCGATGCCTGCTCCGATCGCTTCAGCCGTCGGGGGAAGTAGTGGAAGCAGCATCGCAAACTGTCCCGTCGGATCAGTGCGAGAGATCGGATCCCCACCCACATACGCATACCCATTCGTCTGCCCTGCCGCCCACCCGATCGGATCCGGACTGACGAAGCGCCCCGTCTCCGGATCGTAGTAGCGTGCCCGGTAGTAGTACAGCCCGGTGGCATCGTTCTCCCGCCCCGTGTACTGCTGGGTATTGCGGCTGGCCTGTCCCAGCACTCGCGTCTTGCCGTAGGGCTCGTAGCGGTATTGCGTCTCCAGCGTCGTACCCAGCCCGTCGCTCAGGCCGATCACGTTGCCGTTGCCGTCCTGCAGCAGGAAGCGCTCGGTGCCGTCCAGATCCTGGCGGATCTGCGGCATGTCCAGCGCCGGGCCGTGGAGTGTGGTGCTTTTGTCGCTGCCGGGTAACTCTTGCGCCAGGTTGATGCCGTCGTGGGCGTATTCGATGAACTCCCCGCCCTGGGAGCTCGTGCTGCGCAGGCCACTGGGATCGTAGGTGAATGCCACCTGCCCCGTGGCGGCAGTGGTGACCCGGCGCAGTTGGTCGCGCTCGTTCCAGGTGTAGGTACGCACGCCGTCGTCGATCAGGTTGCCATTGGCGTCGTAGCGCAGGGTGCGGCCGGCCCAGCGTGTCAGGCGGTTGCGCGCGTCGTACTGGGCGTCGGTCACGCTGGCGCCGGGCAACTCGATCGGGTTGAGGCTGCCGCCGATGCCGGAGCGGCGCCCGGCGGCATCGTAGCTGTAGCGGATCTCGCCCAGCTTGCCGCCCGCGCTGCGGTAGTCGAGCCCGGTGAGCTGGCCGGCGGCGTCATAGCTGTAGTCAGTGACGAGCCGGGCACGGCCGCCCTGGCCGGTGGCGGTGCTGCGCACGAGGCGGCCGGCGCGGTCCCATTCGAACTGCAGGGCGGTGGCACGGCCGTCTTGGCTGATACGGGTCACCCGGCCGACCGGATCGTAGGCATAGCGCAGCGTGGGGGAGTCCGGGATGACGCTCGAGCCCTTCATGCGCATCGTCGTCAACTGACCGGGCGTGCTGGCCTCGTAGGTACGGTACACCCGCGTGATGCCGGACATCCACTCATACACCAGGCGGCCGGCGTTGTCGTAGCGCAGCAGTTTGAGGCCGACATTGGTGTCACCCAGGTTGAACCCATTCCCCAGGTCGATGATGTCCAGCTGGCTTTTCCATGGCCAGTTGTCCGCCGTGGCCGCGCCGTATTCGATCGTCTCGGGCTGGCCCCGCTTGTCGCGCTTGATGGTCATGCGCTTGCCGCGCGGGTCCACCGTCTCGCTCAGCGCCCCGGCCAGGTCGTAGCCGTAGGTAGTGCGAGCGCCGTCGGCTTCGGTCCTGGTGGCGACGCGGCCGATCGGCGTATGGGTGAAGCGCGTGGTGTTGCCGCGTTCGTCGGTGCGCGCGGTCAGGCGGCCGGCGGCATCGTAGGCGAAGGCGATCTTGCCGTTGCGGGCGTTGACGATTTCCAGCACGCGGTCCATGGCGTCGTAGCGCACCTGGGTGGCGTGGCCCAGCGGGTCGGTTACCCGCGTGCGGCGGCCCGCGGCGTCCGTCGCGTAGCGCACGGTGCGGCCGAGCGGATCGGTCACGCTGGCGAGGTCGGCGCCGCTATAGCCGTAGGTGGTGGCGTGGCCGAGCGGATTGGCGGCACGCGTGCGCCGCCCCTGGCTGTCGTAGGCCTGGGTCCATTCGCCGCCATCGGGCGCGCGCACGCGCACGAGGTTGCCGCGGCCGTCGTACTGGTAGGTCCATTCGCCGCCGTTGGGCAGCTTGAGCCGGGTGGGGACGTTCCACACCGGGTCGTAGGTGGCTTCGGTGACGCGGTCGCCGTAGCTGAAGGCGGCCACCTGGGTGCGCCTGGCCAGGTTGCCGTTGGCGTCGTAGGCATACAGCGTGACGCGGCCGCGGTAGTCCTCGCTGCGCACCAGCCTGCCGCTGGCGGCGTCGTAGGTGAAGCGGTGCTCGTTACGTTCGAGGATGTTGCCGTTGGCGGCCTGCTGGTTGGCCACCACATTGCCGTTCGCATCGAAGTCGACCTGGCGCACGGCGCCGCGCCGGTCCGTCACTTCGGTGCGGGTCACGGTGCCGCTGGACGGCGTGTAGGCGAAGCGGAAGGTGCTGCCGTCGGCCAGGGTCTGCCGCACCACGCGCTGCGCGCCATCGTACTCGTTGACCAGGGCCTTGATGCCGAGCGCGTCGGTAATGCCGACCAGGCGGTCCTGGCCGTCCCACTCGTAGGTGGTGGTGCCGCCGTCGCGGGCGGTCGCCTTGACCAGGCGCAGGCGCGCGTCGTAGGCATAGGTGGTGGTGCGGCCGAGCGGGTCGGTGATGCGGGAGATCAGGCGCCGCGCGCGCACGTCGTCACTGCCCGAGTAGCCGATCTGCAGCCTGCGCCCGCTCGGGCCCTGCACCGCGATCAGCAGGCCGGTCTGCTCACGGGTCAGCGTGAGGCGGTTGCCGTTGCGATCGGCCACTTCGCTCAGGTACCAGCGCTGGCCGATCAGCGAGAAGGTCCAGCGGTGGCGGTCGTGCAGGGTCAGCACCCGCTCGCGGGCGCCGTTCTGCGCGATCTCGGTGCCGTACAGGTTGCCGCGGCTCCTGCCGTTGCGCCAGCGGCCGTCCGCCACGCGGGCGAAGGGGATCGCCACGCCGCTGGGCAGCACCAGTTGCAGGCGCGCGCCGCCTTCCGTCTCGCGCAGGTAGAGGTCGTAGTGGGGCTGCATGCCGAGGCCGAAGGCCCCCAGCACGGCCTGGCCGTCGGCATTGCGCAGCGAGCTGCGGTAGACGCGCCCCATCTGCAGCGGGATCAGGTCGGCCACGGTGTGGTCGACCACCGCGTAGTCGAACTGTCCGGTGAACAGGTTGACCGGGTCGCCACCGCTGGCTTCCGCGCACTGGCCCGCATCGGCATCGCCGCAGCCGCCGCTGACGTCGTCCATGCTGACGTCGCCGACGATGTATTCGACGTTGTCGGGCGCATCCAGCGACAGTGGCGTGTCGTCCGGCATATAGGGCTTGCCGCCGCCGGGCGGCGCGCCGGCGCAGTACTCGGTGGCGAGCGTGGCGCTGCACAGGCCGCCCAGCCCGCTGGTGACGGTGGAGGCGTAGAGCAGGCAGTTCTTCGAGCCGGGAAAGGCGCCGGCCGCGGCGAACTTGTCGTAGCAGTCTTCGGCCCACGCGGCGGGGGCGAGGCCGGTGATCACGCAGGCCAGCAGCAGCTTGCCGAGCCAGTGGCGCGGCAGGATCGGGGGCTTCCAGTGCAGGCGAGACCAGGACAGCATGGTCGATGCTCCTTGGTGAGGCGGCCGGGTCGTGCCGGCGCCCGGGCGAACGGGGGCCGCGGGCGCGGCCCCGGGAGGGCCGGCCCGGCAGCGGGCGGCGAAGCGGAGAGAGCGGGAAAGGCGTGGCGCCGCGCGGCGGCGCCGGCTCACCCGGTGTGCCCGGCGCTAGGACGTGCGGCGGATCGCGACCAGGTTGCCGGCCGCGTCGTACTCGTAGGTGACGGTGGCGCCGCTGGCCTTGTCGGTGACGCGGACCAGGCGGCCCAGTTCGTCATAGGCGAGCACCAGGTCGGCGGCGCTGGCCGCGCCGGTGCCGCAGAGGGCGCCGGCCAGGGCCAGGGCGGCGAGCCAGCGCGGTGCGGGCCGCCGCGGCGACGCGGGGCGGGTCTGCAGGAAGCGAGTCATGGGTCGATCGTCTCGGTGGACATTGCAACGCATGGCTGCGGGGCCGTCGCGGGAAAGCGGGAGAGAAGCGAGGGAGGAACGGAAGCGATGGCCGGGCCGCAGGGCCTGCCCGCACCGCCCTGCGGGGCGGCGCGGGATGAGCAAAATGCTATGGCCTCGCGGATCGCGCGTACATAGGACGAGTCTGCAAGTTGGCGACGAATGCGAGCCGCATCCGTGCCGTGGCGTGGCGTGGCGGAGAAGGGCCCACCTCGAGCGGGCCGGCCCCGGGGACGCCGCTCAGCCCTCTGCCAGGATCTGCCGGATCGCCTGCTCGAAGGCTTCCGGCGGCTGGCCGCCGCTCACCAGGTAGCGGTCGTTGAAGATGATCGACGGCACCGACTGGATGCCCATCGCCTGGTATTCCCGCTCTTCCGCGCGCACTTCGTCGGCGTAGTCGCCGCGCGCCAGCACGCCGCGCGCCTGTTCGGCGTCCAGCCCGACCGAGGCGGCCGCCTCGACCAGCACGTCGTGGCTGCTGGGATCCTTGCCGTCGCCGTGGTAGGCCTGCAGCAGCGCCTGCTTGAGCGCGAGCTGCTTGCCTTGCAGGCCGGCCCAGTGCAGCAGCCGGTGGGCGTCGAAGGTGTTGTAGACGAACTCGCGCGGGCCGAAGGCGAAGCCGACGCTGGCGCCGCGCTCGCGGATCATGGCCTGGGTTTCGGCGATCTGGGCCGGGGTGCGGCCGTATTTCTTGCCGAGGTAGTCGACGATGGCCTCGCCCTGCGGACCCATCTGCGGGTTCAGTTCGAAGGGATGCATGGCGATGCGGGCATCGACCTCGCCATCCAGGCGCGCCAGCGCCTGCTGCAGCGAGGCCAGGCCGATCGCGCACCAGGGGCAGGCGATATCGGAGACGAAGTCGATCTTGAGGGGAGCGGGCATGGTGATCCTGGCTTCTGGGTGCGGTGAGCTGCGCTCCGGGTGGAGCGCAGGATATTCAGGCCGACAGCGTAGCCGGAATCGCCGAAGCCTGCAGGGAGCCGCGCCGGGCGCGCCGCCGGAAGCGCTGAGCGACGATGGCCGGCGCTCAGGCGCCCTCGCGCATGCCGCGGTAAGCGCTGGGGGCCACGCCGTGCCAGCGCTTGAAGGCCTGCGAGAAGGTCGACAGGTCGCTGAAGCCGAGCCGCGCCGCGATCTCGGTCAGGCTCAGGTTCCCCTCCTGCAGCCATTGCCGCGCCAGCGCGGAGCGGTGTTCGGCCAGCAGCGCGCGGAAGGAGCTGCCGTCTTCCTGCAGGCGGCGCTTCAAGGTGCGCGGGCTGGTGTGCATGCGCTGCGCCATGCCGTCGAGCGTCGGCGGCTGCCCGCCCGGGGCGCTGTCCAGGTAGTGGCGCACCAGCGCGGCGGTGCCGAGGCGCGCGCGCCGTTCTTCCAGCAGCCGGCCGCACATCTGCTCGCACATCGCCACCGTGACCGGATTGGCCTGCGGCAGGGGCCTGGCCAGCCAGGCGCGGTCGAACAGCAGGCTGTTGCGCGCGGCGCCGTAGGTGGGCGTGGCACCGAACACCGTCGGCAGGTCGCGCCGGGAGTTCCCGCGCGCCGGCGCCCTGGCCGTGAGCGTGAAGGCCCGCACGCGGAAGTCGCCGCCGCCGATTTCGCGCAGCAGCACCGCGGCGGCGGCCATGTCGCGCTCCAGCAGGAACTGGCGCAGGCCATCGGCGAGCGCCGGCTCGCCGAAGCCGAGCACCCCGAGTTCGTGTTCTTCGTGGTAGGCAATCCCGCAGAAGGCGAAGGTGAGCGGCAGGAAACGCAGCGCCAGCGCCATGGCGTCGGCTCCCGTGGCGCTGCTGATCAGGCCGTAGCCCCACACGCCGTAGGCGGAGAAGTGATATTGCAGCCCCACCTCCAGCCCCAGTCCGGGCGGATGCTCCAGCAAGCGCAGCAGGTTGCCGGCGACGCGCAGTTCCTGCGCGGCGCTCACGCCCTGGTTGGGGTCGGCCAGCCGTTCGGGCGACAGGCGCGTGCCGGCCAGCAGCTGCGCCGGCGCCAGGCCGCGCGCCACGCCGAAATCCACCAGCAGGTGGACGCTCGCCGGACTTCTCGTGAACTCCCAGAAGCGCATGAGGGGATACCCGGAAACGGTCTGATGTGGCCCGAATACTAAAACAACTGTCCCCGCGCGCCATTGGAGGATTCCCCAGCCGGCCGCAACATTGGCGCCAGCACAGAACTACAGGAGACAGCCCATGCCCGCCACCGCTCCCACCCCCGCCGCACCCGGCGCCACGCCGGACGAACCGCTCGCCGCCATCCTCATCGGTGCGGGCTTCGCCGGCATCGGCATGGCGGTGGCCCTGCGGCGCGCCGGCATCGAGGACTTCCTCATCCTCGAACGCGGCCGCGACGTCGGCGGCGTGTGGCGCGACAACAGCTATCCCGGCGCCGCCTGCGACGTGCCGTCCCATCTGTACTCCTTCTCCTTCGAGCCCAACCCGGACTGGTCACGCACCTTTGCGCCGCAGGCGGAGATCCACCGCTACCTGCAGCACTGCGCCCGCAAGTACGGCCTGGCGCCGCACCTGCGTTTCGGCGCCGAGGTGGCGCAGGCACGCTACGACGAAGCGCGGGCGCTGTGGCTGGTGACGCTGGCCGACGGCGCCACCCTGCACACGCGCCTGCTGGTCAGCGCCACCGGCCAGCTCAGCCGGCCGGCGCTGCCGAAATTGCCGGGCATCGAGCACTTCCGTGGCCACAGCTTCCATTCCGCGTACTGGGACCATGGCTACGACCTCTCGGGCAAGCGCGTCGCCGTCGTCGGCACGGGGGCCTCGGCCATCCAGTTCGTGCCGGCCATTGCCGGCAGCGTCGGTTCGCTGGCGGTGTTCCAGCGCTCGCCGGCCTACCTGATGCCGCGCCCGGACCGGGCCTACCGGGGCTGGGAGAAGCTGCTGTACCGTCGCCTGCCATGGGCGATGCGAATGCACCGCGCCGGCATCTACCTGCGCTACGAATCGCGCGCGCTGGCCTTCACCCGCTTCCGCTGGCTGATGAAGCTGGCGGTGGGCCTGCCCTTCCGCCGGCTGCTGGCGCGGCAGGTGCCCGATGCCGCGCTACGCGCCAGGCTGACACCCGACTACCCGATCGGCTGCAAGCGCATCCTGCTGTCGAGCGAATACCTACGCGCCATGAGCCAGCCCAACGTGACCCTGGTGACCGCCGGCATCCGCCGCATCACCGCGGATGGCATCGAGTGCGCGGACGGAGCGCACCATGCGGTCGATGCCATCGTCTACGGCACCGGCTTCGCCGCCACCGAGTTCCTCTCGCCCATGCGCATCACCGGCCGCGATGGACAGGACCTGAACGAGGCCTGGCGCCACGGCGCCCAGGCCTACCTGGGCCTGACGGTGCCGGGCTTCCCCAATTTCTTCATGCTGTACGGGCCCAATACCAATCTCGGCCACAACTCCATCGTCTACATGCTGGAAAGCCAGATCGCCCATGTGCTGCGCTGCCTGCAGGCGATGCGCGACGCGCGGGCGAGCGCCATCGAGGTCGACGAGGCACCCTACCGGCGCTTCAACACGCGCGTGCAGCAACGCCTGGCCGGCACCGTATGGAATGGCTGCACCAGCTGGTATGTCGACGCCAGCGGGCACAACAGCACCAACTGGCCGGGCTTCACCCTGACCTATCGCTGGCTGGCGCGCCACTCCAGCCTGGCCGCCTACCGCCTGACGCGGCCGCTGCCCGGGCCGACGGGACCCGCCGGCGGCGTCGAGGTGGCCGAAGCGCGCGCCTGGCCCGAGGCGGCCGCCGCGGGGTTCCTGCGTGCCTTCCTGCGCGTGGCCTTCCGCACGCTGATCGGCCCGCCGCTGGGCGCGCGGGCGCAGCGGTGCATCGTGGCCCTGCTGACGCCGCTGATGCCGGGCGCCGGCGGCACCGCCCGCTCGTGGCGCCGCGCCGGCGGCATCGCGCTCGAAGTGGTGGCACCAGTGGTGGCGCCAGTGGTGACGCCCGCAAGCGGCGCGGCCTCTACCGGCGCCATCCTCTACCTGCATGGCGGCGCCTTCTGCCTGGGCAGCCCCGCCACCCACCGCAGCATCACCACGCGGCTGGCCGCCGCCGCCGGCATGCCGGTGTGGGTGCCCGACTACCGGCTCGCGCCCGAGCATCCGCATCCCGCCGCGCTGGAGGACGCACTGACCAGCTACGCGGCCCTGCGCGCGGCCGGCCACGCTCCCGGGCAGATCGTCATCGCCGGGGATTCCGCCGGCAGTGCCCTGGCGCTGGCGCTCGCCCTGGCACTGCGCGAGCGCGGCGATCCCGCGCCGGCGGCCCTGCTGCTGCTGTCCCCGGTGACCGACCCCACGCTCGGCGGCGACACCTTGGCCTCGCGGCGCAAGCAGGACCCGATGATCCGCCGGGCCTGGCTCGAACAGGGCCTGCGCTGGTATGACGGTGGCACCGGCGGCAGCGGCTCCGCCGCGCGGCCGCTCGCAACGGACCTGCACGGCCTGCCGCCGATGCTGGTCCAGGCCGGCGACCAGGAAGTGCTGCTGGCGGACGCCACCCGTCTCGCCGCGCACGCACAGGCCTGCGGCGTGCCATGCCGGCTCGAAGTCCACCTGGGGCGCTGGCATGTCTTCCACTTGCAGGCTTTCTACCTGCCTTCGGCCAGGGCGGCGCTGCGCGGGCTGGCGGCCTTCGCGCGCCGGCAGGTGGCAGCGCAAGCGCCGGCCGTCGCGTCCGAGGCGCCACCGCGGCCAGAACCCGCGCTGCCGCCTGAGCACGGCGTTCCTGCGGCATGAGGTGGCGTGAAGTTGTGTGAGGCGGCGTGAGGCGGCGTGAGGCGGCATGAGGCGGCGTCGCCCGGCTTCAGGCCCCGGGCGGAGCACCGGCGGATGTCGGGGAACGTCGGGTCACAGAACTGCCGGTACCCGTGCCGGCTCGCCTCACTCCGGCAGGCGCACGCGCGCCTCGATGTCCCGGGCCAGCGCCAGCAGCGGCCCCGCCAGCGCCGCCTCGACTTCCGCCGCCTCCTGCTGGCTGGACACGCTGACGTTCAGCACATGCACGCCATAGCCTTCGCAATGCACCGGCGCCGCCAGGGCCACCACCTGGGGCTGCCACGACGCCACGCAGTAGCCGCGCGTGCGCACCGATGCCACCGCGGCTTCGATCTCGCGGCGCAGCTCGCGCCAGCCGCGCCCGCGGGCGCGCGCGGCGAAACCGGCCAGCATGGCGGCGAGGTCGACCGGCGCCAGCGTGGCCAGGTAGGCGCGGCCCAGCGAGGTCAGCGCCATCGGGATGCGCTGGCCCGTCACCACGGTGCGCAGCGACTGGCGGCGGTTGTAGCGGAACGACTCCAGGTAGATCATCTCGTCGCCGTCGGCCACCGCCAGCCCCACATTGATCCGGTGCCGCATCGCCACCTCCACCATCATCGGCGTGGCGACCTTCAGCACCTGCGAGCTGTCGCGCATCGCGTGCGCCATGCTGAGCACCGGCGCGCCCAGGCGGTAGGCACGGAAGTGCGGGATGTATTCGAGCATGCCGGTCTCGATCAGCGACTGCGTCAGCCGGCTGACCGTGGAGCGCGACAGGCCGGTGCGCTCGGCGATCTCGCTGTTGCCGAGCATGGAGGAGCCGGCGCGGAAGGCGCGCAGCACGGCCACGCCGCGCTCCAGCGAGCGGTTGGGGGTGGCCTTGCCGCGCCCCGGCTTGAGGCGGGTGGTGGTGAGTGGGCTGCTGGGCATGGTGGACACGAAGGGGCACCGGAGCGTGCCATGCTACGCGAAACGGCGGGCCCCGCCGTGGCGTGGCGCGGACCTCAGCCCGAGCGCGCCGGCCCCGCTTGGGGCCGCGCCAGCCAGTCCTGCAGCAAGGCATTGACGCGCGCGTGCGCCTCGTACTGGACCCAGTGCCCGGCGCCGGCCACCACCTCGACGCGCGCCGCCGGCGCCGACGGCGCGCGCGCGGCGCGGGCGATGCCGTCGATCGCCTCGGGCGTCACCGTCACATCGTGTTCGCCCCAGGCCAGCAGCACCGGCCCGGCGTAGCGCGCGACCGCCGCCTGCAGGCCGCCCGCGCGCGAGATCGGCTTGCTGCGGAAACGCGTGGCGCGGCAGGCGCGCGTGTGCAGGGCGAGCGCGGCATCGTCGATGGCGGCCGGCTCGGCGAACATCAGGGCCGCCAGGTTGGCCCGCATCACAGCGGCGAGCGACGCCTCGTCCGCGCAACGCCGCCAGTCGGCCAGTTCGTGCACGAGCCGGCGCGGCCCCCCGTGTCCGGCCGGGCCGAGCAGCGCCAGGCTGGCGGGCGCGCGGCCCAGGGCGGGATGGCTGGCCAGTTGCGCCGCCACCAGCCCGCCGAAGGAAAAGCCCACCAAGTCGATGGGGCCATCGCCGCGTTCCGGCAGGGCGGCCAGCGCACGGGCCAGCACCTCGACCAGGCCGGGCAGATCGGCCTGCGCCGGCATGCCCGAGTCGCCGTAGCCCGGCATGTCGGGCACCAGCAGCCGGCGCGTGCGCGCCAGCGGCGCGAGGTTGCGCGTCCAATGCTCCCAGCTGCCGTGGCCGCCGTGCAGCAGCACCAGCGGCGGCCCGTCGCCGCAGCATCGCCACGCCACCGGACAACCGTCCACGTCCACCACCACCCGATCGTGCTGCGTTGCTGCCATGCCTGTCCTCCTCCAATGCCACGCCGGCCTCAGTTTGCCGGGGAAACGGCTGCCTCGCCAGCGTGCGCGCCGGCCAGCACCGCGACGCCGTCGGCTGCCACCACGCCCTGACCCTGCGGCAACACGAAGACCGGGTTGATCTCCGCCTCGAGCAGGCGCCCGCCCAGCGACGCCACCATGCGCGAAAAGGCCACGATGGCATCGGCCAGTGCCGCCACGTCGGCCGGCGGACGCCCGCGGAAGCCGTGCAGCAGCGGCGCGGTCTTCAGCGCGCCGATCATCTCCATGGCGTCGGCGCGGGCCAGGCCGCGGCCCTCGGGCAGCATGCGCAGCACGGTGTCGCCGAACAGTTCGGCGGCCACCCCGCCCATGCCGAGCAGGATGGCAGTGCCCAGCGCATCGCGGTGCATGCCGAGGATGACCTCGACGCCGCCGCGCACCATCTCCTGTACCAGGTAGCGCGCCGGCGCCGCGCCGGTGGCGGCCTCGACCTCGGCCGCCATGCGCGCCATGCGCGCGGCGATGGCCGCGGGTGCCACATTGACCGCGACGCCGCCGACATCGCTCTTGTGCGTGATCTGCGCCGACAGGATCTTCAGCACCACGCTGTCGCCCAGGCCCTGCGCGGCCGCGCGGGCCGCCTCGGCATCGCCCACCACTACCTCGCGCGCGACCGGCACGCCGAAGCCGGCGAACAGCGCCTTGGCCGCGGCCTCGTCCAGCGATCCGCTGCCGAAGGGCGCCAGGTCGGGCAGCGGCAGCGGCGCCGTGCCGGCCTCGGCCGCATCGACCGTAACCGGGCAGGCAGCGGAGGCGCCGCGCGCCGCGCCCAGCATGGCCTCCAGTGCCACCGCGCACGCCTCCGGCGCCGCGAAGGCCGGCACGCCGCGCCGGTTCAGCAGCGCCGCGGCCTCGGGCGCGTGCGGGCTCACATAAGCGATCACCGGCTTGTCACTGGCGGGCAGGCAGTCGCGGATCGCGTTGGCCATCAGGTCCGGCATGCCGACGCCGGACGAACCCACCACCACCACCACGGCGTCGTAGCCCGGGCTGTCCAGCAGGATGCGGATGGCGGCGCGCAGCAGCTCGGGCTGCAGCCCGGCCAGGGTGACGTCGATCGGATTGCGGTCCAGCGCGGCGTGGTCGCCCTGCTGCAGCGCGCGCAGCCTGGCGGCGGTGGCCGCGTCCGGCGCCGGCGTCTCGAAGCCGGCCACGCCCAGGCTGTCGGACACCAGCGTGCCGGCGCCGCCGGTCGAGGTGAGGATGGCGATGCGCTGGCCGCGCAGCGTCCGCCCCGTGGCCAGCGCGGCGGGGACATCGAGCAGGTCGGAGAAGGTCTGCGCGCGGATCACGCCGACCTGGCGGAACAGCGCGTCGTACATGCGGTCGGCGCCGGCCAGCGCGCCGGTATGCGAGACCGCGGCGCGTGCGCCGCTCTCGGAGCGGCCGATCTTGAAGGCCACCACCGGCTTGCCTGCGCGCGCCGCCTTGCGCGCCGCGCGGCAGAAGGCCTCGGGATCGCGCACGCTCTCGACATAGAGAGCGATCACGCGTGTCGCTTCGTCGTCGGCCAGGTAGTCGACGAAGTCGGCCAGGTCGAGGTCGGCCTCGTTGCTGGTCGAGACCAGCTTGGACAGGCCGATGCCGCGCGCCGCCGCGCGCGACAGCAGCGCGCCGAGGATGCCGCCGCTCTGCGACACCACGCCGATGCTGCCAGCCGGGAAGCGGTCCATCTCCAGGGCGCCGCTGGCCGACAAGGGGATGCCGTCGGTCAGGTTGACCAGGCCGATCGTGTTCGGGCCGAGCAGGCGCATGCCGCCGGCGGCCTCGAGCAGCTCGGCCTGGCGCCGCGCGCCATCGGCGCCGGTCTCGGTATAGCCGCTGGCCAGCACGATGGCCGCGCCGGCGCCCCTGGCGGCCAGCGCGCGCACCGCCTGGTGCGCGCGCTCCGCGCCCAGCAGCACGATGCCCACGTCGGGCACCTCCGGCAGCGAAGCCACGTCGGGATAGCAGCGCAGGCCGTCGATCGACTCGACCTTGGGGTTGACCGGGTAGATCGCGCCGGCGAAGCCGTGCTTGCGCAGGTAGGACACCGGGCGGCCGGAAGTCTTGGCCGGGTCGGCGGAGGCGCCGATCACGGCAACGCTGCGCGGCGAGACGAGACGCTGGATGGCGTTCATGGCTTCACCCCTCGCTGGCGGTGCGTGCCGCCGCCGGCTGCATGCCGGCCTGCGCGGTCCTGGCGAGGAAGGCCAGCACCGATTCGCGGTGCGCGCTGCTGGTGTAGCAGATGCCTTGCGCCTGGCTGCCTTGCGCGAACACCTGGTCGGCCGGCAGTTCGAAGGACTGGTTCATGATGCTCTTTCCCAGCGCGATCGCCGTCGCCGAGCCGCGGCTCAGTTCGGCGGCCCAGGCCAGCGCATCGTCGAGCAGGCGGTCGGCGGCGCTCAGCCGGTCGGCGATGCCGAGCGCCTTCGCC
The DNA here is from genome assembly GCF_001854305.1 of Cupriavidus sp. USMAA2-4. Classification (NCBI taxonomy): domain Bacteria; kingdom Pseudomonadati; phylum Pseudomonadota; class Betaproteobacteria; order Burkholderiales; family Burkholderiaceae; genus Cupriavidus; species Cupriavidus sp. USMAA2-4. The sequence continues at coordinate 1,751,244 of NZ_CP017749.1, read as the reverse complement.
TCCTGCGCCGCCACCTTGCGGCCGGTGAAGACCAGTTCCTTGGCACACGACAGGCCGACGCGGCGCGGCAGGAAGTACATGCCGCCGCCGTCGGGAATCAGGCCGCGGTCGATGTAGGACCAGGAGAACGAGGCCGCCTCCGAGGCGATGACGAAGTCGCAGCACAGCGCGGTGTCCGCGCCCAGCCCGGCGGCGGCGCCGTTGACCGCGGCGATGGTGGGCTTGGGCATGGTGTGCAGCAGCTTGACGGTGTGGTGCACACGCTGCTGCCGGCTCCAGCCGTTGAAGGCGACCTCGCCCGCCGGGGCCTCCATGCGGCGCTGCATGCCGGCGACGTCGCCGCCGGCGCAGAAGCCCCTGCCCTTGCCGGTGATCACCAGCGCGCGGATCTCGCGGTCGGCGGCGACGCGCTCCAGCGCGTCGATGAACTCCGCGCGCATGTCGTCGCTCATGGCGTTGCGCTTGTCGGGGCGGTTGAAGGCGAGCAGGGCAATGCCCGAGACGACGTTCAGTTCGATGAGTGCGTAGGGTTCCATGGTGCGATCCGGTGAATGGCGGTTCTGTGGTGCTGTTCTGCGGTCCTGCTGTCCTGTTCCGCTCTGCTGAACGGTTCTGTGGTCCCGTACAGCGGCAAGGCCGCGCGGCTCAGTCGGCGCTGATGCCCGCGTTGTGAACGACCTTGCTCCAGCGCTGGCTCTCGCCCTTGACGTAGCGGCCGAATTCGTCGGGCGTGCCGGCGCCGACCGCCAGGCCTTCCTGGTCGGCGCGCTGGCGGAACAGCGCGCTGCCCACCGCCTTCTTCGCCGCCGCGTTCAGGCGCGCGATCACCTCCGGCGGCGTGCCTGCCGGCACGAACAGGCCGTACCAGCTATCGGCCGCGTAGCCGGGCACCCCGCTCTCGGCGATGGTGGGGATCTTGCTCAGGCCGGGCGCCTGCGAGCGCTGCGCCGTCGTCACCGCGATCGCGCGCAGCTTGCCGCTGAGCAGGTGCGGCGCCACCGCGGCGGCCGTGGCGAACATCACGTCGACCTGCCCGCCCATCAGATCGGTCAGGGCCGGTCCCGCGCCGCGGTAGGGGATGTGGTTGAGGTCCACCTTGGCCAGCGCCTTGAACAGCTCGCCGGCGAGGTGGGCCGAGGTGCCCGAGCCCTGCGAGGCATAGCTGACCTTGCCCGGCCGCGCCTTGGCCTGGGCGACCAGGTCCCGCACGGTGCGGATGGGGCTGTCCGCGCGCACCACCAGCACATTGGGCGAGCGGCCGACCAGCATCACCGGCGCGAAGGCCATGTCGGTGTCGAAGGGCAGCTTGCGGTGCAGGCTCGGGTTGACCGCGTGCGCCATGGTCGCCATCACCAGCGTGTAGCCGTCCGGCGCGCTCTTGGCGACGGCTTCGGTACCGATGATGGTGCTGCCGCCGGGCTTGTTGTCGACGATCACCGGCTGGCCCAGGTCCTCGGCCATGGTGATGGCCATGGCGCGGGCGATCAGGTCGGTGCCGCCGCCCGGCGAGAACGGCACCACCAGGCGCAGCGCATGGTCGGGGAACGCCGCCAGCGCCGGCCGCGGCAGCGCGGCGGCAAGACCGCAGAGGAAGGCGAGGAAGGCGAAAGCCGCGGTCGCCCTGAGGCGAAGGCGGACGGCGCGGGATGACGGCATGCTGGTCTCCTGGAACGGTGCGGGAATGGTGCGGGAACGGTGCGGGACGCCGCGCCCCTGCCGGCGGCAGGAAGCGGGTGCGTTTCTTTGCGTTTCGTTATGGGAGACAGCTTAGTCAGCGGGGCCCTGCGGCACACCCCCGCAATTCCATGACGTGGAATTGCGGGCGCGGCGCGGGACCATGTGCCGAACCGTCCAATGGAGATCGGGCAGGGTCGGTCCCGGACGAACAGGATCGGACGTGGCCGGAGAAGGATCGAGGGAGATCGAGGGGGACCGAGAGAGATCGGGAAGGCCGCTCCGGCACCCGTGTTCGGGGTATATCCCGATTCCGGCCGGCAAAGCCGCCTCGCTAGACTTTGTTCCAGGAAAGAACAACGGTTCTTATATAGAACATCGGCGTGACGGCCCCGCGGTAAAGGCCGCCAGCGCCAGGGAGACAGACGTGAGAATCCAAAGGGCCTGCCGCGCGCTGGCCTGGCTCGCCGCCGGCGCCATCACCCTGGCCGCCGGCACCGCCCGCGCCGAGCCGTGGCCGGAGCGCCCGGTGAAGCTGGTGGTGCCGTTCGCGCCGGCCGGCGGCAACGACGTGTTCGCGCGCCTGATCGCGCAGAAGGTCAGCGAGGGCCTGCCGCAGCAGATCGTGGTCGACAACCGGCCGGGCGGCGGCGGCAACCTCGGCACCAAGCAGGTGGCACGCGCGCGTGCCGACGGCTACACGCTGCTGCTCGGCCACACCGGCACGCTCGCGGTCAATCCCGCCCTCTACGCCGACCTCGGCTTCGATCCCCGGCACGATCTGGTGCCGGTCGCGCCGATCGCCAGCACGCCGCTGGTGCTGGTGGTGCGGGCCGACTCGCCGCTGCATACGGCCAAGGACCTGATCGCTGCGGCCCGGGCACGGCCCGGCGCGCTCAACTATGCCTCCAGCGGCAACGGCACCGGCTCGCACCTGACCGCGGTGCTGTTCGCCAATACCGCCGGCATCCGGCTGGCCCACGTGCCCTACAAGGGCACCGGGCCGGCGCTGACCGACCTGCTGGGCGGCCAGGTCGACTTCACCTTCAGCGTGATCCCGCCGGTGCTGCCCTTCATCCGCGCCGGCAGGCTGCGCGCGCTGGCCGTGACCGGGGCGCAGCGCAGCGAACTGCTGCCCGAGGTGCCGACGGTGGCGCAGGCCGCGCTGCCGGGCTTCGAGAGCACGCTCAGCTACGGCATTCTCGCGCCGCGCGGCACGCCCGGCGCGGTGATCGACGACCTCCATGCGCGCATCGACAAGGTGCTGCGCCTGCCCGACGTCGCCGCGCGCCTGCGCGCCGAAGGCGCCTCCCCGCTGATCGCGTCGCCGGCGGCCTACGCCGAGCTGATGGCACGCGAGGCGGCCAAATGGAAGCGCGTCGTGCAGGCTTCCGGCGCCACCATCGAATAGGCCGCCACCGAATCAGCCCCTACCCAATAAGGCGCGGGATCTCCCGCGTCCCGACACCCTGGATCGACATGACTTTCCCCCTCGTCCCCACTCATTGCCCCCGCAAAGCGCCACGCGCAGGCAGCGGGGCCGCGCCGGCCCGGCGCCGCGCCCTGGTCGGCGCCCTGCTGGCCTGCGCCGCGCTCGGCCTCTGCGCGCCGGCCGGCGCGCAGGGCGAAGCGGGCTACCCGGCCAAGCCGATCCGGCTGATCGTGCCCTATTCGGCCGGCGGCGGCGCCGACAATGCCGCGCGCATCATCGCCGCGCAGTTGTCGCAGTCGCTGAAGCAGCAGGTGATCGTCGACAACAAACCCGGCGCCAGCGGCACCATCGGCGCGATGGCGGTGGCCCAGGCCCCCGCCGACGGCTACACGGTGCTGTACGACGCGTCGACTTTCGCGGTCAATCCGGCGCTGCGCAAGCTGCCGTTCGACCCGGTCAAGGACTTCATCCCGGTCTCGCTGGCGGTGACCGCGCCGAACATCCTGGTGGTGCCGCCCGGCGCCCCCTACCAGACGCTGGCGGCCTTCCTCGACGCGGCGCGCAAGGCGCCGGGCAAGATCACCTATGCCTCCTACGGGCCGGGCAGCCCGGCCCACATGATCGGCGAGCTGCTGAAGAGCCAGGCCAAGGTCGACCTGGTGCACATCCCCTACAAGGGCGGCGCGCCCGCGCTGACCGATCTGATGGGCGGGCAGGTCGATGCCTACTTCGCCAACGCCGCCTCCGGCATTCCCTACGTCAAGAGCGGCAAGCTGCGCGCGCTGGCGGTGACATCGGCCCGCCGCATGCCGGCGCTGCCGGACGTGCCGACCCTGATCGAAAGCGGCCTGCCGGGGTTCGAGGTGCTGGAGTGGAATGGCGTCTTCGTGCCCAAGGGCACGCCGGCTCCGGTGGTGGCGCGCCTCGCCGCGGCCGTCGCCGCCGCCATGCACGACCCCAAGGTCAAGGCACGGCTGACGGAGCTGGGTGTGGTCCCGGTCGGCGGCACGCCGGACGAGTTCTCCCGCTTCCTGCACGGCGAGCTGGCGCGCTGGGCGAAGCTGGTGAAGGACAACCGCATCACGGTCGACTGAAGCCGGGAGGAGACGAGAGACGAGAGCCGGGGCCCGGCGCTGCGCCCCCGCAGTTCCCGGGCCCGGTGTCACGGCAACGGAACGCCGATGGAACGCCCGCTTTGACAAAGTTGCGACTCGCAACTATATTGGGTTGCGCAGCGCAACCTGTGCGAGCCGAGCCACCTTAGCGAGTCAACCATGGACCTCGTCGACGTCCCCGCCACCCCGCGCGAAACCACCATCCTGGAGCTGCGCGACTTCTCCCGCCGACTGGTGCGCGAGCTGGGCTTCATGCGCGCGACCCTGGCCGAAAGCGATCTGGCGCCCTCGGCCGTCCACGCCGTTCTCGAGATCGGCATGGCGCCGGGCATCAGCGCGCGCGACCTGGGCAAGATCCTCAGGCTCGATAAATCGAACACCAGCCGGCAACTGGCCAGGCTGGAAGCCGATGGCCTGGTGGCGCGGCGGGCCTCGCAGGAGGATGCGCGCTCCGCCAATCTCTACCTGACGCCGGCGGGCGAAACCCTGCGCAGCAAGATCGACCGCTTCGCCACGGATCAGGTGTCGAGCGCCTTGCGGCGCCTGCTGCCCTCCGACCAGCAGGCACTGCTGCGCTCGCTGGCACTCTATGCCGATGCGCTGGCGCAGGACAACGACAGCAAGGCGAGCGTGGCAGACGCCGCCTCCGCCGGCATCGTCGAGGGCTACCAGCCCGGCTGCATCGGCGACATCGCTGCCCTGCACGCGCGCTTCTATGCGCAGCACTGGGGCTTCGGCGCCTTCTTCGAACAAAAGGTCGCGACGGAACTCGCCGCCTTCGCCGGCGCCTTGCCCGCCGCCGGCAAGGCGCTCTGGCTGTATGTCGAGAACGGGCGCGCCCTCGCCTCCCTGGCGATCGACGGCGACCTCGACACCGGGGTCGCGCACCTGCGCTGGTTCATCGTCGACGACGCCCTGCGCGGCGCCGGCATCGGGCGGCAGCTCCTCGCGCACGCGATGCGCTTTGTCGACGCGCGCTTCCGCGAGACCTACCTCTGGACCTTCAAGGGACTCGACTCCGCGCGCCACTTGTACGAAGCCTTCGGCTTTGCCTTGCACAGTGAAGCGGAAGGCGAGCAGTGGGGGAGCAAGGTGGTCGAACAACGCTTCACGCGGCGCGCATGACGCAAGCTTCCCCCGCATATCCTTACGAGGAAACATTCGTTTGAGCGCGCCGCCGCGCTGACTAAGCTGGCCCTTTCGACACGATGGGCCAGCCATGTTCCGCCGCACTCCGCTCCGCTCCCTCCGTTCCCTGCGTCCGTTGCGCTCCGCCCTGCGTGCGGCCCTTGGCAACATGAGCGCCGCGGCCACCATGGCTGCCACCGCTGTCACGGTTGTGTTCGCCGGCCTCGCGGCGGCCAGCCCCGCGGCCGCGGCCAACGACACCGCGCAGGCCATCCGCATCGTGGTGCCAGTGGCCGCCGGCGGCAGCGCCGACAAGCTGGCCCGCACGCTGGCGCCCCGCTTGAGCGAGAAGTGGGGGCGCCCGGTGGTGGTGGACAACGTGGTCGGTGCCAGCGGCACGCTCGGCGCGGCCCAGGTGGCCAAGGCGCGGCCGGACGGCAGCACGCTGCTGCTGGCCGGCGAGGGCGTGACCCTGAACGCCGTGCTGTACAAGAGCCTGCCCTATGACTCGGGCCGCGCCTTCCGCGGCGTCACCAAGGCGGTGGTCAACCCGCAGATCCTGGTGGTACGCCCGGACCTTGGCGTGAAGACCTTCGGCGAGTACGCGGCCCTGGTGAAAAAGCGCCCCGGCGAGATCGCGCTGGGCCTGCCGGGCAACGGCGGCATCGCCCATGTCGCCCACGAGATGCTGGCGCGCCAGCTCGGCATCCGCGTCAACTACATCCCCTATGGCGGCGGCGCGCCCGCCACCATGGACCTGCTCGGCGGGCATATCGACGCCACGCTGATCACGCTGGCGGCCGTCACCGACTATGTGCGCAGCGGCCGCCTGACCGCGCTGGCGGTCACCACGCCCTATCGCGCCAAGGCGCTGCCGCAGGTGCCGACCCTGGCCGAATCCGGCGTGCCCGGCTTCGCCGTGGAGAGCTGGCAGGGACTGATCGCGCCGGCCGCCACGCCCACCGCCGTGGTGGAACAGCTCAGCCGCGACGTCGCCGCCGTGCTGCAGGCACCGGCGGTGCGCGCCCAGCTCGAAGAGGCCGGCTATGCCGTGGTCGGCTCGACGCCGCAGGAGCTGGACGCCACCTTGACACGCGACCTGCCCCGCTATGCCTCGGTCATCGCCGCGGCCGGCATCTCGCTGCACTGACACCGCCGCGCCAGCCGCCGTTCCCGCCCCGCAACCGGCGCCTTCGCCTTCGACATGAGCACCGCTTCCGCCCCGATCCCGCCGCCGCGCGGACTCACCGGCACGGCCGACGACGCCCTGCCGCTCTACGTGGTGACGCCGGCCGGGCTCGCCGCGCTGCTCGACGTGCTGCCCGCGGCCCAGGCGCGCTGGGTGCGCGCCACCGGCTTCGCCGCCGAAGCCGGCACCACGCTGCTGCTGCCCGCACCCGACGGCGCGCTGGCCGGCGCCGTGGCGAGCGCCGATCCGGCCCAGCCGCTGTGGCAGCTCGCCGGCCTGCCGGCGCAGCTTCCCGCGCGCCGCTACGCCCTGGCCGCCGTACCCGGCACGGTGGCGCCCGAGCGGCCGCTCGCTGCGCTGGGCTGGGCCATCGGCGCCCTGCCCGGCGGCTGGGAGGCCGGCACACCGGATACCCCGGATGCCCCGGATTCCGCCGTGGCCGAACTGGTCAGCGACGCGGCCGAGCGTGCCGCCGTCGCCCCGCTGGCGGCCGCCACCGGCCTGGTGCGCCGCCTGGTCAATACCCCCGCCAACGTGCTCGGCCCGCAGCAGCTCGCCGACGAGGTGCGCACGCTGGCGCGGGCGCATGGCGCGCGCTACGAACAATGGACGGGCGAGGCGCTGCCCGGCGCGGGCTTCCCGCTGGTGCACGCGGTCGGGCGCGCGGCGGCACAGGCCCCGCGCGTGGCCGCGCTGCACTGGGGCGAGCCCGGCGCGCCGCGCCTGGTGCTGGTCGGCAAAGGCGTCTGCTTCGACTCCGGCGGGCTCGACCTCAAGCCCGCCGCCGGCATGCGCTGGATGAAGAAGGACATGGGCGGCGCCGCCCACGCCATCGCGCTGGCGCAACTGCTGATGCAGGCGCGCCTGCCGGTGCAGCTGACCCTGCTCGTGCCGGCCGTGGAGAACGCCGTCGGCGCCGGCGCGCTGCGCCCCGGCGACGTCGTGCGCGCCGGCAACGGCCTCTCGGTGGAGATCGAGAACACCGATGCCGAAGGCCGCCTGGTGCTGGCCGACGCGCTGGCCCATGCGCTCGACGCGCGGCACGGCGCCACCGCCCTGGTGATCGACTTCGCCACCCTGACGGGCGCCGCGCGCGTGGCGCTCGGGCCCGAGCTGCCGGCCCTGTTCTGCCACGACGATGCGCTGGCCGCCAGCCTGCTGGAGCAGGCCCGGCGCGTGGCCGACCCGCTGTGGCGGCTGCCGCTGTGGCAGCCCTACCAGGCCATGCTCAAGTCTTCCAGCGCCGACCTGCAGAACGCCGCCGCCAACCCGCACGCGGGCGCCATCACCGCCGCGCTGTTCCTGTCGCGCTTCGTGCCGGCCGGCACGCCCTGGCTGCACCTGGACCTGTTCGCCTGGAACCCGGAGGCGCGCCCGGGCCGTCCGCGCGGCGGCGAGGCGCAGGGCCTGCGCGCGCTGGCGGCCTGGCTGTGCGAGCGCTTCGGCGGCGCCGGCGGCACGCCGGGCGACTGAGCACTACGACTGAACATCGCCACCAGCGCGTTCCGATTTTCCGCAGGACGCCCCGCTGCCCTGCCACCTTGTCCCTCTTTCCCGTGGAGACCCTCCCGATGCTGCAACGCCTGGCCCGCACGGCCTCCCTCACCGCCGCCTTCGCCACCCTCGCCGCGTCCCTGGTCACCGCGCCGCCCGCACTCGCCGAGACCGTGCGCTGGGCGCGCTCGACCGATGCCTCGACGCTCGATCCGCACGCGCTCAACAACGGCCCCAATCACAACCTGCTGCACCAGGTCTACGAGCCGCTGATCATCCGCACCGCCGACGGCAAGCTGCTGCCGACGCTGGCGGCCTCCTGGCAGCGCACCGACGATCCCACCGTGTGGGAATTCCAGCTGCGCAAGGGCGTCAAGTTCCACGACGGCAGCCTCTTCACCGCCGATGACGTGGTCTTCTCCCTGCAGCGCGCCAGGGCCCCGACCTCGGACATGAAGTCCCTGCTGGTGTCGATCACCGAAGTCAGCAAGGTCTCGCCGTTCGTGGTGCGCATCAAGACCGCCGGCCCCAACCCGCTGCTGCCCGAGAGCCTGACCAATATCCAGATCCTGAGCGCGGCCTGGGCCAAGGCGCACAACGTCGAGCAGCCGCAGAACGCCTCCGCCAAGGAGGAGACCTACGCCACCCGCCATGAGAACGGCACCGGCCCCTATGTGATCGCGTCGCGCGAGCAGGACGTGCGCACCGTGCTGAAGCTGTTCCCGCAGTACTGGGGACGCGGCCAGTTCCCGCTGGAGATCGACGAACTGGTGTACCTGCCGATCAAGTCGCCGGCCACGCGCGTGGCGGCGCTGCTGTCGGGCGAGGTCGACTTCGTGCAGGACCTGCCCATCCAGGATGCGGCGCGCCTGCGCACCGAGCCGCGCCTGCGGGTCAACCAGGCCGCCGAGAACCGCGTGATCTTCTTCGGTCTCAACGTGGGCAGCGCCCCGCTCAAGTACGCCGACGTCAAGGACCGCAACCCGCTGGCGGACCGCCGCGTGCGCGAGGCCTTCCAGCTCGCGATCGACCGCAACGCCATCAAGACCGCGGTCATGCGCGGCCTGTCGGTACCCACCAACATCATCGCCCCGCCCTTCGTGCACGGCTACGACAAGGCCTTCGACGTGGTCGGCAAGAGCGACGTGGCACGCGCCAGGGCGCTGCTGGCCGAAGCCGGCTATCCCAACGGCTTCGCCATCACCCTGCATTGCACCAACGACCGCTACCTGAACGACGAGGCGATCTGCCAGGCCGCGGCCGGCTTCCTCGGCCGCATCGGCGTCAGGACCACGGTGGCCGCGCGTCCGCTGGCGCTCCAGACCGCGGCCATCAACAACCTGGACACCGACTTCTACCTGTACGGCTGGGGCGTGCCGACCTACGACTCGGCCTACATCTTCGACTACCTGGTGCATTCGCGCGGCAAGAACTCGCGCGGGGCGACCAACGCCACCCGCTACAGCAATGCCGAGCTGGATGCCAAGATCGTCTCGCTGGCCGCCGAGGGCGATGCGCGCCGGCGCGACGAGACCATCCGCAGCATCTGGACCACGGTGCAGAAGGAGCTGATCTACCTGCCGCTGCACGACCAGATCCAGACCTATGCGATGGTGCGCAAGCTCGACATCCCGGTGAATCCGTCGAACACGCCTTATTTCAAGCTGTTCAAGCTGGCCAAGGGATGACGCCGCCGCCCGCTCCCGCACAACCCACACGCCACACGCTACGCCGATGCTTGTCCATCTGATGCGCCGCCTGGGCCAGTCGCTGCTGGTGCTGCTGGCCGTCTCCTTCCTCTCCTTCCTGGTGTTCCGCCATCTCGGCGATCCCACCGTGAGCCTGCTGGGCGAAGATGCCTCGCTGGCGGAACGCCAGCGCCTGGTGGCCGAACTCGGCTTCGACCAGCCGGTGCCGGTGCAGTTCGCGCGCTATCTCGACAACGTGCTGCACGGCCGCTTCGGCATTTCCTACCGCGTGCGGCGCCCGGTCACCGAGGTCATCGCCGAACGCGCGCCGGCCACGCTGGAACTGGCGGCGGTGGCCGCGCTCGTCGCCCTGCTCGGCGGCATCGTGCTGGGCGTGCGCGGCGCGCTGCGGCGCGACGGCTGGACCGGCCGGCTGCTGGCCGCCGCCTCGCTGGTGGGCGTGTCGCTGCCCACCTTCCTGATCGGCATCGGCCTGATCTACCTGTTCGCGGTCCGGCTGCACTGGCTGCCCTCGTTCGGGCGCGGCGAGGTGGTCATGCTGGGGGGCTGGAGCACCGGGCTGCTGACCGCCTCGGGCTGGCTGTCGCTGATCCTGCCGGTGGCCACGCTGGCCTTGTTCAAGCTCACCCTGATCCAGCGCCTGGTGCGCGCGGAGATGCTGGAAGCGATGCGCAGCGACTACGTGCGCTTCGCCCGCGCGCGCGGGCTCGGCGAGCGCCGCATCGTCTACGGCCACGCGCTGCGCAACACCCTGATCCCGGTGATCACCATCGCCGGGCTGCAGGTCGGCTCGCTGGTGGCCTTCGCCATCGTCACCGAGACGGTGTTCCAGTGGCCCGGCCTGGGCGCGCTGTTCATCGCCTCGATCCAGGCCGTGGACGTGCCGGTGATCGCCGCCTACCTGCTGCTGATCGCGCTGCTCTACGTCGTCATCAACCTGGTGGTCGACCTTGTCTACGCGCTGGCCGATCCGCGCCTGCGGCGCGCCTGAGTGTGCCTGTGCGATCGAGCGTGCCTGCACGCGCCGCCCCGTCCTCTCATCGCCAACGTTCCACCCTCCACCTTTCCCGCCCCGACATGAGCCAACCGCCTCTTCCACGCCCGGGCCTGCTGGCCCGCTGGCGCCAGTCCGACCACGCGGCACTGCGCACGCTGGCGCGCTCGCGCGCGGTGCAGGCCGCGCTGCTGACCCTGGGCCTGCTCCTGCTGGCAGCGCTGCTGGCGCCCTGGCTGGCACGGCAGAATCCCTTCGACCCGGCCGCGCTGGAACTGCTCGACGCCTTCACCCCGCCGTGGCGGCACGGCCCTTCGGGCGCCTTCTACCCGCTCGGCAGCGACGACCAGGGACGCGACCTGCTGTCGGCCATCCTCTACGGCCTGCGCGTCTCGCTGCTGGTCGGCGCCGCCGCGGTAGCGCTGTCGCTGCTGGCCGGCGTCGCGCTGGGGCTGCTGGCGGGCTATGCCGGCGGCTGGTTCGACGCCCTGGTGATGCGCGTGGCCGACATCCAGCTCACCTTCCCGGTGCTGCTGGTGGCGCTGCTGATCTTCGGCATCGCGCGCGGCCTGCTGCCGGAGGGCTATCGCGACGACATGGCGGTGTACGTCATCATCCTCGCCATCGCCTTGTCCGAGTGGGTGCAGTACGCGCGCACCATCCGCGGCGTGACCCTGGTCGAGAAACAGAAGGACTACATCGCCGCGGCGCGCATCAGCGGCCGCTCGCGCAACGCCATCCTGCTGGGCCACCTGCTGCCCAATATGCTGGCGCCCGTGCTGGTGATCGGCACGCTCAGCTTCGCCCTGGCCGTGGTGGCGGAATCCACCCTGTCCTACCTCGGCGTCGGCCTGCCGGCGACCCAGCCCTCGCTGGGCACGCTGATCCGCATCGGCCAGGCCTTCCTCTTCTCCGGCGAATGGTGGATCCTGCTGTTCCCCGCCCTCACCCTGCTCGCGCTGGCGCTGTCGGTCAACCTGCTCGGCGACTGGCTGCGCGACGCCTTCGACCCCAAGCTGCAATGACCACCGAAGCCCTGGCGCCGTGCGCGCCGCCGCCCCCCGCGCCCTCCTTGCCTTCCCCGCCCTCCAGCAGCGCGCCACCGCTGCTGCGCGTCGACGGCCTGTCGGTGCATTTCGACACCCCGCGCGGCCCGCTCAGCATCCTCGCCGAGGTCGGCTGCACGCTCGCGCCGGGCGAGATCCTCGGCGTGGTGGGCGAGTCCGGCGCCGGCAAGTCCATGCTGGGCAAGGCCATCGCCGGCCTGCTCGACCCCGGCGGCCATCTCGGCGCCGGCAGCATATGGCTGCGCGGCGAGCGCATCGACACGCTCGGCGCCGAAGACCGGCGCCGCCTGCGCGGCAAGCACATCGGCATGGTGTTCCAGGATCCGATGACCAGCCTCAATCCGGTGCTCACCATCGGGCGCCACCTGGAAGAGACCATCCGCACCCACCTGCCGCTGACGCCGTCGCAAGCACGCGAGCGCGCCCTGGCGCTGCTGCAGGCGGTCGGCATCGCGCAGGCGGAGGCCCGGCTGCGCCAATACCCGCACCAGCTCTCCGGCGGCATGCGCCAGCGCGTGGCCATCGCCCTGGCGCTGTGCGCCGACCCTGCCCTGCTGATCGCCGACGAGCCCACCACCGCGCTCGACGTCATCGTGCAGGCCCAGGTGATCGAGGTGCTGCGCCGCCTGTGCCGCGAGCGCGGCACCGCGCTGATGCTGGTCAGCCACGACATGGGCGTGATCGCGGGCGTGGCCGACCGCGTGATGGTGATGCGGGCCGGGCGCGTGGTCGAGAGCGGCCCGGTGGCCGAGGTGCTGGAGCACCCGCGCGCGCCGTACACGCGCGCACTGGTCGCCGCCATACCGCCGCTGGACCGGCGCCTGCGGCGACTGCCCACGCCCGACGACGCGGTGCCGCCCGCGCCGCTCGCCGTGGCCGCGCAGCCGGCACAGGCCGCACAGCCTTTGCCAACCGTGCACATGCCGGCCGGCGCCGCGCCGCTGCTGCAGGTGAGCGGCCTGTCGCGCCGCTTCGACCTGTCCGCCCCGTGGCTGTTGCGCACCCTGGCGCGCGAGCCGCGCCGCGTGCTGCAGGCGGCGCGCGAAGTCAGCTTCGCCATCCCGCGCGGCACCACCTTCGGGCTGGTGGGCGAGTCCGGTTCGGGCAAGAGCACCGTCGCCCGCATGATCGCCGGCCTGCTGCGCCCGAGCGCCGGCAGCGTGACGCTGGACGGCATCGATCCCTGGTCCGGCACGCAGGCCGCCGCCGCGCTGCTGGGGCGCTTCCAGATGGTGTTCCAGGATCCCTACGCCAGTCTCAACCCGCGCTGGCGCGTCGGGCGCATCGTCGCCGAGCCGCTGCTGGCGCTGCGGGCACGCGACGCGGCGCTGGATGCCGGCGCGATACGCGAACGGGTGGCCCAGGCGCTGCAGCGCGTGCGCCTGCCGGCCGATGCGGCGCGGCGCTACCCGCACCAGTTCTCCGGCGGCCAGCGCCAGCGCATCGCGCTGGCGCGCGCGCTGGTCAGCCGGCCCGACTTCCTGATCTGCGACGAGCCCACCTCCTCGCTCGATGTCTCGGTGCAGGCGCAGGTCCTCAACCTGATGCGTGACCTGCAGGATGAGCTGGGCCTGACCTATCTGCTGATCAGCCACAACCTGGCAGTGATCCGCCAGATGTGCGACCAGGTGGGCGTGATGCAGGCGGGCGAGCTGGTCGAATGCGGTCCGGCCGGAACCGTGCTGGACACGCCGCGCCACCCCTATACGCGCCGCCTGCTGGCGGCAGTGCCCGACCTGGGGCACGGACGGCGGCCGCTGGCCGCCAGAGCCTGAAGCAGGGAGGAGCAGCGCAGGGAGGAGCAGCGCAGGGCGGGGCAGGCCGGGCAGGCGTCCTCAATGCACCCGCGGGAAGCCGTGCCGTTCGGCCAGCAGGTCGAGGATGCGCCGCGTATCGGTGACGAAGCGCAGCACGCCATGGACATGCGCGTCGGCCGGCGGCGCGGCGTCGCCATCCAGCACCAGTACCGGCAGGCCCTGGTTGTCGGGGCCGAGCACGGCCGCCACGGCGGCGCGCGGCCGCGCGAACGGCACGCGCACGATCTCCAGGCGCGCCGCGCGCGCCGGGTCGGCGGCCAGCAGCCCTTCGATGGGCAGGCAGTCGGGGCAGACGAAGCGCTCGCCCGGACGAGCGGCATCGGTGAATCCGGGTTCCAGCAGGAAAAGGCGGTCGCGGCTCATGGTGGTCGGTGATAGCGGTGGACTGGGTCGAGGATGGATGTGATCGGGCGTGGCGGCGGCATGGCTGCCCGCCGCCACGCCCGGACTCAGAAGGTGCGCCCTTCCTTCAGGCGGGTGGTCTCGCCATTCAGGTCATGGGCACCCGGCACCTGCGTCTTGTGCCGCAGCGGGTTGTGGCTGGAGACGGCGCGCCGCGGCGCGCGCTGGTCGAGATCTCTTGGTTTGCTCATGTCATGGCTCCTGGTGCCGCCGCCGGCCATCCCGCCGGGGCCTGTGGATATGGCCGCCCGCTCGAAGTGGTCGGCGGCGAAGAACGGTGGTCAGGCCGCCTGCCGGGCCGGCGCCGTGGCGTCCTGCATCACCGGCGCATGAAGCGGCACCTGAAGCGGCACCGGCAACGGCAGCACCGCATCGAGCAGGCGGCGCGTGGCCGCGTGCCGGGCAGGATCGTGCAGCGCGGCGCTGGCGAAGCGGTCGACGATGCGCCCGCGCTCCATCACCGCGATGCGGTCGCAGAACGAGGCCACCACGCCGAGGTCATGGCTGATGAACAGATAGGTCAGGTCGAGCTCGTCGCGCAGGCGCCGCAGCAGTGCCAGCACCTGTGCCTGGATGGAGACGTCCAGCGCCGAGGTCGGCTCGTCCAGGATCACGCAGGCCGGGCGCGGCGCCAGCGCCCGCGCGATGCCGATGCGCTGGCGCTGCCCGCCCGAGAACTCGTGCGGGTAGCGCGCCAGGTGCTGTGCCTGCAGTCCGACGTGCTCCAGCGCCTGCGCGGCCAGTGCCTGCGCCTGGGCGGCGTTGCGCGCCACGCCCAGGCGCAGCAGCGGATCGGCGATCTGCGCGCCGATGGTGCGGCGCGGATTGAGCGAGGCACCGCTGTCCTGGAAGACGAACTGCACGTCGCGCCGGAAGCCCGCCAGCGCGCGCCCGTGCAAGGCGGTGACGTCCTGGCCGCCGGCCAGCACGCTGCCGCCGGAGGGTTCCAGCAGGCGTGCCGCGAGACGCGCCAGGGTCGACTTGCCCGAGCCCGATTCACCGATCAGGCCGAGGATCTCGCCACGCCGCAGCGCCAGGTCGGTGGGCTGCAGGGCGACCACCTCGTCCGCGCCACGCCGCAGCCAGCCGCCGACACCGCCGCCGCCAGCGCTACCGAAGCGGCGGCCGATACCGCGCAGCGCGAGCACCGTGCTTTCGCCCTGCCCCGGCGCGCCCGCTTCGTACGCCGGCACGGACACCGACGCCGGCTCCGGCGCCCTGCCCTGCGGCACGGCCGCCAGCAGGGCGGCCGTGTAAGGATGATCGGGCGCGCGCAGCACGTCGGCCGTGCGGCCGTGCTCGACCACGCGGCCGGCGCGCAGCACCGCCACGCGCTCGCTCAGGTAGGACACCACGCCGAAGTCGTGGGTGATCAGCAGGATGGCGGTGCCGTCCTCGCGGTGGAGATCACGCAGCAGGTCCAGGATCTGCTTCTGCACGGTCGGATCGAGCGCCGTGGTGGGTTCGTCGGCGATCAGCAGCCGCGGCCGCGCCATCACTGCCATGGCGATCAGGATGCGCTGGCGCATGCCGCCCGACAGCTCGTGCGGGTAGGCGCGCAGCACCCGCCCCGGCTCGCGTATGCCGACCCGCTCCAGCCAGCTGCCCGCGGTGGCGGCGGCCTGCGCGCGGCCCAGGCCGAGCCGGTAGCGCAGCCCTTCGGCCATCTGCTCGCCGATGCGGAAGGACGGGTCGAGCGAAGACAGCGAATTCTGGAAGACGATGCCGATGCCCTGCCCGCGCACCGTGTTGTGCTCGGCTTCGCGCAACCCGAGCAGTTCGCGCCCGTCGAAGCGCACCTGGCCCCAGGCGCGGCAGCCGCGTGCCGGCAGCAGGCCCATCACGGCGGCAGCGGTCAGGCTCTTGCCCGAGCCCGACTCGCCCACCACGGCCACCACCTCGCCGGCGCCGACCTCCAGGTCCACCCCGTGCAGCACGCGCTGCGGCCCGTGCGCGCCGGTGAATTCGATGCCGAGCTGGCGGATGCTGAGGAGACTCATCGCAGGCTTCCTTGCCGGCCCGTGCCGGCGTTTCGCGTTGTCATGGAGGCCGGGCCCGGCTCAGTCGCGCGGATCCAGCGCATCGCGCAGGCCGTTGCCCAGCCAGTTGAATGACAGCGCCAGCACCACGATCACCAGTGCCGGCGCGGTCGCCACGTGCGGCGCGCCCAGCACCATCACCTGCACGCCTTCGGCCGCCATGCGGCCCCAGTCGGCCTGCGGCGGCTGCGTGCCGAGGCCGAGGAAGCTGAGCCCGGCCTGGAACACGATCATGCCGCCCACCAGCGTGGTGCCGTAGACCACGGCACCGCTGGCCACATTGGGCAGCAGCTCGCGCAGCAGCACGGCGGCGGCGCCGGCGCCGCCGGCGCGGGCCGCTTCCAGGTACTCCTTGTCGCGCTCGGCCCGTACCGCGGCATAGACCACGCGCGTCAGGTAGGGCGTGGCCGCCGCGACCACCGTCAGCGCCACCGCCCAGGTGCCGGGCCCGAGCGCGGTGGCCAGGCCGATGGCCAGCAGCACCATGGGGAAGGCGAACAGGATGTCGATGATCCGCATGATCAGCGCCGACCAGGGATTGCGGTAGTAGCCCGCCAGCAGGCCCAGGGCCAGGCTCAGCAGCACCGCCAGCACCACCGGCGGCAGGCTGCCGAGCAGTGCGCGGCGGCCGCCCCACAGCAGGCGGCTGGCGATGTCGCGCCCCTGCGCGTCCAGCCCGAGCAGGTGGTGCGCCGTGCCGGGCGGCGCCAGCCGCTGCAGCGGATCGGCGGCGTCCGGATCGAAGGGCGCCAGCCAGGGCGCGAGCAGCGTGGCCGCCAGCACCAGCAGGATCAGCGCGAGCCCGGCCAGCGCCAGCCGGTTGCCGGCGAAGCGCCGCCACGCCGGGCGCGGAGCACCGCCGGCGGCGTCCGGCGCCGGCGCCGGTGTGGGTGCCGATGTTGGTGCCGGTGTCGGCGCCGATGTGAACCCGGTCGACGGCATGTTCACGGCTGCCCCTGTGCGACGCCCCCGCGCAGGCGCGGATTGAGCAGGTCGAGCGCGATGTCGGTGGCCAGGTTGACGGCGATGAAGCACGCCGTCACCAGCATCACGCCGGCCTGGATCATCGGATAGTCCTTGCCGGCGGCGGCGTTGTAGAGCTGGGTGCCGATGCCCGGCCAGTTGAAGACGTTCTCGACGAAGATCACGCCGGACAGCAGGTAGCCGATCTGCAGCCCGGTGACATTGAGCACCGGCGGCAGCAGGTTGCGGCCCAGGTGGCGCCCCAGCAGCACGCGCCGCGGCAGCCCCTGGGCGCGGAAAGTGCGCAGGTAGTCGGAGCCGAGGATCTCGATGACCTGCGCGCGCACCAGCTGCGCCAGCACCAGCATGGAGATCAGCGCGGCCGACAGCGCCGGCAGCACCAGGTGGTGCAGCAGGTCGGGCCAGTCCTGCTCGCCGCGCATGTCGTACATGCCCGAGACCGGGAACCACTGCAGCTTGACGCCGAACACCCAGATCAGCAGCAGTCCCGACCAGAACACCGGGAAGTTGTGTCCGACCTGGATCAGCAGCATGGCGGCGCCGTCCAGCCAGGTGCCGCGCCGCAGGCCGCTGGCCACCCCCACCGCCACGCCCCCGGCCAGGCACAGCAGCACCGCCGCCCCGGCCAGCACCAGCGTGTTGGCGAAGCTGCGCCCCAGCACCTCGAACACCGGCGTGCGCAGCACCAGCGAAGTGCCCCAGTCGCCGGCGGCCAGGTGCTGCAGCCAGAGGCCGTACTGCACCCAGACCGGGCGGTCGAGCCCGTACTCGCGCCGGATGGCGTCGAGCGAATCCTGCGTCAGCGTGCCGCCCAGCGCATTGGTGATGGGATCGCCGCCGCCGGCATGGGCAGCCAGGAACACCAGCACCGAGACCACCAGGAAGATGGGCAGGGCCTGCAGCAGGCGCAGCACGATGGCGCGGCTCATTTCTGCAGCGAGACCCGGGTCAGGTCGTAGAAGTTCTGCGCCGGCACGTTGAAGCCCTGCACCTTGGGGCTGCTGGCGAAGTGGTTGCGGAAAGTCACCAGCGGCACGAACAGGGCCTCGCGCTGCGCCAGCCCGTTGGCCTGCTTCCAGGCCGCCAGCGCCGCGCCTTCGCTGGTCTGCGCGGTGGCCTTGGCGATCGCCTGCGCCACCGCCGGGTCGACCACCTTCTCGCCGCCGCCGCGCGTGACCACGTAGCCGTCGTAGGCCAGCTTCAACCAGTAGGGCGTGACGAAGCCCCACTCCATGGTGAACAGGCCGGTCTCCGGCGCCAGGTTGGCCAGCTTGCTGGTGTAGGTGAGCCACTCCTGCGAAACCACGTCGACCTTGATGCCGACCTTGGCGAGATCGCGCTGGATCCACTCGATCGACGGCTGGTTGGCCACGTCGGTGATGATGGTGAAGTGGACCTCGCCGTCCTTGTAGCCGGCCTGCTGCAGCAGCTTGCGCGCGCGCACCGGATCGTAGGGATAGTCGCGCTGGGCCGGATCGTAGGCGCTGTTGCCGATGTTGTAGAGGCTGTAGGCGGCCTGCGCGCGGCCCTTGAAGATGGTGCGCGCCAATCCCTCGCGGTCGATCGCCAGCAGCACCGCCTGCCGCACCGCCAGCTTGCTGGTGTAGGGATTGCGGTAGTTCCAGCTCAGGAACAGTTCGCCGGCGGTGGTGCTGTCGTGTACGGTGTAGCCACTCTTCTCCAGGCCGTCGGCGGCATCGGCCGGCACGCGCGTGAGGATATCGATCTCGCCCGAGCGCAGTGCCGCCAGGCGGGTCGCGTCGTCCTGGATGGGACGGAAGATGATGCGGTCGAGCAGCGGACGCGGGCCCCAGTACTGCTCGTTGCGCACCAGCACGGTCTTCTCGCCGTGCACGCGCTCGACGAACTTGTAGGGTCCGGTGCCGGTCGGGTGCAGCGCCAGCCCGTCCTGGCCGTACTTCTTCAGCGCCTCCGGGCTGAAGATGCCGGAAACGTAGTTGCCTTGCGGCAGCAGCCGCGGGAAATCGGTGAACGGTCCCTTGAAGACGAACTGTACGGTGTAGTCGTCGACGACCTTCAGCTCCTGCAGGTTGCCGTAGACCGGCTTCATGGTCGCCGCCGCGCGCACGTCGTAGTACTCGAAGGCGGGATCGGTGAAACGGCGCACGTTGAAGCGCACCGCCTGGGCATTGAAATCGGTGCCGTCATGGAACTTGACGCCGCGGCGCAACTGGAAGGTGAAGGTGCGCGCATCGGGGCTGGCCTGCCAGGCGGTGGCCAGCGCCGGCACCAGCGGCGGCGGTCCCGCCTTGGCCGGATGGGACAGGTCCTCGGCCAGCAGCGACTCGTAGATGTGCTTGTCGACGCGGTAGGTCTCCCACGAATACTGCCGGTTCGGGTCGTAGACGGTGGGCTCCTGGTACTGGCCCACCACCAGCGTGCCGCCAGTCTTGGGCTTGGCCTGCGCCATCGCCGTGCCACCGGCCACCACACCCCACGCCAGCAAGCCGGCCCCCGCCAGCGCCGACAGGCGCAGGCCCGTGCGCCGGCCGCGCTGCGCGCGCAGGCCCCGCGCGATGCGCGACAACAACCCAACCGCCATGATCCTCGACTCCTTTGCAATAACGTGGGGAAAAGTCTAAGCAGACAAGCCTGCCATCCCAACGAAGGATTCCGGATTTGCTCATGCCGGCGCGCACCGGCCTGCAGCCAGCGGCCGGCGGCTATGGATCGGCGGCTATGGACCGGCGGCTATGGACCGGCGGCATCGGGCGCGGCGGCGATCAGCGCGCGCGTATAGGGATGCGACGGCGCCTGCCAGAACTCCGGCTGCGCGCCGCCGTCGACGATGCGCCCGGCCTGCATCACCATCACCCGGTCGGCCAGGTAGCGCACCACCGCCAGGTCGTGCGAGATGAACAGGTAGGCCAGGCCGAACTCTGCCTTCAACTCGACCAGCAGGTTGAGGATCTGCGCCTGGATCGACACGTCGAGAGCCGACACCGGTTCGTCGCAGACCACCAGCGCCGGGCGCAGCAGCAGCGCGCGGGCGATGCCGATGCGCTGGCGCTGCCCGCCGGAGAACTCATGCGGGTAGCGCGCCAGCGCGCCGGCCGGCAGGCCGACCCGGTCGAGCATGGCCAGCACGGCCTGCCGGCGCAGGCGCGCATCGCGCTCACCGTGCACGCGCAGCAGGGTGTCGAGCGCGTCGCCGACGGTGCGGCGCGGATTCAGCGAGGCCTGCGCATCCTGGAAGATCATCTGCATGCGCGGGCGCAGCGCGCGCAGCGCCGCGGGTGCCAGCGTGCCCAGCTCGGCGCCGTCCAGCCGCACCTGCCCGGCGCTGGCCGGCAGCAGCTGCAGGATGGCCTTGCCGAGCGTGGACTTGCCGCAGCCCGATTCCCCGACCAGCCCGAGCGTTTCGCCGGCCGCGAGCGTGAAGGACACGCCGCGCACGGCATGGATGGATTCGCCGCGGCGAACGTGGTGCACGTGCAGGTCCTGCACCGAGAGCAAGGAAGACATAGAGGCAGGTCAGGCCAGCGCAGTGGAGAGGGATGTGCCAGCCGGTACAGGTACAGGCGCGGGCGCCGACGCTGCCGCCGCGCGCAGGACCGGCACGCAGGCCACCAGGCGGGCATCGGCCGCGCCGCCCGGCAGCGGCCGCGGCTCGGGCGGACTCGCGCCGCAGCCGGTCTCCGCCTGGGCACAGCGTGGCGCGAACGGACAGCCGCTGGCCTGCGCGGCCGAGGAAACGCTGCCGGGGATCTCGTCGAGCGGGCCGTCGCGGTAGAAGCGCTGCTGCGCCAGGCGCAGCGAGGCGCGCAGCAGGCCGCGCGTATAGGGGTGGGCGGGCGCGGCGAACAGCGCCTGCGCCCCACCCTCCTCCATCTTGCGTCCAGCGTACATCACCACCACGCGGTCGGCCCACTGTGCCACCAGGCCGAGATCGTGCGTGATCAGCAGCAGCGCCATCGACAGCTCGCGGCGCAGCCGGTCGAGCAGGCCGAGGATCTCCGCCTGGATGGTGACGTCGAGCGCGGTAGTGGGCTCGTCGGCGATCAGCAGGCGCGGCCCGCAGGCGATCGCCATGGCGATCATCGCGCGCTGGCGCTGCCCGCCCGAGAGCTGGTGCGGATAGGCATCGTGCTGGCGCGCCGGCTCGGGCAGGCGCACCAGGTCGAGCAGCTCCACCGCGCGGGCACGCGCCGCGCGGCGTGACAAGCGCTGGTGGCAATGCAGCACCTCGGCGATCTGCGCGCCGATGGTCTGCACCGGATTGAGCGCGCTCATCGGCTCCTGGAACACCATGCCGATGTCGCGCCCGCGCAGCGCGCGCAGTGCCGCCGGCGGCAGCCCGAGCAGCTCGCGGCCGTCGAGCCGCACGCTGCCGGCGGCAATGTGTCCGGGCCGGGGCAGCAATTGCATCAGCGCCAGTGCCGTGGCCGACTTGCCGCAGCCGGACTCGCCGACCAGGGCCAGTGTCTGCCCGGCCTCGACGGCGAAGTTCAGCGCATGCACCACCGGCTGCGCACCGAAAGCGATGCGCAGGCCTTCGACTTCCAGCAGCGCGCTCATCGCAGGCTCCGGAGTGGGCGGCGGCGGGCGCCGCCATGGGGGTCGATGGTGTGGTTCATGCTTGGCGCAGGCGCGGATTGAGGGCGTCGTTGAGGGCATCGCCGACCAGGTTGAGCGACAGCACGGCGACGATGATGGCGCCGCCCGGCAAGGCGGTCAGGTACCAGGCGCTGCGCAGCACCTCGCGTCCGGCGCCGATCATGCTGCCCCAGCTCACCACGTTCGGATCGCCCATGCCGAGGAAGGACAGCGCCGACTCGATCAGGATGGCGCTGGCCACCATCACCGAGATGGTGACGATCACCGGCGGCAGCGCATTGGGCAGGATCTCGGCGAAGATGATGCGGCGGCTGCGATAGCCCAGGCTGCGCGCGGCCAGCACGAAGTCGGCCTCGCGCAGCGTACGGAACTCGGCGCGCACCAGGCGCGCCACCGTGGGCCATGAGGCCAGCCCGATCGCCAGCGCGATGGTGCTCACCGAGGGCCCGGCGATGGCCACGATGACGATCACCAGCAGGAAGCCGGGCACCGTCTGCACCAGTTCGACCAGGCGTGTCAGCAGCGCGTCGGCGAGGCCGCCGAAGTAGCCCGCCAGCGCGCCCACCACGGTGCCGATGACCAGGCTGAGCGCGGCCGCGGCCAGGCCGACCAGCAGCGACACGCGCGCGCCGTGCACGATGCCGGCCAGCACGTCGCGCCCGAGGGAGTCGGTGCCGAGCGGATAGGCCGGATCGGCGCCCGGCCACAGGAAGGGCTGCGCCACCATGTCGAGCGGATCGCCGGGGAACAGGTGCCCGGCCAGCAGCGCGAACAGGCCCAGCGCCAGCAGCACCAGCAGGCCGGCGACGCCGGCCGGGTTGCGCAGGAAGATGCGCAGCGCGCCGCTGCGCGCGGCCGCGGCGGGCAACGGCGCCGGGGCGGTGCCGGCCACCGCGATGGTGGCCGCGCCGGCGGGAACAGGAATCGGTTTCGCCATCGGGTCTTGCTCCTTGCGGTGACGGGGATGGGGATGGTGGCGATGCAGGGGCGCGGCGGCGCGCCTCACGCCGCCTTGATGCGCGGATCGAGCCAGGCCTGCAGCAGGTCGACCAGCACATTGGCCAGCACCACCAGGAAGGACGACAGCAGCAGCACGCCGAGCAGCACAGGGAAATCGCGCGCCAGCACCGCCTCCAGCGCCAGGCGACCGAGGCCGGGCCAGCTGAACACGGTCTCCACCACCACCGTGCCGCCCAGCAGCGCGCCGAAGTGCATGCCGGCCATGGTGGTGATCGGCAGCAGCGCGTTGCGCAGCACGTGGCGCAGCGTCACGCGCCACGGATGCAGGCCCTTGGCCTGCGCCGTGCGCACGAAGTCCAGCCGCTGCACCTCCAGCATGGCCGCACGCGTCAGGCGCGCGTAGATGGCGATATAGAAGGAGGCCATGGCCAGCGCCGGCAGCAGCAGGTGGCGCGCCACGTCGGCGGCGTGCGCCAGCCCGCCCAGGCCGGCGCCGATGGTGGCGGTGCCCTCGCTCGGCAGCCAGCCCAGCCGCACCGAGAACAGCACGATGGCCATCAGGCCGATCCAGAAGCCCGGCACCGAGTACAGCAGCAGCGCGGACAGGGACAGCAGGCGATCGGTCCAGCCGCCCGCGCGCGCCGCCATCACGGTGCCGGCGGCCACGCCGAGCGCGAGCGCCAAGGTCAGCGCGGCGCTGGTCAGCAGCAGCGTATTGGGCAGGCGGGCCAGGATCATGTCCGCCACCGGCATGTTGTAGCGCGGCGAGAAGCCCAGGTCGAGATGTGCCAGCCCCCACAGGTAGCCCAGCAGGCGGTGCAGCAAGGGCTGGTCCAGGCCGAAACGCGCGCGCAGCAGGGCCATGGTGGCCTCGGTGGCCGAACCGGACTCGCCGGCCAGCACGTCGGCGGCGTCGCCCGGGGCGAGCTGCAGCAGCAGGAAGTTGAACACCACCACCAGCAGTGCGGTCGGCAGCGCGCGCCACAGCACCCGCCGCAGCACCGCGGCGACGCGGCGTGCCGGGGTGGCGGGCGCGGTGACAGGCGCGGCAGGCGCGCCGGGCACGGCGGACGGCGATTGCGCTTCGCTAGGCATGGCCGCCCTACTTGTCCAGGTAGACGTCGGCCAGGTTGGACTCGACGCCGTCCGCGGTCAGCGAGTGGTCGTGCACGCGCTTGTTGGCGATGGTGATGAACTGCGGCGAGACCAGGTTCAGGTCAGGCACCTCGCGCCCGACGATCTGCTGGAACTGGCGGAACAGCGTCACGCGCCGCGCCGGCTCGTTCTCCACGGCAGCCTCTTCCAGCAGCTTGTCCACCTCCGCATTGGCATAGTGCGTGCCATTCGAGAAGGGCACGCCCTTCTTGAAGTTCTTCGACCAGTACAGGCGCTGCACGCCGACCGTGGGGTCGAACAGGTTGCTGGCGCCGTTGACGGTGAAGTCGAAGTCGCGGTCGGTGTAGATGCGCTTGACGAAGGCCGGCAGGTCCTGCGAGCGGATCGCCACCTCGATGCCCACGCGCCCCAGCGCCGAGCGCAGATAGTCCGCCAGGCGCTTGCCGTCCTCGCCGATCGGGTTGTAGTCGAGCGTCACGCGGAAGCGCGGCGCCGAACCCTGGCGTGCATAGCCGGCCTCGTCGAGCAGGCGGTTGGCGGCCTGGATGTCGAAGGGGTAAGGCGTCGGCGCGCCGTCATGGAAGGCCGACAGGCCCGGCGCGATGGGCGAGGCGGTGCGGGTGCCGTAGCCGTAGTAGACGGTCTTCAGCACCACGTCGCGGTTGACCGCCTGCGCCACCGCCTGGCGCACCTTGAGGTTCTTGAAGTAGGGATTGTCGAGGTTGAACTCCAGCCGCGTCACGTTGTACGAGTAGCTGTTGCCCTTGGTCTCGAAGACCAGGCTCGGCACCGTCTTCAGGCGCGCCAGGTCCGACAGCGGCACCGGCGTGCGGTAGCCGAGGTCGACCGCGCCGGTCTCGAAGGCGATGGCGCGTGCGGCCGGGTCGGGAATGAACTTGACCACGAGGCGGTCGACGTAGGGCTTGGGCTTGTCCCAGTAATCGGGGTTGCGCTCGTAGACGATGTGGCTGCCGCGCACCCACTCCTTGAAGCGATAGGGCCCGGTGCCTACCGGCGCGCCGTTGTACGGGTTGGAGACCGGGTCGGCGTGCTCGTAGAGGTGCTTGGGCACGATCGGCGACTCGGTCGCGGCGAGCGCCTTGATCAGGTAGGGCGCGGGCCTGGACAGCACGATCACCGCGGTGTACGGATCGGGCGTGCGCACCTCGGTGACGTTGGCGAAGGTGCTGCTGCCGCGCGGGTGCACCTTCTTCAGCAACTGGATGGAGAAGGCGACGTCGGCCGCCGTGAAGTCCTTGCCGTCGTGCCACTTGACGCCGCGGCGCAACTGGAAGGTGTACTGCTTGCCGTCCGCGCTGACCTGCCAGGCGGTGGCAAGCTGCGGGCGCGGCGTCAGGTCGTAGCCGTAGGCCAGCAGGCCCTCGGTCACCTTGGCGCTGACGCTCAGCGCCGGCGTGGCCACGTTGGCCAGCGACACCAAGGTCGGTGGCTCGTAGTTCAGCAGCAGCGTCAAGGTGCCGCCGCGCACCGGCTGGGCGGAGGGCGCGCCGGGCACGGCGGCAGTGGTAGCAGCGGTGGCGGCGCTGGCCGCGACGGCGAAGCTGCCGGCGATCAGCGGCAGGAGGGTGCGGCGCAGCGCGCGCGCGGGCAGGAAAACTCGGGTCATCGGCAAGAGTTCAGCGTGGGACCATGCGTGGAATCACGCTTGGGGCCAGCAAGGCTGGCTGGGTGAGTCGGATCGGCGCGGCCGCGGAACGCGCGGCCGCTGCATCGGTTTGCGTGGGAGCGTGGGTCAGGCGCCTCCCTGCGGCACGGCCTCAGCGCCGCTGGCACTACCAGGCGCGCCGTAGCGGGCGTGCGCCGCGGCCGCGCTGACCAGGCCGTTGCGCACGTCTGCGGCCAGGCGTGCCGGCTCGCGCCGGGCCGGCGCGCCGATGCCGCCGCCGCCCGGCGTCTGCACCACCAGGCGCTCGCCGGCCGGCACCACCTGGCGGCCCTTGCCGCGCAGCGGCGTGCCCGAGGCCAGCGCCACCGTGCCGGGCGCGCCGGCCTCGCCGCCATCGGCGCCGCGCGCCGGGTACAGCAGGCGGTCCCAGGCGGCGGCCAGCACCATCGGCTCGCCGTCGCCGTGCGCCACCTCGATGACCTGGCCCAGGCCGCCGCGCCACTGCCCGGCGCCGCCCGAGTCGGGGCGGTACTCCTTGCGCCAGAACACCAGCGGGCTTACGGTTTCCAGCACTTCCACCGAGACATTGCGCACGCCGCTCGGGAACGAGGTGGTCGACAGGCCGTCCTTGCCGGGGCGGGCGCCGGTGCCGCCGGTGGAGAAGCTGGTGATGGCGAAGGGCCGGCTGCGCATCAGCGCGCCGGCGGCGTCACCGGCCAGCGGCTGGCCGCCGGAGAGCTGCAGGTTCCACAAGCTGGAAGCGCCCTCGGCGGGCACCGCCTCGGCACGGGCCTGGCGCAGGCAGCCGAACACCACGTCGGGCAACATCTGGCCGACGATATGGCGCGCGGTCACGGCGGCGGGAAAGGGCGCGTTGAGGATCGAGCCCTCCGGCGCCAGCACCTGCACCGGCGCCAGCGAGCCGGCGTTGTTGGGAATGTCGGCGCCGATCAGGCAGCGCACGCCGAAGGAGGTATAGGCATCGGTATAGGCCTTGGGCACATTGATGCCGCGTGCCACCATCGGCGACGAGCCGGCGAAATCGACGCGGATACCCTCGCCGGAGATGGTCAGGCGCGCGCGCAGGGTCAGCGGCGACTCGTAGCCGTCGATGGTCATGCTGGTTTCCCAGCTGCCCTGCGGCCAGGCGGCGATGGCCTCGCGCATGGCCTGGGCCGAGCGCGCGATGATGTACTCGCCGGCCGGCTGCAGCGAGGCCAGGCC
The DNA here is from genome assembly GCF_001854305.1 of Cupriavidus sp. USMAA2-4. Taxonomy (NCBI): domain Bacteria; kingdom Pseudomonadati; phylum Pseudomonadota; class Betaproteobacteria; order Burkholderiales; family Burkholderiaceae; genus Cupriavidus; species Cupriavidus sp. USMAA2-4. The sequence continues at coordinate 1,724,695 of NZ_CP017749.1, read as the reverse complement.
GAACTCGTCGAACAAGGCCAGCAGGCGCCGCGCGCCGATCTCGTTGCAGGCCACCAGCGCGTGCAGGTCGCCCACCACCTGCACCGGCTCGCGCACATTGGCGCGCACGATATCGAACACCGCCCGGTTCGGCTCGCCCGCCTCGAACAGCTTCAGGATCGGCAGGAACAGGCCCTCGTGGTACACCTGCGTGCCGTCCGGGCCCGCGCCGATGCCGCCGATGTCCACCACGTGCAGCGTCGAGGCGAACAGCGCGACCACCTCGCCCTGGCGCAGCACCGGCGTCACCATGGTCATGTCGAACAGGTGCCCGGTGCCCTTCCACGGGTCGTTGGTCAGGTAGACGTCGCCGGCGCGCATCTGCGCGGTGGGAAAAGCCAGCAGGAAATGCTTGACCGACTCGGCCATGGAGTTGACGTGGCCGGGCGTGCCGGTGACGGCCTGGGCGACCATGCGCCCGTCGGGCAGGAACACGCCGGCCGAAAGGTCGCCGGCTTCGCGCGTGGAGGTGCCGAAGGCGGTGCGGATCAGGGTCTGCGCCTGTTCCTCGACCACCGACAGCAGCCGGTTCCACACCAGCTGGTGGCGCAGCGTGTCGCGCGCGCCGCCCTCGCCGGGACCGGGCCGGGAGGCGAATGCGGGCAGGGGGGCGTTCATTGCAGCACCTCCGCGCCAGCCATTGCCTCGGCCACGGCGGCCGCCGCCTGCGCCGCTTCCACGGCGTCCAGCACGAGGTGGCCATCGCCGTCCAGCACGAAGCGGAAGCCCGCCGGCACCACCGTGGTGGTCTCGTCCTCGACCACCAGGGCCGGGCCGTCCACTGCCACCCCCGGGGGCAGCACGGTACGCTCGTACACCGGTATCCCGCGCGCCGCACCGCTGCCGGCCTCGACCACCACGCGCACGCCCTGGGCGACGGCATGGCGCGCCGGCGTGCCGGCCGCGGCAGCAGTCCCGGCGGCATCCAGCCGCGGCGCCGCCGTGCTGACGTTGACCGACCAGCTGATCACCTCGACCGGATTGCCGGGCAGCGTGCGCGCATACAGCGCGGCGTAGGCCGCCTCGAAGGCGGCGGCCAGCACCTGGGCATCGGCGCTGCCGAGCGCGCCGGCCGGCACCTCCACCGGAATCTCGTGGCCCTGCCCCGCATAGCGCATGTAAGCCAGGCGTTGCACTGCCAGCGCCTGGCCCGGCGCCGCCTGCGCCACGATGGCGCGCGCGCTGCCGGCGAGCTGTTCGAGCACCGCATTGGCGGCGTCCGCGTCGAAGGCATCGAGGCGCTGGTAGAAGCTGCGCACCGCCTGGTAGGCGATCGGCGCCCACAGGAAGCCCAGCGCCGAGCCGACCCCGGCCGACTGCGGCACCACCACGCGGCGGATGCCGAGGCGCCGCGCCAGCGCCGCCGCGTGCAGCGGGGCGGCGCCGCCGAAGGCGACCAGCGTATAGTCCTCCACCGTCTTGCCCAGCTCGCTGGCATGCACGCGCGCGGCATTGGCCATGTTCTCGGTGACGATCTCGGCCACCGCCAGCGCCGCATACTCCGGCGCCGCCTCCAGCGCCGGCGCGATGCGCGCCTGCAGCGCGCGGCGCGCCAGCTCCGGCTGCAGGGCCACCTTGCCGGCGGCGAAGCGGGCCGGATCGAGCACGCCGAGCACGGCGTTGGCGTCGGTCACGGTCGGCTCGGCGCCGCCCAGGCCATAGCTGGCCGGGCCGGGATCCGAGCCGGCGCTGTCCGGGCCCACCTGCACCCGGCCGAGCGCATCGATGCGCGCCACCGAACCGCCCCCCGCGCCGATCTCCACCATCTCGATGACGGGGATGCGGATCGGCAGGCCGGAGCCTTTCAGGTGCCGGTGCACGCGGCCGAATTCGAAGCTGCGCGTGATCTGCGGCTGGTAGTCGTCGATGAAGCAGATCTTGGCGGTGGTGCCGCCCATGTCGAAGGACAGCGCGCGCGCGATACCGGACTGCTCGGCCACGCGGCGCGACAGCACCGCGCCGCCGGCGGGGCCGGACTCGACCAGGCGCACCGGCTGGGCGATGCCCGCCTCGATATTGGTGATGGCGCCGCCCGAGGTCATCAGGAACAGCGGACTGCGCAGGCCCAGCGCGGCCACGCGCGCGCGCAGCCGCTCCAGGTAGCCGGCCACCTGCGGCTGCACATAGGCGTTGGCGCAGGTGGTGGAAAGACGCTCGTACTCGCGGATCTCCGGGCACACCTCGGAAGACAGCGACACCCACAGCCGCGGCGCCAGCTCGCCCAGGATGGCGCGGATGCGCTGCTCGTGGATGGGATTGGCGTAGCCGTGCAGCAGCGTCACCGCCACGCTCTCGACCTGCGCCTCGAGCAGCTGCGGCACCAGCGCCGCCACCGCCGCCTCGTCCAGCGGCAGCAGGGTGCGCCCCTTGCCGTCGATGCGCTCGGGCACGCCGAAGCGCAGGTAGCGCGGCACCAGCGGCGCGGGCTTGTCGAGAAAGATGTCGTACTGGGCGAAACGGTCCTCCCATCCGATCTCGACCAGGTCGCGGAAGCCCTCGGTGGTGATCAGCGCGGTGCGGGCGCCCTTGCGCTCGATCAGCGCATTGGTGGCAAGGGTGGTGCCGAGGATGAACAGATCGACCTGGGCCAGCGTCAGGCCGGCGCTGGCGAGCAGCTCCTGCACCCCCTGGATGACGCCGTTCTCGGGCGCCTCGGGCGTGGTCAGCACCTTGCTGGTGTAGCGGCGCGCGCCGGCCAGCAGCACGGTATCGGTGAAAGTGCCGCCGACGTCGACGGCCAGCCGGATGCCGGCGCCGTCCGGCAGGGAATCTTGTGCGTGCATGTCGCAGAGTGTGATGGGAAGGATGGGCCTGCGCGCGGGCACGGCGGGGCCGCGCACTCGACCGGGACCGCGACAGCGGAAAGCGCCGGCGCCCCGGCGAGACCGCACGGAGGCACGCGACGCGCCTTGCAGAGGGGAACGACGAGACGGCGGCGCCCTGCCGGCGGACACGGTGGCGAGCCGCCGCGCCGCGCAGGAAGCCGGGCCAGCTTAGACGCGCGGCCGGCCTCGGCGGAACGAAGCATTCCGTGCTTGCTTATGCGCCGCCACAGGTGATGGATATGCGTATTGCTTCGTTCGGGATGCCGCCCGGCGGCACGGCCGAGGCGCGCGGGGATGCCGGCGCACCGCACGGGCACGCCTGCGGATCGCCTGCGCCTTCCCCGGCGATCCGGCGGCCCGGCCGCTGGCGCGCTGCGGCGCCACGGTGTCCCTGCGCATGTGACGCCGGCGTCCGGCGGCGCATGTCGATAGCCGTTTTTATTGGTTCGCTTTTGCCGGCCGCCCCCGCATAGTGGGCTCCTGATGGCTATAGACGGCAATGCCCCCCGGCGCCGCCGCCAACCAAGGAGACCCCCATGACGGCCGAACTTCTCGACAAGCCCTTGCACGCCGACCTCGAAGCGGCACGCCGCGCCGGCGCGGCCGCCGGCCTGCCCTATGCCGGCAGCGTCACGCCGCAACAGGCGTGGGCGCTGCACAGCGCCGGCGAGGCGGTGCTGGTGGACGTCCGCTCGGCGGAGGAACGCAAATTCGTCGGGCAGGTGCCCGGCACCCTGCACGTGGCCTGGGCCAGCGGCACCAGCCTGACGCGCAACCCGCGCTTCGTGCGCGAACTGGAAGCCAAGACCGGCAAGGAGGCCGCGATCGTGCTGCTGTGCCGCAGCGGCAAGCGCTCCGCGCTGGCCGCCGAGGCCGCGGCCAAGGCCGGCTTCACACAGGTCTTCAACGTGCTGGAAGGCTTCGAGGGCGACCTCGACGAGGCCGGCCAGCGCGGCACCCGCAACGGCTGGCGCTTCCACCGCCTGCCCTGGCTGCAGGACTGAGCCTGCCCGGCGGCGCCGGCTGGCGCGGCGGCCGCAGCGGTGGCGGCACCGCAGTAAACACTGCAGTAAGCACCGCAGCAGGCATCGCAGGAATCGACGCAAGGACCAACCAGACGGAGGAAGTGCTGTGACGGTGTTCGATGTGGCCAAGGTGGTCGACGACCTGCAGGATCTGCGCCAGCGCTGGCGCGAGGCGCAGCGGCGCTCGCTGGAACCCGGCGGGCGTGAGCTGCCGGCGCGCGAGACGCTGTCCCACATCATCGACACCCTGAAGGGGGTGCTGTTCCCGATGCGGCTGGGCCCGCCCGACCTGCGCCAGCAGACCGAGAACTTCTACGTCGGCCATGCGCTCGACGCCGCGCTGCACGGCCTGCTGGCGCAGGCCCGCCTGGAACTGCACCACAAGGCGCGCCACGACAACGCCGACCCGGCCGGCATCGAAGCGCGCGCGGTCGCGGCGGTGCACGCGTTCGCCGGCCGGCTGCCGGCCATCCGCGTGCTGCTCGACAGCGATGTGCTGGCCGCCTACCACGGCGACCCCGCCGCGGGCAGCGTGGACGAGGTACTGCTGTGCTATCCGGGCATCCTCGCCATGATCCACCACCGCATCGCGCACGAACTGTACGGGCTCGGGCTGCCGCTGCTGGCACGCATCCTGTCGGAGCTGGCGCATGCGGCCACCGGCATCGACATCCATCCCGGCGCCCGCATCGGCGCGGGCTTCTTCATCGACCATGGCACCGGCGTGGTGATCGGCGAGACCGCCGTGATCGGCGACCGCGTGCGGGTCTACCAGGCGGTGACGCTGGGTGCCAAGCGCTTCCCGCGCGACGCCGCCGGGCACCTGGAGAAGGGCTACCCGCGCCATCCCATCGTCGAGGACGATGTGGTCATCTATGCCGGCGCCACCATCCTCGGACGCGTCACGCTCGGCCGCGGCGCGGTGATCGGCGGCAATGTGTGGCTGACCGAGAACGTGCCGGCCGGCGCGCACGTGACGCAGGCGGTGTCGCGCCACGAAACTCGCCACGAAACGCGCCATGAAGCGCGGCACGGCAGCGGCGATGGCGCGGCCGCGCATACCCTCGGCAACGCGGCCGGAGCACTGGCGGGGCCCTCGCCATGAGTGCGCTGATCCGCGACTTCGGCGCCCGGGTGCGCCGCCTGCGCGAGACCCACGCGTGGTCGCAGGAACAGCTGGCCGAGCGCGCCGGGCTCAACCGCTCCTACGTGGGCGAGATCGAGCGCGGCACCGTGATCGCATCCATCGTCACCGCGGAGAAGCTGGCGCGCGCCCTGCACGTGCCCATCGCGACACTGCTGCCCGGCGCCGCGCTGCTGTCCTGAGCGCGGCGGCGCCCCCCTCCGCGAGCGCCCGCTTGATGGCTATAGCATGTTGAGCCGCCGCGGCGCGCTCCCGATAATCCGTTTCGTCATAAGCATCTGTGTTCTTCTTCTAAGCCACCGGAGTCTCCCATGTCGACACAAGTGAGCGGCCAGACGGCGCTCGGCGACAACGCCGCAAGGCAACTTGCCAATGCCACCAAGACCGTCCCGCAGCTTTCCACCATCACGCCGCGCTGGCTCACGCACCTGCTGCAGTGGGTCCCGGTGGAAGCCGGCATCTACCGCCTGAACCGCGTCAAGGATCCGGAAGCCGTGCAGGCCACCTGCACCGCGCGCGAGGACGAGGGCGTGCTGCCGACCACCTTCGTGCCCTACGAAGAGCAGCCGCGCGAGTACTTCCTCAACGCGGTCAGCACCGTGCTGGACGTGCACACCCGCATCTCCGACCTCTACAGCAGCCCGCACGACCAGATCAAGGAGCAGCTGCGGCTCACCATCGAGACCATCAAGGAGCTGCAGGAAAGCCAGCTCATCAACAATGCCGACTACGGCCTGCTGGCCAACGTCGACGACAGCCAGCGCATCTTCCCGCTCACCGGCGCGCCCACGCCCGACGACATGGACGAACTGCTGAGCAAGGTGTGGAAGGAGCCCGCCTTCTTCCTCACCCACCCGCTGGCGATCGCCGCCTTCGGCCGCGAATGCACGCGGCGCGGCGTGCCGCCGCCCACGGTCAGCCTGTTCGGCTCGCAGTTCATCACCTGGCGCGGCATCCCGCTGATCCCGTCCGACAAGGTGCCGGTGGCCGACGGCAAGACCAAGATCCTGCTGCTGCGCGTGGGCGACAAGCGCCAGGGCGTGGTCGGCCTGTACCAGCCCGGCGTGGCCGGCGAGCAGGGCCCGGGCCTGTCAGTGCGCTTCATGGGCATCAACAACCAGGCCATCGCGTCCTACCTGATCTCGCTGTACTGCTCGCTGGCGGTGCACTCGCCCGACGCGCTGGCCGTGCTCGATGACGTGGAGATCGGCAAGTACCATGACTATGCAGACACCTACCGGTAATGCCGCCGCGGGCGGCGCGCTGCCGGAGGTGCCGGCAGCCACGCTGCCGGCCGGCCTGCCCGACCCCGCCACGCTGGCACGGCTGGCGGCCGGGTTCTTCCGCGCGCTGCCCGGCCACGCCGCCGCGCCCGAAGTGAACGCCGGCAGCGGCGCGGTGGGCGGCCTGCCCTCGGCGCTGCCGGCGGCCGCGCCGCTGCTGTCCTCGCTCAGCAACCCGGCCCCCGCCGGCTCGCCGCTGGCCGGGCCGGGCGGCAGTGGCACCGGCGTGCCCGGCCTGCCGCCGCAGGACGCGCTGCAGGGCCGCGTGCCCGGCGCCAACCTGCTGCCGGGCGCCCCCACGCACGTGCTGTCGCTGGGCAACCGCGCCCCCGCGCTGGTGCCGCACGGCGCGGCGCAGAACGGCCTGCCCGACAACGTGGTGGCGATCGCGCCGGCGCTGGAGCCGCGTGCCGGCGGCACCGCGCTCGGCGTGCCCGAGGCCGACGGCCTGGGCGCCACCGCCGCGACGCCAGCCACGCCCTCGCCCTACTACTTCCTCGACCACGCCGCCCGCGGGCCTGCAACGACCGCGCCGGCCACCTTGCCGGGCACCACCGTCGACCCGCGCGCCTTCGGCCTGCCGGACGAGCACGCGCTGCGCGACCTGCTGCCGCTGCGGCGCTTCGAACCGTCCGCGGCGCCGGCCGCGGGCCACGGCCCGCACGCCCACTACGCGCTGGAAGAGGCACGCGCCGCCGCGCACCCGCGCGAAGCGCGGCGCGGCACACCGTTCGCGCCGGCGCGCCCGCCGTTCGACATCGAGGCCGTGCGGCGCGACTTCCCCATCCTGGCCGAACGCGTCAACGGCAAGCCGCTGGTGTGGTTCGACAACGCCGCCACCACGCACAAGCCGCAGGCGGTGATCGACCGCCTGGCCTACTTCTACGCGCACGAGAACTCCAACATCCACCGCGCGGCCCATGCGCTGGCCGGCCGCGCCACCGATGCCTACGAACACGCGCGTGAAACGGTGCGGGGCTTCATCGGCGCCGCCTCGCCCGAGGAGATCATCTTCGTGCGCGGCACCACCGAAGCGATCAACCTGATCGCCAACTCCTGGGGCGAGCAGAACATCGGCGCCGGCGACGAGATCATCGTCTCGCACCTGGAGCACCACGCCAACATCGTGCCGTGGCAACAGCTGGCCGCGCGCAAGGGCGCCGTGCTGCGCGTGATCCCGGTGGACGACAGCGGCCAGGTCCTGCTGGATGCGTACCGCAAGCTGCTCGGCCCGCGCACGCGGCTGGTATCGGTGACGCAGGTCTCGAACGCGCTCGGCACCGTGGTGCCGGTGGCGGAGATCGTGGAGCTGGCCCACCGCGCCGGCGCGCTGGCCCTGGTCGACGGCGCGCAGTCGATCTCGCACCTGCGGGTCGACGTGCAGGCGCTGGACGCCGACTTCTTCGTCTTCTCGGGCCACAAGATCTACGGCCCGACCGGCATCGGCGTGGTCTACGGCAAGCGCGCGGTCCTCGAAGGCATGCCGCCCTGGCAAGGCGGCGGCAACATGATCGCCGACGTCACCTTCGAGCGCACGGTGTTCCAGCCGCCGCCGGCGCGCTTCGAGGCCGGCACCGGCAACATCGCCGATGCAGTCGGCCTGGGCGCGGCGCTCGACTACGTGTCGCGTCTCGGCATCGAGCGCATCGCGCACTACGAGCACGAACTGCTGGCCTACGCCACCAGCGTGCTGGCCCCGGTGCCCGGCGTACGCCTGGTCGGCACCGCGCGCGACAAGGCCAGCGTGCTGTCCTTCGTGCTGCACGGCTACACCACCGAGGAGGTCGGCCGCGCGCTCAACGAAGACGGCATCGCGGTGCGCTCCGGCCACCACTGCGCCCAGCCGATCCTGCGCCGCTTCGGCCTGGAAGCCACGGTGCGGCCCTCGCTGGCGTTCTACAACACCTGCGACGAGGTCGACGCGATGGTGGCCACGGTCCGGCGGCTGGCGGGACGGCGCCGCTGAGGGAGAGGCCGCGAAGGCGGGCGCGGCGGCGCGGGCGGCTCCCCGGGGCAGGGCGCCGGCGCGCCGCGCGCGCCTGGCCACGCCGCCCCCCGGCGCACGACTCCATCGAGGGAACGGCCCGGCGGGGCCATGAGATGATGCGCTCCCCCCCCTCCCCCCCGGAAGTCAGGAAGCCAGACATGCAAGAGCAGGATCGCCAGGTGAGGGAGCCCGCCCACGGCAAGCCCGGTCAAGCGGTGACGGCCGGCTAAGACCACGTCGGGGCCGGCTTGGAGCCGGGTCCGGCCCCAGCCGGCGGCGGCCGCGCGGTCCGCCGCGGCGCCCCGTTCCGGCAAGGAATCGTGCAGGACGACTTCAGCCCGGAGCTCCGCGCGCCGTTATCCTTCGGATTGGTTCGATCTTGCGCCCTGCCGCCCGCCTTCCCCGGGGCGGCAGGCGCTTCCCGATGGATATCTCATGGATCACCCCGACCCCAGCCAGGGCCATGGCGCCGACGCGGAGGCACAGGCAGATTCCCTGCCGGCGGCCGGGCGGGAATCCGCCCTCGATCCGGCACGCATCAGCCTGGCGCTGCAGGACCTGGCCTGGCTGCAGTGCCGGGGCCAGCTGCTCGGGCGCGGCGGCGCGGCGATGTCGACCATCCTGCTCGGCGTCGATCCGGTGGCGCGGCTGTTTTTCTTCGAAGGCTGCCGCACGCCAGCCGAACAGGATTTCCTGCTGGCCTCGGGCGAGGTGCGGTTTTCCGCCCGGCTGCGCGACGTACCGATCGGCTTCCCGATCCTGAACCCGCGCACGGTGCGCTACCGGGGCGGGCTGGCCTGTGCCGCCGAATTCCCCACCCGGCTCGACTTCGACGAGCGCCGCGAGCAGCCGCGCGTGCAGATCGCGCCGGAGTACAACTTTTCCTGCACGCTGCCGGCGCGGGACGGGCGCGTGCAGCGGCTGGGCATCGACAACTTGTCGCAGACGGGCGTCGGCCTGCGCTCGAGCGCGGCGCAGCAGGACGTGCTGCCCACGGGTACCGTGGTGGAGCGCTGCGAACTGCACTTCGGCGTGCACGGCATGATGGAAGCAACATTGCAGGCCACCGGACACGGCATCATCCGGCGCCATGCGCTGGTCCAGCACCTGGTCGGCTGCCGCTTCCTCGCCCTGGACCCGGCGCAGCGGACCTTCCTGCAGCGCCTGGTCTACCGTTTCGAGACGGCCGGCCGCGAGATGTAGGCCTGCCGCACCGCGGGCCGGCGCCCGGCGGCCAATGCAGGGACTAGGTCGAGCCGCGCTCGACGACACGGAAACCGACATCCACCACCGCCGGCGCCACCGACTCTCTCCGGCAGCGCGCCAGCAGCAACTGCGCCGCCCGGGTGCCGATGCCGGCGCCGTCGACCTGCACCATGGTCAGCGACGGGCTCAGGTGCGCGATCCGGCCATCAGGCCCAAGCTGCTGGAGGCGGGCTTCGAGATCGTGGCCAACACGCCGGAGCAGTTCTCGGTCCTCCAGGCCGGTGAATTCGCGCGCTGGAAGAAGGTCATCGAGGTCGGCAAGATCTCGGCGGACTGAGCGCGCGGCGGCCGGGCGCGCCAACCTGTCCTCAGTCCCCGGCCAGCTCCGCCAGGTGGGATGCCAGGCCGCCACCGCCGCCGGCGGCATTGACGTGCTCGAAGTAGCCGTACCACCCCGACGCCTCGATACCCGCCAGCAAGGCATCCCGGGCCGCCGCGTCAGCACAGCGCCAGATGCCCAGGTAGCGATGGCCCGCGGCACGCTCGACCCCGGCATCGGCCCGGCCCAGAGACAGGATCTCGATCCCGAGCGCTCCAAGGCCTTGCATGCCCTGGGCGATGCCGGCCAGGAAGCGCTCGCGCTGTTCCGGTGCCAGCGTCCGCCACGCCGGCTTCGGCGTGTACAGCTCGACGAGATAGTGATGGCCGGATGTGGTCATGTCGTTCCCCTTGTTGCGGTTCCGCGGTTCCGCGGTTGCGTTGTTGCGTTGTTGCGTTGTTGCGTTGTTGCGCTGCTGCGCTGCTGAGTTGCTGGGCCGATTCACGGCATCCCTACTTCACGTTGCGCAAGGCACGCTTGCAGATGCGCGCGGTGGCCTGCGCCGGGCTCTGTGCCGACCACTGCTCGCACAGCGCACTGACCCAGCGCGGCTGGTCCTTGGCCGCGTCGTTGAGCCAGTTGGCCACCGAGTCCTGCACATAGCCTGACGGATCGGCCCGCAATGGCGACAACACCGGCAGGGCCATGGCGGGATCCTTCTTCAGCGGTGCCAGGTGCGCGCACCAGACACCGCGCGGACGCAGCGCCTCGCAGGCGAAGCGGCGCAGGCGCTCCGAGGGCAGCGAAGTCCATCCCGCCAGCCGCTCGATCGCGGCGGGCAGCGCCGCAGCCAGGTGAGGCCGCAGTGCCAGCCAGGCCCATTCGCGCACACCGAAGTGCGGATCGTCCGCCAGCTGACGGATCGCGTCCAGGCGCGCGTCCAGGTCCAGGCCGGGCTGCGCGCCGATCATGAAGCAGGACCAGCCCCGCACCGTGTCGGAGCCGTGCCGGGCGCAGGCGTCGATGCCGGCGCCTCCCAGTTCCGCCCACAGCAGGTCGGCGATGCAGCGCATGCGCTGCAGGATGCCCTGCCGGCACGCCATCCCGGCGGCCTCGTGCAAGAGCGGCGGCAGCGCCGGGAATACCGCGCCCAGCAAGCGCGCCTGGTCCACCGCCAGGCACTCCGCCAGCGTCGCGCTCTGCAACTCGCCGCGCGACAGGGCGGCAAGCACGTCGGGGGCGATATCGGCGGCGCGGCTCGCGCCCTTGCGGGTTGCCGCCGCGTTCGCCGCGTTCATGCGCCCCGCTCCGCCGTACGGGCGGCCAGGTCCGCTGCCACCTTGGCGAGCAGCGCCGAGAGCTGGTGCCGCTCCGGCTCGGACAGGCCGCCGAACAGGCCGGCGATCCAGCCGCCATGCTGCGCGAACACAGTCGCGGCCAGTTGCTTGCCCTTGCGCGTGAGCCGGACCTGCACGCCGCGACGGTCCTCGGCATCGGCCCGCCGCTCGACCAGGGCCTCGCGCTCCAGGCCATCGAGCAGGCCCGTGACCGTGGCGCGCGTCACGCCGGCCTGCTCGGCCAGCACCTTGGGCGCGATGCCCGCGCCGGCCGCGTCCAGCAGGAACAGCAGCACGAAGCGTCCTTCGGACAATCCATGCGGCGCCAGCATCGCCGCGCAATCGCGGTCGATCGCGGCGGCCAGCGACAGCGCCTGGAAACACAGGCGGATATTGTCCACGTCCGGCAGCCCACGGCGTTCCGCCTCGTCCAGCAAGGCCCGGTATTTTTGCTCAAGCTCAATCATAGTCGCCATATTATATGGTGCCTAATTACATGTCAAAGATCCGGCGCAGCTCAAGTACGACCTCGACCTGCAGGAAGCGGCAGCCTCGCATATCCGCGGCGAGGCGGCGGACGCCTGAGCCGGCACGCCGCGCCGGTCCGCTTCCCCAGGGAACTCCTGAACGGCAACCGCCAATCCGCGACAGTCTTGCGCGCACGTCCTGCCGATAATCGTCCCGCGATCGCATCCACGGCACGCCCCTTGCGCAGCCGGGCGCGATCCGCGCACAACGATATCGAGCATGGAGACCGCAATGCCCACCCCAATCCCCGACGCCGAACTGCGCGCCCGCCGTGAGCGCATCGTGCTGGACCACTTCGCCGACGAGGTCCGGCAGGATTTCGACGCGGTGCTGTCGACCTTCCCGCACCCGCGCTACGAACTGATCGCCACCGGGCACGTCTTCGACGGCCATGACGATGTCCGGCGCTACTACGCGCAGAGCCGCCAGGCCTTCCCCGACCAGCGCAGCGAGATCATCCAGCTGCGCCACGCCGACGATGCCGTGGTGGTGGAGTTCTGGCTGCTCGGCACGCACCGGGGCAACCTGAACGGGCTGCCGCCCACCGGCAACCCGTTCCGCTGCCGCATGACGGCCTTCTTCCTGTTCGACGGCGACAGGCTGGCCTGCGAGCGCATCTACTACGACAGCCTGTCCATGCTGCGGCAACTGCTGGCCGGCCTGCCGGCCGAGCGCAGGCACCAGGCCATCGAGGCCTTGCTGGGCGACGCCCGGGCGCCCGCGACGGCCACCGCCTGAGCGGCATGATCCCCACCGAAATCCGGAGACATCGACCATGACCCTGCCAGAAGCCACCACCCACCAGGATCGCCTGCTGACCCTCAATGTCGAGACGGCGCCGCGCCTGCCCACCGAAGTGCCGGGCGTGACCATCACGCCATTGTTCCTCGACCGCGAGAATGGCGTCTGGGTACTGTACGGCTGCTTCGCCCCCGGCACCGTGCTGCCGACGCATTTCCACACCGGTACCGTGCATTTCTACACGACCAAGGGACGGTGGAACTACGTGGAGTATCCCGGCGACCCGCAGACCGCCGGCAGCTACCTGTACGAGCCGGGCGGCTCGATCCACACCTTCTCGGTGCCGGCGGAGGCAAGCGAGGCGGCGGAGGGCATCATGGTCGTGCACGGCGCCAACATCAATTTCGTCGGCGGCGAATACCACAGCATCATGGACGCGGGCGCGATCGAAGCGGCGATCCTCGGCGCGGTGCAGGCCGGCATGATGCCGATGCCGCGCTATATCCGCCCCAGGGGCGGTGCGGAATTCTCGGTCGGCTGAGGCACCGGCCGGGATGCGAGCCCCGGCGCCGGCCCGACATCGAGCCAAGCCTCAGGCCAGGCGGCGCAAGGCCGCCTGGTCGAGCAGCGTGACACGCCCGTAGTCGAGCCGGAGCATCCCCTGCGCCTCCCATTCCTTGAGCTGGCGGTTCACGCTCTGCCGCGAGACGCCAAGCATCTGCCCCAGGTCTTCCTGCGACAGCCGCAGCGCCGCCGGCTCTTGCGGGACGCCCGTCGCGGACAGGTCGTGCGCATGCTTTGCCGCCAGCAGCCGGCGCGCCAGCCGCATGGGCAGCGGCAGCAGCATGGTCTCGTCGATCCACTCCAGTGCCCAGCGGTAGCGCCGGCAGACCAGGCGCATGAACTCCAGCAGGAAAGCCGGCCGCTCGTCGACGATCTCGTGGAAGGAAGTGGCCGGCACCATCAGCAGTTCGCTGTCGACCATCGCGCGCGCATCGTAGACACGCGGCGCATCGATGAAGAGCGACACCTCACCGAACCATTGGCCCGACTCCAGCATGCTGAGCACCGCCTCCTTGCCGCTGGCCGCGGTGACGCTGAAGCGGATCTGGCCCCGCTCCACGCAGAACAGCGCATCGGGCGACGAACCGTAGGTGAACAGCACGTCGCCCCGGGCCAGGCGCTTGCGGATGGCGTGCGCGCGCAGCAGGGCTTCCAGTTCCGGTGAGAGCAGTTCGGCAGGAGCACCTTCCGGCCTGGTGGTGGAGTGGTCTCGCATGGTGTCGGACGGCATCGCGCGACTTCGGGAAAACGACCGCTGCAATATACCAAGCCATCCCCGCGCCGCGGAATGGCCGGCGACGGCGAGAAGGGTATTCCCCCATCCGCGACTGCCAAAAGGCGACAGTGTCCCGCGCGCCCGCTGCCGACAATCGATGCGGGCGCGACAAGTCACACCGCTCGCCCGCGCCGATCGCCCGCAGCGATGGCATCCACCCGAGACAAGACCAGAACAGAACAGAACGGAGACATCCCCCAATGAGCCTCGCCACGCCAACAGGCGCACGCCTGCCCGCACCGGCCCATGCCGGCCCCACCGTGCCTGCCGTCCATGCCGCCCCGACGGGAGCGGCGCGATGAACGGGCGTACATCGATCCCGGCACGCGCGGGCGACGAGGCTGCGCTGTTCCACCGCATCGGCTGGCGGCTGCTGCCGGTGCTGTGCCTCTGCTATGTGTTCAACTACCTCGACCGCACCAACGTCGGCTATGCGCAGTTGCAGATGAAGGAACAGCTGGCCTTCAGCGATGCCGTGTTCGGCCTGGGCGCAAGCCTCTTCTTCGTCGGCTACGCGGTGTTCGAGGTACCGAGCAACCTGCTGCTGGCGCGCATCGGCGTGCGCGCGACGCTGCTGCGCATCCTGTGCCTGTGGGGCCTGGCCTCGGCGGCGATGATGTTCGTGCGCACGCCGACGCAGTTCTACGCACTGCGCTTCCTCATCGGCGTGTTCGAGGCCGGCTTCGCGCCGGGCGTGCTCTACTACCTGACGCTGTGGTTCCCGCGCCGCCGGCTGGCGCAAGCCACCGCGCTGTTCTTCATGGCGTTCAGCGTGGCGCCGATCCTGGCCGGTCCGATGGCCGGCGCGATCATGACCTACCTCGATGGCGCCGCCGGCCTGCGCGGCTGGCAATGGCTCTATCTGCTGGAGGGCATCCCCTGCGTGCTGCTGGGCATCGTGGCCTTCCGCACGCTGCCGGACCGGCCCGCCGAGGCCGCCTGGCTGCACGAGGCCGACAAGGCAAGGCTGCAGGCACTGCTGCGCGCGGACTCGCCCGCGCCGCCGGCCGATCCCCACAGCGGCCTCGGCGCCGCCATGCGCGATGCGCGCGTCTGGGTACTGGGCTTCGTCTCCTTCCTGCTGATCCTCGGCATCTACGCGCTCGCCTTCTGGCAACCGACCATGCTCAAGGGCATGGGGCTGACGGTGATGCAGGTCGGCCTCTACGCCATCGTGCCCGCCACTACCGGCGTGATCGCCTCGCTCCTCGTCGGCCGGCACTCGGACCGCACCGGCGAGCGCCGCTGGCACTTCGCCGCGGGCGCCCTCGCCGGTGCGGCCGGCCTGATGCTGACCACGCGCTTCCAGCACGATGCCTTGCCGGCGATCCTGTGCCTCGCGCTGGCCGCGGCCGGCACTTCCAGCGCGTTCACGGTGCTGTGGTCCATGCCGGGCAGCCTGCTGTCGGGACGCAGCGCGGCCGCCGGCATCGCCATCGTCAGCACGGTCGGCGGCAGCGCGGGCATGGTGGCGCCGGTGGCGGTCGGCGCCATCAAGGCGGCCACCGGCGGCTTCACGTTGAGCCTGCTGTTGCTCAGTTCGGCCCTGGTGCTTGCCGCGCTGATCTTCGTACTGTATTTCCGCCCCGGCCGGCCGGCGATGAGCGGGCCTCGCCGGGCGGAAACGGCCTGATCAAAGGGCGTCAACGCGCGGCCGCAGCCGGCGGCGGCGCGCACGACTCGCGCACCACGAGATGCGGCGTCAAGCTGACCTCCCGGCGCGCAGGCGCGGCGCCTTCCTTGCCCTGTGCCGCGCCGTCGATGGCACGCAGCACCATCTCGGCGGACGACGTGCCTGCCGCCTCCAGGTCCCAGCTCACCGCGGTGATGGCCGGCGAGAAGAGCTGCGGCAGGTCACCGTCGCCGATGCAGATCAGGCTGACATCGCGCGGCACGCGCAGTCCGCTCTGCTTGAGCGCCTGCAGCACGCCGGAGAGGATGCGCGTGCCGAGGCAGAGAAAGGCAGTGGGACGTGCCGGCGCCGACAGCAGGGCCAGCGCATCGCTGAACGAGAGATCCATGGCCGAACGGCTGGTGCGCACCAGCGCCTCATCGGCCGGCAGGCCGCGCTCGGCGAGGGCCGCGCGGTAGCCCTCGATGCGCTCGCGCCCGGGGCGCAGCGCGCCATCGGACGACATCAGCGCGATGCGGGTGTGGCCGAGATCCAGCAGGTAGCGCGTGGCCTCGCCGGCACCACGGCGATGATCGACGTGCACGCCGGCGCCGTGCGCGCCGAAGTCGCGGTCCAGTGCCACCACCGGCAGGTCGCGCGCGATCTGTTCGAGATAGGCCGGCCGCTCTTCCTCGCACGGTCCCAGGATCAGGCCGTCCACGCGGCGCCGGCGGAACAGGTCCACCATCATCCGCTCCTGTGCCTTGCTGTTGTGCGTGTTGCCGACCACCATGGCGTAGCCCTCGCGCTGCAGGCGGGTCTCGACCGCGGTGATGATGCGGCCGTAGAGCGGGTTGGCGAGGTCCGAGACCAGCACGCCGATGACGCCGGAAGTGCCGGTGCGCATGCTCTGCGCGATCGGGTCGGGCGCGTAGGCGAGCGCCTTGGCGGCACGCTCGACCGCCTGTACCGCGGCTTCGCTGACCGGCCCGCTGCGGTTGAGCGCGCGCGAAGCGGTGCCCACGGAAACGCCGGCGGCGCGGGCGACGTCTCGGATCGTGACCCGCGCGGGCGGGTCGGCGCGTTGGCTGCGCGGTGGACTACTCATATCGTGCTCAGGGGCCGGTGGGCGGTTGCCGGGGATTCTTGGAGGGGAGAGACTGGCCTGGCGCAGCTCGGGGGCCATGTCTTGCCCGGCCGGCCATTATCGCCGAAGCGGCTGCGCAGGCCGATGCGGTTGCGCGGGCGATGCCCGGTCCACTGAACTAGTCCACGGAATCGCTGAAATCGGTCGGTACCTGCCATGCCAATTCAATGATTCAGTGGTCTAGTAGACCGCCCGTCCGCCACTGATATCGAACACCGCGCCCGTGCTGAAGCTGCATGACGGGGAGCACAACCAGGCCGCCATCTCCGCCACCTCCTCGACGCGCACGAAGCGCTGCATGGGCACGCGCTCCAGCAGGCGCTGGCGCAGCAGCTCGCGCTGCGCCGCGTCGTGCGTGCCGAAGATCTCGGTATCGGCCGCGCTCGGCGTGATGCAGTTGAGCAGCACACCGCTGGCCGCCAGCTCCTTGCCCAGGCTCTTGGTCAGAGAGATCAGCGCCGCTTTCGAGGCCGCGTAGGCACCGGCGAAGGGATTGCCTTCCTTGCCGGCGATCGAGGCCACGTTGACCACGCGCCCCCAGCCGTCGGCCACCATCATTGGCACCACGGCCTGCACGCAGTGCAGCGCGCCCAGCACATTGATGTCGAAGACGCGCTGCCATGCAGCGGGAGCCACCTGTACGGTGGGACCGTTCGGCCCCAGGATGGCCGCGTTGTTCACCAGCAGGGCGGGCCGGCCGAGCGCGGCGACGGTGTCATCCAGCGCGGCCCGCACCTGTGCGGCGCTGCTGATGTCGACCGCCACCGCGGCCACGGCG
Source organism: Cupriavidus sp. USMAA2-4 (assembly GCF_001854305.1). Classification (NCBI taxonomy): domain Bacteria; kingdom Pseudomonadati; phylum Pseudomonadota; class Betaproteobacteria; order Burkholderiales; family Burkholderiaceae; genus Cupriavidus; species Cupriavidus sp. USMAA2-4. The sequence goes on along the minus strand of NZ_CP017749.1, from coordinate 1,707,385 downwards.
CGATGCTGCGCACGCAACACGGCGGCGGCCGCTTCCACGGCCGCGGGGTCGAGGTCCCACAAGGCCACGGCATGGCCCTCGGCGGCGAGCCGGCCGGCGATCGCCAGCCCGATGCCGCGCGCCGCGCCCGTGACCACGGCCACCCTTGGCACCGGCACCGGCACCGGTGCGAGGACCCGCTCGGCAGGCGCGCTCATCGTGCCACTCCAATGCGGCGGATCGGCTCGCTGCCGTCCCAGCCCTGCGCTGCCTGGGCGATCATGGCGAAGTACTCGCCCTTGCCGCCCGCCATCTCCGAGATCTCGACGATATTGCCCGGCAGGTCCGGATGCACGTAGTAGGCAAAGCGCCCGCGCGCGCCCATGCGCCCGCCGTGGCCCTCGACATAACCGCGCGCGCGCAGCGCAGCGCCATCGGCATCGAAGCCGTCGTCGGTCCAATAGGCGATGTGCTGCATGCCCTCGGCGCCGCGCGCGAGCGAATCCAGGTAGAGCGAGGGCGCATCGTTGCGCTGCTGGATCAACTCGATCTGCACGCCGCCGGAGTTGGCCAGCGCGATCGACAGCGCCGGCAATGCCGACGGCGCGCCGTAGTAGCGGAACTCCGTGGTGCCGACCTCTTCCTTGTAGAACCAGGGCCCCACGCCCAGCACCTCGCTCCAATGCCGCATCGCCTTCTCGATGTCGTGCACCACGTAGCCGATCTGGCGTACCGCGCCGAACCGCAGGCTCATTCCGCTCTCCTTGTCCGATGGTCTGATGTGATATGGAAACGATTCCATTCAAGCAGTCTAGAGGAATTGCGAGGTACTGTTTTCCTAGCGTTAACCATGATTGTTATGTCATCAATGGTCGCCGAGACTCTTATGGAAACGTTTCCACTCTTTTAAAAAAGAAGACCCTGGAGCCGAGGCTGTCACCCCAGCCGGAGCGGGAGACGTCCCCCCCCCCGCCTGGAACGGGTGCCGCCCGAAGGAGACAACCATGAGACAGCCCCACCCGGCCACCGGCCGCGCGCGCCGCCTCGCCGGCCCGCTGCGCACCTGGCTGCCCGCCGTGGCCGCCGCGCTGCTGGCGGTGCCGGCCGCGCCGGCCGCCGCGGCCGGCACCGCCGGCTACCCCGAACGCCCCATCCGCATGCTGCTGCCATTCGCCGCCGGCGGCGGCGGCGATATCCTCGGCCGCTTACTGGCCGAGCGCTTCGCGCTCCAGCTCAAACAGCCGGTGGTGGTGGAAAACCGGCCCGGCGCCGCCGGCACCATCGGCACCCATGCGGTGGCCACCGCGGCTCCGGACGGCTACACCATCATGATCGGCGGCATGTCGACGCATCCGCTGGCACCGGCCGTCTACTCCCGGCTGCCCTACGACCCGGTCAAGGATTTCCAGAGCCTGGGCACCATCGGCAGCTCGTCCATCGTGATGCTGGCGGCCAATCCCTTTCCTGCCGACAACCTCAAGGAACTGGCGGCGCTGGCCCGCAAGCAGGCCGCGCCCATGCAGTACGCGAGCTGGGGCGCGGGCTCGACCGGCCACTTCTGCGGCGAGGTGCTCAGCCAGAAAGCCGGCATCCCGATGCAGCACGTGCCCTACAAGGGCACCTCGCAGATCATCACCGACCTGCTCGGCAACCACATCCCGCTGGCCTTCGTCGACATGGTCACCGCCACGCCTTTCGTCAAGGACGGCAAGCTCAAGGCGCTGGCGGTCTGCACGCGGCGCTCGCCCAGCCTGCCGCAGGTGGCCAGCTACAAGGAACAGGGCATCGACTTCGACCGCGAACTGAGCTGGGCCATGTACGTGCCGGCGAAGACGCCCAGGCCCATCGTCGACAAGCTCTCCGCGGTGCTGGAGACCACGCTGAAGGATCCCGACGTGATCGGCAGGCTGCTGGCGCTCGGCATCACCGCCAGGTACGCCTCCGGCGCGCAGCAGCAGGAGAACAACGCGCGCGATATCCCCGCCTGGAAGGCCATCGCGCAACAGGCGCACATCTCGCTCGATTGAAGCGCCGCGCCACCACACCCATGCGGGCAGGCCTTGCGCCCGCCCGCAGGCTTCAGCATCCCCCTCCACGGAAAGGAACGCCACATCATGTCCAACCCGCTGAACGACGCCCGCCTGCAGACCGTGCGGGACCATATGGCCCTCGAATGCGTGCATGACTGGGACGCCGTCATCGGCACCTTCGCGCATCCGCGCTACGAGATGCACGGCAGTGGCCTGGTCTACGACGGCGAAGAGGCGGTGCGCGGCTACTTTGCCGCCTCGCGCGCCGCCTTCCCCGACCTGAGCAACGAGATCATCGCCATCGCCGCCGCCGGCGACACGGTGCTGGTCGAGTTCTGGCTGCAGGGTACCCACCTCGGCCCGCTGCAGGTCGCCGGCAGGACCTTCGCGCCGACCGGGCGCACCTTCCGCGTGCGCATGGCCGCCACTTTCGAATTCGCCCCCGGTTCCGACAAGATCGTGTGCGAGCGTCCCTACACCTCGGCCGACGCCAAGCTGCGCGCGCTCGGGCTGCTGTAAGGCGCGCCCGACGCCCTGCGCAAGGAAGGCTCTGCTGGCAGCGCGATGGACGGCACCCGCCGCGGCCACGGGACTGTCGGCGCTTGCCGGGCAGCCACGGGAGACGGAAGAGGCGCGCGTGGTGCGCCGGGCCGGGCCCGCCTACAATCGAAGCGGCCCGCCCCGGCGTCGGCACCGATCCGCGGCGCGATGGCAGAGGCGCTGCGCGCCGCCGGCGGCATGCAGCGCGCCCGTTCCAGATCCGCAACCAGGTGAAAGATGTCCGCCGAACTCGTCATCGATCTCTTGCACGAAGCCGCCTACGGCACCCTCGCCACCCACTCGACCAGCGCGCCCGGGTATCCCTATGCGACGGTGGTGCCCTATGTCACCGACGCGGCCCATCGTCCGGTCCTCTGCCTCAGCGCGCTGGCCGAGCACACCCGCAACCTGCTGGCCGATCCGCGCGCGAGCCTGTCGGTCCTGCAGCCGGGCGCCGCCGACGTCCAGACCGCGAGCCGGCTGACGCTGCTGGGCGAGGCCGAGCGGATCGAGCCGGACGGCGGCCTGCGCGCGCGCTACCTGCGCTATGCGCCGAACACCGAGGCGCTGCTCTCGCTCGACTTCCACTTCTACCGCCTCAACCCGCGCCGCGTGCGGTATATCGCCGGCTTCGGCCGCATGGGCTGGGTCGAGCAGGCCGAACTCGATGCGCTGCCGGGCCTGGACGCCGGCGTGGAAGCGGACCTGCTCGCCACGCTGGCCACGCAGGTGCCGGATGGTGTATGCGTGCTCGGCCTGGATGCCTGCGGCATCGACCTGGCCGTCGGGGGGCAGCGCGTCAGGGAACGCTTCGCAGAGCGTCCGCTGCAGCCCGAGGCGATCGCCGGCGCCGCGCGCGACGTCCTCGCCCGCCCGCGCTGACGGCCGCGGGCCGCGAAGCGACACCCGCCCTCGCCGCAGCGCGGCGTCCTCAAGATGCGATCCGGCCGGCCGATAACCGAGCGGGATGCCCGGCCTTGCGCGCAACGGTAGCCCCTCACGCCGGCAAAGGCTGCCGGCCCTCCCGAACATCTGGCATCAAGGTATGGCAAAGAGAATGTTGACGGCAGCCGCGTGTGGCGCTGCCATGGTCTGGCTGCAGGGCTGCACGGTCGCCCCGACGCCGCAGGAGAAGGCCGCGAGGCTGGCTTCGACACTGAACGTCTACGAGGACAACCGCATCGCCTACCAGGCCCGCGGCGGTTCCTGGAGCAGCTGGGGCTGGAGCAAGGACAAGCAGGCGGTGCTGGCGCTCGAGATGCGCGGCCAGGCCTACAACGCCCGCGACATCGCCCGCGTCACGGTGGTGGAAGTGCGCCCCAGCCGCAGCATCACCTACCGCGTCACCCTGGTACTGAAATCCGGGCAGAGCATCACCGACGACGTCGACTTCAATGGCAACAACGTGGCCTGGCTGGCCTGCGATACGCGCAAGGCCTGCACGCAGCGCTCCCCGTTCGGCAGCAGCGATTACCGGCGCGACCTGGGCGGGATACTTACCGCCATCACGGATGCCGACCTGATGCGCAGCGAGCCGAGCCGCGCTCCCGGCTCCGATCTGATGAACGACTACCGTGCCATTCCGAGCGCGGGCAGCAATCTGCGTGAAGTGGTGTTCCTGGACGAGCCGGGCAAGGCCGAGCTCGTGGCGAAGCTGGATCGCCTGGACGAGCGCTGGAAGCAGGTGCTGCAGCGCCGCGAGCAGCAGCAGGCGGCCGAGCGCGCCGCGCGCCAGGCGCGCGAGGAAGCGATCCAGAAGGAAGCCGCGCAGATGCGCGCGCGCGTGCGTATCGGCACCCAGACCAACTGCGGCGCGGTGTTCGAGGTACGCCTGCCGATGGTCGGCGTGCAGACCATGAATGGCATGCAGTTCCTCCCGCTGTCACAGCTCTACGGGCCCAGCGCGAACTGCCGCTTCGTCAACGGGCAGTACGTCGGGCGCTAGTGCCTAGCGTTGATGTCGGGCGTTGGCGCCGGCGTCAGAGTGGTGCAGGCTGGGCCGGCGCCTTCGCCGCCGGCGCGGAGGCGGCCGGTTGCTTCTTGTCGGCGGCGGCGCTGTAGGCGAAATACCTGGCCTTGGCATTCTTGGCCCAGTAGGCCACGGTGAACTGCCGGCCATCGCGCGCTGAGAGCAATTCCAGGCTGCCGTTGGCGGCCGTCCACTCGGCATAGCCGTTCTGTGCGCCGGACTCGGTCTTGCGCTTCGCCTCGTAGCGGCCATCCAGCTTGCCGCTCACCTCGTCCAGCACCGTGCGCTCGAAGGTCAGCGTCACCAGGGCCACGTTGTCCTGGTCGTCGCAGTTGACGATGGCGCGGGTCAGGCCCGGCAGGTTGAAGCGGGCCAGGTTCTTGATCTCGATCGCGTCGCCGCCGGCCCAGGGCGTCTTGCCGCTGCGCACGTGGTTCTGCGTGGAGGTCAGGCGCGCGCACTTGGTCTTGCCGAGTTCCAGGCCGAGCGGTGCCGCCACGTTGCCGGCGGCGGCGGCCGAGGCGGCCGAGGCGACGGCGCCCCTGGCCGGCGCGGCGGTGCCGGCCGCATTGCCTGCCGCACGACCGGTCGCATTGGCGGTCGCATTGCCGGTCGCATTGCCGGTCGCATTGCCGACCGTGTTACCGGCGGCATGGCCGGTGGCGGCCTGGGCCAGCGAGGTGGCGAGCACGGCGGCGAGGAAAAATGCCTTCTTCATTCGGGAACATCTCCAATCGGTATCCGCAGGATTTTACGGCCTCGGCGCCGCACGGCTTGAGTGAAGCCGTCCAGCGCCGCGCCGGCCCGATGTTCCGATGCCCGGATGCCCCGCCCGGAGCGGATGCGTCCCGCCCGCAGTGCCGTCAGGCCTGCTGCGGATCGTAGAGCTTTTCCTTGATGCAGAGCGCCGGCAGCAGGCCGCACAGGAAGTAGGCACCGCCCATCACCAGGAAGCCGAGCCCGATCGACCCGTCGGTCGCGATGAAGCCGATCGCCGCCGGGGCGATCGCCGCGCCGAGGCGGCCGACGTTATAGGCGCCGCCCACCGCCGAACCGCGGATGCTGGCCTCGAAGCTCTCCGTCATGTAGGTAGCGTTCACGCCGTACGGAATGCCGTAGAGAAAGCCGAAGATCGTCATCAGGTAGACGATGTTCGCCGGCGAGTGATACAGCACGATGACCGGCAGGAAGACCGCCGAGCCGAACGCGCCGATGGCGAACACCGCGCGGCGGCCGAACCTGTCGGCCAGCCATCCGGCCGCGATCTTGCCGAAGATCATCGCCAGGTAGGTGCCCACCATATAGCCGGTCATCGAGGAGAACTTCACGTGCAGTTCCTTCTCGAGGTAGGTCGGCATCCAGTTGTTGACGCCGTAGTAGCCGAACTGCAGCAGGCCCGCCGTGAGCGACCACAGCAGGAACATGCGGCGATGCGCCGGATTGCCGAAGATGCGCTGCATCGCGCTCGGCCCGGCGTTGCCGCGGCGCCGCGCGAGATCGCCCCTGGCGCGCGCGGCGAGGTAGCTCGCGGGCTCGGGGATATAGCGCTGCATCAGCACCGCCAGCACCACCGGCACGATGGCGAGGAAGAACAGCCAGCGCCAGCCGAAGGACGGCAGGATCCAGCCGGCCAGCAGCGTCGCCACCACGTAGCCGACCGACCAGCCGGCCTGGAGCGTGCCGAGCACCGTGGTGCGGCGCGCCGAGGCCGAGCGAGGCGATGAAGCGGAACACCGCGAACTGCCAGAAGTCATGGGTCAGGCCGAGTGCCGCCGTGCCGAGCGAGAAGACGAGGATGGTCCAGACCACTGTGCGCACGCGGCCGAAGCGGTCGGCGGCCCAGCCGCCATAGATGCCGCCGAAGGCCATGCCCGCCAGCGTGATGCTGCCGAGCGCCCCCGCCTGCACGTTGGACAGGCCGAACTCCTGCTTGAGGCTGGACAGGCTATAGGACAGGAACATCAGGTCGGCGCCATCGACCATCAGCCCGAGAAAGGCGAAAACGAACACCGCGATCCATACCCGGTCGCGTGCGGCCAGTTCGCGCTGGCCGGTCAAACCCACTTCCATCTACTCCTCCAAAGGACGCGCCTGCCTCCCGATCGGCCAGATCCAGCGGATCCGACGATGCGGGCGGACTGCGGCACGTGTCATCACCATGACCCGGCGGCGGGACCGGTACGCGCGCGGCGTCCGTTCCTCTGCTGCGGGCGGCGCCCCGCCTCCGCCCTGCCCGCACGGGGCAAGGGGCTGCCAGGAGGCGCCGATCGCCTGCTGTCCTGCACTGCTGCGCGTGTCACCGGCCCAGGGCCGTGCCCACGCGCTTGACCAGCGCCACGAGGCGCGGGCCGATCTCGTTCTCCAGCATCTCGCGGCTGACCACGAAGGCCGGGCCGCCGCAATTGAATGCCATGCGGGTGCCATCCGGCGCGGTGAACGGCACGCCGACGCTGGCGATGTCCTTGTCCCAGTCGCCGACCGACAGGCAGAAGCCGCGCTCCGCGTATTCCTGCCGGGCCTGCTCCAGCCCTTGGCGGATACGCGGCCACGCCTCGGCGTCCTGCAGGCGCACCTGTTCCAGCACCTCGTCGCGCTCGGCGTCGCCGGCCGCGGCCAGGTAGGCGCGCCCCATCGACGTGGTGGCGATCGGCAGGCGCACGCCGATCCCGCGCATCACCGTGATCGGCGCGCTGCTGCGTACCCATTCGATGTAGACCACCGAGAGCCGGTCACGCACGCCGATCGACACCGAGGCGCGCGCGTGCTCGGCCAGCTCCTGCATCAGCGGCCGCGCCACGTCGCGGATGTCGAGGTTCGACAGCATCGCGTAGCCGAGCGACAGCACGCCCGTGCCGAGGCTGTACTTGCCCAGCGCCTCGCTGTAGCGCAGGTAGCCCAGCTTGGCCAGCGTGCCCGCCAGCCGCGCCACCGTGGCCTTCGGCAGGCCCGCGCGGCGCGCCAGCGCCGACAGGCCGAGGTGGCGCTCGCCCGCGCCGAAGCAACGCAGCAGTTCCAGTCCGCGCGCCAGCGCGGTGACGAACTGGCGGTCCTTGTCCGCGGCGTCGTCGAAACGGGTGATGTCCCGCTGCTCGTAGTTCGGCTTCGGCGCCGCCTCGGCGCCACGTCGGCGGCCACCCGCCACCCGGCTGCCGGTGGATCCCTTGCTTGGACCGGATGCTGTCATAGCGAAAAACTCCATGTCAACGAATTTCAAATTTCGGTTCGCATAGCGGACCATCATAACGGAGACACTGCCGCGAAGGAAATGCCTGCGAATGCCGGCGTATATCGATCCATCCCGCAACAATAGGTCCGATAACCATCGAAATAGGCAATATTAAGGCGAAACCCCGCTATCCATGTGCTGCAGCCTCCATGCGATGGAGGCGCTGGCGCAGCCCTTAGAACAATGAATGGTCCGCAATGCGGACCGAAATGGGGAGCAAGAAAATGTGTGGGGGAAGAAGGCCTGCCACGAAGGCAGCTGGCCCGATGGGTCTTGCGCGAACGGAAGAAGCGGAAGACCCGGCAGGCTAGTTCCCGAGCCTGCGCCGGGGCTTTGCGGCGGCGGTGCGCGCCGGCGGCTTGTCCTGGCGCGGGGCGGGCACCAGGTCGATGCTGCGGCCGGCCTCATGGCCGCCGTCACCGTCGGTGAGGTCGTGGGTCACGTCGAGCACGAAGCGGTCGGCGCGATAGAGGTAGAGGCCGGCATAGGCGATGCGCCCGTCGCGCGCAGTCCACCAGCGCCGGACGCGCACCAGCATGTCGGCCATGCTGCAGTCTGCGCCGCCGGCCAGCAGGTCGGCCGTTTCCTGGTCGGCATAGGCGGCGGTGATTTCCTGGCGGGCCTTGTCCAGCGGGATGCGGTTGTACTGGCGGACCAGGTAGCCGATCTTGTGCCGCTCGTCGCTGCCCGCCGGGAAGCGCGCATAGGTTTCCCGCGCGACATAGCTATCCATCACGCCGTAGGGCTCGCCGTCGTGCAGGTGCAGGGCGCGGATGCGCAGATAAGGCGGGTGCTCGGGCTGGCCGGTGCGCAGCGCCGCGGGCAAGGCGTCGACCGGCTCGCGCAGCAGCACACGGATGGCCTGGCCCGGCGCCAGGCGCAGCGGGTCATTGATGGCGTGGCGCAAGCGTTCGTTGTCCGCCGGCGAGACCACGTCGGCGGTGACGAAGGTGCCGCGGCCCTGGGCACTGCTCACCAGTCCCTCGTCGCTCAGGCGGGCCAGCGCCTGGCGCACGGTGATGGTACCCACGCCGTGAGCGGCGCACAGTTCCGGGATGGTCGGCAGCTGGTCGCCGCGCTTCCATTCGCCCTGCAGGATGCGTCCTCGCAGCAGGCTGGCGATCTGGAGGTAGAGGGCGACACCCTTGCGCCCGGACTTCTGCAATGTGCTCAAGATCACAAGCTCCCGGATTCACGCCTGGGCGCCGCCGCCGGCCGGATTCCCGGCCTGCCGGCGCGCCGGCAGGCTGCTGCGGACGGGACCGGCAGGGCGCAAGCGCCCCGGGTCACGCTCAGGCCTTGGCGACGGCGCGCAGGCCCAGCGGCTCGCCGCCGGCCACGATCGCCAGCAGGCGATCGACGTTCGGGTGTGCGCCCGGGCGGTTGCGCGCGTCGGCGGTGTGCTCGGCGAACACGGCGAGGCCGTGTTCGGCCGCCTTGGCGTCGAGCGCGCCGAAGGCCTGCTGCAGGTAGTGGTACACGGCCAGCGAGCCCTGCTTGCCCGGCACGTTCTCGATGCTGGCGCTCACCGCGCCGCCGGCGTCGACCAGTTCGATGCGCTCGATGCCGTCGATGGCGGGAAGCTGGGCGAGGTTGTCCTTGAACACATGGCTCGGCTGGATCACTGCAGTCACTGAATTCACTCCATGGATTTGTCACGCCGCGTGGCGCGGCGGGCCGTATCTTATCCGATCGAGCCCGGGACGGCCGGCGTCAGGCAGCCGGCCGCCGGCGCGCCCCGCCGTCGCTTTCGCTCTCGCTCAGCGCGCCGTAGATCCAGTGGCGCAGGTCCCGGCGGATCTGGCTGGCGGTCGACGGCAGCAGCTGGGTCATGAACACCACCGCCAGGTCCTCCACCGGATCGATCCAGAAGCTGGTGCTGGCGCCGCCGCCCCAGAAATAATCCCCCGCGCTGCCCGGCATCATGGTGGCGGCCACATCCTGCGTGACAGCGAAGCCGAGGCCGAAACCCAGCCCCGGATAGACCGCCTCGCTGAAGCTGGAGCGCGACATCCTGTCCAGCGTGTTGCCGCCGGGCAGATGGTTCATCGTCATCAGCGCCACCGTCTTGGGGCTCAGTACCTGCTGCCCGTCGATCGAGCCGCCTGCCAGCAGCATGCGGCAGAAGCGAAGATAGTCGTGGGCGGTCGACACCAGGCCGCTGCCGCCCGAGGCCAGGGCCGGAACGCGGCGGAAGCTGCTGTGCGCGGGGTCGTCCTGCAGCGCCAGCCCGCCTCCGGGCGCCGGGCTGTAGCAGGCGCACAGGCGCTCGGCCTTGCTGTCCGGCACGAAGAAGCCCGTGTCGGGCATGCCGACCGGGCCGAAGACCGCCTCCTGCAGGTAGTCGGCGAAGGGCCGCCCGGAGATCGTCTCGACCAGATAGCCCAGCACATGCGTCGCCACCGAATAGTTCCACGCTTCACCCGGCGAGTAGTCGAGCGGGAGCTGGCTCAGGCTCTCGATCATGCCGGCCAGCCCGGTCGGATTGTCCGGTTCGCCGAGGGCGAGCTCGCGATAGGCCGCGTCGACATTGGTGCGGGCCTGGAAATAGTAGGTCAGGCCCGCGGTATGGCGCAGCAGGTCCACCACCAGCATCTCGCGGTTAAGCGGGCGGGTGTGGAAACCGCCGAGGCTGCGCGCGCCGGCCACGGCCACGCCGAGATGCTTCCACGCCGGGATGAAGCGGGAGACCGGATCGTCGAGAGCAACCAGGCCTTGCTCGACCAGTGTCATGAACGCCACGCTGGTGACCGGCTTGCTCATGGAGTAGATGCGGAAGATGGCGTCCTCGCGCATGGGCCGGGCGCGCTCCAGGTCCATCGAGCCGATTACGTTGCGGTGCACGAGCTCGCCGCGCCGGTGCACCAGCGTGACCGCGCCCGGTAGCCGGCCGGGCGCCACGTAGCGCGCATCCAGCCACGCATCGAACGCCGCCAGCCGTCCGGCCGAAAACCCCAGTCGCTCTGCCTTGGTCATCTGTGTTTCTCCTGTGTTCTGTGCTGGCACCGGCCCGAACGAACGGGAAACGGATGTGAAACGGACGGAAGGAGACGGATGCCCCCTCGCGCTCCGGCGCACGTTGCTGCCGCATCAAGTCATTCTAAAAATAGAATGATAGCATCTTTGCGCATGACAAAGCACTTGCTCCAGGCCTCGGGCAAGCCAGCCACGGCAATCAGGCAGCCAGGTAATCAGGCTGTCAGGGAGAAGGAAAGGAAGAGCGCTCAGGCTACGTCCGGCACCGCCGCGCGCACGCCCATCTTGGCGCCGACGCGCGCCTCGTCGACCAGGAAATCGATGAAGGCCCGCACCTTGGTCGGCAGGAACTTGCGGCTGGGGTAGACCACGCTGACGTCGCGGCGCGGCAGCTGGTATTGCGGCAGGACATGCACCAGCCGCCCGGCTTCGATCTCGGGCCGCACCACGTAGGAGCCCAGCATCGCCACGCCCAGGTCGGCCAGGGCAGCCTGGTGGGCCAGTTCGGCATTGCTGCAAAGCAGGCTGGCCCGAACCGGCACCGTCAGCTCGCCTTCCGGGCCGGTCAGGGTCCACTCGGTATCCAGGCCTGTCAGGCGCATGGCGATGCAGCTGTGCTGGCTCAGTTCGCGCGGGTGGGTCAAGGGCGGGTGGGCGCGCAGGTAGCCGGGCGAAGCGCACATCACGATCTCCGCCGAGACCAGCGGCCGCGCCACCAGGTGCGGGCCCAGGCCCAGGTCCGACAGCATCACGGCAACGTCGCGCCCCTCCTCCACGATGTCGACATTGCGGTCGGACAGCATCACGTCGAAGACCACCTCGGGGTAGCGCTGCTGGAAACGCGCCATCAAGGCCGGCAGCAGGTGCAGGCCGAACATCACCGGTGTGACCAGCCGCAGCGTGCCCGACAGCGACTGGCTGCGCGCGGTGACCAGGCCTTCCGCCTCGTCGAGGTCTTCCAGGATCTGCTGGCAGCGCTGCAGATAGGTCTCGCCGGCGTCGGTCAGGGACAGGCTGCGCGTGGTGCGGTTCAGCAGGCGGGTGCCGAGGTGGCTCTCCAGGTCGGCCACGTAGCGGGTCACGACGGCGTTGGACATTTCGAGCTGCTGCGCTGCACGGGCGAAGCTGCCCAGTTCCACCACCTTGGTGAAGACACGCATCGATTGCAGACGATCCATGGCACAGTCCCCCGGCCTGTCCCGGAATTCTTTCCGTAGCGCGGCCTATTTATTGTCAAAAACAAAACCAATCATTTCCGCCGCCAGCATTTATTGAAATAAGGGAAACGCCTAATATTCCGCCATCGGATGTCGCAATGCAGCAGACCAAATACAAGACGCGGCATCCCGTTGAAGAAACGGAGTGAGTGAGCCATGAAGACCTACCAATACGCCCTGATCGTCGTCACCGCCATCGCCGCCGCCCTGACGGCCGCTCCGGCGCTGGCCAAGAGTGGCAGATTCGACACTTACAGCGACGGCGCCCGTACCGCCCGCTATGACGTCTACACCGACGGCGCCAAGAGCGGCGCGAAGTTCGACACCTTCGTCGACGGCGCCAAGAGCGGCGCGAAGTTCGACACCTTCGTCGACGGCGCCAAGTCCGCCAGGTTCGACAGCTACAGCGACGGCGCCCGTTACGAAACGACCGACCGCGCACCGCTGTAAGGCGCGGCGCGGCAGGCCGCATACCGGCGCGCCTTGCGCGTGCCCGCCGCCCTCAGCGGAACGCCTCGCTCCAATACCCTTCCACCTGCCTGACCAGCGGCTCGGGCAACGCCACATAGTGCTCGCGGTCGGCGTCCGCCTGCCCCTCCTGCAGCACCCAGCGGAAGAAGGCTAGCGCGTCCCTGGCATCGCCCGCGCTCTTGCCGCGGCGTTGCATCAGCACGTAGACCACCCCGGTGATGGGCCAGGCCTTGTCCCCGGAGGCGTTGGTGATGACCTGGTAGAAGTCCTGCTGCGGCGTCCATTGCGCCGACGCCACCGCCGCGCTGAAGCTATCCCAGGTCGGCTGCACGAAGACGCCCGCCTGGTTACGCACCGCGGCGTAGGCCAGCTTGCGCTGCAACGCATAGGTCAGCTCGACATAGCCGATCGCCCCCTTGACATTACGGATGTAGAGCGACACACCATCGCTGCCGCTGGCGCCGAAGCCGACCGGCCAGCGTACCGTGGTGCCGGCGCCGACCTGGCGTTGCCAGCCATCGCTGACCTTGGACAGGTAATCGGTCCAGTTGAAGGTGGTGCCCGACAGGTCGCTGCGGTGGACCACCACGATCTTGCGGTCGGGCAGGACCAGGCCGGGATTGTCGGCGGCGATGGCCGGATCGTTCCAGTTGCTGATCGTGCCAAGGTAGATGCGGGCCAGCAGCGGCCCCGTGAGGTGGAGCTGGCCGGGCTGGATGCCGTCCAGGTTCACCACCGGCACCACGCCCCCGACCACGAGCGGGAACTGCGCCAGCCCGGCGCTGTGCAGTTCCTCCGGCCTGAGCGGCATGTCGGTCGCGCCGAAGGTCACCGAGCCGGCCTTGACCTGCTGGATGCCGCCGCCCGAGCCGATCGGCTGGTAGTCCACCGCCTTGCCGGTCTTGGAGTAATAGGAGGCAGCCCACTTGGCCAGCACCGGGTAGACGAAGGTCGAGCCCGCGCCGGTGATCTCGCTGCCGTGCGCAGCAGGCAGGAGGAACGCCAGGGACAGCAGGCACGCCAGGGACAACAGCGACCGCCGGATGAGGCCCGGCAGCCAGCGCCGCGCGGCGCCGCTCAGGTCGGAACGGTCCATACCGGCACCTCCGCTTGTTCTTGCTCTTGCAGGATCCAGGATCCGCGGCCGCATCGGCGCATCGGCGCATCGGTACGCCAGGCCGGCCCGCGCCGCGCCGGGTGCCGCGCGATCGCGATCAGGCGGCGCGGCGATTCCGAGGCAGCGATAGGGCCATTCTAGGACGCCGCGGGGCGCTGCACAGGACGGCGTTGTCCCCGGCCGGCCGGCGCCCCGCGGGAGCGTCCGTCACTGCACCACGAATTCCGTGAACAACACCTCGCCGACCTGCCCGTCGGCGCGGCTGCCCTTGGCCACGGCAGCGACCTGCGCCAGCAGCGCCTCGCGCAGCGCCGCCTTGCCCTCGGCGGAGACGATGCGGTCGGCATGCTGGCTCGCCAGCGTGTTGAGGACGCGGTCGCGGATCTCCGGCATGCGGGCGGTCAGCGCCTCCTTGGCGTCGGGGCCGGCCAGCTTGAGGGTGATGGCGATGCGCAGCAGGTGGGCCGCCGAGCCGTCGTCGCTCAGGTTCACCACCAGCGGATCGAGCGGCAGGTAGGCCGGCGCCGCGGCCGGTGCCGGCGCGGCGCCCGCCGCCTTGCCGCGCAGCCCCCACCACCAGTAGCCCGCGCCGGCGGCCGCGACGACCAGCAGCACGGCCAGGACGGCCAGCAGCAGGCGCGTGCCGGTCTTGCCGGCACCCGGTGCGGCGGACGTCGGCTTCGATTGGAGAGTGGCAGCTTTGGACATCGTAAGGTGGTCTTGGTGAACGAAAAGGCGGGACCGGGACGCCACCGGTCCGCGCATGCATGGTGCGTACCCGCAACATGGGCAGCACATGCTCGGTACATACGGAGCACATGTTCAACACATGTTCAACACATGTTCAACACATGTTCAACACATGCTCGGCACATGTACCGCACATCATCGGCGCACCATCGTCTAACGGCAGGAAGCGGTCCGGCTTGAGTCCGGCGCGCCGGCGCGGGCGGCCCGTCCCGGCGCACCTTGCATGGCAATAACGCAACGCCCCGGCAGCCCTGGGCGCCGCGCAGGGCGGCGCCCAGCCGACTTCGCACGCCACTGCGCGCAAAGCGGCCGATGGCGCGGCCACGCGGCCTGCCCGCATGCTACGATCTCGCGAAAATACAATGCCGTAGCCGCCTCCCCGCGATCGCCATGCACAGGAACCGCCCGAACAGGAACGTCAAGTTCTCAGCCAGCCCCGTGCTGCAGACCCGTACATCGCTCTGGCGCTCCAAGCTGGTGGTCGGCTTCATCACCCTCGCCTTCGGCGGACTGGTCGCCCGCGCCTTCTGGATCGCCGGCCCCGGCAACAGCTTCTTCATCGCCCAGGGCGAAAAGCGCTACGAGCACGCCATCGTGATGCCCGCCGTGCGCGGCAAGATCGAGGACCGCGACGGCCACGTGCTGGCCACCAGCCTGCCCATGCGCACCATCTGGGCGGTGCCGGCCGAAGTCCCCGCCGACCTGCCCGACCAGCAGCTGGCCCAGGCCGGCAAGCTGCTCGAGATGCCGGTGCGCGAGCTGCGCAGCAAGCTGATCGGCGAGCGCAAGTTCGTCTACGTCAAGCGCCAGGTCTCGCCCGAGGTCGGCAAGCAGATCGAGGCGCTCGGCATTCCCGGCGTCTACGAAAGCAGCGAGTACAAGCGCTTCTACCCCGAAGGCGAAGTGACCGCCCACGTGGTCGGCTTCACCAATGTCGAGGACAAGGGCCAGGAAGGCATGGAACTGGGCGAGGAAACCCAGCTCGAAGGCCGCTCGGGCGTGCGCCACGTCATCAAGGACCGCATCGGCCACACCATCGAGGACCTGGACGATTCCACGCCGGCGCGCGTGGGCGCCGACGTCCGCCTGACGCTCGACACGCGCGTGCAGTACGTCGCTTACCAGGCGCTGAAGAACGCGCTGGAGCGCACCGGCGCCAAGGCCGGCATGGCGGTGGTGATCGACGTCAAGGCCGGCCAGGTGCTGGCGCTGGCCAACCTGCCCACCTACAACCCCAACGACCGCGAGCACCTGACCGGCGAGCAGCTGCGCAACCGCGTCTTCACCGATGTGTTCGAGCCGGGCTCCATCCTCAAGCCCTTCACCATGGCGCTGGCGCTGGACCTGCACCGCCTCACGCCTGCCACCCTGATCGACACCGGCCCGGGCCGCTACGTGTTCGAGGGCGCCACCATCACCGACGACAGCGCCAACGGCGTGCTGACGGCGGCCGGCGTGATCCAGAAGTCCAGCAATATCGGCATGACCAAGGTCTCGACGATGCTGCACGCCGAAGAGATGTGGGACATGTTCACCGAGATCGGCCTGGGCCAGGCGCCCAAGCTCGGCTTCCCCGGCGCGGTCACCGGCCGCGTGCGGCCGTTCAAGAAATGGCGCCCCATCGAACAGGCCACCATGGCCTACGGCTACGGCATCTCGGCCTCGCTGTTCCAGCTCGCGCGCGCCTACACCATCTTCGCCAACGACGGCATGCTGGCCCCGATCACCATCCTCCAGGGCGACCCCGCCGCGCAAACCAAGGGCGTGCGCGTGATCGACAGCAAGACCGCCGCCGAGATGCGCCAGATGCTGGCCGGCGTGGTCAGCGTGGGCGGCACCGCCACCACCGCCCAGGTCGACGGCTACAGCATCGGCGGCAAGACCGGCACCGCCTACAAGGCCGGCGCCCACGGCTACGACCACTCCAAGTACCGCGCCTCCTTCGTCGGCCTCGCGCCGCTGTCCGCGCCGCGCCTGGTGATCGCCGTGTCCATCGACGAACCCAAGGCCTCGCAGCACTTCGGCGGCCAGGCCGCCGGCCCGGCCTTCGCCGAGATCGCCTCGCAGGCGCTGCCGCTGCTGGGCATCCGTCCCGACCTGCCGTTCAAGCCCGGCGCCATCCTGGCGGCGCCGACCGACATGCCGCAGGACAACCTGCCGGCCGGCAAGCCCGGCGGGCCGCTGGGCGGCCACGCCTGAAGCAGGATCCCCGCGTGGCCGGGGCCGGCCACGCCAGGCGCCCCCGCTCCCATGCGTGCCCATCGTGACGATCATGACAAGCGACCTGGAAACCGAGAACCGCGCGCTACGGGCGCGCGTCTCTGCGCTGGAAAGCGAGCTGTCCTTCCTGCGCATGCATACGGCCGTCCTGCAGGGCATGAAGGGGGAAACGCTGGTCGCCGACCTTACAGGCGGAGAACTGACGGACTTTGCGGCTGAGCACGATATCGTCGTGGGTGGCTCCGTCACCGTCGAGGTGAAATTCAGCAAACTGAACACACCAGTCGCGCGAGCGGCAACCAGGCGCTGGAACTGGAGCAAACCCCTCGGCTGGAAAGACAAGGGGAAAAGCTTCGCCTTCCTCGTTCTCGTCGGCGAAAAGGACATGCGCTATCCGAATCAGTACCTGGACGATGCGCCGTACGTGTTCTTCCTGATCCCCAAGGCCAGGGTCGGGGAGATCCTTACCCAGGGGAGCACCATCGGTGCCAACGTCCAAATCACGACCCACCTCGCCAGAGCCCGTTCGCCGGCATCACTAGCACTGAAGTCATTCCATGTCCCAGCCGCAACGGTGACCGCTCTGCTTGGACGCGCCCGAGCGACCTAGCCTCCGGACCCGAGGGCTCCGATGCGCATCACCGAGATCCGCGAGCACCCCATCCCGGTCTCACGCTACGACGATCCCTCCTGCCCGCCGGCGGCCTGACCACCAACCTGCTGGCCATCACCACCGACGCGGTGCGCGACGGCCGCCCGCCTGGCCGGCAGCGCCTGTCTGGCGGTGGACGCCATGAACAGCTATCGCGCCGACACCGCGCCGGCCGCGGCCGATGCGCTATGTGAGTACGGACTCTGGTGGTTCGAGGACCTCTGCGACCCGCTCGACTTTGACACCCAGGCCGCTGTGGCCGCGTGTCACCCTCATCCCATCGCCGCCGGCGAGGCCCTCTTCTCGGACGCCGAGGCTCACCTGCTCGACCGCCACGGCGGCCTGCGCCGCGCGCACGGCGTGCTGGTGTTCGACCCGGTGCACTGCTACGGCCTGCCGGGCCACCTGCGCATCCTCGACGCCCGCCTCGCCACCGGCGGCTGGCCGCGCCACGCCTTCTGGCCGCACGGCGGCACCTGTTCGCGCTGCACGTGGTGGCAGCCCTGGGGCTGGGGGGCCGAGGTCAATCCACTCGCCTTCGCGCCCTTCCGCGGCGCGGCCGACGGCAGCTGTGTCGACGCCGGCATGGCGACGCTGCCGCAGGCGCCTGGCATCGGCTTCGAGGGGCATGGGGAGGCCTGGGGGGTGATGCAGCGGGTATTCGGCGGGTATTCGGCGGGTATTCGGCGCGGGGGCCTGAGGCAGGGCGGACAGGGGAAGGCAGCCGCCGCCCCGGCTGGCGCACCGATCCGTGCACTGCCCCCTGGCTCCTCGTCGGACAAAGGGCCGCATCGCATAAATATGCCTTATAGATAACTTAACAATGCATTTATTGACTTTTATCCTCAGAATAATAAATTATTGAACCTTGGATAAAAGAGGATAAAAGCATGCTCTACTTCGCACGGCCATCGCTGGCGGCAGAGCTGGCGGACCAGCTCGAAGGCAGGGCTGTGTTCGGCGACGCCCAGAACGGGCTGTTCCTGGCCGCACCCCGCCGCACGGGCAAGTCGATGTTCCTGCAACACGATCTCAAACCCGAACTGGCGTCACGCAACGTGCTCGTGATCTACACCGATCTCTGGTCCGACCAGCGCCGCGACCCGGGCGACCTGATCGCCGAAGCCATTGCGCGCGAACTCCAACAGCATCTGGGCGTCGTGGCGAAAACCGCCAGGAAGGCCGGCCTGGCAAGCGTGACCATCGCCGGCACGCTCAAGGTCGACACCTCGGGTATTGGGAAGATCGACGGCACAACCCTGGTCCAGGCACTGCGCACCTTGCACGAAACCGCCGGACGCCCCATCGCGCTGATCATCGACGAAGCACAGCATGCCCTGACCAGCGAGGCGGGGGAGACGGCCATGGCAGCGCTGAAGTCAGCGCGCGACCAGCTCAATACGCCCGCGGAGGTCGCCCTCATGCTGGTCATGTCCGGCTCGGATCGCGACAAGCTGCTACGCCTGGTCAATACCAATGGAGCGCCGTTCTACGGTTCGTCCATCCACAAGATGCCAACGCTTGGCAAGGGCTATGTCGACCATGTGACCGCGCTGATCGAAGCCCAGCGGCCTGAGCTGAAACCCGTCGACCACCTCACGCTGCTCGAAGCCTTCCAGCTCTTCGGCCAGCGCCCCCAGTTCTTCCACGCAGCCATCGGCCAAGCCTTGAACCCCCTGGAGTCCACGAGCGGCGAGGGGTTCGAGCAAGGCGTGCTGGCCGCGGCAAAGGAAAAGCGGGCGCAAGATGCGGCGCAGATGCGCTCAGACTACCTGGGCCTGAAGCCGCTGGAGCAAGCCGTGCTGTGGCGCATCCTGGCCGTCGGCCAGAATTTCCGTCCCTATGATGCAGACGCGCTGGCGTTCTACCGCCAGCAGTGCGCCGGTCTCAGCATCACCGCGCAGAAAGTGCAGGCCGCGCTCGAAAGCCTGCGGGCGCGGACGCCGGCGCTGATCTGGAAGTCGGCACGAGGGGAGTACTCGGCGGACGATGCCGCCATGCACGCATGGTTCGGCGAACTGCAGGCGACAGGACAATGGCCGCCTGCGGCCGAGCCGGAAATCCGCTAGCGCCGTGGGGACGGGAAGGGGCAAGCCCCCCTCAATGCCCCGTCCCCGCCAGCAACTCGCGCTTGAGCTTCTTCGCCAGCGACCACTTGTGCACCTCGGTCGGGCCGTCGTAGATGCGGAAGGCGCGCACTTCGCGGAACACCTGCTCGACCACCGTATCGCGCGACACGCCCAAGCCGCCCAGGATCTGCACGCAGCGGTCGGCCACGCGGAACAACGCGTCCGACACCGCCACCTTGGCCATCGAGCTTTCGGCGGTGCCCAGCGAGCCGCCGTCGAGCACGCCGGCGCACCAGTCGATCATCAGCGCGGCCTGCTGCAGGTCGATCAGGTTGTCGGCCAGCATGAAGCCCACGCCTTCATGGTCGATCAGCAGCTTGCCGAAGGCCTTGCGCGTGGTGGCGTAGCCGGCGGCGATCTCATGGGCGCGCGCGGTGGCGCCGAACCAGCGCATGCAGTGCGACAGCCGCGCCGGCGACAGCCGCACCTGGGCATAGCGCAGCCCTTCGTTGACCTCGCCCAGCACCTGGTCCTGCGGCACGCGCAGCTTATCGATGGCGATCAGCGCATGGCCGCCCGGCATCGAGCTGTCGATGGTATCGAGCACGCGCTCGATGCGGATGGCGGGATGCGGCAGGTCGACCAGGAACATGGTCGCCTGCACCTTGTCCGGGCTGCCGGTGCGCGCCATCACGATGCCCACCGCGGCGCCTTCCGCCCCGGTGATGAACATCTTGCGGCCGTTGACCACCCAGGTATCACCGTCGAGCACGGCGGTGGTCTGCAGCATCGACGGATCGGACCCGGCGCCACCCTCCTCGGCCGGCTCGGTCATGAAGAAGGCCGAGCGCGCCTCGCCGCGCACCAGCGGTTCGAGGAAGCGCTGCTTCTGCGCGGGCGTGCCCACCTTGCCCAGCAGGAACATATTGCCCTCGTCGGGCGCCATCGTATTGACCGCCACCGGGCCCAGCGGCGACAGGCCCGAGCGCTTGAGCACGGCGGCCGTCTCGAGCTGGTTCAAGTGGCTGCCGTCGGCCAGGATATGCGGCGTCAGCACGCCGGCCGCGCGCGCCTTGGCGCGCAGCTCGTGCACCAGGTCCTCGGAGGGACCGTGCGCGCCCAGGCGCGCATCGCGCTCGTAGGGAATGACGACGTCGCGCACAAAGGCTTCGACACGGTCCGCGATGATGCGGCTGCGTTCGGTGGGGCAAGGGGTGAACATGGCTGTCCTTCTCTCGATGTCTGTCTTCACGATAGGAAGCAGGGATGGGGGAGCGGAGATCGGGTCCTATCCCGGCTCAGAGCGTGTTGACCAGGTGACCGCCATCGACGGCGAGCACCGAGCCGGTCATGTAGCGCGAGGCGTCGGAAGCCAGCAGCAGCAACGGACCGTCCAGGTCCTCCAGCTGCCCCAGGCGCCGCTGCGGAATGCGCTGGATCATCGCCTTGCCGGCTTCGGTCTCCCACAGGCCGCGGTTGATGTCGGTGTCGAAGTAGCCGGGCGCCAGCGCATTGACGCGGATGCCATAGCGCGCCCACTCCAGCGCCAGCGTCTTGGTCAGCTGCACCACGCCGGCCTTGGACACCGCGTAGGACACCACCCCGCCGGCCTGCCGCAGCCCCAGGATGGACGCCACATTGACGATGCTGCCGCCGCCGCGCTCGCGCATGCCGGGCGCCAGCGCCTGCGCCACATAGAACAGGCCCTTGAGGTTGGTGTCCATCACCGCATCCCAGTCGGTCTCCGGATGGCGCAGGGCCGCGCCCTCGCGCGCCACCCCGGCATTGTTGACCAGGATATCCACCGGCCCGGCCGCGTCGGCCAGCGTGGCACGCGATGCCGCATCGGTCACATCCAGCGCCACGCAGCGCACCGCGCCACCGGCGCCGACGACGCCGGCGGCCCCGATCTCGCGCGCCAGCGCCTCCAGCGCCTCCGCCCGGCGTGCCGCCAACACCACCTCCGCACCGTGCGCGGCCAGCACGCGCGCGAAATGCGCCCCCAGCCCGCTCGACGCCCCCGTCACCAGGGCGCGCTTGCCCCGAAGTTGCTCCGACACCACCGGCATGCCTGCCTCCTGACAATTGTTCCCTCAGATTGTAGGACGATTTAATAGGAAGAAGCCAGCCCCATCCGGCCCTCGGCTACAATGCCCCGATGCCTCCGCGCCGCCTCCCCACCTCCGCACCACCCCAGGAACCCCGTCCGGCCAGCGACCACACCACCGCCCCCGGGCTCGATCCGGCCGGCGACGGCAGCGCCTCCGACACCGTCTTCTACGGCATCGTCAACGGCCTGGAACTGCAGCGCTTCGTGCCCGGCCAGCGCCTGGTCGAAACCGACCTCGCCGCCCACTTCGGCGTGGGCCGCAACTCCGTGCGCGAAGCCCTGCAGCGCCTGGCCGCCGAAGGCATCGTCGAGCTGCCGCGCCACCGCAGCGCCGCCATCCGCGCGCTGAGCCCGCAGGACACCCTCGACGTGCTCGACGTGGCCGAACGCATCACCGGCCTGCTCGCCCGCAGCGCCGCGCGCGGCAGCGCCGACGCGGACTGCGCCGCGGCCCTGCGCCAGGCCATCGACGATCTCGCCGACGCCGACGCCGCGCATGACAGCGCCGCCTTCGCCTCGGCGCGACGGCGCTTCTACCGCACCCTGCTGGAGATGAGCGGCAACCGCGAACTGCGGCGCCTGTTCCCGGCCATCCAGATGCCCATCGTCTACGCCCAGCACCGGCTGGGCTCCCTGCAGGCCCTGCGCCTGCGGGACTACCGGGTGATCGCGGAGGCCGTGCTGGCGGGACGGGCCGAGGCGGCCGATGCGGCGGGAACGGCCCATGTGCGGAACGTCAGGGAAGCCATCGGCGTCGAAACAGCAAGGGAGGCGGCAACCTCGCCCGCGACCCGCGCGGCAAAGCGCTAGGCTTGGCCGCGGCAGGGCGGCCGCGGCATCACGGCAAACCCTCGCGGCCATGCGCCGCGCAACCCATCGAGCCTCACGGTTGGACCCAATGTTCTCTGCAGCAATCTTCGACATGGACGGCCTGCTGATCGACTCCGAGCGCACGATCATGGACACCTGGCTGTCCGTCGCGCGCGACTTCGGCGTCGACATCGCGCCGGCGCGCTACCTCGAGATCGTCGGCCGCGCCGCGCCCGAATGCTTCGCCATGCTGACCACCATGCTCGGCAGCGAAAGCCTCTTCCGCGAGGCCCAGGCGCGCGTGCGCCAGCGCCTGCACGCGCCGACCGACACACCGCTGTTCCCGCTCAAGCCCGGCGCGCACACCCTGCTGACCACCCTGGCCGAGGCCGGCATCCCCTGCGCCGTGGCCTCATCGTCGAACCGCCAGGAGATCGAGTCCCGCCTCGACCAGGTCGGCGTGCTCGGCTTCTTCCGCGCCCTGGCCGGCGGCAACGAAGTGCCGCGCGGCAAGCCCGACCCCGCCGTCTACCAGCTCGCCGCCAGCCGGCTGCAGGCCGCGCCGGCCACCTGCCTGGCCTTCGAAGACAGCGAGAACGGCGCGCGCGCGGCGGATCGCGCCGGCATGCGGGTGGTCACCGTGCCCGACCTGAAGCTGCCGACCGAGGAAGTCGCGGGGATGAGCTTCCGCCTGCTGGGGCGGCTGGATGAGGCGGTGGAGCATGTGCCGGTGTGGTTTGCCGGCCGTGGCGGGGTGGGAATGGCCTGAGGCAGGCGCAGCGCCGTCCCAGCCACAGGACAGCGCCATCCCGCCTGCTTGCGCCCATGCGCTGACCGCGTACTCGAAGGAGATCGGATGTCCTCCCTGCCTCACGCCATCATCGGCCTGCTCGCCACCCTGCTCCCGCTGGCCACGGCACAGGGCCAGCCGGCCCCGGACCCCGGCAGCCAGCAGGCGGACGGCGCCCGCGCGAAGCCGGGCATGCCGTCATCGCCGGAAGACGACGCGCGGCGCGCGCGCTGGTGCCGGAAGCATGGCGGCATCGACGTCACGCACCAGGGAGAACCGACGCCCGGCCCGAATTCGATGGACGTCGTGATCTGCCAGCGCACCGATGGCGGCCCTGGGTTTTCCGGCGCATATATCCCGCAGCAAAGGGGACAGGGCAAGATCTCGCCAGACGTGCGGATGAAGATTGCGCCGCCGGCCGATCCGGCCCCAGCGCGAATGCCGCCGCTTCATCAGGACCCGCACGGTAGAGCCAGCGACTGAACCACCGGATGGCCCCGGACATCCTGACTCGCGCCGTACATCGGCCAGCCGGTGCCATCAAGCCGGTCTCGCCTCCCGTCTCACTCAACGCCGCGTCCCGAAGGCCTCCCGCACGCCCCGCCCCGCCGCCTCGAACACCGCGCCGGCCGCGGGCGTCAGCCCCTTCATGTGGAGGCAGCCATGAATCATGCCATCGAGCTGCCGCACGCTCGCCTTGACGCCGGCGGCGGCCAGGCGCGCGCCGTAGTCCTCCGCCTCGCTGCGCAGCGGATCGAATTCCGCCGTCAGGATGGTGGCCTCGGGCAGCCCCTGCAGCCGCGGCGCGAGCAGCGGCGACACGGTCGGGGCCTCGCCGTCGCCCGGGTCGGCGAGATACATCGCGAAGCAGTACCGCATCAGTTCGCGCGTCAGGTAGTAGCCCTCGCCGAAGCGCTGGTAGGACGTGCCATCCATCCGGTGGCTCAGCACCGGATAGATCAGCAGCTGGTGGGCGATGGCGATGCGGCCGTCGTCGCGCGCCAGCAGGCAGGAGGCAGCGGCGAGATTGCCGCCCGCGCTATCGCCGGCCACGCCGATGCGGCCGGGATCGAGGCCGAGCCGCGCGGCGTTGTCGAAGACCCAGCGCAGGGCGTCGAACACGTCGTGCAGGGGCACCGGATAGCGGTGCTCCGGCGCGAGCCGGTAGTCCACCGACAGCACCACGCTGGCGGTCGCGTTGGCCAACTCGCGGCAGGGGTTGTCGTAGACCTCGGCCGAGCCGAGGCACCAGCCGCCGCCGTGCGCGAACACCAGCGCCGGCTGCGCCATGCCGCGCGCCATGCAGGCCTCGGGCCAATAGCCGTGCACGCGCAGCGTGGCCCCGTCCCGCGCCGGCACCTCGAACACCGCCACGCGCCCGACGCTCGCCTGCGGCCCGTGCAGCTGGCGCAGGCCGGCATCGGTATCGGCGCGCAGGCGCGCGACATCCGCCGGCGCCGCGCTCTCGCCTGCCGCCGCCCACTGGCGCAGCAGGCCTTCTATCCCGGCATCGAGCGGCATGGTCACACCCCGCCTTGGAGGAAGGGCAGCAGGTGCCCGATGAAGGCGTCGGCTGCCTCCTCCATGATGAAGTGCCCGCAGTCGGGAATCACCACCCCCTGCAAGTCATCGGCGTTATCGCGCAGGGTGAGCAGCGGCGCGTCGCGCGTGGCGTGCTCGGCGCCGATGGCCAGCACCGGCATGGCGAGCTTGCGCTGCGCGCGCTGCTGGTTCTGCCGGATGGTCTCGGGAATCGCGCGGTAGTAGGCGAAACCGCCGCGCAGGCCGCCCGGCGAGGCATAGGCATCGATATAGGTATCGACCGCCACGCGATCGCGCCGCCACGACCAGCGCTGGAACATGAAGTCCAGGTAGGCCCGCTCGCGCCCGGCGATCAGCGTCTCGGGCAGGTCGGCCAGCTGGTTGAACATGAAATGCCACAGGAAGATGTTCTCGCCCGGCGGCGCGAAGATCGACGGCGCGGGTGCCAGGCCGGGAATCACGGCCTCGGTCAGGGCCAGGCGGCGCACCACGCCGGGATGGTCGCTCGCCAGCGCATAGGCCACCCACATGCCCACGTCATGTCCCGCCACCTGGTAGGTGGCGTGGCCCAGGTGGGTCATCACGCGGTGCAGCGTGGCGGCGGTGGCGCCGGTGTCGTAGCCGGTGTCGGGCCGGTCGGAGAATCCGGTGCCGGGCGGGTCGACGGCAATGGCCTGGAAACCGTGCGCAGCCAGTGCCTGCATCACGTGGCGCCAGGCGTACCACGTCTGCGGCCAGCCCGGAATCAGCAGCACCGGGTGGCCGCTGCCGGCGCTCACCACATGGATGCGCTGTCCGTCGAGCCGCACGTAGTCGTGGGCGAATTCATGGCCGGAATCGGAACGGGGGGCAAAACGGGGCATGGCTGACATCGCGGGTCTCGGTGAAGGTCTCGGTGAAGGTCGCTGAAAAGGTCTCGATAGGAAAGCGGGACGGTGGGATCACAGGATCGCGGGCTCCCGCTCCTGCGCGATGCCGAGCATGGCGTGGATCTGCCGCCGGTCGACGGCGGCGCCGGCGAAGTCGTCGAAGATGCGTTCGGTCACGCGGATGATGTGCCGGTTGATGAAGTCGACGCCCTCGCGCGCACCATCCTCCTGGTCCTTCAGGCAGCACTCCCATTCCAGCGTGGCCCAACCGTCGTAGTCGTACTGCGCGAGCTTGGCGAAGATCGCCTTGAAATCGACCTGGCCGTCGCCAAGCGAGCGGAAGCGCCCGGCGCGCTCCAGCCACGACGTATAGCCGCCATAGATGCCCTGCCGGCCGCTCGGCCGGAACTCGGCGTCCTTCACATGGAACATGCGGATGTGCTCATGGTAGAGGTCCAGGTAGGCGAGATAGTCGAGCTGTTGCAGCACGAAATGGCTGGGATCGAACAGGATCTTGCAGCGCACGTGCCCACCCACCAGTTCATGGAAGCGCTCGAAGGTCGCCCCGTCGTGCAGGTCTTCGCTGGGATGGATCTCGTAGCAGAGGTTCACGCCCTGCTCGTCGCAGAGGTCGAGGATCGGCCGCCAGCGCCGCGCCAGTTCATCGAACGCAGCCTCGATCAGCCCGGCCGGGCGTTGCGGGAAAGGGAACAGGTAGGGCCAGGCGAACGCGCCGGAAAACGTCCCCATGTCCGTCAGCCCCAGGCGCCGCGACGCCTTCGCCGCCAGCGCCAGCCGCTCCAGCGCCCAGGCCGTGCGCGCCGCCGGATTGCCTTGCACGGCCTGCGGCGCGAAGTTGTCGCACATCGCGTCGTAGGCGGGATGCACCGCGACGAGCTGCCCGAAGATATGCGTCGTCAATTCGCTGACCTGCAGGCCATGCGCGGCAAGGGTTCCCCGGATCTCGTCGCAGTAATCCTGGCTGTGCGCCGCCGTCTCCACATCGAACAGCCGCGTGTCCCATGCCGGAATCTGCAGGGCCTTGAAACCCGTGCGCGCCGCCCAGCCGGCCATGCCGTCCAGCGTGTCGAACGGCGCAACGTCATCGCTGAACTGGGCGAGATGCAGGCTGGGTCCTTTCATGGTCTTCATACGTGCCACCTTCCTTGTGTCGTCGTTAATTCCTTGTCGATCGACAAATAATAGACGGCGAGGATGGCGCCGGTCAACTCGGGTGCGCGATAAAATTCCGCCCACGGACATTTGAGCGAGACAGGAAGATGGCAGGCAGGCCGAGGGAATTCGACCGGGACGAGGCGCTGAGACAGGCGATGCTGGCGTTCTGGCGGCGCGGTTACGAAGGCACGTCGATGTCGGACCTGGTCGAAGCGCTAGGCATCGCGTCCGCGCGCATCTACGCGGCGTTCGGCAGCAAGGAAGCCCTGTTCCGCGAAGCCGTCGCGCTGTACGAAGCCGGCGAAGGCGGCTTTGCCGATCGCGCCCTGCGCGAGGAAACGGAGGTACACGCCGCCATCGAGCGGATGCTGCGCGATGCCATCCTGCTCTACACCAAGCGCGACCTGCCGCATGGCTGCATGGTGGTATCCGCTGCCACCAATTGCTCGGCGCAGAACGACGGCGTGCAGGACTGGCTGGTGGCGCACCGCCGCCAGCGCACCAAGTCCGTGATCGAGCGCCTGCAGCGCGGCGTGAAGGAAGGCCAGCTCAAGCCGGATACCCCTGTGCGCGCCCTGGGCGATTTCTATGCGGTGCAGTTGCACGGCATCTCGGTGCAGGCGCGCGATGGGGTCTCGCGCGAGCACCTGCTGGCGTCGGTACCGCTCGCCATGGCGCCGCTGTCGCTCGCCGCAACGATGCGTTGAGGGAGAAGCGGGCGAAGGGATTCCCGCCGGTTATGGCCCGATGCCCAGGAGCGCATTGCCGGAACCGATCCCCGCCCCCCACACTCCTGAGCGTCCTTGGCACAGGAGGAGACAACGCATGGAGAAGGAAAAGACATCCCGCCGCCGCGCGCATCGGCCGCGCAAGGACCGGGCAGCGGCCGCGATGGCATTCCTGATGGCGCTTGGCGGGGCGGCGGTGGCGCAGTCGCCGGCCCCCGATCCCGCTGCCGCTGCCGTTCCCACTGCCACTGCCACTGCCGGTAATGGGATCGGCCCGCAGGCGGGCGGCGTCATGCAGGGCTTTCCTCCTCCGCCGCCGATGCGCGTGAACAAGGCCAACGCCTTCCTGCCGCCCTATCTGCGCTGGTCCTTCCGCCATGCCCGCGAAACCTCGCCGACCGCGGGACTCCGGCATGCCCGCACGCCCATGCCGCTGCCGGAGCGTCCCGCGCGTGATCTCGACGATCTGCAATTCCCGCTGGACGGGCAGCCGGTGAAACTGGCCGACTACCTCCGCGACACTCACACCGACGGCTTCATCGTGCTGCACCAGGGCCGCATCGTCTTCGAGCGCTACCTGGAAGGTTTCGGACCGGCGCAGCCGCACATCTGGGCTTCCATGACCAAGTCGGTCACGGGCCTGATGGCGGCCATGCTGATGGTCGACGGCAGGCTCGACCCGGACGCCAGGCTGTCCGCCTACGTGCCCGAGCTGGCCGGCACCCCCTTCGGCGACGCGACGCTGCAGAAGAACCTCGACATGGAAGTGGCGGTCGCCTACGCACCGGAGCTTCCGCCCGACCTGGGGCTGTTTGGCGCGGTCGGGCTGATCCCGCGCCGCGCCGGCGCGCCGGACAATATCTACGCGTTCCTCAAGACGGTCTCGGCTGCCCAGGCGCCTGCCGCGCCGGACTACTGGTTCTACCAGAACGGATCGCCGGAAGCCGTCGCCTGGGCGCTGCGCCGCATCGCCGGGCAATCGTGGGCGGAGCTGGCGCAGGAACGGATCTGGTCCAGGCTGGCGGAAGACGACGCCTATATCCAGGTCGATCCGCTGGGCACGGAGATGGCCAGCGGCGGCCTCAGCACGACGCTGCGCGACGCGGCCCGTTTCGCCGAAGCCGTGCGCCGCGCCGAGGCCGGCGATGCCGGCGCGGGCCTGCCGGTGGCCGCCGTGCGCCGCGCCCTGCGGCCGCGCGCCAACCAGGCGGGCTTCGCCAAAGGCCGTCTCGCGGCCGGCCGGCCCGGCTACACCTATGGCGACTACTGGTACCAGGTCAATGACAGCGACGGCTCGGTCGAGGCCGGCGGGCGCTTCGGGCAGAAGATCTACATCAACCCGAAGCGGGAACTGACGGTGGTGAAGTTCTCGTCGAGCCCGGATTCGGCCCCGCGCGCCGCCACGGCGGAAACAGGAAGCGTGGCGGCCAACGCGGCGGCCAACAACCGGTCGTTGGAATCCGAGACAACCTTCATCGCGGCGATCCAGGCCATCTACGCGGCCATCTCGCGCTGAAGCCGGCCATGGGCGACGTGGCACTCAGGTCCGTGCCACGCATAGCTGCCGCACGGCGTCGCACGTGGATGGCGCCGAAGGCCACAGCACGGCCCCAACGCTATCTTCAAGCCGACTCGCCCGACTTGCCCTGGCGCCTCGCGCCACCCCCTGACGCGGCGCGCCCCTTGGATGCCGCGCCGCGCCGCGCGGCGCCGGCCTGCGCGGCGCGGCCGGCCGCCATCGCATCCTCCAGGTAGCCCTGGACCACGCGCTGGAACTCGGCCAGCGCCGCGCCGGGATCATCCACCGTCGCATCCAGTCCCAACGTGACGGCCGCCTTCATCAGGTGCTGGACGATCACCGCGCGCAACCAGGCCTCCGGCGCCGGCAAACCCGGCGCGAGGGCCGCCAGCACCGCGGCGATGCCGCCGCGCATGCGCTCGCGTACGCCGGCCGCGCCCGTCGCCTCGGCCGAAACGAGGGCCGGCACATCGGCCAGCGCCACGAAGGCCGGATGCGTGGCGCGGAAGGCCAGGAACAGCGTCGCCAGCCGCCCCGCCACGATGGCCACGTCGAGCGACGGCACCTCCTCGCGCAATCTGTCGAGCACCGCTTCCAGCTCGCCCACGTACTGCTCCAGCAGTGTCGCGGCGACCTGCTCCTTGGTCGGGAAGAACTGGTAGAGCGAACCGATCGACGACTGCGCGCGCGCGGCGATCGCCGTCATCGTCGTGGCCTCGAACCCCTTGTCGGCAAACTCGGCGCTGGCGGCTTCCAGCAAGGTGGCGACGCGCGCATGGCCGCGCGCGCGGCGCGGCGCCTTGGGCTCACCCGGTAGCGGCGTTGGCTTCTGCGTTGACTTTTGTGAGTTCATCCTCATATACTATTCGTGAGCACACCCTCACAATATACCAGCAAGCCATCCCCACCCAGGCGCCACGCCAGGCGCCTTCTCCCCCTTCACGGAGCCGCATCGTGCTGCCGAAACTCGACCCCAACACCACCGCCCTCGTCCTGATCGATCTCCAGCAAGGCATCCTTGGCTTCGGCAAGGCGCCGCGCCCCGGCAGTGCCGTCGTCGCCACCGCGGCCACGCTGGCCAGGCGCTTCCGCGCAGTGAACGCGCCCGTCGTGCTGGTCCGGGTCGGCTGGAGCGCAGACTTCGGCGACGCGCTCAAGCAGCCCATCGACCAGCCCACGCCGCTGCCCCCCGGCGGCCTGCCGGCGAACTGGTGGGACTACCCCGCCGAACTCGCGCCGGAAGCGCGCGACATCCAGATCACGAAGCGCCAGTGGAACGCCTTCCACGGCACCGAGCTCGACCTGCAACTGCGGCGCCGTGGCATCCAGACCATCGTGCTCGGCGGGATCTCGACCAATATCGGCGTCGAGTCGACGGCCCGCGCCGCGTACGAACTCGGCTACTCGCTGGTGCTGGTCGAAGACGCCATGAGTTGCGCCGCGACGGAGCAGCACCAGGCATCGCTGGACTTCATCTTCCCGCGGCTGGGCCGGGTGCGGCAGTCCGGCGAGGTGCTGGAAGCCCTGGCGGAATGAGGGCGGGCGGCGGGCAATCGCCGCGCCGGCCTTGCGCAGCCCGCCCAACGTGCAGCAACTGCTCGTGCACGAGATCGAACTCGCCTTCCGGCGCGACGATGCCATCTCCGTCTACACCAGCGCACCGGACGCCTTCCGCCCCTTCTTCGACGTAGCCCGCAACGCGTTGGACGCCTACGGCGACAAGCCGGTGCCGTTCTGCCAGGAAGCGATCCTGCCGGGCATCCAGGCCGTGCCGCTGCCGGCCACACACCCGGCCATGCCGGCTATCTGCTCGGCGACGGCGCGCACGCGCTGCTGGTCTGGGGCGACATCGTCCACTTCCCGCACATGCAGCTGGCCCAGCCCGAAGTCACCATCGCCTTCGACAGCGACCCGGCGCAAGCGGCCATGACGCGCGGCCGGTTGCTCGACCGGGTGGCGAACGACATGCCAGCCGTCATACCAAGAATCCTCCGTCGGCTGATTCCGCAAAACAGCGAGTGTTTGCTGAAATAGGCCGTTTCCGGAATCATCCAATAGGAATCTCGCTTTCACCGGGGTAGCCTCCTTGCCTATCCCGTGCTTGACCCTGCTTGATGCATCGGTATGTGCGGACCCTTCGCTAGTCCTTTTGACTCTCGCTGGAGCGCCACCGCATGAGCCATCGACTGCCGTTCTTGAGTCCCCGCACCGTCACCCTGCGTAGTGACGGGTTGTCCGAGATTCTCGAACAAGCCACCTTGACAGTTGCACGCGTCACGGGCAAGGAAAGCTTGAACGACCTGTTCTCCTACGACATCGATCTCAAGACCCCCGATACTCAGTGGGGCCCCGGTGGGCCGGCAGCGAACCTCGATCTGCCGTCCCTCCAGGGCAAGGAACTGACGCTGGAGATTCAACTGGAGGGCTACGGCAGGGGCCTTGCCGGCAACGTCGGTGCCGGCACGAGGGAGATCACCGGCATCGTTACCCAGGTCATCGGGCCGATCTCAGAAGGGCGGCACTATGTCTATCGCCTCACGCTGCAGCCATGGCTGTTCCTGGCGACGCTCACCTCCGACTACAGGCTCTTCCAGCAGAAGACTGTTGTAGAGATCCTGAGCGAGCTGCTGGCGGACTACATATTCCCGGTGGACAATCGCCTGGACGTTGCGCGCTATCCCAAGCGCGAATATCAGGTCCAGTACGGTGAAACCGACTACGCCTTCTTCAAGCGCCTCACTGAAGAATGGGGGATTACCTTCTTCTTCGCGCATTCGGAACGCCGCCACCGACTGGTACTGACCGATGGCAATGGAGCATTCCGTCGCTGCGCCAGCCCTGCTTATCACACGCTCCTCTGGCGTCCCTCGCCGGACCGCGCCGACGCCGAACACCTGTACGACTTTCACGTGCATGACCAGTTGGTTTCCGGCAAGTGGTGCAGCAATGACTACGACTTCGTCAAGCCGAGGGCCGACCTGGCCGTGGCCACGGACGATCCGCGCGACACGGCCCATGCCGGCGGAGAGATCTACCGCTATCCTGGCGACCATGCCCAGCCTGCCACGGGCAACGATCCCTGGCGCGAAGGCGACATGCTTGCCCGTATCCGCATGGAAGCGATCCGGCAGCACGGCAGCCGCGTCGCCGGCGCCGGTAATGTGCGATGCATTGTGGCGGGTACCACTTTCGCCCTCCAAGGCTTTGCCCAGGCCGCCGCCAACCGCGAGTACCTGGTCATCGCCACGGAACTGACACTGGAAGACGTGGCCGAGGCCTCCGGCCAGGGTCACTCGTGGCATTGTGTGGCCGCCTTCCAGGCCCAGTCGAGCACCGAGATTTTCCGGCCCGACCTCACCCTGCCAAAGCCGCTCGCCTTCGGCCCGCATACCGCCACGGTCGTGGGGCCGGATGAACAGGAACTCTGGGTCGATGAGTTCGGCCGCGTCAAGATCCAGTTCCACTGGGACCGGCTCGGCCAGCGCAATGCCAACAGCTCATGCTGGGTGCGCGTGGCACAGGCCTGGCAAGGGGATCAGTACGGCGCCAGCCACCTGCCGCGTATCGGGCAGGAGGTCATTGTCCATTTCACGCACGGCGATCCGGACTGCCCGCTCGTCACCGGGCGGCTGGCGAACCGTGTCAACCAGTCGCCATGGCACCTGCCCGACCAGCACGCGCTGTCAGGATTCCGCAGCAAGGAACTGTTCGGCGAGCGCCACAACACCTTCCTGCAAGACGACACCCAGGGCCAGATCCAGACCCAGATCGGCAGCGACCACCAGGCCACGATGCTCAGCATGGGCCATATCGTGCGAGTGGCCGATCACAGCGGGCGACGCGAGAAGCGCGGCGAGGGATACGAGCTGCGCACCGATGCTTGGGGCGTGCTGCGCGCTGGCTCCGGCATGCTGCTGACTGCCGAAGTGCGGCCGAACGCGGTCAGCTATCACAAGGATATCTTCGAGACGACAAAGCGGCTGGCTGGCGCCTGCCAAGTCCACCAGGCATTGGGTGACGCCGCCGACCACCTGGGCGCCCAGGCATCCGAGCAATTGGATGTAGCCAAGGCCCTGGCGGCACAGCACGACACCCTGCAAGGGCAAGGCGAACAAGGAGAATTCGCCGCGCCACACCTGGTGCTGGCGGCCCCGGCCGCGATCGCCGCCACCGCCGCGCAGGACATTCACCTGCACAGCCAAGGGCACACTGCCTTGACGACGGGAGAACATCTGTCATTGGCCACCGCCAAAAGCCTGTTAGCCAGCGCCATGGACCGCATCGTGCTGTTCGCACACAAAGCGGGAATGCGGCTGTTTGCCGCCAAAGGCAAGATCGAGATCCAGGCACAGAACGACGCCATCGAGATCATCGCGCAGAAGGTGCTGAGACTCATCAGCGCGCAGGACCGCGTCGAGATCACTGCCGCCAAGGAAGTGCTGATCGTCGGCAATGGCAGCTATGTACGCCTGAACGAAAGCGGCATCGAACTCGGCACCGCAGGCACATGGACGGCTCACGCCGCCAGTCACGCCATGCCAGGGCCGAAGACCGCCGGGCAGGCGATACCCGTCATGCCCGATGGAGACTTTCGGCAAGTCGAGCATTTCGTGCTGGCGGACCACCACGCAGGCACCCGCCTGGTGAATCAGTGCTATCGCATCACCTTGGCCAGCGGCCGCGTCATCGAGGGAAAGACGAATGCCCACGGTGAAACGGAGTTAGCCACCAGCAACGCCAGCGAGATCGCCAAGATCGAAATCCTGCGCAATACGGATCCGAACAGCGTCATCGCCGTACTGACCCAGATGGTGATCACCCCGAAATGAACCCATCCGCACCCGAGGCCGAGAAGCGGCCACAAGCCAAGAACCCGCCAACCCGCACCATCGGCGGCAAGCCCATGCCGCTCGACACGGATCAACTGACCACCGAAGGCAGGCCTCCCCGCTATGCCCTGTGCGAACCCTATACCTTCGGGATGCGGCTGGCCGAGCCTGCCACCGATGGAGGTCTCCACAAGTACCGGTATCCGGTGGCAGAGGCTTATACGGATGCGATGCAGGCGCTGTTGACGTTCGGCATCGAATGGCCGGCGATCCCTGGGGCGAAGGGGCCGTTTTTGCCGGCTGGGCGTGAAGGGTTGAGGGCTAAGGCAAAGCCAAGCGGGGTAAGGATGACTTGGCCGGTAACTGGAAAACAGACAGATGCGTTTATCGAGGCGATAGTTCCCATTGTAGAGGCTGCGTTACAAGCCACGGCGTTTCGGCTACCGGCGCCGGCAATCCCTGCCATTGCCTTTTTCGACGATAAGAAGCAGACGTCAGCAGCCGGCACGCTCGACTACAAGTACTGGGAATTGCAAATCAATCCTTCACTGATCGAGGAAATTTGCAAAAGCCGGGAGCCAAGTAGCCGGGATCTGAAGCTGGCCCTGCTGGCCGCAACCTTGTATCACGAGGCGCGGCACGCCCAGCAGTTCTTCTGGATGTTGGCGATGGTGAAGCAGTTCCCGATGGATTACCCGGGTCTTGCGCTATTGCAGACGGTATTCCCGGAAATTTTCAAAAAATCTCTTCCCAGTATCGCTGA
Source organism: Cupriavidus sp. USMAA2-4 (assembly GCF_001854305.1). NCBI lineage: Bacteria > Pseudomonadati > Pseudomonadota > Betaproteobacteria > Burkholderiales > Burkholderiaceae > Cupriavidus > Cupriavidus sp. USMAA2-4. The sequence continues at coordinate 1,673,033 of NZ_CP017749.1, read as the reverse complement.
TACCGCTCCGCTCCCCGACGAACCGACTGCGCGCATTGCCATCAAGCGCATGGTGATCGGGTACTACTACGCCCTGCTAGTCACGCAAACCCGAGATCTGGAGAAACAGTCCAATGCTCAAGGCCAACTGGCTGAATATCAGCGCGAACTGGAAATCTGCGACAAGCAGGCGGCCGAACTGCTCCTCCGCGTCGGCAGGAACGGACGGCCGATCGACTACAAGCAGTTGCCCAGCACTGTGGGATACCGGATCCGCCCCTGGGAGGACGATGCGTTTGCGTGCGATTTCGTGGTTAGTCAACTGTGGTTGGCTCGTGCTCTGCCTGAGCCCGATCGCTGCAACCGCTTCTACGACCTCCGTGCAGGAGAACAGCCCGATGCCAGCCTGTAGTGCCGATGCCGCCCCCTGGTGCGGCCAGCCGCTGCTTCATACGCCGAAGCCCGAAGACCTCAATCATCTGACCCCGGAGCAGGTTGCGCTGTACCTGGAGATTGCCAAGACCGGCATTCGGCTGGTGCGGGACGCTGCGCCGTTTGATGAGGAAAAAGAGATCTTTGGAGAACTAATATTTCACGGCAAACATCACAATGAGTTTACTTATACTAGACCGGAGCTGAACGGAGTATCGATTAAAATCAGACTAGCCAAACCAGAAAACGGATCATCTAATTCCGTGATTCGTTTTTACATTGGGGTAAGAAAACGATTAGCAGGCATCGATAAGCAAGCACTGGAGGAACAGCTGCAGTTGCAGCGAGCAGAAAACTACGTGGCGATCAACCTGGACAGGCAACCCTATATTAATTTTGAGTACGAGGTTGGCATGGACCCAGTTTCCTGCTATCCGGTCACCGTGCTTCTGAATTATTTTAAGGACGAAGCCTATTCTACGTTGGACTCACGCGCAGAGCGGGAGGCAAAGTACCTGGGGCCGGTCCTCATCGAGCGCGCCTGGATGACCCCGGAAGAAACCATGGTGCGCGCGCGCCGCGTGCCCCAATGCCGAAGCCGGCAACCAGCACCACGGTCGGGCCTGTGGAAGCCGACGATTCCGCACGATGTGCCCAATGCCGAGTATTTCAAGCGCCACGAGGCCTATGCCCAACGGGTCCAAAAGGGGCAGCCGATGCTTTCCGTCGGGATCGGCTCGCCAGCGCAGGAAGCCAGGGTCTTATGGACCTGGGTCGGGGAATGACACGCCTTGCAGCTTGCCGTTCGCTTGCAACGTCGTGCTTAGCCCGTTGGGGTTGGCTCGTGCTCTGCCTGAGCCCGATCGCTGCAACCGCTTCTACGACCTCCGTGCAGGAGAACAGCCCGATGCCAGCCTGTAGTGCCGATGCCGCCCCCTGGTGCGGCCAGCCGCTGCTTCATACGCCGAAGCCCGAAGACCTCAATCATCTGACCCCGGAGCAGGTTGCGCTGTACCTGGAGATTGCCAAGACCGGCATTCGGCTGGTGCGCGACGATGAGCCCTTTGATGAGGTGAAGCAGATATTTGGTCGGCAAGTTTCTTATGACAAGAATGACAACGAGTACACCTACGCCAGGCCAGAACTCAATGGCATTCTATTTTCAATCAGATTATCCGGTTCAGCCCCCTCCTCATCCACATCGACAATCCGATTTTACATTGGAGTAAGAAAACGACTAGCAGGCATCGACAAGCAAGCACTGGAAGAGCAGATGGATCTACCGCTAGCAAAAAAAAACTTGGCGATCAACCTAGACAGACAATCCCATATTAATTTCGGATATAAAATCGGCATGGATTCGGTCTCCTGCTATCCGGTCACCGTACTCCTGAATTATTTCAAGGACGAAGCCTACTCCACCTTAGATCCGCGCGCGGAGCAGGAGGCAAAGTACCTGGGGCCGGTCCTCATCGAGCGCGCCTGGATGACCCCGGAAGAAACCATGGTGCGCGCGCGCCGCGTGCCCCAATGCCGAAGCCGGCAACCAGCACCTCGGTCGGGCCTGTGGAAGCCGACGATTCCGCACGATGTGCCCAATGCCGAGTATTTCAAGCGCCACGAGGCCTATGCCCAGCGGGTCCAAAAGGGGCAACCGATGCTTTCCGTCGGGATCGGCTCGCCAGCGCAGGAAGCCAGGGTCTTATGGACCTGGGTCGGGGAATGACACGCCTTGCAGCTTGCCGTTCGCTTGCAACGTCGTGCTTAGCCCGTTGGGGTTGGCTCGTGCTCTGCCTGAGCCCGATCACCGCCACTGCCTCAATGGCATGCACTCCGGGAAATCTTGACTTCGAGCCCAAATTCGAGCCCGGCCGATCGCAGTTGTCTGGCACGGAGGTACTGCGGCTCGCAGAATGGCGCGCAGATCAGCGCGAGCGCTATCCGAATGGCGGCGAAATCCATGCCGAGGTACAAGCCAACACGGAAGCCGGGGTACCGCACAAGCTGGCCGAGGCGAGGCTGGCCACGTTGCTTGGCCTCCTCCGAAATCTCGGCATCACGGAAGAGGAGATGGAGAAGCCTGGCATCGTGGACCGGGCCATCGACTCTGCCCATCTGCGTAGTGCCGAACTGAGGCCGAAGGTGCTTGAGTACCTCAACACTGCCGGCATCTCCATCCATCCGCGATGCCCCCATCCGTGTTGCCTTGGCTCTGAGCCAATAGAAAGGCGGTGATGGCGCTCACGCGCATCGGCTTATGCCCATCGGGCGAACTGATCGGCATTCGGGCGCGGCGCAGCCAGGCGCACCGCTCATGCACGCCATCGCCCCCCCCGAACTTCCCGCAGCCATTCCGACATGACGCCCACCAAAGCCTGCCCCGTCGTACTGAGAGCCGTGCAGAACCACCTCGAAATCCTCGCATTCGAACATCCGCTGGCGGGCCTGCAACTGATCAAGGGCACGATCGAGGCCGGCGAACACCCGGCGGATGCCGCCGTCCGCGAGTTGCACGAAGAATCCGGCATTGAAGGCGTGGCAGCGGTCGACCTGGGCCTGTGGGAATCCGGCTATGAAGGCCAGGTCTGGTCGCTTCACCTCTGCCAGGTCGCCCATCCGCTGCCGGACACCTGGGTGCATCACACGCAGGACGATGGCGGCCATGACTTCCGCTTCTTCTGGCACCCATTGGATCAGGTGCCGTCGGATCGATGGCATGGGTTGTTCCGCGATGCGCTCTCGACCATCTCCGAGCGGCTCGCGACGATGCCCTAGCGTTGCTCCGGGTACAGCCCGCCCCCCGCCCGGCACAATGCGCCAGCCAGTGCGCTACCATTCCCCATCGCCGCCAGTCTCCCCGCGGCCAAGCCCGCCACCATGACCGCCCGCCAAGCGCATCCCCGCCCCGACTGGGTCCACCGCGCCGCCCCCGTCGCCGGCGTGGAACGCATCGAAGCCTTCTTCCACGGCAAGGCCTACGCCATGCACCGGCACGACACCTACGCCATCGGCCGCACCCTGGCCGGGGTGCAGAGCTTCCAGTACCGGCGTGGCATGCGCCACAGCCTGCCCGGCCAGACCCTGGTGCTGCACCCCGACGAAGCGCACGACGGGCAGGCCGGCACCGACGCCGGCTTCCGCTACCGCATGATCTACGTCGAGCCCGCGCTGTTCCAGGACGTGCTGGGCGGCACGGGCCTGCCCTTCATCGAAGGCGGCATCAGCACCGACGCCCGCCTGCGGGCCGCCACCGACACCCTGCTCCAGCAAGTCAGCCACCCGCTCGAACCCCTGGAGCAAAGCGACGCCCTGGCCGAACTGGCCCACGCGCTCGCCGCCGTGTCCGGCCAGCGCCCGATGCGCACCACCGGCGACTTCCCCAGCGCCCGGCGTGCGCGCGAGTACCTGCACGCGCAAGCGCACCGCGTCGTCACGCTGGAAGAACTGGAACACGCCACCGGCCGCGACCGCTGGAGCCTGTGCCGCGACTTCCGCACCTTCTACGGCACCACCCCCTACCGCTACCTGGTCATGCGCCGCCTGGACACCGCACGCCGGCTGATGCTGCTCGGCCTCAGCCTGGCCGACGCGGCCGCATCCGCCGGCTTCGCCGACCAGAGCCACATGACCCGCCACTTCAGCAAGACCTACGGCCACACCCCCGCGCGCTGGCTGCAGATCGCCAGCGCGCCGCGCCGGCGCTGAGCCCACGCAAGATCGTTCAAGACCGGCGCCGCGCCCCGGCGTAGCCTTGGCTTCATCCATCCCCCACCAAGGAGAAGCCCATGTCCCACACCGAAAACTCCGCCCAAGCCCCCGCCACGCGCGGCCAAGGCATCGCCATCCCCCTGCTGGACAAGGCCCGCCGCATCGACGGGCACTGGCAACCGCGCGTAGTCGCCGAAATGAACGACTACCAGTTCAAGGTCGTGAAGATCGAAGGCGACTTCGTCTGGCACCAGCACGCCGACACCGACGAAACCTTCATCGTGCTGGAAGGCGAACTGCGCATCGACCTGCGCGACCGCAGCCTGCTGCTGCGCGCCGGCGAATTGGCCGTGGTACCGAAAGGCGTGGAGCACAAAACCTATGCCGCGGCCGAGGCCAAGCTGCTGCTGATCGAACCACGCGGCGTGCTGAATACGGGCGACGAAGGCGGCGAGCGCACGGCGGCCAACGACATCTGGATCTGAACCACTGGACGCCCCCGCCGCGCCACCAAGATCCCAGGAGGGCCGCCCGCAAGCGGCCCTCGCACTTTGCCGCTCAGATCATCTCTTGCACACGGCTAACCGCCTCATCCAACTGCGCCTTCAGAGGCTCCAGCAGGCAACGGATGCCACAGGGAATGGCGCTAATCCAGGATGGTTTGAAGACGGGCGAGCGCATCCTCCACAACCTCGGCAGGTGCCCGTTCGATCTTCCTCGCACCGCGAGCCTCAAGATCCAGAGTGCGCACCATGTTCACCAGCGCGACGCCTTGAGTCTCCGTGCCCGCCCCGGACAACGGTACGGCAAATCCGGCGAATCGAGCGAAATCGCCGCCCTGCGTAATCGGTGCCACCAGGGCAACACCCAGAGCGTTGAATGCTGCCGGTGACAGCACGAGCGCGGGACGGAAATCCCCTTGCTGCTCACGCCCCTCCGTTGGGTTCAGGCTCACCCGCACAATGTCGCCCCGGTCGAACTTCGCGCGCCTCACCATACTTCGCGCCCAACCGGCTTAGCCCCGCTCCAATCATCCAGCCCTTCAGGCGTCGGCGCCTTGGAGTCGCACTGCGCAAGCAGTTCATCGAGTGAATACTTGTGCCTGGCTGGTTTAAGCATGACACCATCCGGACGCACCTCCACGGACAGTTTGTCGCCCAACGCCACCTTGAGTTGTTCAAGCAAGGTCGTGGGCAGGCGCACGGCCGCGCTGTTACCCCATTTCTGAATCGACAGTTCCATCGCTACACTCCCATGTGTAGATCCATTGTAGATACGTATACTCCGAGCATCAAGACGATGTATCTACAATGTAGATATCAGATGAAACACCAAAGTGCCACATTCACCTCTCTGAGTTCCCAGGCCGAGATTTCCAGATATGGCGGAATGTGAGCCAGTACCCACATGCCCCAGGTGACGCCCAACAATGGGATGAGCGCGTCCCGCCCTGATCACCGATCCGAAGCGAATCGAATGCGGGCAGCGGTAAGTCGCCATGCTGCCTTCGATACGGACGAGAACCGTATCGGGCGTGCCAGGCCTGGAGGCCCGACCCTCTATCGCGGCGATGGCACTGGCCTGTAATCGCCCGGCGTGCGCCAGCGCGACTCTGGCAGGAGAGGGCAAACCCAGCTGGCGCAGATCGATGGCCGGGACGGTGGCCCGTCGCATTATCCACCCGTCCCGTGCGTCTTGCGGGGCACGTGTAGAGTGTCCTGCCCCCCTGATGGATCGCACCCCATGGCGAAAAAAGCAAATAATAGTTTCCGTTTTTGAGCAAGATGGATATTATTTCTTGCATCATGCCTCGAAAAGCCAATGCCGTCACGACCCTTCCTGGACCGGTCAGCCGCTCGCTGGTTCAGCTCGGCCTCAACCTTCAGGTCGCCAGGAAGCGCCGCAAGGAGACAATGGCCGCCTTTGCAGAGCGGATGCAAGTCTCGGTTCCCACGCTCCGGAAGATGGAGCAAGGCGATCCTTCAGTGTCGGTGGCGGTCTATGCGATGGCGCTCTGGCTGGTCGGCCGCTTGAAGTGGCTTCCAGAGATCGCCAACCCTGCCGCCGATGATGTGGCGCTCGACCTGGAGCTCTCGCGCCTGCAGCGGCCGGCGGTCAAGTCGCAAGCCAAGTGGACGAAGCCATGAGTGACCACCTGTATGTCTGGCTCTATCCGCCCGAGGGCCACGAGCCGCGCCTGTGCGGCCGCCTGGATCTGATCGGTGGGCGGCAATGTCTCTTCTCCTATGCGCCCGAGTATTTGAGCCGGCAGGATGCTACCGCTCTCTGCCCCGACCTTCCGCTGCGCCCTGGCCAGTACACCGCGCCTGCCAGCTTGGAACTGCATCCGATTTTCGAGGACGCCGGACCGGATCGATGGGGGCGCCGCGTCATCGACCGGGTGTACAACCCCCGGCGGCGGGCCGCGATCGACTATCTCGCTCTCGCAGGGGAGGACCGGATCGGTGCCCTTGGCTTCTCAGAGTCGGATGGGGTCTACCAGGTCAATCACGCGCCGGTCTTTCGCCGCGGGGATCTACCGAGCCTCATCGAGGCCGCACGCGCGGTAGAACTGCAGATGCCGATCGACGATCGGCTTCGGCGCCTCCTTCGCCCGGGCGGCACCGCCGGCGGAGCCCGCCCCAAGGCAGTCATTGAAGACGACGGTATTGCGTGGATCGCGAAATTCCCCGCCGAAGGCGATGATGTCGACTTCTGCGCAATCGAGCATGCTTCGTTACGCCTGGCTCGCCTGTGCGGTATCGAGACGCCGGAGTCGCGCTATTTGCAATTGGGGCGCAGTCAAACCCTCCTGGTGAAGCGCTTTGACCGGGAGCCAGACGGCAGCCGCATTCACTTCGCCAGTGCCCGGACGATGCTGCTCGGTGAAGGGATTCAAGAAGACCAGATGGCTTATGCGGATATCGCCGAGTTCGCCCGCCGCTTCTCACCCACGCCAGCCGAGGACAGTCGCGAGGTGTTCCGGCGGATGGTCCTGAACATCCTCATCGAGAATACCGACGACCACGCTAAGAATCACGCGTTCCTGCATAGCGGCGGCGATCGCTGGCGACTGTCGCCCGTCTATGACATCCAGCCGCAGCTACAGGGAATTCCCTACCAGCAGCTCATCGTCGGCGACGCGGGCACGGACCCGAGCTTGGCAAATGCGCTCTCGCAAGCAGGGCGGTTCATGCTAACGCCGGCTGAGGCATACACCGAGGCCGAGCAGTTGCTGGACACCGTGTCACGCTGGCGAGAGGTTTTCCTCGAATCTGGCGTCAGCGAGCGTGATATCCGCGAGCTTGAGCCCTTCATGTTGCGTGACGCTGTACTGCCGCCGCAGCCGAGCAGGCGTCGCTCCGGGCGCTCAAGCGGCTGAGCCGCGCTCAAACGCACGAGTCGCCCATTTCATGATCCCGAAGTATGCTGGCGGCCTACCATGATGGTCTATCTCGTTCGCTCCTAAGCCAGCGAGCATCGTCCGGAGCGCGCGCTCGTTCAATACATAGTCGGCATCGACAATAGCCGGTCGCGTAACAAGGGGCAGGCCTCATTCGAAGAGAAAGATTCGCCGTTCGAGGCAGATTCATCCAAGCCCTACCCGACGTACGACGAATCACCTCGCACCACCATCCTCCACGCGCACGAGCCGTTCGCCAGCACCGCCCCGCTCGCAAACAGTGAGCGCGAGTTCGACGAACTGCTCGGCAAGATGGTGCGCATCCTCGCCAACACAGGCCGCCTGAACGCAGTCGCCATCCGCGCCGTGGCAGACCTGGCCGCTGCCGCCGGGATACCGCGAGGAGAGACGGGCAGCTACTCAGCCCCTCTGCCGGTTAGCAAGCCATCCGATCTGGCTCACCCGCTGGATTCCGCCCGAGAACGCGGGCGGCTCGCAGCCATCCGGGAGTGGGAGAGCCCGACCAATCTGCCACTGAAGGAAGCCGCCGCACTGGCCGGCCGCTCCGACCGCATGCTGAACCTCGACCGCCAGGCCGGCCGCGTGTACGCGTTGGTCCTGCCCGGACGCGAGCGCGGGTTCCGCTACCCATCATGGCAATTGACTGTCGATGGCAACCGACTCGCGGCAGCATTGGGGCCCTTCGTGGCAGCCGGTGCCAGTTGCTGGGTCATCCACAACTTCATGCACCGCCCGCAAGACGCCCTGCAAGGCCTCACGCCGGCGCAGTGGGTTGCGGACCCCGTGCGCCCCATCGCAGCCGTGGTACAGATGGTGCAGGCGCGCTATCGGGACGAACAGGGCGCCGCGTGAGTTACACGCCGGAGGCGTTGGGCTGTCCATTGCCGCCTGCCGATCTGGACGGGCGGCCGCTCTCGCGCATCACGCTCGACCTTGCGCTGACCCCGCTCTGGCGCATCCATCGCGCGCATCTTGGGCCTATCCACTACAACCGGCGCGCGGCTGGCGCTACGCCCTATCGATTCGACGCGGCCGGTGGTGAGTTCGGCGTTCTCTATGCCTCGCCGAGTTTCGCCGCCTGCATGGCCGAGGCGGTGATCCGCGAGCGCTTTCACGGGCAGCGGCAACCGCTGTCAATTGAGCAGCACCCATCAATTCGACTGCATCGCCCATCTATTATCCAGCCATGATTTTTAATGGCGACTCCCGAGACAGCGGGCAGTGCTGGATGAGATTTCAGCAAGACGCGAGGCAGAGAGAAAGACGAGAGCCTGAAACTCGGCTTGTAGCTTGTAACGTCCGGCGGTCAATGTGCTGGAGCTTGATACACAGAGCACAGGATGCAAAAGCGAAAGGCCGCCGAGTATCCCCGCGACGATTTCTCGACATTGGAGTCGCGATCGGCTGAGCCCGGTCTCGGGAAGATGCCAGGCTGCTTCACACTACCGAGCAGAGATTGTGCAGTTCGTCAGCTAACGTTGGGTGAGCGCTCGCCGGATACGGCGGCTCGGCGGCTTTCGCGCAGATTCGCCATACCTGAAACTAGCGACCCGAGGGCGGAATCGCGGCCGGAGCGAGGTCGAGTTCTCTCGCGTAAGCGTCTAGATGCTCTCCTACATGGGCCTTCAACGTCTCGACGAATCGCTTGATTTTCGCGTCAACGAACTGGCGCGACGGATAGACGGCGTAGACATTGCGGACATGTGTGTGGTACTCCGGCAGCACGCGAACGAGCGCGCCGCTGCGCAGGTCGTCGATTGCCGAGAACGCGGCGAGCAAGCCGATGCCCGCACCGTCACGCAGCGCCTGTGACATCGAGTCCATATCGTTGACGCTGAAGTGCGGACCCGTAGCGCGAAAGACCGCGTTACCGGCAGGACTCTCGAGATGCCACTCGTCCGGCGCGTAGTCGACGGTCCCGAGTTGAACGCACTGGTGGTCGATGAGGTCCTCTGGACATTCTGGCGCTGGATGCGCAGACAGATAGGCCGGTGATGCCGCGAGAATGCAATGACTGGCACCGATGTTCTGGCTGATGTATCCGGAGTCGGGTAGCGCCCGTGTAATCACGATTCCGACGTCGAGTTGTTCTTCGAGCAGATTCGGCATGCGCTGGGACAGCAGAAGGTCGACCGAGACCTCAGGATACGACTTGCGGTACGCCATGACGGCGCGAGTCACCAGATTGCGTCCTAGTCCAGGGACCGAGTGGACGCGCAGCGTGCCGCGGGGCTCGAGCAGCGCGTCGCGCGCCTCGGCCTCAGCATGCTCCAAGTCGGCCAGGATGCTCACGCATCGGTCGTAGAACCGCCGTCCTGCGTCGGTGATGACGAGGCGGCGGGTCGAGCGTTGCATGAGCCGGGTATCGAGTGCCCCCTCAAGCACCGAAACGGCGCGAGAGATGTTTCCCACAGTCGTATCGAGGTGGTTCGCAACCGCAGTGAAGCTCCCCATTTCGACGACTTTTGCAAATACCGACATGGTATATAACTTATCCATCCCACCTGTCCCACTCGTCTGAATTCATCGTCTCGGCCCCGCGCCGCGCGGTCCACGCGCCATGGTGCGCGGGCGTCCGGCCATCATAGGCGATCGCCGCCTTGTGTGTTGGTAAGCGTAACCGGTCGGAGCGCACGGATTCTCCCTCTCACGGAAAGAGTCATTCCTTCTACCCAGGCTAAAACCGGCCAGGCTTCCCGCTTAGACTGCGTTCCGCAGACAGACATTTACTGACAGCCGCAAGCCAAGGCCGCTTCCTCCAGTGTCGCCGGGCCTGACCAGCTCAGTTCTCGGCCTGGGCATGAAAGCTGATTGCTTCGATTTACTGACTATATTGAGGTTGGGAAAATGAACGCTCATTACGACTCCCTCTATCTTTTCATCAACGGAGAATGGATTGCTGCCAGCGAACGCAGCACTGCCCCGGTCGTCAATCCCGCTACGCTGCAGGAACTGGGCCGGGTGCCGCTTGCAACGGCGGCTGACCTCGACCATGCGCTGCGGACGGCAAAGCGCGCGTTCGACGTATGGCGCAATACGGTGCCGGCGGAACGCGCACGTATTCTTAAAGGCGGCGCGGACCTGATTCGCGAGCGCGCCGCTCGCATTGCGGAACTGCTGACGCTTGAAGAGGGCAAGCCGCTCGCCGAGAGCCGCGATGAAGTGCTGCGTGCTGCCGAGTACTTCGAATGGTTCGCGGAAGAAGCGCGTCGTATCGACGGTCGCGTTGTCCCGTCGAATCGCCCTGGCGTGCAACAACTGGTGAAGAAGCAGGCCATCGGGCCGGTGGCCGCCTTTACGCCGTGGAATTTCCCGGCTATCACGCCTGCCCGGAAGCTCTCGGCAGCGCTGGCTGCCGGTTGTAGCGTCATCATCAAGCCGGGCGAGGAAAGCCCCGCGACTGCGCTCGCGCTCGCCCGCGCACTCGACGATGCAGGTTTGCCCAAGGGCGTGCTGCAGGTGGTCTTCGGCGTGCCCGATGAGGTGTCGAAGACGCTGATTGCGTCGCCGGTTATCCGCAAGGTGACATTCACCGGCTCCGTTCCCATCGGCCGACTGCTTGCCGCGCGTGCCGCCGAAGGCGTCAAGCCGATTACGCTCGAACTTGGCGGCCACGGCCCTGTGCTCGTGTTCAAGGACGCAGACGTCGAACGGGCCGCAGTCGAAGGCGCGGCGAACCGCTTCCGTGGCACCGGCCAGGTCTGCATCTCGTCGACTCGCTTCCTGATTCAGCGCGAGGTCTACGACGAGTTCGTCGGCCACTTCGTGTCGGCCACCCAGGCGCTCAAGGTGGGCGACGGGATGCAGCCCGGCACGCAGGTCGGCCCGCTCGCGAACGCGCGCCAGATTGCCAAGATGGAAGAACTCGTCGCCGATGCGATTGCGCGCGGTGCGAAGGTGCTCGCCGGCGGCAAGCGCATTGCGGGCGATGGTTACTTCTTCGAACCGACCGTGCTCGCCGACGTGCCGATGGACGCCCGCGTGATGCACGAGGAGCCGTTCGGTCCCATTGCGGTGCTGATGCGTTTCGACGAACTGGAAGACGGTCTCGCCGAAGCGAACCGCCTGCCGTACGGCCTCTCGGCCTATGCGTTCACGAGCAATGCGCGCACCGCCATCGACGTGGGCGACGGGCTGGAAGCCGGCATGATCGGCATTAACCAGTACCGCATCGTGTCCACCGAGCTTCCGTTCGGCGGGCTCAAGGAAAGTGGAATCGGCTCCGAAGGAGGCGCCGAAGGTATCGAGTTCTATCTCACGAACAAATTCATCAGCCAAGTGTGAGAAGCGCCCAATCATGTCAAAGGTCAATTTCGACAGCCCGCGCGAAGCCGCGCGTGCATTCACGCCGAAGCTCGCTGCACTCATCGACGACGTGCTGTTTCCGCAGGTCTGGGCAGACCCAGCGCTCTCGCCGCGCGATCGCAGCCTTGTGACCGTCGCCGCATTGATTATGGGAGGCCACCACGACGAACTTCCCGCACACCTGCGACGTGCCCTGAGTAACCGCGTCACGCGTGAGGAACTCGCAGCAACCATTACCCACCTCGCGTTCTACGCAGGTTTTCCGGCCGCTATCTCGGCTTCTGCGGTTGCGCAATCGACCTTCGGCGAAGTACAGGCATAAAAGGACAGGCATTCATGAAAGCCATCACCTTCAACGAATTCGGCGACGCCGATGTTCTCAAACTCGCCAACGTTCCCGACCCGGAGCTGCGCCCCGACGATCTTCTGGTCCGTGTACACGCAGCAGGCGTGAACCGCGCTGACCTCACGCATCGACGCGGCGGTTATGGCCGCCCGAATTTCGGAGACTCGACCATCATGGGGCTGGAAATCGCCGGTGAGGTGCTGGAAGTAGGCGCATTGGTCGAAGGCTACAAGGTCGGCGACCGTGTGATGGGTGTCGTCGGCGGCGGCGCGTATGCTGAACTAGCGCGCATCGACTGGCGCATGGCGATGCCGATTCCGGAGCCGCTCGATTACGTGCACGCGGCGGCCATCCCCGAAGTGTTCGTCACGGCGCATGAAGCGATGATGCATCTCGGACGGCTTAAGCAAGGCGATTCCGTGCTCATCCATGCGGCGGCGGGCGGCGTGGGTTCCGCCGCGGTTCAGCTCGCATACGCGACCGGAGCGACTGTGTTCGCGACCGCCGAGGCAACGAAGCACGAACGCGTTGTTCAACTGGGCGCCGACCATGTGATCGACTACCGCACGCAGGATTTTGCAGCTGTCGTGGCCCAGAAGACAGGTGGACGGGGCGTCGACGTTGTGATTGATTTCATCGGGGAGCCGTATTTTGCACGCAATATCGCTTCCCTCGCGCACGGGGGGCGTCTTGTGCAAGTTGGGATTCTGGGTGGGGGCGGGCAGGTAAGTGTCGACATGGAGACTATTCTGTACCGCCACATCCAGATTATCGGCACGGTCATGAAGTCGCGCGCCCCGGCTGAAAAGCACGCTATGGTCCGGCGCTTCCGTGACCATTGGCTCAACCGCTTTTCCGGTGGCCGGTGCCTAGAGCCCGTTGTCGACAGTACGTTTCCTCTGGCGCGAGCTGCCGACGCCCATCGACGCATGGAATCTGCGGGGAATGTGGGGAAAATCATCCTGACGACGAGTTAAGGTGCGGCGACAGGCTGTCGGATGCGCTCCGGCTTGGATGGCTGAAACTTGTCGAGTTTCAGCCACCTATCGCTGCCACGAAAAGTGTCCGGATTGCAATCGATGCGCGACGCATTATGAAGATCCACGAGAACGAAACTCCGGGCAGCTTAGCAGACTTGTGGTCGCGCACAACGCATCGCATCACGTGGACCAGCCAAGTACGTACCAGAGACGTTTCTGGGGCACCACAATTAACGGATTTCATACAGATCGACCCTAAATAGCCAGTCAAATCCCAAGCAAATCTTCCGATGGCTTTGTACCAACAATGACGGGTTGAAAGTACTGCCCATCCAATCGCTGAACGTCTTCGAAGCCAGCATTCAACATCAATTCACACAGTCGAGTTGCGGATACAGCGTAGTACCTTGAGCGCATAACGTGAGTATGGATGATGCCGGTTGTCAGTTCCTCTTCCACGATGAAGAACGCCAGGTCATAGTGGACTCCAGTGAAGTCCCAGACCTGAAATAGCACATAGCGTTTGCCATCCTCTATGCGAGCTCCGTAGTGCTTCACCAGATTCTTGCCTCGCTCTTCTTTTTCGTAGTCTCTAACAGTGATTAGGCACCCTCCCCCCGGCTTCAGACAGTCAAAGAATTGCCGAAATGCGCTAAGCAAATCATCGTCTGTCAGCAAATGTGGAACGCTGTTGTCGCAGGAAATTAGTACATCGAATCCAGCCCCGTGTTGCGCATGAGCGTTTAGCATGTCAGCCACAGAAAATTGAATGGCTAGTTTGCGCCGCTCAGCTTCTTTTTTTGCTCGCTCAATCTCTTTTTCCGAAAGGTCTGACGCACTAATTGAGTAGCCTAATTCAGCCAGTCCCAGAGCCTGGGTCCCAATGCCACAAGACACATCAAGCAATCGCGTACTGCCAGGCCAATTTTGCTGAATGATGTTGTCTAATTGCCTCCCTTGAAGCTCCACACTGCGCGTCCAGTTTGGATAAATCAGATGATATAACGGTGAAATTTCATCATAGAAATTCATCTTTCCTCCTGCGAAATGTCTACGGTAGCAGATCAGCATTTCAATGTCTGCTAGTGGCCGAACCCGGCCGGCACCCGACCGGTCGCCACCGATCGGAGCCAAGCGTCCCCACCAGGGGAGTTTGACCATGAAATGCCAGATTTGCGGGCGCGAGCTGAATCGAGACGGTGACCGATTGTCAGCGAGTCGCAGTGGCGATTGTTGGGTATGCATCGGAGAAATCGAAGCAGAGACCGGCGACAAGGCATCGCTGGAAAAGGTGCACGACGGGCATTTGCGCTGACTCCGACCGGATTGGCCGGACACCTTAGATGGCGATGACGGTCAGTATCCGACAGCCATTGGCACGTCATCAAGCGCCGTTCCAGGTTCGAAAACAGGCACTGAGCCGGAGGCGTGCAGCCGTCATCCGTATCCGCTGGCTGCTCTGGCTGCTGCAGTGGCACGGCTGCCCGACCGGCCTACGGCACGGCACGCGTGGCGTAGGCCGCGTCAGCCTCCGCACGCACCGCCCCCGGTGGCCGCCCGACCACCCGCTTGAATGCGCGGCTGAACGCGGCGAGCGACCCGTAGCCAAGCCGGTACGCAACGGATTCGATCGCCTCGCGATCACGTGCGATCCATTGCGCGGCGAGCCGCATCCTCAGCTCGGTCAGGTAGCGCACGGGCGTCATCCCAGTCGCCGCGAGAAATCGCTCGGCGAACACCGAACGCGACACGCCCGCTTCGGCGGCCAATTCCGCGACGCTCCAGTTTTGGCCCGGATCGCGGTGCAGCGCGACGATCGCGCGGCCGAGCTTCGGGTCGAGCAGCGCTTGCACCCAGCCCGTTGCGTCGCCGCAGCCGCACTCGACCCAGCCGCGCACGATGAACGAGGCGACTACGTCCGCGAGCCGCGCGAGGATCCCCGCGAAGCCTGCGCGCTCCGAGCAGGATTCGCGCTCCATCGCATCGAGCATCGGACGGATTTCGGGGTAGCGCGCGAGCAGTGTGCCGACGTGCATGAACTCCGGCATCGTGCCGACGAGCGGCTGCATTCCGCCAAGATCAAACTCCATGCACGCGCTGAAGATCAGCGCGTCGCCGCCCGTCGGATCAGATCCCGTGCACGGCGGTGGCGTACCGACCGACGCGATCGAGTCGCAGATCTTCTCGGTCTCGAAGGCACCGATGGGACGGCACAGCGCGTCTGGATCGGACACAAGTGCGTGCATGCTGCCGTGCGGCAACAGGATCGCGTCACCGGTTTCAAGCCTCATCGTTGCGCCAGCCGCTTCGCGCAGCAGGACCGGCCCGCGTCCGACGAAATGGAACTGCGCGCGTCCCGGGACGTGCCCGAAGCTCAACCCGAACGGGCGCGGGACCTGGATGCGGCGATATTGGACGCCGCTCAGGCGCATCCCCAGCAGCAGCTCGCTGACGAGATCGCGCACGTCGGGAACGGGAAGGGAAGCGGACATTGGATCCGGACGATTGATCAATGATTGCGGATTGTATGTCATATACCGTCTTGCCATCGCTGCTTACGATATGCCGTCATTGCACTTTTCCCGATTTTTCCTCTCACGGAACGACGCATGAATCCCGGAATTTCCAAGGCCGCCCCGCTAGCGGCCCCCAGCGAACCCGCCTGGAGTGCGGTCTTCGCAATGTCGCTTGGCGTGTTCGGCCTCGTCACGGCCGAATTCCTGCCCGCGAGCCTGCTCACACCGATGGCTGGCAGCCTCGGTGTGACCGAAGGTGTCGCCGGACAGACGGTGACGGCCACCGCAATGGTCGCGCTCGTCGCGAGCCTGCTGACCGCTGCCGTGACGCGTACGATCGACCGGCGGAGCGTGCTGCTCGCGTTTTCGGTGCTGTTGGTCGCGTCGAATCTCGCGGTTGCGTTTGCGACCAACCTCATGGCGATTCTGATTGGCCGCATTGTGCTTGGCATCGCGCTCGGAGGCTTCTGGACGATGGCGACGGCCACCGCGATGCGGCTCGTGCCTGCTGCGATGGTGCCGCGCGCACTGTCGATTATCTTCAGCGGCGTGGCCGTTGCGACGATCGCCGCAGCCCCGCTCGGCAGCTACTTCGGCCACCTGATCGGCTGGCGCAACGTGTTCCTGTTAGCAGCCACGCTTGGCGGCGTCGCGTTTCTGTCGCAGGTCGCGACGCTGCCGTCGATGCCGCCGAGTGGAACGACGCGCCTGCGCACGCTGATCGACGTGCTGCGCCGGCCGACCGTCGGCCTCGGAATGTTCGCGACGGCGCTTGTGTTCACGGGACATTTTGCGTTCTTCACGTACCTGCGGCCGTTCCTCGAACAGGTCGCGGGCGTTGGCGTAAACGGTCTATCGGCGATCCTGCTCGGCTACGGCGTCGCGAACTTCGTCGGCACGTCGCTCGCCGGCCGCGTGCTTGAACACCGGCTGCGGCCCATGCTGATCGCAATGCCCGCGCTAATGGTCGTGCTCGGGATCGGGCTCGTAGCGCTCGGCCGCGCGCCGATGATCGATGCGGTGCTTGTCGCGCTTTGGGGGATGGCTTTCGGCGGCGTGCCGGTCGCATGGTCGACATGGGTCACGCGCACCGTACCCGATGAAGCCGAGAGCGCGGGCGGCCTGATCGTCGCGGCCGTACAGCTCGCGATCGCGACCGGCGCAGCGGCAGGTGGCGTCATGTTTGATGCAAACGGCGCGGCTGGTGTGTTCGTCGGGGCCGCCGTCGTGCTGGCCATCGCGGTTGCGACGATCGTGACGGGCGTGCCGAATCGAGTGGAGAGTCGCGCGTGCGCGGGCTGATCCGCGACAGCTACGCCGACTTCGGCCCGACCCTGGAGGCCGAGACGCTGCGCGAGCGGCACAGCATTGAGATTTCCAAGGCTTGTGTTCGCCGGATCATGATCGATGCCGGGCATGTCAGAAATTTTGTGTTTAGGGCATAACATGTCGCTAACGAGCATGTATGCCACGCAAAACCAAGACCAACCAGGCTGCTGAGCGCGAGCTGCCGAGCATTCCCGAGGACCTGATTGCCCATTTCGTAAAGGGCCCGATGACCGCCGAGGCGGTTCAGGATGCCTCGATGGCGTTCAAGAAAGCCCTGATCGAGCGAGCTCTGGGCGCCGAACTTGGCCATCATCTGGGCTATCCGCCGGGCGCTGAGCGCCCGGCCGGCACGGCCAATCAGCGCAACGGCAAGACCGCCAAGACCGTCCTGACCGACGATGGCCCGCTGCGGGTGGAGATTCCGCGCGATCGGGACGGCAGCTTTGCCCCGATCCTGATCCCCAAGCACGAGCGGCGCCTCACCGGCTTCGACGACAAGATCATCGCCATGTACGCCCGGGGCATGACCGTGCGCGAGATCCAGGCGTTTCTGGCCGAACAGTACGGCACCGAGGTCTCGCCGGAGTTCATCAGTTCGGTGACCGATGCGGTCATGGACGAGGTGACCGCCTGGCAGGCCCGTCCGCTTGAGGTGATGTACCCGGTGGTGTTCTTCGACGCACTGCGTGTCAAGATGCGCGAGGACGGGGTGGTGCGCAACAAGGCCGTCTACCTGGCCTTGGGCGTACTGCCAGACGGCACGCGCGACATCCTGGGCCTGTGGATCGAGACCACCGAAGGCGCCAAGTTCTGGATGAAGGTGTTCAATGGACACCGCGCGCCGGCTGATGCTGCACGGCCTCAGCCTGGCCGACGCGGCCGCATCCGCCGGCTTCGCCGACCAGAGCCACATGACCCGCCGCTTCAGCAAGACCTACGGCCACACCCCCGCGCGCTGGCTGCAGATCGCCAGCGCGCCGCGCCGGCGCTGAGCCCACGCAAGATCGTTCAAGACCGGCGCCACGCCCCGGCGTAGCCTTGGCTTCATCCATCCCCCACCAAGGAGAAGCCCATGTCCCACACCGAAAACTCCGCCCAAGCCCCCGCCACGCGCGGCCAAGGCATCGCCATCCCCCTGCTGGACAAGGCCCGCCGCATCGACGGGCACTGGCAACCGCGCGTAGTCGCCGAGATGAACGACTACCAGTTCAAGGTCGTGAAGATCGAAGGCGACTTCGTCTGGCACCAGCACGCCGACACCGACGAAACCTTCATCGTGCTGGAAGGCGAACTGCGCATCGACCTGCGCGACGGCAACCTGCTGCTGCGCGCCGGTGAGATGGCCGTGATACCGAAAGGCGTGGAACACAAACCGTACGCCGCGGCCGAGGTCAAGCTGTTGCTGATCGAACCGCGCGGCGTGCTGAATACGGGTGACGAAGGCGGCGAGCGCACGGCAGCCAACGACATCTGGATCTGAACCACCGGACGCCCGCGCCGAGCCACCAAGATCCCACGAGGGCCGCCCACAAGCGGCCCTTGCGCCTTGCCGCTCAGATCATCGCTTGCACGCGGCTGACTGCCTCATCCAGCTGCGCCTTCAGCGGTGCCAGCAGGCAATGGATGCCCACGGTATCCATGTCGGCCTCCTCATCGGCCTCCTCATCGGCCTCCAGCAAGCGCAGCACCGCCGCGAGGCCGGCGCTGACGCGCCATAGCTCCACGCAGCCCTGCTGGGTCACGTCGAGGATGGTGTTGCTGAGGGCGCCAAGCTCGTAGGCGAGTTCCTGGGCGCGGAGGCTGTCCTTGGCGCTGGTGTTGGCGGGGTAGGTCAGCGCGATCAGGTCGGCGATGAGGGGAGATTGGCGGGTGATGGCGAATTGGTGCGCCGGGGATTCGAGAAGAGTGGATTGCTCAGCGCAAGGAGTACGAGCGGACATGGCGCCTCCGTGGAACTCGGTTGGTCGGGTCCTGGATCTTTCGAGTTTCCACTCTCGATCGCCGTTGTTTGCGGCGAGTTGGGGAGTGTGGGCGCGACGCTGACTGCTGTCAATCAGCCACTTCTGACGCGAGCTTCGTCCTGCGTTGATAGCCGAAAGAGGCCCTATTGTTGGGAAGCGGCTCGCTAGAAGACGCTGCTTTGATGACCGCTTCCGACCCTTTTCGGCCGTTCGATAGCATTGGATTGGGCGGTCGGCTTGGCCTATTGTCGTCAGCCGCGATGTACTGCGGCAGATCCAACGCGCAGCGTGATTGCCAATTTACTTGGCGTCCCGCAAGGCTTTCTCCCATGCCGGGGCATCCTCGGCGAGTTCGCGATAGCAATCAAGATTCGCCAGTTGTCGGCCACTGGGAATGTCGACTAGCCTACACGCCATGTTGAAGTGCAACGATCCAGTCTCATAGGCGACCTGTTTTCCCTTCTCCCAAAACACCCATCTCCACACAAATGGATCTCCTTGGATTCGACGGATAACATGCCTCCGCTTGGCGATAACCAAGGTGGAGGGGTAGCTCTGACCGTCCGCCAACGGATAGCTTTCTGTCCAACCTTCAAGGCCCTTCGGCCCCGCCCGATGCGCTGATTCGACGGGCTTGTCTGCCCGCGATGCCTGAGCCAATGCAGCGCCTGCCAACAAGAGCATGCCGATCATGGCAAGCCTTCTGCCTGTGCATTGCATGATTGATGAGAGCGATTTGGGGTAGCTCAGTCTAGCGGATGTTCAGGCGCTGGACTCAACTAGAGGGATACCGGAACGGCCGCTTCTGGCCGATTTCCCACATACGCTTCCGTCATGAGAATGGCGGGGGACAAGGCCTCCGCCTCCACAGGAAAGGTCTACCCAAACAAGGACAGGTTCTGTGCAGAAACATCAGAGCGACCGTGCGTGGACAGCAATAAGGCCGGCATGGCGAGACAGGGCCAACCTGTGGTAAGGAGACCTGGCCTTTCGCCCGGCCGCCATGCCTTTGACCTTATTGTTCACTGCCCCCTAGAAGGACGATGTGAGGCTCGATACCTTGCGGTCGCTGGGAATGGCAGGAAGCAGAAGGTAGCTGTCGTACTTACCCCCGGTGTGCAGCGTCTGCTGACCAGCGAAGAGTTTCGCGTCACGTCCCTCGTGCATGAACGGCGCGGAGCCGCGGAAAACTCCGGTGGCCAGATGAGGGAATGCAAAGTCCTGCCCCTGTACGGTTAGGGCGAGAGTGTAGCCAGGAGGAACTACTACGCTGGTAGGCCAAATCTCGACGTCCGCCGCATACGGCTCCCCGGGTTCCACGTGCATTGGTTGAACGTGTGAGTGATAAGGCCTCCCCAGCTGACTTTTCTCGGTGTTCAACTCGCGATGCGACAGGCGCAACCATCCTTGGGCAACGGGCACTGCAGGGGCGTTCGCTCCCTCGAACGTGACGTCCTTGCCGTTCGGGTCAAGCAACCGAAGCGTGACGAATAAGTCTGCATCTGCTGTTGACGAACTCACCCAGAGGCGTGCCATGAGTGGTCCGGTGAACTCACGAGGCTCACTGCTTGCCGGAAGTTTGAAGGTGACGCCGTCAGATGTAGCTTGATAGCTGACCGTAGTAGCACCGCCGGGCTGCGTTGCGTTGAGAGACAAGTCGTCTGCTTGGAGGTACCAGCGCTCGAAGCGCGTATCGGGCAGTGGCCAAGCCGTCTCGCCCCGCACCTTGTTCCCTTCGACTGGATTCCGCACTGTCACGACGACTGGCGGCTCATTCTTGAAGGCCGATGAGTCGCCCTTCAGAAAGCGGTCAAAGAAGGACTTCTGGAGTTCAAAGTTTCGGTAAAACGCAGAAAAGTGGTCTCCAGAATGAAGCCTCAACCATTTGTCCTTCGAAGCGATGCCCTTGAAACCCTCAATGTTGCCGCGAAGGTGGAGACCAGCGCCGGCCCAGTTGCCGGCGGACAGCGTCGGGATGCTTATTCGCGAGAGGTTCGGGCTCCGCTGCGCGTAGTAGGTGCCGTCAAAAGGTCGCGCAAGCGTGTCATTCAGTAAGGGGGTGCGGCTACTCTCAAGGGCCGCTTGCGAAATCGCTTCGCCGACGGCCGGGCCACCGGTCACAGCGTCACGAAATGCCGAATTGCCGTTTCCATGTTGGTTTGGCAAAACTTGACCTGCCGTCCACATCTTTGTGAACATCGTCGATGCAATGCCACCGTGGTACGACATCTCTCGGTATGAGTCCGACGAACCTTCCCACGGAATAATGGCGGCGAGCCCCTTTGGCTGGAGAGCTGCGACTTGCCACTGGTTGATCGCATAATAGGAAATGCCGAGCAGCCCTACCTTTCCGGTGGACCAGGGCTGTGATGCAGCCCATTCGATAAGTTCCCTGTAGTCCTGCGTCTCGCGAGCACCGAGCGGGTCCAGATACCCCGCGGTCTTGCCCGATCCACGCGAGTCGGCGTGAATGACGACATAACCTGCCGGAACCCACCGCTCTGGGTCCGGCATTTCCCAGCGCATGAACGCGCATGTCGACGCAGTGCACAGGTCAGGTACCTTGGCAGAGACTTTCTGCCATGCATCGCGGTAGGGCTCGGCTGTTTGCCAGGCGACGTCCTTGCCGTAAAGGCCGTGCGTCACGATGACCGGATACCGGCCTGGCGCTTCCGGGCGAAACACGTTGATGCGTAGCGTGTTGCCATCACTCATCGCAACGCCGCGATTGTACTCAAACACAACTCCACGTTGTGGAAATGGCTTGTCCTCGCCGGCGAGACTCGCCGGAGGCCGAATGTTGCTTTGCGACTCAACTGCGATCGCGAACTGCCCAGACAGGCAGGCAGCACCCACTACAGCGGCGATGAACTTAGCGCCGGGGCGCCTAGGCAAAAGAGCTGCCTTGTCTGTTCGGGAAAAGAAGGTTGTCATGCTGTCTCCTTAACGCACTAAACTATGCGTTAGATGATTAAAGCACTGAAGTGTGCTTTAATCAAGAGATGACGACCAGAACTCCGACTTCGCCAACCGAGGCGCCACCTTCCAAAAAGCACCGTATTGGCGGACGCAGTGCTCGCGTGCTTGAGCAAGTAGTTGAGGCCGTGGCGGCTGAACTGAGGGAGGGCGGCCTTGCCAGCTTCTCGGTACCTCGAGTCGCACAGCGCGCTGGGGTGCATACAGCGACTATCTATCGGCGGTGGCCAACCAAGGCCGAGTTGCTCGCGTTCGCGACCGGAAGGTTAGCTGCCGAAGCCCTGCCAGTTCCAGACACGGGATCGCTGCGAGGTGACTTACTCGCTATTCTTCGAGACGTTCGTGACTTCCTTGATGCCCCCGTCGGGGAGATGATGGTGGCCGCAGCATTTGGTGTGGGAAACACACCTGAGTTGCAGAAGATGTTGCGCCTTTATTGGAGCGAGCGGGTCGCAGATAGACGCGCGATGTTTGCTAGAGCACGCCTTCGTGGCGAAATTTGGCCAGAGGACGACCCTGAAGAGTTAATTGAACGTGCTATTGGGCCGGTGTACGTTCGCCGTTTTATTAGTCGGCGCCCGGTTGACGACGGGTTCATCGAACGGACTGTCGACAGCGTCCTAGCTTTTGTCGGCCAACGCTAGCCGAACGGTTGGAGTGGTCGCATGGATGCTTGTTAAGCGACGCGGGAAGGCGTGGTATCCAGGTAGGATTAAGTAGTCTATTTGCAGATCAGACCACTGAGGTAGTTCGACTATCCCCTCCAACTGGAAAAATCTCGGTTGAGCAAGCATATGTAACAACTCTTGATGGGGTCAATCGCCTTACGGCGATCACCTTTTCGCGACGTCAATCACGTAGTCTGGGCGGGTGATCTGTGGCCATTGTTCGAGCGCGGTGGGCTCAATGCCCTGCCCAAGGATGGCTGCGACCTCGTCGGGGCTGTAGATGCGGTTTTCGAGCATGGTGTCGGGCCTGTCAGAAATTTTGTGTTTAGGGCATAACATGTCGCTAAGGAAATGGAATGGACGCCTCCCACCTGTGGGCGATGGAGGACAGTAGTGGGGGAAGTGGCTAGCCACAGACCTCCGGCTGTGCCCATCAGGAGATCATGTAGGTCTCGACAGGCAAACCGGGAGATCCGAGATGAAGCCAATTCCAGTTGGAATCGACATCGCCAAGAATGTCTTTCAGGTGCACCACGTGGACCAGGACACTGGCGTGATCGTGAATAAGCCGATCCCCCGGGCGAAGTTCCTTGAATACTTCGCCAACCGCGCGCCTTGCCTGATAGGCATGGAGGCGTGTGGAGGCTCTCACCACTGGGCGAGACAACTCACAGGGATGGGTCATCAGGTAAGGCTAATGCCGGCGGAGTTCGTCAAAGCATTCAATATTCGCAACAAGAACGACGCCGCGGATGCTCGAGCGATCTGGCTGGCGGTGCAGCAGCCAGGTAAGGCGATCGCCGTAAAGACTGAAATGCAACAAGCCATGCTCGCACTGCACCGATCGCGCGAGCAGTTAGTGAAGTTCCGCACAATGCAGATCAACTGCCTGCGGGGGCTGCTGACCGAATACGGCCAAGTGATGGGGAAAGGCCGCTTGGCCTTGGACAAGGCAATGCCCGATGTACTCGCCCGAGTGGCCAACCGCTTGCCAGCAGTACTGATTGACACGTTACGTGAGCAGTGGAACGGGCTCACGAAGCTGGATAAGCAAATTGCCACAATCGAGCGAAGGCTGCGCGAATGGAAGCAGGAGGATCGCGCCGTGAAGGCCATCAGCGAAATCCCAGGCGTCGGGCTACTGACGGCCACGGCGGCTGTTGCAATGATTGGCGACGCAAAGGCATTCAGATCGGGCCGTGAGTTTGCCGCGTGGGCCGGACTGGTGCCGAAGCAGACTGGCTCTGGCGGTAGAGTCAATCTGCATGGGATCAGCAAACGCGGTGACACCTATCTGCGCACGTTGTTGATTCACGGCGCTCGTAGCGTCTTGCAACATGCGAAGGCATCAGGACCGTGGGTCGAGCAAATGAGCAAACGGCGACCGCCGAATGTGGTAATCGTCGCGTTGGCCAACAAAATGGCGCGCACGATTTGGGCGGTATTGGCCCATGGCCGGTCATATCAAAAAGGGCACGTGAGCGTAGCGCCTGTATGAACGGCTCATTAGATCACATGCATAGATAGCTTGTAGAGCGGAAGGTTGCGTTGGCAATCGAGCGTGATGGCGCGACAGGTCGGACCAGGACTCGCTAAACCTGAATACATGTACGAGCTCCAAGCTCGCCAAGGAAATGAGGTGCGAGTCAGCGGATTCCATAGGGGCCCGCAGCACAGAAATCGCTGCAGTAAGGCCGGATATAAAGCTGCGAACCGTTCCTGCCATACCTGATGCTCGAAAAACTAGCGCAAACGGGAGGCGGGCTGGTGGTGTCGCCGTGCTGCACCGTGGCGATTGAGAAGCTAAACCCAGCTAGGATTCGACGACTCCTTTAGACATGTTCGGTGTTCACGGCGTTGGCGGACTGGTGGGCGCGTACTCACGACGGTGTTCGCTCTCCCCGCGCTAGTATCGATAAATAATGGCATGGCGTTCACAATTCATAAAATTAAAAACCACAATGGTGATTCATTGGAATCAAAATTTATGTCGAAGCGCCACGCGCAGCATTAACTGGTTTTGATTCGATGAAATACTGCTCGCGGACGTCACCTGTGCGAAGTCCAACACAGTACCAGTCGAGTCTCCACCAACGCGCTGGTAGGCACCCTGCACGTAGATGTCCGTCCGCTTCGAGAAGTTGTAGTCCGCCATTAGGCCAACCGTCTGATAGGTCGGATGCTGCACGCCCGTCGTCACATTGAGGTTTGCTCGTGTGTAGACGTAAATGGCACCAACGAACAGCGCGGGGGTGAGTTGATATTTCGCGTTCAGCTCGAAGTTCTGGAATCGCAGCGACGCCGCCGGCCCTGAAGGCGGAGTAATTGCGCCAGAATACGCGTTGCCGAGCGGTTCGATGACCTCGGTATTGGTATACGAAAAGCCCAGCGTGGTCGCACCAAACGCGTAGTTGGCACCCGCGCCGAAGATTCTCAGCCGTGTGCCAATAAAGTTGGCGTCCCCGGCATTGTTGAGCGCCCCGCCGGCGGTCGCCGACGGGTTGTCCGTTTGCTGATAGGCCGCGGCAATCAGCAACCCGCCATGCGCATACTGACCGCCGAAGCTGTAGTGCCGATTGTTTGCGAAGTCTGTGCTATTGCTAAAGCCGTACATACCAGCGAACTGGAAACCGCCGAACGTCGGGCTCGTGTACTTCACCGAGTTATTGACGCGGAACGAATTGTCGGTGTTGTCGTTATCGTACACGTGCGAAAACATGAAGCCGGCCCAATTCCCGTTCGCGGTAGTCTGCGCAACGTAGTCCACTATCGCGTCGTACTGGCGTCCCAGCGTGACCGCCCCGATGCTGTCGTTTCGCAAGCCGACATAAGCCTGCCGACCAAACAACAGCCCACCCTGGCCCAAGCGACCCGTACTCACGTTGAAGCCGTTTTCTAACTGGAAGACCGCCTTTGTCCCACCACCGAGATCCTCAACCCCTTTGAAACCCCACCGGCTGCCTTGAGCGAAGCCGCTCTGCAGCTCAAACAAGCTATGTCCATCAACATTGTTCGTGTAGTTGATACCCTCATCAACCACACCATAGATCGTCACCGCACTCTGCGCCATTGCCGGAATGGAAATGGCAAATAATATTGATCCAATGATTTTATTTCTCATTATCTCTTCCTTATTTTTTTCGAGGCATGCTGGCGCAGCACCTGGCATCCGGCGCTGTCTGCTGGCAAATCAGAATGCATGTCCCCCGGGCGGCCGCTCGTGGTGAAGCTGTTGGTGGCCACATCAACTACCACGGTGATACCCATTGCTTCGCCGAGTCGAAGATTACGAATCCGCTATGCCCCATGAAAATTGAAATTGCGGCATAGGGCGTACTGCAGCGGAATGCGTCATTTCATTCACGATGCCAAACTGCCCGGAAACCCTTGTCGGCAATTGGTCAGCGTAGCGCGGTAGCGATCGATACTCTCGAGGGGGTTCCGGTTACGATGTGGGTAATCCCTAGGCGCTCCCATCCGATACCGCGCGCGTGCAGGCTGATTTTCCCCAAGCCGCTGGCCGGATTGCTCGGACTACAACTCGGCGTGGTCGGCTGGCAAGATCAGCGCCTGCGGCACGTTCGCTTTACTGCCAACGTAGAAGTAGATCACGGCTGGAACAACCAGACCAACGATCCAGGATATGTCGACACCACCGAGCGCCTCCACCCATGCACCGGTGTAGAAGCTGGTCGCAATGAAGGGCATTTGCACCGCTACACCCAACACATAGACCGTCATGCCCCTGGCATTCCAGCGACCATAGCGGCCGTCCGGGTTGAAGAGCGCTGGCACGTCGTAGCGCTCCTTGGTGACAAAGTAGTAGTCGACCAGGTTGATGGCGCTCCAAGGAGTAAGGAACGCAAGGAGGAACAACAAGAAGGCGGAGAACTTCTTGAGAAAGTCATGCTCCCCGGCCGCCAAAGCGAGCGCGGTCGAAAACCCAACCATGACCACGACGAAGAAGAATTTCGTACGGCCGGAGATGGTCCGTTGTCCACCAAGTCCGGTCAGGATGGCGGCGACCGACATGACGCTCCCATACGCATTCAACGTGGTGATCGTGAGTTTGCCCAAGACGATCGTCAGGTAGAGCAAAATGGCCGCTACCCCAGTTGCGCCCAGGTCGACGATGAAGCTCACCTCATGTCCGGCGAACTGGTTGCCCGCCAACGCCGCAGCAAAGACACCGAAGACCATGGAGATCTGCGAACCCAGCACCGAACCAATGCCCACCGCTAGGAATGTCCTGAAAGCCGAGGTCGAGCGAGGCAGATAGCGCGAGTAGTCGGCGACATATGGTCCGTAGGCAATCTGCCATGAGGCGGAAAGGGAAACCGCCAGCAGGAAGTGCCCCACATCGAAGCTGCGATTCTGTAGCAACGCGCCAACGTCCTGCCCTTTGAGTAGGCTGGCGAACAAGTACAGGAACGCCACAACGCCAATCACGCTGGAGACTCGCCCCATGAAATGAATGGTGCGATAGCCGAATGTGGCGAGCATGATCACCAGGCCCGAGAACAGCAGAATCGCGCTGGCGTTGCTTATACCCATCAGATGGCTGAGCGCTTGGCCGGACAGAACCATGCCCCCCGCTGAGAAGCCTACATACATGATGCAGACAAGCACCAGGGGCACAATCGCACCGTAGACGCCGAACTGGACTCGACTGGAGATCATCTGCGGGAGCCCGAGTTGAGGTCCTTGCGCGCCATGGAGCGCCATCACTGCGCCGCCCAGGATCTGTCCAATCAGGAGGCCAATGAGGGACCAGAACACATCGCCGCCAAGCACCACTGCCAGTGCACCCGTTACCACAGCGGTGATCTGAAGATTGGCGCCAAGCCACAAGGTAAACTGACTGGCCAGGCTGCCATGCCTTTCCGATTCCGGGATGTAGTCAATCGAGCGGCGTTCAATGAGCCGGGAGGAAGTCGGGCCTGACGTTACGCCTGAGGTTAGGTCCCGACCTGAGGGTGAGATTGCGGAGGATTCCGCGCCGAATTTCGAAGCGTCCATCTTTGTCTCCTGCGTAGAGGCTTACCTAGCTGTCTCAGTCGACCGCTGGCAGTCTATTTCTTTTGGTGCTGATCAGATGTTCGGAGGTTAGCGCCGCTTTTGCTTGCTGATGTTGGCAGCTAGGACACATAGGATCTCGAACATCAACGTGGCAGCGACCAAAGCCGTATTGCCAGTTGGGTCAAACGGAGGCGACACTTCAACCACATCACCTCCGATGAGATTCAGGCCCCGTAGTCCACGAATCATGTGCTGGGCCTCGATCGTTGTCAGTCCACCGATTTCCGGTGTGCCAGTTCCGGGCGCGTACACGGGATCCAGTGCATCGACATCGAAGGTCACATACGTGCGGCCGTTTCCAACTACGCGCCAGGCTTCCTGGATCACGGCATCGACACCCATCGACCGAAATTCATCCATGTCGATGACTCGAATGCCCTGACGTTCACCCCAATCATTCTCACTGTCGTTGTACAACGCCCCACGAATACCGATTTGTATGGTCCGCTTCGGATCCAGCAATCCCTCCTCGATTGCCCGCCGAAAGGGGGTGCCATGTGTGTAAAGGTTATCGCCAAAATAACGATTCCACGTATCTGTATGCGCGTCAAAGTGCACCATACCAACGGGCCCATCCTTTGCAAGCGCCCGCAAGATCGGCAACGTTACCAGGTGATCTCCACCCACCGATAGCGGCGCAATATCAGCCTTGCATACTACGTCGTAGAATGCGGTGATCCGATTTATCGAATCAATCAAATCCACCGGATTGACGGGTGTATCCCCTAGGTCCGCGCAATTGCAGATCTCGAATGGTTTGATGCCGCTGCTTCGATTGACATTGCGCACCATCGTCGAGATATCACGCACCTGACGAGGGCCATGTCGCGCGCCCGGACGATTGGTGGTACCACCATCCCATGGCACCCCGATCAACCCGATATCCACGTCTGGAATGTTCTCATCCTTCAGGCCGATATGCGGCAGCCGCATCAATGTGGCCAAGCCTGCATAACGCGGCGTCACCGTGCCGGTGACCGGCGCAAACATATTTTCTTCCATGAGTAAGGTCCTCGCGGTTAGTACGACTGGACCGGCGCTCCGATGCTGTAGTCCGGCCCTCAGTCAAAGTCGTCCATTTAGTCTTGCACGCGAGTGCCACATGTTGAATCAGAACTTCTCGAACTTTAGTTTTGGATTCCTCGAACCTTCCCAATCTGCCATTCATGGTCGGCGGGCGTGCTAGGCTGTCCGTGCGATACGACGTAAGCTGTAGGAGCCACTAGTGCAAGCCCACGGAGTGCGGAAGGAGGGGTATTGGTATGATCAGAATGACCGACGTCGATCTACGGTTGTTGCGCATATTCAAAACGGTTGCTGATTTGAAAGGTTTCTCAGCAGCGGAATCTGCACTCAATATGAATCTGTCCACCATAAGCTCCCACATGACGGATCTCGAAAAGCGACTAGGCCTAAGGCTATGCGAGCGCGGTCGGCGGGGCTTCCATCTGACCGAAGAGGGCCATTCTGTTTATCAGGCGGCCGAGAGCTTGCTGAACTCAGTGGAAGAATTCCGCGCGGACATCGGCGCCATACGTCATGAGATTAGCGGCGAGTTAGCAATTGGCGTTGTAGATAACACCATCACCGACGTGCAGGCAAAAATTACGGGTGCGATCCGCACCGTCAAGAAAAAAGGCGGCGATCTCTTTTTGAAGATGGAGATAAAGTCCCCGGACGAGATTGAGGCTGCGGTGCTTGAGCGAAAAATACATGTTGGCATCGGACCCTTCCGAATTATGCATCCCGGTTTGATGTACCTGCCACTCTACACAGAGAATCTGCGTCTTTACTGTAGCCATCTCCACCCTCTTTTCAAATCGGCTCCGAATGACATCAACACGGAGGATTTACAGAAGCTGGATTATGTTGCGAGGGGTTATATGCGCGAATCCAAGGAGCTGAGCGCCGCTAGCAACTTTAAAGTTGCGGCCACCGTCTATCACATGGAAGCCGTCGCGACCCTCGTTTTGTCAGGAAACTTTATCGGCTTCCTTCCAGAGCATTATGCCTTGCAGTGGGTCGAGCAAGACCTGATGCGAGCGATACATCCCGCGTCTCTGAGCCACAGCGCCGAATTCTCGCTTGCGTTGCTAAGAGGTCGTGAACAGACGATGGCTGTCCGAGTATTTGTAGATGCGTTGCAATCTTCTTTGCAGCCAACTCGACGTATGTCAACGTAGCTCTCGCATTTGTGACCCCGAGTTCGACGGTTTCGCGCGCAAACTGTTGATGCCGAAAGCAGCGTTTTTTCCCATGGCGACGTTTGCGAGGGAAGACCATTGGGGAACTCCCTCGGGGCATTCACGAATGCGGCTGGTAGCCAAAGTCCGGGTCGCGAGAGGCGACATCTTTCGCACAGTTTCAACGGCGGATGCCGCTTAGTCTCTAGCTTCAAGTGCAACACCTTGAATCAAGTAAGGTGTTGCGATGAGGAAGTACAAGCATCTGAGCGCGGAGGAACGCGCGGTCATCATGATCGAACAGCGGAAAGGCAGTTGCACAAGGGCCATCGCGCGCCTGCTCGGGCGAAGCGCCTCGACCGTTTCGCGCGAACTGACGCGCAACGGCGATATGTCCGCGCTGCCCTACGATGCAACGCAGGCGGCGTCGGCATACCGCGTTCGTCGTCAAGGTTGCGGCCGTCGGCGCAAGCTGCTTGCCGGCAGTACGTTGTATCAACATGTGCATGACCGGCTGGTCTATTGGCGCTGGTTGCCGCAGCAGATTGCTGCCAGACTTCGTCGTATGCATCCCGATGACCCCGATCAACGTGTCAGCCACGAAACGATATACGCTCACCCGCGAGGTGGACTCAAGCAAGCGATGGTAGAAACATTGCGCCAGGAAAAGCCCGTGCGCGGTGTCCGGCGTACCACGCTTGCCGGCGGCGGATTCGTGCCCGAGGCGCTGCGCATCGTTCACCGGCCCGAAGAGATTGCGTTGCGGCAATTGCCGGGCCATTGGGAAGGCGACCTCATCAAAGGTGCATTCAACCGTTCGGCGGTGGGCACGTTGGTTGAGCGCAAGACGCGCTTCGTGGTGCTGTGTCGCATGGACTGCTGCACGGCTCAAGATGCCCTGGAGGACTTCACACGGCAAATGAAGAAGCTGCCGGCCTTTCTGCGCGAGAGCCTGACCTACGATCGCGGATAGGAAATGACCTGCCATGTCGAGCTCTCCCGGCGATTGAATCTCGATATCTGGTTTGCTGATCCCCATGCGCCGTGGCAGCGCGGCAGCAACGAGAACACCAACGGTTTGCTGCGTCAGTTTCTGCCCAAAGGCGTCGACCTATCGGCAGTGACGCAGACCCAGCTCAATGACATCGCTAAATTGCTCAACGGCCGACCTCGCCAGACCCTCGGCTGGGATACGCCCGAGGAAGCAATGGCCAAGGAGCTGGAACTCAATGGATTTGCTGAGCGTTGCACTTGACTCTTGAGACCGCCGGTCCATTGTGTCGCTTGAATATGACGATCTCGTCCAGCCGGCCACCGCGTGCTTCAATCATTCAGTGCATCGCAGCTTCATAATCCCACATAGGAACAATCACCGGCCGGCTTGTGCGTGCGTTGGAAAACACTGGTAACCACGCGATGCAGGCCGAGGGATGCTGCGTGGTCTGACAAATAAGGCGAAGCGCGAAGTCGCCTTCAATCGCCGGTCCGTGGTGTACATCGGACGTCCGAACGTCCTTGTAGCGGAGCGACCGAACGATGCCTACTGGCCGAAGTCGGTCTCCGCCTCTGACAAACAAACAGCTGGACATCGGCAATTTGGCTATTCGACCGCTCCCAGCATCCACTCAGAACGACCAGCCAGAACGAGCACTGAGCAGCCTGTCATCCCAAAAGGAATGCCCTCTGGCTTTGACGTCATGAAGTTCATGAACTACCATGACCTCATGACCAGCGTAAAACGCCCCTCTCGGAAAAGCCCCAAGCGCCACACATCGAGCGCCCTACCCGCCGCAGCGCCAAGCCCGCGCGACACACGCTCGGGTACGCGCCTTACGCGCCAAGCAGATCTCGCAGCTTCGCCCGCGGCGAACAAAGGGCAGCCCCAATTCGAAGAGGAGAATTCGCCGTTCGAAGCAACTTCATCCAAGCCCTATCCGACGTACAACCAACCACCTCGCGCCACCATCCTCCACGCGCACGAGCCGTTCGCCAGCACCGCCCCGCTCGCAAACAGTGAGCGCGAGTTCGACGAACTGCTCGGCAAGATGGTGCGCATCCTCGCCAACACAGGCCGCCTGAACGCAGTCGCCGTCCGCGCCGTGGCAGACCTGGCCGCTGCCGCCGGGATACCGCGAGGAGAGACGGGCAGCTACTCAGCCCCTCTGCCGGTTAGCAAGCCATCCGATCTGGCTCACCCGCTGGATTCCGCCCGAGAACGCGGGCGGCTCGCAGCCATCCGGGAGTGGGAGAGCCCGACCAATCTGCCACTGAAGGAAGCCGCCGCACTGGCCGGCCGCTCCGACCGCATGCTGAACCTCGACCGCCAGGCCGGCCGCGTGTACGCGTTGGTCCTGCCCGGACGCGAGCGCGGGTTCCGCTACCCGTCGTGGCAATTGACTGTCGATGGCAACCGACTCGCGGCAGCATTGGGGCCTTTCGTGGAAGCCGGTGCCAGTTGCTGGGTCATCCACAACTTCATGCACCGCCCGCAAGACGCCCTGCAAGGCCTCACGCCGGCGCAGTGGGTTGCGGACCCCGTGCGCCCCATCGCAGCCGTGGTACAGATGGTGCAGGCGCGCTATCGGGACGAACAGGGCGCCGCGTGAGTTACACGCCGGAGGCGTTGGGCTGTCCATTGCCGCCTGCCGATCTGGACGGGCGACCGCTCTCGCGCGTCACGCTCGACCTTGCGCTGGCCCGCTCTGGCGGATCCATCGCGCGCATCTTGGGCCTATCCACTACAACCGGCGCGCGGCTGGCGCTACGCCCTATCGATTCGACGCGGCCGGTGGTGAGTTCGGCGTTCTCTATGCCTCGCCGAGTTTCGCCGCTTGCATGGCTGAGGCGGTGAGCTTCGACACAAGAAGATCCCGACTGCCAACTCTAGAACCGCCTTAAAAAAATACCCCCGCCAAAGGCGGGGGCACACTATCGCAACAGTCCACTTCCCGTCGATCCGAACCGCCTCATCAGCGCCCCGGTCCCCACGCCAGGCGGACGACGGACAACCAGTGCAAACACCACGCACTGGCCGCCCTCCATCCTCCCGGACAACGACGGCAACTGGATGCCGAGGCGATCAGAACCGCTTGTCAAACGACAACTTCCCTTGCACGTCGCTGCCGCCGAAGT
Source organism: Cupriavidus sp. USMAA2-4 (assembly GCF_001854305.1). Taxonomy (NCBI): domain Bacteria; kingdom Pseudomonadati; phylum Pseudomonadota; class Betaproteobacteria; order Burkholderiales; family Burkholderiaceae; genus Cupriavidus; species Cupriavidus sp. USMAA2-4. The sequence continues at coordinate 1,640,015 of NZ_CP017749.1, read as the reverse complement.
AGTAGACCCCCAGCCCCACCTGCATATCGCTGGCCAGGCGGTAGTTCAGCGCACCCTTCACGCTGAACTGCGTCTGCCCGAAGCCCGGGTTGCGCACCGAGAAGCTAGCGTTTTCCGTGGCGACGCTGGCCATCACCGAATGGTCGCGTCGGCTGTCGCGGATGACCTTGACGCCGGTGTCGAAGCCGAAGCGGTCGGTCAGGTTGCCGCTCAGGCCCACGCCCAGTACGAAGGCGGTGCCGCTTTGCTTCATCTGCTGCACGGACAGCGCGTCGGACGGCGAGGCGGCGTTGACTTCGGTGAAACCGCTGGTGCGGACCGAGTACGGGGCGACTTCCAGCGTGGTCTGCAGGCGCAGCTTGCTGCCGTTGTACACGTGGGCCAGGCCGATGGCGCCCAGCCAGGCGTCGGACGAGACGCCGTCGGCCTTGGCGGATCCGTTGCCGGTCTGGCGGTTCATGTCGCTGCGGTAGTAGCTGAACGCGGCGCGGGCCAGTGCGTGCAGTCCCAGCCCGCCGGGCAGTTCGGTGGCGGCCGACAGTGAGCCGGTGACGCCGTTGGACCTGCCGTTCAGGTAGTTGCTGCTGGTGGAGACGTCGTTGACCACCACGTTGGCCTTCCATACCGTGCTCTTCACCACGCCGGTGTAGCTGCCTTGCAGGCCGTCGGTCTTCAGCGCATAGGAGGCATAGCCGCCGTTGTCGGCATTGCGGCGGCCGCCGAACACGCTGGCGTCGACGCCTTGCTGCGTCCTGCCGATATCGCCGGCGATGTCCGTGCCGGGCGAGAAGAACAGGGCTTGCTTGCCTTGTTCGGTCAGGCTGGTGTAGGCCTCGGGCGAGAACTTGGCGAACACGGTCTCGGTGCTGCCGCCGGCCGCGAGCGTGGTGACCAGGCGGTCGAGCAGGCTGCCGCCGTTGAACTGCTTGACGTTGCCGGCCGAGTTGACCTGCAGTCCGCTCAAGATGGCGTTCTCGTTGCCGTTCTTCACCACGGCTTGGTAGAAGCCGCTGTAGCCGCCGCTGCCCAGGCCGATCACGCTGCCGGTGCCCAGGCTGAACAGGGCTTCTTGTCCGTAGTTCTTCTGCACGGTGGAGAAGGCGCCGGTCAGCTGCCCCGGGGTGTAGGAGAACAGCGGGATCACTTCACCGAACGCGACATCCGCGCCGCCGTTGTAGTTGGCGATGTTGAGCGTGGTGCCGTTCTGGATCTTGAGCGCGCCGGTCACCTTGACCTGGTCGAAGTCCGTGCCGGCCACCCGGTTGAAGGCGGCGTTGGCGATTTCCATCTTGCTGGTGGAACCGCTGCCCAGGGTCAGGTTCTCCACCTGCAGGCGGCCGGGGGAGTTACCCGGGGACAGCAGCGCGTTGGCGCCCATCGTCACGTTGCCCGACAGCGAGCCGTTGCCGGACAGGACGCCGCCGATGATTTCCGTGTTGGAGGCGGTGACCGTGCCCAGGACCGAGTGGTCGGTGGCATTGCCGAGGTGCAGCGTCGGGACCGCGTCCGCGTTGTTCGAGACCACGGAGATGGTGTTGGCGGCCAGCGAGCCTTGCACGTCCAGCTTGGCACTGTCGTTGACGTTGACGGTGCCGGCGCTGACGTTGGCTTGCGTGTTCACCGTGAGCAGCGCGTTCGAGTTGAGCGCGATGGTGCTTGCCTTGGCGGTGCCGCCGGAGGCCACCGACAGCATGGCGCCCTGGTTCAGCTGGATCAGCGGGAAGGACAGCGTGCTGCCCGAGGTGACCGTCGCGGAGACGGTGCCGGTGCTGCTGCCAAGCGTGAAGGCGCTGTTGGTATCGGTCGACGCCAGCGTGTTGCTGACGTTGAAGCTGCCGCCGCGCACGTCGAAGATGCCGGAGCCGGTCACCGTGCCGGAGAAGTCGCCGCCTTGCTGGACGGTCAGGCGGTTCGAGCCCAGGTCGATGTTGCCGGCGCCGCTCAGCGCGTTGATGCTCTCGTTCCCGCTGACCAGCTTCAGGGTGCCGACCGTGCCCTGCTTGCTGTTGACGGCCACGTTCATCGTCTGGCTGAGGATGGAGTCGCCATCGAGCGCGACCGTGCCTTGGTTGATGACCAGGGTGCCGCCGAGGTTGACGGCGCCGGCCGGGCTGCCCGCCGCACGGGTCAGCGTGAGCGTGCCGGTGCCTTCCTTCACCACGGAGCCGGCGCCGACGATGGCGCCCGCGTACCGGGAGTCACCCGACTGCGCCAGGTGCAGCACGCTGCCCGACTGCACGTTGACGACACCCGAGGCGTTGCCGGCCAGACCGGCCGTGGCGACGGTGCGATCGCCAGCCACGTTGACGGTGCCGTTGTTGGTCACCGTGCCGGTGCTCGCCAGGTTGGCATTCAGGTTGGTGGTGCCGTTGTTCGTCACCGACGCTACGGTTTGTACCGCATTGACGTTGAAGGTGCCGCTGTTCGTCACCGCGCCGATGGTATCGGCCGTGCCTGCCGTGAAGGTGGCGCCGCTGGCGATCTTCACCGCGCCGGTATCGGCCAGGGTGCCGCCGCCGGTGGTGTCCAGCGTCCCTGCGTTCACCAGGGTGCCACCCAGGTTGGTGCTGGCTCCCGTCAGCATCAGCGTGCCGGCGCCGTTCTTGGCGAAGGCGCCGTTGCCGGTGAAGGTGCCGGCGAAGAGGGAGCTGCCGCTCTGGTCGATGGTGACCGTGTCGGCCGCGTTGGCCATGGCGAAGCTGCCGTTGCCGATCAGGGTCGGGGTGTGGATGGCCTGCGCACCGCTGACCGTCCAGCTGCCGTTGTTCAGCACGCTGCCCGCGCTCAAGCCGCTCGATTGCGTAACCGCTGCTCCGCTGTTGTTCGCTACGGCTGCCGCGGTCTGTGCCGCATTGATATGGAAGGTGCCGTAGTTGTTCACCGCGCCGATGGTATCGGCCGTGCCCGCTGTGAAGGTGGCGCCGCTGGCGATCGTTACCGCGCCGGTGTCGGCCAGGGTGCCGCCGCCGGTGGTGTCGAGCGTGCCCGCGCTCACCAGGGTGCCGCCGGTGTAGGTATTGGCGCCGGTCAGCGTCAACGTTCCCGCGCCGAGCTTTTCCAGCCCGCCGTTGCCGGCGAGGGTGCCCGCATAGGTGCTGGCCCCGCTCTGGGTCAGGTGCAGCACGTCGGTGGCCTGCGCCAGGTTGATCACGCCCGAGGCGCTGCCGGCCAGGCCGGTCGTCGCCACGGAGCGGTCGCCGGAGACATTGACGGTGCCGTTGTTGGTCACCGCGCCCGCGCTCGCCAGGTCGGCGTTCAGGTTGGTGGTGCCGTCGTTGGCCACCGACGCCACGGCCTGCACCGCATTGACGTTGAAGGTGCCGTGGTTGGTCACCGCGCCGATGATATCGGCCGTGCCCGCCGTGAAGGTGGCGCCGCTGGCGATCGTCACCGCCCCGGTGTCGGCCAGGGTGCCGCCGCCGGTGGTGTCCAACGTGCCGGCGTTCACCAGGGTGCCGCCCAGGTTGGTGCTGGCTCCGGTCAGCGTCAGCGTGCCGGCGCCGTCCTTGGCGAAGGCGCCGTTGCCGGTGAAGGTGCCGGCGAAGGTGGAATTGCCGCTCTGGTCGATGGTGGCCGTGTCGGCCGCGTTGGCCATGGCGAAGCTGCCGTTGCCGGTCAGGGTCGGGGTGTGGATGGCCTGCGCGCCGCTGACCGTCCAGTTGCCGTTGTTCACCACGCTGGCCGCGGTTACGTCGCCCGATTGCACCACGGTGGCGGTGGCGTTGTTGGCCACTGCCCCGGTCACCGCCAGCGTGCCGGCCGTGGCGAAGGTCGCGCCGGCATTGTTGGTCACGCTTTGCATGGTGCCGCCGTCGACCAGCGAGATCACGCCGCGGTTGCTGACATCGCCCGCCGTCAGCGCGCCGCCGGCCACCATCTGGCCGCCGGCCTTGACGTCGACGGTGGTCATCGTTTCGGCGCCGCCGAGGACCAGGGTGCCGCCGTTGATGGTGACGCTGCCGCCTGCGGACTGCATCAGGTGGCCGAGATTGGCGTGGTCATCGATGGTCGAGACCAGGCCGCCGTTCAGGACGAAGGCGCTGAGCTGGTTCTGGCCGGTCAGGTAGAGCGTGCCGTTGTAGCCGGCGGCGCCGACGTTCAGGCCGCCGTTGGCGATGTTGCCGGACAGGTAGGCGGTGTAGCGCGCATCGGGGGAGATATTGCCCTGGCTGCCGAGGTACTGGCCGTAGACGGCGACATTGCCCTGGTTGCCGGCCAGGTCGATATTGTTCTGGAAGCGCACCGCGCCCTGGCTGTATTCCGAGCCGAACACCAGCGTCGAGTTCGCCGACAGGTAGGAGCTGCCCCATTGCAGGGTCTGGCTCGTGCCGGACGGCGTCAGGCCGAGCGCCACCGTGATGCCGGCGGAAGTGCCGGCGGCGAAGCCACCGGCACCATTCCAGATGAACTGTCCGGGCACGGCCGAGCCGGCGCGCTGGGTCACGTCCGAGCTCAGCAGCAGGGTGCCGGCGTTGCTGGTGGTGAGGCCGGACGCCAGGTTGCCGGCGCCGTTGAAGACGACGCTGCTGGCCGCGTTGATGCCCACGCCCAGGTCTGCCTGCAGCGTGCCGCCCGTCAGGATGGTCTTGCCGGAGTAGGTGTTGTTGCCGACCAGCTGCACCAGGCCGCCGCCGCCGATCTGCAGGTCGGCGCCAGCGCCGGGGGCATAGCCGCCGCTGCCGATGCTGGCCGAGCTGTCGTCGGCGATCTGGCCCTCGATGCGGATGGTATTGCCGACGCCGGGCGCCAGCAGCACATTGGAGCCCTTCATCATGAAGATGTCCGAGCCCGCGGCCTGGCCGGCCTGCCCGCCGTTGTTGCTGGAGCCGGCGAGCACGGTGTTGTCGCGGAACAGCACATTGCCCGTCAGCGTCAGGCTGCCGCCCGAGCGCACGAAGATGGCGCCGCCGTAGCCCGAACCGCCACCGCCGCCGGTGCCGTCGCCATCGCTGCCCACGCCGCCGCCGAAGCCGGCCTTGCCGCCGGCGCCGGCGCTGCCGTCGGCCGCGTTCCCGGTGCCGCCGCCCAGCCCGGCTGCGCCGCCCGAGCCGCCGCCGGCACCGAAGCCACCGGCGCCACCGGCGCCGCCGTCACCGCCATTGCCGCCGTCGGTGATGCTGAGCGCGCCGGTGCCGCCATTGCCGCCGGCACCGCCGGCGCCGCCGCCATAGAAGGTGGACCCGTTGCCGCCGCCGCCACCGGTGCCGCCGTCGCCGCCACGCCCGGCGGTGCCGTTGGCGAGGTCGACGCCCCATTGCGCCAGGTTGGCGATGGCGACGCCGAGATCGACATAGGACTTGGCCGCTGCCGCGACGTGCGCCGCGGACAAGGCTGCCGCGGGCGGGAAGGTGGCGAGCGCCGCCGCTGCCTCCGAGGTATTGGTGACGGCGTCGACGGTGGCGCTGATGACGGCCTCGGTCATCTCGTAGTTGAAGGGGATGCCGTTGCTGCCGGAGCCCGCATTGCCGCCCTTGCCGCCCGCCGCGCCGTTGCCGCTCTTGCCGGAACCGCCGTTGGTGCCGCTGCGCCCTTCGCCATCGGTCACGTAGACGATGGCCTGCGGGCCGGACACGCCGTTGCCGCCGTTGGCGCCCACGGTACCGGTGGCAGCGATATTGTTGAGCGAGCCGCCCACGCTGTAGGGCGAGCTGGCGAGGAAGCCGGTGACGGTCGCGCCCGGGGTCAGGTTATTGCTGAGGGTGACCACATTGCCGCTGATGCTGGTGATGGTGGTGCCGTCGGGGATGCCCGAGCCGCTCACCTGCATGCCGACCTGAAGGCCCGACGTGCTGGTCAGCGTGAGGCTGCGCGCGCCTTGCGCGGTGATGCTCTGGACGATCAGCGCGGTCGGGTTGCCGGTGAGCGCATTGCTCAGCGTCACCACGCCCGACGCCGGGTCGATGGCGACCACGGTGGTATTGGGCGGAATGCCCGTGCCCGTCACCACCGAGCCGACCTTCAGGTGGCTGTCCACCGCCGTCAGCTGGATGGTCGACTGGCCGACCGTGGTCGCCGGCAGGCTGGCCGAGAACTGCAGGGCCGACGAGGAGATCGCCTGCGACAGCGTGACCTGGTTGCCGTTGATGGCGACGATCTTGGTCCCGGCCGGGATGCCGTCGCCGGTGAGCGTCATGCCGACCGACAGGCCTAGGCCGGTCGCCGGCAGGGTCAGGACCTGCCCGCCGCCGGAAACGGCGAACTGCGAGGCGGAGAACTGCGTGACGTTGACCAGGCTGAGCGACTGGCTGCCGCTGACGGTGACGGCGTTGCTCAGCGTGATGCCGGTAACGGCGTTGTTCTGGTCGCGCGTCACGTTGGTGATGGTCGTGCCGGCGGGGATGCCGGTGCCCAGCACCGACATGCCGACCGCGACATCCGAGATGGCCAGTGCGCCGAAGTTCGCCGAACTGATGACGTTGGTGCCCGCGGCCAGCTGTGCGCTGGTCAACGACTTGATCGACTGGCTATCGACGGCGACGGGCTGCGCGAAGGTGACGGCGTTGCCGCTGACGCTGGAGATGGTGGTGGTGTTGGACCCGGTGCCGCCGACGCTGACCACCTCGCCGGCCTGGACCAGCGGGTTGGCCGCGCTCATGGTCGCGCCCGTCACCATGATGGTGCCGTTGTTGTTCACCAGCGTCGGGGTCAGCTGGAACGCGGTCACCGACGACACGGAGGCGCTCTTGTCCGACAGCGCGATCGTCTGCGCGCTGACGCTGACGTCCGGCGTGCTGCCGCCGTCGCCGCCCCGGGCAACGTTCTGCACGAAGCTCACGTTGTTGAGGGTCAGGTTGGCGCCGCTGTTGACGAAGAACACGCCACCCAGGCCGCCGCCGCCGCCGCTGCCGGCGCCGCCCTGCGTCACGAAGTTGGTGAAGATGGCGTTGCTGGTGACCGCCGGGGCCGCCTGGCCGGCCACGCCGACCATCCAGCCGCCGGCGCCATTGCCGTCCACGATGCTCTGCGTGACGGCGTGCGCCCCGCCGGCCGACGTCAGCGCGATCGCGGCGAGCGTGCCGAGGCGCGCCGAGCGCGAGCGCCCAGGCTTGCCGCGTCCCCGGGCCGTTTCCGCAACGGCCACCCAGCTGCTCGAGGCAGCGTTCCAAACCAAACGAAATACGTGATTCAAAGATGGCCGTTTCATTGACGGAGCTCGGTAAAGTCGGAATGAGGTGCCAATGCTATGAAGCGGCCATCCCGCCGGAAAGCGCGCGTCTTTGCGCAACTGCATGCGGAGTTTGCTCAGGACAAACTTTTTTGGGCCCGCGCAGGGGTGCTTGACGGACGGCGAACCCGGCGCGGAACCGCGCCACGCAAGGCCGCCCGGCGGGACACGGGGCGGGCCCGCCGAGCCGGGCCGATATTGACGGACGACCACCCCTCAAGGTGGTCCAAATCCGGCCGATAACCCAGGTTGTCGCCAAGTACCACCCTGAACCGGCCAACGCCGCAGGGCGGTATTCCGCCTCCCCGGCGGGCATCTTTCCCCCACCCTGAACCCAGACCGAACACGGGAGTTGCCATGTCTAACGCTGTTGCACAGGCGCGCTGCGACGCTCTTGTGGGGCTGCGCATCCTGGTCGTCGACGACAATCCCGACGATCGCCGGCTGCTGGCGGAGTATCTCGGCGCCAAGGGCAGCCGCGTCTATCTCGCCGAGGACGGGCACGATGGCTTCAGGAAGGCACTGGCGATTCTTCCCGACCTGATCCTGCTGGATGTCGGCATGCCGGTCTGCGACGGCCTGACGGCGTCGCGGCTGCTGAAATCGGCACCCGACACGCGCGCGATCCCGATCATCTTCCTGACCGCGGCGGGGCGGCCGGCCGAGCGGGTCCAGGGTCTTCAGTCGGGCGCGATCGATTACATCGTCAAGCCCTTCGAGCTGAAAGAAGTGTCGCTGCGCCTGAGCATCCATGCGCGGGCGGGCCGCCACGGCCGGGAGGCCGATCCCAACCGGGATGCCGGCGCGGACACCGGCACGGCGGGCAGCAGCGCACTCGATGCGCACCTGTTCCGCGATGCGCGCCGCCATCTGCTGTCGCGGCTCCACGAGACGCCGGCGCTGCCGTCCCTGGCGAGCGCGCTCAGCACGAACGCCTTGCGCCTGAACCTGGCGTTCAAGCGCTGCGCGGGCGTGACGGTCCTGGATTTCCTCTTCGAGGCGCGCATGCAGTATGCCGCCAGCCTGCTGACCCGCACCACCATCGACATCCAGGCAGTCGCCAGCGCCACCGGGTACACGACCCGGCAGAACTTCTCGACGGCTTATCGCCGGCGCTTCGGCATGTCACCGAACGAATCCCGCCAGCAATATGTCGAGGCCGCCGCTGTCGAGGCGGTGCGGAACTGACCGTGCGGCGAGCTTTGCGAATCGGTCGATCTTGTTTCTCGGACGATCTTTTTTCCGGGCACGCGGCGGCAGCGCAGCAGGCCCGGCCGGCATTCCGGTATCGTACCGAGCCCATGCCCGCCGCCCCACCCGAAGGGAGGGGGCGACGGCCATGTTTTTGCACCGGTCGCCGCCGGCTCGCGCTGTCTTCCGCCGTGCCGGCAACGGCCTGCCGGCGGCGCCTCGCCCTCGCGTCCGCCATTCGTCCATTGCCCCTCCCCCCTGCGCCATGACCCGTATCCTCGTCGTCGATGACCAGCCCAGTGATCGCAGCCTGCTTGCCGATTTTCTCGGGCAGCAGGGTTTTCGCGTGTACATGGCGAGCGACGGCCTGGATGGCGTGAACAAGGCGCGTGCCAGCCGGCCCGACCTGATCCTGATGGACATCGCGATGCCGCGCTGCGACGGCATGAGCGCCTGCCGGCAGCTGAAGGAGGACCCGGCCACGCGCGATATCCCGGTCATCTTCCTGACGGCGTCCGGGCATCCGGAAGAACGCGTCGCCGGGCTCGAGGCGGGCGCGATCGACTACATCACGAAGCCTTTCCACTTCGATGAGGTGCGCCTGCGCGTCGCCATCCACCTGGCGCTCGAGGTCGAACCGAGCACGCCCGCGCCGGCGGCCGACATCACCGCGCCGGGCACCGAGGCCAGCAGCTTCGACGTCGCCCTCTGCCGCCAGGTGCGGGCCATCGTGCTGGCGAACTTCGTCGATGTGCCCGATGTGGAAGCGCTGGCGCGCCAGACCAGCACGTCGGCACGGCGGCTGTCGCTGGCCATGAAGCGCTGCACCGGCTTGACGGTGTTCGACTACGTGCGCGAAGAGCGTTTGCGGGAGTCGAAGCGCTTGCTGTTCGAAAGCGATAGCGATATTGCGACGATCGCCATGCGGGTCGGCTATACGAGCGGCGCGAACTTCGCGACCGCCTTCAAGGCGCGCTTCGGCATCTCGCCGACCGACATGCGGAACGCGCGCGACCGCCAGGGCGCCGTGCGGGGAACTCCGTGATCCTGCCCCGCTTCCGCGCCGGCGGCCGGCTGTCGCGCCTGCTGTGCCTGCCGCGACCGTCGTTCGCGTCGTTCGCGATGCTCGCGCTGTTCGCTTTGTTCGCTTCGTTCACGATGCTCGGCCCACACCAGGCGCTGGCGGCAGGCAAGGTACCGTGGCCGCAGGCGGTCGATATCGCCCCGATCGATGCGCAGCGCCCGCTGGCGACGGAGCTCATGCTGTTCGATGATCCCTCGCACAGCCTGGATGCCGCCGCCGTGCTGCGCCAGCCGGACTGGCAGGCGGTGACGCCGCGCACGCTGTCACGCGGCTTTACCCGCTCGGCCGTGTGGATAGGCGGCACCTTCGTCAACCGTGGCAGGCAGCCCGTCACGCGCTGGCTGGCGCTCGATCCGGTACGGCTCGAAGACGTCGCCTTCTACGTGGTCGATGAGGCCGGCACCGCGGCCGTGAAACGCTACCGCTCCGGCATCGGCGCGCCGCTGGCGGCACGGCCCATCGGGTCCGCGCAGATCGCATTCCCGGTCACGCTCGCCCCGGGCGAGCAGATGCGGTACCTGGTCCGTGTGCAGAGCCGCTCGGCCCTGTTCCTGTCGCTGCAGATATGGGAGCCGGGCGCATTCCAGGACGCGCAATTGCGCGAAGCGATCGTGCACATGCTGCTGGCAGGCGCGATGCTGGCGATGGCCGTCATCTCCGCGGTCCTGGCGGTGGTCTGGCGCGACCGCATCTTCGTGCTGCTGACGGCCACCATCCTCGCCGAAGTCGTCTACGAACTGGCTTTCGAAGGCTTCCTGTACGCGCTCTTCCTGCCCCAAGGGGGGGAATGGGTGCTGCGCTCGCCGAGCATGGCCGGCAGTACCAGCGTCGCCCTGTTCTCGACCTTGCTGCTGTGGTTCCTGGGCTTCGAGCGCGTGCGCGCCTGGCGCTGGATCTACCTGGCGGTGATCGCCGCGCATGCAGGCGTCGTGGCCTGGACCGCCTTCGGCGACTACCGGACCAGCGCGTCGATCGCGGTGCAAGGCACCTTCCTCTGCAACCTGGTATGGGTCGCCTCCTTTATCGACGGGATCCGGCGCGGGATACCCAATGCGCGCCTGATCCTGCTTGCCTTCCTGCCGGATTGCACCACGCTGTTCTTGCGCCTGGCGACCGTCGCCGGGTTCATCTCGCCCGAGTGGAGCGCCGGCACCGCCCAGATCTGGGACAGCCTCGGTGTGCTGCTGCTGCTCTCGTTCGTGATCGGCGGCCGCTCCCGCCAGCTGGTCCTCAAGCAGAAGCGTACGCAGCAGGCGCTGCTGGCGGAGCGCGAGGCAACCCGGGAGAAACTCGAACAGGCGGTGACCACGCGCACGCGCGAGCTGCGGGAAGCGCTGGTCCGTGCGGACGACGCGGTCCGCGTCAAGACCGACTTCCTCGCGCGCATCAGCCACGACCTGCGCACGCCGCTGACGTCGATCATCGGCTTCGCCGACCTCATCCAGGCGGATGGCCGCGAGGATGCCGAACGGGGACGCATCATCCGCCGCAGCGCCACGCATATGCTCGGCATGGTCAACGACCTGATCGACTACGCCAACGGGCGCGACGCCGACGCGCTGTCGCCGCAGCCGGTCTATACCTATGCCTTGCTGGACACCGTCGCGCAACATGGCGCCGCGCTGGCGGCACGCGGCGGCAATGCCTTCTCCGTCGAGATCGCCGGCAACCTGCCGCCCGTGATCGAACTCGACGACCGGCGCATGCAGCAGGTGCTCGGCAACCTGCTCGACAACGCCGCCAAGTTCACCGAACACGGCACCATCCGCCTGACCGTCACGGGCCGCGCGGACGCGGCGGCGCCGCGCCGCTGGAACCTGCGCTTCGCCATCGCCGACAGCGGCTGCGGCATCGCCGCCGCCGACCAGGCGCGCGTGTTCGAGCCGTTCGTGCGCGCGCTGGAGGACGACCACCGGCCGGGAATCGGCCTCGGCCTCTCCATCGTCAAGCTCTGGACCACGCGCATGGGCGGCACGCTGCACCTCGACAGCGTGCCGGGCACGGGAACCACCGTCGTCATGGAACTGCTCGTCAACGAGATGGACGAAGCGGCGATCAGCAGCCTGCGCATGCATGAGCCGGCCGCTGCCCTGCCGCAGATCGATGGCCGCGGCCACCGCGTGCTGGTGGCCGAAGACACCGCCGAAATCCGCGAGCTGCTGCGCGACGACCTGCTGAGCCTGGACTTCGACGTCGAGGTGTACGGCGACGGCGCTGCGGCCGTGCATCGGCTGTCGTCCGCCGATGGCGCGCCGCTCTCGCTGGTGGTGACGGACCTGCTGATGCCGGGCGCTTCCGGACAAGCGGTCCTGCACGCGGCGCGGGAGCGGCACCCGGGCGTGCCGGTGATCATGATGTCAGCGGTGCCGGCTCACCAGTCCAGGGACGACGAACACTTCGATGCCTCGCTGCAGAAGCCGGTCAGTCTCGCCGACCTGCGCAACACCATCGCCACCCTGCTGAACCTGCCCCGCGCCGACCAGCTCACGATCTCCACGGCAGTCGACGTCGAGATGCTGAAGCTACCCTCGAAGAGCCTGCTGGACGAGGCGCGCATGCTGGCCGAGCTCGGCGCCATCTCCGACCTGCTCGACTGGACGGACAAAGCCGCGGCGCTGGACCCCGCGTGCGCGCCCTTCGTGATGAAGGTCAGGCAGCTGGCCAAGCGCGGCGAACTGGACGAGCTGCAAACGATGTTCAGCGGGAGCGTGCCGGCCGCCGGCGTGGCGCTGTAGCAGCGGCTTCCGGGACCATGCTCCCTGGGGCATGAGGGATCTGCGGTACAGCGCATTGGCTTGTTGACACATCCCTTGTACGCGCGTACAAGACATCAAGCAAGATCTTCAAGCAGCAACTTTGAAGTACTGGTTGCGTAACACGCTTCAAGCCTTTCCTTGTTTCTTCCTTGATCTTCGCGCTCCGCCGGCACCCTTGCCTGGCGGGTCTTCAGGAGGAATCCAGACATGGAAACCGGCACTGTCAAGTGGTTCAATGATGCCAAGGGCTTCGGCTTTATTACGCCCGATGCTGGCGGCGATGACCTGTTCGCGCACTTCTCGGAAATCCAGGGACAAGGCAGCGGCTTCAAGTCGCTCCAGGAAGGCCAGAAGGTCCGGTATGTGGTTGGCGTAGGCCAGAAAGGGCCGGCGGCAACGAAGATCGAGCCGATCTAAGTGTTGCTGCGCTGTGCTGTGAGAGAAGCCCCGCCATCTGCGGGGCTTTTTTGCAGGCCGGTTGGCGCGCACTCCTTATGAACGTCCAGGCGCCGACAAGGAAGCAGCGGAAGCGGCGTCGCGCATAAGATGCCGCTCGCCAAGACGCACGCCATCTCTATTTGGCAGGATACTGGCTTGGACTGCACACCTGCATGCGACCGCACCTCAGTGCGCATTCCCTTTCATGCCCTCGGCTTCCATCGCGGCGTGCCATTCCTCGTACGCCTCGATTGGCTCCATGGCCTCGTCGACGAACGCGGTTGCGCGTTCCGCTGCGGCCTGTGTCTCGGGGGGGACATCGCTCTGACCGTCTTCCTCGGTACCTGGTGGTAACAGCATGTCCTCAAGCATCGCGCGGAGTTCTGGCGTATTCCATGGCTTGCCCAGCCTGGCCCTCCGGTTCAGATAGTGACGGATTTCCGAGTCTTGCTCGGCGGTGAGCGGAAGCCCTCGGAACGTAGGGTCCGTGTTGTGATGAATCATGATGCGCCTCCCGAAGCGGTCTGCGCTTTCAATGTCTTTCCATGTAGAGATAGTGATTCCCTGCGGCCCATGTCGCGCGTTGCGAGTGGTCGCTGTGCCGCGTGCGTGCTTTTCGCCAGGCTGACTCACGTCTTCTTCTTGGCGACACCCTCGTTGGCGACGCGGGATTGAACGCTGCTGAACGGGGTGGCCGGCACGGACGGCTTCTTGGGTTGCTTGGGCTTCTTGGGTTCGCGGTTGCCACGTAGTTGACTCTTGGCCATGGCGGTGCTCCTGAAGATTGGCTTGCCGGGTTGGCAATCCCAGCATACGCGCTTAGTCTCCGGCAAAGGGAAAAAACTTTCCTGCGGCGCGAGTGGCTAACGCAACGGAGAGAAATCGGGCTGGAGGGAAACGGGCGCATACTGGAACTGGCGCCGCGCACGCCAGCGAGCAAGGAAACGCTCGGCGTCACCGGACAACAGGAGCCCACCATGGCACTGAACTTCCCGAATCCCAGCCGCAGCTACGACGCCTCGCGGCACTGTGTTTGCTTCTGGGGCTACGACGGTGCGCGCGAGGTCGCTTTCCAGGTCACTGACACTGTTCTTTCGCTCCTGAGTCATGGGGCTGCCTTCGAAGAGACCGCCTTTCTGGACACGTTCGATCGCTATCGCGACCCGATACTGACAATGGCCAGAGATATCTACACACCAGGAATGCGCAACACGTACACCATTTCGTAGGGGCGGCCTGCCGGCGAAGCTGCGGGGGGGAGGCGCAACTGCCGGATTCACCATCGGGATGTCTCGTGTCCCACGGGTGCCGTTCCATCGGAGGGCCTTCCGGTTGGCAACCGACGGCACAATGAGGTGGCTCCCAGGGTCGCTTGCACGCAAGTACATGGTGCACCGCTTGCAAAGCCACTTTGTAAGGGAGATAGGTCGGGAGGCAATGGACCTCTATACTCGTAACCAGAGCGCTCCTGAAACCTGAAGGTCTCGGGCCCGCCTGCCTTTCGTTTCCGGGCTGTCCCCCTCGACGACGTCTGAGGATTGGCGACTGCAAAAGTCACTTACGGGGATTCCTGGAAATTCCATGCACGACGCCACTCGGCGACCTCTGCGCGCTCGCAGCCTCCGTCACCACGAAAGCCGGCCGTTGAATGACGACCACATACCGGAGCCTGCCCGCTACACGCCTGATGCATGACCAGCAGGTCGATGCGTTGTCGGAGGGAAGCCATCACAGATTCGGATTCATACGCCTGGCAGCAACGCAATGGCATCGGGCTGCCACGCTGCTGATTGAACCAGGCCAGCTGCGGATGATTGCCGGTTGCGACTCGAATCTCAAGGAATCCACGAAGCAGTGGATTCACGAACGGGGCGGTGCAGTGATCGACGAGCACAACGACCTGATGCCGGACTTCAGGTGGGTATGATTGCCTTGCCTCCAACCCTCTACGACATCACTCCTCCGATCTTGGGCTCCATCTTGCGAAGCGTGCCGGAACGACAAGGAGATGAGTATGCAATGCACCGTAGAGTACAGGGGCTTTGCGATACGCCTTGACCTGCTGGAGACCCCCGAGGGGATGTTTGATACGTGGTTCCAGATCAAGGGGCCGATTGAAGCCCGTGAAGCAGTCTACGGCACACCCCTCAAGGTGTTCGGCTCTCCGTTTTCACGCCGCTGGGCGCACTTGGTGGGCGAGCTCGCCGGACGGGCGCTTATTGATCAGATCCTAGGTGTCGACGAATTCTGAATCGAATCCTGCAGCTTCACGAACGCGTTGGCGCGCATCGCATGGTACTGGCAACGCACCGTGTCACGCTCAAGGCAGACACGAGCACTTAACGGATCTGAGAGGATCTGAGCGTCCTTCATCCACCTGCGGCTCTATCGAAGTTCACCAACCGGCTCCAGTCATGCACAGTGCAAGCTCGCCATCCAGTTTTCTCTGCACATTGATCGCCGATGGCAAGGGCCTTGCCTATCACGTGTCGGTCAGTTACCGCGACAGCACGCATGCCGAGGGTATCCAGTTCACCAGCTTTGTCGGCGCGGGAAGGCGTTCTTTTACTGTTCGAGGCGCCAATAGCAATCAACAACCGGCGATCGACCAAACCTCGGAAGTGCTTTGTCGAATCGCGATCGGCCAAGTCATGCGAGATCGTCTCTTTGACAAGGCCAACGAGGGAGAGCATCTGCTGGATCCGGAAGCATTGCCCTGGGAGGGCGAGCTCAGGCCCGTGGGGACCGGCGCTAGCGCAAAGCAACCACGGCGGCGCTGGCCCGGCTAGAACGATGCGCGATGGCCGGCCGGACGGCTGACGCACTGGCCGAGCTGTCAGCCGCCTTCCGCAGCGCGGTACGCGGGTAGCCGCCGTGCGGGGTCTTCTGCCAGCGCCCGAATCTGTCGACAAGATGGGGGACGGAGTCGATCGGGCCGCTGAATCCACGGCCGAACCTGGCCGCTTGCAAGCCCGGCGGTTCGGGAGCGGCTCAGACCGCCCCATTGCCAGCGATCAAGCGATGGCATAGCTATCCGGCCTGCACGCCACCGCCGTCCACGATAATGGTCTGCCCCGTGACATAGGGATTGGTCATCAGATAGACGTAAGCCAGCGCGAGCTCCTCCGCCTCGCCGACACGCCCGACCGGCAGGGCCGCCCCGCTCGCGGCGTAGAGCGCTTCGCGGTCTGCTCCGCGATAGCTACGCCGACTTCGGCCCGACGCTGGCTTGCGAGAAGCTGCGCGAGCGCCATGGCATCGAGATATCGCGCAGGTTGCGCACGCCGCATCATGAGCGATGCTGGCTTCTGGGTTCCACCGAAGCTACGCCCGCCCAAGGTCCACCAGTCGCGTACCCGACGGGCCTGTCTGGGCAACCTAGTGCAGATCGATGGTAGCGATCGCCCCCGGTTCGAGGAACGGGCACCGGCGTGCGCCGTGATCGCGCTGGCGTGGAAGTAGATTCATTGCGCATCGCCAGGTGATATCTGCAGGAAACAGGTCGCTCGCCGGCGCCGGAATGCACTTGACCTCCGCGCCTGGCGCATGAAATGACATCGAGCTTCATGGCTTTGCGCATCTTGTCGCGACGTGGCAACACCCCACATCAAGGGGCATCTAGCCGCCTTACCGTATGGCAAGGTGTTGCACTTCAGATTCGTAGACCAATGCGTTTGGGCAGCGACATTCCCTTGACGGAATATAGTCTGGGAGCTATATTCGATGCATGGGATGGGACGTAGAGTACACATCAATCTTTGGCGACTGGTGGGAGGACCTCTCCGAAGCGGAGCAGGAGTCCGTTGCCGCCTCGGTCTCGTTGCTGGAGCATTTCGGACCGAACCTTCGACATCCGCACTCGAGCGGGATCAATGGCTCTCGGCATGGGCATATGCGGGAGCTTCGCATACAGCATGAGGGGAGGCCGTACCGAGTGTTGTACGCTTTCGACCCGCGCCGCGCGGCAATTCTCCTATTGGGAGGGGACAAGACGGGCAACGACAGGTGGTATGACGAAAATGTTCCGCGCGCCGATGCACTCTATGACGCGCATCTGGCCGAACTAAAGCAGGAGGGTCAAAACGATGGCTAAGAAATTTTCGGAACTGCGGGCCACGATGGCGCCTGAGTCCCGGGCTCGGGCTGATGCGAAGGCCCAGCGCCTGGTAGCTGAAATGGCGTTGAGCGAGCTGCGTCGTGCACGCGGTCTGTCCCAGGAGGCCCTGGCCTCGGTGCTGCATGTTAAGCAGCCAAGTATCGCCAAGATGGAGCAGCGTACCGACATGTATATCTCAACGCTGCGCAGCCACATCCGTGCCATGGGCGGCGAACTTGAGATTGTGGCGCGCTTCCCAGATGGCGCCGTGCGGATCTCCAACTTTGCAGAGATCGGCGATACCGCGCAAGTAGACTAGGCAGTTCCTACCACCCTGCCCCTACGTCCCTTCACCAATTCTGCGCCGCCGGGCGCTGCGCAACAGCTTTCACCAAGTCGCCAGTCCCGGTAGGTACACCGGCGAGGGCAATGCCGCCCAGGAAAGTAGCCAGGCTGCCGCGCACGAGACCTGCCCAGATGGCGATCGCACAGCCGGCCAGCGCGAGGGCGCCCCGCCATCGCTCGAGCCAGCCGAGCACGTCAGCGACGACGCTCGGGCCGTGCCCTTCTGTCGTTGTCCCTGCGACGGTCGCCGTCGCCACGATGCCGAGCATGACAACCGCCGCAATAGTTTGCCTGCGAGGGCCGCCGCATGAGACCGCGCGGGCGGACCGCCAAGAACTTGAGTTTGACAGCATGCTCGTTCCTCCGTTGTGTTGAGTATCACCCTAGGTTTTGTACCAGATGCCTTCTCCCTCGCAGCGTGAACGTGCCATTGCGCAACTTCGTGCCGCAGGCCTTCTGCGTGCCAGCGAGCTTCGCAATGCCGGAATCACGCCATCAACTCTCGCCCGGCTTGAGCGCGACGGTGCTGTCATGCGTGTGGGCAGAGGTGTCTACCAGCTTTCCGATTCGCAGCTCGACAGCCA
Source organism: Cupriavidus sp. USMAA2-4 (assembly GCF_001854305.1). Taxonomy (NCBI): domain Bacteria; kingdom Pseudomonadati; phylum Pseudomonadota; class Betaproteobacteria; order Burkholderiales; family Burkholderiaceae; genus Cupriavidus; species Cupriavidus sp. USMAA2-4. The sequence continues at coordinate 1,622,356 of NZ_CP017749.1, read as the reverse complement.
GCATTCCCTAGCCTTGGCGTCCAAGCTCGTCCCGGGCGGCGTCGTCTACCTATCGTCCGCACTGGCCTTCTATGGTCTGACGGACCAGATTCCCGCCAAGGTCTGGATGGAGATTGATCCGAAGGCTTGGCGGCCGCGCATCGACTGAAGCGCTTTACGGAAGAGCAAAGCACTCGGTTTCTGAAGGAAGCCGAGGCCGGTATGCTGGTCAAGGAACTGTGCAGGAAGCACGGGTTCAGTGACGCGTCGTTCTACACTTGGCGCGCCAATCACAAGCGCGTTTATCGCCTGTACCTTGCGGCGGGGCTGGCTGTACGGCGCCGTCGTAGACGCCATGGCGTAATGATCGAGCGCGAACAGCGGGCCTTGCCGAATGCACCCAACGAGGTGTGACTCATCGATTTCGTGATGGATGCGCTCGCCAACGGCCGGCGCCTGAAGTGCCTGGCCATCGTCGACGATTTCACGAAAGAGGCTGTCGACAAGTCGTCGACCACGGCATCTCAGGCTTGTATGTCGCTCGGGCATTGAACCGTGCCGCTCGCTTCCGTGGCTATCCCAAGGCGGTGCGAACGGACCAGGGACCCGAGTTTACGAGCCGCGCGTTCGATCAGTGGGCGTATGCGAACGGCGTCACCCTGAAGTTGATTCAGGCAGGCACGCCCCTGCCCTAATTGGCCGCTTGCTGCCCAATAGCGGACGCCGGGCCCGCCCGATGCCGAAGGACGGCTACCGACCCTGAGCGGTCCTTCGAAATTCTCCAAAGCGGTCGGTCAAAGATGCAGCTTTGCCGTCAGAAGCGGCACTTCTGCCTTGCATGTCCTTCGATTCCGTCTCTGTGCCGCTGCCGGATGGCAGCGATGCTATGGCTTTCGCCGGTCATCGAGTTTCAATTGGCTCGGTATTTGATAGATGACGTACTTGTATTTCGGTATCAGCCTGCGTTCCGCTACGACACCGCCGAGAGATTCGGCAATGCGTCGACTGGGGTAGTTTTCTTCAGCAACAGGATAGGTGAAGCGATCGATGCCCAGTTCGCGGCTTGCCCACGTTGCCACAAGACTAACCGCTTCACGGCCAATGCCTTCGCGGTGGCGATCCTCTCGAATCCAAATGCCCAATTCCGCACTAGGGCTCTTAACGTGATGGAGCCCCGCCAATCCAAGGAATCCCCCGCTATCTCGTTGACGGACTGCAAATACAAAATCCGTTCCTTCGGCTATCGCCGGTAACCACGCTTGCCAGACGAGATCAAAGCTCTCTCTGTCAGGAGGCGGCTCCCATGACATCAAACGAGTCAGTGAAAGCGTGATGCACGGAAATGTAGCGTCAGCATCACTTTCAGAGAAGGGTTTAATCGAAAGTCGACTAGATTCGATACGGATTTCATCCGGGTGCAGCACCAAGGTTCATCCCCATGTGTTTACCGATGTCGTCGGATTGTGGCCGATGTGCATCGGCCTGTCGAACGTCTCAAACTGGCCGAACCCGGCCGGCAGCCGCTTGGTCGCCACCGATCGGAGCCAAGCGTCCCTAACCGGCCTGGCCGAGGCGCGACACCTTGCGGAGCGCGTCCGGGCGATAGCCCCGGCTCGGGCGCGCGGCTCCGCAGTCCCCCGCCAGCATGCGGACAGTTGAACTTGGCGCCACCGCGCCGCCACCGCCCCACACGGCGCGGGACGCCGTCGCGTCCGGCCAGCCCCACCCCACAGCAACCCCGCCAGAGCGTCCCACCCCGCGCAAAAAGCACGCCCGTGCCGACATCTGAATTCTGCCAGCCACGCGACAACTGAGAACCGCCTAGACATCGGGTGTTGGGCGTTTTTTCTAATGTCGTAGGGGATGCGGACGATTTCAACTTAGCCTGGACAGACGGTGTGGTGGCTAAATTGTAATATCCGCACTTCCCCGCGCGATGGGGTGGACGCTGCGCCGGCACCCGCTTGCCCCTGCTCCTCCCACTGCTGGCCGCCCGGCCCTTCGTGCCGGCCGACGTTCTGGCTGGCTACCAGTCACGCCAGGCCGCGCGCGGCCGGCATCGTGACCGTGCGCCAGCGCGGCACGGTCAACGGTGTCACCTTCGTGAGCCTGGAGGATGAGACCAGCATCGTCAACGTGATCATCTGGCCTGACGTGTTCGAGCGCTATCACAAGGAGATCTTGGGCTCCAGCATGGCGGGTGTCTACGGCCAGTGGCAACGCGAGGGCGAGCGCGGCACCTGATCGCCCCGCGCGTGATCGATCTGTCGTGGATGCAGGGCGAACTGGAGGCCACGAGCCGGAATTTCTGTTGAGAGGCAGCCTTGCTTCGATCAGAAGGCAGGCCAGCGTAGAGAGGGAGCTTTCTGAGATCCATCTGCTGTCGGAGATTGGCATACCTCTTCGACGCCATCCTCGTGCAGGATCTTGCAAGTTGGGCAACGTCGCTCGCTCTGTGTTCGATGATCACCGATGCATCGGCGACTTGGATTCGGATTGCAAGCGAAGCGCGCAGCGCGGGTGGTGCGAGTGCGTGAGCGGCCCACGCCGAATGGCCATGACGGCATCAACGATGCGGGGCGTGACGGCATGGCCGGCGCCGTCACGTCACGCCCGGATGAAATCCACCAACGCCCGCAGGGCCGTGGGCAGGTGCCGCCGTCCCGAGTAATAGAGAAAGAACCGGCTCAGCGGCGCTCCCCAAGTATCCAGCACGGCCGCCAACTGGCCCGCAGCCAAATCCTCGCGCACCATTGCCTCGTAGACGTAGGCGATACCCGCACCATCACGTGCGGCCTGGATCATCAGTGCATCGTCGTCGAAAACCAGTGGGCCGGTGACCTCCATTTCCAGCAGCTCGCCATCGATCTGGAACTCCCAGGCGTAACGGTGGCCGCTCGGGAACCGCCGCCCGATGCAGGCGTGGTCGAGCAGCTCGCGCGGCGTCTGCGGCAGGCCGCGTGCCGCGAGGTAGGACGGCGCGGCCACGCACACAAAACGCTGCGGCGGTCCGATCGGTACCGCCACCATGTCGCCGGCCAGGTTTTCGCCGAAGCGGATGCCAGCGTCGAAGCCATCGCCCACCACGTCGGCCAGGCTGTCGTCGGTCGCGACTTCGACCTGCACGCGAGGGTACTTCGCTACGAACCCGGCCAGCATCGGTGCTAGCAGTAGACGGGCCGCCGGGCGTGGCACGTTTAGTCGGAGCGTGCCGGCCGGTTCGGCCTGCAAAGCGCTCACGTCCGCCAGGGCTTCGGCCACCTCGCGCAAAGCGGGGTCGAGCCGCACCAGCAGTCGCCGGCCGGCCTCTGTCGGCGTCACGCTGCGCGTGGTGCGGTGGAGCAGGCGCACGCCCAGCCGTTCTTCCAGACCGCGCAGTGCATGGCTCAGAGCCGAGGCCGAGACGCCGCGCTCGGCAGCCGCCTTGCGAAAGCTGCGATGCCGCGCTACCGCCGCGAATGCGTCCAATTCGTGCAGATCAGGCATCATAGAGGTAAATAAATGAACCCAATTCAGTAGTTCATCAAGCATAACCCACCTTATCGCCATCTATCTGTCGCGTGACACTGACGCCTTCACCCATTGATCGACAGGTTTGACCATGCAGCAGCAACGACTCGGCAGCGCCGATTTCACGATCTCGCCCATCGGGCTGGGCACCTGGGCTATCGCCGGGCCAGGCTGGGAATTCGGCTGGGGTACGCAGGACGACGCCGACAGCTTGGCCGCACTGGAATGCGCGGTGGAGCGCGGGGTGAACTGGATCGACACCGCTGCAGTCTACGGCCTTGGTCACGCCGAGGAAGTCGTTGGCCAGCTGCTGCGCCGCGTGCCGGCCTCGCGCCGCCCGTTGGTGTTCACCAAGGGCAGCCTGGTCTGGGACCAGGCGTCCCGGCAGATCTCGCACTCGCTGGCGCCGAATACGCTGGGGCGCGAGATCGAGGACAGCCTGCGCCGCCTCCAGGTCGAAACCATCGATCTGTACCAGATCCACTGGCCGGCGTTCCCGCCAGGCGGATCGGACGAGGGCATCGAGGCCGCGCTGTCGGCGCTGGCCAGGGCGCGCGAGCAGGGAAAGATTCGCGCCATCGGCGTCTCCAACTTCGACGTAGCTCAGCTCAAGCGCGCCCAGGCGGTGACAGATATCGCCTCATTGCAGCCGCCGTACTCGGCGCTAATGCGCGAGGTCGAGGTCGCAATCCTGCCTTTCTGCGAGCAGGCCGGCATCGGCGTCATCGCCTATTCCCCGCTGCAATCGGGCCTGTTGACTGGCGCGATGACGCGCGAGCGTATCGCCGGCCTGCCCGATGACGACTGGCGCAAGACCCGCAGCCCGGACTTCCAGGAGCCGCGTCTGACGAAGAATCTCGCGCTGGTCGCAGCCTTCCGCCGGATCGGGGAGCGCCACGGGCTGACGCCCGCGGCCGTCGCCATCGCATGGGTATTGCGGCAATCGGCAGTGACCGGCGCCATCGTTGGCGCGCGCCGACCAGCGCAGATCAATGGGCTCCTTGGGGCGGCAGACTTTCGCCTAGACGCGGACGAAATGGCCGAGATCGTGCCGCTGCTACCCGAAGGCATGGGCACCAATGTGCCAGAGGCCACGTCCTGAGCGACGGTTCCCGCACTGCTTACAACAACATTGCACGCCCACCCCGTCGCTGCCTGGCTAAAGGCGGCGACGAGGCGATTCTGCTCTTGACGTCATCGGGCGCGGCGATCAAGGGCGCCCCTGCCCTGGTAAGTCGCGTCCCGATAGCGGACCCCAGGCCATCTCGATGAGATGGCGGCTATCGACCCCTCTCGGCCATTGGCCTTAGCTGGGGTGGACGGCTGCAATGGCCGATTTTGCGACAGTCGAGCAGGCCGTTCCACCGACCGCTTTGGGGCCCGCTAGCGTCTCTGTGCATCCCAATGCGGCGGTCAGCTTCGACCGCGGCGGCAAGGCGCAATCCGGAATGTGGACGATATGATTACCAGTAGTCATCGTTGCCTCGCAACAGCTCCGGATTCACCACCCGGATGCTTCGAAATGCAATCTCGATCAACCCGCGCCTCTCTAGTTTCTTCAAAAGCTCGTTCAACGTCTGGCGCGACACGCCGACTATTGCAGCCAGGTCCACTTGGGACACCTTGACGGTGACAGGACCAACTTGTCCATTGCCCGGGCTCTGTAGCTGCAGCAATTCCGCCAGCTTTGAACAAACACGCTCTTCCGGTGAAATCAGCTTTGAATCCGAGATGTAGCGCAGCATGCTGGCATAGCGCTGCGCAATGAACAGTGCGAGGTAGCGGTAGAAGATCGGATCTTCCATTGCGATTCGCTCGAATTGCGCCTTGGAAAGCAAGAATATCCGGACGTCCGTGTCAGCTATCACTGCCACGGTGGTCTTCGCATTGGTAATCAGTGCCAATGGGCCAAACCAGAAGCCGGGATCCCCTACGTGATAGAGGTTCTCCTCGCCGCCAACCAGCACGCGCGTAACGCGGACGTGGCCCTCCAGCACAGCGCCCATCGCCTTAGGCGTACTTCCCTGCGCGGAAATCACCGCCCTCTTGGTGAAGGTGCGCACTGTCCCGCGGGAAATGAGCTTGTCCTGCAAGGCTGCGGGCAGATTCGCAAACCACGCATTGCTTACAAGGATGCGTCGGAGTTCTTGATCAGTGAAGTCACCAGGGGTGGGCATGGACAAGAAACGAGATGAGTTGTCGCCTGGGCGACAAGTGGCAAGGCCCTTCAAATGTAGCATGCCCTCCAGTCTGGCCATGCTGGCCGGAACGCCTGACAACAGCAAGGAGACGAGTCGTGAAACAGCATTCTGGTTCGAGATCGGTCAATTCGGCCGCATGCCATCAAGTCCGCCGCCGAATCGCCATGGCACTGGCGTTTGCCGCTGCCTGCGGCGCAGTTGGCACGGTAGCCGCGCAATCGCGGCCGTCGAGGTCTGATGGGGCTGCGGTCGCGGATGTTGCCAAAAATGTGGCTCCCGGCCCGCGCAGTTGCTTCTGGTCACGTGGCCCGGTCAGTGCCGATCCGTACATTAATATCGCATACCCTGATGCCGCCACGTTTTACTGGAGCGCGACGTTCTCAATTCCCGAGGGCGCCAGGCTTTCCATTGAAGGCAACTTTCCGCACTCGCGGTATATGTCGCTGATCAGCTATGACGGCGCCGGCGTTCCTGTCGAATCGGTTGCCGACTATCTGATCAGGCCCGCAGCGAGTGCGGTGAATCCCTTCCTGCCCGGCGCAAATCGCAATGCTGAAGCACGAGGATATTCGCTGACGGTAGTTGACGCGGCGCCTCCGGCCGACCAGCCTGTGGGCATGAACCTGCTCGGGCAGCAACGCACAACATTGCACGCCCCGAAGTATGGATCCGGTCAACAGCAACTCCTCTATCGCATCTATGCGCGAGACAAGCAAATGGACGAAACTGGAGGCGTCGGACTGCCCATTCCCGTGCTGACACTCGCGGACGGCCGGGTGCTGAGGGGTGATGCGGCGTGTCCTGCCTTGCGCGCCCAGCAGCCGATGCAGATCGATCCGGCAGCGCTCGCGGTCCCGAGGGAGAAATACCGCGAACTTGTTGCCATCGCCAGGGAGGTCGGCAGAGAGAAGAATCAGCCTGCGTATCCGGCAACCAACCCGCCCACCTGGTATATCCAGTACGACCGAGAATATCTCTACAGCCTGTACACCGGGAAACCGCTGGCTAGCCCGAAGAAGAGTACTGGGGGCTTCTATCCGAACCTCGACAACCAGTACATCCGCACCATCGTCAACCGCAAGCTGGGCAAGGTGTTCGTCATTCGCGGCAAGGCGCCAACCACGCCGCGCACCGCCAACGGGGATGCGGTGATGGGCACGGGCGAACTCAGGTACTGGTCCATGTGCTCGAACCAGGGCTTTGCCAATACACGGGTAAATGGCTGCGTCTATGATGAGCAGGTGCCGGTTGGTCCGGATGGCTTCTACACTATCGTAGTGAGCCGCAAGGAAGACCGTCCGAGCAATGCAATCGCACAATGCGGCATTGCCTGGCTGCCAATGGCAGATGACGGGGATGGCGCTGGCGACGCCGATGTCTCGGTGGTGCAACTGCGGCACATGCTTGGGACGACGGACTTTCCCCATGCGGTACAGGCCATCTCAAAGCCGGGCGATGAGCGCGAGGTGATGGGCGACTATTACCCGGCAGGCCGCTACATGTCGACGTCAGCCTTCGAGACCGCGGTGCCATGCATGCAGGGCAGGCATTGATTCGCCGCAGCGCCGGCGAACTTCTCTCGGAGCGGTCGGCCGCTGGCGACATCGCAGAGCCACCGCTCCACTTTAGTACCCGATGGGTCAGGACCTGCCCCCTCCATCGAAGGCTGGGCCAGCAGGCGCGGAGCGAGCGAACTGCGAAAGGCTGGGGCAGTTCGCTCCGCGCCAACTGGTTGCCTCGAATAGGCCTGCAACGGCGGGCCAAGGGCGGCCGCCCGAGTGGTCACAATGGAAAATGCGTGAACGCCCGCTCCTGGCCCGGCCAACGCCTTCCCTTGGTCGAACGGCAGCAAATCGGCCGACCCGGTCTTTCGGTATGCACCCGGCGGATGACTCAAACTGGCCGATCTCCGCCGCCAGCTCTTCTCTCGACGATCGGCGACGGCTTTTGACAGCTCCCGACCCTTCTGAGACATCCGACTGCTGCATGACGAATGGCTCCTTTGGCAGATGAACGGTCAATGGGTCTGACTCGAAGAGCTCGCAGGGGTTCGGCGCGTCAGGTGCGGCCAGCCAATCTTGGTGGTGCCAGCTCTGCGCTCAAAATGCCGGCAGAATTTCACCAGCGGCGGAATCCCGTCAGCCGCAAGCCGCTGGCGCCAACGCCTGGTATGCAACCTCGCGCGCCGACTGGAATTCCTGCTGCGTGCGCGCCACCAGTTCACGAACCGACTCGACCTGGCGGACGCCCGATACCGAGTGCCCCGCGCTCCAGATATCGCGCCAACGCTTGATGCCGGCCGAGCCCTGGCTGCCGTACAGCGCATCCGCACGCTCGCGGGTCATGTTGGTCGGCAGGTTGGTCGGGTCGAGCCCGCTGGCCACAATCGACGGACGCAGCGAGTTGGTCTCCAGCCCGGTAAAGGCGCGTGACAGCAGCACATCGTCCAGCTCGCTATTGACCAGCATGTCCTTGTAACCGTCTACGGCCATGCTTTCGCGCGTGGCGATGAACTTGGTGCCCATATAGGCCAGGTCGCAGCCCAGTACCTGCGCTGACAATAGCCCGACGCCGTCCGAGATGCCGCCGGCGAGCACCACCGGCCCGTCAAAGAAGCCCCGTACCGCGCGCACAAAGGCAAAACCGTTGGCCCATCCGGTCTGCCCGCCGGCACCAGCGGTCAGCAAGATCAGGCCATCCACCCCCGCGGTCACCGCCTTGCGCGCATGCCGCACGGAGGCCACGTCGGCAAACACCAGGCAGCCAATTTCGTGCAGCGGGCCGACCACGGCGTCCGGCGCGCCGACGCTGGTGATGACCATTTCCACGCGATGCCGCAACAAGCACTCCAGCTCCTGCTGCAGGGCCTCGCGGCGCATGATCAGGTTAGGGCAGAACGGAGCGTCTGCTGGCGACAGCTCCTTGCCGAAGCGTGTCAGCCATGCGTCGAGTTCTTCCGTCGAGCGGCAGTTTGCCGTGGGAAACGAGCCGATCACGCCGGCACGGCAAGCGGCCAAGACCAGATCCGGTCCTGAAACACGGAACATTGGCGCCGCGATCAGTGGTAGCGCCAGGCGCCGGGCGATTGATTGCGGCAGGCGCTGGCCGTAAGCAGAAGTAGCGTTCATATCGATGCAGGTGGGATAAGCCATGCGGGATCAGGCGACATTGCGGCCCTGGCCGCTCCAGTGGCGGGCGCGCAGCTCCTTTTTGTCGAGCTTGCCCAGCGCGGTCAGCGGCAGCGCGTTGACAATCTCCACGCGCTTGGGCGTGTTGACGCTGCCCTTGAGCGCCTTCACATGGTGGATCAACTCTTCCGCCGTGGCCGACTTGCCCGCTCGCAGCACCACGTAGGCCGTCACCGCCTCGCCCCACTTGGGATCGGGCACGCCGATCACGGCGCTCATGCTGATCGCCGGATGCGTGGCCAGTGCATCCTCGATCTCGCGCGGATAGACATTGAAGCCGCCGCTGACGATCATGTCCTTCTTGCGGTCAACAATAGAAAGGCGTCCGCATTCGTCGGCCACGGCGATATCTCCGGTATGGAGCCAGCCGCCGGCAAAGGCCTGCTCCGTCAGTTCCGGCTGGCGCCAGTAGCCGCTCATTGCCGCGGGGCTGCGCACGCAGATCTCGCCATGCTGGCCGGGCACCACCTCGCGGTGATGCTCGTCGAGCAGGCGGACTTCGCAGCCGGCCAGCGGGAAGCCGCAAGCATCCAGCAGTGTGGGCCGCGACAGGTCATGGTCTTCCTTGCGCAGCGCGGTAATCGGCGAGCATTCGGACTGGCCATACAGCTGGCAGAACACCGGCCCAACGCGCTCGATGCCCTCGATCAGGCGTTGCCGCGACATCGGGGCGCCGGCGTAGAGCAGCGTTTCCAGCGACGACAAGTCAAAAGTATCGAAGCGTGGATGGTCCAGGAGACCGTAGACCATGGTCGGCACCATCATCATCGCGTTGATGCGCTCGCGCGCAACGGTCGCGGCTATCTCCTCTGGATCGAAGCGTGCCATGAGGTGGATCGTGCCACCACGCAGCAGCGTTGGCAGGACATTGGTACCGGTGACGTGGCTGATCGGCGCCACTGCGAGGAAGCGCGGCGCCAGCGGCATGTCGAAATTGCTGAGCATTTGTAGCGCGGCATGGCCGTTGGCGCCGCCAGATTTGGCCACGCCCTTGGGCCGGCCGGTGGTACCACCGGTATAGGATAGGGTCGCCATGGCCGAGGCCAGCGACAGGTCGACCGGCTCGCACTCCACAGCGCCCTCAGCCAGCGCCATCAGGTCGGTGCCGGCGTCGCCCGCGCCCACCGTCAGAATGCGGCTGTCCGGCAGGCGCGCGGCGATCTCGCCGGCACGGTGGCCGTAGTTGGCGGCATCGATGATGACTGCTGCCACGTCCGCATCCTCGACCTGGAAGCAGTGAGCGTCGAGCGAGCCCATTGGGTGCAGCCAGCTCGTGGCCGCGCCCAACCCCTGCGCCGCCATTGCCGCGCACCACATGTCGGCACGGTTGGCGCTGAGCAGCGCCACGCGCGTGCCGGCCTGGATGCCATGCCGTTGGAGCGCGGCCTGGAAGCAGCCGATTAGCGTGGTAGCCTGGCGGTAGCGCAACTGGCCGCCGTCCCACTGGAACGCAACCCGCTCAGGATAGCGGCGCAGCGCCGCCAGGGCGAGAGAGAAGAAGGAAGGTATGGCGTGGATGGTCATGGAAGGGGCAGGAAAAATTGAAAATGCGGGCGCGGGCACGAGTACCGGCGCGTCGCCGAGTAGCGCGCGGCACCGGACAGGCACATGGCTCAATCGGCTCGGATGGCGGCGTTGGTAATGATGGTTCGCCATTTCTCCTCGTCGCGCCGTAGCTTGGCCGCGAACTCATTGGGGCTGTTGCCGACGATGGTCACGCCCAGCTCTTCCATTCGTTTGGCTACCTCGGGATCGTGTAACGACTTTCCCACCGCGACGGACAGCTTCTTCACGATCGCCGGATCGGTCTTGCCCGGCGCCAGGATGCCGAACCAGCCCTCGATGTCGAGGCCGCGGATGCCAAGTTCGCCAAAGGTCGGCGTGGTCTTGAAGTACGGCGAGCGTTCGCTGCTGGTGATGGCGAGCATCCTCAAGCGCTCGTTGCCGGCGTTGGCACGCGCGCTGGCGAAGTCCAGGAAGGCCACCGGAATATGGCCCGCTTGCAAGTCGGACAGCAAGGGCGCGCCGCCCCGGTACGGCACGTGGACCATGCTGATGCCCGCGCTCTGCTTGAACAGCTCGCCCAGAATATGCGACGAGGTGCCATTGCCGTACGAGCCATAGCTGTACTGGCCCGGCCGCTGTTTCGCCATGGCGATGATATCCGTGACGCTACCGATCTGCGCCGAGGTGGCACCGATCAGCACGAAGCTGGAGCGCGCCACCTCCGCTACCGGTGCAAGGTCGGTGAAGACGTCGTACGGCGGCTTCGTCTTCTGCACCGACGACTGGACCAGCGCGGTCCAGGTGAACAAGATGGTGTAGCCGTCCGGCTGGGCACGAGCGACTGTCGTGGTGCCGATCACGCTGCTGGCGCCGGGCTTGTTCTCCACCACCACGGGCTGGCCCACGGTCTTACCGAGCTTGTCGGCGACCAGGCGGGCCAGGATGTCGGCGCCAGCGCCGGCGGTCGAGGGGACCACCATGTGGATCGGCTTCTTTGGGTAGTCGGCCACCTCAGCGGACGCTGCCATGGCCGGGGCGGCGACCCACCCTGCGACACTTGCCAAAGCCACGGCGCAAGCCTTTGTCGAAACGCAAACGGTCACGGCTGTCTCCTAATGTCTATTTGTCGGCAGGCCATCTGTCACGCGGCCGCTTCGAGCAGGATGCGGACGGTCAGGTCGGGAGCGGTCACCATCAGATCATGCTGATGGTCCGGCAGGTCAATCAGGCGCCAGTCGGGTTGGCCGCGGATGCGCTCGACGGCGCCATCGAACGCCACGCTGGAAAAGCGCCGCGCGCGCACATAGGTCTTGCGGACGAGCGCCGTACGCACGGCCGTGGTTCCCTGCTGTGCGGCGAAGGTGGCATAAGGCTGCGGCGTCATCATGCTGGTGACCCAGGCGATGTCGGGACTGTCCTCTCCGACGAAGGCTGCCGCGGGAAACGGTGGCAGCGAGAAGCCGTCGCTGACGGCCACGGCCTTTTCCAGCCGCTCCTTGACAGCGGGGGGGAACATACTGACCACCGACTGTCCCGTCTCCGCAAGGAATGCGTCGAGGTACACCAGCGAGCGCACGCGCTTGTCGAGCGCCTCCACCGCGCCGCTGATCACCATGCCGCCATACGAGTGCCCGACGAGGACGATGGACTGCAGGTCTTCCCATTGCACGAGCCGGACGACGTCTTCGACATGGGTCTGCAGCGTGATCGACCGCGACAGCAGGTGACCGCGTTCGCAAAGGCCGCTGAGCGTCGGCACCCAGACGCGGTGGCCGGCCGCTTGCAGTCGCTCGGCCACCCTGCGCCAGCACCAGGCGCCATGCCAGGCGCCGTGAACGAGGACGAAGTCGGTCTCCGCGCGTGCCGCGGACGATGATCCGGCGCCGGCGGGCGAGGCCTGTGGGCCTGCGCAGGCCGAGAGCGCCATTGCCGCGCCGGTGGCGAGGATGTCGCGACGAATGCCACTTTGCATTCTGATGTCTCCTGGGTCTTTGTTTGCAAATCGATTCGATGCCTCATCGTTCCACGGGCGGAACGATGCCAGTGCTAGAACAACTTCGCGGTTTCTCGCCTGGCGCCTTCGTATTCGCGCGCAGTGGCCGCCACCAGCTCCGCCACGCTGGGAATGCCGGTGACACCCGAGGCGGAATGTCCCGCTCCCCGCCCGTCCAGCCAGCGCTTGGGCCCGTGCTTGCCCTTGCCGCCGCCGTAGAGGGCCGCCGCACGCTCCTCGCTGATGTTGGCGGGCAGGTTGTCCGGGTCCAGCGCTGCCGCGATGATCGAGGGCTTGAGCATGTTCGTCTCCAGCCCGTGAACGCGCGCGTGAGCATCACATCGTCCAGCCGCGAGGAGGCGAGAATTTCGACGCGATCTGCGAGCGATCCCTTGGGATGCATCCCCATTTTCACCGCGCCGCACAGGTGCACGGCCACCTGTGCGCACCAGCTGTCCGCGCGGTTGGCGCTCAGGATGCCGACGCGCATGCCGCGCGAGAATCAGCACCTTCTGTATGCGGCCAATCAGGGCAGTGGCCGCGCAGTAGGACATCTCGCCACCTTCCCACCTGAAGGCCGTGCGATCCGGATGCCGCGCCAGCGCGCGCAGCGCCTGCAGCCCGGCGGTCAGGCCGGAGTGTTGGGTCTGGTGCGTCGTCTGCATCTGTTGCTCCCGTCAGGCAGCCAGGCGCGCGAGCGCCGCCTTAGCGTCGGCGTACTCGGTCTTCATGCGCGCCACCACGTCAGCCACGGGCGGGCAATCGTCGATGTCGACGATGCCGGCCGTGCACTGCTCAATGACGAGATCGGGGCCGGAGACGATGAACAGGGGCGAGGCGATGACGGGCAAGGCGAGCTTGCCGTCCAGCGTGGTTGGCATGGGCATGGGGAGGCCTTCCTTAATCGACGCGGATGTTGCCGTCCCGGATGGCGCGGCCCCAGACCTGCGAGTCTTTTTTCATATCGGCGGCAAAGGCGTCGGGGCCGGCGACGGTGACGATGAGGCCCGGGTCTTCTTCGAACCGGGCCGCGACTTCCGGCGTGCGGACAATACGCGCGATCTCGTTGTAGAGCTTGTCCACGGCGGGCTTGAGCGTGCCGGCGGACACGAACACGCCGTACCAGCCATAGGGTTCGAAGCCCTTGAAGCCCGCTTCGGCGAACGAGGGCACGTTGGGGATGTTCTTGTAGCGTTGCCTCTGGCCGATGAGCCGCGTCACCGTGTCCACCGACGAGTTCACGACGAACTTGATGGGTTGCGCGGGATAGCTCGACTGAGGTTGAGCCTGGGCCTGCGAGGCGGTGGCGAAGAGAAACAGCACGAGCGTGGCGCCGCACCGGATGAAGTTCTGCATGCCTGTCTCCTGGATCGCGTTCAGGCGCAGTGTCGTGCATGAAGCGCCTGCACTCAATTGCGCATCTCGCCAAAAACAATTGGCGAAAAAGATCAAGCCGGTTTCAGTAGCGCTTTAGGATTCTCCACCGGGCAACGTGAGTACCGGGTCGAACCTCACCACGCGCGCGGTGCCGTCCGGCGTCACGTCGACCAGACGGCCGTCGGCCAAACGGTACTCCACCTTGCCGGAGGAGGCCCGGTGCTCGCCACCGTCGTGCAAGAACAGCTCACCCAGCTCCTTCAGGTGGAAGGCCCGGAAGTTGCGGATCGTGCGCCCAGCCGGCCGGTTACCGAGGCCAGCAGTCGGAACGGAACGTCCTCGTGCACTGGTTGCGCGGCCCGCCTGCCTCATAGTGCGCGTGGAAGGCCGACGGGTCCAGCCATCGACGCTGTCGCTGATGAAGTAGGCCAGGTGGCCCTCAGGTAGCCACTCGCTCAGAGAAGACGGCAACAGGAAGTCCTGGTCGGGTTCGTAGGGCAGGGAGCTCTCTTTCGGATGACAATCCTGCCGCAGTTCATGTTAACTGACGAGCCGCTCGGACGGTCGCGATGTTCGCCAGGGGTCGGCGGGCTCACGGACCTCGTGTTGGAGTGCACGAACATGCCGCCGTACCGCGTGGCGGTCGCGCGTGCGACCGGCCGGCCGGTCCACGACATGGAGCGGAATGGGCCACGCAGTCTCTGAGCGCGCATGGAACGACGGCGCACAGCAGGCGTTGACGCGACGGCTGAACTGCCGCGAGCGTTTTCGCCAATCGCCGCGAGCAGGCCAGCCATTGCCGCGGCCCGACGGGGGCCGTACGATCCGCCGCAGCATGAACCGATCCCCGCCCCGCCACGGCGCCTTCCGCGCGCGGCGCGCCCCCGACCTGATTGCCCTGCACCGCACCGGCGATGCGGCGACCGAGGAGAAGATCTGGCCTATAATCAGTGCGCCGCGTGCGGCAGCGCCTCCATGAACCTCACACACCACACCGTCGCCATCCAGCACGTGCACAGCATCGTGGGCGGCGCGCGGGCGCGGGGACTGGACACAGCACCGCTGCTGGCGCGCGCAGGCATCCCCGCCGCGCTACTGGAGTCGCCGCTGGCGCGCATCTCGCAGCAGCAGTACGCGCTCCTGATCCACGTGCTGCGGCGCACCCTGCGCGACGAGATGTGGGGCCTGCTGTCGCGGCCGCTGCCGCCGGGCAGCTTCGGCCAGTGCATGCGCCAGCTGGTGCGCTGTGCCACGCTGCAGGAGGCGCTGCGCGACGGGTTCGCTTTCTACCACTTGCTGGTGCCGGACTTCGTGCCGCGCCTGAGCGTGCGCGGCGACACGGCGCACGTGCAGTTCGTGTTGCGCCGTCCCGCCGATGCGCGCCTGGATTACGCGATCAAGGCCTTCATGCTGCTCTCCTACCAAGCGGCGTCGTGGCTGGTGGCGCGCCGCATCCCGCTGCTAGGCGTCGACTATACGAGCGGGGTCACGAGCGGCGACACTTCGCGCGTGTACCAGGTGCCGCTACGGCAGGCGCAGCCGCACGTGGGGCTGTCGTTCGAAGCGCGCTGGCTGGACCTGCCGATCGTGCAGTCGCAGCAGAGCCTGCGCGAATTCCTCGCGGGCTCGCCGGCCAACCTGATCGTCAAGTACCGCGACACGCGCAGTGTCACCGACCGCATCCGCCGGCTGCTGCGCAAACGCCTCGGTGGCGAGATGCCCTCGCTGGACGAAGTGGGCGAGGCACTGGCCGTCACTCCGCAGACGCTGCGCCGGCGCTTGCGCGAGGAAGGCCGCGGCTTCCAGCAGATCAAGGACGAGCTGCGACGGGACGCCGCCATTGACTTCCTGCTGCACACGCAACTGCACCTGCTGGACGTCGCCAACCGTGTCGGCTTCTCGGATGCCAGCACCTTTCATCGCGCCTTCAAGCAGTGGACCGGCGTCGCGCCGGGCGAGTACCGGCTTGCGCACGGACCGGCCGAGCACTGAACGGTTTCGCCAAGTCGTTTGGCGCTTCCCGCAATTGGTGGCGGCTCTGCAGCCGGCTAAGCTTCGCCACATCTTCCACTACACGATCGCCGTGTTCCACAACTCGGCGATCCGCGCGCATGAACACCATGGACTTCTCCGCCTTCGACTTCAGCAACCGCCACGTGTTCGTCGCGGGTGGCTCCAGCGGCATCAACTTCGGCATCGCACAGGCCTTCGCCCGCGCCGGCGCGAAGCTAACCGTGATCAGCCGCAGCGCCGACAAGGTGGCAAGCGCGGCACGGCAACTCGAAGCGCTGGGCACGCAGGCGCTGGGCCTGTCCGCCGACGTGCGCCAGCCGCAAGCGCTGGAGCAGGCCTTCGCCACGGCGACGGAGCGCTTCGGCCCCATCGACGTGCTGGTGTCCGGCGCCGCCGGCAACTTCCTCGCCAGTGCGCTCGACATGTCGCCCAACGCGTTCAAGACCGTCGTAGACATCGACCTGCTCGGCAGCTTCAATGTGGCGCGCATCGCGCACGCACACCTGCGCAAGCCGGGTTCCTGCGTCATCCAGATCTCCGCCGGCCAGGCCTTCATTCCCACGCCGTTCCAGGCGCACGTGTGCGCGGCCAAGGCCGGCGTCGACATGCTCACGCAGGTGCTGGCGCTTGAATGGGGCGCGCAGGGCGTCCGCATCAACTCCATCGTGCCGGGACCGATCGCCGACACGGAAGGGTTGAAGCGGCTCGCGCCGACGGGCGACACCCTGGACGCGATGGCGAACCGGGTCCCGCTGAAGCGCCTGGGCCGCATCGACGACATCGCGCGCATGGCCCTGCTGCTGGCCAGCGACTGGGGTAGCTACATCACCGGCGCGATCATCCCGGTGGACGGCGGATTCGCGCTGACGGGGCCGCGCGACTTCACGGCAGCCGCGGCCGCTTCGAAACGGGCGCACGCATGAAGACCGTCGACGACAAGCCGCGCAGCGGCCGCCAGCGCCACGTGCCTTTCTCCGAACACCTGGGCCTGCGCGCCGAGAAGGCCCAAGGGGCGGCGACTCGTCGGTGACGCTGGAGCTACGCCCGGAAATGCTCAACCACCATGCCTCCGGTCACGGCGGCGTGGTGATGACCTCGTGGACATGCGCATCGCCTTCCTGCGCCCCGCCAGCGGTCGCCAAGGGCCGCGCCACCGGGTGGCCGCTCCGTGTGCTTCTGCGAGGGACCATCACCGATGCGAGTGGCGAGGTCGCTGCGCAGGCCATGGGCACTCTCCGGTACCGTGACGGTGCCTGAGCGCCGAGCCGGCAGGAGCGAGTCCCCCAATAGCGTTTCGGCCAATCGTTTTGGACCCATCGGCGATTGTCGAATTCGACCGGCGGGAACAGACGCCTGCCCTACATTCAAGGAGAAGAATCCATGACGCGTCCGCAGCGCCCCGTCCACGTCGTCGGCGTCGGCATGATCCCTTTCAGCAAGCCAGGCCAGAGCGCGCCCTACACGGTGATGGGCGCGCGCGCCGCGAAGCTCGCGCTGGAGGATGCCGGCGTGCCCTACGAAAATGTCGAGCAGGCCTACGTCGGCTACGTGTACGGCGACTCCGCCGCCGGCCAGGCGGCGATCTACGGCGTGGGACTCACCGGCATCCCTGTCTTCAACCTCAACAACAACTGCGCCACCGGCTCCAGCGCGCTCTTCCTGGCGCGCCAAGCGGTGGAAAGCGGCATGGTTGAGTGCGCGATCGCGCTCGGCTTCGAGCAGATGCAGCCCGGCGCGCTCAAGGGCGCGTGGGAGGACCGGCCCTCACCGATGACGCACTTCGCCGAAGTGATGACCGAGAAGCAAGGCTTCAGCCCCGAAGCGCCGCGTGCGGCGCAGTTCTTCGGCGGCGCCGGCCGCGACTACATGGCGCAGTACGGCATCCGCCGCGACACCTTCGGCCGCATTTCGGTGAAGGCACGCCAGCATGCCGCGCGCAATCCGCTGGCCGTGTTCCGCCAGACGCTGACGCTGGACGAGGTAATGGCCTCCGCGCCGGTTTTCGATCCGCTCACGCGCTTCCAGTGCTGCCCGCCGACCTGTGGGGCGGCCGCCGCCATCGTCTGCTCCGTCGAATTCGCGAAGAAGCACGGCCTGGACATGCGCGTGGTGATCGCCGCGCAGGCCATGATCACCGACACGCCTTCGACCTTCGAGAGCAAGGACATGCGCAACCTGGTCGGCTACGACATGAGCGCCGCTGCCGCGAAGCAGGTGTACGAGGACGCTGGCATCGGCCCGGAGGAACTGGACGTGGTGGAGCTGCACGACTGCTTCACCGCCAACGAGCTGATCACGTACGAAGCACTGGGCCTCACCCCCGAGGGCACGGCGGAGAAGTTCATCGTCGAAGGCCACAACACCTACGGCGGCCGCATCGTCACCAATCCCTCTGGCGGCCTGCTGTCCAAGGGCCATCCGCTGGGCGCCACCGGGCTTGCACAGTGCTACGAGCTGGTGTCGCAGCTGCGCGGCCGCGCCGAGCAGCGCCAGGTCGAAGGCGCGCGGCTGGCGCTGCAGCACAATCTGGGGCTGGGCGGCGCCTGCGTCGTCACGCTTTACCAAGCGGCGTGAGGTCTGGATAATCGACCGCCGCCACATCGGCCACCAGTTGCCCACTTTCCACGCGGACGTGGAGAAGGGCCGCCATCTGCGAGGAGCTGATGCGCGCGACGGCCCTGGGCTTCAGCAACAACGTGCACAGCGGCATCGTGGCCCACGGCACCGAAGCGCAGAAGCGCTGCCGCGCATGGCCACGGGCGAGCTGGTCGCCGCCATTGCCATGAGCGAGCCGGGCGCAGGCTCCCACCTGCAGCGCATCCGGACGAAGGCCAGGCGCGACGGCGACGCGTGGCGCATCACGGGTAACAAGACCTTCATCATCAACGGCATGCACGCTAGCTTGGTGCTGGTGGCCTGCAAGACCGGCGCGGACGCGGGCGCGAACGTGATCCTGGGCGGCTTCGGCGGCAAGGCGGCAGCCGGCGGCGCGGCTGGTGTCAGGCCCAGCGCAACGTGAAGTCGGGCTCCGCCGATGACGCGGCTTTCCTGATGGGCAAGCCGAGACGGTCCTCATCATGCCCGGCTATGGCCTCGCCGTGGCCCGCGCCCAGCACGCGCTCAAGCAACTGACCGAGTAGCTCACCGGGAACGGCGTAACCGTGAAGTACGCGATCCACTTGGTCGCCGGCCGCATGCCGGGCCATGTGAACGTGCTGCTGGCCGGGCCGAGGTGCTGTACGACCAGGTCTTCGAAATGGAGGACATCAACAGCGAGTTCGGCCAGGCCGACGTGGTGCTGGTGCTAGGCGCCAACGACGTGGTGAACCCGGCGGCCAAGACCGATCCCAGTCGTCCATCGCCGGCATGCCGATTCTCGAGGCCTTCAAGGCCAAGACCATCATCGTCAACAGGCGTTCGATGGCGTCCGGCTATGCCGGGTTGGATAACGAACTGTTCCACATGGACATGACCCTGATGGTGTTCGGCGACGCCAAGAAGATGGGCTTTAAGGCCGTCGAAGCATAACTTTGACGCACGGAGAAACTGGGTCTGCTGGATTCCAGTATTACCTCCGAACGTTCCCAGATGCCGGAGCCTGGGATGTCGTGATAATTCCCGCATTGTCGAGAGAGGTCGATATCAGCAAACAGGGATCTCGCCCTCAGCGGTAACGGCCTGAATGAACTGTGTCGGATGTCGGAGGCGCTCCGGCCATTCAAAGCGCTAAACGCGAATGACCGTACGTGGCCGAACTCGGTCAACCGCAGCGAGGCGGCAATCGTCGCCTCCCGACCCTGAGCCGACATTCACGTACTCAACGGCAACCACTGCTTTCGGAATTCAAATTGCCATCAGGGGCTCTGCTGCAAAGGCTCGGTGGAGCAGCGCTACGAAATCCGGCGCAGAAGGTATGTCGATGGCACCAAGGCTTCGCACTTCGACAGCCGGAGTCCATGAGTTCATGACCACTGCACCGTGAAGAGCCTTCAGCGAGTCCATCGTGATGTCCTGATGCTGTTGCGAGATGCCCATACGTTCAAGCTGACGCATCACTATGGACATCGTGGTGCCCCTCAGCATCGGAGCCCGAGGCCACAGCACGGAGCTACCGTCCCAGAAAGCCAGATTCCAAATGGTCGCCTCGCTAAGTCGACCCTCTGCATCCACGAACGCAGCGTCGTCAAAGCCATGTTCCACAGCCTTGCGAAGAAACCACGTTTTTGCGATTTCTCCAACATGTTTGATTTCAGGCAGCATTCGCTGGTGGTCCACCATATCCAGCCGCAAAGGCCCTTGTGGGCCATTGAATGCGGATGATGTCCGGACCAGCATGCTCAAGGGAGCTTCGCTTTCTGCTGCCGTGAATTCTCCTGCAGATGAATAGATGGTGGCAGTCAAGGATAAGTTGCCTTCAGGCTTCAGCTCTAGTGCTGAGCGAAGGTATTTTCTGACATCCTCATCCGCCAATGAGCGTCCGAACATAGCAAGGGAGGCCTTGCGCAAGCGCTGAAGATGGAGATCCAGACCACGCACCTTGCCTTCTCGTACCTGCAAGGCGGTGAAATGGGCGTAGCCAGCGAACGCGACTGGAGCCAAGTCGACCGAAGATGCAGTGCGTCCATCACATTGCGCTGTTGCTTCGCTGGAAAGGGTGTTGACGATACCTGTCATCCATAACTCCTCGTTGATGAAAGCGTTAGGTTAGACTTTGACAGCGCTGTCAATGTCAAGTCCTGTTGCAAGGAGGTTCGGAATGCGGATTGGAGAGTTAGCCCAACGTAGCGGTGTCAGTGAACGAATGTTGCGCTACTACGAGCAGCAGGGACTGTTGCAACCTGCCCGCACCGAAGCGCGTTATCGTGACTATGACGACTCACAGCTTTTGGCAGCCATTCGTATTCGCCAACTCAATGCGTCCGGCTTGAAATTGAACGCAATCCGGGTTCTGCTGTCCTGCGTAAGGGAAGACGACCCCGCAGTTTTTGAGGACTGCGACGAAATTCGGGCAGTTCTAACCAGCGAATTGCAGCAACTAGAGATAAGGCTTCGCGAATTGACTGAGAGCCGGGATACCGTGGCGAGCTACCTGGCCGCACTGGATTTGTCCGAGTCTTAAGGCGCGTGTTCCAAGCAGGGCGCTCGACGCATGGTGCTTTTTCAGCTTCAGGGCTGCAACAGACGCCAGTTACGTGACGAGCCGAGGTCCGTTAACTGTGCTCCGCGGACTCTGAACTGTTCTAACCCGGTGGCAGCAATTGGCCGGACCCAGCCGGTTGCAAATCCGGTGGTCCGGAAGCCGCTCAGACCGACCCAATGTCGACGATCCATCCAGCCTATGGCTATCAGACCAGCACGCCACCGCCGTCCACGATGACGGTCTGCCCCGTGGCATAGCGATTGGTCATCAAGTAGACGTAAGCCTGCGCGAGGTCCTCCGCCTCGCCGACACTCCCGACCGGCAGGGCTGCCCCGCTCGCGGCGTAGAGCGCTTCGCGGTCGGCTTCGGGCAGATTGGCCCACAGCGGCGTGCGCACCAGGCCTGGACTCACCAGGTTGACGCGAATGGGCGCCAGCTCCACCGCCAAGGCCCGCGTGAGGCCTTCCAATGCGCTGCAGGCGCTGGCCAGTGCAACCCAACCCTTATGTGGCCGCAGGCCGGCGACACCACTGGTCAGCACCACGGAGCCGCCGGGACGGAGATACGGCGTCGCATGCTTGACCGCGGCGATGGCGCCGAAGACGCGCAGATCGAAAACCTGGCGGACCGTATCGAGATCCATGTCGGCGAGCGCTCCGGTCTGCAGCGCATCGCCGGCACTGTAGACCAGGTGGTCGAACGGTCCGAGTCGTTCGAACAGCCCGCGTACAGCAGATGCATCGCTCAGGTCGACCGTGCAGCCCTCGGCCCCGTCGCCGAGGCTGGCGACGGCTGCGGCGACGCGCTGGCTGCGTGATGACACCACCGTCACCGAGGCACCGGCGGCCAGCGCGGCACGCGCCGTGGCAAGGCCGATCCCCGAAGTGCCGCCCAGCAGGACGACGCGTTGATGCTGAAGGTTCGTGCTCGCAATAGTCATGGTGGGTCCTTGCTGTCGGTTGTGGGGGAAGCGAGAACCTGAGTATTATTGTTTAGTCAGGGTTGATAAAGCCGCCATTTCTTCGAACACTCCTTAATAGGACTTGCGAATGGATCGATTCAGCAGCATGGCGATCTTTGCACGCGTCGTCGAACGCGGCAGCTTCGCGGCTGCGGCCGAAGGCAGCGGCATGACGCCCACCATGGTCGGCAACCATATCCGTGAGCTGGAACGGCGCCTCCAGGGCCGGCTGCTGAATCGCACCACGCGACGCCAGAGCCTGACCGAACTCGGCAGGCGCTATCACGCGCGATGTCTCGAAATCCTGGCCCTGGTGGACTCCGCCGAGTTGGATGCGCGCGAGATGCAGAGCAGTCCGCGCGGTCGATTGCGGGTGAGCAGCCCGGTCATCTATGGCACACGCGTGCTCGTACCGGCGCTCTCCGGCTATCTCGACCGCTATCCCGAGGTCCAGATCGAGCTGTCGCTCAATGACCGTTTCGTCGATCTCGCCAAGGAAGGCTTCGATGTCGCCATCCGCGCCGGTGTGCTGCCGGACTCGGGCCTGATTGCGCGGGCCTTGACCCATTCCCCGCGTATTGCCTGCGCGTCACCGGCCTACCTGGCGCGCCACGGGCATCCGCGGGTGCCAGCGGATCTGCTGCAACACCATTGCCTGGCCTTTATAGGGGCGAATGGCCCCGAACGTGAATGGCGCTTTCCACGCCCCGACGGCAATGGCGTGGAGCGCATCGCGGTGCGCGGTCATCTCGACGTCAACGGCGGTCTCGCGCTGCGCGAAGCCGCGCTGGCAGGACTGGGCATCATTCTGCAACCCCAGGTGATGCTGCAGGACGACCTGGATGCGGGCCGGCTCGTCCGTCTCTTTCCCGACTGGCCGGCCCCGACCTGGCCCGTCCACGTGGTGCATCTGCCCGATCCGAACATGCCACCCAAGCTGGTGAGCTTTATCGATTTTCTCCTGGCGACCCTGGGGCGCGACAAGACTTGAGGCGTTGCCATCGATGTCCAGCGCGAGCATGCCGGCCGCCGGGGTTGCGCGGTAGCGCCGGGGTTTCCCGGCGCGTGGCGTGCAATACGCCCCCGCTCGAAAGCCCTTGACCTTGTCACAGTGACAAGGCGCCCAATGTCGGGCCAGGAGGCGTCCATGACCCATCACCATCCCCCGACTTCCCATCACGCACTGGCCACGGCACTCGAGCATGCGGACGCGTCGCGCCGTCTTGCGGCCGCGCTCGGTGCCGGCACGGCGCCCGATCCGGGCCAGATCACGCTGCTGGTGGCGCGTTGCGGCGTCGAGCCGGATTTCTTCGTTCGCGACATGCTCACCTGGGCGCTGACCCAGCATGCGCGGGATCTGACCTTGCCCTTGCTGCGCGACGCCCTGCGCTCGCCGGTGGCGCAAGCGCGCAGCCAGGCACTGCATACGCTCTCGAAGATCGGTGACCCCACGGCCTGGCCATCGATCACGACCGGACATCTGCATGACCCCGATCCGGAGGTGGCACGGACGGCGTGGCGCACCGCCGCGGGGCTGGTGCCGAGCGGGCAACGGGCTGCCCTGGCACACGAACTGGTGCTCGAGCTGGGCCGCGGCGACAAGGACCTCAAGCGGAGTCTGAGCCGGGCATTGCTCAGGCTTGGCGACGACGCCGTCGCCCCGCTCGATGCGGCGGCGGCCCGGCACCGGGACCCGGCGGCGCGCGTTCATGCCTGCGCGAGCCTCAGGCTGATCGCCGACCCGGAAGGTGCGTTCGTGCTGGATCCGGCCGACGCCTGGCGTGCTCGTACCCCCTTGCTCAGCGCCGGCGAAGCGGCAAATTGACGGCGATCGATGTGGTGCGCCGCGCCTTGGCCGGGGCGATGGACGCCGTCGGCGGTTTGATAGAATTTTCGAGGCCCGCCTGGCGCCCAGGCCGGGACGCGGGGCGGCATGACCCAGATGACACCGGAGACAAATGATGCGCATCAGCGAGTTGGCCGATCGTTCCGGCGTCAGCGCGCGCATGCTGCGGCACTACGACGCGATCGGACTGGTCAGCCCCTCGGGACGTACGGAAGCGGGATACCGCGCGTACTCGCAAGCCGATGCGTGGCGCCTGTTCCAGGTGGAAAGCCTCCGTTCGCTGGGCCTTGGGCTCGCCGAGGTGCGTCAGGCGCTCAGCCGGCAAGCACCTCGCCCCGATGTACTCATCGACGCGCTGATGGTTCGCTGCCGGGAGCGGCTGGCCGCAGAGCAAGCCTTGCTTTCCCGGCTGGCGGCCGTATCCGCCGCCTCTCCCGAGGATTGGCCAGCAGTGCTGGAAGTCGTGCACCTGTTGCAAGGACTGGACTCGGCGCATGCGCCTGAGCGACAGCGTGCTGCATTCGACGCCGCGTCCAGCGATGCCCCGCTGGCAACACTCATCGCCCACGCCCTGCTTCAGGAGCAGGAGCCGAATGTCGCGGGTACGCTGCACTGGGCGCTGGGAAGAACCGAGGGCAGCGGCGTCGGCGTACTTGGCGCGGCACTGCAGGATCCGGATCCGGCACTGCGCGAACGTGCCGTGCTTGCGCTGGCGAAACTCGGCGGCGCCGAAGCGGTGGAGACGCTGCGTGGCTCGCTCCTCGACCCCACGGAGCGCGTGCGGTATCGCGCCGCGCGCGTGCTCGGCGGATGGGGGATAGCCGACGCCATTCCCCTGCTGATCGAGCAGGTTCTCGTCGGGGCGCACGATGTCGAGGCAGCCGATGCGTTGGCCGATCTGGCGGACGACCCAGCGATCGCCAGGCAAATCGTGGAACGCTTTGAAGCAGCGATCTCCGACGGCGCAGCCGATGCCCAGACCCGTGGCCGCATTTGCCAGGCGCTCGCCGAAATCGACGACACGGCGTCGGCCCTGCTTGAACGGCTGGCCGCAGATCCGGATCCGGCAGTGGCGCGCACCGCGCGCTACGTGATCGGCATTCGCAATCCATTCAGACGCCAGGTATCTGCGTAGCGGCCGTGCTCCGACGTCGCCTCACCGCGGAGAACCGACAGCGTCCATCGGCGCCTGCCGACCCAGGGAGAGGGTGCCGCGCCACGCCGCGGCGATCGGTTTAAACTACGCGCACCCGGCTTCCCGAGGAACACCGCGACATGGACCGCACGACACTCGACGCCTACGACGCTCACGCCGCGGCGTACGCACAAGACTGGCTCGACCAGCCGCCGCCAGATGACATGTATGCCTTGCTTGAGCAGTACTTCTCGCCAGGGCCGACCGCGGACGTCGGCTGTGGCGCGGGGCGTGACACCGCCTGGCTCGCATCGCGCGGGTTCGATACCACCGGCTACGACGCGAGTGAGGCCCTGCTGGGCGAGGCGCGGCACCGCTATCCAGGCCTGCGCTTCGAGCAGGCGGCGCTGCCGGAACTCGCCGGCGTGCCGCTTGGCGCGTTCCGCAACGTGCTCTGCGAGACCGTACTCATGCATCTGGACCCGCCAGCCGCTCTGGCGTCGGCAGCCCGGCTGGCCGCGCTGCTGGCTCCCGGCGGCACGCTGTACCTGAGTTGGCGCGTCAACGACGACACGCAGCGTGACGCGCGCGGCCGCCTGTATGCGGCGCTCGATACCGCGCAGGTGCGCGCCGCCCTCGGCGACACCATCGACGTGCTGGATGAGCAAGACCTTGTCAGTGAATCGTCGGGCAAACGCGTGCATCGGCTGATCGTCCGCAAGAACGGCTGACCCTGTCGCACCACGGACAATGATGTCCGTTTCAGCACGGCCAGCCCCGGACGGCTTTCCCCCGCATGGACTCGACCTTCCGATTTTCCGACCTTCCAGGACAGTGACATGACCGAAGGCGCTCTGACATTTACCAGTCAGGCCGAATGGGAAGGCTGGCTAGGGCAACACGGCAGCACTTCGGCCGGAGCATGGCTGCGTCTGGCGAAGAAGGGCACGGAGCAGCAGACCGTCAGCTACGAACAGGCGTTGGAAAGCGCCCTCTGCCATGGCTGGATCGACGGTCAAAAGCAGGCCGAGAGCGACCAGTACTGGTTACAACGCTTCACCCCACGCTCCGCAAGAAGCATCTGGTCCAAACTCAACAAGGACAGGGCGGAAGCGCTGATCGCCGCAGGCAGGATGCGCCCGCCCGGCATGCGCGAAATCGAGAAGGCGAGGAAAGACGGCCGCTGGCAGGCTGCTTATACGTCGGCCAGTCACTCGATCGTGCCGGACGACCTGCGGGCGGCTTTGGACGCCAATCCGGCAGCCAAGCAGTTTTTCGCGACACTGAACAGCCGTAACCGCTATGCCATCCTGTTTCGGCTACAGAATGCAAAAAAGCCGGAAACAAGGGCGCGGAAAATTGAAGAATTCGTCAACATGCTGAACCGGGGCGAAACCTTCCATCCGTAGGCCTTGCACTTCTTCCGGAGATTTTGCCAAACGGGGCATATAAGCCTTGATGACCGGACCGAGTGAACACAGACATCAGGCAATCCTTCGTCGGGCAGGCGTTCCGGGTCGGATTGCGGACCGGCGCGACTGTCGGCACAACTACCGGCCATCCACCCGCCGGACCAGGATCGGTATTGGCTTGCCCGTCACCAGAGCAACGACCACGTGACCGGCCTTGCCTGCATCCTGGTTCGGTGAGAACCGGCAGAAGGCCTGGGCCGTATTCTGGATGCAAGCGATCTCCACGCCGGCCAGCCAGTCAGGCGGGAAGTAGCTCTGGATCTCTTTTGCCGTGCTGTTCCTGTACTCGCAGCCCGCATCGCAGGAGATGTTCTTCCACTCTTTCCCAGGTATTTTCCCTGATGCCTCCCATTTCCCGTTTGAATGAGAGAGTCGGTAAAGGACACCGGTGGGAGCACGATTTTTTCCCAGGTACTCATAAGTTCCAGCATCGGAATCCGACAGGCCGCCCGCGAAGGCTATTGGCATGGCAGTCAATGCCGCAATGAGAGAGATTACCCGCCTCTTTTCCATCACCACCTCCTTTTAAAGTCAAGGCATTGCCAACACGGCCAATCTTGGGTGATCGCGGCAGAGCATGCCGCCAACCCACGTTCCGGAAATCCGTCGGCAACCGCCTTGCGCGCACAGCCTGCTTCTTCCCAATCAGCAGCATTCCAATGGACGCCGGCCATGCTAGTTCACGCCAGCTCCTGGTAGTTTGGGATTCCACGCAATGGGTTTCAGATCCGCCCTAATGCGGCCAGCTGGAACCAACCCAGGTCGCCCGGATGATCCCGTCGTTGCCTCTGCGCAGGAACCGGCGCCCCGCTCGCGACCGGCAGGCAGGCAGGCAGGCAGGCCAACCGACCATTTCCTTGCGCGGTAATGCCCCTTCTGGCAAGGTTCTGGGTGCCATCGCTGGTTGCCATCGGAACGCTCACCGATTGACCAATCGGTATCTCACTGCAAAAGGAAACCTGACCTGTCGCTGCAACCATCCGTCCGACGCGATCTGCTGATCCTGTGGCTTTCCATCGCTGCGGCCGCTCTTGTGCTGGGGTGGTTGCTGCTGCTCTTGAGCCGCCAAGGCGCCGGCCCCCAGATTGCGCATGCGCGCCAACTTACCTCGACCAGTTGCCAGGCGCTGCAAGCGGGCGCGGCACGCGTTCGCCAGCAACTTCCGTCTGCGGGCGATCGACGCCGATCCATGGCACCCGCCGCCGCGCAGGCGGTGCTCGATCTGGCGCTGCGCGACCAGCCGGGCATGGAAGGCGGCTTCTGGCGCGCGGATGCGGGTGTGGTGGCCTATGCCTTCCCGACCTACGACGGCACGGGCATCAAGCGCGATCCGCCGAGCGCCGAGCTGGAGCGCATTGGCTCCACGGCCCAGCGCGCGCAGGATTCCGCGGGCCTCGTGACCGACGTCCGGCCAGGCTTGCGCGAGGCCGTGGCGTTCGCCGCTTGCCCGGTGGAAGCGGTTGGCGGGGATGGCGGGGATGGCGGGCGCCTGATCGCCTGGACCCTGATGCGCGTGCCGCTGCTGGCCGCGGAAACGGTCAACACCTTGACCCTTGCGGTGAGCCTGCTGCTGGCGCTGGTCGCGGTCTCCGGCGCCTGGCTGGGCTGGATGATTTCGCGGTGGCAGCGCCAGTCGGCCCATCTGCAGCAGCAGCTGGCCCAGTCCGAACGCCTGGCCACGCTGGGACGGGTGTCCGCCGGGCTCGCGCACGAGATCCGCAATCCTCTCGGCACGATGCGCATGAAGGTGGAGAACGCGATGGCGGCGCCGGCCGACCTGCGCGAGGCCCGTGTGGCCGGCGCGCTGGAGGCCGTGCTGGCACAGACCGAGCGCCTCGAGACGCTGGTATCGAGCCTGCTGGCGTTGACGCAGCCGTTCCGCGCGGAGCGCCAGGTCGTCGACCTGGCAGCGTGGCTGGAAGAACGGCGCAATGCCCATGCCGAAACCGCGCAAAGGCTTGGCATTCGGATCACGCTGGCGGTTGCGCCGGAGCTGGCCGCCAGCGCGCGGGGGCTGGCGCTGTTCGACCCGGCGCAGATGGCGCGGGTCTATGACAACCTGCTGCTCAATGCGATGGCGCACACGGGAGAAGGCGGCGAGATCGAACTCGGTGCGCGCGGTGCACGCGGTCCGCGCGGCCCACGCGGTGGCGCATTGCTGTTGTGGGTGGCGGACGATGGCTCCGGCATTCCGGACGACTTGCGCGATACGCTGTTCGAGCCGTTCGCCACCGCCCGCGCGGGAGGCACCGGCCTGGGACTGGCGTTGGTGCGCGAGATCGTGCAGGGCCACGGCGGGCGGGTCGCTCTCGCCGAGTCGGCCAAGGGAACGCGCATCGAGATGGAGCTGCCATGGCCAAGATCCTGATCGTCGACGATGACGCCGCGTTCCGCGGCAGTCTTGCGGAAATGCTGCAGGACCTGGGACATGTGGTGCTGCAGGCCGAGGCCACCGATGCGGGCCTGCACAGGCTGCGCACCGAGAACGTGGATGCGGCCATCGTCGACCTGCGGCTGCCGGGGGAGGATGGCCTGGCCTTCCTGCGCCGCGCGGCCGGCATCTCGCCGGTGCCCTGCATCATGCTCACCGCCTATGCGAGCGGCGGCAACACCATCGAGGCGATGCGCCTGGGCGCGTTCGACCACCTGACCAAGCCCGTGGCCAGGGCCGCCCTGGTCGAAACGCTGGAGCGCGCCCTGCGGCGGGACGCCGATACCCCCGACCGGCCTCAGGCGGCCGTCGCGGCGCCTGGCGCCAGAGAGCCCGTGGATGGCTCCGAACTGGTCAGCAGCAGCGAGGCCATGCGCCAGGTCTTCAAGCGCATCGGCATGGCCGCGGGCAGCGACGCCACGGTGCTGGTCCTCGGCGAGACGGGAACCGGCAAGGAACTGGTGGCGCGCGCCCTGCACCGCAACAGCGGCAGAGCTGCCGGGCCCTTCGTCGCGGTGAACTGCGCCGCGATCCCGGCCGAGCTGATGGAAAGCGAGCTGTTCGGCCATGTCAAAGGGGCGTTCACCGGTGCCGTCCATGAACGCATCGGGCGCTTCCGCGAGGCCGATGGCGGCACCCTGTTCCTCGATGAGATCGGCGACATGCCGCTGTCCACGCAGGCGAAGATCCTGCGGGTGCTGCAGGAGCGCGAGATCACCCCCCTCGGCGCCAGCCGCGTCCAACCCGTGGACGTGCGCATCGTCGCCGCCACACACCTCGACCTGCCCGCCGCGGTCAAGGCGGGGCGCTTCCGCGAAGACCTGTGGTACCGCCTGCAGGTGGTGCCGCTGTGGCTGCCACCGCTGCGTGAGCGCCTGGGCGACGTGCTGCTGCTGGCCGAGCATTTCCTGCGCCTGCTGGGCGGCGACCCGCCCAAGCGGCTGAGCGCCACGGCGGCCCGGCTGCTGCTGGCCCACTCCTGGCCCGGCAATGTGCGCGAGCTGCGCAATGCCATGGAACGTGCGGCCATCCTCAGCCACGGATCCGTGATCGAGGTCGAACACATCGGCTTGCAGGCGGCGGCCGCGCCGGCCCCGGGTCTGGACATTGACTGGGACGGCCCGATGGCACTGGCCGTCGCCCGCGTGGAACGCGAAATGATCGTGCGCGCCCTGGCGGCGACGGCCGGCAACCGCGCGGAGGCGGCGCGGCGACTCGGCCTGTCCCGCCAGCAGCTTTACCGCAAGCTGGCCGAGTTCGACCTCGATTGAGCCTGCCGTAGCGAAACCGGTGTCCGCTGCGGTGACACCCTGGCGTCACCGCAGCGGACAGTCCGTCCCGTGGCTTCCGCGCAAACCCTTGATTTCATTGCAACTCCTTGTTGGCATGGTGCTTGCGCCACAGCTTGTGGCGTTTATCCCAACCCAAGGAGTTTCTCCATGTCTACGCATTTCATCGCCCTGTCTGCAGCGCTTGCGTTCGGCCTGTGCAGTCTGCCCGCGCATGCCATGCCGCCCGGCCCCGCCCCCCATCTGCCGCCGGCACCGCATCAGCGGCTGGATGCCCCTGGCCTGATCGGCCAGTACGCGGTGGAAGGCCAGGTCCAGCGGATGCTCACCAATCCCTACGGCGAGGTCGACGGACTGCGCCTGAGCGACGGAACGATCGCCAAGTTTCCGCCGCATATGGCCGATGCACTCACGGCCACGGTCAAGGTCGGGGACACTGTCCGCGTCATCGGACGAGCCGAAGCGCGGGGCACGGTCAGGGCTGACGCCATCGTCCACGCCGGCAACGGGCGCACCGTGTATGACCAGCCGCCGCCGGCAGGCGAAGGCCGCGTCCTGCCGCCGCACCTGCGCGCCCAGCGCCTGCAGCCCCTGCAGGCGGAAGGCCGCGTCGAGTCCGTCCTCACCGGTCCGCGGGGCGAAGCCAACGGCGTCATCCTGAGCGACGGCACCATCGTGCGCTTCCCGCCTGAGAGCCTGCGCCTTTCCGTGCAGGCGGGCGCGCCGTTCGCGGCGTCCGGGCTGGGCACGCGCAATGCGTTCGGCACCTCACTGGAGGCCGTCAGCATGGGCACCACCCTGTCCGCCCTGCAGCCGCTCTACGACCGCGTGCCGTAAGCACAAGCCCCCATTTGTCCCGGGCCGGCGCGGCGGATGCCCGCTCCGGCCCGGCGCAGCGTTCCCGCCGATCGGGCTTCGGCTTCATCTGCCTGTGCGCCTTCTTCGTGCTCAAAGGACCGCTGAACTAAGAACCGATGATGGCAACACCAACCCTCCCCACGGCGCACACCAGTTCGCGCAGCTGGCTGTCCGGCCTGAACTTCTTCCTGGCCGACGTCCGCGACGGCCTGGGGCCCTTCCTCGGCGTGCTGCTGGCCAGCCATGGCTGGCGCGCCGATGACATCGGCTACGTGATGGCCGCCGGCGGCGTCGCCGGCATGCTGGCGATCACGCCGATGGGCGCATGGGTCGACACGTCGCGCCGCAAGCGGACGCTGCTGGCAGGCAGCACCATCACGCTCATGCTCGCCACGGCGGCACTGTGGAGAGTGCCGTCGTTCGGCGTCGCCATCGCCTCCCAGGTGGTGTCCGGTGCGTTCGGCGCGTTGATGGGTGCCGGCGTCATGGGCATCACCTTGGGCATCGTCGAGCAGAGGGACGTGTCCCGGCAACTCGGCATCAACGAGGCCTGGAACCATGCCGGCAACGTGGTTGCGGCGGCATTGGCCGGGCTGGCCGGCTACCGCTGGGGGCTGTCAGCCGTGTTCGCCTTGATGGCCCTGATGGGATGCGCCGCGCTTGCCTGCTTGTGGAGGATCCATCCACAGGACATCGATCATGAGCGGGCCCGTGGCGGTGGCCCCGCATCCAGGCAGCCGGAGCAGCCGGAGCAAGGACGCAGCCCTGCGCCGTCCATCCTGCGGGTGCTGACGGATTCGCGCGAGCTGGGCCTGCTCGCGATCACCATGCTGCTGTTCCATCTGGGCAATGCCGCGATGCTGCCCCTGTTTGCGCAGTCGATCGTCACGCGCGGACTGGGGGACCCCAGCGCCTTCACGGCATCGATCGTCATCGTGGCGCAGCTGGTCATGATTCCCGCGGCGCTTTGGGCCGGACGGCACGCCGGCCGGCACGGGTACCGGGCCCTGATCATTGCCGCCCTGTCGGCCCTGCCCTTGCGCGGGCTGGTCGCCGCTTGCTGGGAGTCGCCATGGGCATTGATTCCGGTGCAGGTCCTCGACGGCATCGGCGCGGGCCTGCTGGGCGTCGCCTTGCCTGGACTTGTCGCCTGCCTGCTGCGGGGCACTGGACACGTCAATGCAGGACTTGGCGCGGTGATGGCGATCCAAGGCGCGGGGGCAGCCATGAGTCCCGCGCTGGCCGGCTGGATCGCGCATCGCTTCGGCTATAGCGCGGCGTTCGTCGCCTTGGGCGTCGTTGCCGCGATCGGACTACTGACCTGTCGCTTCGGCCTTCTCTCCCGAATGCATCCGCCCGGCTCGGCAGGCGCTCCGCTCGCCGGGCACGGGGATGCGCTGATCGGGACATTCGAGGGAAAGCCGGAGCGAACCGAAGCCGCAAGAACGACGGCTTGCCCATCGGGATCACCATGACCGGAGTCCAGCGTGGTACTGACAGACTTCGTCTTGGCGTGCCGGTGGCACGACGAGCCGGATCCGGCTTCGGGCGGGTTGCCAGGCGGCGCTGGCTTGCCAATCAGCCTCGCCGTACCGACGGAATCTGGGGCGGTTGCCAGTGTCTTGGAATCGCGATAGCCTCTGCTGCGATTACCCCCGGAAGCATGATGCGCATTGCCAAATGACTGCCACCATCGTAGGAATCTTTCTGCTTGTCTACCTGGGGATGATTCTCGGCGGGCTGCCGTTCTTTCAACTGGATCGGACGGGCGTGGCATTGCTTGGCGCGATTGCCTTGATCGGCGTTGACGCAGTGCCCCTGGAGGCCGCAGCAGGCTCCATTCACCTGCCGACCATCATTTTGCTGTTCTCCTTCATGGTGGTGTCCGCGCAGATGCGCCTCGGCGGCTTCTACGACTGGGCCACACAGCGGTTCGCTGCGTGGTCTTATCGGCCGGCCGGTCTGCTCGCGGCGCTGATGCTCGGTGTCGCGGCACTATCAGCGGTATTCAGCAACGATATCGTTTGCCTGGCCGTGACGCCGGTGCTCATCGAAGCCTGTCAGCGACGGCGCCTGGATCCGGTGCCCTATCTGCTGGGCCTGGCCTGCTCGGCCAATATCGGCTCCGCGGCCACCTTGATCGGCAACCCGCAGAACATGCTGATCGGACAGACCCTGCGCCTGCCGTTCTTCGGCTATATCGCCGAGGCGGCGATCCCGGTGGGCCTTGGCCTGCTTGCCGCGTGGGCGATGATCACCTGGCAGGTGAGCGGCCGATGGGAGGGGGCCGCGCCGGCGCCCGCCACCTCGGCGGGAACGTCCGATGGTGTGGCCGACGGTGCGGCCGATCGCGGCAACGGCGTGCCGCTCGATCGCTGGCAGACGGCGAAGGGCCTGATGGTTGCCGCGGTGCTGTTGATCGCCTTCCTGGTTGGCCCATGGCCGCGCGAGCAAGTGGCACTGATCGGCGCAGGCGTGCTGCTCCTGAGCAGGAAGATGCACTCCACGCGAACGCTCGGCCTGGTGGACTGGGAACTCCTGGTCCTGTTCATGGCGCTCTTCGTCGTCAACCATGCCATTCAGCAGTCCGGCGTGGCGTCACAAGTGATCGGCGATCTCGCGCGTGCAGGGCTGCATCTCGACCAGCTGGCCCCGCTGTTCGGGGCAACCTTTGTGCTGTCGAACCTTGTCTCCAACGTGCCGGCTGTCATGCTGCTGCTGCCGTTGGCACATCACGAGATGGCCGGGCCGCTGCTGGCGCTGGTGAGTTCGCTGTCGGGCAATCTGCTGATCGCCGGCAGTATCTCGAACATCATCGTGGTGGATGCCGCGGCCAGGCGGAACGTCCGCATCGATTGGCGCCGTCATGCCAGGATCGGTATTCCAGTCACGCTCGCGACGCTGGCGATCTCCGCGCTCTACCTGACGGTACGGGTAAGCTTTCTCACTTCCTGATCGCGCCGCAGGTCATCGTCCTGGAAAATGCTTCTTCGATAATTCGTGTATTGGCAACCGAAGGGGCCGTATGCACCTGACTTTGGATCTGGGCACCATTATTCTCCTGCACATTACCTCGTTGATGGCAGGCGCTGCGGCAATCCTGCATAGCCGCAAGCGTACCGCCCGGCGCATCGGCTTAGGGCGTCTCGCCATTGCCTTGATTACCTTGGCAATCGGTGCAGTACTGGCCGCATTCGGAGAACGTGCCGCATTACCGCTCTGGCTGTGGACGCATTTGAGCCTGGTCCTGGGCACGGTCGCCTATCCGCTGCTCTGGGACGGCATGCGGCGCCTGAGCGGCCGCCGCCGCAGCCTTTACTGGATTGTCATACTCGTGCCGGCGGCATGGTTCGTCCTTGGCATCGTCTCAGGATTCCCGCTCGTCGATGCTCGACGGGCAAGCGTCTTTCACCTGACCGCAGTGACATTCCTGGCGGCTTCGGCAGTCGAGATATGGCTGGACCGGCATAGCGAGCCCCTGCCTGCGCGCCGTCCGCTGGCTGCGTGCCTGCTGGTGAGTGCGCTGATCTATGCGGTGCGCCTCGTCTGCATCGTTTTCGATATTCCATCGGCATTTGACTTTGCCACGGCTTTTTTTCTTCAGATTTTCGTCAATTTCTGGATTGCGCTGCTGGTGGTGACACTGGTGCGGGAGCGGCGCGAGGCGGGCCTTCAACTGGCGGCAGACACCGATGCGCTGACCGGCGTCGGCAACCGCCGGTGGTTCCTCGCGCGCCTTCCCGCAGCACCGCTGGCAAACAGCGCTCTGGCGATCCTGGACGTGGATCACTTCAAGCAGATCAACGACAGGTTTGGCCATCCTGTGGGTGACCATGTGCTGGGGTCGGTTGCCAGAGCGGTCCGGGATGCGCTGCGGGAGGGAGATGTCCTGGCGCGATTCGGCGGCGAGGAGTTCGTGCTCTTTCTTCCGAATGTCGATGCGCAAGGCGCCAGGGCGGTCGCCGAGCGGCTGCGCCATCGAATCGAAACCATGTCGGTTGTCATCGATGGCGCGCGCATCAGTGTCACCGTCAGTATCGGTGTGGCCTGGAGCGGCCAGAAAGGCGGCACCTGGGATGCCTGGATACAGACGGCGGACACGGCTTGTTATGCGGCGAAGGGCGCCGGGCGCAACCTTGTGAAGACGAGCGTCGTGTAGATCCCGCCGCAGTCAGGTGACATAAGGTGGCGTCCGGTGTGGCATCGAAACACCAGGCCTGGCACTATGGCGCGAGGAACTTCACCACCGCGCCCACCGTGGCGTGCGGCTGCTCCTCCATCAGCCAATGGCCGGCATCGGGAATCACCAGTTCCTGCACATTGCTGGCGGCATTGCGCATGACGATCGCCTCGTTCTGGCCAAAGGACTTTTCACCGCCGATTGCCAGCACCGGCATGGGCAGCTTGGTGGCCAGCGATTTCTGATTGTCCTCGGCGTCCTGCGGAATCGACAGGAATTGCGCGAATGCAGAGTGCATGGCGCCCGGCTTCGCATAGATCCGGGCATAGTGAACCCGCGTCGCCTCGTCGATCTTCGAGGCATCCCCTGCGAATTCATTCCAGAACCTGTCCAGGTAGATCCGCTCCCGGCCTTTCACCAGCCGCTCCGCATCCGGGCCGCCGAAAGAGAAATGCCAGAGGGCGGGCATGCGGACGATCTGTTCCCACGGCGGAATCCCCGGCACCGGGGCGTCCATCACGATCAGCCGCGTCGTCTTGTCCGGATAGCGCGCCGCATAGGCATAGGCCACCATGGTGCCGATGTCGTGGCCGACCACGTCGGACTGGTCGATTTTCAATTGCGTCAGCACCGAGCGGATGTCGGCCGCCTGTGTGCGCTTGTCATAGCCGCCTTCGGGGTGTGATGACAGTCCCATGCCGCGCAGATCCGGAACCACCACGGTATGCGTGCGAGCCAATTCGGCGGCCAGGGGTGCCCACATATCGCCGGTATCGCCGAAGCCGTGCAGCAATACCACCGCCGGCCCGCTGCCGCCGACGCGCACAGACAGGGTAGCCCCGTCGGTCTGGATATTCTGGTGACGGAATCCTGGCGGATACGGCTTCACCTGGGCTTGCGCAGGCTGGGTGATGGCAAGCAAGAGGACGACGGCGGCAAACAGTTTTCGCATGGTCTTTTTCTCTCGGGGCGCAGTGGCCAGGGTCGATCAGGAAGCGGCCCTCTGGAGGGGACGCAGAAAGTGCGTGGCGCGAACCTGCTAAAGCGTAGTGCAAGCCGCGCGTGGCGCAAGCATGATTTCTTCCGCTCCTGCATCGAGCTCTTGGAAAAACTCGCGGGAGCCGGGTGATTCCCTGGCCGACCGGCTCACCGCGACCTTGGAAATGGCCTTCTCGTGCGCCCGCCGACGCTCGACCGTGGCTTATTTCTGCGCCATCGCCTCGAACACGTCGGGGTACCGGCCACCCGAGATGTTCTCGGGAGTAAATGTCGCCTCCAACTGCGCGCACTCCCCCGCGGTCAGAGCGAGATCGACAGCCGCGGCATTCTGCTCCAGATGCGCGATGCGCTTCGCACCTGGAATAGGCACGATATCGTTCCCCTGTGCCAGCACCCAGGCGAGGGCGACTTGCGCAGCGCTTGCCCCCTTTGCCGCTGCGATTTCCTCGATCACCGTGACCAGTCGCCGGTTCGCCTCGATGTGGCCAGGCTGGAAGCGCGGCAGGCTGTGTCTGAGATCTCCCGGCTCCAGCTCGGCTGCGGCGGGCACTTTGCCGGTCAGGAAGCCGCGCCCCAACGGGCTGAACGGGACGAAGGTGATACCTAGCTCTCGGCAGACCTCAAGAACGCCGTTCGTTTCGACATCACGGGTCCAGAGAGAGTATTCGCTCTGCAGGGCAGCGATCGGATGGATGGCATGAGCGCGGCGCAGCGTCTCGGCAGAGACTTCGGAAAGGCCGATCATGCGCACCTTGCCCTCTGTCACGAGATCGGCCATCGCGCCGACGCTATCCTCTATCGGCACTGCTGGATCCACGCGGTGCAGGTAATACAGATCGATCACATCGGTCTGAAGCCGCTTCAGCGAGGCCTCGGCTACAGCCTTGGCGTTCTCAGGCCTGCCATCCGTTCCCGTGATCTCGCCGAAATCGGTTCGATCGCGGCTGTAGGTGAAGCCGAACTTCGTCGCGATGACCACCCGCTCGCGATAAGGCTTGAGCGCCTTGCCCAAAAGGATTTCGTTGCGGTACGGGCCGTAGACCTCAGCGGTATCGAACGAGGTGACGCCGAGATCGATCGCCCGATGTAGCGTCCGGATCGAAGCCGCCTCATCTTGCACACCATAGGCCTGGCTCAGCCCCATGCAGCCCAGGCCAATGGCCGAGACCTCAATTTTTCCGAGCTTGCGATGCTCCATAAGGCGTTCCTGTTTGCATTGGGTTTGTGATGAACGCAGGTTAAATGAGGCGAACAACGATGATAAGTGCTGTAATAGAGATTGGCTTAATCTAATATTTCGATCAATGGATCGAACACAGCTTTCCCAACTCGTGGTTTTCGTGACCGTGGCCGAGACGGGCAGTTTTCGCGCTGCGGCCGATCGGCTCGGCATCGCGCCCTCGGCAGTCAGCCATGCGGTCTCTACACTGGAAGACAGCCTCGGTTTGCGACTCCTGGCGCGAACCACGCGCTCAACGCGCCCCACCGAGGAAGGGGCGCGTCTGCTCAGCCGGGTAACCGCGCCGCTTGCCGAGATCGAGACCGGATTGACAGAAGTGGTCGAAGGCGCGGCCGCGCCCTCCGGCCCCTTGCGGATCACCATGCCGCTTTTCGCGGCCGACGAACTCGTCATGCGCCGCCTGCCGGAGTTCACTGCGCTCTATCCCATGATCGAACTGGATATCCGTACCTCGGACATTTTTGAAGATATCGTCGAAAGCGGTTGCGACGCCGGCATCAGGCTCGGGGAAAGCCTGGAGGCCGACATGATTGCCGTGCGCGCGGGCGGGCCCCGGCGCGGCCTCATCGTCGCCGCGCCGGCCTATTTCGCCAAGCATCCCAAGCCAGCACATCCCCGCGACCTTGCGGCACACAACTGCATCCGTCGCCGGTTCGAGAGCGGACGCGTATACCGTTGGGAATTGGAGCGCGACGGGCACGCAATCAGTGTGGAGGTGAAGGGAAACCTGATCCTTCCACAGCAGGCCCTGATGCGGCAGGCGGCGTTGGACGGTCTTGGATTGGCTTTCCTCTTTGAGGAATCGGTCTCGATCGACGTTCGCGAGGGTCGCCTGATTGCAGTCATGGAGGATTGGTGCCCGTTCTTCGATGGCTTTCACATCTACTACCCTTCCCGGCGACAGATGCGACCGGCGTTGCGGGCCTTCATCGAGTTCTTTCGCTATCGCGCATAGCAGAGTCCTTTCGAACGGAACGCGGACCGCTGGCAGAAACGCATCGCTCCATCCGCGCGGGGCCTGCCACGTGCACCGGTTCTTGCGGATAACGGACAAGGCAGCGGACTTCGACCAGATCGACGCGCATGACCCGAGTCGGGTTTGACAAGACCGACCAGCCTCGATGGCAATCCGCCGATGCGGCGTGACGGGCGTCAGGACCGACCGGTCACGCGAGAACATAGCTTGTGTGGGCGTCGGCTACGACCAGTCGTTCCGTACTTCGCCACCCCTATGGCGGTTGGTTCGGTCGTACTACTTGTAGTAGCCGACGCCGCATCCCAGGCCGGCGACCGCGGTAACGAAGCTCGCCTTCGGCACCCACGTCTTGTCAGCGCCAGCCTTGGGAGACATGTAGCTGACCTCATTGACCTGGCCCTCTTTTGCCGCGTCATAGAGCCTCGGGCCATACACGTCGCCCGTAGGGTCCTTGAATGTCCTCACACTCTTGCCGAGCAGCCCCCTGACGTTGGGATTGCCGACCGCGACGAGGAGTCCGTCGCTGAGATTGAAGCAGAACGGATAGAGATCGCCGACCAGAAAGCCGTTATCGCCCTTGTTGATCTGGTCGAGCGTCTTGGCCTTATCGGCTTTGATGGCCGCAACCGTCTTTTCAAGCATGGCCTTAGCGTCCGCCGCAGTACCTTGCGCGAATGCCGTAGTCAAGAACAAGGCGGCCATGACGCCTGGCGCGCCGATCACGAGCCTACGAAACATGGACATTCCTCTCTGCTCTTCGAGCAATTTGCAGTTAGCGGTAAAACAGTCATCTCTTTGTCGGCCAGTGGGAGCTATCACGGGCGAGTTACGGTAGCGACGACATCGGGCTTCAACACCGTGATGACCAATTCGTGAATCGCCTGCTTTGCCTCGCTGGCCGCCTGCTCGTCATAGCCGACCGTCACGCCACGCTCGACACACGGGTCATCGTAGGTAAAGGGTTTCCCGGTTCGCGCGTTGACCAGCAAGCCGTTCTCCAGCTCCATGGTCCTGCAGTTGCGGGTTGTTTGCGCCCGCGGAAGCTGCACAGCCGGCGTGAGGGCCCGCGAGTCGAAGGCATGATTGGCCCTGGGATACTCGATCAGCATGGCGTCGTTACCGTTCGCCCTCAGTCTATCCACATAGCCACGGCAAGGGCCGACCGGATCGTAGTTGTCTGCGCTGCCCTGGAGAATTCTCAACGGCTTCGCAACAAGGTCGTCGTCTTCGCGATACGTATAAGAGCAATCAGGATAGAACGCGACGTAGGCCGCAAACTCCGTCCCGGGTGAGGCGTGCAATCGATGAAACCGCTTCAGGCTTGCATAGAGTGCATTCTGCCCGCCTCGCGAGAACCCCACGAGCATGATCCTTGCCGGGTCGATCCGCGGGTGTTTTGAGAGAATCGCGAGCGCGCGAAAGGCGTCTTCGATTTGCGCCAGGCGAGGTAGCTGAGCCTGGTCGTTGATGGTGCTGGTAATGCCGCGGGCGGAAAAGCTGTCGAGGACAAAAGTGGCGACGCCCATGCCCAGAAGATATTCCTCCCAGTCGGTCACCGAACTGCCGATACCGCTTGAGCCATGCAGCAGAATCACCAGTGGGAGCCGGTCCACCCCGGCCTTGGGAAGCCGAAGTTCGCCCGCGATCGTTGCCGGCCGCCCGCCCTCCACACCGCTCAGGAACTCCTGGTCCGACCTCGTGACAGTCGGAACGGGAATGACCTCGGTCCGAGCGACCTGCGCCAGTCCGTCGGACGACAGGAACCCGAGGACAACGAGCAGGCAGAGGTGGACAGCCGAGCAGGTGATTGCGGCCTTCATGGCGCCCTCCCTCTTGTATTTCATTGTGAGCGCAGATTCACATGCGCAACATTGGCTCCCCAATAGTCTAGGTAGTGCGATGCTCTTCTGCTAAACGATTTTTCTTGCGCGAAAGAAAGGGGCCTGAAACGAGCTGGCGCTTGCATGCCTGCCTGCCCCAGCCAGCCCTGGCCCGGTCAGAAAGCGTCGAACTGTATCTGTGAGACTGCACAATTGGCCAATATGCTAAGCCGTCCTCAACCACGCAAGCCAGCGGTCAGTCAAATCCTCGTCGCCGCGACGAGCCGCCAGCGTTGCCCCATCGCCATGTTGCAGATACTAGGCAAGGCCTCTTCCATCAATGTGCGCAAGGTACTCTGGACCTGCGTCGAACTGGACCTCGCGTTCACCCGCGAGGACTGGGGATCGGGCTTCCGCGCCACCAGTGCACCCGAGTTCCTTGCCCTCAATCCCAACGCGATGGTGCCCGTGATTCGCGACGGAGACTTCACGCTGTGGGAATCGAACACGATCCTCCGCTACCTGGCCAACCGAGAGCATGCCATCCATCTCTACCCGACGGCGGCGGCGGCCCGCGCTCGCGTGGACCAATGGATGGACTGGCAGGCCACGGACCTGAACAGGTCGTGGTCCTACGCGTTCCTGGCGCTTGCCAGGCGTGATCCGGACTATCAGGATCCGGAGCAGATCGCGCGCTCCAGCGCGGCATGGGCCAGGCACATGGCAATCGTCGAAGGACAACTCGAGCGCACCGGAGGCTTCATCGCCGGAGCGTCGTTCACCCTGGCCGACATCCCGATCGGCCTCTCGATCAACCGCTGGCTCGAAACACCTCTGGCGCACGAAGGCTTCCCGGCGACGCTGGCCTACATGGAGCGCATGGGCAGCCGGCGGGGCTTTGTCGAGTATTGCCGCAACGGCACCCCCTAGTCCACTGCGTCATTCGACCCTTCTGGCACGACGCTCACGATGTTACGACTCGTCGACATGTTCTTCTACGGCCTCCACATGGACGCCGCTGGCCTGGCAAAGAAGGGGGTGCATCCGCGCCAGCCGCGCATCGGGTATATCCGCGACCACCAGATCGTGGTCGCGACCAAGGCCGTTCTGACGCGCGCAGACGGCAAAGTCGCGGCGGGAATGGTCTACGCGCTCACGCACCGCGAGATCGACCGACTCTACGCCGGACTCGACGACTACCGTGCCGAAGCGTTTATCGTGCAGATTGACGCTCCGGCGCAGAGCGATCCCGTCTTCATTCCGGCGTTGGCCATGGTGCATGTCGCGCCATGCCTCCATGGTGCGCTCGACGCGGACTACATCACTCGGCTTGGCGCCATTCTCACGGCCTTGGGTCTCCCCACTTCGCACTTGCCCCACGTCGGATAGATGGTGAGTCCCGGGCGATTGGCGCTCCTCATAGGGACGTTTGGATGCGTCTTCCCGAGGGTCCGACCCCTCAAGCATATTGCGCAAGGCCGTGGCCGAGGGACCAGTTTTCCTTCGCGACTTCCACGAGGCTGACGAACACATCCTCCGGACGGATACCCGGGCTTTCGCCAAGCAGTTCCGCGGTTCGTCGAAACAGGGCCTTTTTTTGTTCCACGGTGCGAGTGTTGTTCGCCGTGATCTGTATGAACACGAGGTCGTCGCTCCGAGCGACGCCAAGGTAAGACGAGCCGTAGCGGAAGCTGGCGGCCTCGTGCTCGGTGATCGTCATGAACTGGTCGTCCGCGGGAACGTTGAAAGTTTCATGCATCGCGCGGTAGATGCCGTCGAAGATTGCCTGTCTGTAGGCCTCAGTCTTGCCGGCGCGCAGTGCGATATGAACGAGTGGCATGTGTGCTCTCCTCCTTGGTTGTCGCGACTGATACTATCCATTCCGATACGCTATGCACGCATATTTCAACGATAAACTTTTGAAATGACTGTGCCCTCCCTGGACTTGGACGCCGTAAAAGCCTTCGTCCGCATCGCGGAGCTTGGAAGCTTTACGCGTGCTGCCGAGGCATTGCAGACGACGCAGGCCGCAATCAGCCTGAAGCTGAAGCGGCTCGAAGACAGACTGGGTTTCCGACTCATCGAGCGGACGCCTCGGTACGTGGAACTCTCGGCGCGGGGCGCATCGTTCCTGGCGCACGCGCGCGAACTGCTGGCGGTACACGACCGCGCGTTGTCCGCGCTTGCCGGTGTCCGGCAGCGCGTCACCATTGGCATCAGCGACCATGTCGCGGGACCGGAACTGCCGG
Organism: Cupriavidus sp. USMAA2-4; assembly: GCF_001854305.1. NCBI lineage: Bacteria > Pseudomonadati > Pseudomonadota > Betaproteobacteria > Burkholderiales > Burkholderiaceae > Cupriavidus > Cupriavidus sp. USMAA2-4. The sequence goes on along the minus strand of NZ_CP017749.1, from coordinate 1,579,993 downwards.
CCTTGATCGCACGGATGAACGCGCAAGACCCGGAGTTGTTGCTCGAAATCCGCATAGGGTCGTCCGGTGATCTTCTGCAAAGCTTCGACCGCCGGGAGCTCGACACGGCCATCGTCCGCCTGCATGTCGGCCGGAGCGACGGGGAACTGGTTGCCGAAGAGAAGCTTGGATGGTTCGCCGCGCCGAACTGGCAGCATCGAGCGGGCGAACCTCTGCCGCTTGCCACGCTCGCCGAGCCCTGTGGCGTGCGCGCGATGGCCGGGAGCTTTCTCGATGCCGCCAAGGTGCCATGGAGAGAGGTCTTCGTCGGCGGCGGCGTGGCGGCCGTCGCGGCGGCAGTCATGGCCGGGCTGGGCGTTGCTGCCCTGGCACCGCGGATGCTGCCATTCGGTGCGATCGACATCGGCTCGAAGCTCGGCCTGCCCGAGCTGCCGCGCCTGCCCATCCTGCTTCACACCAGGGCGAAGACCGGCCGTACGGCTGACGCACTGGCCGAGCTGTCAGCCGCCTTCCGCAGCGCGGTACGCGGGTAGCCGCCTATCGGGAGTCTTTTGCCAACATCCGAATCTGTCGACAAGATGGGCGACGGAGTCGATCGTCCCGTTGAATCATGACCGGGGGCCGGCAGTGCGCCGAGGACGCTTGCCGACACTGGGCGGCCGTTCGGCAGCACCCGACGGACGTGCCGCTTGTTGTCGCGACACGCTTGGCGCCACGCCGGTCCATCGCTTGAAGGCTTGCGAGAACGAGGACAGGTCGCTGAACCCCAACTCGTGGGCGATCTCTTTCACGGACAGGCGTCCCTCGGCAATCAGCGCCTGCGCCCTGGCCCTGCGCACAGCGTTCGAGATGTCGCGGAAGCAGGCACCCTCTTCCTGGAGCCGGCGCTTGAGCGTGCGCTCGCTGGTGTTGAGCAGCGTCGCGATGTCCTTCAACTGCGGAGGGCTGTCAAAGGCGTGCGTGGCCAGGTATTCCTGCAGAAAGGACACCATGTCCGGGCGAGTCCGCCTGCGCACCAGCAACTCGGCACACATGCGCTCGCACATCGCCGCGGTGACGGCGTTCGCTTGCGGCAGGGGCCGCTCGAGGTGAGCATGCTCGAAGGTGATCGCGTTGGCGCGCTGGCCATGCCGAACCCTGGCGCCCAACACATGGCTCTTCCCGCCGGGCTCCGCGTCGCAGGCAAGGTCAAATGCCACGAGTCCGAAAGCGCTGCCGATCACGTCGCGCAGCACCCGGCAAGTGGCCCCCATGGCCCGCCCGACGAAGAAGCGCTGCAGATCGGCAGGCAGTTCCGGCGCTGGCTCGAAGGTGACCACGTCGCACGGCCCGGCGCGGCGATGCACGATCCCGACGTAGGTATAGGTCAGCGCCAGATAGCGGCGTGCCAGCGCGACGGCCGCCTCGCCCGTCGCGCTGCTCAGCAGGCCGTACCCCAGAAGCCCGTAGGCCGAGAGGTGGTAGGACAGGCCGACCTTCAGGCCGAGATCGGCTTCGTGCCGGGTCAATCTCAACAGGTTCGCGGCAACGGCCAGCTCCTGCGCGGCCTGCACCGTGAAATCTGGATCGGCGAGTTGCTTCAGGGGAAGCTGTGAGCCTCTGAGCAACGCCGATGGCGCGACGTTGCGACCGCGTCCGTACTCGATCATGAGTAAAACGGAAGCCGGACTACGTGCAAAGTTCCAGACATTCATGTGGCGCCTCGCCCAGGGTGTTGGCCTGGATTCTAAAGCGATTGGCCCACCCCGACATGGACCGCGCAGGGGGGCGCGAGCAAGATTGCGGCATCGTAACCCGCGCCGCGAGATCAGCATGGATTCTGCACGTCTTGTCAGTCACGCCCGAACACTGATGCTCGCGATCGGGCTGTCGAGCAGTCTGGGCGCGCCTGCGCGCGCCGACGAAGCTTACCCGTCCAACCCAAGCCATACAGCCGCCATGCCGATGACCTACGCGAGCCAGACCATCTGGCGCGACATGCAGCAGTTCCTCCCACCTGACTTCCAATGGCAACAGGGGCAACTGCCCCAAGAGGAATGGTGGCACTGGAGCGGCCATCGCCTCCATCTCGATACGTACCGCAACCCGCAAGCGACGGTGAAGGTCATTCTGTTCCACGGCGTCGGCACCAACGGCCGGCAGATGTCGATGATCCTGGGCGAGCCGCTGGCGCGGCGCGGCTACGAGACCATCGCGGTCGACATGCCGGAGTACGGCATGAGCGAAGTCGCCGCAGGCTCGCTGGTCCGCTACGACGACTGGGTGCGTGCCGGCAGCGATCTGGTCGACGCTGAGCTGGCACGCGACAATCGCCCGATCGTGCTGTACGGACTGAGCGCGGGGGGCATGCTCACGTACCAGGTGGCCGCGCGGAACAAGAAGGTGAAAGGCATCGTCGGCATGACCTTTCTCGATCAACGCCTGCAGGCGGTGCGCGACGAGACCGCGCTCAATCCGTTCATGAGCCGCGTGGGAGGGGCGATGATGAGTCTCGCCGCCAAGACACCGCTGAGATCCATGCGCATGCCGATGGCAGTGGCAAGCAAGATGTCCGCACTGGTCAACGACCAGGCAGCACTGAAGGTCTGGCTATCCGACAAGCGCTCCGCAGGCAATGCCATGACGATAGCCTTTCTCAGTTCTTACCTCTCGTATCAACCGGCGGTGGAACCGGAGGCATTCGACATCTGCCCGATCCTGCTGACTCAGCCGGCGGCGGACCGATGGACGCCCTTGCATCTTAGCGAACCGTTTCTCAAGCGCGTGACACGGGTGCCGGTGAAGGTCGTCATGCTGGAAGGCGCGGGGCACTATCCGCTTGAACAACCAGGGCTCTCTCAAATGGTGGACGCCATCGACTCATTCTCTCGTGACGTCACCGCGCGCCCCCCCGAGACCGCGGCTCTCCCCTGACCGGGATAGCGCCCGCTGCCAAGGCAGCTTCCGCTTCTGCCGGGAACCCCATACCGCGCCGACCGGACGTCGGCCTCTGGGTGGAGGCGATCGCATCCTCCGGGCCTGGCCGGCTCGCGCCACCCGTGTGCCACCTCGGGCAGCACCGCCACGCCAGGTCGATGGAATCGGGAGAATCTTCAACCATCCTGTTGCGGCTATCATTTCGCCCTGGCCCGGTCGACACGCTTGATTGCCAACGGCGGGAGGTCCCGCACACACCGACAGACAGACAGACGATATCCGCCTCCATGTCCCGATTCGCCCTATCCATCGTCAAACCCGCCGTAGACGACATCCTGTCCGGAACCAAGCAGGTAGAAATCCGTTCCTGGCTCCCACCGAAGATCCCGATGCGCGATCTGGTGCTGGTACAGAACACGATCTTTCTACGCCAGGACGGACAAGAAGACCCGAACGGCATCGCCCTCGCCGTGGTCGATATCGTAGGCGTACACGATTGGACGCCGGAGATAGCCCGCGCCCAAGGCAAGCAATGGAGTGCCGGCTACGTGTGCTGGGAACTGGCGAATGTGCGAGCGATCGACCCGCCGGCCCCATGCGTGGCCAAGCGCGGCATCTACGCGGTGGAGCTGCTTCAGGACCCGGTAGCGTAGCCAGGTCGCCAGCGGATTCGGCGACCTGGAATCCGTTGCCGCCATCGATACCCAGATCATGACGCTGACCCTACATCCCCTCCTTCCGGACTCGGCAAGCGACGCCGCGCAAGTCTGGCGCATCTTCAGCGAAGCGCCTTCGTATTCGCAACGGGTCGAGGGACGCCCGCCTGCGCATGCCGACGTCGAGGACTTTTTCCACGGCATGCCTGCCGGTAAGGAAGCCTCCGATAAATTCCTGATCGGGCTCCATGCCGGCACGGAGATGGTGGGCTGCGCCGACGTGATTCGCGCCTACCCAGCCCGCGACTGTGCGTTCATCGGCTTGTTGCTCGTCTCGGAAGCCCATCAGGGCCGGGGCTGCGGCAGGACTGCATTGGGCCTGATCGAGGCCATGGCGCGCGGCTGGGACTGCACGAGGCTGCGGCTGGCGGTGATTTCCACGAATCCACGCGCGTTCGCGTTCTGGCAGCGGGAGGGCTTCGGCATCGTGGATCGCAGGAGCATTCCGCGCTTCACCGGTGACGTCATCGTGATGGAGCGCGCCATACGGTAGCCTCCCTCCGGTCCCTGCCACCGCATTCCTCCGGCTTCCGGCCGCAAGCACCTGCCAATGTCCAGGCCTGGGCATCGATCGGGGCCCAGGCTCGCGGCACCTTTCCCTCGTGGGCACGTCGGCGCTCCCGCCGCGGTGCGCGCGGAATCGACGCGGAGAGAATGCGCCCCGCTCTTCCATCCCGCTAAAGCCTTCCGGCGCTATCGCCGTTAATCGCGACGAGCGGAACTCTGCCACGGCACGCAGCATCTGCCGCGCGGCGGGTTCCACGTCGAAGACGATAGCGCCGTTCGAGGCGCAGATGAGGACATCACAGGGATGAAACGGTATGCAAGCAGCCTGCTGCTGGGCTTGGCGAGCCTGAGCGCAGTGGCACAAGAAGCGCCGAAAGAGGGGAATGTGGCAGCGGCTCCCGCCACGGCGGAAGCCAATCTGCCAGAAGGCGTGACCACCGAAAAGGATCCGCTCAAGCAGGCTTACCTGGCCAAGGCAGCGTTGAAGCCAGCGCTGTTCCGCCCCAGCGAAAACATGCCGCAGGTGGTCAACGAGGACCTGCTGCGCGGCATGTCGGAGAGCGGCAAGGCACCGGGCAACGCGTCGGAGTTCGTCGGCTACCTGCCGAAGCTGAAGGTTCTGCCCTGCGCCCAGGGCTGCGAGGGCAAGGACTACGAGCGCGCCGTGGCAGAGTTCATCAAGGGCTACCGGGGCAATGGCAGGTCCTTCAAGGAACGCGGCGAGATGATTGTCCAGGTCCGCTGGTACAACACGCGCCCCTTCCTGATGCGCAAGCTCCCCTACGGTGCCGATGTATTCGGCGTGTCGTTCCTGCTCGAAGGCAAGCTGGTCTCGCTTGGCAAGAAGTCCGGTGTCGGCGTGTCCGTCAGCTCGTACGAACTCGCTCGCGAGATCGGCGCACGGCTGGCCACCGAACTTGCCTTCACGCTGGGGATGGGCGTGAAGCCGACCTACCTCTCGGTCACGAACCATCTCAGCACCGGCGTCGGCGGTGCGGTGATGGCCGCGGGCGCCACGGTGGACGGCATGCTCGGCGTGGAAGACGTCCGCCCGCGCATCGAACCTGCCACCGAGGCGGACAACAAGCTGCTGCCCGCCATGGACGGCATCAAGCCGGGAGAAGTCGAGCCCATCGCCGCCATGCACTACATCAATTCGATCGTGTTCTGAGGCAGCAGCCCCGGTCTCAAGCGCAGTCGAATACGGAGAAGACCATGTTGGATGTGCTCAACATCTTGAACGGAGTATTCCTCGTTGGCGTAGTGGCGTCCAATATCACGCTTTATGCCGACGCGGATTTCATCCATGCCGACCAGGACACGCTCGACACGGCTACGGCCGTCAGCATGCACAGGGAATGGTGGCGGGATGACAGCCAGTGCAGATTTCTCGGACTGATGGTGCCGTTCGCCCGCGATTGGCCGGAAACGCAGAAGCACGGCGACATCGAGACCATCAACCCGCCCGCCCCGGACAAGATCGCGGGCCAGGCATTCCTGATCAACCGCAAGGTCTGCCCCGGCAAGGCAGACGAGGCCATCTTCCGCGTGGCCGATCGCTGGCGGAGCACGGGCAAGCTGCTGGAGAAGCATCACTTCGGCGCGGAAGACCTGTCCGGCATGCGGGAGGAATACCGCCCCAAGTGGCTCCCGCAGGTACTGGCGCGCATCGAACGGCTTGCGCAGCGTGACAAGGAGGCCAGGGCATTCCTCGACTTCACCGCTGCCGCTGCCGCTGCCGCAGCCGCTGCCAAGGCCGGACCAGGAGCGCAGCAGCCTGCGGCGGCAGGCGTCCGGGAAACGGTGCCTGCCGGTGATTCGGCCGGCACCGCGAGCGCCGCCGGCAGGACGGATAGCGCACGATAAGTTCGCCGGTCATCGCAGGGTCCCGCCGATGCCACGCGTCGGCGGGCGGCGCACCATGGCACACCACCGCGAAATCAACGTCTTGCGACGATCCGAATGGGAGACGAGACGCTCCCCAAGAGCGCCGCCCTTCCTTTGACATCGAGCGGGACAGTCACTCACATCCCGCCATACCGCGCATCATAGACCCACCGCCTCACCTTCCCCCACCCCAGCCGCCCCGCCTCCGCATGCGCCGGATTCACCAGCACATTCCACTCTTCCGGCACCACGATCGAAGGCACCAGCAACAGCGCGGAGCGGCCGGCGGCCACCCAATCCTCGCCCGCATCCAGGCTGACCTTGCCGGCCGGCACGGCATCCCAGCCGATCGGCGCCGTGGCGGCCGTGAGGCGGCCGGCGGCTTCCCAGACGTCGTCGGGGATATCGATGCGCACCAGGTAGCGGTTCAGCGGCAGCCCGCCGGCGCCGATGTGCACCAGCGTTTCCAGGCAGGCCAGCGCGATGGACGAGGCCGCGTACACCATCGGGGTGCCTTTGCGGTTCCAGCGGCCGCCGGTGATCCTGGCGCCGGTGCCGCTGGGGTCGTCGGCGGTGTAGGTCGGGGTGTCGGTGGCAATGCGCCAGGCCGTCCTCACGCGTAGGCCCCGCTTTCCATCTTGGCGAGCAGGTCGGCCACGATCTGCTGGCCGGCGACGGTGTCCATCAGGTCCGCGGGCCGTTCGCCGCCGAGGGCCGGGGCCGGCTGGTCGAGCCAGTGCGCGACCCACTGCGCGGCATTGAAGCCGGCCGGCTGGCCGGAGCGCTCGACCAGCGCCTGGACCTGGCCCACCAGCTTGGCCATGCCGATCACACGCTCGCTCTGGTCGCTCGACAGCCGTTCGTCGGCCTTGGCCTTGCGGTCGACGGTGGCGCGCGGCAGTTGCAGGGTGCGCATCAGGGTGTCCTTGCTCAGCCCCATGCGTTCGGCCAGCACGGCGATCTCGCTGGCGGGGATGCCGGCGCGGATCAGGGCGATCACGCGCAGGGTGCCGGCGGTGGATTGCGAGGCTTCATAGAAGGCGCGGAAGTCCTCGATGCCGTGCAGTTCGCTGTGTTTGGTGCCGCGCTTGACGGCGTGGCGCGCGGGGGCCGCGCGGCGCGTGGCCGGGGTGCGGCGTGGCTTGGCTTCGGCGGTGGTTTGCATCGCGGACTCCCAAATGAGTATTGATTGTAGCTCAAATGGTAACTCCCGCCGGCGGGGATGGCGGCACCGGCGGGCACCGGGTGCCCCTGGCGCCAAGCCAGGCTCAGGCGCCAGGACTCAGATCCAGCTCATAGCTGGTACTCCGCCCACCGGAGGCCGATTTCCGCAGCACGCCTTGCGCCAGCAGGTCATTGATATCCCGCAGCGCGGTATCCGGCGAGCATTTGGCAATGGCCGCCCACTTGCCGGTGGTGAGCTTGCCCTCGAAGCCGTCGAGCAGTCGGTTGATCAGCTTCACCTGCCGTTCGTTCAGCGGCCTTCCGGCCAGGCGCTGCCAGAACCGTGCCTTGGCCAGGACCGCATCCAGGGTGTGTTGGGCGTAGTCGAGCGCACGGCCCAGGGCGTCGAGGAACCAGGCAAGCCAAGCGGTGGCGTCGAGCGTGCCCTTCTGCGTGCGTTCCAGGATGTCGTAGTAGGCCTTGCGCTCACGCTGGATCTGCGCGGACAGGCTGTAGAAGCGCTGCGGGCTGCCATCGGCGCGTGCCAGCAGCAGATCACCGATGGCGCGGGCGATGCGGCCGTTACCGTCGTCGAAGGGGTGCAGGGTGACGAACCACAAGTGGGCCAGGCCTGCCTTGATGAGCGGCGGCTCGGCGGTGCCGCCATTGAGCCAGGCGAGGAAGCGCGCCGTCTCGGCCTCCAGCCGATCGGCGGGCGGCGCCTCGAAATGCACGCGTTGGCGACCGATGGGGCCGGATACCACCTGCATGGGCCCGCCGCCATCGTCGCGCCAGCCGCCGACCCGGATCCTGGAGAGGCCGGAGTAGCCGGTGGGAAAGAGTGCCGCGTGCCAGCCGAAAAGCCGTTCCCGGGATACCGGCACCTTACTGTTGGCGGTGGCATCGAGAATCATCTCGACCACGCCTTCGACGTGCCGATCCACGGGGGCCAGCGCACCGATATCGACACCGAGCCGGCGGGCGATGCTGGAGCGCACGGACTCGACGTTCAGCCGCTCGCCCTCGATTTCGCTGGTCTTCACCACGTCATCGGTGAGCGCCGCGAGGCTGGCCTCGTCGCGCAGTGCCATGCCGACGTCCGCCAGCCTCCCCAGCAGCATGCCCTGAGCATGGCTGACTGCCGACATCGGACCAGCCAGTGCGGCAAGATCGAACTGCCAGGCTGGCCAGCCGTCGGCCTGCCAGATATAGAGGTATTCACCGCGTTCCATGCGGTGATTATGAGGACCCCTCTCCGCATGCACAAGAGATTCGACGTACATCTTGCGGAGATTGGGCAATCCATTCGCCGCGCCAAAACGGAAATCGCCTTATTCACCGCATATTATTCGGCGAATAAGCCCACCAATCTCCGCGTCCCGCCACGGCACCCCAGTCAACCCGACCCCGCCCTCACTCCCGCCGCGCCCACCACCGCGCCGGCACCGGCCGAACGGCGTTGCGCGTCGCTCACGGCGGCAGATGGCTACGCCACCGGGTGAGTCACCGCCTCAGCCACAGCGTCGCCGCCAATCCCGACTGGCTGCCGGACATGAGCGGCCGCCTGAAGGAAATCACCGCGCCCACGCTGATCACCTGGGGCCGCGACGACCGCTTCGTCCCGCTCGACAGCGGCCTGCGCATGCTGTGGGGCCTGCCCGACGCGCAGATGCACGTCTTCAGCCGCTGCGGGCACTGGGCGCAATGGGAGCACGCGGAGCGCTTCAACCGGCTGGTGCTGGATTTCCTCGCCGAGTCAGCAAAGTGAGCAAGGCGCGCCGCGGCGGGATCGCGCCCGGCTCTGCCGCTCGCGCGGCCGGCGCCGCAAGCCATCAAGCGGCGACAGCGAAGGTCATGCGGCCTCGCCCGCCGGCGGCGCCGCATGACACACGGCCTCGACGCGGTTGCCGGCGGGGTCGATCAGGAAGGCGGCGTAGTAATCGCGGTGGTAGTGCGGCCTCAAGCCGGGCTCGCCGTCAGAGCGGCCGCCGGCCGACAGCCCGGCCTGGAAGAAGGCATCCACCTGCGCGCGCGAAGGTGCCTTGAAGCACCAATGCCGCTTGCTGTCGCCGACCTCACCGGAACCCTGATAGACCGCCAGGAAGGTGGATGCCGTGTCGTCCGCGCTGCAGCGCTCGCCGTAGCCGACTGCGGCGGGCCGGTCATAGACCTTGCGCGCGCCCAGGGCATCCATGACGGCATCGTAGAAGGGCCGCGCCACCTCGATATCGGGCACGCTGATCGAGACGTGGTCAAGCAGGTGCATTGTTCTTCTCCATCGGTCCTGTTGGTCCTGTTGAACTCGCGCGAGTCTATACGAGATCGGACTTTCGTGAAGGATGGGTCCATCGTCCCGGACGGGAAGATGGACCTGGCACCGGCCGCCGCGAGATCGCCTGTGCCAACAGGTAGAGCAGGCTTGGACGCGGCGCGACGCGGCGCTTCGTTCTATCCTTGATGGGCGGGCGTACCGGGCGCATTCTGCAGCCGGGCCCGCGCCATGGCGATCGGCAGGCCTGCCGTCACGGCTCCGGAAGCCGGGCGTGGATACGATGACGCGGCGACGCGGTAGCGATATGAACCGGGTTCACGCAAAAAGCGTGGTGTGCGGACTGATGCTTGCCTGCCTGTCGGCGGCTTGCGTATCGACGACGGGCGTCAAGGTCGAGCCGGAGCAGTTGGCGAACTTCATCCCGGGTTTCTCCACCCTGGATGACGTCACCGGCCAGCTCGGAACGCCCACGTCCCAGGCGACGCTGGGCGACGGCTCGACCGTGCTGGTCTACTCGTTTGCGACCGCCAAGCCTCACGCCGAGAGCCTGATTCCGCTCATCGGCCCGCTGTTTTCCGGCAACGACATCCAGTCGTCCACGGTCCTGTTCGAGTTCGACCAGAACGGGGTGCTCAGGAGCCAGCGCAAGTCGGGCTCCAGCGGGACTTCGGGCCTGACCGTACTGCCTCATCGTCGGGACGGCCAGGACTAGGACGCATCGCCGATCCGCGCGGTGGCGAGCGGGGTGGCGAGGTGACGCGGGAGCCTGCCCTGCCCTGCCCTGCCAAGCGAATGGGAAGACGGCCTTTCGTCCGGGAGCCATCCTGACGGCAGTGACGGCGTCAGGATGAAAAGCCCACGGACGCGCCGGCATTCGGGAGGTCCTCCCCCCGGCAGCAGGTCATGGTGAAGCGGGTGCTCAGGATCCGCTGGCCGGGGCGATGTTCTGGTTCGCCCGGAACAGGTTCTGCGGGTCGTAGGTCTGCTTGATCTGCGCGAGCCTCGCGTAGTTCGGCCCGTAGGCCGCGCCGATGCGCCCGCCCTCCTCCTCGGTCAGGAAATTGACGTAGACGCTGCCGGCGGCGAACGGTTCGGTGACACGGAAGAAGTCGCGCGCCCAGGCGATGCAGGCCTGGTCTTCGTCGGGACGTTCCCAGCGGGCATGCACGTTCATCACGAAGCGGGCGTCGCGGTGGTGGTAGGCCATGGCGTCGGGCGCGACCCGGCTGGCCTGGCCGCCGATCAGGCCGATGAAGATGTCGGTCAGCGGCGACGGCAGGCGCGCGGCATAGTCGACCATGGCGTCGATGGCCTCATCCGGCAAGGTGGCGAAGTTGTGCGACTTCCAGTAGTTGCGCGCCCCGGGGCCGAGGAGCGGGTCAAACATCTTCTGCCACGCGGTGTAGGGCATCACGCCGACGTGGGCGCCCAACGGCGTGCCGAAGGCATGTACGGGCGCGAGCAGCGCTTGCCCCTGGGCCGGGTCGCCGGCGTAGAAGACCGGCAGCGCGAGGATGTCGGTGCCGTGCACGGACGACGGCAGGAACGGCAGCGGTGGCGCCTTGCGCAGCACCACCCAGACGCTCAGCTCATCGGGCATGGTGTCGACGAAGGCCCGGTACTTGCGCAGCACCGACTTGGCCTCGTCGGCGGGGAAGACGATCAGGCCGGCCAGCACGTCCGGCCCCACCGTGTGCAAGCGGAATTCGAACAGTGTCACCACGCCGAAATTGCCGCCGCCGCCACGGAGCGCCCAGAACAAGTCCGGATGTTCCTTTTGATTGGCAAGCAGGCGCTGGCCGTCTGCCGTCACCACGTCGCAGGAGACGAGGTTGTCGACGGTCATGCCGTACTTGCGCGAGAGCCAGCCGAAGCCGCCGCCCAGCGTCAGGCCGGCGACGCCGGTGGTCGAGTTGATGCCCAGCGGCGTGGCCAGGCCGACCGCCAGCGCCTCGTGGTCGAAGTCGCCCAGGGTGGCCCCCGGCTCGACGTAGGCGCGACGGGTGGCAAGGTTGATCTGCACGGACCGCATGCGCGAGAAGTCGATCACCAGTCCGTCGTCGCAGAGCGCGCTGCCGGCGATGTTGTGTCCGCCGCCGCGCACCGCCAACTGCAGGCCGTTGTCGCGGGCGAAGTTCACCGCCGCCACCACGTCGGCCACGCCGGCGCACTGCACCATCAGTGCGGGGCGCTTGTCGCACATGGCGTTCCAGATCGCGCGCGCGGCGTCGTAGCCGGCATCGGTGGGGGTCAGGACGGCGCCGCGCAGGTTCTGACGCAGTGCGTCAACGCGGTCATTCGGAATCGCAGGCATAACAGCCCTCCTTGCTTCATACAGCGGCCGGACGCCGCCGGGCGGAGGAAGCCCGCCCGGATCCCTGGCCAGAATTGCCCGAGCCTTGTCACAATGCATGAAACGAGCCATCCGGCACCGCAGGCTGGTTGCACGGCGACCAGGCATCTGGGCGGTGCGCAAAATGCCTCCTTCTGTTACAGCGCTGATCCAGCCTCATGCCGACGTTCCGGATCGCGCGAGGTGTGCCGTACCGTCCATGGCTGCGTCCCGCTTGACCAACAGCCGCTCGCCACCTTGAATCCAGGAAAATGGGGACAGCCACGGACTTCCTGAGGCGAGCGACCTGATCGTCTCGTTCCGTTTCGCCCGCCCCCGGGGAGAGGGGTGTATGGGCGGTCACACCGAGCGCGCCGCACCGCGCATGCCGAGCCGAGCCAATACGACCGGAACCACGGGAGGCAGCGTCGGCGGCTGCCTCTGCTTGGTCAAAACCGTGAATTCGACGGCACCCCGACTCCGGGTCGAGCGCGAACCTCAGCGCTTCCGGCTGCGCCCGTCAGTCATCAGCAACCGGTCTCATCAACGCCGCCGTGCGGGCGCCGGTCGTCTTCCCTGCGGCAGGTCTGCGTCAGGAATGAAACGCCTCTTATGGCTTCGCTTCGCGCCGCTGCGCCATGTCGATAATCGGCGCCCGGTACCCAGGTGGCATGCGGGATGCCGATTTTCCCGTCGGGCGGATTGACGCCGAGGCGTGGTCTTTGGGAGAGATGGAAAATGCGAATCGATCGACTGTTGCTTGCTGGCGTCGTTGCCCTGGGTGTCCTCGCTCCAGGACAGGCGAACGGTGAGGTAACGGAAACGCGAACCGGCACGCACCTCATCACGCTAGGTACGCGCGGCGGGCCGATTCCCGCCAAGGACAGGGCGCAGTCGTCGAATCTGTTGATCGTCGACGGGACGTACTATCTTGTGGACGCCGGCGATGGCGTGCTGCGCCGCTTGACGCAGGCGGGAGCCAGTTTCCGCCAGATCGGGCAGGTATTCATCACGCACGGCCACGATGACCACACTGCAGGGTTGGGCACCCTCATGTCGGTTGCATGGGATTTTCAGCGCCATGATCCCATCGCCGTCTATGGCCCGCCCGGGACTGTCGCGCTGGTGAAAGGCGCCATTCAGTACTTTACGGTGAATGCGGAAATCCGCTGGGCCGAAGGCAGGCGCACGCCGCTCGAGGATGTCTTCGTCGGCCATGATGTTGCGCCAGGGGTGGTCTACCAGGACAAGAACATCCAGGTAAGCGCTGTCGAGAACACGCACTTCCATATCCCGGAGGGCAGTCCATATTATGGCAAGTACAAATCCTATGCCTATCGCTTCCAGACACCCGACCGCGTCATCGTCTTTACTGGCGACACCGGTCCCAGCGACGCGGTGACCGAATTGGCAAGGAATGCCGATACCCTCGTGTCGGAGGTCGGCTCCAGCGAAGACGTGAAGCAGGTGTTGATCCGGAACGGGACTTGGCAAAGCATGACCGCGCAACAACAAGCCGCGTTCATGCGGCATGAAGTCGAGGAGCATCTGACGCCGGATGAGGTCGGGAAAATGGCGGCGCGCGCTAAGGTCAAGACGGTGATATTGACTCACCTCCTGCCGACGGTCGACGAGCATGACGATTACGAGCGCTATGTGACCGAGGTCAAGAAATCCTTCTCCGGACAAGTGGTCGTTGCCAAGGACCTGATGGAGTTCTGACCTGATCTGGCCGACGTGCGCGGACGGCTGCTCGCGGGGAAGCCGACTGAGCGCATGGGCCGACGCCTTGCGTCCCAGGCCGGCTGCGGTGGCACAATCCGGGTCTGCTTGGACTACTGGAGCGCTCGGCATGCGGATACTCGTTATCGAAGACGACGCCGGCATTGCGGCCAACCTCTACGATTATCTCGAACACACAGGCTACGAAGTCGACCTGGCATCGAACGGCATCGCCGGCTTGCAGCTGGCGCTATCGCAGCCGTGGGATGCCATCCTGCTGGACCTCTCATTGCCCGGCATGGATGGCCTGGCACTGTGCCGCAAGCTGCGCGAGGAAGCGCGCCGGGATACGCCCGTGCTGATGCTGACCGCCAAGGATACCCTCGACGACAAGCTCAGCGGATTCACGCATGGCGCCGACGACTACCTGGTCAAGCCGTTCTCGCTGAAGGAGGTCGGCGCGCGCCTGGGCGCGCTGATCAAGCGCTACAAGGGCCAGGTCGCGCAGGGCATCTTGTGCTGCGCGGACGTCCGCCTGGACCTGGCCACCTTGACGGTCATGCGTGCCGGCCGTCAGGTCAAGCTGCCGCCGAAGTGCCTGCAACTGTTGCGTATCCTGATGCAGTCGCCGGCTCGCGTCTTCAGCCGGGTCGAACTCGAGACACAGGTGTGGGGCGAAGCACTTGGCGACAGCGATACGCTGCGGGCGCACGTCTACACGCTGCGCCGTGCGCTGACGGCCCCCGGCGAAACGAACCTCATCGAAACCGTGCACGGCCTGGGATACCGGTTCGTCGCAGGCCGTGCCGATGCGGAATAGCCTGCGCCTCAAGGTTGCGCTCGCCTTCTCGGCGGTGACGATCCTGCTGCTGATCGCCCAGGCGCTTGGCGTCAAGACACTGGCGGAGGCACAGGAGGAGCGTCTGATCGACGCGCTGATCCAGGAGGACATCGGCAACCTGCTGCAGTCGTACCGCAGCGATCCGGCCCTGCTGCCGCCCTTCGATCGGCACATGAATGGCTATGTATCGAGCGGTGCCCGGCAGCCGGTCGTGTTGCCGGCAGCGGTGAAGGATCTTCCGCCCGGCACGCACGAGATCCTCGTCGGCGGCCAGGAAATCCACGTTGCGGTCGCCCCGTTCGGCAACGCACGCTTGTACCGGGTCTACGATTTCGGCGCCTACGAGCAGCGCTTCAAGCAAGTCATCAACGCCCTCATGGCAGGCACCGGCGTCTTCGCCCTGCTGACGATCTGGCTTGCCTATGCCCTATCGGGCCTGCTGGTGCGTCAGGTGGGGGGGCTGGCCCGGCAGGTCAAGGCGCTCCGCCTTGGCGATGCGGCGTCGGTCAACCCCGGCCGGTATGACGAAGCCGAGGTCGCCGAACTGGCGAGCGCGTTCAATGCCTACCACCAGCGCATGTCCAGCATGGTGGAGCGCGAGAAGTCATTTACCGGGAACGTCAGCCATGAACTGCGCACCCCGCTGACCATCGTCAAGACCGGCTGCGAACTGCTCGATCAGGACGATGCGATCCGCGGCAAGTCCCGCGTACGGTTGCAGCAGATCGAACGCGCGGCCGACACGATGCGCGAGGTGATCGAAGCCCTGCTGATGCTGGCAAGAGAAGCGTCGGCCGAGCACCAGGAACCTGTGAACATGGCGGACATGGCCCGGACGGCGCTGGCGCCGTTCGCCGACAGCCTGGCCGCCAAGGGTGTCGAGGCGATGGTCGACATCGATCCTGGCCTGCATGTCACGGCGAATCGTCCAGCCCTTGCCATCGTGCTCTCGAACCTGGTCGACAATGCGGTGCGCCATACGGCACAGGGACACATCCGCTTCAGCTATGAGGACGGCAGGCTGGCGCTCGAGGATACCGGCGCGGGCATCTCCCCGCAGGCCTTGCCACATGTGTTCGAGCGCCTCTACCAGGCTGGGCCGGAAGAAGCCCGGGCAAGCGGTTGCGGCATTGGACTGGCGATCGTGAAACGGATCTGCGACCAGTATGGCTGGGCGATCGAACTGGACAGCGAACTCGGCCGTGGTACGCGCGCGTCACTTCGTTTCGCGCCCACCCCAGCATCGGGCGCGTCTTGACGGAAACTTCACAACCGCTTGCTTAGCATGGGGCCAAGTGCCGCCGTGTCGGCGGCGCACCGATCGGATCGTGCCGCCTGCACGCCTGCACGCCTGCTGTTCGCCGGTCGCCTGACCCATGTGTTGTGTCGACAAAACCTAACGAAACCCGTCCGGCGAAGTCGGATGACGCCGACGTCGCGGTGCGCTGCCGAGGCCTGAAGAAGGCGTTCGGCTCAGGCGATGCCCTGGCGCCAGCCCTGCGTGGCATCGACCTCGATATCCGCTACGGCGAACTGCTGATGCTGGTCGGCCCTTCCGGCAGCGGCAAGACCACGCTGCTGTCGATCATTGCCGGCATGCTCGATCGGGATGCCGGGCAATGCCGGGTCCTCGACCACGATTTCCAGCAGCTCGGCGCGGATGAGCGCGCACGCTTGCGAGGGGAGTCCATCGGGTTCGTGTTCCAGGCATTCAATCTGCTACCGACGCTCACGGTCGCCGAGAATGTCGCGGTGCCGCTGTTGATCCGGGGTACGCGGCGCAAGGAGGCCGTTGCCAAGGCGGAAGCCATGCTGGCAGCCGTCGGCTTGGATGAACGTGCGAATGCGCTGCCCGCACAGTTGAGCGGAGGCCAGCAACAGCGCGTCGCGATCGCCCGCGCGCTGATCCATGAGCCCAGGCTGATCGTCTGCGATGAGCCGACCAGCAATCTCGACCACGCAACCGGGCACCACGTCATGGCCTTGCTCCAGCGTGAAGCAAGGCAACCCGGGCGCTCCCTCATCGTCGTCACGCACGACAACCGCATATTCGAGTTTGCCGATCGCATCGCGTACCTGGACGACGGCATGATCGTCAGTGTCGATGGCCCGGCGCTACCGGGAGCGTTGCAATGATCCGCAGGCACCTGCTGCCGATACTCGCCGTGGCGGGGGTGATCGTCACGGTCATCGCCGTCGTCGTCGACAGCCGCCCGGCGGCCCCCAACGGTCCGGCAGTACCGCCTGCCACGGCACCGTTTGCCACCCAGGTGGCGGGGACCGGCGTCATCGAGGCGAACGGTGGCAACATCGCCGTCGGTACGCCCGTGCCCGGCATCGTTACCGGCATCTATGTCAAATGGGGCGACCGTGTGAAGGCGGGTGACCGGCTCTTCAAGCTCGACGATCGCGATCTGCAAGCGCAGTTGCTCCCGGCGCTGGCCACCGAGAAGGAGGCGGCGGCAAGGGCCGCGCAGGCCAGCGACCTGCTCAGGCTGGCCGAGAGTGTGCCGGATCCGCGCGCCATCAGCGTAGAGGAGCTGAGCAACCGCCGCTCGGCCGTAGCGATCAGCGCAGCCGTGCTCGCCGGGGCCAGGGCCCGGATCGCGCAGATCCGGCTGGACATCGAGCGCCGTACGGTATGCGCACTGACGCCGGGAAAGGTCCTGCAAGTCAATGTGCGGCCGGGCGAGTTTGCCCAGGACGCAGCGCCGGCCGTGCCCCCGATCGTGCTCGGCGACGACACCCGGCTCTATCTGCGCGTGGACATCGACGAGTTCGATGCGGGGCGGGTCCGGCCGGATGCGCCGGCGCAGGCCTTCGTCCGGGGCAATCCCGGCCTGCACACCGCGCTGCGGTTCGAACGAATCGAGCCATACGTCGTGCCTAAGACCACGCTGACCGGCCGCAGCACGGAGCGGACCGACGCGCGCGTGCTGCAGGTCATCTACAGCTTTGACCCGGCCTCGCTGCCGGGCACCTATGTCGGCCAGCAGGTCGATGTGTTCATCCAGGCGTCCGGGACGGCGTCTCCGGGGGCACCGGCATCATGATGGCCAGGCACCGCCGCTGCCTTCCCGCGATGTTGTGCGCGACCCTGTCCGCCTGCGCGGTCACGGCCGTCCCCACGCCGCCGGCGCCGGGCATGCCGGCACACTGGCACGAGGCGCCCGATAGCCACGTGTCGGCCACGCAGGCCGATGCGGCCTGGTGGACCACGTTCCACGACCAGGAGCTCGACCACCTGATCGAGCGCGCCCGGCAGTCCAACGTGGATCTCCAGCTCGCCCAGGCACGGTTGCGCGAGGCGCGTGCCAGGCGCACGATCGCAGGCGCCGCGCGGCTCCCGTCCATCGGCGCCGCGGCCTCCATGCGGCGCGAACAGGACAGCGAGAACGCACCGAACCCGCTGCTCGTGAAACGGGATGGCGAGATCGAGTCACCGGGCCAGCCGGAGAACCTGTTCCAGGCCGGCTTCGATGCGAAGTGGGAACTCGACCTGTTCGGCGCCACGCGCCGGGCCACCGAGGCGGCGCAGGCCGATCTCGATGCTGCCGCCTATGACCGTGGCGCCCTGCTGCTCTCGCTGCTCGCGGAAGTGTCGAGAAACTACATCGAGCTGCGAGGCATCCAGGCACAACGAGGTATCGCCCGCGCGAGCCTGGCAAGCCAGCAGGATACGCTGGCGCTGATCCGTGCGCGTCGCGCCGGCGGCCTGGCCGCGGACCTCGACGCTGCCCGCGCCGAGGCTCAGGTCGAACGCACGGCCGCCCGGTTGCCCGCGTTCGATTTGGCGTACAAGAAGGCGCTCCATCGCCTGGACGTGCTGGTCGGCGAGCCGCCCGGTACATTGGCGGACGAGTTGCGCACGGAACGGCCGCTGGCCGCCCCGCCAGCCCTGCCACCGCTGGGCCTGCCCTCGGACCTGCTGCGCCAGCGCCCCGACATTCGCAGTGCTGAACGCGCAGTGGCTGCAGCCGGCGCGCGGCTGGGGATGGCCAAGGCGGACCTCTATCCCAGGTTCACGCTGCTCGGCACGGTGGGGCTCGCCAGTGTGGCGGCAGGCAATCTCTTCTCCGGCGCCAGCGTGCTGTGGTCGGTCGGCCCGTCGATCACCTGGCCCATCCTGCGGGGGGGACAGGTGGTCGCCACCATCGAGGTGCGCGACGCCCAGCAGCAGCAGGCGCTGATCGCGTACCGCCGCGCGATCCTGCAGGGCATGGAGGATGCGGAGAACGCGATGGCCGGATACCGGCACGAGCAAGCGCGCCGGGCGGCTCTCGCCAGGACCGTCGACATGGAAGGACAAGCCGCCGCATTCGCCCAAGGGCGGTATCTGGGCGGCCTGGCCGACTTTCGCGAGGTGCTCGACGCGCAGCGCGCTCTCTTCCAGGCGCAAAGCGATCTGGCGTTAAGCGACACAGCCGTATCGCTCAGCCTGGTTGCCTTGTACAAGGCGCTTGGCGGCGGCTGGAACACGGACCCGCAAGGCGCGGGAGCGGCGCGGCCGCTGGACCAGGGAGGCGAGCCGAGGTGATCTACATTGCCGTCAGGATGCTGCTGGGAGATCGGGCCAAGTATGCCGGGCTGATTGCCGGCATCACGTTCACATCGTTCCTGGTCACCTTCGCCGCCTCGTATTTCACGGGCTTCATGACGCAGGGCTTCGCGCTCATCAGCGAGAACGGCGCGGCCGACGTCTGGGTGATGGAGCCGGCGGTGGAAGCGGTGGAGCAGACGACCAATATGTCCTGGGTGGCACTGGACCGCGTGCGCAGCGTGCAGGGCGTGGCGTCAGCGGTGCCGCTGGTCGTGGGTACGGTTCAGGCGCGCCTGCCGGGCGGACGGGTCCAGCCCTTCCAGGTCATCGGTGTCGACGATGCCTCACTGCCCGGCATTCCGCCCCTGCGCGACGGCCTCTCGCCCATGGCGCTGCGCGCGCCGGACGCGGTGGTCGTCGATGCCGGCGGCGCGGCCGACAAACTGGAGACCCCTGTCGACAAGGCAGACCAATGGCCGTTCGCCCACCCCCATCTTCAAGCGCCGACACGGGAACTCGCCGCGGGGGACGAACTGCTCGTCAACGACCGCCGTGTGCTGGTGGCAGGACGCTCCGACGGCCTGCCAAGGTATCCGCCCCGGCCATTGTTCTACACCACGCTGAGCCATGCCTTGCGCATCCTGCCTCCCGAGCGGCGGCAGCTTACGTTCGTCCTCGTGCGGGCGGCCAACGGCGTCGCGGCCCGGGGACTGGCGACACGCATCGAGGCGCAGACCGGCCTGCGGGCGCAGTCCTCGGCGGACTTCAAGGCCAGTACCGTGCGCTGGATCCTGGCCAACTCGGAAGACGTCGGCGACATCGCTGCCATGCTCACCTTGGCGATGTCGGTAGGCTTCGGCGTGACCGGCATCATGCTCTACATGTTTACCCAGGAGAATCTGCGCCAGTACGCCGTACTCAGCGCGATGGGCACGATGGCTCGGACGTTGCTCTCGATGATCTTCGCGCAGGCGGGACTGTGCGCATTGATCGGTACCGGGCTGGGCATCGGCCTCTGCAGCATGCTCGGCAGCCTCGCGGCCAATGCCGGCTTCCCATTCCGCATCATGTGGTTCACGCCGCTGTTCGGCGCCCTGATGGTGCTCGTGGTCAGCATCGTCGCGGCGGCACTCAGTGCGCGAACGGTGTTGAAACTGCAGCCCATGGTGGTCTTCTCGGGGCGCTGAGTGCCGGATTCCGGGCACGGTGGCGACAAGGGAAGAACCGCTCCGCCGGGTCACCGCCACGGCTCCGGGGGCGCAAGCGCGGCGCTAGCGGCCATTCGCCACTGGCTCACGACCGTCCAGCTCGCTCGCGAGGGTTGGCCGGGATTCGCAATGATGCCCGGCGGCAGCTCGCGCGTGGCGGAGGCGCGCCGGAACCCGGCTGTCAGGTGCGGATCTGCCCTGCGGGTTCCCGGCGGCGCAGGCGTTCAGTCGTCATCGTCGTCATGCCAGTGACGCCGTTCGCGCTGGCGCTCCCGCCATTCGTGTTCTCTCCACCGCTGCTCGCGCCACTGGCGCTCTCTCCAGGCGCGAGCCTGCCAAGCGTCATCGTAGTAGGCCGGAGCCGCGACGACGGGCGCCGGTTGGACGATGACCGGGGCCGGTTCGTAGTATTCGGGCGGCGGGGCGACAAATACTGGCGCCGGCAAGCCGATGCCGATGCCGACATCCACCCGCGCCTCAGCCATGTTGGAGCCCAGCGCCGTAACGCCGACCAGAAGCACGAGTGCTGCAGCCTTCCGCATGATTTCTCTCCTTTCGTCTCTTGCAGGGACTTTAGGTGAGCACGGCTCGGCCGTGTATTAGCAAATCCGCACAGCGGTGACTTTCTGTAACGCGACATCGTGGTGCCAGTTGCGCGGCCGGCTGGGCGCTCCGGCGCGGCCGGGCTTCTGCAGCCGAAGCGAGCCCGGGATATGGGCTTGCGAGGGCTTGCGAGGGCTCGCGAGGGCTCGCGAAGGCTCGCGACATCCTCGCGTCCAGATAGCGGCGCAGATAAGTGGTTGCATCGATACCAGGACGAGAATGCCCGGGGAAAAACGCACGGCTGGATTTGCGACTAGACTTAATCAAAAGACAAAGTTCATAGCCACTGACAAGTGGTGAAAGGAGTTCAAGCGCGAGCGAAATGGTCTGGGCGACCCTTTCTTGCCGGCAGCAGCCGGCATCCCTGGGGAAGTGTCGGTTACGAGTCAAGGATTCGCGCTTGATGGCAGGTCGAGCAGCGTGGAATGGGTGCCGAGGCGGATTACCGGATTGCCTGATTACCGGATTGCTTTGGATGCCGGCCGCATGACTGCAGGTTGAAGCCAATTCAACGCGTGCCGCATCGGCAACATTGATGACGGGATTCACTTGATATGGCAGGGGGTATGCCATGAGCACGATTCGCACTGTCGCGATGGCTGCTGCGGCGCTGATTTCTATAACGGGATGCACCGGAACTCCAACTGCGACCTACTACGACGATATCTATACCTTCGGATATGATTCCGGGATTCCCGGAAATACTGAAATCGCCGGGTATGATTCCGCCATCCCAGGGGATGCCTACACCTATTATGGATACCCGGACTGCAGATACCCATATGACGGATACGATTATTATTACCTCCACTGCGGATACCCCTATTACCCCGGGTATTACTATGGCGCCGCCGCCTTCCTCGATTCCGTGTTCATTGTGGACTTCCATCGCGCGCGGCATCATCGGTTTCATCACGGATTCCCGGACCGTGGCATGGGCTTCGCCAGCAGTCCGGGCATGAACCCGGGTGGCAGGCCGGGTAGGGTTCCTGGCGGCGGTCAGGCAATGCGCCCCGGTGGCGGTTCCGGCATGGGTTCCGGTCGCGGCAGTCCGGGCATGTTCGGTCGAAACAGTCGGCCCATGGAAATCGGTTCTGGTCCGAGCCTGGTTCATGCGGGCCGTCCGGAGACGTTCGCCGGCCATGGTCAGGCCATGGTCCCTGGTAGCGGTTCAGCCGTGGTCCACGTGGGTGGTCCGGTTGCGCTCCCCGACCGTGGTCGGACTACATCCCCCGGTGGCGGTCCGGCGATGAGTCGTGGCAATGTTGCAGGTATCGGCCATGGTGGCGGTGGCGGTGGCGGTCGAGGTATGGCGCGCGGCGGATTCGGTGGGATGTCCAATGGAGGCGGCCATTAGCCCTCTGAGCCGTTCCGGACGTCACACCGTTGGAACGCCTGAAGATCCTGGTCCGCGTGCTCACCTCCAGCGCCGGCAGCCGACCCGACGGATGACGCCATCACCTGATCCGGAAGGGCTGACCGCCGCGTCGTCGTGGGTCGCGACCACGTCGATCAGCTCGTTCTCCAGCGTGGAATCGTTGTAGATGGTGGCGTGGGTGGGCGCATGCATTGCGATGGTTGCCGCTACGCCTCGCAGCGAGAACTCAGGCGCCCGTGTTCCCCTGGCGCCGCAGCACGACATGCGTGGCCTTTTCCGATGCCACGAACTCAACGCATCCGTAGCCCAGCGCCCGCAAGTCGACCCCTTCGAGCAGCGATTCTCCCCGGCCCAGCAGGACCGGCGCGATGGCGATGTGCAGTTCATCAATGAGGCCCTCGCGAAGATACTGCCGGATCGTGTCCGGCCCGCCGCCGATCCGCACGTCCATGCCGGCCGCGGCCTCGCGTGCGCGGTCGAGCGCTGCGCGAATGCCTTCCGTGATGAAGTGGAACGTCGTGCCACCCTCCATCTCGATGGAAGGACGAGCATGATGGGTCAAGACGAAGACCGGCACGCGATACGGTGGACAATCTCCCCACCAGCCTTTCCAGCTTGTGTCCGGCCAGTCCCCACGAATGGGACCGAACATATTTCTTCCGAGAATCCAGGCCCCGACATCCTGGAAACCGCGGGCGGCGAAATCATCGTCGATCCCGGTCGTACCGCCGTCCTTGCCGAACAAGGTCCGCTGGAATGTGCGTGTCGGGACCAGCCACTGGTGCAGTTCCGTCCCGCCAATGCCAAGCGGATGGTCGATGTCCTGATCCGGACCGGCCCCGTAGCCGTCGAGCGAGATGGTGAAGCCGTCAACGCGAACGCGTGCCATCGTTTGCCTCCGTCTGGACGCCTGACAGGTAGTCGACGGACGCCGACGTCCGGTCATGCGTGTTGCAGCAGGGAGAGGTTGCGCCGCGCGTAGGCTCTTGTCTTCCCGGCGAGTCCCCTCCACAAGCCGTCTCGATACTACTGTAGTTGGTGGAATGCTCGATGGAGACGGCCATTCGCCACATGACGTTCGCCACCGCTTGATCAGCACGACATTGCCGATGCCTCGTCGGGCAAACGCGTGCCTCGGCTGATCGTCCGGAGGAAGGGCTTACCGCGCAACAACAAGGCCGCGGCGAAGCGGCGAAACACCGGATTGCCCGGCGCCCCACCGATGCGAAGACAGGCGCTTGCGACGGGTGATGCGCGCAGCCTTTCCCCGGAGCTCCTTGATGAACCTTTTTGCTTCTTCGCCGATTTCCGGGGCGGGGTGGGTGTCTCGAAACGACCCGTTGAATCCACGGACAGGAAGCTCCGCTCACCCCTCTCCCCCGGGGAGCCCAGAGCCCCCTAGAACTTCAATATCTCCCCCGCCGAATCCAGGATCCGGGCGGAAGACCGCTGGGCACCGCGCACGATGCGGTTCACGTCGTACGCCAGCAGACGTCCGTGCCGTTTGATCAGTCGCCCGTCGACCAGCACTGTGTCGACATTGCTGGTGGTGCCGCTCTGCACAATGGCCGTTTCGATATTGCCGATCGGCCAGATGTTCAGGTCCTTGGCCCGCACCAGGATGATGTCCGCGCGCTTGCCCTCGGTGATGGATCCGGTAATGTCGCCGATCCCCATGGCAACGGCCCCGTTGATCGTCGCCATTTCGATCACCTCTTGCACGCTGATGGCAGACGCCCGCTCGCTTGGCGTGCCGGCCCATGGCACCCCGAGATTCCAGGTGAAACGCATCATTTCGAACATATCCGGCGGGGCGATCGAGGTCGCGTCGCTGGACAATGAAATGGTCAGCCCGGCGGCGCGCATCGCGAACAGGGCGGCGCGGGCATCGCCCGTGCTGCTGAGCCGGAGTTCGGAATGTGTCGCGAACGAAAGCGGCGTCTTCGTACGTGCCATCGCCGCCAGGTCTTCAGTGGTCGCGGGGATGTAGTGCGCGATCATGAAATCCGGGCCGAGGTAGCCCCGCCTCTCGTAGTCGACGGCATCGACGTTGTTGGGGGACTCCTGCGGTGCATGGATGGCTACGGGAAGTCCGCTCGCCTTGACGAATTTCATTTCCTCGTGGAAGACCGCATCGGTACTTTGCTGCGGGCCGCGCAGGTTCAGTCCCAGATGAACCAGTCCGTCGAACGGGGAATCGGCACCGAACCATTCGCGCCGGACGCGCGCAAGATCGTGGTACCGGTTGACCTCGTCGACCGGTAGCTTGTCGATGTGCCCGTATGAGTAACGTGCGCGCAGCAGCGAGTGTTGGTGCGCGCGCAGCTCGGCGTCTGCGTGGGCCGGAGAGCGGGTATTGTGCGACCAGTTGTGCACGGTGGTGGTCCCGCCGTTCACCAGTTCGGCGCACGCGAGAAGTACGCTGTTATAGAAGTCCTCGGGCGTGTACAGGCCTGACGTGGCGCTCTTGGCGGGGTAGTAGGAAAAGCCACCGTTGCGCGCGGTGAAGCTGCGTCCGATCGCGCTCCACATGTGGTAGTGCGAGTTGACGAAGCCGGGCATCACGATCATGTCGGTGGCATCGATCAACTGCGCACCTGGCACACTCAATCCCCGGCCGATCCGTTCGATCACACCGTTCCGGATCAAGATGTCCGCCCGTGGCAGGACGCCCTGGTTCCGGTCTACCGTGATGACCATCCCATTCTTGATCAGGTAGGTGCCGCGACGGACCGCAGGCGCCGCCGATGGCGTGCCCGCCCGCGCCGGAGCGGCGAGCGAGGGTATCCCGGTGGTTGCCAGGGCGATCATTGCGCCCGCAGCCTTGGTGAATGCTCTTCTGGTGGTTCTCATATTGGTTTCCCGGTTCGACGCGGATGACAGGAGAGTCGGTGTTGTCAATGCGACTTGATAAAGAAGGCAATGGTCATGGCCAGCCCCGTCAGGACCACGAAGCCGCGCACCACGGCCGGCGGCAATCGCCGCGCCATCGCGCCGCCGAAATACCCGCCGGCGGTGGCGCCGGCGGCCATCCATAGGGCGTGCGTCCAGGCGATGGCACCGCTCGCCGCATAGATGGCGACGGCCATCAGCGTCAGGATCACGGAGACGAAGTTCTTGATGCCATTCATCCGGCTCAAATCGGTATGCCCGAGCGCGCTGAGAGCCGCCAGCAGCAAGATGCCGAGACCGCCGTTGAAATAGCCGCCATAGATCGCGATCGCAACGATGCCGATGTCCGCGCCCCGGTCGCGCCGGGCATCCGCCGCGGGGCGCCCTCGGCGCACGAGCCTTGGCCCGCAGGCAAAGAGAAGGGTCGCGGCCAGCAGCAGCCAAGGCACGATGCGGCCGAAGGCGCTGTTCGATGTCGACAACAGCAAGGCCGCGCCTGCCGCCCCGCCCAGCACTGACAACACCCCCATGCGAAGCAGCGAGGGCGACATCGGCCCGGACAGTTCCTTGCGCAGGGCCCAGGCACCCGCCACGTAGCCGGGCAGGAGCGCGGCAGTCCCCGTGGCATTGGCAGATACCAGCGGCACGCCGACCATCGCCAAGGCCGGCAGCGTCAGGAAGCTGCCGCCGCCTGCCACGGCATTCAGCGTGCCGGCCAGGGTCGCGGCGCCTCCGAGCAATACCCAATCCGCCGGCGTCATGGCTGGCGCACGCGCAGAGACATGCGATCGGTCCGCAGAGACATGGCGAGAGCGATCCCGACCACCGATAGCAAGGTGATCTGCAGGAAGCCGGCCGCGCTCCAGCCAAAGCGTGCCGCGATGCCGCCGATGATGTAACCGGCGAATGCGCCGGCGCCGTAGAGTGTGGTCACGAAGACACCGGTCGCGCGGTTCGTCAGCGAGGCGCGCACGGACTTGATGTGGTATCCGGCCAGGTTCACGTACAGCACGCCACTCACCACCAGCCCCCAGGCAAAGGACAGCACCGATTGGACCAGCATGCCCGTCGGCCCCGAGAACAGGAGGACGCCGAGCAAGCCGGCCCCCGCGAAGCTCAGCGACAGCACCAGTTTGGGATGAAAGCGGTCGCCGAGCCAGCCGCCGAAGATGGAGGCGAACACCCCGCCTCCGAAAATGCTCATGACCCGGCCGGTGTCGGCGGGCGTGTAGTGCAGATGCTCACGCAGATAGGTGGGATACATGCCGAGGTAGCCATAGATGCACAGTCCGCCGATGATGCTCATCCCGGTCAGCAGTACCGTGTTCCGGTTCCACATCGTCGTGGCACCGCGGGTGTCGATGCGGGTGTCGATGGTGCCGGCCTTCTCGGTCATGCGCTGGCTCACGGCCACCGCGATCAACGCCATCGCGGCAAATCCGGCCAGGCCGAACACGATCAGCGGCAAGCGCCAGTTGCGCTCGAAGCCGATCAGGTGCCCGCCGAGCAGCGGCCCCACGATGGCGCCGACACCGAAGGAGAAGTTGATGGCACCGACCGCAGTCGCGCGGAAGCGCGCGAAATAGCTCGCCGCGATGGCGATCACCACGGTCAGTTGCATCGCCTCGCCGATACCGGTGGCAGCGCGGTACACGATCATGTCGCCGAAGCCGCTCGAATAGGCAGTCAGCAGCGTGGCCAGCGAAAAGACCGCGATACCGAGCTGCAGCACGGCCTTGCGCGACCAGCGCGCCAGCAGGTATCCCGTCGGCACCCCCGCCAGCGCCATGCCAAGCGTGAAAATGGTCGAGAGCAGGCCGGTGTCGGCGAGGCCGAAGCCGAACTCCCTGCGCACATCCGCGGCGATCAGCGGAAAGATCTGCCGGTCCATCGCATTGAGCGCGTAAGAGGCGAGCAGCACGAGAAACATGCCAATCTCCAGGGCTGTGACGGGCGTTTCGCTGCGCCCCTCACCGGGCAGCGGATTGGCCGATGTCGCGGAATTCACTTGGTGTCTCCTTCTCGTCAAGCGAGATTGTTCTGGATTGCCCGGACTCAGGCCGGGCTCAGGCCGGACTCGGGCGGCTATCGGTCGATTCGCGCTGCCTTGTACCAATCGAGGATCTGCTCCCCGGTCAGGAAGGCGACGTCCTCGCGTGCCCGGATGTGTGCCAGCGCCTCCCGGAAGTAGCGCAGGCGGTGTGGCGCACCCATGATGTACGGATGCACGACCAGTGCCATCACGCGGGCCGAGTGCTTCGCATCGGCGTAGAGCTGCTCGAACTGGTCGATCGCGCGGTCGCGATACTCGCTGGCCTTGTGATGCTGGATCAGCATCATCGCCACGTCATTGCACTCCTGCGTATAGGGAACGTTCACGATGCGGCCACCATCGCGCGTCTTCAGCTCCACGGGCTGGTCGTCGAGCACCCAGTCGCAGACATACTCGTAGCCTTGCTCTGCCAGGATGTCCGGCGTGTGCCAGGTTTCCGTGAGTCCCGGACCAAGCCAGCCGCGCGGGCGCTTGCCGGTATAGGCACGGATCGCTTCGGTGGTCTTCGCGATGTCGATCGTTTCATCGGGCACCTTCTGCATATTGCGCTGCCCGAAGCCATGGCCGATGAACTCCCAGTTGCGCGCCTTGGCCGCCCTGGCGATCGGCTCGTATGCCTGGATGGCCGAGCCATTGATGGCAAGCGTCGCGCCGATCCCCAGTTCGTCGATGACGTCCAGCATGCGCCAGAAGCCGACGCGGTTGCCGTACTCGTGCCAGGCCCAGTTCGGGATATCGGGCATCGGAGAGCCACCGGCGGGAGGCGTCAGCACCGTGCGCGGCATGGTCTCGTTGATATCCCACTCCTCGACATTGACAATCACCCAGACAGCCAGGCGCTTGCCGCCCGGCAACGTCAAGGCGGGACGCTCTGAAATGGCTGAATACGAAATGCGCTCAAGCGGCTTCATGGTGTGCTCCTGGTGTGCTCCGTTGGCTGGGGACTCAGACAATCTCGACCTGCAAGGGGGCGAGTCCTTCGATGCGTCCGGTAAGCCTGTCACCGCGCTGCACCGCGCCGACGCCTTCCGGTGTGCCGGTGAAGATCAGGTCGCCCGGAAGCAGCCGGTATTGCCTGGAAAGCTCGCTGACGATCTCGTGGACGTTCCAGATCATCTTTTCGAGCAAGGAGTCCTGTCGCACCGTCCCGTTCACCGCAAGGCTGAGTGTCCCAGAACGGAGATGCCCGACCTGCGCCGCGGGATGGATGGGGCCGCACGGGGCCGAATGGTCGAATGACTTACCCAGCTCCCACGGCAGGCCGCGCTTATTGCATTCGCGCTGGCGGTCCCGCCGTGTCATATCCAGGCCCGCGGCGTAGCCGAAGACGTGGTCCAGCGCGGTGTCGGGCGATACGTTTACCGCCTCGCTACCGATGGCGATAACCAGCTCGAATTCGAACTGAAAATCGTCGGTGAACGTGGGATAGGGGACACGCCCATCGGTGACAATGGCATCGGCCGGCTTCTGGAAGAAGAATGGCGGGTCGCGCTCGTCGCCCTCCCCCATCTCCCGGATATGGGCAAGATAATTGCGCCCCACGCAATAGATGCGCCGCACCTGGAAGCGTTGGTCACTGCCAACAATATCAAGGAAGCTTGGGGCAACGCGCGGGAGTTCGGTCGACTGCGCGATGTTGTCTGCACTGGCACTAGGCATAGGGATTGTCTCTTAGTAAGATGTTCTGGTGGATGGAGTGACTAGAGTTTAGAGTTGAGGTCATTCGCTCTCAATGCACAGGTTTGCGAAAAGATGTGCAATCCTTGCGATCCTTTGTCCGGCGGTTTCCCATGCACCAGGCGCATCCCTCAAACGACCCGCTGCCCCCCCTGCACCACAGCGGCGAAAAGCGCGCGGCCATCCGGAACTACACCATGGCCACCCGGGCGCAGAGCGCCTATTTTGGTATCCACAACCAGAGCAATTGCCTGCCCAATCCGGTAGCGCACCGTCACGAATACTTCCAGATCTACGTCAACATACGAGGCGAGACGACTCACTACATCGGGGACCAGCAGCGACCCATTCGCCCCGGCACGGTAAGCTTCGTGCTGCCATTCGTCGTTCACTACATTCCAAATCAGGCGGACGGCCAGTTCTACGTGATCAACATCAGCAAGGAGTACTTGCTGCCGTCGCTTGATCTTGACGTTTTCGCGTTATCGGATGTGCCTCTCGCGCACGCACCGGAACTCGCCCCCTTCCGCTTCCAGCATTGCCTGGATTTTCAGTTCGATGAGCTGGACACGCAGTCCCTGCAGGAGCTTTGCGAGCGCATGGTACAAGAGGCGCAGCAATCGTCGAGTGACGACACGGCCAGCAGCCTGCTGATCCGCAGCCACCTGCTGAACCTGATCGGCATGGTATGGCGACGCCATGGCGACAAGATTCGCGGTTGCGAGGCCAACGGACGGCATCTGCAGCCGTACAAGCAATCCGTGCTTCGCTGCATGCGCTATATCACCGACAACCTCGCCGGGGAGCTGACACTGGGCGATGCAGCCCAGGTCAGCCATGTGTCCGCAACCCATCTGGCCCACCTGCTGAAGAATGAAACCGGGAAGACCTTTCTGGAACTGGTGACGGAAAGACGGATTGAGCGGGCGAAGAGCTTGCTGGTTTTCACATCCGCCTCCGCCGCGGAAATCGGGCAAAGCACGGGATTCGGCGAGCCGAATAACTTTGCCAGGCGCTTTCGGCAGATCGTAGGGTCGACGCCATTGGCATTTCGACGCCAATTCCAGAACGTCGGCGCGCGCACCTGGGTTGAGTAGCCCCCGGCTGGCGAATGCCGGGCCGCCTCCGGATCGGTGCAGCGTCCCGCGGACACACCTTAAGCTCCTCCCTCAGCCTGCCGATAACCAGATGCCGGAATTTCCGCTTATCGTTATCGGCATGAAAGACCGGCAACCATCACGCTTCGCAAGCCGTCGTTGGCACTGCTTGCATGCGACCCATGCATCTCAACAATGCCATAGCCGGACGCAATGACATTCACCCAGACAGATATCGTTCTCGCCGAGGTCTATTTCCCCATCCTCGTCGACTGCGCCATCACGCGCCAGACCATCACGTACAAGAACCTCGTCGGACGGGCTCAGGCCCTCCACCCTTCGCTGATCGAGGTACAGAACGCCATACCCGTCTCGACGGGCAGGCGGCTCGATGTGGTCAAGTACTTCTGCGAAACGCTCGGCTTGCCGGACCTGGCCGGCCTCGTGGTGAATGGACAAACGGAAGAACCCGGTGGCCGATACGATAAGCGGCACATCGCCACCGAGGTCCAGCAGGAAGCCTTCGATTTTGACTGGCGCAGCAAATCGCCCGAATTCGCGACGTACATCGTGACGCAGAGAAAGCTCGTTACGCCTCTGGTCAAGCGCAAGCCAGAAGAGGCAGGAAAACTCCGCTATGCCTATTACACCGCGCACAAGGACGAGCTGCCCGCCAACATTGTGGATTTCCGGGATGCGATTGACCTGCTACTAGTCGAGGGACACGAGCCGGAAGATGCATTCGAAATTGCCCGCACAGGATCCAACACGACAGTCGACCCAGCCGCAGGTCGGTGAAGCTTTTGCCTTGGCCGGTCTTGGCCGGTCTTGGCCGACTCGACCGGGCCGGGCGAAGGCGCGCTATCTATGTCATGGCAAGGCCTGGAATTGCACGCTCGAATCGCTCAAGAATCGCTTCGCCAGCTTGGTTATGGGTTCGGGCTCAGTCGACGTGTAGAACGTGACACTTGACTGTCGAGCACGCACGAATTCTGGATGTCGTGCCAGGTAATCTGCCAGGCTGCTGGCTGTCACTTTGGGTTGAGAAAGAATCTCGACATCGTGTGGCAGAACCTCTGCAAACAAGTCCTCAACCAATGGATAGTGGGTGCATCCGAGCAATACCGCGTCCAGGCGTTTCTCACCCAGGCGTCGCATCAACAATGTCACATAGCGTCTGACGGCGCGCCTGAGATCCTCTACCGGGGCATCTGCCTCGATGAGGCGAACTAGACTTGGGCACGCTTGCTGCACAAGATTGACGTTAGGCGCTCGCTTCGCGGTTTCTTCGACAAATACCCGACTTTCCACGGTATAGCGTGTAGCAAAGACGGCGACGGTCTTCGTTGCGTGCGTTTGTGAACTGTGATCGGATCCAGCTGACCAAGGGACGCCCGTCATCGCCTCTATCATTGGGACGACAACACCAATCACTCGTTTGTCCGGGTAGCGATCTGGAAGCCACGTTTGCTGAAGACGACGGAGACCAGTCGCTGCCGCCGTGTTACATGCGACAACGATCAAAGAACAACCCAATTCAAAAAGTCGCTCCAACGATGATACTGTGAGTGCATAGATCGTATCGGCATCTCGATTCCCATAAGGTGCGCTGCCGTGGTCACCAAAGTAGACGAAATGCTCGTCAGGAAAGGTCTCCCGAAGTGCTTTGAGGACCGTCAATCCACCACTACCAGAATCAAATACTCCGATCATTAAAAAAGCTCCGTCGGGAAAGCATAATTACTTGTTCGGTGTTAATGGCGCTTAAACCCAATCGATGCGGATGCAGCGGGATCGACGGGAGTTGCGCAGATGCGGAGTGCATGGCCCCGGCTTCGCATAGGGCAAGGTCGATGTGATGACGTTTCGTTCAGTGACGCGCCCAAAGCCTCTCGAAGACCTGCCGCAATTCGGCTTCGATCAATGCGACCACCTTCGCAAGCCGCCTCAGTACCCCATCACGGCTGGTTACCGGACATGGTGGACTGACAGGTTTGTCCACCCATAGGCCAAACGCCACGCTCAACGCTGTCAGGCCGCTGGATATCCCCAACAAATATAGGAGTGCGCCCATCATCTTCATTGCAGGGATGATCCTTTGGATGAAACCCGTCGAGAGGCTGTACTGTCATCATGCCGCGGCGATGACTGGTCGTAGATTGTCAACGAATCACGCTGCCATGTCGATGGACCGCTGACGGCCGATTCCGGCCTGCGGCTCGTTGCAGAACCGCGACCGTGCTTCACCGACTCGAAGCGGCCCGTCGCCCCAGCACAGCATTGCGGCAGCTTCCAGGACACAACGACCGTTCGTCGACGTGTCGAAAACGCTGATCGGTTTGACGCGAAACAACCGCCTGGCGAGAGAAACTCTGGATAGGCGCGCCCTATGACGAGCGACAGGCACCGCTTTGAGGTGCCATGCCCTGGGCTTCTTCAAGAAGCCACTTCGCGAAAGCCTGCAAGGGCATCTCGCACAATTCGATCGGCTCGGGAAGAACGAGGCAGAAGTTCTTGGTGATCGCTTTGCCGTCTGGCCAGGGCGCGACCAAACGGCCTTGTTCCAGCTCCGCCCCGATGTAAAGACGCGGCACCAATGCGACCCCCAGGCCGGCCAGGGCCGCCTCGATCAGCATGGAATGGAGATCGTAGCGCGCGCCAACCGCCGGATTGGCGAGCACGATCCCTGACTCCTGTGCATAGACCTGCCAGGCGTCAGGATTCTGTCGCCGGTGAAGCCTTGGCAGCGCGTCGAGCGACGTGTCCGCGCCCGCGTCTGCGAGGAACGCCGGGCTGCAGACGGGCACGAGCACCTCCTCCAGCAGGTGATGGCGATGCATGCCCGCCCATGCCGGATGCTCGAAATGAATGGCCGCGTCGAAACCGCTGCCGGCAAGCAGGAAGGGTTCCAGACGTTCGGCGATATGCACGGTGATGTTCGGATGCGCCGCCTGGAAACGTTTCAGCCGCGGGATAAGCCAACGCGTGGCGAAGGTCGGAACTGCGGCGATATCAATGCTTGCGCCCTCGCTGGGCTGCCCCATCAGATACAGGGAGTCCCGCTCCAGCCGATCCAGGGTCTCGCGAACCTGCGCCGCGTATCGCGTGCCGTTAGGCGCAAGCCGTACCCGATTGCCAACGCGCTCGAACAATGCGACGCCCAAGAACTCCTCCAAGCGACCGATCTGACGGCTGATGGCGCCCTCGGTGCGCGCCAACTCCTCGGCAGCGCGGGCGAAGCTGCCATGTCGAGCCGCCGCCTCGAAAGCCAGGAGCGCGGAATTGCTTGGAATCTTGCGTCGCATTGAGGTCTCGCCAATCGGATGGGCTTACGGCCAGCTTGAGCAAACATCACTGAAGGATGACGTTTTCTCGATTTCAATGCGTGAAATATAAGGCTAGCCTTACATCACTGCAATGAACATCGATCATGGCAGATCGATGCGCTTCCGTCACGAAGGCCAACCCGATGATCCACGCGGTGGAGTGCAGCTTCGCCGATTCCGACAGCGAAGCCGAATGGAACGACTTCTATCGCGGTGAAAAGCTGCCACCCTCACGATGACGCAACAACTGACGAGCTCCCACGCCCCGTCGACAGAACAGGAAAAGTAGGCCTGCGATGCCAAACATTGCTTTCTATCTCGATGCGGAGCAAACGCCGTCTGACGAGAGCCTTGCCGGGCTTTCCGACGATTGCATCGAACTCTGTACGAATGTCCTGGAGGCTGAACTCAAGAACGTTCACATCATCTACGTCAATATCCGGAGTGGATATGGACACCCCATCTTCGCGGAAATCCGATATCGCCTCGAGGCATTTCGCACGCCCACGGTAATGAACCGTTTCATGGAAGCCCTGGACAACGCCATCGTTCGCCGCACGGGTCTCACGGCGCGCATCCGTTGTTTTGCTTATGCCGCGCCGAATATCCATGCGCGAAACTGACCGGTCTCGATAAGAAGAATGTCCATGCCTAACTTTCCGGTTCAGCAGGTCGGGGATGTCACGATTACCGCCATCAGTGACGGCTATCTCACCGCCAGCCTCGACTTCCTCTCCAATATCGACAGCTCCGAGGCTGCCAGAATGCAGGGCGATGCAGGGCAGAAAGAAGCCTGCGCCGTGCATATCAACTGCTACGTGGTACGCGGAGCGGGCCGCACCATTCTCATCGACGGTGGGGCTGGCGGTATCAAGCAATGGGGCGGCCGCCTGGAGGCCAATCTATGGCTGGCCGGCATCGAACCCGCCACGATCGACACCATCCTGCTCACTCACGCTCACCCCGATCATGTCGGAGGGCTGGTGAAACCGGCCGGGAACATTGCCTTTCCGAATGCGGAGCTTGTGGCGCATCGGCGCGAGGTCGAGTTCTGGCAGGATGACGGAAACCTGGCTCGCGCCAGTGAACGGGCCCGCGGCAACTTCGCGATAGCGCGCCAGGTGTTCGACGCCTACAGCGGCCGACTCCGTACGTTCGATGAGGGCGAAGTGCTGCCCGGAATCAGGGCGATGCCGCTACCGGGGCACACAGACGGACACACCGGGTATCTCCTCGAATCCCGTGATCAGGGTGTTCTCGTCTGGGGGGATATCGTTCATTTCCCTCACATCCAGATTGAACGGCCAGACGTATCGATTGCATTCGATCAAGACCCGTCCCTGGCGGCCTCCACCCGATCGCGGCTTCTGGACGTGGTCAGTTCGGAGGGGCTTTTGATCGCCGGTATGCACTTGGGCGAGCCAGGTTTCGCGCGGATACAGCGAGCCGGACGGGTGTACGGCCTGCATTATCAGACCGCAGCATGAGGCGGTGGGCAAAAGGCCGGCCAGGTACCCGTCGCTAAGCTGCGACCGTCCCGGAGCGGCTCGAAGCGGACGGCCAGGAAAAACCGGCTATCGCGGATCGAAGCTCAGTTCAAGCCGGGTGCCGCCGGGTTCCACCACCATGGCATGCCATTTGGGACCGCTCCCGGACAGCTCCGGCGGGAACTCGACCTGAACACCGGGGTGGGAGCGTATACGCGCGAAGATAGAATCGAGTGCGGATCGATCCGGAACCTTCAACGCGAGGTGGTGAAGGCCGACAATATTCTTGCGATCGAATGCCGTGAAGGCGCCGACATCGGCGACCTGCCAAAGCGTGATCTTCGAAACGCCATCCGTGACATAGGCAGCCGGGTAGGCAGGATTGCTACCGAAGATTCGCCAGCCCAGACACTCCGTGAAAAAGCGTTGTGAGGCTTCGAGATTGGCAACGGTAAGCCCGATGTGGTCAATCCCCATTGTCGTGGCGGACATCCTCTCTCCCCGTCATTTTCGTTCCGGCTGGAGAGCGATTGTAGCAATGTGCCGGTTCAGGCGCAGTGCGGACGTGCGGTCCGAGCGGTCCCTGCAGCATCCACTGGCTCCCGGATGAGGCAGGGACGCGGGGCGCCTCGGAGTGGCCGGTGGCGACGTCCGCCAACCCCGATCCGATAGCCAGCGGCTGTGCTGGATTTGATAGCAGGCACGGCCTATCCTTTTCTCGGATCAGCGTCGGCGGCGGGGTAGCTGGCGATTCTCCCAGGCATTGGAGGCCCCGGCGGCGAACCTGCCCTCTGCCATGACATGACATGACAGCGGACAGCCTCCGCGCAGCCAGTGCATTGCCGGACAGGAGGCGAAAATGGGTGCTTCGCAATTGCGGCGGGCCCTCGTGGGGCTCTCCGGCCTCGCCTTGGCCGGGTCGATGGCGTTGGTGCAAGCGGCGCCGGTCTCGTTCACCGTGGCGCTCAGCGGAACGCAGGAGGTGCCTCCTGTCCAGACCAAAGGAAGCGGCTCCGCCAACCTCACCTTCGACCCCGGCACCCGGGTCGTCACCTGGACCATCACGCTCAGCGACCTGTCCAGCGAGCCCACCATGGCGCATTTCCATGGGCCAGCCACGCCCGGCAAGAACGCCGACGTGAAAGTCTGGATTTCCAGGAAGGACGCGGCGCTCACCAGCCCCTTGCAGGGGCAGGCCACGCTGTCCCCGGCTGACGCGCAGGAGCTTCTTACCGGCGAGATGTACATCAACGTGCACACCAAGGCGCATCCGGCCGGCGAGATCCGCGGCCAGGTGCTGCCGCCGAAGGGTCCTTGACGCCTGCGCCTGCGTTCAGAGATACGCCATGAGAAGCGCCGCGGCAGCGGCGCCGACGCCCAGCAGAAGCAGCGCCAGCATTGCCGGCGCCAGCCGCGGCGCGGCGATGCGCGCCGGCAATGCTTTGCGGCCGGTCAGCATGGGCAGCAGCAGGTTCTGGCCCTTGGCCAGCGCGTATAGCGCGATGGCCAGCACATGCAAGGCCGTCGCCGCCAGCAGCGCGTCCCACAGGATCGCGTGGAGCGCCTGGATCGCATTGGCGATCGAGACGGGAACCCATGCGGTGAACGGTCCTTTGTCGGCCATATCGTTGTTGACGTAGATGCCGCTCAGTGTCTCGCCCAGCATCAGGGCCAGCAACAGCAGCACCATCCAGCCGCCGGCCGGGTTGTGGCCGACCTGCAGGTCGGCTTCGCGGCGGAACAGGTGCCGCAGATGGCGGAGCGCGGCGGCGGGCGACGCCAGAAAGCTCCGGAACCGTGCGGTTTCGCTGCCGAAGCAGCCCCACAGCAAGCGGAACAGCAGCAGCGCGAGCAGCGCCTCGCCGATGCGCACATGCCAGCCCATCCAGTTCAGCCACCAGCTTGCATAAGCCCCTGCTACCAGCAGCACCGCCAGCCAGTGGAACAGCCGCGTCGGCAGATCCCAGACCAGCACCGGACAGGACCCGACCGGCCCGGGTGGGTCGGGCAATCCTTCTGGCTCCATAGGCTGACGACTGATCATTGCGGCGGCTGTGGCAGCGCCGCCGGCACCAGCCCGTACCTGGACATGACACCGATCAGCTTGTCGCGATCGGGCGGCCCGCCGGCATTGACGATGGCTCCGATATCGAGAAAATACTGTGCGCCGATGTCAGGCGTGATGACGATCAGCGCGCGGGCCGTGGCATGGTGCGGGTTGCTGAAGCGATGGACCGATCCGCGCGGGGTGAACATCCATTCCCCCGGCGCCAGGTCTCGGACTACGCCATCGACTGCGTACTGGAGTATTCCCTCCAGCACATAAACGCATTCTTCGTTGTGCGTGTGGCTGTGTGGCGGCGGGACTTGCGAGCCGGGGGGCACGGTCAACTCGAACACCCCCATGCCACCTGTGGCACTGCCGTCGATCAGGTACCGGATGCCCAGTTGACCCAGGTTGATCAGCTTGCCTGACACCGCTTCGCTGGAAGTCATTCTCAATCTCCTTCCGATCAAGGATTCTCGATAGCCCGCCAAGGTTGCAGCCGGGGGCGCCGCAACGCCATCCGGATTATGCGCCTCGCAGGGACGAATCCTGCCTGGCGGCGGTCACCGGCCGCCTGCGGCCGGTCACGGCAAGCAGGGGGGGAAAAGCAAGAGGCCCCGGGATATCGCCTCGTTGGCTTTGGCGGCACGCAAGCAGTAATCTTCGGTACTGGATATCGCAGCAAGGCAAAGCCCCGGCCACTGCAAGGCGACTTGGATTGCGCTGGGGAAATATCCGGATGAAGCCCCCTGCGTCGCGCATCGGGGCAAGACGGTCAACCGACGATTGGAATTGAGGAGCCAGGCCGATGGAAAGCACCAGCGCAGTCGTGGCGGCGGCAGTCGCCTTCGTGGGCAGCCACTTTCTCTTGTCCCATCCGCTGCGCAAGAGCCTGGTCGGCGCCATCGGCGAAGCCGGATTCCAGGGCGTCTATTCGCTGGTGGCCGCCGTGACGCTCGGCTGGATGATCGTGGCCTACCGGCGCGCGCCCCTGACGGCACCGCTATGGCCGGTCGGAAGCGGACTCAGGGCGCTTGCGAGCGTGCTCATGCTGATCGCCTCGGTCCTGCTGATGGGTTCGCTGATCCGCAACCCGGCGCTTCCCACCGGCGGCCGGCCCGGCACGTTCCCGGAAACGGCGCACGGCGTGTTCGCGGTGACGCGCCACCCGATGATGTGGTCGTTCGCCCTGTGGGGGCTGTGCCACATCGCGGTGTTCCCGGTGGCCAAGAACATCATCGTGGCGGTGGCCATCATCGTCCTCGCGCTCGTCGGCGCCGCGCTGCAGGACCAGAAGAAGGAGCGACTCCAGCCCGATCTCTGGCCCGCCTGGGAGTCGAAGACGAGCTACCTGCCGTTCGCGGCGATCGCCGCCGGCCGCGCGCGGCTCGGCGGCTTCGGCCTGCACGCTTTGTTGGGCGGCCTCGTGGTCTGGCTCGCGGCATCCTGGGCCCATCTCCCGCTGGCCGGCACGGCCGCGGGCATCTGGCGCTGGCTGTAGCCGCAGAAGCGGACGCCACGGCCGCGGCCGGCGGGAGCGACGCCGGTGCGCCTGCCGCTCAGCGCAGGTCGCGGAAGCGGCTCGGGCTCATGCCCACATGGCGCCGGAAGGCGGCCGAGAAGTGGCTCAGGTTCTTGAAGCCGCAGCGCCGCGCGATGTCCAGCACGGGCGTATCGGGTTCATCGCGCAGCAGGGTACGCGCCCGCTCGAAGCGCAAGGCGGTCATGTAGCGGTGCGGCGTCTGGCCGAACGAGGCGTGGAAAATCCGCAGGAAATGGTCCTTCGACATGCAGGCGACCTGGGCCAGGTCCTGCAGGCGGATGTCTTCGTGCAGCCGCTCGGCGAACACTTCGGCTAGCTTGCGCATGACGCTCTGCCGCAGCGTGCCGCCGTGCGCACCGCGGTGCCTTCCGGCATCGGGGCCGTCCAGGCTGTAGCGTTGCACGAGGTGCCGGACCAGCAGCACCTGGATCTGGTCGAGCACCAGGGATTCGGTGCGCATGCCGTCGGTGGCGTTGGTGGGGGACTCGCTCGCCAGCATGCGGAAGAAGCCGTCGAGCCAGGGGTCGGTGACGGCGAAGAACGCGTCGATCTCGGGGCAGGCGTCCTGCTCCAGGGTGTCGCGGGAGAACTCTTCGAACACCGAGTGGGGCAGGTAGAGATGCAGGACCTGGGTATGGCCGCCGACGCGCCATTCGGTATCGGAGGCACGCGGCATGAAGGTGAGCGCGCCGATGCGCGAGCGGAATCCGGTCACCAGGCCATGCCGGCGGCGCTCGACATCCGTGTTGCCGGAGAGGTGGTAGACCAGCACATGGTCCGCGTTGCCATACAGCCTGGCCTCGCAGGGCGGATGGTTCCAGCGCGCGCCGAAGATGGTGCCGCTATGGCTCGCCAGCAGGCGTTCGGGCCCCCGCCCGGTCTCCCGGGCAATGATCTCCAGGGCGGTTCTGTTTGCTTCCATGGCGGGGGTCTCCTGTCTTCCTGGCTCCAGGCCTTGTTTTGCTGCCATTCTAGGGAGTCGGGCCTGCAAAAAAATAGGGCGTTGTGCGGATATCGCGATCATTCCGGCGGGCAGCGTCCGGATGCCCGCCGGGGTGCCTGCCCGGTCCCGCGCCAGGCACCGGCTGTGCAAGGATCGCAACTTGTTCCGATATCGCGCAGATGTTCATCCCCGGCGCTCTCCAGCGTCGCCTGGCTGATAGATTGGCTCGCGCCATCCCCCGCGGATGGCCACGACGATCCCAATCCAGGAGACATTGCCTTGACCCTTTCGACCCCCGTGCCGGAGCCGGCCTCCGCCTCCTCCGTCAAGCTGACGGCCCGCCTTGGCCGCGACTTCATCGATGCCGACGCGATCCCCTGGACGCCCTGGGTGATGGCCGGCACCTATTTCAAGCTGCTGGCGGTAAACGAACTGAGCGGTGGCTTCACCATGCTGCTCAAGGTCGACGCCGGCACCAAGGCCCCGGTGCACGCGCACCTGGGGTCGGCGGAAGCCTTCCTGCTGGAAGGCGGCTTCTACTACGACGCCGACGATCCCGGCCAGGCCGGCTGCTACACCTACGAAGCCGGAGGCGCGGTGCATGAACCCGTCTCGCCGCAAGGCTGCATCATGTTCGCGGTCAGCCATGGCCCGCTGGGCGGCTGCGATGCGCAGGGACAGGTCAATGCGGTGGTGGATTGCCGCACCATGCTGGCCCTGGCCGAGGCCAACGGCACGGCCGGCCATGTCGTACGCGTGACGTCCGCGCACTGAAGGCGAACGCTGGCGCCGCTTGTCCCTTGCGGCTTGCTGCTTGGCGCTTGACGCTTGCCTGGCGGGGCGGGCGGCACCGCTGCCCGCCCCGCCCCTTTCGCGAACCGCTCGACCAGCAGGCATGCAAGCGCCCGACGGCAGCCATGCAGACAAGAGACAGAAGACAGAAGACAAAAGACAGGAGGCAGGTGATGGCAGGAACACTGCAGTCCCGGGTGGTGGTGGTGACCGGCGCCGGGGCCGGCATCGGCGC
This sequence comes from Cupriavidus sp. USMAA2-4, assembly GCF_001854305.1. NCBI lineage: Bacteria > Pseudomonadati > Pseudomonadota > Betaproteobacteria > Burkholderiales > Burkholderiaceae > Cupriavidus > Cupriavidus sp. USMAA2-4. Next base: position 1,539,815 of record NZ_CP017749.1, on the reverse strand, counting down.
GGCGGCCGCGCAGACGATGGCGCGCGAGGGGGCGCGCGTGGTGGTCAGCGATATCGACGCGGCGGCCGCGGAGGACACCGCGCACCGCATCGCGCAGGCCGGCGGCGAAGCCGTCGCCATGGGCGTGGACGTATCGCGGCCGGAGCAGATCGACGCCCTGCTCGAACTGGCGCTGCGGCACTACGGGCGCCTCGACGGCGCCTTCAACAATGCCGGCATTCCCGGCCCGGGCGTGCCGCTCGCACAACATGACGAGGCGCACTTCGATGCCTTGCTTGCCGTCAACCTGAAGGCGGTGTGGTACGGCATGAAGCGCCAGATCGAGATCATGCTGCCCGGCGGCGGCGGCGCCATCGTCAATACGGCCTCGGTGGGCGGCCTGGTCGGCAAGCCCGGCCTGTCCGTCTATTGCGCCACCAAGCACGCGGTGCTGGGCCTGACCAAGACCGCCGCCCTGGAGTACGGCAGCCGCGGCATCCGGGTCAATGCCGTCTGTCCCGGCGTGGTGCGCACGCGCATGGTCGACATGGTGATCGCCGCCCAGCCGGAGACCGAGAGCACCTGGGGCACGCTGCAGCCCATCGGGCGCTTCGGCACGCCGGAGGAGATCGGCGAGGCGGTGGCATGGCTGATGTCGCCGCGCGCCTCGCTGGTTCATGGCCACGCGCTGGTGGCCGACGGAGGCTTGACGGCGGCCTAGGCGGGCCGGCCGCCATCGTCGCGGCCGCCGGCGCGAACTGCGCGGCGGCCGCGACGGTCAGCGCGCTACCGGTGCACGTGCGCGGCCACCCCGTCGCGCTCGGCCATCTCGAGCATCAGCTTGTAGTCGACGATGCCGGCGATGCTGCCGTCACCCGCAAGGCCGGCGATCGGGCCGTCGAACACGCAGAACAACACGCAGCCGTTGGCCGTGCGGGGCTGGTGGATGTCGCCGGCCGGCTCGAAGATGTAGTCGCCGGGCCGGCCGATGTCATCGGTGTCGTAGCAGATGTCCCCTTCCATCACCAGCACTTCGATGGCGCCGAGGTGATGGTGGATCGGCGCTTCCACCCCGGGCTTCACCTTGAGCAGGCAGGTGAAGCCGCCGTTGCGGCCGTTCACGCTCAGCAGCTTGTAGTCGACGCCATCCATCACCCACGGCTTCCAGGGGATGGGGCCGAGTCTCTGGAAGCGTGGATAGGGCAAGGTGATCCTGGCGCGGGCGCCGGCATTGTCGTCGCAGGCGGCGGCGTCGCTCAGCAAGGCACTCATGCGGTTGTCTCCTATGTGGTGGTGGGCAGGGAAAACGGGGACCGGCACGGGCCGGTGGTCCGTCACCATCATAGGGAGTGCGCTCGCTCACGCGAGCAGGGTGCGCGACAAGATCACGACAACTGCAAAGCACCGCGTTTTCGACAGCGCCGGCGCCGCCACGGCGGCAGCCGCTGCAGCCACGGCAGACGCGGCGGGCCCCTGCGTTGCGCCCGCCATCCCGGTCGGCCGGACCGCGCGCAGCAGGGCGATCAGGCCGCTGGCATCGCGCTGGACCAGCGCGTGGCGGCAAGCCATGCGCCGCGGATCTTGCGCCGCATGGCCCCGCTTCACCACGAAGCCGCATCAAGCTGGATCAAGCCGCCTCACCCCCGCCCCGGCGGCTCCCCCCCTCCTCCACGAAGCGCCGCACCGCCCCAGGCCGCGCGACGCGATGGCCTGCAGCGCCGGCCTGACCTCGGTGATCACGAGCGGCACGACTCCTACCGTCCCGGCCTCCCGGCGTCCCGGCCATGCGCCTCGGAGGACCGGCAGACGGAAAGGGCAGCATCGCCGAAATCGCGATAACGAGAACCGATCACCAGATCCGCGCGCCCGAGGGAAATCACCGATGCGCGTCCACCCTCCATATAAATAGCATACCAACCATCCGCCTACGATCAATGACAACCGGACGACGGGAGGCATTGTATGCGGTTCAGATGGCACCTCCCGTCCATGGCCAGCCTGGCGGATTGCACCGGTAATGCCTTGGCGGCAGCACTCCGGCCTGCATGACGCGGGGTCTGCCATGCATCGGGACCGTCTTTCGGCACCGAATTCTTCCCATAAAAAACGTGTACCAACGATTGGTTAGCACATTCAAATAGCAGTTCCCGAACCGCGATGACGACACGTTGGTCATCGCGGTTCCCCTCCCCAAGAAGAGAAAGGAGACAAGATGAAGTTCAGAATGGCAGTGTGTTCCGCCGCGGGTATCCTTGGCATGCCCGGCCTGGCGCATGCGCAATCTTCCGTGACGCTGTATGGCGTGCTGTCCGTCGGCGTTGCCTACGTCAACAACGAGGGCGGCCAGGCTGCAACCAAGATGGTGCCCGGCACCTTGCAGAACAATCGATGGGGCCTGCGCGGCAGCGAAGACCTGGGTGGCGGAAGCAAAGCTGTCTTCGCACTGGAGAGCGGCTTCGCGATCGACGACGGCAAGTCACAGCAAGGTGGCCGGCTGTTCGGGCGGCAGGCCTTCGTCGGCCTCAGCAACGAGCGCTATGGCACCCTCACGTTCGGCCGCCAGTACGACGCGGTGTACGATGCCCTCGACATCATGTCCGCCCCGGTCGCGGCGGCCGGCCTCGCGACACATGTGGGCGACAACGACAACGTTTTCGGCAGCTATCGCCACAACAACGCGATCAAGTACGTCACACCGGACTGGGGCGGCCTCCGAGGCGAGTTGAGCTATGCGCTGTCCGATGTCTCCAGTGCGGCCAACAACCGCTCGTTCAGCGCCGGCGGCATCTACGAGAGGGGCTCCCTGCGCTTGGCGGGCGCCTACCTGCAGCTTGACAACCCCGGCCTCAACGCCGGCAACAATGCGAGTGGAGCGGTCACGGACGACTACTTCGGTGCTCCGTTCGTGCTGTTTCATAGCAGTCCGCTCAATCCCGCGATCGGCGTGCGCAAGCAGCAGGTCGCGGGCCTGGCTGCCGGCTACGGTTTCGGCGCGGCGCGAGTCAACGCGATGTACACCTATGTCAACTACGCCTATCGCGACAACAGCGGACTGCGCCTGCACAACTTCGACCTCAATGGCACCTACCATCTGACGCCCTCCCTGGTGCTGGGCGCAGGCTATGTATTCACTGCCGGCAGCTACAGCGGCATCTCCAGCACCCCGCGCTGGCACATGGCCCAACTCAGCCTGGACTACTTCTTGTCCAAGCGCACGGATGTCTATGTCTATGGCACCTATCAGAAGGCCGTAGGCGCCAAGGCGGATATCTATCTCTTTGCCCCCTCCAGCAACGACCGACAGCTGGTGATGGTGGCCGGCATCCGCCACAAGTTCTAGCCCGGCCGTACGCCGCCGCGCAACGCCTGGCGGATACGGCCAAAGGAAGCGAGCATCGCGGCCAGCGTGCGCGCTTCGGCAGGCAGAGGCCGGTCGGCAGCGCGCATCAGTCCGACCTGCCGCGGCGGCAACATGTCGTCGAGCTCCAGCGCCAGCAGCCCATGCGGGCTGCCCGCGCGTTCCAGCACGCCCCGCGGCATCTCGGCAAGGTAGTCGGACGCTCCCATCAGAAGAACGGCATCCATCAGCGAAGACAGTACCAGCACCGAGCGAGGCGGTGGCAAGCCGTGCCCTGCCATCTTCTGCTCGAAGCGCTGCCGCACATTCGACTGCGTGGAGGTCGATGCGCCGGAAGCGGGAACAGACCAGGCGTCCGCCAGCACGATCCAGTTGCAGTCCCTCAATGCGGACGCCTTGCGCGCCGCTGCCAGGGGATGCCCCTGCCGGCACAGGATGGCCGGCACGCTGTCGTACAACGCACTGCAGCGCAAACCGGCGCGATCCGCAGGAGGTGGCAGTGTGGCGATGGCCAGTTCGATGCGTCCAGCGCGCAGCGCGTGCACGATGGCCTCCGAAGCGCCATGCATCACATGGAGTTCAACATCGGGAAGCCGTCTCTGAAACTCGGGCAGCACGTGCGTGCCCACGAAAATTGACGGGTCGAGCGACAACCCGATCCGCACGGTCGAGGCACGCTGGCACGCCATGCTGCGCAGCGCCTGCTCGGCGCGCTCCCATTCACGCAAGACAGCCTCGGCATGACGAAGCGCGATCTCGCCATGCGACGTCAAGGTGATCCCCCGCCCGTTGCGCACGAACAGGCTCAGGCCATACTGTTGTTCGAGCCGCTGCAAGCTCAGGGTGATCCCGGCTTGCGACGCACGACGGGCGCGCGCCGCGGCCCGGATACCGCCGTGGCGCACCACGGCGGCAAGGTCGTGGAGTTGCTGGATCTTCATGCAGGTCCTGCCCTCTGCCCGGCGCCGGGCACGTGCACCAGTCAGTCCATTGCGTCAGAGCGAGCGCCCCCGCGCGACGGTGCCTCCAGGTCGCAGGCCAGGCGCTAAGCGCTGATTCCCGCATACCATGTCCTTCCCTCCCATTTCAATGATTCAGCGGACTAGATCAGGAAGGACTCCAGCGCTTCCGGCGCGAACAGGTCTTCGGGCCTGAGGCCGGCCGGGGACAGGCCTTGCTCGTGGTGGTAGCGCAGGAAGGTTTCCAGCACGTGGCGGTTGGCAGCAAAACCATAGGGCCACCAGTCCCGGCCCATCACGCTTTCGGCTTGCTCGACGTGAGCCGGCAGCCAGGGCAGCATGGTCTTGAGCGCTGCGGTCTGGCGCAGGTCCTCGTACGCCTTCCGCTGCGCCAGTTGAAGCGCCTTGTACAGTGACTGCGCAAGCCAGCGGTTGGCCAGGTAGACCTCCCGGCGGATCACCACCGTATGCATGATCGGGAAGATGCCGGCGCGTCGATAGTAGTCCTGCTCGACCGCCTGGTAGTCGGGAAACAGCCGGCGAACGTGGTGCGGGCGAGTGTGGAAGGTCGATGGCGTGCGCGCCGTGAACAAGGCATCGATCTCCCCGTCAGCCAGCATGCTGGCCAGGGTCTGCTCCGCGCCGATCGCGCGGAGCCGGAAACGCTCCGGCAACTCCAGGCGCAGCTTTTCCTCGCGCCCCGGTTGCTCCTCGCCCCCCGTCCAGTACTCCATGGCATCCGGCGCCACACCATACTCGTCGGCGAGGATGCCCCGGATCCAGACGGGGGCCGTCATCTGATACTCGGGCACGCCGATGCGCCTGCCTGCTAGGTCCGCCGGGGTCTCGATGCCACTGGCGGCGGAGACGAATATGCAGGAATGACGGAAGAAACGCGACGGGAACACCGGGACGGCGATAAAGGGCGAGTCACCCCGCGCCAGGGACACGACATAGGACGATAGCGACATCTCGGCAATATCGAACTCATGGTGGCGCAGCATGCGGAAGAACGTCTCTTCCACGGGCTGGGCGAGGAAATTGAGATCGACGCCGTCGATGGCGACCTCGCCAGATTTCAGTGCGGCCACTCGGTCATAGTCCCAGCAGGCCATGGTCAAGCGCAATCGGCTCATATGCAAACCTCCAGTCAGTGAATGGAAACTCCAGGAAATCGCCCCGCGCCGAGACACGGGGACACAAGCAATGACCCGTGCCCCGCAACCCGCCTCCGCCATTTGATAGGCAAGCATATGGTTGGTATGCTGGCAATCGTTGTATCGATCATTGGTACAATATTCAAATCAGGGACCGCCCACTGCCACCGGCCGTTTCGGGGCGGCGCCTTTCAGGAGCATCTCGTTCTATGTCGCTTGAAATCTTCTACTCGCGGGCCGGCCATTTGATCCGTCGCCTCAACCAGATCTCTGTCGCGCTGTTCCTCGAGGAAGCCGGCAGCCATGACCTGACGCCCCGGCAGTACGCCGCCCTGAAGATGATCGACGAGGTCCCCGGCATCGACCAGATGACCCTGTCGAACATGATCGCCATGGACAAGACGACCATGGTCAAGGTCATCGACCGCCTCGTCGAGAAGGGACTCATCACGCGCACGCGGGCACCGCATGATCGCCGCTTGAACCTGCTGCACGTGACACCGGCGACCCGTGCCACGCTGGACCAGATCGAGCAGGAACTCGACCGCAGCGAGGCGCGCATCCTGGCCCCGCTGAGCAAGTCCGAGCAGCGCCTCTTCATGGAGATGCTCACAAAGCTGGTCAACGTCAACAATGCCTACTCGCGCGCACCGCTGGATGCTTCCCGGATGGAAGACCTGGCGGCACAGGGCCGGCTCGACCTGCCCGGTACACGGACGCCCGAGGAAAAATCGCCCGCACGCAAGTCCCCGGCCAAGACGACCGGCACCGCCAGCAAGCCATCGCCCGCGCGCGCCCCGCGCAAGGCAGTACGTCGCGGCGGCGAGACCGCCTAGTCCTTGGCGGCAGAGAAAGCGCTCCCGAGCGGCGGTGCATCCAGGTCGCAGGCCAGGCGCAAAGCACGGGCATCGCACGGCGATGGCACGCCTTTGCCATGACGCATACGGCCTGGAATCGCTGTCGATCGCAGGTGCTTTTCCAATGACGCAGTGGACTGGGGCCTGGCGCAGCAAGGCAGAGCTCGTCAGAAATCGAAGAACACCGTCTCGTCCCGGCCCTGCAGCACCACGTTCCACCGCAGCACTCCAGGCCCTTCGGCCTGCGCCACCAGCGTAGCGCGGCGCTCGTGCGGGACAAGCGCCAGCACCGGGTCGGTCCGGTTGGCGGGCTCGCCTGGGAAGTAGACCCGTGTCACGAGCTGCTTCAGGATGCCGCGCATGAACAGCGCGACCACCAGGTGTGGTGCCTGCAGGCTCCCGCCCGGCCCCGGCACGGCGCCAGGCTTGACGGTAGTGAAGCGGAACCACCCCGCCTCGTCAGTCCCCACCCGCCCCCAGCCACGAAAGCCGGACAGCGGCGCCCGTCCGCCCTCTGGATGGGCGTAGCGCCCCTGCGGGTCCGCCTGCCAGACTTCCAGCATGGCGTCGTCGACCGGTGCGCCGTCGGCATCCAGTACGCGGCCGGAAAGGGAAACGCGCTCCCCCGCCTCGCCCGGTGCCAGATCCTCGCTCGTCAGCCAGGTGAACCCGATATGCAGGTAAGGACCCGCAGTCTGTGAAGTCGTTGCTTGAAGGCTCATGATCCATTCCTCCTGTCGATGATTGCCGCTGGGCGGCCGGCCTTGCGCATACCGGCCTTAGCGACGTACCCAGCCACCGGACGGCTCCCACGGCGTTTGCTCGCGTCCGCGCAGCACGATGTCGAAGCGGTAGGCCAGCGCGAACTCCGGCACCGTGTGCTCCCAGTCGAGCCGGCTCACCAAGCGTTGCCGCGCCTTCGCGTCGGGCACGCACAAGTACATGGGGTCGTAGTCCAGCAGCGGATCGCCGGGAAAGTACATCTGCGTGACCAGCCGCGTGGCGAAGGCGGGGCCGAACACCGAGAAGTGGATGTGCGCCGGGCGCCAGCCGTTGTAGTGATTGCGCCAGGGATACTCGCCTGGCCGGATGGTGAGGAAGCGGTAACAACCCCGCGCGTCGGTCAAGGTTCGGCCACAGCCGGTGAAGTTGGGGTCAAGCGGTGCGTCGTGACGGTCAGCACGATGCGGATAACGACCGGCGGCATTGGCCTGCCAGATCTCCACCAGCGTGTTCGGCACAGCACTGCCGTTCTCGTCCAGCACCCGCCCGCTGACGATGATGCGCTCGCCGAGCGGCCGGCCGTCGTGTTGCGACGTCAGGTCGTTGTCGTGCGCGCCGAGATCCTGGTGGCCGAACACGGGCCCCGTGATCTCGGACAAGGTCTGCGGGAGCAACACCAGCGGCACTTTGGGCGAGCGCTTCTGCGTCGCCACGTAGCGAGGGAACAGGTAGTCCGGCTGCGTGCCCGCGGCCGGCCGGCGATAACCCAGTACGTCTTCCATCTTCCAGACTCCAGTTGAGAGGGTTCCTCAAGGCGCGGCCGACAGTGTCCCCGCGTCGAAGCCCGCCACGCGCTTGTAGCGCTCTTGCCATGCGAGCAACTCCTGCGCTGAGATCACGTCCTCGAGCCGCTCGAACGGTTTCCCGCCGGTACGTTCCTCCACGACCAGCAGGATGGCATCGGGTGCAATCTCGCGATTCGCCAGCACCACGTCGCCGGTAGCCTTCAAGCGCTTGTGCTCGTAGGCCTGCAGTGCCCGGCGCGGATCGTCCTCCGCGGCCAGCAGATCGGCCAGCGCAGTCGCGTCGATGATGGCCTGCGCTGCACCGTTCGAGCCGCGCGGCATCATCGGATGCGCGGCGTCGCCCAGCAGCGTGACCCGCCCCACCGTCCAGAAGCCGAGGGGATCCTGATCGACCATCGGGTACTCGTAGACCGCATCCGCCTCGCGCAGCATGGCTGGTATGTCGAGCCATTCGAACTGACTGTGCTCGAAAAGGTGCAGGAAATCCTCGAGGCGGCCCTGGCGGTTCCAGTCCCGCTCCTCCTCTTCGGGCTTGGCGAACTCGATGACCCAGTTGATGAGCTGCGTGCCCTCGCCGTCGATGTTGTCGCGGATCGGATAGGTAATCAGCTTCCCGGTGTGGTAGGTACCGACATAGGCCATGCTGGCACCCGACATGAAGGGCTTGGCGCGCGTAACGCCGCGCCACTGCGTGGAACCCTGGTAGCGCGGCCTGGCCTCGGCCGGGTGAAACTGCTTGCGGATCACCGAATGGACGCCGTCGCAAGCCACCACGACCTGCGCGCTGACCGGTGCCAACGGCGCGCCGCTGCCGCTGTCCTGCAGGTGGACGGTGACACCCGCGTCGTCCTGCTCCACGCCCGTGCAGCGCTGCCCGAGGTGCAGGACATCGGCGCCCAGGCGTTCCTCTACCGCGGCGAGCAGGGTCATCTGCAGGTCACCGCGATGGATCGACACCTGTGGCCAGGCATAGCCGGCAAACTTGCCACGCGGCTCGCGATGCACGAGCTGGCCATGGCTGGTGAAGAAGCAGTACTCGCGCGTCTCCTGGCCCTTCGCCAGCAGGCGCTCCTGCAGTCCAAGTCTGGCGAGTTCCTTCATCGCGTGCGGCAGCAGGTTCAGCCCGACGCCCAATGGTTTGAGTTCCGTCACGCTCTCGTAGATGCGACAGCGGATGCCGACGCGGTGTAGCGCCAGCGCCAGCGTCAGGCCGCCGATGCCGGCCCCGATGATGACGACTTCCTTTTCCTGCGAATGCTGCATGAATATCTCCTTGGCTTGTTTCGGAGCGAGTGCGAGCCTGCCCTGACGGCATCGCTTTGTTGTCTTCCATGGGCACGGGCGCCGGTCAGGGTCCGGCTAGGTGCGTGGCGCCCTGCGGCTGTCGCGCGACAGCACGCCGAGCCATGTCGTTCCTCAGTCCAGGTGAGCGCCGGACTCGCGCACGACCTTGCCCAGCCGGATCGTCTCCGAACGCATCAAGGAGGCGAATTCCTCCGGCGTGCCGGTCATCATCTTGGCGCCCTGCTCCGCCATCTTCGCCACGACCTCGGGATCGCGCGCCGCCTTGGCGAATTCCGCGTTCAGCTTCGCCACGACGGCCTTGGGCGTACCCGCCGGGGCAACCACGCCGAACCAGGCGTTCAGGACGAAATCGGGATAGCCTAGTTCGATCATGGTCGGCAGGTTGGGCAGCAGCGGCGAACGCTGCGTGTCGGCAATGGCCAGGGCGCGCACCTTGCCCTCGCGCACCAGCGGCAACGAGTCGACGATACCGTTGAAGAAGAAGTCGAAGCGCCCCGCCACTGCGTCGGCAACCGCCTGCGACGAGCCCTTGTAGGGCACGTGCGTCGCTTCCAGCCGGGTCCGCGAACGGAACATCTCGGCCAACAGATGTCCACCGCTGCCGATGCCCATCGAGGCATAGCTGAGGCCGCCCGGCCGGCCCTTGCTCAGCGCCGCCAGGTCCGCCGGCGAGCGGGCCGGACTCGATGGCGGCACGACCAGCACATGGGGAAACGAGAACAGGGGCGCCACCGGCGCGAAGTCCTTGACCGGGTCATAGCTCAACTTCGTATAGAGGGAACTGTTGATCGCGTGCGAACCGACGCTGGCCAGGTAGAGCACATAGCCGTCCGGGCGCGCATTCTTGACGGCGCTGGCCCCGATCTGGCCGCCGCCGCCGGGCCGGTTGTCGACCAGCACGGGTTGTCCGGTGTACTCGGTCACTTTCTCGGCGATACGGCGCGCGCCGACGTCCGCCGCGCCGCCGGCGGTGAATGGCACGACAATGGTGATCGGCCGGGCCGGGAAATCCTCGGCGCGCGCGACCACAGGACAGGCGCCGAACGTTGCCGCCAGGAACAGTAATAGGCAGGCGCGCAGCAGGCCGCTGCGCAGGAAGGGGTTCAACATGAAGCTGTCTCCTAGTTTTCGTGTGGTATGCATGTGGCGGCCCCCGGCGCGGACGGATGCCGGACGCCGCGGTACGCCGAGATCTTCAATCCGCTCGCCTCTCCTCGCGCAGGTAATCCAGCCTGCGCATCAGTTCGCGATCGCTGACCAGCATCAGCGTGGCCTGCTCGCTCACGGCCTGGTGCCGGACCCACTGCCACCGTGGCAGCGTGAACACGTCGTGCTGCTGCCAATGGAACACGGTGTCGCCGATGTCGCTGCGGCCACTCCCTTCGATCACGACGACCATCGCGGTCGCGGTGGTGCGCACCGCGGCAGTTGTCCGGCCGGCCGCCAGGCGCAGCGCCTCGACGTCGATGGTCGGCATCACGGGGCCGCCGTCGGCCGGATTGAGGTAGCGCAGGCGGCGCGAGCCGTCGACGCCCGGGGCCATGGCGGCCAGCACCCGGTCGGCGCGCTCCCAGGCGTAGCGATAGAGCGGAGAGTAAGGCACCACCGCCGCGTCGCCTTCCGGGAGCATGCCGCCCTCCGCCAGGCTATCGTCAGGCGCTGCCGCCAGGCCACGGGGTGGCACGGGACCCGGCCCCATCTCGAAGAACACCGCGCCGAGTTGCCGCGCCAGCGGATAGTCGAGCCCATCGAACCAGACCATGCGCTCGCTTCCCTCGTGGCAATGCTCGTGCCAGCTCCATGCCGGCGTCAGGATCACATCGCCGGGGACCATTTCGCAGCGTTTGCCGTCGACCGTCGTGACCGCTCCGCTGCCGCACATGACGATGCGCAGCGCGGCAAGCGTATGCCGATGGGCATCGGCCGACTCTCCCGGATTGAGAACCTGCAATCCGCCCGACAGTGTCGGCGTGGTAAAGACCGTGCCAGGGAAATCGGGATGGGTCAGCAGTAGCACCCGCCGTTCAGCCTCCTCCATGTCGACTTCGCGGGCGGCACGTTCCACCAGCGGCCCCATCGTCTGCCACGGCCAGATCAGCGGCGCGTGATATTGGGGCTCGCGGGTATTGAGACGCATATAGCGATCCCACAAGGGTTGTGCATGAACCTCGTCGAGTGCCTCCAACAGCGGCTTGCTGCCGCTGCGCTGCCGTTCCGCCGTCATGCCTCGTCTCCATAGGCACGTACCCGGACATCCATGGCATCCAGGCCATCGCAGGCGGCATGCAGGAAATCGCCTGGGTGGATCGGACCCACGCCTTCCGGCGTGCCGGTGAACAGCAGGTCGCCTGGCTTGAGCGTGTAGAAGCGCGAAGCGAAGGCAATCAGCTCCGCGACGCTGAGCACCATGTCGGCCGTGGACGTGTTCTGCCTCACGATGCCATTCTGCGACAACCACAACCGCAGGGCGTTCGGATCTTCGATCTCATCCCGAGTGGTCAGCCAGGGGCCAAGCACCGTATAGCTATCGATCGACTTGCGGAAGCTGCGATCCTCGGTACCGCGTACGGTGATGTCAAGGCCGACCGCATAGCCGGCGACGTAGTCCAAGGCTTCCTCCACCGGCACCTCGCTCGCGGCGCGACCGATCACTGCTACCAGCTCCACCTCGTAGTCGGTCCGCCGCTCGGGAAAGCGCACCGCGACTCCCTGGGCAGCCCCCACCAGGGACGATGTCGCCTTGAGGAACAGACCTGCCTTCTCGATATCCGCCAGGTTGTGTCCCGGAGAAATATTGCTCGCCAGCATCTCAGCGATATGCGCGTGATAGTTGACCGGCGCCGCCACGATCTTGCCTGGCAAGCGCACCGGCGCAAGCAGGCTGACGGCGCTGGCCGGCGCGGCTTGCCGCGCCAGCAGATCCGACGGCAATCCGGCGCGAACCTGGTCGAGGTAGGCGATCAGGGGATCGCCATCCACCGGCGGCAAGCCCTCCAGTACTCGCGTGACAGCTTCCGTCACGTCCACCACCTGTCCTGACAGGACGACGCCCACGCGGTCATTGTTGAATCGACAGAGCTTCAAGTTTGTCTCCAGAAGGAAGAGTTGGCACCCGGCGGTATAAGGAACGACCATCCCGACCACTTCTCAGGCAAGCAACGCGTGCTTGGCGTTGTCTCTTCGGGTCGTTTCGATATGGTGAGTATACCAACGATTGGCGTACGGTCAATAAATTGATATGCACACCAACCTTATGTACACTCCAGTCACGATCGAAGTCACCAGGCCTGCCGCCGGCCAGAAGACATGACGGCGGCGACGCCTCCGGCCCCGGGGGCCTGGCCTGTTTCACCACCCATGCAAAGGAAAGCCATGCCGATCCGCATTGCCGCCATCGACGTCAGTCACTGGCACTCAATCTATGACGCCGCCTACCTGAAACATCTGGTTCAAATGGAAGACGTGGAGGTAGTGGCACTGCATGATGACGATGCCGAGATCGCTGCGAAGCGTGCACGGGCCATCGGGGTCGGTGCCGTCTACGCCGACCACCTGGCGATGCTCGACAGCGAGCAACCGGATTTCGTCGTTGCGCTCGGCCGTCACGACCGCATGGCGCGGCGTGCGCATGACCTGCTGGATCGGGGCATCGACTTCCTGATGGAAAAGCCGATGGGACGCAACGCCGCCGAAGTCCGTGGCATTGTCGACAAAGCCACGGCGCGGGGCGCCTTCGTCGCCGTTCCACTGCCCCAGCGCGACGCGCCATTCATGCGCAAGGCGCGCGAGATGCTTGTCGAGGGGCGCTTCGGCCGCCTGTCCCACATCTACATCCGCATGAACCGCTTCAGTTCCGCACGCTACCCCGCCTGGGATTCCGCCTGGATGCTTGACCCGGAGGCGTCGGCCGGCGGCTGTCTGCGCAATCTGGGCACGCACGGCCTGGACGCGCTGCGGGTGCTGGTCGACGAGCCGTGGGTGGTCACCGCAGCACAGATCAGCAATGGTGCGCTCGGCCAGGCGGTAGAAGACTATGCAAGCGTGCTGCTGCGCAGCGAAAGCGGTGTGCTCGCCACGCTGGAAGTTGGCAATGCCTACCCGCGCCGCACCACCGAAGGCGCCACCAATCTGCCAAGCCGGGATCGGCTGCTCGACGGCGCCGACGGCGAATGGAAGATCTGCGGCCAGCATGCGCTACTGATGGCCAAGGATGGCATGCTGCGCATCGTCGGCACGGACGACGAGACATCCCTGCCCGGAGAGCCGGATGGGAATCCTGCGTTCGGGATGCTGCGCAAGACCCTGGACGCATGGCGTGCCGGCGGCCCTCCCCCGGCGAGTGCGCGGGACTGCTTGCGTGCCGTCGAACTGATCGATGCGGCATATGGCCTGGCCGATCCGCTCCGGCGCTGAGCTCCTCGCCTGTCTCCGGCGCCCGTAGCGCATTGCACGCGCCAGGCCCCCGCTTGCTCGACCCGGCGCCACGACCTCAGGCATACTTCACGCCGATGCCGGCAGCGTGCGGGGCCTCCCGCCCGCCTCTGCCGGTCCTGCCCCAAGCCTCCCGGCATGGCAGCCAAGCGTGTGGAGTCAGCAGAATGGAACAAGTCGGGAGACTGGTCCGCAGTGCCAGCCTGAACGGCTACATCGAACTGGTGCAGTCGCTCGGGCAAGACCCCGGTGCCCTGCTGCGCAAGGCGGGCTTGTCGATGCGGCTGCTGAAGGACCCCGAGGCCCTGATTCCGAGCCGCGCCCTGCGCGAGCTGCTGGAGCTGACCGCCAGCGCCACCGGGGTGGAGGACCTCGCGCTGCGGCTGGCGGCGCGGCGCGGGTTTTCCAACCTGGGGCCGATCAGCCTGGTGCTGAAGGAAGAGGCCTCGCCCCGGCTGGCGCTCGATACCTTGTGCCGCTACCTGAAGCTGATCAGCGCCGCCCTGGTGACGCACATAGAGGAAACGGACCAGACCGTGGTCATCCGCGAGGATCTGCTGCCCACCCCGGGAGCGGCCACGCGCCAGGCGATGGAGCTGACGGTGGCCATGATGTTCCGCATCCTGCGCGAACTGATCGGCCCGCAGTGGCGGCCGCAGCAGGTCTGCTTCACGCACCGCGCGCCGGCGGACCTGTCGGCCCACCGCGCCTTCTTCGGCCGCCAGCCGAAGTTCAACCAGGCCTTCAACGGTATCGTCTGCGCGGCGGCGGACCTGGACCGGCCGCGCGCGCCCGCGCAGTCCGGCGCGGCGCGGCTGGCGCGCGACTATCTCGATGCCGCGCTGCGGCGCCGCGGCGAGGGCACGCGCGAGTCGTGCCGCGAGCTGATCCTGGCGCTGCTGCCGGGCGGCCGCTGCACGGCCCAGCAGGTGGCGCGCCACCTGCGCGTCGACCGGCGCACGCTGCACCGCCATCTCGATGCCGACGGGCTGAGCTTCTCGGCACTGCTCGACGAGGTGCGTTCACAACTGGTACTGCGCCACCTCGCCGAAAGCGACCTGCCGCTCGGCGAGATCGCCAGCCTGCTGGGCTTCGCCACCCAGAGCAGCTTCAGCCACTGGTTCCGCGCCGCCTTCGGTTGCAGCGTGACGCAGTGGCGCAAGCAGAACGCCGCGCCGGCGGCGCGGGCCCTGGCGGGCTAGCGTCGGCCTGGCACGGTGGTGCAAAGGAAGTTGGAAGCGCGCTCAGTCCACCGACAGCACGATCTTGCCCATGTGCTGGCTGCGCAGGATGTAGTCGTAGGCGTCGCCGATCGCGTCCAGCGCGAACACGCGGTCGATCGGCAGGCGCAGCTTGCCGGCGCCGAACCACGGCAGCAGGTCGCGCGCGCAGGCCTCCACGCAGGCGAGGCGCTCCGGCTCGGTGCGCGTGCGGAAGGTGGCGCCCATCAGCTTCAGGCGGTTCAGCCACAGCAGGTTGAGGTCGAGGCAGGCGGTGCTGGCGCCGCCGAGGCGGGCCAGGTTCACCAGCCGCCCTTTGACGGCGAGGCTCTGCACGTGGTCTTCGAACACCGTGCCGCCGATGGTGTCGAGGATGACGTCGACGCCGCGCCCGTCGGTGGCGTCCCGCAGGCGTCCGGCCAGCGGCTCCTGTCCGGCCAGCAGGCCGACGTCGACGCCGTAGCCGGCCAGGCGCGCCAGTTTTTCCGCCGAGCGCGAGGAGGCGATCACCGGCCGCGCGCCCAGCGCCGACGCGATCATGATCGCCGCCATGCCGACGCCGCCCGAGGCGCCGTTGATGTAGACGGACTCGCCGGCCTGCAGCGCGCCATTGCTGACCAGGGCATCGTGCGCGGTGATGAAGACATTGGGAAAGGCCGCGGCGTCGACCCACGACACCGTGTCCGGCACCGCCATCAGCGCCTGCGGCGCGGCGAGCACGTACTGCGCGTGGCAGCCGCGGCCGTGGCCCATGACGCGGTCGCCCTCGCGCCAGCCGCCGGCCCCCTCGCCCACGGCGGCCACTTCCCCGGCGAACTCCACCCCGGCAGTCATCGGCAGGCCAGCGCGGTGCTCGCGCATGTACTTGATCTCGCCGTAGTTGACGCCCGATGCCCGTACCCGGACCAGCACTTCGCCGGCCTTCGGCGTGGGTGCGGGGATCTCCTGCACGATGACGCGCCCGCCGTCCGCGCCGGGTAGTACCTGTGCCGCTTTCATGCTTGCTCCTGTCGGTCCTGCCTGTTCATGTCCTGTTCCCCCGCCGGCCGGGCGGCCTCACTGCGGCGTGAAGCCGATCGAGCGCAGCAGCGCGCCCTGGCGCTCGTAGGATTCGCGCACGTCGCGCGCCAGCGCCTCGGTGGCCACCGGCGTGCCGGCCTCCATGCCGAGTTCCTCCAGCTTCTTCTGCAGGCCGCGCGACTGCATCGCCTGGATGGCGGCCTCGCGCACCTTGGCCACGATGGCCGGCGGCACGCCCGACGCCGCCCACAGGCCCATCCAGCCCACCTCGTTGAGTTCGGGGTAGCCCAGTTCCGCGAAGGTGGGCACGTCGGGCAGCGCGGCGATGCGCTTGGGGAAGGCGATGGCGAAGGCGCGCAGCCTGCCGCCCTTGATCAGCGGCAGCGACGAGGCCGGGCCGTCGAACATCAGCGCGACCTGTCCGCCCATGATGTCCTGCAGCGCGGGCGGCGATCCCTTGTAGTTGACGCTGCCGGTCTGGAGTCCGGCCAGCCGGTTGAACTGCACGCCGATGGTCTGGCCGCGCAGGCCGATGCCGAAGTTAGCGTAGTCGAGCTTGCCGGGATTGGCCTTGATATAGGCCACCAGCTCGGCGAGGCTCTTCGCCGGCAGGCCCGGATTGCCGACCAGCACCAGCCCCTGCCGGGTCAGTTGCGCGACCGGCACGATGTCCTTGAAGGGATCGTAGGAAACCTTGATGGCATGGGGCACTTCGGCGGCGATGCCCTTCTGGATCAGCAGGAAGGTATAGCCGTCACGCGGCGCGGACAGCATGGTCTGGACCGCGATGGTGCCGGCCGCCCCCGGCTTGTAGTCGACGATCACCGGCTGCCCGAGCGCGCGCTGCAGCTCGACCGCATAGAGGCGCGCGACGATGTCCGCGGTGCCGCCCGGCGGGGCGCCGAGCAGGATGCGCAGCGGCCGGGCCGGCCATTCGGCGGCAGCGGCGGTGCGCATGGCCGGCGCGAGCGCGCCCAGGGCCAGCGCGAGCGCCAGCGTGGGCGCCGCAAGCCGGCGCAGGATCGGGGTGAAGCGTTGCATGGCAGTCTCCTCGTTGTGATGTCCGGCCGCATGCCGGCACCTGGCCTCTTACCGAGCCGCCGCGCTCAATGCGTCTTGCGCAGGAAGCCCTGGGTGCCGCCGTTGCGGTTGGGCGCGAAGCCGTTCGCCTGCAGGGATTCCTCCACCGAGTCGTAGAAGACGCCGATCTTGCTGATCTCGCGCGCCTGGCGCGCGCTGGCGATGTCGCGGCCGAACTCGCGCGAGATACGCACCAGCTGCTCGATCTGCTCCACGGTGCTCATCTTCGCGCTGCGTTTCTGGTTCCAGATCACGTCCTCGGTACCGCAGCGCACGTGCAGGCCCATGGCGATGCCCATCATGTTGACCGGCAGCACGTTACGCACATTGCTCTCCACCGTGACCACCGCGCCGTCGGGTACGCCGCGCATGAAGTTGGCGAGGCTGTAGACGTTGGGCGTGTCCATGCCGCCGCCGATGGCGACCCAGTTCATGACCAGCGGCCCCTTGTAGAAGCCGCGGCGCATCAAGCGCTCCACCGACTCGAAGCTGTTGGTGTTGTAGCACTGGAAGGCGCTCTGGATGCCCCTGGCGCTCAGGCGGCGCACATGCTCCTCGACCCAGCCCGGCTGCGCGGGCACCGTCATCTCCTTGTAGGCGTGGAAGATGGCGGGGTTCTCGCGCGAGGTGCCGCGGAAGTCGGCGTCCTCGGCGTGGTCGGTCACGTTCATCTGCGAGGTGTTGACGGTCACCGTGACCTGGTCCGGCACCGGCTCCAGCTCGGCCAGCATGTGGCGCGTGTCGTCCGACAGCCATTTGGCGGCCTGGCCCTCGTTCTCGGGCGCAAAGGAGATCGAACCGCCCACCTGGATGATCATCTCCGGCACGGCGGCGCGCACGCCGGCAATCAGCTCGTTGAACTTGGACAGGCGCTTGGAGCCCTTGCCGTCGAGCTCGCGCACATGCAGGTGCAGCACGGTGGCGCCGGCGTTGTAGCAGTCCACCGCCTTCTGGATCTGCGCCTCCATCGTCACCGGGATGTCCTCCGGGAAGTCGGAGGGCAGCCAGCCGGGCGCGTAGGGGGCGGCCGTGATGATCAGCGGCTGCTGGTTCTCGGGAAAGAGATGGCCGTCGAGGAAGTTCATGGGGTGTCTCCGGGTAGGGGGTGCCCGCGCTTCGGCAGGGAGCGCTCGGGCGGGGGATCGGTGCTTCGGGGCAACGCTGCCGCGCGGGCGCTCAGCAGGGGATGTCGCCGATGATGCCGGCGCGCTCCATCTTGCGCGGCGCCGGCCAGTAGTCGTTGAGGGCGTAATGCTGGGTGGAGCGGTTGTCCCACACGGCGACGTCGCCTTGCTGCCATGACCAGCGCACCTGGTACTCGGGAATGGTGGCGCGGCTGATCAGGTAGTTGAGCAGCAAGGCAGCGCCCGGCGCCTTGTCGATACCGTGGCGCACATTGGCCGGCGTGCTGTAGTTGGTGAAATGCGTGGTGAAGCCCGCGCCCACGAACAGCACCTTCTCGCCGGTCTCCGGATGGGTGCGCACCACCGGGTGCTCCACCGCCGGATGGTCCTGGGCCAGCTTGGCGCGCGCTTCCGGCGTCATCACCGCGCCGAAGCTCTGCTCGATGCTGGCGCGCGCGCGCAGGCCGTCGAGCTTGCGCTTGACCTCTTCCGGCAGCTCTTCGTACGCCTTCACCATGTTCACCCAGATGGTGTCGCCACCGATCTCCGGGCACTCGATGCAGCGCAGCACCGCCCCCATGGCCGGATTGGGCCGCCACAGGCCGTCGCAGTGATAGTTGTTCTCGTAGCTGTGCGGGTTGTCGCTGCGGTAGATGCGCACCAGGCCGGGATGGTCCGGGTCGCTGCCCGCGACCGGATGCGTCTCGAGCGCGCCGAAGCGCCCGGCGAAGGCCACGTGCTCGGCGCGCGTGATGTCCTGCCGGCGGAAGAACAGCACCTTGTACTGGAGCAGTGCCGCCTTGATCTGCGCGAACAAGCCGGCGTCGCGCGCCGCCTCGCCCAGGTGGACCGACGAAATCTCCGCCCCGATGGCCGGGGTGATGGGCCTGATCTTCATTTCCGCGTCTCCTCCGATGTCTCGCCGTTCGTGCCGGCTGTGGCTATCTTCGGGCGCGCGGCGGGCTTGCGCTTGCTTATCTGGGACATCCATTTGCCGAATTGGGACATCCGGCGCGGAATGGGGGGAACGGCGGGAGAACGGCGGAAGACGGCGGAAAACGGGAGCGACCGGGTGCCGCAGCGGTCGGCAAGGTCGGGGAAGCGCGGGGAACCGGGGAAACCGACGATGGCCCGGCCACGGCGCGGCGGGGATGAACACGGACGAGCACGGACGAAGCGGTGCGGGCCGGTGGCGCGCGGCCAGGCGAGCTCAGGCGTCCGGCGGCGCTCCGTCCCGCGCCCCCTCCTGCGCCCCCTCCCGCGCGCCCTCCCCCTCCACCCGCAGCCGCGGCAGGAACTGCGGATACTCGCGCTGCATGAAGTCGATCAGCCCTTCCCGCACCTGGCAGCGCAGGTCCCACACCTGGCCGGAGGAAGCCGCGGTGCACAGCACGCGCAACTGCATGGTGCGCTCCGTGGCATCGGTGACCACCAGGTTGAAGAAGCGCTGGTCCCACTGCGGCGCGGCCTGCACGATGCGCTCCAGTTCGGCCCGCAGCGGCGCCAGCGGCATGCCGTAGTCCACATGGAAGAACACCGAGCCCATCAGCTGCGAGTTGTTGCGGGTCCAGTTCTGGAACGGCTTCTCGATGAAGTACTGCAGGGGAATGATGAGGCGGCGCTCGTCCCAGATGCGCAGCACCACGTAGGTCGAGGTGATCTCCTCCACGCGTCCCCACTCGCCCTCCACGATCAGCACGTCGTCGAGGCGGAGCGGCTGGGTCAGTGCCAGTTGCAGGCCGGCGATCATATTGCTGAAGACCGGCTTGGCAGCGATACCGGCCACCACGCCGACCACGCCGGCCGAGGCCAGCAGGCTGGTGCCGACCTGGCGGGCGCCGGGGAAGGTCATCAGCAGCATGGCCGCGCCCATCACCACCGCCAGCGTCATGGCGATGCGCGCCAGCACCCGCGTCTGGGTGTGGATGCGGCGGGCGTTGATATTGTCCGCGACATCGACCGGATGGCGCTCCATCACGCCCAGGGCGAAGCCCGCGATCATGTGCGCCACCAGCCAGGTGGTGGCGACGATCATCAGCAGCCCGTTGAGACGGCGCACCGTGTCGATCCATGGCAGCGCGTCCGGGGCGGCCTGCCAGACCGTCTGCAAGGCCAGCAGCAGCAGCACGGCCTTGGACGGCGCGCGCGCCTTCCTGACGATGGCATGCGGCACGGGCGCGGACCGGGTGATGCGCAGGAGCAGCACGCGGCCGATGCGATGCGCCAGCAGCGCAACGGCGACGGCGACCAGGGCCGCCATCCAGGTGCCGAACCAGGGATGTGTGAGGAGAAGTTCGAGGCGCATGGTCGTCCTTCGTCTGGCTTGCCGCGGGGCTACGGCGAGGCTATCGAATAACGACCGGAGGATCCGGCAGAAGTTTCGTCGAGAACGACGCAAAGGCCTCGGGAGCCGACCGCCTTACCTGCGCGGCCGGCTCCGCCGCTGTGGCCCCGGCAGCGGAAGTCTGCGGCGCCCGGACGGCTCAGGTCCTCTGCTCCTTTTGCCTGCGCCTCGCTCCCGCATGCACCGCCGTCAGAAGATATGCTTCATCCCTACCATCGCCCCGAACTGGTTGCCGCCGGGCGCAGGGGTCGCGCCGGCCTGCGCGTTGCTGACCGAAAGCGCGAGGTTGCCGCCGTTGTCGATATAACCGGCGGTGGCATAGACCGAAGTCCGCTTGGTGAACGCATAGACGCCGCGTGCCGCAAACAGCCATGCCTTGTTCGCGCTGTCGTGGAAGCGCAGGTGGAACGCTTCGCCGTCGAGGCTGAGCGCCGGCGTGAGCTGATACGTGACGCCGCCATAGAACATGTCGCTGCGCGGTGTGGCGCTGGCCCGGTTGTCGCGTCGCAGCCAGCCCAGCCCGATCCGTGCCTTGTCGTCGATCTTCACGTAGCCATTGATCGAGAGGCGATCGTCGCGCAGCCCGCTATTGGTCAGTCCGGCAAAGGCGCCGGGGCCGCCCCGCAGCGAATCGTAGGCTACGCCCACGCTCCATGCCGCGGCATCGTACTTCAGCATCGCCGACCACTCGCGGCAGGCCCGCTTGTCGGCCGGGTTCTCGCCGGCGCAGTTGGTGCCGGACGGGCTGGGCCCGGCGTTGACCGTGTCGCGCCCGAAGCTGTAGGTCGCACCCGCGGTCAGGCCGCCGAATGTCCCCTTGTAGGAGATCGCGTTGTCGGTGCGCGCGTTGGGGATATAGCTGTCCAGCGAACCCGAGCCGAACGCGTTGGGGCCGAGGATGTCCGGCTCGGCCATGGCCCAGAACAACATGGTGTACTGGCGGCCCAGGGCCACCTGCCCCCAGGGCCCGGACAGGCCGACCAGCGCCTGGCGGCCGAACAGGCGGCCCCCCTGGTTGCTGGCCCCGCTGTCGGGGGCGAAGCCCGACTCCAGCCAGAACACGGCCTTCAGGCCGCTGCCCAGGTCTTCGGTGCCGCGCAGGCCCCAGCGCGACGGCACGGTGCCGGTCAGCGCGGGCATGCGGACCACGCTGTCGTGCGCGGCGCCGATACCGTTGAGGTACTCGATACCTGTGTCGACAACGCCATAGGCGGTCACGTTCTGCGCGGCGGCGGCCGCGGGCAGCAGGGCCGCGATGATGGCAGCGGATAGCTTGGATGTCATGTGTTTCTCCTCCGTTCTGGCTTTTTTTGTGCGAGCGAGGCCCTGCCGGCCGGCGGCCGGCAGGCTTGCCTTGCTCGTCAAGGGATGGGGGGGCCGGCACAGGGCCGGCGGGGAATCAGTGCGTGCTC
This sequence comes from Cupriavidus sp. USMAA2-4, assembly GCF_001854305.1. NCBI lineage: Bacteria > Pseudomonadati > Pseudomonadota > Betaproteobacteria > Burkholderiales > Burkholderiaceae > Cupriavidus > Cupriavidus sp. USMAA2-4. The sequence continues at coordinate 1,518,040 of NZ_CP017749.1, read as the reverse complement.
AGGCGCACCGGCTCGCCAAGGGATGCCTGTGACCTGCCCAGCAGCCCCACACTGGCGATCGCCACCAGCAGCGGGAGCGCGAAGGCGTAGTACAGATTGGCGGTGGGCCAACCGGCGTCGAGCAGCGAACCGGCCACGAGCGGCGCGAGCACGGCACCGAAGCGGCCCATCCCGATCGACCAGCCCATGCCCGTCGTGCGCGTCTGCGCCGGGTAGAGGATCGGCGCATAGGCATAGAGTCCGACCATGCAGCCGAAGATGCCGGCACCGATCAGGATCGCCAGCACGAAGGCCGTCGACAGCGCGCCGGCATACAGGCCGAAGCCCACCATCAGCAGCGCCGTCACGATGAAGCAGCTCCACAGCAGCGGGCGCAGTCCGATGCGCGCGGCGAGGAAGGCGAACGCCGTGCCGCCGACGATGCCGCCCACGTTCAGCAGTACGCCGCCCGTGATGCCTTGCTGCGCGGACATGCCCGCCGCCACCAGCAGCTTCGGTGTCCAGGAAAGCACGAAGTAGAAAGTGAACATCACGAGGAAGAACGACACCCAGATCATCAGCGTCTGCAAGGCCAGGCTGCCGCGAAAGAGGCTGCGCACGCCGCCGGCTTCGCGGGCTTGCGCGGCCGCGCGCACAGGCAGCGCGGTGACGGTCGGGCGGCCCATGCGTGCGAGCAGCCGATTGAGCTTGTCGAGCGCGCCCTCGGGACGCCGGGCGATCAGGAAGTCGAGCGATTCCGGCAGCCGTGCCAGCACGACCGGGATCATCGCCAGCGTGACCAGGCCGCCGAACACGAATACGCTGCGCCAGCCGTAGCGGGCCAGCAGCACCCCGGCAATGGCGCCGCCGATGGTCGCGCCGACCGGATAGCCGGTGGCCTGCAGGACGATCGCCGTGCTGCGCCACTTGTCGGACGCGTACTCGCCGGTGATCACGTTGATGCTCGCGAGCATGCCGCCGATGCCGAGCCCCGTCACGGCGCGCAGCACGGCGAGCTGCGGCACGTCCTGCGCCAGCGCCGAGCACAGCATGCCGGCCGAGATCGTGCCCAGGCAGATCAGGATCAGCGGTCGCCGGCCGATGCGGTCGGCCCACGGCGCCAGGAACAGCGAGCCGGCCGCCATGCCGAACAGGCCGGCGGAGAGCAGCACGCCGATCTCCTTGCCCGTCAAGTGCCAGGCGGCGGAGATGTGCGAGGCCGAGAAGGCCATCGCCAGCACGTCGAAGCCGTCCAGCATATTGAGCACGATGCAGATGGTGACCGCCATCACCTGGAAGCGGGTCATGGTGCCGTGGTTGATGGTTTCCCTGATGTCGGGCTGCATGGGTCTACCTCCAGTGGTTTTGTTGTATTGGGTGCCGCCACGAACGGACGGCTTTCGGGGGAGTGATGCGGATGAAGCGGATGAAGCGGATGAAGCGGATGAAGCGCTGAACGCGTGTCCCGGGTCTTGAATTCGTGGAAGAACCGAGTCTGCCGAGAAGCCGTGCGAGGCCAGGAACGAAGCGCAGCAAGGCTGGAGCCTTGCGCGCCTTCGTGACGGCGCATCGCGTGGCCCTCCGACGGACTCATGGCGGACTGAGTCAGTGCGTCCGTGATTCAGGGCACTAAAGATCCAGCACGAGCATCCCGCTCTTCGCGCGCGAACAGCACGGCAGGAACTGGTCGTTGGCGGCGCGTTCCTCCTCGGTCAGGTAGGCGTCGCGATGATCCGGCTCGCCGGACAGAAGGCGCGTCAGGCACGTGCCGCAGACCCCTTGCTCGCACGAGGTCGGAATCTCCACGCCGTGCGCGGCCAGGGCCTGCACCACGGTCACGTCCGGCGCGATCCCGATGATGCGGCCGCTGCTCTGCACCTTCACCTGAAAGGCGCCGCCGGGGGCGGCAGGCGCCTCCGGGGCCGCGAAGTACTCACGGTGCAGCCGGGCCTCGGGCCACCCGGCCGCGCGCGCGGCGTCCAGCACGGCGGCCATGAAGCCGGACGGGCCGCAGACGTAGAGATGCGCGTCGGGGCGCGGCGCGGCCAGCAGGCCCGGCAGGTCGGCCTGCCGGCCTGGCGCGTCGTCGTGATACAGGTGCGTGCACCCGCGCAGGTCGTCGGCCGCAAGCCGCTCGCGGAACGCGGTGCGCGCCGCGCTGCGGGTGCAGTAGTGGAACTCGAAGGAGGCGCCGGCGCGCGCGAGGCTCTGCGCCATCGCCAGGATCGGCGTGACGCCGATACCGCCCGCCACCAGCACCGAATGCCCGGCGTCGGCGTGCAAGGGGAAATGGTTCTTCGGCGCACTGATCTCGAGCGTATCGCCGGCCGCCAGCGCATGCATGGCAGCCGAGCCGCCACGCGAAGCGGGATCGCGCAGCACGCCGAGCAGGTAGCGGTGCGTCTCGGCCGGGTCGTTGCACAGCGAGTACTGGCGCACCAGTCCGTTGCCGGGATGAACATCGACGTGCGCCCCGGCGCTGAAGGGCGGCAGCGTGCCGCCGTCGGCGGCCACCAGTTCGAACACGGCGATGCCGTCGGCGGCATCGGTCTTGTCTGCGATCCGGACCCGCATCATGCCGCTCCCCGCTGCCCGGAGGCCTGGGCCTGGGCCTGGGCCTGTTCGTGCGCGATCAGCCGGTCCAGGATGCGTCGCGCCTGGACGCCGCCGGCGTCGATATTGAGCTTGAGCAGCTTGCGCTCGGGATGCGCCAGCAGGTTGCGCTGCTGCGCCTCCAGCATGTCCAGGTCCTCGGCGAAGATCTTGCCCTGCCCCTCGCGGATGGTCGCCGTCAGCGCGGCATCCTCGGCCTTGAAGTTGCGTGCCATGCCCCAGAAGTACCAGATCGAGGTCTCCGTTTCCGGCGTGATGAAGTCCACCACGATGCTCGATGCCTTGTGTTCCGGCGCCGCCTCGTAGCCGCCCTTGCCCGCGTGGGCCACGCCCACCTCGATCATCACGTGGCTCGGCGGCGTGAAGCGGCAGATCTGCCAGCGGTCGCACGGCACGTCGTCGGCCAGGCCGTTGCCGCGCAGCGCGGCGGCCCAGAAGGGTGGCGGCAGGATTCCCTCCATGTGGCGGCTGGTGACGACCGTATCGCCTTCCACGCGCGTGGCCGGCGCAGACTCCTCGATCTCCGCCTGCCCGATGCTCGACGCATGCACATAGGTCTCATGGGTCAGGTCCATCAGGTTGTCGATCATCAGACGGTAGTCGCAGCCGATGTGATACAGGCCACCGCCATGCGCCCAGGCCGGGTTCACGGCCCATTCGAGGTGCGGGATCAACGTGTCGTCGGCGAGCGCGGCGTCGCCGGGCCATACCCAGACGAAGCCGTAGCGCTCGATGGCGGGATAGCTGCGGATCGACGGGAAGCCGCCGACACGCTGGCCGGTCATCGCCGCGCACTTGCCATCGCGGCCCATGGTCAGCCCGTGGTAGCCGCAGACCAGCTGGCCGTCGCGCACGAAGCCGAGCGACAGCGGCGCGCCGCGGTGCGGGCAGAAGTCCTCGAGCGCGGCGACCGCGCCGTTGCCGTCGCGGTACAGCACCATCTTTTCGTTGCAGAGGGTGCGGCCGAGCGGCTTGCCTGCGAGTTCGTCGGGCGTGCAAGCGACGTACCAGGTGTTTTTCAGGAACATGACTATCCCCTCCCGGCGCGCGCAGCGCCAGGATCCAGGTGGTTGACGAAGAGAGAGAGGTGCGGAGCCGGTGTCGCGGTCAGGCCGGACGGCCCGTGCGCCGGATCAGGCTGCCGCCGAGCACTTGCGACATCGCCTGCTGGTTCTGCAGCGCGATCTTCAAGTTCCGGTTGGCGATGCGGCTGTGTTCGCGCATCAGCGCCTCGGCCCGTGCGCCTTCGCGCTGCTCGATGGCTTCGACCACGGCGCGGTGTTGCGCCTGGGCCAGAAGCAGCATCTCGCGCGCGCTTTCATCGATCGACTGCACCATCACGAAGGCGCTCGCGGAAGCGAACGGCAGGCTGGTGACCTTCTCGATCTGGCGCGCGACCAGCGCGCTGCCGCACGCGTCGGCAAGCAACTGGTGGAAGCGTGCGTTCAGGTCGACGTACTGGGAGAACTTCACGGCAGTCAGCTCGCCGGTCAGTGCGGTGTCGATCTGCGCGATGACGTCGCGCATGGCGTTGAGAAGGCTCGAGCTGACGCCGCGTTCGGCGGCCAGGCGGGCAGCCAGTCCCTCGATCGTGCCGCGCAGCTCGATGGCGTCGCTGATCTCGCTCTCGGCGAATGAGCGCACGGCAAAGCCACCGGAGGGAATCGGCTCGACCAGCCCTTCCTCCTGCAGCCGGATCAGCGCCGCGCGGATCGGCGTGCGCGACACGCCGAGACGGTCGGCCACCCACAACTCGGAGATGCGGCTGCCGGGCGGCAGTTCACCGCCGAGTACCAGCTCGCGCAGGCCTAGCAGGGCCCTGACCGCCTGGGAAGAACTGGTGCCGGACTTGCTGTCGCTGAGGTTGTCGTTGTCCGTATCCATCCGTGACGTCTCCTTCGGGGGGCGAGCCGCGCGGGACCAGGCGGCTTTTGATGTTGTGTTGGATACAGAATGTATCCAACACTTGAATCTGCAGCAAGAGAAAGCTCGGATAACCAGGGTAAACATGGATTCAATGCGGCGCATAAGGCCTTATTCAGCCAATCCTCCGACTTCACCCCATCCATTTCATGCAATGCTGTATACAGCACATTGAAAACAGCTCTCACGACGGCGCACCGTCATCTACCGCGGGATGGAAGGCCGTGCCGCTTCCGAGTCGTTGCGACCGCCGTCCATGCGCTCGGCAAATCGCCGGGCAAGCCACAAGAATCCAACCCGGGAAACCCATGCGCCAAGGCTTGAACCTGACGTTACGTCATGATTTATTGTGCGTTTCAGCGGAGGAATTTCGATGGCATTGAAGATTGGAGAGCTCGCAAGACGCGCGGGCCTGACCGTGCGGGCGCTGCACCACTATGACGCGATCGGATTGCTGTCCCCCTCCGCCCGTTCGGATGGCGGGTCTCGCCAATACAGCCACGAGGACGTGATCCGCTTGCACCGGATCCAGGCGCTCAAGCATTTCGGCTGTTCCTTATCGGACATCAAAGCCTATCTGGACGATGCCGGAATCGAGCCGGCTGAGATCATCCACCGGCAGATCAGCGTGCTCGACGAGCAGGCGCGGCGCGCCCAGGCACTGCGGGACGGTCTTCAGCACCTGGCGGAAAAGATCACCCGCGGCAGCGAAACCGGCATGGCGGACTGGCTCAACCTACTGGAAATGATGACCATGTACGAAAAACACCTCTCGAGCGAGGACCTGGATCATTTGCGGGCGCAGCAGCAGGCGTCGGGTTCAAACCTCGATGCCCGCAGGGCCGAACTGATTGCCGAGACCAGACGATCGATGGAGTCCGGGCGGCTGCCGGAACATCAGGAGGCACAGGTACTGGCCTGGCGCTGGGTGCAGCACATGAAGGATACGACGGGAGACAACGCCCAGCTCGCGTCGCGACTGAAGGCCATGCAGGAACGCGAACCCAGGGCCCGGGAAATCACCGGCTTCACGCCGGCAATGCATCAATGGATTTCCTTGTCGGTGGTCAACGCCAGGGCAAACCTGTTTGCCAAGTACCTGTCACCGGTCGAACTGGAAGACGTGCGCCGGCGCATGATCGCCCACGTCGACGATTGGCCGCAGCTGTTCGCGGAGGTGCGAGCGCAGATGGAGGCCGGCGCGGGGGTGGCCGATCCGGCCGTCCAGGTCCTGGCCCGCCGCTGGCAGGAGCTGTTCCGCGATTCGTACTGCGGTGACGATGCCGCGCTCGAAGGCAGGATTCACCTGGCGCTGCAGAACGAACCCGGACTGTCGGTCGGCATCGGCCTGGATCTGCCGCTGATCCTGTTTATCCAGAGGGCGATCCTGTCCTTGAGAGAGCGCGCACAGACCTCCGTCAACACCGGCCCCAGGCCAAGCGCGCAACGCGTCGCGACCTTGCGGGCGGCACACCGGCTCCTGGATACGCCGTTGATCCTGGACGACCCGCTGGCCCTGAGAATCCTGGGCAGCAGCAATGAAGCCGCCGTGCGCGGCAACCCGGGGCACTACGATGACCCATTGTCCAGGGGGCTCAGGCTGTCCCTCGCGGTGCGCAGCCGCTATGCCGAAGATACGTGGTCGAAGGCTGCGCAGCATGGCGTACGCCAATACGTCATCCTGGGCGCCGGGCTGGACACCTATGCCTATCGCGGGCCCCACCAGGCGGGACGGATCTTCGAGGTGGACCTGCCGGCGACGCAGCAATGGAAACGGGAATGCCTCAGTGCCGCCGGCATCGGGATTCCGGCGTCGCTGACCTACGTGCCCACGGACTTTGAACACGGCAGCCTGGCAGGCGCCTTGTCGGATGCCGGCTTCAAGGTGGACCAGCCCGCTTTCTTCTCGTGGCTCGGCGTCTCGATCTACCTGGAGGAAGCGGCGATCCTGGAGACCCTGCGCTTCATCGCTTCGTGCGCGGCCGGCAGCGCCGTCGTCTTCGACTATGTGGCAGATCCTGCCTTGCTCACGCCCATGGAGCGCGTGGGGACGGAGCTGGTGCGCGCGAAGATCGCGGAAAGCGGAGAGCCGTGGAAGACCTTTTTCGATCCGGCAGCGCTGGCCGAAAGCCTGCGCGCGCTGGGATTCGGCAAAGCGGACAACGTCAGCCCGGAGGACCTGAGCGATCGCTACCTGGCCGGACGCACGGATGGCTTCCGCATGGGCAGCGCCATGCGATTGATGCACGCCGTGGTCTGAGTTCACCCCAGGCGATACACCCCGCCCTCGTCCACCCGCACCCGCCCGTCGGCCAGCAGTTCGGCCAGGTGCCGCGCGATCGTGCGGGTCTCGGCGTCCACCACCCAGAGTCCCTCGTAGCCCTGCGGATACAGCAAGCGCCGTTCGACCAGCTGCGCCAGCGTCTGCGGGCCTTCGCCGAGCCAGGCCAGCAGGCGCTGCTCGCGCTCGTCCAGCTTGGCCGCGAAAGCAGCAAGATCGCGCAGGTAGCGTTCGCGCTCGGTATAGACGCCGCGGTGGTGCGAGGTGACCCACACCTTGGCCGGAATCTCCGGCAGCCGCGCCAGCGTGCGGCGGAAATCCGCCAGGCTGGAGCAGGCGTCGCCATAGTAGGGCCCGAAGCCGGTCAGGTCGATATCGCCGATGAAGGCCACGCCTTCGGGTTCGACCAGCAGTACGGTGTGGCCGGCCGTATGGCCGGGCATGTGGAAGGCGCGGATGCGGACCTGGCCGAGGTCCCAGGTGGCGCCATCCACATAGGCCTGCGCGTCGGGGCGCGGCGCGTAGAAGAAGTCGCGCTGGAAACGCGCCAGCATCTCCGCCGCGTAGCCGGCATGGCTGCCATAGGCGGCCAGCAGGCCGTCCCAGCTGCGCGCCGCGGGCAGGTCGGCCTCGTGCACATGGACCGCGGCATGGGGCAGGCGGTGCAGGCCGGCCATGTGGTCTTCGTGCACGTGCCCCATCACCACCAGCTCGGTGGCCTCGAACTCCGCGCCGATGTGGTTGGCGACGATGGGCGTATCGAAGGCCGCGCGGGTATCCGAGCCGCGCACCAGCACCTGGTTGCCGTCGGGATACTTGCCGCTCTTTTCGCCGAAGAACACCGAGACCCGATCGAAATCGACACGCTGGATCGGGGCACGGGAACGATGACTGCCGACAAGCTGGTCCATGGGGATCGTCCTTCTGTCGAGGGAGGCCGCGGCAGCGGCGATCGCATCCGCGATCGCCTCGGCGGGCTCGCCGCGCACGCTGCCAGGGGCAGCGCAGATGGTATCACCCGTGGTCCTGGCGCGTGCGGCGCGTGCGGCGCGTGCGGCACGTGCGGCACGTGCGGCGCGGGACGGCTGCACCCGCGGCAGCGGCGGCAGCGGCAGCAGGCACGCGAGCGCGTGCAGCCGCAGGCCGCGGAACAAGCGCGCGAGGCCGCGGCGGAGGATGCGCTGTTCGGCCGCACCGGGCCTTGGACGGGATGGCGGAATAAATCCGACCTGTCAGCCGTTCAATGCATGTACGGGGTTCTCGACGCCCCGCCCGCCTGGCGGAAAATGCGGAAAATCAGGCAGCGCAGCAGGAGGCACATCATGAACGGGCGCAGGCTTTGCCAGATCGCCCTGGCATGCGTGGCAACGGCCGCGATGGGCGGCGGCGGTCCCGCGCTGGCCGCCGGTCACGGCGGCGGCGGTGGCGGCATGCACGGCGGTGGCGGCGGCATGCACGGCGGCGGCTTCCACAACGGCGGCGGCTTCCACCATGACGGTTTTCACCGTGGGCATGCACGTGTGGCCTTCGCGGTGGGCGGCGGCTGGTGGGGCTGGCCCGACTGGGGGTGGTGGGGATATCCGTACGACGGCTGGCCCGACCCTTACGCCTACTCCGGCTACTACGCGCCCGCGGCCCAATACATCGAGAAGGGCGATGATTCGGACCTGGCGTCGGCCAACGCGTGGTGGTACCGCTGCGACCGGCCCGGCGGCTACTATCCCTACGTCAAGGAATGCCCGGGCGGCTGGCAGCCGGTACCGGCCCGGCCGCCGTCGCCGTAGGGCGCGCGGATACCCGGGTAGCGGTGACGAGGCACGGATGACGAGGACCAGATGAAGCGGCGTTCCCTCCCCCTCCTGGTAGCAGCTGCGCTCGCCATGGGCGGCTGCACGAGCATGCCGACCGGCCCCAGCGTGATGGTGCTTCCGGGCAGCCACAAGACGTACGAGCAGTTTCGCGGGGATGACTTGAACTGCCGCCACCTGGCGCTGGACCGCGTCAGTGGTGCGAGCCCGTCTCAAGCCTCCGGCAATGCCAGCGGCACCGGATACTCCGGCTACGATGCGCAGCAAGAGTACGACGCAGCCTACCTGCAATGCATGTATGCCGCCGGACACCGGGTCCCGGCCTACGGGCCGATGCTTGCCGCGCCGCCGGCGCGGCCGCCCGCGAATTACAGGCCCGATTTCCCGCCGCCGGCACCACAAGGACGCACCCCCTGAATGCCCTGGCCAGCGCGAGATGGGAACTGCCACTCCGAGGCCTTGGGTCACTTGACCTGCGACAAGCTGGCAAGGAATGACTTGAGCGCAGGAAGAACGTCTTCAGGGCAGTCTTCCAGCACGGTATGCGAGGCGAAAGGCAGATTCAGCAGGCGCGCCCCTTCGACCTGCTCGACCAGCTCAAAAGCCTGACGGCGGGAAACCAGGAAGTCCTCATCGCCATGAACAACAAGGAGCGGGCAGGCGATCGAGCGCACTGCCGGCCCCGGATAGGCGTTGTCATCGTTCCCGAGCCACATGGCCGCGGTTGCACCGAACAACATCGCAAAATCAGGCGCGGGGTTTTCAGCCTCGTAGTGCTGGACCTGCTGCGGGAACATGCCACGCCACTCGTCCACCGTGATGCCCTGATAGATTGCGCGGGCCGGGTCATCGGCCGGCAGTTGCCAATGCGCGCCAGCCGCCACGACAAAGCGAGGCCGGACGGCACCGGATGCGGCAAGGCGCAATGCCACGATACCGCCGTCGCTGTGGCCGATGATCCCGGCATCTGTCAGGCCAAGCTCGGCCAGAACGGCGGCGGCATCCTGTTCGAGCCGACGGTAGGTGAGAGGGAGGTCGCCCAACGCCGATCGCCCATGCCCACGGCTGTCGATGGCAATCAGCCGATAGTCCGCTGCCAGATGCTTCGCCAATGGCAGGAAGTCGTCTCGGCTTCCCAGGCCGCCATGCAGCAAGATGATCGGCTGCCCGCCCGCCTTGCCTGCTGCCGACACAAACAGGGCGGCATCGCCCGCGATCACTGTCTTACCGATGTTGAACATGCTTTCTCGCTCGAAATCCCATGGATGGAGTTCAGCCCTTTGTCTTCATCCACTTACGCAGGCGGCTGCGCGCGTTGGCATAGGGGGACGCCGTGTTGAACTGGATCATTCTTCCCATCGTCCATTTCCCATACCATGATGTCCCGTAAAGCTCGTGCTCGCTATGGGTCTCGATCTGCAAGACAATGCGATCCTTCGCAGCCACCAAACGGTCCAGGAGTTGCGGCCAGGGGACGATCTCGTGGTCGCGATAGAACTTCTGCGCGAGGCGGCCCAGTTCGTTCCACTTGAAGCCGGTCTCGGGGAAATCGACCGGCTCGCCGGCCGCGTCCTGGTCAAGCCATTTCAAGACCAATTCATTCCAACCGACCAGATAGGCAGCGAGGTTGGCAACGCTCATCTGCGTTCCCTTCGCATGACCTTCCAGGCTGCGTTCATCGACCAGCGACAGCGGCACGGCGCGTAGCTCCTTGATGAGCTTATCGAAGTTTGCATCAATCGCTTTGAGCAATTCGTCCTTGTTCGTGGGAACGGCCATATCTTCTCCTTCGGATCCAGTCGATCAGGGTCTTGATGATGTGAGCGCTGCCGGCTTCGGCGCATGTTCTAAAGCGCTCAGCCCAGCGGATGACGCCAGCCGACGTGGCCGGTCGCGCCAGCATCGGAATCCATTCGAGGTCCGGCCTGGAGGCTGGGCGCGATGCGGGATTCGAGAACGTGGTCAGCCTGGCCATGGCGCCTGGGCGGATCAAGGAACTCGAAGGACGGTTCTTGCCCAAGCTGGACCGCCCGGAGGACGTTCGCCGTTACGAGCACAGCACCAGGCGACAACGTACCAGGAGAGAGCCCAGCCATGCTTGACCCGCGTCATGTCACCAGCCGGCGCATGGAAGTGGGCGCCGGCCTACGACGTGACGTTCTGCGAGGGGTCAGGCGGGTACCAGATGGACGTGATGGGCGAGGCTCCGGCTCTCGACCGGCGGGCCATGCTGAGCCTTGCTGATGAAGCGGAGGTCCAGGCGGATGCTGCCAGCCGGATCATCGACCGACTGTGCGACGTGGCCGGCCAGTTTGCGGCCATGGCTGCAAACCAGCTCCAAGACGATGGCGTGGCGTGATCACGATGGCCCGACGCTGGTGCTTGCGTTGCCTCGCCCGCAACCGGCGCAGAAAAAAGGCCGGCAAGCCTGCCGGCCGAACGTCCCGGCTCGTTGCAAGAGGCCAAGGTCGATATGACGGATCTGCGGCGCGCCCCGACAGCGCGCCGGTGTTGGTCAGCGCGCGCTCAGAAGCGGTGGCGCACGCCGAGCATGGCGCCGGTCTGGTTCTGGCCCGGCAGCGTGTTCTGGGTGCTGGTCAGGCCATAGGCGGCGTTGCCGTGGTTCTTCACGTAGCCCAGCAGCAGGTAGGCGTCGGTGCGCTTGGAGAGCGCGTAGTCGGCGTCCAGCACGAACATCAGCGAGTCCTTGCTGTCGGTGCGCGCATCGGTGTAGTACGCCGCGCCGGTCAGGCTGAAGGCCTGGGTGAACTTGTACGTGGCACCGCCCCAGTACAGGTTGTCGTGGCGCGCGGTGGCGGTGGTGACCTCGTCGCGCAGCCAGCGGTAGCCGGCGAACAGCTTGGCCTGGCCCAGGCTGTACGAAGCGCCGACGGCAGCGCGGCGGGCGCTGGCGCCGGAGGTCGCCACGGTGGTGCCCTGGTACTGGTCGTAGGCCACGCCCACCGACAGCGGGCCGTTGGCGTAGGCCATGCCGCCGCCGAAGTTGGTGCCGACGCGGAAGCTGCCCGGTACTTCGCTGCCGTTGGCGATGGTGCTGTCGCGGCCGGTGCTGTAGAAGGCCGTGGCGGTCAGGCCGCCGAAGGTGCCGGTGTACTTGAGCGCGTTGTCGGCACGGCCGTTGAAGCCGTTGGTGTCGACCGCGTTGAGCGAGTAGCTGTTGCCGACCGCCATCGGGTCATAGTCGCCGAACAGCTGGAACAGCGCGTTCTGCTGGCGGCCGAGGGTGATGGCGCCGTATTCGCTCTGCAGGCCGACATAGGCCTGGCGGCCGAACAGGCGGTTGCCCTGGCCGGAGGTGCCGGTATCGATGTTGAAGCCGCTCTCCAGCACGAAGATGCCCTTCAGGTTACCGCCCAGGTCTTCCACGCCGCGGATGCCCCAGCGCGAGCCGGACAGGCCGCCGGAGGTCACGCCGAACAGGTTGCCGCCCTGGCCGGGGGTGCTTTGGACATGGCTCTGGTAGCTGACGCCGGCATCGGCGATGCCATACAGGGTGACGCTGGAGGAGGCCGACTGGGCTTGGGACGCGGCGGGCACGGCGAGCGTGGCGGCGGCGAACGCGAATGCGATGTTCTTTTTCAACTGGAATCTCGATGTGGTGTTGCCAGGGAGCCTTGCCCGGAGCGCGGCGCGGATGGATCGACGCGCGGGGCCCTGGCATGGCAGGCCGCATCATGGAAAAACCAGATGACAATTCCGTGAAACAGTTACATCAAAACAACAATCTTTGTTCCCGAATAAGAAATGACTGTTCGTGCTGGCGAACAGTCGCGGACAGGCATCTGACACGCCACTTTCCGGACGATTCGAGTGGTTCAAGCGGTACTTACAGCACTGGCGTGCCGGCAGCGCTGCCAGGGTCGCTCCGGTGACGCTCTGGCCGCTCTGTGCCCCTCAGTGCCGCCAGTACTGCCGGCCTCGTCGGGGCCCCACATATAGACAATATTTTCTAGACATTCTTTTCTAGAAAGAATAATCTACATGTATCGAATCCTCCATGCGGCGCCGGCAATCCCGATGCCGCGCCGCACCCGCTCCTGCCATGAACCGCTTCCCCGCCAGCCCCCTCAAACCCACCAGCGCCGAGCTCGACGTACTGCAGACCCTATGGGAAACCGGACCGGCCACGGTCAAGGCGGTGCACCAGGCCATGGCGGCCGATCGGCCCGAGCTGACCTACGCGAACGTCCTGCGGCTAATGCAGATCATGCACGGCAAGGGCCTGCTGGAGCGCGACGAGAGTGAACGCTCGCATGTCTATGCGCCCGCACAGAGCCAGAAGTCGACCCAGGCCAGCCTGCTGAAGGACCTGATCAGCAAGGCCTTCGCCGGCTCCGGCAAGGCCCTCGTGCTGGCCGCGCTGCGCGGCGGTCACGTCAGCCAGCAGGAGCGCGCCGAGATCGAGGACCTGCTGCGCGGGGACGGCAAGTGAGTGGCCCGATGGCCGGCTTCGGCTGGATCGCGGGCGATGTGCTGCTGACCTTCCTGTGGCAGGGCCTGTGCATCCAGGCCGCGGCGGCCTGCCTGCTGTGGTGGATGCGCCCTGCCAGCGCCCGTGCCCGCTATGCGGTACTGTGCGCCGCCCTCGTCCTGTGCGTGGTCGTACCCGTGCTGGACGCGGCCGCCCGACTCGACACCTGGCAGGCATCGGCCGTGCTGCCGGATGGCGCCGCCGGCATCGTCACGCTGCCGGCGACCTGGTCCGGCGTGCTCGCCGGCATGCCGGCCATGGCCACGCCGGCGCTCCCGTGGCGCGCCTGGCTGGCGATGGCGTGGCTGGCGGGCGTGAGCGGGATGACGCTGCGGCTGCTGCTGGGCATGGCCTGGCTGCGGCAGGTGATCCGCTCCAGCCGGCCCTGGACGGATGCGGCATGGACAGCGCGCGTGGAGGCGCTATCGCGGCGGCTGCGCCTGCCGCGCGGCGTCGCGCTGCGCATCGCGCCCGGCCTGTCCAGCCCCGTGACGGCGGGCTGGTGGCGGCCCGTGGTGCTGGTGCCCGCCGGCCTGGTGAGCGGCATGCCGGCCGACCTGCTGGAGGCGCTGCTGGCGCACGAGCTGGCGCATGTCCGTCGCCTCGACTACCTGGTCAACTTCCTGCAGCGCGTGATCGAGGCACTGCTGTTCTTCCACCCTTCGGTGTGGTGGCTGTCGCGCCGCCTGGGCGAGGAGCGCGAGCACATCGCCGACGATATGGCCGCGGCCTGCATCGGCGCGCCGCGCACCCTGGCGCGCGCGCTCGACAGCCTCAGCCGCGGCATGCCGGAGCCAAGCGCCGGCCTCGACCTGGCGCAGCAGGCGCGCGGCGGGGCACTGGCCCAGCGCATCCGCCGCCTGCTGCGCCCGGCGCCGGCGCCCTCGCGTGCCGCGCTGGCGGCCCCCTGGCTTGCCGCGGCGCTGGGGCTGGCCTGCGCCGCCGCATGGACCGTCCCGGCCGCCCCGACCGCGCCGTCCGGCTCCGGCCTGGCCGGCATCGAGGCGCTGGTCAAGGCCAGCGGGGCGGCCCACGTGCTGGTGGTGGATGCCGCCTCGGGGGCCAAGCTGATCGGACGGGCTGAGCATGAGGAAGTCCCGATCGCCTCGCTGACCAAGCTGATGACGGCCATGGTGGTGCTGGATACCGCCCCGGACCTCGCCCGCCCCGTCCGCATCGAGCGGGAGGATGCCGAGGCCACCCGCAACAGCGTGTCGCAACTGCCAGTGGGCGCCAGCGCGACGCTGGGCACGCTGCTGAAGCTGGCGCTGATGTCGTCGGACAACCGGGCCGCCCACGCACTGGCGCGCAGCTATCCCGGCGGTACGCCGGCGTTCGAGCGGTCCTTGCGCGACAAGATGGCACAGCTCGGCCTGATGCACACGACGCTGCGCGAACCGACCGGCCTGTCGCCGGCCAATCGCTCCACGGCTGCCGACATCGAGCGCATCGTGAACGCGGCGGCCGCCTATCCGGAGATCGCGCGCGACAGCACGCGGCCGGCGGAAACCGTCAACATCGAGGGCGGTGCCCTCCACTACCGCAATACCAACCCCTTGGTCGGCCGCCGGGGCTGGGACATCCAACTGTCCAAGACCGGCATGTCGCCCGCGGCGGGCCGCTGCCTGGTCATGCGCGTCCGGGTGCAGGGACGCGACCTGACCCTGGTGCTGCTCAAGGCGCGCCAACAGCCGGCGTAGCCGCGCTGCCTCCTCCCCGGCCGCGCCGGCCCCGGCCCCGGCGCCGGTGCGGCCGTTCCTCCGTGCTCCACCCTTGATCGATTGCCATGAAGCCAAGACTGAACTGGCGCGGGATGTCCCTCGCCCTGATCCTTTGCGGGCCGTGCGCCGTGCCGGCCTCCGCCCTCACCCTCTGCACCGTCGTCGCCGACGCGGTCGACGGCCGCGTGCTGCAGCAGCGGGGCCAATGCGCCGAGCGCTATACGCCGGCATCCACCTTCAAGCTTCCGCTCGCCCTGATGGGCTTCGACGCCGGCATCCTGCAGGACGAACACACGCCCGCATGGCCGTTCCTGCCCGGCTACCCGGCCTGGGGCGGCGAGCCGTGGCGCCAGCCGGTGGACCCGGCCCGCTGGATCCACTACTCCGTGTTCTGGTACTCGCAGCAGCTCGCCGCGCGCCTGGGGCAGGATCGCCTCCAGCAATACACGTCGGCCTTCCAGTACGGCAACCAGGATGTCTCGGGCGAACCCGGCAAGCAGAACGGCACGCAGGGTGCGTGGTTCAATGCCTCGCTGCGCATCTCGCCGCTGGAGCAGATCGCCTTCCTGCGCAAGATCGCCAACCGGCAGCTGCCCGTCAGCGCGCATGCCTACGACATGGCCGAGCGTCTCTTCGCGCAGGAGCAGAGCCCGGACGGATGGCGCGTGTACGGCAAGACCGGGACCGGGTCGCCCGGCTCGGACGGCAGCTATGACCGCGACCATGCCTACGGCTGGTTCGTGGGCTGGGCGGAGAAAGGCGAGCGGAAACTGGTGTTCGCCCGCCTGATCCAGGACGAGCAGGCCACGACGCCGAACGCGGGCGTGCGGGTACGCGACGCCATCCTCCGCGAGTTCCCCGCCCTCGCCGGCACCGGCACCGGCACCGGCACCGGCATCAGCATCAGCAAGAAGGACTGAGACCGCCGTGCATCCCGATCCGCGCAATGGGCGGATCGACATGCTGCGCGGCGTGTCGATCCTGCTGGTGCTGCTCCACCATTTCAATATCGCCTACCCGCTGCAGGACACCGTGCTGGCGGCAACCCTGGGCTGGCCCGCCGTGCGCGCCGTGGCCCGCAACGGCAATTACGGCGTGACGATCTTCTTCGTCATTTCCGGCTTCCTGATCACCACCAATGCCCTCGAGCGCTGGGGCAGCCTGGAGCGGATCCGGCTGCCCGGCTTCTACGCCCTGCGCGCGGCACGCATCCTGCCCGGCCTGTTCCTGGCACTGCTGGCGGTGGACACGCTGGCCCTGGCGGGGGTGCGGATCTTCGACAACCGCGCGGGCGCGCCGGTATCGCTGTGGACCGTCAATCTCGCCGGCGCGACCTTCTGGATGAACGTCCTCATCACGCAGCACGGCTGGATCAACTATCCGCTGGGCGTGCTGTGGTCGCTGTCGGTCGAGGCGGTGTTCTACCTGCTGTTCCCGCTGGCCTGCGTGGGCCTGCGGCGCCCGTCGGTCCGCCTGGCCCTGGCGCTGGCGGCGATCTGCATCGGCCCGTTGTACCGCTACGCCCACGCGGGCGACGAGGGCGGATTCCTGTACGCCTATCCGGCCTGCTTCGACGCCATCGCGATCGGCTGCTGCGCGGCGGTGCTGGCACGGCAGCGGCCGTTCCCCGTGCTGCAGCAGCGCGCCGTCCGCGCGCTGGTCGCGGCCGCGATGGCGGCGCTGTACCTGGCCTGGCCGATCGCGCAAAGCCATGTGCTGGGCGTCAGCGCAATGGCCCTGGCCACAGCCTTGCTGCTGCTGGGAAGCGGCCGCGCCGCGCCCTTGTCGCGGCCGGCCCGGGCACTGGCGGCCTGCGGGCGCCGGAGCTACGAGATCTACCTGTTCCACCTGCTGGTGCTGGGCTCGATGCGCACGCTCATGCCTGCGGCCATGATCGCCGGGGATGCGAAGACGGTCCTGCTGGCTGCCTACCTGGTGCTCTCGGTCGCGGTGGGAGCGTGCGTGGCCTGGTCGTGGTCGGACCCGATCAATGCGGCATGGCGCCGCCGGTGGGTCCGCTACCCGGCCAGCGCGCCATCGGCGGACGGGCGCGGCGGACCATCCGCTGCGAACTGAAGCAGGAGCACGCACAGATTGCGACGGTGCACTTGAGTCGGTAGCGGAGTCATGGGGATCAAACGAGGGCTGACGAGCGCATGCCAGCCGATCCCCCAGCCTCAAGGCAATCGTAGAAGGCAGGATCGCTTGGCATTCGTTTCGTTTGTTGCGTTTTTCGATTGTTTCGTTTAACGTAGATCACTGATCAACGCCCAGGAGTGATGCCGTGACCGCCGCCTATTCGAGAGTAACGCTACCCGTGGAACGGGAAGTGCAGGCTGCCGTGCAAGGTCAACGCGCCTTGGCGGCTTATCTGGCCACCCAGGTCGAGACCCAGCGCATCCAGATCTTCGATGACAAGAATCAAGCTCATCAGGTGGAGCTGCCAACATCGGCGCTCCGCCTGCTGGTGGACATCCTGGCCGAACTGGCCGGCGGCAATGCCGTCAAGGTCGTGCCTGTTCATGCCGAGTTGACCACGCAGGAAGCGGCCGACCTGCTCAACGTCTCCCGGCCGCACCTGGTCAAGTTGCTGGAAGACGGCGCGCTGCCGTTCCATCGGGCTGGCAAGCACCGCCGCGTGCGCTTTTCGGACCTGATGCAGTTCAAGGCCGCGCGCGATCAGGCCAGTGAGCAAGCCATGGCCGAGTTGGCGCATCAAGCCCAGGTGTCTGACATGGGTTACGAATGAGGCATTCGCCATTCACAGCCCTGTATGACGCTTGCGTGCTGTATCCAGCGCCACTGCGCGACTTTCTCATGTGGCTGGGCCTGTCGGGGCGGTTCCGTGCACGGTGGAGTCCGCAGATCCACGACGAATGGAAGCGCAATCTGCTGGCTAACCGCGAAGACCTGACGCGCGAGCAACTGGATCGCACATCGGACCTGATGGATCGCGCTATCCCTGATGCCTTGGTCCTTGACTACGAGGCACTTGCCGTCGAACTACGGTTACCGGACCCAGACGACCGGCACGTACTCGCCGCCGCCATTCGTTGCGGCGCCAGCGTCATCGTCACCTTCAACCGGAAAGACTTTCCGGACGACGCATTGGCACCGTTCGGCATCGAGGCCCGGCACCCCGACGAATTCATCGACAACCTGTTCGACCTGGATGCGGCCGCTGTCGTTGCCGCCGCCCGGCAGCAGCGCGCGCAGCTCAAGCATCCGCCCATGGATGTCGACCGCTACCTCGACGTGCTGCAACGCCAGGGCCTGCTGCAAACCGTCAAGGGCCTGGGCCAATACCGTTCCATCCTGTAGGTCGCGACTCGCGGCAGCGCGAAGGGATCCATGATCGATCCCCGCCGCGAGCCGGCCTGGATATCTTCGTCGGGCAAGAAATGGGCCGCGCTGGACAGCCTGGGCGCGGCCGCCGTGCGCCATGGATGACGACGACTTCCGCACCGTGCACAACGACCTGTACTGAGGCAAGCGCAGCGTGCGCCGCCTCAGCGCTGCGCGTGCAGGCCGAACAGCCCGTGCCAGAAGGACTCGAAGGGGGTGGTGTGCCGCCGGGACTGCGCCTCCGCGCCCGCGGCAGCCGCCGGCGCCTCGCCTTCGGCCCCGGCCTCGTCTTCCGCCCGGGCCTGGGCTTCCGCTGCCGCGGCCTCGGCCCGCCGTGACTCCTGCAAGGCCCACACGCTGTCCGCGATGCGCGCGGCCAGCTCCGCCTCGCAATCCCGGCCCAGCAGCACGCCGAAGATCACGTCGCGGTTGTGGCCGTCGCCGGCAAAGCGCATGGCCAGCGCCACCATGGCCTCGTAGTGCTGCTGCGCGGCGCGCTCGGCCTCGCGTTGCGCCGCGCGCTCCTGTTCCTGTTCGGCCTCGTGCTCGGCCTGCCAGCGCTCCATCTCGCGCGCGTACACCTCGTCGTAGACCTGGCGCTGCACCGGGTCGGACAGAATGGCGTAGGCATCACGGATCTCCTGGAAGGCGGCATGTGCCTCCGCCTCGCGGCCCAGGTTGCGGTCAGGGTGGGACTTCATCGCGGCGCGGCGGTAGGCGCGCTTGATCTCTTCCAGAGAAGCGTGCTCCGGCACGCCGAGGATCGCGTAGAGAGTGGTCATGGTGCGCTGGCGGGTGGGCGGGTGCTGCGATGGACGCCGCTCATCCTAGCATGGGCCGGAACGCTTTTGCTGCAGCGCGGCAGCCCCCCGCAGGCATGGCTTCGGGCGTACCGGTTCGGGTGTACTCTAGGGCTCTTGCCAACCTCGGCCGCCAGCGCGGCCTTCTCCCCTCATCTCCCTATGCAACTCCTCGCCAAGCTGTGGAAAGAGAACAAGGGCCTTGCCGCCTTCCTGTTCCTGATGGTGCTGTTCCGTGGCGCGATCGCCGACTGGAACGTGGTGCCGAGCGGCTCCATGCTGCCGACCCTGCGCATCGGCGACCGCATCCTGGTGGACAAGATGGCCTACGACCTGCGCATCCCGCTCACGCACCAGCGCCTGGCCTACCTGAGCCAGCCGCAGCGGGGCGACATCGTCACCATCGATTCCGCCGCCGCGCACACGCTGCTGGTCAAGCGCATCGTCGGCGTGCCCGGCGATACCGTGGCAATGCGTGACAACGTGCTCTACATCAACGGCGAGCGCGCCTCGTACCAGCCGCTGGACGCCACCGCCGCGAACGTCGCCCCCGATGCCGGCGCCGCCTATTTCACCGAAGCGGTCGGCGGCATGGCGCATACGGTCCGGCTGTCACCGCTGGCCCCGAGCCCGCGCCGCTCGTTCGGGCCGGTGCCGGTCCCGGCCGGCCAGTACCTGATGCTCGGCGACAACCGCGACAACAGCGCCGATTCGCGCTACTACGGCTTCTTCCCCCGCGAGGAAATCATGGGACGGACCCGCCGGGTCGCCTTCTCGCTGGATCCGGAGCACTACTACCTGCCGCGCCTGCAACGCTTCGGGGCGGAACTGGACGGCGCGCGCGGTTGACGGCCACAGCGCGGATGGGCCGGCCTTCGCTTCAGCGGCTGCCGGTCCCCGCCACCACCCTTGCCAGCTGGCCCTGCGCCGTATCCAGCCACGCCTGCTGTCCTGCGGCGATCCGCGCGAAGCCGGCACTGCCCAACGGATGCGCGGCCAGGCGCTGCCAGTAGGCACGTGCCAGCGGCATGCCGTCACCCGCCTGCGCGATACGGCGCGACAGCGTGGGCTGGCTGACGGCCAGCCGCCGGCACAATTCCGCGGCGGGGACGGGGCCGTCGCGCAGGAGATCCTTCAGGAGGTCGGATGCCACAGGCATGAATGACCTGGCATCCACCGTGAATAGATAGTCTCGACACAAGGCACGCCCCCGAACATGCCGCATATGCCACAAAAACACCGGCACGCTGCAACTCGCCTCCACCCGCCCGAAACCGCCTCCCTACCGCCCGAAGGCCGCGAACTTTGACGGCAAGGTGACCATCGAGTAGGCGCAGGACAGGGCAGTGGCATGGCGGTCCTCGGCCACCACCGTGCCACTGCCCCTACCGCCCCGCCAGCCGCTGCAAGGCCTGCGGCGCCACCAGCTCGATCTCGCGGTAGCGGCGCCGTATCCAGCCGGCGGCCTCCCAGGCCTGCAGGTACTTGGCCACCGTCTGGCGCGAGCGGTTGACCATGTCGCCCAGCTCCTCGGCGGAGATATGCACCACGCGCTCGGTGCTGTCCGCCAGTTCAAGCAGCCGCTCGGCCATGCGCGCGTCCACCGGCGCCTGCTGCGCGCTCTCCGCGTGGTCGAAGGCCATGCGCAGCCGCGCGCAGATCTGGCGCACGATCAGCTGCATGCCTTCCGGATGCACGGCCAGGATGCGCTGGAAGTCGTGCCAGCCCAGCGCCACCAGCTCGGTGCTGCCGACCGCGAAGCCGTCATGCGTGCGCGGCTTGCCATCGAGCAGCGAGATCTCGCCGAACCACTGGCCGCGCCCGACCACGGCGTAGACCGCCTCGCGCCCGCCCGCGCTGACGCGGCTCATGCGCGCCCGCCCCGACAGCACCAGGTAGAAGTTGGTCGGCGCATCGCCGCGCGCGAAGATCATCTCGCCATCGGCGTAGCGCTCGCGGCGCGCGGCCTTGGCCACGGCATCGAGCACGCGGGCCGGGGCGTTGCGCAGCCAGCCCGATGCGAGCACGCCGCGCGGCAGAGGCGCCTGCGGCTCCGCCGCCTTGGCCGCCGCCTTGGCCACTGTCCTGCCCCTCGCCCTGGCACCGCCCTTGCCGGCACTTCCTGCCTCTCGCTTCACATCCGTCCCCCCGCCTGATGACACCGAGATTGTCCAGGACTTAACAGACTTTGGCATCGTCCCCGGCGCAGAATGCCTCGACCCCAAAGGAAACGACAAGCCAAGGAGACACGGACATGGCACAGATGCAACGGGTGGAGACGGGCAAGGATTCCGTCAAGCAGCGCGTATCCGACGCGGAGTGGCAGACCCGCGTGGACCTCGCCGCGGCCTACCGGCTGGTGGCGCACTTCGGCTGGGACGACCTGATCTTCACGCATATCTCGGCGCGCGTGCCGGATGCGCCGGACCAGTTCCTGATCAACCCCTACGGCATGCTGTTCGACGAGATCACCGCGTCCAGCCTGGTCAAGGTGGACCACCACGGCGCGCCGGTGCTGGAGACGCCGTATGACGTCAACCCGGCCGGCTTCATCATCCACAGCGCGGTGCACGAGGCGCGCCCGGAGATCGGCTGCGTGATGCATACCCATACCCCGCACGGCGTGGCGGTGTCGGCGCAGAAGGAGGGCCTGCTGGCGATCTCCCAGCAGGCGATGTTCGCGCGCATGGGCCTGGCCTACCACGACTACGAGGGCGTGGCGCTGCGCGAGGACGAGAAGGCGCGGCTGGTGGCCGACCTCGGGCGCGGCAAGCAGATGATCCTGCGCAACCACGGCCTGCTGACCTGCGGGCGCTCGGTGGCCGACGCCTTCCTGACCATGTACACGCTGGAATCGGCCTGCCGCATCCAGATCCTGGCGCAGAGCGGCGGCTCGACCCTGACCACGGTGCCCGAGTCGGCCAGCGCCGACGTCGGCGAGCAGGCCCGCCAGGCCACCAAGGGCAAGGGCTCGGGCCTGGCCTGGCCGGGCCTGCTGCGCCGGCTCGACCGCATCCAGCCGGATTTCCGCAACTGATCCCGCGGCATACGCAGCATACGCGGCATCCCCAGGCAAGCGCGCGAATGCCGCGCAAGCCGAGACGCTCGACGGGCCGGGCCGACGACACGGCCGGCCCCGACAGCAGGCGGCCGCCCCCGGGGGCGGCCGCTCACGCATCGTCAAGACCATCCGAACACGCATCCCCATGGCCATTCTCGTTCACCTGCCCTCCTTCATGGCAACCCCCATCACCGCCGCCCTGCGCGAGGCCGCGCCCGACATTCCGGTCTGGAACGGCCGCGAGAACGCGCCCGCGGACGAGGTCGAGGCCCTGCTGGCCTGGGGCCTGCGGCCCGGCGTGGTGCCCGCCTTTCCCAAGCTGCGCCTGGTGTGCGCGGCAGCAGCCGGCGTCGACAAGCTGCTGGCCGCGCCCGACCTGCCGGCCGCCCTGCCGGTCACGCGCGTGGTCGACCCCGGCCAGCAGACCGGCATCGCCCATTACGTGCTGGCCACCGCGCTGCGCCACGCCCGCGCGCTGGGCACCTATGCCGAGCAGCAGCGGCGCGGCGAATGGCGACGCCATCCGGGCCGGCCGCTGTCGCGCTGCCGCGTGGGGGTGCTGGGACTGGGCGAGATCGGCAGCGCGGTGGCACGCACCTTCGCCGCCATCGGCTTCCCGGTGGCAGGCTGGAGCCGCGGCGGCAAGGGCCTGCCCGGCGTGGCGGACTTCACCGGCGACGACGGCCTGGCCGCGCTGCTGGCGCAGAGCGACATCCTCGTCTGCACGCTGCCGCTGACGCCGCAGACACACGGCCTGCTGAACCGGCGCACGCTGTCGATGCTGCCGGCCGGCGCCTACTTCATCAACGTGGGCCGCGGCGAACACGTGGTCGAGCCCGACCTGCTCGCCCTGCTCGACGCCGGCCACCTCGCCGGCGCGGCGCTCGATGTCTTCTCCAAGGAGCCGGTCGAAGCGGGCGACCCGGTGTGGAACCATCCTCGCATCGAAGCCACGCCGCATATCGCCTGCGATCCCTCATACGAGCTGGTGGCACAGCAATGCGTCGAGAACCTGCGCCGCGCGCGCGCCGGCCAGCCGCTGCTGAACCTGGTGGACCGGGCGGCGGGGTATTGAGGCAGGGCGGATGGCGCAATGCAGGCGCAATGCAGGCTCCCGAGCGCGCCGGTTGCCTCCCCGCTCCAGACCGACGGCCTCGTCCAGTGCGACGCCGTCCGCATCACGCCGGCCCGCTCCCCTCTCCCGCCCGCGGGAGAGGGGCCGGGGGAGAGGGCAGGCGCCGGCTGAACGTGGCGGCGTGGATCGCACTGATGGCTTCGATTCCGTGCTCGTCCGTGCTCGTCGGCTGGACCACGCCGACGGCTTCGATTCCGTGCTTGCGTGCTGGATCACACCAGCGGCTTCGATTCCGTGCTTGCGTGCTGGATCACACCAGCGGCTTCGATTCCGTGCTTGCGTGCTGGATCACACCGGCGGCTTCGTTGGGCGTGGCGCCTTGCTAAACCACCCCTCTCCCCCGTCCTCTCCCCGCGCGGGGAGAGGGAGCCAAGACCTCGTGCTTGGCGATTGGTGTTGGCGCACCAGTCGGCTTCGGCAAGCGCATCGTGCCGTCCCGCGCAGCACCTCTGCGAAGCGCTGCACCTGCAGCAGCGCCGCCACCGCCGGCAGCGCCAGGTAGTTGGGCAGCACGCCGAGCCGCAGCTCGCCCAGCAGGCCGGCGGCACTGCGCTGCGCGCGCTCGCGGCTGGCCTGCAGCCCGGCCAGCAGTTGCCTGGCATCGCGCAGGAAACCGGTGCCGGCGGCGGTCAGCTCCACGCCCTTGGGCAAGCGCCGCAGCAGCGGCGTGCCGATGGCCTCTTCCAGTTCCTGGATCTGGCGTGACAGCGCCGGCTGCACGATTCCGACCGATCGGGCGCCGGCCACCACGCTGCCGGCCTCGGCCACGGCAATGAAGTAGCGCAGGTGGCGCAGCTCGATGCGGCGCAGGTCGGCTGCCCCGCTGCCGCCCTGCGCACGCTCCGTTCTGGCGATGTCCGACACGGTGCGGCGTCAGCCCGGCGCGCCGAGACCCAGCACGTCCTGCATGTCGTATTCGCCCGGTTGCCGGTGCACCACCCAGCGCGCCGCGGCGAGCGCGCCGCGCGCGAACATGCTGCGGTCGCGCGCGGAATGGGACAGCGTCAGGATCTCGTCTTCCGCGGCGAACATCACGCTGTGCTCGCCGACGATGCCGCCGGCGCGCAGCACGGCAAAGCCGATCTCGCCCGGCGGGCGGGCGCCGGTGATGCCGTCGCGCCCCCGCTGCGCCACCGCCTCGAGCGCCACGCCCCGCCCCTGCGCGGCGGCTTCGCCCAGCATCAGCGCGGTGCCCGACGGCGCGTCGACCTTGCGCCGGTGGTGCGCCTCGACGATCTCGATGTCCCACTCCTGCTGCGGCAAGGCCTTCGCCACGCGCGCCACCATGCCCAGCAGCAGGTTGAGGCCCAGCGAGAAGTTGCCCGAGCGCACGATGGGGATATACCGCGCGGCGGCGGCGATGGCCGCCAGGTCCTCGTCCTCGAAGCCCGTCGAGCCGATCACCAGGGCCGGCCCCCCACGCGCGGCGCAGGCGGACGCCAGGGCGGCGGACGCCGCGCCGCTGGTGAAATCGATCACCACGTCGGCCTGCGCCAGCGCGGCCGCCAGCTCGACCTGGCCGTCGGCCGCCGCGCTGCCCGCGCGCGCGATGCGGGCCACCACCGCCAGCGTCGGGTCCTGCCCCGCCAGCTCGATCACGGCCCGGCCCATATGGCCCCGCGCTCCGGCGATAGCGATGCGGATAGGTGTAGTCATGCCTGTGTTCCTCATGGATGCCTGGTGGCCGGGGGAGCCATACCGGATGCCACCGGCTGGCCTCCTCTGCCATACCTTTCAAGCATAGCAAAGCGTACTCGATAGCATTGGAGTGGATCGGCGGCGCCACGGTGACGGCGCGGCGGTTGCAGGAGCTGGGCGCGCGCCCACACTGCTGGCGTACCTCCCCGTGCGGGGTGTGCGCCGCGCGAAGATACCCTGCAGACGTCTAGACCAATCCGCGCATTGATCCATCTTCCCTGCGGCACGTGCCGATGCTTAAATGGGCGCCTCCCGATCACCGCCCCGTGCCGCCATGAGCGATCCGCGCAGCGCCACCTTCTCCGGCGATTCCGGCCTTCCCGCAGCCTCGGCGCGCCGCCGCGCGCTGGTCGCCGCCTGCACCGCCCACGCTGTCCATGACGGCCTGACCGACCTCATCTACGTGCTGCTGCCGATCTGGCAGTCGCAGTTCGGCATCAGCTACGCGCTGGTCGGACTGCTGCGCGGCTCGTACTCCGGCATGATGGCCGGCTTCCAGTTGCTGGCCAGCCGCGCGGCGCGGCGCTGGGGCCGCGAACGCCTGCTGGTGGGCGGCACGGCGCTGGCCGGCCTGGCCTATCTCGTGGCCGGGCAGGCCGGCGGCGTGGCGGTGCTGCTGGGCGCGCTGCTGCTGGGCGGGCTGGGCGCCAGCACCCAGCATCCGCTGGCGTCGTCGCTGGTGACCGAGGCGCATGAGGCGGGCGGCGGCGTGAAGGAGGCGCTGTCGCAGTACAACTTCGCCGGCGACATCGGCAAGACCCTGATCCCCGGCGCGGTGGGCCTGCTGCTGGCGGTGGCGAGCTGGCGCGCCAGCGTGACCCTGATGGGCCTGCTGGGCCTGGCCGCCGCCGCGCTGCTGTGGTGGCTGATCCCGGCGCGCGCCGGCGCCGTCGGCCCGGGCAAGGCCGCCAAGGCCACCGCGGGCGAGGGCTCGGCGAGCGGCCTGCGCGCGCTGCTGCTGACCGGCACGCTGGACAGCGCGGTACGCATGGGCTTCCTCACCTTCCTGCCCTTCCTGCTCAAGGGCAAGGGCGCGGGTACCGCCGGCATCGGCCTCGCGCTGTCGCTGCTGTTCGTCGGCGGCGCCTTCGGCAAGCTGTTCTGCGGCTACCTGGGCGCGCGCATCGGCATGATGAAGACGGTCTGGATCACCGAGTCCGGCACCTCGCTGCTGATCCTGGCGGCGGTGTGGCTGCCGCTGCCCGCCATGATGGCGATGCTGCCGCTGCTCGGGCTGGCCCTGAACGGCACCTCCTCGGTGCTGTACGGCGCGGTGCCGGAACTGGCCGGCGCCGGCAGGCGCGACCACGCCTTCGCGCTGTTCTACACCGGCACCATCGGCGGCGGCGCGCTGTCGCCGGTGCTGTTCGGCCGCCTCGGCGACGTGGCCGGCATGACCGCCGCCGTGGTCACGCTGGCGGTGATGCTGCTGCTCACCTTGCCGCTGTCGTGGCAGGTGCAGAAGGGGCTGCAGCGCTGAGGGCGGGCTGCGTCAGCCGCCGGTGAAACGCGGCGGCCGCCGTGCCACGAAGGCCTGCACCCCTTCGCGCGCATCGGCGCTGCCGGCCCGTTCGCGCAGCAGGGCATGCTCCAGGTCCAGGTGGGCCTGCAGGCTGCGCCCGGGCAAT
Organism: Cupriavidus sp. USMAA2-4; assembly: GCF_001854305.1. Classification (NCBI taxonomy): domain Bacteria; kingdom Pseudomonadati; phylum Pseudomonadota; class Betaproteobacteria; order Burkholderiales; family Burkholderiaceae; genus Cupriavidus; species Cupriavidus sp. USMAA2-4. The sequence goes on along the minus strand of NZ_CP017749.1, from coordinate 1,491,556 downwards.
CCGCCGCACAAGGTCTTGATGGCGGCCAGCGAGCCCGGCGCCGCCTGCGCCAGCCGCACCGCCAGATCTTCCGCCGCCCGGGGCAGTGCCGCGTCCGCGTAGAGCGCGTCGACCACACCGTGCGCCAGGCAGCCTTGCGCGTCGATCGCCTCGCTCAGCATCAGCCATTGCTGGGCCCGTACCGCGCCGATGCGGCGCGCCAGGAACCAGGACGCGCCGAGGTCGGGCGACAGGCCGATGGCGGCATAGCCGGTGCGCAGTTTCATCGACTGCGCCGCCAGCACGAAGTCCGCGCACAGCGCCAGCCCGATGCCGGCGCCGCCGATCGGGCCGTTCAGCGCCGCGACCACCGGCAGCGGCGCCGTCGCCAGGCGGTGCAGCGCCGGGTGCAGCGGCGCCAGGATGTCGTCGACCAGGCCTGCCAGGCCGTCGCCCGCCGCGGCGAACTCGTCGATGTCGCCGCCCGCGCAGAAGATGCGCCCCTCGGCCGCCAGCAGCACCACGCGCGGCCGCGCCGCCAGCACCGCGTCGATGGCGCGCACCAGCGCCCGGCTGGCGCCGCGCGAGATGGCATTGGCGCGCTCCGGCCGCTTCAGCACGATGCGCCCGACCGGCCCGTCCACGCCCCAGGCGATCCCCTCTTCCTGTTCCATCGTTTCCTCCTTCTCCTCCCGTTGGTCCCCTTGGTCCTTGCCCGCGGCTCAGATGCCGGTCAGGCCGCCGCTGCACACCAGCGTCTGCCCGCTGACGTAATCCGACTCCGGGATGCACAGCAGGTAGACCGCTCCGGCGGCCTCCTCCGGTGTGCCGCCGCGGCCGAGCGGGATGCCCCGCTCCATGGCCGCCAGCAGGTCCGGGTTCACGCCGACCTTGATGTCGCGACCCTCGATGCGGGCGGTCGAGTCCTGCGCCGCGCTGCCGGTCAGCCGGGTCTGGATCAGGCCGAAGGCGACGCAATTGACGGTGACCTGCATGCGTCCCCACTCCTTGGCCAGCGTCTGCGTCATGCCGACGATGCCGGCCTTGGCGGCGGAGTAGTTGGCCTGGCCGGCATTGCCGAACAGCCCGGCCACCGACGAGATGTTGACGACCTTGCGCACCACGCGCCGGCCGGCCTCCGCCTCGGCCCTCGACAGGCCGCGGATCACCGGCTGGGCGGCGCGCAGGATGCGGAACGGCGCGGTCAGGTGGCAGTCGAGCATGGCATGCCACTGCTCGTCCGTCATCTTCTGGATCACGTTGTCCCAGGTATAGCCGGCATTGTTGACGAGGATGTCCAGGCCCTGGTATTCGGCCATCGCGGTGCCGACGAAGCGCTCGGCGAAATCCGGCGCGGTGACGCTGCCGAGGCAGGCCACCGCCTCGCCGCCGGCGGCGCGGATGGCCTGCACGGTGTCCTCGGCGGGGGCGGCGTCGAGGTCGTTGATGACCAGGCGTGCGCCTTCGCCGGCCAGCTTGAGCGCGATGGCGCGGCCGATGCCGCGGCCGGAGCCGGTGACGAGGGCAACCTTGCCTTCGAGTCTGCGGGTCATGATGGCGTCTCCTTTGCTATGTCTGTGTGATCTGTGCGGTCTCTGTGCGATCGGCTCGCCCGCGCCGGTCAGGGCAGCGCCACCAGCGCTTCGCCGGCGATCTTGACCTGCCCGAACTGGTTGGTGCTGCGCACCTCGACGCGCACGCAGCGCTCGCCGCCGCGTTCGAGCTTCTCCAGCACCCGGCCGCTGCATTGCACCGCATTGCCGAGATGGGTGATGCCCTGGAAGCGCGCGTCGAAGCGGCGCAGCCGTGCCTGCGGCGCCCAGGCGGTCAGCAGGCGGCCCAGCCAGGCCATGCCCAGCATGCCGTGCGCGAACACGTCCGGCATGCCGGCCCGGCGCGCGTAGTCGAGGTCGATGTGGATCGGGTGGTGATCGCCGGAGGCGCCGGCGAACAGGGCCAGCATGCGGCGGTCCACCGCCGGCAGGTGCAGGGGCGGCAGCGCGTCGCCGACCTGGACCGAAGCGAATTCAGGGCTTGCCATGGGGATTCCTCCGCGCCGCTCAGTGGCGCACGACGGTGAGCGAGCGCAGGCGCGCCACCGCTTCGCCGCGCTGGTTGACGACGTCGGACGCGACTTCGATGAACTCCAGCGCGCCGCCTTTCTTCTCATAGATGTCCTGGATGCGCGAACGCACCGTCACGGTATCGCCGGCCACCACCGGAGCCAGGTACTCGAAGCCCTGCTCCGCATGCAGGACCTTGGCGTGCGGCACGCCAAGCCGGTCCAGCATGCCGAACATGGCACCCGAGTCCAGCTCGGCCGCGAACAGGAAGGTCGGCGGCGCGGGCAGGTCGGCATAGCCGGCGGCGCGCGCGGCCGCCTCGTCGCTGTAGATGGGATCGGTCTCGCCGATCGCCTTGGCGAAGAAGCGCACGCGGCCCCGCTCGACCGTCAGCACCGAGGCGCCGAGTTCATGGCCGATCCATTGCTTGTCGATCATGGTCAGCTCCTTTCGTACAGCGTGACGACACAGGCGCCGCCCAGCCCCAGGTTGTGCTGCAAGGCCAGCCGGGCGCCCTCGACCTGGCGCGCGCCGGCCTGCCCGCGCAATTGCTCGACCAGCTCGGTGCACTGCGCCAGCCCGGTCGCGCCGAGCGGATGGCCCTTCGACAGCAAGCCGCCCGAGGGATTGGTGACGACCTGCCCGCCGTAGGTGTTGTCGCCATCGTCGACGAACTTCTCGGCGCCGCCCACGGGGCACAGCCCGAGCGCCTCGTAGGTGATCAGCTCGTTGTGGGCGAAGCAATCGTGCAGCTCCGCCACGCGGATGTCTTCCGGCCCGACGCCGGCGGCCTCGTACACCTGCCTGGCGGCTTCGCGCGTCATGCTGAAGCCCACCACCTCGCGCATATCGCGCGCGTCGAAGGCCACGGGCGTGTCGGTGGTCATCGCCTGGGCGCGGATGCGCACCGTGGTGTCGAGGCCGTGGCGCCTGGCGAAGGCCTCCGACACCAGCAGCGCGGCCGCCGCACCGCAGGTCGGCGGGCAGGCCATCAGCCGGGTCATGACACCGGGCCAGATCATCGGCGAGGCCATCACCTCCTCCGCCGTGACCACGGTGCGGAACAGCGCCAGCGGATTGTTGGCGGCGTGGCGGCTGGCCTTGGCGCGGATCCGCGCGAACGTTTCCAGGCGCGTGCCGAATTCCTCCATGTGCGCCAGCCCGGCGCCGCCGAAGTAACGCAGCGCGAAGGGCACCCCGGGCACGTCGACCAGCTCCTCGGTCACGGCGTCGAAGCGTTCGAAGGGGCTGGGCCGGTCCTCGAACACCGAGCCCAGCGCGCCCGGCGTCATCTGCTCGAAGCCGAAGGCCAGCGCGCAGTCGACGGCGCCGCTCGCCACCGCCTGGCGCGCCAGGTACAGCGCGGTCGAGCCGGTCGAGCAGTTGTTGTTGACGTTGATCACGGGGATGCCCGTCATGCCGACCTCGTAGAGCCCGCGCTGGCCGGCGGTGGAGTCGCCGTAGACATAGCCGGCGTAGGCCTGCTGTACCTTGTCGTAGGCGAGGCCCGCGTTGGCCAGCGCGGCACGGATGGCACGGGCGGCCATCACCGGATAGGCTTCGCTCGCCCCCGGCTTGGAGAAGGGAATCATGCCGACGCCGGCGACGATCGCGGATGCAGCCATGGTGGCTCCTGGTGGATGGTTCGTGGGAGGACTAACCGACCTGGCGCGCCAGCGCTTCCCAATAGGGCTTGCGCAGCTCGGTCTTGAGGATCTTGCCGGCCCCCGAGAGGGGCATGGCATCGCGGAACTGGACGCTGCGCGGACATTTGTAGCCGGCGATCAGCGTCTTGCAGTGGGCGATCAGCGCCTCGGCCGCAACGTCGGCGCCGGGCCTGCGCACCACCACGGCATGCACGGCCTCGCCCCATTCCGCGCTGGGGATGCCGATCACGGCGCAGGACGCCACCGCGCCATGCTGGGCCAGCGCGTTCTCGACCTCGGCCGAATAGACGTTCTCGCCGCCGCTGATGATCATGTCCTTCATGCGGTCGACGATGAAGATGAAGCCGTCTTCGTCCATGTAGCCGCCGTCGCCGGTATGCATCCAGCCATCGCGCAGCGCCTCCGCGCTCTGTTCCGGCTTGTTCCAGTAGCCCTGCATCACGTTCGGTCCGCGCGCGACGACCTCGCCCACGCAGCCGCGCGGCGCTTCCCGCCCCAGCGGGTCGACGATGCGCACCTCGGTGCAATAACTGGCGCGTCCGGCGGAGCGCAGCTTGCCGAGGCCGCGGCCTTGTGCGCTGTGGTAAAGCGGCGGCAGGATGGTCGCCAGCGGCGACAGCTCGGTCATGCCGTAGGCCTGCACGAACTCCACGCCGGGCAGGGCCGCCATCGCGCGTTCCAGCACCGCTTCCGCGATCGGCGAGGCGCCATAAGCGATGGTGCGCAGCGCGCGCAGGTCGCGCGGCTGGCGCATGGCCGGATGGTCGACCAGCATCTGGATCATGGTCGGCACCAGCAGCACGTGCGTGACGCGGTCGCGCTCCAGCGTCTCCAGCACCCCTTCGACGGAGAAGGCGGGAACCACCGCATGGGTATTGCCCTCGATCCAGTGCGGCATGGCCAGGCCCATGTCGGCCAGGTGGAACATCGGCGCGGCATGCAGATAGGTGCCGCCGCGCGTCGCCAGGCCCTCGGCGTGCAGCGCCAGGCCGGAGCTGCACAGGTTGGCGTGGCTGAGCATGACCCCCTTCGGAAAACCGGTGGTGCCGCCGGTGTAGAAGATGCCCGCCAGGTCCTCGCCGCGCCGCATGGCATCGGGCACCGGGGCGGTGGCGGCCAGCAGGGCCTCGTAGCCGTGCATGCCGGGCGGCACGGCGCGCGTGCCGGGCGCGCCGTGACTGCCGCCGTCACCATCGCCGCCGTCATCGCAGTAGATCACTTCGCGCAAGGTGGTGGCCTCGCCGCGCACCTGCTCGACCAGCGCGCGGAAGTTCTCGTCCACCAGCAGGATGGTCGAGCCCGAGTCGTTCAGGGCATAGAGGATCTCCGCGGCGGACCAGCGCGTATTGCACGGGTTCATCACCCCGCCGCCCCAGGGCACGGCCATCTGGTACTCCACGTAGCGGTCGGAGTTCAGCGCCAGCATGGCCACGCGGTCGCCCTCGCGCATGCCGAGGGCCTGCAGCGCGCCGGCCAGGCGCGCCACGCGTTCCGCCAGCTGGCGGAAGGTGCGCTGGCGCCGGCCGCAGCGCACCGCGATGTGGTCAGGTTTCTGCTGCACCGCACGATGCAGCCCTTGGGTCAGGTACATGCTGGTCTCCGTCCCGCCCGCATGATTGCGGGTCGATTGCGTTATCGATGCCACCCATGTTAGAAACGCTGGCCCGAGCCGGCCATTGCAAACCGCATCGTTCCGATGGCAGAACACCTCAATCCATGGCACCGCCGCCCGTGACGTCCAAAGCCCCCGTGACCGTGCCCGTCGCCCTGGTGCACGGCATGCTCGCCGGCGTGCAGGCGCGCGGCGAACCCATCGACGGCTTTCTCCACGATGCCGGCATCGCGCGCGCGCCGCTGACGCACCCGGCCGCCCGCGTGACGGCCACGCAGTACGTGGCGCTGTTCCGCGTGCTGATCGAGCAGCGCGAGGACGAGTGCCTGGGCTTTCTCGCGCGCCCGCTGAAGCCGGGCAGCTTCGCGCTGGTCGCGCGCGCCGCGCTGAACGCGCGCGACCTCGACACCGCCATCCGGCGCGTGGCCCGCACCTTTTCCCTGCTGCAGGACGATGTCACGCTGGAACACCGGCGCGACGGCGCCCTCGCCGGACTCGCGCTGCGCTTCCACGAAGCGGCCACGGGCCGTCCGGTGTTCCTCCACGAGATGCTGGTGCGCGTATTCTGGCGCCTGCTGGCCTGGCTGGCGGGCGGCCGCCTGCCGATCGCGCGCTTCGATTTCGCCTTCGACAATCCGCCGCACGCGGCCAGCTACGGCAAGATCTTTCCCTCCGACCTGGAGTTCGGCCGCGAGCTGACCACCTTCTGGTTCGACGCGGCATGGCTGCAGGCTCCGATACGGCGCGACGAGGCCGCGCTGCGCCACTTCCTGGCCCATGCGCAGGCCAACATCATCGTGCCGCGCAGCGGCAACGACCTCGTCAGCGCACGCGTGCGCACGCATCTGCAGGGCGCGCGGCCGGCCTGGCCGGACCTCGCCGAGACCGCCGGCGCGCTGCACATGTCGACCGCCACGCTGCAGCGGCGGCTGGCGCTCGAAGGCGCGTCCTTCCAGTCATTGAAGGATGCGCTGCGGCGCGACCTGGCGATCGAGCGCCTCAATACCAGCGCAGTGCCGCTGGCCGAACTGGCGCAGGAACTCGGCTTCACCGACAGCGCGGCCTTCCAGCGCGCCTTCAAGGGCTGGACCGGCAGCGCGCCCGGGGCGTATCGCCGGCGCGGCGGGACGACGGACGCTTAGTGTCCCGAGTCTTCCATTCGTCGAGAAACCCGGTCCGTCGAGCAGCCGGGCGAGGCGGGGGCGAAGCGTTGCAAGGCCGGAGCCTTGCGGGCGGCGCTGGCAAGCGGAGAGGCGGCACGGCTGCGGGCGCCCGCCCTCCCCCCCCGGCCCCTCTCCCGCGAGTGAAAGTGGGAAGCGACCGCCCGCCTGCGCGGGGGGCATTCGCCCTGCACCAAGCGCGGCTGACTCGGCGGCAACGCTCACCGGCGGCCGGACGACGGGGCGATCGCCTCCGCCACCAGCCGCTCGCCCCGGGGCGCGACGCGCTTGCCGGCGCGGTACTCGCGCCCGGGCGCGGCGGCGGATCCGACTTGCGGCCCGCCTGGTAGTCCGCCTGGTAGTCCGCCCCCCACCGGCCGCACCCCCACATAGGCCGCGCGCGGCCGGATCAGGCCCGGCTGCGTGCGCTGCTCCAGCCCATGGGCGATCCAGCCGACGGCCCGCCCCAGCGCGAACAGGCCGAAGGCGGCGCCGACGGGCAGGCGCAGATGCCTGCGCACGGCGACCAGGGCGAAGTCGATCGATGGCTGCTGGCCGGTCAGCGCGCTGGCGAGGGCGGCCAGCTGCTGCCAGCGGCGGTGCCTGGGCAGGACGCGGGACAGCAGCGCGGCTGCGCGCACGTCGCCATCGGGATACAGGTGATGGCCGAATCCCGGCAGGTCGCCGCCCCGGGCCAGGCGTTCGCGCATGCGGCGCTCGATCGCGTTCCTGCCCCGCTCGACACCCAGTTCATCCCACAAGATCTCGCCGCGCGCGGTGGTGGCGCCATGGCGGTCGCCGCTCAGCGCGGCGAGGCCGCCGATCACGCCCGCGCGCAGGCTGGCGCCGGTCGAGGCGATACAGCGGGCCGTGAAGCTCGAGGCATTGAGTTCGTGGTCCGCGCACAGTACCAGGGCCATGCGGATCAGTTCCGCGCCGGCGGCGTCCACGCCCCACGCCCGTGCGCACTGGAGATGGAGCGGTGCCACATCGGGCCGCGTGCCCAGCAGGCAGGCGGCCAGCAGGCGCAGGAGGTCGGCACACCCCCGCACCAGGTCCGCCGCGCAGGGCTGCTGCGCGGCGGTGGCGCTGTCCTCGCTGGCCACCGCGAACAGCGGCAGCAGGCTGGCCTCGGCGCGCTGGCCGCGGTAGTGCCGCTGCAGACCCGCCAGCGTGCGGGAGCGCGCCGGGGCGCGCGCGCCGAATGCAGCCGCGGCATCGCACTGCCACATCTGGGCCGCCACGTCTTCGAGCGTGGCGGCGGCGGCCAGCTCGGTGGCGCTGGTGCCGCGATAGAACAGGCGCCCGTGCTCGACCAGGGTGATGCCGGACTCGAGCACGGGCAGCCCCCAGTCGAGCGTTGCCTTGGCGACCTCCCCCGGCTTGCGGCCGCGCGCACGCTGCTGCGCCAGGCGCTCCACATCGGCGGCGAGATAGCGGCGCTCGCGCGCGCGCTCCGCTTCCCGCGCGCGCAGCAGGCCACGGCTGACGTAGGCGTAGAGCGACTGGCGCGAGACCCCGAGCCGCGCGGCGGCCTCGGCGGAAGTCAGGTAGGTCGGCATGGGATGGCCTTGGCTGGGAAGGGAAGAGAACAGAAGGGAACGGAAGGGAACGGACAGGTTGATCGGCAGTATCAAGCTTGACGCCGCGGGCGCCGCGGACGATCGTTGCCGGCACGCCGGACGCGGCAGGCGCACGCAGCAGCGCGCCGCAGACGGCGCGGCATAGCACTGTACTTCAGGCACGCAACGAACGGAGCAAGTCGATGACCCAAGTGGTGATCATCAGCGGCGGCGGCACGGGCATCGGCCGCGCGGCAGCGGAACATTTCGCGCAACAGGGCGACCAGGTCGTCATCCTCGGACGACGCGGCGCGCTGCTCGAACAGGCCGCACAGGCCATCGGCGGCCGCTTTCCCCAGGCACCGCCGGTGATCGCGCTGCAGGCCGACCTGGCCGCGCCGGACCAGGTCGAACGCGTGCGCGACGTCCTGCGCGCGCGCTTCGACGCCATCGACGTGATCGTCAACGCGGCGGGCGGGCATGTGCTGCGCCAGGTGCCCGCCGAGACCTATGCCGATGGCCTGGCCGGCGTGGCGCGCCGCTGGACGGACAACTTCCGCCTCAACACCCTGTCCGCCGTGCTGCTGACCGAGGCACTCGCCGACCAGCTGCGCGCGCCGGGCGGCCGCATCCTGTTCCTCAGCTCGATCGCCGCCTACCGCGGCTCGGGACAAGGCTGCTACGGCGCGGCGAAGGCCGCCCTGCACCCCTACAGCCAGGACCTCGCCAAGGCCCTCGGCCCGCGCGGCATCACGGTCAACGTGATCGCTCCGGGCTATGTGCAGGACACCGGGTTCTTCGGCAGCGCCCTGTCGCCGGCGCAGCGCGACAGCAAGGCCGCCGAGGCCATGACCCTGCGCGCCGGCACGCCGCAGGACATCGCCGCCACCATCGGCTGGCTCGCCTCGCCCGGCGCGGCGCACGTCACCGCGCAGATCGTGCAGGTCAACGGCGGCGCCGAGCGGGGGCGCTAGTCAAGAAGCCAGGACCGCCGGCCAGGCACGCGGTCCTGGCTCCCTCTCCCCGCATGGTTTCGTTGTCGGCGCGGATCACCGCGCCGGGCCAGACACTGGCCTGCGCGGCCAGTTCGGCGCGGCCGATCACGGTGGCCTCGGCGGCGACGTAGGCGGAGGCGGCGATGGCGGGCGCGTGCCCGCCCAGTCGGTAGAGAGGCATGTCGGGTAGTGTGGGCTGCGGGCTGCGGGATGTGGGAAGCGCGGCGGGTCGTGCGGCCCGTTTATTCGACGACCACGTGGCTGGCCTTGACCAGGCGCGCATAGCGCTCGGCCTCGGCGCGGAAGAAGCTCGCCGCGGCAGCCGGCGTGCCGGGCTCGACCACGGTGGCGAGCCGCTTCATGGCGTCGGCGACATCGGGGCTGGTGAAGGCGGCGGCGAAGGCGTCGTGGATGCGCTGGATGTCGGCCGGCTTCATCCCGGGCGGGCCGATCACGGCGAACCAGCCCTCGACGTCGTAGCGCGGCAAACCCTGTTCGGCGATGGTCGGCAGGTCCGGAGCCGCCGGCGAGCGGGCGTGGCCGCACAGGCCGATGGCGCGCAGCGTGCCGGCCTTCAGGTAGGGCAGCACCGCGTTCAGCGCCACCACGCCCATCTCGACCTGGCCGCCCAGCAGGTCTGTGATCATCGGCCCGGTGCCCTTGTAGGGCACGTGGTGGGCCTTGACGCCCGCCTCGCCCAGGAACATCTCGCCGGCCAGGTGGAGGATGGTGCCATTGCCGGACGAGGCCAGGTTGTAGGCATCGGGCTTCGCCTTGAGCAGCGCCACCAGTTCCTTGACGTTCTTCGCCGGCACCTTGGGATTGACCACCAGCACCAGCGGCGTGGCGCCGATCACGCTGATGGCGGTGACGTCCTTGACGGCATCGAAGGGCATCGCGCGGTACACGCTCGGATTGATGACGTGGTTGTTCGACACCAGGCCGAGCGTGTTGCCGTCCGGCTGCGCCTTGACCACCGCCGCCGCGCCGGTGATGCCGCCCGCGCCCGGCAGGTTCTCGATCACCACCGGCTGCCCGAGTGCCTTGCCCAGCGCGGGGGCGGCGGCGCGCGCGATGACGTCCACGCCCGAGCCGGCGCTGATCGGCAGGATCAGCCTGAGCGGCCTGCCGCCCTGGGCCAGGGCCGGCGCCGGTGGCAGGCAGGCCGCGGCGGCGGCGAGCGCCGCCAGCTTCAGCAGGGTGCGGCGGGCGGGCCGGGCGGGGGAGTCGGCGTGCGCGGGGGCACGCGGGTCGGGCTGGTGCATGGTTGTCTCCGGTCTGGGTTTTGTCTTGTCCTGGCTCTGTCGTGGCCTTGTCTGCGCGCTCGATGACGGGGCGCCGCGCGCTCAGCTGCCGCCGCACGCCTCGGCGCGCCCGGGAAAGAGTTCGGCGTTGTGTTCGCCGGCCTTCGGCAAGGGGCGGCGCACGCCAGGGCGGCGCCCGCCCATCAGCAGCGGCAGCAGCACCGTGGGGGCGACGCTGCCGTCGTCCATCGGCATCGGCACCAGCCCGCCGCTGCCCACCAGGTGGGGGTCGTCCAGCAACTGGTCCGGGCGCATGATCGGCGCGTAGGGCACCCCGGCCGCTTCCAGCCGGGGGGCCAGGTCTTCGGCGCGGTGGTGCCGCAGGATGGCGCCCAGCGCTTCCAGCAGTTGCGGGCGCACGGCCACGCGCGCGGCGTTGTCGGCGTACTCGGGGCGCGTGGCCAGCTCCGGGTGGCCCAGCACCTTGCACAAGGTGATGAACTGCTTGTCGCTGACCGCGCCGATGAAGAGCTGCTCGCCGCCGGCCAGCGTGAAGACGTCGTACACGCTCCAGGCCGAGACGCGCGCCGGCATCGGCGGCGGGATCTCGCCCGTCATGGCGAACTGCTGCATGTGCTGGGCGGCCAGGAACACGCAGTTCTCGAACAGCGCGCTCTGGATCTCCTGCCCGCGGCCGGTACGCTCGCGCTCGCGCAGCGCGGCCAGCACGCCGATGGCGCCGAACATGCCGCCCATGATGTCGTTGACCGAGGCGCCGGCACGCAGCGGGCGTCCCGGCGGGCCCGTCATGTAGGACAGGCCCGCCATCATCTGCACCACTTCGTCGAGCGCCAGCCGCTTCTCGTACGGCCCCGGCAGGAAGCCTTTGTGCGAGGCGTAGACGAGGCGGGGAAAGCGGGCCGACAGCGCCTCGTAGCCGAGGCCGAACTCCTGCATCAGGCCCGGGCGGAAGTTTTCCAGCAGCACGTCGCACTGGCCGGCGAGCTCGATCGCGGCAGCCTGTCCGGCGGCGGTGGTGATGTCCAGCACCACGCTCTTCTTGTTGCGGTTGAAGGCGCGGAAGAAACCGATGCCCAGGCCGGGCAGCCGGCGCGTCTTGTCGCCGCCGGGCGGCTCGACCTTGATCACTTCGGCGCCGAGGTCGGCCAGGATCATGCCGCAGGTGGGGCCCATCACCATATGGGAGAACTCCACCACGCGGAGGCCGGCGAGCGGCAGCGCGCCGGCCTCATCGGGCCTGCCGGCGCGAGCGGCCGCCAGGGTGTCTTCGTGCTCGTCGATGGCCATTGCGTCTCCCCTCAGGCCGCCGCGCGCGCGGGCGCCGCGGCAAAGGTCCTGGGCAGGCCGGCGCGCGCCAGCGTGCCATGCAGCGTCTCGCCCTGCAGCCACCCGGCCACCTCGGCACGCAGGGACAGCAGGCGGCCGATGTCGAGGCCGGTGTCGATGCCCATGCTGCCCAGCATGTAGGCCAGGTCCTCGCTGGCGACGTTGCCGCTCGCGCCGGGCGCGTGCGGGCAGCCGCCGATGCCGGCCAGGCAGGCGTCGAAACGTGTCACGCCGCATTGCAGTGCCGCCAGCACATTGGCCAGCCCGAGCCCGCGCGTGTCGTGGAAGTGGCCGCACCACAGGCGCTCGCCGGCGATGGCGAGGGCGCGTTCGAACAGCGCGCCGACCATGGCGGGGTCGGCATAGCCGACGGTGTCGGCAAGGCTGACGCGGTCGGCGCCGGCATCGAGCAGCGCCTGCATCAGGCGCAGCACTTCGCCGGCATCGACCGCGCCCTGGATGGTGCAGCCGAAGGCGGTGCCGACCCCGCCCTCGATCAGCGTGCGCGCACCGGCCGCGTCGCGCGCCGCGCGCATGCGGGCCACCTCCGCGACCACCTCGTCCGGGGTCTTGCGCAGGTTGGCCAGGCTGTGGGCGTGGCTGGCGGAGAGCGGCACCACCATCAGGTCGGCGCCGCTGGCGATGGCGTCCTGCGCGCCGCGCAGGTTCGGCACCAGCACCGAGACCGACAGGCCCGGCAGGGTACGCGCGAAGGCCACCAGCTCGGCGGTGTCGGCGAGCTGCGGCAGCAGGCGTGCCGGCACGAAGGAGCCGACCTCGATCTCGCGCTGGCCGGCGGCGTACGCGGCGGCGATCCAGGTCTTCTTGTGCGCGGTCGGCAGGATCGCCTGCAGGCTCTGCAGGCCGTCGCGCAGGCCGACCTCGCGGATCACGGCGCGGCGGGGGTAGGTAGAGGTCATGGCGGGGAACGGGGAACGGGAATCGGGGAACGGGGAAGCGGGAATCGGTGGGGAGGGCTTCCCGGCGGGAAGCGACGGGATTCACTCTATGGCCTTCCGCTGTCCTGGAGAAGCGATGATTTGCGCACGATAACTTTCCGAAATGGAAAGCCTTGCGCCGCGGCCTCGGCTGGCGGTAACGTTGCCGGGTCGGCATCCTCCCGGCCCGCTGCCGGCCCGTGCCTTCCCGACCGGAACCCTGGACTCCCCACCTGCGCCATGCGAGACCTCGACCTCACCACCCTGCGCCTGTTCGTCGCCGTCTGCGAGACGCGCAATATGGCGCGCGCCGGCGAACAGGAACACATCGTGGCCTCGGCCATCAGCAAGCGGCTGGCACAGTTGGAGGAAACGGTGGGCGCCACGCTGCTGGAACGCCGCCGCCGCGGCGTGATCCCGACGCCCGCCGGCGAGATCGTGCTGGCCCACGCGCGCGCCATGCTGGCCGCCGCCGGCCGCGTGGCGCGCGACATGGCCGACTACGGCGCCGGCGTGCGCGGCCAGGTGCGGCTGCTCGCCACCACCTCGTCACTGGCGGAATCGCTGCCGGACGACATCGCCGCCTTCCTGCGCCAGCCGGAGCACCGCGATATCGGCGTCACCATCGAGGAGAGTCTCAGCACGGAGATCGTGCGCTCGCTGCGCGAAGGCTCGGCGCCGCTCGGCATCTGCTGGGATGCGGCCGACCTGGAGGGCTTCCAGACCCGGCCCTACCGCAGCGACCACCTGGCCGTGGTGGTGCCCGCCACCCATCCGCTGGCACGGCTGGAGGCCTGCCGCTTCGAGGACACGCTGGCCTTCGACCAGGTCGGCATGCCGGCGCAGACGGCCGTGCAGACCATGCTGGAGCGGCACGCCGCCATCCTCGGCCGGCGCATCGCCTACCGTGCCGTGGTGTCCACCTTCGAGGCCGCGCTGCGCTGCGTGCGGGCCGGACTGGGCATCGCCGTCTTCCCGGCGGAAATCGCGCAGCAGGTCGCGCCGGCGCTGGGGCTGTGCATCATCCCCTTGCGCGACGGCTGGGCACGGCGCCGCTTCGCCATCTGCTTCCGCGACGTCGCTCTGCTCTCTCCCGCCGCGCAACTGCTGGTCGGCTTCCTCGAGCGCAGCGCGGCGGCAGCGCCGGACCCGGTGCGGGAGCCCGCCGGCATCGGGCCGGCCGACGCAGCCGACGCAGCCGACGCAGCCGGCGCTTCCGGCGCGCGGCCGCCGCGTACGGCGCGCCAAGGCAGGCAGCGCCCCACCCGCTAGCCGGCGCGCGGCGCTGCGCTCAGCGCGCCGCCGCCCGCATGCCGGGCACGGCGTCCAGGAAGGCCGCGATGCGCTGCGCCACCTGCTGCTCGCGTTCGCGATGGGGCACGTGGCGCGTGTCGGGCATCAGCTCCATCTGCGCCGGCCCGCCGGCCAGGCGCGTGAACATGTCCGGATGCACGTCGGAGCCGTACTCGTCTTCGCTGCCGTGGATGGCCAGCAGCGGGCAGCGCACCGACGGCAGCGTGTCCGCCAGCGACCAGTCGGCGAAGGCCGGTCCCAGCCAGGTCCCGATCCAGGCATCCAGCACCCACTGCGTCTTGCCGCCGTGATAGCGCGCCAGGCGCTGGAACTGCTCGGGCTGGGCGAACTGGACCTTGGCATCGCGGATGCCGGCCAGCGTCTTCTCTTCGACGAAGGCCTGGGCCGCTTCGGTGACCAGGGCTTCGCAGTCATCGCCGGCCGCCGCAGCGCAATAGGTCGCCATGCCGCCGCCGACGCTGTGCCCCATCACGACGAAGCGCCCGATGCCGAGCTGCGCGCGCAGGCGCGGGAAGACCTCGGTGGACTCGGCCCGTACGAAGTCCGGGCCGAGCCGGTCGGCGCGTGCGTCGGACTCGCCGAAACCGGGCCGGTCGTAGGCGATCACGCGGCGCCCGCTGTGGCGCGCCAGCGTGGCCGGGAAGGTGCCCCACAGGCGCACGCAGCCGAGCGAGTCGTGCATCAGCACGATGGGCGGCAGGCCGGCCGCGGCGGCATCCCCGTCCTGCCAGCTGCGCGCGAAGACGCGTCCGTGGGCGGTGTCGATCCAGTGGTCCTCGGTGATGAGTTGCGGTGCATCCATGGTGCTTTCGTGATCCCTATTTGTTGTCCCGTATCCGAGCAGATGCCGGAGCACGCCTGCGGCGGCCACGCCGACGATCACGGTCGGCAGCAGCGGCAGACGCGCCGCCGCCAGCACGGCCAGGGCCGGTGCCGGCGGGTCGGCCGGCCTCGCGCAAGCAAGGGCGGCGCGATCACGGCGATCAAGACACATCCGGGCACATTTTCCATCACTGCGCGCCTTCGTGGGCCGAGCGCAGTACCAGGCACCCGGGTCAGACCGGGGCGGCCGGCATGCGCAGCTCCTGCGGCGTCATCTCGTAGGCGCGGCGGAACGCGCGCGAGAAGTCCGACGGGGTCTTGAAGCCGCAGGCGTAGGCGATGTCCTTGACCGGTATCTGCGGGAAGGCCACCAGCTCGTGCGCGGCCAGGCGCAGGCGCAGCCGCTGGATGTAGCGGGCCAGCCCGCCCTCGTGCTGGAACAGCCGGTAGACCGAGGGGCGCGCCAGGCCCAGCGCATCCAGCACGCTGTCCGGCGACAGTTCGGCCTCGTGCAGGTGGTGCCGGATATGCCGCAGCACCTGGCCGTACATCTGCGCGCGCTCCACCGCGCGCGCGTTGCCGAGCAATCCGGCCTGCCGGCCGTAGGCCTCGGCCAGCAGGCGGACGATGGCACGCAGATGGAAGCCCGCCTCGGCCGCCAGCATGTGCCGGATGCGGCCCGCCAGGGCCGCGCACCGCTCGATGATGAGCCGGGCGATCGGCACGTCGGCGCCGATCGCCCGGCCATGGATGGTGGCCGGGTCGACCAGCAGGTCCTCCAGCACCTGGCCGGACACGAAGAGGGTGATGACGCGGCAGGCGTGGCGGATCATGCGCACGGGCTGGTCCATATCGAGCCCGAGGATGCCGTCGGCCACGGCGGCGTCGGTGCGCCTGGCGCGCCGCCCCGACAGGATCCCGGTGCCGCCCGACAGGAAGATGTGGAAGGCGAAGCTGCGCACGCTGTCGCGCGAGATGCGGGCGATGGTGCGCTCGATCTGCAGCGTATCCGTCACGCAGTCGGTGAAGGCGATGCCGCCGGCGTCGTAGCGCGCGATGGCGCCGCGGAAGGGCTGCGCGAGCTGGTCGCGCAGCGGCAGCACATCCATCACGTGTCCGACGCGGCCGCGCCATGCCAGCAGCTGCTGGTGGAACGGCTCGCCCGCGACGTCGAAGTAGCTGAAGGTGACGCGCTCGGCGTCCGGCGCGGGATGGCCTGGCCAGATCGGATGATTCGGCATGGAACGTGGCGCGGCCGGATGGGATGGGGGCATATGTCGGCCGGGATAGCCGGACGACCGTAGCGGCATCGGCGCGGCGCTGTCAAGAGCGCCCACGCATTTTTTCCCCCGGCGCCGCCACAGAAACTGAGACGCATGGTCAAGCCCTCCGGCGATGGGATTGCATGCTTCCCCATGCTTCCCTCACTCCGGCGCCCGCGGCAAGAGCCAGCCAGGCGTGCACCGGTCCGGTGCCTGCGCGCCGGGCAGGGAACGCGGAGGACAAGCTGCGCCATCCACGAGCGCGCGGCCTCCGCAAGCCAGAACAGCAGAACGGCGGAACAACGACGGGACGACGCGCCGGCCTACGGCGCGCGATCCCGGGTCCAGGGTCAAGGGTCAAGCGTCAGGGGGCGGGAAGTCATGCAGCACAACAGGAGCGCGGCGCCGGGCCGCAAAGAGTGGGATCGCGAAGCGCTGGACCGCGCATTCTCGACGTTCGCCGGCATGGAAGGGGGCAATCCGGCGGCGGCGGTCTGGATCTGCGACGCCATGCCGCTCTTCCTCGGCATGCCATTGCCGCTGGCCTTGCAGGGCCGCCCCGAGCCGGACGCGTGGGATGCCGCCTACCGCCGCCGCCATGCCCACCTGCTGCCGCGCTGGCAGACGCACTACCGCATCGCGCGGGTGATGGCGTCGGCGCGTGCCGCGGCGCTGCCCCCCGGGCGCAGCCTGATGTCGGCGCCCGACTATTTCCACCGCCACCTCTATGCGCCGCGCGGCTGGGAATTCAAGCTGAACCTGTTTCCGCTGCCCGAGCGGCTCGATGCCGCCCTGCCGTGGACCAAGGTCTTCGCCGAGCAGCCGGAGCTGCGCTCGCGGCCGGCCTTCCTGCGCCTGTGCCGCGAAGGCGGACGCTTCCGCTTCCTGCATGGACTGCGCCAGCGCCACCGCCCGCGCGTGCTGCTGTGCCTGGGCGAGCGCCATCGCCACGACTACCTGCGTGCCTTCGGCTTCCAGGACGTGGCGGGCAGCGAAGCCGTGCTGCAGCCGGCCGACACCACCCACCGCCTGCAGATCTTCCAGCACGAGGGCACCACGCTGGTGGTGGCGCCCTCCTTCGGCGGCGTGCAGGGGCTGAGTTCGGACGTGTTGCTGGAAGCGCTGGGCACCTTCCTGGCCCAGTGGCTGCGCGCGACGGACTTCCCGCCGCTGCTGGACGAGGTGGAGCAGCCCGGCGCGCCCGCCGCGGGACCGCTGTTCCCGCAGGCAGCCGGCGCCGTGCCGATGCACGCCGGCGCAGCCGCCTGAGCGGCCACCCGGACGGCACCTCCGGCGTGCGCATCGGCCCGCGTCCGGCCGCTCAGAACTTGTGGCGGATCCCGACCGCCATGCCCAGCATCGACGACTGGCCGCTGGCCGGTGCGTAGCTGTTGCCCAGCGACAGGCTGTTGGCAAAGCCGATCGACGCCGAGTCCAGCGCCAGTCCGGCGTTCCTGGCGTAGGCGGCGGTGAAGTAGAGATCGGTGCGCTTGGACAGGCTGTAGCCGGCGATCAGGTTGAGCTGCCAGGGGTTGGCGAGCGCGCTGTTGCCGTACAGGTTCTTCAGGTTGTCGTAGGCGTACTCGAGCGTCAGGCTGAGGGCCGGCGTGACCTGGTAGATGCCGCCCACCCAGTAGTAGTCGTCGCGCCCGATCACCGCGCCTGTCGCGCCCTGGTTCTGTCCCCAGCGGTAGCCGCCGATCAGGCGCGCAGGGCCGAAGCTGTAGCTGAGCGCCACGGCGGCCTTGCGGAAGCTGCCGCTGCCGCTGCCGCTGCCGATGCTCGGGTTGAACTGGTCGTAGCCGAGCGCCGCGGCCAAGGGGCCGGCGCCATAGGTAAGCGCGGCGCCGTAGGCGCTGTCGCGGCGGAACTGCCCCGGGTTCTCGCCGTTGCCGCCGATGGCGGCGCCGCCCGCCACCACCTGCGGCAGGGCCAGCCCGGTGCCGAACGACCAGTGCGCGACGGCCGTCAGGGCGCCGAAGGTGCCGCTGTACTTGATGGTGTTGTCCTCGCGGAAATTGGCGCCGGTCAGCATCACCACCGGCTCATACTGCGTGGCGAAGTAGGCCGGCACGAAGTTCGCCATGCTGTCGAACAGCGAGGTGTACTGCCGGCCCAGCGAAAGCTGGCCGAGCGTCGCGCTCTGCAGGCCGACGAAGGCCTGCCGCCCGAACAGCCGGCCGCTCTGCTGGAGGGTGCCGGTGTCGAGATTGAAGCCGCTCTCCAGCACGAAGTTCACCTTGAGTCCCTGCCCCAGGTCCTCGACGCCGCGGAGGCCCCAGCGCGAGCCCGACAGGCCGCCCGAGTTCAGGCGCACGACCTGGTTGGCGGGCCCGGAATTGAAGCCGTTGGCGGCGGTCGGCACCGTGCCCGCGTGGTTGACGAACTCGACGCTGGCATCGGCCACGCCGTAGAGCGTGACGCCGGACTGCGCGCTGGCGGCGCCCGCACAGGCCAAACAGGCCAGCAGCGCGGCGGCCGCGATGCGATGACGTTTTTTCATTTTTCTCCTCCTGGTGTTATCGATGGGGTGGTGACGGGTGTTGCGGGGGGTCGGGAAGATCGGGGGCTGGAGCATCCCGGCAACAGGGCGGGCCCCGGGGTGCTACGGATCGCTATCGGTCGCTAGGGATCACTGCGTTGTCATCGCTTGCCGCCTGCCGCGTGGCGCGGCGGCCGGGCTCGCGCCGGTCCGCTTCCGTTTTATTTGATATGGTGGCAAATAAGGATTCTAAATTAATTGCCAGCATCTCAAATAAGTGGATACCACTAGCCGGCGGTAGCAGAATTCAACGGCGGGGACTCATGGCAGCGACCGATCGCTGAACGCAGGCGCGCGCAGGAAGCGGCGCCGGGGGCCGGCAGCCCTGCCCTCGCGCGCAAGCGAGGGGCAAGAGCAGGAGAAGGAAGCTATGCCGCCTTGGCCTTGCGCTTCTTCGGCGCCGCGGCAGCCGTGCGCCAGGCCTCGATCCCGTCCAGCGTGATACGCAGCCCTTCCTCGAAGGCCGTCTCCGACGACAGGCGCGAGAAGGCCTTGGCGACGAAGCGCGCGCCGGGATACTGCCCGGCCGGCACCTGGCTCAGCTTCTCTTCGATGAAGGCCTGGTGGTAGGCCGGCAGCTGGCGCGAGGCTTCCGCCATGCTGGTCGAGACCAGGTACTGGGCGATCAGGTGGTAGGCCAGCGCGACCTGCTCGGCACTGAATCCGCCCTGCATGATGGCGGACGTCATCCGGTTGAAGAACTCCATGCCGTAGTCGGTCTCGCCGGGCTCCACGTCCTGGAACAGGCGGAAGCGGTTGTGCGAGGCCACGTAGATGCTGACGCCCGGATTCTCCAGCGCCACCTGGAAGCTCAGCCGCGCGATGCGCTCCACGTCGCCGCGCCAGTCTCCGCTGAGCGCGGGCGTGCGGCTCATGCGCATGCGGTAGTAGTCGTTGAGCACACCCGACACCAGCTTGTCGCGCCCGCCCAGGTAATAGTGGATCAGGCCGGGCGCGACGCCGAAGTCCTTGGCCAGCTGGACCATCGAGATCTGGTCCAGCGGCATGGTCCGGGTCAGCGCGATGGCGTGCTGCAGGATGGCCGTGCGGCTGAGCATGGGCTCGGCGCCGATCGGCGAATCGCTCTTGGGCGGGCGGCCGCGCCGGCGCGGGATGGGTGCGGGTGCGGGTTGGGCGGCGGCGGGCTTGCGTGCGGCGGACATGGTGGGGAAGCGGGGGATCGACGGGATGCGGATGGAAATTGCGCCGGTCCCAATTCTACTCCGCCCGCCGTGCCGGCCCTGCCCTGTGCCGCCCTGCCCCGTGCCGCCCGCTCAAGCGGACACCGCCACCTCGCCCGCCGCGCCGTGGGCCGCCGGGCGCCGGTAGCGCCCCAGCGACAGCACCAGCAGCGCGGCCACGCCCAGCATGGCCGGCAGCACCAGCAGCGGCAGCGCGTAGTCGCCATGGCGGTCGAACCAGGCGCCCAGGCCGACCGGGCCGATCACGGCGCCGAAGCCGTAGCCCGAGAAGGCGATGCCGAACAGGGTGCCGAAGGCGCGCAGGCCGAAGTAGGAACGCACCAGGTAGGAGATCAGGTCGCCCTCGGCGCCGATGGTCAGGCCGATCAGCGTGGTCGCCAGCAGCAGCGTGCCGTAGTCCCCGCCCGCGCGCAGCAGCAGGATGCCCAGCGCCCCGCCGGCGAAGAAGACCGCGGCGACCAGCGGCGCGTGGATGCGGTCGATCAGGATGCCGGTGGCGATGCGGCCGACCAGCAGGCCCACCCCCACGGTGGAGGCGCTGCGGGCAGCCTCGGCCGGCGTGAAGCCGCGGTCGGCGAACATCGCCGGCAGGTGCGGCCCCAGCGACAGCGTGGCGGACGAAGCCAGCACGAAGACCAGCCAGATCGCCCACAGGCGGTAGCTGCGCAGGGCCTGGCCCAGCGTCATGCCGTCCGCCGCGGCGGAAGGCCCGCCCGCGGCGCGCGTCGGCACGTGCCGTTCGCGCAGCAGCGCGCAGGCCAGCAGCGACAGCACGATGGTGCCGCCGCCCAGCGTCGCGTAGGCAGCGCGCCAGCCGTGCGCGGTGACCAGGTACTGCGCGCTCATCGGCATCAGCACGGTGCCCGCGCCCAGGCCGCACATGGCCAGGCCCAGCGCCAGGCCCAGGCGGCGGTCGAACCACTGCGGCAGCACGGCGAGGTAGCCCAGCACCGAGGTGGCCGCCCCCGACACGCCGACCAGCACCGACAGCCAGACCCACAGCGCCTTGCTGCCGTTCTGCAGCGCCATGGCCGCCGTGGCCAGGCCGAACACCACCGCCGAACAGGCGATCACGCGCCGGATGCCGAAGCGGTCCATCAGCGAGCCGACCAGCGGGCTGACCACCGCCAGGCCGAACATCGACGCCGCATACGACAGCGAGGCCTCCGAGCGGCCCCAGCCGAACTCGGCGGCCAGCGGCCGCACGAAGACGCCGGCCGTCGCGTTGAAGAGCGGCGCGTAGCCGGCCAGCATGCCGAGTGCCGCGCCGAGGATGACGGCGGCATAGGTCCAGTTGCCGGCCGGCGGCCGGGTATCGTTCGGGGGCTGCATGGGTGTTGTCTCCAGGATGGTCGGGCACGCCTCTGCGGGCGCATGCCCCGGGGGAAAAGCGGAAGGCCGGCGCTGCCTCAGCCGAGGCCCGCGCGGCTGCCGAGGTAGGCGCCCGCGGCCGGCGCCACCGCCTCGATGCCGAGGCGGCGCATCATCTGCCGCGCGGTGCAGACCGCGGTCGAGGTGACCGGGATGCCCAGCATGGCCTGCGCCTGCTCGATGGCGGCGAAAGACGGCATCTGCACGCAGGCCGACAGCACCACGGTGTCCACGCCGGCCACGTCGAGCCGGCGCACATCGTCCAGCAACTGCATGGGATCGCGCGCGCCCACCTCCAGGTTGTCGAGGATGGAGAAGTTGACGGCATCCTTGACCTCGATGCCCTCCGCCTCGATGTAGTCGACCACGGTGTGCGTGAGGGCGTCGCTGTAGGGCGCCAGCAGCGCGATGCGGCGCGCGCCGAAGTCCTTCAGTTCCTCCACCAGGGCCCCGGCCGAGGTCATGATGGCCGGCGCATGCGGCTCGCCGGCGAGGGCGGCGGACAGGTCGTCGACCACCTGGCGGTGGTAGCCCCGGCCCATGCACATGGTGGCGACCAGGCAGGCCGTGCTCATCACGTCGACGCGCGCGTCGGCGAGTTCCAGGGCACAGCGCCCCATGTCGCGGTTCATCCGCTCCAGTTCCTCGGCCACCACCCGGTGCATGCGCACCCGGCTGGCGTGGAAGGAGAAGCGCTCGGGCCGCGTGCGCATGCGGCCGGCGAAGATGGCCGGGATCTCCCGTTCCATGGTGATGTTGGAGCTGGGCACGATCTGCCCGATTCGGTATTGCATGACGTATTGCCTCGGCGGCCGGGGTTCAGGGGAATGCGGGGGACGCGGATGACGCGGAGGACCCGGATGACGCCGGCGACGGCGGCTGCAGCCACACGGCCAGCACCGCGCGCAGCGAGTCCGGGATCGGCGTGCCGACCCGTTCGTCCAGCCGCACGCAGATCGGCGAGAAGATGGCGTCGAAGACCGGGCTGCCATCGGGCCGCCGCGCCACGCAGCGCAGGTCGAAGGAGCGCGTGCGGATGGCCTGCACCGAGCACGCGATATCGATGACATCGTCCGGCCACAGCGTGCCGATGAACTCGAAGCGCATCGCCTTGCACGGCGTGCCCACACCATGCGCCGCGCCCAGGCGCCCGCCGCCGCCCGCGAGGTGGTCGGTGAAGAGGCCCACGGCACCCAGCAGGTAGTCGGTGAAGCGGCCGGTATAGACCACCCCGGCCGGGTCGCAATCGCCCCAGCGCACGGTGCGGCGCACGACGAAGGGGCGCTCGCTCAGCACATACTCGGTGGCGCGCATCATGGCTGCTCCGCCACCAGGCCGGCCACGCCGCCCGCGGCCAGTTCCGCCATCAGATTGGGGAACTGGGCCTGCAGGCGCTGCAGGTCGACGCGGCCGGTGCGCGTCATGAAGCGGTAGACGAACTCGTGCGGCGTCGGCAATTCCATCCACTCGCGGATGCGCTCGTACCAGTTGTACGAGGCTTCCGAAGCGCTGATCAGCTTGGCCTTCTGCGGGCGGCGCACGTCGTCGTACTGCTGCAGTGCCGCCGGCACATCGTGCGGGTGTGCGACGATGGCATCGGCGAGCGCCATCGCGTCTTCCATGGCGATGCGCGTGCCGGAGCCGATCGAAAAGTGGGCGCTGGTCAGCGCATCGCCGATCAGGACCTTGTTGCCGGCGTGCCAGGTCTGGTTGACGATGACAGGAAACTGGCGCCACGCCGAATTGTTCGAGACCAGGCGGTAGCCGCCGAGCTCCGGCGCGAACACGGTCTCGAACAGGACCTGGCGCGCCGCGTCCGTCATCGCTTCCATGCCGAAGTCCAGCCAGGTCTGGTGATCGCACTCGGCCACGAAGGTGCTCATGGTGTCCGAGTACGGGTAGTAGTGCGCGACGAAGTAGCCGCCTTGGTGCTTGCGGAACACCAGCGCGGGGTTCGGGAACGGCTTCTCGACGCCATACCAGGCGAAATGATTGCTCAGGTGGCGGCGGGTGGTGCCGAAGGCATCCTCGTGGGCGGCGCGCAGCCGCGAGTTGACGCCGTCGGCACCGACCACCAGGTCGGCCTGCAGCGCGTCGAAGTCCTCGATACGCTGCTGGAAGGCGATGCGCACGCCCAGCGCGCGCGCCCTGGCCTGCAGGATGGCCAGCAGGCGGATGCGGGGAATGGCGCCGCCGCCCGCGCCCGGGCGCTTCATCGTGATCGGATGCTCGTGGCAGACGATGGAATGGCGGTCGCTGAAGCGCATCGCCTGCGCCAGCTCGTCGACCACCACCGGCGAGGCCGCGCGCAGGTTGGACAGCCCGGTATCGGCCAGCACCACGCCGAAGCCGAAGGTGGCGTCTTCCGGATTCTGCTCGTAGACGTCGATCTCGACGCCGGCCATGCGCTCCTTGAGCAGGATCGAGAGGAACAGGCCCGAGGGGCCGCCGCCGATGATTGCGATCTTCATGCCGGCTCTCCCGCCGTGACCACCAGCGCGTCCATGTCGAACTGCTGGATCGAACCGCGCAGGCCGCCGGTCAGCGCGCCGTACCAGACCGCGGGCTTGAAGCCGAGCGCCTTGCGCTGGAAGCGCAGCCCGGGGTTGCCGTCGATGCGCACGTAGCCGTTGGCGAGGCGGGTGGTGGCATAGCCCTCGCTGTGCCGCGCGGCCTCGACCAGGGCGGCGAACTCGGGCACGTCCAGCACGTAGATCGAGGCGCGCTGCGGCGCGCCGGCGGCCGCGCCGGTGCCGGCATCGGTGCCGGCCTCCGGTCCCGGATCGATGCGACTGCCCTTGCGCTGCCACACCGGCTCGATCGAGTCGAAGCCGGCGCCGTCGCGCCCGGCCTGCTCCAGCTCGATCGCGGCCTCGATGGTGCGCGCGGCGTCCTCGCGGTCGGCCGTGCCGAACGGCCGCATCTGCCAGGTGATCTCGATCGGGTAGCCGTTCGGATCGTTGAAATAGATCGACTCGATCACCTCGTGGCGGATCTGGTAGCGCACCGGGATGCCGGCCGCCTCCGCGCGCTGGCGCCAGGCCAGCAGCTCGGCCTCGTCGCGCACGCGCCAGGCGGTGTGGGTGGCGCGGTCCTGGTAGTGCTCGCGCACGGCCAGCCAGTCGGGCCGCTCGGTGCCGATGTAGTAGAAGAAGGCGATGGTGCTGCCGTTGCCGCTGTCGAAGAAGAAGTGCAGGAAGTCGGCATGGTTGTCCGGCCCCCAGCCCTTGGCGGAGATCGCATGCACCAGCGGCAGGCCGAGCCGGTCGCGGTAGAACTGCACGGTCTCGGCAAGCTTCCAGGTCGGGCGCGCGGTATGGTGCACGCCGTGCAGGGCGAGGACGGGGAGGACGGGGAGGTCGGACGCAATCGTGGCTTGGGTCATCTCACTTTCCTTCAGTGATGGCAGAGGCGGTGGCGGTGGGGGCGGTGGAGGCGGTGGGGGCTTCGGCCTCCAGCACCTGGACGATGCGCTGGCGCAGCAGCACCTTGCTCAACTTGCCGGACGCGGTCAGCGGGAACTCCGTGACCACCTCCAGGCGCTCGGGCCACTTGAACTTGGCCAGCCCGGCCTCCTGCAGGAACTGCGTCAGCACGGGCAGGGTCGGTGCCGGCGCGGCCGGCTTGGGAATGATGAAGGCGCAGACGCGCTCGCCGTACACCTTGTCGGGCATGCCGACCACCGCGCAGGCCAGCACGGCCGGGTGTTCCTGGATCACGTTCTCCAGCTCCTCGGCGTTGATCTTCTCGCCGCCGCGGTCGACCACGTCCTTGATGCGGCCGCAGAAGAAGTAGTAGCGCCGGCCGTCGACCACGCGCGAGCTCATCAGGTCGCCGGAGCGGTAGAAGCCGTCGGCGGTGAAGCGGTGCACGTCTTCCTGCTCCGACTTGTAGTAGCCGCGGATGGTGTAAGGACCGCGGAACAGCGCCTCGCCGACCTCGCCGTCGGCGACCTCGTCCTCCGTGCCCGGATGGACGATGCGTACCTCGTCCTGCGCGCACACCGGCCGCCCGACCGAAGCGTCGCGGATTTCCGGCGCGTCGTCGGGGCGGGTGAACATGATCACGCCCTCGGTCATGCCGAAGATATGGCGGGTGGGCGAGCCGGTCAGCCGGGTCAGGTTGGTGGCGTTCTTCGGCGCGATGAAGTTGCGGCGCGCGCGCGCCTGCGCATCGCCCTTGGCCAGCTCCGGCGCGATGCGCATCAGGATCGGGCCCGCCACGCCGAACCAGGTGGGCGCATAGTCGCGCACCAGTCCCTGCAGGTTCTCTTCGCCGATGTCGGGCGACACCGTCACGGTGGCGCCGCTGAGCAGGAAGGGGCCGAAGAAGCAGCCCATGTTGAGGTTGTGCAGGTAGGGCGTGGGGAAGAACAGCACATCCTCCTGCGTGTAGCCGTTGAACGCGGCCACCGCGCGCATGTTGTACAGGTACTCGTTGTGGAAGCGCGGGATGATCTTGGGCACCCCGGTCGATCCGCCCGAGAGCTGGAACACCGCCACCTGGAAGGGCTCGTGGCGCACCGCGGCGAGGCGCTCGCGCGCCGCCTCCAGCGGCATGTCGCGGATCAGGTCCTGCAGCAGCACGGCGCGGCCGCGCCGCTGCCCGCGCGCCTGCAGGATGAAGGCGAGGCTGCCGACCTCCTGCTGCATCGACTCGGCGAAGGCGACGTCGTCGAACTTGGCATCGTCGCCCTGCACGAAGTGCAGGCGGGCCTCGCAGAGATTGCCGAGGTAGCCGATCTCCAGCTTGCGGAAGGCCTGCAGCGAGCACAGCGGAATGATGCCGGCCTTCAGGCAGGCGAAGAAGGTCAGTAGCAGCTCGTTGCAGTTGCCGCACTGGAAGATGGCGCGGTCCAGCGGGCGCATGCCGAGGGCGAGCAGGGCCGCGCCCAGGCGGTCAGTGGCCTCGTCGAGCTGGGCGTAGCTGTACTCGCCCTCCGGGCCCGCCAGGGCCAGGCGCCCGGCGTGCGTGCGGAAGGCGTCCTGGAAGCCGCCGGCGAGCGTCTCGCGGTTCAGCACGCCTTGTTCCATGTAGCGGCGCAGGCGCGCCTCGTCCGGATAGCGGACCCCCTCCAGGAGCACGGATGGCCTGACGCTGTCGATCTGCTGCATGTCTGTCTACCTCTGTCTGTCGTTTTCGGTGTCTCGATCGGTCGATGGCGCCGCCGGGGCGTGGCGGCACACCGGCCCTAAACCATGGTCTCGCGCAGCCATTCCACGATATGCCGCCCGGCCACGCGCTGGCCCGGCTCCTCGTCGCGGCCGAGCGCCATGCCGTGATGGTTGCCGCGCACGCGCAGGTGGCGCTTGTCGGCGGCGGGGATCTGCTCGTAGATGGCGCGGATCTCGGCGGGGAAGGTGCACTGGTCGCCGGTGTACTCGATCAGCAGGGTCGGCTGGTGCAGGCTGCCGAGCGTCTTGTCCAGCGAGGCGTTCGACGACAGCCCCGACCACGTCGACAGCCACGATTCGGGCGTCACCACGCGCGCGAACCCCACGCTGCCCCAGTTGGAGACGAAGGGGTCCCTGCCCCACAGCGAACCGGGCTTGCGGTCCGACGGGTCGAGCGTGGTATCCCAGGCACGCAGGTCGGCGTCGGTGCGCCACACGGTGAAGACCGGCGCGTGCGCGGCGACGCGGCGCTCCAGCTCGCTCGCAGTGCCAGCCTTGACGCGCCGGCGGGCCTCCTGCTTGGCCTGCAGCAAGGCACGCGCATGCGCGTCGATGTGTGCCACGCGCGCCGCCTGCGCCTCGCGGTAACGCGTGACGAACCCGGGCGCATAGCGCGCCTGCCCCGTCTGCGCGTCGTAGCCGTTGGCCGCGGCGAACGGGTCCAGCGCCGGGTCGGCACGCATCGGATCCTGCTCGTCGACCACCGAGGCGTCGAGGCCGCTCATCAGCAGCTTGCCCTGGCCGGGATGCGGCGACACCAGGATCATGCCGTCCACCTCCGGCATGTGCACTTCGCCCAGCAGCGTCGGCCGGCCCGCCGGCGTGCGCGCGATGCGCAGCTCGCGCGGCGTCAGCGCCTGCCGGTTGTAGAAGGTGTAGAGGCCCGCGCCGCCCGAGTTGCCGAGCAGCACGATGCGCTCGTAGCCAAGGTCGCGCAGGTGCGACATGCCCGCCGCCACATCGAGCAGGGCGATCTCGTGCTCCAGCCGCAGGTCGTTGCCGATCGAGCGCGGCCCCTGCACCCAGCAGGCGCAGCCGGCGTCCAGCACGAACGGCACGAGATAGTGCGTGATCGCCATCTCGCGCGGATGCATCAGCGAGACCACGGTGCGCTCCTTGCCGGTGACGGTGAAAAGGAATCCCAGCGTACGCTGCCCGTCGGCGGTGCTCAAGGCATACGGCACCATCTGGTAGGGGCGTGCCATCAGCCGCGCATCCCACGATGCGCCGCGCATCCCCGCCGTCACCTGGGCCTTGTCCTGCTCTGTCACGATGCCGTCTCCTTGGTTCTGGATGCCGCGGCCCCATCGGCCCGGCATTATTGACATAGTCTCAAATAAAGTCGCGTGAAAGTCGCGCAGAAGAGTCACGCTGACGTCGCAGACAGGCGACACAAGCGGCCTCACCGCTGCCTGCAGCAGGATCCGGCACGGCAGGCGCCGTGGAAGCCGGCGTCACGCTTTATTTGATATGCTGTCAAATATCGGCGTTATTTGAATGGATGTCAAATAGTGGTTTCCCCTGAGGCGACCGGAGCGGCCGAGGCAGACAGGGCGCATCGCCAATGCGATCCAGCGTGCGGCAAGGAAAGCCGCCACCTTGCCATCACGCCGCGATGGTGGCCCCGTGGCCCTTATCGACCTCACTCCGTGCCGCAGGATTGCGGTGTGCCGGCAACCTGCTCGCATGGCGAGGGAATCCATCGGAATCGATGAGCGGGAACGGCCGCTTCAGGCCCGGCAATGCAAAACGCCCGATGAGATTCATCGGGCGTTCATCGCCATGGGCCGTCAGGTCCGGATGGCGCGATCAAGACCTGGCAAGCTATATCAGGACTTGACTGCCCCAGTCTTCTACTCGGCGGTAATGACCAGCCGCCCCTGTTCGACAGCGATCCTGACACGCTGCCCGGCCTCGAAGCCCGCGTGCTCGATCCACCGGCCGGCGAGCTTCATCCACGGATAAAGCGGCGGCGTGGAGCGGCTTCTCCCGTTGCGCTGATGGCGTTGCGATTGCTGGATGGTCACAAAACGTTCCGTGACGGGCGAACGTGCCTTAAGATTGGCGTCAGCCATGATCAACTCCTTTGGTGAGTTGGTGGTGGTCAGCGGGCCGCGGGTGTTGGTGCACTCACGGCCCGCGCTTCTTCAGCGGTACTTCGCTGATCCTTATCGATCGGCTCCCGAGTCGCCTCGCGTCGCAGCCGTCTTGACCGCGGGCGTCTGCCTCGCAGCATTCCAGCGCCTCGTCTGGTACTTGATAACGAGGCTGTCGATGACTTCCTTGACAATGGCGCGCTCGTCGTCCGAAAGCTGGCTAACGGCTTCGAACTGCGAGACGAGGTCATCGGATGGAGCACGCTCCCCCTCCTCGAACAGCAGCCAATCGGTCGAGATGGCGAAGGTTCTGGCGATCTTGCGCAAGACTTCTGCGGAAGGCTCGGAAGAGCCGGCCTCATAGCGTTTGATCTGCTGGACGTGGATGCCGATGGCACCGGCCAAGCCTTGCTGCGTCAGGGCACGCGCCTTGCGCAGGGAAATGAGTCGGGCAGACAAGCTCATCGAAGCGAACTCCATGGAAAGTAACGCCATAGCAGTACGCCTCCGGATCGCAGCGCCCTGATGACAGCACCACACCACTTTAGGTACGGAACCAGAACACGTAAATCAACTTCACAAGATTTAACTCAAAAGCAGATTCACGGCCCGCCTTTCCGACGTATGGATCGAACGACTGCAGGCCAAGCGGTAGCCCGGCCTGCCCCGCAGCCGGGCACAGCGATGCGCGCCCCGCCCGGCGATATCAGGCAAGGCTGATCCAGGTGGTCTTCAGGTCGGTGTACTTGTCCAGCGCGTGCAGGGACTTGTCGCGCCCCGAGCCGGACTGCTTGACTCCGCCGAAGGGAACCGTGACGTCGCCGTCCATGTAGCAGTTCACCCAGACCAGGCCCGCCTGCAGCCGGCGCGACACGCGATGGGCGCGCGCCAGGTTCGCCGTCCACAGGCCGGAGCCCAGCCCGTACGGCGAATCGTTGGCCATGCGTACCGCTTCCTCCTCGGTGTGGAAGCGGGTCACGGCCAGCACCGGACCGAAGATCTCCTCGCGCACGATCTTCAGCGCCTGGCTGGGGCATTCGAAGATGGTGGGCTGCAGGTAGAAGCCGCCGCTGTCGGTGCGCACCCGCTCGCCCCCGAGGCGCAGGCGGGCACCCTCTTCGCGGCCCGCGTGCACGTACGACAAGACCCGGTCGAGCTGGGCCCGGTCGACGATGGCGCCCATGGCCGAGGCGGGATCGAGCGGATCGCCCGGCTGCATCGTGGCGGCGCAGGCTTCGAGCTTTGCCATGAAGCGGTCGTAGATGCCGTCCTGCACGTAGAGCCGCGAGCCGGCGATGCAGATCTCGCCCTGGTTGTTGAAGATGCCGACCGCCGCCGCGCGCGCGGCACGGTCCAGGTCGGGACAGTCGTCGAAGACGATGTGCGGCGACTTGCCGCCGCACTCCAGCCAGACACGCTTGAGGTTGGACTGCCCGGCGTACTGCAGGAAACGTTTGCCGGTGGCGGTCGAGCCGGTGAAGGCCACGCAGTCCACGTCCGCATGCAGCCCCAGCGCCTGTCCCGCGACAGCGCCCAGGCCCGGCACCACGTTGAAGACACCGGCCGGGATGCCGGCCAGTTCGGCCAGTTCGGCCAGCCGCAGCGCCGTCAGGGGTGACTGCTCGGCCGGCTTGAGCACCACGCTGTTGCCGGCGGCCAGGGCCGGCGCCACTTTCCAGCTCGCCATCAGCAGCGGATAGTTCCAGGGAACCACCGCGGCCACCACGCCCAGCGGTTCGCGCGTGATGGTCGCCAGCACCTCGGGCGCGGTGGGCGCGATCTCGTCGTAGATCTTGTCGATCGCCTCGGCATACCACGCATAGGTGCGCCCGGCTTCCGGGATGTCGTAGCCGAGGGTGTCGGCGATCGGCTTGCCCATGTCGATCGTCTCGAGCACCGCGAGTTCTTCGCGGTGCGTGTCGACCAGGGCGGCCAGCTTCAGCAGCGCGGCCTTGCGCGCGCTGCGTGGCAGGCCCGACCAGACGCCCTGGTCGAAGGCGCGGCGCGCTGCCGCCACCGCGCGGTCCACGTCGGCCACGCCGCAAGCGGCCACGGCCGCGATGACCTGGCCGGTGGCCGGGTTCACGGTGTCGAAGGTGGCACCGTCGGCGGCATCGGCCCAGCGGCCGTCGATATAGGCCTGGGTGCGCAACGGCACGCGCTCGGCCAGGGCACGCCAGTAAGCGAGGTCTTTCATCTCAGTCATGATGCGTTTCCAGCGGAAGGTAGTCGCATGCGCGGCGCCTCAGGCGCCGGCGGGAAGGCCGGCCCGCGCCACCATGGCGCCGAGCAGCACATTGGCGCCGGCCTCGAGGTGTTCGGGCCTGGCGTCCTCGATCTCGTTGTGGCTGATGCCGTCCTTGCAGGGCACGAAGATCATCGCCGTGGGCGCCACGCCGGCGATGTAGACAGCGTCGTGGCCGGCCCCGGTGACGATGTCCTGGTGCGTGAGACCGCGCGCGGCGGCTTCCGCGCGCACCTGCTCGACCAGTTCCCGCGCGAAGGGAGTCGGCTTGAAGTACTGCACCTGCTGCACGTCGACCGGCAGCACCGCCCCGGTGGTGGTGCCATCGGCCACCGCCGCGCAGGCGGCGCGGAAACGCGCGTCCATCCGCGCGAGCTGCTCCGCGTCTTCATGGCGCAGGTCGACGGTGAAGCGGACGGCGCCGGGAATCACGTTGCGGGAGCCGGGATGGAGGTTGACCACGCCGACCGTGCCGCGCCCGTGCGGGGCGAAGTCGCGGGCGATCTTCACCACTTCCTGCATCAGGAAGGTCGCGCCGAACAGCGCATCGCGGCGCATCGGCATGGGCGTGGGGCCCGCGTGCGCCTCCATGCCGGTCACGGTCACGTCATACCAGCGCACGCCGAGCGAGCCGGTGACGACGCCGATCACGCGGTCGGCGGCCTCCAGCACCGGGCCCTGCTCGATATGCGCCTCGAAGTAGGCACCGACCTCGCGGCCGACCGGCGCGCTGCCGGCGTAACCGATGGCGGCCAGCTCGTCGGCGACGCGCTTGCCTTCGCTGTCGCGCGCCTCCAGCGCCGTCTCCAGCGCAAACACGCCGGCGAACACGCCGGAGCCCATCATCACCGGCAGGAAGCGCGAGCCCTCCTCATTGGTCCAGATGGCCAGCTCCAGCGGCGCCTCGGTGACGATGCCCCGCTCGGCCAGGGTGCGCATCACCTCCAGCCCCGCCAGCACCCCGTAGCAGCCGTCGAACTTGCCGCCGGTCGGCTGGGTGTCGATATGGCTGCCGGTCATGACCGGCGGCAGCGCGTCGTTGCTGCCCGCGCGGCGGCCGAAGATATTGCCCACCTGGTCGACCGTCACGGCCAGCCCGGCCTCGCGCATCCAGCGCACCAGCAGGTCGCGGCCCTGGCCGTCCAGCGCGGTCAGCGCCAGGCGCGCATTGCCGCCCTTCGGGGTGGCCCCGATCGCGGCCAGGTCCATCAGCGCTTGCCACAGGCGCTCGCCGTTGATGTTCAGCGTGTTCATATCCGTGCTCCTTGCTGCGGGTCGTCAGGCTTCGGACTGGCGCGCGAGCGCGTCGGCGCGGATGCCGGACAGGGTCATGCCCGGCGCGATGCCATCGGGGTCATAGCGCAGTTCGAGCAGGGCGGGCAGGCGCTCGGCGTTGGCGAACGCCAACGCGCGTTCGAACGCGGGCCCGAAAGCCGCGTCGCTGTCGACGATCTCACCGTAGCCGCGATAGGCGCGTGCCAGTTCGCTGAACTCGGGATTGTCGAAACCCAGCGCGACGGTGCGGCCCGGGAATTCGCGCTCCTGGTGGGCACGGATGGTGCCCCAGATGCCGTTGTTGAAGACCAGCACGACGATGCCCACACGGTATTGCATGGCCACGCCGAGCTCTTGCAGGTTCATCTGGAAGCAGCCGTCGCCGGCGAAGCAGACCACGGTGCGGCGGGGATCCTCCAGCTTGGCGGCGATGGCGGCCGGCAGGCCGTAGCCCATCGAGCCGACGGTCGGCGCGAGGCTGGTGCCGACGCCGCGGAAGCGGTGATAGGCATGCGGATAGAGGGCGTAGTTGCCCGCGCCGACGGTGAGGCAGGCGTCGGCCGGAAGGTGGTCACGCACGTGGCAGGCGACC
The DNA here is from genome assembly GCF_001854305.1 of Cupriavidus sp. USMAA2-4. NCBI lineage: Bacteria > Pseudomonadati > Pseudomonadota > Betaproteobacteria > Burkholderiales > Burkholderiaceae > Cupriavidus > Cupriavidus sp. USMAA2-4. The sequence continues at coordinate 1,459,094 of NZ_CP017749.1, read as the reverse complement.
TTGTTCAGGTTCAGCTTTCCCGGCGCGGCCTTGGGCTCCTGTCCGGCCAGGTACTCCTCGTGAGCCTCGTGGGCCCGGCGAGCCTGGTATGCGGCGCCGGAACCCGTGCGCTCGCGCGCGGGGGCGAGCCGGTCGACGGCGGCGGCAAACGATGGCGCGTCGGCCACGATCGGCAGCGTCGGGTGGAACACGCGGCCCAGTTCGCCGGCGTCGGGATACACGTGCACCAGGCGCTGCTGCGGCAGCGGGCTGGCGATCACCGAATAGCCCTCCGAAGTGGCCTCGCCCATGCGCGTGCCGACCGCGATCAGCAGGTCGGCCTGCTGCACGCGGCGGCGCAGTGACTCTGGCATGCCCCAGCCGACGTGGCCGGCGAAGTTCGGGTGATGGTTGTCGAAGCATTCCAGCCGGCGCCACGCCACGCCCACCGGCAGGCCGAAGCGTTCGGCAAACCCTTCCATACTGCGCGCGGCCTGCGGCGTCCAGCCCGAGCCCCCCAGCAGCAGGAAGGGGCGCTCGGCGGCGGCGAGCAGGCGCGCCAGTTCGTCCATGGCGTCGGGCGTGGGCGCGGCGTGGGCGCGGCGGTAGCGCGGCACGTCCGGCACGCTGGCCTTGCCCCACAGCGTGTCCTCCGGCAGCGCCAGCACCACCGGGCCGGGACGCCCGCTGGTGGCCACCGCGAAGGCGCGCGCGATGAACTCGGGGATGCGCTCGGTACGGTCGATCTGCGCCACCCACTTGGCCATCTGGCCGAACATGCGGCGGTAGTCGATCTCCTGGAAGGCCTCGCGCTCGGCGAAGTCGTTGCCCACCTGGCCGACGAACAGGATCATCGGCGTCGAATCCTGGTAGGCCGTGTGCACGGCGATGCTGGCATTGGTGGCGCCGGGCCCGCGCGTGACGAAGCAGATGCCGGGCTCGCCGGTCAGCTTGCCGTGGGCCTCCGCCATGTAGCCGGCGCCGCTCTCCTGGCGGCAGACGATGGGCTGGATCTTGTCCTGGTGGTCGTACAGCGCATCGATGCAGGGCAGGTAGCTCTCCCCCGGCACCAGGAACACGCGCTTGACGCCCTGGATGATCAGCTGGTCGATAAGAATCTGGCCGCCGTTGCGCTCTGTCGGCGCCGCTTGCAGTCGCGGCGCTTGCGTGCTGTTGTCTGTGCTCATGTCTGTGCTCTGCTGTCCTTGCGCATCGCCCCCAGCGGACGCGATGCCTGTGAATTCCTGCCCTGCCCGGTGGCGTGCCGCCTGCCCGGCGGTCCACGCCTCCCATGCACAGGTACTTGGTCTCGAGGTACTCCTCGATGCCCAGGCTGGAACCTTCGCGCCCCAGGCCGGATTGCTTGACGCCGCCGGAAGGCCACGCCCGGCAGGCCGGCGCCGGCAGCGGCGTGTCCTCGGCCGGCTCCGGCACACGGCGGATGGCCGCTGCCTCAGCCGAGCAGCGCGTCGGCGAGGATGCCCAGCGCCTCGTCCATCACGGCGTCGGGGATGGTGAGCGGGAACAGGAAGCGGATCACGTTGCCGTCCACGCCGCACGACAGCAGCAGCAGGCCGCGCTCCAGCGCGCGCGCCTGCACCTGGCGCGTGAAATCGGCATCCGGGCTGCCGTCCGCCTGCTTGAACTCGACCGCGATCATGGCGCCGACGCCACGCACCTGCGCGATCTGCGGCACGCGCGAGCGCAGCCCTTCCAGCTTGTCCCGCAGGCGGTCGCCCAGCACCGCGCCGCGGTCCACCAGCTTCTCTTGCTCCAGGACCTCCAGCACGGCCAGCGCCGAGGCCACCGCCAGCGGGTTGCCCGCATAGGTGCCGCCCAGGCCGCCGGGCGCCGGGGCATCCATGAGCTCGGCGCGCCCGCACACGGCCGACAGCGGCATGCCGCCGGCCAGGCTCTTGGCCATGGTGGTGAGGTCCGGCGCCACGCCGTAGTGCTCCATGGCAAACAGCTTGCCGGTGCGGCCGAAGCCGGTCTGCACTTCGTCGGCGACCAGCACGATGCCGTGCTCGTTGCAGAGGGCGCGCAGCGCCTTGACGAAGGCGGCGGGCGCCACATGGAAGCCGCCCTCGCCCTGCACCGGCTCGAAGATGATGGCCGCCACGCGCTTCGGATCGATATCCGACTTGAACAGCTGCTGCAGCGCCTTCAGCGAGTCCTCGACCGACACGCCGTGCAGTTCGCTGGGATAGGGCGCGTGGAAGATCTCGCCCGGGAAGGGGCCGAAGCCCACCTTGTAGGGCGCCACCTTGCCGGTCAGCGCCATGCCCATCATGGTGCGGCCGTGGAAGCCGCCCGAAAAGGCGATCACGCCGGGCCGGCCGGTGGCCGCGCGGGCGATCTTGATGGCGTTCTCCACGGCTTCCGCGCCGGTGGTGAAGAAGGCGGTCTTCTTGGCGAACGCCCCCACCGCGCGCGCATTGATCTTCTCGGCCAGCTCGACATAGCTGGCGTAGGGCACGATCTGGTAGGCGGTGTGGGTGAAGCGCGCCATCTGCTCCTGCATCGCCTGCAGCAGGCGCGGGTGGCGATGGCCCGTGTTCAGCACGGCGATGCCGGCGGCGAAGTCGATGTAGCGCTTGCCTTCGACGTCCCAGATCTCGGCATTGTCGGCCCGCTCGGCGTAGAAATTGCACATCACGCCGACGCCGCGCGGGGTGGCGGCGTCCTTGCGGCGAACCAGGTCTGCATTCCTCATGTCTTGCTCCATGCGTTGCGGCTTGCGCAGCCGCTGTCTCGTGTCCATGCCAACGTCTCGATGGCGGGGCGGCGGGCAGGCGGCCGGCGATGGACCGGCCATGCGGCGCCTGATGGGATCTGGCCGGGCCAATCTGGATTTCGTGGATGGCCCACTCTCCAATTGGGCTGGTGGCCGGACCAATTCTAAGCAGAAGCCTGTGGAGGTGGCAAGATTTTCTTGGAAAGATGCCGCATGGCCGGACCAATAAGATTTGCAAGGTAGCAAACGTGCTCAATAAAGCATCACGCGGCCCGCGACGAGCGCGCCCACGGATCTGCGCCGGTCCGCCCACCGGATACCCCGGCGGGCGCCGCGCCGCAGGCGGTGCCCACCCGAATCGCTTCGGCCTGTCTTTGCCCTATAATTGGCCGGACCATCCGCAGGCCGAGTGCCCCAGGCACGGCCAAGACCCGAGTCCAGATGACGCCCCACCGGCCGTGGCGGCGCCGCACCTCCCGCCCGCACCGCTTATGTCGTCCCTGCAAGCCGTTTCCGCCCAGCGCCTGTATCGATTGATCGCCGACCAGATCGCCAGCAAGATCTCCGCCGGCGAGTTCGCCCCGGGCGAGCGCCTGCCGGCCGAGCGGGAACTGGCGGAGCAGCTCAACGTGGCACGTTCCACGCTGCGCGAGGCATTGATCGCCCTCGAGATCGGCGGCTACATCGAGGTACGCGTGGGCAGCGGGGTCTTCGTCGTCGACCCCAGGGACCGCTCCATGCCGATGAGCACGGACAGCCGGCCGGCCGACGAGGGTGCCGACGGCAGCGGCGCGGCCAACGCCGCCCTGCTGGCCGCCGCGCGCGAGGCCAGTCCGTTCGAGCTGCTGGAAACACGGATGCTGATCGAGCCCGAATGCGCGGCGCTGGCGGCCCAGCAGGGCTCCAAGGAACAGATCGCGGCCATCGAGGAGGCGCATCGGCAGATGAATCCGGACCAATCGCCGGAAGCCAGCGATTTCGCCCATGACCGCGCCTTCCACCAAGCCATCGCCGCGGCCTGCGGCAATGCCGCGCTGGCGTCCATGGTGACGCACGTGTGGGATCTGTGCGAGGCCAGTCCGCTCTATAAGCGCCTAGACAAGCACTTCGTCGATGCCCCGGCCTGGCGCGCCGCCATCGGCGAACACGAACGTATCGTGTCCGCCATCGTGGCGCGGGATCCCATCCGCGCCCGCCACGCCATGTCCTTCCACCTGCTCGCCATCGTCTCGCGGCTGTCCGAGGACATCACCGCCTGAGCCGCGGCGCGGCCAGCGCCGCGCACCGCAACGACCCGCTGACGCACCACCGACGCACCACCGACGCACCACCGACGCACCGCAGCCGGACCGAATCCGGGCCGAATCCGGGCCGCCGGCACCACGGCCGTGCGCGCCACGGTCCCGGCCTCGCCTCTTTGCCGGATCTTGATGCTGGCACACGTCTTGCAATCGGTCAGACCAGCAGCTTGGCCCCGCCCCACATGGCCGGACCACCTGTCCACCAGACCTAGAGAAACTACCTATAACCCAGCCGCTTCGGCTCCGATAGGATATATTGGCCTGACCACCCGCTCAATTCCATCATAGATGGTGAAATAAGCAGCGCTTCACGGCAACCGGCCGGACCAAAAGGCCGGACCACCAGCGGCCATCGGCCAGCCCGGACGGCGCCAGCCAGCGCCAGCGCCTTGCCTAACCCCCTGGATCCCGCACCGGATCCCGCCTTACCGGAAACATCGTCATGACCCCAGACCACGCCTCCCCGACCCCAGCGGAACGCGGCGCCGCCCCCGACAAGATGCGCAGGATCGCCGTCGCCAGCGTCATCGGCACGACGGTCGAGTGGTACGACCTGTTCATCTTCGCCACCGCCTCGGCCCTGGTCTTCAACAAGGTGTTCTTTCCGGCCTTCGATCCGCTGATCGGCACCCTGCTGGCCTTCGGCACCTTCGCTTCCGCCTACCTCGCGCGCATGGTCGGGGCGGCGCTGTTCGGCCACTTCGGCGACAAGGTCGGCCGCAAGTCCATGCTGCTGGTTTCCCTGGTCATGATGGGCGCGGCGACCTTTGCCATCGGCCTGCTGCCCGACTACGCCGCGATCGGCATCTGGGCGCCGATCCTGCTGCTGACCCTGCGCGTGATCCAGGGCCTGGCCCTCGGCGGCGAGTGGGGTGGCGCCGTGCTGATGGCAGTGGAACACGCACCGGCCAACCGCCGCGGCCTGTACGGCTCCTGGGTGCAGATCGGCGTGCCGGCCGGCACCCTGATCGCCAACCTGGCCTTCCTGGCCAGCAACGCCGTGCTGTCCAACGAGGCGCTGCTGTCGTGGGGCTGGCGCATCCCCTTCCTGGCCAGCATCCTGCTGGTCGGCGTGGGCATGTACATCCGCCTCAACACGGCCGAGACCCCGTCGTTCAGCAAGGTCAAGGAAAGCGCGGCACAGGTGAAGGTGCCGCTGGCCGAGGTGATGACCAAGTCGTGGAAGCAGGTGCTGCTGGGCGGCATCGCCACCATGTCGACCGGCACCGCCTTCAACCTGATCGTGGCCTTCGGCCTGACCTACGGCACGCAGACGCTGGGCTTCTCGCGCAACGCGATGCTCGCCATCGCGCTGATCTCCTGCGCGCTGTGCATCGTGCTGCTGCCGCTGTTCGGCCTGCTGTCCGACAAGGTCGGGCGCAAGCCGGTGATCGTCGGCGGCATCATCGCCGAGGCGCTGCTGGCCTTCCCGCTGTTCTGGCTGCTGGACACCAAGGTGTTCGGCCTGGCCCTGCTCGGCTACCTGCTGATGATGAGCGCCTTCGCCGCCAACTACGGCCCGATCGCGACCTTCCTGGCCGAACTGTTCGGCACCAAGGTGCGCTACTCCGGCTTGTCGATCAGCTACATGCTGTCCGGCCTGCTCGGCAGCGCCGCCACCCCCATCATCACCACCGCGCTGCTGTCCGCGACCGGCCGCGGCTCGTCGGTGGCCTGGTACATGATCGGCTCTGCGACGCTGTCGGCCGGTGCCCTGCTGATGCTCGCCGAGACCCTGGCCCGCAATGCGGCCAATGGCAGGGCGCTGGCCGGCTCGGGCGCCGCGCCGCGCTGACACCCGGAGCCCGCTGCCAGTCCTTACCCTGGATTCCCCATCATGCTTGCTGACCACGACCCGGCTCAAGGCCCGGACCAAGACCTGCTGCAGCGGCTGGACCGCATCAGCTTTCCCACCCTCGGCCACTTCCTCGAGGACGGCTTTGCCAGCCACGCGATCCGCACGCTGGTCCCGGGCCTGCGCATCGTCGGACGCGCCGTCACCTTGCGGCTGGCCACGCCCAATGCCTTCGCCGTCAACCGCGCCATCGCAACCTTGCGGCCCGGCGACGTGCTGGTGATCGATCCCTGCGGCGACAGCGCGCATGCGGCGATCGGCGCGGTGACCGGCACCGCGCTGCAATGCGCCGGCGCGCGCGGCGTGGTCAGCGACGGCGTCGTGACCGACATCGCGGAGCTGGGCGGGATGCGGCTGCCGGTGTTCGCCCGCGGCACCAGTGTGCTGACCACCAAGAAGCAGGAGGCCGGGGGCAGCGCCGTCAACGTGCCGGTGCAGTGCGGCGGCGTGACGGTCCACCCCGGGTGGCTGGTGCTGGCCGACGACAATGGCGTGCTGTTCCTGCCCGCCGAGGTGGCGGCCGCCCATGTCGACCAGGCGCTGGCCTCGGACCAGGCCGAGCCGGCCATCCTCGCGCGCCTGCGCGCGGGCGAGCCCGCCTCGGCGGTGCTTCAGCTTGCCCCGTAACGCGTCCGCCATGCCTTCACAAGACACCCCCTGCCGCCCGCGCCCGCCGATCCTGCGGCGCAGCTGGCTGTTCGTGCCCGGACTGGACGCGGCGCGGCAGCAGGCCGGCCTCGACAGCGGCGCCGATGTCCTGGTCGCCGACCTGGAAGAGTTCACCGCGGCCGAGGACCGCCCCGCCGCGCGTGCCCGCATCGTCGCGCTGATGGCGGCGTGCCGCCAACGCGGCACGGTCGGCGCCGTGCGCATCAACCTGCTCGAGCGCGATGGCGGCGACGACCTGCGCGGCGTCATGCCGGGCGCGCCGACGGCGATCCTGCTGCCGCACGTCGAGCGTGCCGAGCAGATCCGTGCCCTGGACGCCGAGATCGGCGCGCTGGAGCAGGCGCTCGGCCTCCCGGCCGGCGCCACCGAGATCGTGCCGACCCTGGAATCGGCACGCGGCCTCGTCAATGCCGGCGCGATCCTGTCGGCCAGCGCGCGCGTCAGCGCCTGCCTGCTGGCCGCCGAAGACCTGAGCGCCGACCTGGGCGTGGTGCGCGGACCGGATGGCATCGAACTGCGGCACATCCGCGCGCGCTTTCTCGTCGATTGCATCGCCGCCGGCTGCGTGCCGATCGACTGCCCGTTCAGCTACCGCGACACCGCCGCCCTGCAGGCCGACCTCGAATGGGCGCGGCGCATCGGCATGAAGTCGCGCTGCACGGTCCTGCCCGCGCAGGTCGCCTCCATCCACGCGGCCTTCACGCCGTCCGCGCAACAGGTCGCCGATGCCGAAGACCTGGTGCGGCGCCACGCGGCGGCGCAGCAGGACGGCGGCGGCAGCGGCCAGGCCGCGGCGGTCGATCCGCCCGACTACCACACCGCGCGCCGCACGCTGGCCCGCCATGCCAGCCTGCTGGCCTGGCAGCGGGGATCGGCGCCGTAGCGCCGGCCGCTCGCGCGCCGTCCCGTCGCTGGCCACCGGCCGCCGATGCCCCGGGCAGCACCCGCCGCCCGGAGCCTCACGCCTCCAGTTGCTCCAGCACCTTGCCCTTGGTCTCGATGCCGAGCCGATGCACCACCACCGCGGTCAGCAGCGGCACCAGCGCCAGCGCCAGGAAGGCGTGGTCGATCTTGCCGCTGCCGATGGTGCCCGCCACGAAGGTGGGGGCGACGATGGCGCCGAGCTTGAGCCAGGCGCCGCCGAAGCCGCAGGCGGTGGCGCGGATGCTGGTGGGATAGAGCTCAGGCGTGTAGACGTAGGCCGTGATGAAGCCGCTGGCCAGCAGGCCCATGGCCAGCGCGCAGAAGGTGGCGACCACGTACAGCGAGCTGTCGTGGAACACGCCGGCCAGCCCCAGCGACAGCGCGCACAGCAGGAAGGACACATTGATCACCGGCTTGCGCCCGACCTTGTCGACCAGCATGGCGCAGGCCAGCGAGCCCAGCACGCCCAGCACCGAGGCGGCGGCGGCGAGGTTCAGCGCGAGCTGCAGCGGCGCGTGGTAGACGGTCTTGTAGATGGTGGGCAGCCAGGTCGAGAGGCCGTACTGGATGAAGCCGCAGGTGGCCCACAGCATCCACACCGCCAGCGTGCGGCCGCGGTAGGCGCGGCCGAGCAGGTCCTTGACGCTGCGGCGCGGGTGTTTCTGCATCAGGGCATCGTAGTCGCGCTCGCCGTCCAGCGGCGGCAGCGGGCCCTTGGCGCGCGCTTCGAAGACGGCCAGCGCGGCATCGGCCTCGGCCAGCCGGCCCCGTTCGGCCAGCCAGCGCGGCGATTCGGGCACGGCGCGCGGCAGGATGAAGAGCAGCACCAGCGGCACACCGCCGATGAAGTACATGATCTCCCAGCCGAAGCGCGGCACCAGCCAGGCGCCGACGGCATTGGACACCAGCAGGCCGATCGGGAACACCACTTCGTACAGCAGCACGAAGCGGCCGCGGCCGTGGGCGCGCGTGACCTCGTTGATGTAGGTGGCGGCCACCGGCAGTTCGCCGCCCAGCCCCAGGCCCTGGATGATGCGCAGCGCGGCAAACATCTCGAACGAGGTGGAGAAGCCGCAGGCGATGCTCATCAGGCCGATGATGCCCGCGCTCCAGCCGATGGTGCGCAGGCGCCCGATGCGCTCGGCCAAGGCCGGGAACAGCAGGGTGCCGAGCAGCTGGCCGAAGGCCGGCGCGCCGATCAGGAAGGCGACCTGGGCCGGCGACAGCGACCACTGGGCGATCAGCAGCGGCAGCGTGGCGGCGATGACGATGACGTCGAAGCCGTCGAAGAAGGTGGCCAGGCCGATCAGCAGGCGCGCGCGCACATGCATGGCGTTGCCGGGCATGCGCTCGATGCGCGCGACGATCTGGCCTGGAGTGGTGCCGGCGGCCGCGGCCTGGCCGGCCGGCATCGCGTCGCGCGGCAGGCCGGGCGGCGGGGCGGACACGCTGGCGCCGTCGGCGGCCAGGGGGGCGGTTTCTTGTCTCTGGATCAACACGCTATGCCTTTCGTGGTGTCGGCCGGGGGCGCGCGGCTGGTGGGCCGGCGCGCGAGCGGCGTTTGGCAGGGCGGCCTGCGCGAGCGGCGGGATGCCTGCGCGTGCCTCCGGTCTACTGACGGTCTGGAACCGCCGTGCCGGATGTCCCGATGCCGGGATCGTGCCGCCGGCGCGCGGCCGGCGGCGTCTCATGCCTGGAGTGGCTGCTCTCGTGCGTCTCCGCGAGCCTTACAGGTCGAGCACGAGCCGCGCGCCCTTGCAGCCGGACACGCATACCATCATGGTCTTGCCGGATTCGCGCTCGTTCTTGCTGAGCACGCTGTCACGGTGCTCCGGCACGCCTTCCAGCACGCGCGTCTCGCAGGAACCGCAAACACCTTCGCGGCAGCTGTGGTCGACGTCGACGCCGGCTTCCAGCAGCGCATCGAGCAGGGCCTTGCCGGACGGCACCGTCAGGTGCTTGCCGCAGCGTGCCAGCTCGACCGTGTAGGCGCCGTCCTGCACGGCCGACACGGCCGGATCGGCGGCAAAGCGCTCGATGTGCACGTGCTGGTGGCCGTGGCCGGCGCAGGCGGCCTCGAAGGCCTGCAGCATCGGGCCCGGCCCGCAGCAGTAGAAATGCGTGTCGGCGCCATGGCCTGCCAGGCGCGCCGGCAGGTCGGGCGGGCCGCCCTGCACGTCGTCGAAATGCACGCGCAGCGCATCGCCGTACTGTTCCAGTTCATCGAGGAAGGCGGCCTCCTCGCGCGAGCGGGCGCAGTAGACCAGCTCGAAGGAGCGGCCGAGCTGCGCCAGCCGGCGCGCCATGCAGGCGATCGGCGTGATGCCGATGCCGCCCGCCACCAGCACGGTGTGGGCCGCGCCCTCGTCCAGTTCGAAGTGGTTGCGCGGCACGCCCACCGTCAGCGTGCTGCCCACGCGCAGCTGCTCGTGCACATAGCGCGAGCCGCCGCGGCTGGCGCGGTCGTTGAGCACGCCGACCACGTAGCGGTCGCGCTGCTCGGGGGCGCCGCACAGCGAGTAGCTGCGCACCAGTCCGTTGCCCAGGTGCAGGTCGATATGCGCGCCGGGCGTATAGGCCGGCAGTTCGCTGCCGTCGACGGCGCGCAGTTCCACGCTGACGATGCCGCGTGCCTCGTAGCGCATGGCCTGCACGCGCATCGTCAAGGTCTGGCTGGTACTCATGACTGTCTTCCTTCCTGCTGTTGCCGCGGTCTCGTTGCCGCTGTCTTGCTGCTGTCTCGTTGCTGCTGTCTTGCGCGCGCCTCGCCGGGCCGCTCAGCGCTTTTCCGTGAGGAACTTGCCTTCGGGGCCGCCCGCGTTCTTCTGCCGGCGCGTGTTGCCGTCCAGGCCGCCCTCGACCGCCCATTCCGCGAAGCGGGTGGGGCCGGGCTCGAACTCGCGCGGTTCCCAGCGCGCGTCGAGCTGGTCCTCGTCGGCGTAGTACTCGATCAGGCCACCGGCCGGGTTCTTGAAGTACCAGAAGTAGGCCGAGGAGATCGGGTGGCGGCCCGGGCCGAGCTGGGTATCCCAGCCACAGCGCGAGACGTGCAGGCCGCCGCCGAACACTTCGTGGATGTCGCGCACGGTGAAGGCGACGTGGTTCAGGCCGCTCTTGCCGTTGGGCAGCTGCAGCAGGAACAGGTCGTGGTGGCCGCCCTCGGGGGCACAGCGCAGGAAGGCGCCCCGCTCCGGATAGCGGTCGGACGGCACGAAGCCGAGCTTGCCGGTATAGAAGCGTTCGGTGGCGGCCACGTCCTTGACGAAGAACACCACGTGGCCGACCTCGACCGGCTGCGCGCGCTCGTAGATGGGCGCGCGCTGGTTCAGGCGCGGCTTCTCGTTCCAGGTGTTCATGCGCGCGCATTCGAGCTGCACCTCGCGCTTGCGGGTGAGCTGGAAGCGCACGGCCAGGCCGTTGGGGTCGGTGCAGCCGACGCGCCCGCCGGCCTCGGTGAAGCCGGCCTCGCCGCGGATCGCCTCGGCAATGCCTGCCAGCGCGGCGGGGGTATCGACGCCCCACACCACCTCGCGCAGGGTCGGGCCGTCCTCGATGGCCGGCGGCAGCGCCGGGTCGTCGCTGCGGCGCACCAGCACGCGGCAGCCGTTCAAGGTCTCGAAGTCCAGCCCGGCGGCGTCTTCACGCGTGAGGGCCAGGCCCCAGTCGGCGAAGAAGCGCTTGCAGGCGTCCAGGTCGTCGGCACCGTAGACGATTTCGTCGATGCCCAGGATCGTGTTCATCTTGCTGTCTCTCTCTTGTGGGTCGCGCGGCGCCGGCTCAGTTGGCCCAGGGCAGCGGCTGCTCGTTCAGGCCCCAGTACACGCTCTTCTGCTCCATGTACTGCAGGATGCCCAGGCGGCCCTTCTCGCGCCCCAGGCCGCTGTCGCGCCAGCCGCCGAACGGCGTGGAGATCGAGAACTGCTTGTAGGTGTTGATCCACACATTGCCGGCCTGCACCGCGCGGGCGAAGCGCCAGGCGCGCTTGTAGTCGCGCGTCCAGATGCCGGCGGCCAGCGCGTAGACGCTGTCATTGGCCTGCTCGACCAGGCTTTCCTCGTCTTCGAAGGGCATGGCCACCAGCACCGGGCCGAAGACCTCTTCCTGGCACAGGCGCGCGCGGTTATCCAGCCCTTCGATGATGGTGGGCGTGTAGAAGTAGCCGTTCTCGCAGCCGGGCACGACCGGGCGCACGCCGCCCGTGCGCAGCTGGCCGCCGTCTTCCACGCCCATCGCCACGTAGGACTCGATGCTGTCGCGGTGGCGGTCGGTGATCAGCGGGCCCATCTGGGTGCGCTCGTCGGCCGGGTCGCCCACGCGCAGGCGCGCCGCGCCGGCGGCCAGGCGCTCCAGGAAGGCCTCGTAAAGCGGGCGCGCGACGAACAGGCGCGAGCCGGCGATGCAGGACTCGCCCGAGGAGCTGAAGATGCCGTACAGCACGCCGTTGACGGCGTGGTCCAGGTCGGCGTCCTCGAACACGATGGTGGGCGACTTGCCGCCCAGCTCCAGCGACACCGGCATCATCTTGTCGGCGGCGATGTGGGCGATATGGCGGCCGGTGCTGGTGCCGCCGGTGAAGGACACGCGGCGCACCAGCGGATGCTGGGTGATGGCGTCGCCGATCACCGAGCCCTTGCCGGGCAGCACGCTGACCAGGCCCTTGGGCACGCCGGCCTCTTCGCAGATCCTGGCCAGTTCCAGCGCCATCAGCGGCGTGACCTCGGCCGGCTTGACCACTACGGCGTTGCCCGCGGCCAGCGCCGGCGCCATCTTCTGCGCTTCGCTGGCGATCGGCGAGTTCCACGGCGTGATGGCCGCCACCACGCCCATCGGCTCGTGCACGCTCAGGGTCAGGCAGTCGCCGCGCGACGGCGTGAGCGCTTCTTCCAGCGTTTCGCAGGCCGCCGCGAAGAACTGGAAGGTGCCGGCGGCGCTGGCCACCAGCGCGCGCGTCTCGCTGATCGGCTTGCCGTTGTCCAGGCGCTGGCGCTGCGCCAGCGGCTCGGCGCGGGCGCGGATCAGCTCGGCCACGCGGTAGAGCACGGCGGCGCGCTCATGCGGCTTGCGCCGGGCCCAGCCGCTGGTCTCGAAGGCGCGCTGCGCGCCCTGTACCGCTTCCTCGACGTCGGCCACGCTGGCCGCGTGCAGCTCGGCCACCACCTCGCCGGTGGCCGGGTAGCGCGTCGCATAGCGCTCGCCCGTGCCCAGGCGCCATTCCCCCGCCACGCAGATCGGCAGGCATTGTTCCGTGTTCATCTCGCTCTCTCTTGCTTGGTCCGGGCCGGCCGCGGGCCGCGCCTCAGATGGATACCGCGTGCGCGCGGTTGCCCAGCGCCCGCACCACGCTGAACACCGTCAGCGCGGAAGTCTTGGGGTTGGCCGCCAGCGGCTTGCCGCGCATGGTCAGCTCGAAGCCGCCGAAGGCGCCGCGCGCGGCCACGTGGTGCACGTTCTCCTGCTCGCCGGGATCGGCCAGCAGCTTGACCCGCGTGCGGTCCAGGCCCAGCCCGGCCAGCGACAGCGTGGCCGCGACGTTGGCGTTCTTCGGATAGAGCCGCGCGGCATCGCGCGCGCTGCCCTCGAAGATGACCCGGGCCTCGGTCAGCGCGCCGAGGTCGCAGACCTGCTCGGCCGGCGTGCCCAGCCAGGCGCGCGGCGGCTTGCGGCCGGTGTAGACCACCTCGTCGAGGCCGCCCACGCGGGCCGCGGCCAGCGCGTCGATGGCGCCGATGGCGCCGGACAGCAGTTGCACCTGGGTATGGCCGCGCCGCGCCGCGGTTTCCAGCCGGTCGGCCAGGCCGGGCTCCGACAGCGCGCCCACCGAGACCACCAGGCAGGCGATGCCGCGTTCCAGTGCCGGCACCACATGCTCGGCCAGCGCCTGGTGTCCGGCGCACTCGACCAGCAGGTCGGGACGGCTGTCGCCGAGCCTGTCGACCACGCGCGCGCCGGGCGCCAGCGCGGCCAGCGCCGCGCGCGCCTCGGCCTGCGCCGCCTCCGGCACGATCACGGCATCGAAGGCGACGTCGAGATCGTCCTTGAGCAGTTCCAGCACGCCGCGCCCGATCGCGCCGCAGCCCACCATCGACACGTGCAGCATCTCGCCTCTCCTTGCCTCAGGCCGTCACGGTGGCGCGCTCGGCGGCGCGCGCTTCCTGCTCGCCCTGCGCGTCGGCCGGCGTCGCCTTGTTGACCGGCGGGCCGGCGAAGGCGGTCTTGAAGCTGCCGATGGCCAGCATGTCGATCTCCAGCAGGAAGGGACCGGCTTCGGCCGTGGCCGCTTCCAGCGCGGCGGCGGCGTCGGCCAGGTTGCCGACGCGGCAGTGGCGCAGCGCCAGCGACTGGGCCAGCTGGGCGTAGTCGGGCGTGTGCAGGTCCACGTAGTGGCGGCGGCCGCCGTACTGGGCGTCCTGGATGTTCTTGATCACGCCGTAGCCGCGGTCGTTCATCAGCACGATGACGAGGTCGGCGCGCTCCTGCACCGCGGTGGCCAGTTCGCCCAGGTTGAGGATGAAGCCGCCGTCGCCGGCCAGGCAGAAGGTCTTCTTGCCGGAGGCGGTGGCCGCCGCGCCGACCGCGGCGCCGATGCCCATCGCCAGGCCCTGGCCGATGCCGCCGCCCAGCGCGTGCACGCCGGCACGCGAGTCGAACAGGCGCAGCTCGCGGTTGCCCCAGGTGCTGTTGGACACGGTGACGTCGCGCACCCAGTTGAACGCGCGGCCCACCGCAGCCTGCAGCGACTGCACCAGCGCGGCGTAGGGGCCGAGGCCGTCGACCAGGCTGCCGACCGCGGTGTCGTGCGCGCGGCGCAGGTCGGCGGCGAAGCCGGCGTCGACCTTGAGCTTGCCTTCGAGGCGGTCGGCCAGGCCGGCCAGCGCCAGCGCGGCGTCGCCGCAGACGAAGGCGTCACTGGCGTAGCAGCGGCCCTCGGCGGAGGGGTCGGCGTCGATGCGGTAGAGCGGGCGCGGCAGCTTCAGCTCGTACTTCAGCGTCTCGTTGCCGCGCAGGCGCGAGCCCACCACCACCATGGCGTCGCAGCCCTGGTAGAAGGTCTCGACCGGCTTGTGCAGGTTGTAGGCGCCCAGCGAGCGCGGGTCGTCCTCCGGCACGATGCCGCGGCCCTGCGTGCTGGTGACCACGCCGAAGCCCAGGTCCATCAGGCGCTTGACCTGCGCGCCGGCATGGCGCGCGCCACCGCCCAGCCACAGCATCGGGCGCTTGGCGCGGGCCAGGTGCTCGGCCATCGCATCGAGGGCCTCGGCCGCGGGCACGTGCGTGGGCACGGCGAGCGGACGCAGGTCGGACGGCATCGGGATCAGCGCCGACTGGATATCGATCGGCACTTCCACGCTGACGGGGCCGCTCGGCGCGGTCAGCGCAGTCTGTACCGCGAGCTTGAAGGTCGACAGCGCGGTGTCGGCGCTGCGCACGCGGAAGGCGGCCTTGGACACTGCCTTGAGCATGGTGAGCTGGTCCGGTGCCTCGTGGATGTAGGCCAGGCTCTGGTCCAGGTAGGGTGTCTCGATCTGCCCGGTGATGTGCAGCAGCGGCGTGCCGGCGGTCAGCGCTTCGACCATGGCGCCGGCGGCATTGCCGGCGGCGGTGCCGGTGCTGGTCAGGCACACGCCCAGGCCGCCGGTGGTGCGGGCGTAGGCGTCGGCCATATTGGTGCCGCCGGCCTCGCCGCGCGCCGGCACGAAGCGGATCTTGCCGCGCTCGCCCATGGCGTCGAGGATGGGCATGTTGTGGATGGAGATCACGCCGAAGGCGGCCTTGACCCCGCATTGTTCGAGAAAGGCCGCGATGGCGGCGCCGACGGTGACTTGCGGTTGTTCGTTACGCATGACGGGAGTGTCCTCCGGAGATATCGATATGGCTGCCCGTGGTGTACGAAGACAACGGCGAGGCAAGGAACAGGATGGCGCGCGCGGCTTCCACCGGCAGGCCGAGGCGACCGAGCTGGATATGCTTCTGCCCGGCCAGGCGCGCGGTCCACGCGGCCCAGTCGAGATGGCGGTCTTCGTCAGGGCGCGCCTCGAAGCGGCGGCGCCACTGGCCGGATTCCACCAGGCCGAGCAGGATCCCATTGACGCGGATGCCCTTGGGGGCGAACTCGGTGGCCAGCGAGCGCACCAGGTTGTGTACCCCGGCGCGCGCGGCCGAGGTCGCCACCATATGGGGCTCTGGCTGCAGCGCCAGCAGCGAGTTGACGCAGACGACGGCCGCGTCGCGCGTGCGCTCCAGCTGCGGCAGGAAGGCCCGCGTCGGGTGGATCACGGAGAAGAACTTGAGCCGCAGTTCTTCGGCCCAGGCCTCGTCCTCGGTATCCGCGAAGGTCGACACGCGGCCCTGGCCGGCGTTGTTGACCAGCATCTGCGCGGGTCCCAGCGCAGCCTCGGCGGCGGCGGCGAAGGCGCGCACCTGGCCCGGGTCCAGCACGTCGCAGCGCGCCGCATACAGCTTGGCGCCGGGAAAGCGTGCGCGCAGGCCGGCTTCGGCTTCGCGCAGGCGGGTTTCGTCCCGGCCGCACAGTGCCACCGATGCGCCCGCTTCCAGCAGCAGCTCCACGGTGGCCAGTCCTATGCCCGACGAACCGCCGGTCACCACGGCCACGCGGCCGTCCAGATCGATCATCGGCATCCCATCACCTTGTTCATCATTCTCGGTATAAGTTGACTACCTTGTGCTCCGCCGCCGGACGGTAGTCCAGCAGGCGCGAGAGCTCGTCCGCCGCATGACGGACCTGTTCCACCATCGGGCCGAGCTGCTCCGGGTCGATGCGCGAGGCCGGAATCGTCGCGCCCATCGCCGCCGCCACCTTGCCGCTGCGATCGCGCACCGGCGCCGCGATGGTGGAGATGCTCGCTTCGAAGAAGCCTTCCTGCAGCACGTAGCCGCGCTGGCGGTCGTGCTGCACCATCTCGAACAGCTGCTCGACGGTGCGCGGAGTGCTCTCCGAGAACACCTCGAGCTGCGATTCCGGATAGAGCTCGCGCAGTTCGGCCAGCGACAGGTCTTCCAGCAGCACGCGGCCGAGCACGGTGGCGTGCGCCGGCAGGCGCGTGCCCACGTTGACGGAGCTGGCGAACGGCGTCGGCGCCACCGACTTGGCGACGTAGACGATCGAACGGCCGTCGCGCACCACCAGGTTGCACGGGTAGTGGATGTCGTCGCGCAGGCGGTCGAGCAGCGGCCGGCCCAGCTCGGTCAGTTCCAGCGAGGCCAGGTACTCGAAGCCCAGGCGCAGCACGGCCATGCCGAGGCGGAACTCGCGCCCGCCGTCGGTGCGCTCGACGAAACCCATCATCTCCAGCGTGGTCAGCAAACGGAACACCGTGGAGCGGGGCACCTGCAGCCGGCGCGCCAGTTCGGCCGCCGACAGCGTGCTGTCCTTGCGGCTGAATTCGCACAGCAGCCGCAGTCCGCGCTCCAGGCCCGGCACGATGTACTTTTCCTGGAGGTCTTCGGGCAGGGTGGCTTTGCTCATGGTCGTGTTCATCCTTGCAGTTGGCGTTGGCGATGGATCAGTGTGACACGGCGGCGCCGGGAGCGGCCGCGGCGGGCAGCAGGCCGCGCAGCATGCGCGCCAGTGCCTGTGGCTGCTCGATATAACACACATGACCGGCATCGGGCACCAGGCCGAAAGGCAGGCCCAGGCGCTGTGCCAGCGCCTCGCTCGCCGCCGGCGTGGTGACCACGTCCGCGCCGCCGCAGGCCACCCGCGCGTCCACCCCGGCGGCTCGCCGCTGCAGGTAGGGCTCGATGGCATCGCCGCACAGCATGGCCACCGCCTGGCGGTAACCGTCCACGTTCAGGCGCCGCATGTTCCAGCGCACCCAGTCGCGCGCGCCGGCATCGGCGGCCGCGCTCAGCAGGCGCTGCGGACCGCGCTCGGCCAGGCCCTCCACGCCGAGCTGCGCCAGCGCCTGCAGCCGCTGCGCCGACACCTGCGCCGCTTGTTCCTGCTGGCCGGGCGCGCCGTAGCCCTGCGCCGGGCTGAGCAGCAGCAGCCGCGACGGCAGCAGCGCGGGACGCGCCTGCGCGACGAAGGCCGCGGCCATCAGCGCGCCCAGCGAGTGGCCGACGATGACGTCGGGACGCAGCGCCAGCGCCTCCAGCAAACCCGCCAGCCGCGCCGCATAGTCCGACGCGCGCGGCGCCGGTTGCGCCAGCGCGGCGGAAGCGCCGTAGCCGGGCGCGTCCCATGCCAGCACGCGCGCCTGCGCCGCCAGCAGGCTGGCGCACGGCAGCCAGGAGGCCGCGCCGGAGCTGATGCCGTGCAGCAGCACCACCAGCGGGCCCTGCCTGCCGCCGCTGCGGTAGGCCACGCGGGCGCCGTCGGCCAGCACGGCCGTGCGCTCGGCGAAGCCCGCGTCCAGTTCGGCGAGCAGGGCCGCCGGGGCCTGGACGTGGTCCGCTGCGGAGGCAGGCGCGCTGCCGGGCACGGGAGCGTTCACGATCTCACCCGCGCTTGATCTGGGCGAGCGGGTGCTCGGGCGGATAGGTCGGCGTGACCGGTTTCCTGGCGCCGAGCATCACGCACATCAGCGCGTCTTCCTCGCCGATATTGATCTCCTCGCGGTACACGCCGGGCGGCACCGAGACCAGGTCGCGGTCGGTCAGGATGGTCTCGAAGCGCTCGCCGTCCTTCTCCAGGATCAGCTTGATCTTGCCGCGCAGGATGAAGAACACCTCTTCCACGTCGGTATGCAGGTGCGACGGGCCTTCGTGGCCGGCCGGGATGATCATGGTCGAGAAGGTGAAGTGCTCCGACGGCACCGTATTGGTGTCGGCCGCAACGCCCGTGCCGCCCGTGCCCAGGTAGCGCATCTGCGCGCGGCGGTACTTGGGGTCGTGGTCGGCCTGGAACTTCAGCGCGTCCCAGTCGTAGCGGCGGGTGGAGAAGCGCGCCACGCGGCTTTCCATCCATTGGTCGAAGCTGGCGCCCTCGGGGCGCTCCCATGTCCGCTTGACCTGCGTCGCTTCGCTCAGATCGCTCATCTCTTTCTCCTTGCTGATTCAATGCATCACAAAACCGCCGTTGACCGCCAGCGTCTGGCCAGTCATGAAGCGGGACAAGTCGGACAGCGCGAACACCACCGCGCCGCATACGTCTTCGGGCAACTGCTCGCGCGGGATCGCGCGCTGCTCGCGGTACAGCTCGTGGCGCTTGGCCGGCACGTACTCGGTGGCTTCCACCAGGGTCAGGCCGGGCGCGACAGCGTTCACCGTGATGCGCGCCTCGCCCAGTTCGCGCGACAGCGAACGGGTCATGCCGAGGATGGCGCTCTTGCTCGCCACGTAGGCCAGCAGCCGGGGCGCGCCCCACAGCGGCGTGTCGGAGGCCAGGTTGACGATGGCGCCGCGTCCGGAGGCGCGCAGCGCGTCCAGGCAGGCATTGGTCATCAGCCAGGTGCCGCGCACGTTCACCTGCATCACGCGGTCCCAGGTGGCAATATCGATCTCGTCGCTGGCGCGGCCGCCCGAGTCGGTCACCGCGGCGTTGTTGACCAGGCCGTCCAGGCCGCCCAGGCCGGCGATGGCCTGCTGCGCGCAGCGGCGCACCGAGTCCGGATCGGCCAGGTCCAGCTCCAGCGGCAGCACGGTGAGGCCGCGCTGCGCCAGGCCGGCCGCGGCGGCGCGCACGCGCTCGCCCAGCACGTCGGCCATGGCGACGGCGGCGCCGGCCTGCGCGATCGCTTCGGCGAAGGCCAGTCCCAGGCCGCGCGCGGCGCCGGTCACCAGCACGCGCCGGCCGGCCAGCAGGCCTTGGTTGGCGGCGTCAGGCATGGCTGGCGGCTCCGCTGGCGGGCTGCAGCATGGCGATCGGCTGCTCCGCGACTTCCTGTTCGGCGCGTCGGCGCAGCAAGCGGCGCACGCGGGTGATGCCGATGTCGTGCTGGTACAGCGTCTCGTGGTCGCGCGCGTTCGGCGCCAGCGACTCCAGCACCACGCGGTCCTGCTCCAGCACGTCCCAGTGCAGGCGCTCGAGGCGGTTGCGGTAGAGGAAGCGCCAGGCATCGCGCTGCCAGCCCTGCACGTGGCGGGTACGCCAGAAGAAGACCATGCAGTGCTCGGTATCCACCGGGGTGGCGATGCCGACGATGCCGAAGGGGCCGCCGGGGCCGACCTTGCGCTGATAGGGGATGGACAGGCGCAGCCACAGCGCGCCGGTCTCGCCGAACTCGACCCAGTCGAAGTTCACGCCGCGCTGGCCGGTCTTCTCGAAGACCAGGCCGTGCTCGGTTTCGACCACCTGCATCACGGCCGACTTCTCGCCGCTGGCCATCGAGTGCGAGACTGCGTGCAGGTAGGCACCGTGCATCGGGTCCATGACGTTGTCCACCGCGTAGCGGTAGTTGCAGTCCCAATGCGCCACGCACAGGAAGTGGCTGTGCTCCTCGCTTTCCAATTCCTCCGGCAGGCGCAGCGCGTCGACCTCGCCCGGGGCGCGGTCGCCGAACCAGACGAAGACGGCGCCGGCCTTCTCCTGCACCGGGTAGCTGCGCACGCAGGTCTTGCCCTCCATCGGGCAGCTGTCCACCGCCGGCACGCTCTTGACCTGGCCGTCGCCGCCCACTTCCACGCCGTGGTACCAGCAGGCCACGCGGTCGCCCAGGTTCCAGCCCATCGACAGGCGCGCGCCGCGATGCGGGCAGCGGTCTTCCAGCGCCTGCACCTGGCCGGCGCCATCGCGCCACAGCACCAGGTTCTGGCCCAGGCGCGTCACGCCGATCGGCGCATGGCGCAGCGACCACGAGGCGGCCACCGGGTACCAGTAGTTGCGCAGCCCCGTCTCGAGGCGCTCTTCCACGCGTGCCTGCTTGTTCGTTTCCATCGTCATCTCTCGGTTCCTTATCACCCGTCGTGCCCGTGGTGCCGTTGCGCTCAGGCGCCCAGGCGGCGCATCTCGGCGAGGAAGCGCTCCTCGTTCCAGCGCTGGCCGTCGGCACTCAGCAGGCCGGCGGCATTGAAGGCGCGCACGATGTCCTCGGGGGTCTCGGCACCGCCCTCGAAGGCGGCCTGCAGCGCGTCGCCCAGTGCGTTCTCGTAGGCGGTCGGCGCCGCCGCGCGGGTCTGCCACACGAGATTGGCGACCTTGCCGGGCTGCTCGATATAGCCCTTGCCGGCCACGTTGTTGGGCACGGCCTTTTCCCAGGGCGCGAGGTTCGGGTTGTATGCGGCGTCGTCCATTGCGCTTGCTCCTATCCTTCTGGTGCCGGCGCTCGGTGCCGGCTCGGCGCCACATCATCGCGGCGGGGATCTTGTCTTGCGTTTCGTTTCACTAACGAAACAGCGATTCATATATTGAACAAGCAGAACTATAGACAAGGAATCGGGAAATGCAGACTGGGGTTAACCCGTTGATGTGCCAAGACCGGCGCGGTGCGAACTCTGATGCACTTGCCGAAGCCGACGAGATGCACCAACACCGAGCGCCAAGCACAAGGTCTTGGCTCCCTCTCCCCGCATGGGAGAGGGCGGGGGAGAGGGGTGGTTTAGCAAGGCGCCACATCCAGCGAAGCCCTCGGTCTGATCCAGCACGCGAGCGCAGAGACGAAGCCGATGGTGTGATCCAGGCCGCCGCGGCCGGCGGGCGCTTGCCCTCAGGCCTCCAGCGACATCGGCATCGCGCGGCGGCGCTGCCGGGTGGCCTGGTAGAAGGCGTGCGCCACGGCGGGTGCCACCGGCGCCAGCGAGACTTCGCCGCAGCCCTGGGGCGGGCGGTCGCTGGCGACGATCTCCACTTCCACCTTGGGCATCTCGGCCAGCGAGATGACGCGGAAGTCGTGGAAGTTGCTCTGCTGCACCGCGCCGTCCTGGAAGGTGATCTCGCTCTTGAGCGTGTTGCTGAGCGCGAAGCCGATGCCGCCCTCGATATTGGCGCGGATCAGGTTCGGGTTGATGGCGCGGCCGGCGTCGACGGCGCAGACCACGCGCCGCACCTGGAACGTCTTGCCCGTCCGCTCCAGTTCGACCGCCATCGCCACATAGGTCTGGAAGGCCTCGCCGCGTCCGGTGTAGAGGCTGAAGGTGAAGCCGCGCGTCACGCCGGGCCTGGGCTTGCTGTCCCAGCCGGCGCGGGCCGCGGCCGCGTCCAGCACGCGCACGGCCAGCGGATCGTGCGCCAGCAGCTTGCGCCGGTAGCGGTAGGGATCGGCGCCGGCCGCGTCGGCCATCTCGTTGACGAAGCTCTCCAGCATGAACACGCTCGAGGTACTGCCTACGCTGCGCAGGAAGCTGACCGGAATCGGCTGCTTCACGTCGATCATGTCGACCTTCAGGTTGGGCACCTGGTAGGCCAGGTCATAGATCGCCTCCAGCATGGTCTCGTCCCAGCCGCCGTTCTGCGCCATGCGCTCCTTCTTGATGACACCGTACAGCGACTGGCCGGTGACGCGCGCATGCATGGCCAGCGGCATGCCTTGCGCATCGAGCACGGCGCGGAAGCGGCCCGAGACGCCGGGACGGTAGAAACCATGGCGGATGTCGTCCTCGCGCGAGCGGATCACCTTGACCGGCTGGCCCACCGCCGCCGAGGCGCGCGCGGCGTGGATGACGAAGTCGGGCAGGAATTTGCGGCCGAAGCTGCCGCCCAGGAAGGTGGTGTGGACGATCACCGATTCGGGCTGGCGGTTGAACAGCCTGGCGAGGGCGTTGCGCACGAAATCCTGCCCCTGGATCGGGCCCCAGACCTCGATGGCATCGTCGCGCACGTGCACGGTGGCATTCACCGCCTCCATGGTCGCGTGCACGATGTAGGGCGTGTGGTAGTCGGCCTCGACCATCTTGCCTCCGGCCTTGGCAAGCGCGTCTTCCGGGCTGCCCAGGTGGGTGGCGACGACGGCCCCGGGAGCGCCGAGCGCGGCGACGCGGGCAGCCAGGATGGCGTCGCTGTGCAATCCCTGGGCGGCGCCGGGGTCGATCTCCAGTTCCAGCGCGTCGGCCGCCTTCCTGGCCTGCCAGTAATGCTGCGCCACCACGATGGCCGCGTCCGGCGCCTGTACCACGGCGCGCACACCCGGCATCTTGCGGATCGCCTCGGCATTGCGCAGTCCCGTGACCTTGCCGGTCACCTGGGGCGGCATCTTGAGCGCGCCGACCAGCATGCCGGGCACCTTGACGTCGATGCCGAATTCGGCGCTGCCGTCGACCTTGGCGGGCGTGTCCAGGCGCGGCAGGTCGCGCCCGATCAGCTTGTGGGCGGCCTCGTTCTTCAGCCGGGGCGATGGGTTGAGCGGCAGCCTGGCGGCATCGGCGGCCAGCTCGCCGTAGCCGAGCGAGCGTCCGCTGGCGCCGTGGATCACGCGCCCTAGTTCGGTGTGGCACTGGCTGGGCCGCACGTCGAGCCGGCGTGCGCCGGCGCGCAACAGCACCTCGCGCGCCTGCGCGCCGGCGATGCGCAGCCGCTCGTAGAACAGCGTGGCCGACATCGACGCGCCGACGAACTGCTGCGGCTCCTCGTAGGCCGCCCCGGTACGGTAGGCATCGCGCCCGGTGACGAAGACCACCTCGACCTGGCGCCAGTCGGCGTCGAGCTCGTCGGCCAGCACCTGCGGCAGGCCGGTGTAGACGCCCTGCCCCACTTCGCATTGCGACAGGCCGAGCCGCGTCCTGCCGTCCGCTTCGATCCAGATCCAGTCGGTCAGCTCGTGACTGCCGTGCGGGCCGCTGTCCACGGTGCGGCCGGCCAGCGCCGGCAACGGGATGCACAGCGCACCGGCCGCGGCCACGCCGAACCTGAGGAATCCGCGCCGCGACGGGCTGGCGGGCGCTTCCAGCGCAGTCTCATTTCGCGGCAGCATGGATCGCCTCCCGGATGCGGTGGTAGCTGGCACAGCGGCAGATATTGCTGATCGACGCATCGATCTGCTGGTCGGTGGGATGCGGGTGCTGCTTGAGCAGCGACGCCACCGCCATCACCATGCCGGACTGGCAGTAGCCGCACTGCGGCACGTCCTTGGCGATCCAGGCCTGCTGCACCGGATGCGAGCGCTCCGGCGCCAGCCCTTCGATGGTGGTGACACGCCGGCCGGCCACCGCGCTGGCCGGCGTCACGCAGGAGCGCTGTGCCACCCCGTCGATGTGCACGGTGCAGGCGCCGCACATGCCGATGCCGCAGCCGTACTTGGTGCCGGTCAGCCCGGCCTCGTCGCGGATGACCCACAACAGCGGCGTGTCGCCGTCGCCGTCGAAGCGGCTGGGCTTCCCATTCAGCTCGAATTCCACTCGTTTTCTCCTGATGCCCGATAGCCCGCGCCCATGGCAAGGCTGTCTTTGCGTTTTATATATAAAACACTGATTCCTATGCAGAACATCGAGGACTATAGAGCCTGCTTCCGGGAAGAATCACGCGGGTTAACCCCGATGCCAGCCGGCCGGCTCGGGCGCGTGCTGCCCTCCGATTCCGGCCTGCCGGCCCGCCCGCCTTGATTCATCGGCCTTGCCCGTTCACCCGCCGCGCCCGCATGGATTCACCGGCGCCAGCCGGCAAGCCGGCGGCCGGACGCAATGGCCGTCGTATTCGCGCTGCACTAGGGATATCCCGGGTCCATCCTCCACGGCATTGGCGGCTATATTGAGTCAATCGTTCCGTATATGGATTGTTGTTTCATATACGGAACACGGAGAGAACAAGGCGAGGTCCCGCCGGCGCGTTGCCGGCACCTTGGCCTGCCCCCCGAACCCGCCGATCCGCAAGGAGGATCCCGCCACCAGACCACCACTGCCCCAGGGCGCCGCGCGGCGCGCGTTCCCGAGCCGGGGAACGGCATCCACACCACGACTGACCGCTATCTGCTAACGGAAAAGAGAAGGAATCGAGAAATGAAACTTGCTAGGCTTGTGGCCGGCTTGCTTGCCGCCGCGCCCCTCGTCGCCGCGGCCCAGTCGGTGACGCTGTACGGCGTCATCGACACCGGGATCGAGTATGTGAACAACGTCGGCGCGGCCAAGGACGGCCTCGCCCGCGTGCCCACGCTGACCGGCACGGTGCCGTCGCGCTGGGGCCTGCGCGGCACCGAGGACCTGGGCGGCGGCCTGAAGGCGAACTTCGCGCTGGAATCGGGCTTCGCGCCCGACAGCGGCGCGTCCAACCAGGGTGGCCGCCTGTTCGGGCGCCAGGCCTGGGTCGGCCTGAGCAGCAGCAACTGGGGCCAGGTCAGCTTCGGCCGCCAATACACCATGTTGTTCTGGGCCACGCTGGACACCGATATCCTCGGACCCAACGTCTATGGCTCCGGCTCGCTCGACAGCTACCTGCCCAACACGCGCGCCGACAACGCGATCGCCTACAAGGGCAAGTTCGGCGGCCTGACGGCGGGCGCCACCTACAGCTTCGGCCGCGACACCGTCAACGCCGGCCCCAGTCCCTCGGGCACCAACTGCGCCGGCGAGAATCCCGCCGACGTGCGCGCCTGCCGCGAATGGTCGGCCATGCTGATGTACGAGACCAACTGGTGGGGCCTGTCCGCCGCCTATGATTCGCTGCGCGGCGGTCCGGGCGCCTTCGGCGGCCTGACCAAGAGCAGCCTGACCGACAACCGCCTGTCGCTGGGCGGCTACATGCTGCTGGCCAACACCAAGCTGGGAGCCGGCTGGCTGCGCCGCGACAATGGCGGCAGCCCCACGCCCAAGAGCGATCTGCTGTACGCCGGCGCGTCCTATGACATCACCCCCGCCTTCAACCTGGCCGGCCAGGTCTACTGGCTGAAGTACCACAACAGCGCCAACAAGGCCTGGCTGTACGCCATCCGCGGCACCTACGCCTTCAGCAAGCGCACCTCGGTCTACGCCACCGCCGGCTTCATCGACAACGGCGGGCAGCTCGCGCAATCGGTCAGCGGCGGCGCCGCGGGTTCCAATCCCGCACCCGGCGTGAACCAGCTCGGCGCGATGATCGGCATCAAGCACGTGTTCTGAGCGCCGGGGAAAGCCCGGAAAGCCGCCGCGCGCGCCGCCTGCCGGCGCGCGCGGCGCTTCTTTTCTTTTCCGAGACCATGCGCGAGCAAGCTCGGGCGTAAGGGGCAAGCGCGAGAGGCCGGCGCGCAGACGACGAGCGGACGTGCGCCGGCACGCCGCCGCCCGAAGCGGGCAGCACGTGACGGCCCGTGCGGCCATGGCAGCGCCAGGGAACAGGAGGAAACGACGGGGACGGCAGAGCATGCGGCCCGCGTGCCCCGGCGGGCAAGACGCGGGCCGGCAGCAGACTCAGAAGCCCAGGCTGGCGAGCAGGTCGTCCACCTGCGACTGGTCCGACACCACGTCGGCCTTGCCTTCGGGATTGACCTGCGGGCCGTTCATCAGCGTGGCCGGCGCCTCCGCGCGGCGCTCGGCCGGCACGTTGTCGATCAGCATCTGCAGCAGTTCCTGCTCCAGCGAGCGGATCATGTCCATCATCTTCTTGATGACCTGGCCGGTCAGGTCCTGGAAATCCTGGGCCATCATGATGTCCAGCAGATGCGCGCCGGTGGCGCGGGTCTGCTGGGGCACGTCGGTGAGGAAGGCGCGCGTGTCGAGCACCAGCTCGCGCGCGTCGGCCAGCTCCGCCGGCTCCTTGAACCAGGCATCCCAGCGCTGCTCCAGGCCCTCGGCCTGCTTCTCCATCTGAGCCTGGATGGGCTGGGCCAGTTCGACGGCATTGAGCGTGCGCTCGGCCGCCTGCTCGGTCATGGCGGCGATGTACTTCAGCCGGTCGCGCGCGTCGGGAATGGCCTGCGCCGCGCGCTCGATTTCCTTGTCGAGCCCGAGTTCCCGCATGCTGTCGCGCAGCATGCGCGTCAGGTTGCCGATGCGATGGATGATCTGCTCGGCGGTATCGTTGCTGTAAGACGGTGTCGTCGCCATGGTGCCTACCTCAGGTGCCTTCCTTGCCCAGCTTCTCGAAGATCTTGGTGATCTTCTCGTCCAGCGTCGCCGCGGTGAACGGCTTGACCACATAGCCGTTGGCGCCGGCCTGCGCGGCGGCGATGATGTTTTCCTTCTTGGCCTCGGCCGTCACCATCAGCACCGGCAGCTTGGCCAGCGCCGGTTCGGCGCGGATGGCCTGCAGCATGCTCAGGCCGTCCATATTGGGCATGTTCCAGTCGGAGACGACGAACTGGAAGCTGCCATCCTTGACCTTCTCCAGGCCGGCCGCGCCGTCCTCGGCCTCTTCCACGTTGGAAAAGCCCAGCTCCTTGAGCAGGTTGCGGATGATCCGACGCATGGTCGGAAAGTCGTCGACCACGAGGATCTTGATGTTCTTGTCCACTCTAACGGCTCCAAAACGGTTGTGGATGATTGCTATCTCGGCAGGCTCCGGAGAGTGCCAGGCTTCCGGCTCCCTGCCCTTGTACGTCTTGCCGGCGTCTTGCCGGCGTCTTGTTATCGTCTTGTTATCGTCTTGTTATCGTCTTGTTATGTGGTGCTGCGCCGACCCCTCCGTCGCGTCCACCGCGTGCCTCAGACCCGCTGAGCGCGCGCACCGAACGTGGCCAGCCGCGCCATCACGCGCTGCGTCATGGCCGACAGCGGCACGATCTCATCGACGCCGCCGGCCGCGATGGCCTCCTTGGGCATGCCGAACACGATGCAGCTGTGCTCGTCCTGCGCCAGGTTATAGGCGCCCGCATCGTGCATGCGCCGCATGCCCTGCGCGCCATCGCGGCCCATGCCGGTCAGGATCACGCCGATGGCATTCTTGCCGGCATGCTGGGCCGCCGAATCGAACAGGACATCCACCGCCGGCCGGTGCCGGTTGACCGGCGCCTCCTGCGACAGGTGCGCCACGTAGTTGGCGCCGCTGCGGGCCAGCCGCAGATGCATGTCGCCAGGCGCGATGTAGGCGTGGCCGGGCAGCACCCGCTCATTGTGCTCGGCCTCCTTGACGGTGATGCGGCACAGGCCGTCGAGGCGCTGCGCGAAGGACCGCGTGAAGCCGGCCGGCATGTGCTGCACGATCATGACGCCGGGGCTGTCCGGCGGCAGCGGCATCAACAGTTCCTTGATGGCCTCGGTTCCGCCGGTGGAGGCGCCCACGATGATCAGCTTCTCGGTGGACAGCAACGGGCTGCGCAGCAGCGGCGCGGGCGGCGTGCCGGCGACCGGGCTGGCGGCGGCCGGCGCGGCCGTGCGCACGCGCGCGCGCGAGACCGCGCGGATCTTGTCGGCGATGGCGTCGGTGTACTCGATCAGGCCGTCGCGGATGCCGAGCTTGGGCTTGGTGACGAAGTCCACCGCGCCCAGCTCCAGCGCGCGCATGGTGATCTCCGAGCCGCGCTCGGTCAGCGACGACACCATCAGCACCGGCATCGGGCGCAGGCGCATCAGCCGCTCGAGGAAATCGAGGCCGTCCATGCGCGGCATTTCCACGTCCAGCGTCAGCACGTCGGGGTTCAGCCGCTTGATCATCTCGCGCGCCACCAGCGGGTCGGGAGCGGTCCCGACCACCTCCATGTCGCTCTGGCTATTGATAATCTCGGTCATCAGGCTGCGGATCAGCGCGGAATCGTCCACGCACAGCACCTTGATCTTTGCCGCGCTCATTATTGTCTCGGGTCCTTTCGCTTCAGGATGTCGTGAAGGCAGTCGGGCGGCGCTCGAACAGCTCGGCCCGGCCGCGCTCCGGGGCGGCGGAAATGGCTCGGGCCAGCGCGCGCTCGTCGCGCGCCACCAGCACCTGGTCGTCCTGGCGCGTCAGGCGGCGCACCAGCGCCAGCCCGCTGCGCGGGAAATAGCTGACGCGGCGCGCGTGCGGTCCGCGCAGGTCCTGCGCCGCCACGCGGATGTTCTCGGTCTTCAGGTAGCGCAGCACGAAGTCGGCGTTGCGGTCGCCGATGTTCAGCGTGGTCATGTTGGCGAGCACGGCGCCGCCGCCGAACACCTTGGCCTCGAGCCGCTCGCGCCGCGCGCCGGCCTTGAGCAGTTCGTTGATCAGCACTTCGAGCGCGTAGCAGCCGTAGCGCATCGACGGCGACAGCATGCGGTCGGCGCCGGCGTTCTCGTCGTCGGGCAGCATGAAGTGGTTCATGCCGCCGACACCGGCCACCTCGTCGCGGATGCAGGCTGCCACGCAGGAGCCCAGCACGGTGGTCAGCACCACGTCCTCGCTGCTGACGTAGTACTCGTTGGGCAGCAGCTTGATCGCCTGCTTGCCGAACTCACGGTCGAAATAGGTACGGGTGGCGATCGCCTCCGGCATCTGCGGCGTACGCATCATCCACCTCCCGCGCGGCTGGCCGGCGAGGCCAGCTCGTAGACCGTCTGTCCGCGCAGCTGGAAGGCGCGCGTGACGTAGGAGAAGTTCTCCGAATGCCCGGCGAAGAGCAGCCCGTGCGGCTTGAGCAGCGGCACGAAGCGCTCCAGGATGCGACCCTGCGTGGGCTTGTCGAAGTAGATCATCACGTTGCGGCAGAAGATCGCGTCGAAGCGCTCCTGGATGCCCCAGTCCGGCGCCAGCAGGTTCAGCGGCGCGAACTCGATGGTCGAGGCCAGTTCCGGCTTGACCTTGACGGCGCCCGAACGCTGTCCGCTGCCCTTGAGGAAGAAGCGCTTGAGCTGCTCCATCGGCAGCTTGGCGACCTGCTCGCTGGTGTAGATGCCGCTGCGCGCCTTGGCCAGCACCTGCGTGTCGATGTCGGTCGCCAGCACGGTCGCGGCGCGCTCACCGAGCGCCTCGGCCAGCGTGATGGCGATCGAATACGGCTCCTCGCCGGTGGAGGCCGCCGCGCACCAGACCGAGTAGGGCCGGCCGTGTTTCTTGGCATGCTCCGCCAGCAGGGGGAAGTGATGCGCCTCGCGGAAGAACGAGGTCAGGTTGGTGGTCAGCGCGTTGACGAACAGCTCCCACTCGGGGGAGCGGTCGTCCGACTCCAGCTGCTCCAGGTAGGTGGCAAAGTCGACCAGTTGCAGCGCGCGCAGCCGGCGCGCCAGCCGGCTGTACACCATTTCGCGCTTCTGGCTGCCGAGCGAGATGCCCGCGCGCCGATGGATGAGCGCGCGGATCTTGTCGAAATCCCGCTCGGTCAGCAGGAAGTCGCGCTGCTCGTCGCGGCGCGCGGCGGCAGGCGCCAGCACATTGCGGGTGCCGCCGGCCGCCTGGACTGCTGAGCGTGGCTGCGTCATTTGCTGGCTCCGATGCTGCGTGGTCTGGTTGGGCGGAACGCGGGGTGCTGCAGCGCCGGCTTCAAGCCAGCGCGACCTCGATCAGTTCCATCTCCGGGCTGGTCATCAGGCGTTCGATGTCGATCAGGATCAGCATGCGGCCTTCGACGCTGCCCAGGCCGGTCAGGTACTCGGTCGACACCGACACGCCGAATTCGGGTGCCGGCTTGACGTCACCGCCGTTCAGCGTCAGCACGTCGGAAACGCCGTCGACGACGATGCCGACCACGCGACCGGCGATGTTGAGGATGATCACCACGGTCTGGTGGTCATAGCGCACATTGCCAAGGCGGAACTTCACCCGCAGGTCGACGATCGGCACGATCACGCCGCGCAGGTTGGTCACGCCCTTGATGAAATCCGGCGCATTGGCGATGCGGGTGACCGCGTCGTAGCCGCGGATCTCCTGCACCTTGAGGATGTCGATGCCGTACTCCTCCGATCCCAGCGTGAACACCAGGAATTCCTGCCCGGCAGCCTCGCTGCCGGGCGCGTCGATATGTCCGATGCCGGCCATGATGTTGGTTCCTCCAGATCCAGAGCTTGAGCGGTTACTGCACCACCACCGCATCGTGCCGGCGCACGCCGGTACGCTGCAGCGCACCCACGTCGACGATCAGCGCCACGCTGCCGTCGCCCAGGATGGTGGCGGCGGAGATGCACGGCACCTTGCGGTAGTTCGTTTCCAGGTTCTTCAGCACCACCTGGTGCTGGCCGATCAGCTGGTCGACCAGCAGCGCGAAGCGCTTGCCCTCGGCCTGCAGGATCACGGCGATGCCCTGCGTGGGCTCGCGCACGGCATCGGCCACGTCGAACACCCGGTGCAGTTCGAGCAGCGGCAGGTACTCGCCGCGCACATGCATCACGCGTTCGGTGTTGGCGGCGGTGCGCACGTCATCGGCCTTGGGCTGCAGCGACTCCATCACGCAGTTCAGCGGCAGGATGAAAGTCTCGGCGCCGACCCGGACCGACATGCCGTCGAGGATGGCCAGCGTCAGCGGCAGCACGATACGGATCGTGGTGCCCTGGCCCGCGCGCGAGGAGATCTCGACGTGGCCGCCCATTTCCTGGATGTTGCGCTTGACCACGTCCATGCCCACGCCGCGGCCGGACACGTCGGTCACGGCCTCGGCGGTGGAGAAGCCCGGCGCGAAGATCAGTTGCCAGACTTCCTCGTCGGGCATCGACTCCGACACCGCCAGGCCGTTCTGCATGGCCTTGGACAGGATCTTGTCGCGACGCAGGCCGCCGCCATCGTCGCTGACCTCGATCACGATGTTGCCGCCGTGGTGCTGCGCCGACAGGATCAGCTGGCCGGTCGGCTCCTTGCCCGCGGCGACGCGCTTGTCGGGCGTCTCGATGCCGTGGTCCAGGCTGTTGCGCACCAGGTGGGTGAGCGGATCGATGATCCGCTCGATCAGGCTCTTGTCGAGCTCGGTCGCCTTGCCGAAGGTGACCAGGTCGATCTGCTTGCCCAGCTTGGCGGCAAGATCGCGCACCAGGCGCGGGAAGCGCGAGAACACGTAGTCCATCGGCATCATGCGGATCGACATCACCGCTTCCTGCAGGTCGCGCGCGTTGCGCTCGAGCTGGCCCATGCCGGAGAACAGCCGGTCGAACAGCACCGGGTCGAGCGTGGACGCGGTCTGCGCCAGCATCGATTGCGTGATCACCAGTTCGCCGACCAGGTTGATGATCTGGTCGACCTTCTCGGTGGCCACGCGGATCGAACCGGACTCGTGCCCGTGCGCGGCAGCGGCCGGCGCGGCCTTGGCCTTCTCCTTGGCGGGAGCGGCCGCTGCGGCCACGGCCGGCGCCGCAGGCGCACTCGCCACGGCAGCGGTTTCCTGCACGGCGGCCTGGACCGGCTCGGCGGCGGGCTCCTGCACCACCGCGGGCGGCGGCGCCGCATCGGCCGGCTCCACCACGATCTGCTCGCCGTCGATCACGAAGCAGCACACCGCGATGATGTCGTCGGCGCTGCACTGCGTCGACAGCCAGATCGCGAGCTCGCCGTCGCGTTCCTGCTGGCCGGTGATCTCGCCGAGATTGGCCAGTTCCTCGCGCAAGAGGGCCTGGTCGGCGGCCGACACCTTGAGCAGGCGCACCTTGAGCGCACCACCGGCTGCCACGGCAGCGGGGGCCGCCGCCACGGGGGCCGGCGCAGGCGCCGGTGCGGGTGCCGACGCGGCGGCAGGCTCGCCACCCGCCTCGCGCGCCAGCTGCTGCAGGACCGCGCAGATGCGCGCCAGCGTTTCGGGATCGGGTTCGGTACCGTTGCGGTAAGCGTTCAGCTGATCTTGCAACACGTCCTTGGTTTCCAGAAAGGTGTCGATGATGGTCCTCGACAGCGCCATCTCCCGCCGCCGGGTGCGATCCAACAGGTTTTCCAGCAAGTGCGTGGTCTCGGTCAGCGCGGCGAAGCCGAAGGTGGCGGCGCCGCCCTTGATCGAGTGCGCGGCGCGGAAGATCGCATTCAGCTCTTCCGCGTCGGGCGCCTCCAGATCCAGGCCGAGCAGCAATTGCTCCATTTCAACGAGCAGCTCCTCGGCCTCCTCGAAGAAGGTCTGGTAGAACTGCGTGATATCGATATCGACAGACATGGCCGTCCTGACTCTCTAGATCCAGATTGCGGAATGCGGCGCGCCGCACGCGCGGGTCGCCTGCCTCATTTGCTCTTGCCCTGTGCTGCCGGAGCGCTCGCGTCGGCCCCGAGCGCTTCCTTCATGTCCTCGCCGGCCTGGCCCGCGCGTGCTTTCACCGCGACGTCCGCAGCGCTGGCGTTCTCGGCCTCGAAGCGGGCCTGCGCGCGCGCGTTGAGCACGACGATGCTGATGCGGCGGTTCACCGGCGCCATCAGGTCCTTGCGATCGAGCGGCATGGTCGCGGCCAGGCCCAGCACGCGCAGCACCTTGCCCTCGTTCATGCCGCCCGAGATCAGCTCGCGCCGCGAGGCATTGGCGCGGTCGGCCGACAACTCCCAGTTGCTGTAGTCACGCTCGCCATTGCTGTAGTTGGCCGCATCGGTGTGGCCCGACAGGCTGACCTTGTTGGGCAGCTCGTTGAGCACCGGCGCGATCTCGCGCAGGATGACGCGCATATAGGGTTCGACCATGGCGCTGCCGGTACGGAACATCGGGCGGTTCTGCGTGTCCAGGATCTGGATGCGCAGGCCTTCGCTGGTGATGTCGAGCAGCAGTTGCGGACGGAACTGCCGCAGCACCGGGTTGTTCTCGATGATCTGCTCTAGCCGGTTCTTCAGCGCGCGCAGGCGTTCGCCCTCCTGCTGGTCGCGGCGCTTCTGCACCGCGTCCGGATCGTTGTCGGTCGCGCGCTGCACCTCGCCGTCCTTCCTCAGCGGGTCCATGCCGCCGCCGGGAATCACGCTGCTGGACAGGCTGCTCTTGTCGCCGCCGGCGATGGCCACCTTCAGCGGCGTGCGGAAGTACTCCGCCACGCCGACCAGCGTCTTGGGCGAGCTCGCGCTCAGCAGCCAGAGCACCAGGAAGAAGGCCATCATCGCCGTCATGAAGTCGGCGTAGGCAATCTTCCAGCTATGGTTGCCGTGCGGCTTGGCGCGCGCCTTGCCGCGCCGGACCACGATCGGGTGGCTGTCGTGCGAATTGCTCATCGCAATACCTCCTGCCCGTCAGGTAAGGCTCTTGACCTCGCGGACATGGTCGTCCAGCTCGAGGAAGGAGGGACGTTCGCTGGAGAACAGCACCTTGCGGCCGAACTCGACCGCCACCAGCGGTGCGTAGCCGTTGAGCGAAGCCAGCAGCGTGACCTTGATGCACTCGTACATCTTCACGGTCTCGGAGACCTGGTGCTCGATGCGCGAGGCCAGCGGCGAGACGAAACCGTAGGCCAGCAGGATGCCGAGGAAGGTACCGACCATGGCGTGCGCGATCAGCGCACCCAGTTCGGCGGGAGGCAGGTCTGCCGAGGCCAGCGCGTGCACCACGCCCATCACCGCCGCCACGATGCCGAAGGCGGGCAGGCCGTCGCCGACGCGCGACAGCGCGTGGGCCGGAACTTCCGCCTCGTGGCGGAAGGTCTCGATCTCGTGGTCCATCAGGGCCTCGATCTCGAAGGCGTTCATGTTCCCGTTGACCATCATGCGCAGATAGTCGGTGAGGAACTCCATCATGGCCGGATCGGCCAGGATGCGCGGATACTGGCTGAAGACGCTGCTGGCGGCGGGGTCGGCGATCTCCTTCTCGAGGAAGAGGATGCCTTCGCGGCGTGCCTTGGACAGCAGCACGTACAGCAGGGCCATCACTTCCATGTACAGCGCCTTGCTGTAGCGGCTGCTGCGAAACAGCGTGGGCAGGGCGCGCATCGTCGCCTTGAGCGCCTTGCCGCTGTTGGAACTGATGAAGGCGCCGAGCGCGGCCCCCCCGATGATGATCAGCTCCGCCGGCTGGTAAAGCGCGCCCATATGACCGCCGGTGATGGCGTATCCGCCAAGCACGGCCGCCAGCACGATGACATAGCCGATGACAACTAGCACGATGATTCCCCGTCAGATAAACACTCCGGCGCGCGGCGGCGCGCCGGGGCCGGGGTGGCGGCCGCGAGCGGCCGCTACTCCGGTCCCGCGCTCGCCCGGCCCGGACGAGCCGCGCTCAGGCGACGGCTCGAGTGGACGGGGCGTCCTTCGAGAGCTTCTTCGCTTTGCCCGCCCGCGACGGCGGCCGGCACAGACTGCATACGAAACGAGCGTGCGGCTCGTAGGCATGCGTCACGAACTGGCCACCGCAGCAGGTGCAGGTGGAAAGCTGGAGCATATTGCTCTCGAAAAACCTTACTAACGTCCAGGCACGGGTGAAACTTAAGACAATTTCGCTTCCCAGCAGCGACACGTGCTCGAGGTAGAGCCGGTAGCTGGCGATGATGGCGCGGATACCCGCGGTCTCGCCCTGCTGGACCATGAACTGGTACGCCGAGAAGAACAGGGAGGAATGGATGTTCGGCAGCCAGGTGGTGAACCAGTCTGTCGAGAAGGGGAGCATGCCCTTGGGGGGCGATACGCCGCGCAGCTCCTTGTACAGGCGGATCAGGCGATCACGCGACAGCGTGGTCTCCGCCTCGAGTACCTGGAGCCGGGCACCGAGCCCGATCAGCTCGATGGCCAGTTGGGTCTGGTTGGCGTCCTGCAGGACGCTCTTGCGGTTGGGCACCGGAGCCGCGGTGAAGCTGCGGACGGGCTGAGCCTGGAGCAGCGCGGTCAATTGAGCGACTCCAGCGGTTGGCGCGCCAGCAGGATGGCTGCGTGGGTCTGCTGCATGTCGTGGCCCTTGGCGGTATGCGTCAGGCTCGACAGGAGCGCGTGATCGTCGAAGCGGAAGCGGCAGAGCACCATATTGGATGCCGCCAGCTTGACGAGCTGCGCTGAGGTCAGCTTGGCCAGGATGTCCGCAATCTCCTTGCTGACTCCCAGCCGGAACATGGCTTCGACTTGATTCTCACGCACCAGCCGTTGCGCGAGCAGCAGATAGGCGAGGTTAACCTCCCTGATCTCCTGGAGAACTTCACTGCTTTCCAATTTTTCCCCGCTACCAAAAACCCGCGAATTGCTTGTCCAGCGCTTACCGACGGCTCAAGAAGCAACCGGCGGCCGGATCGTTTGTATGCAAAATCGACGGGTACGACGTACGACAAAAGGAACAGCTTCCCGCTGGACTTGTCTGGAACACTTAACTTATGCGTTACAAGTGTTACAGAGTGTAAGCACAGCTGGTACGTTTTATATCGGCAATCGGACCCGCCTGCCAATCCCCACTAACGTTGGGATGAATGCAATGTCGCACCAAACATACAAAGGCGCGGAATTGTGACAGCCGTCATCATCGCGTCATCTGATTTACATCAAGGATCTAGCGGTGCGGCACGCGGGTGGAAGCTCCTCCGGCGTGTGCAGGCAAGCGCATTCCTCTATTGACGAGCGGGGGCTCCGTAGACTAGCAAGCGCCTGAACCAGGCGGCGAGCCGGGAGAAGATGTCATCCGGCTCGTCGCGGAACAGCTCGGGACGCACATGGGCGAGCTGCGCCATCACCCGCTCGAATTCGTCGGCGCTGACCGAGCCGTATTCGAGCGCAAGGCCGAGCAGTGCCTTGACCTCGCCGACATGGGTGCGCGCGCGCACCACATTGCGTTCGGTCTGCACTGCGTACATCAGGTCATAGGCACGCTGCCGCAGGCTCTCGGCAAGCCGCCAGGACGGCGTCAGCATGCGTTGCTCGACCACGCGGACATCGACCGCGGAAGACGCGATCTGGCTCGCCAGCGACTCGGCGAAAGCGGCATCGACACCGGAATCGGCCAGGATCTGCCGCGACCACTGGCGCGCCTGTTCCTGTTTCTGCTGCGGCGTCCAGTCGCATTGCGTGGCCAGCGCGAAGCCGAAGCGCTCGGCATCGCGCATCAGCGCCGATACGGTGTTGGGCAGTTGCTTGTCCAGCACCCGCTTGAGCCAGGCGTACTCGCCGCTGGACAGCAGCCGGCCGACGGCGCGCTCGGTCAACGGCGACTCCTGCTCGAGCAGGCGCGCGCGCAGGAAGGCTTCGAAGGTCGGCGGCTCGAACGCGTGGTCCATGCCGGTGGACAAGCGCACGAACTGCTCGTAAGCGGTTCTCAGCCTGGCGACGGCTTCGTCGGGCAGCGCCAGGGTTACGTCGGTATGCATGTCGGCTCGCAGAAACGGGTACGGTCGCACCTGGCCGCCGGCCCGGACACCCTGGCGGGCGCCGCATGGGCCGGGCGGACGGCTGGTGCTTCAGGTCAGAAAGCGCTCCAGTCGCCGTGGTCCGATGCCGTTCCGGCCACGGCCGGACGTGCGGCCGGCGCACTGGCGGCCGGGCGGGCCTCCAGCGGGGCCTCCGCGGCGACGGACGGCTCGCGGCGGGCCGGACGCGGCGCGGCCGGCTTGGCCGGCGCTGCCTTGATGACGGCCGGCGTGCGCGCCACCGTGGTGGCCTGCAGGTCGGCCGCGGCGAGACGGAAGCGCGCCACCGAGTCCTGCAGGCGGCCCGCCTGCTCTTCGAGCGATCCGGCCGCGGCGGCGGCCTCTTCCACCAGCGCCGCGTTCTGCTGCGTCACCTCGTCCATCTGCGCCACCGCCTGGTTCACCTGCTCGATCCCCGAGCTCTGCTCCGCCGATGCCGCGCTGATCTCGCCCATGATGTCCGTCACGCGCTTGACCGCCTGCACGATCTCTTCCATCGTCTGGCCCGCCTGGCCTACCAGCGTCGTGCCGTTGTCCACCCGCGCCACCGTGTCGCCGATCAGGCCCTTGATCTCCTTGGCCGCGTTCGCGCTGCGCTGCGCCAGGCTGCGCACCTCGCCCGCCACCACCGCGAAGCCCCGTCCCTGCTCCCCCGCGCGCGCCGCTTCCACCGCCGCGTTCAGCGCCAGGATGTTGGTCTGGAACGCTATCCCTTCGATCACCCCGATGATGTCGACGATCTTCTTCGACGCCTCGTTGATCTCCTGCATCGTCTCGACCACCCGGCCCACCACCTCGCCGCCCTTGAGCGCCGTCTCCGAGGCGTTCGCCGCCAGTCCGCTCGCCTGCCGCGCGTTGTCCGCGTTCTGGCGCACCGTGCCCGTCAGCTCTTCCATGCTCGACGCCGTCTCTTCCAGCGAGGCCGCCTGCTGCTCCGTGCGCTGCGACAGGTCGCCGTTGCCCGCGGCGATCTGGCGCGAGGCCGAAGCGATCGACCCGGCCGAGGCCTTGAAGTCACGCACCATGCCCGATAGCTCCTGCTGCATCTCGCTCATCGCATGCACCAGGCTGCTCTTGTCGCCGGAGCGGACCGTGACTGCCGTGGAGAAATCGCCGGCGGCGATGCGCGAGGCGATGGCCACCGCATAGCCCGGCTCGCCGCCGAGCTGGCGCGACAGCAGGCGCGCGATGACGTAGCCAAGCAGCACCGAGACCGCCAGGCCGCCGAGGACCAGCGCCAGCATCCAGACGCGGGTGGCGTCGTAGACGCCGCGCGCCTCGTCCATATTGGCGCGGGCACGCTCGTCGCGGCGCTTGACCATCTTGGCCATCAGATCCTCGAGCGCGTGGCTCGCCTTGATCAGTTCCGCGCTCTCGGTGAACACCTGGCTGTCGAACTGCGACGTGTCCAGTGGCTGCTTGCCCACCATCTCGACATACTTGGCCATACGCTCGCGGTAGGCCGGCATCAGCGTATCGTACTGCTTGACCAGGGCCTGCCCCTCGGGCTGGACGAACACCGCCTTGGCCTTGCGGATGCGCTCGTCCACGGTGGCGAGCGACTTCTCGATCAGTTCCTTCTCGGCCGAGCGCTCGCCCATGGTCGACGCGGACAGCAGGCCGATCTGGGCGCGGCTGGCATAGACGAGGTTGACGTTGCCATCCTGGACGGCCTTGAGCGCCTGCAGATCGTCGTTGTAGATCTTGCCGGTCCACTCAGCCATGCGTCCCATGTTCACCACGCCGAGCAGCCCCATCGCGGCGCCGATGACGGACACGACCAGAAAGCCGACGATCAGCTTGGTCGTGACGCGCAGTTGATTGAACCATTGCATGACAACTACCCCCTAGTCTCTGAAAAGTGCGGCGGCCGTTTCGCCGCCTTCTGCAGGTTTGCTCGTTCTTGCTTCTTCTTGTTGCTTCTTCTTGTTGCCTTTGCTACCCGTTACTACCTGTTGCTACCCGCTGCTACCCGTTGTTTCCTGTTATTTCCCGTTGTCGCCCGCCGGTGCCTGCCGCCGCCCTGGGTGCCGCTCCCCGACACGCCCCGGCGCGGCGGCGCCGCATCCGCCGCCTGCGCGGCTCAGGCCTGCGCGGCTCAGGCCTGCGCGGAGGCCGGCCGCAGCGCAGGCTCGGCGCGCCGGGCGCGCTGCGGCCGCGCCTCGGCCTGCAGGCTGATGCGGAAGGTGGCCACCGCCTCGCCCAGGCGGCCTGCCTGGTCTTCGAGCGATCCGGCCGCGGCGGCAGCCTCTTCCACCAGCGCCGCGTTCTGCTGCGTCACCTCGTCCATCTGCGCCACCGCCTGGTTCACCTGCTCGATCCCCGAGCTCTGCTCCGCCGATGCCGCGCTGATCTCGCCCATGATGTCCGTCACGCGCTTGACCGCCTGCACGATCTCTTCCATCGTCTGGCCCGCCTGGCCTACCAGCGTCGTGCCGTTGTCCACCCGCGCCACCGTGTCGCCGATCAGGCCCTTGATCTCCTTGGCCGCGTTCGCGCTGCGCTGCGCCAGGCTGCGCACCTCGCCCGCCACCACCGCGAAGCCCCGTCCCTGCTCCCCCGCGCGCGCCGCTTCCACCGCCGCGTTCAGCGCCAGGATGTTGGTCTGGAACGCTATCCCTTCGATCACCCCGATGATGTCGACGATCTTCTTCGACGCCTCGTTGATCTCCTGCATCGTCTCGACCACCCGGCCCACCACCTCGCCGCCCTTGAGCGCCGTCTCCGAGGCGTTCGCCGCCAGTCCGCTCGCCTGCCGCGCGTTGTCCGCGTTCTGGCGCACCGTGCCCGTCAGCTCTTCCATGCTCGACGCCGTCTCTTCCAGCGAGGCCGCCTGCTGCTCCGTGCGCTGCGACAGGTCGTTGTTGCCCGCCGCGACCTGGCGCGTGGCGGTGGCGATGCTGCTCATGCCTTCCTGGATCTCGTGGACCACGGACAGCAGGCTGCGCTGCATGGTCTGCATGGCCTGCGCCAGCGCGCCCACCTCGTCGTCGGACTGGTAGTCGTAGCGCGTGGTGAGGTCGCCCGCGCCCATGCGCAAGGCGAAGTCGAGCATCTCGTCGACCGGCCGGTGCACACGCGACAGCAGGCGCACGCCGGAGGCGAAGGCACATGCCAGGGCCAGGCCGAAACCACTCCACAGCCACGGGCGCAGCGCCGCCGCGGCGGTGCCGCCCTGCCACTCCACCGCCAGCAGCGTCAGCAGGAAGCAGGCCAGCGCCGTGCCCTGCGACCAGACGATGCGCCGCTTCAAATTGGGCCGGAACAGGCTGGCGAGCCGGCCCGCCAGGCCGGTGCGGACCACGGCGCCGTCACGGACCACCAGCCCGCTGCCGCCCTGGCGGATGCGCGCATAGGCCGCGCTGGCCGCGGCGACCTGCTCGGGCGCCGCCATCGCACGCACCGAGGTGTAGCCGATGACCCGGCCGTCGACGCGCGTCGGCGTGACGGTGGCGTTGACCCAGTAGTAATCACCGTTCTTGCGCCGGTTCTTGACCAGCCCGCGCCAGGAATGGCCTGCTTCGAGCGAGTGCCACAGGTCGGCAAAGGCCTCGGGAGGCATGTCGGGATGGCGCACCAGGTTGTGCGGCGCGCCCATCAGCTCTTCGTGCGAATAGCCGCTGACTTCGACGAAGGCCCGGTTGGCGAAGGTGATCCGCCCCTTCAGGTCCGTGCGCGAAATCAGGTAATCGTTGGGGGAAAGCTGGTACTCGTGGCTGGTGACTGGCTGGTTGTTTCGCATGATTTCAGGAACGGCTGCCGCGGCGCGGGCGCGCCGCCGGCATCACGCCGCGGCTGCCGCGTCGAGCGCGGCCAGTTCTTCGGTATCGAGCAGTCTTTCGATGTCGACGAGAATCAGCATGCGGTCCTCGATCGAGCCCAGGCCGCGGATGTAGTCGGTATCCATATCGCCGGACATCAGCGGGGCGGCCTTGATCTGCGCGGGGGCCAGCGTCAGGACATCGGAGACGCCGTCGACCACGATGCCGGTGGTGCGATCGTGGAGATCGACAATGATCACCACGGTGTACTGGTCGTAGCTGACCGCTGCCTGGCTGAACTTGATGCGCAGGTCGATGATGGGAACGATGATGCCGCGCAGGTTGATCACGCCTTTCAGGTAGGCGGGCGCGTTGGCGATCTGCGTGACGGTCTCGTAGCCGCGGATTTCCTGCACCTTGAGGATATCCACACCGTATTCCTCGCGGCCCAGCCGGAATGCCAGGAACTCCGCTCCCGCACCATCGGCCTTGATGTTGTCCGTCATCTTCCGCTCCTGTTGTCTACCTGTATCCCGGCCGGCCGCTCGCGCGGCAGGCAGCAGCGCGCCCGCTGCGGCACGGCATCGCCCTGTTCAGCCTCTGAGATAACGGCAGGCGGGCGCCTGTCTGAAGGCCGGCTTGCCGCCGCGCTCACCCCACGTCAGAGGGGGATAGCAAGGCACCGACGGCGTGCAGGAGCTGGGCAGGATCGAACGGCTTGGGCAGGAAGCCGGAGGCGCCCGCCTCGCGCACGCGGGCGCGCACGCCGTCGTCGCCCTCAGTGCTGAGGACGAGGATCGGCAGCGCGGCGTGGCGCGGCATGGCGCGCAGGGCACGGATCAGCGCAAGACCGTCGACGCCCGGCATGACGAGATCGGTGACCAGCAGGGAGAAATCCGCGCCCGCGGCCAATTCGCTCGCCTGGGCCCCGTCGCCGGCCTCGGTCACCGGATAGCCGGCAGCACGCAGGCAGGCGCAGATCATGCCGCGCAGCGAGGGCGAATCGTCGACGACGAGGATGCTCTGGGAAGACATGACGACTCCATTGATGCGGCGTGTCGGCGCCGGTCCGGAGCGCGTTCCAGCCGGCCCGCGCCAGCGCGCATGGGCCCGGTGCCAGCGCGCCTGCGGTATTTATCGGCACATCGGGCGCTGTCTTTAGGTCCGTCTTCAGGTC
This sequence comes from Cupriavidus sp. USMAA2-4, assembly GCF_001854305.1. Classification (NCBI taxonomy): domain Bacteria; kingdom Pseudomonadati; phylum Pseudomonadota; class Betaproteobacteria; order Burkholderiales; family Burkholderiaceae; genus Cupriavidus; species Cupriavidus sp. USMAA2-4. The sequence goes on along the minus strand of NZ_CP017749.1, from coordinate 1,417,822 downwards.
CGTCTTCAGGTCCGTCTTCAGGTCCGTCTTCAGGTCCGTCGCGGCGCCGTCCGCGGCAGCCAGGAGCGGGCCGGTCCCCGACCCGTCCCGCACTGGCGCCGCTCAGGCCGCGGCAGCCTCGCTGTCGCGCAGCAGCTCGGCGAACACCCCCGGCTCGAGCGGACGCGCGAGCAGGTAGCCCTGGACTTCGTCGCAGCCCATGCCGGCGAGGATATCGAGCTGCGAGGTGGACTCGACACCTTCGGCCACCACGCGCATGCGCAGCTCATGGGCAAGCGCCACCATCGAGCCGACGATGGCGCGCCCCTGCGCGTCGGCGTCGAGCCCGCCGATCAGGGTGCGGTCGATCTTCAGCGTGCCCACGCGCAGCCGCTTCAGGTAGCCCAGGCTGGAATAGCCGCTGCCGAAATCGTCCAGCGCCACGTGGATGCCGAGCGACTGCAGCTCGGCCAGCGTTTCGAGCGACTTGCCGATGTCCTTCATCGCGGCCGTCTCGGTGATCTCCAGCGTGACGGCTGACGGCGGGATGTCGTGCTGGTGGATCTGCTCCATCAGGTACTGCGGGAAATTGCGGCTGGCGAAGCGCAGCCCCGACACGTTGATGGCCACCGGCACGGTCGGCAGCCCCAGGTCGCGCCATTGCCGGACCTGCCTGCAGACGGCGGCGATCACCCAGTCGTCGAGCTTGTCGATCTGCCCCGACTGCTCGGCCACCATGATGAACTCGGCCGGATTGACTGCGCCCAGCAGGGCGTGCCGCCAGCGGCACAGCGCCTCGGCACCGACCACGCGGCGCTGCCGCACGTCGAACTTCGGCTGGTATTCCAGCGACAAGGCGTCGTCCTCGATGGCCGGCCACAGGTCGCGCCGGATCACGCGCACGCGGCGCGCGCGCTCGCCTGCCGCGGAGTTGAACTGGCGCACCTGGTTGGAACCGCTCTCGCGCGCCTCGGCCAGGCTGACGCGGGCGGCCTGCATCAGCGTCTCCGAGGTCTGGGCGTCGCGCGGGTAGATCGCGATGCCGATGTTGACGCCGATCTGCATCTGCAGCCCGCGCGCCGCGACAAACTCGCCGAGGGAGCCCAGCAGGCGCGATCCGAGCTCCTGTGCGCGCCCGTAGCTGACCAGCTCCGGCACGCCGACGGCGAACTCGTCGCGCGCCAGGCGGGCCAGGAAGTCGTGGGGCTCGAGTACGGCCTGGGCCAGGGCGCTCGTATCCTGGGCCAGGATATCGTCGGCGCGCACTTCGAACACCTCGTCGACCTCGCGGAAATCGGCAATATGGACCAGCAGCACGGCGCACCCGGTGTCGGCGAAGCGGGCATGGGCGATGGCCTGTTCCAGCCAGCGCGCAAAGGCGGCGCGGTCTGGAAGCTCCTCGGCGGCGTTGTATTCGCCGACATGGCCCTCGCCCTGCGCGCTCGGGCGCACCGTCAGGCTGCCTGGCGAACGGCCGTGGGCGCGGCGCACCAGCCCCCTGGCATCGCCGGATGGCGCCACGGCGGCTGCGTCAGCCGCGCCACCGGGAGCCGGCGGCACGGCGGCCAGGTGGGCGCGCCCGCGCAGCGCCAGCCAGGCCACGCTGGCCAGCATGAGCACGCCGACGGCGAGCCAGACCGGCGACAGCGGCGTGAAGGCGTCCAGGCAGGCACGCGGCATCGCACCCGGCCGGCCGCACGCGCGGCCCAATTCGATACCCGCGGTGGCCATCAGGCCGGTGGCCAGCGCGGCGGCCACCACGGCGGTGCCGCGCCAGTGCAAGGGCGCGCGCCGCAGCAACTGGACCATGGCGGCCGCCGCGGCACCCACGCCGAACGCCGCAGCGGCGGCCTGCTGCCCCTCGCCGAGGTGCAGCAGGCTGCCGGAAGCCAGCACGACCCAGGAGGGCATGCCGACCGAGGCGCAGGCACTCAGCAGGAACATCCACTGTGTGTAGCGGACCCCCCACTTGCCCGGCATGCGTTTCCCGCCAGCCGCGCCCAGCCCCAGCCCGAGCCCGAGGGCCAGGCAGAGCGGTATGACGAGTAACAGGAGGCTGTCAATCATTGCAGGCATACGACTGCCGACGGCAGCCGCGCGTTGAAGGTGAGCACGATCGCGAAGAAGCAGGCGGTGCGGAAAAAGCTCGCATCATGTCATTTCGGCTACGCCGTGTGAACCCGGCGTCCGCTGCAAGGTGCTCAGAAAGCCGTCCAGTCGTTGCCGGAACTGCCGCCGCCGGCCACGGTGGACGCCCTGGTGCGCGCCGCCCTGGATACCGTGCCAGTCCCCTCACGCCGCCGGCATTCTCCCGGAAGCACCACCGAGGCCAGGACACCGGCAGCGTTCGCCAGCCGCCGGCCGGGGCCCCGCGCCGGGCCGCGCAGCGCCGCCATGCCAGGCCGCGGGCATGGCAGGGCCGGGCGCATTGCCGATGCCGTGCGCGACTGAGCCTGGATCTCAATGTTTTTAAGAAAGGACATGATGCACCTCGGACAAGACGGACCCCGGGGGACACGCCAATGCCCCATGTTGTCGGACCGACACATCGACGATCCACTCGCAGGATATCGGCTGGGCAGAATCTTTCTTGAGGCGAGCCAGCCGCGCGGGGCATTGCGCCAGCCGCCAACGTCAGACTTATCGGCTTTGTTATGCGGGAATCACTATTCTTCCACCCAAACCCCTATGAACGCGGCCGCGGTCGAATAGCCGGCGTTATCGGCCTGCCGCGGATCGCCCCATCTCAAATGCACATTGCGTGCGCTGGCGGCGCGGAAAAAACCGCGATTCCTGCAGACTCGCGGGCGGTGCAAAAGTTCATTTGCCCACGGCCAGCACCAATTTTTTTGTGTATCGATCCTCAAACGGGTTAAAGGCATTTGCAGGGCCCGTCCGGCTCGTTATAATTCATGCGAATCTTCACGCTCCCACCCCTAAAATCGAGGCAAGCAATGGCGACATATCAGGAAATCGTTCAGCAGATCAACGCACTGCAGAAGCAAGCAGAGGAAATCAAGGCGCGCGAACAGGCTGCTGTGATCGCTGATATTCGCCAGAAAATCGAGCAATATGGCCTGACCGCCGACGACCTCGGTTTTGGCGCCAAGCCGGTCGCCGGCAAGAAGGCAAGCCGCAAGGTGCCGGTGCGCTATCGCGACAATGCCGGCAACACCTGGACCGGTCGCGGCAAGCGCCCGGGCTGGCTGACCCAGGCCCTGGCCGCCGGCAAGCAGGTCGAGGACTTCCTGATCCGCTGAGTTCCAACCGGCTGGCGCCTGCGTGGCAGCTGCTGGTGCCGCGCCGCCAGCAGCGCCGCCCCGGCTCCAGGCCGGGTTGCCGCGACCATGCCCAGACCCGGCGCCGCGTTCATGCAAATGGACGCGGCGCGGCGTTTCCGTTCCGGGGGGGACGGCCCGGGCGCCTGGTCAACGCAGCCCGGCCTTTGTTCTTTGTTTTTTCTGCGCGCGATTATGCAGGGGCTTACCGCTTGCGCCCGCTGCGGGGCCCCGCAGCAGGAACCCGCTGCGGGAAAAGCCCTGCCGATGGCATTCAGGCGCCGGCAAACCCGAGCGGATTCATCGACTGCCAGCGCCACGAGTCGGCACACATCCGCTCGATATCATGGCGCGCACGCCACCCCAGCAAATCTCCCGCCAATGACGGATCGGCATAGCAGGCCGCAATATCGCCCGGCCGACGCGCGACGATCTCGTAAGGAACGGTCCGCCCGCTGGCTGCCTCGTAGGCCTTGACCACCTCCAGTACGCTGTAGCCGCGTCCGGTCCCCAGATTGACGGTCAGGCCAGCACCCGCGCGGCGCAGATATTCCAGGGCGGCAAGATGGCCGTCCGCCAGGTCGCAAACGTGTATATAGTCGCGCACGCCCGTGCCGTCGACCGTCGGATAATCACCGCCGAAAACCATCAGTTTCTCGCGGCGCCCGCCTGCCACCTGCGCGACATAGGGCATCAGATTGTTGGGAATTCCACCCGGATCTTCCCCGATCTGCCCGCTTTCATGCGCACCGACCGGATTGAAATAGCGCAGGTAGGCGATGCGCCAGGCAGGATCGGAGCGCTCCAGGTCGCGCAGGATCTGTTCGCCCATCAGTTTGGTCTGGCCATAGGGGTTGGTGGCCGACAGCGGAAAATCCTCCAGGATCGGCACCGCATGGGGATTGCCATAGACCGTCGCCGAGGAACTGAACACCAGTTGCTTGACGCCGGCCTCGCCCATGACCGAACACAGCGTCACGAGGCCCTCGAGATTGTTGCCGTAGTAGGCCAGCGGCTGGGCCACCGATTCGCCCACCGCCTTCAGCGCGGCGAAGTGGATCGCCCCGCTGATCTCGTTCTCTGCGAATAGTTGGCGCAATAGTGAGTCGTCACGCACATCGCCCTCGACGAAGCGGGGTGCCTGTCCGGTGATGGCGGCGATACGGTCCACCACGACCCGGCTGCTGTTGCACAGATTGTCCAGGCCGATCACCTGATAGCCGGCCTCCAGCAGCGCGACCCAGGTGTGCGAGCCGATGTATCCGGTCGCGCCGGTCAACAACAAGGTTTCAGACATGAAGTTTCGATTCCTGATGAGATGTTCGTCGGATTTTGTGACGGGCGCCGGCATTCAGGCCGATGCCGCGGGTGCATCGTGGTCGGTCATCTGCCCGCTGCGCGCCATCCACGCTTCATACGCGGCGCGCAGGCGCCAGCCCGACTCCAGGTCGCGCATGCCGAGATACTGCGCCACCGCCGCCGGTCCGGCGCCGGCATCGAAATGCAGGGCGCCATAGGTGTTGCGCAAGGTCTGGGGCGAGGCGCGTTCGCTGCGCCCGTCCAGCACCCCGGCCTGCCCGAGCAGGCGCTCGATGCGGCGATACACGGACGCCGCATGCATGGCCCGTCCATCGGGCGTGGCGGGGAAGACCAGCGAACCCAGCGCGCCGCCGCTGGCGCGCACCGCCAGCCAGGCTGCCAAGGCGGGCCGCGCGAAGGCCAACAGGGGGGCCTCATAGGCACGCCCATTGTCCGGCCTCACCATGCGCACCGCCTGCAGCCCGTCGGTGAACTGGTCGAGACCCAGTGCGCGCACCTGGCCGACCTTCAGGCCGGCGCCCAGCAACACCGCCAGCAAGGCCAGGTCGCGCGCGCGCTTCCACTGCGTGGGCGAGTACTCACCTTGTGCTTCGGGCCCGGCGCAGGCCGCGGCCAGTTGCGAGATCAGGCAATCCCGCTCCGCCGGCAGCAGGAAGGCCATCGGATCGTTTTCGCCATCGGCCAGGCGGGCCCGCACCGCCTGGGTGGCCGGATTGTGCAGGCCTTGCTGCAAGGCGGACAGGTGATGGAAGACCCGCTCTATCAGGCGCGCGTAGCGGTAGCGATGGTGCTTGTGCAGTTGCTGGGCATCGAGGAATTCGCCGATCTGCTGTGCAGACCAGCTCAGCGGCGCCAGCCCCCGCTCGCCGGACCAGCGCAGCAGCTTGCCCCACATCGCCCGATAGACGACGGCGGTCGCCTGGCCGAAGCCATGGCTGGCCAGCCAGCCATCGAAGGCGCGCTCCGGCTGGCTGCGCCAGGCCGCCAGGTCGGCATCGAAGAGGGCCGGCTGTGTCCGGTCGACACCAGAGTTTGTGCTCACTGACGCGCCTCTAGCTGGTAGCGGCCGAGCCTGGCCTTGCTGAAGGGTGTTCGCATGGGGGCATTGTAATCAATGCACCACAGCATGCGGCGGCGTACCCCACGAATTCGGGCGCCACCGTGGCGCGGCCGCGCCCCGGCGTTGCCACCCCCGGCTGCGCGAAGAATCGCCCCGGAATGACAATAAAGTTAAATCGCTGCAACAGAATTAAAAAACGCTAAATGGCATTTTCTCCAGCCCCGTAATACATTCGAGACATTGCCACCTGCATGCACGATGCCGACTTCCGGCCAAGGTGTCCATGCATGCCTTTCGTCAGGAGTTCCACGATGACCGGACATCAGCCACAGGTCCATGACCCCGCCGCCCCGGCTTCGGGCGGCGGCTCGGTGCCGGCTGCCCGGTCACGGGAGCCGGCACCGGTCTATTACCGCCTGCCCGATACGCCGGACGGCCACCATATCAAGGAATACCCGAGCGGCCTGCGCATCCTCGTGCGCTTCGTCGGCGTAGAGGAGCAGGTCGTCAAATACACCATCTGAGCGCATGTCCCGGCCGCCGCCGCCGGGCCGCCATCGCGTCTCCTCCTGCCCATTGGGCCAGGATTCCGCCCGCGCCATGCGCGGGTTTTTTCTGCCGTTCCTGTCCCGGTCCCTTGGCATTGCCGCAGGATAAAAGAAAAAGCCGGCGCTGCGCGCCGGCTTTTTCCGTGCCAGTCCAAGGCTCGTGGCATCAGCCCACGGTGGCGCCGGAGGACTTGACCACCTTGGACCACTTGGCGGTCTCGGACTTCATGAAGTTCGCCAGGTCGGCCGGCTTCTCCGGATGCGCTTCCGCGCCCTGTTCGGCGAGTTGCTTCTGCACTTCCGGCTTCTGCAGGATCTTGACCACTTCGGCGTTCAGGCGGTCGACGATCGGCTGCGGCGTGCCGCCGGTCGCGTACAGCGCGAACCATGAGGTCGCCTCGTAGCCCGGCACGCCGGCCTCGGCCACGGTCGGCACATTGGGCAGTGCCGGCGAGCGCTTGGCCGAGGTCACGGCGAGCGCGCGCAGCTGGCCTGCCTTGATGTGCGGATAGGACGAAGGCAGGTTATCGAACATCAGGCCGATCTGGTTGCCCAGCAGGTCGTTCACCGCGGGGGCGCTGCCCTTGTACGGAATGTGCTGGATGTGCAGGCCGGTCATCGAGTTGAACAGTTCGCCCGACAGATGCATCGACGAACCGCTGCCCGAGGAGCCGAAGGACAGCTTGTCCGGGTTCGCCTTGACGTAGGCGATCAGTTCCTTGACGTTCTGCACCGGCACCTTGGGATTGACCACCACCACATTGGGCACCATGGCCACGCGGGTGATCGGCGCGAAGTCCTTGACCGGGTCGTACGGCAGCTTGGCGTACAGCGACTGGTTGATCGCGTGGGTGCCGATGGTGCCCATGAACAGGGTATAGCCATCGCCCGGCGCCTTGGCAGCCAGCGCCGCGCCGATATTGCCGCCGGCGCCCGGCCGGTTGTCGATCACCACCGGCTGGCCGAGCACCTTGCTCAGTTGCAGGCCGACGATGCGGGCCAGGATGTCGGTGGTGCCGCCCGCCGAGAACGGCACGATCATGGTGATCGGCTTGGTCGGATAGCCGCCCTGCGCGAAGGCCGAGCCGGCCACGCCGGCGAATCCGGCAAAGCCGGCCGCGAGCGCCACGCCGGCAGCCAGCAGGCGGCGGCGCGCCGACGAAGTGTGAGAGGCGAAACTCATGAAAATGCTCCTGAAATATCGTTATACCGGCCCGCCCTCTCATGAAAGGCTGGCCTTCGTGGCGGCGTGGCGGTCTTCTTCAGACGGGCGCCACGCCCAGCGTGGTTCCGCCGCAGACATAGAGAACCTGTCCGGTGACGAAGCCGTTTTCTGGCGACAGGAAGAACATGGCGGCGCGCGCCACGTCTTCCGGCGTTCCCATGCGCTTGACCGCGATGCTGGCGAGAATGCGCCGGGTGCGCTCGCTGCCCTCCGGGTTGCTGCGGCGGAACAGCTCGGTGGCGATCGGGCCCGGCGCCACGGAGTTGACGGTGATGCCGTCGCCGCCGAGTTCCATGGCCAGGGTGCGCGCCATGCCGATCATGCCGGCCTTGGTGGCCGAGTAGACCACGCGCTCGGTCTTACCCAGCGCCGCGCGCGAGGCCATCTGCACGATGCGGCCGAAACCTGCCGCGCGCATGGCCGGCAGGCAGGCCTGGATCAGCAGCATGCTGGCCTGCAGGTGCAGGCCCACCACGTAGTCGAGGTCGTCCAGCGTGGCGCTGTCGATGGTGCCGGGGCGGGTCGCGCCCGCGTTGTTGACCAGGCGGGTCACGGCAAAGCGCTGCGTGACCTGCTCGCCAACCGCGCGCGTGGCCGCGGCGTCGGTCAGGTCCGCCTGGAAGAAGGTCATGTTCGGGTGCGACCAGCCGGGCTCGGCATAGTCGACATTGACCACTTGCGTCACGCCGTCGGCGAGCAGCATCTCGCAGATGGCGCGGCCGATTCCGGAACTGCCGCCGGTGACCAGCGTGGCAACGGGAAGGGACATCATGGACTCCACACCGGCGTGCGTGCCGGGCAATGCTGAAAAACGCGACCGGCCCGGCCGCATGGCTTCACGCTCCGCAGGAGGCGAAGGCGACCGGAAGGAACGCCGGCGGCCGGCGGGCGGCCGGCCGTGCTCCGATCAGGTCCTCACTGGCTAACGGCAGCCTGCAATGTGATCTGTAGACTGCCCGGACGCCGGCTGCGCGCCCGGGGCAGCCGCAGCACGCCTCAGACGCGCTCGATCACCATGGCGATGCCCTGGCCCACGCCGATGCACATGGTGCACAGCGCGAAGCGGCCACCGGTGCGGTGCAGCTGGTACATGGCGGTGGTCACCAGGCGCGCGCCGCTCATGCCGAGCGGGTGGCCCAGCGCGATCGCGCCGCCGTTGGGGTTGACGCGGGGATCGTCATCGCGCACGCCGAGTTCGCGCAGCACGGCCAGGCCCTGCGCGGCGAACGCTTCGTTCAGCTCGATCACGTCGATCTGGTCCAGCGTCATGCCGAGCTGCTTCATCAGCTTCTGCGTGGCCGGCGCCGGGCCGATGCCCATCACGCGCGGCGCCACGCCGGCGGTGGCCATGCCGACGATGCGTGCCTTCGGCGTCAGGCCATGCTGCCTGGCGGCGGCTTCGCTGGCCAGCAGCAGCGCGCAGGCGCCGTCGTTGACGCCGGAGGCGTTGCCGGCGGTCACGGTGCCGTCCGCGCGCACCACGCCCTTGAGCCTGGCCAGCGCTTCCATGCTGGTGGCGCGCGGATGCTCGTCGCGCTCGACCACGATCGGATCGCCCTTCTTCTGCGCGATCGTCACGGCGGTGATTTCCTGGGCCAGCGTGCCGTCGGCCTGCGCGCGCGAGGCCTTTTCCTGGCTGCGCAGCGCCATCAGGTCCTGGTCTTCACGGCTGATCTTGTAGTCGGTGGCGACGTTCTCGGCGGTCTCGGGCATCGAGTCCACGCCGTAGGCCGCGCGCATGGCCGGGTTGACGAAGCGCCAGCCGATGGTGGTGTCGAAGATCTGCGCATCGCGCGAGAAGGCGCTGGTGGCCTTGCCCATCACGAAGGGCGCGCGGCTCATGCTTTCCACGCCGCCGGCGATCATCAGGCCGGCCTCGCCCGCCTTGATGGCGCGCGCGGCGGTGCCGGTGGCGTCCATGCCGGAGCCGCACAGGCGGTTGATGGTGGCACCCGGCACATCCTGCGGCAGGCCGGCCAGCAGCAGCGACATGCGCGCCACGTTGCGGTTGTCCTCGCCGGCCTGGTTGGCGTTGCCGTAGATCACGTCGTCGATCGCGCGCCAGTCCAGGTTCGGGTTGCGTGCCATCAGCGCCTTCAGCGGCACCGCGCCCAGGTCATCCGCGCGCACCGCGGACAGGCTGCCGCCGTAGCGGCCGATGGGGGTGCGGATGGCGTCGCAGATAAAGGCTTCGGTCATGTCTCGTCTCTCGTTCGGTTGTCGTGTATGCCGAGGCGCCCCGCTCAGGCGGCGCCCTGCGTCAGGGGCACGCCGGTCAGGCGCTGCAGTTCTTCGAAGGACAGCCCTTCGACCAGGTCGCGCGCGACCAGTCCGTCCGGCGTCACGTCAATGGTAGCGAGGTCCGTGTAGATACGGGTGACGCAGCCGATGCCGGTCAGCGGATAGGTGCACTGCGGCACGATCTTGCTTTCGCCCTTCTTGGTCTGGTGCTCCATCATGACGAAGACCTGCTTGGCGCCGATCGCCAGGTCCATGGCGCCGCCCACGGCCGGAATCGCGCCCGGGGCGCCGGTATGCCAGTTGGCCAGGTCGCCCTTCTCGGACACCTGGAAGGCGCCCAGCACGCAGAAGTCGAGGTGGCCGCCGCGCATCATCGCGAAAGAATCCGCGTGGTGGAAATACGAGCCGCCCGGCTTGACCGTGACCGGCTGCTTGCCGGCATTGATCAGGTCGCCGTCGATCTGGTCCTCGGCCGGTGCCGGGCCCATGCCGAGCAGGCCGTTTTCGCTGTGCAGCAGGATCTCGCGGTCGGCCGGCAGGTGGTTGCCGACCAGGGTGGGCAGGCCGATGCCGAGGTTGACCACGGCACCGTCGGGAATGTCCTTGGCCACGCGTGCGGCCATCTGATCGCGGGTGAGGCGTTGCATATCGGTTCTCCTTTCGCTCTCAGACTGGTCAGGAAATGCGGGTCGGACCGCAGTCCACCTTGACGACGCGCTTGACGAACAGGCCCGGCGTGACGATGTGCTCGGGATCCAGCTCGCCGAGTTCCACCACCCTGTTGACCTGCGCGATGGCGCACTTGGCGGCCATGGCCATGACCGGGCCGAAGTTGCGCGCGGTCTTGCGGTAGACCAGGTTGCCCCAGCGGTCGGCGGCATCGGCCTTGATCAGCGCGAAGTCGGCGTGGATGGGCTTCTCGAACACATAGCCCTGGCCGTCGATGATGCGGGTTTCCTTGCCCTCGGCCAGCGGCGTGCCGTAGGCGGTCCGGGTGAAGAAGCCGCCGATGCCGGCGCCGGCGGCGCGGATGCGCTCGGCGAGGTTGCCCTGGGGCACCAGCTCGAGCTCGATCTCGCCCGCGTGGAAGAGCGCGTCGAAGACGTAGGAATCGGACTGGCGCGGGAAGGAGCAGATGATCTTGCGCACGCGCTTGGCTTTCAGCAGCGCGGCCAGGCCGGTGTCGCCGTTGCCGGCGTTGTTGTTGACGATGGTCAGGTCGCGCGCGCCCTGCGCGATCAGCGCGTCGATCAGCTCGGCGGGCATGCCGGCCAGGCCGAAACCGCCGATCAGGATGGTGGCGCCGTCGTGGATGCCGGCGACCGCCGCCTCCACCGAGTCATATATCTTGTTGATCACTTGCGTTCCTGTTTGGAAAACTCCGGACGTCCAGCCGGAACCCGCCGCAGTGCAGCGCGCAAAGAAGTCTCCGGATGTCGTGCCGGGCGATTCGTCTCACCGATGCCGCCCGAGCGGGCGTGGCGGCTGCCCTGCCAGCCAGTCTTTCCGACTTTGTTCTAATTGCGAACTTGAATTCGCTAAATGAACATGTTACGCCCGCCCGCACCAAGGGTCAAGCGCAGCAGGCGGCACCGGACAGGCCGCCCGCCCGCCCGCCCGAGCGGACACCGCAGTGTGCCCGCCCGGGCCCGCTCGTGTCCGCTCTCCGCGCGGCCTGCCGGCCGGGCGATGGCTCAAGGCAGTTGCAGAACCGCGCGGCTGCCCTGGGCTCCCGGCCGGATCTCCAGCCGCACATCGACGCGCTCGCGCAATTCGCTGACGTGCGACACCACGCCGACCAGCCGCCCCGCCTGCTGCAGGTCCAGCAGCGTGCGGATGGCGAAGTCGAGGCTCTCCGGATCGAGCGTGCCGAAACCCTCATCCACGAATAGCGTATCGAGCTGGATTCCGCCAGCGCGCGACTGCACCACGTCGGCCAGGCCCAGCGCCAGCGACAGCGAGGCCAGGAAGCCTTCCCCGCCGGACAGCGTGCTGGCCGGCCGCGGCAGGCCGGTATCGTGGTCGAAGACTTCGAGGTCCAGGCCGCCGGCCGCGCGCTTGTCGCCCTGTTCGCGCACGCGCTGCAGCTCGTAGCGGCCGCGGCTCATGCGCACCAGCCGCAGCGAAGCCGCTTCCAGCACTTCGTCCAGCAGCGTCGCCAGCACGAAGCGCTGGAAGCTCATGCGGCGCGGGTTGTTGCCGGCGGCAACTTCCGACAGGCGGCCGAGAACGGCAAAGCGCGCCTCGATGCCACCCGCCTCGGCCGTCAACTCGTGCAAGCGTTGCCGGCAAGCCTGCAGTCCCTGCTGCGCGCGCGCCAGCGCGGCCTGCTCGGCGACCAGGGCTTCGAGTTCGCGCTGCGTGCGCGCCTGCGCCTCCCGCAGCGCGGCCAGGTCGGGCGGCTGCAGCGCCGCCGCCACGGTGGCGGCGCGCGCCTGCCGGTCGGCGGCGGCGGCCAGCGCCAGGTCGAACTCGCGCAGCGCCGCCTCCAGTCTTTCCAGGGCGGCCGCCTCCATGCCCGCCGCCTCCAGGGCCGGCGCGTCGGCGAAGCCGGCCCGCGCCAGGGCCTGCGCGAAAGCCTCGCGCGCCTGTGCCACCTGGGCCGCCTGGCGCGCCGCCTCCGCTTGGGCCGCGCCGTGCGCGGCGCCCGCCGCCGCCAGGGCGCTGGTGGCCTCGCGCTCAGCGGCCTGCGCGGCCTGCAGCGCGGCCTCGGCCGCGGCAAGTCCGGCCCGCGCCGCCTGCAGGGCCTGTTCCACGGCCTCCGGCTCGCGCAATGCTTCCGGCACGTGCTCGCTGGCGGCACGCCATTCGCCCTGCCGCTGCGCCAGTTGATCGGCTGACTGGCGCAGCGCCGTGTCCGCCGCCGCCAGGCGCTCCTGCGCCGCGGCGAGCGCGGCGCGCTGCGTGGCGGCCTGCCCCTCCAGCGTGCCGGCCTGCGCGGCCGCGGCACGCGCACCGGCCAGCCCTTGCTCCAGCGCCTCGACCTGCTGCGCCAGCCGCGCGGCCGCTTCGGCGCCGGCGTCACCCGCCGCGCCCACCGCACGCTCCAGCTCGGCCAGGCGCGCCTGGGCCGCCAGCAACTCGGCCTGGGCTGCCTGCGCGGCACTGGCGGCTGCGCCGGCCTCGCCTTCCGCCTGCTCCACCCGCGCGCGTGCGGCCTCGAGCGCCGCATCCTCGATCCCGGCCTCCAGCGGCAGGGACGGTGATGGATGCTCCAGGCTGCCGCACACCGGGCAGGGATCGCCGGCGCGCAGTGACGCGGCCAGGCGCCCGGCCTGCCCGGCCAGCCACGCCGCCTCCATGGCACGCAGCGCGCTGCGTGCCTCGCGCAGCGCCGCCGCGCTGCTGCGCTCGCGCCCGGCCTGTGCGTGCTGGTGGGCCAGCGCCCGTTGGCAGGCTCGGCCGGCTTCGCCGTGCTGCGCCAGCACGGCAGTGCGCTGGCGGGCGGCTTCGAGCTTGAGCGCGGCAGCCTCGGCGCCGGCCGCGGTCGCCCGCGCCGTCTCCAGCGCCGTCTCGATCTGCCGCAACCGCGCCTCCTGCTGCTCGCGCTGGGCCTGCGCCTGTTCATGCGCCGTGGCGGCCCGCGCCTGCGCCGCCTGCGCGGCGGCCAGCGCATCGCGCACCTGGCCCAGGCGGCGCGCATGCGTCAGCGCACCCTCCAGCTGGACCACCTGCTGCTGCGCCTGCTGGCGCAGCGGATCGCGCTCCCGCTGCGCCGCCAGCGCCGCTGCCGCCGCGCGCGCCGCCTCCTGCCGCCGTGCCAGCACCAGCGCGGCGGCCTCGACCGCCTGCGCCGCGCGCTCGCCCTGTACCACGGCGTCGCGCTGGCGCTGCAGCCAGGGCAACGCCGCCTGGGCCTGGTGCGCGGCGCGCACGCGCCCCCGCTGCGCGTCGACCTCGGCGCTGCGCGCCTGCAGGGCGGCGTGGGCGGCATGGGCCTGGGCCGCCTCGGCCAGCTGCGCGGCCGCCTGCTCGCCTTGCTGCAGGCCAAGCGTCGCCAGCGACAGCGCGGTGCGTGCCGCGCCCTCGCGCTCGTGCAGGGCGGTACCCTGCACGAGCGCCTCGGCCAGCCGCGCATCGAGCGCCTCGGTGCTTTCCAGCCCATGCTGCTGCAGCAGTTCCGCGCGCCGGATCTCGATGCGCTCGGCATCGCGGCGCAGTTCGCCTGCCTGGGTCTTGAGCAGGTCCTCCACGCGCCGGTAGAGCTCCGTATGGAACAGGCGCTCGAGGATGGCCTGGCGCGACTTCGAATCCGCCGTCAGCAGTTCGCGGAAGCGGCCCTGCGGCAGCACGATGACCTGGCGGAACTGCGTGCTGTCGAAGCCCAGCAGGCCTCGCACGAACTCGTCGACACGGCCCGGCTGGCTGGCCTTGCTGACCCACTCGCCGCCCTCCAGGGCATCGAGCTGGGCGCGCGCCGCCTCCTTGACCGTGCCCTCGCCGCGCAGCTTGGGCCGCTCCTGCGCCGGCGAGCGCACGATGCGGTAGCGCTGCGCCCCCAGGGCGAATTCCAGCTCGACTTCGCTGCGCAGCCCCGCCGCGGCATTGGCGCTGCGCATGTCCTGGGCACTGCGCTCGCCGCCGGAGGTGTCGCCGTACAGCGCGAAGCAGATCGCGTCGAGCACCGTGGTCTTGCCCGCGCCGGTCGGACCGTGGATCAGGAAGAAGGCATGCTCTCCCAACTGCGTGAAATCGATCACCTCGCGCGCGGCGAAGGGGCCGAAGGCCTGCATGGCCAGCCACAGCGGCTTCATGCGCTACCCTCCGCGCCACGGACATCGCGGTCCAGGCCGCCAAGGGCCTGCTGCAGCGCCGCGCGCTGCGGCTCGTCCAGTTCGCCGTCGGTCACCTCGCGGAAGAAATCGGCAAACAGGGTGGCCGTGTCCAGCTCGCGCAGCCGCCTGCCCGCGGCACCGGCCGTACCGCTGCGCGCCAGCACCGCGCGTTCCAGCGCCAGCGTGTTCGGGTAGCCCTGGCGCAGGCGCGCCATGGGGTCGAGCAGGGCGCCGGTATCGGTCAGCACGGCATGGATGTAGTCGTCCCGCCCCGGATCGGCCGCCGCCCCGGCCACCAGCTCGGCCAGCGTGCCCTGCAGCACGCGCAGGTCGCGCCGCGGCCGCAGCGCGATCGGTTCGATGCGCACGCCGCCGCGCGCATCCAGTTCGATCAGCGATACCGACTTGGCGTGTCCGGCCTCCGACACCGAGTACTTCAGCAGCGAGCCGGCATAGTGGATGCGCTCGCCGAGGGTCTGCGGCCGATGCAGGTGGCCGAGCGCCACCAGGTCGAAACCGTCGAACACGCTGGCCGCAACCGCGCCGCTGCCACCGACCGACAGCGGCCGCTCCGACTCGCTGGCGCTGCCGCCGACCACGAAGGCATGGCCCACCACCACCGAGCGCACGCCCGCCGGATGGACGGCACGGATCGCATCGAGCTGGGTAGCCAACGCCGCTTCGTGTCCGGCCGGCTCCACGCCGTAGGCATCGCGCACCAGCGCGGGCTCGGCATAGGGCAGCGCATAGAGCCGCACCTCGCCGTCGGCATCGCGCAGGCGCACACAGAGCGGGTCCTTGCTGACCAGCCCCGCCACGTGCAGGCCCTGGTCCTGCATCAGGCGGGCGCCGAAGGCGAGCCGCTGCGCATTGTCGTGGTTGCCGGCGATCATCACCACCGGCACGCGCAGGCCGGCGACGATGCGGGCCAGCACGTCGTCGAGCAGGGCCACGGCTTCCGGCGGCGGCACCGCCCGGTCATAGACATCGCCGGCCAGCAGCACGGCATCGGGACGCTGCTCGCGCACCAGGTCGACGAACTGGTCGAGCACGTAGGCCTGGTCGTCGACCAGGCTGCGCGCGTGGAAGAGCCGGCCGAGATGCCAGTCGGCCGTGTGGAGGAAACGCAAAGTGACTCCCTGAAGCGGATGGATGCGGCGCGGCGGCGGAAACGCCGCGCCAATGCCGCATCATAGCCTCGCGCGCGCGGCCGGGCCGTGTTCAGCCTCGGTTCAGGCCCGGCCGGACATCATGCATGGCATCGGCGCCCCTCACGGGCGCCGTCCCGAAGCCACCGCCCACCTCCTGGAGAATGCCAGCATGCAACGCCGCCTGTCCGCCACCTGCCTCGCCCTCGCCACTTTCGCGGCCATCGCCGCCGCCCCCGCCCGCGCTTACTACGTCGGCCCGTCGGTCATCCCTGCCAGCACGGTCAAGGCCCTGGCCGACACCGGCCGCGACGACCAGGCCGCGCGCCTGCGCGGCCGTCTGGTCGGCAGCCTGAGCGGCAACACCTACCGCTTCCGCGACGCCAGCGGCGAGATGGTGGTCAAGATCAAGCCGGCGCTGTGGCCGGCCGGCGTCAACATCGGCGAGACCACCGAAGTCGAGCTCGTGGGCGTCTACGACAAGGAGCTGCTGCGCGAGGGCCGCTTCAAGGTCAAGCAGCTGCGCCCGCTCTGAACGCCATGCCCGCCACGCCGGCGGGCATGGCTTACGCCGGCTCGGCCTCGTTGTCGGCGATCTGGAACTTGCGCATCTTCTCCCACAGCACCTTGCGGCTGATGCCGAGGCAGGCCGCCGTGTCCTGGCGGCGCCAGCCATTGGCGTCAAGCGCGGCGATGATACGGCGCCGCTCCTCGGCATCGCCGCGCCAGTCGGCGGCGCGCTCGTTGCCCTCGAAGGCACCCGGGCGCAGCGAGCGGAACAGCGGCCGGATGCGGCCCTCGTCCCAGGCGCGGCATTGCCGCAGCACGATGCCGACGCGCTCGGCCAGGTTGCGCAGCTCGCGCACATTGCCGTTGAAGTAGGCCGTGCCCACCGCCCCGCGCAGCCAGTCCGGCGCCGGCGGCAGCGCGTCATGCTCGGCACGCCCCATCATCTGGCGCAGGAAGGACTGCAGCAGCAGCACCTTGTCGCCGGGCCCCCGTTCTTCGAGGCTGGGCACGCGCAGCTCGATCACCGACAGGCGGAAATAGAGATCCGCGCGGAAGCGCCCCTGGCCCACCGCCTCGCGCAGGTCCTTGTTGGTCGCCGCCACCAGGCGGAAGTCCAGCCGCACCGGCAGCGTCGAGCCCAGCCGCGTCACTGCCTTTTCCTCCAGCACGCGCAGCAGCTTGACCTGCTGGAACATCGGCAGGTCGCCGATCTCGTCGAGGAACAGCGTGCCGCCGTTGGCCTGCTCGAAATAGCCCTGGTGCGCATACATGGCGCCGGTGAAGGCGCCCTTGGCATGGCCGAAGAACTGCGACTCGAACAGGCCGTCGGGAATGGCGCCGCAGTTGACCGCCACGAACGGCCCCTTGCCATAGCTGCGGTTGCGCTCGTGGAACAGGCGCGCGATGCGCTCCTTGCCGGCCCCGGTATCGCCGTACAGCATCACATTGCTGGGGAAGTCGGCGAAGGTATCGACCTGCTCGAGCAGCTGGCGCATCGCCGGCGACTCGGCCACCAGGTCGGCCACCTCGGTCTCCGGCTCGCTCGCCGCCAGCAGTTGCGGCAGCAGCTTGCCGATCTGGCCGCGCAGGTCCGCGCCGGAGAAGTCGGCCGACAGGATGTGCGCATACTCGGGCGGGAAGCGCCCCGGGTCGCCCTCACGCCCGGGCGCGGCCACCCACACCACCGGCATGCCATGCGCTGCCTCCCAGTCCAGCGCGGTGAACTTGGCATTGCCGATCACCGACACGCTGATCACCGCGATAGCAGGCTTCAGCCGCGGCTCGGCCGGCGGCGCCTCCAGCGCCCCCGCGCGGATCACCTCCACGCCCAGCGGCGCCAGGAAGCGCGTGATGCGATCGGCGATCTCCTGCTTGCCTTCCCATACGTAGACTTCGAGATTCTCGTAGGCCCAGCGATCTGTTTTCATAAGCGACCCGCCATCCATGCTGTCGTTAGGCGCAACGTTGATGCCATGTTCAGTAAACCAAATCGGAGTTCTTGCAGCTGATGTCGTTCAGCCAGACGTCGGCGGTGCCGAGTTGAAGACCGAGACCGTTCAGCAGCGGGGTGAGCAGGCCGTCGAGGGGAGCGGCCAGGGGCTGCAGCAGGGGGGCCAACGCGATCGGAAGGCCTAGTATTGGAATCTTCGCTACCGATAGTGTTACGGTGGGCACGATGTTCCCCACCACATCGGTGAGAAGGCCAGCGATCACTTGCGATGTCCCAACGTGTGCCGTACCACCAGGCGCCAGGGTCACTAGCGTTTGATTGGCGGAACCAATCTTGCTAGGCGTGCCCGTTGCCGTGATCGTAACTTGCACGAGGCCACCAAGCACCGGCGCATCGACCAGGGTTGCCTGCGTGCCGCAGCCCGGCGTGCCATCCCCCTTCCCAAGACAGGCGGTCACAATACTTGTACTTACGCCCAATGTCGCGCGTCGACTGCTCAAGTCGGAAGTGCATTGCAAGCCTTGCAGCGATGCTTGAGCCGCAGCGACTTCGACATACAGTGGCACGTTGATAGTGACGCTTACCAACTGGTTCACAAGGGCCACAAGAAGACCCAGCGGTCCCAGATCGACGTTGGTGCTGCCCTGCACATTCAACGTAACTCCAACCTGTGCCGTATGCGCCGTCGTCGCCCAAGTCGGCGGAGCCCCGCTCAGTTGCAGCACCGGCCCCGCCGCCATCACAGGCGGCTGCGTCACGTAAAGCTGCGCCTGCACGCTCGCCACATTGGTCGGCAGCTTCAGACCCAACGTCGGCACCGACACCGCCGATCCGCCATTGGCCACCTGCGCCGCCAGTGTCAGCAGGCTGGACACGCTCAAGCCCACATTCGCCGCCGCCGACTGCGCCGGCGCGAGCACGCCGAGGTTCAGCAGCTGCGCCAGGCTGACCGTCGCCTGCGCCGCGTTGACACCGACCACCGGCACGCCGCCGAGCAGGGTACTGAGCAGGCTGCTCTGCCCGGCCGCCCCCAACACCAGCGCATAGAAATCGCTGATCGACAGCGAGGTGTTCAGCAGTTGCTGGATCGATCCCACCTTCGCCTGCAACTGCAGCTGCGCCAGCGAGACCTTGGCATTGACCAGCCCGTTCCAGTCCGCCACCGACAATTGCACCGTGCGTCCCAGCAGCAGCGACAACAGGCTGTTCGCCGTGCCGACATCGAGCAGGCCGCTTCCGATGGAGAACGAGGCGGTCGGCGGACTGCCGATCGCGACCGCCTGCGCGCGCAGCTGGCGCGAAGAGGAGCCCGGGATCACGAACAGCACCGGCACCGTCTGCGTGGCGGTGACGCGCACGGCGTTGGCCGTGGTGGCGCTGGTGTTGTAGCTCGCATTGAAATGGGACGCATCGCCCGCCACGCTATAGCTCGGATCCCACACCCCCAGGCAGACCTTCATGCCATCGGCCCCGCCCGCACCCGGCAAGCTGCAGTCGGTGCTGGCCGCCCCCGGATAACCGTTGCCACGCCCAATCGCCTGCGCCGAGGCGAGGGTGCTGGCCGTCTGCGCGGCCGTGGTCCCCGCCTGCTTCAACTGCTGCGCCGCGCTCAGCGCCGCCAGGTCGACCATGCTCTGCAGCTGGCGCTGGCGGTAGAAGACGTTGCCGAGGTCGATCGACACCAGCGCCGCCATGGCGATGGTGGCGATCAGCAGCACCGCCAGCACGCTGACGGCGCCGCGCTGCCCGGAACGCGGCCTGCGGATCATTGCGCCGTCGCCGGGAGCGTGCCGCTCGAATTGGCGGCCGAGCCGCGCAGGCCGCTCGACGAGGTCTGGCCGCTATAGAACTCGGGGATCTGGTAGCGGAAGCTCTGCATATAGCGCAGGTAGCCAAGCGCGGCCTGCTCGCCGCGCATGGGCAGCAGCGGGCCGGCTTCCGCGCCGCTGCGCTGGACCTCGAGCACGTAGCGCGTGTTCTCACCGATGGGGCGCAGCGCCGGGCGGCCGGTCAGTTCCGGCGGCGCGGCCTCGCCGCCGCCGGCGGGCGCCTGCGCCCAGGCCAGCGCGCCGGGCAGGCCCAGCGCCAGCAGCAGGGCGATGCGGATGCCGCGCGGGCGGCTGGCATGGCGTTGGTTGCGTGTCATCTCGCTCTCTTCCTGTTCGAATCTTGCTGTGGGGGACGCCGGCTCACTGGCCGCTGCCGCCCGGATCTGCCGGCGCGGCGGCACCGGCCGCCACCGCGGCGGGCGCCGGCTGCGCCAGCCGCGCCAGCGCCGAGGCGCCCGGCCAGACCACGGCCGCGCGCTCGCGCGTACTGCTTGCCCGCGCGATGCGTTCGGCCTCGCGCCGGATGGCGCTGCGCGATGCTTCCGGCAGCGCGGCCTTCTGCATCAGCGCGGTCGCCTGGCCTCGCTTGCCGTCCGCGATCAGCCACACCGCGGCATTGCCCACCACCTTCGGGTTGCTGCCGTCCAGCTGCAGCGCCTGCATCACCGGCACGCGCGCTTCCTGCAGCGCGCCGGTGCGCATCAGCGCGTAGCCGAGGTCGCTGGCGATGCGCGGATTGGTCGGGTCCGCCGCACTGGCCTGGCGCAGTTCCTGCACGGCCTTGCCGAAGTCGCCCTGGCGCCCGGCGATCAGGCCCAGGCCATGGTGGGCGCGCGCGGCCCCGCCCTGCCTGGCGAGCGCCTGGTAGGCCTCGGTGGCGGCCGCGTCCTGCCCGGTCTCGCGCAGGGCCTCGGCGCGCAGCGCCAGGATCTCCGGGCCTGCGCCGAAGCGCTGCTGGAAAGCATCGATATGCGCGAGCGAGGCGAAGTAGAGGTCCTGCTGCTGCATCTTCTCGATCAGCGCGAGATAAAGCGCCTTGTCGTTGTACTCGGCGCGCGCTTCCTTGTTCTGCGCCTTGATCAGCTCGGACTGCGCCTGTGCCTGCTGCTCCAGCATGGCCGCCGAGTTGCTGTTGGCGAGGGCGGAGCAGCCCGCCAGCGCCACCGGCAACAGGCCGGTCCACCAGCGCCGCTGCATACCCTGGATCCAGGTTTTCATCATCATGTTCCGCCCACCTTCGACATCATCCGTATCACGCCCAGGAAGCCGGGCCCGGCGGTCAGGATCAGCAGCACCGGCAGCAGCGTGACCACCATCACCGCGGTCATCTTCACCGTCAGCCGGCCGATCTTGTCCTTCAGGTTGGCCTTGCGCGTCTCCTGCAATCTCAGCCCGAACAAGCGCAGCGGTTCCTGCACCGCGCCGCCGAAGCGGTCGACCTGGCTGAGCAGCATGATCAGGTTGCGCAGGTCCTCGCTGTCGAACAGCCGGCCGATGCGCTGCAGGGTCTGCTCGCGCGAGCGGCCCGAGGCGAACTGCTGGTTGGCGCGGTTCAGTTCGGGCCCGAGCACGTGCAGCATGCTGCCGAACTCGCTGACGATCACCTGCAGGCTCTGGTCGATCGACAGCCCCACGCCTTGCAGCAGGCGCAGGATGTCGACCAGCACAGGCAGCTCTTCTTCGAGCTGGACCAGGCGCTGCGCGGCGCGCCGCCGCAAGGCGGCCTTGCTGCCCAGATAGAGTGCGGCAAACGCCGCGAAGGCCCAGACCACGGCTGACAGTCCATCCTGCGGCAGGCGCCAGAGGAAAGCCAGCACCGCGGCCACGGTCGGCAGCAGCAGGCGCAGCGCGCCGAACACCGCGCGCGCGCGCACGCCATAGAAGCCGCACTGTTCGAGCAGCGCCTGTTCCTCCGCGGTCACCACGGCGCGGCCCAGCGGTGATTCCAGCCAGCGCTGGTTGAAGCGTTCGAGCAGCCGGTTGCCGACTCGCGCGCCCAGCTTGGCGCTCAGCGCGGCGCCGTCCTTGCGTCCGGCATCGGCCTGGACGCCCGGGGCCGATGCCGACGCCGATGCTGCCGATGCTGCTGCGCCATGGGCTTCCGCCCGCTGGCGCGCCAGCGCCGAATCGAGCGTGCGCGCTGCGCCCCGTTGCAAGCGCCAGCGCTTCAGCAATGGCAGCGCCAGCGCAAGCACTCCGCAGGCCGCGATGACCAGGCTCAGCACGATCAGCGTGTTGGCATCCATGTGCGCTCCTAGATCGCCTTGGCGAGGCGGTACAGAATGACCGCGCCGGCCACTTCCAGCCCCGCGGCCGACAGCAGCATCGCCTTGCCGGCCGAGTCATGCCACATCATCAGGATGTAGCCGGCATTCAGCGTGAACAGCCCGCCGGCCACCACCAGCGGCAGCAGTCCGAGAATCCAGGCCGACAAGCGTGTCTCCGACGACAGTGCGCGCAGCTCGCGCTGCGCCGACTCGCGATCCCGCATGAACGCCGCGGTACGCTCCATCACGATGTCGGCGCGGCCGCCGTAGCGCACCGACAGGCGCAGCACCGAGGCCACCATCACCAGCTCGTCGAGCCGGTAGATGCGGCCGATCAGCTGCACCGCCTGCTCGAGTTCCTTGCCCGCGCGCTGCAGGTGCACCGCCTGTACCAGGCATTGGCGCAGCGGCGCCTCGGTGTTCAGGATGGCGTTCTGGAAGGCCGCCGGCACGCTGCTGCCGATGCTCATCAAGCGCACCACGCCATCCAGGAAACCGGGCAGCTGCATCAGCAGCTTCATGCGGATGCGCTGCACGCGGTTCCAGACCAGGAAGGCCGCCACGGCCACGCAGACCACCGCGGCCGCCACGCCGGCCAGCAGGCCGCCCGTGGCCATCGCCGCCACGATGGCCAGCAAGCCCGGCCCGCCCCACAACAGGTAGGTACGGCGCGTCGGCGCCAGGTCGGCACGCCGCAGCAACTCCTTCCAGTGATGGCTCAGCTTGCGGTTGCCGGCCTGCACGTCGAGTTCCACCACGCTCGCGTAGCGCGCGCGCACCTGCTCGGTCTGCGCCTGCAGGTGGGCGCTGGCCTGTTCGTGCCGCGCGCGGCCACGGCTGCCGGCCAGCAGCAGCAGGCCCAGGCCCAGCAGCAGCAGGGCCAGCGCGGCGATGAACAGGGCCGGGCTAGACATCGAAGCGGTCGTCCATCAGGAAGTTGGCCGGGCGCATGCGCGCCAGCTTGGGCGAATGCGGCAGGATGCCCAGCGACACCCAGCGCTCGTTCTCGGTGCCGTCCGGCCCGGGCGTGACCTCGTGGCGGTACAGCTCCTGCGTCGAGATGATGTTGTCGCCCAGGCCGGTCACCTCGGTGATCGACAGGATGCGCCGCTTGCCGTTGGACAGGCGGCCGATCTGCACGATGAAGTCGATGGCGTTGGCGATCTGCCGGCGCAGGCTGACCTCGCTGCCCTGGAAGCCGGCGAAGCCGGCCAGCATCTCCAGGCGGTACAGGCACTCGCGCGGGCTGCTGGCGTGGATGGTGCCCATCGAGCCATCGTGGCCGGTGCTCATGGCCTGCAGCATCTCCAGCACTTCGCCGCCGCGCACTTCGCCCACGATGATGCGGTCGGGACGCATGCGCAGGCTGTTGCGCAGCAGGTCGCGGATGGACACCACGCCGGTACCCTCGAAGCCGCCGGGGCGGCTCTCCAGCCGCACCACGTGCGGATGGTTGAGCGCCAGCTCGGCCGTGTCTTCGATGGTGATGACGCGCTCCGTGAGCGGCACGAAGGTGGCCAGCGCATTGAGCAGCGAGGTCTTGCCGGAACTGGTGCCGCCGCTGACCAGGATATTGCAGCGGGCCTTGACCGCGGCCTCCAGCAGCTCGCAGATCTCGGGGCTCATGCTGCCGAGCTGCTGCAGGTCGGCCGGCGTCAGCGGATCCTTGCGGAACTTGCGGATCGAGACCACCGGCCCCTCCAGGGCCAGCGGCGGGATCACCACGTTGATGCGGCCGCCGTCGGGCAGGCGCGCGTCGACCATCGGGTTCGACTCGTCCAGCCGGCGCCCGATCGGCGCCAGGATGCGGCGCACGATGCGCAGCAGGTGGCCCGCGTCGGCGAAGCGCACCGGGATGCGTTCGAGCACGCCGTGGCGCGACACATAGACATCCATGTGGCCGTTGATCAGGATGTCTTCCACCGCGGGATCGTTGAGCAGGTCCTCGATCGGGCCGAAGCCGGCCAGCTCCTTGGTCAAGGCCTCGGCGATCTGGCGCAGCTCGGATTCGTTGATGGGGATGCGGCGCAGCCGCGTGAAGCCCTCCAGCTCCAGGTCGACGAAGCGCTGGATGGCCGTGCGCGACCAGCGGCCGAACTCGGCGCCCAGCTCCTCGATGCGCGTCAGCAGGTGTTCGTGCGCCGCCTCCTTGATGTTGTGGAACTCCTGGGAGACGGGAAAGGGCGCTGCGGCGTTATCCGAGAATTCGATCGGTTGCGTCATTTCAGTTTCCGGTTCTTGCCACGCGCACCGCACGCAGCGCGTCTGGCAGCCTGTCCTTCAGTTTGTGCAACAGGCTGGCCTGGGACGCGCGCGGAGCGCGGAATCCGAGCTGCTCCGTCAAGCCGCCGAGAGCCAGCATGTAGGGATCCCCCGGCTTGTCATCCGCCAGCAGCGCGCCACGGTTCATCGCCAGCACCAGGGCCTCGCGCCGGTCGGGCAGTTCGACAGCGCCGGACATGCCGACCCGCTGCGCGATCTCCCCGGCCTCCAGCCCCAGGCGTGCATCGAAGCGCGATACCACCAGCTCTATGTCTTCGCGCTCTACGTCGCGTTTCTTCAGTTCCTGCACCAGCTCGGCGGCGGACACGATGGCGCCGACGCTCTGTTCGGTGACCATCATCACCGTGTCGGCCGCCTTGACGATCTGCGCCATGAAGTCGGCGTTGCTGAAGCCGCCGAGATCGATCACCTGCAGATCGAAGAAGCCGCGCAGGCGCTCCAGCAGCGCCAGCGCCTCCGAATAGGAGATGTCGCGCAGCTCGGCCAGCGTGGTCGGCAGCGGCAGCACCGAGACGCCGTTGGCATGGCGCGCCAGCGCCGTCTGCACGAAGACCTGGTCGAAGCGGCGCAGGTTGCGCACGGCCTCGACGAAGTGGAAGCCTGGGCTGATGTTCATGTAGAGCGCGCCATCGCGCGCCGGCAGCCCGAGATCCAGCAGCAGCACCTCCGCTCCGGAGCCGCGCCGCACGGCGGTGGCCAGGTTGACCGCCAGCGTGGAGGTGCCCACGCCGGCGCGCGCGCCCAGCACGGCCAGCACCTTGCCGCGCCGGGACGGCTCCGCGACCAGCGCCGGTACCTGCACCTGCAGCCGCGCGGCCAGCAGGCGCCGGATCACCTCCATCGCCTCCTGCGCCGGCGCGCCGATATCGACGAAATCCCTCATGCCGGCGCGCAGCGCGGCCAGCGGCGCCGCAGGCTCCGCGGCATTGCCCACGGCCACCAGCGGCACGGTGGGAAACAGGCGGCCGAGCTGCGCGGCCAGGCGTGCCGAGTCCGCAGCCTGCGCCGGCGAGAAATCGAGGAACACCAGCGCCGGATTCGCCGTCGTGATCTTGTCGACGAAGGACTCCTGCGCGCCGTCGTCCAGCAGCAGCGTGCCGGCACCGTGCAGCACGCCGCCCAGCCATTGCGCCAGCCCGCCCTGCGGGGAGTTCAACAGGAAATAGTCCATCTACCGTTACCGCTGTCTTCTCTGTGGTGCCGCCATTCCGTCATTCCGCACGTGTCCCCCGCCTGCTACTTCGAAAAGCCCGGCAGCGTCGGATCGGCATACTCGCCGAGCATGTACCAGCCCCAGACATTGGGATCGGCGCTGGTACGGCCATCGTTGCCCACCGCTGCCGCCGCCGCCGAGCCCTTGGCCAGCGGCTTGACCAGGCGCGGTGAGACCATGATCACCAGCTCGCGCTCGTCCTGGGTGTAGTTCAGGTTCTTGAAGAAGGCGCCGATGATGGGCAGGTCGCCGAGCACGGGCACCTTGCTGACACTGCTCACGGTGTTGCGGTTGACCAGGCCGCCGATGACGAAGCTTTCGCCGTCGCCCAGTTCGATGGTGGTATCGGCGCGGCGCGTGATGATGGCCGGCACCGAAGCGCCGTTGATCGACACGCTGCGCGTGAAGTCGAGATCGCTCGCCTCCGGCGCAACCTTGAGCGCGATGCGGTTCGCGGCCAGCACCGTCGGCGTCACGGTCAGGCCGATGCCGAAGGGCTTGAACTGGATGGTGGTGGTGCCGAGCGCCTGCGGCACCGGGATCGGGATCTCGCCGCCGGCCAGGAAGCTCGCGCTCTGGCCCGACAGCGCCACCAGGCTGGGCTCGGCCAGCACGCGCGCCAGGCCGTTGCTTTCCAGCACGCTGATATTGGCGAAGATGCCGTGCGAGACCGAGGCCGCCACCAGGTTGAAGGCGTTGCCGATCGGCAGGCCGCTGTCCACGCTGGCGGAACCGCTGCCGGAGCTGCTGGAGCCCGAACTGAAGGAACCCGCCGTGAACTTGTTCAGCGAAGACGGCGAGAAGGTGCCGAAGGAGAAGCCGCCATTGGCGCGGAAGAAGTTCAGCCCGACCTCCTTGAGCACCGACTTGCTGACCTCGACCACCTTGACGTCGACCTGCACGGTGGCGCTCAGGGGCACCACGGAGCGGTCAACGACGACGCCGCCGCCCTTGCCATCCTTGCCTTCCCTGCCGCCCTGCGTGGCGCGTGCCGCGGCCTGCGCGCGCGCAGCCACGAGCGCGTCCGGCGACTGCCCATCGATCGAGACGCCCGCCGCCGACGACGTGACCGACGGGGCGTCGGCATCGGGCGCCACCGCGGCCACCTCGACGGCGTAGCGCACCGGCGCGCCGCCGCGCGGCCAGATCATCAGGTCCGTCACGCCGGGACTGCGTGCCACCACCAGCACGCTGGCGGGGCCCGTGCCGTTCTTCAGCAGCAAGGCATCGGCCACCGGCGGATTGCCCACCGCCACGCGCTCGAGCGGCTGGCCCAGGCGCACTTCCTGCTGCGCGCCGGCCAGCAGCTTGATGGCGCGCGCGGGCAGGCGGGCTTCCTGCACGGTGGCGGCCAGCACGGGCCAGGCGCAGGCCGCCGCGGCGGCGGCGGCGATGGCGATAGAGACGGCGGCGCAGGCGGCGCCGACCGATCCGGTGTCCCGTCGTGTCTTGGGCTGGAGCATCTGTATCCCGCGCTGGGCGGCGTAACGTGAATCGTGTGGTGCGTGGATGGCGTGGCGGCCCGCGTATGTCATGGCAAGGCCGCCTTCATTCGATATCGCGCTTGCCGGCGCGGATCACCTCCACGCCCGACGGCGCGGCGGCGGAACGCGGCGGGCGCGGCACGGCGGCCGGCAGCGGGCGCGCGGCCGCATGCGGTGCGGAAGCGCCGACCAGCCCGCTCAGCGCAAGCCCGGCGGCGGCGCGGTCCGCAGGCGCGAGGCCGTCCTCGCCGGCCTTGCCCTTCGCCTTCAGCACCGGCGGCGGCTCGGCGAACAGGCCCGCATCGGGCGTGGTCTCGTCCTTCGGATTGCGCAGCGCCAGCAGCAGGCGCCCGGCCTGCTGCCCGATCGCCAGCTTGTTGACCTGCTCCACCGGCACCGCCAGCACGGCGGTCTTGGCGCCTTCCTGGCGCACCATCATCTGTTCCTGCGGCTGGGCCGTCTGCGTCACCGTGCTGGCGCCATAGGCCAGCACGCGCAGGCGCGACAGCAGCAGGCGCGCCTGGCTGCCGTCCACCTCCTGGTTGTCGCGCCGCAGCACCAGGAAGACATCGACGAAATCGCCCGGCTGGACCTGGTTGCCGACGCCGACCATCTCGTCCACGTTGATCGCCACCGCGCGCTCACCCTGCAGCACCTGCGCGGCCAGGCCGCGCAGCAGATGGGAAGCGAGCACGGGCACGTTCGCGCCCAGCGCGACCAGCGGCACCTTGCCGGCCACCTTGCCGACCTCGGCGTAGGAGTCCGCCGGCTCGATCGGCAACATCTCCACCTTGAGGGCGTCGGCCGGCACCGGCTTGCCGGCCTCGATCGCCTTGGCGGTCACCACCACCGGATGCCGTGCCG
The DNA here is from genome assembly GCF_001854305.1 of Cupriavidus sp. USMAA2-4. NCBI lineage: Bacteria > Pseudomonadati > Pseudomonadota > Betaproteobacteria > Burkholderiales > Burkholderiaceae > Cupriavidus > Cupriavidus sp. USMAA2-4. The sequence continues at coordinate 1,390,348 of NZ_CP017749.1, read as the reverse complement.
CCACCGCCTGCACCGGCGCCGCAGGCTCATGCGGCTTGCGTCCCACCTGCCAGGCCATCAGCGCGAGCAACGCGGCAAGCGCGAGCAGCACGATGGCCATGATCTTGATCTGTTTGCTGGTCATGCTGGAATCCGGTTCGGGGAGCAGGTTCGTGGCGGCAGGCCAGGCGCCGCCGCGGCAGGTGTCTTCGTCATGTGTCCGGCCATCATGTGTCTGGCGACAGTTGCACCACGGCCGTTCCGGTCAGCGCGGCCGGCACCGGCATCAGCGGAATGGTGGGCAGGATGCTGCTGGTCGGCAGGTTCAGCGTAACGTTGACGCAGACCGCGCCGGCCGGCGCCGTGCAGTTGGCGGCCTGGGCCACGTTGCTGCTCGACAGCAGCGAAGCCAGCGAGGTGGGCAGCGCGGCGACCGCGGTGGCCGAGGCGGCGCTGACCCGCAGCGCCTGCGTGGCTGCCGCCGTGTTGGCGCTGGCCCCGCTGGGGTAGCGCAGCGCGGCACGCGCGCCCTCTTCGGCCGCCAGCGTCAGCACCTGCTGCAAGGCCATCACCACGCCGTAGTAGACGATGCCGACGATGATGGTCAGCATCAATGGCAGGATGAGGGCGAATTCCAGCGCCGCCACGCCCGAGGTGCGTGCGCGCGTGATTGACGATCCCCGCAAAGGCATACGCTATCCGGTTGATGAGTCTTGCCGCGCCGAACCGGCGGCGCCGATCCTGCTGCAGATATCGGCCTGGATCGTTCAGGCTTTACCGCGTTCCGTGGTGTGTCGCTTCATCGTGCCGCGTCATCGCGCATCAGGCGCCGCGCGGTGCCGCGCCTTGCTGCAGCGCGCACCTCGCGGCATGTGCTGCAGCACGCGCTACTGCGCGCGCAGCAGCCACGCGAGCAGTCCCATGGCGAGATAGGCCGCGTAGGGAATGCCGCGCCGGGCGTCGAACGGTTGAGGAAGGCGGACCTGATGCTGCGCGTTGCCGTGCGTGCGGCTGCGCCATTGCGAAGCGCGCGCAACCACCAGCGCGACCCGGTCGGATCGCGCCAGCAGCGCATGCACCAGCGCAAGCAGGCTGCCCACGATCCAGACGGCAGGCAGGCCGGCGGCACCGCTGAACAGACCCGCCACCGCAAGGAACTTCACATCACCCGCGCCCATGCGCCCGAGGGCGTAGACCGGCAAGGTGACGACGAAGCCCAGCCCCATCCCCAGCAGGCGCGATGACAGCGCCGGCTGCGACGAAGGGCCGAACACCAGCGCCATGCAGGCGGCGGCAAGCGCCGCGGCCAGCACGGTGTTGGGAACTCTACGGTGTAAGAAGTCGGTCCAGACGATTGCCGCGCAGAACAGCACGGCAACGAACAGCATCAGGGCGACAGTGGCGTGGCCTCAGCCTGCGCTGGTGGCGCCTGATGCCCAGGCCGAAACCTTGCCGGCCAGTCCGTTGAAGAATGTCGTGAGGTTGGTGCCGAGGCCGCTGACTGCGGTGGCGATCGCGATCGCGATCAGACCGGCGATCAGACCATACTCGATGGCCGTTGCGCCGCGCTCGTCCCGAAGGAAACGCTGAATGGAATTTTTCATGAGGTCACACTCCCAAAAATAAGCACTGCATCATCCAGCGTCCGCTTATCTGTTCGCTGTCGCCTGGCTCTTATGGCCAGGCTGTCACAGCGAGCGATACCACTGGTGCCATCTTTATATGTCACGCCGCCTGCCTTATACACCCCCTAGTCGAGGGGGCGGGGAACAGCTTAGAAGAGGACACCTAGGAGGACACCCGTTTGAAATCAGAGTTTGAATGATGTGCGAACGGATCCCTGCCACAGTACCGGCCCGCGAAGACCGGCACTGCATGCATGGGAGGGAAGAAAAGGATGCGCCGCCGCGGGGTAAAGACGTCAACGCACCATGAAGTCGTCGGGGTCTACCGCATTCGGGTGATGCGGTAGCGCTCAGTGGCTGAGGCCGCCCAGCAGGCTCGACACGAGGGGCAAGCCGGTGGTGCCGGTCGTGCCCGTAGTGGCGCTGCCTGCCGCACCGGTGGCGCTGCCGAGCAGGCCGGTGACCGGCGTGAGCACGGTCTTCACCGGCAGTGCTCCGCTGCCGCCACCGGCGGCACCGGCGGCACCGCCGAGGCCGCTGGTCAGGCTCGACACGAGGTTGGTCACGGGCGCCAGCGGGTTCGAGCTGCTGGAGCTTCCGCCGAGGCCGCCCAGCAGGCTGGTGACGGGAGACAGAGGATTGCCGCCCGTGCTGCCGCCGGTGAGTCCGCCGAGCAGGCCGGTCACCGGCGCCAGCGGATTGCTGCTGGCGCCGCTGCCCGTCAGGCCGCTGAGCGGCAGCGAGCCGAGCAGGCCGCCGAGCGGATTGGTGGTGCTGCCGTCGCCATGCAGCAGGACGCCCGCGCCGGCCACGGTCCTGCCCGCTTCGGTGACGACGCCGCCCAGGCTCGACACCAGCGGCGCATTGCTGTTGGTGACCAGGCTGCCCACGCTGGCCAGGTTGTTGCCCACGGTGCCCAGCAGGCTGTTGACCGGCTGGCCGAGGCCGGTGGCGGCGCCGATGCCCTGGGTGGCATTGGTAAGCTGCGTGGTCAGCGGTACGATGGCCTTGCTGGCCGTGCTGGTGAGCTGCGCCACCGGCCCGGTGGACAGCACGCTGCCGAGCTTGCCGCCGCCATCGGCGACGACCGCCCCGACCTGGCTCACCAGGCTGCCGACCGGCGTGGTCACCGGCGCCAGCGGCGACAGCGTCTCGGTGCCCAGGCCGGTCACCACATTGCCTGCGCTCGACACCGTGTTGCCCAGCTTGGTCACGACGTTGCCGGTGCTGGCTACCGTCACGCCAAGCGGATCGCTGACCGAGCCCATCTTGCCCAGGCCATCGCGCACCCCGGCGCCGAGCGCGCCCACCGCGCCGCCGGCATTGGCCACGGTATCGCCCAGCGCATTGCGCGCGGCGGTCGGCACCACCGGCAGCGCGGTGTTCTGCAACTGCTTGCCGATATCGGTGACGGCATTGCCGGCGGCGATGACGGTATTGCCGGCGCCGCTGGACACCTGGCCGAGCGGCGTGCTCTGCGTCGTCACGTTCGGCGGATTGACGGGCGTGGTCGGCGTGGTCTGGGAATCCTGCGTCGCGCCGCTGCCGGAGCCGCCGGAAGAGCAGCCCGCCAGCATGGCGAGGGCCGCGGCACAGGCAAGTGCCAGCACGCGCTGCGCGGGTTGCGTGGAAATGGGTCGGATCGATGCGTTCATGGTTTTCTCCTTTGTCTCCCCCGCCACGTCTTTGCCAAGGGGGCGCTGTCTGATCGGTGCGGCTGGTCCGCGGGCGAGTTCGCCGCCCCCTGCGCGATCGCCCTGGTCAGGCGGGTTTCGCATCCGAATCACCCCGGGGTGCAGACTCGTCGGAGTCCACAGCCGCAAGCAGCGTGCCAACCACGCCGAGCGCATCGGCGGCGGCCCGGCCCGCTACCCGCGCGGCCTTGCGCCATGCGGCTTCCCCGACGTTAAGGGGGGTTCTCACGGGCATGCAAAGAGCGGTGCCCGACAGCTCGGCGGACGTTACGTGCTACGTAACATGTTCCCCTCGCCACGAAACACACCAGCGCATGGCGATGCGGCAGCCCCGCCATGCCGTCGCCGTGTGCAGCAGACCTGCGAGCACGCCGATGTTTCGGAGATTGGCCGCGACGTTACGTAACACGTAACGGCGGAACAACCGCTCGCGACCGTTTCAAACCACCCTCAACGATGCTTGCCTGCCAGCCGTAAACCCTTGCAGCACAAGGCATTGCGGCCAACCGCCCGGCGTCGCCGCCCGGCCCGGCCAGCCGCCGCGCACGCGCTGGCACAGCGTTTGCGCTCTACCCCGCCACACGCGCCGCAAACAGGGCGCGCACACGTCAAGAGATTCACATCCATTTCGAGGGGTAGAACATCATGCGCAAACAACACATCGTCCTGGCATCGCTGCTGACCACGCTGCTGGCACTGGGCGGCTGCGCCAGCGGCAGCGGCTCCACCTCCCTCGGCACAGACTCCGGCGGTAGTTCGAGCACGGGCAGCAACGGCACGGGCAGCAACGGTAGCGGCAGCAACGGAACGGGTGGCAGCGGCAGCAACAACGGTGGCAACAATGGCGGCAACAACGGCGGCAACAACGGCGGCTCCACCACTTCGCTGACGCCCACCAGCTCCATCGTCAACAGCACCGGCTCGGTCGTGAACGCGGCCGGCAGCACGGTCGGCCAGCTCGGCCAGGCGATCTCCGGCGCCAGCCTGCCGGTGGTGTCGTCGCAGACCCAGACGGGCCTGGGCAACGCGGTCAGCTCGCTTGGCGCCGCCGTCAACGCGCTGGGGACCGGCCTGCAGAACGGCCTGGGCAACATGCCCAACGCGGCCAACCCGCTCGGCACGACGCTGGCGAGCACCGGTAATGTGGTGAACCAGGTCGGCAACGCCGTCAGCAACGTCGGCAGCGCGGTCAGCGGCCTGGGCAGCGGCCCGCTCTCGCCGCTGGCGCCGGTGACCACGCCGGTCGGCTCGCTGGTGACGCAGCTGGGCGGCACGGTGGGCAACGTGGGCACCCAGCTCGGCACCGTGCTGTCGACCGGCCCGGTCGAACAGCTCACCAGCGGTGTCAGCAAGGCCATCGTGCCGCTGACCTCGCAACTGACCAGCACCACCCAGACGCTGGGCGCCGCGACCGGCCTCGGCCAGCCGGTCAACGGCCTGCTGGCCACGGTCGGCGGCGCGCTCGCCGTCGCCGGCACTTCGCTCAAGCAGACCAATACGCCGGTGGTATCGGGCGTGGGCGGCATCGTGACCGGCACCGGCACCACGGTCGCGTCGCTGGGCGGCGTGCTCTACAACGCCAACGGCAGCAGCTCGGGCAGCAGCCCGCTGGCACCGGTGACCAGCCTGCTGGGCGGCCTCGGCGGCCTCGGCGGCCTGGCCGGCGGCTCGGGCAGCAGCTCGGGCCCGCTGGCCCCTGTCACCGGCCTCGTCTCGGGCCTGACCGGCAGCCTCGGCAGCGCTACCGGCGGCAGCGCCGGCAGCGGCCCCCTGGCGCCGGTCACCAGCCTGGTCTCGAGCCTGACCGGCGCCCTCGGCAGCGCCACCGGCGGCAATACCGGCAGCGGCGCGCTCGCGCCGGTCACCAGCCTGGTCGGCAACGTGGTCGGCACGGTCACCGGCGCGGTCGGAGCGGTGGGGTCGGTCGGCAGCACCGCCGGCGCCGGCGGCGGTGCACTGGCGCCGGTGACCAACCTGGTCTCCAGCCTCACGAGCGGCGTCGGCGCCGCCACGTCGGGCAGCACCGGCAGCACCGGCAGCACCGGCGGTTCGTCCGGCACGTCGGGCAGCGGCGGCGCGCTGGCGCCCGTCACCAACCTGCTCGGCGGCCTGCTGGGCGGCCTGGGCGGCAGCAAGCACTAGGCGGCACGCCGGCGCCGCGGGCGCCGGCGGTCACCGGCAAGGCAATCAGGAAAGCAGTCGATCCGTAGAACAGCGCGATGGCCGCAAGGAGAAGGCGGGGACAGCGGCACCCCCGTCTTCAGCGGCACATCGCGTCATAGCCGCGACACTTTAGAAACAGGGGTATCACCATGCGAGCACGTACTCGTGTCGCCACGCTTTTGATCGGCCTCGGCGTCTGCCAGGCCTCTTATTCCGATCCGCGCAGCCCGGTCCAGGGCGACCCGACCCAGACCCTGCCGAAGATCGAGCCGAGCCGGCCCGCCGGCAGCAACGTCACGATCCAGGTGGAACGTCCCGATGCCGCGCTGCAGCACCTGCTGCAAAGCCGGCTGACGCCGCAGAAGTTCCAGATCGAAGGGGTCAAGACCATCCCCTTCGCCGAGATCGCCGCGAAGTTCGCGCCGCTGGCCGGCCACGAGATCACCGTCGCACAACTGCTGGAAGCCGCCAACGAAGTCACGCAGATGTACCAGCAGCGCGGCTACCCGCTTTCGTTCGCCTTCGTGCCGGCGCAGACTTTCGAGAACGGCAACGTCCTGGTCACGGTGGTCGAAGGCTATGTCAAGACCATCACCATCCGCGGCAAGGCCGGCGCGGCCGAGGACCGCCTGCGCGCGATCGGCGAACGGCTGATGCAGGACAAGCCGCTGCGCCGCGAGACCTTCGAACACTATGCCAACGTGCTCGGCCTGCAGCCGGGCATGCAGGTGGCGGCCACCGTGCAGCCGCCGCAGACCACCGATGGCGCCTGCGAGCTGGTGCTCGACATCAAGCGCAAGCCCGTCACCTTCGGCACCGGCATCGAGTACATGTCGCCGGGGCTGCGCGCGATCTCCACGCTCACCGCCAACAGCCTGTCGCCGCTGGGTGAACAGGTCTCGGTGTCAGCCCTGTTTCCCAAGGGCCCGAACAAGGAAGAGTACTACGCGGCCAACTACGCGCAGCCGATCGGCACCGAGGGCATGGTGGCGCGCGTGACCGCCTCGCACTACCGCGGCGTGCCCGAGAACGCGACGCTGGCGCCGCTCGGCATCGATCCGCGCTATGTCAACGACAACAAGCGCATCGGCGCCAGCCTCGCCTACCCGCTGCTGCTCAGCAACGCGCAGACACTGATCGCCACCGGCGGCATCTACGGCGTCGACCAGTTCGAACGCTATACCGGCACGGCCACCGGGCAGCAGGTGACACTGGGCACGCGCGTGCGCGTGGTCAGCGCCGAGGCCAACTACGTGCAGCGCAGCCAGGGCCAGACGCGCACCCTGATGCTGGGCCTGTACCAGGGCATCGCCGGGCTCGGCGCCTCGCGCGAGAACACTACCAACGACCTCAGCTTCTTCCGCACCCGGCTGCAGGCCTCGCAGTCGAACGACCTGCCGGCCGGCTTCGGCATGACCGTGTCGGCGGCGGGCCAGTTCAGCGCGCAGCGGCTGGCCTCGAGCGAACAGATCAGCTTCGGCGGCCGCATGTTCGGCCTGGGCTATCCGGCCGGCGAAGTGGCGGGCGACAAGGGCTGGGGCGCCTCGCTCGAATTCAATCGTCTGTTCACGCTCGACATGGCCTACCTGAAGACGGTCCAGCCCTACGTCATCGGCGACATGGCGCGCGTGCTCTCCAACAGCGTTGTGCTGACGCACCGCTCGCTGGCCTCGGTAGGACTCGGCGTGCGCTTCTCCGACCGCCGCTACTACACGCTGGACCTGTCGATCGCACAACCGGTCGGCGACAAGCCCATCAACGCGTCGCACCGCTCGCCGCGGCTGAACGCGATCTACTCCTACCAGTTCGACTGAGGCCCGCCGGGGCCGCGCGCCGGCTGCCTCGGCCGGCGGCCCCGCCTCGCGGCATGCGCATGACGTGGTGGCGGCAGGTGATGGCACAGGCCGGCGCAGGATGCCCGCACGTGCTTCCACCACCACGTCAAGTGCAGGCCTTGTCATCCATTCTCGATACATAGACGACACATCGGCCCTGGATGTATCACTTGACTTACATCCAGGCAGCAAATGATAATCCTTCTCATTCTTAATATGATTCACAAAACTAAAGAGGGAAGGATCGTGTCGACTGCAGTGGTTGTCAGCAGAAGCAAGAGGAAGCACGCCGTTCCGCGCCTGACCGGCGCCGTCGGCATGGCGGTGGCGGCAACACCGGTGGCCGCGCAGTCGGCCGGCAGCGCCACGGTGGCCGCGGCTGAACTGCCGGCGGTGACGGTCAGCGGCACGGGCGACAGCAACTTCAAGGTCGACTCCACCTCTTCGATCAAGAACCCGGACAAGTTGCTCGACACGCCGCGCTCGATCACCGTGATTCCGCAGGAAGTGATCCAGAGCACCGCCTCGGCCAGCCTCACCGACGTGCTGCGCACCGTGCCCGGCATCGCCTTCGGCGCCGGCGAGGGCGGCAACCCGGTCGGCGACCGCCCCTTCATCCGCGGCTACGACGCGCAGGCCAGCACCTTCCTCGACGGCTTCCGCGACATCGGCTCGCAATCGCGCGAGATCTTCAACGTCGAGACGGTGGAAGTGACCAAGGGTCCGGCCGGCGCCTACGACGGCCGCGGCTCCGCCGGCGGCAGCATCAACATCACCAGCAAGGCGCCGCGCCTGGAGAACTTCGCCGAGGGCAATGTCAGTCTCGGCAACGCCGACTACAAGCGCGCCACCGCCGACGGCAACTGGAAGTTCTCCGACCACGGGGCCTTCCGCCTCAACGCCATGGTGCATGACCAGGACGTGCCGGGCCGCGACGTGGCCAACCAGTCGCGCTGGGGCATCGCGCCGACCGTCGCCTTCGGCCTGGGCACCGACACGCGCCTGACGCTGGCGTACTACCACATGCAGTCCAACGACATCCCGGACACCGGGATCCCGTACAACAACCCGACCTTCAACCGGCGCAGCGACAGCATCGCCCGTACCAGCTTTGCCGGCGACGGCTCGCCGATCAGCGTGCCGCGCAACACCTACTACGGCCTGGCCAACCGCGATTTCCGCAAGGACCAGACCGACATGGGCACGATCCGCTTCGAGCACGATTTCAGCCCGGCGCTCAAGTTCCGCAACCAGACGCGCGTGGCCCGCACCCACCAGGACTTCATCTGGACCCAGCCCGACGACAGCCAGGGCAACATCTACTACGGCATGGTCTGGCGCCGCGCCAACACGCGCGTCTCCACGGTCAACACCATCGCCAACCAGACCGACCTGTCCGGCACCGTGCAGACCGGCTTCGCCAAGCACAAGTACGCCTTCGGCATCGAGTTCGCGCAGGAGAAGAGCGAGAACGACAGCTACAACGTGGCCACCGGCAGCAACCGCTGCCCCAGCGGCCCGGGCGCCGCCGGCAGCTACAACTGCACCACGCTGCTCAACCCGAATCCCTTCGATCCGTGGTCCGGCGCCATCTCGCGCGCCAACAACCCGACCAACTCGAAGACCAACACGGCGGCGGTCTACCTGTTCGACTCGGTCGAGCTGGGCAAGCACTGGCTGGTCAACGGCGGCATCCGCTACGACCGCTACGACGCCAACTTCACCTCCGCCGCGGACAGCAAGGGCGTGCGCACCGACTTCGGCCGCACCGACAATCTGTTCAACTACCAGTTGGGCATCGTCTTCAAGCCGGTCGAGACGGTCAGCCTGTACGCCTCCTTCGGCACCTCGTCGACCCCGGCAGGCTCCTTCCTGACCCAGGGCAGCGACGGCAATGCGCTGGGCCCGGACCGCAGCGGCAACATTGGCGCCATGCTGGCGCCCGAGAAGAACCGCGCCTACGAAGTGGGCGCCAAGTGGGAGCCGCTGCAGCGGCGCCTGGCCCTGACCGCCGCGCTGTTCCGCATCGACACCACCAATGCCCGCATCACCTTGCAGGACGGCACCGCGGCCATGGCCGGCGACAAGCGCGTGCAGGGCTTCGAGCTGGGCTTCTCCGGCAACGTCACCAACGACTGGGCGGTGTTCGGCGGCTACACCCACCTGAAGAGTGAACTGCGCAACGCGGGCGGCGCCGGCGCGGCATTCGGCCTCGCCAACGGCACCTCCTTCCCCAACACGCCGGACGACAGCTTCAGCCTGTGGACCACCTACCAGGTGCTGCCCAAGTTCACGCTGGGCGGCGGCGCCTACTACGTATCCAAGATCTGGGGCAACGAGTCGACCAACAAATGGGTGCCGTCGTACTGGCGCTTCGACGCCATGGCCAGCTATCGGGTCAACAAGAACCTGGCGCTGCAGCTCAACGTGCAGAACCTGACCGACAAGGTCTACTACAGCCAGGCCTACGCTAGCCACTACGCCACCATGGCGCCCGGCCGCGCCTTCATCTTCAGCGCCAACGTGCGCTTCTGAACGCCCGACCGGCCCGACCGCCTGCGGCACGCGCCGCGTGTCCGGTGCCCCGGTCCTGCCTTGCGGCGGGGCCGGGGCGCTTGCCTTCTCCGCCATGCTCGACCTGCCCTTCCGCCCCGCCACCCCCGGTGAACTCGAACAGCTCGGCCCCGCCGCCCTGCGCGACAAGCTGTGCGGTCCCGCCGCCCAGGCACTGCCCTGGCTCGGCGCCGCCGCGCTGGCCGGCCATCTCGACGCGCAGGCCCTGCTGGGCCAGTGGTTCCTCGCCGGGCGCGGACTGGCGCGCGACGAAGCGCGCGCCTTCGCCTGGTTCAAGCATGCCGCGCACGCCGGCCACGCCGGCGCCGCCAACCTGGCGGGACGCTGCTACGAGAATGGCTGGGGCACGCCGCAGGACGCGCACGCCGCTGCGCGCTGGTACCAGCTGGCGGCGGAGCGCGGTTCGGACTGGGGCATGTACAACCTGGCCACCGCGCTGACGCTGGGCCGCGGCGTCGCACCCGAGCGCGCGCAGGCGCTGGACTGGTACCGGCGCGCGGCGGCACTCGGCCATACCAAGTCGCTCAATATCATCGGCGGCTTCTACGAAGACGGCTGGGAAGTCGAGCGCGACCTGGCCCAGGCGGCCGAGCACTACCGCCGCGCCGCCGAGGGCGGCGACTTCCGCGGGCAGTTCAACCACGCGCGCCTGCTCGCGCTGCAAGGCCGCGAGGCCGAGGCCGGCAGGTGGATCCGGCGCGTGCCGGACAGCGCCACGCCCGCCTTCCTCGAGAAGACGCTGGCCTACCTGCGCGAGGCGCCACAGCCGGCGCTACGCCGCCTCTACGGCCCGCTGCACGACGCCTTGCCGCACGCCGCGCGCGGCTGAGCGCCGCGCCGCTCCCGCCGCGCTCGCTCAGTCGACGCGGAAGCCGATCTTCAGCGTCACCTGGAAGTGCGCCACCGTACCGTCGACGATGTGGCCGCGCATCTCCACCATCTCGAACCAGTCGATATGCTTGATGGTTTCGCTCGCCTTGGCGATGGCATTCTGGATGGCCTTGTCCGTGCCCTCCGGCGAGGAACCGACGATCTCCACCAGCTTGTAGGTATGGTTTGACATGGCGCCCTCGTCTTGGCTGCAATGCGGTGACGGCACACGGCCGCGCACCACAGCAATGGGGCCGCGCGCGCCGCGCCGTCTCCATCATAGGCAGCGTCGCGGACAATGCCCAGCCGCAGCGTGCCGTGCCGGCCGTGCTCAGGCCGCCGCCGGATCGCCGCGCTGGCGGAAATAGGCCTCGAAGAACTCCACGCAGACGCGGATCTTGGCCGAGGTGGTCAGCCGCGACGGATAGACCGCCCAGATATTGGCGTCCTGCCGGTAGTCCGGCAGCACCTGCACCAGCGCGCCGCTGGCCAGCTGCGGCCCGACGTCCCAGGTGGAGCGCAGCGCGATGCCGTGGCCGTCCACCGCCCAGCGCACCACGATCTCGCCGTTGTTGGACGACAACGGCCCGGTCACCTTGACGGTCTGCTCCTGCTGTCCGTCGCGCAGCTTCCAGACCCCGAAGGGGTGGTCGCGCTCCTTGATCACCAGGCAGTCGTGGCTGGCCAGTTCGGCCAGCGTGCGCGGCTGCCCGCGCCGGGCCAGGTAGGCCGGCGCCGCGCACAGCACGCGATGGTTGGAGCCCAGGCGCCGCGCGATATGGTGCGGGGCGATCTCGTCGCCCACGCGGATGTCGAGGTCGAAGCCGTCGGTGGCCACGTCGACCAGGCGGTCGAACACCTCGAAGCGCACCTGCAGCGCCGGATACTGCCGCACCAGCTGCGAGATGGCCGGTGCCACCACGTTGCGGCCGAAGCCGAAGCTGGAGCACACCCGCAGCAGGCCGCGCGGGTTGCGCCGCGTGCTCGACACTTCCTCGTAGAGGTGGTCGATATCGTCCAGGATGCGCTGCGCCAGCGCGTAGACGCGTTCGCCGTCCTCGCTGACTACCACGCGGCGCGTGGTGCGGTGGAAAAGGCGCACGGAAAGCGCCGCCTCCAGCATATGGATGCGCTTGCTGATGTAGGCCGGCGACACGCCCAGCGCCTCCGCGGCCGCGGAAAAGCTGGACCGGCGCGCCACCTCGATGAAGACACGGAGGTCTTCGTTGAGCAGTTCATTCTTCACGGATCGTGTTTTATCGCTTCACGATCCGGCTGATTATATTCCGCCGGGCCGGCTTTACCATGGCTGCCGATCCCCCTACTGCGAACCGGATTCCTCCATGACCTCATCCCCCAAGGCCCCGCTGCGCATCGCCGTCATCCCCGGAGACGGCATCGGCAAGGAAGTGATGCCGGAAGGCCTGCGCGTGCTCGAGGCCGCCGCGGCGCGCTTCTCGCTCGACCTGGAATTCGTCCACTTCGACTGGGCCCACTGCGATTACTACCTGCAGACCGGCGCGATGATGCCGGCCGACTGGCGCGCGCAGCTGGAAGGCTGCGACGCGCTGTACTTCGGCGCGGTCGGCTGGCCCGACAAGGTGCCCGACCATGTCTCGCTGTGGGGCTCGCTGCTCAAGTTCCGCCGCGAGTTCGACCAGTACGTGAACCTGCGCCCGGTGCGCCTGTTCGAAGGCGTGCCTTGCCCGCTGGCCAACCGCAAGCCCGGCGACATCGACTTCCTGGTGGTGCGCGAGAACACCGAGGGCGAATACACCTCGCTGGGCGGCCGCATGTTCGAAGGCACCGAGCGCGAGGTGGTGCTGCAGGAATCCGTGTTCAGCCGGCACGGCACCGACCGCGTGCTGCGCTACGCCTTCGAGCTGGCCCGCGCGCGCCAGCGCCGCCATTTGACCGTGGCCACCAAATCCAACGGCATCGCGGTCAGCATGCCCTACTGGGACGAACGCACCGATGCGATGGCGGTGCAGTATCCCGACGTCGCCGTCGATCGCCAGCACATCGACATCCTGACCGCGCGCTTCGTGCTGCAGCCCACGCGCTTCGACGTGGTGGTGGCCTCCAACCTGTTCGGCGACATCCTGTCCGACCTGGGCCCGGCCTGCGCCGGCACCATCGGCCTGGCGCCCTCGGCCAACCTGAACCCCGAGCGCCGCTTTCCCTCGCTGTTCGAGCCGGTGCATGGCTCCGCGCCCGACATCTACGGCAAGAACATCGCCAACCCGGTCGCCATGATCTGGTCGGGCGCGCTGATGCTCGATTTCCTCGGCGGCGCGCGCGCGGGGGACGGCGCGCCTGATGCGCGTTTCCGCCAGGCGCACGACGCCATCCTGGGCGCCATCGAGACCGTGCTGGCGCAGGGCCCGCGCACGCCCGACCTGGGCGGCGGCGCCAGCACCACCGAGGTCGGCGAAGCCATCGCCCGGCTGGTCGGCGCGGGCACCGCGGCCGACGCGCTGGCCGCCTGACCCCTCCCCCATGCGCCGCCGAGGGCGGCCACGGCGCATGGCACCTGCTTGCCCCATCAAGGCCCCCCACAGGAGACAGACATGCAAGACAGCGCATTCAAGCCGGGGCGCCGGCAACTGCTGCTCGGTGCCGCCGGCACCCTTGCCGGCATGCTCCCCGCCGCGTCCGCGCTGGCGGCCGAGAGCGACTATCCTTCGCGTCCGATCACCTTCATCTGCCCGTGGCCGGCCGGCGGCACCGCCGACGTGACCATGCGCGTGCTGATGCAGTTGGCGGGGCGCGAGCTGGGCCAGTCCATCGTGGTGGACAACCGTGCCGGCGCTTCCGGCATGATCGGCACCAAGGCACTCGCCAACGCCCGCCCGGACGGCTACACCATCGGCCAGATCCCGCTCTCGGTGACCCGCTTCTCGCAGCTCGGCGTGGTGCAGATGGACCCGCTCAAGGACCTGACCTACCTGGCGCGCGCCTCGGGCCAGACCTTCGGCATGGTGGTGCGCAGCGACGCGCGCTTCAAGACGCTGGCCGACCTCGTGGCCTACGCCCGCGCCAACCCCGGCAAGGTCAACTACGCCACCGCCGGCGTCGCCGGCCAGACCCACGTCGGCATGGAAGAGTTCGCGCTCAATGCCGGCATCAAGCTCAACCACATCCCCTACAAGGGCGGCGCGCCGGCCCTGTCCGACCTGCTCGGCGGCCAGGTCGACCTGCTGGCCGACTCCAGCTCCTGGGCGCCCTATGTGGAACAAGGCAAGCTGCGCCTGCTCGCCACCTGGGGCGCGCAGCGCCTGCCGCGCTTCGGCAGCACGCCCACGCTCAAGGAACTCGGCTACCACGTGGTGATGGATGCGCCCAACGGCATCGGCGCGCCGCGCGGACTCGACCCGAAGATCGCGCTGAAGCTGCGCGAGGCGCTGCGCCGCGCCATCCTCAGCACGGAATTCAAGGCGGCCTGCGAGAAGATCGATGCCATCGTCATGTACCAGGACGCCGACGAGTACCGCAAGTTCGTCGCCGACAACTACGAACACGAGAAGAAGCTGATCGAACGGCTCAACCTCAAGCAGATGCTGGGCTGATCACCAGCGCCACACGAAGAAAGCCCGATGACCACCGCCACCCAGGACACCACCAAGGACCTCTCGCGCGCGCTGATCCGTCTGCACGCGCGGGACAATATCGTGATCGCGCGCGCGCCGCTGGCGCTCGGCCAGAACGTCGAGGTCGACGGCCGCGTGCTGCGCCTGCGCGCCCAGGTGCCGGCGGGCCACAAGGTGGCCGCCGAAGCCATCGCCGCCGGCACGCCGGTGCGCAAGTACGACACCGTGATCGGCCTGGCCGCGCGCGCTATCGCGCCGGGCGAGCACGTCCATGCGCACAACCTGCGCTTCGTCGAGTTCGAGCGCGAGCCGGCCTTCTGCACCGACGTGCGCCCGGTCGACTACGTGCCCGAGCACGCGCGCGCCACCTTCCAGGGCATCGTGCGCGCCGATGGCCGCGTGGGCACGCGCAACTACATCGGCATCCTGTCCTCGGTGAACTGCTCGGCCACCGTGATCCGCAAGATCGCCGAGTGGTTCACGCCGGAGCGCCTGGCCGGCTTCCCCAACGTCGACGGCGTGGTGGCCTTCCAGCACAGCAGCGGCTGCGGCATGTCCTCGCCGAGCCTGCACTTCGACGTGCTGCGCCGCACGCTGGCCGGCTACGCGCGCCACCCCAACCTGGCCGGTGTGCTGGTCGTCGGGCTGGGCTGCGAGCGCAACCAGGTCGCGGACCTGGTCGATTCGCAGGCGCTGCGCGACGGCGAGGGCGGCACCCTGCTGCGCACGCTGGTGATGCAGGAGACCGGCGGCACGCGCGCCACCATCGAGGCCGGCGTGGCAGCCGTGCGCGAGATGCTGCCGCGCGCCGACGCGGCGGTACGCCAGACGGTGCCGGCCAGCCATATCAAGGTCGGCCTCGAATGCGGCGGCTCGGATGGCTTCTCCGGCATCACCGCCAATCCGGCGCTGGGCGCGGCCATGGACATCCTGGTGCGCCACGGGGGCACCGCCATCCTGTCCGAGACGCCCGAGATCTATGGCGTCGAGCATATGCTGACCCGGCGCGCGGTGACGCCCGAGGTCGGGCAGAAGCTGCTCGACCGCATCGCCTGGTGGAAGGAGTACACGCGCGGCCACAACGGCCAGTTCAACGGCGTGGTGGGCCCCGGCAACCAGCAGGGCGGCCTGGCCAACATCTTCGAGAAATCGCTCGGCTCCGCCATGAAGGGCGGCACCACGCCGCTGCAGGGAGTCTACGAGTACGCCGAGCCGATCGACCGCGCCGGCTTCGTCTTCATGGATTCGCCGGGCTACGATCCCTGCGCCGTCACCGGCCAGATCGCCAGCGGCGCCAACATGATCCTGTTCACCACCGGGCGCGGCTCCATGTTCGGTTCCAAGCCCGCGCCGACGCTGAAGCTGTCCAGCAACACGCCGATGTTCGAGCGGCTGCGCGACGACATGGACATCAACTGCGGCCGCGTGCTCGACGGCGAGCTGACGGTGCAGCAGATGGGCGAAGAGATCTTCGCCCATCTGCTGCGCGCCGCCTCCGGCGAGACCACGCGCAGCGAGGCGCTCGGCCTGGGCGACGGCGAGTTCGTGCCCTGGCACCTCGGCATCGTCAGCTGAGCGGGCCCGCGCCGCGCAGCCGCCCCCCCTGCTTGCACCACCACCGCGCGGCCCTGCCGCGCGGCACCCTTTCCCTTCTTTCCTGCCGATCGCCCTCATGTCTTCGACCCCTGCTCCCACGCTGCCCGCCACCCTGGCCCTCGCCCGCCCTGAACTGCTGGTCTCGCGCTGCCTGATCGACGGCGCCTGGTGCGACGCCGCCGACGGCCGCCGCTTCGCCGTGACCGATCCTGCCAGCGGCGCGCTGCTGGCGGAAGTGCCCGACTGCGGCGCGGCCGACGCCGCCGCCGCCGTCGACGCCGCGCAGCGCGCCTTCGCCGCGTGGCGGCGCGCCACCTCGCGCGAACGCGCCGCGCTGCTCAAGCGCTGGCACGCCGCCATCCTCGCCAACCAGGAAGACCTGGCCCGCCTGATCTCGCTGGAACAGGGCAAGCCGCTGGCGGAAAGCCGCGGCGAAGTGCTGTACGGCGCCTCGTACGTGGAGTGGTTCGCCGAAGAGGCGCAGCGCATCCATGGCGACATCCTGCCGCAGGCGCAGGCCGGCAAGCAGCTGTTCGTGCTCAAGGAGCCGGTCGGCGTGGTGGCCGCCATCACGCCGTGGAACTTCCCGCTGGCGATGCTGGCACGCAAGATCGCGCCCGCGCTGGCCGCCGGCTGCGCGGTGGTGGCCAAGCCGGCCGAAGACACGCCGCTGACGGCGCTGGCGCTGGCCCGGCTGCTGCAGGAAGCCGGCGCGCCGGCGGGCCTGGTCAACGTGCTGCCCGCTTCGCGCGCGCAGACGCCGGCGGTGGCCGATGCCTGGCTGGCCGATGCGCGCGTGCGCAAGATCTCCTTCACCGGCTCCACCGCGGTGGGCAAGCACCTGGCACGCGCCAGCGCCGATACGCTGAAGAAGGTCTCGCTGGAGCTGGGCGGCAATGCCCCCTTCATCGTCTTCGACGATGCCGACGTCGATGCCGCCGTGGCCGGCCTGATGGCGGCCAAGTTCCGCAATGCCGGCCAGACCTGCGTGTGCCCGAACCGGGTGCTGGTGCAGGACGGCATCCACGACACCTTCGTCGCCGCGCTGGTGCGCGCCGTCGCGGCGCTGCGCGTGGGACCGGCAGACGGCGGCAGCGCCGAGATCGGCCCGCTGATCAACCAGCGCGCGCTGGCCAAGGTGCAGCACCATGTCGAGGACGCCCTGGCCAAGGGCGCCCGGCTGGTCACCGGCGGCGCCCGCCACGATTGCGCCGAGGCGCCGCACGGCCACTTCTTCACGCCCACGGTGCTGGCCGGCGCCACCGCGGATATGCGCTTCAACCACGAAGAGACCTTCGGCCCGATGGTGCCGGTGTTCCGCTTCGCCACCGAGGCCGAGGCCATCGCCCTGGCCAATGCGACACCCTACGGGCTTGCCGCCTACTTCTACTCGCGCGACATCGCCCGCGTCTGGGACGTGGCCCAGGCGCTCGAGGCCGGCATGGTGGGCGTGAACGAAGGCGCGCTGTCGAGCGAGGCGGCGCCCTTCGGCGGCATCAAGGAGTCGGGCTACGGGCGCGAGGGTTCGCGCTACGGCCTGGACGACTACCTGCACACCAAGTATGTTTGCCAGGGCAACCTGGCACGGCACGCGCGCGCCTGAGGCGCGATGCGCCGTGCCGCCAGCCCGTCTCCGGAGACCATGCCACCATGACCTACGACAACGCCTTCAAGGCCGCCATCGCGGCCGGCCGCCAGCAGATCGGCCTGTGGATCTCGCTGCCCGATCCTTACAGCACCGAGCTGTGCGCCACCGCCGGCTTCGACTGGCTGCTGCTCGACGGCGAGCACGCGCCCAATGATGTGCGCAACGTGCTGGCCCAGTTGCAGGCCGCCGCGCCCTACCGGTCGCATCCCATCGTACGGCCGCCGCACGGCGACCCGGCGCTGATCAAGCAATTGCTCGACATCGGCGCGCAGACGCTGCTGGTACCGATGGTGGACACGCCCGAGCAGGCACGGAGGCTGGTCTCGGCCATGCGCTATCCGCCCGCCGGCATGCGCGGCGTGGGCAGCGGCGTGGCGCGCGTCTCGCGCTGGGACCTGCGCCGCGACTACCTCGACCGCGCCGATGCCGAGGCCTGCCTGCTGGTGCAGGCCGAGACCCGCCAGGCACTCGACAACCTGGAGGCGATCTGCGCCGTCGATGGCGTGGACGGCGTCTTCATCGGCCCGGCCGACCTGAGCGCCTCGCTCGGGCACCGCGGCAACCCGGGCCACCCCGAGGTGCAGGCCGCCATCGAGGACGCCATCCGCCGCATCGTCGCCAGCGGCAAGGCCGCCGGCACGCTGACGCCGGACCCGGTGCTGGCGCGCCGCTATCTCGCGCTGGGCTGCACCTTCGTCGCGGTCGGGCTCGACGTGCGCCTGCTCGCCAGCGCCACGCGCGCGCTCGCCCGCGACTTCCTGCCGGACGCGGCTGCGGCCGCGCCCACCGGCGCCACCCCCGCCGGCCCCTACTGAGCCGGCCCGGCCAGGCACCCACCGCAGCGCCTGGCCGCCCCCGCCCCTCCCGCCTTCCCTCCCCCCTGGCTGCGGCCGAGACGCTCCCCCTTATGCCTGCCTGACCCCGATCGCGTGGAGACCTGCCCCTGCGCGTCGCCGGCATCACCGCAAACCCCGCCGATGTGCCGGTCCCGCCATGACCGACGGCTTCCGCGCGCTTTTGCTTGACGACGTTCTCCCATCTGAATAGTATTTTTATGAACATTACGTTCATTTTTGAACATATCACATATCCGCCGTGCAACGCCAAGCGTGGCGGGCAGGCAAACGCAAGGAAGGCAGGAAGACATGGCAAGGCAACGAATCGGCATCAACGGCGCCGGCATCGGTGGACTGGCGGCGGCCATCGCACTGCGCCAGCTCGGCCACGAGGTGGTCGTGTACGAACAGGCGGTACGCTTCGCGCGCGTGGGCGCCGACATCAACCTGACGCCCAACGCGGTGCGTGCGCTCGACGGACTGGGCGTCGGCGCGGCGCTGCGCGAGACGGCGGCACGACCGAGCCATCGCATCAGCCGCACCTGGGACAGCGGCGAGGAAACCTCGCGCCTGCCGATGTCGGAGGCGGCCGAAGCCCGCTACGGCGCGCCGCAGCTCACCATGCACCGCGCCGACCTGATGCACGCGCTGGAGCAGGCGGTGCCCGCGCCATGCGTGCAGCTCGGCCGCAAGGCCACCGCCGTGGTGCCGCGCGAGCAGGGCGCCACGCTGCGCTTCGCCGATGGCAGCAGCGACGACGTCGATGTGCTGATCGGCGCGGACGGCATCCACTCGGTGGTGCGCACCGCGCTGTTCGGCCAGGAGAGCCCGGTCTTCACCGGCCAGGTCGCCTACCGTGCCGTGGTGCCTGCCGAGCGCCTGGCCGGCGTGCCCAACCTCGACGCCTTCACCAAGTGGTGGGGACCGCAGCCGACCTCGCAGATCGTCACCTTCCCGCTCAACCGCGGCCGCGACATCTTTGTCTTCGCCACCGTCGCGCAGGAAAGCTGGCGCCACGAATCGTGGACCACGCCGGGGCAGGTCGCCGACGTGCGAGCGGCCTACGCCGGCTTCCATGCGGAAGCGCGCGCGCTGCTCGACGCCTGCGACGAGGTGCTGATCTCCGCGCTGTACGTGCGCGACCCGCTGCCGCGCTGGTCAGTGGGCCGCTGCACGCTGCTGGGCGACGCCTGCCACCCGATGATGCCCTTCATGGCACAAGGGGCGGGCCAGGCGGTCGAGGACGCGGTGGTACTGGCACGCTGCCTCGACACCTGGCGCGATGACGTGCCCGCCGCGCTGCAGCGTTACCAGGCCGCGCGCCTCGAGCGCACCGCGCGCATCCAGATCGGTTCGCGCGGCAACCACTGGCTCAAGGAGGGGAGCAATGCCGACTGGGTGTACGATTACGACGCCTGGCGCGCGCCCCTGGCCTGATGACGCAAGCGCGCCGGTCCCAACGCAGAACCATGCAGACACCAGCCAAGCCGACCGGCGCACGGGCGCGCAAGCCCGCATCCGCCTCTCCCCTCCCTCATGCCGCCGAGCCGGCCGACGCCGATGGCGATGCCGAAGAGAAAACGCAACTGGTCTCGCCCGTGGTACGGGCGCTGCGCCTGCTGCGCTTCATTGCCGAAGGCGGCTCCACCGCCAACCTGAGCGAGGTCGGCCGCCGCATCGAGGTGAACCGCGTCACCGTGATGCGCCTGCTCGCCACGCTGGAGCACGAAGGCATGCTCGACGCCCTGCCGCAGGGCGGCCACCAGGCCGGGCTGGAACTGCTCAAGCTGTCGTCGCGGGTACTGGCCGGCAGCGACCTGGTGGGCTTCGCCCGCCAGGTGCTGCCGCGCCTGGCCGACAGCCTGCAGCTCTCCGCCTACCTGGTGGTGCTGGACGGCGGCCATGCACTCTACCTGCTGCGCCACATGCCGGCCGCCTCGCTGGTCAGCAACATCCAGGTCGGCAGCCGCGTGCCCGCCCACCTGACCACTCCCGGGCGCATGCTGCTGGCCGGACTCTCCGAGGACGAGCAGCGCGAGCGCCTGGGCGCCGAGCCGCTGGTCACGGCGACACCGCAAAGCCCTGCCAGCTACGCGCGGCTGGGCGAGATCCTCGCGGCCGACCACGAGCGCGGCTGCGCCTGGAGCTTTTCGGCCTACGAACCGGGCATCGATTCGTGCGCGGCCCCGGTGCGCGATGCCACCGGCAAGACCGTGGCCGCCATCAGCGTGGCCGGCCCGGCCCAGCGCTTCGAGCAGGACGGCACGCTGCGCGAGCGCGCGGAGCGGGAAGTCAAGCGGGCGGCGCGCGATGTGTCGGCCTGGCTGGGCGACCCGGGTCGGCTGCGGCGATAGCAGGGGTTTCGCTCGCGGTAGATCAACTGGATTCGCTACGCGCCAGCGCCTGCCCTCTCCCCCGGCCCCTCTCCCGCAAGCGGGAGAGGGGAGCCAAACAGCGCGGTGCGGAACCCGACGCGCTGGACGAAGCCGGCAGGATGCGCCAACACCAATCGCCAAGCACAAGGTCTTGGCTCCCTCTCCCCTCATGGGGCGAGGGCGGGGGAGAGGGGTGGTTTAGCAAGGCGCAACATCCAGCGAAGCCAACGGTGTGATCCAGCACGCGAGCGCCCAAGCGAAGCCAACGGTGTGATCCAGCACGCAAGCCCCGGATGAAACCAACGGTGTAGTCCAAGCTGCAAGCACCGGATGAAGCCACCGACGTGACCCGGCACACAAACCCAAGCCTCCCCGCCAGCGCAAGATCCCCGCCCCGCGCCCCACCTC
The DNA here is from genome assembly GCF_001854305.1 of Cupriavidus sp. USMAA2-4. Classification (NCBI taxonomy): domain Bacteria; kingdom Pseudomonadati; phylum Pseudomonadota; class Betaproteobacteria; order Burkholderiales; family Burkholderiaceae; genus Cupriavidus; species Cupriavidus sp. USMAA2-4. Next base: position 1,369,155 of record NZ_CP017749.1, on the reverse strand, counting down.
ACTCCGCCTGGATCCCGTGCTTGCGAATCAGCGCAGCCCACGCCGCCGTCTCGGCGCGGATGCGCGCGTCCAGCGCGCGCGGGGCACCGTCCGCCTCGTCGGCCGGCTCCATGCCCTGGTGCTGCAAGGCCTCGCGCACCGTGGGCAAGGCCAGCACCGCGCGCACCTCGCGGCTGAGCGCGTCGACCACCGGCGCCGGCGTTCCCGCCGGTGCCATCAATGCATACCAGGAGCTCACTTCCACGCCGGTGATGCCTTGCTCGGCCAGCGACGGGATCTGCGGTGCGGCCGGCGAGCGGCGCGCCTGGGTGACGGCCAGCGCGCGCAGCGCGCCGGACTGCAGGAAGGGCGCGAGCGTGGGCAGGGTGCCGAACAGGATCGGCACCTGGCCGCCCACCACGTCGTTGAGCGCCTGCGTGGTGCCCTTGTAGGGCACGTGCAGCAAGGTGACGCCCGCCTTCTGCGCGAACAGCACGCCCGCCAGGTGCAGGCCGCTGCCGACGCCGGGGCTGGCGAAGCCGAGCGGCGGACCGGCGCGCCGCGCCAGCTGCACCAGTTCGGCCACGCTGCGCGCCTTGACGGCGGGATGCACGGCCAGCACGTTGGGCGAGCCGGCCAGCAGCGCGACCGGGCGATAGTCGCGTGCCACCTGGTAGGGCAGCGCCGGCATCAGCGTGGGATTGATGGTCAGGTTGCCGGCCGGGACCACCGCCAGGGTGCAGCCGTCGCCGGCGGCGCGGCGCACCGCATCCATGCCGATGTTGCCGTTGGCCCCCGGCTTGTTGTCGACCAGTACCGCCATGCCATGGCGCTCCTGCATGGCGTGGCCGAGCGCGCGCGCCAGCAGGTCGGCGGGCCCGCCCGCGGGGAACGGCACCACCAGCCGCAACGGCTTGCACGCTGGCAGCGCACCGTCCGCCCGCGCCGGGCCGGCGGCCAGCGCAGCGGCCAGGGTGAGGCCATACGCGGTGCGCATGACCAGGACCGCGGCCTTCATGTCGTCGAGACCGCCGCGCGCGGCAGGTAGTGGAGCAGCCTGCGCTCGGCCCACACCACGGCCGCGTAGGCCACCACGCCGATCAAGGTCAGCGCCGCGATCGAGACGAACACGGCGGCGGTATTGCCCTGCCCTTCGCCGTCGACCAGCAGGAAGCCCAGGCCCTGGTTGCCGCCGACCAGTTCTCCCACCGTCACGCCGATCACCGCCAGCGTGGAAGCGATGCGCAGGCCGGAGAACAGCGCCGGCAGCGCCGACGGAAACTCCACCAGGCGGAAGATCTGCCAGCGCCCCGCGTTCAGCGTGCGCACCAGGTTGACCATGTCGGGATCGACTGTGCGCACCGCGGACAGCACATTGATCATCACCGGGAAAAAGACGATCAGGATGGCCACCAGGATCTTCGGGTAGATGGTATAGCCGAGCCACATCACGAAGAGCGGGGCGAAGGCTACCTTGGGTGCGATCTGCAGGGCCAGGATGTAGGGCGACAGCACCGATTCGGTGGTGGGCGACAGCCCCAGCACCACGCCGACCGCCAGGCCCAGCAGCGAGCCCAGGGCAAACCCGACGATGACTTCGAAGGCGGTGATGCCGAAATGCCGCAACAGGCTTTCCTGCTCCCACATGCGCAGCGACTCGGCCACCACGCGCGAGAACCTGGGCAGGATGAACTCCGGCATGCCGAGCCATCCCGGTCCCCACTGCCAGGCGGCGAGGAAGGCCAGCAGCAGCACGACGCTGCCGAGGCCGGCGCGCACGCGCGCGCTGCGCAGCAGCCGTGCGCGCGGCTCCGGCGGCGCAGCCGCGGACGTGGCGGAAGTGGCCGTGGTGGCGCCGTCCATCACCGGCCTCCGACGAACTGGTTGGTGTAGAGCTCGTTCACCGGCGTGGCGCGCGCCACGATGCCTTCGCTGACGTAGAACTTCTGCACCGCTTCCAGGCGCGCGCCGTCGATGATCCCCAGCGGCTTCTGTCCGGCATAGACGTTCTGGCGATACAGCGCGAAGATGCGCTCCACGGTGGCTTCCTTGCCCTTGAAGGTCGGCACCGCCTGTGCGTAGACCTGCGCCGCGGCCTTCGGGTCCTTGACGATGTCGTCCATGCCGCGCAGGGTGGCGCGCACCAGCTTGCGCACCAGTTCGGGCCTGGTGCGGATGGCCTCGTCGGACGCGAGGATGGCCTGCGCCATGCTCTTGAAGCTGTCCTGCGCGGGCAGCAGTTCGATCTTGGCGCCCGCCTCGGCGGCATTGACGACCCACTCGGGCGCGCCGGCCATGGCGCTGGCCTTCTTCGCCGCGAACAGCTGCCACACGCCGGCCGGCCCGGCCGCCTGCACCGGCACGTCCTCCTTGCCCAGGCCCGCCTTGCGCAGCGTGCCCAGCAGCGCGTAGTAGGTGGTGTCGGCATAGGCCATCACGGTGACCGTCTTGCCCTTCAGGTCCTTGACCGACCTGATGCCTTCGTCCTGGTGCACGGCGAGCTGGGTCAGCGCACCGGCGCCGAGCACCGCCACCGCCTTCACCGGCACGCCGTTGGCGCGCACGATGATCGGCGTATCGCCGATCGCGCCGCCGATGATGGCGTTGCCGGCACCGATCTGCTTGGCCACGTCGACGCCGCCCCTGGCGGCAACGAAGGTGACCTTGATGTTCTCGTCAGCGTAGTAGCCCTTCTGCTGGGCGATCATCCAGGGCGCGAAGGCGGGCAGGTTGGGCGGCGCAGGCAGCAGGTAGGTGACTTCCTCGGGCGCGGCCTGGACGCCGCCGGCGACGGTGGCGAGCAGCGCGGCGACGCAGGCGAGCGATGCGGTCAGTGGCTTGGACATGCGGGGGATCCTTGTCGTGGTGTCTGGCAGCTTGGCTTGTCGTGGGTCGTGCATCGGACGAGCGCGCGGCTAGTGCAGCGCGGCGCTCTCCCTGCCGACCTTGAGCAGTTCCATCAGGCGGCCCTGCAGCGGCCCGATCTGCGGCAGCTTGCGGCGCTCGAGCGGGTTCTCGCGCAGCGGCAGGTCGATCACGATCTCCTCGATGATGGTGCCGGGCCGTTCGCTCATCACCAGCAGCCGGTCCGACAGCGCGATCGCCTCGACCAGGTCGTGCGTGATGAACAGCGCCGTCTTGCGGCCTTGGTGCAGCATGCGCGCCAGGTCCTGCTGCAGCACCATCTTGGTCTGCGCATCGAGCGCGGAGAACGGCTCGTCGAGCAACAGCACCTGGGGGTCGACGGCCAGCGTGCGGGCCAGCGCCGCGCGCTGGCGCATGCCACCCGAAAGCTGGTACGGGTAGTGCTGCTCGAAACCCTTGAGGTGGCAACGCGCCAGCAGTTCGTCGGCCACGCGGCGGCGCTCGGCGGCCGGCACGCCGTCGATCTCCATGCCCAGCTCGACGTTGGCGCGGATCGTGCGCCATGGCATCAGCAGGTCCTTCTGCAGCATGAAGGCGACCTTCTTGACGGGTCGCGTGACACGTTCGCCACCGACATAGACCTCGCCTTCGCTGGGCAGGTAAAGCCCGGCGCCCATATTGAGCAGCGTGCTCTTGCCGCAGCCCGACGGTCCGATGATGGACACCACCTCGCCGCTGCGGATGCGGATGTCCAGGTGGCTGACGGCGCTGCGCAGCGCGCCGCTCTGGCGGTCGACGAAACGCTTGCCGACCTTGCGGAACTCGATCTCGATCATGGTTGCTGTCTTCCCTCCGCCTTCGGCGCACGCTCCTGTGCCCGGCAGTTGCCGCTTCTTGCTGCTGCCGGCCGTTTGTTTTGTTTCATATATGAAACTATGATCCACAAATGGAACGAAAACAAAATATAGCGCCTCTGAAGGAGAAGCGAGACTAGGGTTGTCCCTTAGCCAGGAAAAGAAAGAAAAGGTGGGCAAGACCCCGGCGCGCGGGCCACCGTCCGTGCCGGCGGATGAGTGCCGCCTCGCGCCGCCTCGCGCCGACAGCGGGCCGCGCCGCACGGGGCGCGGAGTTGGCGGAGCCACCTGCCCGACAATCGCGGCGATGCAGAGGCACCGCATCTTTTGCATCCATCACTCATTTCCTGCACATCCCGCACACATGCACATTGGATGCGCATGAGGCATGCCTTTGATGTGCATCGCTGCGGTCACCCTTGCCGCTGCCACCGCCGCTGGCACGCGCGATGTCAGCCGGACACCGACAGCCTTTGTGGCGGCGGCAGGGCACCAGCGCAGGCCAAGGTGGCGCGCGGACACCACGCGGAACGATGGCACCTGGCCTTACTCCAATTTGAGTCAGTAGGAACTTCAGGAGCGATCATGCAAGGCAAGCACACTTCCATGCGCAGCGTCGCTACCGGTGCCGCCCTGTCCGGCGGCCTCGCACTTTGTGCGCTGCTGCTGCCCGCCACGGGCGTCGCCGCGCCGATGGTGCCGGCCACGTCGGGCTCTATCACCTATGTCTGCGGCGGCGTCGGTGCCGACGAGCAGCAGGCGCTGCAGGCCGACGCGCCGCATTACGGCATGAGCCTGCTGTTCACGGAGGGACGCCGCGGCGAGTACCTGTCCGACGTGGCGGTGAAGGTCCGCCGCAACGGCAAGGACGTGGCAGAGTTCCAGGCGGAAGGGCCGCGCTGCCTGATGAAGGGGCCGCAGGGCAGCTACCAGGTCAGCGCCGTCTACGACGGTGTGGAAAAGCACACCGTGCTGGCCCCGGGCGTAAGCCGGCAGCTCAACTGGTAAGCAGCCGGCATGCGCATCGGGTAACCAACCGGTAACGCTGGTAGCGCTTTGCGCCAGGCAGCGACGCCGGCAGCACGGCCGGCGCCGTGCCCGGCACGAAGCGGGCAGCGGTGGCACACTTGCGCCCTGAACCAAACTCCATGGAGCGAGCCACCATGCCCCAAAGCCGCTGGATCCGCATCGAAGCCGACACGGGCAGCTTCGACGCCTACCTGAGCCTGCCGCCCGCAGCCAAGCTGGACGGTGCGCCCGGCATCGTCCTGCTGCAGGAAATCTTCGGTGTCAACGAACACATCCGCGCGGTGGCCGACCAGTATGCCGCCGACGGCTATGTGGTGCTGGCGCCTGACGTGTTCTGGCGCCTCGCGCCGCGCGTCGAACTGGGCTACGCCGGCGCCGACATGGAGCGCGCGCTGTCGCTGCGCAAGCAGGTCGACGTCGGCCTCGCGCTGCAGGACATCGGCGCGACCGTGCGCGCGCTGCGCCAGCACAGCGGCGGCGGCAAGGTCGCCGCGCTGGGCTACTGCTTCGGCGGCCTGCTGTCCTACCTGTCCGCGGCGCGCGGCCTGGTCGATGCGGCCGTGCCCTTCTACGGCGGCGGCATCCAGAACAACCTGCAGGAGGCCGCGGCCATCGAGGTCCCGGTGCAGTTCCACTACGGCGCGCTCGATGCCCACATCCCGCCCGAAGCGGTACGGCAGGTGCGCGAGGCGGTGGCGGGCAAGCGCGCCGAGGTCTTCGTCTACGAGCAGGCGGACCACGGCTTCAACTGCTGGGCACGCGCCTCCTACCACCAGCATTCGGCGGCCCTGTCGCACGGCCGGGCGCTGACCTTCCTCGCCGACGCGCTCTGACGCGTCGCGGGTGCCGCCGGCGCGTACCGGCGGTGCCTTGCCTTCCTCACCGGACGCCCTTATGCTGGGCGCCAAACCCGCTTTCAGGCTTGCTGGCACCCAGGTACCCATGACAGGGTGAGGAGGGCTTGGCCTTCGTCGTCCCGCCATGGGACCTCACGATAACGACGGAGACCACCATGCAGTCAGAGCAGCAGCGCGCCCGGCGCAACACCATCCCCGATGCCATCGCGCGCGCCGTACGGCGCGACCCCGAGCGCATCGCCATCCGTTTCCAGGAGCGCAGCTGGTCCTTCCGCGCGCTCGAGCAGGCGAGCGCGCGCGTGGCGGGTGCCCTCGCCGCCTGGGGGCTGCAGCCGGGCGATCGCGTGGCCGCCTTCGGCAAGAACTCGGATGCCTACCTGCTGCTGTGGCTGGGCTGCCTGCGCGCCGGCCTGGTCCACGTGCCGGTCAACTACGCGATGACGCGCAAGGAGGCCGAATACATCATCGGCCAGTCGGGCGCCAGCGCGGTGTTCGCCGATCCGGCGCTGGCCGAGCGCGTCGACGGCCTGCCGTGCCGGCTGCATGGCACGCTGCACGGCGGTACGGCGCACGATGTACTGCAGGCCGCCGCCCAGGGTCCGCTGGCGGAGCTCTCCCCCGCGCTCGACGACGAGATGCCGGCGCAGATCCTGTACACCTCCGGCACCACCTCGGCGCCCAAGGGCGCGGTGATGACACATCGCGCGCTGCTGGCCGAATACGCCAGCGCCATCGCCTGCTGCGATATCCGCGCCGAGGATCGCGCGCTGGCCGCGCTGCCGCTCTACCATTCGGCGCAGATGCATGTGTTCCTGATGCCGCTGCTGCTGATGGGCGGCACCTCGCTGATCGCCGAGAGCCCGGAGGCAGGCTTCTGCCTGCGCACGATCGAAGCGGAAGGACTCAACAGCTTCTTCGCGCCGCCCACGGTCTGGATCGCGCTGCTGCGCCACCCCGGCTTCGACCCGGCGCGCCTCGGCACGCTGGCCAAGGCCTACTACGGAGCCTCGATCATGCCGGTGCCGGTGCTGCTGGAACTGCAGCAGCGCCTGCCCGCGCTCGGCTTCTACAACTGCTACGGGCAAAGCGAGATCGGTCCGCTCGCCACCGTGCTGGGCCCGCGCGAACATCGCGACCGCCCGGCCTCGGCGGGAAGGCCGGTGCTCAATGTGGAGACGCGCATCGTCGACGAGACCCTGCGCGACGTGGCGCCGGGCGAGATGGGCGAGATCGTGCATCGCTCGCCGCAACTGCTCACCGGCTACTGGGACAAGCCGGAGCAGACTGCCGAAGCCTTTACCGGCGGCTGGTTCCATTCGGGCGACCTGGGCTATATGGACGAGGCCGGCTACCTCTATGTGGTCGACCGCATCAAGGACGTGATCAACTCCGGCGGCGTGCTGGTGTCCAGCCGCGAGGTCGAGGAGTGCCTGTACACGCATGCGTCGGTCGGAGAGGTGGCGGTGATCGCGCTGTCGCACCCCAGGTGGGTCGAGGCGGTGGTGGCGTGCGTGGTGCGCAAGCCGGGCGGCGGCGTCAGCGAGGACGCGCTGCTGGAACACGCCCGCGCCAGCCTGGCCGCCTACAAGGTTCCCAAGCGCATCGTCTTCGTCGACGACCTGCCGCGCAATACGGCCGGCAAGCTGCTCAAGCGCCAGTTGCGCGACGACTACGCCGCCTTGTTCGACGACTGAGCGTGCAGCAGCCAGGCGGCGTGCGCCGGGTCCGGACACGCGCGCCATGCGCGCGTCCGGCAGGGATCGCCCGGATCAATACGGGACGGCGACGCCGTTCTCGATCCTGACGCGGTCACCGTTGCGCAGGCGGTAGGCATCGGACTGGGTCAGCGTCAGGTAGGCGTTGTCGCTGGTGCGCACGCGCACGCGGAACGCCTGCGGCGCGGTACTGGCGCGCTTCTCGACTTCGTTGCCGGCCAGCGCGCCGACCACCGCGCCGCCGATGGTCGCCACGGTGTTGCCGCGGCCGCCGCCGACCTGGTGACCGAGCAGGCCGCCGACCAGGCCGCCCACCACGGCACCCGCACCACTGGTGCCGGCCGGCTGCGGCGGCAGTTGCTCGATGGATTCGACCCAGCCGTAGCGCACGCCGTAAGCCACCGGTGCCGCCGGTGCTCCCTGCGCATAGCCCGGCGCGCCGTAGGACCCTTGCTGGCCAGACTGGCCATAGGCGGGCGGCTGGCCGGCCGCCCCGGGATAGGTGGCCGGGGGATAAGCGGCCGGAGGATAGGCCGGAGCCGGCTCGGCCGGCGCATAGGCAGGCGCCGGCGCCTGCGGGCCGGGGTAGGCCGGCGGCGCATAGGCGCCGGCCTGCGCCCCGTCGGCAGAGGCATAGCCGTCCTGGCTCACATAGGTGCCACCGGCGGTGCTGCCGCCATAGCCATTGGCGTACGCCGTGGCGCCTGCACTGCCATAGGGGGCGTACCCGCCGTAGCCTCCCGGGCCGCCGTAGCCATACGGCGCGGCACAGGCGCCAAGCCCCAGCGCGGCAAGCGCTGCAAGGGTGACGGACAGCAGGGAACGGACAGGCACGGACATGGGAATGCGACTCCAGCGCAAGGTGGTGGGAATGCGCGCGAGTCTAGGGCCGCGGCCGCTGCACGGGTGTCACGGAGAACACGGATTCGTAACGCGCTGTAACCAAACGCCATGGGGCCGCAGCAGCGGCCGGCCTCAGCCCCGTTCGGCGCCGTCGTCGTTGAACGCGGTGATACGCGCCACGCGGAAGGTACCCTGCAGCGACTCGAGTTCGACCCGGTGGAGCATGGCCAGCCGCGCCAGCGAGCGCTCTCCGGCAGGCAACAGGTGTACCTCGACGATGCGGCGGTCGCCGGCATTGACCTGGCGCCGCACCAGCCCGGCTTCCTCGCAGCGGTTGACCAGGGCCACCACGCCATGCGGCTTGGCCTGCAGGCGCTCCGCCAGCTCACCGATCGAGGCCCAGTCCTTGCCAGGACAGCCGCGCACATGGAGCAGCAGCAGGTACTGCTGCACCGTCAGCCCCTCCTCGCGCGCGGCATCCTCCGAAAAGCGGAGGAAACGCCGCAGCTGGTAGCGGAAATCGGACAGGGCTTCGAAATCCCGCTTGTCGAGCGGGATCGGGGCTGCGGTGGTTCGGCGCGTCATCTGGGCTGGGAGAAAGACGGGCGGCACCGATGCGGCGGCCTGCGTCGTTGCCCGGCATTATAGGGAGAGGCACGCCACACCCCGCGCGGAATGCCGTCGGGGGCGAGGGCTGTGGCAGAATCTGTGCGGTTGCAGACCCTTTGCGGCTCCTTATCCACGCCCACGGAACTCCCCCGATGTTCACGGAAATTGCACTCTTCCTGCTCGATACCGTCTTCTCCCTGTTCGGCATGGCGCTGCTGCTGCGGCTGTGGATGCAGTTGACACGGCTGCCCACCCGCAATCCCGTGTCGCAGGGCGTGTTCCAGGTGACCGACTGGCTGGTGCGTCCCTTGCGCCGCATCATTCCCGGCCTGGGCGGCTTCGACTGGGCCACGCTGGTCGGTGCCTGGCTGGCGGCGGTGGTCTACCTGACGCTGGCGCTGATGGTGTCGGGCGGCAATCCGCTCGACTTCCTGCCGTTCTCGCTGCTGATGGCGATTCCGAGCGTGCTGAAGTGGGGCGTCAGCCTGGTGATGTGGGTGACCTTGCTGATGGCCCTGCTGTCCTGGGTCAACCCGCACTCCCCGATCACCCCCATCATCCACCACCTGACGGCCCCGCTGCTGCGGCCGATCCAGCGCGTGGTGCCGCGCCTGGGCGGCTTCGACATCTCGCCGCTGGTACTGTTCGTGATCGCGCAGATCCTGCTGATGATGATCGCGCGCCTGGGCGCCGGCCTGACCGGCACGCGCTTCCTGCTGTAAAGGCTGGGCCTGGCGGCCCAGGCCGCCGGGGCAAGCATTGTCCACGAGCCTGGACAGTGTGTTGAGAATTGATGCTTTTTCTCGAATTCTGCAGCGACTACAGTACGGTCAACGTGGCCCGAACCACGCACACTGCCAAGACAAGAGAAGAAAACATCATGAAGACTCCCTCCCAAACCCGCAGCCTCGTCCTCTCCCTGCTCTGCGCCGTCGGCCTCTCGCTGGGTGCCGCCGCCGGCGCGCACGCAGCGGCACTGGATTCCGACCTGACCCGCCTGGACGGCGGCGTCGGCCACGCGGGTGCGCGCGATCCGTACTCGGAAGGCGCACGCGCCGGCAATCGCGACCCGTACTCGGATGGCGCACGCATCGGCGCCCGTGACCCGTATGCGGAAGGCGCGAACCTGGGCCGCCGCGACCCGTACTCGGAAGGCGCCAACCTCGGCCGCCGCGACAGCTTCAGCGAAGGCGCCTGAGACATCGGGCACGTCCGGCACGTCGGGCACGCCTGACGGCGCCGCGCCCTTGCCGGGACCGCTGCCGCCGGTACCGGTGGCGCAGGGACTCCCCGCCCTGCGCTGCCTCAGCAGATCGCGATGCCGGCCTGCTCGTGGGCAGCCAGCATCGACTCCACCTCTTCCATGAAGGCCCGCACCTTGCGCGGCTGCAGGCGCCGGTCCGGCAACAGGGCGAAGACCCGCAAGGGCGGCGGCGTGAATTCCGGCAAGACGCGCACCAGCCTGCCCTGGGCCACCTCGGCCTCGCAGTAGTGCAGCGCCAGCCGCACGATGCCCAGCCCGGCGAGCGCCCCTTGCAGGCGCAGTTCCGCGTTGAACGTCTGCATGCGCGGGTGGATCGGCACCGATACGCGCTCGCCGGCGTAGGTGAACTCCCAGACCGTATCGCCCGGCGTGGTCAGCACCGGCAGGTTGGCCAGCTGCTCGGGCACGGCCGCCTGCGGCAGCGTGGCGGCCAGCGCGGGCGCGGCGAACAGGCCGCGCTCGACATGGTAGATGCGGCGCGCGACCGTGCCGGAGTCCGGCAGATCGGCATCGACCGCGACGAAGGCGATATCGAAGCCGTCACGGATCGGATCGACCAGGCCTTGTGCCGTTTCCACCGACACGTCCAGCTCCGGGTACGCGGCCAGGGTACGGCAGATCACGCCCCCGAGCTGCTGGGCGCCGAACTCGTAGGGGGTGGCAATGCGCAGCACGCCCTGCACGCGCTCCTCGCGCGCCAGGGTTTCCTGCCGGATCTCGCGCAGCCGCGCGAACAAGGGCGCCACATCCCGGTAGACGGCGCTGCCCGCGTCCGTCAGGCGCATGCGGCGCGTGGTGCGCTCCAGCAGCTTGGCACCGATGGCGTCCTCGAGCCGGGCCACCGCCGCCGAAACGCGGGACTTCGGGCACTCGAGCTGCTCGGCGGCAGCGGTGAAGGTGCCGTACTCCACTACGCTGCAGAATGCCTCCCAATCGTTCCACTGAATCGTTTCGTTCGCTGACGACACTTTCCTCTGCGGCACAGTCGGTGCGCCGCGCCTCCTAATCGGCCGAATTCGCGCGACATTATGCGGCACGCGGCGGACAGCGTCTGCACAAGCCGGCGGGCGCGGCACCGAAAACCGGCCTGCCGGCGCCGGCTTGCGCACTCCGGCGCCATACAGCGCGCCGCCGCGGCTGCCGCCAGCGGTAGGATGCGGCGGGTGCGCCACTGGCGCCGAACGCGCATTTCCTCTACCCTTTCGGCCTTTCCGTGCTATTCGGCGCCAAGCCGATTCCACCGATGGCCACCCCAGCCACCTCCCATCCGACGGCCGAAGCCGGCGCCGGTCCGGCGGCCGAGAAGCCGAGCGACAGCTACGTGCAGTCCTTCGCGCGCGGCCTGTCCGTGATTCGCGCCTTCAACGCCGAGCACCCGGCCCAGACCCTGACCGAGATCGCGCAGGCCAGCGGGCTGACGCGGGCCGGCGCGCGCCGCATCCTGCTGACGCTGGTCGGTCTCGGCTACGTGCAGGCGGACGGCCGGCTGTTCCGCCTGACCCCCAAGATCCTGGACCTGGGCTTCGCCTACCTGACCTCGATGCCGTTCTGGAACCTGGCCGAGCCGATCATGGAGACGCTGTCGCAGCAGGTGCACGAGAGCTGTTCCATCTCGGTGCTGGACGGCACGGAGATCGTCTACGTGCTGCGGGTGCCGGCGCGCAAGATCATGACCATCAACCTGTCGATCGGCAGCCGCCTGCCCGCCTACTGCTCGTCGATGGGGCGCGTGCTGCTGGCCGGCCTGCCGGAAGCCGAACTGGACCGCGTGCTGCGGGCCTCGGATCTGCGCGCGCGCACGCGCAACACCGTCACCGATATCGACGCGCTCAAGCAGGTGATCGCCGATATCCGCGCGCGCGGCTGGGCGGAGAACGACCAGGAACTGGAGGAAGGGCTGGTGTCGCTGGCGGCGCCCATCCGCAACCGTGCGGGACAGGTGCTCGCCGCCATCAATATCAGCGGCCAGGCCAACCGCACCAGCGCCGCCGAAATGATCCAGAACTTCCTGCCGCCGCTGCTGGCGGCCTCGGAGAAGATCTCCAACCTGGTCGGCCTGCGCACCTGAGGCGCTGGCGGGGGCGTCGCGCGGGGGCCAGCCCCGCGCCGCTCAGGCCGGAGGCAGCGCGATGCTGCCGAACTCGGCCGAACGCGTGCCCGGCAGCGGTTGGTTGCCGGCGCCGTGGTAGGCGAAGGCCACCGACAGCTTGACCGCTTCCGAGGCATTGCGCCCGGCACTGTGGAACAGGCGGCTGTCGAAGAACAGCACGTCGCCACGATGCAGCGACAAGGGCACCACGCCCTGCAGCAGCGCCTGGCTGGCCGGATGCGCCTCCACCAGGAATTCCAGCGCGTCGAGCTGTCCGGGTTCGAGCGCCGCCCGGTGCGAGCCGGGAATCACGCGCAGCACGCCGTTACGCTCGTCCTCGTCGCCCAACGCCAGCCACACCGTCACCAACTCGGGGCTGGTAAACGACCAGTAGCGCGTATCGCGGTGCCAGCCGGTCTGGCTGCCGAAATGCGGGTGCTTGGTCATCACGCAATTGTGGTGCGCCAGCGTCAGCCGGGCCGGTTCGCCCAGCAGGCCTTCGACCACCCGCACCAGCGCCGGATCGCCGGCCCAGCGGCGGAACACCTCGTCCCGGCCATAAGCCTGGCGCAGCCGCCGCACGGTGCCGCCGCCGGCGGCATCGCGGCTGGCCGGCGCGCCGGGATAGCCCAGCTCGGCTTCGTACTCCACCGGCGGCACAGCGCCGGCCAGATGCGCGCGGGCCACCTGCTCCAGCGCCGCGCAGACGGCCTCGGGCGCGAAGCTGCGCAAGACCAGGTAGCCATCCTGGTGGAAATCCACGGCCAGTTTGTCCAGTTCGGCCGGGGACGGGGAAATCCCGCCGGCCGCCGCTGGCGCCGTCGGGTGGGGTTGCTGCGGGGAAGTCATCGCGTGTGACCGGTTGATCGGCAATAGCTTCGATGATGCCAGAAGCGGGGCGCCCCGGTGTACCCGCCCGGAGGGTGCGGCAGCGGACAGTCCGCGCGGTGGCGCGCACCGCTACAATGGCGCGTCAGCCCCACCCGGAGACGGCCACCGTGACCGCCCGCCCGAGAATCACCGACGCCCTCGGCGAAGCGCAGACCCAGCTGGGCCGCATCGTGCTGGGCAAGCCGCGCCAGGTGCGGCTGGCGCTGGCCTGCATGCTGGCGCGCGGCCACCTGCTGCTGGAGGACCTGCCGGGCGTGGGCAAGACCACCCTGGCCCATGCGCTGGCGCGTACGCTGGGGCTGCAGTACCGGCGCGTGCAGTTCACCAGCGACCTGCTGCCGGCCGACCTGATCGGCGTCTCAGTGTTCCTGCGCGATGCCGGCGAATTCCGCTTCCATCCCGGGCCGGTGTTCGCCCAGGTGGTGCTGGCCGACGAGATCAACCGGGCCCCCCCGAAGACCCAGAGCGCGCTGCTGGAAGCCATGGCGGAAGGACAGGTGACCCATGACGGCACCACGCATGCGCTGCCCTCCCCTTTCTTCGTGATCGCCACGCAGAACCCGCTGGAGCAGCTCGGCACCCACGCCCTGCCCGAATCGCAGCTCGACCGTTTCACCATGCGGCTGTCGCTCGGCTATCCGGACCCCGCCTTCGAACGCGTGCTCTACCTGGGGGGCGCCGACGAAGCGGCGGCGCCGGCCATCCTGGACGCCACCCAGGTGCGCGGCCTGCAGGCCGCGGCGGCGCAGGTCTACGCCAGCCCGGCGCTGGTCGACTATGTGCTGGCGCTGGTGCAGGCCACGCGCGGCCGGCGCGAGTTCGCCGCGGGCCTGTCGCCGCGCGCCGGCCTGGCGCTGCTGGCGTGCGCGCGCGCCTGGGCACTGCTCGACCATCGCGAGCTGGTACTGCCCGAGGATGTGCAGGCCGTGTTCACCGCGGTGGCCGGCCACCGCTTGCTGCCCGGCGCGGCACGCAGCGGGCAGGACGACGTGGCGCGGCTGCTGGCCGAGGTCGCCATCCCCTGACACCATGGCGCGCACCCGCGCAGATGCCGCCACGGCGCCGCGCGCCCGGCCCACCGGGCCCGCACCGGCGGCGCTGCGCCGCTGGACCGCCATGCGGCTGCGGCGCCGGCGCGCGCCGCTGGACGGCGTCGTCACACTCGACCGCCGCCATCTCTACATCCTGCCCACGCGCAGCGGCGCCGGCTTCGCGGTGCTGCTGGCGGCCATGCTGCTGACCGCGCTGAACTACAACATCAGCCTGGGCTTCGCCCTGACCTTCGTGCTGGGCGGCATCGCCATGGGCAGCATGTGGCAGGCCTACCGCAACCTGCTCGACCTCGCGGTCGGGGCCGTAGCCGCCGAGCCTGCCTTTGCCGGCGACGCCGCCACCTTCCGCGTCCGGCTGCGCAATGCCGGGACCATGCCCCGCTACAGCGTGGCGCTGCAGGCAGCTCGCGGTCCCGTGCTCGCGGACGGCGGCGAGTTCCTGGCAGCAGAGGCCGATGCCGTGCTGGCGCTGCGCCTCGACGCGCCGCAGCGGGGCTGGCTGGCCTTGCCGCGCCTGACTGTATCCAGCCGCTTCCCGCTGGCGCTGTTCCGCGTCTGGAGCCACGCCGACCTGCCGCTCGCGGCCCTGGTCTACCCCGCGCCGGAAACCGGCGCGCCGCCCCCGCCCTGGACCGCGCCGGACACCGGGGACGAGTCTGCGGCGCGCAGCGGCGACGACGGCATCGACCAGTTGCGCCGCTACCGCAATGGCGACCCCCTGCACCGTATCGCGTGGAAGCACAGCGCCCGCACCGGCAGCTGGCTGACACGCACCGGCGGCAATGAGGACCGGCCGGCCTGCTGGCTGGCGTGGCAAGACATGCCGGCTTCGCTCGACGAGGAGGCACGCTTGTCGCGGCTGTGTGCCTGGGTGCTGGCGGCGGACGAGTCCGTGCGCTTCGGCCTGCGCCTGCCGGGCGTGGAGATCCCGCCCGGCAGCGGCGCCGCGCAGCGACGCGCCTGCCTGGAGGCGCTTGCGCTCTGGCCGGATGGGCGAGGCGCAGGGGGCGCGGCGGCGGCGGAAGCCGTCCCATGAAGACTGCCGCGCACCCGCTCGGGCACGATGAGCAGGGCCTGCTGCTGGGCCAGCTCGCCCTGGTGCTGGCGCCGCAGGCCCGTACCCTCCCGCTCGCGGTCAGCCTGCTGCTGATGCTGCTGATGTTGTGGCGCTGGCTGCTCTGGCAGCAGCGCGCCCCGCTGCCATCGCGGCTGGCGCTCGGCACGGTGGCCGGCCTGGTGGTGCTGACCGGCGCGGCCCTGGCCTGGCAGGACGGCGGCAGCGTCGGCCGCGAGCTGGCGGTCGCGCTGCTCGGCGCCTTTGTCGTGCTCAAGTTGCTGGAGTGCCGCGCGCTCGCCGATGCCACCTTCGTGACCCAGCTCTGCTTCTACCTGCTGCTGAGCCTGTACCTGTTCGAGCAGCCCTTCTGGCTGGCCGTGTATGGCACCGGGGTGGCGGCCTGGATGTTGCGCAACTGGCTGTGGCTGCAGCATCCGGAAGCCCGCGCGCGACTGGCCCCCTGGCCGATGCTGGCGCGCATGGCGCTGCTCGGCCTGCCCTGGGCACTGCTGCTGTTCCTGTTGTTTCCGCGCCTGGAGCAGCCTCTATGGCGGCTGCCGCAAGCCGCGCGGACGGCCACCACCGGATTGAGCGACACCATGCGGCCGGGCAGCGTGGGCGAACTGATCCGCTCGGCGGAACCGGCCTTCCATGCGACCCTCCGTGGCGCGCCGCTGCCCAATGCCGCCCTCTACTGGCGCGCCATGGTGCTGTGGCACTACGACGGCACGGCCTGGCTGCCCGATGCCGCGCGGCGCCGCACGCTCCAGCCGCCTCCGCCGCTGTCCGCCGCCGCGGCGGGTGACGCCGTCGATTACGACATCGCGCTCGAGCCCAGCGGGCAGCGCTGGCTGCTGCTGCTCGACCGCGGCCGGTCGCTCGAACAGGCGGGCTCGGCCGCGGTCACCGTCGACGGCGAATTCCTCGCCGGCGCTCCGGCCGACCACCGTCTGCAATACCGTGCGCGCTCGGCACCGCCGCCGGCCGCCGAGATACTGGACGAGCGCACCGCGCGGCTGGCGCTGGAGCTGCCGCCCGGCAATGCGCGCAGCCGCGCCCTGGCGCGGCAATGGCAGACAGACCTTGCCGCCCCCTGGCAGCGCGTGCAGGCGGCACTGCAGCTGTTCGCCGGCGCGCCCTTCCGCTACACCCTGTCGCCGCCCCCGCTCGGACAACAGCAGGTGGACAGCTTCCTGTTCGGCACGCGCAGCGGCTTCTGCGAGCACTACGCCGGCAGCTTCGTCTTCCTGATGCGCGCCGCCGGAGTGCCGGCGCGCGTGGTGACCGGCTACCAGGGCGGCGAATACAACCCGATCGGCGGCCACTACCTCGTGCGGCAGTCCGATGCCCACGCCTGGGCCGAGGTCTGGCTGGCCGGGCGTGGCTGGGTCCGGGTCGATCCGACCGCGGCCGTCGCGCCGGACCGCATCGACCTGGGCGCAGCGGATGTCCTGGGCGACGGAGCCGCCGGCCTGGGGGGGTGGCAGCGCGGCCCGGCCTGGCTGCGGCGCCTGCACTGGGGCCTGGACGGCATGGTCTACGCCTGGCAGCGCTGGGTACTGCAGTACGATCGCCGGCAGCAGGCCCGCCTGCTCGGACATCTCGAGCGGCTCGGCATCGGCGCCAGCCTGACGCAACTGCTGCTGGCCGGCATGGCCGTGCTGGCGCTGCTGCTGCCTCTGCCCTGGTGGCTGCGGCGCCGCGGCACCGATCCGGTCACGGCCCTGTACGCACGTTTCTGTGCCAGGCTGGGGCGCCTCGGCTGCGTGCGCCGCACCGGCGAAGGGCCGCGCGACTTCGCCACGCGCGCCGCGGCGCTGCTGCCGGCCGTGGCGCCGCACGCACAGGCCTTCATCGACGCCTACATCGCGCTGCGCTACGGTACCGCTACCGCGCAGCAGCGCGCCGCCGCACTCGCCATCATGCGCCGCACCCTCGGCAAGCTGGCGCGGCTGCGGCGCCGCTGAGGCGGCCGGCCTGGCGGACAAGGGACCCAGGTACACCGCCCTCGGCCGCGTCATTCGTTGCGAATGATATAATTTCATTCGTAACTAACACACCGAATGGCACGGCAGCCTCCCACGCCTTGTCCGCCCTCCATGTCATCTTTCGAAGCGCGTATCGACCGCATCTGCACCACCTACGCCGATGCCCCGCGCGAGCTGATCCTCGCCTCGCGCCTGCTGCTGCGAACCAGCCGCCTGCTGCGCGCGCATATCGAGCGCGCGCTGGCCCCGTTCGGGCTCGACCTGTCGCAGTATCTGGTCATCAGCATGCTGGCCGCCGATGCCGGCGAGCCCACCATGCCCTCCGAACTCGGCGTCGCCATCGACGCCACCCGCACGCAGATGACGCGGCTGGTGGACGGGCTGGAAACGCGCGGGCTGGTCCAGCGCCACGCGTCCACGCAGGACCGGCGCAGCCTCGACCTGGTGCTGACGCCCGCCGGGCGCCGGCTGCTGGAACAGGCGATGCCCGCCGTGCACGCGGCCTATGGCGAAGCGTGGGAACCCCTCGGAAGCGGCGGCCTGGACAAGGCCACGCGCGCACTGGCCCGCCTGCACGCCAACCTGGAGGCCCTCGAGCCATGAGAGCGAATCCGGCCTTGCAGCCGCTGCGCATCGGCTGGCGCTGGCTGCGGCTGCTGAGCCACCGGCAGCGCCAGACCCTGGTGATGATGCTGCTGGCCCTGGCCACCGCCGTCGAGTTTCTCGAGAACATCATGTTCGTGTTCGCCTCGAGCCACATCGTGGGCGGCGTCGACGCCGATCCGCGCGGCTTCGCCCTGGTGCAGGGCGGCTACGCCGTGGGCGGCATGCTGATGATCCTCAAGCAGCAATGGCTGGCGCGGCGCTTCGGCTATCGCTACTACATGACCGGTGCGCTGCTGCTGTTCATCGCCGGCACGCTGGCCGCCGCCACCAGCCACAACCTCGCCCAGCTCGTCGCCGCGCGCTTCGTGCAGGGCGTGGGCGGCGGCTCGCTCTTCACCAGTTGCCGCATCCTGATCGTGGCGATGTTCGGCGCCGCGGACCGGCCGCGCGCCACGCGCATCTTCATGATCGGCATCTTTGGCGCCTCGGCGCTGGCACCCGCGCTGGCCGCGGAGCTGATCGACCGCGGCGTGTGGCAGGACGTGTTCTACGGCGTGCTGCCGTTCGCGGTGCTGGCGGCGATCGGCGCCTGGCTGCTGCTGCCGGACGCCGAGCAGCGTGCGCCGGACGAAGGCCCGGCGCTGGGGCCGCTGTTGCTGTTCGGTACCGCGGTGGTGGCGCTGCAGGCCGCCATGACCGAGGCGCGCTTCGATATCTTCTCGCACCCGCTGCGCCTGCTGCTGGTGTGCCTGCTCGGGCTGGCGCTGCTGGCCTCCTTCCTGTGGCAGCAATGGCACCATGCGGCACCGGTGCTGCGCCTGCGCCCGTTGCGCAACCCGGTCTACCTGACCGGCCTGGCGCTGTACTTCCTCTACTACGTGGTCAGCAACCTGAGCGCCTATCTCTTCCCCGTCTATGCGGAGCAGGCCCTGAAGATCCCGCTGGCCACCACGGGCTGGCTCAACAGCTTCGCCGCGCTGGTGAGCTTTGGCGGCATCCTGGTCTACCTGCGCGTGGCGCCGCGCCTGCCGGACAAGAAGCCGCTGATCGTCTGCGGGCTGCTGGTGATGGCCGGCGCCGCCTGGTGGTTCTCGGTGATGCCGCCCGACGCGGGGCCATCGGCCCTGGCCTGGGGCCTGGTCGGCAAGGGACTGTTCGGCGTGATGGTGGTGATCCCGGTCGCCGGGCTGACCTTCCGCTCACTGGCTGACGACGACTTCGCGCACGGCTATCGCAGCAAGAACCTGATCCGGCAGATCGCCGGCACCTTTGCCTCTGCACTCGGGGCGGTGTTGCTGCAGAACCGGCAGTTCGCCGTCCATACCAGCCTGACCGATGCACTGGGGCAGCGTCCGGAGCAGGTATCGCAATGGCTTGCCCAGGTCCAGGAAACACTGGTGGCGCGAGGCATGGATGCCGCACACGGCCATCAAGGCGCGGTGGCACAACTGGGATTGCTGGTCGAGCAGCAGGCAAGGCTGATCGCCTGCGAGGATCTGTACCGACTGGTGGTCGTACTGGCACTGGCCACTGCGGCCTTCGTGCTGATACAGCGCCGGCTCAACTGAGACGGCCGGGTGGCCGTGAGGCGCGGCTGGGTGAAGCGCGGCTGGGAGTGGATGGCGCAAGCCACCCTGGGAAAAGCGTGTTCCCGGGGCTCAGAACAGGGGAAGCTGGCGCATGCCGAAACCGACGGTCTCTTCGACGCGCATGCGGGCGTGGGCGAGCGAGCCTTCTGCGCCGGAATAGTTGCCGGCGGCCCAATGGTAGACCACGGGCAGATCGCCGCGCTCGGACAGCCGGACCTCGCCCAGCTTGTCGCCGCGCTCATTGCGGTAGTAGTGCGATCGGTATCCGCGCTCCCAGTGAGGCGGGGTAGCGGCCTTCTTGCGGCGGCGGGGCGCCGACGGCGTGGAGTGAGGCGCGCGGCGCGCTCTCTCTGTACCCGCACCGGCCGGGGCCCGGGTGAAATCCAACTGCATAGACTTCCTTGTTCAATCGCTCCGGCTTGCGTCGGAAATACCGGTCGCGGGGACGGAGCATGATTTGATGCGTCGCAGGCGTGATGATACCTGTAAAGGCGCCCGTTGAAAGCCCTTTGTGAGCCGGAATGCCGCGATCTGCAAGGCTTCGCGGGAGGTATACCCGCTTCGTATACCCCGCGTATACGGTGCCGTTTACGCGGGGTATACCTGCCGCCGACCCGCCCCGGTAAACGAAATCGGCGGCGCGCCGGTCCACCCGGTGCGCCGCCGTCGCTCAGCGGATCGTGGCGGGATCAGCCAAGGTCGAGCGGAATGAAGATGCGTGCATCGTCCCGCTGCACCAGCAGTGCCACCTGCTTGCCGGACTTGGCCACCAGCGAGCGCAGCTGGTCGGCGGAGGTGATGGGCGTACCGTTGAGCGACAGGATCACGTCACCGGGCTGGATGCCGACGCGCGCAGCCGGGCCGCTGACGTCCTCGACCACCAGGCCTGCATCGATGCCGCTGTCGCGCTTCTCCTCGGCCGTCAGCTGGCGTACCGCCAGCCCGAGCCGGCCGCCGGCATCGCTGTTGCCGCCTTTTTGCGCCACGTTCTGTTCGCGTGCCGCGCCCACCTTGACCGTGAGCATCATCGGCTGGCCCTTGCGGATGATCTTCACGGTGCTGTCGGTGCCCGGCTTGATGTCGGCCACGCGTTCCGGCAGGTCGCCCGAATGGTCGATGACGTCATTGTTGAACTGCACGATCACATCGCCGGCCTTCAGTCCCGCCTTGGAGGCCGGGCTGTCCGGTTCGACCGACGTCACCAGCGCGCCCGACGGCTTCGGCAGGCCGAAGGAATTGGCCAGCGCCTGGTTGACCTCCTGGACCGCAAGGCCCAGGCGGCCGCGGGTCACCTTGCCATGCTCGACCAGCTGCTGCTCGACCTTGGTCGCCACGTTGATCGGGATGGCGAAGGACAGGCCCTGGTAACCGCCGGTCTGGCTGTAGATCTGCGAATTGATACCGATCACCTCGCCACGCTGGTTGAACAGCGGGCCGCCCGAGTTGCCGGGATTGACCGCGACATCGGTCTGGATGAAGGGCACGTAGGTGTCGTCGGGCAGCGAGCGCGACTTGGCGCTGACGATGCCGGCGGTCGCCGTGTTCTCGAAACCATAGGGCGAGCCGATCGCGAGCACCGGTTCGCCGACGCGTACCACGGAAGCATCGCCGAGCTTGACGGTCGGCAGGTCCTTGGCATCGATACGGATGACCGCGATGTCGGACTGCGCGTCGGAACCCAGGACCTTGGCCTTGAACTCGCGCCGGTCGGTCAGCTTGACCGTCACTTCCTGTGCATTGTCGACCACGTGAGCGTTGGTCAGGATCAGTCCGTCATGGCTGATGATGAAGCCCGAGCCGAGGCCTCGCACCAGTTGCGGCTGGTTGTTCTGCGGCATCTGGAACTGCGGGCCGAAGCGCTTGAAGAACTGGAACAGCGGATCTTCCGGATCCATGCCTTGCGTCTGGGCCGAGGTCCGCTGCGCGCGCGCGGTCACACTGATATTGACCACGGCCGGGCCGTACTGCTGCACGATGCCGGAAAAGTCGGTCGGTGTCGCCACGGCGACGGATTGCGCGGCAGCGATGGCAGGCGTGGTGGCCGCGTAGCTGGGCGTGATGACTTCCTTCTGCAGGTAGGCATAACCACCGCCGATGGCGGCCAGCGCGGCGATGCCGAGAGCCGAGCGAGCAAGAGTCTGGCGAATCATGGAGTGTCCCTTTCTTTGAAGTTCCAGCGCCTTGGCCTTCCCTGGCGCGACGGAACCATGCTATCCAACGATCCTTAACGCAGACTTAAGCGGGCGCACGCATCCTGGCCCTGGTCCCGCTGGCTGGCCTCCGGCTTTGTCAGCACATGCTCACTCTCGCGCAATCTCAAGTTCGGTGGAATATGATGACCCAACCGACCAGCAGATCCTCCGGTGGGTGGCCCTCGTTGTCCGCCATCTCTCCGCCATTTTTTCCGCCACGGGTCTGCGCAGGCACTAAGCTGGAAGGCCGCTCGCCGGATTCCCGAGTCGAGCCGGGCTCAGGTAAGCCTTCACTTCCACTTTCCCACGAAAACATGATGGGAGCCGATATGACACTCGAAAAAGTGCTGTACACAGCCCACGCAACCGCCACCGGCGGCCGCGATGGGCGCGCTGTGACCTCGGATGGCCAACTCGACATCAAACTCGCCGTTCCCAAGGAAATGGGCGGGGCCGGCAATGGCTTGAATCCCGAGCAGCTGTTCGCCGCAGGCTATTCGGCCTGCTTCATCGGAGCGATGCGTTACGTTGCCGGCCAGCAGAAGGCCGCCTTGCCGGCCGATACTTCGATCGAAGGTGCCGTCAGCATCGGACCGGCCGGACAGGGCTTCGGCCTGCAGGTGGAGTTGAAGATCTCGATTCCCGGCTATGACAAGGCACAGGCCCAGAAGCTGGTCGAACAGGCCCATCAGGTCTGCCCGTACTCCAATGCGACGCGGGGCAATATCGATGTGGTGCTGACGGTGGTGTGAGCAGTTGCGTGAGGGGCCGGCCTGTCCGGCGGCCTCAGCCGGCGCCGGGCGCGGCTTGCGTCGATGCCAGAGTGGCGCAATAAGCACGCTTCTGCTCGGGACTGAGGCGCTTGACCGCTGCCTCGGCGCGCGAGGCTTCCGAGCGGTTGGGAAAGGGGTGACTGCCGAGGACGCGGATCGGCTTGCGCGAACGCGTGTACTTCGCCCCGGTACCCGCCAGGTGCTGGGCGAAGCGCCGTGCTACATCGGTGGTAATACCGGTGTAGATGGCATTGCCCTCGCATTCGAGCAGGTAGAGGTACCAGGTGGCCGGATTCGGCATGAGGTGAGTGGTGCGATAGAGACGTTCGGCGCGAATCGCCGCCGACCCGGCGCGGCTGCACGTGGGTAACGCAGCACGATTATCGCCTTGGATTGCGCCGCGATGTGCGAAAGACAGGTACGACGGCGCGCCGCAAAGACAAAACCCCTCGCAGCGTTTGCTGTCGAGGGGTTTTGCGGGAGGGAGAGCCTGGCGATGACCTACTTTCACACGGGTAGTCCGCACTATCATCGGCGCAAAGTCGTTTCACGGTCCTGTTCGGGATGGGAAGGGGTGGTTCCGACTCGCTATGGTCACCAGGCATAAGGGGTTGCTGCGCCGGGGTTGAGCCGTCGCAGCGAATAGGGATGTAGTCTTGGTTGTGAGGTATCGGCACCATCTGGGCACACGCGATACGTCAGCCAGTGAAACACACTGGTTATAGGATCAAGCCTTACGGGCAATTAGTACTGGTTAGCTTAACGCATTACTGCGCTTCCACACCCAGCCTATCAACGTCCTGGTCTCGAACGACCCTTCAAGGAGGTCAAGCCTCCAGGGAATCCTCATCTTCAGGCGAGTTTCCCGCTTAGATGCTTTCAGCGGTTATCTCTTCCGTACATAGCTACCCTGCGATGCCTCTGGCGAGACAACAGGTACACCAGCGGTACGTCCACTCCGGTCCTCTCGTACTAGGAGCAGCCCCCGTCAAGATTCCAACGCCCACGGCAGATAGGGACCAAACTGTCTCACGACGTTTTAAACCCAGCTCACGTACCTCTTTAAATGGCGAACAGCCATACCCTTGGGACCGGCTACAGCCCCAGGATGAGATGAGCCGACATCGAGGTGCCAAACACCGCCGTCGATATGAACTCTTGGGCGGTATCAGCCTGTTATCCCCAGAGTACCTTTTATCCGTTGAGCGATGGCCCTTCCATACAGAACCACCGGATCACTATGTCCTGCTTTCGCACCTGCTCGACTTGTCGGTCTCGCAGTTAAGCACGCTTTTGCCATTGCACTTTAGGTACGATGTCCGACCGTACCAAGCGTACCTTCGAACTCCTCCGTTACACTTTGGGAGGAGACCGCCCCAGTCAAACTGCCTACCATGCACTGTCCCCGACCCGGATTCACGGGCCAAGGTTAGAACCTCAAACAAACCAGGGTGGTATTTCAAGGACGGCTCCACCGGAACTAGCGTCCCGGTTTCAAAGCCTCCCACCTATCCTACACAGATCGGTTCAAAGTCCAATGCAAAGCTACAGTAAAGGTTCATGGGGTCTTTCCGTCTAGCCGCGGGGAGATTGCATCATCACAAACACTTCAACTTCGCTGAGTCTCGGGAGGAGACAGTGTGGCCATCGTTACGCCATTCGTGCAGGTCGGAACTTACCCGACAAGGAATTTCGCTACCTTAGGACCGTTATAGTTACGGCCGCCGTTTACCGGGACTTCAATCAAGAGCTTGCACCCCATCATTTAATCTTCCGGCACCGGGCAGGCGTCACACCCTATACGTCCACTTTCGTGTTTGCAGAGTGCTGTGTTTTTATTAAACAGTCGCAGCCACCAGTTTATTGCAACCCCTTCACCCTTCTGGCGCAGGCCAGTCAAGCTACCAGGGCGTACCTTATCCCGAAGTTACGGTACCAATTTGCCGAGTTCCTTCTCCCGAGTTCTCTCAAGCGCCTTAGAATACTCATCTCGCCCACCTGTGTCGGTTTGCGGTACGGTCTCGTATGACTGAAGCTTAGAGGCTTTTCTTGGAACCACTTCCGATTGCTTCGCGACGCATGGTCGCTCGCCCCACAGCCTTGAATCCCGCGCCCGGATTTGCCTAAGCGCCTTCTCCACTGCAGGGACCGGGACTTCCAACACCCGGACAACCTTCCGCGATCCGTCCCCCCATCGCATCATACGACGGTGCAGGAATATTAACCTGCTTCCCATCAGCTACGCATCTCTGCCTCGCCTTAGGGGCCGACTCACCCTACGCCGATGAACGTTGCGTAGGAAACCTTGGGCTTACGGCGAGGGGGCCTTTCACCCCCTTTATCGCTACTCATGTCAGCATTCGCACTTCTGATACCTCCAGCATCCTTTACAAGACACCTTCACAGGCTTACAGAACGCTCTCCTACCACGCACTTGCGTGCGTCCGCAGCTTCGGTGACTGGCTTAGCCCCGTTACATCTTCCGCGCAGGACGACTCGATCAGTGAGCTATTACGCTTTCTTTAAAGGGTGGCTGCTTCTAAGCCAACCTCCTGACTGTTTTAGCCTTCCCACTTCGTTTCCCACTTAGCCAATCTTTGGGACCTTAGCTGGCGGTCTGGGTTGTTTCCCTCTTGACACCGGACGTTAGCACCCGATGTCTGTCTCCCGTGATTGCACTCTTCGGTATTCGGAGTTTGCTATGGCGGGGTAATCAGCAATAGACCCCCCAACCATGACAGTGCTCTACCCCCGAAGGTGAGACACGAGGCACTACCTAAATAGTTTTCGGAGAGAACCAGCTATTTCCAGATTTGTTTAGCCTTTCACCCCTATCCACAGCTCATCCCCTAGTTTTTCAACACTAGTGGGTTCGGTCCTCCAGTACGTGTTACCGCACCTTCAACCTGGCCATGGATAGATCATCTGGTTTCGGGTCTACACCCAGCGACTGAACGCCCTGTTCGGACTCGCTTTCGCTACGCCTGCCCTAATCGGTTAAGCTTGCCACTGAATGTAAGTCGCTGACCCATTATACAAAAGGTACGCCGTCACCCGTTTCCAGGCTCCGACTGTTTGTATGCATGCGGTTTCAGGATCTATTTCACTCCCCTCCCGGGGTTCTTTTCGCCTTTCCCTCACGGTACTGGTTCACTATCGGTCGATCACGAGTATTTAGCCTTGGAGGATGGTCCCCCCATCTTCAGACAGGATTTCACGTGTCCCGCCCTACTTGTCGTACACCTAGTTCCACAACGCTGTTTTCGCATACAGGGCTATCACCTGCTATGGCCGGGCTTTCCATCCCGTTCTGCTAACAATGCTGCTAAAGAGTACAAGGCTGTTCCCATTTCGTTCGCCACTACTCTGGGAATCTCGGTTGATTTCTGTTCCTGCAGCTACTTAGATGTTTCAGTTCGCCGCGTTCGCTTCCCTTGCCTATGTATTCAGCAAGGGATGACCCATACGGGCCGGGTTTCCCCATTCGGACATCTCCGGATCAAAGCTCGTTTGCCAGCTCCCCGAAGCTTTTCGCAGGCTACCGCGTCCTTCATCGCCTGTGATCGCCAAGGCATCCACCACATGCACTTGTTCGCTTGACCCTATAACGAGTGTGTCTCAAGCTCGCGCTTGAAACGCTCATTACAGGTTGAGTTCTCGC
The DNA here is from genome assembly GCF_001854305.1 of Cupriavidus sp. USMAA2-4. Lineage (NCBI taxonomy): Bacteria > Pseudomonadati > Pseudomonadota > Betaproteobacteria > Burkholderiales > Burkholderiaceae > Cupriavidus > Cupriavidus sp. USMAA2-4. The sequence goes on along the minus strand of NZ_CP017749.1, from coordinate 1,343,242 downwards.
ATTTGTGCCGTATTCCAAGTCATCTTTCGATCACTTAAATACTTTGGTTGATACAATCACAACCCGGTATCGTGTTGGTTACTTCAGCCTCTCATCAAGGCTTCACGACACCTTTACTACATCCCATATTGTTAAAGAACAGCCGATGCTTTCACATCGCTTGGCCAACGCCAAATGCAAGCGCTCAACGCTAAGCGCTTGCATTTGGCTTGTCCAACCCAAGGTCGATGGTGGAGGATGACGGGATCGAACCGACGACCCCCTGCTTGCAAAGCAGGTGCTCTCCCAGCTGAGCTAATCCCCCTCGGATAACTTGGTGGGTCTGGTAGGACTTGAACCTACGACCCCCGCCTTATCAAGACGGTGCTCTAACCACCTGAGCTACAGACCCTTGGCTGTAACAGCAAACAGACCGATAAGTGTGAACGCTTCACTTGGGAAGCACGCTCTGGAAAGGAGGTGATCCAGCCGCACCTTCCGGTACGGCTACCTTGTTACGACTTCACCCCAGTCATGAACCCTGCCGTGGTAATCGCCCTCCTTGCGGTTAGGCTAACTACTTCTGGCAAAACCCACTCCCATGGTGTGACGGGCGGTGTGTACAAGACCCGGGAACGTATTCACCGCGGCATGCTGATCCGCGATTACTAGCGATTCCAGCTTCACGTAGTCGAGTTGCAGACTACGATCCGGACTACGATGCGTTTTCTGGGATTAGCTCCCCCTCGCGGGTTGGCAACCCTCTGTACGCACCATTGTATGACGTGTGAAGCCCTACCCATAAGGGCCATGAGGACTTGACGTCATCCCCACCTTCCTCCGGTTTGTCACCGGCAGTCTCTCTAGAGTGCCCTTTCGTAGCAACTAGAGACAAGGGTTGCGCTCGTTGCGGGACTTAACCCAACATCTCACGACACGAGCTGACGACAGCCATGCAGCACCTGTGTCCACTTTCCCTTTCGGGCACCTAATGCATCTCTGCTTCGTTAGTGGCATGTCAAGGGTAGGTAAGGTTTTTCGCGTTGCATCGAATTAATCCACATCATCCACCGCTTGTGCGGGTCCCCGTCAATTCCTTTGAGTTTTAATCTTGCGACCGTACTCCCCAGGCGGTCAACTTCACGCGTTAGCTTCGTTACTGAAGAAATGAATCCCCAACAACTAGTTGACATCGTTTAGGGCGTGGACTACCAGGGTATCTAATCCTGTTTGCTCCCCACGCTTTCGTGCATGAGCGTCAGTCACGTCCCAGGGGGCTGCCTTCGCCATCGGTATTCCTCCACATCTCTACGCATTTCACTGCTACACGTGGAATTCTACCCCCCTCTGACGCACTCTAGCCTTGCAGTCACAAGCGCCATTCCCAGGTTGAGCCCGGGGATTTCACGCCTGTCTTACAAAACCGCCTGCGCACGCTTTACGCCCAGTAATTCCGATTAACGCTCGCACCCTACGTATTACCGCGGCTGCTGGCACGTAGTTAGCCGGTGCTTATTCTTCCGGTACCGTCATCCCTCCGGGGTATTAGCCCAAAGGATTTCTTTCCGGACAAAAGTGCTTTACAACCCGAAGGCCTTCTTCACACACGCGGCATTGCTGGATCAGGGTTGCCCCCATTGTCCAAAATTCCCCACTGCTGCCTCCCGTAGGAGTCTGGGCCGTGTCTCAGTCCCAGTGTGGCTGATCGTCCTCTCAGACCAGCTACTGATCGTCGCCTTGGTGAGCCTTTACCTCACCAACTAGCTAATCAGACATCGGCCGCTCCTATTGCGCGAGGCCTTACGGTCCCCCGCTTTCACCCTCAGGTCGTATGCGGTATTAGCTAATCTTTCGACTAGTTATCCCCCACAACAGGGCACGTTCCGATGTATTACTCACCCGTTCGCCACTCGCCGCCAGACCGAAGTCCGCGCTGCCGTTCGACTTGCATGTGTAAGGCATGCCGCCAGCGTTCAATCTGAGCCAGGATCAAACTCTTCAGTTCAATCTCTGTGTGGTTCCGCGCAGTTGCCTGCGCAAACCTCGCTCTTTCGAGCGGTCGCTCACTCTCAGAAAACTGACTGGCTCCGTCCGAAGACGAAACCAAACATGTTTACTGTGCGAGCACTGATAACTTGTAAGCTAGAAGACCGAGGTCTTCCGCTTCCCGCATCAAGCGCCCACACTTATCGGCTGTTTGTTTGTTAAAGAACTCACGCGATTCGCTTTGCTTACCGCGTCGCTGCGTTGTCAGCAGCAGAGAAACGAGATTATGAACAACTTTCTGCGTTTCGTCAACAGGTTCGAAGCATCTTTTTCGCTCCGGTCAGTCGCGCTTCGCAGCACCACCCACCATCCTGCCAATCCCGCAACCCGCGTCGCTGCTAGCTTTGCCGCTGCGCTTCGTGTTGCGAGGGGGCGAATAGTAGGCCAGTCCGGCCGCCTTGGCAAGCCTTTTTGACAAGAAGAAGAAAAAGCCGAAAAAACACAGCATAGGTGGCGCAAGCGCCACCTATGCTGCCCGACGGGCCAGGGGGCCGTCCCGCCAGTCCTCTCCACTCTCTATATATAGAATCGACATATCCCAGATGGCCGGGATGACGGGGCGGCCACGCCACCTCGTCCAGTCTCTCCCCCTCACCACACTGTACAAGGACACCCCATGACGATTCACGCAAGCTGGAAAGCCGACCAGGGCTCGAGTGCCTGCGCACTGGACAATGGCACCGCCCATTGGGCAGCCGACCTCGATACCTCGGCCGGCGGCGACCCGAGCCTGCCCAATCCGCACGATCTGCTGGATTCGGCACTGGCCGCCTGCACCACGCTGACGATCCAGCTTTATGCCAAGCGCAAGGCCTACCCGATCCGATCGGTCGCCGTCTCGGTCGCTCACGTAGAAGAAGCCGGCAAGTACCAGCTCAAGCGGACCATCAAGATCGAGGGCGAACTGGAACAGCCGGTGCTCGACGATCTCCTGCGCGTGGCCAATCGCTGCCCGGTCCACAAGAGCCTGTCGGCCCAGATCAGTATCGAGACCTCGCTGGCCTGAGCGACGCGCCGCCTCGCTTGCCGGCAAGGCCCAGGCGCAGGCGGGCGCACCCCGGCATGTTCGAGACGTCCTTGCCGACATCTCTTCTGCCATCAAACCCTCGGGCGGAAAGAGCTGGCATGACGCACTGCAGTATGCCAGGCCGCGGAGCGTGAACCGGGTGGGCTTCGGCGCGGACAGAAGCACAATGTTCGATATGTCCTGGTCTTGGTTCGCTCCGTCCCTTCCCGACGGCCCGCAGCCGCGGCTATCGTTACCTCCACACATAACATCCGCCCCTGGAGACAACGATGCGCACCCAAGTCGCCATCATCGGCGCGGGCCCCGCAGGCCTGCTGCTCGGACAATTGCTGGCCCGCGCCGGCATCGACGCCGTCATCCTCGAACAGCGCAGTCCCGACTATGTGCTCGGCCGGATCCGAGCGGGCATCCTGGAGAGTGTCACGGTCGATGCCCTCGAGCGCGCCGGCGTCGCAGCACGGCTGCACCGGGAAGGACTGGTCCACCATGGCATCGAGCTGGCATTCGACGGTACGCGCCACCGCATCGACCTGCACGCGCTGATCGGCCGTTCGGTCACGGTCTACGGGCAGACCGAGGTCACCCACGACCTGATGGACGCCCGCGCCGCCGCAGGCGCGCTCACCATCTATGAAGCGGAGCAGGTCAGTCTGCACGACTTCGACGCGGACACGCCGCGCGTGCGCTACACGAAGGACGGCCGACAGCATGAACTGCAGTGCGATTTCATCGCCGGCTGCGACGGCTTCCACGGCGTCAGCCGGCAGAGCGTCCCCGAGCGCTCGCGCCAGATCTTCGAACGCGTCTATCCGTTCGGCTGGCTCGGCGTGCTGAGCGAGACGCCGCCGGTTGCCGACGAACTGATCTACGCCAGCCACGAGCGCGGCTTCGCGCTATGCAGCATGCGCTCGCTGACGCGCAGCCGCTACTACATCCAGGTACCCGCAGACGAGCAGGCGAAGGACTGGAGCGATGCACGCTTCTGGGACGAACTGCGCCGCCGCCTCGATCCGGCCGCCGCCGAGGCATTGGTCACCGGCCCCAGCATCGAAAAGAGCATCGCGCCACTGCGCAGCTTCGTCTGCGAGCCCATACGCTTCGGCCGGCTGTTCCTCGCCGGGGATGCCGCGCACATCGTGCCACCCACCGGCGCCAAAGGCCTGAACCTGGCGGCGAGCGACGTGCTCTACCTGGCCGACGGACTGATCCAGTACTACCAGGAGCGCGACGGCGGCGGCCTCGACGGCTACTCGCACAAATGCCTGGCACGCATCTGGAAGGCGGAGCGCTTCTCCTGGTGGATGACCTCCCTGCTGCACCGCTTTCCCGATGCGGACGCCTTCGCCAGGCGCTTGCAGCAGGCCGAACTGGACTATGTGGTCGGCTCGGCTGCGGCCTCGGCCGCGCTGGCCGAGAACTACGTGGGCCTGCCGTACTGAGTACCGAGCCACTGCCGGCGTGAAGCCGGCGGTGGCCGGCAAGCTTGCCGCCTCAAATGATAATGGTTATCATTTGAATCTCAGGTCATTCGACACCGCCTGAGTCAGCAAATGGGTTGCCGGACACCTCGTGTCCGGCGTTTTTTCCCACGTCCGCCAATACCTCGGCACGCGCCCCGCGGCGCCATGCCCGCACCCAGGTCATGCCTCGCCGCCCGGACTGTTCCCGCATTGCCCTGCCCGGCATGCGCGGCAGACCCAGGGCGGACGCACCCGACTCTGTTCGCTGCACCACCAAGCACGCGCCCCCGGCTGCCGCAAACAGCACAGCGGTTTTTGCCGCCGCCCGGCCCCGCTCGTACGATCAAGGGACAAAGACAAGAGCTTTGTTGCTAGGCATTTCGACGGGTAGGGATGCGGAGGGGGTCTCCATCTTGGCAAGTTATTTCGAAGAGTATTGCGCCCGCATCCTGCGCGGCGGGGCGGTGGGCGTGATCGCGTCGCCGGTCCTGGTCCAGCACGATGCCATCCATAGCGCGAGCTATGTGCCGTTCGAGCACCGGAATCCCGGCGCCAGGCTGGCGCTGGTCAGCCTGACGCCAGGCCACACGCACGTCAGGCTCGCGGCGGAGCTGACCGCGCGCCTGCTGGCGACACAGCGGCCCGGACGCGCGATCCAGCGCGAGAACAAGCGGGAAGTGGAATTGGGTGGAGCGCTGATCCGCCCCAACCTGATCCGCATGCTTGACCATTTCCAACTACCCAGGCTGCTCGGGATAGCGGCGGCGGCCTCGCTGTGGGGCGAGGCCTTCGACCTCCTGCAGCCGCTCGCGCTGCTGCCCCATGCCACGACCCGGCGCGGACAGGTCTTCGACGGCGCGCTGGCGGCCCTGCTCGACGTGCCCATGCTGCGCGCCATCTATGACGAACATTTCCTCGGCCTGTTGCCGCGCCTGCCGGTAGACATGCTCTATCTCGGCCTGGGCCGCACGGCCTGGGCCGGCCTGCTGCACGCTGCGGCGCTGGGCCTGCTGCCCCGGCGCCAGCTGCTGGGCATGCTGCCGGTGCCAGCCAGGGCCGGCAATATGGTGCGTTACTTCCTGCGCGAGATCCACGCCCACGAATTGTCCGGCAACGATCCGGTACGCCACCGCCTGCCCTGGCTGGACGCGGCCCGGGCGGAACTGGAGGCTGCCATCAGCGCACGCCTGGCCGGGCAAGCGGCGCCACGCGGAACCCTGGCCACCGCCGGCTAGCCCGCTCCCCGTATGTCCAGCCACATGCTCGCCTCCACCTGCCCCCCGGGAAGTAGGGTGAAAAGCACTGCGCAATCGCCCGTTATCGCTCATGAGGGATTCGACCCCCCTCAAGTTCCCGATTTCGCGGCCCCCGTGGCCGCGATTTTTTTGCCTGGCCCGGGCCGTCGCTGCCGGCCTCCCGCCGGCGCCGCACCCTACAATCGTGGTTGACTTCACCACACGACCGGCCCCATGCCCATCGACCGGCACGCCGCCACCAGCCGCCCCGTCCTCCATCGCCCGTGGCGCCCAGCGGCCCGCCTGCGGCTCCGGTTCGGTTTCGCCTGGCGCTGCGCGCTGCTGATGCCCGCGCTGGCGCTGGCGCAACCGGCGCACGACACCACCCCGGCCGCGACGGCAGCGGCATCGGTCCAGCCGGGCGCAGCCGCTTCGGCGGTGCCAGCCCCGCGGGGACCGGCCGGCGGCGCCTTCTCCTCCGCCCATCCGGCCGGCCCCCTGCCACCCGGCTGGCATAACCTGCCGGTCGTCAAGGGCAAGCGCCTGACCCATTACACGCTGGTGGACGATGGCGGCAACACCGTGATCCAGGCCGATGCCGACGGCTCCGCCTCGGCGCTGCTGCGCCACGGCGACATCGACCTGGCGCAGACGCCCGCCGTCAGCTGGCGCTGGAAGGTCGCCGCGCCGATCACCGGTGCCGACAACCACGTGTCCGCACAGGAAGACGCGCCCGCGCGCCTGGTGTTCTTCTTCGACGGCGACCGCAGCAAGCTGACCTTTGGCCAGCGGGTACAGATGCACCTCGCCCAGGGCCTGGCCGGCATGGAACTGCCCTACGCCACCTTGATGTACATCTGGTCGGAATCCGCACCGCCGGGCGCCGTGATCGCCAATCCCCTCACCTCACGGGTGCAGATGATCGTGGTCAGCGGCGGCAGCGCCGAGGCCGGCCGCTGGCTGCAGTTCCAGCGCGACATCGTGCGCGACTACGAGCAGGTCTTCCATGAGAAACCGGGCAAGCTGATCGCCTACGGCCTGTTGACCGACACCGACAATACCGGCACCACGGCACGCGCCTGGTACGGTGACCTGCATTTCCAGCCCGAGCATTGAGCCCCCGTGGCGCGCCCGCCCGGAAGCAGCCCGCCCACCTCCGCGCTGCTTAGCGGGGCGGCGGCCGCTGCGCCAGCGCGGCGCGCAGCCGCTCGCCGACGCGTGCGGCAAGCGCGCCGCCCGCACTCGCCCCGCCCGCCTCGATCGCCTGCCGCACGCTGACCACGGCGGCCGGGTCGTAATGGCGGCCGCTGCCAAGCCGCGCCTCGAATCCGTTGGCGCGCCGGTGGATCTCGTCCAGGTCGGCATCGACCACCAGCACCGCATGGGCCAGCACCACATGCCCCGGGGTGGCTCCGGCCTGCGCCGCCGGCACGCGGCGCCAGTATTGCGCCGTGCCCGCGATCTTGCGCGCGGCACCGGCCGGCCCCCAGGCGAGATTGAAGCGGCCGTCGCAGAACGACCCGTCGACCGCCTGCCAGTGCGTCGCCACGCCGAGCGCGTCCAGGGCCGCCCGCAGCACGTCGCACAGATGCAGGTAGACCGCCTCGGCCAGGTCGCCCGGAGCGCCGCCCACGCGGTAGGCCAAGGTCAGGTTCAGGATGCCCGGTCCCTGCGGCACCAGCCCGCCGCCGGACTGGCGCAGCCACACCGGACAGCCGCGCGCGGCGAAGTCCGTCCGCGCCGCCTCGAAGGCAGCGAAGCGCAGGTAGCTGCGCGGCACCACCAGCGAGGCGGGCGCCTGCCACAGCTGCGCCAGCGGCGCGCCCTCCTCCGCCCTGGCGAGCAACGCCAGCTCGGCGTGCAGCGGGTCGTCCGCGGAGACTTCCGGCTCGACGAGTTCGAATGGCATCGTTGTGGTGATCGGAAAGGGAAGGACGGGCCGCGACCGGCGGCAGGCGACCGCGTGCCATTGGACCGCATGCCATTGTCCATCGCAGCGGACCGTGGCGCCAGCCGCCGCCCGGACCGCGACGCCGCTGTGCGACGGGCCCGGGAGCAGCGTGCGGCGGCGCGCCGCAGCACGCCGTGTCAGCCTGCCACGTGCTGCCTGAGCAAGGCGTTGACTTCGGCCGCCTTCTCCATCTGGCTCATATGGCCGGCGTCGGCAAACACCTTCACCGTGGCACCGGCCGGCGCATTGCCGGCGTGCTCGGCGGGGATGATGCGATCCTGCGCGCCCCAGATCACCAGCACGCGCGCCGGCCCTGCCCCGGCCAGGCGCAGGCCGGGACGCTCCTGCTGTCGCCCGCCGGCGAACAGGCCGGCGTCCAGGGCCGCCAGCGCCTCGCCCACACCGTCCAGGCGCTTGTAGCGGAGCAGGTCATCCAGCATCTGCCGGCTGACCAGTGCCGGATCGGCGAAGAGCTGCTCCACCACCGGCTTCAGTTCGCGCCGCGACTGTGCCGCGACGAAGCCGGCCGTATAGCCCTGGTTGACCTCCTCGCCCAGGCCCGCGGGCGATATCAGCGCCAGCGACAGCACCCGCCCCGGCGCATCGAGCGCGAGCTGTGCCGCGACCCCGCCGCCCATCGAGTGGCCGACCACATGCGCGGCCTCGAGTCCGGCCGCATCCATGAAGCGCGCCACGAAGGCCGCCAGTGCGGCCAGCGTGGTGCCGGGCAGCCGTGGCGTGGACTGTCCGTGCGCGGGGAGGTCGAGCGCATAGACGGCGTGGCCCTCGGCCAGGGCATCGAGATTGAACAGCCAGTTGTCGAGGTCGCCGCCGAAGCCGTGCAGGAACAGCACCGGCGCACCGCCCACGCCCTTCTTCGCATAGCGCACGCGGATGCCGTCGACGTCCGCATACTGGTAGGCGGAAGCGGCTTCGTCCGCTTCGTCCTCGTCGGTCGACGGCGTCTCGTAGCCCGCCACGTAAGCGTCGATCTCGGCGTCGCTGACCTCGGGCGACGCCAGCACGCCGAGCAGCGCCTTGACCGGCAGCACGTCACCCACGGCGGCCACCTTGCGCCGCAGGATGCCGGCGTCGGACGCCTCCACCGCATTGGCGATCTTGTCGGTCTCGACGTCGAGAATCGGCATGCCGACCGCAATCGCATCGCCTTCGGCGACCAGCCAGTCGTTGATCGTCCCTTCCTTCATCGACAGGCCCCATTTGGGCATCACGATGGGCGTGATGCCCTTGTCTTGCGTGGTCGCGCCCATCAGTGTTTCCCTCCCTTCATGGTCTTGCGCGCGGCATCGGCGATCTGCGCCGCGCTGGGGATGTAGAGATCCTCCAGCACGGGCGAGAACGGCACCGGCGTATGCGGCGGGCATACCATCTCGATACCGGCCTTGAGCGCGCCGAACGCCTGCGAGGCGACCTGCGCGGCGATGTCGGTGGCGATGTTGCAGCGCGGGCTGGCCTCGTCGACCACCACCAGGCGGCCGGTATTCTCCACTGTCTCCAGCACCGTATCGAGATCCAGCGGCGACAGCGTGCGCAGGTCCACCACTTCGGCCTCGATGCCTTCCTTGGCCAGCGTCGCGGCCGCTTCCAGCGCGCGGTGCACCATCAGGCCATAGGTGACGATGGACACGTCCTTGCCGTCGCGCACCACATTGGCTTCGCCGAAGGGAATCGCATAGGAGTTCTCCGGTACTTCGCCCTCCAGGCCATAGAGGTTCTTGTGCTCGCAGAAGATGACCGGATCGTTGTCGCGGATCGCCTGGATCAGCAGGCCCTTGGTGTCGTAGGGCGTGGACGGGCACACCACCTTGAGCCCGGGCACGTGGGTGAAGATCGGCGTCAGCATCTGGCTGTGCTGCGCGGCCGCACGGAAGCCCGCGCCCACCATGGCGCGGATCACCACCGGCGTCTCGGCCTTGCCGCCGAACATGTAGCGGAACTTGGCCGCCTGATTGAAGATCTGGTCGAAGCACACGCCCATGAAGTCGATGAACATCAGTTCGGCGATGGGGCGCATGCCGCAGGCGGCGGCGCCGATGGCGGCGCCGACGTAGGCGGACTCCGACAGCGGCGTGTCGAGCAGCCGGTCGCCATGCTTGGCGTACAAGCCCTTGGTGACGCCGAGGACCCCGCCCCAGGCGTCCTTCTCGCCGTCCGCGCCGGCGCCGCCGACGATATCCTCGCCGAGCATGATCACGCTCGGGTCACGGGTCATTTCCTGGTCGATCGCTTCGTTGATCGCCAGCTTCATGCTGAGTCTGCGCGACATGTCTTGTCTCCTGTCGATGCTGGTGGTGTTTTCTCGGCGCTTGCCGCTGCGTATCGAACGTATCGAACGTATCGAATCCGCCGGTGGCGCGATATCGGTCTGCCCGCGCTCAGTAGCGCACGTAGACGTCGGTGAGCAGGTCTGCCGGACCGGGCTGCGGCGCGGCCTTCGCCTCCTGCACCGCGTGCTCGATCAGCGCGGCCACCTCGCGGTCGATCGCTTCGAGTTCCGCGGCGGACAGCGCCTCCGCCTGCGTGACCGTGCGTGCGAAGCGCTTCAGGCAGTCCTTGTTGGCGCGGATGTCGTCCAGCTCGCCGGCGGCACGGTAGGTCTGCGCATCGCCCTCGAAGTGGCCGTAGAAGCGAACCATCTTGCACTCGAGCAACGAAGGGCCGCCGCCTTCGCGCGCGCGCCGGATCACCTCGCCGGCCGCTTCGTGCACAGCGAAGAAATCGGTGCCGTCCACGGTCACGCCGGGTACGCCGAAGCCGGCGGCGCGGTCCACGTAGCTGTCGACCGCGGTGCCGTACTCGCGCGCGGTCGACTCGGCGTAGCCGTTGTTCTCGATGACGAAGATCACCGGCAGGTTCCACACCGCGGCCAGGTTGAGGCTTTCGAGGAAAGTGCCCTGGTTGGAGGCGCCATCGCCGACGAAGGTCACGCCGACCTCGCCCTTGCCGCGGAACTTCGCTGCCAGCGCGGCACCGCAGATCAGCGGCGCGCCCGCGCCCAGGATGCCGTTGGCGCCCATCATGCCCTTGGACAGGTCGGCGATATGCATGGAGCCGCCCTTGCCATTGCAGGATCCGCCCTTGCGTCCGTAGATCTCCTTCATCATCGCCACCGGGTCCACGCCCTTGGCGATGCAGTGGCCGTGCCCGCGATGGGTACTGGCGATGCGGTCGCCGTCATGCAGGTGGTGCAGGATGCCGACGCCCGCGGCTTCCTCGCCGGCATACAGGTGGACGAAGCCGGGAATGTCGCCGCGCGAGAAATCCACGTGCAGGCGTTCCTCGAACTCGCGGATCGTGCGCATCCTGCGGTAGACGTCCAGCAGCATCTGCTTGTCGAGCGGTAGCGGCGCCGCCGCGCCGCGCGAAGAGGAAGTGGCCATCGCTGTCTCCTTTGTCATGGCTTTGGGGGGGAAAACTGGGTCATGCCTGCACGGTGCCGCGCATCAGTCCGGCATCGGCCGCATACCGCATGCAGGCCGACACGTCGAGGCTGCGGAAGGCCTGCTCGTGCAGCGTGATGGTGACCTCGTCGTGCGCGCCGAAGGCGAGCTCGCGTTCGCCGTCCAGCGCCACGATGCCGCTGCGCTGTCGCACCGGGGCCGGATGGCCGTGCTCCAGCCGGCGCCAGCCCGCCACCGGCACCGGGCACAGCAGGCCGGGCGCGATCGGCGCCTGCAGCACGAAGGCGCAATCGTCGTGCGTGCCGAGCTCGATCGCCAACCCGCCCGCCTCGCGGCGGCCGATGGGCTGCAGCAGGCCGGCGATGGACGACAGGCCGATCGCCTCCGGATCGGCATAGGCGGCATAGATCGCGGCCAGCGTGTCGGGCTTCCACAAGGCGCGCGCGCCGATGAAGTGTTCATGCGAGATGACCGCGTCGACCAGCGCGATATCGCGCCGCAGGCCGCCGTCCCCGTCGCGAATGGCGATGTCGAGCCGCTTGTTCCACAGCAGCGCCCGCGCGGCGGGCACGCGCCCGCTGGCGAACAGGCCGGCGGCGAGGCCGGTCACGGTCGGCTCGCGCATCTCGGGAAAGGCGTTATTGGTGCCGGTCGACAGGCCGGCGATCGGCACCGCGCCGCATTCGCGCACCACGGCGCGATGGGTGCCGTCGCCGCCCAGCACGATGATGGCCGCCACGCCGGCCTCGGCCATGCGGCGCGCGGCCAGCAGCGTGTCGTCGACGCTGGCCGTGACCGGCATGTCGAGGTAGTCGACGGCCGGCAGCGCGGCATCGGGGCCATGCCGGCGCGACAGATGGCGCGCCAGCATCACGCGCAACCCTTCGCGGTCCGGCATCATCAGGACGCGGCCGACGCCGCAGGCCGCCAGCGCGGCCAGCAGGCGCAGCACGATATTGACGCGGTCAGCCAGTTGCAGGCTGTTGGCGTTGGCGATCACGCGGCGGATGTCGCGCGCCGACACCGGGTTGGCGATGATGCCCACCAGCGGCGCTGCGGCGCGGGTCGGCTGGCCCATGCCTGTCTCCTGTGTTTTTGGATGTCTGCACAGGTATCTGCAACGGGCGTGCCAGCCTTCGGGCGGGCGGCCGCGGCAGCGGCGGAAACGCCACCGCCGCCCGCACAGGCGCGCCGCGGCTGGGCCCGGCCCGCGCGCACGGGCGGCACCGTCCCTCGCTACGCGGCGGCTTGCTGCAATGCGGGCGTGACAGGTGTCACGGGGCGGGTGTCACATCACGTGAACAGGTGACACGTGCGGTGACGCGCGCGCCGGAACGCGCGGCGCCCCGCCGCCGGCGGAGACGCCCACCGCGTGCCGAAGGTGAACGCAGAGGGTGAGCGGAGAGAGTGTGAGCGGAGACGGATGGGCGGAGACACGCGTACCGGGACGCGCAATGGCGGGGGAGAGGAGCAATGCAGGGCAGCGAGCGCCGGCGCGGCCGGCCCTTGCCTACCCTGCCGCGTCGCGATGGTTCGGCGACTGGATGCCGAGGCGCGCCATGCGCCGGTAGAGCGTCATACGGCTGACACCGATCTGGCGCGCCACCGCGCTCAGGTTCCAGTTGGCCGCGCGCAGGTACTGCATCAGCAGCAGGCCGTCCGCTGACAGGGTCGTCTGCGCCGTCTGTGGCAAGGGCATGGAACCCTCCTGCGCGCGCGCTACCGCGGCCGCGCCAGCGTTACCGTGCAAGGCCTCCGGCAGGTCCGCCGATTCGATGCAGGCACCCGCGCAGACCGCGCGCGCATACTCCAGCGCATTGCGCAGTTCGCGCAGGTTGCCCGGCCAGCGGTGCCGGTGCAGGCACGCCCGCGCCTCGGCCGACAGCAGCACCGGCCCGGCGGCGGCGGCCGGCTCGCCTTCGGCCAGCAGCTTGTCGACCAGCCAGTCGAGGTCGGCGCGCGCGCGCAGCGGCGGCAAAGTGAAGCGGGCGCCGTTGAGGCGGTAGTAGAGGTCCTCGCGGAAGCGTCCCTGCCGCACGAGCGCCTCCAGGTCCTGGTGGGTGGCGCAGACCACGCGCAGGCGCACCGGCACCGGCCGGGCCGCACCGACCGGCATCACCTCTCCCTCGGCCAGCACGCGCAGCAGGCGCGACTGCAAGCCGAGCGGCATGTCCCCGATCTCGTCGAGGAACAGCGTACCGCCATCGGCTTCCTGGATCAGGCCGCGCTTGCCGCGCGCGCCGGCGCCGGAGAAGCTGTTGGGCAGGTGGCCGAACAGCTCGCTTTCGATCAGCGTCTCGGGAATCGCCGCGCAATTGACGGCGACGAAAGGCCCGGCACGCCGCGCACTGGCGGCGTGCAGCGCCTTGGCGAAGTACTCCTTGCCGCTGCCGGTCTCGCCGTGGACCAGCAAGTGGATGGGCGAATCCACCAGCCTGGCCGCGCGTTCCAGTTGCTGCTGCAGCGCCGCATCGCCCCCGCACAGCGCGGCCAGCGGCGCCGGCAGCGCGACGCGGCGCGGCGCCTCGGCCGCCACCGCGGGCCGCGCCGGCGGCGTCGCGCTCAGGTAGAGCAGGCCGCCGCTGCGCGCCAGCGCCAGCACGCGCTGCTCGCTGGGCGTGGAGTGCACGAAGCGCCCGAGTTCGTCCAGGCGCGCCTCGAACACCTCGTCGAAGGCCAGCCCGAGCAGCGGACGCGCCGGGCCAGCCGGCCCCCACTCCGCCTCGAGCATGCGCTGGGCCCGCCGGTTGTGGCCGACGATGCGCCCCGCCGCATCGAGCGCGATCAGGTATTCGGGATTGACATCGAGGAACTCGGGCGCGGCGTTCAGCCGAAGGATCCAGTCGCGCCGGTGCACGCGCAGGAAGTTGGCGTTCTCGATATGGGCCGCGTAGATCTTCACCAGCTGCAGCGCCAGCGCCTGGCTGGCCTTGGCCGATGGCGAGACCAGCGCGGAAATGTCGAGCACGGCGTTGAGGCTGCCGCGCGTGTCGAACAGCGGTGCGGCGGTGCAGGTCAGCGGAATATGGGTGGCGTCGAAGTGATCGGCCTGGTGGACGGTCAGCGCCTCGCCGGTCGCCAGCGCGGTGCCCACCGCGCAGGTGCCGGCACCGCGCTCGCTCCACTCGGCGCCGAGATAGAGTCCGGCGCGGCGCAGCGGCGCGTCGGCGCCGGCGTCGCCGAGGTAATCAACGGTGACGCCCTGCGCGTCGGTCAGCAGCACCACGTAGCCCATGCCGGCCACCTGGCCGTAGAGCGTCTGCAGACCGTGGCGCGCGATCCGCACGAAGTCGTCCAGGCGCTGCTGGTGCTCGCGCAGCCGCGCCTGCGGCAGGATGCGTGCCTCCTGCATGCGTGACGGATCGAGCCCGTACTGGTGCACGCAGCGGCGCCAGGAATTGTGGATGACAGCATCGTCCGCGGCCTCGGGCCGCAGCGCCAGGCCGCGTGCCGTCGCCTGGACTACCGTCTCGATGTGCTCGCGCTGGCGCAGGTCCATCGTCGTCTCCTAGTCGTCCGGTGCCCCGGCGGCCACCGCGCGCTGGCGGGCGGCCGTCGGGCGACCGGCGGGCGGGCGCATGGATGCGCTTTCTCTGCCTGTGGAATGGAACGCCTGAATTCGGACTTCTACTGTATCCGAGAGGCTCCGGCTTGAGCAAACACGGCGACCGGGCCGGCTCCGGGGGCACGGCGGGGGCCGGGTGGCCTGCCGGGGGCGCCGGTGCTGGTGGCGCCACTTGGCGCGGGCCGGAAGCGGAGCGGGTTCCTTGACGATGTTGCGCCGCGGCAGCTGATGCTGACAGCCGCCGATGGCAGGCGGGCACGCGGCGCGGACGCGCCGGCGCGTCCCAGGCTCAGCGCGCCAGTTCGCCGAGCGCCTGCGCCGCCAGTTCGAAGGAGCGGCGCCGTGCGCCGTGATCGAAGACCTGGGCCGTCAGCATCAGCTCGTCCGGACGCAGGTCCTCGATGAAGCGTTGCAGGCCGTCCCGCACGCCCGCCGCGTCGCCCACCACCGAACAGGCCAGCGAGCGGCGGATGTGGTCGGCCTCGCTCTCCGTCCACAGCGACGCGATGTCATCGACCGGCGCGCGCAGGCGGCCGGGCGTGCCGCGCACCAGTGCCAGGAACTGCTGCTGCAGCGAGCTGAACAGCCGCCTGGCCTCGGCGTCGGAGTCGGCGGCGAACACGTTCAGGCCGAGCATCACATAGGGCTGCGCCAGCTCCGCCGAAGGCCGGAAGGTGCGGCGGTACAGATCGACCGCCTGGCGCATGAACCCCGGCGCGAAGTGCGAAGCGAAGGCGAAGGGCAGGCCCAGCGCCGCCGCCAGCTGCGCGCTGAACAGGCTCGATCCCAGCAGCCACACCGGCACCTTGAGGCCCGCGCCGGGCACCGCGCGCACGCGCTGCCCCGGCCGGGGCTCGTCGAAATAGGCCAGCAGTTCCTCGACATCCTGCGGGAAGCTATCCGCCGAATCCTGGCCGAGATGGCGCCGCAGGGCGCGCGCCGTGGCCTGGTCGGTGCCCGGCGCGCGGCCCAGGCCCAGTTCGATGCGGCCGGGGTACAGCGAGGCCAGTGTGCCGAACTGCTCCGCCACCACCAGCGGCGCATGGTTGGGCAGCATCACGCCGCCCGATCCCACCAGGATGGTGGACGTGCCGCCGGCCACGTAGCCCATCAGCACGGCGGTGGCCGCGCTGGCGATGCCCGGCATGTTGTGGTGCTCGGCCAGCCAGAAGCGGCGATAGCCCAGCGCTTCGGCATGGCGTGCCAGGTCGAGCGAATTGCGCATGGCCTGGCCAGGATCGGACCCTTCGGCGACCGGCGCCAGGTCCAGCAGGGAGTAGGGGATCATCGGCGTTGCCTGGTTCCGGCGGCCGCGGCAACGGGAACGCAGCCGCGCGGCCGGAACGCTGTCCTGATTTATAGAGCGATCGCTATAGTAATCAGCGCTGGCGGCGCTGGCAACGGAAAAATATAATGACCACTATGGAAAAGCGTGTATCGCCCGGCCGCGGCCGCCCCCGCCAGTTCGACCGCGACGCGGCCCTCGGCACCGCCATGGCGCTGTTCTGGCGCCATGGCTATGACGCCACCTCGATCGCGGCCCTCACCGACGCCATGTCGATCACGGCGCCCAGCCTGTATGCCGCCTTCGGCAGCAAGGAACAGCTCTTCTACGAGGCCGTCGACCGTTATGCGCAGACACACGGCATGGAGTTGTACGCGCCGCTGGCCCGCCCCGGCGCCGCGCGCGATGCCATCCACGCGCTGCTGCGCGGCGCGGCGGCGCAGTTCAGTACGCGGGGCCACCCGTCCGGCTGCTTCCTGCTGTCCGGGGCCAGCCACTCGGTCGACTGCGCGTATATCGACGACACCCTGAAGGCGCGCCGCCGCGAGCGGCAAGCGGCGCTGCAGGCGCGCATCCAGCAGGGCATCGACGGCGGCGAACTGCCGGCGCAGGCCGACGCGGCCGCCCTGGCGCGCTTCTTCAACACCGTGCTGCAGGGCATGTCGATGCAGGCGCGCGACGGTGCCACGCGCGCGGCGCTGGAGTCCGTGGCCGAAACGGCCATGCTGGCGTGGCCGCAGAAACGGGTACGCCGCTGAACCGGCGAGGCAGTGGGCGGCACTGACCGCCGCCTTGGCCGCGCCGGCAGCGGCTCCGCATATCCATCGGCGGAATGCTTCGTTGGCGCCGGTGCCGGCCGGGCTTATGGTGGGAGTCCCGCGGCGGCCGCCGCGCCGACGGCAGGCGGTCGACCCGCCTGCCGTCGCACCGGCCGGCGCACCCATCGCCCTTCCCCGGAGCCAACGATGACCCAGACCGTGCTGGAAACCCAGGATCAAGATACCCAGGCAGCCGCCGGGTCAGCGGCAGGTGCCGTGACCGTGCGGCCGCTGTCCGCCCATATCGGCGCGCTGATCGGCGGCGTCGACCTGCGCGCGCCGCTGCACCCGGCCGAGATCGGCGCGATCCGCGCCGCGCTGCTGAAATGGAAGGTGGTGTTCTTCCGCGACCAGCACCTCAGCCATGCGCAGCACATCGCCTTCGCCCGCCAGTTCGGCGAACTGACGGTGGGGCATCCGGTGTTCGGCCACGTCGACGGGCATCCCGAGCTGTACTCGGTCAGCAAGCACCGCAAGGCCAACCGCTTCGAGGGCCGGGCGCTGCTGCGTCCCTGGAGCGGCTGGCACACCGACGTCACCGCGGCGGTGAACCCGCCCGCGGCTTCCATCCTGCGCGGCGTGGTGATCCCGCCCTACGGCGGCGACACCCAGTGGACCAATCTCGCGGCCGCCTACCAGGCGCTGTCCGCGCCGCTGCGCGCCATCGTCGACGGCCTGCGCGGCGTGCACCGCTTCACCGCGCCCGTCGGCGCCAGCGCCACCGCCGCCTTCGACCAGGCCGTCAAGGCGCACACCCTGGTCAGCGAGCATCCGCTGGTGCGCGTGCATCCCGAGACCGGCGAGCGCGTGCTCTACATCAGCCCGTCCTTCCTGCAGCACCTGAGCGGCTTCCACCCGCGCGAGAGCCAGCAACTGCTGGAACTGCTGTGGGAACATGCGGTCCGTCCGGAATTCACCGTGCGCTTCCAGTGGGAGCCCGGCAGCCTCGCCTTCTGGGACAACCGCGCCACCGCGCACCTGGCGCCCGCCGACATCTTCGACCTCGACTTCGACCGCCAGCTCTATCGCACCACGCTGGTCGGCGACGTGCCGGTCGGCGTGGACGGCAGGCCCTCGGTGGCGCTGGAAGGCGACCCGGTGCTGGCGGCACACGGTGCCGCCGCGTAGTCGGCCTGCGCGGTACGCTGCCAGCGGGGGGCAGCCCTGCGAGGTGACGCCGGTCGTTGACTCGGATCGTTGACTCCCAGCGTTGATCGCCGGCAGCCTGCCTCAGCCCCAGCGCAGGCCCAGCAGCAGCACGACCGCCAGCGCCAGCAGCAGCGACAAGCCCTGCCAGAAGCGCACCGGATTGCGCTCGATCAGCGCCGGCGCGTCGCGCAACCGCTGCTGCCGGGGAGAAGCGCGCAGGTCTTCGAGAAACTCCGACAAGGCCTCATGACGCTTGTGCGGCAGGGGATGCAGGGCCTTGCGCAGCGCCTGGTCGATCCACGGCGGCAGGTCGGGCCGCCGCTCGCGCACGCTGACATAGCGCAGGCCGCGCAGTTCGCCGGCCTGGCGCAGGCGGGTCACCTGCAGGCCGTACGGCAGCTGCCCGGCCAGCATCTGGTAGGTCACCACCGCCAGCGCAAACAGGTCCGAGGCCGTCGTGCCGGGCTGGCCCAGGAAGTACTCGGGCGCGACATACTGCAGCGCGCCGAGCGGCGCGCGCGCATGCGGGTCGACCATGCCTTCTTCCAGGCCGGCCACGTGCACCGCGGCGAAGTCGATGATGCGGGCCGTGCCGGTGCGGTCGATCATCACGTTGTCCGGGCGCAGGTCCTGGTGCAGCATCTCACGCCGGTGGAAAGCCTGCAGGCCGCGCGCGACCTGCTCGACCAGCTGGCGCACGTCCGCCAGCGCGGGGCGCGGATGGTCGCGCATCCATTGCGCCAGGGTCTGCCCGTCGATGAACTCCATGGCGGTATAGAGGTAGCGGCGCGCGCGCGTCACGGCATGCGGCCTGAGCACGTGCGCATTGTCGATGCGCCGGGCCACCCACTCCTCGAGCAGGAAGCGGTCGAGATAAGCCGGATCTTCACGCAGGTCGACCGAGGGCGTCTTCAGCGCAATGCACGCGCCATCCTCCAGGTCGCGCGCCAGGTGCACGTGGCAGCGCGCGCTGGCGTACAGCTCGCGCTCGATGCGATAGCCTTCGAATTCCATGCGCGGCTGCAGCGGCGGCGGCAGCGCCAGTTCCGCGCGCTGCCGCCACAGACCCGCGGCGTCGCTGTCGGGCAACGCCTCCACTCGCACCAGTTGCACCGTGGCATTGTCCTGGCTGCCGCGCGCCAGCGCGATGGCGACCAGCTTCGCGGCGGCGGCATCGAGGTCGCCCGGGTGCTCGGCCAGCGCCTGCCGCGCATCCGCGTGGTCGAGGTATTCATAGGCACCGTCGCTGGCCAGCAGGTAAACCTCGCCCGCCTCGGCGGGCCAGCAGCGATAGTCCGCCTCGACCGTCGGCCCCACACCGAGCGCGCGCCCCAGGTAGGACTCGCGCGAGGACAGGCGCACGCGGTGATCGTCGCTGAGCTGCTCCCAGGCCTGTGCATGCAGGCGGTAGACGCGCGCGTCGCCCACGTGCAGCAGATGGACGTCGCGGCCCTTGAAGATCAGCGCGCTGAAGGTGCAGACGTAGCCACGCTCTTTGTCGAAGCGCGCATCGCCGCGCTGGTTCTGCGCGTGCAGCCAGGAATTGGTCGCGGCGAGCACGCACTGCGCCGCGCGGCGCACGCTCCAGGCCTCGCTCGTGCCATAGTAGTCTTCGAGAAAGCCGCGCACCGCCGCGGCGCTCGCCACCTGGCTGACGGCGCTGCTGCCGATGCCGTCGGCCAGCGCCACGGCGATGCCCTTGGCGCTGCGCTGCGGCTCGGCGGGCAGCGCGGCGCCGTGGAAATCCTGGTTGACGCGCTTGCACCCGGCTTGCGAATGCTGGCCGACCGCCACGCGCAGCGCGTCCATCGCACGGCCTCAGACGGCGGCGCGCTTGGCCGGGGCAGCCGGAACGCGCTTGGGCGCGGTCTTGTAGTGCGTGCTGTACAGCGTCGCGCCGACGAAGGTCAGGCCGCCGACGACATTGCCCACCACGGTGGGAATCTCGTTCCACAGCAGATAGTCCATCAGGGTGAAATGGCCACCCAGCATCAGGCCCGAGGGAAACAGGAACATGTTGACCACCGAGTGCTCGAAGCCCATGTAGAAGAACACCAGGATGGGCATCCACATGGCGATGACCTTGCCCGACACCGAGGTCGACATCATCGCAGCGACCACGCCGGTCGACACCATCCAGTTGCACATCACGCCGCGGATGAACAGCGTCAGCATGCCGGCCGCGCCGTGGGCCGCGTAGCCCAGCGTGCGGCTCTCGCCGATGCTGCCGATCTTCTGGCCGATCAGGTTGGGCGCTTCGGAAAAGCCATAGGTGAAGATGATGGCCATGAAGACCGCCACGGTCAGCGCGCCGGCAAAGTTGCCGGCGAAGACCAGGGTCCAGTTGCGCATGACGCCGCCCCAGGTGGCGCCCGGGCGCTGGTCGAGCACGGCCAGCGGCGCCAGGGTGAAGACGCCGGTCAGCAGGTCGAAGCCCAGCAGGTAGAGCATGCAGAAGCCCACCGGGAACAGCAGCGAGCCGACCAGCGGATTGCCCGTGTTGACGGTGACGCTGACCGCGAAGGCCGCGGACAGCGCGAGGATGGCGCCGGCCATATAGGCGCGGATCAAGGTATCCCGGGTCGACATGAGCAACTTGGACTCACCGGCATCGACCATCTTGGAGACGAACTCGGCAGGGGCTAGGTAGGCCATCGGAATTTCCTCTGAGCGGTAGGACAAAGAAAAAAAAGCGTCCGCGTCCACGCACCGGCCGCAGCCGATGCGTGGACGGGACGCCGTTATCCACGTATTCCTGTCGCCCGCGCCGCACGATTCGCGATGCCTCGCCTCGCCGCGCACGGGGGCAACCTCACCAAGCCATCATTAGCCTGATGCCCTGCCCTTACGCACGTTCCGTGCCCGACCCGCAGGGCCGGCGCCGCCCGCCCCATCGCGCCGCACGGGCGCAGGCGTGCCGCCGCCGCACACATACGGTGCAGGGGCACGGTAAGCGCACACCGGCACGCTCAACTCCGGTGCGGCGGCCGGGCGCGCCCGCTTGCCGGCGCTGCCAGTTCCGGCATGGCAAGCGTCGCCTCGGCGACATCGACCAGCCTGCGGTTATGGTCCATCGACGCCTTCTGCAAGGCGCGGAAGGCATCCTCCTCGCTCATGCCCAGGCGCGACATCAGCGCGCGCTTGGCACGCTCGATGACCTTGCGCTCGTGCAAGGCGCGCCGCGCCGTATCCAGTTCCACCTCGACACGCGCCAGCCGCGAGGACTGCGCCTGCAGCAGGGTCTTGAGCGCCGCCACCGTGGGCTGGTCGGCGCCGCCCGGCACCGCCGAGGCAGGTCCATCCGCCACGCCCGGCAGCACCGGCACCGCCTCGACCTGCGCGGCTTCTTCGAAGAAACAGGCCACGGCGTGGGTATGGGGCGGCGGGTTGTCGCGCAATTGGCGCAGCAAGCCCTCGGAATCCTGCAGCTCTTGCTCCGATGCCTGGATCTGCGCCTCGCAGGCCTGGCGCAGCGCTTGCGCCAGGCCGACCTCCACCTGCCACAGGCCGGCGATGCGCTCGCTGCTCGCCTCGAACCAGTTCTCGCTGAGCTGGCCGTCGAGCGCGGCTCCCGGCTTTGCCGTGCACAGCGCGCGGCGCAGGCGTTCCAGCGCCGCCACGTGCGGCTGCAGTTGATGCCGCTGCCACCAGGCGAGCTGGCTCGGCTCGGCGAAATCCTCGAACACCTGCAGGCTGCGTTCCTGCGCGTCGATCAAATGGAGGATGCGCTGCTGCGGATCGGCGCTGCACTGTCCCGATGCGAACAGCTGGGCCCCGACCGCGCGCTCCTGCCCCGCCAGTTCCTTGCCCTGCACCACGTGCACCAGCGCGACCAGCAGGCGCGAGATACCCGGCTGCAGGGCCACGTCGGCCAGGTGGAAGATCAGCTCGACCATGCCCGCGATCACGCGGCTGAATGCCGCCACCGCGTCATGCGCCGAGATGCCGCGCTGGCCGATGCGCTGGCGCAGCCCGGCCAGCGTGTCCAGGTCGAGCAGCACCCAGGCGATCAACGACAGCATGCGCGCAGAGCTGCCCTGGGCGGGATCGAGCTGTTCCATGAAGCGCTGGCGCAGCGTCGCCTCGAGCGGCTCGGCCTGAGCCGTCGCGTCTTGCCGTTCCTGGCCGAAGCGCATGCCGCCGGAAGCCACATAGAGGCTGCTGGCGCCACGCTCGCGCTGCAACGCGTCGATCAGGCGGCCGATCAGGTCCACCAGCTCGATGCGCGCAGCCATCCGCTGCAGGCCCTCGATCTCGAGTTGCTTGGCGCGCAGGACGAATTGGAAGACGGGCAATGGCATCGGCGAAAGCGGGTGTCGCGTTGCGGGAAGCAGGTTGGCGCACCTGCCCTGCCTGCCACATCGGCAGGCAGGCGTACGCCGACTCGACTGGCATCAAGCAAGCTCCATGCCCATGGCCGGCACGCGACGCTCCGGACGACGACGGCCATCTGTGCCGAGTGCGGCACCGGCGCGCCCGGCCTCCCGCCCGCGACCGGAAGCCATGCGGGCCATGCCGCAGAGAAGCCGCGACGGCACGCATGGCATCGGTATACTGGCGGCCTCGATCCGTACAGCAACGCGGCGTCACGCCGCTGACATATGAGCACCCCGACCGCAAGAAAGAGCGCGGCAGCCGGAACCCGGGCCCGGCAGGCACAGGACACCCGTGCCAAGATCCTCAAGGCAGCCATCAAGGTCTTCGCCCAGCGCGGCTACGAAGGCGGCCGCGTGGAACGCATCTCGTCGCTGGCCAAGACCTACGACCGGATGATCTATTACTACTTCGGCAGCAAGGAGAAACTCTTCGTCGAAGTGCTCGAGACCATCTATGCCCAGCTCAACGAAGCCGAGCAGAAGCTGGAACTCGATACCGAGGACCCGGTGCGGGCACTGTCCCAGCTGATCGACTTCGTCTGGCACTACTACCTCGAGCATCCTGAATTCGTCGCCATCCTGTCCAGCGAGAACATGAGCCAGGGCAAGCATGCGAAGAAGTCGGAACGGCTGCGCGACATCTCGCGCTATGCGCTGTCGGTGCTGGACGGCATCCTCGCGCGTGGCAAGGCCGCTGGCACCTTCCGTGCAGATTCACAGGCGCGCGACATCTACCTGGTGATCGCCTCGCTCGGCTACTTCTACAACTCGAACCACCACACGCTGAGCGCCTTCCTTGGCGAGGCGATGATGAGCCAGCCGGCGCTCGCCCATTGGCGCGAGGTGATCCAGGCGACCGTGATGCGCACGGTGTGCGTGGTGGCGCCGGACAGCAGCGCGCCGGCGGCACCCGGCGGCGCGAAGGCCGCCCGCGCCCGCAGCGCGCGCAAGGCTTAGGCCTGCGGCCATCGCTACAGCGCGAACAGGGTCCGCGCCACCGCGTCGCCGTGCGGGCCGCCACCGAATACGCGCGCGCCGATGGCCAGGCCCAGCGCACGGTAACTCTCCCACTGCGCCTCGTCGAAGAACTGGTCGGCGGTCGGCTCCTGCGGGAAGGCCGGGCGGGTGGCGGCATACTCGGCGACATCGAGCGGCGCGCAGGCCGTCAGGCGCGGCTTGAGCAGCACGATGCGGCACACGGGCTGGCGCGGCTGCGCATCGGCGGCACGGAAGACCTGCAGCAGCAGCGCGCATTTGCCGGCGCCGGCCGGCCCCGGCTCCGGCTGCGCGGCTGCGCGGAAATCCTCCGGCACGCCGAACACCTGCCCCAGCACGGGATCCGCCGCGGCGCCGGCGTCGACGGCGATCTCCAGGCCGTGGTCGATGCGCGCCAGCCGCACCAGGTTGGCCAGGTCGCCGAAGCGGTAGTCCGGATCGCAGCCGCAATCGCACAGCACGATCAGGCTGACGGTGCGCTCGGGACGCAGCAGTTCGTAGACGGCGGTGTTCTCGAAGTGGCCGCCATCCGACAGGTACTGCCAGCCGCGCTGCGTGCCGTGGAAGCGCGCGGCCAGTTCGCAGCCGAGGTAGTACTGCGTGCGGAACAAGGCGATCAGGCGCCCCAGCCAGGGATGCGTGGCGCGGTCGGCCTGGCGCCGCACCGCGTGCGCGCCATGCCCGGCATCGAGCGGGTAGGAGGGCCACCACACGCCCAGGCGCAGGTTGGCCAGCCCGAGCAGCAGCGACGTCCCCAGCGTGGTGGCGCGGCCCAGCCCGGTCGAGATCGCCGCGCCGGAGATGGCCACCCAGTCGCCCACCCCCTGTGCCTGCGTCAGCTCGCTCGCCAAGGCCTTGCCGCTGGCGGGATGATAGGGCTGCCCGTCGACCGTGAAGCGCACATAGTTGTCCGTCGGCAGAAAGGCCGAGCCGTGCGGCACGCTGCCGGCGCCGGGCGCCACGCAAAGGGGCTTGCCCTTGCGATCGCGCTGCACCAATTGCTCGGCCGGGTCGACGGTGAGGTTGAGCGTCACATTGATCAGGTGCAGCGGCGCCAGCACCTTGGGGTCATAGTAGGCATTGAGGCTGATGCCATCGCCCGCCACCGGCTCCGCCACGCTCAGCGCGCTGCGCCGGAGCGGCGCCAGCATCTCGGCGGCGCCGAAGCGCTGGCCGTTCGAAGCGCCCAGGTAGGCGCGCGTGAGCCGCGCCGCATAGAAGGGCTGCAGCGTCGACAGGTTGAGGAAGCCGGCGAAGCGGCCGGCCAGCAGCGCGAGGCCGAGCGCGGCCGCCAGCAGCAGCGCCAGCACCGGCGTGGTCCAGGCGTTGCCGAACACCAGCCAGTCGAACGGCTCGCGGCCGTTCCAGCGCACCCACAGCACCAGCCACGACCACAACAGGAAGACGAGCAGGGCCAGCACCGCCGCCGCCGCGCCAGCCAGCAGCGAGACCGGCAGCCGGCCGCGCCAGCCCGCCTGCGCCGCGCCGCCGGCGCGGCTGCGTTCGTCCAGCTGCGTGCTGCCGTAGCGCACCAGCCAGACCAGGGCCGCCAGCAGTCCGCCGGGCAGCAGCGTCCCCCAGCGCTGTGTCGCCATATAGCCGTAGAGGAAGGTGGTGCGCGCCAAGGTGTCGGCCAACCCCAGCGCGGCCAGCCAGAGCGTGAGCGCGAGGCCGAAGCGCAGTGCGCGGGTGGCGCGCACGCGGTAGGCGCTGACCGTGGCCGGCTGCAGCAGCATGGCGGCGCACCAGGCCAGGCCCAGCAGGAGCCAGGCGCCGAGGAAGAGGAACAGGCACGCCAGCGACCAGCCCAGCGACATGGCCGGCGGCTGCAACCGGAACCACACTGCGGCCAGCAGGAAGCCCGCCGCGGCGAGCGCTGCCAGCACCGTGGCGGCATTGAGCAGGCGCGCGCGCTGCGGCTCGGCCTGCGACGGATAGACGAACCAGTAGGCCAGCCCGGGTGGCAGCACCAGCAGCAGCAGGCTCGCCGGCGGCAGCCACATCAGTTCGCTCCACCACAGCGGCAGGCCACCCTGGTTGAAGGCCTGGCGGGCGTCGTGCAGCAGATCCATCTGGTAATTGCCGAGCGCGAGCCAGCTGCCGCCCAGCAGTTGGCGGCCGAGCGCCAGCGCGGCCAGCAGTACCACCAGCGCGCTGCCCAGCACGCAGTGCATGGCAAACCAGTTGCGCACCACGGTGGCCGCCGCGTAGAAGGCATCGCCGGCCCCGGTCGGGGTCAGGTAGCGTCCGTTCTCGCGCAGCCAGGCCACGGCGTCGCGCGTCGGCTCCTCGCCGTGGCTGGTATGGATGCGCCCGGGCGGCTCGTTCTGCAGCGTGCGGTAGGCGTCGGCGGCCGCCTGGACCGGGTTGCTGCCGCGGCGCAGGCGGCCGGGCAAGAACAGGCTGGCGAAGAAGGCACCCAGGTAGCCGCCGCCGCTGACGGTGGAGAGGTAGTCGAACTGCGCCAGCAGGTTCGGCGGCAGCGGCGGGGCCGTGGTGGCGGTGGCGGGATTGGCCGGGGCCGTACCCGGCTCGGGTTCGGCCTGGGCCGCCACCGGCGGTGGCGGCGCCTTGGCCAGGGCCTGCAGTACACCCAGGCAGAAGGTGGCGCTGCGGATGCCGCCACCCGACAGCGCCAGCGCCCAGTTGCGCGCCGCGTCGCGCTGACGCGGGGGAATGCCGAGCAGCTTGCGCCGGCGCGCGATGCGGGCCGCCTCGTCACTGCCTGGGTGGGCGTCGTCTCGCATCCGATCCTCCGTCTCGAAGGGTTCAGCCCGGCGAAGTGTTCAGCCCAGTATAGGTAGCCGGAGCGTCGTGCAAAGCACTGCTTGCAAGGTCCCCAGGTTTACCCGGGTGCGGAGGCGGCCAGCCGGCGTGGCGAACCGGTGGCGCTCAGGACTTGCCGGACGCGGGCGACGATAGCTCGTCCCGGGCGGCCGGCGGCTCGATGCCCACCTCGCCCTGCAGGCGCTTCCATTCGTCGAAGCCGCCGGCCAGCGCCCAGGTGCTGGCATAGCCCGCCGCGATCAGCCGTTCCGCCAGGATGGCGGCCGACACCTCGTTCGGGCAGGCGCAGTAGGTCACGATCTCGGCCGTGGCGGGATGGGACGCCAGCATCTGCAGGGCGCTATCCAGGTCGACCACCTGCGCGCCCGGGATGCGCTCGATCTCCGCTGGCGCTGAGCGCACGTCCAGCACCAGCGGCAGCACGCCGTTGCGGCGGCGCCTCTCCAGTTCGTCCACGGTCATGCGCGGGATGCGCCGGGTGCGGCGCAGCAGATGCACGCGCCGCCACCAGCGCCAGGCGAGGAAGAGCGCGAAGAGCGCCAGCGCGGCCAGCACCGCGAGGTGGCCGTAGGTGCTGAAGGCATGCAGGATGGCATCGACGAAGTCGCTGAAGACCACGCCGACCAGCAGCGCGCCGCCGGCCCAGACCAGCGAGCCGAGAGCGTCGTAGAAAAGGAAAAGCGGATAGGGCGTGCCGGTCATGCCGGCCATGGCCGTGGACAGCGCGCCGGCGCCGGGCAGCAGCTTGGCGAACAGCAGCGAGCGCGGCCCCAGCTTGAGATAGACCGACTGGGTCTGGCGGATACAGCTGTCGGGCGAGATCGACACGCGGCAGACGGTACGCAGCATCGGTTGCCCGAGGCGCTGGCCAGCCAGGTACCAGGCCGTGTCGGCGATCAGGCAGGCCGCGATCACCGCCGCCAGCACGGCGCCGATGGACGGGCCGCCGTCCTGCATGCCGAGCGCGCCGGCCACGAACAGCATCGGATAGGCGGGCACCGGCAGGCCGGCCTGCTCGGCCAGCACGTTGAGGAATACCAGCATCAGCCCATGGCTTTCCAGCAAGCCCTGCAAATCACCCACGACACTCTCCCGCGCAGCACGCCCCGGCCGCGCCGGGAACGAGGCCTCAGTGTGCCAGCGGCGCGTGGCGCTTGCACGCTTGCGCCTTGCACGAGGAGATCAAATTCCCTGAATGTGTCTCCGCTGCCGCCCGCACCGCCGCGCCGGCATCAGGCGGTGATCTTGCAGCGCCGCGCGAAGTCGACCAGCTCGACCAGGGAGGTGGCCTGCAGCTTGACCATGATGCGCGCCTTGTGGCTGCTGACCGTCTTGTTGCTGATGAAGAGTGCCTCGCCGATGGACTTGTTGGTCAGGCCCTTGGCCAGCATCTGCAGGATCACCACTTCCTTGTCGGACAGGCGGCGCAGGCGCTCGTCGTCCGGCGTGGCGCCGCGCACCGCGGCGCCGGTGCGGCTCAGGTCGGGGAAGACCATGTATCCGGCCATCACGGCCTCGACGCAACGGACGATCTCCTTGATGTCCTGCGTCTTGCTGACGAAGCCTTGCGCCCCCGCCTGCATGGCCCGCGTGGCGAAAGCCGACTGGTCCTGGCCGGACACCACCAGCACGCGGATTTCCGGCTGCATGACCTTGAGGCGGGGCACCACGTCCAGCCCGTTGATCTTGGGGATGTCCAGGTCCAGCACCACCAGGTCCGGCGCATACTGGCGCACCGCCTCCACGGTCGCCTGGCCGTTGTCGGCCTCCAGGATGTTGCCGACGCCCAGTATCTGCTCCAATTGCGCCTTCATCACCATCCGCAGGGCGGGATGGTCGTCCACGATCAGGATCGTCGTCATAGAATCGTCACCTTTGAAATGCCCGAAAGGTCGAGCGGGTCGGTCGGAAATACCTGCATTGGTATGCAAGGCCCGAGTTTAAAAAGGCGCTATTGCACGATCTACGAGACCTTTCTTCTTCTCTAGTCAGATTTTTCTTCCGCTCGTTCGAATGACGAACCACGAGATGGGCCGGTCATGGCGACGGGGGAGGAAGCGCACCAAGGACCACAGCCCCGATGACACCGAAACCACCCGTGCCCGTCATCCCGGAACTGATCGCACGCTTCGCGCTGCAGCCGCACCCCGAGGGCGGCTATTACCGCGAGACCCACCGCGATCCGCGCCGCGTGCGGCGCGAGGGCGCCGTGGAGGAAGGCCTGCGCCACGCCTCGACCGCCATCTACTACCTGTTGTGCGGCACGGCCCACTCGGCCTGGCACCGCATCCGTTCCGACGAGGTCTGGCATTTCTACGCCGGCGGCCCGCTCGACGTGCATGTGCTCGACCCGGACGGTGGCGTGCACACCCTGCACCTGGGCAACGCTCTGGCACATCCCGGCACGGTGTTCCAGGCAGTGGTGCCGGCGTGCAGCTGGTTCGCCGCCGAGCGCGCCGATGCCGGCGCCGATCCGGACGGCTTCGCGCTGGCCGGATGCACGGTGGCGCCCGGCTTCGAGTTCGCCGAGTTCGAGCTGGCCGACATGCCGGCGTTGCTGGCCGCCTACCCGGACCATGCCGCCCTGCTGGCCCGGCTGGCGCCGCGTGCGCCGGCGGACCGCTGATCGGCCGCTTGCTGATCGACCGCCGATGACGCGCTGATGCCGCGGCACGGCACGGCGGCGGAGAGCCGCCTCAGCCGGCCGCGGTACCGCCGCGCAGCGGGGCCGGCCGGCGCAGGCGGGCGGCGATCGCGACGCCCAGCAGCAACACCCCCGCCATGCCCCAGAAGGCCCGCTCGATGCCATGCGCCTGCGCCTGGCGCAGCGCCTCGCCATCCAGCCCCGCGCTGCCGGCATTCGCCACCGCCACCAGCACGGCCAGTGCCAGGGCCCCGCCGACCTGCTGGCTCATCGAGGCCATGCCGGAGGCCACGCCCTGTTCGTGTACGGCGACGCCGCTGCCGGCCGTCACCCACATCGCGGTCCAGGTCATCCCCTGGCCCACGCTCAGCAGCATGATCGGCGCCAGCAGGCGCCAGTAGCCGGCACCGCCCGGCAGCGCCAGGCACAGCCAGGCCGTGCCGGCCGCGCCGGCCAGCAAGCCGGCGAGCAGGGTGGCGCGTTCGCCCGCGCGCAGCAGCATGCGCTCGGCGCAATGGATGCCGGCCGTGCACAGCACCGTCGGCGGCAGGAAGGCCAGGCCGGCCTGCAGCACGCTGTAGCGATAGACCTCCTGGTAGTACAGCGCGAGGAAGTAGTACTGCGCACCGAAGCTCGCCATGAAGACGCAGGTCAGCAGCATGGCCAGGCGCAGCTTGCGGTGGCCGAACATGCGCAGCGGCACCAGGGGATCGGGGCTGTGCCGCTCGATGGCGACGAAGGCTGCCAGCAGGGCGCAGGCCAGCACGATGCTGCCGATGATGCCCGGCGCATCCCAGCCCGTTTCGGGGCCCTGCACCAGGGCCAGGACCAGCAGGGTGCCGCCGGCGGTCACGGTGAGCCCACCGGCCACGTCGAAGCGGCGCCCGCGCAGCGGCGGGCCGTCGGCCGGCAGGCAGCGCAGCGCGGCCAGCGCGCAGCCGCCGGCCAACGGCACGTTGACCAGGAAGATGGCCTGCCAGCCCAGCCACTCGGTCAGCACGCCGCCCAGCAGCGAGCCGAGCGCCAGCCCGACCGCCGAGGCCGCGCTCCAGACCGCGAATGCGCGCGTGCGGGCGGGCCCTTCGGCGAAGCAGGCATGGATCAGCGCCAGCGTGGCGGGAAACAGCATGGCACCGCCGATGCCCTGCAGCGCGCGCGCGGCGATCAGCAGGGCCTGGTCGGTGGCCACGCCCCCGGCCAGTGATGCCAGCGCGTAAAGCGCCT
Organism: Cupriavidus sp. USMAA2-4; assembly: GCF_001854305.1. Lineage (NCBI taxonomy): Bacteria > Pseudomonadati > Pseudomonadota > Betaproteobacteria > Burkholderiales > Burkholderiaceae > Cupriavidus > Cupriavidus sp. USMAA2-4. The sequence continues at coordinate 1,313,278 of NZ_CP017749.1, read as the reverse complement.
GGCCCAGCACATAGATGCGGCGCCGCCCGAGCAGGTCGGTGGCGCGCCCGCCCAGCAGCAGGAAGCCGCCGAAGGCAACCGTGTAGGCGCTCACCACCCACTGCAGCTGCTGTGCCGAGAAGCGCAGGGCGCCGCCGATTTCGGGCAGGGCAACGAAGACGATGGTGGCATCCAGCGCAATGATGAGCTGGGCCATGGCAAGCACGGTCAGCGCGCCCGCCGGCAGGCTGGCGGCGGCCGGCGCAGGTCGGGTAGCCGGGACGGTCATGGTGGGTCGATCCGAAAAAGTGACGGATGCAGAGTCTGTCCCATGCCTCTAGAATGATAAATACGTTATCTTTGCTTTCACCTATGCTTTGATGCATGAATCCGTGCATCGAACCAGGGGTCGGCATGCCGCCCGCGCCTGGGCGGCTCCGGCGCCTTCCGCGATGACCCAGACATGGACCTGAATGCCGTCAAGATGCTGATCCGCGTGGCCGAGGCCAGGAGCTTCACGCTGGCGGCGGCATCGCTGCAGATGACCCAGCCCGGCCTGTCACGCGCCATCAGCCGCCTCGAGGCCGAGCTGGGGGTGCGCCTGCTGCACCGGACCACGCGCAGCGTCGGCCTGACGCCCGACGGCCAGTTCTTCTACGAACGCTGCGCGCCGCTGCTGGCGGAACTCGAGCAGGCGGAAAAGCTGCTGGTGGACCGCCGTTGCGCCCCGTCCGGGCCGTTCAAGCTCAGCATGCCGGCCGGCCTCGGCCGCGTCGTGCTGCTGCCGCTGATCGCCCGGCTGGCCGAACAGCACCCTGCGCTGCGCATCGAGTCGGTGATGACCGACCGCATGGTCGACCTCAGCGAGGAGGGCTTCGATGCGGCGGTGCGCATGGGCCCCGTTCCCGAGGGCCGCATCGTGGTGCGCACGCTCGGCATGGCGCGCCGCGTCACCGTGGCGGCGCCGTCCTACCTCGCCGCGCACGGTACGCCGGCGCAACCCGAAGACCTGGCGCGGCACAACTGCCTGACGGTGCGCTGCGCGCGCACCGGCCGGCTGGAGGACTGGCTGTTCGCGCGCGCCGACGGGGCCTTCAGCGTGCCGGTCGAAGGCAAGCTCACCTTCGATGCGCCCGATGCACTGGTCGATGCAGCAGTGCTCGGCCATGGCGTGGTGCAGGTGCTGGCCTTCATGGCGCGCGACGCCATTGCCGCGGGACGGCTGGTGCCCGTGCTCGAAGCCTTCGAAGGTCCGGGCCGGCAGGTCTCGCTGGTCTATCCGCCTTCGCGCCAGTGTTCCCTGAAGATCGGCGCACTGGTGGAGGCGCTGGCGCAGGCCGAGTGGTAGACCGGCGCGCCCCGGCGTGCAAGGGCAGGCGGCATGACATGCGGCGATCATGGGAATGTGCCCAGCCTTGCACCGGAAAACTCCGAAAGTGCTACGCTATCTCAGCAGTCCGAGCCGCTACCCCAGGAGCCAAACGTGCCTCGCAAAACACCGATCGAACGCTACCGCAACATCGGCATCAGCGCCCATATCGATGCCGGCAAGACCACCACGACCGAACGCATCCTGTTCTACACCGGCGTGAACCACAAGATCGGTGAAGTGCACGACGGCGCGGCCACGATGGACTGGATGGAGCAGGAGCAGGAGCGCGGGATCACCATCACCTCGGCCGCCACCACGGCATTCTGGCGTGGCATGGCGGGCAACTATCCCGAGCATCGCATCAACATCATCGACACCCCGGGCCACGTCGACTTCACCATCGAGGTCGAGCGCTCGATGCGCGTGCTCGACGGCGCCTGCATGGTCTACGACGCCGTCGGCGGCGTGCAGCCGCAGTCCGAGACCGTCTGGCGCCAGGCCAACAAGTACAAGGTGCCGCGCCTGGCCTTCGTCAACAAGATGGATCGCGTCGGCGCGGACTTCTTCCGCGTGCACGGCCAGATCGTCGAGCGCCTGAAGGGCAATGTGGTACCGATTCAGGTGCCGATCGGCGCCGAGGACCAGTTCCGCGGCGTGATCGACCTGGTCAAGATGAAGGGCATCGTCTGGGATGACGAAAGCCAGGGCGTGCGCTTCGAGTACGTCGAGATCCCGCCCGAGCTGCTGGAGACCGCGCAGCATTGGCGCGAGAAGATGATCGAGGCCGCCGCCGAGGCCAGCGAGGAACTGCTCGAGCAGTACCTGTCCGGCGAGTCCCTGAGCGAAGCGCAGATCAAGGCCGGCCTGCGCAAGCGCACCGTCGCCAACGAGATCGTGCCCATGCTGTGCGGCAGCGCGTTCAAGAACAAGGGCGTGCAGAGCATGCTCGACGCGGTGATCGATTACCTGCCGTCGCCGGTGGACGTGCCCGCCATCCTCGGGCACACCGAGGACGACCGGGAGGCGGAGCGCCATCCGAGCGACGACGAGCCGTTCTCCGCGCTCGCCTTCAAGATCATGACCGATCCCTTCGTCGGCCAGTTGATCTTCTTCCGCGTCTACTCGGGCGTGGTCAACTCGGGCGATACCGTCTACAACCCGGGCAAGGGCAAGCGCGAGCGCATCGGGCGCATCCTGCAGATGCACGCCAACGTGCGCAACGAGATCAAGGAAGTACGCGCGGGCGACATCGCCGCGGCGGTGGGCCTGAAGGAGGCCACCACCGGCGACACGCTGTGCGACCCGCACAAGATCATCATCCTCGAGCGCATGAGCTTCCCCGATCCGGTGATCTCGCAGGCGGTCGAGCCGAAGACCAAGGCCGACCAGGAGAAGATGGGGCTGGCGCTGAACCGCCTGGCGCAGGAAGACCCGTCCTTCCGCGTCAAGACCGACGAGGAATCGGGGCAGACCATCATCTCCGGCATGGGCGAACTGCACCTGGAGATCATCGTCGACCGCATGCGGCGCGAGTTCGGCGTGGAGGCCTCGGTCGGCAAGCCGCAGGTGGCCTACCGCGAGACCATCAAGCAAGCGGTCAAGGACGTCGAAGGCAAGTTCGTCAAGCAGTCAGGCGGGCGCGGCCAGTATGGCCATGTGGTGATCGACGTGGCGCCGCAACCGCACGGCAAAGGCTATGAGTTCGTCGATGCCATCAAGGGCGGCGTGGTGCCGCGCGAGTTCATCCCGGCGGTGGACAAGGGCATCCAGGACACGCTCAATTCCGGCGTGCTGGCGGGCTACCCGGTGGTGGACGTCAAGGTGACGCTGGTGTTCGGCTCCTACCACGACGTCGACTCCAACGAGAACGCCTTCCGCACGGCAGGCTCGATGGCTTTCAAGGAAGGCATGCGCCGCGCCCGGCCGATCCTGCTCGAACCGATGATGGCGGTGGAAGTGGAGACGCCCGAGGAATTCACCGGCAATGTGATGGGCGACCTCACCTCGCGGCGCGGCATGGTGCTGGGCATGGAAGATATCGCCGGTGGCGGCGGCAAGATCGTGCGCGCCGAAGTGCCGCTGGCGACCATGTTCGGCTACTCCACCTCGCTGCGCTCGCTGACGCAGGGCCGCGCCACCTACACGATGGAGTTCAAGCACTACGCGGAAGCGCCGGCCAGCGTGGCCGAAGCGGTCATCAACGCGAAAAAGGCGGCCTAGGCTTCCGGCTTCGCCTGCCGGCTGCTTCGGTCGCCTTGGGTGCATCCTGGCGGCTCCTTCCAGCACGATCGGATCCGCGCGGCGCCGGTTCGCTTCCCTCTTCCGCCTGCGGGAGAGGGGCCGGGGGTGAGGGCAGGCGCTGGCGCGACGGCACCGTGCCGCTCGCCAACCCTCCTCACTCGCGCGGACACCGCAGCAATGCGCGCTCCGTGCCCGTGCTGCCCGCCATCGCCGTGAGCTGCGGCGCAAGCGAGCGCAGCAGGTGCACGGCGAGGGCGCTGGTGAAGTTGTAGTGCGATGCGTCCTGTCCCTTGACGAACAGCGTGACGGTGCCGAAGTAGCGCTCGCCGAGCACGAAGACGAAGGTCGCCGACCGGCTCACCGCATACGAGGCCACCACCCGCCCGCCAGGGCCGCCGACCTGGTAGCGCTGGTCGCCGGTGCCGGTCTTGCCGCCCACCGCCAGCTGCGCGGACGGCGGCTGGCCGGCCACGGTGAAGGCATCCCGGATGGAGCTGGCGGTGCCGCCCTGCACCACCTCGGTCATCGAGCGGCGCACCAGCGCTGCCACCTCGGGCGGCAGCAGGCGTTGAGGTGTGGGCGCCTGCAGCGCGAACTGCGTGGCGTAGGGAGTCCCCTCGGCAAAATCCAGCCGAGTCAGCGCCGCGGTGCGCACCGCCAGCCCGCCGCCGAGCAGGATGCCGGCCAGTTCCGCCAGCGCGGCCGGGCGGTCGCCCGAGGCGCCGATGGCGGTGGCATAGGACGGCGTCAGCGCATCGAAGGGATAGCCCAGGCGGTGCCAGCGCTGCGCGATGCGCACGAAGGCATCCTGTTCCAGCAGCGTGCGGATGCGATTGTCCTGGCCGAACTTGCTGTGCGTGCGGAACAGCCAGCGGTAGACCTCCTGGCGCTGCGCGCGGCTGTCGCGTAATACCTGTTCCAGCGTGGCGTCCGGATGCCCGGCCAGGTACTCGACCAGCCACAGTTCCAGAGGATGGATGCGCGACAGGTAGCCGCGGTCATTGAGGTTGAACTTGTCGTGGCCGTATTTCTGGTACAGCTTGTCGATGTCTTCATCGGAAAGCTTCAGCGCCGGCAGGCGCGCGCGCAGGACGCGGGCAAAACCGGCCTCGTCGAGCGACGGCTCGACGCTGAGCAGGGCTACGGCCAGGTGCACCGCACCGAGATGCGATGGCGGCGTGCGCACGCGATCCAGCAGCGCGCTGATGCGGTGCGGCTGGTCCAGGTGACGGTAGCGCCGGTAGAAGCCCGCCATATAGGCACTGCCTTCGATATCGGCGAAGCGCTCGAGGTAGCCGCGCCGCTCCGGCGCGGCACGGTCTTCCATCAGGCGGTCGACATCGGGATGGGCCTGCGCCACTTCGTAGCGCACGATATCGCGCATCAGGCGGATGAAGACGAGGTTGACCGAATGCTGGAAACCCTGGCGCACGGTCATGATGCGCTCGCCTTCCCAGCGCTCGAAATTGGAGAAGCTCTGCATGCCGCCGCCGGTAAAGAACGCCTCACCCGGATTGCCCGAATACTTGCGCTCGAGCGCGGCTTCCAGCATCGGTTCGAGCGCGCGCTCATCGACCTCGCGCGTCTTCAGCATGTAGTCGACCGCCCAGCGGCTCAGCACGTCGTTGCGCGCCAGCCTGGCCGCCTGCAGTTCGGCGCGGCTCATGTCGGCATAGCGCGCCTGCAGTTCGGTGACGATCTCCAGGTAGGTGACCAGCGTGCGCAGCTTGGCGGTGGAGCCGAGGTTGAGCCGCGCACCGCTGTTGAGGTCGAACGGCTGGTCGACGTTGTCGGCCTGCACGCGCAGCAGGCTGGCGTTGCCAACCCGCTCGTACAGCGTGAAGCTCGCCACCAGCTTGCCCGGATCGTCGCCGGGACGCAGCATGTTGTAGCCGTACAGCCCCATCTCGCGCGCGCCGGCGGGATCGTGCAGGCGCTGCAGCACCGCGCTGATGTCGCGCTGCGCCTCGCGGTTGACGCTGCTGGTGGCGCGCAGGTCGAGCCGGTCGAGTTCATAGCGGCTCGGTATCCCGGTCAGGTGCGAGAGGTCGGCGCGCAACTGGTTCTCCGCCTTGCGTGTGACATAGGGCGGCTGCGGCGGCCGCGGCGGCGGTGCCGCCTTGTCCAGGGGCTGGGCCAGCGCGGCGTCGCGCAGCGCGGGCGTGATGCTGCCGTTGGCGGCCAGCAGGCGCAGATAGCTGCCGGTCAGCGCATCCAGGTTGGTGTCGTCGCGGCGCAGATGGAAGGTGGGACGGCGCTGCGCGATGATCAGCGACAGCGCGCGCTTGAACACCTGCGCCTCGCGCGGCGTGGGATGGACCGGGTCCATGCCGGTCAGCAGGCGGTTCGCCTCGGCGAAATCCTCGCCGTACCAGACCCACAGGCCGTCACCGATGCCGTTGACCTCGCCGAAGCCGGCCCGCGCCGCCAGCGGCACCGTGTTCAGGTAGTCCACCACCACGCGCTCGCGCGCGGCCTGCGTGTCGGGGCCTTCCAGGTAGGCGCGCAGCGAGGCGGACGCCATCTGCCGGAACTTCTCCCTGACAGAGACCGTGCGGCCCTCTGGCGAGTGCCGGTATTTCTCGATCTGCGTAGCCAGCGTGCTGCCGCCGGGCGAGTCATGGTGGCGCAGTGCCAGGCGCAGGCCCTGGTCGGCGATCGCATGCGAGAAGCGTACCCAGTCCAGCGCCGGATTGCGCTCCGGGAATTCGGGATTGAGCAGGCCCTGGTTCTCGACGAACAGCAGGGCGTTGACCATCACCGTCGGCACGGCTGCGAAGCCGGCGTACTGGCGTTGCGGATAGTGCTGTGCGGCCAAGGTCAGGCCGTTGCAGTCCAGCAGGGACAGCCCGGCCTGGTCCTTCTCGGGGTAGGGCGCGAACAGGCCGTAGTCGATGGCCCGCAGCATGTCGTCCGACATGCGCGCCTGCGCCACCGGCGCGTAGCCACGGGCCGCCAGGCGCTTGCTGATGCCGGGCAGCAGCGCGTAGCCCAGGCGGGTGTCATAAGGCGAGGGGTCGGGAAAGCGGATGCTGTCACTGGCCCCCGGCTGCACCTCGAAGCGGATGTCGCGCCCCAGGCGGGACAGGTAGCGGGCCTGCAGGCGCGAGGTGCGCAATTCGTCGGCGATGCCGTGGCCGATGACGTAGACGCCACCCAGGGTGGTGGCCAGCACCACCAGGCGCAGCCAGCCTCGCCGTGGCGGGCGGCGAGCGGCCTCGCGCTTCGCGCTGCGCGCGGAGGCGGAAGACCGGTTCAGGACCCTTGGCAGCACGGCGATAATCCAGCGGCAGCGTTGCGACGGACATCGATGATGCTACTAGTATCGTCGCTGGCGCGAGGAATGCGCGTGCTTTCGCGCACGGAAGCACACCGAAGCGCGCGGCCGCGCAACAGGTGGAGGCCGTGCCACCCGGGGTGCCGGGGGCGGCACCGGGGTGGTCGACCCGGCGCCGCACGGACTGCGCGGACTAGTTCGCGGCCACCGGCACGGGGCGGCCGGTAAAGGGATAGCTGGGGTCGCTGTAGCCGGGCGTGGAGGCATGGCCGGGACGCACCAGCGCATCGACCATCGCCTCTTCCTGCGGCGATAGCGCCACGCCCAGCGCACCGAAGTAGTCCTCGAACTGGGCCAGCGTGCGCGGCCCGGCAATGACTGCGCTGACCAGCGGATTGGCCAGCACCCAGGCCGTGGCGAACTGCCCCAGCGTCAGTCCGCGTGCCTCGGCATGCGCCTTGAGCTGCTGGGCGATGAGGAGCGACTCCTGGCGGAACTCGGTCTCCATGATGCGACGGTCGGCACGCCCTGCGCGGGTGCCTTCCGGCGGCTGCTGGCCCGGCAGGTACTTGCCGGTCAGCACGCCGCGCGCGATCGGGCTGTAGGGCACCACGCCCAGGCCGTAGTGGCCGCAGGCCGGCAGGATCTCCACCTCCGGCATGCGGTTGAGCAGGTTGTAGTAGGGCTGGCAGCAGACCGGGCGCGGCACGCCGAGCTGCTCGCACAGGCGCGCCACCTCGGCGATGCGCCAGCCGCGGAAGTTGGACAAGGCCCAGTAGCGGATCTTGCCGGCGCGCACCAGGTCGCCCATGGCACGCACCGCTTCCTCGAGGTTCTCGCCCTCGTAGTCGCGGTGCAGGTAGAGGATGTCGAGGTAATCGGTGGCGAGGCGGCGCAGGCTGTCCTCTACCGCACGCAGGATCCAGCTGCGCGAATAGTGCGAAAGATTGGGGCCGGCGCCCATGGCGTTGCCCAGCTTGCTGGCCAGCACCCAGCGCTCGCGGTCGCCGGTGAGCAGGCGGCCCACCATCTGTTCCGAGGCGCCGCGGCTGTACACGTCGGCGGTGTCGATGAAGTTGACACCATGTTCGCGCGCGCTGGCCACGATGCGCGAGGCTTCGCTCTCGTCGGTCTGGTCGGCGAACATCATGGTGCCGAGGCACAGGGCCGACACCTTCAGGTTGCTGGCGCCCAGGCGCCGGTATGGCATGTTCGATTCGGGCATGGCAGGTTCGTGCTGGAGAGGGGTTCGGGAATGCGCGGCGTGCACGACAGGCAGACGGCCGCCGCGACTGGCATTGTGCCGCGAGCCGGGCGCGCCTGCAGGAGGCGCGGGCGGGGCGATCCGCCGCGCCGCCGCCACGGCGGCATTGCCGGCGCCGCAGGAGCGGGCTATCTTGGGAAGCACGCCCGCGCTGCGTGCCGACCATCTCCCGAGCCGAGGTCTTCCATGTCTGCTGCCGACCGTCCCGTCGCCGCTCCCGCCCCCCTTGGCCAGGCAGTTCGCCAGTCCCGCCCGCTGCACGCGGCCGCCCTCGCCTGGCTGGCCCGCCTCGCCTGGCTGGCCGGACTGGCCTGCGCCAGTGCCGGCGCGGCGCGCGCGCAGGTACCCGAGCAGGTGGTGGACATCCTCACCCGCCCCGGCGTGACCCAGCGCTTCCTCTACCTCGCACCGGCGGCGCCGAAGGCGGCCGTGGTGCTCTACGCGGGCGGCCACGGCGGCCTGCGCATCTTCCCCAACGGCTCGATGGGCTGGGGCGCCGGCAACTTCGTGGTGCGTACGCGCCAGGACTTCGCCGCGGCCGGCCTGGCGGTGGCGGTGGTCGACGCCCCCAGCGACCGGCTGTCCCCGCCCTACCTGAACGGCTTCCGGCAGGGTGCGGAACACGCGGCCGACGCGCGCGCGGTGATCGCCTGGGTGCGCGAGCATGCCAAGGTGCCGGTATGGCTGGTCGGCACCAGCCGCGGCACGCAGTCGGTGGCGGCGATCGCCATCCGCCTGGCGGACGGCGGCGGCCCCGACGGCATCGTGCTGACCTCGACCATCCTGCGCGAGGAGCGCGGGCGCGCGGTGCCGCAGATGGAACTGGCCAGGCTGGCGCTACCGGTGCTGGTGGTGCACCACAAGGACGACGGCTGCAAGCTGTGCCCGGTGGCCGATACCGGCATGCTGATGGACCGGCTCACGGCCGCGCCGCGCAAGGAGCTGGTGGTGGTCAGCGGCGGCAGCAACCAGGGCGATCCGTGCGAGGCCATGGCCTATCACGGCTACAACGGGATCGAACCGCAGGTGGTGCAGTCGATCGCGACGTGGATCACCGCGGCGCGCTGAGCGCCGGCACGCGCGGCCGCGGGCGCTAGTCCGCTGCGTCAGAGAAAGCACCGCCGCTCGGGAGCGCATGCTCTGGTGCAGTGGACTTGGCCGCCCCAGCCGTCGGTGGACAGCAGCGCGTCGAGCGGGCGGCCGTGCCGCCAGTCCTCCAGTTCCAGCATCGGCGCCGGGTAGAAGGCATGGACCGGGCCCAGGCACAGGATGGCGATGGGCTGGCTGCCGGACGGCATGCCCAGCAGCGCGGCCAGGGCCTGCGGCTCGAACATCGAGACCCAGCCCATGCCGAGGTTCTCCACGCGGGCCGCCAGCCACAGGTTCTGGATGGCGCAGGCGGCCGAGCACAGCGCCATTTCGCGCGGCATGGTGCGCCGCCCGAACACGGTACCGTCGTCGGGCGCCAGCGCCGCCACCAGCAGCTCGGCGCAGTCCCTCACACCCTCCACCTTGAGCTTCAGGAAAGCCTCGCCGCGCGCGCCGAGCGCCTGGGCCGTGCGCTGGCGCTCCTGCTCCACCAGGCCGGCGATGCGCTCGCGCAGGCCGGCGTCGACGATGCGCACGAAGCGCCAGGGCTGCATCAGGCCGACCGACGGCGCGCGGTGGGCGGCCTCCAGCAGCCGGCGCAGCACCGCCTCGTCGACGCGGGCGCCGGCGATGAAATGGCGCATGTCGCGCCGCGCCGCCGCCAGCCGGTAGAAGGCCGCCTGTTCGTCGGGCGTGAAGTCCGGCTCGGCCGGTCGCGGGTCGCTGGCGGGGGTGGTCATGGGATCGGGACGAGGGCGAGGGCGAAGGAACGGGAAGGGAAACGGGTCGATGGCCGGCAAAAACAAAACGCCGCCGGCAAGCCTGCCGGCGGCGTCGGCCCGGCCTCCCTGCGGACGCCGGGCAAGCGCGCGGGAACGGGCATGCCGCCCGGCCCGCCGCCCATGCTTCAGTCTTCCAGCTGCGGCAGCCCGGCGTCGCCGCCGGTCAGCAGGCCACCCTTGGTGTAGTTGACCAGTTTCTCGCGCGTGTCGACGATGTCCAGCGTGCGCATGGTCAGCTGGCCGATACGGTCCTGCGGCGAGAACATCGACTCGCCCTTTTCCATGGTCAGCCGCTCCGGCTTGTAGGTCAGGTTCGGCGAGGTGGTGTTCAGCAGCGAGTAATCATTGCCGCGGCGCAGCTCGATGGTCACTTCGCCGGTGATGGCGCTGGCCACCCAGCGCTGCGCGGCCTCGCGCAGCATGATGGCCTGCGGGTCGAACCAGCGGCCCTGGTACAGCAGGCGGCCCAGGCGGCGGCCGTTGTCGCGGTACTGCTCGATGGTGTCCTCGTTGTGGATGCCGGTCACCAGGCGCTCGTAGGCGATGAACAGCAGCGCCAGGCCCGGGGCCTCGTAGATGCCGCGGCTCTTGGCCTCGATGATGCGGTTCTCGATCTGGTCGCTCATGCCCAGGCCGTGGCGGCCGCCGATGCGGTTGGCCTCGGCCAGCAGCTCGACGGCATTGGCGAAGGTCTGGCCGTTCAGCGCGACCGGCTGGCCGGCCTCGAAGCGCACCGTGACTTCCTCTGCCTTGATGGCGCAGTCATCGCGCCAGAACGGCACGCCCATGATGGGCTCGACGATCTTGATGCCGGCGTTCAGGTGCTCGAGATCCTTGGCCTCGTGCGTGGCGCCCAGCATGTTCGAGTCGGTCGAGTAGGCCTTCTCCACCGACATCTTGTAGTCGAAGCCGTTGGCGATCAGGAACTCGCTCATTTCCTTGCGGCCGCCCAGCTCGTCGATGAAGGTCTGGTCCAGCCACGGCTTGTAGATCTGCAGGCCAGGGTTGGTCAGGAGGCCGTAGCGGTAGAAGCGCTCGATGTCATTGCCCTTGAACGTGCTGCCATCGCCCCAGATATTGACGCCATCCTCCTTCATCGCGGCCACCAGCATGGTGCCGGTGACGGCGCGGCCGATCGGCGTGGTGTTGAAGTAGGTGACGCCGGCGGTGGAGATGTGGAAGGCGCCGCACTGCAGTGCGGCGATGCCCTCGGCCACCAGTTGCTGGCGGCAATCGATCAGGCGCGCATCCTCGGCACCATACGCCTTGGCGCGGCGCGGGATGTCCGAGTAGTCCGGCTCGTCGGGCTGGCCCAGGTTGGCCGTGTAGGCATAGGGAATCGCGCCCTTTTGGCGCATCCACAGGAGCGCTGCGCTGGTGTCGAGGCCGCCCGAGAAGGCGATACCGACGCGCTGGCCGGTCGGAATGTGCTGCAGAATGGTAGTCATCGCCAATGATGGTGTGAGTTTGTCGGCTCTTGCGGCGCGTTTCCCGCCGCCGTGCGGCGCAGACGCCGGCTTTCCGGCCCCGGGCGGGACCAGGCAACGCGAGCAGCCGGTTTCGGATGCCAATCCGCAATTGTGACACGGACGCGGCGGAGCGCCAAACAGGGGCGGCCGGCTGCGTGGCTCGCGCCGCCGGCCATGCGCCTTCCCCGCGCCGGCTCCTTCCCCCGGGCCAGGTCGCCACACGCCCGCCACGCGCCCACCACAGGGCGTTCGAATCGCGCGAACGCCCGCTTCAAAACTCTCGACTGGCCCGCCGCCGAGGGCGCTCCCTATACTCCGCCGCACGGTTCATCGACACGGAGCCGACATGCCGGTGATGGCGGTGGAAAGCTCGCACGCGGTCAACCCCGACGTCTACCAGAAGACCCCTACGACCCGGTCAAGGACTTCGCGCCGATCAGCAATCTGGCCGACGTGCCCAGCGTGCTGGTGGTCAACCCCGCCTTCGCCGCCAAGGACCTGCATGCCTTCATCGCCCTGCTGGTTCGGCCTGGGCGTGCCGGCCGGCGTGCCGGGGCCCATCCTCGACCAGCTCAACCAGGCGGTGCGCCAGGTGCTGGCCGGGCCGGACGTGGTGGCCGCCATCGAGAAGCAGGGCGCGCTGCCCAGCCCGACCTCGCGCGCGGAGTTCGCCGAGCTGGTGCACACGGAGAATGCGCGCTGGCGCAAGATCGTCGAGGATATCCACTTCGCCAAGCTGCAATGACGCAGCGCCATCGCCAACCGGCATCCGCTGCCCGCCCGGCCGGGGTCGGGCAGTATCCAAGGAGACCCGCATGACCGCCACCCCCGCAGCGACTTCATCGACCGCACCCGATCCGCAGGACCTGCCGGAACAGGAAGTCGCCCGCCACGCCAGCGTGGCGATCGACACGCAAGGCGTCGCCACCCTGACCATCTGCGGCGCCGGCTCGCTCAACATCCTCGGCACACCCGTGATCCGCGCCCTGACCGCGGCGGTCACGGCCCTGGCCGCCGATCCCGATATCCGCGTGCTGGTCCTGCGCGGCAGCGGCGACAAGGGCCTGGTCGGCGGCGCCGACATCAAGGAGATGGCGGCGCTCGACCGCGCCAGCGCCGAGCGCTTCATCAGCAGCCTGCGCGGCCTATGCGATGCCATGCGTCACTTCCCCGCGCCGGTCATCGCGCGCATGCCGGGCTGGTGCCTGGGCGGCGGCCTGGAACTGGCGCTCGCCTGCGACCTGCGCATCGCTGCCGACGACGTGCGGCTCGGCATGCCGGAAGTGAAGGTGGGCATTCCGTCGGTGATCCATGCCGCGCTGATGCCGCGCCTGATCGGCAACGCGCGCGCGGCCTGGATGCTGCTGACCGGCGAGCCTTGCGACGCCGCCGAGGCCTTGTCCTGGGGACTGGTGCACAAGGTCGTGCCGCTGGCCGGGCTGGATGAGGCGGTGGCGCAGCTGGCCACGCTGCTGGCGGGCTTCGGCCCGACCGCGCTGCGCCAGCAGAAGCGGCTGCTGCGCGAATGGGAAGACGCCCCGGTCGACACCTCGATCGCGCGCAGCGTGGCCGAGTTCGGCAGCGCCTTCGACACCGGCGAGCCCCAGCAGCATATGCAGGGCTTCCTGCAGCGCAAGCGCTGACGCCCGCACCGGCGGCATGACGCCCGCTTGGCCGCTGCCGGCCTCAGGCGGGCGTGGACGCAGCCGGCGCGTCGCGCGTAGCCGCCACGCGCGGATCGTCCAGCAGGAACTGCGCAAAGGCCGCGGTGAAAGCCGGCAGCCTGCCGTCGGCCCGCACGATCAGGCTCAGTTCGCGCCGGGCCCATGGCTCGGCCAGCGGCACGGCGCCCACGCGCGCCTGCGCCAGCGCCTCGGCGGCGACGCTGCGCGGCACCAGGGCCAGGCCGACGCCGGCTTCCACCAGCGCCAGCACCGCCTCGAAACCATGCGCGTGCAACCGCACGTTGGGACTGCGCCCTTCGCGCTGGGCCATCTCGCGCAAGAACAGGTAGTTGCTGCTGGCGCGGCTCATGCAGACGAAATCGAACTCAAGCGCCGCGCCGAAGCGGATGCCGGCGGCCAGCCCCGGCAGGCGCAGCAGCGGATGGCCCGGCGGCACCGCCAGGATCAGTTCGTCCACCGTATAGCGCGACGCGCGCACCCCCGGCGTGTCGACGGCGGCGGCAAGGATGCCGATGTCGGCTTCCTGCGCTGCGACAGCAGCCAGGATCGCCTCGCTGGCCCGCTCTTCCAGGTCGATGTTGACCTCGGGATGCGCGCTCAGGAAGCGGCTCACGCTGGGGATGATGAAACCGTTGAGCGAGCTGCTGTTGGCCAGCAGCTTGATATGCCCGCGCAGGCCGGACGAGAAGCGGCCCACTTCGCCATGCATGCGCTCGACGCCGAGCAGCAGCTCGCGCACGTGCACCAGCAGCGTTTCGCCGGCAGGCGTCAGCTCCATGCCGCGCGCGCTGCGCACGAACAGCGGCGTGCCCAGCGCGTGCTCCAGGTTCTTCAAGCGATAGCTCGCGGCCGATGCCGTGATATGCACGGCCGCGGCGCCGTTCGACAGGCTCTGTGCCTGCGCGATCGCCTGGAACAGGCGCAGGTCCGTCAGTTCGTAGCGCACATTGTCTCCTTCCTGCTGCAGGCCGGTGCCTCGGCGATGTGATGGCAGCGCCAGCGCGGCACGCCAGTCTAGTGGAAGCGCCCCGGCCTGCCCAGCTGCGCAAGTTGTAACCGCATGCGCGCCAATGTGGACAATCGCCACATCAACGCCTATCTTTGTGTACGCCGTACACAAAACCGCACCGATGGCCATCACCGGTAACGGTGCGCTCCAGGAGATCCCCATGCAAGTCCAGCCTTACCTGTTCTTCGAGGGCCGCTGCGAAGAGGCGGTCGCGTTCTACCAGCGCGCCATCGGCGCCGAACTGATCACCATGATGCGCTACCAGGACAATCCTGAGCCGCAGGCCGGCAACGGCTGCATGCAGGCGCCCCCCGCAGGCGACAAGGTGATGCATATGGCCATGCGTATCGGCGCCACCACGGTGATGGGCTCGGATGGCCGCTGCGAGGGCAAGCCCGCGTTCCAGGGCTTCGCACTGTCGCTCAATACGCCGGACGAAGCCGCCGCGCGCAAGCTGTTCGATGCGCTCGGCGACGGCGGCCAGGTGCTGATGCCACTGGGGCGTACCTTCTTCTCGCCGGCCTTCGGCATGGTGGCGGACCGCTTCGGCGTATCGTGGATGGTGCTGGTCGCGCCGGACACGCCCTGAGCGTGGCCGGCGCCCGCGCACCTGCTCCGCCGGGTGACGCGGAGCGCGCACGCGTCCGTTGTTCTACAATGCCCGCCCGCACGGCGACGTGAGTTGGAGAACGGAGAACGCGTGATGGAATCCCGCCTTACCGAACTGGAGATCAAGCTGGCCTTCCAGGAGGACCTGCTGGAAGCGCTGAACGCGACCGTGGCGCGGCAGCAGCAGGAGATCGCATCGCTGCAGGAGCAGTTCCGCGCCCTTTACCAGCAGGTGCGCCAAGGCGGCGGCGCCGACCATGCCGGCCCGCAGCACGAGATCCCGCCGCACTACTGAACCGAGGCCCGCCGCGCCGGCGGCCGGGACGACGGGCCGCGCGGCACGGAACGCGCGCGCCGCGCCGCGGTCAGACGGGGTATCGCGAAACCCTTTGGCGAAACCCTTTGCCGCCCCGCCACCGCCCGTGATGTTCACCCCCTTGGAAACGCCGCAGCGGCCCATGCGCCGCCTCGCCCTGCGCGCCCTCGCCGCCGCCACGGCCGCTGCCGCCTGCGCCACGGCGCCGGCGGCCCTGGCCGGCTACAACATCTGGACCGGCGAGTACACCTTCACGCGCGAGGAACTGCAGCGGGCGCTGGCACAGCGCTTCCCCGCCACGCTGCGCTATGGCGAACTGCTCAGCGTGCAGCTCAGCCATCCGCGCCTGACACTGGACGCCGGCGCCAACCGTGTCACCACGCTGGTGGACGCGCGGCTCACCAACACCGTGCTGGGCGGGCCACCGGTGGACGGCTCGCTCGCGCTCACCAGCGGCATCCGCTACGATCCCGCGCGGCGGGCGGTGCTGCTCGACCAGCCGACGCTGCAGCAGGTACAGGTCGCCGGGCTGCCGCCGCAGTATCGCGAACCGCTGAACGCCATCGGCGCGGCCGCGGCCAGCCAGCTGCTGCAGGACTATCCGCTCTACACCTTCACGCCGGAGCAGCTCCACGTCGGCGGGCAGGAGGTCGAACCGGGCGCGATCACGGTCTCCGACGACGGCATCCGCGTGCAGATCAAGCCGCGCTGAGCGACTGCAACCCGCGCAACGACACAGCGGGCACAGGGCCCGCTCAGGCCGTGGCGGCGAGCGCTGCCACCAGCGCGGTCAGTGCCGGGCCGCAGGGCTCGGCCACCTTGAGCGAAAGCATGGCGTCGGCGCGCGTCCTGCCCAGGTTCAACGCCGCCACGGGCTTGCCCATGCGCTCGGCCCAGACACAGAAGCGATAGCCCGAATAGACCATCAGCGAAGAGCCGACCACCAGCACCGCGTCGGCCGCCTCCAGCGCCTGCGTGGCGGCCTGGACGCGCTCGCGCGGCACCGAATCGCCGAAGAAGACCACGTCGGGCTTGAGCACGCCGGCACAGCGGCGGCAGGCCGGCACGCGGAACCGTCCGAAATGCTCGGACTCGAGATGGGCGTCGCCGTCGGCCGCGGCCTCGGCCTGCAGGCCAAGCCAGTCCGGATTGTGCGTCTCCAGCTCCCGCTGGATGCCCGCGCGCTCGTGCCGCTCGCCGCAGGCCAGGCAGGAGGCGCTGGCAATGGTGCCGTGCAGTTCGATCACGCCGGCACTGCCCGCGCGCTGGTGCAGCCCGTCGACATTCTGCGTGACAAGCCCGGCCACCCTGCCCTGCGCCTGCAGCGCGGCGAGCGCGTGATGCGCCGCATTGGGCTGCGCGCCGGCGGCGATCGGCCAGCCGACCATGCTGCGCGCCCAATAGCGCTGGCGCGCCGCATGCGAGCCGAGGAAATCCTGCAGCAGCACCGGCGGCGTGCGCTGCCAGGCGCCCTGCTCGTCGCGGTAGCCGGGAATGCCGGAATCGGTGCTGATACCGGCCCCCGTCAGCACGAACAGCCGGGGGTGGCGCAGCAGGAAATCGCGCAGCGCGGTCATCGGCGCAGGCCTTTGGGATGGGTCAGGCGGCCGGGTGCGCGGCGTGCTCGGGATGGCGTGCTTCCCAGGCGCGAAGTTCGGCGCGGTAGCGCTCCATTTCGTCGGCGTAGAAATCGAACACGCAGGGATCGCAGCCGCTCTGGCAGCATTCGTTGTCGCCCGGGCGCTCGGGCGGCACGGGACGGGGATCGCGATCGGCAGGATGGTCTGGCACGGTAGGGACTCGCCGCGCGGCGATTCGGCCGGCCAGCGGCGCTGGGGACAATGGAGACCGGACCAGTATACCGCCCTGCGCCTGCGGCGGCAGGCAATGGCAGGCGGCGACCGGCGGCTTGGGCGCCCGCGCCGCCGGTCAGTGCTCCATCAGTGCTCCAACAGGCGCTCACCGACCGGGATGACGACCGGCTCGCCGCCCATGCGCGCCACGTCCTCCATACTCAGCCAGCGCTGCACCAGGTCCGCCAGGCGGCAGCCGATGCGCTCCAGCTCGCCGGGCGTAGCGAGATAGAGCGCATCGATGACATCCTGGTCGAACTGCAGCGCCGCCGCGCAGGTGCGCTGGCCGTCGCGCGCGGACGAGAGGGCCAACCAACTCACGCGCACCTGGCTGCCGCCCTCCCCCGTGTACTGGGCCGAGATCGGGAAAAAGCGGCTGGTGTGCGTCCGCGTCCAATCGACTAGTCTACCCATGGCGCGCCTCCCCTCGTCATGCCGGATTCGGCAGGTCAAAGCCGCAGGCGGCATCGCTGCCGCCCGCACCGATCGGTATTCGACTGCGCCGCGGCCGGCGCCGCAGCGCGGCCGGGCATCGCCTGGCGCCACCGGAAAGCCGCGGCCCCGGTGGCTCGGACTCAGCGGCTGAGGATGTGGAACAGCCACTCCTGCGCGCGGGGCGGTACGCCGAGCGCACCGGCATCCAGCACCTCACCGTCGCTGGACAGGCACCCGCCCCACAGAGCATCCACGGCCGCCTGCGCGTCCGGGTAACGCCCCATCACACCGTTTCCCAGCATCAACATCCAGTCGCGCTCGCGCGGAATCAGCGAGAACTGCCCCGCGGCCGTCTGGCAGAAAAAATAACCGTACACGAGAACTCCGGGCTCGCAGCACCCGGGCCGGCACGAGGACCGGGCAGACCGCCCGCGCCAACCGCTCCGGCCGCGATTGGCGGCCGTCATCTCCACAATGCAGCCAGTATGCAGCGGCCCTCATCCAACCGGGATTGAGCACTGCTTGCATTCTAGTCGGCGGTGCGCCGGGCGGCTGGACGGCGCGAGCGCCCCGATCCCAGCCGGCATCACATTCAGTCCCTCCCAAAGTTGTATTTAATGTCTTGTATGCGACATCTATGCTGCAAAAGCCGTCGGGCTCCCCATCCCGGCGGCCCCCCTTACACTCGCCGTCCTCGCTGACGGCGGTTTTTTTTGGAGGGCCGCGGACGTGCTGGCCGCCCGACAGCGGCCAATCCTCGTGCGCCAGGTCATTCCGGGACGGCGAAAGGCTGGCCGAGCCGGACCAGCCGGTTTACCATTGCGCGATTATCGAACAGCGCATGACAGGACATGGAATCTTCCCGCCGCCTGGGCATCGGCCAAGCCTTGGCCGACACCGTCCGCGCCGCCAAACCCGCGAGCGACCAGCTCGCGGGCTTTGCCGGCGACCCCAACTTCATGCTCTCGCTTGCCCGCGGCCTGACCGTGCTGGAGGCCTTCTCCGAGCGCAAGCGCCCACTGACCATCTCGCAGGTGGCCCAGCGCACCCAGCTGTCGCGCGCCTCGGTGCGGCGCTGCCTCTATACCCTGGAGCAGCTTGGCTATGTCAGCCAGCAGGATGGCCAGTTCGCGCTGCGCCCGCGCGTGCTGCACCTGGGCCACGCCTATTTTTCGTCCACCTCGCTGGTCTCGCTGGCACAGCCGATCCTGGACGGACTCAGCACAGCCATCCGTGAAACCTGCGCGCTGGCCATCCTCGACGACACGGACATCCTTTACCTGGTGCGCTCCGAAGTACAGCGCGTGCTCACTTTCTCGCTCGGCATGGGCAGCCGCCTGCCGGCCTACTGCACCTCGATCGGCCGGCTGCTGCTGGCGCACCAGCCCCCGGCGGCGCTCGAGGCCTTCTTCGCCCGGGCCGAACTGCGTCCCCGCACCATGCAGACCAAGGTGGCGCGGGCCGACCTGGAGGCGAGCTTCGTCCACGCGCGCGAGCAGGACTTCGTGCTGATCGACGAGGAGCTGGAACCCGGCCTGCGCGCCATCGCGGTGCCGGTGCGCTCGGTCTCGGGCACCGTGCTGGCGGGCATCAGCGTCAGCGTGCGCGCCGAGCAGGTGACGGAAGCGGAGATGGTGGGACGCCTGCTGCCGCCGATGCGCGAGGCGGCCGCGGCGATCGGCAAGCTGATCGCCGCCTGAACGGCGCAAGGTCGCCGCTCCCCGAAGGAGAGCGGCGCGAGCCTGGGCGGGCTCAGCCGCGGTGCGCCAGTTCGAGCTGGAACACGAGACGCTGCAGGAAGTTCTCGAGACGGCCGTCGAGCGAGGAGAAAGCGCAGCCGAAGTGATAGATGCCGCCGTTCTGGCTGGATACGGCCCAATGGCCGACGACCTGCAGGTTGACGGTCAGCTTGCCGAGTTCGCGGAAATCGAGCACGCACTTCTCCAGCACCGCGCCCGATGGCAGTTGCTCCACGCCCAGTGCCTTGGAACGCAGGCCGACGCCGGACAGCGACAGGTCGGCGATGTCCAGCTTCATCACCTGGCCCTTCGGTGTCCGCAATTCGCAGCTATAGCCCTTGGTGACCAGCGTGCGCGCGCGGAAATGGCGGCGGCGCTGGAAGTGGTAGAGCTTCTCGGGAAAGCTGGCGACGAAGGCCGGCCCGCCCTGGAAATCGGTGGCCGCCGGCTTGCCGATCACGAAGTTCACCGGCACGCCGCGCAGCGAGGCGGAAAACGCATTCTCGCTCGACTCCAGCAGGGCCTCGCACTCGGTCTCCGAGCGGGACCAGTCGAAGACGAAGCTGCGCGCGGCGGGATCGACGTGCAACACCGTCGTCACCAGGTCATGGCCGCTGCGTGCGTGCACATTGACGATGCACTTCTGCCAGGCGAGATCCCGCAGCACGGTGCCGATCTGGGAGGGATGCGTGAGCCGGTAGCGCTCGTCAGACATCGGGCTCGATTCATCCGAGGCCTGTTCGAGTTCGGCCTGGGACGGCTCGGAGGAATCTTCAAAGTTCATGACTTCACGCAAACACTAGGAATTCGACGGCGCACGGACCTGGGGACGCGGCGCCGGAGGGGTCGCAGCCGGGCGAAGGAGATGGGCGCCCGCATGTTAAGCGTGCTTCCCGTCCCCGCGCAAGGCCTCACTAGGCCTTCGGCCGCCCGGAGCAAAACTTGAGCAAAGAGGTGCCGGAGTCACGCCGCGACCGGCATCGGCTATTCGGCCAGCCCCGCCGCGGCCGGCTGGCAGGCATGGGCCTGCGCCCGCAGCCAGTCGAGCACGGCAGCACGGCGGGGATCCCCGTCGATCGGGCGCGGCGACAGCAGGCAGTAGGCCGAGCCGTCGCGAACGAAGCCGAAGGGGGCCGCCAGGCGGCGGTCGGCCAGCTCGTCGGCCGCCATCAGGCGCGAGGCCAGCGCGCAGCCCAGACCCGCGGCGGCGGCCTGCAGGCTCAGGTAGAAGTGTTCGTACCAGGCCTCTGCACCTGGGCGCAGCGTTGCCCCCGAGGCCCGCTGCCAGGCCGCCCACGCATCCGGCCGCGTGCGCGTGTGCAGGCGCGGCGGCGGCGCCCCCTCGCCTGCCAAGCCGGCGGCCAGGTCCGGCCGGCAAACGGGCCCCACCCACTCGGGCACCACCTCCGCCACGTGCAGGCGGGCGTCGAAGGGGAAATCATTGCGCCGCAACGCCAGGTCGGCGCCGCTGCGGGAGAAATCGATCGGCCCGCCGGCAGCCAGCAGATGCACCTCGATGTCCGGGTGGCTGGCCGCCAGCAGCGGCAGACGCGGGATCAGCCAGCGCATGGCGATGGTCGGCTCGCAGGACAACACCAGGGCACGCGCACGGCTGCCGGCGCGGATGCGTTCGGCCGCCGCCGCCAGCAGTTCGAGCGACTGGCTGGCCGCGGCCTGGAGCGTGCGTCCGGCGTCGGTCAGGTGCACAGCCCGGTTGCGGCGCTCGAACAAGGGCGTGCCCAGCACTTCCTCGAGCTGGCGGATCTGCCGGCTGACCGCCCCGTGGGTCAGGTGCAGTTCCTCGGCGGCGCGCACGAAACTGCCATGCCGCGCCGCCGCCTCGAAGAAGCGGATGGCTCCCAGCCAATGCATCGACCTGCCCTCTTTCATGTCAGTTTTCCTCACGTATCTGGCGCAGGATAACTCGCTTTTTCTTCGGCCGGAGTGTCGACAGAATATCGACAGATGGCCAGACATCGGGTGTCCGGCCGGCAACGAAACAGGATAGGGAAACTAGCAGAATGAGCTCAACGACCGAGGTACTCGCCGTCGCCGCCATCACCGTGCTGGCGGTCGTCAGCCCAGGGCCGGACTTCGCCATGGTGGTCCGCAACAGTTACCGGCACGGCCGCCGCGCGGGCCTGCTGGGCGCGCTGGGCATCGCGCTCGGGGTGCAGGTCCACGTCTTCTACACCATGTTCGGCGTGACCCTGCTGATGCAGCACGCGCACGGCCTGCTGTACGTGGTGAAGCTGCTCGGCGCGGCCTACCTGGTGTGGATAGGCATCCAGACCTGGCGCCGGCCGCCGCCCGCCGGGCCGGTACGGCAGGAGCCGGAAGCCCTGCCCGCGCGCGCGGCACTGCGCATGGGGTTCCTGACCAATGCGCTCAATCCCAAGACCACGCTGTTCGTGGTCAGCACCTACACCCAGGTGGTGGACGCGCAGACCCCCTTGCCGGCGCAGTTCGGCTATGGCTTGTTCATGTCGGCCGCCCACCTGGCGTGGTTCAGCCTGGTGGCCTGCTGCTTCGCCGCGCCGGCACTGCGCGTGGCCTTGCTCCGCCATGCCCGCCTGCTCGACCGCTGCATCGGCTCAGCCCTGGTCAGCCTGGGGCTGGCGCTCGGGTTCAGCAAGCTGGCCTGAAGGCGCCAGCGGGAAGGCCCGCAAGACATGGTGGCGCGCGCCGCCCGGAGACAGTTCGCTCGCATAGAGCAGGAAGCGGCCGACCTCGACGGCCGGCCAGGCAGCCCCGCGCCGCGCGGCCAGCCACGCCTGCAGCAGCGGTTCCGGCGCGCCGGGCCGGCAGCGGGCGACGGTCAGGTGCGGCAGGAAGCGCTCGCGCGGCAAGGACAGCCCCGCCTCGCGCAGCGCGGAGCGCACCGCCTCGTGCAGCGCCCGCAGCGGCGCCGGATCCGCCACACCGATCCAGAGCACACTGCCCTGGCGGCCGCGGAAGCGGCCGCCATCGCGCGGCACCAGCGTGAAGGCGGGCGACGTCACACCGGCCAGCGCGTGCTCCACCTGCGCGACCGCCGGCGCCGCACAAGCACCGAGAAAGCACAAGGTCAGATGGACCTGCGCCACCGGCGCCGGGCGGACGGCGGCGTCGCGCGGCAGCGTCGCCAGCAGCGCTGCCGCCAGTGTCGGCGGCACGTCGACGGCGACGAACAGGCGCACCGTGGCGGCGCCCGGCTCGCCGCGGCCGGCCGCGTCCGGGGCCGTCGCCCCTGCCGGCGCAGGCTGCCCCGCCCGCACCATCTCAGGCCACCTCAGGCGGCGGCCAGCGCGGCCGCATGCAGCAACGGCGACCGCGCCGCCGCGGCATCGGCTTCCAGCCGCAGCAGGAAGCGCTTGCGCTCCACGCCGCCCGCATAGCCGGTCAGGCTGCCGTCGGCGCCAAGCACGCGATGGCAGGGCACCAGCACCGAGAGCGGATTGCGCCCGACCGCGCCCCCGACCGCGCGCGCATGCCCCGCGGCCAGCCCCAGCTCCCGCGCGATCTCGCCATAGGTGCGCGTGCTGCCCGGCGCGATCGCCAGCAGGGCCTGCCACACGCGGCGCTGGAACGGGCTCCCGACCAGCCCCAGCGGCACGGTGAAGCGCGGCGCGCCGGCGCGGAAATAGTCGGCCAGCTCGTCCGCCGCCTGCTCGAACAGGCGGGCCGATGCGGCCGGCGGCGCGGCCGTCGGCACCACGCCGGCCGGGTGGTACTTCTGGCCGGAGAAGTAGGCGCCGGTCAGCCGTGCGCCGTCGGCGCGCAGCAGGATGTCGCCCAGCGGGCTGGCGATGAGACGATGGCTGATCATGGCTTGCTCTCCTCATAGCGGCGCCACAGGTGGACGGCGGCATAGGCGCGCCAGGGCGCCCACCGGGCGGCGTGCGCCTGGACGGCGCGCACGCCATCGGCCTCCAGCACCTTGCGCAGCGCGTAGTCGGTGGCGGGAAAGGCATCGGGCCAGCCGAGCGCGCGCATGGCGACATACTGCGCGGTCCAGTCGCCGACGCCCGGCAGCGCGCACAAGCGGGCCACGGTCTGCTCCGGCTCGGCCGGCGGCTCCAGCAGCAGCCGGCCCTGCGCCACCTCGGCGGCGATGGCCTGGATGGCGCGCGCCTTGGCCGGCGGCACGCCGCAGGCGGCCAGCGCCCCCGCCGGCAGCGCGGCCAGGGTGGCGGCATCCGGGAAGCAGCGCTGCAGCGGCCCATGGGTTTGGGGCAGCAGCGGGCCGTGTGCCGCCGCCAGGCGCGCCAGCATGACGCGGGCCTGCTTGACCGAGACCACCTGCCCGGCCACCGCCCGCACCGCGATCTCGAAGCCGTCGACCGCGCCGGGCAGGCGCATGCCGGGCAGGTCGTCGGCCAGCACGCCCAGGTGGCGGTCGACCACGTCCGGCCGGCAGCCCAGGTCGCACAGCCGGCGGACCTTGCCCAGCGCCTGCGGGATCGCATGCGCCAGCGAACCGGACAGCGTCACGCGCAGGACCGAGCGCGCCGGCACGTGCTCGACACGCAACCAGCCGAGGTGGGTGCGGCGGCCGCTCGACACCGCCAGGGTACGCGCGTAGGCGCCGCCGTCGACGGCCTCGACACCCTCCACCACGCGCGCGGCGAGAAACCCGAGCAGGGCCTCCCAGGCCAGCGGCGGCCGGTAGCCGAGATCGAACACGAACTGGTCCGCCGGCGCGTCGGCGGCGCGCTTGCGCATGGCCAGGGGCGTCAGGCCATAGCGGGCCTTCAGCACATCGTTGAAACGGCGCACGCTGCCGAAGCCGGCGGCCAGCGCCACCTCGGTCACCGGCATCACGGTGTCGGTCAGCAATCGCTTGGCCAGCAGCAGGCGCTGAGTCTGCGCGTATTCCAGTACCGAGACGCCGAACTGGGCCTCGAACAGGCGGCGCAGGTGGCGCTCGCTGACACCGACACGCTGCGCCAGCCCGGCCACCCCGCTCTCGGCCATCTGGCCCTCTTCGATCAGGGTGGCCGCAGCCTGTGCCAGGCGCCCCGAGATATCGGCCAGGCCGTGCCCCGGCGCCAGCTCGGGCCGGCAGCGCAGGCAGGGGCGGAAGCCATGCTTCTCGGCGGCCGCGGCGCTTTCATAGAAGCTGCAGTTCTGCGGCTTGGGCGTGCGCACCGCGCAGATGGGCCGGCAATACACCCCGGTCGACGAGACGCCGACGAAGAAGCGCCCGTCGAAGCGGCGGTCGCGCGAGGCAATGGCCTTGTAGCAGGTGTCGGGATCGAGTTCCATGGCCTCATCCTACCCTCCCGCGCGGCGGAAACTGGCTGGATTCGGACCTGCGCCTTGCATTCCCGACCAATGGGGGAGGTGTCACATCGACGATGCCCGCCACCGCTAGAATGGGGCGGCGGATGGCGCCCCGGCGCCGTTCTTCACACGACTCCGAGGAGGATGGAACACGGCCGGTCTCCGGCACGGCGGGCGCCGTGCGGCGGCCGGCAGGCTGCAGTCCTTGCCGGCACCCCGGCATTGCCTGTATATTCGTACAGTATAAGTCGATACAAGAGGTGTGGATGTCGATCGTGCGAGCTGGCAGCAAGGCGGAAGCGCTCCGGCTTCTCGCCACCGAAGGCGTGCTGGCGCTTGAGCTGGACTATGAAACCGGATGGCAGGATGCCGTCGAACTCGGCAGGCTCGGGGACAAGCGCGGCATCAAGGTGCAGTACCGCGGGCACGAGAGCATCGCCGTTCGTTCCCGTGAAGCCCTGGTCGAAGGGCTGGCGCGGCCCAAGTCGACCTTCCGGCAGCGCAATCTCTATTGCCAGTTCGACCTGGGCACGCTGGCCGACCGCGAGCTGCTCGAGCTCGAAGCCAAGGCGAGCCGCCTCGGCGACTACATCCTGGCCGGCCACCTGCTGCGCGACGTGGACGCCGTCTGGCCGGAGTGATGCGGCGGGCGCCGCGATGCCGCCATAGCTTCGGCCCCGGCTGAGGCCGGTGACCCAATGCGGTGATCCAAGGGAAGGTTCTGAAGATCTGACAGCGCCGCGACATGCGGCTGCGCTGGCGAGACGGCCGGCTCCGCCGGTGCTCAGGCGGTGCTCAGGCGGTCCGGCGCGCAGCCACCGCATCCCGCGATTCCATTCTTTCCACATGGCGGCCGGCCTGCCGGCAAACCCCGGCTGCGGCCCGCAGCGGATCAATGCGGCCAGGCAGCGGCACCCACGCCGCCGCCCACAGGCATGCGCGTGACAGGCATGGCAGGCGCGGCAGGCCGTCTCCGGCCGACGCGCCGGGTCCTGCGCGAAATCAGTGCCAGACGCGCGCGGCGTTGGCCCAGCGTGCCGCGGCCGAGCGGACCGCCGCGGCCATGCCTGCATCGTCGCCGGGCGGTGGCGCGGCCACCGCCGGCGTGGTTCCGGCCGCGCGCACCTGTGCCAGCATCGCGGCCATCCCCCCGTCGCACGCCACGGCCGCAGCCGCCTCGCGGGCGACACCTCCCTGCCAAGGCACCGCCGAGACATAGGTCTGGCATGCGCCCCAAGGGCTGCGCGCCAGTTCCGCCAGGCGCTCGGCACCGTCCAGCACGATCAGCCGGTCGCCGGCCTCCGGCTCCAGTTCCAGCACATAGAGGTGGTCGGCTTCGCAGCGCATGCGACCGCCGGCCACTGCCACCACCACCGCGCCGGGCAAGGCGATACGGCTGTCGCGCACGTAGCCGCGCAGCATCTCGCGGTGGGCACGGGCCCTCGGGTCGACGACCGCGCGGGCCGGCAGGTGCGGCTCGCACAGGGCCTGCAGCATGGCCGGCGTGGCGATCAGCGTATACGCCGGCACCGCGCCGCGATAGGTGGCGACGACCGCGCGCAAGGTGGTGCGCTGCGCCGCACCGGCGGGTTTGACGGTGCCCACGGCGCCTCAGTCGCGCAACAGCTGCTTGGCGATGATCAACTGCTGGATCTGCGTGGTGCCCTCGTAGAGGCGCAGCAGGCGCACGTCGCGGTAGAAGCGTTCGGCCTTGTACTCGGCGATATAACCGGCGCCGCCATGGATCTGCACCACGCGATCGGCCACGCGGCCCACCATCTCGGTACAGAACATCTTGGTGCAGGAGGCCAGCATGCTGACTTCGGGATCGCTCTTGCCGGGCGTCTTGGCGTCGTAGCGCTGGGCGCAGTCGCGCACCATCGACAGGCCGGCGTAGAGCTCGGCCTGGCTGTCGGCGAGCATGGCCTGGATCAGCTGGAAGTCGGCGATCGGCTGGCCGAACTGCTTGCGGTCCTTGGCATAGGCCACGGCATCGGTGATCAGCCGGTGCGCCATGCCGCAGGCCAGCGCCGAGATGTGCAGGCGGCCGCGGTCGAGCACCTTCATCGCGGTCTTGAACCCCACGCCCGGCACGCCGCCGATGATGTTGGCGGCGGGCACGCGCACGTTGTCCAGCACCACGTCGCAGGTCTTGGTGCCGCGCTGGCCCATCTTCTTGTCAGGCTTGCCGAGCGAGATACCCGGGGTGTCGGCCGGCACGATGAAGGCCGAGATGCCCGAGGCACCGCTGCCGCCGGTACGCGCCATCAGCGTGAAGGCGCCGGCGCGCGGCGCGTTGGTGATGAAGCGCTTGGTGCCGTTGATGACATAGTGGTCGCCATCCAGCTCGGCCTTGGTCTGCAGCGAAGCGGCGTCGGAACCGGCGTTGGGCTCGGTCAGCGCGAAGGAGATGATCAGTTCGCCGCTGGCGATGCGCGGCAGGTAGTCCTCCTTCTGCGCTTCGGTGCCATCCATCAGGATGCCCTGCGAACCGATGCCGACATTGGTGCCGAACACCGAGCGGAAGGCGAAGGCGGTGTGGCCCAGGTCGTAGACCACATCGCACTCCTGCGACATCGACAGGCCGATGCCACCGTAATTCTCGGGAATGGAGATGCCGAACAGGCCCATCTCCTTCATGTCGGCCACGATCTCGGCCGGCACGTCGTCCGTTTCTTCGAGGATGTCCTCGGCCGGCTTCAGGCGCTCGTCGATGAAACGCTGCACCGAGGCGCGCAGCAGCGAGAAGGATTCGGCATCCAGGGCCATGGCGATTCTCCGGTCAATCCATTACGACAAAGTAGCCCATCATGGTACGCCGACCACGCGCTTTGACAATCCACCATCGATTGGACAGAATGGATAATATTATTTGACAAAGCGGCGGCGTCCTCGCCGCCGCCGCTGCTCCCTCCCCCTCCTTACCTCCGATGGACCTCAACGCCCTGCGCCTGTTCGTCGACATCGTCGACGCCGGCAATCTCAGCGCGGCCGCGCGCAAGCTCAAGATGACGCGCGCCAACGTCAGCTACCACCTGCGCGCCCTGGAGGAAGAACTGGGCGTGCAGCTGCTGCGGCGGACCACGCGCCACGTCGAGCCGACGCCGGTGGGCGCCGGGCTGTACGAGCACGGCCGCAACATCCTCGGCGAAGTCGCTGCCGCCACCGCGCTGATCAGCAACCTGGGCAAGAGCCTGCAGGGCCATGTACGGCTCTCGGTGCCGACCGGCCTGGGACACTCGCTGCTGTCGCCGCTGCTGGTCCGCTTCAAGCAGCGCTACCCCGACATCGTGCTCGACGTGGTGTTCGACAACCGCATCCACAACCTCGTGTCGGAGGACGTGGAAGTGGCCTTGCGCATCATCTCGACCCCACCGGATTCGGTGGTGGCCACCGAGATCGGCGCGGTCGACTGGGTGGTGTGCGCTTCGCCCGGCTATGCCGACGCCCATCCGGCCCCGCACGTGCTGGCAGACCTGCAGGCCCATGCCATCGTGTGCGCCTCGCCGGTCGGGCAGAAGCTCAAGGCATTCGGCGTGCGCGGCGACGGCGGCGCCGCGGCGCGCGAGCAGGTGGCGCTGGAGCCCACCCTCAGCTCGGAGAACTTCGCCTTCCTCAAGGAGGCGGTGGTGGCGGGCCTGGGCATCGGCATCTTCCCCCTCTACGCGATCGGCGCGGAACTGGCCGACGGCACGCTGCGCCCGCTGCTGCCGGGCTACCGCGTCAGCGTGTTCGGCAGCCGGCTGTACATGCTGACCATGCCCAACCGCTACCAGACGCTGGCCACGCGCTACCTGATGAACTTCCTGAAGAGCGAGCTGCAGGCCGTCTGGCCGCACCCGGGCACCGCCACGTCCTCCGCCGGCTGAGCAAGCCCGCGGTGGGGGGCGCCGATGCCGCGCGCCCGGTCCCGTCCCCATCCCGCCCCCATCCCGTCCCCGTCCCGCGGGCGCCTCGCGGGCATGCTCGCAGGCACTATAGTAGGGAAGCACAAGGACGATCCCTCGCCCTGCGCCATGCGGCCGCCGCCGGCGCGCGACGGCCGCCAGGAGACACATCATGGCACTGGCTGGCACCCTGGCGCACTGCCTGACCGACAGGCACAGCCCCTACGACCTGCTCCACCATCCCTACACGCTCAGCAGCATGGCCACTGCCGAAGCGGCGCACGTTCCCGGAGACCGCCTGGCCAAGACCCTGCTGCTGGAAGACAGCCAGGGCTATGTGGCCGCGGTGATACCCGCCAGCCACCACCTGCAGATCGCCGCCCTGTGCGAGCAGACCGGCCGCGACCTGGTCCTGGCGCACGAAGACGAGATCCGCGAGGTGTTCAAGGACTGCGAACTCGGCGCGATCCCGCCGGTGGCGATGGCCTATGGCATGCGCACCTATATGGACGACACGCTGCTCAAGCATCCCGACGTGTACTTCGAGTCGGGCAACCACCAGGACCTGGTGCACATGAGCATGGATGCCTTCCTCGACCTGATGGGCGAGGCCGAGATCGGGCATTTCGCGCGCCGCATGATGTAGGCGCCACCACGCCCCTGCGCCAGCCACACGGGGCCCCGGGCCGCCACGAACCGCCATGGCGGCCGATGGGCCGGCGCGCGCCGCCGGCCTCTACTGCAGGCTGACGCCTGACTGCTTGACCAGCCTCTCCGTGCGCGGCACCTCCGCGTCGATCATGGCGCGGAAGTCCGCCACGCTGCCACCGCGCGGCTCGGCACCGGTCGAGGCCAGCTTGTCGCGGAAACCCGGCTCCTTGAGCAGGCGGTTGACGGCCGCATTGAGCTTGCCGACCACCGCCGCCGGCGTGCCCTTGGGCGCGACGATGCCGTACCACGGCGCGATATCGAAGCCGGGATAGCCCTGCTCGGCAATGGTCGGCACGTCCGGCGCCATCGGCGAGCGCTCGCGCCGCGTCACACCGAGCGCACGCAGCTTGCCGGCCTTCACGTAAGGCAACCCGGTCATGATGGTGTCGAAGTACAGCGACACCTGGCCTGACAGCAGTGCGGGCAAGGCCTCGGCCGCGCCCTTGTAGGGCACGTGCACGATGTCGATGCCGGCCTCGGCCTTGAGCATCTCGCCGGCGATATGCGAGGTCGTGCCGGTGCCGAAGGATGCATAGGTCAGCTTGCCGGGATTGGCCTTCGCGTAGGCGATCATTTCCGGCAAGGTGCGGAAGGGCAGCGCGGGGCTGGCCAGCAGGATATTGGGCGTGTCGGCCACCACCGCGACCTTCTCGAAGGCGTCCGGGTCGTAGCTCAGCTTCTTGTAGAGGAAGCGGTTCGTCACCATCGAGGCCGGTCCCGACATCAGCAGCGTGTAACCGTCGGATGGCGCGCGCGCCGCCAGGTCGCTGCCGATCATGGCGGCGGCACCCGGCCGGTTCTCCACCACGAAGGGCTGCTGGAAGATCTGGCCGAGACCGGTGCCGAGATAGCGGCTGATCAGGTCGGTGGCACCTCCTGCCTGGAACGGCACGATGATGCGCACCGGCTGGCTCGGCCATTCCTTGGCCACCTGCGCGGACGCGGGCGGCACCGCGCCGGACGCGGCGATCATCAGCGCGGCAACGCCGGCGCGGCACAGGCCGCGCGGCAGGGCACGGGCGGATGCGAGACATGCAAACATGGAAACCTCCCTCTGGCGTGGGGCCGGCACCATGCCCGCCCGCGGATGGGGTCGCCCGCCGCGGCACGCCGGGCGCTGCGCCCGGACGGTGCGCCGCGGCGGCGCTGCGGCATGCGCCGCAAGCAACGTGCCATCCCCGCCACGCGGCGACGCCGTCCGCACGCGCCGTTCCGGCGGTCCACGGACCCGGGGCCGGGCCCGCGGGGTGTCATCGACGCGCCATCTCTGGCAGTGACGGGGAAGTACGCCGCGGCAGCGTCAGGCTCAAGCCCGCGGCCATGATCAGGCCGATGCCCGCCAGGGCCACGCCGTCGGGCCAGCGACCGAACCACAGTGCGCTGTAGAGCAGCGCCAGCAGCAGATGGAAATAGTTCAGCGGCGCCAGCGTCGAAGCCGGCGCACGTTGCAGCGCGAAGATCAGCAGCACCTGCGCGGCGGCGCTCATCAGGCCCATGGCCAGCATCGCGCACCAGTCGGCCAGGCCCGGCCAGGCCGCCGGCGGAAAGAAGGGTGCCGGCACGCCGGTGGCGAGCAGGCAGATCACCGCGGCAAAGCCGTACTGCACACCGGCGTCGACGCGGCCCGCCATGCGCCGCGTCAGCAGTTGCAGCAGCGCATAGGCCAGCGCCGCGGCCAGCATCAGCGCGGTACCGAGCGCCGGCAGCCGGCCACCCGGGCGCACGATCAGCAGCATGCCGGCGAAGCCCGCCACCACCGCCAGCCACTGGCGCGCGCCGACGCGCTCGCCCAGCACCCAGGGCGACAGCGCCACCACCAGCAGCGGCGCCATGAAGTAGATGGCCGTGGCCTCGGCCAGCGGCATCCACAGCAACGCGGTCATGAAGCAGGTGCCCACCACTGCCAGCATCAGGCCGCGCACCACCAGCAGCGCGCGGTGCGGCGTGTCCCACCAGCGCGCGCGGCCGCGCACCGCCAGCATGCCGAGCGCCACGGCGAAGGTGGCCGCATAGCGCACCGCATTGAGGAAGGGCGCGGGATAACGTCCGACCAGGTGCTTGGCGGTGGCATCGACGGTGGCGAACAATGCGACCACGCACAGGAAGATCCAGGCGCCGGTGCGCCATTCGGCCGGCGCACCGCGCGCCGCGCCGCTCATGACCCGGCCTGCGCCAGCATCGCGCCCAGCAGCACGTCGGCGCCGGCCGCCAGGTGCTCGGGCCGGGCATCTTCCACTTCGTTGTGGCTGATACCGTCCTTGCACGGCACGAAGATCATGGCCGTCGGCGCCACGCCGGCGATGTAGACGGCGTCGTGGCCCGCGCCGGTGACGATGTCCTGGTGCGCGTAGCCGCGCGCGGCGGCCTGCGCGCGCACCTGCGCCACCAGTTCCGGCGCGAACGGCGTGGGCGCGAAATACTGCACGTCTTGCACCGTCACGTCGAGCGCGGTGCCGGTGGTGTCGCCGGCGGCGAGCGCCTCGCAGGCGGCACGGAAACGCGCGTCCATCTGCGCGAGCTGCGCGGCATCCTCATGGCGCAGGTCCACGGTGAAGCGGACCTGCCCGGGAATCACGTTGCGCGAAGCCGGATGCACGTTGACCACGCCGACCGTGCCGCGCCCGTGCGGGGCGAAGTCGCGCCCGATGCGCACCACTTCCTGCATCAGGAAGGTGGCGCCGAACAGCGCATCGCGCCGCATCGGCATCGGCGTCGGGCCGGCGTGCGCCTCCATGCCCGTGACCGTCACGTCGTACCAGCGCAGGCCCAGCGAGCCGGTCACCACGCCGATCACGTTGCCTTGCTCCTCCAGGATGGGCCCCTGCTCGATATGCGCTTCGAAATAGGCGCCGAGCGCCCGGCCGCCCACTTCGGCCGCGCCGGCGTAGCCGATCGCGCGCAGCTCGTCGCCGACGCGCTTGCCTTCGGCGTCGGTGGCTTCCAGCGCGGTCTGCAGCGGGAAGACGCCGGCGAACACGCCCGAGCCCATCATCACCGGCACGAAGCGCGTGCCCTCTTCATTGGTCCAGATCGCCAGCTCGAGCGGGGCCTCGGTCTCGATGCCGTGGTCGTTGAGTGTACGCATCACCTCCAGGCCCGCCAGCACGCCGAAGCAGCCGTCGAACTTGCCGCCGGTCGGCTGGGTGTCGATATGGCTGCCGGTCATCACCGGTGCCAGCGCGGCATTGCGCCCGGCGCGGCGGCCGAAGATATTGCCCACCTGGTCGACCGTGACCGTCAGGCCCGCCTCGCGCATCCAGCCGCACACGAGGTCGCGCCCCTGCCCGTCGAGCGCGGTCAGCGCCAGGCGCGCATTGCCGCCCTTGGGCGTGGCGCCGATCCTTGCCAGGTCCATCAGCGACTGCCACAGCCGCTGTCCGTTGATCTGCAGATTCGTCATGAAGGGGCTCCAAATCGGGCGCCGGGCCGGCGCCCCTGCTGTGGTTCTGTGCCGGGCCGGAGCGCTCCGCGCCCCCGGCCCGCTGCTTCAGGCCGCCACCGGCATGAAGCCGGACAGGAAGGCATCGAGCGCCAGGCCGATGGCGTCGACCTCGTAGCCGCCCTCCTGCACCACCACGGTGGGCACGCCGAGCGCATTGATGCGCGCACCGATGCCGCGGTAGGCGTCCATGCCGAGGCGCAGCACGCTGATCGGGTCGTGCATATAGGTGTCGAAGCCCAGCGCCAGCACCAGGGCCTGCGGGCGGTAGTCGCGCAGGGCGTCGAGCGCGCTGTCCAGCGCGGCCAGGAAGCCGGCGTCCTCGGTGCCGTGGGCCAGCGGGAAATTGAGGTTGTAGCCGTAGCCGGCGCCGTAGCCGCGCTCGTGGGCGTAACCGCTGTAGAACGGGTAGTAGCCGGACGGGTCGGCATGCAGCGAGATCGTCATCACATCGGCGCGCTGGTAGAAGATCTGCTGGGTGCCGTCGCCGTGGTGGGCGTCCACGTCCAGCACCGCCACCTTGCCGAAGCGCTTGAGCAGCGTCTCGGCGGCGATGGCGGAGTTGTTGACATAGCAGAAGCCGGCGGCGCGGTCGCTGTGGGCGTGGTGGCCCGACGGGCGGCACAGCGCGTAGGCCAGGCCACAGCGGTGCTGCGGCTCGCACACATGCTGCGCCGCCGCCACCGCGCTATGCGCCGAGCGCAGGATGGCGCGCCAGCTGTCCGGGCCGAGCGGGCAGCTCAGGTCGCCGAGATAGTAGCCGGCGCGCGCGATCACCGAATCCGCCGGGCATGGCGGGCGGCGTCCCTGCTCGATGCGGCCGTTGTGGTAGGGCGAAAGGTTGGGCAGCACTTCGATGCCCGGAGTGAAGCCGGGCTTGGCCAGGCCCTGCCAATCGGCATAGGCCTGCTCCAGGAAGTCGAGGTAGGCCGGGCTGTGCACGGCTTCCAGCGGCGCGCGACCGTAGTCCGGCGGCGCCGCCAGCGCGATGCCGCGGCCGGCCAGCGCGCCTTGCAGCGCGGCGGCGCGCGCGGGCACGTCGGTCGGCTCGCAGAGCCGTCCCGCGCGCATGAACTGGCGCGGCTGGTGCAACAACTGGTCATCCGAGAAGAAAGCGCGCATCTTGTGGTGTTCTCTTGGTAAGCGCGCGGGCCGGCGGCGGCCCGCGCCATGGCAGGTGCCCGCCCGGCACCGCACGGTGCCGGGCGGTGCGCCTCAGGGCACGGCGGCCGGCGCCCGTTGCGCCAGCGCCGCCGCACGGATGCCGGACAAGGTCTGTCCGGGAGCGATGCCATCCGCTTCGTAGCGCATCTCGATCAGCGCCGGCAGGCTGTGCTCCTGCGCGAAGGCAAGCGCGCGCTCCAGCGCCGGGCCGAACTCGGCGTCGCTCTGCACCACCTCGCCGTGGCCCCGGTAGGCGCGCACCAGCGCGGCGAAATCGGGGTTGTCGAACTCCAGCGCGATGGTGCGGCCCGGGAACTCGCGTTCCTGGTGGGCGCGGATGGTGCCCCACATGCCGTTGTTGAAGACCAGCAGCACGATGCCGAGCCGGTACTGCATCGCCACGCCCAGCTCCTGCAGGTTCATCTGGAAGCAGCCATCGCCGGCGTAGCACACCACGGTGCGCTGCGGGTATTCCAGCTTGGCCGAGATCGCGGCCGGCAGCCCGTAGCCCATCGAGCCCACCGTCGGCGCCAGGCTGGTGCCGGGCCCCTGGAAGCGGTAGTAGGTGTGCGGGAACAGCGCATAGTTGCCGGCGCCAACCGTGAGGCAGGCATCGCGCGGCAGGCGCTCGCGCACCACGCAGGCCGCCCGGTCGAGGTTGAGCGGCCCCGGCGCCGGCCGGGCCTGCTGGTGGGCCAGGAATCCGGCATGGGCGGCGCGCGCCAGGCCGCGCCAGGCGGGTTCGGCGGCCGGGCGCAGGGCCGCCGCCGCGGCGGCGAAGGACACCACGTCGGCGGCGATCGGCAGCTCGGCGCGGAAGACGCGCCCCAGCTCGCCGGCATCCGGATAGACGTGGACCAGGGTCTGCCGCGGCAACGGACTCTGCACCAGCGTGTAGCCCTCGGTGGTCGCCTCGCCCATGCGTGTGCCGACCGCGATCAGCAGGTCGGCGTCGCGGATGCGCGCGCGCAGCGCATCGTCCATGCCCCAGCCGACATGGCCGGCATAGTTGGCATGGTGATTGTCGAAGCACTCCAGCCGGCGCCAGGCCACGCCCACCGGCAGGTCGAAGCGCTCGGCGAAGGTCTCCAGGTCGCGCAGCGCCGCTGCCGTCCAGCCCGAGCCGCCGACCAGCAGGAAGGGCCGGCGCGCGCCGGCCAGCAGGGTCTGCAGCGCATCGAGCGCAGCCGGTGCCGGCGCGCTGCGCGCGCGCTGGTAGCGCGGCATGTCGGGCACGCTGGCCTTGCCCCACAGCGTGTCCTCCGGCAACGCCAGCACCACCGGGCCGGGACGCCCGCTGGTGGCCACCGCGAAGGCGCGCGCGATGAACTCGGGGATGCGCTCGGTACGGTCGATCTGCGCCACCCACTTGGCCATCAGGCCGAACATGCGGCGGTAGTCGATCTCCTGGAAGGCCTCGCGCTCGGCAAAGTCGTTGCCCACCTGGCCGACGAACAGGATCATCGGCGTCGAGTCCTGGTAGGCCGTATGCACGGCGATGCTGGCATTGGTGGCGCCGGGCCCGCGCGTGACGAAGCAGATGCCGGGCTCGCCGGTCAGCTTGCCATAGGCCTCCGCCATGTAGCCGGCGCCGCTCTCCTGGCGGCAGACGATGGGCTGGATCGCATCCTGGTGGTCGTGCAGCGCATCGATGCAGGGCAGGTAGCTCTCCCCCGGCACCAGGAACACGCGCTTGACGCCCTGGATGCGCAGCTGCTCGACCAGGATCTGCCCGCCATTGCGCTCGCGCAGCGGCGCCGTGCCCGCTGCGGTCGCCACGGTCGCTGCGGTCGCTGCGCCCTCGCTCATGATGCCGCCCCATCGGCGGGCGGGCGCTTGATCTCGATCTCGACGAAGACGCACTCGCCCTCGTGCGCATTGATCACGTTGTGCTCGACCCCTGCCGGACGGTAATAGGCCTGCCCCGCCACCAGCTGGCTGGTGACTTCGCCGGCCGGCGTCTGCAGGCGCAGCGGGCCGCTCGTCATCGGCACCACCACATAGTCGTAGCCGTGGCGGTGATGGCCGGTCTCGGCCCCCGGCGCAAAGCGCCATTCGGTCACCGTCACGCGTTCGTTGTCGACCTGCACGGTCGGCACTGCCTGGGCTCTCGTCATCTGCTTGCTCCGGTGCGGTTGGCGTCAGCGCGTCAGCACGTCGGCCAGGATATCCAGTCCTTCCTCCATCACTCCGTCGGGAATGGTGAGCGGGAACAGGAAGCGGATCACATTGCCGTACACGCCGCACGACAGCAGCAGCAGGCCGCGCTCCAGCGCGCGGTTCTGCACCTCGCGCGTGAAGGCCGCGTCCGGGCTGCCGTCGGCCTGGCGGAACTCGACCGCCACCATGGCGCCGAGGCCGCGCACTTCGGCGATCTGCGGCACGCGCGGCTGCAGGGCCTGCAGCCGCGCCACCAGCCGCTCGCCCAGCAGCGCGCCGCGTGCCGGCAGCTGTTCGGCTTCCAGCACGTCCAGCACGGCCAGCGCCGAGGCCACCGCCAGCGGGTTGCCCGCATAAGTGCCGCCCAGGCCGCCGGGCGCCGGCGCGTCCATCACCTCGGCGCGGCCGCACACGGCCGACAGCGGCATGCCGCCGGCCAGGCTCTTGGCCATGGTGGTGAGGTCCGGCACCACGCCGTAGTGCTCCATGGCGAACAGCTTGCCGGTGCGGCCGAAACCGGTCTGCACCTCGTCGGCGACCAGCAGGATGCCGTGCTCGTCGCAGAGGGCGCGCAGCGCTTCGACGAAGGCGGGCGGGGCCACGTTGAAGCCGCCCTCGCCCTGCACCGGCTCGAAGATGATGGCCGCCACGCGGCGCGGATCGACGTCGGCCTTGAACAGGTGCTGCAGGCTCTTGAGCGAGTCCTCCACCGTGACGCCATGCAGTTCGCAGGGATAGGGCGCGTGATAGACCTCGCCCGGGAAGGGGCCGAAGCCCACCTTGTAGGGCACCACCTTGCCGGTCAGCGCCATGCCCATCATGGTGCGGCCGTGGAAGCCGCCCGAAAAGGCGATCACGCCGGGCCGGCCGGTGGCCGCGCGGGCGATCTTGATGGCGTTCTCCACGGCCTCCGCGCCGGTGGTGAAGAAGGCCGTCTTCTTGGCGAAGCGGCCGGGCGCGCGCGCATTGATCTTCTCGGCCAGCTCCACGTAGCTGGCGTAGGGCACGATCTGGTAGGCGGTATGGGTGAAGCGCGCGAGCTGGCGCTCGATGGCCTGCACCAGGCGCGGGTGGCGGTGGCCCGTGTTCAGCACGGCGATACCGGCGGCGAAGTCGATGTAGCGCTTGCCTTCGACGTCCCAGATCTCGGCATTGTCGGCCCGCTCGGCGTAGAAATTGCACATCACGCCGACGCCGCGCGGGGTGGCGGCGTCCTTGCGGCGGACCAGTTCGGCATTCTTCATCTGTGAGGCTCCCATGGGTCGGGTTCGGCTGGATTAGCGGAATGGTGGATTGGCGGTGGGGGCATGCCGTCGCCTAGGCGGCGGCGCGGATCGCCGACGGGTCCCACTCCTTGCCGGGAATGGCGCCGATCAGGCGTTGCGTGTACGGGTGCTGCGGGGCATCGAAGATCTGGTCCGGCGGGCCGGACTCGACCACCTTGCCCTTGTGCATCACGATGACCTGGTGGCAGATCTGCGCCGCCACGCGCAGGTCATGGGTGATGAAGATCAGGGCGATGTCCAGTTTGCGCTGCAGCGTATCGAGCAGGGCCAGCACCTGCGCCTGCACCGAGACGTCGAGCGCCGAGACCGATTCGTCGGCCACCAGCAGCTTGGGCTCCAGCGCCAGCGCCCGCGCGATGCCGATGCGCTGGCGCTGCCCGCCCGAGAACTGGTTGGGGTAGCGGTCGAAGGCGCTCGCCTCCAGGCCGACCAGCTCCAGCAGCTCGCGCGTGCGCGCCTCGGCCTGCGCCGGCGGCACGCCGTTGGCGACCGGGCCGTCGCTGATGATGCGGCCCACCGTATGGCGCGGGTTGAGCGAGGCGAAAGGATCCTGGAAGATCATCTGCACGTCGCGCCGCAGCGGGCGGAACTGGCGCTCGGACAGGCGGGCGATATCCTGCCCGTCGAAATGCAGCTCGCCGCCGTCGATATCGGTCAGGCGCAGCAGGCATTTGCCGATGGTCGACTTGCCCGAACCGGACTCGCCGACGATGCCGAGCGTCTCGCCGCGCCGCACCGAGAAGCTGACGCCATCGACCGCGTGCACCACGCGCTTGCGCGCGAACAGCCCGCCGCCGGAAACATAGGTCTTGCGCAGGCCGCGCACGTCGAGCACCACCTCCTCCTTGCGCCGCGCCTCGGCACCGTCGCCGGCGCGGCCGTGCGGCACCGCCGCGATCAGGCGCCGCGTATAGGGGTGCTGCGGATGGTTCAGCACCTGGGCCGCGGGCCCGGCCTCGACCAGCACGCCCTTCTCCATCACCGCGACGCGGTCGGCGATCTCGGCCACCACGCCGAAGTCGTGGGTGACGAACATCACGCCCATGCCCTTCTCGGCCTGGATGCGCTGGATCAGCGCCAGGATCTGCGCCTGCGTGGTGACATCGAGCGCGGTGGTGGGTTCGTCGGCGATCAGCAGCTTGGGCTCCAGCGCCAGCGCCATGGCGATCACCACGCGCTGGCGCTGGCCGCCCGACAGGCGGAAGGGGTAGCTGTGCACCAGCGCGGCCGGATCGGGCAGGCCGACGAACTCCAGCAGTTCCAGCACGCGGCGCTGGCAGGCTTCGCCCGGATAGGCATGGTGCACGCGCATCACCTCGGCGATCTGCTCGCCGATGGTCATCACCGGATTGAGCGCCGACAGCGGTTCCTGGAACACCATGGCCATGTCCTTGCCGCGCATGCCCAGCAGCGTGGCCTCGTCCTGCGCCAGCAGGTCGCGCCCCTCGAACAGGATGCGGCCGCGCTCCGGCTTCAGGTAGGACGGCAGCAGTCCCATGATGGCGTTGGCGCTCATCGACTTGCCGGAGCCCGACTCGCCGACGATGCAGAGGATCTCGCCCGCGTGCAGGTCGTAGGACACGTCGCGCACCGCGTAGGGCCGGTCGCCGCCCGCGGGCAGGGCGATGGACAGGTCGCGGATCGACAGCAGCGGCGCCGCGCCGTCGCGCGTGGCCGGGTTGGCGCCTGGATTGGCTTGCATCAGATGCATGGCGTGGGTCTCCTACTCGCCGCGGCGGCGCAGCTGGGGGTTCATGGCGTCGTTCAGGCCCTCGCCGATCAGGTTGATCGACAGCACCGTCAGCAGGATGGCCACGCCGGGCCACACGCTCATCCACCAGGCCTCGCGGATCATGGTGCGCGCCGCGCCGATCATGAAGCCCCAGCTCATCATGTTGCGGTCGCCCAGGCCCAGGAAGGCCAGCGCCGACTCGGTCAGGATGGCGGTGGCCACCATGAAGGAAGCCGAGACGATGATGGGCGACATGGCATTGGGCAGGATCTGCGTGAAGATGATGCGCAGCGGCTTCTGCCCGATCACCACCGCGGCCTGCACGAACTCGCGCTGCTTCAGCGTGAGGAATTCGCCGCGCACCAGGCGCGCCACCGGCGGCCACGACACCACCGAGATGGCGCCGACGATGGAGTAGATGGTCGGGTTGAAGATGGCCACGATCACCACCGCCATGGCGAGCTGGGGGATGGTCTGGAAGAACTCCGTGAAGCGCATCAGCACATCGTCGACGCGGCCGCCGCAGTAGCCGGCCACCGAGCCGATCAGGATGCCGAACACCAGCGCCACGCCGGTGGAGATCACGCCCACCAGCAGCGAGACGCGCGCGCCGTAGACCAGCCCGGCGGTGATGTCGCGGCCCAGCATGTCGGTGCCGAACGGATAGGCCCCATCGGTGAAGGGCCGCGTCAGCGGCTCGGCCACCATCAGCCAGGGCGAGTCCTCGTAGACCAGCGGCGCCAGCACCGCCAGCGCGATCACCGCCAGCAGCACGAGCAGGCCCGCCACCGCGCCGTAGTTGCGGCTGTAGCGAAGCAGGAAGGATTTCATGCCGCGGCTCCCTTGGCGCCCACGGCGATGCGCGGGTCGATGAATCGGTAGAGGATGTCGGTCAGCAGGTTGAAGAACACCACCAGCGCCGAGGTGACGAAGAAGATGCCGAGCAGCAGCTGGTAGTCGCGCTGCAGCAAGGCGTCGAACATCAGCCGGCCGATGCCGGGCCAGGAGAACACGGTTTCGGTCAGCACCGCGCCGCCGGCCATCTGGCCGAGCTGGATGCCGGCGAAGGTCACCACCGGCAGCAGCGCGTTGCGCAGCACGTGCACGCGCACCACGCGACCGGCCGGCACGCCCTTGGCGCGCGCGGTCTTGACGAAGTCCATGCCCATCACCTCCAGCATCGAGGCGCGCGTCAGGCGCACGTACACGGCCATGAAGAAGCAGCCCAGCGAGATGGTCGGCAGCACCATGTGCAGGGCCACGTCCTTGGCGCGCGCCAGCCCGGTGTAGCCCGCGCCCACGCTTTCCATGCCGAAGGCCGGCAGCCAGCCGAGCACCACCGAGAACAGGATGATGGCCATCAGCGACAGCCAGAACAGCGGCGTCGCGTACAGCAGCAGCGCGCCGGACATGACCGCGCTGTCGACCCAGCGCCGTCGGTTCTCGTAGCGGGTGCGCGCCGCCACCACGCCCAGCAGCACGCCCATCACGATGGAGAAGAGGAAGGCCCCGCTCATCAGCAGGAAGGTGGCGGGCAGCCGGTCCAGGATCAGGTCGAGCACCGGCAGGTGATTGCGGTAGGAGTAGCCGAGATCGAGCGTGGCCACGCCCTTCAGGTAGATGCCGAGCTGGGTCAGCACCGGCTTGTCCAGGCCGAACTGCTCGCGCAGCTGCCCGACGAAGGCGGCGTCGCCCGCGCCCGCTTCACCGGCCAGCACGGTGGCGGGATCGCCCGGCGCCATGCGGATCAGGAAGAAGTTGATGATCACCACGCCGAGCACGACCACGATGGCCTTGGCAAGACGGGCGGAAAGGAAGGAGAGGAAGTTCACGGCTCACTCCACGCGGCAAGGTCTGGCCCGTGCCCGCCGCGCCCCGGCAAGAGGCGGGGCGACGGCGGACACCTGCCGTTCGCGCCGGGCGCGGCCGCAGCCGGCCCGGCGAGGAGGCGGGTCAGGCGCGCAGCGGTGACCGCGCGCGCGCCCCGCGCTCAGTTCTTCTCGATCGAGACGTTGTCGAAGGACTCGTTCAGGCCGATCGCGGTCGTCACCAGGTTCTTCACGTTCTTGCGGTAGAGCGTGGGGAACTCGATCTCGAACAGGTTGCCGGCGGCGACGTCGGTGGTCAGGATCTGCTGCACCTGGCTGTACATCTTCTGCCGCTCGGCCGGGTCCATGGTGGCGCCCGCCTTGGCCCACAGTTCGTCTGCCTGCGGGTTGCTGTAGCCCTGCACGTTGGCGAACGGCGTGCCCTTGACGATATTGCGCGTCACGTAGAGGCGCTCCACGCCCAGCGCCGGGTCGCCGTACTGGTAGGTGTAGGTGGCGGTCAGGTCGAAGTCCCAGTTGCTGACGCGGCTGGACCAGGTGCCGGCGTCGGCCGATTCGATGCTGACCTTGAAGCCGAGCTGCTCGAGCATCTGCTTCATGTACTCATCGAGACGGTCCCAGTTGGCACCGTAGGACGACGACAGGATCTTGACCGGGTACTGGCCTACGTTGACGCCCGACTCCTTGATCAGCTCGCGCGCCTTCTTCAGGTTGAAGTCGTAGGCCGGCATGTTCTTGTCGAAGAACAGCGTGGTCGACGAGAACGGGCTCACCGCCGGCTTGCCCATGCCGAAGAAGATGTTGTCGACGATCATCTTGCGGTTGAGCGCATGCATCACCGCCTGGCGCACCTTGACGTTGTTGAAGGGCGGCTTGCGCGTGTTCATCAGCAGGTTGGACATCGGCGCGAACATCTCCCAGCCCTTGGTGGTGTAGTCCACGTTGGGCAGGGCGCGCAGCCGCTTGACGTCGACGTTGTCGACGTCGCCGCCGCGCAGCACCTGCACGTCGCCCTTCTCGAAGGCGACCGCACGCGAGGCGGAGTCCGGGATCACGTAGAACACCAGCTCGTCGAGGTAGGGCTTGCCCTTCTTCCAGTAGTTGGGGTTCTTCACCAGCTTGATGTAGGCGCCCTTCTTCCACTCCTTGAACATGAAGGGACCGGTGCCGACCGGCTTCTGGTTGGCCGGGTTGTTGCGGTAGTCGGTGCCCTCGTAGATGTGCTTGGGCATGATCGGCATGGTGCCGGCCTCGAACATCGAGATGAAGGGCGGGAACGGCTCCTTGAGCTTGATCTCGACGGTGGTGTCGTTGACCGCGCGGATCGACTCCATGTACTTGTTGATGATGGCGCGCGCGCGCAGCTGCACCTCGCGCAGCATCTTGTCGACCGAGAACACCACGTCGGCCGAGGTGAAGGGCTTGCCGTCGTGCCACTTCACGCCGCTCTGCAGCTCGAAGGTGTAGGTCAGGCCGTCGGGCGAGATCTTCCAGGACTTGGCCAGCTCGGGGCGCGGCTTCAGGTCGGGGCCGTAGGTCAGCAGGCTCTGGTAGATCTTGCCGGCCACGTACTGCGTCGGCGCCTGCGAGTTCATCGCGCTGATCAGCGTGGGTGGCTCGGGCTGCACGATGCCGGACAGCGTGCCGCCGGCGGTCTGGGCGGAGGCGTTGCCGGCCGGCAGCGCCAGCGCGGCGAAGCCGATGCCGGCCAGCGCCAGCGCCATCGAGGCCAGGCGCGCGCCCAGCCGCTGCTTCAGCAGTGGTGAATGGAATGTCATCGTTCAGTTCCCTCTGAGTGGGTGCGTGGAAGTCGTCGGAGTCGTCGGAATCCTGGTAAGGCCGCGGCGGGACATGCCCGCCCGGCCCCGCGTGACGGCAAGGCTCGCCATCGGGCGCCTCAGGAGCGCCTCAGGGGCGCCTCAGGGGCGCCTCAGCCGGCCACGCCGGCGGGCTCGACGCCGCACCAGTCGTGGATGAACTGCGCCAGCGTGGTGGTCACGCGCACCATGCTGTCGATGGAGACGGATTCGTCGATGCCGTGGATGTTGCGTGCCTCCGGGCCGTAGCAGGTCACGGGCGTCTCCAGCATCAGCTTGAAGTGGCGCGCATCGGTGGTGGCCGTGGTGGCCTGGCGCCGCACCGGCTCGCCGTGGACCTTGCGGTGGGCCTCGCCCAGCGCGGCCATGCTGGGCGTGTCGAGATCGAACTCGCAGCCCGGCGCGTGGAAGCCCTCATAGCGGATGGCAAGGTCGAGGTTGCTGTCCAGGCGCGCCAGCGTGGCGCGGATGCAGGCCTCGACCCGCGCCTTGGCATCGTTCACGTCCATGTCCGGATAGAAGCCGATGCGCACGCCCAGCGAGCAGGTGCACGGCACCGAGGAATTCCACTCGCCGCCATGGATCTGGCCGAGGTTGAAGTTGATCGGGTGGGCATGCTCGCGATAGGCGGCGGGACGGTTCTGCGGCAGGTTCCACTCGGCTTCCAGCTCGCGCAGGCCGGCCATCACGGCGATGCCGGCCTCGACCGGATTGACGCCCGACGTCATGTAGGCCGCGTGCGCCGGGCGCCCGGTCAGCTCGACGAACATCCAGAACACGCCCATCTGCGCGCTCATCAGGCACTCGCCCAGCGGCTCGGGGATCACCACCGTGTCGAAGGACGCCAGCTTGCCCGCGCCCACCGCGCTGCGCAGCGCCGCCACCGTGGCCA
Source organism: Cupriavidus sp. USMAA2-4 (assembly GCF_001854305.1). Taxonomy (NCBI): domain Bacteria; kingdom Pseudomonadati; phylum Pseudomonadota; class Betaproteobacteria; order Burkholderiales; family Burkholderiaceae; genus Cupriavidus; species Cupriavidus sp. USMAA2-4. The sequence goes on along the minus strand of NZ_CP017749.1, from coordinate 1,269,977 downwards.
GCGCGCCATTGCCGGTGTTCTCTTCCTCCAGCACCGCGTTGAAGCCGACCGCGCCCGCCGGGCGCGCGCCCAGCGCGTCCAGCGCCTTGAAGGCGGCCAGCGCGCACACGATGCCGGCCTTCATGTCGCCGGCACCGCGGCCGTACAGCCAGCCGTCCTCGACGAAAGGCGCGTAGGGCGACTGGCGCCACATCGCGTCCGGACCGGTCGGGACCACGTCGAGGTGGCCGTTGAACAGCACCGAGCGGCCGCCCGGCACGGGCGGGCGGTAGGCCGCCAGCAGGTTGTAGCGGCCGCCGTCGGGACAGCAGGGCGGCGAGAACAGCGGCAGGTGCTTGAGCGAATCGGAGTTCAGGTAGATGCGCTCCGGCTCCAGCCCCAGGTCCTGCAAGGCGCGCTCCATCACGGCCACCGCCGGCTGCTCCTGCCCCGAGGGACTGGGCGCCGCCACCAGCTGCGACAGGGTCTCGATCATGTACGGCGTGAGCGCCCGCACGGCGGCCGCGATGGCTTCGGTGGGCAGCGTCACGGCACTCGCGGGCGCGTGGCTGGCAGCGTCTTGCATGGGGGACTCCACTGGCTGTCCGGGCCAGGCCCGGGAAGATCAGAGGGACCGTCGCAACGCGACGGCAAGGAACAAGTCGCTGGAAAATTAACGCAAGGTTGGTACCATAGGTAGGTCCATATTTCCGATTTCATCAGGTGCCACTTTGAAGGAAACGATTCTGTCGGAACTGCTGCTGCAGCGTCTGGAACGGCCGGCGGGCGGCGCCGTGGATAAAAACGGGGCGCATATGAACCGCCAGCTCTACGACATCATCCGGCAGGAGATCCTTGCCGGAACGCTGGTGGCGGGCAGCAAGCTGCCCGCTTCGCGCATGCTGGCGAAGGAAGTCGGGGTCTCGCGCAACACCGTGCTCTATGCCTATGAGCAACTGCTCGCCGAGGGCTATGTCACGGCCTCGACGGGAAGTGGCACCTTCGTGTCGCATAGTTTTCCAGACCACAGTGCACTGCACCACGGTAAGGCGCAAAGTGGCACCACGCCAGTGCCCGCAGTGCAGCAAAATCCAAACCGATTCACCCTTTCCCGGCGCGGCCAGCATCTCGTGTCCCACGCCAGTGCATCCGATCGCCAATGGGGTGCCTTCGTCGCCGGCGTGCCCGATGTCTCGCTGTTCCCGCACGCGGTCTGGGCGCGGCTGCTCAACAAGGTCTGGCGCGCGCCGCGCCCCGAGCTGCTGACGTATGCGCACAACGGTGGCTACCTGCCGCTCAAGCGCGTGCTGGCCGAACACCTGCGCCTGGTGCGCTCGGTACGCTGCGAGCCCGACCAGATCATCCTCACCACGGGTATCCACCAGGCCATCGACCTGATCGGGCGGCTGCTGGCCGACCCGGGCGACAAGGCGTGGATGGAGGACCCCGGCTACTGGGGCACGCGCAGCCTGCTCACCAACGCCGGCATCGAAACGCTGCCGGTACCGGTCGACCAGGAAGGCATCGCGCCCGATGCCGCCATGCTGCAGGACCCGCCGCGCTTCATCTTCGTCACGCCCTCGCACCAGTACCCGCTCGGCATGGTGATGAGCCTGCCGCGGCGGCGCATGCTGCTGGAGTACGCGCGCCAGCGCGGCGCCTGGCTGGTGGAGGACGACTACGACAGCGAGTTCCGCTTCGAGGGACGGCCGCTGGCCTCGCTGCAGGGCCTGGACGAGCACGACCGCGTGATCTACATGGGCACCTTCTCCAAGACGCTGTTCCCGGGCCTGCGCATGGGCTTCATGGTGCTGCCCAAGCCGCTCGCCCCGCACTTCGCCACCGCCCAGTCCGAGCTCTTCCGCGAAGGCCAGCTGGTGCAGCAGGCGGTGCTGGCCGAATTCATCGAGGAAGGACACTACGCGACCCACATCCGCCGCATGCGCCAGCGCTATGCCCAGCGCCAGGGCCTGTTGCGCGAGGCCATCGCCACCCGCTTCGGCGCCGACTGGCCGACCTCCACGCACGAGGCCGGCCTGCACATGGTGATGCACCTGCCGGCGGGCACCGACGACCTCGGCATCAGCATGGCGGCCCGCACCCAGGGGCTGTCCGCGCGCCCGCTGTCGCGCTACTACAGCGATACCTCGACACCGCAGCAGGGCCTGCTGCTGGGCTACGCCTGCGTGCCCGAGGAAACCATCGGCCCCGCCTTCCACAAGCTCGCCGAGGTGATCGAACCCGCGCTGGAACACCTGGCGCGCACGCAGCGGCCGCGCCCGGTGCTGGGCGCCGCCACCATCAACCGGGAGGCCTGGAGCGGGGCCTGAGGGCGGCCCCAGGCCGGCACCCCGAGGTGGCGCCATGCGGCCGGCGCCGATTGGCTCTTAACCGGACCACCGCGGCGGCCTAGCATCTGCGACCGTCCTGCGCGCCATGGAGCCATCCCGGGCGCGCGGCCACCTCCGCTGCCACCTCGACCATGCCCGCCATGCCCAGCACTCTCATGTCCTCCGACCGCGCCTCGCTGCTGCAGGCCTTGCGGGACCGCCTCGACCCCGCCGGCCTGCAGGCCGGTGCCGACATCGAGATGCGTTTCCGCAAGGACTGGTACGCCCCGCTCGATCCACAGCCGCCACTCGCGGTGGCGCGGCCGCGCGACACCGGCGAAGTGGCGGCCGTGCTGGCCGCCTGCCATCGCTACGGCCAGCCGGTGGTGCCGCAGGGTGGCCTGACCGGGCTGGCGGCCGGCGCCACGCCGCGCGGCGGCGAACTGGTGCTATCGCTCGAACGCCTGCGCGGCGTGGAGGCAATCGATCCCCAGGCCGGCACCATGACCGTGCGCGCCGGCACCACGCTGCAGGCCGCGCAGGAGGCCGCGCGCGAGGCCGGCTGGCTGCTCGCGCTGGACCTGGGCGCGCGCGGCAGCTGCCAGATCGGCGGCAACCTCGCCACCAATGCCGGCGGCAACCGCGTGATCCGCTACGGCATGGCGCGCGAGCAGGTGCTCGGGCTCGAGGCGGTGCTGGCCGACGGCACCGTGCTCAGCGCCCTCAACAAGATGCAGAAGAACAACGCCGGCTACGACCTGCGCCAGCTCTTCGTCGGCAGCGAAGGTACGCTCGGCGTCATCACGCGCGCGGTGCTGCGGCTGGCGCCGCTGCCGGCCTGCACGCAGACGGCGCTGTGCGCGCTGGCACGCTACGAGGATGTGGTCGCGCTGCTGCGCCTGGCGCAGCGGCGGTTGTCGGGACGGCTGTCCGCCTTCGAAGTCATGTGGGCGGACTACTACGGCATCGTCACCGGCCGCGTGCCCGGCATGCGCGCCCCGCTGCCGGCCGGCCACCCCTTCTACGTGCTGCTCGACCTGCAGGGCGACGATGCCGCCCAGGACGGCGCCGCCTTCGAAGCCCTGCTCGAAGCCGCGCTGGAAGCCGGCCTGATCGCCGACGCCGCGCTGGCCACCAGCCAGAAGGAGGCCGATGCCTTGTGGGCGCTGCGCGACGCCGTAGCCGAGTTCCCGCAGCGCTGGGCTCCCAACGCCGCCTTCGACGTCAGCCTGCCGATCGGGTCCATCGGCACCTTCGCCGACAGCCTGCGCGCCCGCGTGCTGGCTGCCTGGCCGCGGGCCGAACTGGTCAACTTCGGCCACGTCGGCGACAGCAACCTGCATGTCAGCGTGCACCTGCCCGGCGCCACCGCGGCAAGCTTTCCCGAGGCGGAGATCGAGGCCCTGGTCTATGGCGTGGTCGGCGAATTCGCCGGCAGCATCTCGGCCGAGCACGGCATCGGCCTGCACAAGAAGCCCTACCTGCACCACTCGCGCACGCCGGCCGAGCTGGCCCTGATGCGCACGCTCAAGCAGGCGCTGGACCCGCGCGGCATCCTCAATCCGGGACGGGTGTTCGACATGGCCTGAGGACGCCGGCCGGCCCCTGCCGCCCGGGGCCCGCGCGCGGGTCAGCGCGGGTCAGCGCGGGTCAGCGCGGGTCAGCGCGGGTCAGCGCGGGTCAGCGCGATACGGGTACGGTCGGAACCAGCGCGCCCGGCCCGCTATCGTCCTTCAGGTCCACCCCCGAGCGCCCCAGCGCCAGCGCGCCCCGCAGCAGGAAGGCCAGCCGCGCCGCCGCCTCGGCGTAGGACAGCCCCTGCGGGCGCACGTTGGAGATGCAGTTGCGCTCGGCATCGGTGCGGCCGACGCGCGGACCATGGGTCAGGTAGATGCCGAGGCTGTCCGGCGAACTGAGGCCGGGACGCTCGCCGATCAGCATCACGACCTGAAGCGTACCCATTTCTGCGCCGATCTCATCGCCCAGCGCCACGCGTGCCTGCTCGGCCACCACCACCGGCCCGAAGCGCCAGCCGGGCAGCAGCGGCCGCACGGCCTGCAGCAGGGGCAGCGCATGGCGCTCGGCGGCGACGGCGGACAGGCCGTCGGCGATCACGAAGACCACGTCGGGCCCCGGCACGGCGCGTGCCGCCGCCAGCCGGGCGCGGCTGGCCGGGTCGAGGCGGCGGCCCAGGTCGGGGCGGCGCAGGTACTGCTGGCGGTCGGCCGCGGCGCTGTGCGCGTCGAGGCGGGCGAAGCCGGCGGCCTCCAGCGCCTGCCCGATGGCCGCGCGCGCCAGCGGCGCGTGCACCGCGTCGCGCGCCTGCGCATGCGCCAGCCCGAAGGCCAGCACGGTGTCCGTGGTCTGGCTGTGGCCGGCGCGGCCGAGCGCGATGCGGGCCGGCGTGAAGGCGCGCAGGCGCTGCCAGGCTTCGTCCGGCGCGGCCCCGGACCCGGCGGCGCCCGGCTCCGGGGCGGACGCAGAAATGGGTACGCTTGCGCCGGCAGGCGGGATATCGGACGGGGAAGACGTGGTCACGGTGGGCTCCTCTCGGGGCTTGTCATGGCGCATCGGGGCGCATCGGGGCAGCTTCGCAGCGCCTTTCACAGCTCATGCGCCAGCCGCAGCAACGGCTGGCGGCTGCCCGGCGGCAGCAGGCGGCCGCTGCCATCGGCCAGGCCCATGCGCTGCAGCCAGGCCTCGAACTCGGGCGCCGGCCGCAGGCCCAGCGTCTCGCGCAGGTAGAGGGCGTCGTGGAAGGACGTGCTCTGGTAGTTGAGCATGATGTCGTCGGCGCCCGGCACGCCCATGATGAAGTGGATGCCGGCCACGCCGAACAGCGTCAGCAGCGTGTCGACGTCGTCCTGGTCGGCCTCGGCATGGTTGGTATAGCAGACGTCGCAGCCCATCGGCAGGCCCAGCAGCTTGCCGCAGAAGTGATCCTCCAGCCCGGCGCGGATGATCTGCTTGCCGTCATACAGGTACTCCGGCCCGATGAAGCCGACCACGGTGTTGACCAGCAGCGGCGAGAACGCGCGCGCCACCGCATAGGCGCGCGCCTCCATGGTCTGCTGGTCGACGCCGTGGTGCGCATTGGCCGACAGCGCGCTGCCCTGCCCGGTCTCGAAGTACATCAGGTTGTCGCCCACCGTGCCGCGCCCCAGCGCGCGCGCCGCCGCGCGCGCCTCGGCCAGCAGCGCGAGGTCGATGCCGAAGGCGGCATTGGCGCGCTGGCTGCCGGCCACCGACTGGAACACCAGGTCCACCGGCGCGCCCTGCTCGATGGCGCGCAGCGTGTGGGTGACGTGGGTCAGCACGCAGGACTGGGTGGGAATGTCGAAGCGCTGGCGCAGCGCGTCGACCAGGCGCAGCAGGGCCACGATGGCGGGCAGGCTGTCGGTGGCCGGGTTGATGCCGATGGTGGCGTCGCCGCAGCCATACAGCAGGCCGTCGACGATGGCGGCGGCGATGCCCTTCGGATCGTCGGTCGGGTGGTTGGGCTGCAGGCGCACCGACAGCCGGCCGGGCAGGCCGATGGTATTGCGGAAGCGGGTCACCACGCGGCACTTGCGCGCCACCGAGACCAGGTCCTGGTTGCGCATCAGCTTGCTGGCCGCCGCCGCCATCTCCGGCGTGATGGCCGGCGCCACGCGCGCCAGCACGGCGGCGTCGGTCTCGTGCCGCAGCAGCCAGTTGCGGAAGTCTCCCACCGTCAGCGAGGCGATTTCGCGGAATGCCGCGCGGTCGTGGCTGTCCATGATCAGGCGGGTGACTTCGTCGTCCTCGTAGGGCACCACGGCCTCGGCCAGGAAATGCGCGAGCGGCAGGTCGGCCAGCGCCAGGCGCGCGGCCATGCGCTCGGCCTCGCTGGCGGCGGCCACGCCGGCCAGGCTGTCGCCGGAGCGCGCCGGACCGGCCTTGGCCAGCAGGGTCTTGAGGTCGGCGAAGACGTGGCGCTCGAGGCCCACGGTGCGGGTGAAGGCCATGGCGCTCAGCCTCCGCGCGGCGCGGCCATCGCGCCGGGCCGGACGGCGTCGCAGGACAGGGCGGGGGCAGGCAGTGTCTGGGCTGGCACATCGGCTCCTGCAGTGGACTAGCCACATCATCGCGCAAACCCGACCCGCGGCGCCAGCCGGGCGGCCTTGCCTTCGGCTCCGGCGCCACCGACAATCGTTGCAGAGAGACGGTGCCGGCACATCGGTACCCCATCCCCATTTGGAGAACGCATGACGGAACCCGATCCCACCCCATCGCCGCGCACCCCGCTGCCGGCCTGGGCCCATGTCGGCACGGTCGCCTACGCGCTCAGCGCGCTGGCGCTCTGGATGGTGCTGCAGGCCAACCTGGTGGCGGCGCTGCTGTCGGGACTTCTGCTGTATTCGCTGGTCGACGTGCTGGCGCCGAAACTGACCCGCCTGCACCAGAAGCACGACGCGCTCGCCGTCGCCATCCTCAGCACCCTGCTGCTGCTGGCGCTGGGGCTGGCGGGCTGGGCGCTGGCCCGCTTCATCGGCGGCGAGGGCAGGACCCTGGACGGACTGCTCGACCACGTGGCCGACATCATCGACCGCTCGCGCGGGCAGTTGCCGCCCTGGATCAGCGATGCCCTGCCGCGCGGCGTGGAAGAGCTGGCCAACACGCTGATCCACTGGCTGCGCGAGCACGCGCAGATGGCGCAGAAGCTGGGGGCCGAGGTGCTGCGCACGCTGGTGCACATCCTGGTGGGCTGCGTGATCGGCGCCATGGTCGCGCTCTACCGCGCCATCTCCAAGCCCAACCGGCGCCCGCTGGCGGCCGCGCTGGTGGAGCGGGCGCGCATGCTGCAGCGCGCCTTCGCCCAGTTCATCTTCGCGCAGGTGCAGATCTCCCTGATCAACACGGTGATGACGGCGGCCTACGTGCTGCTGGTGCTGCCGCTGTTCGGCGTGCACCTGCCGCTGGGCAAGACGCTGGTGGTCATCACCTTCGTGGTCGGCCTGCTGCCGGTGCTGGGCAACCTGATCTCCAATACCGCGATCGTGGTTTCCTCGCTGTCGGTATCCCTGCCGATCGCCGTGCTGTCCCTGTTCTACCTGGTGGTGATCCACAAGCTGGAGTACTTCCTCAACGCCCGCATCATCGGTGCGCGCATCCAGGCCGCGGCGTGGGAACTGCTGACCGTGATGCTGCTGATGGAAACCCTGTACGGCATCCCGGGCGTGATCGCCGGCCCGATCTTCTACGCCTACCTGAAGCGCGAACTGGCCGCCGTCGAGCTGGTCTGAGGCGGCATCGGCCGCCGGGCCCGCGGCGCATACGCCGCGCGGCGCCAGCGGTTGGACCAATTCCGCTCGCATCGCCCCCGGCGAAATGGCCGGCGGGCCTCAGCCGCCGTCCCGCTCGACGTGGCTGCGCACGAAATCGATATGGGTCTGCATGGCCGTGCGCGCCTCTTCGGGGCGGCGCGCGCAGATCGCCTCGCACAGCGTGCGGTGCTGCAGCAGCAGTTGCCCGGAGGCGGTGGCGTCCTGCTCGCGCAGGCCGGTGCCATTGATGGTGATGTGTTCGCGCAGCATGCCGATCACGCTGGTATGCAGGTGCAGGAACATGGTGTTGTGCGAGGCCTGGGCGATGGCGTCGTGCAGGCGCGCGTCGGCATCGGCCTCGGCGGCCTTGTCGTCCTCGGCGCGGGTGCGCTCCAGTTCCCGCAGCAGCGCGCGGATGCGCGCGATGTCGCCGGCGTCGGCGCGCAGCGCGGCGAAATAGGCGGTGGCGCCTTCGAGCACGCGGCGGAACTCCAGGATGTCGTCGCGCAGCGCGGGGTGGTCCGCCACCAGTTGGCCCCACGGCGAGGCGATGCCGGCGCGCAGCTGGTCGGTGACGTAGACGCCGGCGCCGCGCCGGCTCTGCAGCAGGCCGCGCGCGGCCAGCCGCTGGATCGCTTCGCGCACGGTGTTGCGCGCCACCGCGTACTGCTCGGCGAGCTGGCGCTCGGCGGGCAGCCGCGTGCCCGGCGCCCAGGTGCCGTCCAGCAGAGCGGTCTCCATGCGGCGCATGACCGCCTCGACCCGCCCGCGCGCGCCGCCGGCCGGGCTCATCCCCGCCATGGTCCGTTCCCCGCTCCCTGCATCGCTTCCCCCTGGTCCCCTGCGCCTGCGCTGCCTCTGGTCCAACCAATTTGAACTGGCGCGCGGAAGCGTGAATTATGCGCCCAAACACGCCGCGCAGCAGTCCGCCGCGCCGGCGTGCCGGCGTCCCCCACCCTCAGACAAAGGCGCAGCCCAAGCCTTGCGGAGCGAGACATGATTCATCGGCAATATCCCGCCGCCCCGGCGCAGGTCTACCTGTTCGCCACCTGCCTGGTCGACTTGTTCGTGCCGCAGGCCGGGCTCGATGCGGTCCGGCTGCTCGAGCGCGAGGGCCTGACCGTCCACTATCCGCGCCAGCAGAGCTGCTGCGGCCAGCCCGCCTACAGCAGCGGCAATCCCGAGGAGGCCCGCGCCGTGGCGCGCGCCCAGCTCGACCTGTTCGCCGAACCCTGGCCCATCGTGGTGCCCTCCGGCTCCTGCGCCGGCATGATGCGCCACCACTGGCCGCGGCTGTTCGAAGACGACCCGGTGCTCGGTCCCAAGGCGCGCGCGCTCGCCGAGCGCGTGTTCGAACTCACCGAATTCCTGCTGCATGTGCTGAAGCTCGACCTGGCGGCACGCGCGCCGGCCGGCCAGCCGCACGAGCGGGTGGTGCTGCACACCTCCTGCGGAGCCCGTCGAGAAATGGGTACGCGCGAGCACGGCGTGGCCATGGTCGACGCGCTGCCGGGCGTGACCCGCGTCGAGCACGCCCGCGAAAGCGAGTGCTGCGGCTTCGGCGGCACCTTCTCGCTCAAGCACCCCGATATCTCCGGCGCCATGGTCCAGGACAAGATCGCCTCAGCCTGCGCCACCGGCTGCGAACGGCTGGTCTCGGCCGACTGCGGCTGCCTGCTCAATATCGGCCATGCCGCCGTTCACCAGGGCGCGCCGCTGCCGGTGGAGCACCTGGCCAGCTTCCTGTGGCGCCGCACCGGCGGGGAGGGGCAGGCATGAGCGCCCCCGCTCCCACCCGCAACGGCCAGCCCGGCCAGGGCGCGCGCGAGCGCATGCTCGGCCGCCTGCGCGCGGCCCGCGCCGAGGCCCAGGCCGGCGTGGCGCCAGCTACGGCAGATGCGGCAGATGCGGCAGGCGCACAGGCACTGAGCCGGCGCATCGACGCCCACTACGCCGCGCGCCGGCCCGCGTTGGCACCATCCACTGCCGCGCTGGCCGACACCCTGCAGCGCGCGCTGGAAGCCTCGCATGCCGAGGTCTGGCGCAGCGACGCCGTCTCCTGGCCCGGGCAGCTGGCGGCCCGGCTGGCCGAGGCCGGCGTGCGCCGCCTGCTGCTCGACCCGGCCGGCAGCGAAGGCGCCGCCCTGGCGCGCGCGCTGCCGCCCTCGGTGCAGGCCCGCGCCTACAAGCAGCCGCTCGAAGCCTGGAAGGCCGAGCTGTTCGACACCATCGACGCCGGCTTCACCGTCGCGCGCTCCGCCCTCGCCGCCACCGGCACGCTGGTGCTGGCGCCCGACGCCGGCAGTCCGCGCACGGTCTCGCTGGTACCGCCGCTGCACGTGGCCCTGGTCCATGCCCGCACCCTGCATGCCGACCTGCACGCGGCCGTGCAGGCCGAGCGCTGGGCCGACGGCATGCCGACCAACCTGGTGATGGTGTCGGGTCCATCCAAGACCTCCGACATCCAGCAGACCCTGGCCTACGGCGCGCACGGCCCGCGCCGGCTGTGGGTGTGGATCGTCGACGAGGCCCCCGCGCCGGCCACGCCGCAAGGAGAGCCGCAATGAACGCCCGCCCCATGCAATTCGTGCCCGCCGCCGACTTCAAGGCGCGCGCCCGCGCCGCGCTGGAGGACGACAAGCTGCGCGCCAGCTTCCGCGGCGCCATGGACTTCCTGCAAGGCAAGCGCGCCGTGCAGTTCCCCGACGGCGAGGAACTGGAGCAGCTGCGCGACCTCGGCGAAGCCGTGCGCCAGCACGCGCTGGCGCGGCTGCCCGAGCTGCTGGTGCAACTCGAGGCGAAGCTGGCCGCCGCCGGCGTGCAGGTCCACTGGGCCGAGACCGCCGACGAGGCCAACGCCATCATCCACGGCATCGCCCAGGCGCGCGGCGCGCGCCGTGTGATCAAGGGCAAGTCGATGGCGAGCGAGGAAATGGAGCTGAACCATTACCTGGCCGAGCGCGGCGTGGACTGCATCGAGTCCGACATGGGCGAGTACATCGTCCAGCTCGCCGGCGAGAAGCCCTCGCACATCGTCATGCCGGCCATCCACAAGACGCGCGGCGATATCGCCGAACTGTTCGCGCAGCACATTCCCGGCACGCCCTACACCGAGGATGTCGACGAGCTGATCCAGACGGGCCGGCGCGCGCTGCGCCAGGCCTTCGTCGAGGCCGACATCGGGCTGTCGGGGGTCAACTTCGCCGCCGCCGATACCGGCACGTTGTGGCTGGTGGAGAACGAAGGCAACGGCCGCCTGTCCACCACCGTGCCCGACGTGCACATCGCCATCATGGGCATGGAAAAGGTGGTGGCCAGGCTGGAGCACATCGTGCCGCTGTCGAGCCTGCTCACGCGCTCGGCCACCGGCCAGGCCATCACCACCTACTTCAACCTGATCTCCGGCCCGCGCCGCGCCGGCGAGCTGGACGGCCCGCGCGAACTGCACCTGGTGCTGCTCGACAACGGCCGCAGCCAGGCCTACGCCGACGCGCAGCTGCGCGCCACGCTGCAATGCATCCGCTGCGGCGCCTGCATGAACCACTGCCCGGTCTACACGCGCATCGGCGGCCATGCCTACGGCACCACCTACCCGGGCCCGATCGGCAAGATCATCTCGCCCCACCTGCTCGGACTGGAGGCCACCGCCGACCTGCCCACCGCATCGAGCCTGTGCGGCGCCTGCGGCGAGGTGTGCCCGGTGCGTATCCCGATCCCGCAACTGCTGGTACGGCTGCGCACCGAGGCCAACCGCGACCCGCACGAGCAGGTGGCACACCCGCTGCGCGGCCAGGGCGCGAAGTACCGCCGCGGCGAACACCTGATCTGGCGCTTCTGGAGCGGCGCCTTCGCCCATCCGTCGCGCTACCGCCTGTTCCGCTGGGCCGCCACGCGGCTGCGCGCGCTAGCGCCCGCGCAGCAGATGGGCTGGACGCGGCATCGCGCGCCGCTGGTGCCGGCCGAGCGCAGCCTGGCCGACCTGCTGCGCGAGCGCGGGCAGGCGGAGTAGGGCTGAAGCCGCGCGCGTAGCCAATGGCCTGCTCCCCTCTCGCACGCCGGTGGGAGAGGGGCCGTGGGAGAGGGCGGGCGCTCGCGCGAAGTGAGTGCCGTCGTTCTGGCGCCTGCCTGCCCTCTCCCCCAACCCCTCTCCCGCAAGCGGGAGAGGGGAGCAAACAAGCGGGCACGCGATGCGACGCGCAAGGACAGGACCGACACGAGATCGGCACGAGACGCCTGCAAAGCGATTGCTCCAGACAAGACAACGGCAGCCAAAGCCACCGCCCCCCAAAAACAACCACCACCAATCCAACGCCATCCCTCAGGAGACTACTGTGCAACCCTGGACCCAGCTCTACACGCCGCTCGGCAGCCTCTGGCTGTCGGCGCTGGCGGCCGCCGTTCCCATCCTGTTCTTCTTTCTCGCACTGACCGTGCTGCGCCTGAAGGGCCATGTGGCGGCGGCCATCACGCTGCTGCTGGCGCTCGCCGTGGCGGTGTTCGCCTACGGCATGCCGGCGAAGCAGGCGCTGGCGGCGGCCGGCTTCGGCTTCGCCTACGGCCTGTGGCCGATCGCCTGGATCATCGTGACGGCGGTGTTCCTCTACAAGATCGTGGTCAAGACCGGGCAGTTCGACGTGATCCGCGCCTCGGTGCTGGCCATCACCGACGACCAGCGGTTGCAGATGCTGCTGATCGGCTTCGCCTTCGGCGCCTTTCTCGAAGGCGCGGCGGGCTTCGGCGCGCCGGTGGCAATCACCGCCGCGCTGCTGGTGGGCCTGGGCTTCAACCCGTTGTACGCCGCCGGCCTGTGCCTGATCGCCAATACCGCGCCGGTGGCCTTCGGCGCCATGGGCATCCCCATCATCGTCGCCGGCCAGGTGACCGGCATCGATGCCATGCACATCGGCGCCATGGCCGGCCGCCAGCTGCCGCTGCTGTCGCTGGCGGTGCCGTTCTGGCTGGTGTTCATGATGGACGGCGCCAAGGGCGTGAAGGAAACCTGGCCGGCGGCGCTGGTCACCGGCGGCAGCTTCGCCGTGACGCAGTACTTCACCTCCAACCATATCGGGCCGGAACTGCCGGACATCACCTCGGCACTGGTCAGCCTGGTGTCGCTGGCGGCCTTTCTCAAGGTGTGGCAACCGCGCAGCGCGCGGCAGGCAGCCGGCGGCACCGTCGGCGTCGGCGGCGGTGCCGCGGCGCTGGCGGGCTTCGGTGGCGGCCTGGGCGGCAAGGCGGCGCGACCGCGCACGCCTTCGCCCTATAGCGCCGGCCAGACGCTGCGCGCGTGGTCGCCCTTCCTGATCCTGACCGCCGTGGTCACGGTGTGGAGCCTGGCGCCGTTCAAGGCCCTGTTCGCCGCCAACGGCGCGCTGGCCGGCACGGTGCTGAAGTTCAAGATCGCCGGGCTGGACCAGATGGTGCTGAAGGCGGCGCCGATCGTCGCCTCGCCCAAGCCCTACGAAGCCGTGCTGAAGCTCGACCTGCTGTCGGCGGTGGGCACCGCCATCCTGCTGACGGCGCTGGTATCGGCCGTCCTGCTGCGCATGAAGCCCGGCGCGCTGCTGGCCACCTTCGGCGAGACCCTGCTGGAACTGCGCCGCCCCATCCTGTCGATCGGCCTGGTGCTGGCCTTCGCCTTCGTCGCCAACTACTCGGGCATGTCATCCACGCTGGCCCTGCTGCTGGCCGGCACCGGCGCGGCCTTCCCCTTCTTCTCGCCCTTCCTGGGCTGGCTGGGCGTGTTCCTGACCGGATCGGACACCTCGTCCAACGCGCTGTTCTGCTCGCTGCAGAGCACCACCGCCCACCAGATCGGCGTGCACGACACGCTGCTGGTGGCCGCCAACACCACCGGCGGCGTGACCGGCAAGATGATCTCGCCGCAATCGATCGCCGTGGCCTGCGCGGCCACCGGGCTGGTCGGCAAGGAGTCGGAGCTGTTCCGCTTCACGGTCAAGCAAAGCCTGCTGTTCGCGGTGATCGTGGGCCTCATCACGATGGTGCAGGCCTACTGGCTGACGGGGATGATTCCGGGCTAGGGAATCCGGAGTTCGAAGCGGCATGGCCCGGCGCGGCCGCGCTCGCGCCGCGCCGGTCCGCTCCGCTCTCCCGCTTGCGGGAGAGGGGCCGGGGGTGAGGGCAGGCGCTGGCTGACCGTGGCGGGTGGGATGACACCATCGGCTTCGTTTCCGTGCTCGCGTGCTGGATCACACCGTTGGCTTCGCTGGGCGTGGCGCCTTGCTAAACCACCCCTCTCCCCCGCCCTCTCCCCATGCGGGGCGAGGGAGCCAAGACACCATGCTTGGCCCACGGCGTTGGCGTGTCTGGTGGCTGCGTCCAGCGCGACCGCATCCCATCCCGCCTATTCCTCCCGCGGCAGGAACGTCTCGCCCGGTGTCAGCGGCACATGCCGGTACGTGGCCGGCGTGCGGCTCAGCTTGACCGGCGCGCCCAGGCCCGTATAGCCGCCTTCCATCTCCACCACCATGCCGCGGTGCGCGGTGTGCGGATGCTTCAGCGCATCCGGCACCGACAGCACCGGCGCGCACGGCACGCCTGCGGCCACCAGCGTGTCGGCCAGGGCCTTGCCGTCCCGGCCGGCCATGCGCTGCTCCAGCTCCACCTTCAGCGCGGCGCGGTTGACCGAGCGCGCGCCGGCGGTGGCGTAGCGTTCGTCGTCGGCCAGTGCCGGCACGCCCAGGTGCTCGCACAGGATGCGGAACTGGCGGTCGTTGCCTACCGCCAGGAAGATCGGGTCGGTAGCGGTGGCGACCGTGTCGTAGGGATAGATGTTCGGATGCGCATTGCCGGTGCGGCCCGGCGTCTTGCCGTTCATGAACCAGTTGGCGGCATGCGGGTGCAGCAGCGACAGGCCAGAGTCGTACAGCGCCGCCTCGACGAACTGGCCGCGGCCGCTGCGCCCGCGCTCCTGCAGCGCCAGCAGCACGCCCAGCGCGGCGTTCAGGCCGGTGACCATGTCGACCACCGGCAGGCCCGCGCGCAGCGGCTCGCCATCGGCCTCGCCGTTGATGCTCATGATGCCGGTCATGGCCTGGATGGCGGCATCGTAGCCGGGCAGGCCGCCGAGCGGGCCGTCCGCGCCGAAGCCGGAGACGCGGCAGTGCACCAGTTGCGGGAAGCGCCGCGACAGCGTGTCATAGCCCAGGCCCCATTTCTCCATGGTGCCGGTCTTGAAGTTCTCGATCAGCACGTCGGCGTCGGCCAGCAGCGCGAGCAGCGCCTCGCGCCCCGCGGGCTGGGTCAGGTCCAGCGTCATCACGCGCTTGTTGCGGTTGAGGCCGAAGTAGTAAGACGCCACGCCATCCTTGAACGGGGGGCCCCAGGTACGGGTGTCGTCGCCCTGCGGCGGTTCGATCTTGAGCACGTCGGCGCCGTGGTCGCCCAGGATCTGCCCGCAGTACGGGCCGCCCAGGATGCGCGACAGGTCGACCACGCGGATGCCGGCAAGCGCGCCGGGCATGGCGGCGGAAGCAGCGGGTGCAGCATTCATGTTGTGAGTTCCTCGATGCGGCGGATGGGTTGGCGGGTCGACCGGGCGCTGCCGTCAGGCGGCGCGCTCGACCAGCTTGAAGGTGCCGGTGGCCAGCGCCAGCAGCTCGCCGGCCTCGTCGCGGACCTCGCCGCGCACGAAGCTGAGCGCGCGGCCGCGCCGTTCGCAGAAGCCGAGTCCGATGACATCGCCGCGGCCCGGCGCGATGAAATGCACGGTCAGGTCGACGGTGACCACGCCGTAGCGGGCCGGATCGTGCGAGCGTGCCGCGCACGACAGCGCGCAGTCGAGCAGGGTGGCGATGGCGCCGCCATGCACGTCGCCGCGGCTGTTGGTGTAGTCGGTGTTGTGTTGCATGCGCACGCGGGCCTGATCGTTGCCGATCGCCTCGCCGCGCAGGCCGAAGGCCCTGGCCATCGGCATCGGCAGGCCGAACAGCACACCGGGGGCTTCGCCGGCGAATGCGTTGGCAGGGAGTTCGGAAGGTTGTTGCATGGGTTTTCCAGAGCGGTGACTATCGAAGCCGCCATGATACGGCGGCGGCACCGCTCGCGCAGCGCGCCGCCCGCGCCCGGCCAGCCTGCCCGCTCCCGTTCAGTCGAGCTGCGCGCCCGACTTCTTCACCACGTCGCGCCACTTGACCACCTCGGACTTGATGAAGCCCTCCAGCTGCTGCGGCGCCGTGGATCCGGCGAACTCCAGCCCCTGCGCCTGCAGGGTCTTGCGCACGGACGGCTGCTGCAGCGCGTCGGCGAAGGCATGGTTGAGCTTGGCGATCACGTCCGCCGGCGTGCCGGCCGGCGCCACCACGCCGAAGAAGACCGAGACGTCGAAGCCGGGCACGCCCTGCTCGGCCACGGTGGGCAGGTCGGGGAGTGCCTGCGAGCGTGTGCGCGTGGTCACGCCCAGCGCGCGCAGCTTGCCGCTCTTGATGAAGGGCAGCGCCGTCAGCACGTCGGTGAAGGCCATGCTGACCTGGCCGCCCAGCAGGTCGTTGAGCGCCGGGCCGGTGCCCTTGTAGGGGATGTGCTGGAAGTCCGTGCCGGCGAGGTTGTTGAACATCACGCCAGCCAGGTGCGACGAGGCACCGTTGCCCGACGAGGCGTAGCTGAGCTTGCCCGGGTGCGCCTTGCCGTAGGCGACCAGTTCCTGCACGTTCCTGGCGGGGACGCCGGGGTTGACCACCAGCACATTGGGCAGGTGGCCGATCTGGATCACCGGCGCGAAGCTCTTGACCGGATCGTAGTTGATCTTGCGGTACAGGCTGACGTTGATGGCCAGCGGCGCCGAGGTGCCGAACATCAGCGTGTAGCCGTCGGGTTCGGCGCGCGCCACCGCCTCGGCGCCGATGTTGCCGCCGGCGCCCGCGCGGTTCTCGACCACCACGGGCTGGCCGAGGCTGCTCTTGAGCGCGGCCGCCAGCGTGCGCGCCATGGCGTCGGTGGGGCCGCCCGGCGGGTAGGTCACCACCAGCATCAGGGGCTTGCTGGGGAAGTCCTTCTGGGCGAAGGCGGGGGCGGCGGCGAGGCAGAGCGCGCAGCCGGCGAACGCGGCGAAGCGCCGCCACAGGGGCGTGTTGGACGTGGTCATGCTTGTCTCCAGGGTCTGTCTTATGTGGGCCCGGCGGGTATGCCGGGACCGGCGCCGCCGCCGCGCTGCGGCGGTGGCGCCGGCGCGCCATGGCACGCGGGCCTGGCACGCGGCCGGTCCAGGGCCGGCGATGAACCAGCGATGGATCGGCGAGGAAGCGGCTAGAAGAGGTTGACGGCGTCGACCGCGCCCGCTGCGCGCAGCGGGCCGTCCTCGGGTGCGTCGACGGTCTCGGCCAGCCATTCCGGCTCGGCCGCGCCGGCCAGCGGATCCTGCGGCAGCACGCGATGCACCAGCACCAGCTGGGCCAGCCGCATGCGGCGCACCGAGCCGATGCGGCCGGCCTCCCACGCCATGGCGACGGCGGCGGTGACGTGGTACAGGGCGGAGGCGGCCTGGCGCGCCAGCACGTCGCCGTCGGCGCCAGCCTCGGCCGCCTGTTGCGCCAGCCCGGCGGCGCGCGCCACCGCGGCGGCGAAGGCGAGACGCGCCTCAGGATGCAGCGGGGTGTCGGCCAGCAGGCCGGCCAGGTGCGCCTGCAGCACCGGCAGCGCGCCTTCGCGTCGGATGGCGCGCAGCACGTCCAGCGCGACGATATTGCTGGTGCCCTCCCAGATCGAGCCGAGGTGGGCGTCGCGCACCAGGCGCGGGTCGCTCCATTCCTCGATATAGCCGCAGCCGCCGCGCACTTCCATGGCGTCGCCGGTGACCTTGCGCGCGTCGCGGCAGGCGCGGAACTTGATCAGCGGCGTCAGGATGCGCATCAGCGGGTAGGCGTCGGCTTCGCCGGCATCGGCGCGGCGCAGCGCCTCGGCGGTCTGGAACACCATGGTGCGCGCCTGCTCGGTGGGCAGGGTCAGCTTGAGCAACTGGCGGCGCATCAGCGGCATGCCGTCGAGCCGCTTGCCGAAGGCCTGGCGCTCGCGCGCGATGAACCGGGCCTCGGTCAGCGCGCGCCGCATCAGGCCGGCCGCGCGCACGCCGTTGGACAGGCGCGAGTTGTTGATCATGTCGGCCATCTGCACGAAGCCGCGGCCGAGTTCGCCGACCAGGTAGGCATGCGCGCCTTCGAGGCGGATCTCGCCGCTGGCCATCGAGCGGGTGCCCAGCTTGTCCTTCAGGCGGATGATGCGGAAGTGGTTGGCGCTGCCGTCGGACAGCGTGCGCGGCAGCAGGAACAGCGACACGCCCTTGATACCCGGCGCGGCGTTGCCCGCCTCGTCCTCGACGCGCGCCAGCACCATGGCCAGGCCGGCGTCCGGGTTCGAGCAGAACCACTTGTCGCCGGACAGGCGCCAGCCGCCCTCGGCCTGCGCGTCGCACACGGCGCGCGTGGCGGTGGCCGCCACGTCGGAGCCGGCGCCCTGCTCGGTCATGAACATGGCGCCCTGGTACAGGTCCTCGAAGACCTGGGTGGTCAGGTTCGGCAGGTAGCGCTCGACCAGGGCCGGATCGCCGAACTTGCGCAGCGTGCGCGTCAGCGAGTCGGTCATCGACAGCGGGCAGCACAGGCCGAACTCGGCCTGCACGAACAGGTAGGTCAGCGCGTACTTGGCCGCGGGCGGCATCGGCGCATCCCAGCCCAGCACGCCGGCGCGGTGCGACAGCGCGGCCAGGCCGAATTCGGCGAAAGCCACACGTTCCATCTGCACATAGGCGGGGTGCTTGTCGACCCGCTGCGCGTCGACGCCGCTGCGGGTGCGGTGCGACAGCGTGGGCGGATTGTGGTCGGCGGTGCGGGCCAGTTCGTCGAGCACGCCGCCGGCCAGGGCGCCCATGCGGTCGAGATGGGGCAGCAGGTGCGAGACCAGCGCCTGCGGCAGGTAGAGCGGCAGCAGCGCGCGCAGGTCCGGGTCGTCGGTGAACAGGTTGCTGCCGTGGCGGTCGGGCACGGGGTGCGCGGCGGCGGCCTGGGCAACGGGCACCGGGGAGGCAGAATCGGGGGCCGCAGAAACGGGTACGCCCTGGCGGGCGGCGCTGGTCGGCATGAGGGGTCTCCTGGTCTTTGGCCCCGCTGCCGGCACGCGCGCCGGCAGGAAGTGCCGGGAAAGCATCCCGGTCGGGCCGGTGGGGCGCCAGGCGCGGGGACTGGCTGAACCCCATTATTCAAACCCCGCCGATTCGTGTCTAATTCTAAAATTGGCTCGATCAATATGTTTTCTGTATTGCCATGGAATTCCGCCACCTGCGCTACTTCCTCGTGCTGGCCGAGGAGCTGCACTTCGGCCGCGCCGCGCGCCGGCTCGCCATCTCGCAGCCGCCGCTGTCGCTCAACATCCAGCAGCTGGAGGCTTCGGTCGGCGCGCGCCTGTTCGAGCGCGACAGCCGCGGCGTGCGCCTGACGGCGGCCGGGCGCGCCTTCCGCGAGTCGGCCACGGCCTTGCTGGCCCAGGCCGAGGAGGCGCGCCTGCTGGCGCGCCAGATCGAAGCCGGCGCGGTGGGGCGGCTGCGCGTGGGCTTCGTCGGCTCGATGCTGTACCGTGGCCTGCCCGAGCACCTGCGGGCGTTCCAGGCCCGCTATCCGGGCATCGAGGTGGCCCTGACCGAGCTGAATTCGCAGGAGCAGATCGATGCCCTGCTGCACGGCCAGCTCGACGCCGGCTTCGTGCATACGCGCCACCTGCCCGACGAACTCGGCGCGATCCTGGCGCACAGCGAATCCTTCGTCTGCTGCATGCCGCAGGACCACGCGCTGGCAACGCGCCCGGCGGTGGCGCTGGCAGAGTTGCGCGGCGAACCCTTCGTGCTGTTCTCGCGCAAGGCATCGCCCGACTACTACAACCGCATCTTCGAGATGTGCGCCGCGCAGGGCTTCTACCCGCAGATCCGCCACGAGGTGCGCCACTGGCTGTCGGTGGTCTCGCTGGTGTCGCAGGGCATGGGCGTGGCGGTGGTGCCGGCGGCGCTGCAGCGCTCCGGCATGGCGGGCGCGGCATTCCGCCCGCTGGCCGAGTCCACCGTGCCGTCGGAAGTCTACTGCGCCTGGAAGCTGACGCCCGATCACCCGGCGCGCGAGCGCTTCGTCGAGATGGTGGGGCAGGGGCAGGGGCTGCCGGACGGACCGGGCGATGGCGTGGGCGTATCCGGCCTGCCATGAGAAAAAGGCCACCGGCCGCGCGGGGCCGGTGGCCTTGAAGTACGCGTGGAACGGGGTGTTCAGCGTGCCTGCAGCTTACCCCCGGCGCAATGCGCGACCAATAACGCAATTGCGTTAATTGTGCGGCTTGCGGCCACTTCCACCCGCCGCTGCGGGCGGCGGCGCACGCCCGCGACGGCGCCGGCGGCGCGGCGGGTCCAGAATGCGATACAATGAAAACGATTTTCATTCACGTATCCTGGACGCGGTTTCCCTGCTTGCGCGGGCGCCCCCGATGGCGAAGCCGGTCCCTGCACTGGAAGCATCATGCGGTTGCCTGAACTGCCGCGGCGCACCGTCGCCGTCGTGACCTCAGTGGAAGACGCCATGCCGAACGATCCGGTCTCGCGCCGCCTGCGCGAGCTGGGCTTCGTACCGGGAGAAACGGTGCAGATCGTGGCCCATGGCCCTTTCGGCAAGGACCCCCTGGTGGCCCAGGTCGGCTTCACCCGCTTCGCGCTGCGCCGCGCCGAGGCCGAGCGCATCGCGATCGAAGTGGCCAGCGCCTCCGTCTCCCGCCTCGAACCGGCCGCCCAGGACGCGAATGCCTCGACGGCACGCCGTTCGGTCGCCTGAGCCTCCCCAGCCCAATATGCCTGTCGCTTCGACCCATCCGGCCCTGCGCATCGCGCTCGTCGGCAATCCCAATTGCGGCAAGACCGCGCTGTTCAACCGCCTGACCGGCAGCCGCCAGAAGGTGGCCAACTATGCCGGCGTCACGGTCGAGCGCAAGGAAGGCCATTTCATCTCGCCGGCCGGCCGCCAGGTGCGCATCCTCGACCTGCCCGGCGCGTACAGCCTGCACGCCGCCAGCCTCGACGAGGCCATCACGCGCGATATCTGCCTGGGCCACCGCGCCGACGAGCCGCGCCCCGACCTGCTGGTCTCGGTGGTGGACGCCACCAACCTGCGCCTGCACCTGCGCTTCGTGCTCGAGCTGCGCCGCCTCGGCCTGCCCATGGTGGTGGTGCTCAATATGAGCGACGCCGCCGCACGGCGCGGCATCCGCATCGACGTGGCCAAGCTGTCGGCCGCGCTGGGCGTGCCGGTGGTGGAGACGGTGGCGGTCAAGCGCAACGGCGCCGCGGCGCTGCTGCAGGTGCTCGACCAGACCCTGCCGGCGGTGCCGGCGGTGCCGGCCGAGGAAGGCGACGTCCACCGCGAGGTCAAGCGCCTGCTGGACGCGGCCATTTCCATGCCCGCGCGCACGGCGGCGCTCGATGACCGCCTCGACCGCATCGTGCTGCATCCGGTGTTCGGCCTGCTGATCCTGGCGGTACTGCTGTTCCTGATGTTCCAGGCCGTGTTCTCCTGGGCCACGCCGCTGATGGACGGCATCGAGGGCGGCGTGCACGCCTTCGGCGAGCTGATCGGCACCTACCTTCCCGACGGCATGCTCAAGAGCCTGCTGACCGACGGCCTGATCGCCGGCGCCGGCAGCGTGGTGGTGTTCCTGCCGCAGATCCTGATCCTGTTCCTCTTCATCCTGACCCTGGAGGAATCGGGCTACCTGCCGCGCGCGGCCTTCCTGCTAGACCGCCTGATGATGAACGCGGGACTGTCCGGACGCTCCTTCATCCCGCTGCTGTCGAGCTTCGCCTGCGCGATCCCCGGCATCATGGCCACGCGTACCATCCAGGACCCGCGCGACCGGCTCACCACCATCCTGGTGGCGCCGCTGATGACCTGCTCGGCCCGCCTGCCCGTCTACACGCTGCTGATCGGCGCCTTCATTCCGCAACGCACGGTGCTGGGACTGTTCAACCTGCAGGGCCTGGTGCTGTTCGGCCTGTACCTGACGGGCATCCTCAGCGCGCTGGTGGTGGCCTACGTGCTCAAGTACTTCCGCCGCGACCGCACCGATCATCCGCTGATGATGGAGCTGCCCTCCTACCGCATTCCCAACCTGCGCGACCTCGCGCTCGGCCTGTGGGAGCGCGCCCGCATCTTCCTGTCGCGCGTGGGCAAGGTGATCCTGGCGCTGACCGTGCTGCTGTGGTTCCTCGGCAGCTTTCCCGCGCCGCCGGCGGGCGCCACCGGCCCCGCCATCGACTACAGCTTCGCCGGCATGATCGGCCAGGCGCTGGAGAAGGTGTTCGCCCCGATCGGCTTCAACTGGCAGATCTGCGTGGCGCTGGTACCCGGCCTGGCCGCACGCGAAGTCGCCGTGGGCGCGCTGGCCACGGTCTACGCACTGTCCGGCGGCGGCGGCGACGACGCCATGGCCGCGCAGCTCGCCCCGGTCATCGCCGCGCAGTGGTCGCTGGCCACCGCACTGGCGCTGCTGGCCTGGTACGTGTTCGCGCCGCAATGCATCTCGACCATGGCGGTGATCCGCCGCGAGACCAATTCGTGGAAGGTGATGGCCCTCTCGGTGGCCTACCAGGCAGGCCTGGCCTACCTGGCCGCCTTCCTGACCTACCGTATCGCGCTGCTGTTCAGTTGAGCGGCCCGCTCGATTCCAGGAACCCGGGAGCCCAAGCCATGAGCCTCTACCACGCCTTCGAAAGCCTGCTGGTGCCGCTGATCGTGCTGGCCTGCGCGCTGTCGGTGGCGGCCCGCTATGCGCCGCGCACGCGCGAGCGCTTCAAGGCCGCACTGGCAGCCGGCCTGGGCGGCCCGGCCGCCACCGGCTGGCGCGCACGTCTGGTCGCATGGCTGGCCCCGCAGGCGGCCGCCGGCTGCGCCAGCGGCTGCGACAGCGGCGGCTGCAATACCTGCGCCTCGAGCACGCCGCCGGCCGAGCAGCCGGTGCGGCTGGTACGCAAGCCCTGAGCCACGCCGGCGGCGGCTGCCGC
This sequence comes from Cupriavidus sp. USMAA2-4, assembly GCF_001854305.1. Classification (NCBI taxonomy): domain Bacteria; kingdom Pseudomonadati; phylum Pseudomonadota; class Betaproteobacteria; order Burkholderiales; family Burkholderiaceae; genus Cupriavidus; species Cupriavidus sp. USMAA2-4. The sequence goes on along the minus strand of NZ_CP017749.1, from coordinate 1,247,346 downwards.
CGCGCCCGCACTGCTCACCTGTCCCCCGGCGCCGGGCCCTCCTCGCCGACCCTCCCCGCCCCTCCCCGGTCCCACCCGCTCCCCTCACACGATCCCGGCCACGGACGCACCCGCGCCCCGGGACACGCACGCCCATCCGCCGCGCAGCCACAGGCCTTTCCTGCCTCCGCCCGGGCACGCAGAAACGGGTACGCTTTCGCTCCCGGAGCGGCGCCGCGACAGCCGAGCCGCCACGTCAGCGCCGGGGTGAGCCACCGCCGGAGGTACTCTTTCGGCGCGCTTCCGGCCCGTCATTCCGGCCTCGCTCCAGCAGCATCCGCCCCCCGGACCGGCCGGAGCCGGCGCACGCAGAAACGGGTACGCCCACCACATTGCCATCATGCCCACGCTGGCATCAATGCCCTCGGCGGATACCGCTGGGCTGGGCCGTGCGCAGCCTTCGGGCCGCACCGGCGCCCCGTTTTCGGGGCCTGCCACCCCCTCGGGTGATGCACGCAGAAATGGGTACGCCCGCCATGTCGCGCCCATCCCAGCCCAGCGACGACGAGGCTCCCGTGGCAGCATCGCCGTGCCGCCTGCGCGAGCCCGCGCCGAGGCGAGCGGGCGTGGCCGCAGCGATCAAGGGAATCGGGAATGGGATGGAACGGACGCAGCGAACGGGACGCGGAACACGGGGGCACGAGGGCACGACGTGGCCGCAGTGGGCAGGACAGGAAAACGCCGTGGAAAAAGAATGCCGGTGCGTCCCGCCCCCACGGGACGCGCCGGCAAAGACGTCCTTGCGGACGCCCACGACATGCTCCTTGGCCCGCCGCCGCGCGCCTGGCACGCGGCGATCAGACCGTGCGCATAGCGTAAGGGCGGGCGCCGCGCGGCGCCACGAATCATTCCGCATGTGGATAGACAGCGCGTGAGGGATGTGCGCGGGATGCGTGCGCGAGGCATGCGCGGCGCATGAGCGATGCCGCTGCGCGCTCGCGTGGCGGGCTGTGGCAGCGGCGAGACACCGCGGCCGACTTATTGCGTTGCGTCAAAGCCCCGGAAAGTGGCCTCGGTCACACTGGTCTCGTCAAACGGCCGACCTGACCGGCCTCGCAGATTGAGCAACCAGAGCAAGAAGACCATGAGCCAAGCCAGACCTCTCCTCCCCACCCGCGCCGCCTGCCTCGCCATCGCCGCGCTGTCCCTGTTCGCCGCCGTGCCGGCCTCCGCCGCCGATGTGGAGCCGCAAGGCAACTGGATGGTGCGCCTGCGCGGCACCTACCTGAACATGGACAATACGTCCGCCCCGATCGGCGGCGTCGGCCCCAGCGACCTCGTGACGGTCAACAACAAGTGGATCCCCGAACTGGACGTGACGTACTTCATCACGCCGCACATCGCCACCGAGCTGGTGCTGACCGTGCCGCAGAAGCAGGACGTCTACCTGGGTGGCACCAAGATCGGCTCGTTCAAGCACCTGCCGCCTTCCCTCATGCTGCAATACCACCTGCAGCCCGAAGGCACCTTCCGCCCCTACGTGGGCGTGGGCGTGAACGTGACGCGCATCTGGGGTGCCGATATCGCCGGCGGCCTGGCGCTCGACCAGTGGAGCGTGGGGCCCGCGCTGCAGATCGGCATGGACTACAGGCTGACCAAGCACTGGTTCCTGAACGCGGACATCAAGAAGACCTGGATCTCCAGCGACATCAAGTCCAACGGCACCAAGATCTCGTCGGTCAGCCTCGACCCGTGGCTGTTCAGCATGGGTGTGGGCTACCGCTTCTGAAGGCGGCGGGCCCGGCCCGCCTCCCTCTTCCTACCCGGCGCGGCGGCAGGGGCTCCCTGCCGCCGCGCCGGCGTTCATGCCGACCTTCGTGCGGCGTCCGCACGAAGGCCGCCTCAGCGGAAGGCCGGTTCGTCGAAGCTGCGCAGCTTGCGCGAATGCAGCTGCTCGACGCCGTTCTCGCGCAGGATGCGGATCGCCTCCAGGCCGATGGTCATGTGCTGGCTGACGCGCTGGCGGTAGAACGCGTTGGCCATGCCACGCAGCTTCAGCTCGCCGTGCAGCGGCTTGTCCGATACGCACAGCAGCGTGCCATAGGGCACGCGCAGGCGGAAGCCGTTGGCTGCCACGGTGGCGCTTTCCATGTCGATGGCGATCGCGCGCGACTGGTTGAAGCGCGCGTACAGCGCCTTCGATTTCAGCTCCCAGTTACGATCGTCGGTGGACACCACCGTGCCGGTGCGCATGCGCGTCTTCATCTCGGTCCCCGACAGGCCGGTCACGCGTGCCACCGCCTCCTGCAGCGCCACCTGGATCTCGGCGATCGGCGGCACCGGCACCCACGGCGGCAGGTCCTGGTCGAGCACGTGGTCGTCACGCACATAGGCGTGCGCCAGCACGTAGTCGCCGAGCTGCTGCGAGCGGCGCAGGCCGCCGCAGTGGCCGACCATCAGCCAGCAGTGCGGACGCAGCACGGCCAGGTGGTCGGTCATGGTCTTGGCGTTCGACGGGCCGACGCCGATGTTGACCAGCGTCACGCCCAGCTTGTCGCCGCGCACCAGGTGGTAGGCCGGCATCTGCGGCAAGGCGCGCGGCCGCGCGGCGTCGTCCGGCACCGCGCCGCCGCGCTCCTGCACCACGTCGCCCGGCTCGACGAAGCGCACGTAGCCGTTGCCGTCGTCGTGCTCCGCCGCCATGTGCGAGCGGCCCAGCTCGATGAACTCGTCGACGTAGCGCTGGTAGTTGGTGAACAGCACGAAGCGCTGGAAGTGCTCGGGTGCGGTGCCGGTGTAGTGGTACAGCCGCTGCAGCGCGAGATCGACGCGCTCGGCCGGGAACATCGACAGCGGATCGGCCTCGCCCGGCACCGATTCGTAGGTGCCGTTGGCGATGGCATCGTCGATGCGGCTCAGTTCGGGCAGCACGAACGATGCCGCCAGTTCGCGCGCCTGCGTGTGGTTGATGTCGGTGGTGGACGCCTCGATGACGAAGGGCAGCGGGATCGGGCGCCGGCTGGTGCCGACCACCACCGGCACGCGGTGATAGCGCATCAGGCGCTCGATCTGGTCGCGGAAATAGTCGGCGAACAGGTCCGGGCGCGTCAGCGTGGTGCCATAGACCCCCGGATAGGCCACCGTGCCCCAGGATGGCCGGCTGTCGGTCACCATGGTTTCCAGGTTGACCGAGATGCCCAGGTAGGGATAGCAGGCATGGGCCGCCGAGGGCAGGGGCCGGCCCTGCGCGAAGGCATCGAAACGTGCCTTGATGGCACTGACCGAGTGCCGGTAGATCTCGGTGATGCGCGTCAGCGCGGCGTCCGCGTCGGTGAATTCGGCCAGTTGGTCGGCGGGATGGGCGGGGGAATAGATGGCGGCGTTCATGGACCGATGATACCGTGCCGCCCGCCGGCGCGGGCATGCCGGTGGTGCGTGCGCCAGGCACCCGCCGCGGAGCCCGCCGCCGGTGGAACGCCGGCCGGCCCGGCACCGGCAAAATTGACGCTGGCGCACCCGCTCGCTAAACTCTGCGCCAATTACGCCGCCCGCCCCGCGCGGACGGCGTCCGGACTCACCGCGCCACCGACGGCATGGCGGCACGGCGGAGTGCTGTACACGTTTGGCAAGGAGAGCCGTTGATGGAAATCCGAAATCTGGTGCCCGCAGACATCGAGGCCGCCAGGCAACTCCTTGCAGAGAACGGCTGGGCCCACCGGGTCAACAATCCCGAGCGCTTCGCGCAGCTGGTGACGAACTCGCAGCGCGTCGCGGTCGCGGTCGATGGCGGCCGCATCGTCGGCTTCGCGCGGGCGCTGTGCGACGGCATCTCGGACGGCTACCTGTCCATGGTGGCGGTCGCCCCGAGCCACCGCCGCCAGGGCGTCGGCCGGGCGCTGATGCGCCACGTCATGGGCGACGATCCCGACATCACCTGGGTGCTGCGCGCGGCGCGCTCGTCCGAAGCGGCCTTCTTCGGCCAGCTCGGCTTCACCCCGTCGATGGTCGCCATGGAACGCCGCCGTTCCTGAACGCGGCGCGGCCACCGATGAGCGCTTCCACCACCTGGTTCCACTGGGCCCTGCTGTCGGCGGCCTTCGCCGCGCTCACCGCGATCTTCGCCAAGATCGGCCTGGAAGGCGTCAATTCCGACCTTGCCACGCTGATCCGCACCGGGGTGATCATCGTCGTGCTGAGCCTGTTCGTGTTCTACACCGGCAAGTGGAGCAATCCGCTCGCGCTCTCGCCCAGGACCTGGACCTTCCTGGTGCTGTCCGGGCTGGCCACGGGCGCTTCCTGGGTCTGCTACTTCCGCGCGCTCAAGATTGGCGATGCCTCCAAGGTGGCGCCGGTGGACAAGCTCAGCCTGCTGCTGGTGGCCGTGTTCGCCGTGATCTTCCTCGGCGAGCGGCCCAGCCTGCGCGAGTGGGCCGGCATCCTGCTGGTCGGCGCTGGCGTGCTGGTGCTGGGTTTCAAACGCTGACCGGGGCGGAGCCCGGGTCCGGCGCAGATCCGCCCACCGTGCGCACATCGTGCGCAGATCCCGCGCACGCCCTGCGCAGGTTCTAGACTGGAGGCTGGAGCTTCCGTCGAGGAGAGCGCAGCCATGAAAGACGGTCATCCCCTGCTGCTGCGTGCCGACCAGGTCCAGGCCGGCCTGCACACCTTCCGCCACCCCTGGAACCCCAACTCCGAGATCACCGGCGCCAGGCTCGGCCGCATGCTCGGCCTGCGCCGCACCGGCGTCAACTTCACCACGGTGCCGCCGGGCAAGGAATCCTTCGTGTATCACGCGCATCACCTCGAAGAAGAGTGGATCTACATCCTCTCGGGACGCGGCGTCGCGGAAATCGACGGCGAGGTGTTCGAGGTCGGCGCGGGCGACTTCATGGCCTTCCCGGCCACGGGCGTGGCCCACCACCTGGTCAATGCCGGCGACCAGGACCTGGTCTACCTGTGCGGCGGTGAGCACCGCGAGGCCGAGATCGTGGATTTCCCGCGCCTGGGCAAGCGTTCGGTGCGCACGGGCGACACGGTGGAGGTCTTCGATCGCCCCGGCACCCCGCCGCCGGGGTCGCCCGCCTCCGACGCGGGTACGGCACGCTGACGCCGCCCCGCCGCGAGAGGCGCCAGCAGCACTCAGGAGCCGACGGCCGCGAGGAACTGCAGCACCGGCGCCAGGCCGTCGAGGGCCGGCGCCCGGGCGCGCGCCTGCGCCGCCCCGCACCAGGGATAGGGCAGCCGGGCCAGCCAGCCGTCGAGCACGTCGTGCGCGGCCTCGGGCGCCAGGATCTCCATCGCCTCGATGACGATCTCCAGCGACTGCACGCGGCGAGGCTCGCCCATGGCGAAGCGCCAGTCGTAGCTGCCGCAGCCCACGCGCACGCCGCCGCTGTCCTTGTCGCTCATGCCGACCAGCCAGGCGCAGGTGAACGCATCCGCGTCGGGCGCCGGCGGCGTGCCCAGGCAGAAGGTGTAGACATTGTCGTAGCGCTGGCCGAAGCGGCGCACCAGCACGTCGCTGATCTGCGCCAGGCCTTCGGTGGCCGCGGGGAAGGCGATGGCCTCGGTCTTCACCGTCATGCGCAGTTGTGCGTCCGCGGCGAAGGCGGCAGCCATGCGATGCGGGCGGTTCTCGTCCTTGGCGCGGATATAGGTTTCGATCAGCGCCTGCGCGCTGCTGGCGGGATGGGACATGGCAAGCGGGAAAAGGTGGGAGACCGCCGCATCTTAGCCGCGCGCCGACCCGCGCGGCGGCGAACCCCTGCCGCCGGCAGGGGCTCCGGGCGCCGCCCGGCGCCGCCGCGTCATTCCGGCTGGATGTTGGCCGCCTTGATGATGCGGCCCCACTTGGCCGACTCCTGCGCCTGGAACTTCGCCAGCTCCGCCGGACTGCCGGTGAACACCTCGGTGCCGGTGGTCTGGTAGAAGGTGGCGGCGGTCTCGCTGTGCGCGGCCTTCACCAGCAGCGCATTGAGCCGGCCCACCACGGCCGGCGGCGTGCCGGCCGGGGCATAGGCGGCGAACCAGTAGCTCATCTCATAGCCCTTGACGCCGGCCTCGTCGATGGTGGGTACGTCCGGCGCCAGCGGCGAGCGCGCCTTGCCCGACACGCCCAGCGCGCGCAGCTTGCCGCTCTTGACCTGCGGCAGGCCGGTCGCGGTGTCGGTGATCATCATCTGGATCTGGTTGCCGAGCAGGTCGGTGACGGCAAGCGGATTGCTCTTGTAGGGCACGTGCAGCAGTTCCACATGCGCCATCTGCTGGAACAGCTCGCCGGCGATGCGCGAGGACGAGCTGCCGCTGCCGAAGCTGAGCTTGCCCGGCTGCTTCTTCGCCAGCGCGATGAACTCGCCCACCGTCTTCACCGGCAGCTGCGGATTGACCACCATGATCTGGCCGCCGCGGCCGAGCGCGCTCAGCGGCGCGAAATCCTTGACCGGGTCGTAGGGCAGCTTCTTGTACAGGTGCTCGTTGGCGGCGTGCGTGGTGTTGGTCGTGATCAGCACCGTGTAGCCGTCCGGGCTGGCCTTGGCCACGTCGCCGGCCGCGATGAAGCCGTTGGCGCCCGGCTTGTCGTCCACCACCACGCTCACCTTGGCCTCCACGCTCATGGCCTGGCCGATGGCGCGGGCGAGCTGGTCGGTGGCGCTGCCGGCGGCGAACGGCACCACGAAGCGGATCGGCTTGTCGGGGAACTCGGCGTGCGCGCCGGCGGGCAGGGCAAGGGCGGCGAAGGCGGCGGCGGCGAGCGCCGCGGCGCGCGCGGAGCGGGAAATGGCTGGCATGGGGTTGTCTCCTGTGTTTTGCTGAGGGTCTTGCAGGGGGCCGCGCGCGCGGCAGAGGTCAGGCGGCGCGCAGGCGCGGCGGCAACGGGATCTCCAGTTGCAGCAGCAGGAAGGCCAGGGCCTTGCCGTGCGTATCGAGGTTGAGCGCGTCGTTGACGCCGCCGTCGAGCACACCGTCGATGACGAAGTTCATCGCCTGCAGCGAGGGCACCAGGTAACGGCGCACGGCGCTCGGCCGGCGGTGCTCGAACAGGGTGGCGACGGCCTGCTCGGTGACGTGCTCGGCGAGGTGGGCGAAATCCTCCGCCTCGTAGGCGATCACGCTGATGTTGCAGCGATTGCCCTTGTCGCCGGTGCGGCCGTGGGCAAGGCGGTGGAGCGCGACGGTCTCGGTCATGATGCGATCAGGGTATGGCTGGGGGACACGGCGCCGCGCGGCACCAGGCATGAGGTGGCGTTCAGGCGCGGGCGCAGCGCCGTGCGCACGCCGCCGCCGCCGGCGGGACCGCAGGTGTAGAGCGCGTTCACCTCGCGCAGCAGCGCCTGCGCCACCTCGCGCTCGTCGTGCGCCAGCGCGGCACGCAGGCGCACGTCGGCGGCCGCGTCCTCGCCCGGCCGCGGCTGCCCGAGCAAGGCGCCGGCATCGTCGGCGAACACGCTGAGCACGCCGATCAGGTCGAAGCGGATCGGCACCGCGTGGCCGAGCCCCTCCATGCGCCGCCGCACGATCTGCGCCGCCAGACGCGCGCGCGCGGCCGCATTGGGACCGGCGTACGAGATCTCGCCTTCGGCGATCCAGCCCCCTTCGTAGAACAGGTTGGCCTTGAGCTGCTCGGGACGCGGGTGGCCGCGCACCTGCCGCACCGCCACGCGGTCCGGGCCGGCCTGTGCGAGCGTGACCGCGCTGATGTCTGCCACCACGTCCGGCGTCAGGTAGGCGGCGGGGTCGTGCACTTCGTACAGCAGTTGCTCCTTCACCGTGCGCAGGTCTACGCAGCCGCCGGTGCCGGCGGCCTTGAAGATCTCGATGCCGCCGTCCGCGCCGAGCTGCGCGATCGGGTAGCCGAGCGCGTGCACGTCGGGCACGTCCTTGAAACCGGGATCGGCAAAGTAGCCACCGGTCACCTGCGCCCCGCATTCGAGCAGGTGGCCGGCGATGGTCGCGCATGCCAGGCGGTCCCAGTCCTGCCAGGACCAGCCGAAGTGCGCCATGGCCGGCCCTACCGCCAATGCCGGGTCGGCCACGCGGCCGCACACCACCACGTCGGCCCCGGCGCGCAGGGCGTCGGCGATGCCTTGGGCGCCGATATAGGCATTGGCGCAGACCAGGCGCGCCGCGTCGAAGTCCGCGCCGACGATGCCTTGCAGCAGCGTGCGGCCGGCAGGATGCGAGAGGTCGTCGCCCTCGACCACCGCCACGCGCGGCGCCGGCAGGCCGAGGCTGGCGGCAAGCGCCAGCACGCGCCGCGCCGCCGCACGCGGATTGGCCGCGCCGAAATTGCCGACGATGGGAATGCGGTGCGCCAGGCAAGGCTCCAGCACGGGGCTCAGCAGGGCGTCGAGCAGCGGCTCGTAGCCGCCTGCCGGGTCCTGGCGGCGCGCGAGCTGGGCCAGCGCCAAGGTGCGCTCGGCCAGCGTCTCGAAGATCAGCACGCCCGGCTGGCCGGACGCGATCAGCGTGCGGACCACCGGCAGGGCGGCATCGGTACGGTCGCCGGAGAAACCGGCGCCCGAGCCGATCAACAATGATGCGGTCATGGAACGGACCATCCTGGATCGCGGCGGGACGATTCCCGCCGGCCAGGCCATTCTAGGTTGGACGCAGTTATCTCAGAAATGGATAGTTTGGATTAATCTATCGAAATCCTGGATGAACAGAACGGGTCCGCCGCATGAACCTGTCGGTCAAGCACCTGCGCGCCTTCGTGGCGCTCGCCGAGCAACGCAACTTCACCCGCGCGGCACAGGCCTGCCACCTGTCGCAGTCGGCCTTCAGCACCTTGATCCACACGCTCGAAGAGCAGGCCGGCAGCCGCCTGTTCGAGCGCACCACGCGCCATGTCGAGCTCAGCGCGGACGGACGGCGCTTCGAGGAAGTGGCGCGGCGCCTGCTGGCCGACTTCGAGGCGGCGCTGGCCGACCTGCGCGACCACGCGCTGCGGCGCAAGGGGCGCGTCTCCATCGCCGCCCTGCCGTCGCTGGCGGCGGGCGACCTGCCACCGCTGCTGGCGGCCTTCCGCGCGCGCTATCCGGGCATCGAGATCGCACTGTTCGACCTGCTGGCCGACGGCTGCATCGACCTCGTGCGGCGCGCCCGCGCCGACTTCGCGCTGGCGCCGGCGCCGGCCCAGGCCGCCGACCTGCGCGTCGAGCCGCTGCTGCGCGAGCGCTTCCACCTGGTCTGCCCGGCCGGCCACGCACTGGCCGCGCGGCGCAGCGTCACGCCGCAGGCATTGGCCGGCCATCCCTTCATCCATCTTTCGCGCACCAGCAGCGTGCGCCAGCACCTGGACGCCGCGCTGCACCCGGAGCGCCTGGAAGGCGTGATGGAGGTGGAACAGCTCGCCACGGTCGCGGGGCTGGTGGCGGCCGGCCTCGGCATCACCGCGGTGCCGACGCTGGCACTGTTCCAGTTCCGCCGCGAGGGCCTCGTGGTGCGGCCGCTGCAGATCCCCGGACTGTCGCGCGATATCTGCCTGATACGCCTGAAGGAGCGTGGCGACACCGCCGCGGCGGCGGCCTTGATCGAGGACCTGCGCGCGCACTACGGCGACGGCCGGGCCGGCGCCGGGACGGGTCCGGGTCCGCGCCTGAAACCGCGTCAGCCGCGTCAGCCGCGTTAGAGTTAGAAGTGGCCGAGGTAGCCGCCGTCGACGGCCAGCACGTGGCCGGTGACATAGGAGGCGGCCGGCGAGGCCAGGAACACCACCGCGCCGGCCACTTCGTCCGGCCTGCCCCAGCGGCCCAGCGAGGTGCGGTCGCGCAGCCACTGCGCCACGGTGGCATCGGCCACCATCGGCTGGTTGGGTTCGGTGGCGAAATAACCCGGCGCGACGGCATTGACGGTGATGCCCTCGCGGCCGAGTTCGGCGGCCATGGCACGGGTGAGCGCATCGAGCCCGCCCTTGGTGGCCGGATAGAGCACGTCGCCATAGCGCGCTACCTGGCCGGCGATCGAGCTGACGTTGACGATGCGCCCGTAGCCACCCGCGCGCATGCGCTGCGCGGCGTGGCGGCACAGCGCATACGGCGCCACCAGGTTGGTCTCCAGCATGCTGCGCAGCTCGGCCGCGCCGAGCTCTGCCATGGTACTGCGCTGGCGCGCGCCGGCATTGTTGACCAGGATGTCGAGACGGCCGTGCGCGGCATCGATGTGCGCGAAGGCGGCCTCCACGGCGGCATCGTCGGTGATGTCCAGCGGCAGTCCTTCGGCGCTGCCGCCTAGCGCGCGCAAGCGGTCGACGGCGGCGGCAACGCGCGGCGCCGAGCGCGCCACCACCAGCACGTGGGCGCCCGCCGCGGCCAGGCCCGCGGCAATGGCCTCGCCCAGGCCCTGCGCACCGCCGGTGACGAGAGCCACGCGGCCGTGCAGCGCGAATGGCGCGCCGGCCGCAGGAGATGAAGCGGCGGAAGTTGCGGACGAGGCTGACGAAGTTGACGAAGCGGATGCCGCGGAGGCTGCGGGCATGTCGGGTGCGGTAGTCATGCGCAGACTATACCGCAGCCGGCAACGACGCGGCCGGCCCGCAGGCCGGCCGCGTCAGCATGCCCGGCATGCCGGGCCGGAACGGTTCAGGGGAAGGCCGGTATGGCCGGATCCAGGCCGGCGAAGCGGGCTTCCGGATGGGTCCGCTGCAGCAGCTGTTCGATCTCGTCTACGCGGCCGCGCGGCACGTCCACCATCAGCAGGATCTTGCCGGCCTCGATGTCGGTCGTGAACGAGCGCAGACGGCTGTTGGGCACCGAACTGCCGATCATGCTGGACGCCCAGGCTCCGATGATCGCGCCCAGGACCGCCAGCACCCCCACCAGGCCCCACTGCGGCGAATCGCTGACGATCGGGAACATCGCCACCACCACCCCGGCCACGATGCCCACGCCGCCGCCCACCATCAGGCCCATCTCGGCCGCGTGGACGATGTCGGAAGTCTGGAACAGATTGGCCTCGTGCAGGCCCGTCATGTCCGTGTCCTCGCGCGCCACGAAATGGATGCGGCTGTGCTCGATGCGGGCCAGCAGCAGGTCGTCCATTGCGCGACGCGCGCAAGCCGTGTCCGGCAACAACCAGAAGATACGTTTGCGCATGGTCGTCTCCTCCTTTGAGGACGTTGCCTCCTCTGCACCCCGCCGGCTTGCGCCGCTCGGGAAGAGTGGCTGACTTCTTTGTACGCCAGCGGCATGGCCGGCGCAAGGCGGCATCCGGGGAAAGGCTCGCACGCTTCACCCGGTGCGGCACGCGCCATCAGAAAGTGATCGGTAGCCGGACCGTGACCTGCAGGTCCGGCGTGTCGCGCGTCAGGCCCGCGCCCACCGACACGTTCAGCGTATAGCGCTTGCTGAACCGGTACGAGTAACCCACCAGCAAGGTGCCCAGGGTGACGCGCACCGACCCCGGCACCGTCGCACCGTTCTGCTTGGTCGGCCAGATGATGCTCTGGTCATAGCCGATGCTGAACGATGCCTTCTCGTTGAGCGACAGGCCGACGCCGAAGCTGAACTCGAAGATGTCGCCTGCACGGATATCGCCGAGGAACTCCTGCTGCCCGCCCAGCACGGTGCGGCTCACATTGCTGCGCGTGAAATTGTGCAGATAGCTGAAGGTGCCGAAGAACACGGCAGGGTCGCTCGGGAACAGCCAGGTGATGCCGGGCTGGATCGCCTGGAAGCCGGTGCCGGTCGGCATCGACAGCGGCAGCCCCGTGCCCGTCGTATTGGCCACGCAGCGCGTCACGCAATCGGTGGTGACCTCGAAGGGGTCCCGCCCCGTGCGCGACTTGTAGCGCAGCCAGCCGATGAAGTAGGGCAGGCGCTCGGTGCCCTGGTTGAGCTGGTAGCGGATGGTCGCTTCGACGTCGCCGAGGCCCGAGCCCGAGGCACCGAAGGCGTTGTCATTGGCCGAGCCCGTGAAGATCTCGCGGCTGATCGTGTCGGTGGTCGCATGCACATAGGGCACCTTGGCCTCGATCTCGAGCCGGTTGGTCAGTCCGTAGCGGAAAGCCAGCGCCGACACATAGGTCGAAGTCTTGACCTGGCGCACGTCGATCAGGCCGATCAGGATGGCGGGAATGATGGTGTAGCCGATCAGCGCCACGCGATCGCTTGAGGAATAGCCATATTGGAACGAGGGCTCGATCACCAGCTTCTTCGCTGGCGTCAGCACGCCGGGCTGGTCGAAGATCGGCGCCACCTCCGGCGGCCGCGCGTCGCGCTGCGGCGCCACGCCGACGGGCTCCGGATCGCCGGCCAGCGGCATGCCGTCGCCCTGCGCGCTGCCGGGCTGTGCGCCCTGCACGACATTGGGTGGCAAATTGGGTACGGACTGCGTCGCACTGGTCGCCGCCGCGCCGGCGGTGGCCGCGGTCGCGGCATCGCTCGGCGTCACCGGCGTGCCGCTGCCGGCACGCTGGCCGCCGCGCTTGCGCGCGAGCACATCGAGCCCGAGCACGCCGCGCAATTCCCGGATGGTCGCTTCCTGCTGCGCCATCGACTGTTTCATCGCATCGAGCGCCGCGGCCTGCTCGGCCACCTCGCGCTTGAGCGCCTCCAGCTTCGTGGCCGATGTGTCGACGTCTTCCACTGCAGGCTGCGTCTGCGCATGCGCCAGCGAGCCAAGCAGCAAGGTCGAACATCCGGCCAGGCCGATCCCCCGTAACGACCAAGTCTTCATCACGTCTCTCCTCCCCAGGACGGCGGACTGATTGCGCAGGCGTCCGCTACCTGCTCGCCTGTTCGGGCTTCACTGCATCAAACCATCACCGTGATACCGCCGATTGGATCAGCGTACTGTTCAGTAACGCACCAGCCTGCATCGCACGGAAGGCGCCCAGGGTATTGACGGCGGCATTGATGCTGGTCAGGCTCGCAATGGCCTGGTTGTTCAGTGAATTCTGGATCACCGTGGCAGCCAGCGAGGCGGGAATGGCTCCGGGCGCGATGCTGTTGCCGCCGCCGTTCTGTACCAGCGTCAGCAGGCCGTTGGTGGCTACGGTGGTGGTGCCATTGCTGGACACGGTGGTCGGCAGGCCGGCACCTCCGACCAGTGCCGCCGCCGCGGCCGCGCCGGACGTACCCGGCACGCTTGCGCTGCCACCGTTGCCACCGTTGCCACCGTTGCCACCGTTGCCACCGTTGGCGCCATTACCGCCGCGACCATTGCTGCCCGCCGCGGCTGCGGCATTGTTGGCATTCGCCACCACGGCGCTGACATTGCCGAGCAGAGAGGCCAGCTTATTGGCCTGCGCCGCCGTGATCTGGCTGATGTCGGGAATGTTCAGGCTGGTCGACACCACGAGCTGGCCGTTGATGAGCACGGCGCGGTCGATGCCGAACGACACCTGCAAGCCCGCGCCGACATCGAAGCCGCCACGCAGCGCTTCCAGACGCTCGGCCGCGACCGGTTCCCAGGCCGCCATGCCGTCTCGAGCGCGCGACAGCGCACTGCCCTGCCCGGACCTGGCCGACGCGCCAGCCATCGCATCGCCAGCGCCGTCTTCACGCTGCAGCGGATTGATCGCTTGCGCGGCGCCGCACCAGGCCAGTCCGAGGCCCAGCAGCGCCGCAGCGGCCCGCGCACCGGCGCCGGAGCGCGGGCGGGGCAGTGGGGTTCGCAACATGATCTCGATTCCTAGAAATCCCCAGGGCCATGCTTCGGCATGACCGTGAAGAACAGGCTGTCGCGGTTCACCCCCATCTCCAGCGGCCCGCTCGGTGCGACCCGCCAGTCGGCGGCCAGGTTGAAGCGCGCCGCCTCCTCGTGGTTGTGGATCACGAACAGCAACTGGCTGTCCCAGATCGCGTTGAAGTGTTCGCGCGAGATCGCGCGCGTGCCGGTGGCGGGATCGCCGATCAGCACACGGGAGCCGCGCACGCCCTTGACGACAACGAAGTGGTGGTAGCCGTTCTCGATCACCAGCACGATGGCCGGTATCTGCGTTTCCTCGAGCTTTGACAGGGGCAGCTCGTAGCCGTCCGCCATGAAGCCGCGCGATTCGAGGAAGCGCTTCATGTCGAGCAGCGAGAATCCTTCGCGGCGGATCTTCGCTTGATCGCCGCTCTGGTACATTTCCTGGAACACCGTCTCCTCGTTGATCTTGTAGCCGTACTGGTAAGTGAGGAGGGTGGCCACTGCGGCCGAGCCGCAACTGAAGTCATACTGCTGCTGGATGGTCGTCTTGAAACGCGCCTGCTTGAGGCTGACCACCCGGACCTGGTAATTCTCGCCCTGGCTGCCCTGCACGTTGGCGATATCCGCATATGCCACGCCGGCCGGCAGCAGCGCCAGCGAGAGCTGCGCGGCGATCAGCAGAGAGCGTGCCAGTCTCATGGCTTGAACTGGATATTGAGGATCGTCGCGTTCTGGATCAGCACGTTCGCCCCGGTGTTCTGGACCACGGTCGACAGGCCGCTCGCATTGGCGAACGAACCTTCGTTGATGGCGTTCGATCCCGTCATCACCCGGTTGGCGGTATTGTTCGCCACCGTACCCGCCACATCCATATCGCTGATCGTCAGCGCACCGCCGCGCAGATCGCCGAGCCGATCGCTGGCCACGGGCTTGCCGAACGGGTCGGCACTCGCCGCCGCGCCGCCCTCGGCCGATCCCGCCGCGGGTGCCTGCAAGGCCGCCGCCTGGCCCTGCGCCGCGTCCATCGCGGCGGGTCCGGCCAAGGCGAACGCCGCGGGCCAGCTCAAGGCAACCCCGCTCAGCGTCGCAAGGGCGATTCGGAACATGCGCATGATGTTCTCTCCTTCCGCCACCACCGCCCGCCGGCACGCGCGCCGCACCGCGCCCTGGTAATGGCATTTGACCGCGGCGGCACAGGCCGCGGCACGCGCCGCTTTCCCGCGCGTACCGCGGCCTGTGCATCGCACTGCATGACATCGGGCATGGGCAGGATCCCGCCATCCTCCGGGATCCCGCCTTGTCTCACCTGCCGCTTAGTGACCCACGGTCAGGTTCGACTGCACCGTGACAGCCTGTTGCGCCAGCGAGGCCAGGCCGCTGTTCTGGCTGACCACCATGATGCCGGCCGCCGCATTGCCGACCGCGGACATGGTGCTGGACATGTTGAAGGTACCGGCGTTGACGGAGTTCGAGCCGCCCGCGCCGCCGGCGCCTGCCACACCGCCATTGCCTACGCCACCGGTACCGCCCGCGCCGGAGCCGCCACTGCCGCCATTGCCGCCATTGCCGGCCGTCGCGCTGCCGTTGCTGGCCATGGTGGACGAACTGCCGTTGCTGGCCGAGCCGCCCGCGCCGCCGTTGCCGCCGACACTGGCTTGATCGCCACCAGCGCCGCCGGTGCCGCTGCCGGCACCGCCAGTGGCCACGGACATACCGCCGGAGCCATTGCCGCCAGTGCCACCAGTACCACCAGCGTTGCCGCCGCTGGCCATCGACGAACCGCCGGTGGCGCCACCGCCTGCGCCGCCGCCTGCGGCCGAGTTGCCGCCTGCGGTGCTGACCGCGCCGCCGCCGCCGTTACCGGCGTTGCCAGCGGTCGCGCCAGAGTTGGCTGAACCGCCCGTGCCGCTGCTGCTGGAGTGATGGTTCGCACCACCGAGCAGGCCGCCGAGGGCAACACCACCGTTAGCGCCGCTATCGCCACCTGCGCCAGCGCTTACGCCAAGCGAACCGCCGCCCCTGCTGCCCGCACCGCCACCGGCGCCACCGCTGCCGGATCCAGTCGCGGCCTGCGGATCGCCACCGGTGCCGCTGCCACTCCCGCCTCTGCCGCCAACGCCGACGCTGGCACTGAGCGCGTCACCGCCGGAGCCGCGGCCGGAACCGCCGTCGCCGCCACTGCCGGACGCCGCGCCACCGGCACCACCATTGCCGGCACTTGCGCCGCCGTTGGTCGAATTGCCGGCTTGTGCGCCATGATTGGTCGACGTTCCGCCAGCACCGCCCACCGCACCGACTGCGCCGTTGCCGGTGCCGCCCATGCCGCCGTTGCCGGTGCCGCCCATGCCGCCGCGCGCGCCGTTGGCGTTGCCGTTGTTCTGCGCCCAGTTACCGATGTTGCTGATCGACAGGCCGCTGACCGAGCCCTGCAGCTTGCTGATCGCCACCGCCTTGCTGGTATTGAATGCGTTGCTGAAGCTGGCAACGGCCGTGCTCCCGTTGTTGGCGCCGGCGTTGCCATAGGCATCGCTGAAGGTGTTCCAGCCCTTCGTCTTGGTGGTGGTGGTGGTGGTGGTCTTGGTCCGGTTGGCCGTCACGTTGATGGCGGCCGAGTTGTGCTGGCTGTTGTCCTGCGATGCGCTGGAATTTTCATTCGCCAACGCGCCGGCACCGGACTGTGCCGACGTTGCGGTTGCGGTCTCCCTGTTGTTGCTGCCTGCCGTATTGGTGGCCGTTGGGTTCGCCATAGCCTGGCCGCCCGCGCCCAACGCGAGCGCGATGGCTGACGCTAGTAGAGTCTTGTTCATGAAGTGCTCCCAGGAACGTCTTTAGACTTCCACATCACCGGTTGACGCCGTTTTCGGGGATTGGCGGCAACCGGTCCTGGTCCGCGCATTGCCGGACCGGCCACACACTCCGCATATTCGATGCCAGCTCTCGCCGCCCGTGCGCGATACCGGCGCAAACCCAACAGATACAAGAGCTTGCGCCGGGGCAGAATGGCAGGGCGCGGACCCGGCCAAGGTGGCCGGGTCCCGCGGCCGGGAAAATGCTGGCCCCGTGTCACATCAGCGTGACAGATGGGAATTTCGGGCCATGGTTTTCCCGCCAGGCGGTTGAGGAAAATCCCTTCACTTTCAGCGCATTAGCAGAAGCGGACGAGCGCCCGCCTAGGCTCATGGCGGCTGTTTCGCGGCTGCAACACGGTTGAGAGACCCTGGCGCGGGTATGGCGGAGACACGGGCGCGCACCGCGGTAGATGTTGTTTTTCGGTCGCATCCCGCCTCGCCGACAGCAGGATACGCGCTAGCATAGGCGCCCGAGTGCGGCCTTCGTGCAACGGCGCCCGGCTCCATGTATGATGCAACGTACATTACACCATTCCGTCCCTGCCAGCGTCTGCAAGGTAAGCCATGAGTGAAGCCGTCGTCCCCCTGTATCACCAGATTTACGTGGTACTCCGCCAACAGATCGTGGAGGGCCGCTTCGGCCAGGGCCCGCTGCCCGGCGAAATCGACCTGGCCAAGCAGTTCCAGGCATCGCGCGTCACCATGCGCCGTGTGTTCGACCGGCTGGTCCAGGAAGGCCTGGTGCGGCGCCACCGCGGCCTGGGCACCTTCGTCAACCCGCAACCGCCCAAGCCCGCGGTGACGGCCGAGGAGCGCACCAGCAGCCTGCTCGACAACATCATCGACATGGGCGAGAAGACCTCGGTCAAGGTGATCTCGATCGACGAGGTGCATGCCACGCCCGAGGTCGCCGAGGCGCTCGAACTCCAGCCCGGCGACCCGGTGCTGAAGGTGGTGCGCGTGCGCCACTACCGCAACCGCCCCCTGTCGCACATCACCGCCTACCTGCCGGCGGCGCTGGGGCGGCCGCTGACCCGCAAGGACCTGGAGACCACGCCGATGCTGCGCCTGCTCGAAGCCGGCGGCGTGGAACTGGGGCGGGCCACCCAGGTGCTGAGCGCGCGCCTGGCCGACGTGGTGGTCGCGCCGCTGCTGGACGTGCCCGTCGGCGGCGCGCTGCTGGCGGTGCGCCGCGTGGTCAAGGACAGCCAGGGACGTCCCGTGCAGTTCCTGCTGGGCCAGTACCGCCCCGACCGCTACGAATACCGCATGGAGCTGTCGCCGGCCGGCGGCGACAGCGCCAATGTCTGGGTCGAAAGCGAGATGCGCGCGGGCCTGAACGACTGAGGACCGCCGGGAACGGCCCGGCCCGGCCCTGCCCTGCCCTGCCGGTCGGCGGATGGGCGATACTGCACGGTTCCAACCATCCCGGAACAAGGAGCCATCCGCATGCCGATCCGCAGCCAGCGTGATTCACGCCGCTTCCGTCCGATGTTCTTGCTGCCGGCGGCACGCCGCCGGCGCGCCGTCTCCGCAGCCCTCGGCGCGCTCGCCGCGCTCGCCGGCCTGGCCCTCGCGGCCCCGGCCGCGCGCGCCGAGATCGCCGGTGGCAAGCCGATCCGCATCCTGGTGGGCGCGCCGGCCGGCGGCACCACCGACCTGATGGCGCGCACCATCGGCCTGGAGATCTCGCGCGAGCTCGGCCAGCCGGTGGTGGTGGAGAACCGTCCCGGCGCCGGCGGCAATATCGCCGCCGACCAGGTCGCCAAGAGCACGCCCGACGGCACCACGCTGCTGATGAGTTTCACCAGCCATACCATCAACGCCTCGCTGTACAAGAAGCTGCCCTTCGATCCGGTGCAGGACTTCACCCCCATCTCGCTGGTGGCCACCGTGCCCAGCGTGCTGGTGGCCACGCCCGGCCTGCCGGCCAGCAATGTGGCCGAGCTGATCCGGCTGGCGCGCGCCCATCCCGGCAAGTACAACTTTGCCATCGGCTCGGTCGGCTCCTCGCTGCACATGGCCGGCGACATGTTCAAGATGATGACGGGCACCTACATCGTCAACATCCCCTACAAGGGCACCGCGCCGGCGATCACCGACCTGCTGGCCGGCCAGGTCGACCTGATGTTCGCCAGCACGGTCAACGTGATGCCGCACGTCAAGGCGGGCAAGCTCAAGGTGCTCGGCGTGACCAGTCCCGGCCCGCTGCCGCAGTTCCCCGGCGCGGAGCCGATCGGCAACACGGTCAAGGGCTTCGAGTCGAATGCCTGGTTCGGCCTGTTCGGCCCGGCCGGGCTGCCGCGCGAGGTGACGCAGGCCCTCAACCAGGCAGTGCGGCACGGGCTGGATTCGCCGGCCGTGCGCAAGCGCCTGGAGAACGACGGCGCGCAGCCGGTGGGCAGCACGCCCGAGGCCTTCGCCGGCTTCGTGCGCGAGGACATCAAGCGCTGGGCCAAGGTGGTGCGCTACTCGGGCGCGAGCCCTGATTGAGACGGAACCCGAAGGAACGAATGAAGGCATGACGGTCCCCGCCACCCTCGCCCAGAAACTGGTGGCACGCGCTGCCGGCCGCACCCACGTCGAGCCCGGCAGCATCGTGATGTGCCGGGTCGACCTGGCCATGTCGCATGACTCGAGCGGCCCGCGCCGCGTGGCGCCGCTGCTGCGCGAGCTGGGCGCGCAGGTGTGGGACCCGCAGCGCTACGTGGTGGTGACCGACCACTACCTGCCCGCCGTCGACCCCGAGGCGCAGGCCATCGTGCGCTTCACGCGCGACTGGGTGCGCGAACAGCGCCTGCCCCACTTCATCGACGGCGAGGGCATCTGCCACCTGGTGCTGCCCGAGCACGGCCACGTGCTGCCGGGCCGCTTCATCGTCGGCGGCGACAGCCACAGTCCTACCGGCGGCGCCTTCGGTGCCTACATGTTCGGCATCGGCGCCACCGAAATGGCGAGCGTGCTGGCCACCGGCGAGATCTGGCTGCGCGTGCCGCACACCATCCGCGTGCACTGGAGCGGGCGCCTCGGCGACGGCGTCTGCGCCAAGGACATGATGCTGTTCCTATGCGCGCGCTTCGGCCTCGGCGGCGGCCGCTACGAAGCCGTCGAGTATGCCGGTCCGGCAGTGGCGGCGCTGCCGATGCAGGAACGCATGACGCTGGCCAATATGAGCGCCGAGCTCGGCGCGCAGACCGGCCTGGTGGCCCCCGACCGCACCACGCTGGACTGGCTCGCCGCCGCCGGCGTCGATGCCGGCGCGCTGGCCGGCATCGACCTGGCGCACTGGCGCAGCGATGACGAGGCCCCGTTGCTGGCCAGCCATGTCTTCGACGCCGCGGCACTGGCGCCCCACGTGGCCGCCCCCCACTCGCCGGCCAACAGCGTGCCGGTGGCACAGGCCGAGGGCGAAGCGCTGCAGATCGCCTACCTGGGCGCCTGTACCGGCGCCAAGCTGGAAGACCTGCGCATGGCGGCGCGCGTGCTGCGCGGGCGCCGCGTGGCCGCCGGCATCAGCCTGCAGGTGGCGCCGGCATCGCTGCGCGACCAGCGCCAGGCCGAGGCCGAGGGCACGCTGGGCGTGCTGCTGGATGCCGGCGCGACCCTGCTGGGCAACAGTTGCAATGCCTGCGCCGGCTACGGGCCCTCGCGCTTCCCCGCCGGCAGCCGCGCCATCGCGTCGACGGCGCGCAATTTCGCCGGCCGCATGGGCGGCGCCGGCAGCGCGGTCTGGCTGGGCTCGCCGATGACCGTGGCGGCCAGTGCCGTCACCGGCCGTATCACCGATCCCCGCTCCCTGCTCGCATGACCACCGCCCTCCCCGAACCCCAGCCTGGCGGCCGCATCTGGCGCTTCGGCGACAACGTCGACACCGACGCGATGGCACCCGGTGCCTACATGAAGGCCGGCATCGAAGAGCTCTCGCGCCATTGCCTGGCAGGCCCGCGCCCCGGCTTCGCCGCCGCCGTGCGGCGGGGCGACCTGCTGGTGGCGGGATGCAACTTCGGCCTCGGCTCCTCGCGCGAGCAGGCACCGCAGGCGCTCAAGCACCTGGGCGTGGCCGCGGTGATCGCCCCCTCGTTCGCCGGCCTGTTCTACCGCAACGCCATCAACCTGGGCCTGCCGGTGCTGGTCTGCCACGACACCTCGCCCCTGCGCGACGGCGCGATGGCCCGGCTCGACCTCGACAGCGCCACCCTGGCCCTGGAGGACGGACGGCGCCTGGCTTGCGAGCCGATCCCCGCCTTCCTGCTCGACCTGCTGCGCGCCGGTGGCCTGATGCCACACCTCAAGGCCCGGCTGGCCGGCGCGGGCTGAGCCGCGCCGTCCGCGGCTCCCGACTCCCTATGGCGCGGCGCCACCGGCGGCGGCGCGCAGCAGGCGCAGCACCTCCTCGTCGCCGGTCTGCGTGAAATCCAGGTAGAAGGCGCCGACCGCGCCGAACACCGCCGGCGTATTGAGGCAGACCACCTGGTCGGCCGCCGCGCGCAGGGCCGCCAGCCCGTCCAGTGCCCCCACCGGCACCGCCGCCACCACGCGCGCGGCGCCGGCCGCGCGCACCGCTTCGAGCGCGGCGCGCATGGTGGCGCCGGTGGCCACGCCGTCGTCGACCACGATCACGGTGCGGCCCTGCAGCGGCGGCAGCGGTGCGCCGCCGCGGTAGCGCCGTTGCCGCAGCCGGATCTCATCGAGCTGCCGCCCGCGCTCGGCATCGAAGGCGCCGCTGTCGATGGCCCGGCGCGCCCACGGGTCGTCGTTGGCCACGGTGTGCGGCGCGGCGGCCGGCGGAACCCCTTCCACCACCGCGCCCAGCGCCAGCTCGGGATAGCCTGGCGCGCCGATCTTGCGCACCAGCAGGACGTCCAGCGGCGCCGCCAGCGCGCGCGCGACCTCGAAGGCCACCGGGACACCGCCGCGCGGCAACGCCAGCACCAGGGGAGGCGTGCCGCCCGCCGGCGCCGCCAGGCCGAGTTCGGCCAGCCGCCGCGCCAGGTAGGCGCCGGCCTCGCGACGGTCGGCAAAGCAGGGCGGCACGGGCATCGGCACACTCCGGCATGGCTGCGTGGCGCAATCCGCCGCCGCGGCTGCGGCACGGGCGCCCGCGCTAACCACTATAGTGCGCGGCAGCAGCGCCGGCGGCACTTCGCAGGCTCAGCGAGCGCCGCGGGCTCTGCGGACTCAGTAGGTCTTGTACGGCAGGAACTTGCCCGACATCTCGATGCGCACGCGGTCGCCGGCGGGATCGGCCTCGCGCCGCAGGTCCATGCGGAAATCGATGGCGCTCATGATGCCGTCGCCGAACTCTTCGTGGATCAACTCCTTGAAGGTGGTGCCGTAGACGCTGACCAGTTCATAGAAACGGTAGATCAGCGGGTCGGTGGGCACCGCGCCCGGCAGCGACCCCTTGCAGGGCACCCGCATCAGCCACGGCAGCGCCTCCTCGGGCAGGCCGAACAACGACACCACCGCGCGCCACTGCCCCGACACCCCCGGGCGTACCCGTTTCTGCGTACCTGCTGCGTGCGCAAAACGGTGACTTCCGGCCCGCGCCCTGCGGGCACGGACGGCCAACCGTTGCGGCAATCATTTCCGATGTAACGCCGGATTAAGACGCGGCGCCGCGCGCGAGACCCCGCCGGCCCCCAACCGGCCCCCTGTGCCACCCGCCAGCCCAGCGCCCGCAAGGCCCCGCGGGCGTTGCCGGGGAGCGCAGCAGGGCCGCACAGCCCCGGCGGCATGGCCGGCGCGGCTTACAAGTGCTAACGCCGGCACCGCGCGTGCCCCGCTAGATTGGAGCCATGTTCAACGCGAGCCTTTCTCGGAGCCAAGACATGAAACGCGCCCTCGCCCTCGTCGTGCTGCTGACCGGCGCAGCCGCCATGCTTTCCGCCTGCATCGTGGTACCGCCGCGCGGCGGCCCGCCGCCTTACCACTACTACCGCTACTGATGCGGCAAGCGGAAGGACATAGGGAAGCAGAGCCTGCCGCCATGGCGCGGCAGCGATGACAAAGCCGATCCGGAGAAAATGATGAAGCGTCAACTCATGCTCGCCGCCGCCGTACTGGCCGCCGGCAATCTGTCCGGCCTGGTCGCCCCCGCCCAGGCGCAACCCGTGGGCGGCCCCCCGCCCTATGCTCGGCGCGACGGCCCGCCGCCGCCGCGCTATGAACACCGCCCGCCGGCCCGGCCGGGCCAGGTCTGGGTGCCGGGTCACTGGCGCGCCGACGGTCCGCGCTACACCTGGGCCGGCGGTTACTGGGCGCACGGCCGCCCCGGCTACCGTTATGTGCCAGAACAATGGGTCAGGGGACCGCACGGCTGGGTCCTGCGCCCCGGCCGCTGGACCCGCTGAGCGCCCGGCGCCTGCCCCGCCCCGGGCAGGCGGGTCGGCGCCGCCAGCCGTCCGCCCCGCCTTCCACCTCTTGGCGCCCTTTTCCACCCCTGCAGACTCCTTCCAAGCCTCTCCCCCACAAGGCGGAGGGGGCATCGTCCTTTTGCATGAGGCCCGCCCTCCCCGCCCTCCTCACCGGGCCCTGACGGTCCAGTCCGGGCCACACGCGCCCCACCCGGCCGGTTCGTTTCAGAAATGCAGCAGGATTGCCGCCACCGATAATCCTGGCTCCCCCATGCGGGTCATTAATCACGGCATCTCCAGCAGAATTCCCGATAATCAGTTTCATGGCTGAAACATAATCCTGGCCAATCTGTTGCAGCGATGAAACGGATTTCCAGGCACCACGGATGGCGCATAGCCGACACCGCAAACCCGCGACAGCAAAGGCTTTTCGCCACATCAGGAATATTTTTCTGCGACCCCCGAATGAGGGATTTAGGCTCGCTTGCATTCATTTCAATCAGCCCATAAGATGGTTTTACGCTGATTTATCAGCTAGGTTTTCCGGGTAAGGGTCGGGTCAGGCCTCCAGGCAGAGCGACAGCCTCCAACCATAGTGGGCGGTACGCGGTCATGGACGCAACGGGGTTGCCGCAGTCGTGGCGCGCAGGTCTGCCACGTCATCCAATATTCCGTCAAGCAAGGCACCAAACGCCTCCAACCGGTTGAACGGGGAGCAACAACAAAATGAACGCTTTGCTGATCGAGGAGCATCCCTTGCTCCGCCTCGGGCTCTACCAGATGCTCGGGAGCATCCAGTGCTGCGACCAGGCCTTCGCACTCTCGCCTGCGGAAATGGCCCCGTACGAAAGCTATCGCGGCAATATCGACCTGATGATCTTCGGCATGACCGGCGACACCGCGCACGGCTGGCGGCAACTCGACCAGGCGCGCGAACTGTTCGCACCGGTGCGCATCCTGGTGCTGGCCGACGCGCTGCCGCTGCATGCCCCGTCTGCCGAGAGCGCGGCCGGCATCTGCGGCTGCCTGCCCAAGACCGCCTCGCTGGCGGTGCTGGAGGCTGCCATCCGCCTGGCGGTGTCCGGCAGCCAGGCCCTGGTGATGGCGAGCGAGAGCGCCAGCCCGCCAGCCGCCTCGCGGCTCGGGCTGCCAGCCACGCCGTCGCTCGCCTCTTCCGTGCCCCTGCCGCTGCCGGCGGCCACCGGCGGCGACCCGCGCTTGTCGTCGGCACGCACCGGCCACCACGCCGTGCTGCCGGTGCACGCCGCGCCGGCGGCGTCGATGGACGACGAGCCGAGCTATGACGAAGCGGAGATGCTCAAGATCACGCCGCGCCAGTACGAGGTGCTGGTGCTGCTCGCGCGCGGCTACCCGATCAAGACCGTCAGCCGCATGCTCAATATCTCGGTGGCCACCGTGAAGAGCCACGCCTGCACGCTCTACCAGCGGCTCAAGGTACGCAACAAGGGCGAGGCCGTGTACGCCGCCCTGCAGCGCGGCGCCACGCTCGACTGGGTCAATGGCGATGAGCACGCGGCACGCCTGGCGCCGGGCCGACGCGAAGAGGCCGCGCGCCACGGCGCCGACGCCGCCGTCGTCTAGTCCGCCGGCGCAAACGGACCGGGCGTACCCGTTTCTGCGTAGGCATTCCAGCCGGCCCATGCGCGCCTGCGAGGCCGGCTTCCCCCCTCTCCGCCACTGTGGGCTAGCCAACAGAGACGCGCTCCGCGCCGGCCTACAGTCGGTTCACACACGCGCGGTACGCCACCGACATGCACACGCCTGCGGGCCACTCGGGGAGCGACGGAAAACATGGGTGCCAACGACCTCCACAACGACCTCCAACCCCTTGCCGGGATCAGCGACGCCGACACGCGCCAGCCATCACGCCCCAGGCGCGCGCTGATCACGGGCATCACGGGCCAGGACGGCTCCTACCTGTGCGAACTGCTGCTGGCCAAGGGCTACGAGGTGCATGGCATCAAGCGGCGCAGCTCGCAGTTCAACACCGAACGCATCGACCACCTCTACCAGGATCCGCAGGAACCCGAGCGCCGCCTGATCCTCCACCACGGCGACATGACCGACACCGCCAGCCTGCTGCGCGTGGTCCAGCTGGCCCAGCCAGACGAGGTCTACAACCTCGCCGCGCAGAGCCACGTCCATGTTTCGTTCGAAGAGCCGGAGTACACGGCCAACACCGATGCGCTGGGTACGCTGCGCATGCTCGAAACGCTGCGCATCCTCGGCATGGAGCGCCATGCGCGCTTCTACCAGGCATCGACGTCGGAACTCTACGGCCTGGTACGGGAGACGCCGCAAAGGGAAAGCACGCCCTTCTATCCGCGCAGCCCCTACGCCACGGCCAAGCTCTACGCCTACTGGATCACCGTCAACTATCGCGAGGCCTACGCCATGTATGCCTGCAACGGCATCCTGTTCAACCACGAGAGCCCCGTGCGCGGCGAGACCTTCGTCACCCGCAAGATCACGCGGGCCCTGGCGCGCATCGCGCTGGGGCTGCAGGACACGCTCTTCCTGGGCAACCTGTCGGCGCTGCGCGACTGGGGCCATGCGCGCGACTACGTCGAGATGCAGTGGCTGATGCTGCAGCAGCCGCAGCCCGAGGACTTCGTCATCGCCACCGGGCAGCAGCACAGCGTGCGCGAATTCGTCACGCAGGCTGCGCGCGTCCTCGGCATTGCCGTGGCCTTCCACGGCAACGGCAGCGACGAGGTCGGCATCGTGGAGGCCATCGACGTGCGCGACGGCCGCACGCGTCCCGCGTGCAAGGTGGGGGACGTGATCGTACGCGTCGACCCGCGCTACTTCCGCCCCACCGAGGTGGAAACGCTGCTGGGCGACGCCAGCCGCGCGCGCGAGCGGCTCGGCTGGACCCCGCGCGTCGGTTTCGCGGAGCTGGTGCGCGAGATGACCGAGGCGGACTATGCCGCCGCGCGGCGCGACGCACTGGTACGCATGGCAGGCTTCCGCGCCTACGATCATCATGAGTAGCCGCTCGCTGCGCGTCTTCGTCGCCGGCCACCGGGGCATGGTCGGATCGGCCATCGTGCGCGCCCTGCAGGCCGAGGGCGATGTGGAGTGCGTCACCCGCCCGCATGCCGGCCTCGACCTCTGCGACCAGCAGGCCGTGCGCGACTTCTTCGCGCGCGAACGCATCGATCAGGTCTACGTGGCAGCCGCCCGCGTCGGTGGCATCCATGCCAACCAGAGCTTCCCGGCGGAGTTCCTTTACCAGAACCTGATGATCGCCGCCAACGTCATCCACCAGGCCCGCGCCGCGGGCGTCGCGCGGCTGCTGTTCCTGGGCTCGAGCTGCATCTACCCGAAGTTCGCCAGCCAGCCGATCACCGAAGGCGCACTGATGACCGGCGCGCTGGAGCCCACCAACGCGCCCTACGCGCTGGCGAAGATCGCCGGGGTGATGCTGTGCGACAGCTACAACCGGCAGTACGGCACCGACTTCCGCTGCCTGATGCCGACCAACCTGTACGGTCCCGGCGACAACTACCACCCGACGCACAGCCACGTGATCCCGGCGCTGCTGCGGCGCTTCCACGAAGCGCGGCAACACGGCGCGGAACGCGTCGCGATCTGGGGAAGCGGGCAGCCCCGGCGCGAGTTCCTGCACGTGGATGACCTGGCACGTGCCTGCCTGCTCACGATGCGCGCGCCGGTCTCGGCCTATCGCGACTGCACCGGACCGGATGGAACCCACCTGAACGTCGGCAGCGGCGACGACATCAGCATCCGCGACCTGGCCGGCATGATCGCCGCGGTGGTCGGCTGCCGCGCCGCGATCGACTTCGACGCATCGATGCCGGACGGCACGCCGCGCAAGCTGCTCGACAGCGGCGCCATCCGCCGCCTCGGCTGGCAAGCGCGCATCGGACTGGAAGCGGGCCTGCGCAGCACCTATGCCGAGGCGGTACGCTCGGCTGCCCTGGCCTCCTGCCCGGCCGAGGCGGCGCCGGATGCGGCATGCGGCGCCGCCGGCCATGCGGCCGCCCCGCACGCCAATGTGTGAGGACGCACAGATGGATCGACCCGGTTCGTGGAATGCTGCTCCCATCGAACCAGGGCGAGCCGCCCGCCACAGCCCGGCCTCGCAGGAGCCCGGCCGCCAGGCGCGGCAGGCGGACGCGTACCGGCCGCACGCCGGGCGCGGCCGGACCCAGGGGCCAGCCACCCCGGCGCACCGGCGGCGCCGCCCGCGCGGCGGCGTTCCGGCGGAAGGCGCGACGGATGGCAAGTGGACGACGCGATGCTGCAACAGACCTCCATCCGAAAGCGCTCCGCGGATTCGGAACACCCCATCGCCTACCTGATCCTCGGCGGCATCGCCTCGATCAAGCTCAACCTGCTGGGCGAGATCTACATGGGTGAGTTCATCGCGGCCGTCTATACGATCTACCTGCTCTGCTCGCTGCAGGTCGAGCGCAGGTTCGCCGGCATCCTGGGGCTCACGCTGCTGTGGTCGATCGCGCAGATCTTCTCCGACCTCGAGAACGGCACCGATGTCTCCACCTCCATGAAGGGCGTGCTGGCGCCCCTGGTGTTCTTCGCGACCATCTACGCGGTCGGCAACGGCTTCGACAGCCGGCACGAGAAGTCACTGTGGTTCTTCGTCGCCGGCACCACCCTCTACCGGCTCTACGACACCACCTTCAACCCGATCGACGTGGCGATCGAGAATCCGTGGAAGTGGGGCTACGCGATACCGGTGCTGAGCCTGCTGCTGGCGTACCTGTCGCTGAGGCGCGCCAGCAATATGAAGGTGCTCGTCTGCCTGCTGATGTTCAGCGCCGTCTCCATCGTGTTCGACTTCCGCAGCAATGCCGCGCTGCCGCTGTTCGGCGCCATGGCCTACCTGTACCGCGATTCGCGACCCGCCGCCTACCTCGCGCGCGCGGCGCGCGCCAGCGGCGGCATGATCGTCATCGCGCTCACGCTCGCGATGGGGATCTACCTGCTCAACGAGGTCTTCTCCTTCCTCTTCGCTCACTCCGCCGATTTCGGCTTCCTGTCGCAGGATGCCGCGCACAAGTACACCGTGCAGGCCACCAGCGATCTCGGCATCCTGCTGGGCGGCAGGCCGGAGCTGCTGGTCTCGCTGCGCGCCTTCGCCGACGCGCCGCTGCTCGGCCACGGCTCGTGGGCGCTCGACACGGGCGGCTACGTGGATGAGCTGAACCTGCTGTCGCACCAGCTCGGCATGTCGTTGACCGACAAGTTCCCGGAGCTCGATTCCACCTTGATCCCGACGCACTCGTTCATCATGAGCGCGATGGTCTGGGCCGGCATCACCGGCGGGATCTTCTGGGCGGGGCTGCTGGGCTCCTGCCTGCGCACCTTCCTGCTCCACCTGCGGCGCTTGCCGGTCTACTTCTGCGTCGGCATGCCGCAGCTGCTCTGGGATGCCTTCTTCTCCCCCTTCGGTGCCGACAACCGCTGGCTGGCGGCGCTCTACATCGGCCTGCTGTTCGCCTGGACCTGGCCCCGGCCGCGCGGCCGGCACGCCGCGCAGCCACGCACGCCGAAGCGCCGGCCGGCTCTTTCCCGTAGACCCGCCCAGGAATGACGACGTGCTCAAGATCAGCGTGGTGACCATTTCCTACAACCAGGGAGACTACCTGAAGCGTTGTCTCGACTCGGTGCTGTCGCAGGACTATCCCGACCTGCAGTACATCGTCGTCGACCCGGGCAGCAGCGATGCCAGCAGGACGCTGATCGATGCCTGCGGCGACCGCGTCGAACGCATCTATGAGCCGGACCGCGGCCCTGCCGACGGGCTCAACCGCGGCTTCGCGCGCGCCACCGGCGACATCTTCCACTTCCTCAACGCGGACGACGCGCTGCTGCCCGGTTCGCTCGCGTACGTGGCGTCTGTGTTCGAGGCGAATCCGCGTGTCGACGTGCTGTGCGGCAGCGGCATGAAGGTGGACGGCGACGGCCGCACGCTGCGGGAAATCCGCGCCTCGCCGCTCTCGCTGCTGCGCCTGGCCTACGGGGCCGTCAACTTCTTCCAGCAAGGCATGTTCTTCCGCGCCGGCAGCTTCCGCCAGGTGAACGGCTTCAACGTGGACAACCGGACCTGCTGGGACGGCGAGCTGATCCTCGACATGGCCCTGCAAGGCGCGCATTTCCGCAGCACCCGCAGGCCGCTGGCCCTGTTCCGCATCCACGATGCCTCCATCTCGGGGACCGGACGCCTGGTCGAGTCCTACCGCCAGGATGGCGAGCGCCTGTTCCGCAAAGCGATGCACAGGGAGCGCCGCCTGTACGACTGCATCCCCGCCGGCGTGTTCCTGCTGGAAAAGCACCTGCTCACCCGACTGCCGTCCCGTTGGAGATGACCCCGACATGCCGACCCGTCTTGCCATCCTCTGGCCACAAGGCTCCGGATACCTGAACGCTGCGATCAACACCGCCTGTGACCACGGTGCCGCCGTCCTGCTGTCCTGCTTCACGCCGCATCCGGCCTCGCCCTACCAGGCGCTGGCGCGCGGGCGGCGGGAAAGCGTGCGGCTGCTGGAATGGACGCGCGGACAGATCGACGACGCCAGTCTGCTCGACGAGGTGTCGCGCTTCGCGCCGGACGTGATGATCGTATCCGGCTGGAACTTCCGCTCCTACCTGAAGATCTGCACGGCGATGCGGGGCCGCACGGTCCGCGTGCTCGCCATGGACAACCCGTGGGAAGCACGCCTCAAGCAGATCGGCGGCTGCCTGCTGTCCCGCTTCCTGATCGCGCCCTACTTCGACCGCGCCTTCGTGCCCGGCGAGCGGCAGTACCAGTTCGCGCGCAGGCTGGGCTTCGACGACGGCGAGATCATCGACGGCTTGTTCACCTGCGACAAGCGCTTCTACGAGACCGGCGCGGCGCGCGATCCGCTCGACGGCGAAGGCTTCGTCTTCGTCGGCCGCCTGTCCCCCGAGAAAGGGCTCGCTACCCTGATGGCGGCCTATCAGGCCTATCGCGCGAACCAGGAAGCGCCCTGGAACCTGCACGTCTACGGCGCGGGCAGCCTGGGCGAGGCCGAACGCCTGCCGGGCGTGGTGCGGCACGGCTTCGTCCAGCCGGAGGACCTGCCCGCGGCGCTGGCGCGCCACCGGGTCCTGCTCATGCCGAGCGATCGGGATCCGTGGTGCGTGGCGATCCAGGAAGGCGCCGCCCTGGCCTTGCCTATCGTCTGCACGACCCGCTGCGGCGCCTCGGTCCATCTCGTCAAGAACGGCTTCAACGGCTACAAGTTCCCGCAGGGCAGCGTCGACGAGCTGCTCGCCGCCATGACGGCGGTCGCCACGCAGCACGACGAGGCGCTGCTACGGATGTCGCGCGGCAGCCTGTCCCTGGCGATGCAGTTCCACCCGTCGCTGTGGTTCGACAACCTGATGCGCTCGCTTGCGCCCACCCGGGGCCGTGGCGTCCGTCCGGCCGCGCCGCCCGGAGCGGAGCAAGGCGCCTGGAAGGATGCGCCGGCATCCTGACAGGGATGCCGGCCGGCGGCGCGCCCGCCTCGTGCCCCTGCGCGCCTCGCGTATCCCGTGCGTCCTGCCCCGCCCGCGCTAGGCGGAGCGCGGCGCCGCCATGCCTTCGCGCGAGAATCCCCGCAGGCGCGGCAGCAGGGCCACCAGCAGCAGCACCTCGGTTCCCAGCACGCCGAGCGCGGCGCCGGCAGTTCCCAGCAGCGGTCCCGCCATCAGCGCGATGGCGAGCCCGCTGGCATTGGCCGCCAGGTAGACCACCGCGTAGCGCACGTGATTATTGGTCGAGGTGAACATCAACGAACCCGTGTACCAGAGCGAGTTGACCACGGCAGCGGCCAGCAGCAGGCCGAAGTCCGGCTCCACCGGCTGCAGCTTGCCATGCGTCCAGTAGCGGCAGATCACGTCCGCGGCGAGATACAGGGCCAGGCTCGAGGTCGCCGCGAGCAGGAAGCAGCCCGCGGTGGCGCGCCGGTACAGCGAACGCAGCGCGTGCGCCTTGCCCTCGCCGTAGAGGCGGCCGATCTCCGGTGCCAGGGCGAGATTGACCAGTTGGGAGAGCTGGTAGGGCACGCGCGCCAGGGTGCGCATGGCGCTGAAGTGCGCCACCGCGACCGGGCCGAACAGCGTGCCGGTCAGCAGCACGATGCCCTGCAGGTTCAGCGCGCCGCCCAGCGAGAACGCCAGCAAGGCGATCGCCGGCACCAGCATCTCGCGCAGCTCCCGCCACGACGCCAGCGCGAACCCCGCCACGGACCAGGCGGCGAACGTGCGCGAGCGCAGGTAGAGCACCAGCACGAGCAGCACGCGCACCGCGGCGATCACGCCGAGCAGCACGGCGAAACCCGCCTTGAACACGAGCGCCCCGATCACCACCAGGGCGAACTCCAGCAGGCGGGCCACATTCATCCACAGGGTGGACTCGGCATAGCGCCGCTCGCTCTGGAACACGCCGCACAGCAGCACCGCCAGCATCTGCAGGCTCGACTGCAGCGCGATCATCACCAGGGCGGGCGCGACTTCGGCACGCGCCAGCCCGAACCAGCCTGCCACCGGCGCGCCGAGCAGCAGGCCGATCGGCACGGCGGCGGCGGTCAACACGGTGCCGACGACGACGAGCAGCAGCAGGGCCGACTGGAAACTGACGGCCGCCGACCTGGCATTGTCCGCGGCAATGCACATGATCATGCGGTTCAGTGCCACGCCGGTGAAGCCCAGGTCGGCCAGCGACAGATAGGCGGCGATGGTCGCCATCATGATCCAGGCGCCGAAGCGTTCCGGCCCCCACGCCATCAGCAGCAGGGGAACAGTCAGCAACTGGGTCGCCACCGTCGACGCCTGGGCGAAGACGTTGGCGCCGATGCTGCGGGCGATTCGATTCATGGCTCCCCCGTGATCCCCCGGCCGTGGCCGCCGCGCGCTTGCCGGCAGCACGGCACGGACCACGCCACTTTGCGGCTGCCGCCCGGGCCCCTCGGTTCGCTAGCGCACATCGGCGCGGCGCCGGTTCCGGCGCAGGCGCGGCACCACGCCAGTCTGCGTGCGTGCGTTAGCCAACGGTGGCGGGCGGCGCGCGGCCGTAAGGTGGCATGAGCCGCGCCTTGCCACCGCGCGCCTCATCGACGACACGGCCCGGCCGTCAGCCAACCCCACGTCCATCGCCGTCATGAAACTGCTCATCTACTGCCTGAACTACGCCCCGGAACTGACCGGCATCGGCAAGTACGCCGCCGAGCAGGCCGAGTGGCTGGCCATGCACGGACACGATGTCAGGGTCATCACCTCGCACCCCTACTATCCCGCATGGCGCGTGGCAGACGACCACTGCGGCTGGCGCTACCAGCGCGAGCAGCGGGCTGGCGTGACGGTGTTCCGCGCACCGCTCTGGGTACCGCACACGCCATCCAGCATCAAGCGGCTTCTCCACCTGGCCAGCTTCGCGCTGTGCAGCCTGCCCCTGCTCGCGGCGCAATGGCGCTGGCGTCCCGAGGTGATCTTCCTGGTAGAGCCGCCGCTCGCCTGCAGCCCGGCCGCGCTAGCCTTCGCGCGCCTGCGCCATTGCAAGGCCTGGCTCCATATCCAGGACTACGAGGTCGAGGCCGCCTTCGCCCTGGGACTGCTCAAGCATCCCTGGCTCGAACTGGCGGCGAGCGCGCTGGAACGCCACGCGCTGATGCACTTCGACCGCATCTCGACGATCTCCTCGTCCATGCTGTCACTGGCCCGCCGCAAGGCCGTGCCGGATGAACGGCTGGTCTACCTGCCCAACTGGGCCGATCTTGCCATCGCCCCTTCGGCCAGCAGCGTCGCCCTGCGCAGCGCGCTCGGCATCCCCGCGCATGCCGTGGCCGCGCTCTACTCGGGCAATATGGGCAACAAGCAGGGCCTGGAGATCCTCGCGGAGGCCGCGCGCCTGCTCGCCGGCGAGACCGGGATCCACTTCATCTTCTGCGGCGCGGGGCCGGGCAGGGCGCTGCTCGAGCAGCGCTGCCAGGACCTGCCCCAGGTGCATTTCCTGGCGCTGCAGCCCGCCGAGCAGTTCCCGGCACTGCTCGGTGCCGCCGATATCCACCTGCTGCCGCAGCGCGCCGACGCCGCGGACCTGGTCCTGCCCTCGAAGCTGGCCGGCATGCTGGCGAGCGGACGGCCCGTGATCGCCACGGCGGAGGCCGGCACCGAACTGGCCAGCCTGGTCTCGCAATTCGGCATCGTCACGCCTCCCGGCGACGCACAGGCCATGGTCAGGGCGCTCCAGGCCCTGGCCGAGCGGCCGGCCCGGCGCGGCTTGTTCGGCGCCGCCGGCAAAGCGTGGGCCGCCTCCCATCTCGACCGGCACGCCGTGCTGGCGCGGCTGGAAAGCGAACTCCGCCGGCTGACCGAGGACGGCGGCGCCGGCACGCGCGGCACCACGCTCGAGGGGCTGGGCGAGAAGTAGGCCGGCGAGAAGCAGGCCGGCGAGAAGCAGGCCGGCGCCGGCACCGGGCCCAATGTGGGCCTCCACACCGAGCCGCGCGGCGCGCCGGCGCAGGATGGCAAGGCAAGGGGCAGCACGCCCGGCATCATCCTCGAGACTACAGCGGGGCCGTCATATGATCATCGAACGCCGGGACCGGGTCGCCGGTCCGTCATTCCCCCTCGGCAACCGCGCCGTGCGCCAGCTCTGGAACTGTGCCTGGCTGCTGCTGTTCCGTCCCAGCCCGCGCCCGCTGCACCGCTGGCGCGCCGGCCTGCTGCGGCTGTTCGGCGCGCAGCTCGGGCGCCAGGTGCACGTCTATCCCTCGGCCAAGGTGTGGGCTCCGTGGAACCTGCGCATGGGCGATCATGCCGCGGTCGCCGACGGCGCCACCCTGTACAACATCAGCCCCATCACCATCCACGAATTCGGCATCGTGTCCCAGGGCGCCCATCTCTGCACCGGCTCGCACGACTACAACAATCCGACGTTCCAGCTGATCGCCGCGCCGATCGTGGTCCAGCGGCACGCATGGATCTGCGCGGAGGCCTTCCTGTCTCCCGGCGTGACGGTACCCGAAGGCGCCGTGGTCGCGCCCCGCGCGGTGGTGACGAAGTCGCTGCCCTACGCCTGGACGGTATATGGGGGCGTTCCGGCCAGGCCGATCGGGCAACGGCGGCGGCAGGCCTGACCAAGCCGACAGATCGGTCGGGCCCGGGACGTGGCTCGGCGGCCACCGGCGGACCGTCATGCGGCGTAGACGCTCCCTTTGCCCCCCGCCATTGCCGGCTTGCCACTACCGGCTGTACTGCATGAGCCGCTCTTCCCGCGCGGCCACTGTTTCCGCTTCGATCAGTTCGCGCAGCCGGGCCGCGGCCCGGGCACTGTGAAAGGACTCGTCGAAGGCGCGGCGCGCGTTGGCGCCCATCGCGCGCCGCCGTGCCGCGTCCAGGCCCAGCCAGCGCTGCAGGACGTCGATGGTCCCGGCCAGCGAGTCCGGTGCAACCAGGCCGGCTCCGCTCCGTTCTGTCTCGCGCCAGATATTCACCTTGTCCGAGATCAGCACCGGCAGGCCGCAACCGAGCGCCTCGGCCACCGCGACGCCGAAATTCTCCTGGTGCGACGGCAGGCAGAACGCATCGGCCGCGTAGAAGGCTCCCCACTTGGCATCGCCCTGCAGCATGCCGGTCCAGGTGATCCTTGCGCCGACCCCGCACAGCCCGGCAATCCGTTCGAGCCGCGCGCGCATCTCGGCGTCGCAGGGACCCGCCATGACCAGGTGCAGCGCGGCGTCGCTGCCCGCCACGGCACCGAAGGCCTGCACCAGCAGGTCGCACCCCTTCTTCTCATGGATCCTGCCGAGGAAGAGCAGCAGCCGGCGCCCGCGCAGTTCGGGATGTCCGGCGAGGAAGCCCGCGCGCAGGCGCTCGCCGTCCTGCGGCGGCAGCGCGGTCCCGTACGAGGTCACCAGTTCCCGGCATTGATAGAAGGGGAAGGACTGGCGCGCGCGCACCCGCTCTTCCTCGGCGGTGAACAGCACGGCGCGGGCATCGCGCAGGATGTGCCGCTCGCACAGCGTCCAGTACAGCAGCTTCTTGGCATGCTTGAGCGGATAGCGCTGCCTGAACCAGGGATCGAGCATGCCGTGCGTGAAGACGAAGTACGGTACGTTCCCGCCGCGCAGCGCGAGCCAGACCGCCAGTCCGTGGAATTGCCAGATGCCGTTGACGATGACGGCGTCGTAGCCGGCGCTGTAGCGCGCCAGCCAGCCGAACAGGCGCCGATTGAAGGCATAGCGCAGTTGCGATGGCCCGAGTGCGACCAGGCCCGGCCTGCCCGCCGCCAGGTAACCGGCATCGGGCGGGTCGCAGCAACAGATGTCGGACTGCACGCCCTGCAGCGTCAGCGATTGCCGCAACTGCCGCAGCCCTTCCGGCGGGCCTCCGGAGGCGGGGTCGATCGACGATATGACATGGAGGATCTTCATGTTCGCTGGCTCGCTCGGATGGGGTCGACCGGCCGGTGCGCCGGCCAGGCTGCTCCAGACTATGGCCGGCCCGCTGCCCCCTTCGGTGCGCAGGCACACGCAAGGCGCCCGGCACCCTGCGCCGGCGCAGGCGCAGGCGCCGCGCGGTACGGTGCGGCTCCGCGCGCACGAAACTGTGCGAAAGCGCACCGAAACGGCGCCAACGGCCGCCTACTCTGCTCCCATAGGCCAGCGTGGTCGCCCAGCCCATGCTGCCGTTGCCTCAGCAGGGAGGTACCGTCATGCATCCAAGCCGCTCGCTCTCCAGCACAGATGCCGCCGGCACGGCGCGGGCCATGGCGCGCGCGCGCTGCCTCGCGCTCGGCGCCTGCGTCCTGCTGGGCGCCTGCGCGGCGTCTCCGGGCATGCACTTCAGCGCCGGCGCGCCGGTGAGCGCCATGGGACCGGACGCGATTCCCGAGGTCACCCCGATCACGCTGGAGCTGGTGCGCGAACTGCGCAACAAGGCCCCCGTCGCCAACCAGGACGTCGAAGCCTTGTTCGGCCAGCCCCAGCCGTACCGGATCGGCACCGGCGACATCATCTCCGTGGTGGTCTGGGATCATCCGGAACTGGTCTTCCCGACGCAGACCTACAGCATCGGCGCGGCCTTCGAGATCCCCACCTCGACCGGCGGCTCGAACATGCCGGGGTACGTGGTCAGTCCCCAGGGCGATATCCAGTTTCCGTACGCCGGGGTCATGCGGGTCGCCGGCAAGACCGCCAACGAAGTGCGCGCACAGATGGCGCGCGTGCTGTCGCGCGTCGTCAGGGATCCGCAGATGACGGTGCGCGTGCTGGGCTTCCGCAGCCAGCGCGTCTACGTCGACGGCGAAGTGAAGACGCCGGGCATGCTGGCGATCGACGATGCGCCGATGACCCTGGTGGAGGCCCTGAACCGCGCCGGCGGCGTGCTCAACCAGACCGGCGACAACAGCCGCATCCGCGTCACGCGCGGCGACCGCAGCTGGTACGTCAACATCCCGGCCCTGCTGGCCAAGGGCGTCGATCCGGCGCGCATCCTGCTGAAGTCCGGCGACATCGTCCGCGTCGAGCAGCGCGAAGACAGCAAGATCTTCGTCACCGGCGAGGTGGTGCGCCCGACCTCGCTGCTGATGCGCAACGGCCGCATGACGCTGAACGAGGCCCTGGGCGATGCCGGCGGTGTCAATCCGGCCACCGCCAACGCTGAAGAGATCTTCGTCATCCGCAAGGGACTGAGCGACGCCCCCAAGGTCTATCACCTGGACGGCACGTCGCCCGCCGCGCTGGCCATCGCCGAAGGCTTCGAGCTGCAGCCCAAGGACGTGGTCTACGTGGACGCGCGCGGCGTGGTCCGCTGGAGCCGCGTGATGAGCCTGCTGGTGCAGCCGGTGGTGGGCACCTCCAGCTTCATCAAGCCTTGAAGGAACGGTAGATGATCCGATCCATCCTGGTGGTCTGCCTCGGCAACCGCTGCCGAAGCCCGATGGCGGCAGCGCTGCTGCGGCGCAGCCTGCCCGCGTGCCAGGTCATCTCCGCGGGCATCGCGCCGGCGGTGGGCGCCCTGGTCGATCCCCGCGCCGGCCGGCTGCTGGCGCTCGAAGGCATCGCCATGGACGAGCATCGGGCGCAGCGCTTGAACGCGGCCATGGTCGACTTCGCCGACCTGATCCTGGTGATGGAGGCGCAGCAGATGGAAATGGTCGAACAGAGCTTTCCTGCCGCGCACGGCAGGACGTTCCGCCTGTGCGAGTCGCTGGACCTCGATGTTCCCGACCCCTACGGCGGCACGCACGGCCTGTTCCTCCTCGCCTTCAGCCTGATCCGTCAGGGCGTCGATTCGTGGGCGGGCAAGATCGCCGGGGATGCGTCTCCGGCTGGCTTCCGGGAGACATCATGAGCACAGAGAATGCGACGGGCCGGGACTACGAGCCGACCGGCCAGGACAGCAGGCCGATCGACCTCACCGAGTGCCTCGATGTGCTGGTCCGCTACCGCTGGACCTTCCTGCTGATGGTCGGCGTCATCGCCTGCTCCGGACTGGCGTACGCCTTCCTGGCCAAGCCCGTGTACCGCACCGATATCCTGATCCAGGTGGAGGAAGGCGCCACGCCCAGCAGCACCGCCAAGCTGGTCGCCAGCGTCTCCCCCGCGCTCGATGTCAAGCCGGCGGCGGCCGCGGAAATCGAGCTGCTGCGCTCGCGCATGGTGGTCGGCAAGGCGGTCGACTCCCTGCACCTGAACATCGAGGCGGCGCCGCGCTACTTCCCCTTGCTCGGGACCGCGATCGCGCGCTACAACCCGGTGCTCTCCGAGCCGGGCCTGCTCGGCTGGGGCGGCTTTGCGTGGGGTGCCGAAGCGATCTCCGTCGCCAGGCTCGACGTGCCGGTCCGGGTGGAGGGGCGACCCATCATGGTGACCGCCCTGGCCTCGGACCAATTCCGTGCCGAATTGCACAGCGAGGGCGTGACGGCCACCGGCACCGTGGGAACGCCGCTCGTCATCCCGACGCCGGGCGGCCCGGTGACGATCCTGATCAGCCAGCTGGACGGACGCCCGGGCGCGAAATTCGTGGTGCGCCACATTGCCCGCAGCGTGGCCATCGACAACCTGCAGAACCAGCTCGTGATCCTCGAGCGCGGCAAGCAGAGCGGCGTGATCGGCATCTCGCTGGAGGGAAGCTCCGCCGAGCGCACCGCGGCCATCCTGAACGCGATCGGCACCGAATATGTCGACCAGAACGTGCGGCGCAAGGCCGCCGAGGCAGAGAAATCGCTCGAGTTCCTCGAGACCCAGCTGCCGCTGCTCAAGCAGCAGGTGGAGAACGCCGAAAGCCGCTACAACGCCATGCGCAACAAGCGCGGCACGATCGACCTGAGCGAGGAATCCAAGCTGGTGCTGACGCAATCGGTGCAGATCCAGACGCGCCTGCAGGAGTTGCGCCAGAAGCGCCAGGAACTGATCGCCCGCTTCACGCCGAACCACCCCATCATCGCCATCCTGGACGGCCAGATCGCCAGCCTGAGCTCCCAGCTCAATGGCGTGACCGGCAAGATCGAGAAGCTGCCCGAGGTCGAGCAGGACGTGCTGCGCCTGATGCGTGACGTCAAGGTCAGCACCGACCTGTACCAGTCCCTGCTCAACGACGTGCAGCAGCTGCGGCTGGTGCGGGCCAGCAAGATCGGCACTTCGCGCCTGGTGGACATGGCCGACGTCCCGCTCTATCCGGTGCGGCCGAAGCGCCTGATGATCGGCGGTGCCGCCATCGTGCTCGGCCTGGTCGCCGGCGTCCTGGCGGTGGTCCTGCGCCGCACGCTCGACGGCGGCATCACCGACGCGGACGAGATCGAGCGGCTCACCGGCATGACGGTCTACTGCACGATCCCGTTCTCTCCCCAGCAGGGCAGGCGGCAGGGCGACGCGCCGTCGCGCGGCCTGCTGGCGCGCGACAGCCCGGACGACCCCGCCCTGGAAAGCCTGCGCGGCTTCCGCACGGCCCTGCAGTTCGCCCTGCTGAACAGCCGCAACCGCGTGGTGCTGGTCACCGGCCCGGCCCCCGACGTCGGCAAGTCCTTCGTGTGCTCGAACTTCGCCGCCGTGATGGCCAGCAGCGGACGCCGGGTGGTCCTGGTCGACGCCGACCTGCGTCGCGGCGGGCTCAACCACCGCTTCAGCACGCATCGCAGCCCCGGACTCAGCGAGTACCTGGCCGGGACCGCGCTGGATGCCGTGCTGCAGCGCGACGTGCTGCCGGGCGTCGACTTCATCGCGACCGGCGCCCAGCCGCCCCAGGCCGCGGACCTCCTGCAGAGCCCGAACATGGACCGCCTGTTCGACCTGCTGCAGGCAAGCTATGACATCGTCCTGCTCGACACGCCGCCTGTCCTCGCCGCCGCCGATGCCGGCATCCTGGCCGCACGGGCGGGCGCCGTCTTCCTCGTCGCGCGCGCGGACAAGACCACGCCCGACGAGCTGATCGCTTCGCAGCGGGCCATCCAGCAGGCGGGCGGAGAAGTGAAGGGCGTGCTGTTCAACGGCCTCAATGTCGATGGCCGCTGGTACCGGGCCCATTACCGCTTCGGCAAGTACCGCTACCTGAACCAGTACGGAGGCACCGGCAGCAGGCAGGCCTGAGGCCGCGGCAATCCGGCGCCGCCGGCATGCGGCGCCGTCCGAGGCGAGACAAGGCGCGGCCACGCATGCGCGGCGGACCGCGCTCAGGTGTCATCCGGTGTCAGCCGCCCTGGCTGCCCTGACTGCCCTGACTGCCCTGACTGCCCTGACTGCCTTGCTTGCCTTGGCTGCGTTGACTGTCCTGGCTGCCGTCGGCGCGATCGAGTTCTCGTACCTTCAGCACGATCATGTATTCGTAGTAGGCCCGCAGCAGCGCGTACGTCAGGCCGGCCGAGCCGTCGAGGAAGCCGCGCCGCAAGCCATAGAGAAGCAGGAACATCAGCAGCGGGCGCATCGGCAGCCGGTAGTAGAGTTCCTTCTGGTGATAGCGGCGCCGGCCGGGGTCCTTTTCGAGCAGGGCGCTGCGCACGCTGAACGACGTGCCTTGCTGCCGGTTCTGCACGATCTGGCGGGCTTCCAGCGAGCTGTATTGATTGTGCCTGTCGAACCAGTGCGACATCCCCTTGCTGAACGGGAAGTGGTCCATGTGCGCGGCCAGGTCGCGCACCTCGCCGTCGACAATGGTGACCGGGTTGATCAGCCGCTCGTAGTGAACGCTGGCCGGCTTGAACAGGCGGATGTAGAACGACGTCGGCGTGACGTGGCGCAGCCAGCGCCCCTGCAGGTGGTCGCGGCGGGAGACGCGGAAGGCCACCGCATCGCCCGGGTCCGTCACGGCCAGCTGCATGGCGTGGGCGAGCTGGGGCGTCACGCGCTCATCGGCATCCGTGTAGTAGACCCACTCGTGGCGGAAAGGGATATTGCGCAGCCCCCAGTTCTGGTGCGCGGACCAGTTGTCAAACGGACGCTGCACTACCTTGGCACCGTGCGCGCGGGCGATCTCCACGGTCCGGTCGGTGCTCATCGAGTCGTAGACATGGATATCGTCCGACCAGGCCACGGACTGCAGGCAGCCTGGCAGGTCCTGCTGCTCGTTCTTGGTCAGGATCAGGACCGAGATGCCGCTCATGGCCGACGCCCGCCCCTCAACCTTTCCTGGCGACGAAGTGGAACCAGTAGACCTGGCTGAGATCCTCCTGCCCGCGCAGCGCATGGCCGTCCAGGTTGCCGAAGATGGCCTCGGTACGCAGGCCGAGTTCGAGCAGGGCGCGCTGCTGCGCGGCCAGCTCGATGTAGTGGATGACGATGCCGAACTTGTGGGCAGCGCATACGCGCAGCGCATAGCCATCGAACTCGCGGTTCAGCCGCGAGTGGCGCAGGTAGTTGATGGTGGCCAGCGGCAGGTTGACGACGATGCGCGCCGTGTCGAAGCCCAGCCGCAGGGGATTGGGCGACCAGCGCGGCAGGCGCAGGAAGCGCGTCAGGTTCTCGCGGTAACTCGGGCCGCGCAGGTTGTGCGTGGAGAACAGCAGCAGGCCGCCCGGACGCAGCACGCGGGCGAACTCGCGCAGGATCGCCGCGCGTCCGGCGGGATCCACCGCGTCGATGCCGTTGAAGCTGAACATGACCAGGCCGAAATGATCGTCGGGAAAGGCCGACAGGTCGCGCGCGTCCATCTGGCGCACGGCCACGCCGGGATGGTTGCGCCGGCAGATCTCGACCATCTCCGGCGTGTAGTCGATCGCCACGTAGTCCTGGCTGAGCGCGCGCAGCATCGGCACCGTACGTCCGCCGCCGACACCGACGTCGAGCAGCGGCGCGCCGCGCGCGGCATCGGCCACCAGCGCCAGCGCCGCCGCCTCGCCCGGATCGGTGACATCGGCCGCCACGGCGAACCAGTGGCGCGCGCCCCAACTGGTCCATGCCTTCCTGTTGATGCGGTCCTGCACGGTGTCGGCAATCATGTCGCCCTCCTCGCGGCGCGCGGCCTCTGCGCCCTTCCTCATGGTGCCGGCGTGGCGCGCGGGATTCGGTGCGACAGCGTACGCTGCGCCCGCCCGCCGGGTCCGCGCGCGGCGCGCCGGGGCGGCGTGCGGGCGTTCCATGATTCCGCGATTCCGCGGACTATGACTGCGCCCGCGCCGCCAAGGGCGGCGTGGCGGTGCCTTCCGCCGGGCGGCCGGGGTCGGCCTGGCGCGCCAGCAGCGCCTCGACGTGCCGCACCACGTGGTCGCCGAAGTTGTCCTGGCTTTCGCGCAGGAACAGCGCATGATCCAGGCAATCGAGGCGCTGCACGGCGACGTGGGACAGTCCCTGCAGCGCTTCCAGGTTGCGGCCCAGGCATTGCGCGGTCTCTTCGAGGCCGATGTCGGTGGCACCGTACAGGAACTCCGTGCGCACGCCGCGCCGGTCCAGCTTGCGCACCGCGGCCCAGGCGAATTCGCGCGCCGTGCGTGCCTCGCCATCGTCCTCCCCGGCCGCCTTGCGCGATGCTCCGCCGCGCAACGCCGCCTGCACGCGCTCCAGGCGGTAGGCGACCAGCGCGCGTACCCGGCGCGCGCAGCCCATCAGCAAGGGCAGCAGGCGGATATCGCCGCGCAGCAGCCGCAGCCAGTTGCCGGGCCGGCGCGCGGCATACCACAGCAGGCTCAGCGGCTGTTCGGCCTGGCCGAGCGTGGCCACGTCCTGCTCGCCCCAGGTGTACTTCAGCAGGTTGGCCAGCACGAGCCCGCAGACCTTGTCGCTGGCCAGCCCGGCATGCAGGCTGAGAAAGGCGCCGGAGCAGACACCGGCCAGCACGATGTGCTCGAAGCCCTGCCCGTGCATCCACTCCACCGCTGCGGCAAGCTGCTCGCGCGGTGCGACCGCGTAGATCTCCGGAATGCTCATGCGCCGCCGCGCCTGCGGGCTGTCGCCCAGCGCGGCCAGGTCGAGCCGCAGCGCCGCCACGCCGCTGCGCGCGAGGCGGCGCGACAGCGAGACGAAGAGCCGGCCGTCGCCGACGTGATGGTTGCCGCCGGTATTGGGAAAGATCACCCCGAGCGGAGCGCGGCGGGCTCCGGCCGGCATGCACAGGATGCCGAACTGCCGGCCCGCGTCCAGCCACACGGCGCGCTCGCGCACGCCCTCCACGGCGAACTCCGTGTCGTCGGCCCGATCAGGCCCCGGCGCGTCGGCGATCGCCTGGCCGGCGGCAGCTTCGGCGGCCGTGGCCGCAGCTTGCCGGATCCACGCCGCCACCCGCCGCCACGCCTGTTCCGGCACCGCGGCATTCTCGGTCGACTGCATCAGCGCGGCATACTCGGCGAACCCCTCCTCCTCCACTTCGGCGCCGGCCGCGCGGTAGTGCGCACACAAGGCCTGCACCGTCGAGGCGGCACCCGGCCATGGGTCCAGCACCAGCACGCGCGGTGCCGGACAGCCGGCGCGGCGGTCCAGGCGCAGCCCTTCCAGCGCGCGCACCGTGTCGGCGCCCAGGCGATACGCCAGTACCTCGAGCGTGCCTTCCCGCGGGGCGCGCGAGGCCAGGTCCGGCGCCATGCTGTTGAGCCAGTTGACGTGCAGGGCGCGCATCTCGCGCAGGAAGGCGCGACCGCTGACGACCGGCGCCAGCAGCACCAGTGCGGCCGGCGCCTCGTTGCGCCCGGCCAGCGCCTCGGCCGCCAGCGCGGCCAGGCTGCCGCCCAGGCGCAGGCCGCACAGCACCACCTGCCGCACGCCTGCGCGCGCGCGCAACTGCGCGGCCGCGGCCACGATATTGCCGATCCAGCAGGCCAGGCGCTCGGGCGCCTCGTCGCTGCCCGCCGCATCGCCGGTGCCGTGGTAGTCGAAGCGCAGCACCGGCACGCCAGCGGCGGCAAGATCGTCGGCCAGGTGGCGCAAGGCCCGGTGCGACCACATGCCCTCATGGCCGGGCGGCGCGCACAGCACGACGCCGGTGTCGCCGGCCGCGCCATGCAGCCATCCGGTGCAGCCCTCGAAGACGATGTGCTTCATGCCGGCTCCTTGGCGGACGGTGCGCGCTGGCGGGCCGCACACCGGCGGGACGTGCCCGCAGAAATGGGTACGCCGACCCGCCGCCGCGGGCCGCGCGCTCAGGGCTTGCGCTCGATCGCCCGGGTCTGCGTCAGGCGCTGCTGCATGGCAGGGGGCAGGGGCAGGCTCAGGTAGGGATTCATGGCGTCGAAGTCGGTGCGGTTGCTGCGCCGGGGCGTGACGCCGTTGAGGATGCCGCCACCGAGGCGCGCATCGGCTCGCGCGAGCCGCTTCAGGGTCTCCTGCACCTGCTCGGGGGGCGTCACATCGGCGCGCACCACCAGCAACGTCGAGCCGGCGAGGTTGGCGACCAGCGTGGCATCGGCCACCGCCATCACCGGGGGCGTGTCCACCAGCACCAGGTCGAAGCAGGCGCTGGCCGCGCGCAGGCAATCGCCCAGCAGCGGCAGCATCAGCAGCTCGGAGGGATTGAGCGGTATTGCGCCGGCGGTCAGCAGCGACAGGTTGCCGACCGCGGTCGGGCGCACCGCGTGCATGAACGGCGTGTGCCCCGCCAGCACTTCGGCCAGGCCGGTTTCGGCGGGCTGGTCGAACCAGCGCGCCACCTTGCCCCGGCGCAGGTCGGCATCGATCAGCAGCACGCGCTGGCCGGCCTCGGCGAACAGCACGGCCAGGTTGACCGCGGCAAAGGTCTTGCCGGCGCCGGACGCCGGACTGGTCACGGCCACCACCTTGTCGGGCGCGCCACGCACAGCGAAGTGCAAGGCGGCGCGTACATTGCGCAGCCCCTCCACCGCCAGCGAGTGCGGCGCGCAGCGGGCCAGCAGGAAGCGGTCATGCAAGCCGAGCCGCCACGGCTCGTCGCCGGCGAGGGACATGCTGCCGTCCTCTTCCAGTCCGGCGAGAGGCTCGTCCTCGCCGACGCCGTCGCGCGTGCGCGCCAGCGCCACGGCATCGCCCAGGCGTGCCAGCGCATGCGCATCGGGCCTGCCCAGCACCGCCACGCCGGCCAGGCTGGCCTTGGCTTCGACCTGGCGTTCGAGCTCGACCTGCTCACGGCTGAACACCACCTCGCCCAGGATCGGCACGCCGAACTCGTCCTCGACCTCGCCCGCATCGGCCACCGCCGGCTTCCAGCGCCGCCGCGCACTCACGCCGATCATCCCCAGGCCCAGGCCCAGCAGGCCGCCGCCGGCGGTCAGCGGCCACGGCCCGATG
This sequence comes from Cupriavidus sp. USMAA2-4, assembly GCF_001854305.1. NCBI lineage: Bacteria > Pseudomonadati > Pseudomonadota > Betaproteobacteria > Burkholderiales > Burkholderiaceae > Cupriavidus > Cupriavidus sp. USMAA2-4. The sequence goes on along the minus strand of NZ_CP017749.1, from coordinate 1,202,832 downwards.
CCGACCGGCGTCATCGAAGCCACCGCGCTGTCGACCAGGCGCATCGCGCTGGTGCTGTCCGACTCCCGCAGCGACAGCTGCTGGACCTTGTTGCGCAGCTGCATATAGGTTTCCTCGGCCACCTTGACGTCCCGCGTCAGGCCGACCGCCTCCCGCTCCGACAACGATACGTTCTTCAGGCGCGCATCCATGTCGCGGCGTTCCTGGGCCAGCTGCTGGATCTGGCTGTCCACCGTACGCACTTCGTTGGAGTCGGTGGTGAAGCGCTGCAGCAACTGGGTGCGCTGCAGCCGCAGTGCAGCGATCTGGCGCTGGTAATCCATGCTGCCGTTGAGGAAGGACTGTGCCTCCGCGGTCGGCTGCAAGGTGCCGGAGCGCGACCGGTAGTCCGTCAGTGCCTCCTCGGCGCGGTCGAGCTCGGCCTTGGCGAGGGGCAATTCCCTGCTGAGGAAGGCCAGCGTGCTGGCCACGTCGTCGCGGCGCAGCGTGGCCTGGCCGAGGATGTAGGAGTTCGCCACGCCGTTGACGAGGGCCTCGGCATTGCGGCGGTCGGCGCTTTCCCAGGCGATGCGCACCGTGCGGGCGGCGCCGGCCGACGCTTCCACCTGCAGTTCGCGGGCGATGCGGTCGACCACGCCCTGCAGGTCCTGCCGCACCAGCGTGAAGCGGGTGCCGGGTGCCGCGTCGATGGCGCCCACCAGCATCTCCACGCCGTTGCCGGCGGCAGGTTTGCCGACCTGCCCGTTCAGCAGTTCGTGGCCATCGGCCGATACCCGGTACTCGCCGGCCGCCAGCACCTCCAGCAGCATCGGCACATTGAGCAGCCGCTCCGGCACCGCCAGGCTGTCCACTGCGATGCGCTCGCCGCCCCAGGCATAGCCCAGGCTCTCCGGCCACGGGCCGAACCTGTGGCCCGGCTCGGCCAGCCGCGCGGCGAGTCCGCCCAGCAAGGGCGCGCGCTGGGGCAGGGCGACGATGTCCAGCCGCAGCCGCTCCACCACCGGCCCGACCACGGTACGGCTCCTGAGCATGTCGGGCTCGAACGGCGCAGGGCCGGCGCCCTGGCCGGCATCCGCCGCTTCCATCTGCACCAGTGCCTGCGCGCGGTATTGCGACGGCATCGAGAAGGCCACCAGCGCGGCCGCCAGCATGCCGCACACGCCGGCCGCCGCGATGGTGCCGGCATGATCGACCAGGAGGCGCGCCGGATGCGACTGCGCGCCGCCCGCCTTGTCCGAGGCCGGCCCCACGCCGGCATGCGATAGTCTGCTCACGGCAAATCCCCAGTCCTGCTGTACTCCGCGCCGGACGCCCCCCGGGGCGCCGGCCTCCTTCCCGCACGCGCGATGCCGTCGCGCTCAACGTCGTCCGTAGTTGTCGTCGAAGCGCACGATGTCATCCTCCCCGAGGTAAGAGCCGGACTGCACCTCGATGATCTCCAGCGGCGTCCGGCCCGGGTTCTCGAGCCGGTGCAGCGTGCCGATCGGGATATAGGTCGACTGGTTCTCCGACAGGATGCTGACGGTGTCGCCGCAGGTCACGCGCGCGGTGCCGCGCACCACGACCCAGTGCTCGGCGCGGTGGTAATGCATCTGCAGCGACAGGCTCGCGCCCGGATCCACCACGATGCGCTTGACCTGGAAGCGCTCGCCCCGATCGATCGCGTCGAAGCAGCCCCACGGCCGGCGCACCTTGCGATGGTTGACCACTTCGCTGCCGTGCTCGGCGCGCAGCCGCTGCACCACGTTCTTGACGTCCTGCACACGCGACTTGGCGACCACCAGCACCGCGTCGGCGGTCTCCACCACCACCACGTCCTGCACGCCCACGCAGGCGATCAGGCGGCCCTCGGAATGGGCCAGGCAGGCGCTGGCGCCGTCGAAGACCACGCGCCCGCGCCCGACGTTGCCGGCCGCATCCTTGGCGGCGATGTCCCAGATCGCGGCCCATGAGCCCACGTCCGACCAGCCGGCCTCGAGCGGCACCAGCATCGCGTGCAGGTCATGCTGGCCGTGCAGCTTCTCCATCACCGCATAGTCGATCGAATCGGACGGGCAGGCGCTGAAGGCTTCGGCGCCGAGGCGCACGGTATCGCCCTGGCTCGCGCCGGCGCCGTAGGCGGCCTGGCAGCAGCGCAGGATCTCCGGCTGCAGTTCGCGCATCGCCTTGAGCCAGACCGAGGCCAGCACCACGAAGATGCCGCTGTTCCACCAGTAGCCGCCGGCCTCGACGTAGTGCTTGGCCAGCTCCAGGTGGGGCTTCTCGACGAAGCGCTCGAGGCGGTAGGCACCCATGCGTTCACGCCTGGCGGTGCGGATGTAGCCATAGCCGGTCTCGGCAGCGAGCGGGCGCACGCCCAGTGTGACGATGGCACCCCAGTCGGCATGCCGCACGGCCAGCGCGACGGCGCGGCGGAAGGCCTCGGTGTCGGCCACCGCGTGGTCGGCCGGGGCCGCCACCAGCACGGCATCGCCCCCTTCGCCACCCTCGGCGACGGCATGCAGCGCCGCCATGGTCAGCGCGGGCGCGGTATTGCGCCCGCAGGGCTCGGCCAGGATGCTGGCACCCGTGCCGGCATGCGCCAGCATCTGCGCGATCATGAAGCGGTGTTCTTCGCCGCACACCACGATGGCGCGCGACTCGGCGCCGGCCGCGCGCCCCGCCAGTTCCGCGATGCCCTGCAGGCGCCGCGCGGTGGCTTCCAGCAGCGTGTCCTCGGCCACCAGGTTGAGCAGTTGCTTGGGGTACTGCTCACGCGACAGCGGCCACAAGCGCGTGCCCGAGCCGCCGGCCAGGATCACCGGGCGCACCGGTGGCAGCCGGGCGGTCTCGGCCGCGCCTGCTTGCGCCTGGCCTGCGGCGTTGTCTCCGATCCTTGCCTTCATCATGCCTCCTCGGCCGTGCCCGGCAGCGCGCGATCACTCGCAGAATTGGGTACGCTTGCCGGCGGCGGCGCGAGGGAAGCAGTGGGCAGGAAGCGGGCGGGAGCGGCGGCAGGGCCGTCCGGCGCGGGCGCGGCGCGTTCGGCGGATGAAAGGCAGTGTAGAAAGTGGCGTCGCCGGAATCTGTTCGCTTCCGCACACGCTGCCGGCCGCCGCGCGCGGCCGGCAACGCCGGCATCCAGGCGTGCGCCAGTGTTCGACAGCGCACCGAAGGACGCCGCGCCGCGGGCTGCAATGGAGGCTGCCGCGCGCCCGCCCGGAGCGGGTGCAGGCGGAGCCGAACTGTGCGGAGGCGCGAGATGGAGCGGAACGCGGTGATCGAGCAAGGCGGGGGCGCCGGCTGCCTGGAGCCTGCGCGCGCGGAGAGTCCGCAGGACGCGCAGGCCACCGGCAGCCTGCACGGCGCCGACGCGGTCTGGCAGGAGACCAACTGCTACATGGACCTGTGGATCGAGCTGCTGCAGGGCTGGCGGCTGGAGCCGCGGGCGGCCCTGCCCTTCACCGTGACCCAGGACTTCGAAGGCGACCATTTCACCTTCTTCAAGTATCCGCCGATGGACCTGGAGCGGCTGTACGGCACCGTGGTGCAGGAGATGGCGGTCTATGACACGCTGGAGGCCCACGTCGCCGCACAGGTGGGCCGCGGGCATGTGGTGCTGGTGGAATTCGACAGCTTCTACCTGCCCGACACGCGCGCCACGTCCTACCGGAGCGCCCACGTCAAGACCACGGCGGCGGTCGACGCCATCGATACCGGCGCGCAATGGCTCGACTACTACCACAGCCTGGGCCACTACCGTGCCGAGGGCGACGACTACCAGGGGCTGCTGCGCCTGACGCCCGCGCTGAGCGGCAACGGCGACGTGCTCTTTCCCTATGCCGAATGCGTCAAGCGCGTGCGTCCGGCGCTGCGCGGCCAGGCGCTCGCCGACGGCGCGCTCGACCTGCTGCGGCTGCATCTGGCGCGACGGCCGGCGGACAATCCGCTGAGCCGCTGGCGCCAGGTCTTCGACGGCCAGGTGGCGTCCGTTCTCGAGCGCGGCGACGCTTACTTCCATCACTACGGCTTCAACCTGCCGCGCCAGCTCGGCGCCAACTTCGAGATGCTGCATCACTTCCTGGCATGGCTGGCGGCGCAGGGCCACGCCGTGCCCGCGCCGGTGGCCGAGGCCGCGCGCACCATCGCCGAGGAGTGCAAGGTGCTGCAGTTCCGCCTGGCGCGCGCCGTGGCGCGCCGCCGCCACGACGGCTGCCACGAATGCCTGGACGCGCTGGAGGGCGCCTACGCGCAGGTGATGGATGGCCTGGTGCGGCACTTCGGCACGCCTGCGCCGGACTGAGATGGCGGTACGCTCCGGGCGCTCCGGGCGCTTCAAGCGTTTCCCAGCGCCGGCAGCAGGCGGTCGTACTCGCGCTTGACCAGCTTGTAGCATTCACAGGCATGGCGCTCCAGGCCGCAACGGTCGAGCACGGTGATGTGGCCGCGGCTGTGGTGGATCAGGCCGAGGTCTTCGAGCTTGCCGGCGGCTTCCGTCACCCCCTCGCGGCGCACGCCCAGCATGTTGGCGATGACCTGCTGGGTGATGACGAGCTCATTGGAGTCCATGCGATCGAGCGCGAGCAGCAGCCAGCGGCACAGCTGCTTGTTCAGCGAGTGGTGCCGGTTGCAGGCCGCCGTCTGCGCGATCTGCGTCAGCACCGCCTGCACGTAAAGCAGGGTCACGCGCTGCAGCACGTGCAGGCGCTCCATCTCGCCGCGCAGCACGCGCGCCGGCAGGCGGTAGGCGAAACCGGGACTGCGCACCTCGACGCGGCACGGCATGGTGTCGCCCCCGGTCACCACCGGGATGCCGACCAGCCCCTCGTTGCCCACCGCGGCGAACTCGACGGTGGCACCGTCCTCCAGCAGCGACAGCAGCGACACCACACCGGTGGTCGGAAAGTAGACATGGACGATGCGCTGGCCGGCGCCGGTCAGCAACTCGCCGCCGCGCAGCCGCACCAGTTCCAGGTACGGAGCGAGCGCCTCCCATTCCGCGCGCGGAATCGCGCCGAGCAGGTGATTGACGTGCAGGTCAGAACGATGCGTGATCATGATGATGCCCCCTTGCCTGCAGGCGCCGCCGCATGTCCCGGGCAGCGCCGTGGCGGCCCTTGTTTCCGTTCCGGCACCGCCCGCTGCGGCGGCGCCGTTGACTGTATTAAGGGGCAAGCCAAGGGCCGGCGTTAGTAGGCATAAGGCCTATACCGCCTCCTCCATCGGTAGGTCTGAGGCCCGGCGCGACCCTGTGCGCGATGCGGCCCCGGGCGGGGTTGCGGGCGCCGCTTGCGGCGCTGGTCCATTGCGCCCGGGCAAGCGCACCCGGACGGCGGTGCCTCCATGTCGCACGGTTAGGCGCAAAACGCAGCCATAGCGCGGCGATGGCGGCCTTTGCAACGACGCGATGCGCCCGCATGGCATGGCAGGCATCGACCGGTTTCAGGGTTTCAGTGGACTAGGCATCGTAGCGGGCTGGGCGGCCTCCATCGTTGAGGGCACGCACCTCGCCCGAAGGCATGAGGCGCACCGCCGCGCCGGCCGGGCCATCATACAAAAGGCGGAGGCGGCGCGACTGTCCCGGGCCGAGGTGGAACCAATCCTGCTCGGCGCGCCAGGCGTGGTCCTCGACATGGACCCAGCGCGCGAAGCGGCGCGTGGCCACGGTCAGCCACCACTGCCCGTCTTCGCAGGCCAGTTCGGCGCGCAGCTCGGCCGGCAGCAGCGCATCGGCGCGCCGCTCCGGCAGGTAGACCGACTGGCTGAGCGGCGCAGCCGCCCCGGCCGCTCCGGCGGCCCCGGCATTCCCGTCCGGCGCCGGCTCGTACAGCGCCGCCAGCACGACGTCGTGCGCGGGCGGGCCGAAGCGGTAGGCATAGGTCATGTCGAAGAAGCGGTCGAGCAGCGCGGCGGCCTCCAGCCGGCACACCGCGCGCGGCGCCAGTTCCAGCTCGCGCCGCGCCTCGACGGCCACGGTCTCGCCCTGGCGCAGGCAACGCAGCTCCAGGCGCACCCGCCGCGCCCGTGGCCCTTCGTTGATCAGGTGTACATGCAGCCCGTTGAGCCCTTCATCGCTCAGCAGCACCTGCAAGGGCTGCCACACGTCGCGCAACGCATGCCAGGCCGACTTGGGGCGCACGCACGCATCGACGATGCCCCAGCCGGCGCCGGGCAGCAGGTCCTGCAGCTGCCAGACCAGGCCACCCGCGCAGGTGGAGCCGGCGCGGCGCCACTCGGCGAACACGCTGCTCATCAATTCCGCCACCACCGCGCGTGACAGCATCAGGTAGCGCTGCGGCCGCTCGTAGCGCAGCCGCGGCGGATCCACTTCGTACAGCTCGCGCAGATAGTAGTCGCGCACGTCCTCGAAGTCCCACGCCGCGCCGGCGTCACGCGGCACGCGCGCCTTCCAGCGCGGATCGTGCAGCGGCTGGGTCAGGCCGTGTTCGGCCAGGGTGCGCGCGCACGGCACGTTGGCGAAGGCCAGGCATTCCGAGGCGAAGCGCACATTGGCCAGGCGTGCGTCGGCCAGCGGCCGTTCATAGGCCCCCACGCCGTAGTAGTGGCTGACGCCGGTGTCGGGCTGGAAGGGCCAGGCGCCGCCGCTCGGCGAATTGGGTACGTAGACGGCGTCGGGACGGTGTTCCGACACCAGGCGCGGGATCAGCGCGTCGAACAGGGGCTGGCGCCAGTCGGCGCGCGCGGTCCCCAGCATCGCCGCCTGCTGCTCGGCCTCGCTGCCGCCGCACAGCACGGCGACGCTCGGATGCGCGCCAGTCGACACCAGCCATTGGCCGACTTCGCGCGCGGCCGCCTCCATGAATTCGGGCTCGTCGCCGTAGTCGAAATTGGCGAACATGAAGTCCTGCCACACCATCAGCCCGGCCTCGTCGCAATGGCGGTAGAAGGCTTCGCCGGGATAGCAGGTGACGCCGCTCACACGCACCATGTTCATGCCGGCCGCGCGCGCCAGCGCCAGCCAGGGCCCGACCGCCTCGGCCGTGTCGGCCAGGCCGGGCAGGTCGTGGCTGGACACGCAGGCCCCGCGGCAGAACACGCGTTCGCCGTTCACGCGCAGGGCGAAAGCGCCCTGCGCGGCGTCGCCGTCGAGCGCCACGGTGCGCAGGCCCACCTGCCCGCAGTCCAGCTCGCCACCCGGCAGCCGTGCCGTGACGCGGTACAGGTGGGGCTCGCCATGCGTGTGCGGCCACCACAGCCGAGGCCGCGCCAGCAGCAGTTCGCCGGCCAGGGTATGCGCGTCGAGGCGGTGCAGGGGACCATCGGCACCGCCGCTGCCGTCGGCGCCGCAGCGCACGGCGAAGTGGCCGGCCAGCGGCGCCGGGCCCGGAAAACGCAGCAGCAGGCGGACGCTGCCGTCGCCGCCGGCATCCAGCCTGGTGCGCAATTCGGCACGCACGCCGGACCAGGAACCGCAGGCGGCCGGGTCGAGCAGTTCGACGCCGCGCCAAGGCCCCACCGCGTGCACCGGCGGGCACCAGCCCGGCATATGGCCGAGGAGGGTGGTACGCACGGCGCGCAGCGACGGCGGCGTGATCATGCGCGGCTTCCAGCGCGCGCGGCCGCGTTGCGTGCGCAGCCAGGGATACAGCGCACGGAAGCACAGGTGCAGCGTATTGTCGCCGGCCAGATCCACCTCGGCCTGGTGGGCGATGAACATGTGCCGAGCGGTCAGCACGAGGCGGCCGTTGAGCCATACCTCGGCCAGCGTGGCCAGGCCGTTGAAGCGCAGCAGGCGCCGGCCGTGGCCGGCGAAGCGGATGCGGTACCAGTGATCGTGCTGGTGCAGCGGCGGCGGCGCGCCATCGTCCCAGCGCCCGGCCGCGCGCATGGCCGTGGCCACGGTGCCGGGCACCGGCGCCGGCAGCCAGACAGCCTGTGCATCGAGCGCCTCGGGCGAGGCCGCCGCGCCGGCGAGGGTCTGCAGCCAGCCCCACTCGCCGCGCAAGGTGGCGTCGGCCAGGGCGATGCCGGCGGGAACGTCCGGCGCGTCCTGGAGCGGGCCCGGTGCCGGGTCGCGTGCGCTCATCCGGCCCCCACGCCGAAATGCGCGGCCAGCGCCGGCACGCTGGCCTGGTAGGACAGCTCGAGCTGCTCCAGGCAATCGTGGCAGGGGTCGGGCTTGTGGCTGATGACGGCGCGCATCAGGCGGAACTGCATCACCATGGCCTCCGACGCCACCGTGTAGCAGGCCTCCGCCAGCCCGGCGGGCAGCGGCTGGCCCTGCCCGGCCAGCCAGCGCAGGTAGCATCCGAGCAGCTCGAAGTTGGCGCCCAGCTGGCGCAGCACACTCGCCGCATAGCTCTGGAAGTTCGGCTCGCCGTGTGCCATCAGCTGCTCCAGGTGGGCCGGGAAGGCGCGTCGGAACGTGGCGATGGGGTTCTGTTGCGGCCGGTGCGCCAGGTGCTGGCGCAGCAGGTCGAGCGAGACGCGCAGGATGGCAGCACCGTCCTGCGGCGCAAAGCGCCGCCGCACCACCTCGGCGTGCGGCTGGGCGGTCGCGTCGGGGTCGCGCAGGCCGCCGCGGCGGCGGAAGATGTTGGCATAGTCGGGACCGCTGGCGGTATGGTAGCCATCCGCGTGGTAGTAGCCGACCGCGGCCGCCTCGGGCACCAGCACGTCGACCGCGATGCTCGACAGGCCGTGCTGGCGCCGGTAGGCGCCCGGCTGCGGCAGGTGGTAGCTGTCGACTTCGAGCAGCACCACGTTGCCGCGGCAGGTCTGCGCGACCACATGGGACTCGAGATCACCGTAGACGGACAGCTCGTGCATGGTGATGCCGTACAGCCGCTCGAGGTCGCTGGCGGGGAAACTCGACAGCGTGAACTGGTCCCCTTCGAAATCCTGCGCTACCGTGAAGGGCAAGGCGGCAATGGGCTCCAGTTCCCAACCGTGCAACAGTTCGACCCACAGGTCGACGTGCCGGTTGGCGTGGGACCACACCGGGTTGCCGTCGTGCAGCGACGCGCCTGCGCCTGCCTTGCCTTTCGCGCCGCCGTACATCAGGCACTCCCGAGCGTGGCGCGCACGCCTGACGGCCAGCGCGCGGGGTCGAGGCCATGGTGGCGCAGCAGGGCCAGCACCAGCCGCTCGATGCCGAAGCCCACGCAGCCGGTGTGGGCCACGCCGCCATCGGCCTGGCGGATATCCCACAGCGCGCCGAAATGGTCCATGTGGTAATTGAAACTCATGCACGCCGTCGGCGGCGCGCCGTCGTTGACCGGGATCAGCAGCTCGAATTTCAGCTTCTGCTCGCGCTGGCTGTCGGCGACGATCTTGCCTCCGCGGCCGAAGAAGGGGTCGTTGGCGACGTCGACCTCGAGCGGCAGCTGCAGCGCGCGGGCCAGCTGCTGGCCGCGCTCCATCCAGAGCTGGCGGAAGGCCACGATGCGCTCGGGAGAACCGAGGCAGACGTACTCGCGCTGGCGGAACAGTTGCATGCGGGTCGGCTCGAGCGAGGGCTCGTGCCGGAAGCAGTAGGACAGCACGTCGACCACCTTGCCCGCCTCCGGCAGCGGGCCGCGCCGCGCCATCACCGGATAGATCGGATAGCAGGCCGCCGGGGTCAGCACCACGCCGCTGGGCTGCTGCTGGTCGGTCCAGTCCTCGCCGTCCTGCAGCCGCGCCAGCAGGCGGCGGTGGCCGCGCTCGTCGCCGCAGAAGCTGTGGATGGTGCCGGCGAGCTGCGGGAAGCTCTGCAGGTACTCGCTGGTCTCGAAATCGCGCTGGCCCATGGCCGGCGGAAAGCGCAGCACCTCCGCCAGCTGGTCGGCGCCGAGTGCGGTGATGGCCCCGTTGAGCCCGTCGCCGACCGCTTCGAAGACGGCGCTGCGCCCGTACAGGCCCTGCACGCCGGTCGGCACCAGCAGGCCTGCGCCGACCAGCGCGTCGAGGAAGGCGGGCGCGTACGCCGAGCCGCCGGCGGGGGCTTCGCCACGCGAGAGGTTGGCATCCATGTCGGCTCCTTCAGGGACGATCGGAACGGTCCGCCAGCAGCAGGCCGGCGGTATTGCTCAGGATGCGGTCGTTGTTGATCATCAACGGCGCCGACCACAGGTCGCGCAGGTGGCGCCCGAGGCTGAATGGCGTGCCGTGCTTGTAGCCTGCCATGCCGCACACCAGCATGGCCTGCTGCACCACCTGCAGCGCCATGGTCGACACCGCGGTCTTCAGGCCGTTCATCTCCGCGGCCAGCGCGAACGCACCCTGGGTGGACTGGCCGCTGCGCCGCTGGCGCTGGTGCGCCAGTGCCATCTCCAGGCGGCCTTCCATCATCTGCAGCAGGCTGACCGCCTCGGCCACGCGCGCGGCCGAGGGCGGCAGCGCGCCGGGACGCGCGCGCGCCTGGCCCTGGAAGAAGCCCTTGGCGCGCTGCAGCGCATCGCCGGCAATGCCGATCCACATCGCGCTCCACAGCATGTGCGAAACCGGCGTCATGGTCAGGTCGGCGATCTCGCCGAAGGGCACCGGCAGGATCTGTTCGACGTGTCCGGCCGCTTCCACGCGGAAGCCGTTGCTGCAGGTACCGCGCATGCCCAGCGTATCCCACGCGTTCAGGCTCTGCAGCGTGTAATCCGGCTTGAGCGCGCACACCAGCACCTGGTCCGAGGGGGCGGCGTCGGCGTGACGCCGCGCCGTGACCAGGATGCCGTCGGCATGGGCGCCGTAGGAGATCGTGGTGGCCATCTTGAGCAGGCGGAAGCGCTCGTTCTCGGCGTTGACCGCGCAGCCGCTGTTGCGCAGCGCGCCGCCGATCGCTTCCTCGGAAGTCGCCGAGGCCAGCAGCAGCTGCTCGCCCGCCAGCCGCGCCAGCAGCGCCTCGTGCCAGGGGCTGCCGGCGCCGTGCTCGAGGATGCAGGCCACCTGGATCTGGTGCATGGCGTAGATCATGCCGGTGGACGAACAGGCCGCGCCGAGGATGCGGCAGATGGCAGCAATCGTCTCCAGCGAAGCCCCGGGGCCGCCGAAGGCGGGCGGCACCATCGCGCCCAGCAGGCCATGCGTGCGCAGCACGGCAAAGGCATCGTGCGGGAAGGAGGCATCGCGATCGACCTGCTCGACGTGCCTGGCGGCTTCGGCCGCCGCGGCATGTGCCGCGCTGAGCAGGGCGGAGGCCGGCGCGGACTCGCCGCCGACCTGCGCCAGTTCGTCCTTGGCAATGGGTGCGTTCATGCTGCCTCCTGCTCTTGCTTGAGCTGCTCGACGGCCGCGGCCAGCGAATCGATGCTGCGGAACAGCTGCCGGGTCAGCATGCGGTCGGGGATCTCGATATCGAACGCGTTCTCGATGGCGAGCATGACGTGGACCGTGGCAAGCGAGGAGAGACCGGCCTCGTAGAGGTCCGACTTGTCCTCGAGGGAGTCGAGCGGCACGTCCAGTCGGGCCACTTCGCCTAGGATGCTGCGGATCGTTGCCTTCATTGCTGACCTCCTGGTGGAATCCCGTGTCTTATTGAACCTACCGGAGCCGCACCCATCGGTGTGCTGCCGCACCAAGGCGGCACGCCAGGGCCGGCCGCCGCTCAGAACACCTCCGAGCCCGTCCAGCCGTGCAGCGCGGTGCGCAGGATGATGAGCAGGTCCAGCCGGAACGACCAGTGCTGGATGTAGTAGATGTCGAACTCGATGCGCCGCCGCATCTTCTCCACCGTATCGGTCTGCCCGCGCAGGCCGTTGATCTGCGCCCAGCCGGTGATGCCGGGCTTGACGCGGTGGCGCAGCATGTAGCGGTCGATCAGCTCCTTGTACAGCTCGTTGTGCTCGATCGCATGGGGACGGGGACCGACCACCGACATGTCGCCGCGCAGCACGTTGAAGAACTGCGGCAGCTCGTCCAGGCTGGTCCGGCGCAGCATCCTGCCGATGCGCGTCACGCGCGCGTCGCCCGGCACCGCCTGCGTGACGCCGTGGTCGGCATGCAGGCGCATGGTGCGGAACTTGTAGACCTCGAAGGCGCGCCCGTCCATGCCCAGGCGCGTCTGGCAGAACAGCACCGGACCTGGCGACGTCAACTTGACCAGCAAGGCGATCAGCAGCAGCAGCGGCGACAGCCCGAGCAGTGCCGCGGCGGCGAAGACGCGGTCGAAGCCGCTCTTCAACGTGCCGGTGATGCCCGACACCGGCGGACTGTTCAGGTCGATGACCGGCAGCCCGAGGAACTCGCTGAAGCGATGGCCGAGCAGTTCGACCGACATGATGTCCGGCACCCAGCGGATGTCGACCAGGTCGTTGCGGAAATGCCGCACCACGTCGTAGAGGTCGCGGCAGGCCGCCATCGGCAGCGTCAGCCAGATCTCCCTGACGCCCTGGGCGCGCACGAAGGCGCATACGTCCTCCAGGGTATGCAAGGCTGCGACGCCGCCCGGCACCGGCCCCTGGCCCTCGTGGTAGATGCCGACCACGCGATAGCCGGTATCCCTGGCCAGCAGCACGCGCTGGAACAGCTCGTGGCCGAGCGGGCCATAGCCGATGATCACCACCCGCTTGGCGTTGATGCCGAGCTCGCGCACGCTGGCCAGCATGCGGAAGGCGATCACGCGCGTCAGCACCAGCACCCACGCCACGCTGGCGAACCAGCCGAGCGACCACAAGCGCGAGACCAGGCCGATCTGGTGCATCAGGAAGGCTGCCACCAGGCCTGCGACATAGACCAGGCTCCAGGCCGCGAGCACCCGCAGAGCGAGCACCGCCTGGCTGCGGCCGCGCCAGGAGTCATACAGGCCGAAGGCGGGAAACACCAGCAGCGTGCCGACGGCGCACAACAGCGTCAGGAAACCGTGTACCGGCGAGGCGCCGCGCAAGCCGTCAGGGAAGTACAGCGCGCCGAGCAGGATGCCGCACGTGGCCACCCAGACGCCGTCGCCGATGCGGTACAGGTAGTCCAAGGCCGTGCGGCGCTCCGCGGCAGGCGAGGTGATGGTCGCCATGATTCCATCTCCATCCCGACAGTCAGGTCCGATGGCGTCATGCTCCGGTCACGGTTGACCGGTGTCTGTGGGGCCGCGCACACAAGGCGCGCGCTCGGAAGGCGCGCGCCGGGCATGGCGAGCGCGGCGGCTTGGCGTCGGCTCAGGCGGGTGCCGCCGGCAGGGGCAGGACATCCGCCGCGAAGGCGCGCCACTCGCCGCGATGGAAGGGGCGGTCGCGGCCGGACAGGTAGACTGCGACGCTCTCCACCCAGCGGTGCGTCGCGCCGCCGAGGCCTGGCACCGGCAAGGTGTGCAATGCGGTGAAGGCCGCCAGTGCGGCGGCCAGCGGCACCACGCTGCGAGGCAGGGCGGCACGGCCGGGCCAGGCGAGGAAGACCAGACTGGCGCCGAGCCCCAGCGCCAGCCCGCCCAACACCTCGGACACGCTGTGCGCGTGCACGGCCAGGCGCGAGACGCCGATCAGCAGCGCCAGCGCAATGCCGAGCACGGTGCCGGCATGCGCCAGGCGCGGACTGGACGAAGGCGTACACAAGTAGAACAGGACCGGCAGGGTGGCAGCGGACATCACGCTGTGGCCGGAGAAGCCGGTGAAGTCGAGCGACTCGATCCCCACGCCCCAGCCCATGAAGGCCAGTTTCGACGCCAGCGTCAGGCCCGCGGCCAGGCCGATCGCCAGCAGCCAGCGCACGGCGCTGCCCGGTGCGCGGCGATAGCAGAGCCAGAGCGCGATCAGCAGCGCGCTCGGCAGCAGGTAGGTACTCTCGCCGAAGCGGGTGACAAGGTGCCAGAAGTGCATGAAGGCGAAAAGCAGGACGCGTGAAACGAAGGCAGCGGAGCGCGTGGTGGAAGCGTGGCGCGTATGGCAATCGAAGCGGGGCCCAACATAGCACGGGAAGCGGGCCGTGCTCCGTGCGCCGGCGCCCCCTTGTGCGGGGACGCGAACGCATGACCCAGCCAGAAGAATGAGAGGCGCCGTGCCGGCGGCGGGGCAGGCTCCTCCTGACATCCGCGCCTGAACCGCCATGCTGCTTCTGGTTGATACAGGCGCCGGCGGCGATTCGCTATGTTCGATGAAGCGGCGGGCGTGCAGTATGCCCGCCGCTTTCCAGAGCCCGCATGGTCCCCCGGTCGGCGGGCTTCTTTTTTGCCGGCGCGCCGAAGCGTGCGCAGCCGGGCGGCGCGCATCCGGCGCCGGGCAGAGGCGGACTCGCCGCAGCGGCCGCGCTGGGGACGGAAACAAAAGAAATGGGCCACGGCGTACCGGCTTGTCGCTGCCGGCTCCGCCGCGGCCACCGAGGTCCGGCGCAGCCTGGCACTGCCGCCGAAGTGCGCATGTGCGCATCGCCCTTGGCGATTGCGCTCCCGGATCGCTCCGGGTCCCCCGAACACGCGCTATCTATCGCCCCTCCAGATTCCTGCCGGTGACGTCCCGGATACCGCCTGAAGTCCAGGCTGCCGCACCCGCCGTCACCCGTCGTTGATGCTGCAATACGCGTGCAAAGCCAGCATCTGCGCACGGATCGAGTCGACCCGGAGCAAGGCTTCGCGCTCCCCCGCTTCGCGCGCTGCCAGGACGGCGGCCGACTCCGAAGCGAAGGACCTGCCGTGCAGTTCCCCGCGATACAGCAAGGGCTCATCACGCGCGGTGGCGAGCCGGACTTCGTAGCAACACGCCCATTTGCCGCGGCCCTCGCGCATGGCGAAGCCGCGCACCACGAGCACATCGAGACTGCCGTTCATGTGACCCCCTGCCACAACCCGGGCGCGCCTGCTTGTCGGGCGCTGCCTCATTGACAACCTGGAATACAGCATAGCCGCCGATGCTCCGGTCCGCCTCATCCGAGGGGTGGAGCGCCCCTCCCACAAACGGAGGAGATCGTGCCAGCGCAGGCATGCGGCGGCATGGTGCCGGCAGCGCCCGCGCCCCGCAGCGCACGGGGAAAGCACTGCCCGCCGGCCCGCACCAGATCGCTCGCCCGGCAGACGCGTTCGATCGGGGCCGGCCCGACGATGCAGCCGCCAGCGCCCAGTGCCAGCGCCAGGCGCATCAGCGCCACGTCCGGCGCCGGCAGCAGCACCAGCCAGCGCGCCGGTGCCACGCGGGCCTGCAGGGCGCGCAGCAGCACCGCCGGATCGGCGCGCGCATCACTGCAGTCCAGCAAGGCAAAGTCCACCTTGACCTCGGGATGCCTTGCCGCGGCGGCGCCCAGCAGCCATTCGGGCTCCTGCCGCGCGACCGGGGCGATCGGGGCGACCGGCCCGGCGGGCGCCACGGCGCGCAGCCGCCGCATCAGCGTCTGGCACAGCAGGCGATTGTGGGCGAGCAGCAGGATCGTCATTGACGTGTTCTCTCGACAGGGGCCGCACCAGGGGCCGCGCCTGGTGGACGGCACGGACGGCGGTGTCGCGCCCCGCCGGCGCAGCGGGGCGATCTGTCCGAAGACTAGCAAGCGGCAGCCGCCGACGCTTCGTGCGTTTGGCCGAGAGGACTCCGACAAATGGATGAGGCAGGAACTGGCCCGGCGCGCGCTGCCCGCCTCTGCGCGAGGCGGCGGCCGGGCCCTGCCGCCGCGGCTCAGGCCGCTTCGCGCACGCAGGACTGCGGCAGCAGCGATAGCTGCGGGCCCGGCCAGTTCAGCGTGGCGCCCCGCTGCAGGGCCACGTAGACAGCCTCACCCTTGTTACGCACCTGCAGGCGCTGGTAGAGCGTGCAGGCATGCGTCTTGGCAGTCGCCACCGAGATGTTCAGGACACGGCTGACGGTCTTGATCGGGTAGCCGCGCGCGAGCAGCACGAGGACTTCGTACTGCCGCTCGGTGATATTCAGCAGGTGCGAGCCCGACAGCGGCGTTTCGGTCTCCGTCTCGCCGCTGCCGGATGCCGATGGGCCAGCCGGCGCAGGGTGGCGGGCGGGCTCGGCGGCCGGGGCGGCCGGGGCGGTGACATGCCCCGGGAAACATTCGCCTCCCGCCAGCACGAGGTGGATCGCGGCGTCGAGGAGATCGGCGCTGCTGTGCTTGCTCAAGATGCCGCGCACGCCCTCGGGCAGTTCGCCCAGGTCCAGCCCGTCGACCGATTCGGCCAGCAGCAGCATGCGCTTCGGCTGCAAGCGCGCGACGGCCTCGAGCAGCATGGTGCCTGCGCTGGCCGACCCGGCCGGCAGGCCGAGCAGCAGCAGGTCCGCACCGCACGCATCGGCGGGGAGGGGAAGCTGCTGGTCGGGATCGATGTCGAGGATGACGTCATGCAACCGCGATTGCGCCAGCAGATGGCGCAGACCCAGGCGCAAGAGTGGATGAGGCTCGATCAACAGGATGGAAGCCATGGCCGCTCTCTTTCTTATTTGGCACGCCGGCATCGCATTGCGATATCGGGCGCGACTGGAGACGCGCCGCTATGCTGCGACTGCGCATCCCAACGGCCGGTTGCGATCCGGGATGGCGGCCCCGCCTGCGTGGTGCGGCCGTGCTGCCTCCCTCCGGGACGACTTCCGGCCCCCCCGGTGCGCCTCGACGGCGCTTTCGAACTGTTTAAATCAGATTTAAGGAAATCTAATTCTTGAGGTCAGGATAGGCATTGACCCCATCGAGTTCAAGGATTCCCGGCGGCAGAATGTTGCAGGACTGTATCCGAATGGGGCCCGGGTGCTGTCGGAATCGCCATAAAAGTGCATCATGACAGACCCAGGCAGGAACGATGCGGCAGATAAATGCGTGGAAACCTCCGGCGCCGGCGTGGCGCAAGCAGGCCTGGATCAGGCCTATGCCCGCCCATCCAGGCTTCCATGCGGATCGAAAATAATTTACATTGCACTTCAAGTGACGAAATCGACCGGATCGAAGTTGATCCTGGAAAAAAAGGTTTTGCGTCAATCACTTAGCAAAGAACCCGCCCATGTCCACCAGCCACGATGCCGCCGCCACCAAGCTCACACGCACCGAATTCGCCGTCGTGCGGGCCTATGCGCAGGGTATGCGCCCGGTGGACATCGCCAACCGCTACCTGCTCGATCCGGATGACGATGGCGAACTGACCGAACACCAGGCCATCCAGCGCATCCTCGGCCTGCGCGACCGCCTGATCCAGTTTGCATTGCAGCATGAGCGCCAGGATATCGCCGAGATGTTCGACGCGCTCAAGGGGCGATCGAACACCGGGATGGGGCGGCGGGTGGATGCCCTGTCGCAGCTGGAACGGCTCGGTCAGGGCACGCCGCGGATGGAGCATGCGGTGAGCTTGTGGTTCGGGCCCAGCCTGGCGCGGCGCCTGCACGCCGCGGGAATCGGCAGGATCGCCGACCTGGTGGCACTGGCTAACCGGCGTGGCGCGGGATGGTGGCGAGCAGTCCCGCGGATCGGCGCGCTATCCGGCGAGGTGGTCACGCGATGGCTGCTGGCACAGAAAGCCTATCTCCGCTCCGCCGGAGGAAAAGTGTCGCTTGCTCCACATATTATGCCGAATAGTGCCCATGCGGCGAGGCCGCGGCTGCAGCCCTTGCCGCTGACAGCGGACATGGCGCATCCCGTGCCGCTCGAGTTCATGTTGCCGGGCCGCCCGGCCGGCGGACCGGCCGGGCATGCCGAGCCGCTGCGGCTGGTCAGGCAATGGCTGGCCCACCGCGCCCGCAGTGCCAGCACCTACCAGGGCTACCGGCGCGAATGCGAGCGCCTGCTGCTATGGTGCGCCATGGGCAGCAGGAATCTGGTCGGGCTGACAGCGGACGATATCCAGGAATACGACGGATTTCTTGCTGATCCCCAGCCAGCGGATTTCTGGCAAGGCCCGGCAGGGCCGCGCGACCGGCTGCACTGGCGCCCGTTCGAAGGCGCCTTGTCCCAGCCATCCCGGCGCGCGGCGCTGCGTATCCTGCGTGCGCTCTACAGTTTCCTGTATCGGCAAGGCCACAGTGAGCGCAATCCGGTGGCCGACATGGCCGCGCCTGCCGGCAGCCCCGTGCCGGCGGCAGGTACGCGCGCGAGCGGCATGGCGGCAGCCGATGCATTGGATGCCTTCGTGCGTTGGCTGGGGCAGCCGGCGCATGGCGCAAGGCACCGGGCCGCGCATGCGGTCGCCCTGCTGATGCGCCGCAGCGGCTTGCGTGTCAGGGAGATCGCCGCATTGCGCTGGAGCCAGCTCAGCATGGAGGGCCATGCCACCTGGATCCAGATCGAGGCCCGCAATCCGCTGCGGCGACGGCGTCCGCTCGATCCGGAAACGTTCGCGGTGCTGCGTACGCACTGGCAGGATCGCGGCCTGGGCGAAGACGATATCCCCTCGCACTGCGCCCTGGTCGGGCCGTTGCAGCAGCCCGACACGCAGCGCGGCCGCACCAAGGCCCTGGCCGGCGCGCTCGCGGCCTATTCCGGCAGCGGGCTGGAGACGCTGTTGCGAGCGATGTGGGGGGAATTCGTCCGCCAGGATGGCGGCAGCACCGCCGGCGCGGCGCGGTTTACGCCGCGCGCGCTGGTCCGGGGTGGCAGGGAATGAGGGGCCTGGGGTAGGAGGCCCGGAAGGGGACCGGCTGCGTTAACCGGCGCGGACGGCGCGGGCGAAGCCGCTTTTGTCTTGGCCAGGTCCCGGCACCATCCCGGACCTGGCACCGCTGGCGTCAGCCGGCTGTCTGGTCCAGGCCGAAGCGCGTCTTCAAGGCTTCGACCAGCGCCTCGCGGGTGCTGCGGTCGGCAATCTGCACATCGAGCATCACGCGGCCGGAATCCCACTCTTTGATGGTGCCGAGCAATTGTCCGCCGCTCGCGCGGATCTTGTACTGACGGCTGATTTCCTTGACCTTGCGCGGCTTGTTCTCCTGGGCCTGCTTGCGGATGGCCTCGACCTCGCGGCTCGACAGGCCGTCGTTCATGATGCGCACCGCCAGTTCGCGCGTACGTTCCTCTCCCGCCGTCTTGTGATACAGGGTCAGCTCGTAGCCTGCGGCGATACCGATGGCGCTGGGGCGTTCCCGCATCACGGCGAGGACGCTCTCCGGCAGCTTGAGCAAGGCCAGCGTCTTGTTGACCGTGCCAGCCGACATGCCGGTCAGTTCGCAGATCTCCTCCTCCTTCTGCACTTTGCCTTCGTCGATCAGTTGGCGCCAGGCGATGGCATTGTCGAGGGCCGACTGGTCAGAACGCTGCTCGTTGAGCAGGAAGGACAGCCGGTAGAAATCGAGGTCGCTGAGGTCATCCTCGACGAAGCACTCCATCTCGAGCTTGCCGGCCGAAGCCAGCGCGCGCTTGCGGTAGTGGCCGTCGATCAGGATGTAATGGCCGGGACGCGCGGGATCGGGCGCCGCCAGGCCGGGCGTCTTCTGCCCGTGGGTGGCAATCGAGGCCGCACGTTCCTGCACCACGGCCGGATCGTAGATCCGGCGGGCATTGAAGGGATTGTCATGCAGCTCCGTCAGCGGAATCCGTTTCAGAATCCGCCCGCCGGATTCCGTCGGCAGCGGACTTTCAGCGCTGAAAACAGCGGCGATCTCATTCGCCCTGCCCTGCAACAGGCCGTTGGGATGCTGTGCGATGGCGGCTTCCGCGCGCGCAAACCTGTCCAGGCCATCGCTGCGGCTCTTCTCGGCTGCCATTCCCGCCAGCATGCCTGCCCTCAGACTTTTCAGTTTCGTTGCCATACCCAATGCCTAATGCTCATTCAATCAAGGACAGTATTTCGTCAACCATCAGGTCGACCTCCTGCACGGACTCGCGCGCGCCCGCCACGCCATGAACGGTGCAACCGATCGCCTGGCATTCGCGGAAGGCCGAGCGGGACCCGACCATCGAATGCATCAGCGGGACGTCAGCATCGTCCCCAAGGATCTCGATGGCCTGGCGGGCAATCGATACGCGCCGCTGGACCATATTGGCCAGTACCCGGATCAGCAGCGTTTCATTCTGGACCTGGGCATGCTGGGCCAGCTTCTTGGCCGCCACCGCCGCCCATAGGTCGGGCGGCGAGGGGACCACGGGAATGATGGCCAAGTCCGAAATCAGCAGAGCGCTCGAAGGCGCGGCGGAATGGACTGCCGGCGGACAGTCGACGACGATGTAGTCGTAATCCTGGACGAATTTGCGCACCTCGCGGTGCATGGCACCGCCGGACGGCGCCAGACCGATGACGGATGCAGGAAATGGCCGTTCGTCGCTGGCCTGTGCGGCCCAGCGGGTCGCGGTGCCCTGCTCGTCCATGTCCACGAGCATCGAACGGGCGCCGCGCAAGCCCAAGGTGCCGGCCAGATGCATGCTGACCGTGGTCTTGCCGCATCCGCCTTTCTGATTAAAGACAGTGATGATCTTCGCTGCCACTGAGACCTCTCTTTCAGCGCTGAAAGTATGTTTGTCGTTAGCCGCCACTTTAGACAAAGCGGCACGATGATTCAACCACGTTATGAATTCAGATTCATAAAAAATACAGAGTTTTTTATCCGTCCTCCAGGCGAGCCTCTCACGGCCTCCCCCCCTGACGCGGACTTGCCTCTTTGCCCCCGTTCCGCCTAGAGTATTCTGGTGTGCGCTCTCTGGCGCACATGACACAACCAGACAAACTGGTTATGATGCCCGAGACAGTCGAGTCAAGTCGTGTCAACCTCGTCGGCTTCCGTTCGGTATCTACGAGAACTCAACGTGCTTGAACGGTTGTTTACGTCGTGTACAAGAACTTGCTTCGAAAAAGGAAATCCCTATGGCAACCGGTACGGTCAAGTGGTTCAACGAGACCAAGGGCTTTGGCTTCATTACCCCGGATGACGGTGGCGCTGATCTGTTCGCGCATTTCTCTGAAATCCAAGGCTCCGGCTTCAAGACCCTGAAAGACGGGCAACGCGTTACCTTCGAGGTCAAGCAAGGCCCGAAGGGCCTGCAGGCCTCGGGCATCAAGCCCGCCTGATCCTCGGTGCCTGGCCGGATTCCGCGCGCAAAGCCTACCCGGCCGAGCTGCGCGGATCCTGAAACGCGAAAGGCAAGCGCTTGGCGCTTGCCTTTTCTCATTTGCGGCTTCCTGAGGCGCGGGCTTCCCCGCGCGGCTCAGGAAAGCTTGCGCACGCTGGTCTTGGAAGGCTGGAGAATCAGCGCCTTCGATGAGTCCGCATCCACCTTGGCGTCCGGGTAGACCACCAGCACGTCCTTCAGTGCCTTGCGGAACAGGGCACGGAATTTCCGTTCGCTTTCGGTTTCGGTACCGAATTGCATCTGCAGAGCCTCCCACGGGATTTCGGTGCGGCGCTGGATGGTGAAAAAGCGATAGGTGAGCCAGGAATAGACATCGAGTGCGAATGGCGACTGCTTGAGCGCCTTCAGCGCCCGCATGTCGACCGGCACCGGCCGGTTCACCAGTTCGTTGAAAAACGGCTCCGACAGCACCACGAAGCTCTCGAACATCGACCCCTGCCCTGGCTGCATCGGATCCCACCAGGTCGACAGCTGGTCGGCCAGCAGGTAGCCGACGCGGTCGATCGCCAGCGGCTCGTGGCTCTGGTTCGGATTGGGGTTCGGCGTCGACTTGTTCTGGACGATGGCAATCGTGGCGGAGAACAGCCGGATCATCTGCTGGCGAACCAGCGTCATGGTGCCGCGCTTGCCTCCCGTGGCCATCGGGATGCCCAGGTTGTACATGAATTCCGACAGCGAATTCCCGAGCGAGATCCGACGGTCCTCCACTGTGCCGGTAAACTCGCCGCGCTTCTTTTTCGCCATGATCTCCTTGCCGATCCACGCCAGCATCAGGCGCGGATAGGAGCCATAGGGATAGCCGAGCGAAACGGTTTCCGACACGAGCTTCTGCCGGCCATTGCTGGCGCGTTCAGAGCGCTGCTGCGTGAAGTAACCCGGCTGGATCATCAGCGAGATATTGCCGCTGGTGCGGGTCCATACGGGGGGAGCGCCCTTGGGCGCCCGATAAGGCAGCGTGACCTGCACACTGGCACGGCTCAGGAAGCCGACTTCCCCGCTTTGCCAGGCGTCTTCGCGTTCCATGGCCTGAGCTTCGTCGAACAGGCGCTGAAATTTCTCGGACGGAATCAGGCTGTTCTCGTTGCCGGGAACGATGATTCGGGGAGGCTCGCGGTCCGCATCCGGTTGCGGGCGATCCCCCGCGGTGACCGGGGAGCGTTTGATAGGCATAGGTGGCTGGCTTCGGATTACCCGCCTTTGTACTCGAAGCTATCGGCCTTGTCACGCAGAAACAGGTACAACGAGGAAATTCGTCAGAGCCCTTGGGTTGGGGGGTCTGGCTGTCTTGCTGGCTGGCATGGAGACCAGGCGGTGGGCAACCCGCGAGGGTTGTCCACGGACGGAATCCATCCACTACCGGTAGAAAGTAAGCGTATGGGTTAACTACTCGTAAACCGTATACGAGGGGCTAAGTCCCTGATTCACTTGCCCCCTCGACGCCCCGCCGAACCCGATTCTGCGCAGGGTCGAACTCGATTCTGCGAACCCTCGAACCTGATTCTGCGCCAGGCCGAACCTGTTTCAGCGCCGGGGCCGAACCGTTTTCTGCGGGGACAAGTCGGGTGACTCACAAGGTTGTCCACAGGCGGTGGACGCCCCGCGTACCCGTTTCTGCGAGCACTCCTGCGCCAGATGGCCCGGAAATGCGATTTTTTGCCGGATTCAGCCTGCAGACCGCCTGGAAATTGCCCTCTGGCTCGCGCGGCGTACCCATTTCTGCGGACTGGAAGAGGTGGCGCGTACCTGTTTCTGCGGACCGCTTCATGTATACGCGACGTATACGTCCCTGAACCTGTTTCTGCGCCGTACCTGTTTCTGCGAATGCCGTATACGTCGCCCTGTTTACGTCGGCGTACCCGTTTCTGCGTGGAAAACTCCGGACCGAGTCAGGCAAGCGTACCTGTTTCTGCGTGATTCGCTTGCATCGCGGCTGTCAGGGGAAATTCTTTTTCCGTTATACATAAGCTTTGTATCGAAAGCTAGTACTCACGTCATATATTTAGGTGACTGTGCGTGGGCATTGTGGAGCGTACCCAAATCTGCGCGCCATTCCTCCAGCGCGGCGTCTCGTCCGCTCGCCGCCGGCCCAGTGTTCGTGCCATGCGTACCTACTTCTGCGGACAAAAACGCGCTTGCGGCCCCCCGCTTGGCGTACCTGTTTCTGCGCCATGGCGTATCTCACGCAGAAACAGGTACGGCGGGTCGCCCCTGCGGCGAGGCGGAGACGCCCGCGTGGGCCTGGGCGTACCCATTTCTGCGAGGGAGAGAGCGGTGCGCTGCCGCGCGAACCCATTTCTGCGAGGGACTGGCGCCAAGCGGGCTTCTCGAAGAGCTCCCGGCTTCGCGGGCGTACCCGTTTCTGCGAGGCTGCGGGCGAGAACCTGGAGAGGGGCTGGTCCCGTTATGCCTGGGGCGTACCCGTTTCTGCGGGAGGCGGGAGGCGGGAGGCGGGAGGCGGGAGGCGGGAGGCGGGAGGCGGGAGGCGGGAGGCGGGAGGCGGGAGGCGGGAGGCGGGAGGCGGGAGGCGGGAGGCGGGAGGCGGGAGGCGGGAGGCGGGAGGCGGGAGGCGGGAGGCGGGAGGCGGGAGGCGGGAGGCGGGAGGCGGGAGGCGGGAGGCGGGAGGCGGGAGGCGGGAGGCGGGAGGCGGGAGGCGGGAGGCGGGAGGCGGGAGGCGGGAGGCGGGAGGCGGGAGGCGGGAGGCGGGAGGCGGGAGGCGGGAGGCGGGAGGCGGAGGCGGGAGGCGGGAGGCGGGAGGCGGGAGGCGGGAGGCGGGAGGCGGGAGGCGGGAGGCGGGAGGCGGGAGGCGGGAGGCGGGAGGCGGGAGGCGGGAGGCGGGAGGCGTACCCATTTCTGCGCCCCTTTCCTTCGGGCCGCCTTCGGGCCGCCTTCGGGCCGCCTTCGGGCCGCCTTCGGGCCGCCTTCGGGCCGCCTTCGGGCGTACCCGTTTCTGCGGCCCTTGGGGCGGCCGCGACCGGCCAGCGCGGGCAGATGGTGGCCGACCGGTGGCCGACCTGGCCCGACCTGGGCGCGCCGCCAGTCATGCTGGCATCGGGCCCGGCGCGCAGCGCACCCTGCCAGGCGGGGCGAAATCGAGGTGAAAAAAAACCCGCCTCGAGGGCGGGTTTTCTTGCGTGGATGAAGCGTCTGCTAAGGCGCCTCGCTCCGCGACCGATTACAGCGGGGTGATGTTCGCGGCCTGCAGACCCTTCGGGCCCTGGCGGGTTTCGAACTGCACGCGCTGGTTTTCCTGCAGCGACTTGAAGCCGTCGGCGCGCACTTCGGAGAAGTGGGCGAACAGATCGTCACCGCCGGCGTCCGGCTTGATGAAGCCGAAACCCTTGGCGTCGTTGAACCATTTCACGATACCGGTTTGCATGGGATTGCTTTCCAAAAAAATATAGAAACGAACGGCTGGGCGCTACTGCCTGCCGAGAACTGAAACTCAAGGAAAGGACACCATGGACAACCGAAGTACCAAGACGGTGGCTAACGAATGTGCTGTTGCCTCGTCGCTTGAATCTAGCGGAACTTTATACGGCGGATTGTGGCCATCGTCAAGCCGGGGTGATCCCTGCGGGGATTCGCATGCGTGCCACGCTGTGGGATCATCACGCCTTTTTTCGTCGCGTCTGCGCCGGCCTCGCCGATCGCCTCGCGCGCGCGCCGTGTCATCATGAGCCGACACCCGCGCATGCGACCGGACGGCGCCAGGAGACCATCATGCCCCTTCCCGAACCTGTGTCCAATTCGCCGCGCGAAGGCGCCGCGGCGACCTCGCCGATCGAGCGGCTGTTCAAGCTGCGCGAGCACCAGACCGACGTCCGCACCGAAGTGCTGGCAGGCCTGACCACCTTCCTGACCATGGCCTACATCATCTTCGTCAATCCGAGCATCCTCGGCGATGCCGGTGTGCCGAAGGATGCGGTGTTCGTCGCCACCTGCCTGGCGGCCGCGCTCGGCACCATGGTGATGGGCTTCTTCGCCAACTATCCGATCGCCATGGCGCCGGGGATGGGCTTGAACGCTTACTTTGCCTATACCGTGGTCAAGGGCATGGGCCTGCCCTGGCAGGCCGCACTCGGTGCGGTGTTCATCTCGGGCTGCCTGTTCCTGCTGGTGACGCTGCTGCGCGTGCGCGAGATGATCGTCAACGGCATCCCGCATGCGATCCGTGTCGCGATCACCGCAGGTATCGGCCTCTTCCTTGCCATCGTCGCGCTGAAGAACGCCGGCATCATCACGGCCAGTCCCGCCACGCTGGTCACCATCGGCGACCTGCACGCCCGTCCGGCGCTGCTCGCGGTGATCGGCTTCCTGGCGATCGTCTCGCTCGATCACCTGCGCGTCAAAGGCGCCATCCTGATCGGCATCCTGTTGACCACCGTGCTGAGCTTCGTGGTGGGAGACAACACCTTCCACGGCGTCTTCTCCGCGCCGCCGTCGATCGCGCCGACGCTGCTCCAGCTCGATATCCCGGCTGCGCTGTCGATCGGCATCGTCAACGTCGTGCTGGTGTTCTTCCTGGTCGAACTGTTCGACGCGACCGGCACGCTGATGGGCGTGGCCAACCGCGCCGGCCTGCTCAAGCAGGGGCGCATGGACCGCCTGAACAAGGCGTTGATGGCGGACAGCACCGCCATCATGGCCGGCTCGCTGCTGGGCACCTCATCCACCACGGCCTATATCGAGAGCGCATCCGGTGTCCAGGCCGGCGGACGTACCGGGCTGACCGCGGTCACGGTCGCCGCGCTATTCCTCGCCTGCCTCTTCATCGCGCCGCTGGCCGGCACAGTGCCGGCGTACGCGACAGCGCCCGCGCTCCTCTATGTTTCGTGCCTGATGCTGCGCGAGCTGGTGGAGATCGACTGGAGCGATGCCACCGAGGTGGTGCCGGCCGTGCTGACCGCGCTCGGCATGCCCTTCACCTATTCGGTGGCCAACGGAGTCGCGTTCGGTTTCATCACCTATGCGGCGCTCAAGCTGCTGACCGGCAGAGCGCGCGAGGTGCCGGTGATCGTGTGGATCATCGCCCTCGTGTTCGTCTTCAAGTTCTACTACCTGCCGGGCCATTGACACCGGCCGGGCGGCGCGCCTGCGCGCCGCCCGGCGGTTCCGCCGCGTCGAGCGTACCCGTTTCTGCGCATCACCCGATTGAGGGGCGTACCCGTTCCTGCGTGCGATGTAAGCGCTCAATTACATCGCGCAGGGGGGGTTTGCCCCCCGGATGAGCGTCATCCTTAAGGATGAGATTCGGGCGAGCGGTGCCGAGAAGGCTGGACAAACGCCAGCAAATGCACTGAACTAAAGACGTGGCAAACATACAAGGGCGCTTCCAGGCGCCCTTTCTTGACTCCCGGTCTTCCGGCAGTCTCCGGTGCGCCTTGCCGCGATGCCAAAGCCAGGCCGCCTGCAGCAGGTCCAGACAATGACCGTCGCAAAGACGGCTTCGCCACCACCAAGAGCGCTCGCGAACATACGCGCGCCAGATGAATACAAATTAAGACAAGTGGTAATCGCGAACGAGCAGTGCCGGGGGTGTTGTAAAACGGGGATCCACCATGAGTGCAGGAGAAGTTCAGCAACCCGCAATCGGGCCCAGCAGTGAGTCAGCCAACCTTTCCATTCACCCAGTCTGGGCCGCACCGCGTGAGCCCGGCAGCCGCGGCGCTTTCGACGCCGCCGGCGAGGGGCAGGATGTCGACCTCGGCGAAATCCTGACGCGCGATGCGCTGCCGTCCGACGGCGTTCGGCAGACGCTGGATGCGCTGCGCCAGCGCAACCGCTTGCTCGAGGCCGAGTTGATGCGCCTGCGCGCGCTGCTGCAGGAGTGGATGCTCAGCCAGCTCACCTACAAGGCGCTCTACTTCCAGTACTCCGGACAGCGCCCCGAGGCTCCCCATGCAGGACTGATGCAGGAGAAGGAGATGGTGCGGCGGCACATCCGCGAGCAGTGGTTCGCGGGCAGCGAGCACCAGGCCGTGCCCGGCGATCAAACGTGCCGCATGTCCAAGCCATGACGTTCCCCCAGCGCGTGCCCGATCCGGCCGCCGTCACGCCGCGCCCGCGCCTGGGCGTGCCGGCGGCGCGAGCCGGATCCCACAACAAGGCCAACATCCGGGAGAACGTCATGGAGCGGCTATGCAAGGCTGCGACACGCACCGCGCAGGTGCTGGTCGTGTCGCGCCATGAAGACTACAGTATCGAAGCTTCGCAGTTCGGCGCCGGCTGGGATATCCGCCACGTGCACCAGCTGCGCGAACTCGAGCGCATCGTGCGCGCCAGCACGCCGATGGCCGGCGTGATCGACCTGGAGGCCGACTACAGCGATGCCGAGTACATGCTGCTCGAGCAGAGCCTGCAGCATCCGCAGGTCGCGTGGGTGGCCATCACCAACAGCCGCATGCTGGACGACGAGCGCGTGCGGCGCCTGATCCGCGACTATTGCATCGATTACGTGCGCACGCCGTTCTCGTTCGACAACCTGCTCTACACGCTCAAGCACGCGCATGGCATGGCGTGCCTGCACGGCGGGCAGGCCGGCGAGGCCGTCGGCCACGGCAAGATGATCGGCGACTGCGCGCCGATGCGGGCCATGTTCCGCTCGCTCGCCAAGGTCGCGCATAACGAAGCGCCCGTCTTCATCTCGGGCGAGTCGGGCACCGGCAAGGAGCTTGCGGCGCAGGCCATCCACGAAGCATCGAGCCGGCGCAAGGGACCGTTCGTCGCCATCAACTGCGGAGCCATCCCTTCCCATCTGGTGCAGTCCGAACTGTTCGGCTACGAGAAGGGTGCCTTCACCGGCGCGAACCAGCGCAAGATCGGCTGGATCGAGCAGGCCCAGGGCGGCACGCTTTTTCTCGACGAGATCGGCGACCTGCCGCTGGAAAGCCAGGTGGCGCTGTTGCGCTTCCTGCAGCAGGGCACCATCACGCGCCTGGGGGGGCACCAGTCGATTCCGCTCGACCTGCGCATCATCTCCGCCACGCACGTGGACCTGGTGGCCGCGCAGGCGGATGGGCGTTTCCGTGCGGACCTGTTCCACCGGCTGTGCGTGCTGACGCTGGCGATTCCGCCGCTGCGCGAGCGCGGCGAGGATATCCTGCTGCTCGCCAACGCGGTGCTGGCCCAGCACGGGCAGGAGGCGCGGCGGCGCATCCGCGGTTTCTCGCCATGCGCCACCCAGGCCATGATGCAGTACGAGTGGCCGGGCAATGTACGCGAGCTGATCAATCGTGTGCGCCGCGCCATCGTCATGACCGACAACCGCAAGATCACGGCCGACGACCTGCAGCTGCACGGCAGCGCGGAAAACCCGCGGCGCACGCTCGACGCGATCCGCGAAGAAGCCGAGCGCGAAGCGATCCGCACCGTGATGGCGAGCCACGGCTTCCACGTGGTGCCCGCCGCGCGCGAACTCAACGTCTCGCGCGTCACGCTCTACCGGCTGATGCACAAGCACAATATCCGCGTCGAGAGCCTGCCGGTGACCGGCGAGTAGGTCCGCCTCGCTGCGCCGTGCCCGCCCGGCCACGCCATGGCCGGGCGGGCACGGCGCGACCAACGTCGCCGCCGCGCCGGCCATCCCGATCTCGCCGGTCGCCGTGCCGGACGCACATCCGCGGCCGCGCACCGGTGCGCGCGCAGCCAGCGCTCCACCTGCCCTCCGCACGGCGGCATTGCCGCGTCTTCCCGCCCCCGCCCCCGCCTGGCGGCTCGGCCGTCCCGATCAGGAGGCAGGCCGTCCGTACGCCGCTGCAGAGCCGAAGGTGCATGGCCTGCCTCCCTGGTGCCGATAAAAAAGTGCCCGCCGGGGGACGGAGCACAAGCGGACGATGCCCGGTGCGGGTAAGTCCCGCGCTGCCGCCGGACTATCGCGGTGTCCTGCCGCGATAGGACGACAGCGGAAGGGGGTGGCTGGACGCCGGGCAACACATCTGTGCATTCCGCGCTGGCCAGCGCGGGGGGGAAGAATCCTGCAGCGGACGACGCATCACCGCGGGCGCGAAGCGCCCGAGGCGAAGCAAGCGCCTGCGCGCCGTCATGTATGCAGCCGGTTGACGCATGGCTCTGAACTCCCCCCGAAACGATGTTCTTCTCGGTCCTGGTCTGTCTTGGTCTTGATCGCGTGTCATGCCTGTTGGCTGACAGTCACTGGGAGAGCGACAAACATGCCAGAGCGCGCAAATGCTTGATTTGTGAAGGATTGACGGGCCGCCACCGACACATTCCGCGATGGCCGCGCCCGATCGGTTGCGGCCCTGCAACCGGGTTGGCGCCGTATGGTCGGCGCTGCCGGCAGCCCCGGGGGTGACGAGGCTACGCAGGAGGCGGCCCGCACGCCCGCGCCGGCAGGGGCGCCGTGCTTACCACCGGGCGGTGCAATGGTTGCGTTGCCGAAACAGCTGTTGCGGCCTGGGCGCTGCGGCCGGCGCCAGGCAAGGCGTGGGCGGTCCGCTCCGTGCGGTGGCCCGCCAGTGCTCGCAGAAACGGGTACGCGTACGCGTGCGTTCCGGCCGCGCTTCAGCGCGCCGGCGCCGGCTGGCTGGCGGCCGAATGCGGCTGGCCTGAGATGGGCTGTGGACCTGGACCAGGTTTGTCGCGCTCGCAGGCGCTGATGGCGAGCACGCACAGGGCCAGCGCAATGACGGCGGCCAGCCGTCCACGGGTCGAGCGGTTCATGAGGCGTCCTCCTCGCGAAATCGGGTGTCGCCTGCGGGGCGCGCAGTCTGGCAGCGCGTGCGCAGCGACACCCTCGTCGGTACTGTAGCAGCCCCACGGTCCGGCCCCCACGGTCCGGCGCATCCCCAGCCGGGCCCGTGCGGACCGCAAGCGAGGATCCGGAGCGTCCGCCGGCGTTTGGGCGCGGCGAGCGATGCGCGCTATCATGAACTTTCGTCGGGCCGGCTCCGCTCGCCCGCCCGTCATGCGCCCGCCCGGGCGGGACACGCTTCTTGGAGGGAGCCGCGACCATGCGCGCATCACCGACCGGCTGCCTGCGCGGCCGCCCATGCCGATGAGTACCGGGAACTGGCGGCGGCGCTTTGCGCAATGGCTGCCTAACCGCCTGACGCTGGCGCGCACCTTGGTGGTGCTGGGCGCTTCCGTGCGCGCCTGGCTCGCACACCGCGCCGCCAGCAAGGGCGCCGCGCTGTCGTTCTACATGCTGTTCTCGCTGGCGCCCATCCTGGTCCTGGTGATTTCCATCGCCGGCCTGTTCTTCGGCGCCGAGGCCGCGCGCGGCGAGATCTTCGCGCAACTGCGCGACCTCGTCGGCGAGCAGGGCGCGGCCGCCATCCAGCAGATCCTGGCCGCCACCCACCGCGCCGGAGGCAGTGGCGTAGCCACGGTGGTCGCCACCGGCATCCTGTTCGTCGGCGCGACCAGCGCCTTCGCCGAGCTCAAGGGCAGCCTCGACGAAATCTGGCAGGCGCCGGTCGACCACAGCGCGGGTTGGCTCAAGCTGCTGCGCGCCCGCCTGCTGTCCTTCAGCCTGGTGCTGGTGCTGGCCTTCATGCTGCTGGTCTCCCTGATCGTCAACGCAGCGCTGGCCGTGGTCGATCGCTTCTGGGGCGCGATCTGGACCGAGTCCTGGTTCGCGCCGGTGGCCGAGGCGCTGTCGAGCGCCTTTTCGCTCGGTGTGGTGACGCTGCTGTTCGCGGTGATCTTCAAGATGCTGCCCAATGCGCGCGTGGCCTGGCGCGACGTGGCCATGGGCGCCGTCGTCACGGCGCTGCTGTTCGGCGTCGGCAAGCGCCTGATCGGGCTCTACCTGGGCAATAGCGCGGTGGCCTCTTCCTACGGCGCGGCCGGCTCGGTGGTGGCGCTGATGCTGTGGATCTACTACTCGGCCCAGATCTTCTTCTTCGGCGCCGAGCTGACCCACCAGTACGCGCTGCAATTCGGCAGCCTGCGCGCGGAGGCGGTGCGCGCTGGCCGGCGCGAGCCCGGCCAGGGACCGCAGCCGCCGACGGCGAACCCGGTAGAATAGCGGCCAATTCCCCGTGCGTGCCTCCGGTGCCACCGCCCGATCCATGCGCCGCCAGCGGCGCAAAGATCGCGCCGCGTGGCCGGGCGGCCGCATTCCGGGCCCGATTCCCCCCTTTCCTGCCAGTCGAATCCGTGAGTTCGCTCGTATCCGAAATTGCGCGCCGGCGCACCTTTGCCATCATTTCCCACCCCGATGCGGGTAAGACGACCCTGACCGAGAAGCTGCTGTGGTTCGGCGGCGCCATCCAGGTCGCCGGCGAAGTGCGGGCGCGCAAGG
The DNA here is from genome assembly GCF_001854305.1 of Cupriavidus sp. USMAA2-4. NCBI lineage: Bacteria > Pseudomonadati > Pseudomonadota > Betaproteobacteria > Burkholderiales > Burkholderiaceae > Cupriavidus > Cupriavidus sp. USMAA2-4. Next base: position 1,171,703 of record NZ_CP017749.1, on the reverse strand, counting down.
CGGACCGGCACGCCACCTCCGACTGGATGGAGCTGGAAAAGCAGCGCGGCATCTCGGTGACCTCGTCGGTGATGCAGTTCCCCTACCGCGAGAACATCGTCAACCTGCTCGACACGCCGGGCCACGAGGACTTCTCCGAAGATACCTACCGTACGCTGACCGCGGTCGACTCGGCGGTGATGGTGATCGACTCCGTCAACGGCGTGGAAGCGCAGACCATCAAGCTGCTCAACGTCTGCCGCCTGCGCGACACGCCGATCCTGACCTTCATCAACAAGCTGGACCGCGAGGGCCGCTCGCCGATCGAACTGCTCGACGAAATCGAGGACGTGCTGCAGATCCAGTGCGCGCCGATGACCTGGCCGATCGGCATGGGCAAGGCCTTCCGCGGCGTGTACCACCTGATCGACGACAAGGTGCAACTGTTCGACCCGCACGGCGACAAGGGCACCGCCGCCATCGTCGACGGGCTCGACAATCCCGAGCTGGACCGCATCCTCGGCAGCCAGGCGGATGAGCTGAGGGTGGAGATCGAACTGGTGCGCGGCGCCTCGCACACCTTCGACAAGGACGCCTTCCTGGCCGGCAAGCAGACTCCGGTCTATTTCGGCTCGGCCATCAACAACTTCGGCGTGCAGTCGCTGCTCGACGCGCTGTGCGAACTGTCGCCGCCGCCGCTGGCGCGCAAGACCGAGACGCGCGAGGTCGGGCCGCAGGAGCCGAAGTTCACCGGTTTCGTGTTCAAGATCCAGGCCAATATGGACCCGCGCCACCGCGACCGTATCGCCTTCGTGCGCGTCTGCTCGGGCCGCTTCGAACGTGGCATGAAGCTGCTGCACGTGGCCGCCGGCAAGACCGTGGCCATCAACAACGCGATCACCTTCATGGCGCAGGATCGCAACACCACCGAGGAGGCCTACGCCGGCGACATCATCGGCGTGCCCAACCACGGCACCATCCGCCTGGGCGATGTCTTCACCGAGGGCGAGGGGCTGAAGTTCACCGGCATCCCCTCGTTCGCGCCGGAATTCTTCCGCCGCGCGCGCCTGAACAACCCGCTCAAGGTCAAGCAGCTGCAGAAGGGCCTGCAGCAGCTCGCCGAGGAAGGTGCCACGCAGCTGTTCCGCCCGCTCGGCTCGAACGACCTGGTACTGGGCGCGGTCGGCATCCTGCAGTTCGACGTGGTGGCGCACCGGCTCGAGCACGAGTACGGCGTCGACGCCATCTTCGAGAGCTATGATTGCGCCACCGCGCGCTGGATCCACGGTGACGCGGCCGAGCTCGACAAGCTGATCGACAAGGCCGGCCACAACGTCGCCCTCGACGGTGCCGGCGACCATGTCTACCTGGCGCCCAGCATGGTCAACCTGCGGCTGACGCAGGAGCGCTTCCCCAACCTGAAGTTCCTGGAAACGCGCGAGATCGTCTGATCCCGTCCCGCCGCGCGGCCGTCCGGCCGCACGGCCCCCGCTCCGTCCTATGCCTCATGCGAGGCGCAGCAGCCAGCGTGCCAGCAGCGCCACGCCGGACGCCAGCACCACCAGGTTGACCATGCGCAGGAACTGTTCGCGCGACAGGCCCAGCGTGATGCGCCGGCCCGCCCACAATCCCAGCATCATGGCCGGCGCCAGGGCCAGGGCCAGCTTGAGCAGGGCAGCGCCGGCGTAGACCCCGGCGGCCAGGAACAGCAACAGGCGCGTCAGGGTGCTGGCACCGATCAGCGTCGACTGCGTGACGCGCATCGCGTCCTTGCCCAGGCGTCCGGACAGGTAGATGGCATAGAGGAAGCCGCCACTGCCGAACATCGCCGAGCACACGCCTCCGAACAAGCCGAAGGGCAGCGCCGCGCGCGGCGTGAAGCGCGCCGCCGGGCGCTTGCCGGCCAGCGACCACAGCGCATAGCCGCTCACGAACAGGCCCAGCAGCGGCGGCAGCAGGTCGGCGCGCAGCTTGAGCAACAGCGCGGCGCCGGCCAGGCTGCCCGCCAGCAGCCACGGCAGCACGCGCCGCAACTCGGCGCGGTCGGCGTTGCGGCCATCGCGCAGCAGGTTCAGCGCGGAGGCGCTGCAGTCCATCAGTGCCAGCAGCGGCACGATCTGCGCCACCGGCATCAGGCAGGCCAGCACGGGCGAGGCGACCAGCGCCGTGCCGAAGCCGGCCATGCCGAAGATGACGTAGGCGCAGGCGATGGCCGCGCACATGGCGAAGAACTCGGCGGGCGCCAGGCCCGGCAGCAGCAGGCCGGGCAGATCGAGAAGCGGTGAGGTTTCCATGCGGGATCGAGGAGGTGGCTGGCCGGCGGCGGCGGCCGGCGGGATCGGCGACGGCGGTCCGCGCCTCGGACCGCCTCTGCAGGCAGGGTAAGGCGGCCGGGGGACGCCGGCCAATATCAAATCGGACAGCGATCGATCGCAAAGCGGCATGGCAGCGCATGCCGCCGCCATGGCAAACTGCCGTGCGTACCCGCGTACCCGCGTACCCGCGTACCCGCGTACCCGCGTACCCGCGTACCCGCGTACCCGCCCCGCAGGCCATCCTTTCCGCTCCCCTGGTTCCGTTCCCGATGCACCCCACCCTGAAGCAATTGCGCTATTTCGTCGAGATCGTCGACGCCGGCAGCTACAGCCTGGCGGCCGAGCGCCTGTTCATCGCGCAGCCGGCGCTGAGCCGGCAGGTCAAGGAGATGGAGGCGACGCTGCAGGTGGCCCTGCTCGAGCGCAAGCCGCGCCACGTCGAACCGACGCCGGCGGGCCGCGCCTTCTATGCCTCGGCGCGCCGCATCCTCGATGCGCTGGGCGAGGCCTCGGCGCAGGCGCGCCAGGTCGAGCGCGGCGAGCAGGGGACGGTGCGGTTGCTGCATTCGAGCTCGGTGCCGCTCACGCCGGCCTGCACGGCGCTGCTGCGCGCCTGCCAGGCCGACCATCCGGGTTTGCGCTTCGACGTCTCGCAGGCCTCGAGTGAGCAGCAGGCGATCGAGATCGAGGAGGGCCGCGCCGACCTGGGGCTGGCGCGCGAGCCGGTGCTGCGGCGCTATCCGGAGGTCGAGGTCGACCCGCTCTATGTGGAGCGGCTGGAGCTGGCGGTGGCCGCCTCGCATGCGCTGGCCGGCGCGTCCGGCATCGGGCTGGCCGCGCTGCGCGAGGAGGCCTTCGTCTCGCTGCCGCACCCCGACCGCGGCGGACTGAGCCACCGGGTCGCCCAATGCTGCCTGGAGGCCGGCTTCTATCCGCGCGCCGCTGCCGCAGTCTCGCGCAAGCTGGCGCAGCTGGCGCTGGTGGAGGCCGGCTTCGGCGTGGCGCTGGTACCGGCCTCGCTGCGCCGCTTGGCACCGCCCGGGGTCGCTTTCGTGCCGCTGTCGGATCCCGGTTGCGAGACCCGCGTGGTGCTGCTGTCCCGGCGCGATTCCGGCCCCGCCGCGGCGGCGCTGGCACGGCGGCTGCGGCAAGGACTGGGGCCTTCGGCCGCCGCCGCAGTGCGGGGATAGGGCTGCGGGCGATCTATGTGATCTTAAGGGCGCATATCGACGCCATTGCCATCGGATGAAGGTCTTTCCCGGGATGGCATTTTTCACATTGTGCCAATGTATCAACTTTGATTCATGGAAGCCGATGCATGCGCCTGCATGCATCGGCGCGCTCGGCTAGAATCGCTGCTTCCGGGCCCGTCAAGACCCTGCGGCGAGTCGGCCGCAAGGCTTCGACGATGGGGCCCCGGCGTGCCGGCGGCCTTTGCCGCCGCGCTTCCCGAGCCACTCCACCACCCATGTCGACCTCCGCTCCCTTGCCGGCCGCCGATGCGGACAGCGTGTTCCGCGACCCCGCCTTCCGCCGTTTCTGGCTTGCCCGTTTCAGTACCACCATCGCCTACCAGATCTTCACCGTCGCGGTGGGCTGGCAGATGTACGACCTGACCCGCGATGCCTTCATGCTCGGCATGGTGGGGCTGGTGCAGTTCCTGCCGTCGGTGGTGCTGCTGCTGATGTCGGGCCACGTGGCCGACCGCTTCGACCGCCGCCGCATCGTGCGCGCCTGCCAGGCGCTGGAGGCGCTGGTGGCTTGCGCCATGGCGGTGGCCAGCCTGTCGGGCTGGGTGGCGCGCGAGCACATCTTCGTCTTCGTCGCGCTGATCGGCGCGCTGCGCGCCTTCGAGACGCCGACGCTGCAGGCCACCCTGCCCAGCGTGGTGTCGCCGCGCCAGTTGCCGCGCGCTGTCGCGCTGTCGAGTTCGGCCGCGCAGTCGGCCATCATCATCGGCCCCGCCGTGGGCGGCTTCGCCTATGTGGCCGGCCCGGGCGTGGTCTATGCGATCAGCGCCGTGCTGTTCTGCATGGCGGCGGTGCTGGTGTCCGGCCTCACGCTGCGCCAGGCGGCGCCGCGTATCACCACGCCGGTCAGCCTGCAGACATTGTTCGCCGGCATCGCCTACATCCGCAGCCGTCCGGTGCTGCTGGGTGCCATCTCGCTCGACCTGTTCGCCGTGCTGCTGGGCGGTGCCACGGCGCTGCTGCCGATCTACGCGCGCGACATCCTGCACACCGGCCCGTGGGGCCTCGGCCTGCTGCGCTCCTCGCCCGCCATCGGCGCGCTGGCAATGGCGCTCTGGCTGGCGCGCCATCCGCTGCAGCGCCGCGTGGGCCGCATCATGTTCGGCGCGGTCGCCCTGTTCGGCGCGGCCACCATGGTTTTCGGCCTGTCGCACTGGCTGCCGCTGTCGATGGCGGCGCTGGTGGTGCTGGGCGCCTCGGACATGATCAGCGTGGTGGTGCGCTCCACGCTGGTCCAGCTCGATACGCCGGACGAGATGCGCGGGCGCGTCGGCGCCGTCAACTCGGTCTTCATCGGCGCGTCCAACCAGCTCGGCGAATTCGAGTCCGGCGTGACTGCGGCCCTGCTGGGCCCGGTCGGCGCCGTCCTGCTGGGCGGTCTCGGCACCCTGCTGGTGGTGGTGCTGTGGGTGCGCCTGTTCCCGACGCTGGCCGGCCGCGACGCGCTGCACGAGCGGCCCGCGGTCGCCTGACACCGGGCGGGCGGCTGCGGGGCCGGCCGCCGCGCTCTCCCCCTCCTTCCGCTCCCTTTCCCCTCTTCCTTTCCGCTGCCTTCGGTGGCGATCCATCCGGCCGATCGCCTCTCCGAGCCCGCACGCGTGCCCGGAGCGTACCCATTTCTGCGTAGGCCTGGCGCGTGCTCCCGGGCCTGGCCGCCGCCCTCCCTGGCCCGGCCGGAGCCTGCCCAGCGGCCTTTCCGATGGTCTCTCCACAAAAAAAGCCGATCGGGTGCCAGCCCTTGCTCCTTCAGGGCTGGCGCGGGTTCTCGCCGCGCCGCACCGGTGCCGTGATGAAACCAAAGCCGCCGCCTGTTGTCCTGAACATATGTCAAAGACGGTCAACCTAGCTTGATCGTCTAGCATTTCCGCATACTCCCGCCGGCCGCCGCCAAGGCCGGGCCCGCAGCGCAGCCGCCATGCGGCAACGCAGAAACGGGTACGGGGCGCGTGGGCGGACCACCGCGCCGCCGCCCTTCCTTCCCACCCTCTTTCCCGCCAGGAGCCGACTCCCATGAACCTGAACATCATCGAAGCCGACAAACTGCAGGCCGCCTGGACCTACCTGCTGCAGTCCGCGGTGCAGCAGGGGCTGAACCTGCTGGCCGCCTTGCTGATCCTGATCGTGGGCTGGTGGCTGTCGGCCCGTGCCGCCGGCGCCGTGCGGCGCATCTTCGAGCGTTCCGGCATCGACGTGACGCTGCGTCCGATGCTGGCCAGCGCCACCCAGTGGATCGTGCGCGTGCTGACGCTGGTGCTGGTGCTGTCGCAGTTCGGCGTGCAGACCGCCAGCATCATCGCCATGCTGGGCGCGGCCGGGCTGGCCATCGGCCTGGCGCTGCAGGGCACGCTGCAGAACATCGCCGCCGGCATCATGCTGGTGTTGCTGCGGCCCTTCCGCGTGGGCCAGTACATCGACGCCCAGGGCGTGGCCGGCACCGTGCGCGAGACCGGCCTGTTCATGACCGAACTGACCACCGCGGACGGCGTCTGCCTGCGCGTGCCCAACGGCAAGCTGTGGGGCAGCGCCATCACCAACTACAGCGAGAACCCCACCCGCCGTCTCGACATCGAGGCCACGGTGGCCTTCGGCAGCGACCTGCAGGCCGCGCTGGCGGCGCTGCGCGCCATGCTGGCGGCCGAGCCGCGCCTGCTGGCCGAGCCGCGCGCCGAGGCCATGGTGATCAACTACGCACCGCAGGGCATCACGCTCAACGTGCGCTGCTGGACCGCCAGTGCCGACTACTGGGGCGTGCGCTTCGACTTCTACGGGCGCATCGAGGCGACGCTGGCGGCGGCCGGTTACCCGCTCGCGCTGCCGCTGCAGGAGCTGCGGATGCCGGCCGGGGCCGGGCCGCTTGCCGGCGCCGCCGACCCGGGGGCAGGCACGCCTGCGCCACGCTGAGCATGGCGCGGTCGCGGCCAGGCCTGTGCCGGCCGGCCGGGACCGCGACGCGGCACCCGCGTACTCTCCCTTCTGCTCCACCTGCCCGGGCAGGTTCCGAGGGCGCGCTGCACCCCCTTCCTTCATTTCCCGTTTTCCCTTCCCTCGACGATTTGCGAAAGGACTGCTGAATTTGCCTGCATCACGCCATCCACGCCATCCACGCTTTTCACGCCATCGATATTCACCACGCCGGCTCATCCGCCGCTGCCTGCCGGCCCTGCTGGCCCTCGCCGGCGCAGCCCACGCCCAATCCGGCCTGACCCTCTATGGTTTCGTCGACGCCGGCCTGTTCAAGACCGGCCCCGGCAGCGAGGCCCGGCTCGGCACCATCCAGCGCAGCTACGTCGGCCTGCGCGGCCAGGAAGCCCTCGGCCAGGGCTGGGCCGCCACGTTCCACCTGATGACCCGCTTCGATGCCGGCAATGGAAGCCTGGAGGCCAGCGGCGCAACGCCGTTCTTCCAGGGCGAGTCCACGGTCGGCCTCAAGAGCCCCTATGGCGATGTCCGCCTGGGCCGCGCGCTGACCCCGATGTGGCAGTACGACTGGAACTACGACAACTGGTCCAACTTCAACCGCGTGGCATCCGTGGCCTGGTACGTATTCCATCCGTCCTACCGCAGCGACCCCTACCGCAACGGTCCGGCCGGCGAGTATTCGCGCTTGAACAACGGCGTCTTCTACGATTCGCCGACCTGGGGCGGGCTGCATTTCCACGCCGCGCTGGGCGTGGAGCGCTCGGCCGTGCCGGATGCGTACGGCCAGGTGGACCAGGCGCGGCCGCTGGCGGCATCCCTCAACTATGACGCGGGACCCTGGTCGGCCATGGTCGCCGCCGAGCGCAACGCGGCCGCCGACAACACATGGTTCGCCGGCCTGGCCTACCTGCGCGGCGCCTTCAAGCTGATGGCCTCGTACAGCCAGACACGGCTCGGCGCGGCCAGCCAGCGCTTCCTGGGCGAGGCCGGCGCGCACCGCAGCGCGGCCACGCTGGGTGCGGACTGGCGCCTCGGCGCGACCACGCTGAAAGTGTCCGCCGCGCGCGATTTCCAGGGCTACGGCCAGGCGGGTGCCACCGACTATGTGTCGGCCGGCTTCGACTATGCGCTGTCCAGGCGCACCACGCTGTACGGTGCCGCCATGACCCGCCACAGCCGCCACGCTCCCAGCGCCACGCTGTATGGCGCGGGCATGAGCCACAGCTTCTGACCGTTCCCGGCCGCCGCGCCATCCGTGCTCTCCAGCGTCCTCAGTCTTCCGCCGAGAACAGCGTGCAGGCACCGGTCTCCGCGCTGCTGACCTGGCGCCGGAAGGTGGCGAAGAGGTCGCGCCCGACGCCATGGCGGTTGGCCTCCAGGTCGGGGCGGCGCAGCTCGCGCGCCGCCCACTCGTCGGGCGGCACCTTCACCGTGAGCGTGCCGGCCGGCGCATCGACGCGCACGATGTCGCCGTCGCGTACCTTGCCGATGTCGCCGCCGGAGATCGCCTCGGGGCAGACATGGATGGCGGCTGGCACCTTGCCGGACGCGCCCGACATGCGGCCGTCGGTCACCATGGCGACGCGGAAGCCGCGTTCCTGCAGCAGGGTCAGCGTCGGCGTCAGCTTGTGCAGCTCGGGCATGCCGCAGGCGGCCGGTCCCTGCCAGGGCAGCACGGCGACGAAATCGCGCTCCAGCTCGCCGCGCTTGAACGCTGCCAGCAGGTCGTCCTGGCGCGCGAAGACGATCGCCGGCGCCTCCACCACCTGGTGCTCGGGTTTGACGGCCGAGGTCTTGATGACGGCCCGGCCCAGTTCGCCGACCAGCACCTTGATGCCGCCGTCGGGCGCGAAGGGCGCGTCGGCGCCGCGCACGATGCTGTCGTCCAGCGTTGCCTCGGGGCCGTCGATCCAGGTCAGCGCGCCGTCGCGCAGCACCGGCTCGCGCGTGTAGTCCACCAGGCCCCGACCTGCCACCGTGGTGACGTCGTCGTGCAGCAACCCCAGCGCCAGCAGGGCGCGGATCACCACCGGCAGGCCGCCGGCGGCCTGGAACTGGTTCACGTCGGCCTTGCCGTTGGGGTAGACGCGTGCCAGCAGCGGCACCGCCGCCGACAGCTCGTGGAAATCGTCCCAGCTCAGCAGGATGCCGGCCACGTGCGCCATCGCCACCAGGTGCAGCGTATGGTTGGTGGAGCCGCCGGTGGCCAGCAGCCCGACCATGCCGTTGACGAAGGCACGCTCGTCGAGCACGTCGGCGATGGGCGTATAGCGCGGCCCGCCGTGCACCAGCCGCAGCGCCTGGCGCGCCGACTCGCGCGTGAGCGCCTCGCGCAGCGGCGTGCCCGGATTGACGAAGGCGGTGCCGGGCAGGTGCAGGCCCATCATCTCCATCAGCATCTGGTTCGAGTTGGCGGTGCCGTAGAAGGTGCAGGTGCCGGGGCCGTGGTAGGAGTGCATCTCGGCCTCCAGCAGTTCGGCGCGGCCGATCTTGCCTTCGGCATACAACTGGCGCGTGCGCGCCTTCTCCTCGTTGCCCATGCCGGTGGTCATCGGTCCGCCCGGCACGAACACCGTAGGCAGGTGGCCGAAGGACAGCGCACCCATCACCAGTCCCGGCACGATCTTGTCGCACACGCCCAGGCACAGCACACCGTCGAACATCTGGTGCGACAGCGCCACCGCGGTGGCCAGCGCGATCACGTCGCGCGAGAACAGCGACAGGTCCATGCCCTCCTGGCCCTGCGTCACGCCATCGCACATGGCCGGCGTGCCGCCGGCGAACTGCGCGGTGCCGCCCGACTCCAGCGCGGCTTCCTTGAGCCATTGCGGAAAGGCCGCGAGCGGCTGGTGGGCCGACAGCATGTCGTTGTAGGCAGAGACGATGGCGAGATTGGGCCGCTCCTCGGCCTTGAGGCGGAACTTGGCCTGGTCGGGCATCGCCGCCATGGCGTGGGCGAGATTGGTACACGAAAGATGCGAGCGCTCCACCTTGCGGCCGGCCATGGCGCGCGTGCGCGCCAGGTAGGCCTGCCGGGTGGCGGCGCTGCGGGCCACGATGCGGGACGTGACCCGTTCGAGGACGGGGTGGCGCGGCATGGGCTTCTCCTGCGGGGGGAGGTTCCAGACTAGCGCACTTTGCCGGCGGTTGCAGCGGCGCCGCGCCGTTGCTGCAGCGTTGCGTGGCCGAGGGGCGGCGGAACTTCGATCCCGCCTGAGCGGGTCCCTGAGCGGGTCCCTGAGCGGGTCCCTGAGCGAGCAGGGCGAGCAGGGCGAGCGGCGCGATGCCCGCGACCCGCCGCTCAGGTACTCGGGCGGCTCAGGCGGCTCAGGCGCCGCTGTCGCGCAGGCGCTCGCGCACCGCGCGGCGGTTGAGCTTGCCGACCGCGGTCTTGGGGATGTCGGCGACGAAGCGCACCGCGCGCGGTTTCTTGTAGGCGGCCAGTTGCGCCGCCACGTGCTCGACCAGCGCCGCCGCCAGCGCTTCCTGCCCTTCCCTGTCCATGCGCTGCGCGTCCGGCGCGGCATGCAGCACCACCACGGCGGTGACGGCCTCCACCCATTTGTCGTCGGGGAGGCCGATCACCGCGCATTCGCGTACCGCCGGGTGGCTCAGCAGCGCGTTCTCGACCTCGCTCGGATAGACGTTGTAGCCGCCGCTGATGATCATGTCCGAGGTACGGTCCTTCAGGTAGAGGAAGCCGTCCGCGTCGAACACGCCCACGTCGCGCGTGCGTACCCACCCATCGGGCAGGAAAGTCTGCGCGGTCAGCTCGGGCGCGTTGTGGTAGCCGGCCACGCTCGAGGGCGCGCGCACGGCGATCTCGCCCGGCTCGCCCGGCGGCACCGGATGGCCGGCCTCGTCGACCAGGCGCAGCTCCACCTCCAGCGCGACCTGGCCGCAGGCGCCGAGGCGCTCGCCCTGGTGGTCTTCGGGGCGCAGCACGGCCAGGCACAGCGGCACCTCGGTCTGGCCGTAGTACTGCCAGAAGCGGTGCCGGCCCCAGACTGCCATGGCGCGCTCGATCACCGCGCGCGGCATCGGCGAAGCGCCATAGATGACGTAGCGCAGCGCATCGACCCGGGTGGACGCGAGGGCCGGCGCATCCAGCAGCATCTGCAGCATGGTCGGCACCAGGTTGATGGCGGTGACGCCCTCGCGCTCCAGCGCCGCCAGGAAGGCGGCGGGTTCGAAGCCCGGCAGCACCACGGTCTTGCCGCCGCGCAGCCAGAAGGGCAGCACGAAGACGCCGCTGGCGTGGATCAGCGAGGCCGCGTGCAGCATCACGTCGTCGGGCGTGGCCGGCAGCAGGTTGAGCAGCACGTTGCGGCAGATCGCGGCGTAGGAGCGTTGCGTGTGGCGCGCGGCCTTGAGCACGCCGGTGGTGCCCGAGGTGAACAGCGTGAGGATCACGTCGTCCTCGTGCACCGCGACCTGCGGGTCGGTAGCGGGCCGGGCGCGGGCATCGGCAGCCAGGTCGATGGCGCCGGGCAGGCTCGCGTCGAGCCCGAGGCAGACCAGTCCGGGGCGCGCCGCGCGCAGCGCGGCGGCGCGTTCGGCCAGGTCGGCGCCGAATACCAGCAGCCGGCAGTCGGTTTCCTCCAGCATGCGCGCGTGCTCGGCGAGCGACAGGCGGGCATTCAGGGGCACGCGGTTGATGCCTGCCTTCACGCAGGCGAAGTCCAGCGGCACGCTGTAGAGGCCGTTGTTGACCAGCAGCGCGACCCGCTCGCCGCGGCCGGCGCCGGCCGCGATCAGGGCGTGGGCCAGGCGCGCGCTCAGCGCATCGACCTCGGTGAAGCTGAGGCGGTGCTCGCCGTGGACGAGGGCCGTGCGCGCGCCATGCTGGGCGGCGCCGCGGCGGATCAGTTCGAGGGTGGTGACGGACATGGTCGGGATTCGCAGTCCTTGCAGGGGGGGAACGGGGTTCGCAGAAATGGGTACGCCCGCGGCCCGGGAGGGGGAAAGCGGGGCGGGCGCGCCGTCAGCCGGCCGGACCGGGGCGGTCGGCCTGGCCGTGGCGCCCGGCGCCGTCGACGAAGCGCCGGGCGCCGTCGATACCCTCGGCGAACACGATCGGCGCCCCGGCCGCGCCCTCGGCGTGCAGCGCCGCCTCCAGCGGCAGGCCCCACTGCGTGTACGCCGAGGCGCGGTCGGCCAGCATGCAACGCTGCGGGAAGGCGGCGATCTCGTGCGCCAGCGCCTCGGCGGCGGCGCGCGCCTGCCCCGGCGCGACCAGCCGGTTGGCCAGCCCCATCGCGAGCGCCTCCTCGGCGGCGACGGGCCGCCCGGTGAGGATCATGTCGAGCGCGCGGCCCATGCCGACGACGCGTGGCAGGCGCACCGTGCCGCCGTCGATCAATGGCACGCCCCAGCGCCGGCAGAACACGCCGAAGACAGCGTCGCGCTCGGCCACGCGCAGGTCGGCCAGCAGGGCCAGCTCGAGGCCGCCGGCCACGGCGTAGCCGCTCACCGCGGCGATCAGCGGCTTGGACAGCGCCAGCCGCGTCGGCCCCATCGGGCCGCTGCCGCCGCCGGCAGGGTCCAGTTCATGGCGGCGCGCGGGGTCGCCCACCGCGCTCAGGTCGGCGCCGGCGCAGAAGTGGCCTCCGGCGCCCCACAGCACCGCCACGCGCAGCGCGGGGTCGGCCTCGAAGGCTTCGAACGCTTCGCGCAGCGCGGCCGCCATGGCGCCGTCGACCGCGTTGCGCTTGCCGGCGCGGTCCAGGATGATGGTGCAGACCGGACCATCCGTCTCGGTCCTGACATAGGGATCGGGCATCGTCTCCTTCCTGATTCTTGATGATTCTCGATGATTCTTGACGTGATCCGTGCCGTTCTTTTCGAGGTCCGCCCTATGGCCGTGACATGGGATCGCGCTGCCATAAATATTACATGAAATGGGCATTTTCATATTTTGAGGAAATATTCATCGTTTACCCGCCCCCCGGCCTGCCTCCCGATGCCGGCGCTATGCCGCGGCGATGCCGGCGGCCGTGCGGCACATGTCACAATCCGGCCTGCGACCCCGCATTCCCTCCGACACATCGACCGATCGACCGAACCACCATGGCCGCCAAGGCTGGTATCAAAATCGAAGCACCGTCCGCCACCGACCTGGTGCTCGACCTGCTGTTCACCCATCCGCGCCAGGCGCTGACCGTGCAGGCGCTGGCGCGCGCCGCCGAAGTGATGGACATCGCCACGCCCGCCGTGCGCGTGGCCCTGACGCGCCTGCAGCGCCAGGGCCGCGTGGCCAAGACCGGCCGCGGCAGCTATGCGGTGCGCCTCGAAGGCAACCCGGCCCACCACGAAGTGCAGTACTGGTTCGACAAGGAGAGCCGCCTGCGCGACTGGAAAGGCGACTGGCTGGTGGTGCATGACGCCGCCGTGGCGCGCAGCGCCAAGACGCTGTGGCGGCACCACCAGCGCGCGCTGGAGTTGTACGGCTTCCGCATGCTCGACACCGCGCTGTGGGTGAGGCCTGACAATCTCGACGGCGGCGCGCCGACGATGGAGGCGGCCTTGCGCCGCCTCGGCCTGGCCCGGGAAGCGCTGGTCTTCAGCGCACGGCAGTTCGACCCTGCCAGCGCGCAGCGCATGACCGGCCTGTGGAACGTGCCGGGCATCCTGGCCGGCTACCGCCATGCGCACGCCTTGCTGGCGCGCAGCACGGCGCGGCTGGCGCGCCTGTCGCCGGCGGCGGCCGCGCGCGAGACCCTGCTGGTCGGACGCGCGGTGATCCGCGCCATCGTGCGCGATCCCCTGCTGCCGGAGGCCATCCAGCCCGGCGCCGAGCGCCACGCCCTGATCGACGCCACGCGCGCCTACCAGGCCGGCGCGCTGGCGATCTGGGAGACGCTGCTGCAATCCGAGGCGGACTGAGCCCGGCGCCGGACCCGGCGAAGTGCCGCAGCCGCCGCGCTCGCCAAGCGCAGGCGACTCACGTAAACTGGCTGGAACTTATGCGGCGCAGACTCGCACTCAGTTCTATGTCCGCGTGTTCTATGCCGCGTGCGTCGCACGGGATCGTGCAAGACAAGGAGTCCAGGGTGAGCATGCCCGATTTCGACATGGTGCTGTTCGGCGGCACCGGAGACCTGGCGCGGCGCAAGCTGCTGCCGGCCCTGTTCGATGCCCACTGCGCGGGGCTGCTGCATCCTGCTGCGCGCATCCTCGCCACCGGCAGCCGCGCGTCGACCACCGAGGCCTATCTCGCGGCGCTGGAAGAAAGCGTGCGCCCGGGCCTGGAGCACGCGCCGCCGGACGCCTGGGCCGCCTTCCTGGCGCGCATCGACTACGTGCAGGTCGACGCCGACGAGCCGGCCCATTTCGACGTGCTGGCGCGCCGAGTGCTGCAGCGGGCGCCGGAAGTGGTGGTGTGCTACCTGGCGACCGCGCCCCAGCTGTTCGCGCCGATCTGCGCGCAGCTCGGCCGCACCGGCCTGAACCACCCGGGCGTGCGCGTGGTGCTGGAAAAGCCGCTGGGCCATGACCTCGAATCTTCCGAGGCCATCAATGCGGAGGTCGCGCGCGACTTCGCCGAGGACCAGATCTACCGCATCGATCACTATCTGGGCAAGGAGTCGGTGCAGAACCTGATGGCGATCCGCTTCGGCAACGCCCTGTTCGAGCCGCTGTGGCGGCGCGAGTGGATACAGGACGTGCAGATCACCATTGCCGAGGAACTCGGCGTGGAGACGCGCGGCGACTTCTACGACCGCATCGGCGCGCTGCGCGACATGGTGCAGAACCACCTGCTGCAACTGCTGTGCATGGTGACGATGGAGCCGCCTGCGAGCCTGTCCGAGGACGCCATCCGCGACGAGAAGATCAAGATCCTGAAGGCGCTCAAGCCGATCACGCCGCAGGAGGTGGCGGAGAAGACGGTGCGCGGGCAGTACCGGGCCGGGGCCGTCGGCGGCCGGCCGGTGCCGGGCTACCTGGACGAGCGCGGCATCGCGCCGGACAGCCGCACCGAGACCTTCGTCGCCATCAAGGCCGAAATCGCCAACTGGCGCTGGGCCGGCGTGCCGTTCTACCTGCGCACCGGCAAGCGCATGCAGGCGCGCGTGGCCGAGATCGTGATCCACTTCCGCGACGTGCCGCATGCGATCTTCCCGCGCCCGCTGGGCCTGTCGCCGCAGAACCGGCTGGTGATCCGGCTGCAGCCGGAGGAGAGCATCCGGCTGTACTTCCTCGTCAAGCAGCCCGGCGATACCGTGACGCTGACCCAGACCTCGCTCGACCTCGACCTCGCCAACTCCTTCAAGGCGCGCCGCGCCGGCGCCTACGAGCGCCTGCTGCTGGACGTCATCCGCGGCCGCCTGGGACTGTTCGTGCGGCGCGACGAGCAGGTGCAGGCCTGGCGCTGGGTCGAGCCGATCCTGGAGACCTGGCGCGACAGCCTGGTGCCGCCCAAGCCCTACACGGCCGGCACCTGGGGACCGGCCTCGTCGTCGGCGCTGCTGTCGCGCGACGGCGCGCTGTGGCACGAAGAGGTGTAGCGGGTGCGGCGGGTGTGCTGCGCGCCCCGGCGCGCAGCGATGCGCCGCCGCCCGGAGGCAGACCGGAAGGCGTGAGGACAGGACGAAAGGAGGAATCATCGATGCGGTGCTTCGAACATGCATCGGCGGCCGACCAGGCGGAGTCCCTGGCGATCTCCGTGGGCAATGCGCTGGAGCTGGTCATCGGCGTCAAGGGCTGGGCGGTGCTGGCGGTGTCGGGCGGACGCTCGCCGGTGGCGATGTTCGAGCGTCTGCGCCATCGGCACGTGCGCTGGGAATCCGTCACGGTCACGCTGGTCGACGAGCGCGCGGTGCCGCCAGGCCATGCCGACAGCAACGGCACGCTGGTGCGCCAGCACCTGCTGCGCGAGGATGCCGGGCGCGCCCATTTCGAGCCGCTGGTGGCCGACGCGGCGGATGCCGCCGATCCCGCCGCCGCCGTGGCCCGCCTGAACGCGGCCTACCGCCAGCCGGACGTGGTGGTGCTGGGCATGGGCGAGGACGGCCACACGGCCTCGCTGTTCGCCGACGCGCCGGAACTGCAGGCCGGGCTGAGCGAGCCGCGGCCCGGCTTCCTCGTCACCCATCCGGTGCAGGCGCCGCACGCGCGCATCACGCTGAACCTGGCCGCCTTGCTGGCTGCCGAGCGCATCTTCCTGGCGGTCTCCGGCCCGGCCAAGGCGGCCGTGCTGGCGCGCGCGCGCCAGCAGGCCACGCCGGCGCTGCCGGTCAGCCTGGTGCTGGCCCGGCGCCGCCCCGGCCTCGATGTCTTCCAAGCCTGAGCCGGGCGGCGCCATGACGACCACCGCCACCTCTGCCGTCACCTCTGCCGCCGACTTCCCGCGCCTGCTGGCCGACGTCGGCGGCACCAATGTGCGCTTCGTGCTGGAAAGCGCGCCGCGCCGCTTCGGCCCGGTCAGCGCCTACCGAGTGGCGGACTTCCCCTCGCTGGAAGCCGCCATCCGCCGCTTCCTCGCCAGCGACGCCGGCGGTGCGGCGCCGCGCCATGCCGCCGTGGGCCTGGCCAATCCGATCACCGGCGACCAGGTCAAGCTGACCAACCACAACTGGGCCTTCTCGATCGAAGGCATGCGGCGCTCGCTGGGCCTGGACATCCTGCTGGCGCTCAACGATTTCACCGCGCTGGCACTGGCGCTGCCGCACCTGCCCAAGCAGGGTCTGGCCGAGCTGCGCGCCGGCGCGGCGCAACTCGGCGCGCCCTGCGCCCTGGTCGGGCCCGGCACCGGCCTGGGCGTCTCGGGGCTGGTGCCCGGCCATGCCGGCGCGCCGCCGGTGGCGCTGGCCGGCGAAGGCGGCCATATCGGCCTGACGCCGGAGACCGACGACGAATGGGTGGCATGGCGTGCAGCGCAGCGCGCCTTCGGCCACGTCTCGGCCGAGCGCCTGCTGTCCGGCAGCGGGCTGTCGCGCATCCATGCCGCGCTGGCCGCAGAAACGGGTACGCTCCTGCTGGCGCCGCTGTCGCCGGCCCAGGTCACCGCCGGCGCCCTGCAGCGCGGCGACCCGCTGTGCCAGCGCAGCTTCCGTGTCTTCTGCGGGCTGCTCGGCTCGGTGGCCGCCGATATCGCGCTGGTGCTGGGCGCGCGCGGCGGCGTCTATCTCGGCGGGGGCATCGTGCCGCGCTTCGTCGATGCGCTGCGGGTCTCGCCCCTGTGCGAACGCTTCGACGGCAAGGGGCGCATGCGCGACTACCTGTCTGGGCTGCCGATCCATGTCATCACGGCGGAATATCCCGCCTTGTGGGGGCTGTCGGCGGCGCTGGCGCAGGCGCTGCAGGACGGGGGCTGAGGCAGGCGCGCGTGCGGCCGTCGTGCCGCGCTCCCCGTTTTTCCCCGCTCTCCTTGCTTTTCTTGTTTTCTTGATCAGGATTTCTCGCACAAGACCATGCGTGTACTGTTGGTGGAAGACGATGCCATGATCGGCGACAGCGTCAAGCTGGCGCTGCGCCAGGAGGGCTTCACGGTCGACTGGGTGCAGGACGGCGAGGCCGGCCTGGTCGCCGCAGGCGGCCAGGGCGAGGCGGGCTGCTACGACATCGTGCTGCTCGATCTCGGCCTGCCGCGCCGTTCCGGGCTGGAGGTGCTGCGCACGCTGCGCGCGCGCGGCGTGCGCACGCCGGTCCTGATCCTGACCGCGCGCGACGCCGTCGCCGACCGCGTCGCCGGGCTCAACGCCGGGGCCGACGACTACCTGGTCAAGCCCTTCGACCTGCAGGAGCTGGCCGCGCGCATGCACGCGCTGGCCCGCCGCGCCGAAGGCCGCGCCGAGCCGCTGCTGCGCCATGGCGACATCGTGCTGAACCCGGTCACGCGCGAGGTGACGCTGGCCGGCGAGGCGGTGCACCTGTCGGCGCGCGAGTTCGCGCTGCTGGCCGCGCTGCTGGCGCGGCCCGGCAAGGTGTGGTCGGTGCCGCAGTTGCAGGAGCGCCTGTACGGCTGGGACGACGAGGTCGGCAGCAATACCGTGGAAGTCTATGTCCACGCCCTGCGCAAGAAGCTCGGCGCGGCGCTGATCCGCAACATCCGCGGCGTCGGCTACGTGGTGCCGCGCCTGGAAGACGGCGACGGTGTGGCGGGCAAGGCAGAGGCGGCCCCCTGATGCGCTCGATCCAGCAAACCCTGCTGTGGTGGCTGGCCGCCGGCCTGCTGGCGGGCATCGCCATTGCCACCGTGCTGATCTACGGACAGGCGCGGCAGGAAGCCAATGCCCTGTTCGACTACCAGATGAAGCAGGTGGCGGCGGCCCTGCCCAGCCAGTTCAGCGACCCGGTCGCGCCGCCGCTGACGGCCGGTCCCACGGTGGGGCTGCTGCATGGCGACGAGGACGTGGTGATCCATATCTGGGACGGCTCGGGCCGCAGCCTCTACCTGTCGCACGCCCATCCGGCGCTGCCGCCGCAGGCCGAGCTGGGTTTCTCCGACGTCAGGACCGACCAGGGCGAATGGCGCATCTACAGCGTGCAGCTCGGGCCGGCCGTGGTGCAGATCGCGCAGCCGATGAGCGCGCGCCGCACGCTGGCCGCGCGCATGGCCCTGCGCACGGTGGCGCCGCTGCTGCTGCTGCTGCCGTTGCTGGGCTGGCTGGTGTGGCTGGCGGTGGGCCGCGGCCTGCGGCCGCTGCGCGAGATCGCCGAGGAAGTGGGCGCGCGCGATGCCGCCACGCTGGCGCCGCTGGCCACGCGCGCCATGCCGGCCGAGGTGGCGCCGCTGAGCGAGGCGCTGAACCAGCTGCTGGCGCGGCTGGCGCAGGCGATCGACACCCAGCGTGCCTTCGTGGCGGATGCCGCCCATGCCCTGCGCACGCCGCTGGCGGCGCTGCAGCTGCAGGCCCAGCTGGTCGAGCGCGCCGACGGCGCCGAGGCCCGCCAGGAGGCGGTGGCGCGGCTGCGCCAGGGACTGGAGCGGCTGACCCACCTGGTCAACCAGTTGCTGACGCTGGCGCGCCAGGAGCCCGGCGCGACGCCGCCGCCGCATGAAGCGGTGGACCTGCGCGCGCTGGCCGGCACGGTGGTGGCCGACCTGACCCAGGCCGCCATCGACCGCGACATCGACCTGGGCCTGGACGCGGACCCGGGCGAGCTCACCGTCAAGGGCGATGCCGATGCCCTGCGCATCCTGCTGACCAACCTCGTCGACAACGCCCTGCGCTACATCCCGCGCGGCGGCCGCGTCGACGTGCACCTGCGCCGGGCCGAGGCGGGCGGCGTGGAGCTGGCGGTGTCGGACAACGGACCCGGCATCCCGGCGGACGAGCGCGCGCGCGTGTTCGACCGCTTCTACCGGCTGGCCGACGCACCCACCGGCGGCAGCGGGCTGGGCCTGGCCATCGTCGCCGAGATCGCGCAGGCGCACGGTGCCCGGGTGGCGCTGGAGGACGCGGCGCCGGGCCTGCGCGTGCGCATCGTGTTCCCGCCGGCCTGAGGTGGACCCGAAGTGGCCTTGAGTGGCCTGGACCTGCCCTGGAAGCGCCTTTGAGACTGCCTGCGCCAGCGGGCACGGGGCGGCCGGGGCCGCCCCGTGCCGCCCGCTCAGGGAATGGGCGTCAGCAGCGGCTCGCCCGCGGCGTGCCGCGCGGCATTGGCCAGGAACTGGTTGAAGGAGGCATCGATCGCTTCCGGCGACCAGCCCGCTATGTGCGGCGTCAGCACCACGTTGGGGCAATCGAGCAGCGGCGCCGGCGGCGCCGGCTCGCTCTCATAGACGTCCAGGCCGGCACCGCCGAGCTCGCCCGCGCGCAGCGCCGCGGCCAGCGCCTCGGTATCGACCACGCTGCCGCGCGCGATATTGACCAGGTAGCCGGTGGGGCCGAGCGCGCGCATCACCGCGGCGTCGATCAGGTGGCGCGTGCCGGCGCCGCCGGGCGTGGCCACCACCAGGTAGTCGGCCCAGTCGGCCAGCGCCGCCAGGCTGTCGAAATAGCGGAAGGGGGCGTCGGCGCGCGGCTGGCGGTTGTGGTAGCCGACCTCGAGGTCGAAACCCTGGCCGCGCTGGGCGATGCGCCGGCCGATGGTGCCGAGGCCGAGGATGCCCAGGCGCTTGCCCGAGAAGTTGGGCTGCAGCGGCAGGTCGTTGCGCCACACCCCGGCCCGGGTGGCGCGGTCGAGTGCCGGCACCGCGCGCACCACGGCTAGCAGCAGGGCCATGGCATGGTCGGCCACGCAGGCATCGTTGGTGCCGGCGCCGTTGAACACAGCGATGCCGCGCGCGCGGGCATGGGCCACCGCCAGGTTCTCGTAGCCGGCGCCCAGCGCGCCCAGCAGTTCCAGCGCCGGCATGGCGTCGATCTCGTCCGCGCGCAGCCCGGTCGAGCCGTTGGTGAGGACCGCGCGGATGCGCGCGCCTTCGGCTGCCACGCAGGCCGCGCGGCGGACCGCATCGGGGGCGTAGTGGACGGTGAAGGCGGTGCCGAGCTGTTCGAGATGCTTGGGCGAGACGTGGATCAGCAGGAGGAGGTCGGGTTTCATGGCGTGGCGGCTGGGGAGAGAGCCGGACCCGGCGGCGGGCCGGGCCGGATCGAGGCATTCTAGCCGCACTGCACAAAAGCCGCCCGTGCCCGCCGATTATCAAATCCTGGACAACAATGCTTCCAATGCCGGATGGATGATGCGGGCGCGCCCGCTGTCCATAATCGACAGCGATGCCGGCGCTGGTGCCGGCCCCAGCAAGGAGTCCTTCCCATGTTTCCCGATTTCGATGCGGCGCGTGTCCTGGTGGTCGGCGGCAGTTCCGGCATCGGCCTGGCCGCGGCCCGGGCCTTCGCCGCGCGCGGTGCCCAGGTGACCATCGCCTCGCGTCACCAGGCCAGGCTCGATGCGGCGCTGTCGTCGCTGTCGTCGCTGGGGGCGGCCGATGCCGGTGCCGGCGCCGGCGCGCGCGTCGCCGGCCAGGTGCTCGACGTCACCGACGACGCAGCCGTGGCCGCCTTCTTCGCCCAGGCCGAGCCCTGGGACCATGTCGTCATCTCCGCCGCCCAGACCGCGACCGGGCCGGTGCGCCAGCTGCCACTGGCCGATGCCTACGCCGCGCTCGACAGCAAGTTCTGGGGCGCCTACCGCGTGGCGCGCGCGGTGCCGATCCGCGCGCGCGGATCGCTCACGCTGGTGTCGGGCTACCTCGGCATCCGCCCGAGCAAGGCCTCGGTGCTGCAGGGCGCGATCAACGCGGCGCTGGATGCGCTCGGGCGCGGGCTGGCGCTGGAGCTGTCGCCGGTGCGCGTCAACACGGTCTCGCCCGGCCTGATCGCCACACCGCTGTGGGACAAGCTCGATCCGGCCGCGCGCCAGGCCATGTACGACGGCGCCGCCGCGCGGCTGCCGGCGCAATGCCTGGGGCAGCCCGAAGACGTCGCCAATGCCATCCTGTACCTGGCCGGCACCCCCTATGTGACAGGCTCCACCGTGCTGGTCGACGGCGGCGGGGCGATCGCCTGAGGACAGGCGCGCGGCGGGCGGCATCGTGCCGCCGGGCGCGCGCCTGTTTCCGTTTTTTCCAGTGGTAGTGAATGCGTGCTCGCGCACGCCAACCGGAGACTCTCCATGCAGATCGATCTCAGCGGCAAGACCGCGCTCGTCACCGCCTCCACGGCCGGCATCGGCCTGGCCATCGCCAAGGGCCTCGCCGCCACCGGCGCCGAAGTCGTGCTCAACGGCCGCCACCAGGACAGCCTGCAGGCCGCGCTGGAGGCGGTGCGCGCCGCCGTCCCGGGCGCCAAGGTGCGCGGCGTCGCGGCCGACGTCGGCGATGCGGCCGGTTGTGCCGCGCTGGTGGCCGCCGTGCCCGCGGTCGACATCCTCGTCAACAACGCTGGCATCTACGGTCCCAAGGACTTCTTCGCGCTCGAGGACGCCGACTGGAGCCGCTACTTCGAGCTCAACGTGATGTCGGGCGTGCGGCTCGCGCGGGCCTACGTGCCGGGCATGGAGGCCCGCGACTGGGGGCGCGTGGTCTTCATCTCCTCGGAGTCGGGGCTGAACATCCCCGAGGACATGATCCACTACGGCTTCAGCAAGACCGCCCAGCTCGCCATCTCGCGCGGGCTGGCCAAGCGGCTGCGCGGCACCGGCGTGACCGTCAACGCCGTGCTGCCGGGACCGACGCTGTCCGAGGGCGTGGCCGCCATGCTGCAGGAGGCGGCCGCCAGCCAGGGCGTGAGCGTGGAGCAAGCCGCCGCCGCCTTCGTCAAGGCCAAGCGGCCCAGCTCCATCCTGCAGCGTGCCGCCACCGTGGAGGAGGTGGCGAACATGGTGGTCTATGCCTGCTCGCTGCAGGCCTCGGCGACCACCGGCGCGGCGTTGCGGGTCGATGGCGGGGTGGTGGACACCATCGCTTGAGGCGCGCTGCCGGGCGCCGGCGCCGGGTGGGGGCGCATACGCAGAAACGGGTACGCAGATGTGGATGCGGACCTGGATGCGCGGACGGGGGTACGCAGAAATGGGTACGCCCGGGCCCGGAGCGATCCCGACCGGTGACGCTCACCCGGGCCCGCAGGACCGGCGGCGGCAGGCAGCCGCCCAGGCTCCCGCACGCCTGTCACCGATGGGTCCGGACACTGGCAGCAGATGCCGCCGGGCCTGAATCGCGGGGTTTGGGCCGGATCGCGGGCCGGAAAAAGGGAAGACGGCGGGCGGCAGGGGCGGCCGTGCCGTACAGGCGTCGCGCACGGGCGGGTTGGGTGATCCGGCCCGCCATGCCGCTCGCAGGCGCCTTGCGGCAGCCTCGCAGAAATGGGTACGCTTTGCGGGGCGGGGCCTGCGGGGCCCGCGACGGCGGACCCATCCTCATCTCATTCCCCGGTGCTGTCCCCGTCTTTGCCGCGAGTGCCGGCGTGCGCCACCAGCCGGTCCAGCAGGCTGCCCAGGTGGGCCTGCTCGGCGGCGTCGAGGCAGCCGAACAGCTCGGCATTGAGGCCGGCGATGACGGCGATCGCCTTGCGGTACAGCGGCCGCCCGCGCGCCGTCAGGGTCAGCACGACGCCGCGCCCGTCTTCGTCGCTGCTTTCCTTGCTGACCAGGCCGCGTTCGACCAGCGCCTGCGCGCTGCGGCTGGCCTGGCCCTTGGTCAGGTTGGCGCGCTGTGCCAGCGTGTTGACCGAGACCGGCTCGAAGGCCCCGATCGCCGCCAGGCAGCGTCCCTCGCCCAGCGGCAGCCCGCATTGCACGAGATAGGCCTCGGTGCTTTCGCGTTCGCTCAGCTTGTTGACCTGGTGCAGGCGGTAGGTGAGGAACTGGTCGAGGCGGGGCAGCGGCTTCATGTCGGCGATTCCGGGTCGGGCGCCTGCGACTTTACACGCCGCAGGCGCGCCGCGCATCCTCGATGGCTTGCAGCACCGGCGCGGCTTCGGCCTCGCGGCTGATCAGGGCCAGGCACAGGGCGGCCAGCAGCAGCGGCGTGCGTGCCTCGCCGACTTCGGCCATGGTGCGGCACAACTGCGTGTAGGCACGGTCCAGGTCGTCAGCTTGCATCGGAGGCTCCAGCGGGCAGGTTGAGGAGGAAGGGCGCCAGCGCGGCCTGCACGCGGTCCGGGTCGGGCTGGCGCCAGCGCGCCAGCACATAGCCGTCGGGCCGGATCAGGTACAGGGTGCCGTGGGTGGCGCCGTAGCGCTGCCAGGCCTGGCCGTGCGCATCGCGCAGCACGCCGTCGCCGCCCGGCGCGGCGGCCGGGGCCACCACCAGCCACTGCACCGGCGGGCCGGCCTTGCCCGCAGCGAGCGCGCCGAGCGCGTCCGGCACGGCGCCGTCCGCCTGGAAGCAGAGCAGGGTGAAGGCCCGGCCGAACGACTGGCTCAGGTGCACCGCCTCCGCGCCGCGCAGCAGGCTGGCCTCGGGCGCGGGACAGCCGGGCGCCGCGCCGGGCGCGTCGTCGAAGTCGGACGGGCCGTTGAGCGGCGAGCCGGCGTAGTCGATCGGCGCCGACTGGCGCGGGTTGATCAGCGAGCGCACCTCGGGATGGTCGAGCGCCAGGCGCAGCGCGGCCTCGCGCATCAGGCGGAAGGCGAAATCGGGCGGCGCCATGAACTCCGTGCTCTTGGCGCCGTAGGCGATGTTCTGGCGGGTGGCGTGCACCCGTTCATCCGAATAGGAGTCCAGCAGCGAGGCCTCGGCGTGCCCGCGCAGCACCCACGCCAGCTTCCAGGCGAGGTTGCCGGCATCGTCCAGGCCGGAGTTGAGGCCGCGCACGCCGAAGATCGGCACCAGGTGGGCGGCGTCGCCGGCGAACAGCACGCGCCCGTAGCGGTAGCGCGGCAGCGTCAGGCACTTGGCGTTGTAGATGGAGATCCACAGCGGCTTCCAGGGGGCGTTCTCGCCGATCATGTCGAGATGGCTCTGCACGCGCGGCAGCACATTCTCCGGCCGCACCGCGGCGTCGGCATCCTCGTCATCGCGGATCTGGTAGTCGATGCGCCATACATTGCCGGGCTGGCGATGCATCAGGATGGTGGAGCCGGGATTGGAGGGCGGGTCGAACCAGGCCAGCCGCTCGACCTCGCGCCGCGTGTCCTGCTCGATGTCGACGATCACGTAGCGGCCCTCGTACTGCATGCCTTCCATGCGCAGGCCGAGCTGCTCGCGTACCATGCTGCGCCCGCCGTCGCAGGCCACCAGCCATTGCGCGGCGACGCGCGCGCTGCCGCCACCCGTGTCGATCTCCACCGTCACGCCATCGTCGGCGGCGTGCACCGCGGCCACGCGCGCACCGAAGCGCACGTCGGACAAGGTGCCGACGTCCTGGGCGGCGCGGTGGGCGTATTCCTCGATGTAGTACTGCTGGATGTTCACCATCGGCGCGAAGCGCTCGTGCGGCTCGCTCGGCATGCGGAAATGCAGCACCTCGGTGTCGCGGTAGTAGCTGCGCCCGCCCACCCAGGCCAGGCCGGTCGCCACGGTGGCGGCGTCCGCGCCGGCCCAGCCGAGGATCTCCAGCGAACGGCGCGACATGCAGATGGCCCGGCTGCCGCTGCAGTAGCCCTCGTCCGCCTCGACCACCAGCGAGGCGATGCCATGCCGGGCCAGCAGCGCCGACAGGGCCAGGCCGACCGGCCCGCCGCCGGCGATCAGCACCGGGACCCGCTCCGGCCAGGGCTGGGATGTGGGTGGCATGGAAGTCTCCGTAATCTGGTTGTGTGCTCAACTATATGTCGATAATAGTTGCGTGCACAACCAGCGTATACCCCTCCCGTCCTGGCCCGCGCCCGCTGCCACGCGGACGGCAACTTGCCGGAGCCGCGGGCTCCCCGCGGTGCTGGCCGCGCCCTCAGCCCGGCATGCCGAGCCGGCGTGACAGCGCGGCGGCCACCGCCGCCAGCTGGGTCCCGGTGGCCTGCACTGCCGCCGGCGTGGCCTCGTGCTCGAGCAGGCTGACGGCGATGCCGGCCACCGGTTCCCCCGAGAAATCGCGGATGGCGGCGCCGATGCAATGCATGCCTTCGCGCACCTGCCCTTCGTCGATGGAGAAGCCGCGCGCGCGCGTGTCCCGCATCTCGGCCAGGAAGGCCGGCAGGCCGGCCACGCTGTGCGGAGTCAGGGCAGCCGGCCAGTGCTGGCCGAAGCGCTGGCGCAGCGCGGCGTCCGGCAGCGCGCTGAGCAGGATCTTGCCGGTTGCGGTGAAGGGGGCGGGCAGGCGCATGCCGATGCGGAAGGTGAAGCCGAGCGGGTCGGCGCTGTTGCGGCAGGCCAGGTAGATCACGTCGCGCCCCTCCAGCACGCTGAGCGTGATGGTGTGGCGGCTCAGCTCGGCCTGTTCGGCGAAGTAGCGCTGGAACTCCCCGACCAGGTCGAACTGGGCCAGGAAACCGTTGGCCCAGTGCATCGGGTGGGCGCCCAGGCGGAAGGTGCCGTCGCCCGCGCGCGCCAGCAGGCCGAGTTCGAGCATGGTGGCGAGCAGCCCGTGCGCGCTGCTCTTGGGCAGGCCGAGCGCGCGCGCGAGGTCGGCCGCGGTGGGCGGCGCACCCGCCGCGCTGACGAAGTCCAGGATGCGCACGGCACGCCGCAGCGCCGGCACGGTTTCGGCCTGCGCCGCCGCATTGTCTTCCTGCCCGTGTCCGGGAGCGTCCATGCCGGACGGCTGCAGTGCCTCGCTCATTCTTGACAAACTCCCTCCGGCCGCACTACAAAGGCACACTGATAGTTCAATATGCGGATCTTAGTTCAACCTATTGAACTTGGCAAGGTTGGCGAGCCCGATGTCACGGCAAGCGAACCGGGTCCGCCCAGCCCCCGACCGGCACGGTCACCAAACGGAGTGAAATCTTGCTGACGCTGCAATCCCCCGCGCTGCTGCGCGATCAATGCCTTCTCGACGGACGCTGGCAAGGTGCCGCGGACGGTGCCGTGATCGAAGTCCGCAATCCCGCCGACGGCAGCCTGGTGGGCTGTGTGCCGTCGCTGGGCGCGCCGGCCGTCGAGGCGGCGGTGGCCGCCGCCGACCGGGCCTTCAAGCCGTGGTCGCGGCTGGCGCCGCAGGAGCGCGCGGCCGTGCTGATGCGCTGGTTCCACCTGATCCTCGCCAACGCCGACGATCTCGCCGCGCTGATGACGGCCGAACAGGGCAAGCCGCTGGCCGAAGCCAAGGGCGAGGTACGTTACGCGGCCAGCTTCATCGAGTGGTTCGCCGAGGAAGCCAAGCGCACCTACGGCGACGTGATCCCTGCCCCGCAGACCGACAAGCGCCTGGTGGTGATCAAGCAGCCGGTGGGCGTCTGCGCCGCCATCACGCCGTGGAACTTCCCGGCCGCGATGATCACGCGCAAGGTGGGCCCCGCACTGGCCGCCGGCTGCACCATCATCGTCAAGCCGGCCGAGCAGACGCCGCTGACCGCGCTGGCGCTGGGCGAACTGGCGCAGCAGGCCGGGGTGCCGGCCGGCGTGCTGCAGATCGTCACCGGCGACGCGCGCGTGGTGGGCGGCGTGCTGACCGCCAGCGACAAGGTGCGCAAGCTGTCCTTCACCGGCTCCACCGAGGTCGGCCGCCTCCTGATGGCGCAGTGCGCGCCGACCATCAAGCGCCTGTCGCTGGAGCTGGGCGGCAACGCGCCCTTCATCGTCTTCGACGATGCCGACCTCGATGCCGCGGTCGAGGGGGCGCTCGCCTCCAAGTACCGCAATGCGGGCCAGACCTGCGTCTGCGCCAACCGCCTCTACGTGCAGTCCGGCGTCTACGAGGCCTTTGCCGAGAAGCTGACCCGGCGCGTGCGCGAGCTGCCGGTGGGCGCGGGTACGCAGCCGGGCGTGCAGATCGGGCCGCTGATCGACGAGGCGGCGGTGGAGAAGGTCGAAAGCCACGTCGCCGATGCGCTGGCCAAGGGCGCGCAGGTGGCGGCCGGCGGCAGGCGCCACGCCCTCGGCGGCCTGTTCTACGAGCCGACCGTGCTGACCGGCGTCACGCAGTCGATGCGGGTGGCGCGCGAGGAAACCTTCGGGCCGGTGGCGCCGCTGTTCCGCTTCGATACCGAGGAAGAGGTGGTCGCCATGGCCAACGACACCGAGTTCGGCCTGGCCGCCTACTTCTTCACCGAGAACGCCGGCCGCGCCTGGCGCGTGGGCGAGGCGCTCGACTACGGCATGGTCGGCCACAACACCGGCCTGATCTCCAACGAGGTCGCGCCCTTCGGCGGCGTCAAGCAATCGGGCCTGGGCCGCGAGGGCTCGAAGTACGGCATCGACGAGTACCTGGAGATGAAGTACCTGTGCTCGGCCATCCGCTGAGCGGCAGCGCAACATAGCCCAGCGTAGCCCGGCATAGCCCAACGCTGCACCAGCCGGCGCAATGCCATGCCGCGCCGGCGGCACTGACGCACGCGCGCCGGGGCGGCGCCGTGCGCATCCGTGCGGTCGCCGCGACCGCGCCGCCCGCACGACGGGACAGCACAGAGAACACAGCAGAGGAGACCAGCGTGACGATGCAGGCTTTTGAATTCCGGACGGTGCCGTCCATCCATGTGGAGTGGGGTGCCGCCGCGCGCCTGGGCGAGTGGCTCGCGGCGCGCCAGGCGCAGCGCAGCGTGCTGCTGGTGACCGACGCCGGCCTGGTGCGGCACGGCCTGACCGCGCCGATCGAGGCCAGCCTGCGGGCCGCGGGCTGCACCGTCACGGTATTCGACGACGTGGTGCCGGATCCGCCCGAGGCGACCCTGCACGCCTGCGTGGCCCAGGGCCGCGCCGCCGGCGCCGATCTCGTGCTGGGCCTGGGCGGCGGCTCGCCGCTCGACGTGGCCAAGCTGGCCGCCGTGCTGCTGGTCTCGGAGCAGCCGCTGTCCGCGCTGTACGGCATCGGCAACGTGCGCGGCGGCCGCCTGCCCCTGGTGCTGGTGCCGACCACCGCCGGCACCGGCTCGGAAGTCACCAATATCTCGATCCTGACCACCGGCGAGACCAGCAAGATGGGCGTGGTCGCGCCGCAGCTCTACGCCGACCACGTGCTGCTCGACGCCCGGCTCACGCTCGGGCTGCCGCGCCTGGCCACGGCGGCCACCGGCATCGACGCCATGGTCCATGCCATCGAGGCCTACACCGGGCGCCACAAGAAGAACCCCTTGTCCGACGCGCTGGCACGCGAGGCATTGCGCCTGCTCGGCGGCAACCTGCTGGCGGCCTGCCGCGACGGCGCCGACCGCGCCGCGCGCGAGGCCATGCTGCTGGGCGCCACCCTCGCGGGCCAGGCCTTCGCCAACTCGCCGGTGGCGGCCGTGCACGCGCTGGCCTATCCGCTGGGCGGCCATTACCACGTGCCGCACGGCCTGTCGAACGCACTGATGCTGGGGCCGGTGCTGCGCTTCAATGCACGCGCGGCGGCCGCGCTGTATGCGGAGCTGGCGG
Organism: Cupriavidus sp. USMAA2-4; assembly: GCF_001854305.1. Classification (NCBI taxonomy): domain Bacteria; kingdom Pseudomonadati; phylum Pseudomonadota; class Betaproteobacteria; order Burkholderiales; family Burkholderiaceae; genus Cupriavidus; species Cupriavidus sp. USMAA2-4. Next base: position 1,143,402 of record NZ_CP017749.1, on the reverse strand, counting down.
ATGTGCTGGGGGTGCCTGCGGGTGCCGCCGGCACCGATGCGACGGCGCGCGCGGCGGCCTTCGTCGGCGCGATGGAGGCGCTGATGGACCAGAGCGGCGCGCCGCGCCGCCTGCGCGACGTCGGCGTCAGCGAGGACAGCCTGCCGATGCTGGCTGCCGACGCGATGAAGCAGACGCGCCTGCTGGTCAACAACCCGGTCGAAGTGAGCGAGGCCGACGCGCTGGCGCTCTACCGCGAGGCGTACTGACGCACGGGGCGGCACGCAAGGGCTGGCATGAGGCGGCACCGCATGCACCACGCGCACCACGCGCACCACGCGCACCACGCGCACCACGCGCACCGTGCCCGCGCCGGCGGCCCGTCGTTCCCCCTTGCGCCGGTCGCCGGGGGACTCAGTCGTCGCGCTCGTCGCCGGTGGGAAAGTGCACGCCGGCGCGGCGCGCGGCCAGCATGATGTGGCGCTGCATGGCTTGCTGGGCCTGGTCCGGCTGGCGTGCCGCGAGCGCCTCGATGATGGCGCCGTGCTCGGTGAAGGTGGCGGTGCGCGCGCCGCGGCGGTAGTAGGGCAGGCGCTGGCTTTCGCGCATCATCTCGGCGCTTTCGCGCAGGATCTCGCCGATCACCTGGTTGCCCGCGACCGTGACGATCAGCGCATGGAATTCATAGTCGAGCTGCGAGGCGACGTCGAAGGCGTCGGCCTCGATCGCCTGCTGCATCGCCTGCGCATTCTCGCGCAGGGCGGCGATCTCGCCGGCCGAGATCGCCTGCGCCGCCAGGCGCGCGGTCAGCCCTTCCAGCGCGAAGCGCAGCTGGTAGATGTCGATCAGCGAATGGGTGGCGGCGAAGCGCCAGGGCGGCGGCGTGCCGGCTTCGCCCGGCTCGGCCACGTAGACGCCCTTGCCCGGGCGCGATACCACGATGCCCTGCCCCTGCAGTGTCGAGATGGCTTCCCGCAGCGAGGCGCGGCTGATGCCGAGCCGGACCGCCAGCTCCCGTTGCGAAGGCAGCAGCGTGCCGGCGGGAAACACGCCATCGCGTACCCATTGCTGGATGAGGCTGACGGCCTGGTTGGCGACGGTGGAGAGCGGTCCGGTCATGCGGGGCAAGGGCGGTGGGGCAGGATGGGTTGGCGCGATTTTAGCCCACATCGCCGCGCGCCCGTGCCGCCGCGCGGCCCCCGGCGCGGCTACTTGTCGACCAGCCTGGCCGGCACGGTGTAGGTCAACAGCGCGCCGCACAGCAGGACCGCGGCGAGCACGTACATCGCGGCATCGGTGCTGTGCGTGGTGTCCTTGATCAGGCCGATCAGGTAAGGGCTCAGGAAGCCGGCGAGGTTGGCCACCGAGTTGATCAGGGCGATGCCGGCGGCGGCGCCCACGCCCGACAGGATGGCGGTGGGCAGGCTCCAGAACAGCGGCGAGGTGGCCAGGCTGCCGCCCGCGGCCAGTGCCAGCGCTGCCAGCGAAAGCGCGGTGTCGTGGCTGAACGCGGCGCTCAGCGCCAGCCCGGCGGCACCGCAGCAGAACGGCACGATCAGGTGCCAGCGGCGCTCGCGCAGGCGGTCGGAGCTGCGGCTGACCAGCAGCATCGAGCAGACCGCCACGCTGAACGGGATCGCGGTCAGCAGGCCCACGTGCAGCACGCTGTCGACGCCGGTCTGCTTGATCAGCGTGGGCAGCCAGAAGGTCAGGCCGTACTGTCCCATCACCGTGCAGAAGCAGATCAGCGTCATCTTCAGCACGCGCGTATCGGTGGCCACCATGCGCAGCGACATGTGGCCGGACTTCTGCGCGTTCTCGCTGGCGATGCCGCGTTCGAGCACGGCCTTCTCCTCGGCGCTGAGCCAGCGCGCGGACTGGATGCCGTTGTCGAGGTAGCGCAGCACGGCAAGCCCGGTCAGCAGCGAGGGTACGGCTTCGATCAGGAACATCCACTGCCAGCCGCGCAGGCCGTGGGTGTCGTGCATGGCCTGCATCACCCAGCCGGACAGCGGGCCGCCGAAGATCCCCGAGATCGGGATCGCGGCCATGAACAGCGCCACCATGCGTGCGCGCCGGTGCGAGGGAAACCAGTAGGTCAGGTACAGGATCATGCCGGGATAGAAGCCGGCCTCGGCCGCGCCCAGCAGGAAGCGCAGCGCGTAGAACTGGGAGGGGGTCTGCACGAACATCATCGCCGCGGAGATCAGGCTCCACAGGATCATGATGCGCGCGATGGTGGCCTTGGCGCCGATGCGGTGCATCAGCAGGTTGCTGGGCACTTCGAAGAAGAAATAGCCGATGAAGAAGAGGCCGGCCCCGAGTCCGTAGATCGACTCGCTGAACTGCAGGTCGGCCAGCATGCTGAGCTTGGCGAAGCCGACATTGACGCGGTCGAGATAGGCCACGACATAACAGAGCATCAGGAAGGGCATCAGGCGCCAGGCCACCTTGCGGTAAACGGCGTCCTCCTGCAGTTGCGCCATCGCGCTCGGGGTGGCGGTGCCTGCGGGCGCCGCCCGGCCGCTTGCGGTAGGGGTCACGGGTGTCTCCTTGGGTAGTTGATTTCGTCACGCGACGGATCCTGGCGCGGATCCCGGTGCACTAGTCGTACAGGTCAGACCAGTTCGGCGAATGGTAGGAGCCGGCCAGGCCCGTGTCAAGCATGCCGTGCCGCGCGCGGTGCTTCGTGAAGACCGGGAAGACCGGGAGGAGCCGCCATGCAGGCAAAATATCGGGGAAGTGCGGCGCGCAGGGGATGTCTTGTGCGGCTCGGCCCTTTGCCGCAGAATTCAGGCATGACTGGTCATACCAGTGGGGCGATCCCACAGGAACCAAGCCATTTGTCCAAGGAGTTGCCGATGTCTGCTTTCCGCCCGGCCGCCGCGCCGGATCCCTCGACCCTGCTGCGGGCCGAGCCGCTCACGCGTGCGGCCTTCGCGCCCTTCGGCGACGTGATCGAGCCGCGCGCTCCCGGCGATGCCGGCGCCTTCGACATCAACGGCGGCATGGTGCGCCGGCACCATGGCCTGGCGCGCGTGGAGGTCGGGCAGGGCCACGCATTGATCAACCTGTTCGAGGCCAGGCCCTATGCGTACCCGCTGGCGATCCGCATGCTGGAGCGCCACCCCCTGGGCAGCCAGGCCTTCCTGCCGCTGGACGGCCGGCCCTTCCTGGTGGTGGTGGCGCCACGCGGCGACACGGTCCGGCCCGAGGCCGTGCGTGCCTTCTTCTCCGATGGCGTGCAGGGGGTCAACTATCACGCCGGCGTGTGGCATCACATGCTGCTGGCGGTGGGCGCGCCCTCGCGCTTCGCCGTGGTCGACCGCGGCGGCGAGGGCGCCAACTGCGACGAGGTCACGCTGGCGCGGCCGCTCTGGCTGGCGCTGCCGGCCGCGCTGGCATCGGCCTAGCCTTCTTTCAGACTTCGCGCGTCATGCCTTTCAGGTCGATCCACTGGTCGAACTGCGCCTCGCTGACATGCCCGGAGGCGATCGCCGCCTCGCGCAGCGACAGGTTGCGCTTGACCGCCAGCTTGGCGATCTCGGCCGCCTTGTCGTAGCCGATATGCGGATTGAGGGCCGTCACCGGCATCAGGGAGCGCGCCAGCAGCTCGGCGATATGCTCCTCGTCCGCCAGCACCCCCGCCACCATATGGTCGGCGAAGCTCGCCACGGCATCGGCCAGCAGCGTGACGCTCTGCATCAGGCTGTAGATCAGCACCGGCTTGTACGCGTTCAGCTCCAGCGTGCCCAGCCCGTTGGCCAGCGTGATGGTGGTGTGGTTGCCGATCACGCGGCAGCACACCATCGCCAGCGCTTCGGCCTGGGTGGGGTTGACCTTGCCGGGCATGATGGAGGAGCCGGGTTCGTTGGCCGGCAGCTGCAGTTCGGCGAAGCCGGCGCGCGGCCCCGAGCCCAGCAGCATGAAATCGCGCGCGATCTTCAGGAAGGACGAGGCCGTGGTGTTGAGGGCCGCCGACAGGTCGGTCAGCGCGTCGTGGGCCGCCTGCAGCGCATAGCGGTTGGGCGCGGGCTCGAACGGCAGGCCGGTGTAGTCGGCCAGCGCCGTGGCGAAGGCGGCGGCGAAGCCGTGCGGTGCGTTCAGCCCGGTGCCCACCGCGGTGCCGCCCTGCGGCACCGGCATGGCGCGCAGCATGGCCTGCTGCAGGCGCGACTGCGCGTGCGCCGTTTGCGCCATGTAGCCGGAGAACTCCTGCCCCAGCGTCAGCGGCACGGCATCCTGCAGATGGGTGCGCCCGACCTTGACGATGTCGGCGAAGGCCTCGACCTTGCGGCCGAAGGCCTGCTGCAGCGTCTCCAGCGCGGGCAGCAGCTGGCGCTGGATGGCGCGCGTGGCGGCGATGTGCATCGCGGTCGGGAAGCTGTCGTTGGACGACTGGCTGGCATTGACGTGGTCGTTGGGGTGGACCGGCCGCTTGCTGCCGACCTCGCCGTCGAGCAGCTGGATGGCACGGTTGGCGATGACCTCGTTGAGGTTCATATTGGTCTGGGTACCCGAGCCGGTCTGCCAGACGGAGAGGGGGAACTCCTGCGCCCAGCGGCCCGCGATCACCTCCTCGGCCGCGCGCTCGATGGCCTGGGCCAGTTCCGGCGCCAGCACGCCGAGCTCGCGGTTGGCGCGCGCGGCGCACAGCTTGAGGATGGCGAAGGACTCGATCAGCGCCGGCGGCATCTTTTCCGTGCCGATGCGGAAGTTCTGGCGCGAACGTTCGGTCTGCGCGCCCCACAGGTGGTCGGCGGGTACCTGCACGTCGCCGAGGCTGTCCTGTTCGATGCGGAAGGCGGCGGGAGACTGCTGTTCGGACATGGATGGCTCCTTGTAAGGAAATCGGCCGCGCGGGAACGGCCGCAGGTAAGCGATGTCACTCTATACAAGGATATGCCGTGGCGTCGACGCCATGGTGATGGGGGCAGCGCCTGCTGCCGTGCATGCGCCGCATCGGAGTTGCGGCGCCCGCGCCATGTGGGCGGTGTGCCACCGGGATGCGGCGCCGGTGCACTACAATGCCGGCGTTGATGGCGCGTCGCCGCGCCGGCAGTCAGTCAAGGATCCGATATGGGTGAAGCCAAGAAGAGGGGTACGCCGCAAGAGCGTGCCGAACAGGCGCGCGCGCGCCTCGATGCGCTGCGGCCGGCGCAGCTGGTGTGTGGCGCGTGCAAGACCGCGTTCACGACGTTCGACGCCATCCCGGCTCCGGACCTGCGGGGCATCGATGCCGTCTTCGGCGGCCAGTGCCCGTCCTGCGGCAACGATGTGCTGATATTCAAGGGCGAACCGCAGGCCGTGGCCGACGCCATGCTGGCCTGGGAGAAGATGATGGGCGCCGATGCCAAGCTCGGCTACCAGTCCGACGACGGACGCCACATCGCCTTCGAGGACAAGGGCGAGGAACTGCACTGAGGCACTGAGGCACTGAGGCACTGAGCGCGGGCGACGCCGGGTCCGGCTCAGGCGCCGGCCAGTTCGTCCGGGCCGATCTCGTAGCGCCCGCGCCCGGCCGCCTTGGCGCGGTACAGCAGCACGTCCGCCGCGCGCAGCAGCTCGTGGTCGGCCATCGGGGCGCCGCGGTAGAGCGCCACGCCGATGCTGACGTCGACGTCGGCGACGATGCCGTTGATATGGAAGTGGCGCCCGACCGACTCGACGATGGCCTGCGCCACGCGCCGGGCCGCCGCGGCGCTGCCGAGGTCCTCGAGGATCACGGCGAACTCGTCGCCGCCCAGGCGCGCGACCGCGTCGCCCTGGCGCACGCAGCGCTGCACGCGCCGCGCGAAGGCCTGCAGCAGCAGGTCGCCGATGCCGTGGCCGTGGAAGTCGTTGACTGCCTTGAAGCGGTCCATGTCGAGGTAGCACAGCGCCATCAGGCGCTGCTGGCCGCGGCTGCGCGCCATGGCCTCCTGCAGGCGCTTCTCGAAACCGCTGCGGTTCAGCAGCTGGGTCAGGTGGTCCAGGCGCGAGATGCGCGACAGGCGCAGCGTCTCCAGCTTGCGCTGGGTGACGTCCATGACATGCACATGGACGCCCACCACCTGGTCGTTGCCCGCATTCCATTCCGGCCGCAGCTGGACCTCCAGGCAGCGATAGGACGGTTCGTTCTCCTCCAGCTCGAAGGTGGCGGCGGTGCCCGCCAGGGCCTGGCGCAAATGCGGCTCGACCACGCGGTAGCGTGACTCGCCTATCACTTCCCGGACCGTCATGCCGCGCAGCCGGTCGAGCGGGATGCCATAGGCATGCTCATAGGCCAGGTTGTTGAACAGGTAGCGCTGGTCGGTGTCGACGAACGCCAGCAGCGACGGCAGGGTGTCGGTGACGGCACGCAGCCGCCGCTCGTTGGCGTCGAGCAACTCGCGGCGGCGCTCCAGCTCGCGCATCAGCAGGCCGAAGGCGCGTCCGAGGTCGTGGATCTCGTCGCCGCCCTGCTGCGGCAGGCGCGCATAGGCGGCCGGGTCATGGGCGCTGTCGCGCACCACCTGGTGCAGGCGTGTCAGCGGCGCCAGCATGTGGCGCACCACCAGCCACATCAGCACCGCGCCGCAGCCGACCGCCGCCAGCAGCAGGTACAGCACCAGCAGTTCGAGCCGGTGCAGCGGCGCGAAGGCCTCCTGTGCCGGCAGCACCGCGACCAGTTCCCAGCCGGTGCTCGCCATCAGGTAGCGCGCGATGACGGGGCGCCGCGGCAGCAGGAACTCGAGGGCGCCGGCCCGGTTGGGGCTGCCGCAGGTATCGCCGATCGCATGCGCCGGCCGCAGGGTCAGCGCGCTGTCCGGATGCTGCACGTAGACCGGGTGCCTGCCGGCGGACACCAGGCAATAGTAGCCGCTGGTACCGAGGCGGCTATGTCCCAGCTCCACCAGGAAATTCGAGCGCGACAGGTCGAGCCAGCCGCCCACCAGGCCGCGGAAGGCGCCGTCGCGCGACAAGATGGGGACGCTGACCAGCACGCCGCTGCTGCCGTTCACGCGCGCGCGCAGCGGCGCGGACACGACCGGCTGCAGGGTGCGCGCCAGTTCGAGGAAATAGTCGCGGTCGCCGATGCCGACCAGCTCGCCGCTGCGGGTCAGCACGCGGCCCTGTGCATCGGCCACCACCACGCCGTCGAAGCTGGCCGGCACCGGGACGCTGCGCTGGGCCAGTTCGCGCAGCCGCGCCGGGCCCTCGTCGAGGTGGCCGGACAATTGCGCGGCCACGTGCTCGAGCAGCGTGATGCGGTCGTTCATCGAGGTGTCGAGCTGCTTGACGGCCAGCTCGACGATGGAGTCCTGCTGGTCCTGCAGCGCCTGCCGCACGTCGCGCTGGGCGAAATACAGCGAGGCCAGCGCAATGCCGGCGCTGAAGACCGTAGCGATCGCCACGGTGCTCAGCGCGATGCGTGTTTTCAGCGAAAGCGGTAGGAAGGTCATGCAGGCCGACGTTGGCGGAGCGCTGCAGACATCACACTGGATGCCGCGCAAACGAGAAACGTGCAGCAACAGCCGCAGTGACTACGCTAGCACATCCTGCTGGCAGTGGGAGCCCCGCGCCTCGCCGGGATCGTCGCCGCCACGCAGAAACGGGTACGCATGCCACGCCATGCCCCGCTCCGGCAATGCGCTGCGCCCGGCTCAGCCTTGTCAGCCTTATCAGCCTTATCAGCCTTGTGCGGCTTCGGAGGCGTCGCCGCGCGAATGCAGGCGGCGGTACAACTGGTCGAGCTGGGAGCGGCTGTTGCGCAACTCCTCGCGACCGCGTTCGGTGATGAGGTAGACGCGCCCGATGCCGTCGCGCAGCACGCTCTCGATATACCCATCCATCTGCAGCGCGCGCAGCAGCGGCCGGACGGAGCCGATATCCACCTGGAAGCCATACTCCATCAGCATGTCCGCGAGCATGGCCACGGTGGCCGGCACCTCGAACGCGAACTGGAGGACGTAGACTCGGGCTAGCAAGCCAAGGAACTGTCGTTTCATGACGCTGCAAACGCAGCATGTACGCCAACGGTTGACTTTGAATTATAGTTGTGAACCGTGCGCCGCATAGAGCGGCAAAAAAAGAAGCCGCCACGTCCGTGGCGGCTTGTCGGGAATGCGTCGGAGGGGTCAATTAACTCTGGCGCAGATCAGATTTTAAATCTGCTTAATACAGGTTGTCACCATCCTGTATCACACTCCCTTCTTCAGTGGGGGAGGAGTCCAGGGTCCCGCCCTCGCAAGGTGACAACCGCGCACATCGCGCCCGCATCCGGCGTCTTTCTCCTGCCGATCGCCGCATTTCCCTCTGGCGGGCAGGCCGGTTCGGCCGGGACTGGCCCCCGGCCCCAATCCTTGCATCATGCGCTGGCGGCCGGCGTGGGGAAATGTCCGAAATCAGCCAGCAAGCGGCTGCCAGCGGTGCTGTAATGGCAACACCGGGCAACTCCGGATTCCCACTGCCATCGACGCCTTTTCCCCCGCCATGACCGTCTCCGACCTCGCCCGCCTGCTGGCGCTATCCGCCATCTGGGGCGCCAGCTTCCTCTTCATCCGCATCGGCGCTCCCGTGCTGGGCCCGCTGACCGCGGCCTTCCTGCGCGTGCTGATCGGTGCCGTCACGCTGGCCGGCTGCCTGGTGCTGCTGCGCGTGCGCTGGGACATGCGGGGCAAATGGCCGGCGGTGATGGCCCTGGGCGTGATCAACTCCGGCATCCCCTTCGTCATGTACGCGGTGGCCGCGCTGTGGCTGCCGGCCGGCTATTCGGCCGTGTTCAATGCCATGACGCCGCTGATGGGAGTGCTGATCGGGACGCTGTTCTTCGCCGAACGGCTGACGCGTGCCAAGGCGCTCGGCGTGGTGCTCGGCGTGGCCGGCGTGGCGGTGCTGACGCGCAGCGGTCCCGTGGCCTTCACGGCGCAGGTGCTGCTGGGCGCGGCAGCCTGCCTGGTGGCGACCGCCTGCTACGGCCTGGCCGGCTTCCTGGCGCGCAAGTGGATCACGGCGCGCGGCGGCCTCGACAGCCGCCTGGTGGCGGCGGGCAGCATGGTGGGCGCCACGCTCTTCCTGCTGCCGTTCAGCGCCGTCTCGCTGTGGCAGCACAATACGCTGCCGCTGGCCGGGCCGACGGTATGGGGCGCGATGGTCGCCGTGGGCATGCTGTGTACCGCCATCGCCTACATCCTCTACTACCGCCTGATCGCCGACCTCGGTCCGGTGCGCTCGTTGACCGTGACCTTCCTGATTCCGCCGTTCGGCGTGGTGTGGGGGGCGCTGTTCCTGGGCGAGCGGTTGTCCTGGGCCCACCTGGCCGGCGGCGCGCTGATCGGCGGCGCCGTCTGGCTGGTGCTGCGGCCGGCCGCGCCGGTGGCGGCACCGTCCGCCGCGCGCAGCTGAGTGCCGGGCAGGGCGGCAGGGCGGGACGCCACCCCGCGTCGCGGGACCGTCGCCGAGACCGTCAGCGGAAGCGATAGGTCAGCGCGCCCATCGCGGTCCATTGCTGGCGCCGCTCGGTGATCGGGCTGGCGCCGGCATCGCCGCGCAACCGCGCGAAGGTCACCGCCCCCAGCGCCGACCAGCGGCGCGAGATGTCGTAGCTGACGATGGCGTTGGCGTGCCACTCGCGCAGCCCGGCCCCCACGCTGTACACCGGCAGGCCCGAATCCCGGCTCTGCTGCGCGTTCACGCCGAAGAAGGTGCGCATGTACTGCCCGTTGCCCCAGGTCACGCCCGGGCCCATCGTGAACAGCCATTTGCCGGCCGGCAGGCTGAACAGCACGTCGCCGTTGGCGATCAGGCCCTGCTTCTGGCCGCCGATGTCCTGCGCCAGGTCGGCCGACAGCGTGACGAAGGAGATCTGCGCCTGCGCGAAAGCGCGCGCGCGCACCGTCATCTGCACGTCGCCCAGGCCGTTCAGGCGCGCATCGTCGCGCGCGCGGCGCCAGGTGGGGTCGAGCTGGAAGTCGGCGCCGACCTGCCACACATCGTTGTTGAGCAGGTAGGCACCGAGGAAATCGAAGCCGCGCGAGAAGAAGCGCCCGGCGTAGTCGATGTCCTGGTAGACGATGGGATAGACCAGCGCGTGGCGCGAGCCGGGGAAGTCGGGCGCGACGTAGACGCCCGGGCCGGCGGCGATCTTCCAGTTGCCGGCGGGGGCGTCCGGTTTCGCCTCGGCCGGGGCATCGGCCTGTGCCGACGCCTGGCCGGACAGGAACAGGCCGCACAGCAGCAGGCCGGCGGCAAGCGCGCAGCGGCGCGGGGAAAAAGCAGGGAGCATGCGAGGGCGGGAAGGTCATGCCGCCGCGGCAGCGGCGCGCGGCGCCAATTCTAACCGCGCGCGCCCCGCCGCAGCGTCCCGCGTGCTTCAGGCAGCGCTGCCCGGTACGACGTTGTAGCGTTCGCGCATCAGCACGATCACGCGGCGGGCCCGCGGCAGGTCGCGCACCGCCTCCTCCTCGCCGCGCGCAGGGAAGTCGACCTCCGCGCTCCAGTTGCAGCCGGTATGGTCGGGGCGATGCACGCAGACCGCGCGCAACTCGCAGTCGCCGCAGCCGGGTACTTCGAGCAGGCATTGCGCCAGCATCTGCCTGAGTTCGGGGAGCGGCTTGCTGCTGCGGGCCATGGTGCAGCCTCCGATGGATGCGGGTGGCGGGGCGCGCCGGCCCCGGTCTTCAGTCCAGCGACTCGCGCGCGTGGCACGCCGGGCACAGGCCGTACAGCACCAGCATGTGCTCGCGCAGCGCGAAGTTCTTGGCCGAGGCCACCTCGCGCTGGCGCCGTTCGATGCCCTCGTCGGTGAACTCCTCGACGCGGCCGCAGCTCACGCAGATCAGGTGGTCGTGGTGGCCGCCCTCGTTGAGCTCGAACACCGCATGGTCGGACTCGAAGGTGCGGCGCACCAGGATGTTCGCCTGCACCAGCTGGTTGAGCACGCGGTAGATGGTCGACAGCCCGGCATCGAGGTCCTGCGACAGCAGCGCGCGATAGACCTCTTCGGCGCTCAGGTGGCGCTGGGTGCTGGCGCGGAACACCTCCAGCACGCGCATGCGCGGCGAGGTGGCCTTCAGGCCGGCGCGCTTCAGGTCGATGGGATCGGAGCTATCGGGTGGCATAAGCATGCGGCACAAGCCCGGCAAGGGCGGATGGCCGGGACGCCGCGCGGAGGCCTGGCAGACCACCGGGCCGCTGCGCGACGCCCCGAGCGGCGCGCGCCGTGGCAGGCACGGCGCGCAGGAATAAAAAGGCGGCCTGGCTTGTCGCCCGAGTAGCGACCGGATTGGCGGGTCTCATTGCCGCACCGGTCCTCTGACGACTGGCTACTGCCAAACGCTCCGCGTGACGGAGCGGTCCCCACAAAAGACGGTTGGGTGCGCCGCCGAGGGCGACGCTACCGGAATCCTGTTCGTTCGCGGCGCCGGCTTGGGGATGGAGGAGGACAGGGTTTGCCGCTGCCTTCCACCGCTTCCCTTGTGCTGCTTTCGCTTGCGCGCTGAACGATGGAACGCATTGTAAATGGGAATTAATCTCATTTCAAGCGGTTTTTTGGCGGATGGAAATCCCTTCCGCGTTCTCCCGCCGAGACTCCAGCGGATGCACCAGAGACATCGAGCCCACGCATAGGACGGCGAGCAGCAGCGCAGCGGCATAGAATCCAACCCCAAGGAGCACGCCCGTCGCGGCAACGGCCCAGACAGATGCAGCGGTCGTCAGGCCGCGGACGCGCATGCCGTCCTTCATGATGACCCCGGCGCAGAGGAAGCCGATGCCGGTGATGACGCCCTGGATGGTATGTGCCGGGTCTGCCTGGATGGGCGCTGTGGTGCCGCCGTACCAGAGCGGCGCGTGACCGACGGACACGGTCAGCGCGGTGGACGCCATGCAGACGAGCCCATAGGTGCGCATGCCGGCGGCACGACCGTTGTACGACCGCTCGTAGCCCACCAGCATGCCGAGCAGCAACGCGCCCACCAGGTTCAAGTCGATGAACGCGTTGGCGGCCAGGAAGCTACCGCTCCAATAGTGCTGCAGATCACCGAGCATGGGAGGTCCTGGTCAGGAAGCGAGCCAGTCGCTGAGCGAACGGAGGGTGTCCTCGCTCAATTCGCCCGTCGCTGCGGCAAGCCGCAGGCGGCCGAGCAGGTAGTCCAGCCGTGCTTGCACCACGTCCAATTCAGCGGCGAACACGCGCTGCTGCGCGTCGAGCACGTCGGGCTCGGTGCGGGTGCCAACGTCCCGGCCAAGGGTCGTCGCCGCCAGCGCGCTACGCGCCGACGTCAACGACTGCTCAAGTGCAGCGATACGCGACACGCCGGTCTTCACCGACAGAAACCCGTCCTGCACGCTCAGGCGCACATCGCGCCGGGCCGCAGCAAGCTGCTGCTCGGCCTGGCTCTTCTTCGCAACGGACTCCCGCTCGCGCGAGTCCAGTCCGCCGCCTGCGTACAGCGGAATGTTGACTTGCAACCCCACCGTCGCGGAGCGCGTATTGGCCGCAACCCAGGGAGCCAGATTGCCGCTCTGCCCTTGTGTGGTGTAACCCGCCACGAGCGATACGGTCGGGCGGCTGGCGAGACGGTACTTGTCGATCTCGGCGCCGGCAATGTCGAGTTCCGACTGCCGGGTCTTGACGAGGAAGCTCTGCTCTTCCCCCCTGGCCTGCCACGCCGCGAGATTGTCCGGCTCCGGCGGCCGTGGCACAAAGCGGGCCGCGAGCCCGCTTAGTTGATCGGGCGACGTGCCGACGATCTCCTGGAAGCGCGTGCGACGCTGCTCCAGCGCGGATTGCGCCGTCACTTCACGGCTCTCCACGCCGTCCAGGCGCGCCTGGGCCTCATGTAGGTCGGTGATCTTGCCCTGCCCGATGTCGAAGCGGGCCCTGGCGCGGTCGCGCTGCTGCCGCAGGGCCGCCTTCTCGGCCTGCACCACGCGTAGCGTCTCCTCGCCCAGTACCACGCCGAAGTAGGCTTCGGCCACACGCAGGGCGAGATCCTGGCGCGACTGGCCGAACTGTGTTTGCGCCAGGTTCGTCTGCTCGCGCAGTTGCTTCTTCGCCGCCACCGCGCCGCGGTCGTATATCGGCTGCACCAGCACTACGCCGGCCTGCCTCAAGGTGCCCGAAGTATTGGGCGAGATCAGCGACGCGCCGTCGTCAGCCGCGGACGCATGCGCCACGGTCCGGCCCACTCCCCCCTGCAATCTGACGCTGGGAAGCAGCAGGGCGCGGCCCTGCACGGCCTTCTCCTGCCCGGCCGTCAGCGCATCGTTCGCGGCAAGGGTTGTCGGATCATGCGCCAACGCCTGCTCATAGGCGCCCACGAGGTCGATCGCGCCGGAATCCCCGGCGCTCAGGAAAAGCATGCAGCCGAGGGCCACCTGTCCGGCCCGCAGGGCCATATTCAATCGCTTCATCACAATCACTCTCAACATCCGATCCGCGATCAGACGGTCGCGGGGCGCTTGGCCCGGTACCACGTCGCATACAAGGTGGGAAGGAACACGAGCGTCAGCACCGTGGCCACGGCGAGGCCGCCCATGATTGCCCACGCCATGGGGCCCCAGAACACAGAATGGGTGAGCGGCACCATCGCCAGGATGGCCGCCAGTGCCGTCAGCACGATCGGCCGCAAACGCCGCACCGCCGCCTCGACGATGGCCGTCCACAGCGGAACGCCGGCGCGCACGTCCTCGTCGATCTGCACGACCAGGATCACCGAGTTGCGGATGATCATGCCAGCGAGCGCGATGACACCGAGCATCGCAACGAAACCGAACGGAATCCGGAAGGCGGCCAGCACCACGCTCACACCGATCAGGCCGAGCGGCGCGGTCATCAGGACAATCGCCATCTTCTTCATGTCCTGCAACTGGATCATCAACAGCACGAGCACCGCGATAATGGTCAAGGGCATCACAGCAAACACTGAGCGTTGTGCCTTCGCGCTCGATTCCGCCGCACCGCCGATCTCAATGCCGTAACCGAGCGGCAGATCCTTCTCGAGGGCGTCGATCCTGGGCTGCAACGCACGCGTGACGTCGGGCGCCTGCGCCCCGGCGATATCGGCACGCACGGTCATCGTCGGCACGCGGTTGCGCCGCCACAGCTCACCTTCCTCGCTGGCGAGCGTGAGGCGGGCCACCTGCGAGACCGGCACGAACTTGCCGTCGCGCACATAGATCTTGGCGTCCTTCAGGTTGTTCAGGTCCGTGCGCTCCGCTGCGACGAGGCGCGATACAACGTCGATATCCTGGTCCTCCTCGCGGAACTGCGTGATCGGCGTGCCCGAGATCGATGCCTCCAGCGCCTGCTTGATCTGGCCTGAGCTGACGCCCAGCGCACGTGCCTTGTCCTGATCGACGTCGACCTGCACGCGCTTGATGCGCTCGCCCCAGTCCTGGTTGACCTGGCGCACGTGCGGCTCCTCACGCATGATGGCCGCCACCTTGTCCCCGATGGCACGGACCTTGTCGTTGTCCTGCCCGTACACGCGAAACTGCACCGGGTAACCGACAGGCGGACCGTTCTCGAGCCGGTTGACGCGGCCACGTACGTTGGGAAAGTCTTCCGCGAAGAGCTTCTCGAGCTTTTCCTTCACGCGCTCACGTGCCTCGCCGCCCTTGGTCATCACGATCATCTCGCCCAGGTTCAGGTTCGGCGTCTGTGCATCGAGCGGCAGGTAGAAGCGCGGCGCGCCATTGCCCACGAAGCTGGTCACCGCGGCGATGTCCGGATCGCCCTTGAGCATCGCATCGAGCTTGCGCACCTCGCTCTGGCTCGCCTCGAACGTCGAGGCCTCCGGCATCCACATGTCCACGATCAGCTCGGCCCGGTCCGATGCCGGAAAGAACTGCTGGGGCACTGCCTTGAACAGCACCAGCGCGCCCACGAACGCGGCGAGCGTGATGCCGAGCACCCACACGCGCTGTCTCAGGCAGAAATCGATGAAGCGGCGGAACTTGACATAGAAGCCGCGTTGGTAGACCGCCTCCTCGTCATGCGAGGCGTGCGCATGCGCCTTCAACAGCTTGAAACCGAGGTATGGCGTGAACAGCACGGCCACGATCCACGACAGCAGCAGCGAGATTCCCACCACCTGAAACAGCGAGTACACATACTCGCCGGTGCCGGACTTGGCGAAGCCGACCGGAAGAAAGCCCGCCGCCGTGATCAGCGTGCCGGTGAGCATCGGGAATGCAGTGGCCGTGTAGGCGTAGGTGGCGGCGCGGAACTTGTCCCAGCCCTGCTCGAGCTTCAGCGCCATCATTTCGACGGCGATGATGGCGTCGTCGACCAGCAGCCCGAGCGCGATGATCAGCGCACCGAGCGAGATGCGTTGCAGGTCGATCCCCATCACGTACATCGCCAGGAACGTCATGGCCAGCACGAGCGGGATGCTCAGTGCAACGACCAGTCCCGTCCGCAGGCCCAGCGACAGGAAACTCACCACGAGCACGATGACCACCGCCTCGGCGAGACTCTTCTTGAACTCGAAAACGGAATGCTCGACGATGCGCGGCTGGTCGCTGACCGCATGAATCTGCACCCCGACCGGCAGTGTGGACTCGATGCGCTTCACCGTTTCATCGAGCTTCGTGCCGAGCCGGATCACGTCGCCGCCCTTGCGCATGCTCACCGCAAGACCGATGGCCTCGTTGCCGTTGAAGCGCATCCGCGAGGTGGCCGGCTCCACGAAACCGCGACGTACATCAGCGATATCGCCCAGCCGGAAGGTACGCTGGCCGGCACGGATGCCGATGGCGCGGATGCCCTCGACGGAGTCGAACTCGCCGCTCACGTCCAGCCGCACCCGTTCGGCGCTGGTCTGCACCGTCCCGCCAGATGTCACCACGTTGGTTTGCGCCAGGGTCTGGGCAATCAGTGCCGGATCGATCCCCAACGAAGCGAGCTTGGCAGTGGAGACTTCCACATAGATACTCTGTTCCTGCTTGCCGACCAGGTCGACCTTGTTGACGTCGTCGACGCGAAGGAACTCGTTACGCGCGGCATCGGCGATCCGTCGCAGGTCGTCATAGTTGAATCCGTCGCCGGTGATGGCGTAGAGATTGCCGAACGTGTCCCCGAACTCGTCATTGAAGAAGGGCCCCTGCGTGCCCTGCGGCAGGGTTTGGCGGATGTCACCTATCTTCTTGCGGACCTGATACCACACACCCGGTACGGCGGAGCGCGGTACTTCCTCGCGCAGGTTGACCTTGATCTGCGTCTCCCCCGGCTTCACGTAGGTGGACGTATAGTCGATCTCCGCCACCTCCTGCAACTTGCGCTCAAGCTTGTCGGCAACCTGGTCGGCCATCTGCTGCGCGGAGCTTCCCGGCCAGTAGGCCTGCACCACCATCGTCTTGATCGTGAACTCGGGGTCTTCCTTCTGGCCCAGGCTGCCGTAGGCCAGCACCCCGGCCACCGACAACAGCAACAACAGGAATGCGATCATCTGCGGGTGCTTGAGCGCCCATTCGGACAGATTGACGCCTTTCACTTCGAACCTCCCGCCTGGGCCAGGGCCACCGCCTTCGCCACCTTCACCTGCTGGCCGGGCTGCAGCATATGCACGCCGGCGCTCACCACCGTCTCGCCGCCTGCCAGACCCGCCACCACAATGACGCTGTCGTTCTGCGCAGCGCCAAGCTTCACTTCACGCGCTGTCACCCGTGACGTCTTAGGGTCCACCACCCACACCTGGCGACCACGCTCGTGATCGACGATGGCGGTCAGCGGCACGCGCATCGCGCCACTGCCGTTCACGTCTGGAACCATGACGGAAGCGGTCATACCCAGACGCAGGAGGCTGGGATCGGCGTCAGCGTCCAGAATCGAAACGCGCGCAGAGTACGTGCGCGTGACGCTGTCAGCGTCCGGCGCAAGCTCGCGGAGCTTGCCGCTCCACGACTTTTCCGGATGTGCCCACACCGTGATCGTGAGCGTCGTGGCCTTGCGCAGTTCGTCTACGCGCGACTCGGGAATGCTGATCGACACCTCGCGCTCGCCGTCGGCCGCAACGGTGACAATCGACTGGCCGGCCGCCACCACCTGGCCGGCTTCCGCGTTGATGGCGCTGACCACGCCATCGCGGTCGGCCACGAGCGTGGTGAACCCGCGCATATTGGCGTTCAGTTGCTGGCGCGCCTGGGCCGAGCGCAACTGGGCTTCGGCCTGATTGAGCGCCAGGCGCTGCTGGTCCAGCTCGGCCTGCGAGGCAAAGTTCTGCGCCAGCAGTTGCTCGGTACGTTTCACGTCGACCCGTGCCTGGGCCACGCGGCTTCTCGCTGCATCGGCCTCGGCGCCAGCCGCCGCCACCTGCAACGTCTCCTGGGTGGGATCGAGCCGCAACAACGGCTGGCCGCGCTTGACATGGCTGCCCACTTCCACCATCCGGGCGACGACCTTGCCCGCCGTGCGGAATCCCAGCTGGCTTTCGTAACGCGCGCGAATTTCGCCCGAGTAGTTCGCGCCGACCGTGCCGTTGCTGCGCCCGACGACCACGGTCCGCACCGGTCTCACGTCCGTGTGTTCAGACGCGGGCTTCTTCGTGCACGCCGCCAGCAGGCTCGCTGCCGCGATGAGGGTGAGCACTGCTGCTCGATGATTCCTGTTCAATTTCTACGCTCCAGTGGGTCCGTCACTCGCCTGCGAGTCATCAGCGGTTCGCGCCACCGAGCCAATGCAACGGACTCGTTCTGGGCATCAGCGACAGCAGGCCTGTTCGGGCATTCGCCCTTCCCAAGAGCCCGAAATATACATCATACTGACTTGGATGTCAGGATGACGTACAATTTATTATGTTGTGGGTGATGCATCATCGGCAGGGCGCAAGCGCATGAGGCGGAGAAGGCGCGTGCGGCCCTGCCGATCGGTGCTCCCGAGGAGAGAACAGATCAATGACCGTGATAGAGAAGGGATTTGCCGCTGAAGGAGAGCCGTGGAAGGCGATCGACCATCGTCAGCGCGTTGCGGCCAGGCGGCGCCAGCGCATGCGTTCGCTGTTGCTGAGCAGCGCCTTGCAGTTGCTTGTGGAGAATCGCACCGCATCGCCTTCGATCGACGACATCATCGCCGCGGCGCAGGTGTCGCGCGGAACGTTCTACAAGTACTTTCCGTCGTCCGATGCGATCATGCGCGAACTGATCGGGAGGGTCGCCGAACAGTGGGTGCGAGTGGCCGACCCCATCGTGCGGAGCCATGACGATCCTGCCGAACACATCGCCATCGGCATACGCCTGGCCTCGATGCTGGCGGTACACCAGCCCGGCGTGGCGGGCATCCTGGGACAGTTCGGCTGGGCGGGTCAGCAGGCGCCGAATATGCTGGAATTTGTCCGCCGGGACATAGAAGAAGGGATGCGCCGCAATCGCTTCGCGCGCATGCCGGTCACGCTGGCCTTCAACATCGTGACGGGCGCGGCAATGAGTGCGATGCACCGCATGCTGGAGACCGAGTGCGCCGATGATTTTTCGGAACTTGCCGCCGCCGTGGCATTGCGCGCACTGGGCGTGGAAAGCGCGACGGCCGACGCCATATCGAGTTCGCCGCTAAGCGCGAACATCGTGCTGTTCGAGGACATGCTCGGCGAAACGATCAGCGACGCGTCATAGGCGCGGCGCGCGATCGCTAACTGTCGGCTTCGGCGAGCGCGGCGAGCCGCTGCTGCGCCGTCTTGAGGAGAGATTCCGGAGCCGCGACCAGCTTCGGCAGGGGTGCTGCGACCAGCTTTGCAGCGCTCGATGCCGGTGCGCCAAGCGCTCTCAACACCGCACGGACGATGCGCTCGGGATAATCCCTGGCCGTTCTGCCGTTAGCAATGCGCTGGACGGCGATCAGCACCGCGCCCGTCGCCAGGTCCAGTCCCACGTCGGCGGCGTCCTCGCCGAACGTGCCGCGCTTCACGCCTTCCTTGATATCCGTGGGCAGGTGTTCATAGATCGCGCTCTGCTTGCCGACGAGACTGAAACCCGTGCTGGAAAGAAACCGCGCCACCACCGGATAAGTGCGCACAAGGTGCAGATACAGCCGACCGGCGGTCGCAACGCGCAGCGCCGGATCCTCGACTTCGCCCACGACGCCATCGATCATCTGCACCATATCGTGACTGAGCGCATCGCTGACGGCCGCAAGCAGATCATCGTTGGTGCGGAAGTAGTTATAGAAGGAGCCCTGCGAGACCCCGGCCGCTGCGATGACCTCCGGAATCACGCTGGAGCCAATGCCCCGCTGCGCAAAGACGATCATCGCACTTTCGATGAGACGCCTGCGCATCCGCGCACGCCGTTCAGCAGCAACGCGTGGACGATGGTCTTGGAATTCGGGATCGGCGGACATCTTCGATAGGAGGAGCGAGCTTGTTTGACGGGCGATTATGGCACAGCGCGGGACGGCATCCTGCACGCCCGCGGCTCGCCCACGTCCTTTGTAAGATAATGTATGTCATCATGACAATTTAGTCAGTATGGAGCAGAATGCCGGACTTCATCGTCCTGCTCCCTGGATTCCTGCCGTGCATCAGCCCCCCCTGTCTCCGCTGCCTCCGCTGCCTCCGGGCCAGGATCGACATCGGCTGATCGCGTGCGAGCATTGCGACGCACTTCACGTCCGCACGGCAATGGAGACGGGGGAACGGGCCATCTGCCGGCGCTGCGGCGCGGAGTTGTATCGCGACAGTACGCGGGCCTACCGCCGCCTGCTGCCGCTCGTCGTGACGGCCGTGGTCCTGTTGTTGATCTCCAACATGTACCCGATCGTCGCCATGGACCTCAAGGGCACGCGCATGGAGACCACCCTGTGGGGCGCGATACAGGTGCTCTACACGGACGACATGCCGCTGGTGGCCCTGCTCGTGTTCGCCACCACGCTCCTGCTGCCGTTGGCCGAGCTGCTCATGATGGGCTTCCTGCTCGTGCCGATGGCCCGGCACCGCAAGCCGCGCGCGTTCCATCGCATCGCGCGCGCCATCCTGCTGACCCGCCCTTGGGGCATGATCGAGGTGTTCATGATCGGGGTGCTTGTCACGCTGGTGAAACTCTCTACCGTCGCGCAGGTGCTGCCGGGCGTGGCGCTCTGGTCGTTCGGCGCACTGGTGGCGGTCCTCGCCGCCATCCTGTCGTTCCCCCCGTGCGACCTCTGGCACCATCTGGCACCACCTCGATGTGCGCGGGACGGACAGGGTGCCAGCCGCCCCCCGGATACCGCGTCATGAGCGCGCACCGGCCGCACCACCCGACCGCGACCGCGCAGGGCCTGCTGGCGTGCCATGCGTGTGCTCTGCTCAGTCCGATGGCGCTGGCAGGAGCTCCCTGTCCGCGCTGCGGCGCTGTACTGCATCGTCGAAAGCCCGCCAGCATGACCCGTGCCTGGGCCTTTCTGCTGTCCGCCTACCTGCTCTATATCCCGGCCAACCTGCTGCCGATCATGGTGACGCAGTCCATCTTCGGCACCCAGCACGACACCATCCTGTCAGGCGTGGTCTATCTGTGGCTGTCGGGCTCGCACCTGCTGTCTCTGGTCGTGCTGATCGCCAGCGTCGTCGTCCCGCTGTTGAAGATGATGATCCTGACGCTGCTGTTACTGACGGTGCGCCGCCGCTCAACCTGGCGCATCCGGGAGCAGACCAGGCTCTACGCGCTGGTCGAAGTCATCGGCCGGTGGTCCATGCTCGACATCTTCGTGGTGGCACTGCTGGCATCGCTGGTACGGGCCGGGGCGCTCGCCACCATCACCCCAGGGGCCGGCGCCCTGGCCTTTGCCGCGGTGGTCGTACTGACCATGCTCGCATCATTGAGTTTCGATCCCCGCCTGCTGTGGGATACCTTCGATTCGCCGCCCCATTCCCTCGATTCTTCGCAAGCCGACCATGCCGGAACACATTGATCCTCCCACGCCGCAAAGCATACCGCTGCCGGACCGCAGGCCGCCCGCGCGCTGGCTGCCTTCGCTGGTCTGGCTGATTCCCATCGTTGCCGCGGTGGTCGGACTTTCGCTGCTGATCCACACACTGACGTCGCGCGGGCCGGAAATCACCGTCACATTCCACACCGCGGAAGGCCTGACGCCCGGTAAAACCCCCGTGCGCTACAAGGACGTCGATATCGGCCTGGTCAAAGCGGCACGGCTGGCGGCGGACCGCTCTCATGTGATCGCGACCATTGAACTGACAAAGGACGCCAGGAACTTCGCCGTGGCCGATACACGTTTCTGGGTGGTACGGCCGCGCTTTGCCATCAGCGGCGTGTCGGGGCTGGAGACGCTGCTGTCCGGCGCCTATATCGGCGTGGATGCGGGCAAGTCTGCCGAGACGGCGCACAGCTTCACCGGGCTCGAAGTCCCACCCGTCATCACCACCGATGCCTCGGGCAGGCAGTTCGTGCTCCGTGCGCAAGACCTGGGCTCGCTCGACATTGGCTCGCCGGTCTACTATCGTCGTGTGCCAGTCGGCCATGTAGTGGCCTACCAGCTCGAGCCGAACGGCCGCGACATCACGCTGCGGGTCTTCGTCAACAAGCCCTATGACAAGCTCGTCTCCGCCGATACGCGCTTCTGGCATGCCAGCGGCGTCGACCTCAAGCTCGACGCGAACGGGCTGAAGCTATCCACGCAGTCGCTGGTCACCGTGATGCTTGGCGGCGTGGCATTCCAGGCCCCGGAGCGCTCGGCCGCGCATACCGCAGCCGCGGAGAACACCGAGTTCCTGCTGGCGGCCGACCAGTCCGAAGCCATGAAGGAACCGGAGGAGCTCGCCCCCGCGCTGGCAGTCCTCAACTTTGATCAGTCGGTGCGCGGCTTGTCGCCCGGCGCGCCTGTCGATTTCCGCGGCGTGACGGTCGGGCAGGTACGCTCGATCGGTATCGAATACCAGCGTGACAAGAAAGCCTTCCGCATGCCCGTGGTGGTGGAGCTATATCCGTCCCGCATGGGCCTGCGCGAGAAAGACGTGGCCGACGACACACGCAAGCTTGCCATCGTGCACAGCCTGGTACAGCGCGGCATGCGTGCGCAGCTGCGCACCGGCAACCTGCTGACCGGCCAGCTATACGTGGCACTCGACTTCTTTCCCAAGGCGCCTCTGCCCGATGAGCTTGACCTGAACGCGTCGCCTCCACAACTCCCGACCACGCCGGGCACCTTTGACGAACTGCAGGCCAAGCTCGGTGACATCGTGACCAAGATCGGCAAAGTCCCGTTCGACCAGATCGGCCAGGACGCGCGCACGGCGATGGTGTCGATGAACAGGATGCTCGTCAACGCGGACAAGCTCGTGGCACAGGTCAATGGCGATGTGGCGCCGCAGGTGCTGGCGGCGCTGGAGGATGCGCGTCGCACGCTCGCCACGGCCAATGGCGCGCTGGCGCCCGACGCATCACTGCAGCAGGACACACGGCGGATGATGCAGGAACTCACACGAACTGCCGCTTCGCTGCGCACGCTCACCGACTATCTCGAACGGCATCCCGAAGCGCTCCTGCAAGGAAAGAGGGAAGAGAAATGATGACACGCCTGACCCTGCTGTTTCCACCTGCCCTCGCGGCTGCGGCCCTGATGAACGGCTGCGCGTCGCCCGAGCCGCATTACTACACGCTGGCGGCCAGCCCGGCCAAGGCCGCGGCGGCCGTGACCGGGCGGGCCAGCCGGACCGGCGGGCCACTATGGATCGAGGTCACGCCAGTGCGTGTGCCGGAGCGCCTGAATCGCGCTCAGTTGGTGGTGCGTGACGGCACCGGCAGCGTTGTCGAGCTGCTCGACACATCGCACTGGGCGTCTTCATTGCCGGACGAGCTACGCGATGCGCTGTCGCAGCACCTGCAATCGAGTCTTGATGCGGTGGATGTCTATCAGCACGGCCTGTCGGCGGCGCAGCCCGCGTTCCGCGTGACAACCGAGGTGGTCAGCCTTGACGCCGATGTGGGCAAGCGGGCCGCGGCAACGATCACCTGGACCGTGCGGCGACTTCCGGACGGCAAAGTCCTGAGCGGCCGCACTGAAATGGAAGTGCCGGCACCGGGGCAGGTGGACGGCGTGGTGAATGCGTACCGAGAGATCCTCGCCGCAACCGCGACCAACATAGCCGCCAGCGTGCAGTCCCTTGAGCGCTAGACATGAAACACCGCGCACCATGTGTACGGCGAAGCGGGCGGCGAGCCCGCTTTTTTCATATCTGTCTGCTAACGAAATACTCGCTCTGCGGTTGCCGGATCCTGCGCCAACTGCCGTCGGTCAATGAGGCGGAGTCGGGCTTGTGAACCTTGGTCCGCTCGCGTTGGCTCGCGCATCCCGCGTGAACGCCTTGGCCCTGCAGGCACGGTGCTGGACCGGAACCGAATCCGTCGACCTTGACCCTGGCGGCGCGCGCTTGAACAAGCGAGCGAGGATATTGATGCAGCGACCGGCAGTCCCTTGTTGCTCAAAGGCGTGTCCCCAGCCAGCTGCGTACCAGGCTCACCTTCGCCCAGCGGCCCATCGCGCAGCGCTGCGCGGCGTCGGCGGTGGCCAGGCGGGGTGTGGCCGGCAGCGGCTTGTCGAGCTTGGCGATCACGTAGATCTCGTTCTTCTCGATGGGCGGGAACGGCACGAAATAGCGCGCCTGCTCGCCGTCCGACGCGCGCGGCAGGATATCGGCCACCGCGGCCGGCAACGCGAACGGCACGCCGTCGACATGGACGCGCAGCCGGGTGCCGGGCAGCAGGTCATCGCTCAGGCTGCGCGGGAACACCGCCACCACCCGGGTCTGCGAACAGTTGCTGGCGCGCGCCAGCGTGGCGCCCGCGGCGACGCGCGTGCCGGGCGCGGCGAGGACGTCCTCGATCACCCCGGCATCGGTGGCGCGGATTTCCAGGTTGGACAAGCGCTCCAGCCTGCTTTGCTCGGTGGCGATCAGCTTGTCGACCGAGGCGCTATAGTCCTGCAGCTGCTGCATCTGCGCCTGCAGCTGCACGATGTCGGCGCTGAGCAGGACATGCTGCTGCTGCAGCGCCGCCACCGGTCCGTCGGTGGCCGAGATGAAGACCTTGCTCTTCGAGGCCTCGCGGTTGCCCACGGCATTGTCCAGCTCGGCCTTGACCGCGGCGCGGGCGTTGTTGAGCACCGAGAGCTGGTAGCGCGAGGCATTGGTATAGGCCTCGCTGACCGCGCCCGCCCACTGCATGGCCTGGTTGCGGTTGACCACCTCCTCCTGCTGGTCGACCTGCGCCTTGGCGGCGGCCAGGCGCGCCTGCAGCGCGCGCACGTTGGCGGAATGCTCCTGTTCCGCGGCGGCATGGTAGCGCTGCAGGTCGCGCGTGTTCGCGGCCAGCAGCGCCTGCTCGCCTTCGAGCTTGGCCTTGGCCGCGTCGTAGCGCTGCTGGTTGTCGAGCTTCTTGCCGGTGAGCTCGACCAGCAGGGAGCGGTCGATATTGGGATTCTGCACGGTCATCAGGCCCTGGCCCGCCTGGAAGGGCTTGCCCGCCGGCACCAGCTGCCCGGTCACCACGCCTTCCACCGGAGAGGTGATCAGGATCACCGGGCTGTTGACCACGGCACGTTCGGAACTGCGCGTGAACACATTGGGGAACATCACCGTCAGCACTGCCCAGACGACGAACAGGACGAAGCCGTAGCCGGCCGTGCGCGGCAGCAGCCGCCACAGGGGCCGCGCGGCCAGGGGCCGGCGCCAATCGGCGACCTGGCCCTCATGCGTCGGTCCGTGGAGCGCCGTCGCAGGACGGCCGCTGACGTCCTGGCGGTGTTCGAGAGAATCGGGTTCGAGCGAGTCGGGTTCGAGGGAGTCGGGCATGGCGTTCTCCAGCGAACAGCGCATGACAATACAAAAGCCCGCCAGGCTGCATGGTCGCAATGACGCCAGGGCGCCAGGGCACCACCACACAACCCGGCCCACATGTCCCCGTTTCGCTTATGTCGCAATGTGCGTACCGATGGCGAATCGCTGCATCGGCGCAACCTGAGAGAATCGGCCGTCCGGCCCGTCGGCTTCGCGCTGATCAGAGCGGGATGGCCAGGTCAGCGCGAGTACCTCGCGAGTACCCCTAAGGCTAGTCAAGCGGGTAAGCACCTGCTGTAAAAATATGTAAGAGCCGGCGTGCCCACGTCATAGGGATAGTGATGCCGGGCCCGATGCGCCACGGCAGCATGACGCTGTTCGCTGCGCTGAACCCGCAGCGCGTCGGCGCGGCCCGCGCCGATGCGCCGTCCATCCCGTCCCGCGCGACTTCAACGTCCCGGCGCGCCGCCGCCAGGGCGTGTGGTGCTGCCGCTGCTGTCTCCGCTGCCGCTGCCGCTGCCGGTATCCGTATCACGTTCGCCGCGGGGTGGCGCCATTCTGTGGGTTCTCCGGTGCAGCCGGTCCGTCGACCTCGACTTGTCATCGTCCGCCCGGCGTGCCACGGTGCCGTCGTCGCCGCTGTGCCGGGCGTCCTGGTCGCTGATCCGCTGATCGCTGTCGGCAGATGCATCGGCAGGTGGGGTCGCCGGTGCCGGATCGTGGGCGGCCGCACTGGCCGCGACGGTGCCGAGACCCAAAGCGAGTACGGCCGTGAGAGCGAGTTTGCGTTGCATGTCCAATTCTCCCTGGGAAAGAGGGCCACGGGTCCAGGACTGGTTGCATATCGCGTACCAGTGCGGGGCAGACGGCGAGGGCAACGCAGGCCAGGAGGATGCTGGCGACATGGTCTCGGAGACGAAAGAGCGTTGTGCTCCCCGCGGAAAATTTACCTGCGCTGGCTCGTGAAAATTTCACGGTGCGGGCGCGAGTGCTGTCCCGGCGATCTGGCCGTGGCATCACGCTGGGTCATCGCCCCCCCGCTGTCGCGCTTCACGGCAAATTGGCGGCTCACGCCTGGCGTCACCAGCGCGACGACGCGCCTGGGCGCCTCAACCAGACGCCGCCATGGCTCATCAGCCGGATTGTGGACGGATAGAAGCCAGCCAGCGCTCCGTCCAGCTGGCTCGCATTTCGTACACCCTTGCGGTCTGGCTTTGGACACGGACGCTCTCTAGACTCGCTGCGGGGGGACCACTGGTGCTTGCGCCCTCCCTTCCGCATGGAAGGGAGGGCTTCGGGCATACCATTCCGTCGTTGCTGACGAGACCTGGCCAATGACCTCGCTGCTCAACCGATTGAGGGGGCGCCCCGTGCTGCGGTGGCGGTGTGCCAGCTTGCTCGCCTGCAGCCCGTCCGGCGGCAGTCTCAGGCCGAACCGGGGCGTGGGTTCGCGGCCGGAAGCCGCCTACGCCATGTGCGGCGTCCTGCGGTTGACGTCCGCCTACCTGAAGGCGCGCGGGCAAAGGCTACGCGCGCCGGTCCCTCCCGCGCACCGCTGGCGTAGCGCGCATTACGACGCCGCTTGATGGCGGTATGCGGAAGGCAAGGTTGACTTGGAACCCGGCGTGGTGCCTGGATCGAATCCGTGGCAGATATCCGGTGGATGGGCCGCGCGCGTCACGACGAATCCCCGGCAAGCAGGCGCTGTGGGACCTGGCGCCAATTCCACGCCTTGCCTGCGCGCACGAGAATCCAGACCATGTCGAACCTGTCGTCCGGCCAGGGGGCAGGCGATAGCTGTTGGTCGGACAAATGATTCACGATCTGCGCGAGGAGTTTATGCTCCCACGCGATGAGCACGGCGCCGTCCCGATGCTTGACGTCGGCGACCAGTCCGTCCACGTCGTCCTTCAGGTGCTGGGTGACCAATGGCGTGGAACGTTCCATGTGCAGCAGGGCGGAAAGAGGACTGACCGTCTGCATCGATCGCCTGCTCTGGCTACCGGAACCCACGCCTGCCGCGAAGATGACATCCGGTGTGGCGATCTCTGCGGCTGCCGGACATGGATCGCGATAAAAGAACCGGACCAGCGCACCTGCGCGCTGCCAGCCGCGCGGGCTCAGGCTCTCTGAATCGGGCTTGCCCGATTCGTCCACCCCGCCGTCATCGGGAGAGGGCTTTTCCGCATGGCGGATGAGCATGACTTTCTGCAGTGACATGGTCCCTCTTCGCGAAAGGATTCAGCGCAGGTTGCCGGGGAGGGCGGGCCGTCCGGATGGACGCCATCAGGACGAGGGCATAGGGCATAGTAGTACATGGGAGACTTGCGGTATGGCATCCCCGATGCCCGAACGCGCCAATGGCACCAACGTCCCGCGGTCGTTGACATGGATGCGCTGGCCGATCCGCCGAAGAAGAAGGATCGCTCGCCACACTCTCGTGCTTCGGCTCAGCTCGCGCCGGCCGCGCGGCCATGCGCGCGTTGTCGCATGGCCCGCAAATCGATGAGCGACGGATCAATGGCGGCCAATGGCGCTCAATGGCGGTCAATGGCGGCTTAAGCATGTCCGCAAGGGTCTGATTGAGGACAGGCGGTTCTGCTTTGTCTTTTCCGGCAGGTTCATTAGGCTGGTTCTTTCCATGGAAGCGGGGCCCTCATGAACGCCAAGCAACGATTGACCGTGCAATCGACAAGTGGTGTCCTGCACGTCGTCGCCATCTGGCAAGGCTTGGCGCCGTACAGCGACAAGATTGGCGGTGTTTCGGCCCATGTGGATGCCGAGCGCGGGACAGAAAGCTTGAGCATCGATGTGGTCGACATGTGCGAGCATCGACTGATGCGCGTCGCAGCGCTGCTGAGCCACTCGCGCTTGCCCATGACGGCGATAGTCGAGCCGGTTTGGCCAAGCGGGCAAGCGCTGGCACCGCTGCCAGAGGCGGAGGCGGAGGCGGAGGCGGAGGCGAAGGCGAAGGCGAAGGCGAAGGCGAAGGCGGACGGCGGCTAGGGATCTGCCGGGCCTGGCGCGATGCGCAGGTCCCGCCAAAGCCAAGGCGGCCCCGGGAATACCGAAGACCCCACGCTTCCCGGCACGAAAGCGCCTCGGGAGCACCCACAGGAGCGCATGATGCAAGCATCAGATCTGGAATCGCTGAAGGCCGTGCAAGCCGCCAGCTTCGATATCGTCGTCGGACTGACCACAAAGACCCTGAATGCCTGCGAGCAACTGACGGCACTAGGCATGCAGATGCTCAGCGAGAGCCTGGCGGCAAGCCAGAAGCATGTGCTCAAGGCTGCCACGGTCAAGGACGTGCCAGAACTCGTAGCGCTGCAGATGAGCCTGGTCGAGCCGGCAACGGAAAGCATGCGAAGCTGGGCGCTGCGCCTGTGCGAGATTGCTGCCGGTGCACGTGCCGAGTACCAGAAGGTCGCGCAAGCCCATTTCGATTCAAGTCTGCGCAATATGCAGCAGGCCTTTGACAAGGCACAAGGTGCGCCGATTCGCACCGACGGCACATGGAGCGCCTGGCAATCGACCTTGGCTTCCACTGCTGCCTTCTATGATTCCATGCAGCAGGCGACCAGGTACGCCATCGAGCTGGCCGAACATCAGGTGATCGACGCAGCCACGGCTGCCTCGAGCGCCGCGCGCAAGATCAATGCGGAGTCAGCGCGTACGGAGGCAAGGCGCTGATCCCTCGGGGCCGGGCCCGCAATGGATCGCGCAGTCCTCGGTTTCCGGGCGAGGGCGCCGATTGGCAATGCGGAGGCCTGGCTCCAGTGGGAGGCGGGATGCTGGTCGCAACGGTTATCGTCCTGGTGCTCATGCTTCGTGCCATCTACGTGGGCGCGAAGGTTGGACGCGTGACGTTGATCCGGCGCTCGGGCCGCGGGCTGCTGCACGTCGAATTGCGTCGTTGTGTCTACATGGAGCGGCTGCCTGCGTATATTTCCCAGTTCCCCGTTCCGCGGGAGATGCGCATGCGGGTGGTGCGTATGGCGGGGATTGTCCTTTGGCGCGAGACGTGCAGCATCGCTTTGCCGGATGAGGCCTGCTCTCATCTCGCGGATATATCCATTCAGGAATACGACGAACAGTTTCCGCGCTGGGCGCGTGTCCGCGCCTTGATAGAGGCGGAGCCCGAGCGGAGCCTGAGAGGAAGGCCAAGCCACTGAGGCCCCTATTCGTACACGCATTCCGCCGCATGCCAGGCGCGAACGACCTCTTGAACGACCTCTTGAACGACCTCTACACAGCCTTCCTGCGTGCCACTGTCTGTTTTCACCCCCCTTTTTTTCCAGGCAGGAAGGGGGGTCTTTCTGGACCCTGCCGGGTGCGGCTCGGGCCGACGGATCGGACCCATCGCGATGGTGGATGTCCAGGTCCCGGTCATGCCATGGCGGCGGCACTGCGTGCCGCGTATGCGTCCGTTGCCGGACGGCGGTCCCGGGGATGCGTGGTGATCACCGGTTCGTCGGCAGGCACAGGTCGGGCCACGGCGCGCGCATTCGGGCGCATGGGCTGGCGCGTGGCGCTGCCCGCAAGGAGCGAGGCATCGACCGGCTTTGCGCTCACGCGAGGGTTTGGTATCGTTGGGCCCGCACGATCTTCACGTGCCCCGGAAGGCTGGCGGATCCCGGCGCGGATCCGCCCGGCGGAACACCCCGGGGCATTTGCCGATGCCGGGCGGAAAGACACTGCCCGCATGGCAAAGGCGATCAAGGACCCGAACTTCAGCCTGGACAGACAGCATATGAAAGACACGAGCTTCGACCCCCGCCGCGCAGCCCTGCGGCTGGCTTCCGCATTGCGCGCGGGCACGTCGATCGAGGCGTTGCCCGAGGAGGAGCGCCCGGCGACGCTGGAGGAGGGCTACGCGGTACAGGCTGGATTCGTCGAGCAGCTCGGCGAAGGCACGGCCGGCTGGAAACTGGCCGGCGCTTCGCCCCGTGGCCTGCGTGGGGCCTTGCCCAACCCGCCGGCCACCGGGGTGCTGATCCCTTCGCGCGTCTTCGCTTCCGGCGCGCCCGTGCGACTGCCTGCCGGCCGGGGCGCCACGCTGGAGGTTGAAGTGTCCTTGCGCTTTTCACGGGAGGTGTCGCCGGCGGACGAGGCCTTCGACGCCGCTTCGATGCTCGCGGAGGCTTCCCTGGCCGTGGAGGTGGTCTGCAGCCGCTACCTGGACCGCAAGGCCGTGGGGCAGCCGAGCTTCGTCGGCGACAACGTCGGCTTCCACGCCCTGGTCCGGGGCGACCGGCTCGGATTCACCGCCGGCTCGTCCTTTGACGGGGAGGCCGGGCTCTGGCGCGAGGGCGACCGCATCGCGGCTTCGCTGGCCGGCGACGACAGGACGAATCCGTTCTTGTCGCTCGCCTTCCTCTGGGACCGGCTCGGCAAGCAGCGCCTGCACATCGCCGAGGGTTCCGTCGTGACCACCGGCACGCTGACCGTGCCGGTCGACGTGACCCAGGGCGGTTACTACGAAGCGCGCTTGGGAGACGCCAAGGTTGCGCTGACGCTGGCGCACTGACACCAGCTGTTCTGACGCGGCCGTCCGGAGCCCGATTGCGGGCGGTCGCTGTGCCAGGCGGCAGCGAGGGACCGTCGCCGCCAGTGCAGTCGGCGCGCCTCAGCCAGCCATGCCGCGCAGCTTGAACAGGCCGACGGTGCCGGCCAGGGCTTGCGCCTGTTCATTGAGCATCGCCGAGGCGGCCGTCGATTGCTCCACCAGGGCGGCGTTCTGCTGCGTGGCCTGGTCCAGCTCGGCGACGCTGCGGTCGATCTCGCGGATGCCGGTGTTCTGCTCGCGCATGGCTCCGTCGATGTCGCCGATGATGCGGGTGACGCGCTGGATGTCGGCGACGATGTCGCCCATTGCGCTGCCGGCCGCCTGCACGCGCTCGGCGCCGTTGTTGACGCTGGCCTCGGCTGCCTGGATCAGTGCCTTGATCTCGCGCGCGGCGGTGGCGCTGCGCTGGGCCAGGGTGCGTACCTCGCCGGCGACCACGGCGAAGCCGCGGCCGTTCTCGCCGGCGCGTGCAGCCTCGACCGCGGCGTTGAGCGCGAGGATGTTGGTCTGGAAGGCGATGCTGTCGATCACGCCGATGATCTCGGCGATCTGCGTCGACGCCTTGGCGATCTCGTCCATGGTGCTGACCACGCTCGACACCACCGCGCCGCCGCGGTCGGCCGTTTCGCTGGCTTCGCCGGCCAGGCGCGTGGCCTGCTGGGCGTAGTCGGCGGAGTTCTTCACGCTTGCCGCCAGCTGGGTCAGCGCCGCCGAGGTTTCCTCGAGGCTGCCGGCGGAGGTCTCCGTGCGGCTGGACAGGTCGCGGTTCCCGCTTTCGATTTCCGCGGTGGCCGATGCCATGCTGTCGACGGCCATGCGCACCTTGAGCAGCACCTCGCCGATTTTCTCCACGAAGCTGTTGAAGGAGGCGGAAATCTGCGCCACTTCGTCATTGCCATCGACCGGGAGCCGGTGGGTCAGGTCGCCGGCGCCGGAACCGATGGTGTCCATCGCATCGCGTACCCGGGACAGGCGGCCGAACGCGTGCGCGGTGAAGAAGGCGGCGATGCCCGCGGCGGCCAGCGTGAGCAGGACCACGGCCGCGCACAGCATGCGCACCACGTGGCCGAGGCCCGCGGTGGCCTCGGCCTTGTCGAGCGCGATCACCAGGTACCAGTCGGTGCCGCTCACGGCCTTGGCCTTGAGCAGCTTGGGCGCGCCGGCCAGCTCGACCTCCTGGGGCGTGCTGGCGCCTGCCAGCGTGGCCAGCAGCTCCGGCGTGAGCGCGGCTGCCACCTCGGTGGCCGGTTTCAGTATCAGCTTGGCGTCGGGGTGCGCGATCACCTGGCCGTCGCGCGCGACCACGAATGCCAGGCTGGACGGCGTCGGGTGCACGGCGGCCACCACCTGCCGCACGTCTTCCAGCGGCACGGCCCCGCTCAGCGCGCCGGTCGCCTCGCCGTTGCGGAGCAAGGGGGCGGC
The DNA here is from genome assembly GCF_001854305.1 of Cupriavidus sp. USMAA2-4. NCBI lineage: Bacteria > Pseudomonadati > Pseudomonadota > Betaproteobacteria > Burkholderiales > Burkholderiaceae > Cupriavidus > Cupriavidus sp. USMAA2-4. The sequence goes on along the minus strand of NZ_CP017749.1, from coordinate 1,111,710 downwards.
GAAGGACACGTAGGGAACGCCGGTCGACACGTCGCCGTAGGGCTTGGTGACGGCGAGCTTGCCGGCGGCGATGGCCGACTTGTACCAGGGCCGGACCGTCGGGTCGTAGTCCTTGGGCGTGGTGGTGCTGGTGGATAGGAAGGTCTTGTCGGTCCAGCCGATGGTCGTGATCGGGAAGCCGTTGGCGTTGCCCATGTGCTTGACCAGGCCGCGCGGGTCGCCATGCTCGACTTCGTCGGCGGTGGTCTTGACCGCCAGCGCCTTGGCGGCGACCCATTTGTCGATGGCCAGCGTGTTGCTGCCGGCGATGGCGGTCAGGTTTTCGTCGATGCTTTCCAGGGTGCTGCTTCGTACGATCGAATAGGTGGCGGCGCCGCACAAGGCCAGCGCGCCGACCACGGTGGCCGAGGTGATGAGGACGATACGGATGCGCAGGGAGGACATCTTGGATCTTGCGGAGGTTGGAGTCCGGATGGGATGACGGTTGCGACTGGAACGGCGTGCCCTCGCAGCTCCCTGGGAACAGGAGATGGAGTCACATTGCAACCTACGGCGGCCAGGCGCGGAACTTGAGGCCTTGCCGCATGCGCCGTCATCGGATGCCGGCAGTCCGGCGTCGCCCGGCAGCTCGCGGGGCGGTTCTCCGCACGGTGCGACGTCTGCGGCGGCGCCACCCATGCCAGGCGGCGCGATGCCTGGCGGGGCATCGACCGCTCGCGTCATCGACGAAGAGGACGAAAAAGGCGAAGGAAGACGAAGGAAGACGAAGGAAGACGATTCGCTATTCCCAGACCAGGGTCGTTTCCCCCAGCAGGCGGCCGGCGAGGATGTAGTCGCCGTAGCGGATCGCCAGCGCCTCGAGCTCGCTGAGACTTTGCTCCGGGATCATCGCCAGGTCGAACAGGCAGTACAGGTGCCGCTGCCGGAAGGTGGCTTTCGGAATCCTCAGGCCGCGCACGAGCGCTTCGGGACTGCGCACGGCGATATGCTCGATGGTGCGGTACTGGACCCTGATGCCGTACCTCTCGCCGAGACTTTGCAGCTCGAGCGCGTCTTGCCAGGCACTCTCGTAATCGAGATCGACCGTGCCGATCACTCTCGAGTTGATGTGCTGAATCGCATTGGATCGACTGCGGGCGACAAAGACTGGCATCACGAACCTCGTCATCGGGGACATGTCAAGGAAAGAATCCAAGAACCAGGCGCCGCCGGGCGCTGCGGAGACACGGCACGGCAAATGGCCACGGTGACATGGGCTATGCCTCGGAACGGGATCGGCCGCGCTACGGCGAACGTCAGGCGACAGGGCTTGGGAGCCGATCGGCCTGGAGACGGCAACGATCGGCTACGCCCAGACTCGTGATTACGCCACGGCAATGACCTGCGTGTGACATCGGGCGGGAAAGGCCGGCCGCGGCGCGGACGGGCTCGCCCCGGCTCGCGAGATGGCGGCCGCGCGCCCGCGCCGACGGCGTGCCCGCGCGCTCAATCCGTGCCTGGCGCGGTCGAAGCCGAAGCCGAGGCCGCGGCCGGCCGTGCGCCGTCCGCGTCGCGCCAGCCCCCGCCCAGGGCCTTGTAGAGCGAGACCTCGCTGTCGAGCCGTGCCAGGCGATAGGCGACCAGCTGCTGCTGCGCCGAGTAGAGCTGGCGCTGCGCATCGAAGACGCTGAAGTAGTCGTCGACGCCGTTGCGGAAGCGCATGCGCGACAGCCTCTCGGTTTCGCGGATTTCCTCGATCATCGTGCGCTGCGCCTGGATCTGCCGGTCGTAGGTGCCGGTGGCGGCCATGCTGTCGGCGACTTCGCGGAACGCGGTCTGGATGGTCTTCTCGTAGTTGGCCACGTTGATGTCCTTGCGTACCTTGGCCAGGTCCAGGTTGGCCTGGTTGCGGCCGGCGTTGAAGATCGGCAGCGTCAGCTGCGGCGCGAAGACCCAGGCCAGGCCGCCGGAGAACAGGCCGGCCAGGCTGGTGCTGGCCACGCCGAGCGCGCCGGTCAGGGTGATGCTGGGAAAGAAGGCGGCGCGCGCCGCGCCGATATTGGCATTGGCGGCCTTGAGCTGGTGCTCGGCGGCGCGGATGTCGGGGCGCCGCTCGAGCAGGCTCGAGGGGAGTCCGGCGGGTACCTGGGCGAGCAGGTCGGGGCTGTCGAGCGCCGGCAACTGCTGCAGCCCGTCAGGCAGGGGGCCGCCGAGCAGCAGGGTCAGGGCGTTTTCATCCTGGGCGACCTGGCGCGTGTACTGCTCCACCCCGACCTGGGCCGTCTGCAGCTGGGTCTGGGCCCGGTGTTCGTCCAGCTTGGCCAGGGCGCCGGCGCGCTGCCCGCGCGACACCATCTCGGCGGCTTCCTGCTGGCTCTTCAGCGTGTCCTGCGACAGCGCCAGCAGCTCGCGGTCGGCCAGCAGCGTCAGGTAGGCATCCGCGACTTCGGCCACCAGCGTGATCTGCGCGCTGCGCCGCGCATCCTCGGTCGCCATGTACTGTTCCAGCGCCGCATGCTTGAGGCTGCGCACGCGGCCGAAGAAGTCGAGTTCATAGGCGGTGAAGCCGATGCCGGCGGTGAAGCTGTTGATCTGGGCGCCTTGCCCGGGGGCGCGCAGCCGCGGCGACACGCGCTGGCTGGTCAGGCCGGCATTGGCATCGATCTCGGGGAACTGCGCGGCGCGCTGCACCCGGTACAGGGCGCGCGCCTCATCGACGGCGAGGGCGGCGATGCGCAGGTCGCGATTGCCCGACAAAGCGCGTGAGATCAGTTCCTGCATCGACGGATCGACGAAGAACTCGCGCCATCCGACTTCCCCCAGCGTTGCCTGCGGCGCCGCCTGCGCGGCGCTGCCGGAGGCCGGCGCGTAGGCGGGGCCGCCGGGCCAGGCGGACGGGATCGGGGCATCCGGGCGATGGTAGGCAGGCTCCATGGTGCAGGCTGCCAGCGGCAGGGCGAGCGCGGCATACAGCCAGCGCGCGGCGGTGGGCGAGGGGCGGTTCTGTCGGGGCATGGGCGGCATCTGGAGAAGGGCGGATCGGAAGTGCTGGAGCATGGGCTTGCACCGGGGCGCGGCGGGGTGGCATCAGCCGGACAGCGCCCGCTGCAGCAGGCGCGAGATCGCCAGGCCGGGGCGGCCGGTGGTGGCGATGTTGAGGGCGGGTTCGCTGAACAGCAGGCGGATCAGGCTGTGGCGTGCCGCCCGGTCGGCATGCAGCGCGACACCTAGCAGCGTGCCCTGCCGGCGCACGATGCGGCAGGGAATCCAGCCGGTCTGGTGCAGCCAGAGCGCGCCCTCGGCCGGCACCGGCAGGACGGCCGCCGCCGGCGTCACCACGGCGGCGCCGTTGCAGGAGAGATTCTGCGTGCGCACGTCGTACTCCACGCCGCCGACGCGCAGCAGCGCACGCGCCGCGAAGGGGAAGCGCTCTTCCTTGCGCGGGCGCGGCAACTCGACGCAGACCAGCATCGAGGCCAGGTAGAGCGTCAGGGCGATGGCGGTCCAGGCGGTGTTGAAGGCCAGCCCGGGCGCGTCGGGGTCGGCGGCGAGGGCGTGCGCGAGTCCCAGCGCCGACACCAGCATCAGTCCCAGGTAGAGCGCGGCCAGCTTGCCGTGGATCACCAGGCGGGAGCGGTCGAGTCCCTTGTTGGTGACCTTGAACGGCCGGCCGAACGGCTTGAACAGCGCGCTGGCAAGCGAGACGGAGACGGCCAGCGCCGCCACGATCTGCGTGACCTCGGTGAAGATGGGCATGGCGCGGCAGCGCGTGATCCACACGCTGTAGGCCCAGTACGCGATCAGCGCCGGCGCGCCGTAGGCGAGGAACTGCAGCGGGTCGGCGGTGGACAGGGTCGGCACGTCGAAGTACCAGTACAGCAGCGGACCCGCCAGCAGCATCAGCGTGAAGGGGCGGCTCAGCCAATGCAGCAGGCCGTGGACATAGTGCAGGCGCTGCCGCCAGGTATAGCCGCGTCCGCGCAGCGGCCCGTCGCGGGTCAAGGCCACCTGGATGGTGCCGAGGCCCCAGCGGCTGCGCTGGCTGATGTACTCGGGCAGGCCTTCGGCGGACAGGCCGATGCTGAGCCGCTCGTTGAGCCAGCGCGTGACGTAGCCGAGCGGCAGCAGGCGGTAGGTCAGGTGGATGTCCTCGGTCACCGTGCCGGTCGGGAAGCCGCCGATGCGGCCCAGCAGGTCGCGCCGCACCACGAAGGAGGTGCCGATGCAGAAGGCCGTGCCCCAGGCATCCTTGGCCGGCTGCATGACGTCGAAGAACGCGCGCTGCTCGTCCACCCAGCATTCCTGCGAGCGCAGGTTGTACTGGATCGGGTCGGCGTTGTAGTAGAACTGCGGCGTCTGCACCACGCCGACCTCGGGATCGGAGAACAGGCCGATGGTGCGCAGCAGGATGCTGCGGTGGGGGGCGAAGTCGGCGTCGAGCACCAGGATGTAGGGCGCGCCGCCCGCCTCCGCGCTCACGCCCAGGCCGTTGTTCAGGTTGCCGGCCTTGGCGTGCGTGTTGTCGGCGCGTGTCACGTAGTGCGCTCCCACCTCGGCGCAGAAGGCCTTGAGCCAGTCGCGCCGGGTGTCGTCCAGCACCCACACGCGGAAATCGGGGTAGTCGATGGCGAGCGCGGCGACGATGGTCTTCTCCAGGATCTCCAGCCCCTCGTTGTAGGTGGCGATGAAGATGTCCACGCGCGGCACCGTGCGCGCGCCGCAACGCGGCTTCGCCGGCGTCCGCCGCGCGCGAGTGGTCGCTGGTGCGGCTCAGCACGACGATGGAGAACAGCGTATAGGCCATCGTCATGGTCTCGAAGGCGAAGAACAGGTACCCCCAGAGGCTGGCGAAGTCCATGCGGAACTCGGGCAGGGTCTGGCTGGCGCGCCAGCCCAGGTAGGCCAGCAGCAGGACCGCGGTGACGGCGCCGAACAGGATGCGGTCGGCGCGCCGCTGCGGGCTGCCGAGCTGGCCCAGGCCGAGCACGGCCACCAGGACGCCCCCGTTGATCGCGACCAGGATCGGGTAGTCGAGGAAGAAGGAGAACATCGAGGTCAGCATCGTCACTCCTGTTGCGTGGCTGCCGCGCGGCCGGGCGGCGGCGCGGGACATGTCGCGCCCAGGCAGCCGCCGGGACGGAAGGGGTTCCAGCCGGCCGCGGCCAGCACTGCCCAGGCGGTGGCGCCCAGGTGCGGCAGGTGGAAATAGAAGAAGTCGTCCGAGGTGGAGGTCGGGCCGATGCGCAGGCCGGTGCTGATGCGGGCCTGCGGCGTGGCATAGAGCAGGCCGGACGGCGCGCGCTGCGCCTGCAGCAGGCGCCACAGCGGGTCGGTCGGCGGCAGGCGCTGCGCGCCCAGCAGCACCAGGGCCGCCTGCGCCGTCCCTTCCGTCCACATGCCGTCGGGGTCGGCCTTGAAGCCGAAGCCGCCTTGCACGCCGTGGCGGCGCGCCACCCAGTCCAGGCTGCGCTGCCAGGGGCCGGCGTCGTCGGGCATGGCGACCAGCGGCCACAAGGAGGCATCCAGCGCGGACGGGCCCGCGTTCAGCGTCCGGCCATCCTCGCCGGTGCCGATCAGGAAGCGGCCGTCGCCGGCATTCCACATGGCCGCGACGAAGCCGCGCGCGCGCGCGGCTGCCGGGATCCAGCGCGGCGCGCCGGAGGCCTGGGCCAGCCAGTGGAAGGCGGCGTAGGCGTCGACGTTGTGCTCGGTCGATTTCCAGCCCTGGCGCAGCGGCCGCGGCTCTTCGCCGAAGAAGCCGCCGGCGTAGCCGGCCGGCGCGGCCGCGTCGAAGGTGTGCTGTTCGATCCAGCCCATCAGGGCGGCCGCGCCATCGAGATAGCGCGGATCGCGCGTGGCCTGGTGCAGCGCCAGCAGCAGCAGCGCGGCCCAGGCCACGTTGCCGGTCGCGGTGCCCGTCTGGTAGGCATCCTCGAACCATCGCCTGGATGGCTCGTTCCACCAGCCGGGCAAGGGTACCGGTCCGGCCGGCACCGGCCCGGCACGGTAGGCGTTGCGCAGGCGCGCGTCATGATAGAAGCGGTCCTGCGCGCCGGCCTGCAGCATGGCGTCGCCGATGCGGCGGGCCCGCTGCGCCTGCCCGCAGGCGATCAGCGCGATGCCCGCCAGTGCATTGTCGTAGACGAAGGCCGCCTGGCGCAGCGCGGGGGCCAGCGGCTCGCCGCCGGGGGCGGCTTCGTAGCTGGCCAGGAACAGGGGGCCGCTGCCCGGGACGGCGTCGGCCAGCCGCGCCAGCGTGAGGCAGCCGGCGGCGAACAGCGCGGCGCGCGGCGTGCCTTGCGGCGGCGGCTGCGCCTCGGCATGCGGCGCGCGGCCCGGCGGGAGCGCCAGGGCCAGGCCCAGCAGGCAGGTCATCAGGATGGAGGCGGCGTGGCGGCTGGACATGACGGCGGGCTCCTGGTGCCGTGGCTTGCCGCGCCCGCCTCAGAGGCGCATCCCCAGCCAGCTGCGTGCCAGGCTCACCTTCGCCCAGCGGCCCATCGCGCAGCGCTGCGCGGCGTCGGCGGTGGCCAGGCGGGGTGTGGCCGGCAGCGGCTTGTCGAGCTTGGCGATCACGTAGATCTCGTTCTTCTCGATGGGCGGGAACGGCACGAAATAGCGCGCCTGCTCGCCGTCCGACGCGCGCGGCAGGATATCGGCCACCGCGGCCGGCAACGCGAACGGCACGCCGTCGACATGGACGCGCAGCCGGGTGCCGGGCAGCAGGTCATCGCTCAGGCTGCGCGGGAACACCGCCACCACCCGGGTCTGCGAACAGTTGCTGGCGCGCGCCAGCGTGGCGCCCGCGGCGACGCGCGTGCCGGGCGCGGCGAGGACGTCCTCGATCACCCCGGCATCGGTGGCGCGGATTTCCAGGTTGGACAAGCGCTCCAGCCTGCTTTGCTCGGTGGCGATCAGCTTGTCGACCGAGGCGCTATAGTCCTGCAGCTGCTGCATCTGCGCCTGCAGCTGCACGATGTCGGCGCTGAGCAGGACATGCTGCTGCTGCAGCGCCGCCACCGGTCCGTCGGTGGCCGAGATGAAGACCTTGCTCTTCGAGGCCTCGCTGTTGCCCACGGCATTGTCCAGCTCGGCCTTGACCGCGGCGCGGGCGTTGTTGAGCACCGAGAGCTGGTAGCGCAAGGCATTGGTATAGGCCTCGCTGACCGCGCCCGCCCATTGCATGGACTGGTTGCGGTTGACCACCTCCTCCTGCTGGTCGACCTGCGCCTTGGCGGTGGCCAGGCGCGCCTGCAGCGCGCGCACATTGGCGGAATGCTCCTGTTCCGCGGCGGCATGGTAGCGCTGCAGGTCGCGCGTGTTCGCGGCCAGCTGCGTCTGTTCGCCTTCGAGCTTGGCCTTGGCCGCGTCGTAGCGCTGCTGGTTGTCGAGTTTCTTGCCGGTGAGCTCGACCAGCAGGGAGCGATCGATATTGGGGTTCTGCACGGTCATCAGGCCCTGGCCCGCCTGGAAGGGCTTGCCCGCCGGCACCAGCTGCCCGGTCACCACGCCTTCCACCGGCGAGGTGATCAGGGTCACCGGGCTGTTGACCACGGCACGTTCGGAACTGCGCGTGAACACATTGGGGAACATCATCGTCAGCACCGCCCAGACGACGAACAGGATGAAGCCGTAGCCGGCCGTGCGCGGCAGCAGCCGCCACAGGGGCCGCGCGGCCAGGGGCCGGCGCGCATCGGCGAGCTGGCCCTCATGCGTCGGTCCGTGGAGCGCCGTCATGGGGCGGTCCGGGCGGGCATCCTGGCGGCGTTCGAGCGAATCGGGCATGACATTCTCCGGTGCGTGGCGCATGACAAAAGCAGAGCCTGCCGCGCGCCGCATGGTCAGCGCGGTGGGCAAGGCGCGGACGCAAGCCGGCCCAGCGCTTAAGCACTGTGCAGACTGGCCCGCTTGTCCCCATTCCGCTTATTGTGTGATGTGCATGTCGATGGCGAATCGCCGCATCGACGCACGATCAGGACGACCGGCGTACCGGCCCGTCGGTTCGCCCCGTAGCACCGGGGCGTGTCACTGGATTGGCCCTCCGGCCACGTTGGTTTCGCGCTGGCAACCGCGAGGCCGCAAAACCAGAACGAGTATCGTAAGGCTAGTCAAGCAGGCAGGCGATTGCTGTAAGAATGTGTAAGGGTCGGCCTTGGCACAGCGCAACAGGATGTAACCCAGGTCGCCATGGCTTTGAGCCTTGTCCTACCCTGTACGACCGTCGAGCCATGCCATGCCGCATGGCTCGATGTTCTGCCAAGGCGGACTTGTCCGCACAGTCGGGAGGCAAGCACGATGCAACGATCACGCGAGCATTTCGCAGCGACTTATCCATTGCAATCAGGCGGCACGCAACTGGTCGAGATATGTGGCCCCGCATTGCGGCGGCTGGGCCCGTTCGGCACGGACGAGGCATGCCGGCAGACCGCCGCCAGGGTCTTGCCGCGCTTGCGGCTGGTGCGCCTGCCGGTGCAGGCGGCGGAGCCGGATGCGCAGGCCGTGCGCATCCTGGCGAATGCCGAGGCGATGTGCGAAGTGTCGCGGCGGTGCATGCTGAAACTGCCGGAGGACCCGGAGCCGCCGGCGCGTGCGTCACGGCGGGCGCGATGCGGCGCGCAGCGTTCCGTGCTGGCGATGGCATTGGCCATGGCACGATCCGGGCACGCTCACGATCCGGCGGCCAGTGCGGCCAGTGCGGGAAGTGCGGCCGGCAGGGCGTTCCGGCCTTGCCGCGGCGGCGCGGGCATCGGAAGACGCGCCACGTCACCGGCCGCAAGGCGCATCGCGCCATAGCGCCATAGCGCAACAAAGTGTAAAGCCGTGGCGTGGGGCAAGGCTGACCAGCTATGTTGTAGATAGTCTTTGCTCATCTGTGCCGCCTGCCGAGCCGATCGCGCGAACCGGACGTCGATGCGATGCTTCGCGCGGCCCGATGCCGGCACGCATGCCGCGCGACGCGTCGACCGCCATCCTGCGTCGCCGGTAGTGGTCCTGATCCAGACCGCCGTCTTGGCGGCTCCTTCTTCGCCCGCGTCACACGCGGGCTTTTTTTCCATGCCGGCGGCGTTTCCTGGCGGAGGCGAAGCGTGCGCGCACGCCAGCCGCGAGCGCTTGCGGAGCCGGGCACGCCGCGCGGCCGGCTCCTGGTTCATGGCTCGATGGCAAAACGTAAGGCCTGTATCCAACCGTAAGCCTTGGCCGTGCGGACGAATCTCGGCGCGTTCCGCGCGGTCTGTCTCCACAGGGAGGTCGCAATGCCGCGGGCGCGGCGGCACAGCGCGTTCGGCGGTGATCGACACAAGCGACAAGGGGATTGCGATGAAACCGGTTCGGAAACTATGGGTAGCGGCAATCGTCGGCATGACTGCGGTGGCGGGGCATGCCGCGCCACGGCAAGGGAACGGCCAGCTCGTCGCCGGCCCGGGTGACACGGCTCCTGCGGCAGGTGCGCCGGGCATGGGTGGATATCCTGCGGGCAACCAGAGCGGCGCGGCGGCTCCGGTGAACCCGCGGGCCGATCCGGCTCCGATGGGGATGGCCGCCGAGATGAGCGGCGCCACCAGCGACCGCGCCATCACCATGAACGTCAAGTCCCAGCTGCTCGCGGAAAAGGGGCTGACTTCCTCCGGCATCCAGGTCAGCACGCAGGACGGTGTGGTCCGCCTGAGCGGCACGGTGAAGAACGACAGCGAACGACTGACAGCGCTCAACGCGACGCGCTCGGTGGCAGGCGTCAAGTCGGTGGAAGACGCGATGCGGGTCGGCAAGTAGCGGGCGCAAGGACAAAGGCGCGGCCTGCCCGCCTGCTTGCACGGGAGGCACACCGCAGGCGGGGCAGGCGCGCGGCCCGGCTGGCGCCGCGCGGTCGGGGGCGGGTCGGGGGCAAAGACGCTACGCTATGGGACGCACGGGTCGGTGGGAGGCTGGAGGTCCCGCTCGGTCAGCTGGTCCTCGACGCCGCGGATGATAAGCAAGGCATCGTGTTCCCGTGCCTGCTGCACGCCCGCGGCAATGGCGGCCGCCCGGGACGTAAAGCAGCAGCGTTCGCCGCCAGGTCCATCGGAAACCACTTCCCACTGACCATTGCTGGCGCACGCCACTTGGATGGTAGCGATCGTCATGTTCGGCATCGCATCGTCGATATCTGCATAACGAACTTATAGGTGAAGGGGGTGCCGTACGGTATCGGACGACCTCCTACATTGGTGCGTTTCCAGACGGCCGGGCCATCGCGGCCGAGAGCGCTGACAGTCGCCATGTCCTTTGGCTTGCCCATGTGGCGCAATGCCCATCCCGCAGTGCCCGTCCGTCCCCCAGGCGCTGCCGCGCACCCGGTCCCTCCTTGCGGACCTGAAGCGTGTGCGGCGGGAGACTAGACTGGAAGCAGATCACCGGAAGCAGATCACCGGAAGCAGATCACCGGAAGCAGATCACCGGAAGCAGATCACCGGAAGCCGATCACCGGAAGCAGAGAACAGGGGGCCGGACCGGCAGCGATCGCCAGGGCCTGCGCGCGCGCCTGCGCCGTGCGGGAACCGGGGAGCGCGCCATGCCGCCGTGCCGCAGCGTGATGAAGAGGGATGCTCGCCGTGGTGAATCCAGGAGGGCCGCGCTGATGCGGCTGCTCGAGGAGTTCGCGCTCGCCTTGCTCGTGCTGGCGAGCGCCGGCGTGGCATGGCTGTTGTTCACGCCCCCCGGCCACCGTTGGCTGGCCGGCCTCAGCCTGGCCGAACTGCGTTGCCTGGGGGCGTTCTGCGTCGCCGCGGGCGTGCTCGGCGCCTGGTACTGCGCACGTCGCTGGCGCCGCGCCGGCTGATGCCGGCCCGGGCATGCCTGGCCTATGCCGCCATATATGCCGGCATATCTGCCGGCATATCGATATGCCGATTCGATTGTTCCCCGCGGCCCTGGCGCAGTCCTATCCGGCACGTCCGATCCGCCTCGTGGTGCCCGATCCGCCAGGCGGCGCCACCGACGCGCCGGGGCGGCGGCCGGGCAAGCCGCTCGGCGAGCGCCTGGGCCAGCCGGCGGTGGTTGAGCACCGCGCCGGCACGGCGATCGGCGCCGGCCGCCGCCCCTGCCGCCGCACTCAGAACAGGCCCGTGGTCGGCGGCGCCTCGCCCTTCAGCAGCCAGGCGCCGACCACCGCCGCCTTCCACTGGCGCGGATTGTGGTTGGCCACGGTGCGGGCATTGCGCCAGTGCCGGTCCAGGTTGTACTCACGGTCGCAGGACGAGGCGCCGCCCACGTCGAAGGCGAACTCCGAACTCTTCAGCGCGGCATCGACGGCGAAGTACTGGGCCTGGGCCACCGCGATGGAGGCTTCGGTCAGCGATGCGTTGCTGAGCCGGTCGGCCCAGGCCGCGTCGATCGCCTCGGCGGCGCGCAGGGTGGTGGCCTCGGCGGCGAAGACGAGGGCGGCGATCTGCCCGATGGTCTCCTGCACATAGGGGTCGTCCACCGAACGCTGCGCCGAGCTGTGCTTGATGGGGCGGGCCTTCTCGCGGGCGAACCAGGTCGCGTCATGGAGCGCGTTGCGCGCGATGCCGGCCTCGGTGGCGGCCAGGTATAGCTGGAACAGCGGGGTGACCGGGTTGCGGCGGTCGCGCGGGAAGTAGCTGATGCGCAGCTCATCCGCCTCGACGCGGAGATCGGCGAAGCGCGTGGTGCCGCTGGCGGTGAGGCGCTGGCCGATCGCGTCGAAGTCGTCGACCAGCTCCAGTCCGGCACGGCCGCGCGGCACCGCGAAGTGGGTCTCCTTGCCGTGCTCGTCCAGCGCGATGGAGCTGATCCAGTCGGCGTACAGCGCGCCGGTGCTGTAGTACTTGGTGCCGTTGACGACGTAGTGGTCGCCCCGCCGCCGGATGGTGGCGCGGATCTCGCCATGCCTGCCGCCGCGTTCCACACCGCCGTTGCCCACGATCTGGCCCGCCAGCAGGCGCTGGAACCAAAGCTGCCGCTCGGCCTCGTTGTCCTGGCCGGACAGCAGGCCCTCGACGAGGCCGAAGTTCGGGCGCAGCGCCTGGGCCAGGTTGGAGTCCACCGCGGCCAGGTCGATCAGGAAGCGGATCGCGTCGCGCATGCTGCCGCCGGGGCCGCCATAAGCCTTGGGGATGCGGAAGGTCAGCAGGCCGGCGTTGGCGACTTCGCGGGCCAGGGCATACGGTAGTTCCCGTTCGCGTTCACGTTGTGCCGCGCCATGCGCGATGCGGGGCAGCAGGGCCTGCGCGCGCTGGAACAGCGCGGCCGCGTCGCCGGCGGGCGGCAGCGGCTGGCCGGGCGGTGCCGGGTGCGGATTGATGGCGGTGGCGGTGGCGCCGGCGTGGGCGCGTGGAGGCGCGGCGGCGGGCGCCGCCGGCAAGCTGTCGGTATCAGCCATGGCGATGAGGTGTCACGAGAGGGAGGTGGAAAGGGTGGATGCTGGACGGCGACCGCCGATGGCGTCGCGGCCGGCTTCGCCTGGATGCGCTGGCGCGCGGCGGCGCGGTCGTCGCCGAGCCGGGCCAGGCACCACGTTAGCAACGCCGGGCCGCTCCGGCAAACAAGCGTTTCGTCTTTGTATATGCGGTTCTGACTCAGGCCGGCGGCGGCGCGTCCCCCCGGCGCCGGGGGCGCGCTACCCCAGGCTGCGCTGTGCCGCCGCCACCGCCGCCGTGCGGGTTTCCACGCCGAGCTTCTCGTAGATGTGCTCGAGGTGCTTGTTGACGGTGCGCGGGCTCATGCCGAGGATCTCCGCCACGTCACGGTTGGTCTTGCCGCGCGCGACCCAGATCATCACCTCGGCTTCGCGCGCCGTCAGCGCGGGGCCGGCGGTTTCGCCGCGCGACAGTTCGACCACGACCACGGTGGTGCCGGCGCCGGTCAGGCGGCGCAGGCGTAGTCCGCCGAGCCCGTCCACCCGGTCCCCTCCATCGGCTCCGGCCTGTCCGTCCTGCGCGGCGGCGCCGAGGCGCTGGAAGGCCTCGCGCCAGGCGGGCGGCAATGGCGCCCCGGCGGCTGCCGAGGCCCAGCCGTGCGCCCGCAGCAGCGCCGTGGCGCTGGCGTTGGCCCACAGCAGGCGGCCATCGGGCCCGGCCGCGCACATCGGCACCGCGCTGGCCAGCACGGCCTCGCGCGCGCTGCGCGCCAGCCGCGCCTTGCCGGCGTGCGAGCGCACGCGCGCCACCACCTCGGCGATCACCACCGGCTTGGTCACGTAGTCGCAGGCCCCGACCTCGAAGCCGCGCACGATGTGCCGCGTCTCGCCCAGCCCCGTCATGAAGATGACCGGCAGGTCGGCGTGGCGGTCCATCATCGCCGAGCAGGTGGCGAAGCCGTCCATGCCCGGCATGTCGACGTCCAGCAGCACGGCATCGGGCGCGAACGCGGCCAGCGCGTCGAGGGCGGCGCCGCCGCTCGCCGCCGCGTGGACCTGCATGGCTTCCTCGCCCAGGGCACGCGCCAGGAAGCCGCGCGCGTCGGGGCTGTCGTCCACCACGAGGACCCGGGTCGCGCCAGCCAGGGCGGGCGAGGAGTCGAGCAGATCAGGATCGGGTGCCATGCAGGGCCTCGCCTAGGGATGCGTTCAGTGCCGCGCCGTCGCTGCGCGCCAGCGCGAGCATGCGGTGCGCCCAGGCGCCGACCGCGCCGCCGCCGTCGGCCAGTTCGGCCAGCAGGGCTTCGAGGGCGCGCTGCCGGCCGCTGGCGCCCAGTTGCAGCAGTTCGCGCAGCAGGTCGGGCGCGGGCGGCTGTGCTGGCGGCTGCGCTGGCGGCGGTGGTTCCAGCCGTGCTTCCAGCTGCGCCGGCGGCGCGGCCAGCGCGCGCCGCACCATGTCGAGCAGTTCGGCCTCGCGCACCGGCTTGCTGACGAAGCCGAGATGGCCATGCAGCAGGCGTGCCTCCTCGGTGTTCTGGTGCGCGTTGGCCGAGACGATGACGACCTGCGGCGGTGCCGGCTCGGCGCGGATGCGCCGGCACAGGTCCCAGCCGGAGGCATCGGGCAGGTTCAGGTCGAGCAGCACCAGCTGCGGGCGCCACTGGCGCAGCGCGGGCAGCACCGCCGCGCCTTCGCCGGCCTCGCGCACCGCCAGGCCCAGCGGCGCCAGGAAGCCGCGCAGCACCGCGCGGTGCGCGGCGCGGTCGTCGACCACCAGCACGCGCGCGTGCGGCACCAGCGGGGCGGCGGCCGCGGCGACGGCCGGCCGCGCGGCGGCGGCCACGGCCGGCAGGTAGAGCCGCACGGTGAACTCGCTGCCGGCGCCCGGGGCGCTGCGCAGGCGGATATCGCCGCCCATCAGGTCCGCCAGCAGGCGCACGATGGCCAGCCCCAGGCCGATGCCCTCGCGATCGTCGTGCGGGTTGGCGCGTTCGAAGGGATCGAAGATGCGTGCCTGGTCCTCGGCGGCGATGCCGGGACCGGTGTCGGCCACGCTGAGGGTGGCCAGCTCGCGCTGGTGGCGCACGCTCAGCGTGACGCTGCCGTGCTCGGTGAACTTGATGGCGTTGCTGACGAGATTGATGACGATCTGGCGCAGCCGCTTGGAATCGCCGTGCACGTGCGAGGGCAGCGTGCCTTCCACGCGGTAGCGGAAGGCCAGGCCGCGCGCCGCGGCGAGCGGCCGGAACATGCGCACCAGGTCGTCGAGCAGTTCTTCGAGCGCGACCGCCTCCTGCTCCAGGCGCAGCTTGCCGGCCTCGATGCGCGACAGCTCCAGCAGGCCGTCGACCAGGCTGGACAGGTGCTCGCCGGCGCGGCCGATGGTGCGCACGTCCTCGCGCCACGCCGCCGGCGGCGCGGGCGCGCGCAGCAGCAGCTGCGAGTAGCCCAGGATCGAATTGAGGCCGGCGCGCATCTCGTGGCTCATGCCGGTGATGAAGCGGCTCTTGGCCTGGTTGGCCTGCTCCGCCACCTCCTTGGCGTTCTGCAGCAGCGCATCGGTGTGGCGGTGCGCGTCGATCTCCATCTGCAGCAGCACGTTCTGCCGCTCCGACTCCTCCTGCGCCACGGTGCGGCTCTCGTTGGCCAGCACCAGCCACCACGCCGCCACGGCGGCGAACAGCACCAGGCCGGCGCCGATCTTCAGGAACAGGCTGCCGCGCACGGCGAGCGGGCTGGAGAGCTGTTCCTGCGTGTACAGCAGCCACAGCAGGGTACCGAAGGTGAACACCATGCCGGCCAGCACCAGCGCGAACTGGCCGATGCGGCGCGCCGTCGACGGCGGCGTGCCGGCCGGCAGCACGCGCGCCAGCGCGGTGGCGATCTGCTCCTGCGCGCTCGCGCCCGGCTTGCAGCGGTCGCCGCAGCGCGCGTCGAGGGTGCAGCAGAGCGAGCAGATCGGGCCGCGGTAGGCCGGGCAGGCGGCCACGTCTTCCTGCTCGAAGGGATTGCGGCAGATCGCGCAGCGGATGACGGCATGGCGCTTGCCGAAATCGACCGGCGCGCGCGCGATGAAGTAGCGCGACTGTGTCGCCAGCGCGATCAGCGGCGGCAGGGCGATGGACAGGGCCAGGGCGATGCCGATCGAGGCCGGGCGCAGGGTCTCGCCGAACACGCCCAGGTGCGCCAGCAGCGACAGCGCGGAAGCCAGCGCCATGCCGCCGAAGCCGGCCGGATTGATGTCGAACAGGTAGGCGCGGCGGAATTCGATGGCGCGCGGCGACAGCCCCAGCGGCTTGCTGATGACGAGATCGGCGAACAGCGCGCCGACCCAGGCCACGGCCAGGTGCGCGTAGAGCGCCAGCACCTGCTCGAGCGCCTCGAACACCCCCATCGCCATCAGCATCAGCGCGATCAGCACGTTGAAGGCGAGCCACACCACGCGCCCCGGGTGGCTGTGGGTCAGGCGCGCGAACACGTTCGACCAGGCCAGCGAGCCGGCGTAGGCATTGGTGATGTTGATCTTGGTCTGCGAGACCAGCACCAGCACCCCGGTCAGCGCCACCGGGACCCAGGCCGGCCAGCTGCCGCCGAGGCCGCGCGCGAAGCCGGCGAGGTACATCTGCGTCGGCTCCAGCGCGTGCGCGATCGGCAGCTCGGCCTGCAGCACGATGAAGGCGAGGAAGGCGCCGCCGGCCATCTTCGCCGCCCCCAGCACGATCCAGCCCGGCCCGGCCGCGATCAGCGCGCCCCACCAGCGCAGGCGGTTGTGCCGCGTCAGCGGCGGCATGAAACGCAGGAAGTCGACCTGTTCGCCGATCTGGGCGATCAGTGCCGCGGCCACCGTGGCGGCGGCGCCGAAGGCGTGCCACGAGAAGCCGTCGCCGTCCGCCAGGCGCCCGTTCAGGGTCAGGAAGTCGGCATAGCGGTGCGGCTCGCGCCACAGGATCAGCGCGTACGGCAGCACCAGCAGCACCAGCCAGAGCGGCTGGGTCCACAGCTGGATGCGCGACAGCAGCGTGACGCCGTGCGTCACCAGCGGGATCACCACCAGCGCGGACAGCAGGTAGCCGAGCGGGCGCGGCAGGCCGAACAGCATCTCGAAGGCCTGCGCCATGATGGCCGCCTCGAGGGCGAAGAAGATGAAGGTGAAGCTGGCGTAGATCAGCGAGGTGATGGTCGAGCCCAGGTAGCCGAAGCCCGCGCCGCGCGCCAGCAGGTCCATGTCCAGGCCGTGCCGCGCCGCGTAGTAGGAGATCGGCAGGCCGGTCAGGAAGATCACCAGCGCCGCCGCGCCGATGGCCCACATCGCATTGGTGAAGCCGTAGCTCAGCGTGATGGCGGCGCCGATCGCCTCCAGCGCGAGGAAGGCTACCGCACCAAAAGCGGTATTGGCGACGCGGAAGGCGCTCCACTTGCGGAACGATCTTGGTGCAAAGCGCAGCGCGTAGTCCTCGAGCGTCTCGTCGGCGACCCAGCGGTTGTAGTCGCGCCGGATCTTGCTGATGCGCTGGACGGGTTGGCTGGCGCTCGACATGGACAGGGGCAGGGACCGGGACAGGGACTGGAACAGGGACGAAAGAGGCCGACGGGAAGTCGGAACGATCGGCGATGCCGCTGCGCGACGCAAGAAGCGTGCCGCGGTGCCGCGTACGTTGAATGACGTATGGCCGCGCCGGCGCCGCCGCCGCATAGTCCGCTCAACGCCGCACCGCAGCATCCCCGCGCCGCGGCACCGATCCCGATCCCGATCCCGAACCCGATCCCTATCCCACCTGCCGCCAAGGAGCATCGACCATGCGTGACAAGAACCGAGACGGGGCCAGCCCCGCGCCGTCCTCGCCCATTCCCGCCGAAGGCCGCGCCGTATCGCTGCCGCGGCGCCGGCTGGTGCAGGGCATCGCCACCCTGCCGGCGCTGTCGCTGGCGGGCCTGGCCGGCCAGGCCGGCGCCGCCAACCCGCCCACCGCGGCGGTCAACACCACCCGGCTGGCCGTCAGCGACGGCGAGGTCATCGTGGGCCAGCTCCACTCGGCCACCGGCACCATGGCGATCTCGGAGACCGGCTCGATCCAGGCCGAGCAGCTCGCCATCGACCAGATCAACGCCGCCGGCGGCGTGCTGGGCCGCAAGATCAAGGTGATCAAGGAGGACGGCGCCTCGGACTGGCCCACCTTCGCCGAGAAGTCGAAGAAGCTGCTGGTCAACGACCGCGTCGCCGCCGTGTTCGGCTGCTGGACCTCGGCCTCGCGCAAGGCGGTGCTGCCGGTCTTCGAGAAGGAGAACGGCCTGCTCTACTACCCCACCTTCTACGAAGGCCTGGAGCAGTCGAAGAACGTGATCTACACCGGGCAGGAAGCCACCCAGCAGATCCTCTGGGGACTGGACTGGGCGGCCAGGCAGAAGGGCGCCAAGAGCTTCTTCCTGATCGGCTCCGACTACATCTGGCCGCGCACCTCGAACAAGATCGCGCGCAAGCACATCGAGAACTTCCTCAAGCTGAAGGTGGTCGGCGAGGAGTACTACCCGCTCGGCCACACCAACTTCAACTCGCTGATCAACAAGATCAAGGTGGCCAAACCGGACTGCATCTACGCCATCGTGGTGGGCGGCTCCAACGTGGCCTTCTACAAGCAGCTCAAGGCCGCAGGCATCACCGCGGACAAGCAGTTCCTGCTGACCATCTCGGTGACCGAGGACGAGGTGCTCGGCATCGGCGGCGAGAACATCGCCGGCTTCTACGCCGCCATGAAGTACTTCCAGTCGCTCGACAACCCCAACAACAAGCAGTTCGTCGACGCCTTCAAGGCCAAGTACGGCGCCAAGTCGGTGATCGGCGACGTCACCCAGGCCGCCTACCTCGGTCCCTGGCTGTGGAAGGCCGCGGTCGAGCGCGCCGGCAGCTTCGATGTCGACAAGGTGGTGGCGGCCTCGCCGGGCATCGAGCTGAAGAGCGCGCCCGAGGGCTACGTCAAGGTCGATCCGAACCACCACCTGTGGAGCAAGACGCGCGTCGGCCTGGCCCAGCTCGATGGCCAGTTCAAGGTGGTGGCCGAGTCGCCGCAGCTGATCCCGCCCAATCCCTTCCCCAAGGGCTACCAGTAAGCCGAGGAGCCGGTCATGAGTCTCTCCGACATGCTGAACATCGGCCTGATGCAGGGCTTCGCCGGCCTGAGCCTGTTCTCGGTGCTGTTGCTGATGGCCCTCGGGCTGGCCATCATCTTCGGCCAGATGGGGGTCATCAACATGGCCCATGGCGAGTTCATGACCATCGGCGCCTACACCATCTTCCTGGCCTCGGCCACGGTCGAGCGCCTGGCGCCCGCCTGGATGCCGTACTACTTCCCGCTGGCCATCGGCGCGGCCTTCGTGATCGCCTTCGCCGCCGGCTGGCTGGCCGAGTGGGCCCTGATCCGGCACCTCTACCGGCGCCCGCTCGACACGCTGCTGGCCACCTGGGGCCTGTCGCTCGGCATGCAGCAGGTGTTCCGCTCGACCTTCGGGCCCAAGGAGGTCAGCCCCACGCTGCCCGACTGGCTGATGGGCTCGTGGACACCGGCGCCCGGCCTCGACATCCCCATCAACGGCCTCTTCGTGATGGCGCTGACGCTGTGCGTGGCGGGGCTGGTCTGGCTGGCGCTGTACCGCTCGCGCTGGGGCCTGCGCGTGCGCGCCACCACCGCCAACCGCGCCATGGCCAATGCCGCCGGCATCCATACGCGGCGCACCGACCGGCTCACCTTCGCCATCGGCTGCGGCATCGCCGGCGTGGCCGGCGCGGCCTTCACCACGATCGGCTCGACCGGGCCGACCAGCGGCTCGCTCTACATCGTCGACTCCTTCCTGGTGGTGACCTTCGGCGGCGCGGCCAGCCTGGCGGGGACGGTGGCCTCGGCCTTCGGCATCGCGCAGACGCAGTCGATCACCGAGTTCTTCCTGACCGGCTCGATGGCGCGCGTGCTGACGCTGCTGCTGATCGTGACCATCCTGATGATCCGTCCGCAGGGCCTGTTCGCCCCCGCGGTGCGGCGCTAACCGGAGTTGCAGATGCCTGCCACGAAATCCCTCCCCCGCGCCGCGCTGGCCGCGCTGCGCGGCGAATGGCTCGGCTACGCCGTGCTGGCCCTGGTGCTGCTGGTGGTGCTGCCGCTGGCGTGCGACGTGTTCCGCCTGAACCTGATCGGCAAGTACCTCAGCTATGCCTTCGTCGCCGTCGGCCTGGTCATGCTGTGGGGCTACGGCGGCGTGCTCAGCCTCGGCCAGGGCGTGTTCTTCGGCCTCGGCGGCTACGCCATGGCGATGTTCCTCAAGCTCGAGGCCTCGGACGCCAAGAGCACCGCGATCCAGTCGACGCCGGGCATCCCGGACTTCATGGACTGGAACCAGCTCACCGCGCTGCCCTGGTGGTGGGAGCCGTTCCGCCACCTGCCGCTGGCGCTGCTCGGCGTGGTCGCCGTCCCGGTGCTGCTGGCCTTCGTGGTCGGCTTCGCCATGTTCCGGCGCCGTGTCGGCGGCGTCTACTTCGCCATCATCACGCAGGCGGTGGCGCTGATCCTGTCGGTGCTGATCATCGGCCAGCAGGGCTACACCGGCGGCGTCAACGGCATCACCGACCTGAAGACCCTGCTCGGCTGGGACATCCGCACCGACGGCGCGCGGCTGGTGCTGTACTTCGTCAACGTGGCCCTGCTGCTGGGCGCCATGGCGCTGTGCCGCTGGATCCAGCACACCAAGCTGGGCGTGCTGCTGCTGGCCATGCGCGACAAGGAGGACCGGGTGCGCTTCTCCGGCTACGACGTCGCCATGTTCAAGGTCTTCGTGTTCTGCCTGGCGGCCGCGCTGGCGGCGGTCGGAGGGGCCCTGTTCACGCTGCAGGTCGGCTTCATGTCGCCGTCCTTCGTCGGCATCGTGCCGTCGATCGAGATGGTGATCTTCGCCGCCGTGGGCGGGCGCATGAGCCTGGTCGGCGCCGTGTGGGGCACGCTGCTGGTCAACGCCGGCAAGACCTACTTCTCGGAGAGCTTTCCCGACCTGTGGCTGTTCCTGATGGCGGCGCTCTTCATCGGCGTGGTGGTGGCCTTTCCCGACGGGCTGGCCGGCCTCTACGGCAAGTACCTGGGCCGCCGCGCCGGCGAGACACCGCAGGAGCCCGCCGACGGCATCCCTGCCAAGACTGCCTGAGCCTGAACCCGAGCGGGAGCGACCATGAGCAATACCGACTTCATGCTGGCCGTCGAGGACCTGACGGTTTCCTTCGACGGCTTCAAGGCGATCGACGGGCTTACGCTCTACGTCGACCGCGACGAGCTGCGCGTGATCATCGGCCCGAACGGCGCCGGCAAGACCACGCTGCTCGATCTCATCTGCGGCAAGACGCGCGCCAGCGGCGGCAGCATCAAGTTCGCCAACCGCGAGATGAGCGGCCTGCCGGAGTACGAGATCGTGCGCGCCGGCATCGGCCGCAAGTTCCAGACCCCGTCGATCTACGAGAACCTGAGCGTGTTCCAGAACCTGGCGGTGTCCTTCCCGCGCGGGCGCGGCGTGCTGGGCGCGCTGGCCTTCCGCACCACCGACGAGGTGCGCCGGCGCGTGGCCGGAGTGGCCGCCGAGATCGGCCTCGGCGACGCGCTGGAGCGCGAGGCCGCGCAGTTGTCGCACGGCCAGAAGCAATGGCTGGAGATCGGCATGCTGCTGATGCAGGAACCGCAGCTGCTGATGCTGGACGAGCCGATCGCCGGCATGAGCGTGCGCGAGCGCGAGCAGACCGCCGCGCTGCTGCGCCGCATCAGCAAGGGGCGCGCCGTGATCGTGATCGAGCACGACATGGACTTCGTGCAGCAGATCGCCCACAAGGTCACCGTGATGCACCAGGGAAGGATCCTGGCCGAAGGCTCGATGGCGCAGGTGCAGAGCGACCCGCGCGTGATCGACGTCTACCTGGGCCATTGAGATGGCCGCCCCAATCCAACGCGACAGGAGGAAGCCCGCATGCTGAGCGTCGATAACGTGGTCGTCAACTATGGCCAGAGCGAGGCGCTGCACGGCGTCTCGTTCGCGGCCGCGCAGGGCGAGACGGTGGCCATCATGGGCCGCAACGGCATGGGCAAGACCACGCTGTTCAAGGCCATGATCGGCATGCTGCCGGTGCGTTCCGGCGAGGTGCGCGTCGACGGCCGCGACGTCGCGCGCGAGGAGAGCTACCGCCGCGTGCGCGCCGGCCTCGGCTACGTGCCGCAGGGCCGCATGATCTTCTCCCACCTGAGCGTCGAGGAGAACATCCTGACCGGCATGCAGCAGGGCAGCGCGCGCCGCATTCCGGAGGACATCTTCGCCATGTTCCCGGTGCTGTTCGAGATGCGCAAGCGCAAGGGCGGCAACCTGTCGGGCGGCCAGCAGCAGCAACTGGCGATCGCGCGCGCCCTGGTCGCCGAGCCCAAGGTGCTGCTGCTCGACGAGCCGACCGAGGGCATCCAGCCGTCGATCATCAAGGACATCGCGCGCGCGCTCGACGAGATCCGCCGCACGCGCGGCATCACCATCGTCTTCTCCGAGCAGGTCCTGAGCTTCGCGCTCGACGTGGCCGACCGGCTGCTGGTCATCGAGGGCGGCCGCTTCGTCCACGAGACCGCCCGCGACAGCACCGACGTCGGCCATATCCGCGCGCTGCTCTCGGTCTGAGCGGCCTTCCCACTCCCACATCCCACTTCCCACCACCGGCATCCCAAGCAGGAGGCATCGCCATGACAGACACCCTGATCCAGGTCGACCTGGCCCAGTCGCCCTACGAAAACCCCGACGTGCACAACCGCTGGCACCCGGATATCCCGATGGCCTGCTGGGTCAAGCCGGGCGACGATTTCATCCTGGAGACCTACGACTGGACCGGCGGCTTCATCCAGAACAACGATTCGGCCGACGACGTGCGCGACATCGACCTGTCGATCGTGCATTTCCTCTCCGGCCCGGTCGGCGTCGAAGGCGCCGAGCCCGGCGACCTGCTGGTGGTCGACCTGCTCGACATCGGCGCCAAGGCCGACAGCCAGTGGGGCTTCAACGGCTTCTTCTCCAGGCAGAACGGCGGCGGCTTCCTCACCGACCATTTCCCGCAGGCGCAGAAGTCGATCTGGGACTTCCACGGCATGTTCACCTCGTCGCGCCATATTCCCGGCGTGAACTTCGCCGGCCTGATCCATCCCGGGCTGATCGGCTGCCTGCCGGACAAGGCCATGCTGGAGACGTGGAACCGGCGCGAAGCGGAGCTGATTTCCAGCGATCCCGCCCGCGTGCCCGGGCTGGCCAACCCGCCCTTCGCCGCCACCGCCCACATGGGCCGGCTGCAGGGCGACGCGCGCGAGCAGGCGGCCGCCGCCGGCGCGCGCACGGTGCCGCCGCGCGAGCATGGCGGCAACTGCGATATCAAGGACCTGTCGCGCGGCGCCAAGGTCTACTTCCCGGTCTACGTCGATGGCGCGGGCCTGTCGGTGGGCGACCTGCACTTCAGCCAGGGCGATGGCGAGATCACCTTCTGCGGCGCCATCGAGATGGCTGGCTGGGTCCACATGCGCGTGTCGCTGATCAAGGGCGGCATGGCCAAGTACGGCATCCGCAATCCGATCTTCAAGCCCAGCCCGATCACGCCGGCCTACAACGACTACCTGATCTTCGAAGGCATCTCGGTGGACGAGGCGGGCAAGCAGCACTACCTCGACGTGAACGTGGCCTACCGCCAGGCCTGCCTGAACGCCATCGAGTACCTGACCAAGTTCGGCTACTCGCGCGCCCAGGCCTACTCGATCCTCGGCACCGCGCCCGTGCAGGGCCATATCAGCGGCGTGGTCGACGTGCCGAACGCCTGCGCCACGCTGTGGCTGCCGACGCAGATCTTCGACTTCGACATCCGCCCGAGCGCCAGCGGCCCGGCGCGCATGATCCAGGGCGGCGTGGACCTGCCGCTGTCGCCGGACCTGCCCTGAGGCGGATCGTCGCGCCCCACCGTTGCCACCATTGCGGAGAACCGATGCCCACCTACGACTACCGATGCGATGACTGCGGCGACTTCGCCGTGATGCGGCCGATGGCGCGGCGCGACGAGGCGGCGCGCTGCCCCGGCTGCGGGGCGTACGCGCCCCGTGCCTGGGTGGCCGCGCCCGCGCTGGCCAGCATGAACGCCGCGACGCGCCAGGCGCACGCGCTCAACGAGCGCAGCGCCAGCGCGCCCAAGGAAAGCGCGCGGCACGGACCGGGCTGCGGCTGCTGCGGGCCGGTGAAGCTGGCGGGGCGCGCGGAGGGCGCCAGGCAGGCGGGCTCGCGGCCCTGGATGATCAGCCACTGAACGCGCCTGTCCTCGTCCGCCGGCGGCGCCGGGACGGGTGCTACACGACGCCCTTGGCGCGCAGCGCCGCGAACTGCTCCGGGCCGATCTGCAGGTAGTCCCGCAGCACTTCCTCGGTATGCTGGCCCAGCGCCGGCGGCGCATGGCGCAGCGTCGGCGGCGTGTCGGACAGGCGCAGCGGGCTGGCGGTGCTGACCACCGGGGCGATGCCGTCGGACGCCGGCGGGCGCGCGCCCGGGTAGCGCTCCTGCTCGATGCGCAGGCCGCGGTGGCGCACCTGCGGATCGTCGTAGGCCTGGGCGATGTCGTTGATCGGGCCGCACGGTACCGTCTTGGCCTCCAGCAGCGTGATCCACTGCGCCGTGGGGCGGCCGCGCGTGACCTCCATCATCAGCGGGATCAGCGTCTTGCGGTGGGTCACGCGGCCGGCATTGGTGGCGAAGCGCTCGTCCTGCGCCCAGTCCACTTCGGCGGCCTCGCAGAAGCGCGCGAACTGGCCGTCGTTGCCGATCGCCAGCAGCATATTGCCGTCGGCGGTGGGGAAGTCCTGGTAGGGCACCACGCTGGGATGGATATTGCCCTGGCGCTGCGGCACGTTGCCGGCATTGAGGAAGCCGGCGCCCTGGTTGGCCAGCACGGCCATGGCGACGTCCAGCAGCGCGATGTCGATGTGCTGGCCGCGGCCGGTGCGGTGGCGGGCCTCCAGCGCGCCCAGGATGGCGGTGGTGGCATACATGCCGGTGAACAGGTCGATCACCGCCACGCCGACCTTCATCGGGCCGCCGCCGGGCTCGCCGTCGGCATGGCCGGTGATGCTCATCAGGCCGCTCATGGCCTGGATCAGCAGGTCGTAGCCGGGCCGCGCGGCATAGGGGCCGGTGTGGCCGAAGCCGGTCACGGAACAGTAGATCAGGCGCGGGTTCAGCTCGCGCAGGCTGTCGTAGTCCAGCCCGTAGCGCTTGAGGCCGCCGGTCTTGAAGTTCTCCACCACCACGTCGCTCTGGCGGGCCAGCTCGCGGATCAGCGCCTGGCCCTCGCTGGTCGCCATGTCCACGGTGAGCGAGCGCTTGTTGCGGTTGCAGGCGGCGAAGTAGCAGGCCTGGCGGGTCGGCGCGCCGGACTCGTCGGCGAAGAACGGGGGGCCCCAGTGGCGGGTGTCGTCGCCTTCGCCGGGCTTTTCGATCTTGATCACGTCCGCGCCCAGGTCGGCAAGGTTCTGTGTGCACCATGGGCCGGCCAGCACGCGTGAGAGGTCGAGTACGCGCAGGTGGCTCAAGGCACCGGGGGCACCGGGGGCACCGGGGGCACCGGCAGGGGCGGAGGGGGCGGAGACGGAGGAAGCGTCGGTCATGGCGGTCGGGGCGAACGGGACGGGCAGCCTGCAGGCACGGCAGGCACGGGCGTCCATGCTAGAGGGCGCCCGTGCGCCTGAGTTCGGGATTTTGGAAGGCGGTCTTTGGGCGACGCTTCCCGGGCGGCGCCGCGCGCTTCGCGCACCATGTTGCGCGCGATGATGACCTGCTGGACCTGCGGGCTCCCTTCGTACCGGCGGAACCGCCGCACGTCGCGGCGGCGCGCTCAGTCCAGCGTCACGCCCTGGAGCACGGTGGCCCACTGGGCGCGCTCGCGCGCGGCCGTGTTCACCACGTCCTGCGCGTTGCCGTTCCACTGCTCGTAGCCGACGTCGGCGTAGCGCTTCTTGAGGTCGGGGTCGGCCACGGCCTGCTGCACCGCCTGGCCCAGCTTGCGGGCCAGCTCGGGGGCCATGCCCCTGGGCGCGTAGATGGCGTACCAGCCGCCGGCCTCGTAGTCCTTGAGTCCGGCGATGCCGGACTCGCGGAAGGTCGGCACGTCGGGCAGCGCGGGGCTGCGCTTGGGCGAACCCACGGCGATGGCCTTGACCTTGCCGCCGTGCACGTAGGAGCTGGCGGTGCTGATGATGTCGAACAGCAGGTCGATCTGGCCGCCGATGGTGTCCGTCATGGCCGGCGCGTTGCCCTTGTAGGGGATGTGGTTCAGCTCGATCTGCGCCTGCCGGGCGAACAGGGCCGCGGCGATATGGTTGGAGCTGCCCACGCCGGACGAGCCGTAGCTGAGCTTGCCGGGGTGGGCCTTGGCGTAGGCCACCAGCTCCTGGGTGGTGCGGAACGGCTCCTTCTGGTTGGCCACCAGCATGTTGTAGTAGCGCGCCACCGGTGCCACCGGCGTGAGGTCCTTGGCCGGATCGAACGGGAGGTGCCGCATGATGTTGGGCGCCACGGTCAGCGCGGCGCTGGCGGCGAACCACAGCGTGTTGCCGTCGGGGCGGGCGCGCACCACATCGTGGCCGGCCAGCGTCGCGTTGGCGCCGGGCTTGTTGTCGACGATGACGTTGGCGTTGAGGCTCTTGCCCAGCGCGACGGCGAACAGGCGCGCGGCCTGGTCCGCGGGGCCGCCGGCGGCGTAGCCCACCACCAGGCGGATCGGCTGGCCGCCGACCTGCGCGTGCGCGGGGACGGTGGCCAGCGCCGCGCCGCACAGGGCAAGGGTGGACAGCAGGAGGCGGCGGCGTGAAGCGGACATCAAGACAATCTCCTTCGTAATGCGGGAAACGGAAAACAGGAAGCGGAAAGCAGGAAACGCAGGAGACCCAGGCACGGCTGCGCCCGCCGCGCCGCCGGTCGGGCCGGCGCGCGGGCGCGGGGTGCTGCGCTTCAGGGGGAACGGCGCCGCGTCAGCAGCGCTCGAAGACGGCGGCGATACCCTGGCCGCCGCCGATGCACATGGTTTCCAGCCCATAGCGGCCGCCGCGGCGCTGCAGCTCGTGCAGCAGCGTGGCCAGGATGCGCACGCCGGTGGCGCCGATCGGGTGGCCCAGCGAGATGCCGGAGCCATTGACGTTGAGCTTGTGCTCGATGGCATCCTGGTCGTGCCAGTCCCAGCCCTTGAGCACGGCGAGCACCTGGCAGGCGAAGGCCTCGTTCAGCTCGACCAGGTCCATCTGCTCCAGCGTCAGGTTCAGGCGCGCCAGCAGCTTCTTCACCGCCGGCACCGGGCCGATGCCCATGTGCGAGGGCTCGCAGCCGGCGGCCGCCCAGCCCACCAGCGTGGCCATGGGGGTGAGGCCGAGCTCGGCCAGCTTGTCCTCGGCCACGATCAGGCAGGCGGCGGAGGCATCGTTCTGCTGGCTGGCGTTGCCCGCGGTGACGGTGCCGTCCGGCATCAATGCGCGCAGCTTGGCCAGGCTGGCCAGCGAGGTATCGGGGCGGAAGCCCTCGTCGCGCGTGAAGGCGACGGGGTCGCCCTTGCGCTGCGGCACCTGGACCGGCACGATCTCGTCGGCGAAGCGGCCCGCTTCCCACGCCGCCGCGGCGCGCGCGTGGCTGCGCACGGCGAAGGCGTCGGCCTGCTCGCGGCTGATGCCGTAGTCGCGCGCCAGGTTCTCGGCGGTCTCGATCATGCCGGAGATCCTGCCGAAGCGCTCCACCGGCTGCGAGCGTTCGCGGCCGCGGTCGAGGCGGTCGAAGAAGCGCACATTGCCCGAGCGCGCGCCCCAGCGCATGTCGGTGGTGTAGTACTCGATATTGCTCATGCTCTCCACGCCACCCGCGATCACCACGTCGGCGGCGCCGCTCTGCACCATCATCGCGGCGGTGACGATGGCCTGCAGGCCGCCGCCGCAGCGGCGGTCGAGCTGCATGCCCGGCACCTCGACCGGCAGGCCGGCCTGCAGCGCGGCCCAGCGGCCCACGCAAGGCACTTCGCTGTTGGCGTAGGACTGGGCGAACACCACGTCGTCGATGCGGGCGGGATCGATGCCGCTCTTCTGCACCACGGCGCGCACCGTGGTGGCGGCCAGTTCCTCGACGGGCACCGGTCGCAGGCTGCCGCCGAAGGTGCCGACGGGGGTGCGGAGGGGGGTGACGATTGCGGCTCTGCGCATGGGAGTCTCCTTGGGAAGGTCTGTGGAATGGGCTGGGTCGGTCAGGCGGGATCGGCGGCCGGCATGTCAGGCCGCGGCCGCCGGTCCCGGCTGGGCCACGAAGACCGCGCCGCACTGGCGCAGCAGCGCATGGCCCTGCCGTTCGAGCTCGGCGCGGTGCGCCGGCGCGGCGATGTCCAGCATGCGGCGCATGCGTTGCGACAGCGTCGCGCCACGCAGGTCGGCCACGCCGTATTCGGTGACGATCAGGCCGGCGTCGGCGCGCGGCGTGCTGACCGGGCCGGACAGCGCCGCCACGATGCGGCTGCTGTCCTTGGCCGTGGCCGGCAGGGCGACGATGGGCAGGCCGCCGCGGCTGCGCGCCGCGCCGCGCAGGAAGTCGACCGCGCCGCCCACGGCGCCGACGTAGACGCCGGCGGCCACCTCGGCATTGACCTGGCCGGTCAGGTCGACCTCGATCGCGGCGTTGATGGCGGCCAGCTTGTGGCTGGCGGCGAGCACCTCGGGGTCGTGGGTATAGCGGGTCTCGCGCAGCTCGAAGCCTGCGTTGCGGTGGGCCCAGCGCCGCACCCGCTCGCCGCCCATCAGGATGCCGCCGATGCCGAGGCCGGTGTCGACGGTCTTGCGCGCGTTGGTCAGCACGCCGGCCTCGGCCAGCGCGGCGATGCCGTCGCCGACGGCGCCGCTGTGCAGCCCCAGGTCGCGGTGGCCGTGCAGGGCGGCCACCACCGCCTCGGGCAGGTTGCCGATGCCCATCTGCAAGGTGGCGCCATCCTCGATCCAGCCGGCGATATGGCGCGCGATGGCCTGCTCGGCCTCGCCGGGGGCGCCGCGGCCGAGGTCCAGCGGCGGATACTGCGCCGGCACCAGCAGGTCGATGTCGTCCGCCGTCAGGTAGCGGCTGCCATGGGTCCAGGGCAGGGCGGGATTGACCTCGGCGATGACCACGCGGGCGCGGTCGAGCGCGGCCGGCATGTATTCGTGCACCACGCTCAGGCTGTGGCGGCCCAGTTCGTCGGCGGGCGACACCTGTACCAGCACCACGTCCGCCGGCAGCGTGCCGGCGCGGATCAGGCCGGGCAGGTGCGAGTAGTGGCTGGGCACGATGTCCAGCACGCCGGCCTTGGCCAGCTGCCGGTGCGGGCCGCTGGCGGCGTAGCCGAAGAAGTCGAACACGTCGGCCTGCGCGGGCTGCAGCGTGTCGGCCTGGCCGATGCCGACGAAGATGCCGAGCCGCCCGCCCTGGGCGATGGCGTGGCGGTGCCCGACCAGCGCGCGCGTCAGGGTCAGCGGCTCGGCGGTGGCCTGTCCCCACCAGACGGTGTCGCCGGGGCGGATCAGGGCCTGCAGTCGCGAGGCCAGGGTTTGCGTGTCCACGGAACGGTAGCTCCTAAGGGGGCAGGGGGCAGGGGGGGGCAGGCCGGCGGCCGGGCTGCGGCCGGCGGCGGGATGGCGGTCGGGCGGAATGCCGGCCGGTGCCGGCCGCTGTCGGCCGGTGTCGGCCGGTGTCGGCGCTCGGGCCGGCTCAGGCAAGCGGCTCAGGCAAGCTCGGCCCAGCCGTGGCTGAGCACGACCTTGTCGCGCTCGGCCACGCGGGCGCGCAGCTGGAAGTGGTTCGGCTGGCCCGGCACGCGCCAGATCTCGGTCACCAGCGTCTCGCCGGGGTAGACCGGCGCGGCGAAGCGGATGTCGAGCGCGCGCAGGCGGGCCGGGTCGCCGCCGGCGCACTGGCGCAGCAGCGCATGCCCCACCAGGCCGTAGCTGGCCAGGCCGTGCAGGATGGGGCGCGCGAAACCGGCCGCGGCGGCCACCGCCGGGTCGGCATGCAGCGGGTTGTAGTCGCCCATCAGGCGGTACAGCAGCGCGGCCTCGGGGCGGATCGCCCGGGTGTCGGTGAAGTCCGGGGCGCGCTCCTCGGGCACGGGCTGCAGCGCCGGCAGCGGCGCGTCGCTGGGCTGGCCGCCGTCGCGCAGGCTGTAGCCGCCGTCGCCGCGCAGGAAGGAGACCTGCTGCACGGTGGCGAGCAGTTCGCCCTGCGCGGTTTCCAGGCGCCGCTCGGTCACCATGATGGCGCCCTTGCCCTCGCCCTTGTCGCTCAGGTGGGTGATGCGGTTGTGGCCGACGATGTCGGCGCTGGCCGGCAGCGGGCGGTGCAGGCGCATGCGCTGCTCGCCGTGCAGCAGCTTGACCCAGTCGATGCCGGTGTCGGCCTCGCGCGCCCAGAAGCCCGGATAGCCGAGCACCACGGCCTGGGTGGGCAGGGCGCGCAGGCCGCCGGCCTTGCCCTCGAACACGAAGGGCAGGGCGGCCTCGTCCAGCGGGTCGCTGCCCAGGCCCAGGCTGAGCGCGTACAGCATGGTGTCGCGCTCGGCGTAGTGCTGGCGGATGGGCGCGAAGGCGCGCTGCTTGAGGTGGTCGTAGCGGATGGCCATGGGTGTCTCCTCCTGGTCGCTGGCTCGGATCGTTGGTGCTGCTGGCGGGCTCTGCGGGTTCTGCGGGTTCTGCGGGTTCTGCGGGTTCTGCGGGTTCTGCGGGTTCTGCGGGTGCTGCCGGGTGCTGCGGGTGCTGCCGGGTGGTTCCTGCCGCTCGCGTCGGCTCAGACCGGATCCCAGCAGAACACGTCGCCCGAGCGCTCCATCGGCACGAAGGCGGCCTTGAGCGCCGGCATGCCGTGTTCCGCGATGAAGCCGGGCGTCCAGCCTTCGCTGCGGTGCACGGAGCGCAGCGGGCGCGGCTGGCTCATGACGAAGATCTCGTTGTTGCGCACGGCAAAGACCTGGGCATTGACCTCGCGGGCAGCGTCGGAGAGCAGGTAGACGGCCAGCGGCGCGATCTTGTTGGGCGTCATCTGCTGGATCTTGGCCACGCGCGCCTGCTGCTCGGGCGTGTCGGTGGGGATCGAGCCGATCATGCGGCTCCAGGCGAACGGCGCGATGCAGTTGGAGCGCACGTTGAACTTCTGCATGTCCAGCGCGATGCTCTTGGACAGCGCCACCAGGCCGAGCTTGGCGGCGCTGTAGTTGGCCTGGCCCAGGTTGCCGATCAGGCCCGAGGTCGAGGTCATGTGCACGAAGGCGCCGCCCTCCTGCTCCTTGAAGTGGTTGGCGGCGGCGCGGCTCATGTAGTAGCTGCCGTACAGGTGCACCTTGAGCACGGCGTCCCATTCGTCCACGCTCATCTTGTGGAAGAAGCGGTCGCGCAGGATGCCGGCGTTGTTCACCACGCCGTCGACGCGGCCGAAGGTGTCCACGGCGCAGGCGATGATGCGGGCCGCGCTGTTGGCTTCCGACACGCTGTCCGTGTTGGCCACCGCCTGGCCGCCGGCGGCCTGGATCTCTTCGACCACGCGCTGCGCGGGACCGGCATCCTGGCCTTCGCCGTTGGTCGAGGTGCCGATGTCGTTGACCACCACCTTGGCGCCCTCGGCGGCCATGGCCAGGGCGATATCGCGCCCGATGCCGCCGCCGGCGCCCGTCACCACCACCACCTTGTCCTGCATCATGCCTGCCATGTCGGTCCCTCTCTTGTGTACGGAAATTGCCGGCAGGATCTCGCCAAACGGCGTTTTGCGCTATTCGACAATGCCAATGGCCGCCTTCGGCAATGGTGAAAGTGGGGCGCGACCGTGGGGTGGAAGTGAAGTGCAAGGCGGCGGCGGAGCGGCCTGGCGCGGCGCCGCGGGGGCACGATCCCGGCACGATCCCGGCGCGACCCGGGCAGGACTTAAGCACACGCGAAGACGCGCTTCCGCAAACGCTGATTGCGCCGGCGGCCGACTGGCCCGACCATGCGGACCTGACGTACCAGACACGGGCGTGGACCGGGTCCGGCGTGTGCGGGCAGCGGCCCGCCGCCGCCGTGCCGGCCCGCGCCGCCGCACCGCCGGCGCTTGCGCGGCAAGCCCGGGGGCCCTGAACAGCCAACACGCCGAACGTTTCCATGATCGAGCAGACCCAATCCAACAACTACCAGGAAATCCGCGACGCGGTGCGCGCGCTGTGCGCCGAGTTCCCGGACGAGTACTTCCGCAAAGTGGACGAGCAGCGTGCCTATCCCGAGGCCTTCGTCAACGCGCTCACCAAGGCCGGCTGGCTGGCCGCGCTGATCCCGCAGGAGTACGGCGGCTCCGGCCTGGGGCTGACCGAGGCCTCGGTCATCATGGAGGAGATCAACCGCTGCGGCGGCAACTCCGGCGCCTGCCACGGCCAGATGTACAACATGGGCACGCTGCTGCGCCACGGCTCCGAAGCGCAGAAGCAGAAGTACCTGCCCAAGATCGCTTCCGGCGAGTGGCGCCTGCAGTCCATGGGCGTGACCGAACCGACCACCGGCACCGACACCACCAAGATCAAGACCAAGGCCGAGAAGAAGGACGGGCGCTACGTCGTCAACGGCCAGAAGGTATGGATCAGCCGCGTGCAGCACAGCGACTGGATGATCCTGCTGGCGCGCACCACGCCGCTGGCCGAGGTCAAGAAGAAGAGCGAGGGCATGTCCATCTTCATGGTGGACCTGCACGAGGCGCAGAAGAAGGGCATGATCGTGCGTCCGATCCCGAACATGGTCAACCACGAGACCAACGAACTGTTCTTCGAGGACCTGGAGATTCCCGAGGAGAACCTGATCGGCGAGGAGGGCAAGGGCTTCAAGTACATCCTCGACGGCCTCAATGCCGAGCGCACCCTGATCGCCGCCGAATGCATCGGCGACGGCTACTGGTTCATGGACCGCGTCACCCAGTACGTGAAGGAGCGCCAGGTGTTCGGCCGCCCCATCGGCCAGAACCAGGGCGTGCAGTTCCCCATCGCCGAGACCTTCATCGAGCTGGAGGCCGCCAACCTGATGCGCTGGAAGGCCTGCGAGCTGTTCGACGCACACCAGCCGATGGGCGCCCAGGCGAACATGGCCAAGTACCTGGCGGCCAAGGCGAGCTGGGAGGCCGGCAACGCCTGCCTGCAGTTCCATGGCGGTTTCGGCTTCGCCTGCGAGTACGACGTGGAGCGCAAGTTCCGCGAGACGCGCCTGTACCAGGTGGCGCCGATCTCGACCAACCTGATCTATTCCTACGTGGCCGAGCACATCCTCGGCCTGCCGCGCTCGTTCTGAGCCCCGGCCGGCCCTCCCCCGGGCGGGGGCGGGCCGCCCCGCGCCGGGCACGTCACGCCCGGCGATTGCACCCCGTCCCGGGCGACCCTACACTGGCACCCATCGGGGCCCGCCGGGCCCCGCCCGCCGATCGACCGCCTTGCCCAGGAACCCCAGCGAGATGTCCCCGCCCCCCACCACCGCGCAGCGGATCAGCGATATCCCGCGCCAGCGCGCCGGGCTGGCCCCCGACGATACGGCCGTGGTCGAAGACGGCCGCACGGTGTCCTATGCGCAGCTGTGGGCGAACGTGGAAGCGGCGCGCGCCTACCTGCAGGACCAGGGCGTGGCCACCGGCGATCGCGTGCTGGTCGTCGCCGAGAACTGCCTGGCGGTGATCACGCTGCTGTTC
The DNA here is from genome assembly GCF_001854305.1 of Cupriavidus sp. USMAA2-4. Lineage (NCBI taxonomy): Bacteria > Pseudomonadati > Pseudomonadota > Betaproteobacteria > Burkholderiales > Burkholderiaceae > Cupriavidus > Cupriavidus sp. USMAA2-4. The sequence goes on along the minus strand of NZ_CP017749.1, from coordinate 1,078,625 downwards.
GCGCTGTCGGAGCTCGGCGCCTGGCCGGTGGTGGTCAATGCGCGCCTGTCGGAGCGCGAGGTCGATGAGATCCATGCGCACTGCCGGCCGCGCCTGGCGCTGTTCACCCATGGCGCGTCGCCGGACGCGCTGCGCCATGGCGTGCGCTATCGCGCGCTGGAGAGCGTGCTGCCCGGCCTCGGCCCGCTGATGGCGGGCGCGCTCGACACGGCCAGTCCGCGCGAGCCCGAAGCGGTCGCGCGCGAGGTCGCCGCGCTGCTCTATACCTCCGGCACCACCGGGCAGCCGAAAGGGGTGATGGTCACCCACCGCGGCCTGCTGCACTATGCCCGCGTCACGGTGGCGTCGCGCCGGCTGCGGCCGCACGACTGCGCCTACGCGCTGATGCCGATGTCGCACGTGTTCGGGCTGGCGACGGTGCTGCTGTCCACCTTCCAGGCCGGCGCCAGCCTGTACCTGTGCGCCCGCTTCAGCGCCGCCGACGTGGTGGCGGCGCTGCGCGCGGGCGAGATCTCCATCCTGCAGGGCGTGCCGACCCTGTTCAGCCGCATCCTGGCCCACTTACGCGCGCAAGGCCCAGGCGCGCAGGGCCCCGGCGCGCAGCCGTGGGGCCGGCTGCGCTACCTCTACACCGGCGGCGGCCCGCTGGACCTGACGCTGAAGCGCGAGGTGGAGGCCCTGTTCGGCCTGCCGCTGCACCACGGCTACGGCATGACCGAGTACGCCGGCTCGCTGTTCGTCACGCGCATGGAGCAGCCGCGCGCCGACTGCTCGGCGGGCCAGATCGTCGAGGGCGCGGAACTGCGCGTGGTCGGCGCCGACGGTCAGCCGGTGCCGGCCGGCACGCCGGGCGAGCTGTGGGTCAGGGGCCCGGGCGTGATGCGCGGCTACTACCATGCGCCGGAACTCACCGCCGCCGCGCTGCGTCCCGACGGCTGGCTCAACACCGGCGACATCGGCCGGCTCGACGAGGACGGCGCGCTCTTCATCGTCGGCCGCACCAAGGACCTGATCATCCGCTCGGGCTTCAACGTCTATCCGATCGAGGTCGAGTCGGTGCTCAATGCGCATCCGTCGATCCGTGTCTCCGCGGTGGTCGGCATGCCGGGCCAGGACGGCGACGAGGAAGTGGTCGCCTTCGTCGAGGTGGCCGAAGGACAAGCGTTCGACGTGCCGGCGGTGCAGGCCTACCTGAAGGAACGCCTCTCGCCCTACAAGCGGCCGCAGCGCATCCTGCGCGTCGCCACCATTCCCCGCACCGCGAGCGGCAAGCTGCTCAAGCTCCAGCTGCGCGGCATGCTGGCGGAGCCGCGCTAGCCGCCGGCGGTGCGCCGGTTGGCTCCCCGCTGGTCTGCCCCCCTCTCCCGCCTGCGGGAGAGGGCGCCAAGACCGTGTGCTTGGCGCTCGGTGTTGGTGCATCTCGTCGGCTTCGGCAAGCGCGTTGGGTTTCGCATCGCGCCGGTTCGCTCCCCTCTCCCGCCTGCGGGAGAGGGGCCGGGGGTGAGGGCAGGCGCTGGCTGGCCGTGGCGGGTGGGATCACACCATCGGCTTTGTTTCCGTGCTTGCGTGCTGGATCACACCGTTGGCTTCGTCTCTGTGCTCGCGCGCTGGATCACACCGTTGGCTTCGCTGGGCTTGGCGCCTTGCTAGACCACCCCTCACCCCCGCCCTCTCCGTGCGGGGAGAGGGAGCCAGGACACTATGCTTGGCCGGCGGTGTTGGCTGTCTTCCCCGCTCAGTCCTGGCGCCCTAGGCCGTCCTCGACCAGCAGGTCCACCAGCTTGCGCGCGAAGACCGGCAGCGCGGCGAGATCGGCCACGCAGATCTGCAGCTTGCGTTCCGCCCATTCGTCCTCCAGCCGCACGATCTGCAGCGCCATGGTGCGCGCGTGGCGGCTGGCCGTGCTCTCGGGCAGCACGCCGATGCCGACGTTGGCTTCGATCATGCGGCAGGCGGTCTCGAAGTTGCTGACCTGCACGCGCCAGCGCAGCGCGCGCTGCAGGTCGCCGGCGGCGCGCTTGAGGAAGTTGTGGATCGCGCTGGCCTCCGGCAGGCCGATGAAGTCGTAGTCGAGCGTGTCGATGAAGTCGACGTGCCGGCGCTGCGCCAGCGGATGGCTCAGCGCGGTGGCGAGCACCAGGCGGTCGTGCCGGTACGGCATCACCTCGAGGCCTTCGGTGCGCACATTGCCGGCGACGATGCCGATGTCGACCATGCCCTCCTGCACCGCGCGCACGATGTCCGGGCTCAGGCGCTCCTGCATCTCGATGGTCACGTCCGGGTGGTTGACCAGATAAGTGCGCAGCACCGCGGGCAGGTACTCGCTCATCGCGGTGGTATTGGCCAGCACGCGCACGTGGCCCTTCACGCCGGAGGCGTATTCCTGCAGGTCGCCGCTCAGCTGCTCGAGCTGGCGGATCACGCGGCGCGCGTGGGCCAGCAGGGTCTCGCCGGCGCCGGTGACCTTCACGCCCTGGTTGCTGCGGCTGAGCAGCTTGACGCCGACGTGTTCCTCGAGGTTCTTGATGCGGGTGCTGGCCGCCGCGAGCGAGAGGTGCGAGCGCTCCGCGCCCCGCGTCAGGCTGTTGGCCTCGGCGATATGCGTGAAGAGTTTCAGGTCGACCAGGTCGAAGCGCATGACTGCTGCGGGCGGCGGTGTCTCGGAGCGGGCGGATCGCGGGGATCGCGCGCATCGCTCGAATCGTTATGGGGCCCAGGGCATGCCGCAGCGGGGTGGCGGCGGTGCGATGGGACAGGCGGACAGTCCCGCGATTATAGTGAATCGGGCCGCCCCGTGGCAGGCGCGGCGGCGGGAAGGGCGGCAGCGGCGCGGGCGTTACGGCCGGCCGAACGTTAGCTTCGGGAAATGCAGATAGCGGCCACGGCGGCCGGCGGCGATGATGGCAGCCGGAACCGTCTGCCCCCACATCCCATGCACGCCCATCTGCACGCCTGCCAGCACCTCAGCCTGCGCCATCTCCTGCCGGCATTCCCGCTCTCGGTGGCCGCCCTGCAGGGCCGCGTGATCCTCCGGCGGCGCGGCTTCGAGCGCGCGCTGGCGCCCGGGCAGCAGGTCCTGCTCGATGCCTTCGAGCCGGTCGAGCTCGGCCTCGATGGCAGCAGCGAGCAGCCTTCGTCGTGTGCGCTGGCCCTGCATGTGGCGCGTCCGCCCGCGGTCGACGGCGCGTTGCACCGGCAACTCTCGCGCCGCATCTTCCTGCAGCCGCAGCACGCGTGGAATGCGAGCGACATCGCCAGGCTGCTCGATATCCCGCCGCCGCAGCTGCGCCGCATGCTGTTCTCGGAAGGCACGGCGCTGACCGAGCTGTGCCGCACCCAGCGGCTGATGCGTGCCCTGTTCGAAACCCTGGCAGGCCATGCCGCGGCCCAGGTGAAGCGGGCGGCCGGCTGGCCGCCGCAGGGCGACTTGGCGTCGGCCTTCTACGACCGCTTCGGCATCGCCATGCACGCGGCGCGGTCGCTGGCGGGCGCGCCGCGGCTGCGCCTCCCGCTGGCGCAGCCATGGCCGCGCGGTGTCGAGGGAGGAGGCCTGACGGCGCGGCCGGCGCTGCGCTGAGCCCGATGCGCGCCGCCCCCGGCAGGGCGGGGCGGGCTCGGCAGAACCGCGCCATGCCGCCCCCGCGCTCCCGTAGAATCGGGCCCATCCGTCACGCTCCCTGCCCGCCGATGCTGCTGCCGATCCCGCCATGCTCCGTGCCGCGCCTGCCCGCGGCGCTCTCCCTGCTCGCCGCCGTGCTGCTGGCCGGCTGCGCGCCTGCCACCGTGGTGCAGACCAACCATGCCTCGGACTATGTCGCCCGGCCCGGCCGCATCTATGTCGCCACCGGCGCGGGCATGGGCTGGGGCAGCGAGTTCTCGCAGGCCTTCCAGCAGAAGTTCCAGGAGATCGTCGGCGCCTGCGGCAATACCGCCGGTTTCGTCGAACTGTCGGGGCTGGAACTGGACCAGCGCACGCCGGTCCAGCGCGCCGCCGATTTCCGCGCCGATACGCTGCTGACCATCGCCCATGGCGGCGGCGTGGTCATGATGGGCGGCGGCAACCGCATTTCGATCCACTATCTCGCCACGCTGGGCGCCATGCAAGGGCATCGGCCGGTCTGGCGCGGCAGCTTCGACTTCGGGCGCGGCGGCACCGTGATCCCGCTGGCCGAGCGCGGCGCCGTGTTCGCGGTGGACCTGACCAACGGCCTGATCCGCGACCACATGCTGCCGGGCTGCCGCGAGATCGCCCTTGGCCAGGGCAGCCGGCTCGAAGGTGCCGGCGCCGGCACGGCGGGCCGGGCCGCCCCATCGCAGACCGAGGCGCCGGTGGCATCGGTGGCGTCGCTGGCGGCTGCGCCCGCTGCCGCCAAGGCACCGCCGCCCGCCACCGGACAGGCGAGCCTGCAGGACCTGGATGGCCTGCTGCCGGCCGCCGGTGCCGCCGCGGCGCCCATGCCGGCTGCCGGCACGGGTACGTCGTCGGCGCGCGCCTTCGCCGATGCGGTGCGGCGGCGCGTGCGGCCGAACGTGCGCGTCGACGCCGAGATCGCGGGCAACCCTGCCGCCGTGGTGATGGTGGAATTGCGCGGCGACGGCAGCCTGCTGCAGTCCCGGCTGGTGCAGTCCAGCGGCGACGCGCGCTGGGACTCTGCGGTGATGCGCGCGGTGGCGCTGTCCGCGCCCTTCCCGCTGCCCGACGACGGCCGCCTGCCGACACGCTTCACCATCACCTTCCGGCCGAAGGATTGAGGCGGCGCGCCAGGAGGACTCCTCGCGCGGCGGCCGGGAGAGGCGGGGACGGAGGGCGGGGACGGCGGCGGGTTCAGTTGGCGCGGCGGGCGCCGTTAATCCTTGCTGTAACGCATCATTGACCGCCCCCATGCTCAAGTCCGCCTTACCCTGCCTGCTGATCGGCCTTCCCGCGCTGGTCGGCATCAACTTCGTCTGGCCCGCGCTGCAGGCCCTGCACGCCTGCGACGACGCGGGTTCGCGGCTGTTCCAGGCCATCGTCGAGCGGGGCGGACAGGTCGGCCAGCGCGAACTGGAGGCGATCCGGCGCAGCTGTTCGGCGCAGGCCAGGTCGGAGGCGGCTCCGAGCCCGGCGCTGTTCAAGGGCCTGGAACTGCCCGCGTTCTCGGTCAGCAAGTAGCCGCTCCGCCAGTAGCCGGTCCGCCAGTAGCCGCCCAGCAGGCCGGCAGTCCGCAAGCCGCCCGCGCCGGTGGCGCCGTGGCGGGAGGCCACAACCTGCCGATCGGGCGCATCCTGCTGATGGCGGCATCAGCGCGGGCTTTGCCTCGGTGTTCGGCACGCCGCTGGCCGGCGCCGCCAGAAGCCGCCTGAAGCCGCCCGAAGCCGCCGCGCGCTGAGACAGGGCGCGGAATGCCCCGCGTGCCGCGCCCGTCACGCCAGCCAGGCGTGCCATGGGGCGGAAGGTGGCCCGCCGAGCCGGTCTGGTTCCGGTGCGGCGAGTGCGGCGCATGCGCCACAGCCACGGGCCACCCCCGGGCGCGCCGCTCAAGTTCGCCCGGCACCGTCCGATAGCCGGGGCGTATAGCCGGCGGCCGTGCTGCGATGGGCGCAGCGCGGGAGACCGCCTGCATGCACTCGCCCCCGCCCCCATGTCCTCCCGCCTGACGATCCGTCTCCGACTGCTGTTGTCCGTCTCGACGTTGTTCCTGCTTGCCCTGCTGGTCGGCGCGGCGGGCCTGCTGGGCCTGCGCGACGCCAACCGCGCCCACGAGCAGACTTTCACCAACCAGTTTCCGTCCGCGCTGGCGCTGGGCGAGTCCGACCTGAGCCTGACCCGTGCGCGCACCGCGCTGGACAAGTCGATGCTGTACCCGTCCGACGCGGACGCGATGCCGCTGCTCGACCGCACCGAGGAGCTGATCACCCGCTCCGACGCGGCCTGGAAGCGCTACCTGGCGCTGCCGCGCGACGCCGAGGAGGACCGCCTGGCCCAGGCGCTCGCGCCGCAGCGCGAGGCGGCCGTCAAGAGCCTGCGCGACATCATCGCCGCCCTGCGCGCCGGCGACCGCGCCAGCGCCGATGCCCTGATGGAGAAGAGCGTCTCCAAGGCCTTCCGCGCGGCCAACGACGCCAGCCAGGCGCTCGGCAAGCTGCAGCTCAAGCTGTCGCAGGCCAACTTCGACGATTCCCAGTCGGCCTACGCCCGCTTCCGCTGGGTGGTGCTGGCCGCCATCCTGATGGCGCTGGCGGTCGCCGCGTGGTGCGCCTGGTCGCTGCTGCGGGCCATCGTCGGCCCGCTGGAGGCGGCGGTCGCCCAGTTCGACCGCATCGCCGCCGGCGACCTGGCGCAGCCGGTGCGCCACCAGCGGCGCGACGAGATGGGCCGCCTGCTGGATGGCCTGGCGCGCATGCAGGGCGCGCTGGCCGAGACCGTGCAGCGCGTGCGCCACGGCTCGGGCGCCATCTCGGCGGCCACGCGGCAGATCGCCGCGGGCAACGCCGACCTGTCGCAGCGCACCGAGCAGCAGGCCAGTTCGCTGCAGCAGACCGCCGCCAGCATGGAGCAGATGACCTCGATCGTGCGGCAGAACGCCGACAACGCAGGCCAGGCCTGCCAGCTCGCCGACAGCGCCTCCGAAGTCGCGCAGCAGGGCGGCACGGTGGTGTCCGACGTGGTGCGGACCATGCGCGAGATCAGCACCGCTTCGCGCACCGTGACGGAGATCATCGGCGTGATCGACGGCATCGCCTTCCAGACCAACATCCTGGCGCTGAATGCCGCGGTGGAAGCGGCGCGCGCGGGGGAGCAGGGCCGCGGCTTCGCCGTGGTGGCCGGCGAAGTGCGCAACCTGGCTCAGCGCAGCGCCGCCGCCGCCAAGGAGATCAAGGCCATGATCGAGGCCTCGCAGACCAAGGTGGAGGCGGGCAGCGCGCTGGCCGAGCGCGCCGGCAGCACGATGGCCGACATCGTCGCCTCGATCCGCCGCGTGACCGACATCATGGGCGAGATCGCCGCGGCCTCGAAGGAGCAGAGCACCGGCATCCACGAGGTCAACAAGGCGGTCACGCTGATGGACGAGGCGACGCAGCAGAACGCCGCCCTGGTCGAGGAGGCCGCCGCCGCGGCCGCCGCGCTGGAGGAGCAGGCGCGTTCGCTCGACGGCGCCATCGCCGTGTTCCGCCTGCATTGAGAGACCGGCGGCGCGTTCAGCGCAGGCCCAGCAGCCGCTCCAGGCCGTGCGCCAGCGCGGCGAGGCGCGCGCCCGCCTGGGCCTCGACGGTGGCGAAGCGGCCGCGCTTGCGGTGCACCGCGCAATTGAGCACGAACCACTGCGAGTCGACCTGCGCGCACAGCGGCGTGGCGAAGCCGTAGACGTCGGGGTGCCATTCGGCCGGGCTGGAGCAGAAGCCACGCCGCTCCAGGCTCTCGCGCGCGGCGGCCAGCGCCGGCATGGCGCGCCGCACCGCCTCGGCATCGTGCAGGCGCAGCCGGTTCAGCACGGCTTCGCGCTCGGCGGCGCCGCAGCGGCATAGCCAGGCGCGGCCGATGGCGGTGCTCAGCATCGGCACCGCCGCGCCGATGTCCGGCGCGGTCAGCAATTCCTCGGTGGAGCGCGCCGTCTCCACGTACAGCATCTGCGTGCGGTCGCGCACGCCGAGCGATACCGCGCCGCCCAGTTCGTCGGCCAGCGCCTTCATCAGCGGCCGCGCGACCTGGCGGATATGCATGCCGGCCAGCAGCGGATAGCCGCTCGCCAGCACCGCCGCGCCGAGCCGGTACTTGCCCAGCGCGCGCTCGTGGCGCAGGTAGCCGAGCACCGTCAGCGTATGCGTGAGCCGCGCCACGGCCGACTTGGACAGGCCGGTGCGCAGCACCAGCTCCCGGTTGCCCAGCAGCGTCTCGCCTGGGCGGAAGGCCAGCAGGATGTCGAGGCCCTTGGCCAGCGTGCTGGCGAACTGCGGGTCGCGCCCGCTTTCCGCTTCAGCCGCCATGCCGGCGCTCCAGGTCCTGCCCCAGGTTCTGCTCCAGGTCCGCCTCCACCGCCGCCACCAGCCGCGCCAGTTTCGGGCCCATCTCGCGCTCGAGCTTGCGCGGCGTCATGCGCAGCGCCGGCACGCCGCAATTGAAGACCAGGATCTCGCCGTCGGTCTCGGCGCGCATCGGCACCGCCACCGCGTGCACGTCGCGCTGCCAGTCGCCGCGCGAGCGGCAGAAGCCCAGCGCGGCGAGGTCGTCGCAGGCCTGCGCCACGGCGCCGGCGCAGCGCTCCCATAGCTCCGGTTCGCCGGCCCGCAGCGCCTCCAGCACCGGTGCGCGCGCCTCGGCCCCGGCGCGCGCCAGCCAGGCGCGGCCCATGGCCGTGCTCAGCATGGGCAGCGCGGCGCCGATGTCCGGCCGGAAGGCGACCGCGTCGTGGCCGCGGCTGGTCTCGACGTAGACCATCTGCAGGCGGTCGCGCATGCCCAGCGAGACCGAGCCGCCGACCTCGTCGGCGAGCGCGCGCATGCGCGGCCGCGCGACCTGGCGCACGCGCAGTCCCGCCAGCAGCGGATAGCCCAGCGACAGCGCGGTGGGGCCGAGCCGGTAGCGGCGGTACTGCTGGTCGTACAGCAGCAGCCCGCGCGCCGCCAGCGTATAGGTCAGCCGGCTGATGGTGGCGCGCGACAGCCCGGTGCGCGCCGCCAGCTCGGCATTGCCGAGCATCGGCTCGCCGACGCGGAAGCACTGCAGCAAGGCCAGGCCGTGCGCCAGCGTGGTGGAGAACTCGTGGTCGGGATGGCGTGGGCGCGGCGGCATGCGGACGGCGACGGGCGGGCGGTGGGGGCGGTGGGGGCAGTGGAAGTGGATGGAGGCGTCGCAGGGGCGAGCGGCGGCTCGGCTCGATCATACGCCGCGCCGTGCGGGCCGGCGCGGCGCGCGTTCCGGATATCGAAACAGCAGTCTCGCATTCCGGGCCCCGCTGCTAGGCTGTGCCTGACCTGCTGCCCCGGCGGCACGGAACGATGCACAGCACGATGGAGACAGACAGATGATCCGCGACCCCGGCGCCTTCGACGCCTTCCTGCACAGCCTGCGCCGCTTCGTGCGCGAGCGCCTGATCCCGCAAGAGGCCGAGGTGGCCGCGCGCGACGAAGTGCCGCCGGCGCTGGTCGACGCGATGGCCGCGCAGGGCCTGTTCGGCTATTCGATCCCCGAGGCCTACGGCGGCGCGGGCATGAGCACCGAGGAACTGGTGCTGGCGGCGATCGAACTGTCGCAGTGTTCGGTCGCCTTCCGCGCGCGCGTCGGCACCAATACCGGCATCGGCTCGGAGGCGCTGGTGGCCGACGGCACGCCGGAGCAGAAGCAGCGCTACCTGCCGCGCCTGGCCCGCGGCGAGCTGACCGGCGCCTTCGCCCTCACCGAGCCCGAGGCCGGCTCCGATGCCACCGCGCTCGCCACCAGCGCGCGCCGCGAAGGCGACCACTACGTGCTCAACGGCACCAAGTGCTTCATCACCAACGCACCCATCGCCGGCCTCTTCACCGTGATGGCGCGCACCGATCCGCAGCAGGCCGGCGCGGCCGGCATCTCCGCCTTCATCGTCGAGCGCGGCACGCCGGGGCTGACCACCGGCGCGCCCTACCAGAAGATGGGGCAGGCCGGCTCGCCGGTGTCGGAGGTGCACTTCCAGGACTGCCGCGTGCCGGCCGCCAACCTGATCGGCGGCGTCGAGGGGCAGGGCTTCCGCACCGCGATGAAGGTGCTCAACAAGCAGCGCATCCACCTGGCCGCGCTGTGCACCGGGCCCGCCATCCGCATGCTCGACGAGGCGCTGCGCTTCGTCAGCGGCCGCAAGCAGTTCGGCCAGCCGCTGGCCGACTTCCAGCTGGTGCAGGCGATGATCGCCGACTGCCAGACCGAGATCCACGCCGCGCGCGCGCTGATCCTCGAAACCGCGCGCCAGCGCGACCGCGGCGAGGACGTGACGATGCAGGCCTCGATCTGCAAGTACTTCGCCTCCGAGATGTGCGGGCGCGTGGCCGACCGCTGCGTGCAGATGTTCGGCGGCTACGGCTATATCGCCGACTTCGGCATCGAGCGCTTCTACCGCGACGTGCGCCTGTTCCGCCTCTACGAAGGCACCAGCCAGATCCACCAGCTCAATATCGCCAGGCGCACGCTGGCCCAGGCTGCGCGCTGAGCCCCCGCAGGAGACCTCCGCCATGTTCAAGTTCCTCATCGCCGCCGCCCCGCTGCTGCTGGCGCTGCTGTGCCCGCCGGCGTCCGCGCAGGCGCAGGCCGCCGCCACCTATCCGAACCGCGTGATCCGCCTGGTGGTGCCGTTCGCGCCGGGCGGCTCCACCGATCTCGTCGCGCGCCTGCTGGCCGAGCAGCTGCGCGCCGAGCTCGGCCAGACCGTCATCGTGGAGAACAAGCCCGGCGCCGGCGGCAACATCGGCGGCGAAGCGGTGGCCAAGGCCGCGCCGGACGGCTACACGCTGCTGCTGGCCGCGGCCGGCCCGACCGTGATCAATCCCAGCCTGTACGCGCACATGCCGTTCAGCCCGCTGCGCGACCTGGCGCCGGTCACCATGATCGCGCGCGAGCACAACCTGATGGCGGTCAACGCCGCGCTGCCGGTGCGCAACGTCAAGGAGTTCGTCGCCTACGCCAAGGCGCATCCGGACTCGCTCACCTTCGGCTCGCCCGGCAACGGCAGCCCGGCCCAGCTTGCCGGCGAACTGCTCAATCGCAGCGCCGGGCTCAAGCTGCAGCACGTGCCCTACAAGGGCACCGGTCCCGCGGTGGCCGACCTGGTGGCCGGCCACATCACGCTGCTGATCGACAATATGCCGGCGCTGCTGCCCCAGGTGCAGGCGGGCCGGCTGCGCGCGCTGGCGGTGGCCAGCGAGCAGCGCGCGAGCGCGCTGCCGGACCTGCCGACCGCCGAGGAGGCCGGGCTCAAGGGCTTCGTGGTGACCGCCTGGAAGGGGCTGATGGTGCCGGCCGGCACGCCGCCGCAGGTGATCGCCCGCCTGCATGGCGCGGTGGTGAAGATCCTGGCCCAGCCCGCGCTGCGCAAGCGCCTGACCGACCTCGGCGCCGAGCCGGTCGGCAATACGCCGGAACAGTTCGCGCAGCAGATCCGTGCCCAGACCAGCTGGTGGGCGGCGCTGGTCAAGGCCACCGGCACCAGCCTGGAGTGAGCGCCGTGGAGCCTGCCGCCATGACCGCCCCCGCCGAACTGGACGCGCTGCGCGCCAAGGTGCGCGACTTTATCGAGCAGCATGCCATCCCGCGCGAGGATCCCGCGCTGGCCCATGATGTCGGCCGGCTCGACGCGGCGGTGGCCGAGCTGCGCGCCATCGCGCGCGCCGCCGGCATCTACGCCCCGCACCTGCCGGTGGAGATCGGCGGCCTCGGCCTGGACTGGCAGCAGCGCGCCGCCATCCTCGAAGAGGCCGGCCGCAGCTTCCTCGGCGCGCCGGCGCTCAACTGCGCGCCGCCCGACCAGCCGAACATGGTCAACCTGCTGCGTCACGGCACGCCGGCACAGCGCGAGGCCTACCTGATGCCGCTGGTGCGCGGCGAGCTGCGCTCCTGCTTCGCCATGACCGAGCCGGCACCCGGCGCGGGCTCCGATCCCGCCATGCTGCGCACCACCGCCACGCGCGTGCCGGGCCGCGGCGGCGCGCCCGGCAAGTGGGTGATCGACGGCCACAAGTGGTTCATCAGCGGCGCGGTCGGCGCCGCCTTCGCCATCGTGCTGGCGCGCACCGGGGACGGCGCCACGCTGTTCCTGGTCGATACCGGCAATCCTGGCTACCGGCTGCTGCGCAATATCCCGGGCATGGACGGCTACCAGGTCGGCGGCCATGGCGAGATCCTGCTGGAGCGCTGCGAGGTCGGCGACGGCGCCGTGCTGGGCGAGCCCGGCCAGGGCTTCGCCTACGCGCAGGCGCGCCTGGAGCCGGCGCGGCTGTCGCACTGCATGCGCTTCATCGGGCGCGCTGCGCGCGCGATGGAGATCGCGCAGGACTACGCCCTGCGCCGCGAGTCGTTCGGCCAGCGCCTGGCCGACCTGCAGCAGGTGCAGGCCATGGTGGCCGATTCGCACATCGACCTGCACGCCAGCCGGCTGCTGGTGCAGGACTGCGCGCGCCGCATGGATGCCGGGCAGTCGGTCAAGCACGAGTCGGCCATGGCCAAGATCTTCGTGTCGGAAGCGGTCTGGCGCGTGGCCGATCGCGCCGTGCAGATCCTGGGCGCGCTCGGCATCTCCGACGACACGCCGGTATCGATGATCCAGCGCGAGCTGCGCCCCTTCCGCATCTACGACGGCGCCTCCGAACTGCACCGCGCCACGCTGGCGCGCCGCATCTTCACCCAGGGACTGCGCCCCTGAGACCTGACGAGACAACCATGACGACGAAGCAAGGCGCCGCCGCGGCGCATGGCGCGGGCCCGCTGGCGGGCATCCGCATCCTCGACATGGCCACCGTGGTGGCCGCGCCGTTCTCCAGCACCCTGTGCGCCGACATGGGCGCGCAGGTGGTCAAGCTGGAGCTGCCCGGCGGCCCCGACCCGCTGCGCGGTCTCGCCCCGGTCAAGGACACGCTGCCGCTGTACTGGAAGGTGACCAACCGCGGCAAGCGCGGCATCACGCTGGACGTGCGCCAGCCCGCCGGGCGCGCCCTGTTCCTGCGCATGCTGCCGGAATTCGACGTGCTGGTGGAGAACTTCCGCACCGGCACGCTGGACCGCTGGGGGCTGGACCTGGCCACGCTGCATGCGGCCAACCCGCGCCTGACCGTGCTGCGCCTGACCGGCTTCGGCCAGACCGGCCCCTATGCCGGGCGCGCCGGCTTCGCGCGCATCTTCGAGGCCATGAGCGGCTTCACCAACCTCGCCGGCGAGCCGGGCGGCCCGCCGCTGCACATGAACTATCCGATGGGCGACATGGTTGCCGGGCTGTTCGGCGCCTTCGCCATCGCCAGCGCCATGGCCGAGCGCCGCCGTCCGGAAAGCGCCGGCATGCCCGGCCGCGAGATCGACCTGTCGGCCACCGAGGCCCTGTTCCGCCTGCTCGAACCGCTCGCGGTCGAGTACGAACAGCTCGGCGTGGTGCGCCAGCGCGCCGGCAACCGCGCCACCTATACCGCGCCGTCGAACATGTACGCCTGCGCCGACGGCCAGTGGGTGTCGCTGGTGGCGTCGTCGGACCCGATCTTCCGCCGCCTGTGCCGCGCCATGGGCCGGCCCGACCTTGGCGACGATGCGCGCTTCGCCAGCAATCCGCTGCGCACCGCCAACCTGGAAGCGCTCGACGCGGAGATCCGTGCCTGGTTCGCCGCGCAGCGCTACGCCGACCTCGCCGCCGTGCTGGCCGCGGCGGAGATCCCCTTCTCCAAGATCTTCACCATCGCGGACATCGTCGACGACCCGCATTTCCAGGCGCGCGAGGCCATCGTGCGCCTGCCCGACCCGGACCTCGGCAGCATCCCCGCGCCCTGCGTGGTGCCGCGCTTCTCCGGCCACGCACCGGCGCCCGCGCGCAGCGGGCCGGGCGTGGGCGAGCACAATGCGGAGGTCTACGGCGCGCTCGGGCTGGGCGCGGCCGAGCTGGAAGCGCTGAAGCGCGAGGGCGTGGTGTAGCGCAGCCTGCGCGGCGCGGCCTCAGGGTTGCTGCAGGTCCTGATCCGGCCTTGGCGCGGCGCGCCCGGGTGTACTGTCCGCCTGCGGCCGCGCGGGCGGCAGCGGCAGCACCTTGCCGCTCAGCAGGCGGTCGAGATCGTTGCGGTCGACTACCTCGCGTTCCAGCAGCAGCCGCGCCAGCGCGTCGAGCCGGGCGCGCTGGCCGGCCAGCGTGGCGCGCACGCGCAGGCCGGCCTCGGCCAGCGTCTTGCGTACCTGCGCATCGATCATCTGCGCGGTGCGTTCGCTGTACTCCTTGCGCTCGCGCTGCGGCAGGCCGCTGCTGGAGAAGAGTGGATTGGGCGGGCTTTCGTAGGTGGCCAGGCCGAGCGCCTCGTCCATGCCGAACTGGGTGATCATCCGGCGCGCCATGTCGCTGGCGCGCTGCAGGTCGTCCTGTGCGCCGGTGGAGACGTCGCCGAACACCAGTTCCTCGGCGATGCGACCGCCCAGCAGCACGTCGAGGCGGTCGAGCAGTTCACTGCGCTTGAGCAGGTAGCGGTCCTCGGCCGGGGTCTGCTGCGTGTAGCCGAGCGCCGCGATGCCGCGCGGGATGATGGAGATCTTGGTGACGCGGTCGGCATGCGGGCGCAGCTCCGCCACGATGGCATGGCCGGCCTCGTGGTAGGCGATGGTTTCCTTTTCCAGCGCGTTCATCACGCGGTTCTTGCGCTCCAGGCCGCCCACGATGCGGTCCAGCGCCGCATCGAAGTCGGACATCGAGACCGCCGCCTTGCCCTCGCGCGCGGCCAGCAGCGCGGCCTCGTTGACCAGGTTGGCGAGGTCGGCGCCGGCGAAGCCGGGGGTGCGCGCGGCCAGCGCGGCGAGTTCGACGTCGGGGCCGAGGGTCACGCGCCTGGCATGCACCTTGAGGATCTGCTCGCGCCCGCGCAGGTCGGGCCGGTCCAGCGCGATGTGGCGGTCGAAGCGGCCGGGCCGCAGCAGGGCCGGGTCAAGGATCTCCGGCCGGTTGGTGGCCGCCATCAGGATCACGCCCTTGTTGGTGTCGAAGCCATCCATCTCCACCAGCAACTGGTTCAGCGTCTGCTCGCGCTCCTCGTTGCCGCCCACCGCGTTGAGGGCACGGGTCTTGCCCAGCGCGTCGAGTTCGTCGATGAAGATGATGCAGGGCGCGCGCGTCTCGGCCTGCTGGAACAGGTCGCGCACGCGTGCCGCGCCGACACCGACGAACATTTCGACGAAGTCGGCGCCGCTCAGGCTGAAGAAGGGCACCCCGGCCTCGCCGGCCACCGCCCGCGCCAGCAGCGTCTTGCCGGTGCCCGGCGCGCCGAGCAGCAGCACGCCCTTGGGAATCTTGCCGCCCAGGCGCTGGTAGCGGCCCGGCTCCTTGAGGAAGTCGACGATCTCCGCCAGTTCCTGCTTGGCTTCGTCGATGCCGGCGACATCGGCGAAGGTCACGCCGGTCTCGGTCTGCATATAGACCTTGGCCTTGCTCTTGCCGATCTCCATCAGCCCGCCGGCGGCGCCGCCGATGCGGCGGATCAGCAGGCTCCAGATGGCGAAGAAGATCAGCGCCGGCAGTACCCAGGAGAGCACGGTGCCGAGCACCTTGTTATCCATCTGACCCGTGAAACGCACGTGGGCAGCTTCCAGCTCCTGCACCAGCGAGGGATCGGCCACGCGCACGCTGCTGAAGGCGCGCGGGCCGTCGCCGTGGCCGCGCGCGGCTTCGGCGCGCGCCTTGCCGAGCACGTCGTCGATGCCGGCGGTGGAGAAGGTGCCGCTGATGACCTGCTCGCCGACCGACACTTCCTCGATCTTGCCGGCGTGCAGCAGCGCCTTGAAGTCGCTGTAGGGCAGCGTCTCCACCTCGCCGGAGAAGAGATAGGCCTGTAGCGCAAACATGGCCAGCATGGCCGCGGCCAGGTACCAAAGGGAGAACTGCCGGCGCGATTCCATCGGCTTCATGGGGGGCTGTCCTGGTATGGCGGCGAGCCGCGATGCGCTCTGGCGCTCACGCCAGCCAGCGCGCCGCCGCGTCCGGCGCAGCGCGGCGGCTGCGCACGGCCTGCAGCAGGCGCAGGCCTTC
Source organism: Cupriavidus sp. USMAA2-4 (assembly GCF_001854305.1). NCBI lineage: Bacteria > Pseudomonadati > Pseudomonadota > Betaproteobacteria > Burkholderiales > Burkholderiaceae > Cupriavidus > Cupriavidus sp. USMAA2-4. The sequence continues at coordinate 1,062,924 of NZ_CP017749.1, read as the reverse complement.
GTGGGTGAGCTGGATGCGCTGGGCTGGCGCCTGGGCATCGAGCTGCACCAGGCGGCGCTCGACCAGCACACGAATGTCCTCGGGATCCATGCCGGCTGGCGGCTGTGGATGGCCCAGTACCATCAGCGTCGCGATTTCGTGCGGGCTCAGCATGACTTCGTCTCCCCGTGCATGGGCACCCTGGGTGCAGCGCGTGTCGTGGCCGCAGCGCGGATGCCGCGGCCCGTGCGCAGGCAAATATAGCCGCTGCGCCGGCACCGGGCGCAGCGCTGCGCGCTGCGTTTGCGCCAGGTCAAGCCGTGCGGGCGGGTGGTGCTTCCGGCGCCACGCCGGCCGTGGGAGCCGAGGGCTACGAGGGCGGCGTTGCAGGCCTCGGCCTGCCCTGCAGGTGTGCCGCGCGCGGGCGGCTTGATCCGGGTCAAGCCGCGCGGACGACGCTCGCCTAGCCTTTCCATGGCCAGGGGCGCGCGCATGGCACGGTCGCGCCATCGGACGGCGTGGACAGGAGGTGGAGCATGGAGCGGATGCGGCAGGCGGGCCGACAGCGGCATGGCCGATGGCGCGGGTACGCGAGGCGCTGCGCCGGCCTCGTGCTGTGCGCCGCTTGCGCGGCTTGCGCCGGCCCGGATTGGCTGCGCCCGCCCAGGCCCAGGGCGGATGCCGTGCCGGCCGCGCCCGCGCAAGGGCTGGCCAAGGTGCGCCCGCTGGCCGACGAACTGGTCTGCCTGACGGCGCCGGCGGGCGAGCGCATCGATCTCGCCGAGCATTTCGCGGATTTTCCCCTGATCACCGCCGCGCGGGACGAAGCCGGCGAGATGCACCAACACCGAGCGCCAAGCATAGTGTCTTGGCTCCCTCTCCCCGCACGGGGAGAGTGTGGGGGAGAGGGGTGGTTTAGCAAGGCGCCGCATCCAGCGAAGCCAACGGTGTGATCCAGCACGCGAGCGCAGAGACGAAGCCAACGGTGCGATCCCGGCCACCACGGCCAGCCAGCGCCTGCCCTCACCCCCGGCCCCTTTCCCATGGGCGGAAAGGGAGCACACCGGTCGGCTGGTTCGAGCGGCTTGGGCGCATCCTGCCCGCACTCACGTCTTTCTTGATCCACGCCAAGCCCTGCCGCGCCGCATGGCCTAGTCTCGAAGCAAGCATCGCGGCGTGGCCCCGTCCGCTCCGCGTGAGCCGGCCGGGGCGCCCCGACGCCTCCAACCAGCGAGGAGGGCAGCATGCGCGCCCTGGCAAGGAAACTGAGTCTGCTCGGCATCACCGGCCTGGCGCTGGCGGCTGGCGTGCCGGCCGTCGGCATCGCGGCGGACGCGCCTGCCGTGCAGGAAGGCGGTGTGCCACCGCTGCACCATGTGAACGGGATCACCTACGTGTCCGGCGGCATCGGCAGCGATGAGGCCGCCGCGCTGCGCCGCATCGCGCCGCGCTTCAATGTGCGCATGCATTTCCTCGACAGCGGCGGCGACGGGTCCTTGTCCGATGTGTCGGTGACCCTGTTCAACGCGCGGCGCGAGATCGTGCTGCTGGTGCTGAGCGAAGGCCCCTACCTGTTTTTCAAACTGGAGCCGGGCACCTACCGCGCGGTGGTCCGCTATGGCGTCACCATCGAGTCCCACGGCATCGAGGTCAAGCCGGGCGGGCGCGCGCTCGACCTGCAGTTGCGCTTTCCCGCGCGGAACGAACCGGCCGAGCTGCTGGCCGCGCCGCCACAGGCCGGCGCGCCTTGCCAGCGCGCGGCGGCACCTTGCGGGCGGCGGTGAATGGAAGAGGGGCCGAAGATGCGATTCGTAGACAGGCAGGACGCGGCCGCGCAGCTGGCCGATGCGCTGGGCCACTACCGCGGGCAGCGTGCCCTGGTACTGGCCCTGCCGCGCGGCGGCGTGCCGCTGGGGCGCGTGCTGGCCGACGCGCTGCAGGCGGACCTGGACGTGGTGCTGGTGCGCAAGCTCGGCGCGCCGGGCGACCCCGAGTTCGCGCTGGGCGCCGTGGCCGAAGACGGCTGGACCTATCTGGCGCCCTACGCCGAGCCCACTGCCGGCAGCGCCTACCTGGAGCGCGTGCGCGCCGAGGAACTGGAGCGCATCCGGCAGCGGCGCGCGCGCTATACGCCGGGCCGTGCGGCGGCACCCTCTGCGGCCGGCCGCGTGGCCATCGTGGTGGACGACGGGCTGGCCACCGGGGCCACCATGATCGCCGCGCTGCACGCCGTGCGCGCGCAGGCGCCGGCGCGGCTGGTATGCGCGGTGCCGGTGGCAGCGCCCGATGGCCTGCGGGAGGTGCAGGCGTATGCCGACGAGGTGGTCTGCCTGTACGCGCCGGCAGGCTTCCAGGCGGTGGGGCACCACTATCTGTCGTTCCCGCAGGTCAGCGACGAGGAGGTGGTGGACTGCCTGGCGGGCAGGGCCTGACAGCGCACGGGCCGGAGGCGATCGGGGTTGCGGCAATCCGTCACGCTGCGCCGGAGGGCGCCACTGCTTATGCTGTGGACGCTCCTGCATGTGCGATATGGCGCGCAGGGGCTTGCAGATATTCCCTGTCCCAACCCCAACCCCAACCCCGACAGCAAGAGGAATCGACATGAAGATCCGTATCGCAAGCCAGCAGACCATCGAAGTCCCCGGCCGCGCCGGCGCCTGCTGCGGCGCCTGCTGTGCCGCCCTGGGTGCCTGACGGCACCGGTGCAACGGCGCCCGCGGTGCGGGCGCCGCCCTTCCTCCGTTGCGCTCCCGACCCATGCTGATCGGCTTCAACTACACGCTGGGCAGTACCTATCCCTTCGTACGGCAGATGGCGCAGGACGGCGAGATCGACTACTGCGAACTGCTGATCGACAACTTCCTGCAGGTCCCGCCCGCCGAACTGGCCGCCGCCTTTCCCTGCCCGCTCGGCCTGCACATCATGTTCTCGCGCTTCCTCGAGAACGACCAGGCCGCGCTGGAGGCGCTGGCGCAACGCCTGCGCGACTACATCGCGGTGCTGCGCCCGCTCTATGTCTCGGACCATGTGGCTACCTTCACCCACCAGGGCCGCCACCTCTACCACCTGGCCGAGGTCGACTACCGCGCGGGCTATGCCGCGCTGCGCGCGCGTGTGCAATGGTGGCAGCAGCAGCTGGGCGTGCGCCTGCACCTGGAGAACTACCCCTCGCTGCTGCCGGGCGGGCACGATGCACCGGACTGCTTCACGCGCCTGATGGACGATACCGGCTGCGGCCTGCTGTTCGACCTCTCCAACGCGGTCTGCGCGCAGCGCAACTGCGGCCTCGCGCTGGATGCCTGGCTGCCGGTGGCGGCGCGTGCCAGCCATTTCCACGTGGCCGGCTATGGCGAATCGATGCTGGCGCCGAAGCTGGCGCTCGATACCCATGACGCCGACCTCGCCGACGACACCATGGCCTGGCTGCGGGCGCTGCGCCCGCTGATCGACGCGCCCGGCCATACCCTCACCTACGAGCGCGACGCCGCCATCGATGCCGCTGCGGTGCGCGCGGAGGTGCGGCGCCTGCGCGCGCTCTTTGCCGCCGACCCCGCTCCCGCCGACCCAGATCGCGACCCAGATCGCGACCTTGATGCCGACCTTGATGCTGACTGACATTCACGCCACCCGGCCGGCGTACGCGGTCCCGCCACGCACGGTGCGCACTGATGCCGAACTGCTGCCGGCGCTGAGCGTGCCGGCGCTGCAGTCGGATTTCGCGCGCGAGTCCGCCGCCTTCGTGCGCATCGATACCAGCCTGCGCGCCTACTGGCACACGCTGTTCGACGTCTGTCCCGCGCTGCTGGAGCTGTCCGGCCCCGACGGGCTGCGCATTTTCCGCCCGTTCATGGCCTGGGCCGAGGCGCAGCGGCTGTCGCTCGGCTGGAGCGTCTACCTCTGGGTCTACCGCTGGCTGTGCCAGTCGGAATTCGCCGCGCGGCTGCCGCCCACGCTGGCCGAGACCCTGCTGGCCGCCTCGGCGGCGCGCTGGGCCGCGGTCGATCGCGGGCGCCACGCCGGCATCGTGCTGGCCGACGCGCAGGCAGCCTCGCCTGTGCTGGTGGCGGGCTGGAAATGCGCCAGCGTGGACGGCGCGCGCCGGGTCGAACGCATCGCGCTGGACGAGCCGCTCGACGCGCCGCCGGACCGCTTCGGCCATTTCCTCGTGCCCGGCTTCACGCTCGACACCTTTCCCGGCTGGATGGCGGTGCCGCGCTGAGGCGGCGCGCCGGGCCGACCGCCGCCTCAGCGCGCCGCCGCGCCGCCGGCCGGCCACGGATCGGCCAGGCGTGGGTCGGTGAGGAAGCCGTGGTCGGTCAGCGCTTCGAGGAAGGCCACCACGTCGTCGAGTTCCTGCGCGCTGAGCGTGAAGCCTTCGATGAACTCGCTGCGCAGCGGGCTGGGGCCGTGCGGGCCGCTGGCGGCGCGGCCCTGGATCGCATAGTGGTCGCGCAGTACCTCGCGCAGCGTGGCGATGGAACCGTCGTGCATATAGGGGGCGGTCACCGCGACGTTGCGCAGCGAGGGTGTGCGCATCCTGCCCTCGTCGGCGGGGTCGCCGGTGAACTCGCGGAGGCCGTGGTTGCCGGCCGGATAGCCACCGTGGCCGTCCCGGTTGTAGAGGCCGGTGTTGTGGAAGCCGGACTCGGCATCGGCCAGGCGTGCGTGCAGGTTGTTGTCGGTGAAGTTGAAGCCGCCGTGGCAGTGCGCGCATTCGAGCCGCTCGCTGAAGAACAGCGCCTCGCCGCGCTTGGCGGACGCGCTGATGGCGTCGGGCCGGCCGCCGTACTTGTAGCGGTCGTAGGGCGCATCGAAGCTGAGCAGCGTGCGCTCGAAGGTGGCCAGCGCGCGGCTGATGGTGGCCAGCGAGACCAGGTCCGGCGTGCCGGCGCGTTCGGGGTAGGCGGCGCGGAACAGCGCCGGGTAGCGCGGGTCGGCGCGCAGGGTGTCGAGCAGGCGCGCCTCCTGGCCGGCCATGCCCATTTCCACCGGCGTCTCGCCGAACAGCGGCACCAGCAGCTGGCGCTCCAGCCGCTTGAGGTTGGGGTTGGCCCAGGTCAGCACCGGCAGGTAGGCCACGTTGCCCAGGCTCATCGCATTGCGCACGCCGGGTGTGCCGTGCACGCCGAGCGGCAGCTGGCGGCCGTCGGTGAAGGCGCGCGCCTGCAGGTGGCAGCTCGCGCAGGCGATGCTGCCGTCGGCCGACAGGCGCTTGTCGTAGAACAGGTGGCGTCCCAGTTCGGCTTTGGCGGCCGACATCGGATTGTCGGCCGGTACCACCGGACGGGGCATCCAGTCGGGCAGCGCCCAGCGGTAGTCGTCCGCGGGGGTGGCGGCCGGGGTGGCGGCGGAGGTGGCCTCGGGTGCGGCCGCTCCGGTCAGGCCGGCCAGCGCGACCACCACCGCGGCCGCCAGGGCCAGGCCGGTGCGCAGGCGTCGCATCGGCATGGCTCAGCCGCGCGGCGCGGCGCGGAAGACGCGCTGCGGCAGCGCCGGCTGGCCGTCGAAGGGCAGGCCGAAGGCCGGCATCACGAAGCGGCAGTCGGCATCGTCCGGGCCGGCCATGCAGCCGGGCGCGCTGTCCGGCGCGTTGACGTCCACGTCGGTGTCGCGCAGCAGCGCGGCGAGATCGAATTCGACCTGCTCGGTGGCTACGTCGAAGGCGTCCAGGCGCACCGTGACGCGGTTGGGCCGCGCGCACGAAGACGGCGCCGCGGTGGCCGCCGGCGACACGCAATCCGTGCTGCCCAGGTGGATGGGGAAGCCGGCCGCGCGGCGGCGCGGTGCGGCCGCCGGCACGGGGGCGGCGTCTGCGGGAGGGGCGGTGCCGCCCCGTGCCTGGCCGCGCGTGGCCATGTCGATCTTGACGAACTTGTAGCCGGCCTGCCAGCTCCAGAACATCGCGCTCAGGTTCAGCGGCGGTGGCGCCACGGCAGGGTCGCCGTGGTTGAGGTCGGCCGGCACGCCCAGCGTGAACTGCAGGCCGCGGTAGCGGCCCGCCGGCACGTGCCCGGTGACGGCCTCGTGCAGGCCGGCGTTGCCGTTGCGGCAGGGACCGCTGCCGTCCTCGAAGTCGAGCAGGGCCACGTCGCGGTACTGCCAGCGGCCGTCCTGCTCCAGGCGTAGCGGCACGGCGCGCCCATCCTCGTCGAGCAGCGCCACCGACGACACGTAGAAGCGGAAGTCGGACGGCGTGATGCGCGAGGCCGTGCGGCCGATGCCGTCGTAGCCGGCGCCGCAGCGGAACGGCTGCGCGCCGACACGCGCGGCGAAGCGCACCGCCACCGGGACTTGCACCGGCACCGTGCCCTCCGCGCCCGCGCCGGGTAGCTGCGCCGGCAGTGGCGCAGCGCAGGCGGCCAGCAGAAGAAGGGGCGCGGCGGGAGGCAGCAGGCGGATGGCGGGACGGGGCAGCATGGCGTGGCCTCAGCGGATGTCGGGAAGCGGCGCCCGCTGGCGGGCGCCGGGGAAGGCGGGGCTCGCGGCGCGGCGCGGCGCTCAGAAGCTGGCGCTCAGCGCGATCTTGAAGTTGCGGCCCGTGTCCGCGGTGTAGGCCACCGCGTTGCCGGACTGGTAGGGGAAATAGCGCTTGTCGAACAGGTTCTCGATGCCGACGTCCAGGCGCAGCCGGTCCTTGACACCGGGCGGGGTCCAGCTCGCGTAGAGGCTGTGCACGCCATAGCCGGGGCGCCGCCGCAGCAGCGTCGAGTCATAGTCCTGCGCGGCCACCAGGGAGCTGGTCCAGCCGAGCGTGGTGCGCCAGCGCGGCAGCGCCTGGCGCAGCGTCAGCACCACCTTGTCGGGTGGCGAGTACAGGTAGCCGCCGTTGCCGTCGTCGGTGGTGCGCACGCGGCTGTAGGCCGCGCCGAAGCTCAAGCCGCCGGACTGGTACAGGCCTTCGACCTCGGCGCCGCGGCTGGTGGCATTGCTGACGTTGCGGTACTGCGTGATGGTGCCGACGCCGGCGAAGGGCGCGGTGCGCGCATAGGTGCCGATCACCGTGCTCGCGATCAGGTCCTTGATCCAGGACTGGAACACCGAGGCGCGCAGCCGCGCGCTGTCGCCCGCCGCCAGCAGGTCCCTGCCCTGCAGCGAGCCGCCCAGTTCCAGGGTGCGCGCGGTCTCGGGTTTGAGGTCGGGGTTGGCGGCGAAGTTGAACAGGTAGTGGCGGCCCGACAGGTTCTGGAAGGACTCGCTGATCGACGGCGCGCGGTAGGCCTCGCCGAAGCTGGCATACAGCTTGCCGCGAGCGGCCGGCTGCCAGGCCAGCGTCAGCTTGGGCGAGAGGTGGCTGTCCGCCGCGCTGCGGGCGCCGACGTGGGTGTCATAGCGGTCGGCGCGCAGGCTGGGTGTCAGGCGCCATGGCTCGCCCAGGCGGATCTCGTCCTGCACGAAGGCGCCGTAGACCTTCTGCGCGCCGTTCGGGATCACCGGGTTGGCCGCGCCGGCGCTCGACGCGTATTGCTCGTCGCGGTAATAGTCCAGGCCGTAGGTGATGCGCTGGCCGACCACCTGGCCCGGCAGCGCGATCGAGTGCTGCAGCGAGGCGCCGGTGGTGGTGGTCACGTTGGCCGTCACCGGAAGTGCGCGCAAGGACGGGTTGGCGTCCGCGCTCAGGTTGAGGCGGGTGCGATACAGCGTGATGTCGAGCTCGGGCCGGCCCTCGGTGTCCTTGAGCGTGCCCTTGAGCACGGTCTGTGCCTGGCTGACGCGATTGTTCTGCACCGGCACCGTCGACGACGTGCCCAGGCTGCTGTCGGCTTCCGGATTGTTCGGGCGCAGCGTGCCGCTCTGATAGGACAGGTGCGACAGCTCGAAGCGCAGCCGCCCGGTCGGCTCCAGGCCGAGCTTGAACAGGCCGCTGCCGGTATGGCCGTCGTTGGGCGACAGCAGCGTGCCGCCGCCCTGGCGGATGGGTCCGGACTCCGCGTAGCCGAAGGCCGCCAGCGCATCGAGCGGGCCATACTGCCCGTAGGCGCGGCCGTTATAGTGCGGCGAGCGGTCGGCCGAGGTGTAGCCTGCGCGCGCGTCGCCCCCGGCCGCCTGGCCGGGGGCGAGCAGGTCGCGCGCCGACAGCGTGCGGAACACCATGGCACCGCCCAGCCCGCCGCTGCCATACAGCGAGGAGGCGGCGCCTCGCATCACTTCCGTGCCGGCGAGGAAATAGGGGTCGAGGTAGAGCGGCGAGGTGATGCCGGCCGCGCCGTTCTGGCGCGCGCCGTCGATCGTCAGCGTGATTTCCTTGCCGGTGAAGCCGCGGATCGAGGGGATTTCGCCGGCCTGGCGCGGACCGCCGCCGAAGTCGACGTTGGGCAGGGTGCCCAGCACGTCGGATACCGAGCCAGCCTGGCGTTCCTCGTAGTCGTCGCGCGTGACCACGCTGACCGAGGCGGCTGTGGCCGACAGCATGTTGCCGGTACGGGTGGCCGACACCACCACCGGGTCGAGGGTGGCCGCGGCGCGCTTGCCCCCGTTCTCCTCGGCGGCCAGCAGCGGCTCGCTGCACCATGCCGGAGCGAGCGCGGTGCCCAGCGTGCAGGCCAGCAGCACATGTCGATTCATCGCGGTCCTTCCTCCTTGGCGTCTTGTCTTGTCGCGCGGCCGCAGCCTGCGGGCCGCCCGCGCTTCATTTTTTTCGGCGCCACTTTATCGGCGCACGCTCGCAGACACGATGTGGCATTTGGCCGCGCCGGCGGTCCCGCGTCGATCTGTCGCACGCCGCGCGGCGGTGGCGGCCGCTAGAATCGTCCGGCATCCGCGGGATGCGCCGCGCATCGGCCGGCGCCGCCCGACTTCCGTCCCGCGGCCTATCGTTCCCGCCCCTGCGCAATGCCACCTGACCGATCGCGCGCCGACCGGCGCCGGCGCCATGCCGCCGCACCCGCGGCACAGGCGTCTTCCTCGCCGTCTCCATCCGCCCCGCGTCCCGCGGCCCGCCTTTGCGCCGTTCCGGCCGCCCCGAGGGGCAGGCCGCGCCGCCGCTGGCTGGCAATCGGCACCATCGCGCTGGCCGGCGGCGCCTGGGCCGGGACCGGGGCCGGCGATGGCGACGCGGCCGGCGGCGCCACGGAGGTGGCGGCCGAGGTGGCGGCCGATGTGGCGGCTGAAGGAGAGCGCGGTGTGGCGAGCGGCAAGGCGGGCGCGCGCCGCGGCGCCGACGCGCAGCGCGCGGACTCCACGCTGACGCTCGGCGGCGTCACCGTGCAGGCCAGCCGGAGCGGCAAGCTCTCCACGCGCAATGTGCTGACCTCGGTCGACGTGCTCGGCGCGGACCGCATGGTCGACCAGAGCGTGGGGTATGCCTGGGAACTGTTCGGCCAGATGCCCGGCGTGCTGCTGACCGATTTCAACCAGGGCACCACCTCGGGCAAGCTGTCCTTCCGCGGCTTCAACGGCGAGGGCGAGATCAACGCGGTCAAGCTGCTGATCGACGGTATCCCCAGCAACAGCAACGATGGCAACATGCCCTTCATCGACGGTGTGTTCCCGCTCGAGATCGCTTCGCTGGAGACGGTGCGCGGCACCAACGATCCGCGCTACGGGCTGCACAACATCGCCGGCAATGCCGGCATCCAGACGCTGCAGGGCGGCAACTATGCGCGCGGGCGGGTCGGCTACGGTAGCTTCGGCACGGCCGATACCGAAGCGGTGGCAGGCTACGACAACGGCAACCTGGCGCAGAACTATGCCTTCGGCTACCGCCGCAGCGATGGCTGGCGCGACCACTCGCGCTATGACAAGCTGGCGCTCTCGGGCAAGTGGTTCTTCACGCCGGACGACGGCAGCTGGCGCGTGGGCGCGATGGCGCGCTACTACAGCGGACACGCGCAGGAGCCCGGCTATCTGACCGGGGCCGACGCCTACACCCGCCCGTCCGCGTCCTACGCCTTCAACAGTACCGACGAAGGCACGCGCGAAACGGGGCAGTACAGCCTGCACGCCGACACCGACCTCGGTGAGACCGTATCTTGGGCCAGCAAGATCTACCTGAACACCTTCCGCGACCGGCGCTACGTCACCTACTCCGCCAACGTGTCGCAGCAGGAGCGCTTCGCCGACGAGCAGCAGTTCGGCGCCAGCAGCGTGATGACCTGGCGGCCCCGCCTCGAGCCGTCCTGGCTGCGCGGCTTCGCGCTGGAAGGGGGCGTGGACATGGAGCGCCAGCATAACCGCAGCCTGCGCTATACCACGGTGGCCCAGGTGCGCACGGCGCAGACGCGCGACCAGGCGTTCGATTTCGACGTCTATGGCGCCTACGTGCAGGCTGTGCTGCAGCCGCTGCCCGCGCTCAGGCTGGTGCCGGCCTACCGCGTCGACGTGATCCGTGGCGGCTTCGCCAACGGCCTGAACGGACAGGACTACGCCATCAACGACTACGGCACCATCGGCCAGCCCAGGATCAGCGCGGTGCTGGCCGTGGCCGACGGCTACAGCCTCTACGGCAACTGGGGCCGCACCTTCCAGGCCGGCACCGGCGCCGGCGCCTACAAGATCCCGCCACGCACCGCCGACCTGTCACCGTCGCTCAACGACGGCTGGGAGGCCGGGGTCAAGTTCCGCCCGGCCGCGTGGCTGGAAGGGCGCGTCGCCTACTGGGAGCAGTTGGCCTCCAATGAGGTCAAGCGCAAGCTCAACGATCCGTCGGGCGACTACGACAACCTGGGCAAGACGCGGCGCCGGGGCGTGGACTTGCAGGCCAATCTGCGGCCGATGGCAGGGCTGAACCTGTGGTTCGCCTATGCCTTCCAGATGGCCCGCATCGTCGATCCGGGCCCCGGCGATGCCGCCACCGCCGGCAAGCAGATCGACCACGTGCCCGACCGCATGGTCTCGGCCGGGCTCGACTACCAGGCCACGCCCGCGCTGCGCCTGTCGCTGTGGGGCAGCGCGCAGAGCAGCTACTACCTGGAGAAGACCAACAGCACGGGCCGCTACGGCGCCTATGCCTTGCTCAACGCCGGGCTCGGCTACCGCCTCGCCAAGTCAGTGATGCTGGACCTGCAGGTCAAGAACCTGGCCGACCGCTACTACGAGTACGTGTGGAACGACGGCACGCAGAACCTGCATTCGCCCGCTCCCGGCCGCTCCTTCCAGGCCACGCTGACGGTTGGCTACTGAGCGCGGGCAGGCCGCGCCCGTGCTCAGATGCCCCACAGGATGTCGGCCTGCTGCCGCCGGGCGGCGCGCAACATGTCGAGGAAGGGGTAGGCGCGCCGCGACAGCACCGCGCTGCGGCGCGCGTCCGCGAGCGGCGCCTCGCCGCCGTGGCCGAGCGCGCTCTCCAGGCGCTCGATGGCGCCCGGAAGCTCGTCGGGGCGGATCACGCCGCGCTCGCCGATGCGCTTGCCGACCAGGCCGAGCAGGTATTGGGCGAGGTCCCGGGGCAGCGTGATGTCCGGGGCGGCCTTGCTGTGCAGGGTGAGCAGCATGTCGACTCCTTGTCTTGGCGGGCGGCGCGTGCCGCCGGATCGTTCGATGGCGTGGCGTGGCGGTGCGCCGGCGCGGGCGGCAGGGCCTGCGCGGCGGACCGTTGCCTGCAAGGTAGGCGGCCAGGCTTAAGCCTGGCTTAAGAGGAGCCGGCGTCGCGCGACGACGATGCGATGGGCGACGCTGCGGGGCCTGGTGAAGGCAGCCCCGGCTACAGCAGCACGCGCAGCGCTGCGGGGTCGAGCAGGGTGATCGACTTGGAGCGGACCTGCACCCAGCCCTCGCGCTGGAAGCGCGACAGGATGCGGCTGACGGTTTCCAGCTTGATGCCGAGGTAGCTGCCGATTTCCTCGCGCGTCATGCGCAGCGAGAAGGCCGTCGACGAATAGCCGAGCGCGCGCAGCCGCGCCGACAGGTTGAGCAGGAAGGAAGCGACGCGCTGCTCGGCGGAAAGGCCTGCCAGCAGCATCGCGTGCTCGGATTCGCGCACGAGGCCGGCGCTCATCACCTTGAGCAGGCGGTGCTGCAGGTCGCGCGTCTCGCGGCACAGCGCCTCCAGCACGCCGAAGGGAATCACGCACACGGCGCTGTCTTCCAGCGCGACCGCATCGCAGGTGTGGGTCTCCGAGTCGATGCCGTCCAGCCCCAGGGTCTCGCCGGCCAGGAAGAAGGCGGTGACCTGGTCGCCGCCGCCGGGCGCGGGCACCACGGTCTTCATGGTGCCGGCGCGCAGCGTGTAGACGCTCTGGAAGGCGTCACCGGCACGGAACAGGTACTGCCCGCGCTTGACCAGGCGCCAGGTGCGCCCGTCGGCGGGCGCCGGGCGCGCCTGCCCGCACATGCCGGAGCAGACGCCTTGCAGCATGCAGCGGTTGCAGCGCGCGGCGCCGTCCGGGCCCGGGGCGGCGCTGTCCTCGGTGCCATGCGCTGGCTGCGGGCGGTGCGACGGCAGGGAGATGGGAAAGGTATCCGCGCTGACGTGGGGGCAGGTATCAAGCATGTCGGTATCCCTGTGGCTGGCTCGGGCGCGCGCAGCAGCGCGGCAAGCCCCGGTGGGCTGCCCGTCCGCGGGCGCGCCGGTGATCTGTGAATCCAGTATTCCACCTGCGCGGCGCCGATCCAATCAGGCTGCGCTGAATCGGCTGTCATCCGCGCGAAGAGAGATGTCAGGTTTCCCTGACGGGGCGGGAAGCGACGGGACGGGGCGGGAAAGGGCCGGGCGTGGCGACAGGGCAGGCATCCTGGCTACGGCATCGCCCGGGAAGGGGAAGGCATGCCGGATGTGGATCATGCGGCGCGGGTGGAGAGGGTCGGCCATCTCCTCCGAGCGGTGGAGTTTCCAAGTCGGCAAAACTCGCCTAACGTATCTCATGCCCCCGCCAAGGCATTTTTCCGCCCCCTTCCCCCGCATGCTGCGTGGTCATTCCTCCACTTCTTCGGATCCAGCCGGGCGTACCGCACCGAAGCTGGCGGCCTGCGTTGCCGCTATCGCTGCCGTTGCCGCGATGGCCGCCGCGGCGCTGGCGGCGCGGCGGCGCACGGTCCGGGTGCCGCTGCCGGTGCCGGACGGCAAGGCCGCGGCGGGCGCCGCCGCGCTGGCCACCGAAAGCGAGGCCCGCCTGGCCGGCATCATCCGCTCGTCGATGGAGGCCATCATCACCGTCGACGAGCAGCAGTGCGTGGTGCTGTTCAACCCGATGGCGGAGACCCTGTTCGGCTGGAAGGCGGAGGACGCCCTGGGCCGCCAGCTCGGCGATTTCATCCCGGCGCGCTACCGCGCCGCCCACGAACGCCATGTGCGCCGTTTCGGCGTGACCGGCGTCACCGAGCGGCAGATGGGACAGCAGCGCACCCTGTACGCGCTGCGGCGCGACGGCGTCGAGTTTCCCATCGAGGCCTCCATCTCGCAGACCCCGGACGGCGGCGGCAAGCTGTACACCGTGATGCTGCGCGACACCACCGAGCGCGTGCTGGCCGAGCAGGCGCTGCGCCGCTCGCGCGAGGAACTGCAGCAGCTTTCCGACAGCATCCTGGCCGCGCGCGAGGAGGAGAAGCGGCGCATCGCGCGTGAACTGCACGACGATCTCGGGCAGCGGCTGAGCGCACTCAAGATGGATCTCGCCATGCTCGACGAGGACCTGCGCCAGACCGCCGCCGCCGATGCCGCGCGCGCGCAGATCGCCGCCATGCAGGCGGTCATCGACGAGACCGTCGGCTCGGTGCGGCGCATCGCCGCCGACCTGCGGCCGGCGCTGCTCGACGAGCTGGGACTGGTGCCCGCCATCGAGTGGCTGGCCAAGGACTTCTCCACGCGCTATGGCATCCGCATCGAGCCGCACGCGCTCGGCGACGAGATCGAGGTGCCCGAGCGCACCGGCACCGCCGTCTACCGCATCGTGCAGGAGGCGCTCAACAATGTCGCGCGCCATGCCCACGCGACGGCCGTCGAGATCGCGCTGGTACGTGCCGGCGACTGGTACCAGCTGACCGTGCGCGACAATGGCTGCGGCTGGGACGGCAAGATGCCGGAGCGCGGCAGGCGGGTGTCGTTCGGCCTGCTCGGCATCCGCGAGCGCGCCAGGCTGATCGGCGGCAGCGTGGCCATCGCGCACACGCCGGGCGCAGGCTTCGGCCTGACCGTGCGCTTCCCGGCGGTGGCGGGCTGCGGCGAGGAGGAGCACGCATGATCCGGGTGATGATCGCCGACGACCACGCCGTGGTGCGCGACGGCCTGCGCCATATCCTGGAACGCGCTGGCGGCTTCGAGATCGTGGCCGAGGCGGCGGACGGTGCCGAGGTGCCGCGCCTGGCCAGGGAAAGCGAGCCCGAACTGCTGCTGCTCGACCTGTCGATGCCCGGGCGCAGCGGGCTCGAACTGATCCGGCAGCTGCGCGCCGAGCGTCCCGCGCTGCGCATCCTGGTGCTGACCATGCATGCCGAGGAACAGTACGTGATGCGCGCCTTCCGTGCCGGGGCCGCCGGCTACCTGACCAAGGAGAGCGCGGCGATGGAACTGGTCAATGCCATCGCCAAGGTCGCGGCGGGCGGCACCTATATGAGCCAGGCGATCGCCGAGAAGCTCGCCACCGGCCTGCAGGAAGGGCTGGAAGCTCCGCACCTGCGCCTGTCGGACCGCGAAATGGAGGTCTACCGCCGCCTGGTCGCAGGCGAGGCGCTGGTGGACATCGCCGCCGCGCTGTGCGTGAGCGCCAAGACCGTCAGCACCTACAAGATGCGCATCATGGAGAAGCTCGAACTGGCCAACGACGCGGCCCTGGTGCGCTACGCGATCCGCCACCGCCTGTTCGACGAGGCCGACGATCTGTGAGGCCGCCGCGGTGCGCTGCGGCCGGGCGCTTCTTCTTTTCTCCCCCTCTCCTTTCCTTTCCTCTTCTACTGCACGCCGTTGCCCGTGGTGTAGCCCACCGTCTGCGCCAGCAGCGGCACCTCGTCCTCGTTCAGCGACAGCGCCTCTGCCAGCAGGCGCTGGTTCAGCCAGCCGCGCACCACGGTACCCAGCCCGCACGAGGCGCAGTACAGGTAGACGTTCTGCGCGATGGCGCCCGCCGCGATCGCCGGGAACACTTCCTGCCCCGACTTCGGCAGTCCCTGCAGGCGTGCGCGCCGGACCACATAGATCAGGTCGAGCGGCGCGGTGGCGACGAAGTCCTGGTAGCCGGTCAGGTTGCGCGCATCGACCGCGCGCTTGAGCACCAGGGTATGGTGCAGCGGTTCGTAGCGGTAGACGCCGGTCGGCAGTGCCACATAGATGTCGATCTCGTTCAGGCCGTGCGCCGACGGCGCGGTGCGCCCGCCGGTATCGCTGCGGTTGACGCCGCCGGCGGCCCACAACAGTTCGCCCAGCCGCGCCAGCGGCAGCTCGCGTGCGGCGAACTCGCGCGTGCTCTTGCGTTCCCATAGCGCGCCCATCAAGGGCAGGCCGGAAGCCATGTCGGGCGCCGGCAGCGCGATGGTGCGCTCGGATTTGCCGCGCACCGCCTTCGGCTCCTTGCCGGCGAGCGGTTGATACGTGAGCGACTTGACCTCTTCCATGCTTGTCTCCTGGACCCGTGGCGGCAGCGGTGCGCCAGGCAGGCCTGCCGCGTGCCGCTCCGTTGTCCAACTTAGGCCATCCCTGCCGGCGGGGCTTGATGGGCGTCAAAGGACAGGTGGCGCGCCATCTTGCGCTGGGTCAAGCCGCGGCCGCGGGGGCACGCTACAGTCAATGCAGCCGGCGCTGCGGCGCCCTG
Organism: Cupriavidus sp. USMAA2-4; assembly: GCF_001854305.1. NCBI lineage: Bacteria > Pseudomonadati > Pseudomonadota > Betaproteobacteria > Burkholderiales > Burkholderiaceae > Cupriavidus > Cupriavidus sp. USMAA2-4. The sequence continues at coordinate 1,047,268 of NZ_CP017749.1, read as the reverse complement.
TCTTCACAGGAGCCTGAACATGCCTTACTCGACCATCATGGTGCTGCTCGACAACAGCCGCAGGGCCTATCACCGCCTGGAGATCGCCACCCGGCTGGCGGCCGCGCAGCGGGCCAGGCTGCTCGGCCTGCCGCTGATACCGCAGCCGGACCCGGGCCTGGCCCTGCTGCGCCAGCAGGATCGCGGCTTCATGGATGCCCTGCAGGCGCGCCACGAGGCGGCCATCAGCCAGATGCGCCATGCTTTCGAGGGCGCCGCGGACGAGGCGCCGGTGGCGGTCGAGTGGCGCGCGGTGGCTGGCGCTCCGGCCGACGTGGTGCGGCGCGAAGCCTGCCTGGCCGACCTCGTCGTGGCCGGGCAGAGCGATCCCGGCGACGACGAAGCCTGGATCGGCGAGCGCTTCGTCGAGTCGTTGCTGCTGGGCTGCGGCCGCCCGGTGCTGGTGGTGCCCTATGCGGGCCGCTTCGCCAGCGTCGGCGCCACGGTGATGGTGGCGTGGAGCGGCACCCGCGAAGCCACGCGCGCGCTGCACGATGCGCTGCCGCTGCTGCGCCTGGCGCGGACCGTGCATGTCGTCTGCGCGCCGCACGATGGCGGCGCCGCGCGCGAGCGCGAGGCGCCCGGCGAGCACGCCGTGGCCAGCCTGCGCTACCACGGCATCGACGCCACGCTGCATACGCTGCCCGGTGTCGCGGGCGATGCGGCGCTCGGCGAACTGCTGCTGTCGCGCGCCGCGGACCTGGGCGTTGACCTGCTGGTAATGGGGGCCTACGGCCACGCGCGCATGCGCGAGGTGGTGCTGGGCGGTGTCACCCAGACCCTGCTGGGCGCGATGACGGTACCGGTGTTCTTCTCGCACTGAGACCGGGATGCCCGCGCGGGGGCGCAAGGCGCCGCCCGCCGCCGGCAGGTGGTGGCAGGCGGTGGCAGGTGGCGGCCACGAACGAACGCGCTACAGCTACAGGTACAGAACGCGCTACAAGCGGAACGCGGGCGTCGCCGCCATCTCGCCGGGCAGGCCGTTCTCGCTGCGCTCGCGCCGCAGCACGTTGGACACCATGTCCACCTCGGCGCTCAGCGAGCGCACCGCATCGTCCAGCGTCAACAGTCCGATCACGGCGGATTCGCCATCGCGCACGGCCAGCCGGCGCACGCCGTGCGCCAGCATGCTGCGCAGGGCGTCGCTGACGGCGGCGTGGCGTTCGGTGGTGATCACCCCGGGCGTCATCACGCAGGTGACAAGGGCTTCTCCGCAGGCGGGCAGGTCGGCCAGGCCATGCACCACCATGTCGCGGTCCGTGACCACGCCCAGGATGCGCTGGTAGGGCCCGTCCTGCTCGGTGACGAACAGCAGCTTGGCGCGGCGGTCGCGCATCAGCTGCGCCGCTTCGCGCAAGGTACAGGTCGCGGAAACGTGGTGCAGCGCGTGGGAGCACACTTCGTCGACTCTCATGGGTGGCTCCTGTTATCGGTGCGGGGTCCGGATTCACTATATGGTGGCCGTGCCGCGCCACCTTGATCGAACGCAAGGGCGGTGTCGGCGCACTCACGGCGACCGGCGCCAAGCGCCGCGGACGGGTCGGCATGCTCCCGTCCCAGCCCGCCTTCGCCGCGCTGACCGCATGCCGGCTCGGCATCGGCCTGTGCGCGCTGTGCGGATCAGGGCGGCGCGGCCGAAGATTCCGGCGACGCCGCCGCCGGCGCCGGTCAATGCGCATCAATGCGCATCAATGCGAATCAATGCGCCATCAGCACCGGCACCGTCATGCTGGACAGCAGCGCCTGGGTGACACCGCCCAGCACCAGCTCGCGCATGCGCCCACGTCCGTAGGCGCCCATCACGATGAGATCGGCACCGAAGTCGGCGGCACGCGACAGCAGCAGTTCGCCGACGCCGGCATCGGCCAGCGGCGGCGAACGCTCCAGTGCGGCCTGCACGCCGTGCAGCGCCAGCGCGCGGCAGGCGTGTGCCGGCGGTGTCGCGCTGGCACGCAGGTCGCCCGCGCACAGCAGCAGGGCCTGCGCGCCGGACAGCAGCGGGATGGCGTCATGCAGGGCACGTGCCGCTTCGCGGCTGCCGTTCCAGGCCACGATGGCGCGCGTACCGATGGTGTCGAAGCGGCCGGCGCAAGGCACCACCAGGACCGGCCGGCCCGATTCGAGGATCAGGGATTCGAGGAACTGCGGCCCGACATAGCCCTCCGGCTCGGAAGGATCGGTCTGGCCCGCCACCACCAGTTCGGCCTCGCGCGCTTCGCGCAGCGCCGAGGTGACGGCGTCGCCGTCGGCCTGGCGCCACTCCGATGCGATCGGCAGCGCGTCGACGGCGGCGTGGAAGGCCGCCTCGGCGCGTGCGCGGGTGGCGTCGCGGCGCGCCATGTCTTCGGCCATATAGGTCTCGGCGCCTTCCATCATCGCGTACCAGGCGGGATCGGGTTCGAAGGCGGCGTACAGGCCGATCAGCCTGGCCTGGGCAGCCTGGGCGAGCCGGGCCGCGAGTGCCAGGCGCAGGCTCGAACGCGCCGAGCTGTCGAGATGGACAAGGATGCTGGCTGGGCGCATGGCGGATCCTCCAGGGCGATGCGCGGCGCCGGCGCACTCGCGCGCGCCGGCGGCCGACAGCAGGAAGCGGCAGGAAGCGGCAGGAAGCCGCGGGAAGCGGCGTGCGCGCGCCTCAGCGTATCGTGATGCGCTGCTGCGGCGTGGCTTCCTTCTTGGGCAGTACGACCTTCAGCACGCCGTCCTCGTAGCTCGCATCGACGCTGCCCTCGTCGATATTGCTGTCGAGCGTGAAGGCGCGCTGCATGGTGCCGGCGTAGCGCTCGCGGCGGATCACGCGCTCGCCTTCCTTGGTCTCGGAGGCGCGCTCGACCTTGGCCGAGATCATCACCGTGCCGCGCTCCACCGCGACCTGGATGTCCTCCTTCTTGGCGCCGGGGATTTCCGCCACCACGGTGTAGGCCTTGTCGGACTCGCTGACATCGACCTTGAACGGCATGCCGCTGTCGGCGCTGCCGCGCAGCGCGCGCAGCATGCCTTGCATCACATCGCCGATCGGCTCGAGCGAGAAGGGGTCATGCAGTCGGATATTGCTCATCGTTCTCTCCTGGGAAGACAGGCGGCGCAACGCCGCCTTGCAAGATGCGCGGCGGATTCAGCGGTGCGCCGCCGGCGCGCCGTTCACGCGCAGTTCATCGATCACATTGACCACCCCCGGCGCGGACCAGGCGGCGCCGACCGTGGCGTCGCGCTCGGCCAGGGAATCCACCTGCCCGCTGAGGGTGACCACGCCATGCTCCACGCGCACATCGATGTGGCGGGCCTCGCGCTGGGCGTGGCGGCACAGGGCGGCCTCGATGCGGCGGGCGACGTCGGGCGGCGTCATGCGCGACTGGACGGTCAGGTAGTTGTGCAGGCCGGTGACGCCGCGCAGATGGCTCACGGTGCGTTCGGCCAGGGCGCGCTGGTAGCCCCACTCGACCTCGCCGCTCAGCGTGATCCAGCCCTTCTCGACGCGCACCTTGATGGCGCCGGCGGGCAGGTTGGCCTGCCACTGCAGCGCCGCGTGCGCGGCCTGGGCCAGCGCTTCGTCGCCGATCGCTTCGCCCGGACGCACTTCGAGCTGCACCACCACGCCGCGTACGCCCGCGACGCGCTCGGCGGCGCGCTCCGCCGCCAGCTTCTCCGCGTGGCTGCGCAGGTGGCCGCTGAGCGTCACGATGCCGTCGTTGACCTCGACGCCGATGGCGGCGGCGTGCACCGCCGGCTCCCATTCGAGTTCGGCGCTGACATCCTGGTGGAGCTGGGCATCCGTCTTCATGTCGTCCTTCCTCTGCGTTGGCCGGGCCTGTTCGCAATATAGGCGGCGCGCCGCGACCGGCTTTGACCTGGCGCAAGGCCGCGGTGGCGCGCGCGGAGACAATCGGAGACAGGGCGGATGCCGCGCGCGGTCCGCCATCGACGAGGCAGCCGGACAGGCGAGGGGGCACGATGACAACAGCGGAAGGCAAGGCCTGCACGGGCACGTGCGGTGCCCTGTGCAAGGGATGGCGGGGAGAGGTGGCGACGCGCCTGGACCAGGCCGAGCAGCGTGCGCTGGCGCAGTGCGGCGGAGCCGGGGCCGGCGCGGTCCCGGTGGAAGCGGCGGCCGGTCCGGCCGACCAGGTCGACCGGATCGAGCCGACCGACCAGACCGACCAGACCGACCAGGTCGACTACAAGGACCTGGCCGGCCGCGCCGCCTCGGCGCAAGTGAGCGAGGCGGCGCAGGCGCACGCGCGCCGCGAGCTGGCGGAGATTGCCGCGGCGCGGGCGCGGCTGGCGGCGGGCGACTACGGCATCTGCGCGGACTGCGGGCAGGGCATCCCGCAGCCGCGCCTGCTGGCCTGCCCGACCGCGCGGCGCTGCCTGCCCTGCCAGCGCCAGCACGAGCGGCTGCGGCCGGGCCGGCCGTAGGCGTGGCGGCGGCCTCCGTGGCGCCGCCCGGGTGGCACGGGTGCAGGACTCAGGCGGCTTCGCTGCCGGGGTCCTTCACCAGGCCGATCTCGCGCAGGTAGGACGCCAGCGCCGCGTGGTGCGTGGCCAGGGTGCGGACGATGCCGCTCAGGTCGTCGAGCGAGTAGGCGTCTTCTTCGGCGGCGCGCGCCGGCGCCGGCTCGCCGCCATCATCGGGCACCTCGTGCAGCGCCACGATGCTGCGCGGCAGGCCGAACACCCAGGCGGGCTGCAGCGAGCCCGGCAGGCGTCCCGGCGCCCAGCGCGCGTGGGCAATGTCGTGCAGCAACTGCCGATGGGTATGAGGCACCAGCAGGTAGGCGTGGATCCGGTCGAAGCGGTCCACCGGTACGTGGCGGCAGCGCAGCAGGTCGAGCAGCGCCTCGCGCTGGGCGCCGAAGTCGAGCCGGCGCACGAGCAGCATCACCGCGGTCGGATCGGCGCCGCTCAAGGTGGCGATGGCCTCCTGCATCAGCAGTTCATAACGTGCGAACCACTGCGTGACGGCACCGAACAGGCGCAGGTGTTCGCTGCCCAGGCAGCCCAGGTCTTGCGTGGACATGTCGGTTTCCTCCTGTGCGCGCCTGGGTTTGCGCACGGGCGCGCAAGCGCGCGCGCTTGCGCGCCGCGAGCGCCGCGGCCGCCTTGCCGGGCCGCCCTCAGCCGGCGAAGCGGAAGTGCCCGCTGTGCAGGACGATGCGGTGCGCACCGGTCATCTCGAACAGCGCGCGCGCGACGTCCTGGATTTCCTGCCGGTGGTGCTGGAAGGCGCAGAGCAGGTCGTCGGCGCGCAGGGAGCGCGCGCCGAAGTGGTCTTCCAGCGCCTCGGCCGTGACCGAGTAGGTGGCGGGGTGGCCGTCGACCGTGGCCGCGCAGTCCAGGCAGGGGCCGGCCGCGCAGTAGTCGGGCGTGGCGTCCGGAAAGGCAATCTGCTTGTTCATGCCGTGCTCGCTGTGCTGGCTGGATTCCTCCAGCTTCCCTCTACCTACTGTAGCCACTGCCGCCGCAGAACGTGCGCGCCAGCGGTCCCGTGCCGGATGCCGGCTAAGCCGCCGCCGGCTGGCGCGAATCGCTGCGCACCAGCAGCACCGGCAGCCGGCTCTTGCGGACGACGCCCTCGGCCACGCTGCCCATCAGCGCGCGCGACAGGCCGCGCCGGCCATGCGTGCCGAGCACCAGCAGGTCGGCGCCGCAGGCCTCGGCTTCGGCGACGATGGATTCGGCGAAATGCCCCGGCGCCGCCGGCCGGGTCACCAGGCGTGTCGTGCAGGGCACGCCGGCCGCCTCGCAGCGCCTGGCGGTGGCGGCGAGCACCTTCTCGCCCCAGGCCTCCAGTTCCCGCCGCATCTGCCCGGGGTCGTAGTAGCGTGCGTCATACAGCATGTCGATGTCGTCGGCGATGAAAATCGCCTGGACGGCGCCGCCGCCGGCCTTGGCCAGGCCGATGGCCTGCTCCATGGCCAGTTCGGCGCAGTGGCTGCCATCCACCGCCAGCAGGATGCGTTGATACATGGTAGGTCTCCCGGCCTTGCGGCGAGCAATGAAAAAAGGGGAAGGGCTCAGGCCGCGGCGCGCGCTTCGGCCTGCTGGCCGCCTGCCGCGGCGGCCGGCTCGCGCACCAGCAGCACGGGCACCTCGCACTCGCGCGCCAGGCTTTCGGCCACGCTGCCGAGCAGCAGGCGGCGCAGGCCGTGGCGCCCGTGCGTGCCGATCACGATCATGTCGGCCTTGCATTCGCTGGCGGCCTGCCGCACCGCGGACGGGATGTCGCCCAGCGTCAGCACGTCGTTGACCAGGTGCACGCCGCACGAGACGCCGGCCGCGTCGGCGGCGGCCGCGGCGTCGCGCAGCAGTTCTTCGCCCGCCACTACCAGTTGCGGCCCGAGTGCGCCGGCGTCGACATAGCCCAGGTCGTACTTCAGGTAGCCGTAGTCCACCACGTGCAGGATCTCCAGCCGCGCCTGGGTCGAGGCGGCCAGGGATACCGCCTGCTGCAGGGCCTTTCTGGCGCAGCTGCTGTCATCGATGGCGACGAGGATGGTCTGGGGCATGGCGGGACTCCTGATGATGGGTGGGGGCTGGCGCGGGAGGGCAAGCGCGCTTGGCATGTTTCCGCTCTCTTGATCCACAGTGTGGCGCGGCGGCGGCGGCGCGGCTTGACCTGGATCAGGGAAAGCCGCTGCGGCGCCGCGTGCGCAGCCGGGCGCGCAGATCCGGGCGGCCGGTGCCGCGTTGCAGCGTGCATTTGCCGCCCCGTTAAGCTAGATAATTTCTATATTTCCGAAAATATCGGCTATCAAAGCACGTGGCCCATGATGGGTCGCGGCCGCTCGGCATCCATCGCCCCCATGCCAACGACCACGGCACGCCCGTAACCCGCGTCCCTGATGGCTGCGGTTCCTGTCTGGAGGGGGCAACCATGTCGATATCGCGCAGGCAGTTCCTCAAGGCCACCGGCGGTGCCGCGGCCGGGCTCAGCGTCGCCGGCAATGTACCGGGTCCGGCGCAGGCGGCATCGCCCCCCGCCGACCTTGGCCGCACGGCCCTACCGTTCCCCACCCGCCCGGTCGCGCGCCTGGCGCAACTCCAGGTGAACATCCCGCTCGCCTTTTCCTATCCGGACGCCGCGTCGCCCTGCGCGGTGATCAAGATGGGCGCGCCGGTGCCCGGTGGCGCGGGACCGGATCACGATGTGGTTGCCTACAGCACGCTGTGCACGCACATGGGCTGTCCCGTTGCCTATGACGCCAAGGCGCGCACCTTCAAGTGCCCGTGCCACTTCAGCATCTTCGATCCGGAGAAGTCCGGGCAGATGGTGTCGGGCCAGGCGACCGAGAACCTCCCGCGGGTGCAACTCGAGTACAACGCCAGCGACGGCACCTTCCGGGCCGTCGGTGTCGAGGGGCTGATCTACGGCCGGCAAGCCAACCTGTTGTAAGCGGAGCGTACCGCCATGGCTACCAACAAGGACCGGGTCGCGCTGCCCCCGGCGAACGCGCAGCGGACGGATCTGACCTGCCACTTCTGCATCGTCGGTTGCGGCTACCACGTCTACAAATGGCCGGAAAACAGCGAAGGCGGGCGGGCGCCGGGCCAGAATGCCCTGGGGCTGGACTTTCGCAAGCAGTTGCCGCCGCTGGCCGTGATCATGACGCCGAACATGCAGAACACGGTCACCGATCGCGACGGCAGCCGGCACAACATCCTGATCGTGCCCGACAAGCGGTGCAGCGTGAACAAAGGGCTGTCGTCGACACGCGGCGGACAGCTCGCCAAGGTGATGTTCAACCCCGATGGGGTCGGCCGCGCCCGCTTGCGCAGCCCGCGTCTCTACCTGGCCGATCAGTGGGTCGATATCGGCTGGGACGATGCGCTGGCGCTCTACGCAGGGGTTACCAAGCGCGTCCTCGATCGCGATGGCCCCGGCGAGCTCGCCTTCGATTGCTTCGACCATGGCGGCGCCGGCGGCGGCTTCGAGAACACCTGGGGAACCGGCAAGCTGATGTTCACGGCACTGCGCACGCCGCTGGTCCGGATCCACAATCGTCCGGCGTACAACTCGGAATGCCACGCGACGCGCGAGATGGGCATCGGTGAACTCAACAACAGCTACGAGGACGCCGAGCTGGCGGACGTGATTGTCGCCATCGGCTGCAACTCCTACGAGACGCAGACCAACTACTTCCTGGCGCACTGGCTGCCCAACCTGCAGGGCCAGACCGTCGATAAGCGCAAGCAGCGCTTCCCGGGCGAGAGCATCGCGCCGGCCAAGGTGATCTTCGTCGATCCACGCCGCACGACAACCATCGCGGTGGCCGAGCAGGCGGCCGGCAAGGACAACGTGCTGCACCTCGATATCGAACCGGGTACCGACATCGCCCTGTTCGACGGGTTGCTGACCTACGTGGTCGACCAGGGCTGGCACGACAAGGAGTTCATCGGCGCTTACACCAAGGGATTCGACGCGGCCCTGCGTGCGAACCACCTGTCACTGGAGGACACCAGCCGGATCACCGGCGTGCCCGTCGGGCGCCTGCGGCGCGCGGCCGAATGGGCCTACAAGCCCAAGGCGTCCGGCCACCGGCCGCACACCATGCACGCCTACGAGAAAGGCATCATCTGGGGCAACGACAACTACCTGATCCAGTCGGCGCTGGTCGACCTGGTGCTGGCAACCCGCAACGTGGGCCGGCGCGGGACGGGCGTGGTCCGCATGGGCGGCCACCAGGAGGGATACGCGCGGCCGCCTTATCCCGGCAAGACCAAGATCTATGTGGACCAGGAGATCATCCACGGCAAGGGCATGATGTACACGGCCTGGGGCGCCAATCCGTTCCAGACCACGCTCAATGCGCAGGAGCACCGCGCCGTGATTCTGCGCCGCACGGCGATCGTGCGGGAGGCGATGGGGCGCCTGCGCGGCGCCTCGGTACCGCAGATGGCCGACGCGGTCTACGACGCCGTGAAGAGCAAGGGTGGGCTGTTCCTGGTCAACATCAACCTCTACCCGACCATGCTGGCCGACGGCGCCCACCTGATGCTGCCGGCCGCGCACCCCGGCGAGATGAACCTGACGTCGATGAACGGCGAGCGCCGCATGCGCCTGTCGCAGCGCTTCATGGATCCGCCGGGGACGGCCCGCCCGGATTGCCTGATCGCCGCCGATATCGCCAATGCGCTGAAGCGGCTCTACCAGGCCGAGGGCAAGCAGGACATGGCCGCCCGCTTCGACGGCTTCGACTGGCGCAGCGAGGAAGATGCCTTCAACGACGGCTTCCGCCAGGCCGGGCAGCCCGGCGCGAGCCCCATCGACAGCCAAGGCGGCGGCACCGGCAACCTGGTGACCTACGAACGCTTGCGTGCCATGGGCAACAACGGCGTGCAGCTGCCGGCCAAGGCCTATCAAGACGGCAAGTTGGTCGGCACGGAAATGCTCTACACCGAGGGCAAGTTCGATACGGCTGACGGCAAGGCCGAGTTCAAGCCGGCGACCTGGCCCGGCTTGCCGAAGCCGGTCGAGGCGCAGAAGGCCAAGTACCACTTCTGGATCAACAACGGCCGTGTCAACGAGGTCTGGCAGACGATGTACCACGATCAGTACAACGAGTTCGTGCGGGCGCGGGTGCCGATGGCCTACCTGGAGCTGAACCCCGAGGACGCGCGTCCGCTCGGCATTGCTTCGGGCGACGTGGTCGAGGTGTTCAACGACTACGGCACGACCTATGCTATGGCTTACCTGGAGCCCGACATCAAGCACAAGCAGGCCTTCATGCAGTTTGCCCACTACAACGGCATCGTCGGCAACGTGACCACGCCCTGGACCGACCGCAATGTCGTGCCCTACTACAAAGGCACCTGGGCGGATCTGCGCCGGGTGGGCAGCAGCGAGGAGTTCAAGGACACCGTCAGCTTCAAGCGGCGACGGTTCGATCCGGCCTGATCTCTGTGCCGTCATGCGTGAGCAGGCACGGCCCGGGCGAAGACGACGGGCCGTGCCCGTAGCCGCTATCGGCCTGTCTGCCTATCTGTTATTTCAAGAGCGTCTTGGCGATGCGCATCTGCTGGTTCTCGAAGGCAGGCGCAAAGTCTTCCAGGTCACGGCCTGACATGCCGACCGCTGCCGATGTCGCCACGGTTTTCCAGGTGCGGATGGCGGCACAGACCTCGCCCAGCACACGCCGGACCGTGGCGGAATCCAAGCGAAAATAGCCCGCCACGCTGACTACCGCCTCAATGGAATCGACAGGGCCATAGGCCTCATCGAGCCACAACTTGAGTTCCTGGTCCTTGTCCGGGAACGGATTGATGTCGAATGCGGGCGCCAGGCGCCATTGGCCGTGTGCGACATGCAGGAAGCCGTGGTTCTGCACGTGGTCGTCGACGTTCGTGATGAGCAGATTGAAGGCGAGCCGGCGCCACAGCTCCTGGAGGTCCTGGCCCGGGTCGACGCTGTTTGCGATGATGGTGTCCGCAATCTGCGTGTAGGCATGGTCCTCCTGTCTGGACGCCTGCATCATCGAGCCCGCCGACAGGTAGGGAATCCGGCCGCCGCCTGCAACCCGGTCGAAGCGGCGGATGAGTGCGACGGGGGTGTCCTCAGACATCACGATGCGCGAATCGGCGACGGAGATGCCGGCGGCTGCAGCCAGGTGCAGTGCGAGGACTTCACCGCGCGTCACACTGCGGTCATCCTTCACGCTCGGGAACTTGCCGATGGCCAGGTGTCCGTCTTCGTCTACGATCGTGCATTTCGGTCGCATGCCACCGATGGAGGTGCCGCGGCCGCGAAGGTATCGCAGATCGGCCTCGGTCTCCTGGTTCATCTCCACCGCGCGCGACGCAGCCATCAGCGGCGCGAGCTCGAGCAACGGCGGTGTACCGCGCCCGCCTTCTTCGATGACGCGAAGGAAAGCCCGGGTGTCCGGGGCCCGGAGCCGGATGGCGCCGATCCGGCTCATATCATCGACGCCGAGCAGGTAGTCCATCTCGCTGAGTTCGGCATTCGAAACGGGCTTGCCGTCCTGCTGCGCGGATTTGCGACGCTTGGCGTGATCGCGCGCGATGACCCGGCAGCCCCAGCCGTCCGGCTCGGTGTCCGCGAATGCGAAGTGGAAAATGGAGTCCTCTTTGGATGGTGCCTTGCGGAACTGGTTGCCGTCTACGAGTGGGAGGTCTGGCGAAATGGAAAACTTCGCCGCGTTGGACAGCCAGGTGGCATCGTAGGCGAACGTCGAATGTTCGCGCCGCCCGTCCTTGGCGTAGGCGAGCTCGCCGAGAGGGATGGCACTCTGGCCCAAGGCCACGCCCACATTCTTCTGAGTCAGTGCCATGGGTCAGAGGGCCCCAGAAGGAGGTTTGCGGCCTTTCCCACGTACACGCTGCGGCAATTGCTCGTTCATGAGTGTCAGCCCGATGTCGTCGGCGGCCGTGTCGAGCATGCCGGTGATCTTGTTCAACTCGCCCAGGACGAAGAAGGCCTGCGCAACGGTGCCGATCGGAACGCGGGGGTCGCCTTTCTCCAGCCTGCGCAGCGTGGCCACGGATGTCTGGATGCGTTCCGCCATCGACACCTGTGTCAGCATCCGCCGGCGGCGGGCCAGCGACAGGTCCTGGCCGAGCTTGATCAGCGCACGAGTCACCGGCGTCGGCATGGTGACATCCTTCTTTGCGCTCACATATGAGCGCTTATCGTCGTTAGAGGGGGCCATGTAAGCGCTTACGGATTCCGATTCCCAAGCTTCCAGTATTGGGTCGGACAGCGTGCATGTCAACCGAGAGCGCATATTAGCGCTCACACATGAGCGATTATGATGGATTGCCGCTCAAACGTGAGCGGTAAGCTAAACAAGGCGCGTGCGGCCTATCCGTAGCGCGTTGGCTGTATCCATCCAGTGCCGCCACCATGCTACTGCGCGCTCATGGCTTGTTTGTATTTTATATTTCCATTAATATGGAAATATGGAAGAACGAGATGCGATCCGCTCCCTCGCCGCACTGGCCCACGGGCTGCGTCTCGAGGTCTACCGCCTGCTGGTGGTGGCCGGCCACGCCGGCATGACGCCGGGCGCGATCGCGGCGCGCCTGGAGGTGCCCGGCGCCACCTTGTCCTTTCACCTGAAGGAATTGATGCACGCGGGCCTGGTCCTGCAGCAACGGGATGGCCGGCACCTGATCTATCGGGCGGCGTTCGAACATATGAATTCACTGCTGGGCTTCCTGACGGCGAACTGCTGCCAGGGGGACGCCTGCCCGGAAACCACCGCCGCCGGCGGTGTCTGCGAATGTTGAGGGAGAACCCCATGAAGCGCTTTCACGTACACATCCACGTCGATGACCTCGGCAAGAGCATCGCCTTCTATTCCAAGCTGTTCGCGGCGGAGCCGGCGCGGGTCGAAGCCGACTACGCCAAGTGGATGCTCGAGGATCCGCGGGTGAACTTCGCCATCTCGACGCGTGGTACCCAGGCGGGCCTGGACCACCTGGGCTTCCAGACCGACGATGCGGCGGAACTGGCGGAGCTGAAGACGCGCGCCGAGGCGGCCGACATGGCGCTGCTGGACGAGGGCGAGACCACCTGTTGCTACGCGCGTAGCGAGAAGCACTGGATCACGGATCCGCAAGGCATCGCCTGGGAGCACTTCCACACGCTGGGCAACGTGCCGGTCTTCGGCGAAAGCCGGCCGGCCGAGGCGCCCGCTGCTGCCGCTGCCCCTGCTGCCGAATCGGCCTGCTGCGCGCCGCGTGCGCCCAGGGGCAAGCCCATCGGCGTGGCCGTGACGTCCAAGACGTCCTGCTGCTGAGGAGGCCGGCATGGGCGGCAAGACCACCAACGTCCTGATCCTCTGCACCCACAATTCGGCACGCAGCGTGCTGAGCGAGGGCATGCTCAATCATCTGGCGCAGCAGCTCGGCCGCGACGTCCGCGCGTACAGCGCTGGCAGCGCGCCGAGCGGCCGCATCAACCCGTTCGCGATCGAGGCCCTGCAGAATGCCGGTGTGGAAACGGCCGGTTTCCGCAGCAAGAGCTGGGATGAATTCGTGGCGGATGATGCCCCGCGCATGCGGGTCGTCATCACCGTGTGCGACAGCGCGGCGGCGGAGCAGTGTCCCTACTGGCCGGGAAGCCCCGTGAAAGTGCATTGGGGCTACGCCGATCCGTCGAACGCACAAGGTGGCGACGACGGCAAGCGGATTGCCTTCGAGCTGACGCGCCAGGCCATCGGCTATCGCATGCTGCAACTGCTGCAACTGCCGCTCGAGGAGATGAGCGACGCGGAGCTGCAGCAGCATCTCGAACGCATTTCGCAGAGCTGAGCCATGACCACGCAACACGCCACTTCCTCCGGCCAGGTCTCCACGAAGCCGGCCATCGGCTTCTTCGAGCGCTACCTGACCGTCTGGGTCGCCCTTTGCATCGTGGCCGGCATCGCGCTCGGACAGGCATTGCCAGCCCTGTTTCAAGCGATCGGCAAGATGGAGTACGCCCAGGTGAACCTCCCCGTGGGGATCCTGATCTGGGTCATGATCATTCCGATGCTGGTCAAGATCGACTTCGGCGCGCTGGGCCAGGTCAAATCCCATTGGCGCGGGATCGGGGTGACGCTGTTCATCAACTGGGCGGTCAAGCCGTTCTCCATGGCATTGCTGGGCTGGCTCTTCATCCGCCATGTGTTTGCACCGATGCTGCCGGCGGAGCAGCTCGACAGCTACGTGGCTGGCCTCATCCTGCTGGCGGCGGCGCCCTGCACGGCGATGGTCTTTGTCTGGAGCCAACTCTGCAAGGGCGATCCGTACTTCACGCTGTCTCAGGTCGCGCTGAACGACGCCATCATGGTGGTCGCCTTTGCGCCGGTGGTGGCAATGCTGCTCGGCCTGTCATCGATTACCGTGCCTTGGGATACGCTGCTGACCTCGGTCGCCCTGTACATCGTGGTGCCGGTCATCCTCTCGCAGATCATCCGCAAGGCGTTGCTCGCCAAGGGCGCTGCGCACTTCCAGCGCGTGGTGCAACACCTGGGGCCGTACTCCATCGCTGCGCTGCTGCTGACGCTGGTTCTTCTCTTTGCATTCCAGGGCAAGGCGATCATCGATCAGCCGCTGGTGATCGCGCTGCTGGCGGTGCCCATCCTGATCCAGGTCTTCTTCAACTCCGGGTTGGCCTATCTGCTGAACCGGAAGATGGGTGTGGCCCATTGCGTGGCGGGTCCGTCCAGCCTGATCGGCGCCAGCAACTTCTTCGAGCTGGCGGTGGCCACGGCGATCAGCCTGTTCGGTTTCAAGTCGGGCGCAGCGCTGGCAACCGTGGTGGGCGTCTTGATCGAGGTGCCGGTGATGTTGCTGGTCGTCAGCATCGTCAATCGTTCTCAGCAATGGTATGAGCGAGGTGCCCGGGCTTGAACGGCTCAGCCCTTCGATCCCCGCTTGTGCGCCCGGCCATGGCCGGGCGCTTCATTCCGGCCGCCTGCCATGACGAACGGCAGAGCAGGCGGTACGGTGCCCGGAGGCGCTGTCGATCGCGGGGGCTTCCGCATGACGCAATAGACCAGGGGCCCCCACCTTCGGGGCATCGCATCGGACCGACGCTGCACCCTGCTACAGCGGCGTTCCCACGCGGACCCTGTTCGATCGCTTGGCCAGTATGATGTGCTGGCCGCTGACGACCTTCCTGGATGGCACGCCAGCGCCGATGCGTCTCGGTCTAGCGGCGCTGTCCGCCGGGGCGCTTCGACTCGATGTCCGGCGCACAGGCGACAGCCTGCACGCCGCAGCCCTGCGCATCACCTTCGCAGCAGTGCTCCACCAGGAAGCCGATCAGTTCGTTCATCTGCGCGAACCGGACCTGGTACAGCACGTTGCGGCCTTCCTGCTGGCCGGCGACCAGCCCGGCATGCGAGAGCTCCTTGAGGTGGAAGGACAGGGTGGCGGGCGGGAGGCCGAGCGCCTCCCCGATCTGCCCGGCATAGAGGCCGGTGCGGCCGGCCCGGACCAGCAGGCGGAAAATGGCCAGGCGCGAAGGCTGCGCCAGCGCGGCCAGGGCTTTGACGGCGGCGTCGCTGTTCATGAGGCTTGGGATCGATGCGTCGGCACGGAAAGGGGGTATTGTCCGCCGAAACCGGGGCGGGCGGGGCGTCGCGTCGATGCGCTGCCGCCGGGCAGCGAAGGCGGAGAGCGGAAATCGCGTCGCCATGCGGAATCGTCGCCGGCCGCTGGCCCTTGGGCGGCACTATATTGTCCGCATCGTCGATACAGCGGCGAACGGGATTGGCGTCCCGAACACTTGTGCGTGGAAAGCCGCCGGTTGGCGGCGTTTTGAAGCAGTGCCCGAACCGCACACAGGAGTCCATGTCATGGCTAGTTCACCGCCCTCGGCGCCTCGTTTATCCCACTCCCTGGCGGCCGCCGCAGCCACTTCTCCCTGCTCTTTCCGCGGGGGCGTGCGTGCCGAACAGGTCGGCGCCAGTCTTTACCTGAACACCGAAGTCATCGCGGAAACGCCGCTGAGCCTTGCCGCCGAGAAGGCGGCGCAACTGCACGCGCTGCTGGTCGCAAGCCTGGAGTACGGGGCTGGCTGCGGTGACTTGGGCGGTGACGCACCGGAGGCTGGCATCCAGTCCCGCCTGCTGTCGGTGGCCACCACACTGGCCGGCGAAGTGCTGGCCTTGAGCGAGCTGGCGGCGCGGGATGCGCCGCCCTGAGCGCCGCCCCGCACCGGCCGCCGCGGCCTTACAGCGTGACCTGGATCTGGTTGTGCACCGCGCTCACCCCCGGCGCCGACCACGCCGCCTCGAAGGCGGCCTGGCGTTCGGCCCAGGTGCGCAGCGTGCCGCGCAGCGTCACCACGCCTTCGCTGACTTCCACGCTGACGTGGCCGGCATCGTCGCTGGCCTGCCGTTCGATGGCCTGGCGGATGCGCTGCCTGACGTCGTCGGCGGCCATGGCGGGGCGGACCGCCAGTCCGTTGCTGACGCCGCGCACGCCGAACAGGCCCGCCACCGCCTGTTCGGCGGCCACCCGCTGGTAGTTCCAGTCGACTTCGCCGCGCAGCGTGACCGCGCCGTGCTCCACCATCAGGTGGATGCGGTCGGCAGGCAGTCCGCTCATCCAATCGAGGACATGGCGCGCCGCGCGCGCGATGTCGGCGTCGGTGCGCTGGGCGTCGTCGGGCAGGCGCACATCGAGCTCCACCGCCAGGCCCTTGAGCCCGGTCACGCGCTGCGCGGCTGCCTCGGCCGCGTATTTCTCGGCAAAGGTCGGCAGGTGGCCGCTCAGCGTCACGATGCCGTCCTGCACCTCGACGCCGATGCCGGTGGCGTCGACGGCCGGATCCCAGGCCAGTTCTTCCATCACGTCCTGCTTGAGCTGGATATCGCCCTTCATCTCGGTTCTCCTCGCGGCGGCACACCTGCAGACTAGGCGAGCCGCGCGCGGCGCCCTTGACCCATGTCAACGTGGCGGCATGCGCCTTGGCTAGGCTGGCAGCAGCGGTCCGTCCGGCACGGATCGCCCTGCGCGAGCGCAAGGAGCACCCATGTATCGAACCATCCTCCTGGCGGTGGACGGCAGCCATGCCTCCCGCCTGGCCACGTTCGAGGCGGCGGCACTGGCCCGCGCGATGGCCGCGACCGTGCACGCGGTCTATGTGCTGGATGACCGCGAGCCCCTGCTCGAAGTGGCTTACCTCGACCGTGACGCGCTATGGCGCAGCATGGCCGAGTTCGGACGCGGTGTGCTGCGTGCCACCGGCGACCAGCTCGGCGCGGCGGGTGTCGCCCATACGCTGGCACTGGTCGAGCACTGCGTCGCGCCGGGCCAGGTCGCGCGCACGCTGGTGGCGCGCGCCGAGGCCTGCCACGCCGATCTCATCGCGATGGGTACCCATGGGCGTCGCGGCCTGCGCCGTGCGGTGATGGGCAGCGTGGCCCGCGCCGTGCTGCGCGAATGGGCCGGTCCCATGCTGCTCACGCGCAGCAATGCCGATGACTGAGCCGGGCCGGCGCGCCCCGGGGAGACTGCCATGAACGACACGGTCCGCTTCGACAGCCCCTGCGTGCTGGAGCCCCTGCACTACCGCGCGCTGGATATCGATACCTGGCAGGAGCACGTGATCTACCTGCACCGCGACTGCGCGGTGTGCCGCGCCGAGGGCTTCCGCGCGCAGGCGCGCGTGCAGGTGCAGGTCGGCGCGCGGCGGCTGATCGCCACCGTCAACGTGGTCGGCTCGGGCGTGCTCGGCCGCGCCGAGGCGGCTTTGTCGGCCAGCGCCAGCGGCGCACTGGAGGCGCGTGCGGGGGATCTGGTCTACGTCACCCACGCGCCCGGGCTGGAATCGCTGCGCTGGGTGCGCGCCAAGGTCTACGGCAACGAACTCGCGGGCGCGCAGCTCGACGCCATCATGCAGGACGTGGCCAGCGGCAGCTACACCGGCGTGCCTATCGCCGCCTTCCTGGCCGCCTGCGCGGGCGGGCGCATGACGGAGCGCGAGACCATCGACCTGACCCGCGCCATGATCGGCACCGGCGAGCGGCTGTCCTGGAATCGGCCCGTGGTGGCCGACAAGCATTGCGTGGGCGGGCTGCCCGGCAACCGCACCTCGCCCATCGTGGTGGCGGTCGCCGCCGCGGCCGGCCTGCTGGTGCCCAAGACCTCCTCGCGCGCGATCACCTCGCCGGCCGGCACCGCCGACACCATGGCGGTGCTGACCCGCGTCGACCTCGATGCCGCCACGCTGCGCCAGGTAGTGGAGCAGGCCGGGGCGTCGCTGGCCTGGGGCGGGGCGCTCGGGCTGAGTCCGGCCGACGACATGCTGATCCAGGTCGAGCGCGCGCTCGACCTGGACAGCGACGCGCAGCTGGTGGCGTCGATCTTGTCGAAAAAGGTGGCCGCGGGCTCCACCCATGTGCTGATCGACGTGCCGGTGGGCCCAACCGCCAAGGTGCGCGAGGAAGCCGACCTGGAGCGCCTGCGCAGTCTGCTGACGCTTGCCGCGCAGGCCCTCGGCGTGCGTGTGCGCATCGTGCGCACCGACGGCACCCAGCCGGTCGGGCGCGGCATCGGGCCGGCGCTGGAGGCGCGTGACGTGCTGGCGGTGCTGCAGGGCGCGCCGTCGGCGCCGCACGACCTGCGCGAGCGCAGCCTGATGCTGGCCGGCGAACTGATGGAGTTCTGCGGGGCCTGCGGCGCCGGCGAGGGGGCGGCGCTGGCCGCGGCGCTGCTGGCCGGCGGTGCCGCCTGGACCCGGTTCCAGGCCATCTGCGAGGCGCAGGGCGGTTTGCGCGCGCCTGGCCGCGCGCTGTTCCTGCGCGATGTACCGGCGCCACGCGACGGCGTGGTGGCCACCATCGACAACCGCCGGCTGGCACGCGCCGCCAGGCTGGCCGGCGCGCCCGAGCGCCAGGTCGCGGGCATCGACCTGCACGTGCGGCTGGGCGACACGGTGCGCGCCGGCCAGCCGCTGCTGACGCTGCATGCGCAGGCCTCGGGCGAACTGGCCTACGCGGGCGGCTTTCTCGCCGCGCATCCGGCCATCGTGATCGGCGAGGCCGGCTGATCCGCGCGCCGTGGCCGGCACCGGCCGCGATCCAGGTCAAGCGCCGCCCGAGCGCGGCGCGGCGCTGCGTCGGGCCTGCCGCTGGCGCTCAGGCCGGGTGGCCGCCGGAGTCGAAGTCGGGAAATTCGGCGTCGAGCACCTCGAACACCTGGGCCGCGCGGCCGGACAGCAGGCTCGAATCCATGCCGCGCAGCAGGTGCTCGTCGGAGCGCAGCCATTTGTAGGCAAGCCGTACTTCATCGAGGGTCGGTTCGAGGGCAAGGATCTGCGCGATCACTTCGGCCTCGAAGGGGCCGATCACGGCGCGGATCTCAGCGGCGCTGGCGGGGCCCGGCGTGGCCGCGTGCGGCTGGGTGGATGCGGTCTGGGTCATGGTGTGGTCTCCTGGATGCCCCGGGGTGGCGGCGGACGCCGGTGGGCGCGCCGGGCCGCGACGGGTGCGTTGTGATGGTTGCCTGTGATGCTGGCACAGCCGGTGGTGCACATCTTGTCCTGCGTCAAGGCAGCGCGGGTGGCGCGCCTGTGGCCGCAGCGCGGCGGCAGGGGTGGCGGCCCGCGCGGCCCAGGGCTCATGCCTCCTCCCCGGCGCCGGCAGCGCCCAGTTCGATGATCTCGTTGGTGATCTGTTCCTGGCGCTCGCGTCCCGCCTGCATCTCCAGCCGGGCCAGGGTCGCGCGCACGTGGTCGCGCGCCGACAGCATGGTGCGCATGCGTGCTTCGTTCTCGGCGGCGAAGGACTGCAACAGCGCTTCACACAGCTGGGTGTGGATATACGACTCGGCCAGGCGCGCCAGCAGCAGCGGCGCGGGCAGGCTGGCCAGCGGCGGCTGGCGGTGGGCGGGCCGGGTGAAGCGGCCGTAGTCGAAGGGCAGCAGGCGCAGTTCGCGGATGGGCGACGTGGCCGGTGGCGGGCACGCGTGCCAGGCGCTGAGCGCGGCGGGCCGGGCGGCCGCCAGCTGCGGTTCGAGCGCGTGCGCCAGGCGTGTGGCCAGCGCGGCCACATCGCCCGGGTGGGCGGCCATCGGCGCCGACCAGGCCGGTGCCAGGCCGCGCTCGGCGGCCAGCGCGGCGGCGCGCTGGCCCACGATGTAGTAGACCGTGCCGTGGGCGCCGGCGCCGGCCTGGGCGGTGTCCAGCAGCCGCTCGTTGAAGGTGCCGACGAAGCCCTGGTCGCTGCCGATCACCACGCTGACGCGCGGGGTGGCTGGTGCGGCCGGTGCCTGCAGTGGCGGCTGCGCGGCGGCACCGGCCGGGTCTGCCGCGCCGGCCAGCGCCAGCGCGTCGCCGATGGCCTGCGCCAGCATGGCCGCGCAGGCGTGCACGCCGGGCAGGTGGGCGCGCGCCTCGGCCGACCGGCTGGCCGCCATGCCGCGCACGGCGCCGACCACGGCCTCGAGCTGGCGCACGCCCGCGATGCGGGCCTGGAGTTCGCCGCGCCGCGTGCTCATGGCGGGGACCCCGGTGCGCGCTGCGGCGCGGGCTCCGCTGCGGTCGCGGTGGCAGTGCCGGACGCCTCGCTGGCATGCGCCGCCTCGTGCGCCGTGTCCTGTGCCGCCGCTTGTGCCGCCGCTTGTGCCGTCCCCCGAGCGGACTCCTGCGCCATCCCGCGCAGGCAGGCCCGCACCGCCTCCGCCAGCGACGCCTCGGCCTCGGCGCCGAGCGGGCCGCCATCGGGCAGGGCCGCGCCATGTGCCTGCAGCCACGCGGGCAGCCGCGCACGCAGGCGGCCCACGTCCTCGACCGGCAGCCCGTCGAAGGCGCCCGCCGCCAGCGCCGCCAGCAGCGCCACCTGGGACAGCGGCGCCAGCGCGGCGAAGCGGGGCTGGCGCAGCAGCGCGCGGGTGCGTTCGCCGCGCACGATGCGGGCCTTGACGCGCGCATCGGTGAGGCCGCCGAAGCGCGTGAACATCTCCAGTTCCTGGAACTGCGCGTAGTCCAGCCGCAGGCGGCCGGAGACCTGGCGCAGCGCGGCGGGCTGGGCCTTGCCGCCGACGCGGCTGACGCTGAGGCCGATGTCGACCGCCGGGCGCTGGTTGGCGGCGAACAGCTCGCTGCTCATCACCAGCTGGCCGTCGGTGATCGAGATCAGGTTGGTGGGGATGTAGGCGGAGAGGTCGCCCGCCTCGGTCTGCGCGATCGGCAGCGCGGTCAGCGAGCCGCCGCCGAGCGCGGGCGACAGCTTGGCGGCGCGCTCCAGCAGGCGCGCGTGCAGGTAGAAGATGTCGCCAGGGTAGGCCTCGCGTCCCGGCGGCTGGCGCGTCAGCAGCGCCAGTTCGCGGTGGGTGGCGGCGTGCTGGCTGAGATCGTCGATCACCACCAGCACATGTTCGCCGCGGTCGCGGAAGTACTCGCCCATGCTGAAGGCCGCGAACGGCGCGATCCACTGCAGGCCCGGCGCCGCCGCCGCCGAGGCCACCACGAAGATGCAGCGCCCGGCCGCGCCCTGCGCGCGCACGGTCTCGATGGCGCGTTCCACGGCGCCGGCGCGCTGGCCCACCGCGGCATAGATGCAGATGAGCCCGCTGTCCTTCTGGTTGACGATGGCGTCGAGGGCGATGGAGGTCTTGCCGGTGGCGCGGTCGCCGAGAATCAGTTCGCGCTGGCCGAGGCCGATCGGGAACAGCGCGTCGACCAGCAGGATGCCGGTGGCCAGCGGCTGGCTGACCAGGTCGCGCTCGACGATGGCCGGCGCGGCGCGCTCGATCGGCAGGCGCTGCGCGCACTCCGGCGGCGGCAGGCCGTCGAGCGGCCGCCCGAGGGGATCGACCACCCGCCCCAGCAGGGCAGGCCCCACCGGCACGCTGACCACCTCGCCGGTGGCGCTGACGCGGCAGCCGGCGCCCACCGAGCCGTCGTCGTCGAGCAGCACGGCGCCGATGCGGTCCGCGTCGAGGGTCAGCGCCAGGCCATAGCGGTCGCCATCGAAGCGCAGCAGTTCGTCGAGCCGTGCCTGCGGCAGCCCGGCGACCATGGCGATGCCGTCGGCGGCGCGTTCCACCCGCCCTACTTCGCGCGCCAGCGGGCCGAGCTCGGCCCGCGCCAGCGCGCCGCGCGCCTGCGCCAGCCAGGCGCCGGCGGGCGGGTGGCGGTCGTCTGCCGCTCCCGCTGCTCCCGCTGCTTCTGCAGACGGTGCAGATAGTGCAGATTGCGCCGATTCAGCCGGCCCGGCCTGCGGCGGCAGGGGAGCCCCCTCCAGCGGCGGTTCAGGCGGCAGGGACATCGTCGTGCTCCTGGGCGAGGGCGGCGCGCACGCGCGCCAGGTCCTCGCGCACATTGTTGCCGATCACCTGGCGGTCGCTTTCCAGCGCCAGGCCGGCCACCAGCCCGGGGTCCACGCGCGTGGCCAGGACCGGGGCCGCGCCCAGCGCCGCGCCGAGTGCCTGCGCGCAGCGCGCCAGTTCATCCGCCGCGAGCGCGCAGGGCGCGGCCAGTACCAGGCCGGCGTCCGCCTGCAGCAGGCCGGCGCGCGCCGGGGCCGGCAGCGCGGCCACGGCGGCGGCCAGGCCGTCGATGAAGGCGCCGATGCGGGCCTCGCGCGGCAGCCGCGCGAACAGCCGCGCGGCGATGTCGAGCGCGAGGCGCGCCGCATCCTCGCCGCCGCGCTGGACGGCGGCGCGCCGGGCGGCCGCGATGTCGGCCTCGGCCGCGGCGCGCTCGGCCTGGACCTCGGCCCGCGCCGATTGCGCCAGGGCGTCGCGCAGCCGCGCCGCTTCGGCGGCGGCGCCGGCTGCCGCCGAGGCATGCTCGGCCTCGGCCTGCGCGCGCGCCGCGGCGGCGGCTTCGCGCTCGCGCCCGGCCTCGTCGCGCGCCGTGCGGGCCTGGGCCAGTGCGTCGTCGCAGGCCTGCTGCCGCGCGGCGATGATCCTGGCGACCGGCCGGAACAGGAAGCGCGACAGGATCCACACCAGCACCAGGGCGTTGACGGCCTGCAGGCCGAGCGTCCACCAGTCGATGCGCATGATGGGCCCCGCCTACTTGAGGAAGGGGTTGGCGAACAGCACCAGCAGCGCCACCACCAGGCAGTAGATGGCCATGGTCTCGATCATCGCCAGGCCCACGAAGAGGGTGCGCGAGATGGTGCCGGCCGCTTCGGGCTGCCGCGCCAGCGCGTCCATGGCGGCGGCCACCGCCCTGCCTTCGGCCAGCGCCGGCCCGATCGCGCCGAACGACACCGCCACTGCCGCCGCGATGATGCTGACCACTTCCACGAGGTTGTTCATCTTGCGCTCTCCTTTTCCTTGTCCTGATCCAGCGCTGTCCGCGGCTCGCGTGCGGCGCCCCGGGCCGGCCGCTCGTCCGGCCGCTCGTCCGGCCGCTCGTCCGGCCCGCGCGGCCGCATGCCTTCGACCGCGCCCGGCTGCGCGTCGGCCACCGCCGCGCCGATGAAGACCATCGCCAGTACCGTGAAGATGTAGGCCTGCACCGCGCCGGTCAGCAGGTCCAGCGCCATCAGCGGGATCGGCACCAGCAGGCCGGCCAGCGACAGCACGATGCCGACCACGAAGACGCCGCTCATCACGTTGCCGAACAGGCGCACCACCAGCGAGAAGGTGCGCGTGAGCTGCTCGACGAGGTTGAGCGGCACCATCAGCCAGCTGGGCTCGGCGAAGGTGCGCAGGTAGCCGGCCAGGCCGCGGCTGCGCACGCCGTGCAGCACCGTCGCGGCCAGCACCAGCAGGGCCAGCGCGGCGTCGGTCTCCAGGTGGGCGGTGGGCGGCTCGACGCCGGGCAGCAGCGAGGACCAGTTGGCCAGCAGGATGTCGAGGAAGAGCGTGCCCAGCAGGGCGCGGTAGCGCTCCGGCGCCACCTGCATGGTGTCGCGGATCTGCTGGTCGAGCGTCGTCACCAGCAGTTCCAGCGCGGCCTGGTGCCGCGACGGGTGCAGCGCCAGGCGGCGCGTGGCCAGCCAGGCGCCCGCGCCCAGCGCCAGCATGATGGCCCAGGTCATCAGCACGGGGGCGGAGACGGGGACCGGCCCGAGGTGGAACAAGGGCTCGGTCAGCAGCGGCGAGTGCAAGGTCATGGCGTGTCCGCGCGCGCAGCGCGTCCATCGCGTGGCCGGGGCAGGCGGCGCAGTACCACGGCGCGCGCCGCCAGCAGGCCGGCGCCGGCGCCCAGCAGCGGTGCCGCGCCTGCCTTGGCGCAGGCGAACAGCAGGGCGCCGATCAGCGCCAGGCGCGCGCCCTGCAGCGCCAGCGCGCCGGCGGTGGCGCCGCGCTGCAGGCGCCGCACCACGGCGTGCAGGCTGCCGAAGTGCGCCAGCCCTCCCGCCAGTCCCGCCACGAGCCCCGCCACCGCGCCCGCCGCTCCACCGGCCAGTCCGCCGGTGAGCGCGGCAGCCGCTCCGCCCAGGTCGATCATTGCCCATCCTCCCCGCCGTGGCGCCGCATCCAGCGCCAGGCGCACCAGAGGCCGATGGCGGCCCCGATCATCAACAGCGGCGCCGAGAAGAAGACGCCGGTATGCAGCCGCCGGTCCAGCCAGCGGCCGGCCGCCAGCGCGAGCACGGTGGGCAGCACGATGGTCCAGCCGAGCACGCCGATCTGGGCCAGGCGGCTGGCCAGCGAGGGCTCCGGCACGCGCGCGGCCTGCCGTGCGCGGGCCAGCGCGCGCTGCGCCACGCGTTCACCGCCGTTGCCGTTGCCGTTGCCGTTGTCCTTGCCCTGGCCGTGAGCGCCGCCCTTGCCGCCGCCCCCATCGACGGCGCCATCGACGGCGCCATCGACGGCGCCATCGGCGTCACCAGGACCGCCAGGACCACCGGCGGCATGTGCGCCATCGTGCTGCGTTGCGCTCATGGCTCCAGCCTCCCGATGCCGTCGACATGCAGGTCCGGGCGCAGGCAGCGCACGATCTCGCGTACCGCGCGCGCATGCAGCCGGGTCTGCTCGACGCGCGCATTGCGCGCTGCCTCCAGGCGCCGCTCGCGCGCTTCGCGCACGCGCGCGGCCACCGCCTCCAGGCTGTCGCCCAGCACCGCGGCGGCGGTGGCGATGGCGACTTCCGCGCCGCCGTCCACGCGCAGCATGCCGCCCTCCACCATGCAGAAGCGATGCGTGCCGTCGGCGCCGTGCCAGCGCACCACGCAGGGCACCAGCACGGTGAGGAAGTCGGCGTGCTCCGGCAGCACGCCGAAGGCGCCGCTGTCGTCCTCGGCGCGCAGCGCGCGCACGCCGGCCTCGTCCACCGCCAGTCCGTCGGGGGTGGCGATGCGCAGGTGCAGGGCGCGCGGCGCGGCGCTGGCAGGCGTCATGGCGGGTGTCATGGCGTGCCCCCTTGCCGTGCCTGCTGCTCGCGCTCGCGTGCCTCGTCCAGCGTGCCGATCATGTAGAGCGACTGCTCCTGCCAGTCGTCGCATTCGCCGTCGAGGATGGCGCGGCAGCCGGCCAGGGTGTCGGCGACGGCCACCGAGCGGCCGGCCACGCCGGTGAAGTTCTCGGTGACGGTGAACGGCTGGGTCAGGAAACGCTGCAGGCGCCGCGCGCGCGCCACCACGCGGCGGTCCTGCGCGCCCAGCTCCTCGACGCCGAGCAGGGCGATGACGTCCTGCAGCTCGCGGTAGTGCTCGATGGCCTGGCGCACCGCGTTGGCGGTGGCCACGTGGTCGTCGCCCAGCAGCAGCGGATCGAGCAGTACCGAGGACGAGGCGATCGGATCGACCGCCGGGTACATGCCCTCGGCCGCCATCGCGCGCGACAGCACGATCATGCTGTCGACGTGGCTGCCTATGGCGGTGACGGCGGGATCGGTGAAGTCGTCGGCCGGCACGTAGACCGCCTCGATCGCCGTGATGGCGGCGTCGCGCGTGGCGGTGATGCGCTCGTGCAGCGCCGCCACCTCGCTGGCCAGCGTGGGCTGGTAGCCGACGCGCGAGGGCAGGCGCCCGAGCAGCCCGGAGACCTCGGCGCCGGCCTGCACGAAGCGGAACACATTGTCCATCAGCAAGAGCACGTCCTGGCGGCGCTCGTCGCGGAAGAACTCGGCGGCGGCCACGGCGGTCAGCGGCACGCGCCAGCGCGCGCCGGGCGGCTCGTTCATCTGGCCGTAGACCAGCACGGTGCGGCCGAGCACGCCCGAGCCGCGCATGTCGAGCAGCATCTCGTGGCCCTCGCGCGAGCGTTCGCCGACCCCGGCGAAGACCGAAATACCCTGGTAGCGCTCAGCCATGGCATGGATCAGTTCCATCACCAGCACGGTCTTGCCGACGCCGGCGCCGCCGAACATGGCGGCCTTGCCACCCTGGGCGATCGGTGTCAGCAGGTCGAGGATCTTGACGCCGGTGCGGAAGATCTCGGTGCCCGGCGCCTGCGCCGCCAGCGGCGGCGCGGCGCGGTGCAGCGGGCGCAGCGGCGTGCCGGCGGGCAGTGCCGGCCCGCCGTCGCGCGGCGTGCCGGTGACGTCGAGCAGGCGCCCGAGCACGGCTTCGCCCACCGGCACCCGCAGCGGTCCGCCGCCCAGGCGCACGGCCGCGCCGCGCCGCATGCCGCTGGTCGACTGCAGCGCGATGGCGCGCACGCTGCCGCGGTCCAGGTGGGCCTGTACCTCCGCCAGCACCTCGCCGCCTCCGTCCAGCGCTACCGCCAGCACGTCGCAGAGAGCGGGCAGCGGCTGGCCGGCGCAGTCGATGTCGAGCACCGCGCCACGGATGGCGCGCACCCGCGCGCTGCCGGGCGGGCCGGCAGCCTGGGCGGTCCGGGCGGTCTGGGGTGGGAGGGGGCGCGTTTCCAACGGTTCGGCGTTGCGGCGATGCGGTCGGGTCCCGGCGGCGCCGTTCGCGGCCAGGTGCAGGCAATCGCGGCCGGCGCCTCGGGACAGTCACTTCCTACTGTAGACGCCGCCGTCACGCCGCGGATTGATATCCATCAAGCGAGGGGTGCGCTCGCAGGCGCCCGGCTGCTATGGTGGGAAGGTGGGCCCTGGCGCGCCCGGGCCGGCCGCGTGGCGCCGGGTTGTGCGCGCGCAACAGGTAGAATCCGGCCCCGCCAGCCGATGGCGGGAGGGCCTGGGCGATGAAAGGGAGGGGCAATGCAGATCGCGGTATTGGAAGACGATCCGGACCAGCGCGATGTGATCCTGGCCTGGCTGGAGGGCGGCGGCCATGTGGCGCAGGGCTTCGGCGACGGCGCGGGTTTCATGGCGCAGGTGGGACGCGGCTGCGAGCTGCTGCTGATCGACTGGATGCTGCCCGACACCGACGGCGGCCACATCATCCATTGGGCGCGCGAGCAGCTCGGCTGGGAGCTGCCCATCATCGTGCTGACCGCGCGCGAGGACGAGCAGACCACCGTCAGCGCGCTCAGGTCCGGCGCCGACGACTACCTCGTCAAGCCGGTGCGGCCGGCGGTGCTGCTGGCCCGTATCGAGGCCCTGGCGCGCCGCTACGGCACCACCACCGGCGCCACCGCCGGCACCACCGTCGCTGGCACGGCGGCCAAGCGCCATGGCGCCTATGAGATCGACCTGCAGGCGGTGCGCATCGCGCTCGACGGCCAGGCTGTCGAACTGACGCAGAAGGAGTTCGACCTGGCCGTCTACCTGTTCGACAGTCCCGGCAAGCTGCTCTCGCGCGACCACCTGCTCAACCGCATCTGGGGCCTGAACGCCGACGTCGACACGCGCACCGTCGACACCCATGTCAGCCGCCTGCGCAAGAAGCTCAAGCTCGACGGCAGCAAGGGCTGGCGGGTGGCGCCGGTGTACGGCTACGGCTACCGCTTCGAACAGGAGGCGGCGGCAGTACGGCATTGAGCAGCGGCCAGCGGTAGCGGACGCCATCGGGCCGGGCCTCAGCCGGCGGAGCGTGGCGCCGGGGGACGGGGCGCGTCCGGCAGGTCGAGGGAGGCGTCGGCCACGGTCCGGTTCCGCCCCTGTTCCTTCGCCGCATAGAGGGCGGCGTCCGCCAGCGCCAGCACCCGCTCCATGCTGCCGTGCGACTCGGGCCAGCTGGCGACGCCGAGCGAGACCGTCACCGCGCAGACGCCTGGCGCGGGCGTGGCGGCGGTGCGCTGGCGCAGCCGTTCGGCGATCAGCATGGCCTCGGCCGCGCCGCAGCCGGGCAGCAGCATGAGGAATTCCTCGCCACCGGCCCGGCACAGGAAATCGCCCTGGCGCGAGCATTCGCGCATGAGCCTGGCGATGTGGCAGATCACCTTGTCCCCCGCCTCGTGCCCGTACGTGTCGTTGACGCGCTTGAAGCGGTCCACGTCGATGGCGATGACCGCGAAGGGCTGGGCGGCGGCGCCCCAGTTGCGCAGCTGCGCCGACAGGGCGCGCCGGTTGCGCAGGCCCGTCATGGGGTCGGTGACGGCGGCCTCGTTGAGGGCGCCGATCTGCGCCTGCAGCGTGGCGAGGCCTTCCAGCACCGCCTGCTTGAGCTGCCTCGCCTCGAAGTACCAGGCACGGATGCCCTGGATGCTGCGCAGGGTGGCTGCCGTGTCCTTTTCCCCGGTCGCCTGCGCGAGCTGGCGCAGGGGTTTGGCGATCAGCCCGGCCAGGTACCAGGCGGCCAGCAGCGAAGCGATCACGAGCGGCACGGTATCGCGCAGCACGGCGAGCGTGAGGCGGTCCATCTCGGCCAGTGTCGCCGCGACAGGGCGCTGCGCCACGATGCCCCAGCCCGCGACCGGCACCGGAGCGAAGCCGGCGAGCATGTCGATGTTCCTGCTGTTGGCGATCCGGCGCGTGCCGGCCTTGCCGGCGATGACGTCCGCGACGATCGGGTTGTCCCTGGCGACCTTGCCGATCCTGCCGCTGTCCGGGTGGTAGAGAATGCGGCCGGCGCGGTCGACCACATAGAGGTAGGAGCCGTCGCGATAGTAGTGCTCGCCCAGCAGCGCATGCAGGATGCCCTTTTCCCGCAGGTAGATCGAGCCCGCCACATAGCCGAGGTAGCGCCCGTCCTTGCCCAGGATCGGCTGCGAGATATTGACCACGAGGTTGCCGGCGGCGGACACGTAGGCCTGGGTGATGCGCGGCTGCCGGGCATCGAGCGCCGCGCGCGCGCCTTCGCTGTCCAGTTGTTTGCCGGCGAGGTTCAGCGTGGTCGGCATCACGGCCAGCACCGTGCCGCGCGCGTCGACGATCAGCACCGAGTTGAACGAGTCGGTCTGGTGCAGCAGGCGCCAGGCTTCGTCTTCCAGCGCCTGCCGCCCGAAGGGCCTGGCGCCCAGCAGGGAGGCGCTGACGGCCAGTTGCTGCTGGGCCGACCTGACGAAGTTGGCGGTGCTGTCGGCCAGTTTCGCCGCATAGACCCGGTTGGCTTCGAGCGCGTTGGTCAGCAGGATCTCGCGCTGCACGCGGTAGGCGGAATAGAAGGTATTCGCGAAGGCAGCAAGCAAGGAGAAGACCGCCAGGGCCAGGACCAGGTGCCCAAGGCCGAGCCGGCGATACAGGCTGCGTAACATCGTCATGCTTTTCTTTTTACTTATCAGTGACAGGGGCTGGCGAGCGGCACGCAGATGGCACGCAGATGGCACGCAGGCGGCACGTGCGGTGCTGTCGCTGTCATCACCCCGCCGGGGCCGTATTCCAGGCGTCCGCACGTTCCGGGGCGGTGGACGATTGCGGCGCCTGCCAGGAGAACCGATATCGGCCCCGGCGCGTTGACGGCTCGGCTCCACTTTCCCGCCTCCTGTTGATGAAGATCAAGCCCGGCACGGGGATCCGGCGCGCGGTGCTACCGGCGCGGGCGCGCGCCGGGGGCCGGCCTTGGCCTGGGCGGGGCGGGGCGCCTCACCACGGCGTGGGCGGCGAGACGCGCCCGCCCATGGTGTCGTGCCAGGCGCGGCGCAGCTGCGCCACGTGCTGGCGCGACTGCCGGTACTTGTCGCCGCGCGCGCCGCCGGCCTTGGCGAAGCGCCAGTGGCGCAGCGCGCGCAGGCCGTGCCAGGCGGATGCGAGCCGGTTGCTGGCCCAGGCCGTCAGCCAGCCGTGGTGCTTGCGGTGATACAGCAGTGCGCTGCGCATGTGCCACGGCGTGAGCTGGGCGCCGGCGCCGGGGAGGTCACCGCCGGCATGGCGCACGCGCAGTTCCGGCCAGTACTGCACCGTGTAACCGTGGCCGCGCGCGCGCCGGCACAGGTCCACCTCTTCGTAGTAGCGGAAGAAGCGCAGGTCGAAGCCGCCGAGCGCCGCGAACAGTGTCGTGCGCACGAAGGCGAAGGCGCCCGGCACCCAGTCGACTTCGGCGGGCACGGCGGGATCGCAGCAGGTGCGGTCCGCGCGGCCGCACAGGCGCGAGCGCGGGAAGCGCGCCGCCAGGCCGCTCAGCGCCAGCGCTTCGTTGAGCAGCGAGGGGAAGCGCCGGGCCGAGGGCCGGTCGCTGCCGTCGTCACCCAGCAGGCGCCCGCCGGCGATGCCGACGCCCGGTTCCGACCACATGCGCTGCAGGCCTTGCGCGATGCAGGCCGGCGTGGCCGATACGCGGGGATCGAGCAGCAGCAGGATGTGCGCATCGGCGCGGCTGGCGGCGAGGTTGACCGCGCCGGCGAAGCCGAGGTCGCGCGGGCTGCGCACCAGCGTGACCCAGGGGTGCTGCGCGGCGACCAGCTCGGCGCTGCCGTCGCGCGAGGCGTTGTCGACCACGATGAGCTGCCAGTCGGCCGGCCGCACGCCGGGGCGCAGGCCGTCCAGCAGGCGCAGGATGCCGTGCGCCGAGTTGCGGGTGACGACCAGGATCGCCAGGCCGTGTGCCGGCGCGCGGGGCTTGTGGCGGCGCGTGTCGCGGGACGGGCCGTTGGACTGGTAGTACGAGGTTTCAGTCGGCATGGCGGGTCTCCCGGCGGGCGCAGCGGGCGCGCGCCGGCCCTCGGCCAGCCGCAGCAAGGTGCCCGGTCTCATCGCGGCTCTCCCTGCCCGGCGCGGCGCCGCGCGGCGAAGGTGATGCCGGGGTGCGCGTGCAGGGAAGCGTCGTACGCCCGCAGCGTGTAGTCGGTCAGCGCGGGAGCACCGCCGTGCCGCGCCGGCCAGCCGCTGCGCAGCCGGTGCCACGGGATCGGCAGCTTCCGCAGGGGCGAGTGCACGAGGTGAAGCGCGGCGGAGCGTTCGTTGCCGTCCACCAGGCACCTGTGCATGGCCGCGCGCAGCATGGCCAGCAGCGCCGCGCCGGCCACGGCCGCGCTGGCCGCCGGCCCCGCCGCCAGGGCGGCGGCCAGTACCAGGGGCAGCGCCGCGATGGCGGCGCCATGCAGCAGGTTGCGGTGGATGTCGCGCAGCTGCTGCGCGTTGTCGCGCTGGCGGCAGTGCGCCGGGACCTTGGCCTGCGCCCGGCCTGCGCGCGTGGTGCCGCACCGGGCCTGGCTGACGGGGGGGACGGTGCGGGGGACGGCAACCTCGTGCGGGGTCGCGGGTGCGTCCAGCAGGAGGATGCGCCAGCCCGTGGCGCGCAGCTGGCGGCACAGCTCCGGTCCCGCGCCGGTGTCCAGGCTGTCGTCGAAGCCGCCGGCCTCGATCAGCGCGTCGAGGCGGAACAGGGCGTTGGCGCCGCGATCGGCGGCCCGGCCGGAGGCCGCCTCGTGCCCGTCGCCCCATACGGCGGCGTAGCGTCCGCGCCGCAGCGCGGCCAGCGCCAGCCGGGGGAAGGCGGGGGCGAGCAGGGTATCGCCGTCGAGGAACAGCACCGCGGTGGCGCGCGCGCTCCGCCAGCCCGCATTGCGGCCGGCCGCGCTGCCGGGGCGGATGCCCTGGGCCGGGCTGCCACCGACCGGACCGGCCTCGACGTAGATCAGCTCGTAGGCCAGGCCGCGCCAGTCGGCGCCGTGCACGCTGTCGAGGCAGCGCCGCAGGCGGGCCCCGTCGTCGTGTCCGATCACCACCACCGAGATGTCGGGGGCGGTCGTGCAGCCGGGGTGGCCGGCCGTTCCGTACAGGCTGTCGCGGGTGTGGTGCAGGGGAGGATTCGGCATGGTCGGCTCCGCTTGGTCGGTCCAGTCTGTGTCGGTGTGCGTCGGTACGGCGCGGGTTCAGCCGCGCGGCTGCAGCAGGTCGCGGTAGCGCTGCGCCAGCCGGGCCGGGTGGAAACGGTCCGACAGTTCGGCGCGGGCATTGGCCACCACCGCGTTGAGCAGCGCGGCCGGGGCCGACTGCAGTGCCTGCAGCGCGTCGGCAAGCGCGTCGGGATCGTTGGCCGCATAGTGGAAGCCGGTCTCGCCGTGCCGCACCAGGCCGCCGGCACCGCCGGCATTGGGCACCAGCACCGGCACGCCGGCGGCAAAGGCTTCCAGCACCACCAGGCCGAACGGCTCCTCGGCGCAGGTGTGGACCAGCAGGTCCGAGCTGCGCAGCTGGCCGGCCGCGTCGGCACGGAAGCCGTGCAGCGTGACATTGGGCAGCCCGGCCGCGGCCGCGCGCAGTTCCGCTTCCTGTTCACCGCTGCCGTACAGGTCGAATTGCATGGCGCCCAGGGCCGGATGGCTGCGCACCGCCTGCAGCAGCAGGCCCGCGCGCTTGATGCGGTCGAGCCGGCTCAGCATCAGTACGCGCCGCACGCCGGCCTCGCGGAACACCGGGCGCCAGGCCACCGCCGACGGCTCGATGAAGTTCTCCACCACGCTGATGCGCGCGGCGTCCACCCCGTGCGCGACCAGCCGTTCGCGCACGAAGTCGGAGACCGCGACGAAAGCCACCGGGAACGGCTGCAGCAGGCGCTTGTAGCCGTAGCTGAGGCGTTCGTCGCTGCCCCCGCGCACGATGTGCAGGTGGCGCACGCGCGCGCGCCCCAGGGCCTGCGCCAGCACCACCAGGAAGGCCTGCGACAGGTCGAGCGAGGCCACCGCGAGCTCGGGCTCGCGGCGCGCGGCGCGCCACAGCAGGCGCGCCAGGCCGGCGCTCGACCGGAAGCTCTCGCTGCGCAGCCCGCACTGGCTGGCGTGCGCATGCACCGGTCCCGGCGGCGCCACGATCACGCCGTCGAAGCTGTCGGCGAGGTGCTGCAGCGTGCGGATGGCCATCCGCTCGGTGCCGGATAGCTCACCGCTGGGGAGGATGTAGAGGAGAGGCGTGGCCATCATGGACATCCAGCATGTTGTTCTGGATGCCATTGCACCGCGGAGCGGCGCCGGGATGGTTACACGATTGCAAAACCGCGGCGGCCCGCCAGGATCGGGCGCGCGGCCGCGCCGGCCTCAGCCGCCCGCGCTGGCGGCCAGCGCCGCGTGCAGGCGCTTGACCAGGGTGGCATGGTTGACGCCGTCGGCGTGGCCGTAGCGCACGGCGTCGCAGCTTTCGCGGATGATGAAGAGGCCGAAGCCGCCTTCGGAGCCGCCGCTGAAGTCCGGTGCCAGCGTGCGCGGCGGCGAGAACGGCGTGCCGGTGTAGAACAGTTCGAGCTGGCAGGCGTCGGGCGCGGCGCGGAAGATGAACTCCAGCGGGCCGCCGTCTTCGGCGTGGCCGCCGTGCCGGACCGCGTTGCTGGCCAGTTCCACCGCGGCCAGGGCCAGGGCGCTGGCCTGCACCTCGTCGAGCCCGCCGTCGCGCCCATGGGCCTCGACGAAGGTGTGCAGGGCCTTGAGCTGCGTCATCGCGCGCGGCATCTCGAAGCGCCATTCGCGCGCGCCGGCGGCCTCGGCCGGGGTCTGCAGCACCAGCATGGTCATGTCGTCGGCGATCCTGCCATCCGCCGTGTAGGCCTGCATCACGTGCTGCATGCCGCGCGCGATGGTGCCGGGGCGCTGGTGCGTGCCCAGCAGCCGGTGCAGCGTGTCGGTCATGCGCGGCAGGCCGAAACGCTCGCCATCGGTGCCCACCGCGTCGGTCACGCCGTCGGAATACAGCACCACGGTCTGCCCGGCACCGAGCGCCACCTCGGACTGCTCGATGTCGGCGCTCTCGAGCACGCCCAGCGGCGGATGCTGGTTGGCCAGGAAGCGGTGGCTGCCGTCGGCGCCGAGCAGCAGCGTCTCCTCGTGGCCGCAGCCGACCCAGGTCAGGGTGTTGCGGTTGCGGTCGATGCGCAGGTAGCACACGGTGACGAAGCTCTCAAGCTCTTCCAGCTGCCGGTGCATGGCCCGCTGCACGTGGGCGATGATCTCGGCCGGCTGCGGCGGCGCGCGCCGGTTGCCGCGCGCGGCGCCGGCCGCGATCGCCGGCACGGCCTGGGGGGCACGGTCGGCCGGCCCGCCGCGGGTGACCAGCTCGGCCAGCGAGCGCGCGAACTGCATCTTCAGGCCGGCGCCCAGCAGCGCGGCCGGCACGCCCTTGCCCATGGCGTCGCCGACCAGGATGTCGAAGCAGCCCTCGCTGAACTGGAACAGGTCGAAGAAATCCCCGTTGATGCCCTGCGAGGCGGTATTGAAGCCAGACAGGAAGCAGTCGAGCACGGCCGGCGGCAGGTCGCGCGTGAGCAGGGCGCGCTGGATGCCCGCCCCCAGTTCCAGCTCGGCGCGGCGCGCCGCCTCGATGGCGCGCTCGCCGGCGATCTGGCGGCTGATGTCGGTCTGGATCAGGAAGATCTGGCGCAGCCGTCCGTGCGCGTCGAGGTCCGGCACGATGGTGGAGGCGGCCCAGTACAGGGTGCCGTCCTTTTTCTGGTGCACCAGCTGCCCCGCCCAGGCCTGCGCGGCCCGGACCAGGGCGAGCGGGTCGTGCTCGATCGGTTCGCGCTGGCCCTTCGGCGCGAGCAGGCGCAGGTCCTGGCCGACCAGCTCCTCGCGCCGGTAGCCGCTGACTTCGGCCAGCTTGCGGTTGGCGTAGGCGATGACGCCCTCGGGTGTGTAGATGCTGACGATGGCGTGCTGGTCCAGCGCGCGCTTGAGCACGCGCAGGCTCGCCGACGATTCGCGGTAGCGCTCCAGCAGCTGCTCGCGCTCCTCGGCTGCCTGCTTGGCCTCGGAGATATCGCGCAGGGTGCAGGAGAGGATGCTCTCGCCGTCGGACTCCACCGGCACCACCGAGACTTCGAGCGGAAAGCGCTCGCCGTTGGCGCGCATGGCCGGCAGCTCCCAGCGCTGTCCCGCGTGCTGGGCGTGGATGCCGCCGCGCAGCGTGCGTGCCACGCCGTCGAGCGCGCCGCGCGATTCCGGCGGGAACACCAGGGCGTCCAGCGAGCGCCCGAGCGCATCCTGCGCGCGGTGGCCGAAGATGCGTTCGGCCTCGTGGTTGAACTCCAGGATGTGGCCGCGCGCGTCCAGCGTGACCATGCCGTCCATGGCCGAGGCCAGGATGGCGCTCTTGCGCGCCTCGCTGGCGGCGATCTCGCGGTGCAGCGCGAACAGGGCGGCGCGCACCTGTTCGTTGCTGCGCAGGCTGCGCCAGGCCGCCCCCGCCACCAGGCCGAGCAGGGCCAGCCCGGCGGCCAGCGCAATGGCCACCCAGTGCATCAGGCCCTGCCAGCCGGCCAGCGCTGCGTCGAGCCCCAGCTCGACCATCACCACCAGCGGCCAGCGGCGCGAGGCGCGGTAGGCGAGCAGGGCCGGCTCGCCGTCCAGGCCGATGCCGGACAGGCTGCCGTGGTCGCGCTGCGACAGCAGCTCGCGGAAGACCGGATTGGCCGAGAAGTTGGCGCCGGGGGCCGCCTGGATGCCCTCGGTGGCCGCCAGCAGCGTGCCGTCGTAGTGCAGCAGCGCGGCGGTGCGGCCGGCGTCGGACAGCATCAGTCCGAAGGTATTGGCCAGGTAGTCGGTGTTCAGCGCGATCACCATGTAGGCGTCGCCGCCGCTGCGCAGGGCCACGTGCCGCACCAGCGGCACGAAGCTCAGCGGCAGCATGCGCAGGGCCGGGTCGGGATGGCGGGCCAGTTCGGAATCGGCCAGGTCGCGCCCCGCCACCGGCTTGCCGATCCGCAGCGCGTCGGCGTTGTCGGTGTCCGCGAGGCGCGGCAGGCGCTCCGGATCGATGCGCTTGCCGCGCGCCTGCGGGTTGGAGCTGGCCAGGATCAGTCCGTCGGCGGCGACCAGCGAGAAGCTGCGCACCGAGGGCGTGCCGGCGATGGCCTGGGTGAGCAGCAGGTCGATGCGTTCGCGGCTGGCCGGGCTGTCGTAGGCGGCCAGGTCTTCGCGGAAGGCGTCGCCGAGGATGGCGGCCGTGCCGACCGCGCGGCTCGACTGGTCGTCGAGCGCGCGCGCCAGCATCTCGACGTTGTCGAGCTCGTTGTCGATGGCGTTCCTGCGCTCCCACCAGGCGAAGCCGGCGGCGGCGGCGACCATCAGGCTGGCGATGGCGGCCGCGGCCCACAGCACCATGGTGCTGGTGAGCCAGGCAGGCGGATGGCCGGTGCCGTGGCCGGGCGGCGCCTCGGGTGGTTTCACTGGCGGATCAGCACCTCGGTCAGCCCGTGGCGGCGCGCAGCCTGTTCCAGCCGGCCGTCGTGCTTGATGCGCTCGACGAAGGCGTTGATGGTCCGGTACCACTCCTCGTCGTCTTGGCGCATGGCGTAGGCGTAGGGTATGCGGTGGAAGGGTTGGGACGGCGAGACCAGCCGCGCCCAGTCCGCATTATCGAGCAGGCGGCGGCTGTAAGGGTAGTCCGTCATGAAGACATCGACACGGCCGGCCTGCAACTCCTGTTCGCGCGTCTGCGGCGGTGCCAGCACCACCAGGTTGGCCTGCTTGAGGCTGGCGCGCATCACCGGTTCCATGAAGGTGCCGGCCTGCACCGCCACGTTGACGCCGGGCTTGTCGATATCGGCCCAGCTGCGCACGATGCGGCTGGCGCGCATGGTGATGCCGTAGATGTCGCTCTGCAGGTAGGGCTGGCTGAAGCGCAGCACGGCCTGGCGCTGCGGCAGCACGCCGACGGCGAACATGGCCACGTCGCAGCGGTCGCCGCGCACGTCGTCGATCAGCGTGGCGAAGGACGAGTCGACATAGGCCACCTTGACGCCGAGGTCGGCGCCGAGCGCCGCCGACAGGTCGATGTCGATGCCGCGCAGCTGCTGGGTGCGCGGGTCGCGGTAGGTGATGCCGTAGTAATCCGGCCAGATGCAGACGCGCACCTGGTGCCGGCTCTTGACTCGTTCGGCGACCACGCCGGCGTGGGCGTGCGGCACCGTCGCCGCCAGGCAGCAGGCGGCCAGGGCCAGCAGCCAGGCCATCCGCCACGGGCCGCGCTGCGCCAGCGTGGCCTGCGCGCGCGCAGCGGCGCCCCCGCGACGGGTGTCGGGTTCAGGTGTCATGTTCTGTTTTTCCCCTTGCAATGCAAATGACTCGGGCCGGGCGCCGACCGTCAGCGCGGTCGGGCCTGCGGCAATCTGGCGGCTGGCGTGGCCGGAATCGGCGCTGCCGCTCTTGGCTGGATGGCGCTTGGGCAAGCGGATCACGTCGGCCTCTTCGCGCGTGAGGCTGGCGCCGTGGCCGGCGGTGCGGGGTACGCGTTCATGCGCGCCGACCGCGCAGCCGGCCGGCGCGGCAGCCCGGCCACGGGGCGGCCGGCAGTGCGGCCAGTGCGGCCAGTGCGGCCAGTGCGGCGGGGGCAGTCAGCGCTGCCAGCGTTGCCAGCGCGGCCATGGACAGCGTGCCGCTGTCGATGCGGGACGCCGGCATGCCGGCGGCGCTGCTCAGGATGAGGAATGGGGTCCACGGTCCATATTTCATCCATCGGGCGTGGGACAGTGCCAGCGGCGGCCCGGCACGGCGGGCGGGCAGGCGGGGTGGCTGGCGGCCCGCCGGGAAGTCCGTTTCTCCGCGCCGCAGCATGGCCAGGACGGCCGTCGGTGTCGGCTTGGCATGGTGGGCGATGGACATGGCGGCTCCCCGGGGAATCGGTACCTGAATCGGTACCTGGATTGAAGCGCACCGTGGCCGACACAATGTGGCCGCTTTGTGAACTTTGTCGGCCATCCTCGTGCGCGGCCGGCGCCCGGCTCAACCCCGGTGTCCCGGCACCAGGGCGACTTCCCGGTGTCCGCCGTCGTCCGGTGTGCGCCGTGCTGGGGGAAGGCAGGGGGCGCCGCAGGTGACCTCCTGCGGATGCTGCCGTGCCGGCGGCCAGGCGGTGCGGCAAGCGGCCTTCGTCATGCGCCATGCCGGCCGGGGCCCGGGGCTCCGGCCGGGCAGGCTCTCAGCCGTGGCGGCTGGCGGTCGGGCGCGCGGCGTTGCCGCGCGGCAGGCGGTACGAAGCCAGGTGCTGGCAGCGCGCGGCCGCGGCCCGTGCGTGCCGGCGCGAGGGCTGCCGGCGCGGCTGGCTGGCGGCGGTCGCTGCGGCAGGCATGCGGCCGGCCTGGGGGGCGGCGGCGTAGAGGCAGGTCGGGGCGGGCATGGTGACCTCCGTTGGCGTGGCTCAGGCGAAGGCGCGCACGGCGTCTTCGGCGGTAGCGTGGATGCTGAACACGCGGTGCATGCGCATCAGCTCGAACAGGGCCTGCACCGGGCGCAGCATGCCGCACAGCTTGAAATCGCCCTGGCTCTTGTGGGTGCGGCGCAGGCAGGCGATCAGCGCGCCCAGGCCCGAGCTGTCGACGAAGCTCAGCGCCGACATGTCGAAGACGACGCGCTGGTAGTCTTCCAGCAAGGGGTTGATGGCTTCCTTGAATGCCTTGACGTTGCTGGCGTCGAGGTGGGCCTCGTCGAGCCGGATCAGCAGGACGCCGGAGGTTTCCCGGATGGCCGTCAATTGCATGGCAAGCTCCTTGTTCTCCGGCCGGGCGGAAAAAGGCGCCGGCCGCAGGGTGATTAAATGCGGGAAGGGCGTCCACAATGTCACCGCTTTGTGAATTCGCGCGCGCTTGCCGCGCACCGGCATCAGCCGGCAAGGCCGTCGGCATCGGCGCCGGAGGTGCCGCCGGGGCCCGCGGGCGTGGCGAGGGTGGAGAGCGTGGCGCGCAAGCCGGCGAGGGTGGCCAGCAGGGCGGGGGAAGGGGCGGCGGCGGCCATGACCGCGTCTTCCAGCGCGCGCGCCTGCGCGCCCAGCGGCGCGAGGCCATGCAGGCCGGCGGCGCCGGCCAGGCGGTGCAGCACGGCGGCGGCGGCCAGGCGGGCCTGTGCCGCCGTTTCCGGCGCCGCTTCGGCCGCGGCCGAGGCGGCCCAGGCCTCGACGGCCCGGGCCAGCTCGTCGGCGCGGCCGGGCAGGCCGGCCAGGAAACGCTCGCGCAGGCGCTGCAGTTGCCGCTGCGCGGCCGCCGCGCTATCCGGCGCCGATGCCACGCCCGTGTTCCCAGTAGATGCGCAGGTTGTCCGCCAGCGTCATGGGATCGAAGGGTTTGACGATGACGCCGGTGGCGCCATGCTCCAGCAGCGCCTCGATCTCGTGCGGCAGGGCGCGCGCCGACATCAGCACCACCGGCGTGCCGCGCAGCGCCGGCATGGCGCGGATGGCCTGCATCGCCTCGGGCCCCGTCATGCCCGGCATCATCACGTCGAGCAGGATCAGGTCGGGCCGGAAGCCCGGTGCCTGCTCGACCGCCGCACGCCCGTCGGCGCACATGCAGACCTCGTAGCCGCCGACGGTGGCCAGGCTGAGTTCGAGAATGGTGCGGATGTCGGGGTCGTCCTCGGCGCACAGCACCCGCCGCAATGCGTCCATGGCGTCAGTCTCCGGCCAGGTTGGCGGCCAGCCGCACGGCGCGCAGGAAGGCATCGTTGCCGGTGCCGCGCTTGCTCAGCAGGGTGAAGCCATGGGCGCCGGCCTGCTCCGCGCCGATCGCGTCGGTGTACAGCAGCACCGGTGCCGGTCCGGCCAGCCGCCGCAGGCGCACGCAGACCGTGTCCAGGGGGCCGTCCGCGCCGGCCGGGTCGGCGATCAGCAGGGCAGGCGCCGGGGCCGCTTCGTCCACCGCCTGCCCGAGGTCGTCGAGGCAATGCAACTCGCACAGCGGCGACAGCAGCGCCGCGATGCGGTCGCGCGCGCGGGGATCGCCATCGATCACCATCACCTGCGGCTGCGACAGCGTGCGTTCGGCGCCGCCCCGCCAGACCGGCAGGTCGACCACGAACTCGGCCCCGTGCCCGGCGGTGGACACCGCGCTGACCTTGCCACCCATGCGTTCGATCAGCAGCCGGCTGATGTGCAGGCCCAGGCCGGTGCCGGCACCGCTGCGGCGGTCGGTCTGCTCGGCCTGCGAGAACTTCTCGAACAGCCTGGCGCGGAAGGCCGGGTCGATGCCCGGGCCGTGGTCGCGCACGGCGATGCGCAGGCGGCCCTGGGCGCAGTGGCAGCGGATTTCCACCGGCTGCTCCGGCGGCGAGTGCTTGACCGCGTTCGACAGCAGGTTGGCCATCACCTGCAGGAAACGGTCGGCGTCGATCTCGGCCCGCAGTCCCGGCGGCGGCGGCGCCACCACCTGCAGCGTGCGCCCGAGCCGGCGCGCATAGTCGGCATTGGCCTGCACCGCTTCCGCCAGCAGCGGTTCCAGCGCCTGCACGCGCAGGTTCAGCATCATGCGGTCGGCTTCCAGCTTGGTCAGGTCGAGCACGTCGTCGATCAGCCGGCCGAGCCGCTCGCCGTTGCGCTGCGCGACCTCGGTCAGGCGCCGCGCCTGCTCCGGCAGCTCGCCGGCGGCGCCGCCGGCGAGCAGGCCGAGCGCGCCCAGCACCGAGGTCAGCGGGGTGCGCAGCTCGTGGCTGATGGTGCTGAGGAATTCGTCCTTCAGGCGTTCGAGGCGGCGCCGCTCGCTGAGGTCGCGCAGCACCAGCGACACGCGTGCCGCGCTGCCGCTGGGCCAGCCGGTCATGCCGATCTCGGCGGCGCTCTCGCGGCCGTCGGCGCGGCGCAGGTTGCGCTCGATGCGGACCTGGCGCGCGTCGCCCGGCTCCAGCGGCGGCAGCCCGGAGGGAATCAGCGAGTGCAGCGGGATGCCGTCGGGTGGCAGGGCGGACAAGCCCAGCAACGCCAGGCCGGCGCGGTTCGCGTCGCAGATGCGCTGCGCGCCGTCGAGCGCCAGCACGGCGTCGCCGACATGGTCGAACAGCGCGCGGTTGTGCATGGCCTGCGCCGCCAGCCGCGTCTGCAGCTCGAGCGCGCGGCCGATATTGCGCAGCTTGGCCTGCAGCAGTTCCGGGCTGACCGGCTTGAGCAGGTAGTCGTCGGCGCCTTGCTCGATGGCCTTGACGAAATGGTCGGCGCCACTCATCGACGACATCACCACCACCGGCAGCCAGCTGTATGGCTCGCGCGCGCGCAGGCGGCGCGTGGCCTCGAAGCCGTCCATGTCGGGCATCAGCAGGTCCAGCAGCACCAGGTCGACATGGCGGGCCGCGACCACGGCGAGGGCTTCCTCGCCGCTGCCTGCCTCGACCGCCCGGTGCCCGGCTTCGCGCACCCGCTGGGCGGTCTCGGCGCGGCTGGCCGGCATGTCGTCGACGACCAGCACCTGCAGGCACTGTGGCGTATCGGGGGGAATGGCGGAGATGGCGGCGGAGTCTGGCATCGATCCCTTCGGCTCGGGTCCAGCGGAGGCGGCGTGCCGGAAGCGGCATGGGCCGCCCGATTATGCCACGCCGGTCCGGCCCCGTCGGCGCGCCCGCCCCCCCCATGGGAGGGGCATGCGGTGGCGTGCCGGAGACGGCGGGGCATGTGCTTTCACAATGTCGCCACCATTTGCGCCGCTTCGGCGCCTTTAATGGCAGCAAGGGGGAACCGATGGGGAGCGAAGGGGGAGTGATGGAGGAACAGGCCGGCGCGGTGCGAAACACGACGCGCTGGACGATGCCGACGAGTGCACCAACACCGAACGCCAAGCACACGGTCTTGGCTCCCTCGCCCCGCATGGGGAGAGGGCGGGGGAGAGGGGTGGTTTAGCAAGGCGCCACGCATGACGAAGCCGTCGGTGTGGTCCAGCACGCGAGCATCGGGACGAAGCCGATGGTGTAATCCCATGCTGCGGCCGGCCGGCGCCTGCCCTCTCCCCCGGCCCCTCTCCCGCAAGCGGGAGAGGGGAGCAAACCGGCGGTAGCGAGAAGGCTCAAGTCCTGCCGGCAACCGGTGGAAACGGGGAGTAAGAAACGGGCGGGAAACGGGGGAAACGGGGGAAACGGGGGAAACGGGGGAAACGGGGGAAACGGGGGAAACGGGGGAAACGGGGGAAACGGGGGAAACGGGGGGGGAGCGGAAAAGGCGGGAGGGCCGGCAGGGAGGCGTGGCCCTCCCGCCAGGACCGCTCAGGCCAGCGCCAGCGGCGCGGCGAAGATATAGCCGACGCGGTGCGCCGTGCGCAGCGGCAGTTCGCTGCGCGTCAGGCTGCGCCAGCGCTGGCGCAACCGGCTGACCAGGGTTTCCAGGCGCCGTTCGTCGTAGTGCAGCCACTCCTGGCCGAAGTTCTCCACGATTTCGCGGCGGCTGGCCGGCTGGCCCGGGTGGCGTGCCAGCAGTTCGAGCAGGCTGCCCTCGTTGACCGAGACCATCATGCGCGAGCCTTCCGGCGCGATCAGTTCGCTGGCCTGGCGGTCGAGCTGCCAGCTCGCGGCCACGCGCCGGCTCAGGGCGCGCAGTACCGCGTCGAATTCCAGCAGCTTGATGGGCTTGACCAGGTAGTGGTCGGCGCCGTCCTCGAAGCCGCGCACCTTGTCCTGCGTCTCGCCGCGCGCGGTCAGCATGACGATGCCGCAGCCCGGGCGCTGCCGGCGCAGGCGCGCGACGGCTTCGAAGCCGGTGCCGTCCGGCAGCATCACGTCGATCACGGCGATGTCGGCCTGTTCGATCAGGGGCGCGGACTCGGCCAGGCTGCCGGCCTGGAGCACCGTCCAGCCCCGCTTCTGCAGGAAGGCGGCGATTTCCTCGCGCAGTTCCGCCTCGTCCTCGAGCAAAAGAATGCTTCGCATGTCCGGGTCCAGGGATGGCGTATGCCACATCGGATGGCAATGGGAACCCTTTACGGACAGCCGGAGCGAAACTTGAGCGGCCAGGCGCCTTGCGCTGCACAGGGGATCAGCCGGCGCGCCCGCCGGCCTGCTTGCGCCAGGCCACCGGCGCCATGCCGAAGCGGGCCGAGAACCAGCGCGAGAAGGCGGCCGGCGAGCCGTAGCCGAGCAGCCCGGACACGCGTGTGAGCGAGTACTGCGGGTTTTCCACGTAGCGCCGGGCCAGTTCGCGGCGCACTTCGTCGAGGATGCCGGTGAAGGTCTCGCCCGCCTCGTCGAGCTGGCGCTGCATGGTACGCAGGCTCAGGCCGAGCCCCTGCGCCACCGCGGCGCTGGTGGCCCGCCCCATCGGCAGCAGCAGGTAGATGGCAGCGCGCACCTCGTGGCCGATGGCGCCGCCGCCGGGGGCCGGCAGGGCATCGACGAAGCGCTGCGCATAGCGCGCCATGACCGGGTCGGCGCCGGGATTGGGCGCGTCCAGGTCGGCCGCCAGGCAGACGATGCCGTTGAATTCGCTGTTGAAGACCAGCGGGCAGGCGAACAGCCGGCGATGTGCGCGCAGGTCGGCTGGCGCCGCATGCGTGAAGTTCACGCTGACCGGCTGCCAGCGCGCGCCCAGCAGCGCGCTGCCCAGGCGCGCCAGCACGCCGATGGCGAGTTCGGTGGCCTGGCGTGAGCCCGGTGCGGACACCAGTTCGTGGCGGATCACGACCGTCTTGCCGACGTC
This sequence comes from Cupriavidus sp. USMAA2-4, assembly GCF_001854305.1. Lineage (NCBI taxonomy): Bacteria > Pseudomonadati > Pseudomonadota > Betaproteobacteria > Burkholderiales > Burkholderiaceae > Cupriavidus > Cupriavidus sp. USMAA2-4. The sequence goes on along the minus strand of NZ_CP017749.1, from coordinate 1,004,277 downwards.
CTCCAGCAGCAGCGCGATCGAATCGTTGACCAGGTGGCGGTAGCGGATCAGCGTGGCCAGCGCCGCGCGCAGCGTGGGCTGCTGGCCGATCAACAGGCTCATTGCGCCGAAATCGGACAACTGGCGGGTTTCAGCCATGCGCAGGCCGAAGGTCAGGCAGCCGCTGGCCTGGGCCGAGGCTTCCAGCAGCGCCACCACGGCGGCGGCCGGCACGCGCCGGTCCGGGTCCTGCAGCATGGCGCGGCTCAGGCCGACCCGGCGCAGCAGCGGCTGCGGATTGAGGCCGAGGCTGTGCGCGACCTCGAAGAAATGGCTCAGTGCCGCGGCACGTATCAGCGTCTCCACGTCCCGACTGTCTCCGTATTGTTGTCCCGGGTTGCCCCGGGTTGCCCCCGGGCTGGCCTGGCGTGCCGGCCGCCCCGGCACGCGCAGCGATCATAGATGTGCCTGGCATGAAATGCAAAGTTCCCGGTGCGCAATGCAAAGCGCGCCGCGGCGCCGGCACCTACAGTGCACAGCATGCATGGCGCGCGTCGCGCGCCGCGATCACGACAGGAGACAACCGATGGCCAAGGTCATCCGCATGTATGAAACCGGCGGTCCCGAAGTGCTGCGCTGCGAACAGGTCGAAGTCGGCGATCCCGGCCCCGGCGAGGTCCGCATCCGCCACGTGGCGGTCGGGCTGAACTACGCCGACACCTATTTCCGCACGGGCATCTATCCGGTGCCGCTGCCGAGCGGCATTGGCGTGGAGGCTGCCGGCATCGTCGAGGCCGTGGGGCCGGGCGTGAACAACGTGGCGGTCGGCGACCGCGTCACCTACACCGGCTTCGTCAACACGCTGGGTGCCTACAGCACCGAGCGCCTGGTGCCGGCGGCGCCGCTGATCCGCCTGCCCGAGACCATCAGCTGCGAGATCGCGGCCGCCATGACCATGCGCGGCCTGACCTCGGCCTACCTGATGCGCCGCATCCACGCCTTCCGCGCCGGCGACACCGTCCTGCTGCACGCCGCCGCCGGCGGCGTCGGCCTGATCGTCTCGCAGTGGGCCAAGCTGCTCGGCCTGACCGTGATCGGCACGGTCTCGTCCGAGGCCAAGGCCGAGGTGGCGCGCGCCCATGGCTGCGACCATGTGATCAACTACAGCCACGAGGATGTCGCCCGCCGCGTGCGCGAGCTGACGGACGGCGTGGGCGTATCGGTGGTGTTCGACAGCGTCGGCAAGAACACCTTCATGGCCTCGCTGGATTCGCTCAAGCGGCGCGGCACCATGGTCTGCGTCGGCACCGCCTCGGGCCCGATCCCGCCCTTCGATCCCGTGCTGCTGGCCATGAAGGGCTCGCTGTTCCTGACCCGCCCGGCGCTGGCCGACTACATCGCCGATCCGGCCGAGAAGGCCGAGCTGGCCGGCGAGCTGTTCGACCACGTCGGCGCCGGCCGCATCCGCATCGAGATCCACCAGCACTACGCGCTGGAAGATGCCGTGCAGGCGCACCGCGACCTGGAAGCGCGCAAGACCACCGGTTCGTCGATCTTCGTCATCTGAGGAGGCCGCCATGCAAGTCAGCCAACTCACCTGTGCGCTCGGCGCCGAACTGCGCGGCGTGCAGCTTGCCGACGCCGTGCGCGACGACGGCCTGTTCGCCGAGATCCGCGCCCTGCTGCTGCGCCATCGCGTGCTGTTCCTGCGCAAGCAGGAACTGAGCCGCGCCGAGCACGTGGCCTTCGCGCGCCGTTTCGGCGAACTGGAAGACCATCCGGTCGCCGGCAGCGATCCCGAGCACCCCGGCCTGGTACGCATCTACAAGACGCCGGACCAGCCCAACGACCGCTACGAGAACGCCTGGCACTCCGACACCACCTGGCGCGAGGCGCCGCAGTTCGGCGCGGTGCTGCGCTGCGTGGAGTGCCCGCCGGTGGGCGGCGACACCATGTGGGCCAATATGGTGCTGGCCTACGAAAACCTGCCGGCCCACGTCAAGGAACAGATCGCCGACCTGCGCGCGCGCCACAGCATCGAAGCCAGCTTCGGCGCGGCGATGCCGATCGAGAAGCGGCTCGCGCTGAAGGCGCAGTATCCGGACGCGGAGCATCCGGTGGTGCGCACCCACCCCGAGACCGGCGAGAAGATCCTCTACGTGAACGGCTTCACCACCCACTTCACCAACTACCACACGCCGGCACGCGTGCGCTTCGGGCAGGACGGCAACCCCGGCGCGGCGGACCTGCTGCGCTACCTGATCAGCCAGGCCTATATCCCCGAGTTCCAGGTGCGCTGGCGCTGGGAACCGGACAGCGTGGCGATCTGGGACAACAGCGCGACCCAGCACTACGCGGTGATGGACTACCCGCCCTGCCACCGCAAGATGGAGCGGGCGGGCATTATCGGCAGCAGGCCGTTCTGAGCGGCGGCGAGCGCATCGTCTTCGTGGGCGGGATCCCGAAGGCGGGCGCAGGCCGGATCGATAACAAGACGCTGCGCACGCATGCAGCCCAGGCAGGAAGGGAAAGCTCAGTGCCAGCCGCAGCGCGGCTGGCGTTTTTTCTTTGCGGCGGCGAAAGCGCAGGCCGGCATCCAGATCAGGACCCCTGCCACCGCATCCCGATGATCGATTCCCACCCGATGGACGATGCGCCGGGCCGCGTCAGCCCAGGCAGCGACGCCACGACGGATCACAGATCCGCCCAGGCCGCGACGACACCCACCGCGTAGAGCGAACCGAGCACCGCGCAGATGCCCGACGACACCAGCCAGAAGCGCGTGGAGTTCTCGGGGAACGCGGGCCTGAGAAGCGGGAAGCAGACGGCGCGTGCCAGGTAGACCGCGCCGATGCAGGCGAGCGCTGGTTTCGTCCATGGCAGGCGAGGACCGATGCCGGCGCCCGAGAAGGCGTACATGGCCCAGAGCAGCAGCACGCCGGCGATGAACAAGGTCAGCAATGCCGGCCGGATCTGGCCGGCCTCGGCCGCGCGCGCCATGCGCTCGCCCGCACCCATGAACCGATAGGCGCGGGCACCGACGGCGATGCAGGCCAGGTGGGCCGCGGCCGCGGCGGCGCTCAGCACGCCGCCGAGCACGAGGGATTGGGCGCCGGTATCAAGCATGGTCGAAGCAGCCGTTGCGCACCACGCAGGCATCGGCGGCCAGCCGATCCGCTTGTGTATCCGCTTGGGTATCCGCTTGAGCGCGGGTGCGGGAAACGGCCTCGCGCAGGCGGACCAGCGCGTCGCGCCGCAGATCCCTTGCCCGGATGCCGTCCGTCTGCGATTCCCATCTGTCGTCAATCCGCATGTCGTTCCTGTCATCGATGCGTTCGATTTTGTGGCAGTGTGATCGGGGCAGTCCTGGTTGTCAAAACGCCGCAAGGGGGGAATGGTGTGCCCTGCCCCCGCTGCGGAGGGCTGCTATTCCCTTTCGGCGTCTATCCGCGACAAGCCCTCACACCAGCAGCCCGGCCGTGCGCTGCACCACGAAATCCATGAACGCATGCACCTTGCGCGACTGCCGCCGGTTGATGGCGTAGACGAAGTGGATGCCGGCGCTCTGCAGCGTGCTGGCCGAGGGGTAGCGGGGCAGCACCTGGACCAGCTGTCCGGCCTCCAGCGCGTCGCGCACCAGCCAGTAGGGCAGCAGGGCGATGCCGCTGCCGGCCAGCGTGCCTTCCAGCAGGACCTCGACGTCATTGGCCACCAGGTCGCCCTGCGGCACGACTTCGATGCCGGCTTCGCCATCGGGTCCGGCGAAGCTCCAGACCACGCGCTCGCCGGCGCGGCGGTAGCGCAGGCAGTTGTGCGCGAGCAGGTCGGCCGGCGCGGCGGGTGCGGCGCGTTGCCGCAGGTAGTCGGGATGGCAGACGGCCAGCCGCCGGTAGCGGCCCAGCGGGCGGCTGACCAGGCTGGATTCGGCCAGCGTGCCGATGCGGATGGCGAGGTCGGTGTCGGTCTCGACCAGGTCGACGTAGTCGTCGGTCAGCGACAGTTCCAGCGTGACGCCGGGGTTGGCGGCCAGGAAGGCCGGAATCAGCGGCGTCAGCAGGCGCTTGCCGAACACCCGCGGCGAGCTGACCTTGAGGCGGCCGCGCGGCTGGCCGGCGTAGGACGCGATTCCCTCGTGGACGGCGTCCAACTCGGCCAGCAAGGTGTCGAGCTGTTCCTTGTAGGTGCGGCCGGGCTCGGTCAGGGCGAGCCGGCGCGTGGTGCGGGTCAGCAGCTTGACCCCCAGCCTGGCTTCGAGCGCGTCGACCTGGCGCGACACGCTGGAGGCGGCGATGCCGAGCAGGTCGGCGGCCTCGGTGAAGCTCAGCGTCGAGGCCACTTTCTGGAAGACGCGCATCGCGCTCAGCAGATCCATGCCGGGGGTTCCATCGGTTGTCAGCCGGCCGGGACGAACAGCGGTTCGGCGCCGTCGGCGAATTTGCTGGGAGTGAACTCGATGATGTCGTAGCGTGCCAGCCCCTCGCGGTAGAAGGGGTCTTCGGCCAGCACGGCGTCGAGCTGCCGGCGATCGAGCCGGCGCACGAGGATAACACCGCCGATGCGCGGTACCTGCGGTCCCGACGCCAGGAAATGGCCGGCGCGGTAGTGGCGGTCGAGGAAGTCGCGATGCTCCGCCAGGCTGGCTTCGATGGCGGCCAGCGGTTGCACGTAGTGCAGCAGGACGATGAACATGATGGTTGCCTCAGACGGTCAGGATGATCTTGCCGAGCGTGACGCCCGACTCCAGCAGGCGGTGCGCCTGCGCGGCCTGGGCGAGCGGCAGCACCTGCTGGATGCAGGGGCGGACCCGTTCGCGCGCCACCAGGTCGAGCACGTGGTCGAGGTCGCGGCGCCCGCTGCCGCGGCAGCCCAGCACCTCCAGGCGCCGGGTGAACACCGCCTTCAGGTCCAGCGGCGCCATGGTGCCGGTGGTCACGCCGCCCAGCACCAGCCGGCCGTCCATGGCGAGCGCGGCAACCGATTGTTCGAAGGTGGCGGCGCCGACATGCTCGAAGACCAGGTCCACGCCGCGCCCGCCGGTGAGCTCGCGCACCTCTTCCGCCATGCCGGGGCCGGCCAGCACCACGGCGGCGGCGCCTGCCCGGCGCAGTGCCTCGTCGGTGCCGGCGCTGCGGCCGATGGCGATCACGCGCGCGCCCATGGCGCTGGCCAGTTCGACCGCGGCGTAGCCCAGCCCGCCGTTGGCGCCGAGGATCATCACCGACTCGCCTGCCGCCAGGCGCCCGCGCCGCAGCATGGCCGCCGCCGTGGCGTAGGTGAGGGCGAAGCTCGCGCCGCGCACGTAGTCGAGCGCCTCGGGCAGCGCGACGGCGTTGCGGGACGGCACGCGCACGAACTGCGCATAGCCGCCGTCGATGGTGGAACCGACCGTGCCGAAGTGGCTGCAGCGGTTGTCTTCGCCGCGCAGGCAGTGTTCGCAGTGGCCGCAGGAGAGGATGGGGGCGGCGAAGACGCGCTCGCCGATGCGGCGGCGGTCGACATTGGCCCCGGCCTCGACGATCTCGCCGGCGAAGTCGGTGCCGGGGATGCGCGGCAGCGGCACCTGGAACACGCTGCCATCGCGCAGCAGCACGTCGAGCCGGTTGACGCCGGCGGCGTGCACGCGAACGACGACGTCGTCCGGCCCCGGGGCCGGGGTGGCGACGTCGACCAAGGCGAGCGTATCCGCCGCGCCGTATTGCTGGATCTGTACCGCTTGCATGGAAACTCCGTTCCGGGTTGAGAACGGAGCCACTCTACGGGCCGCCCGCGCGGCGAAACAGCGGGCTGGCCGCAGAAGAGAAATCGGCCGCGCGCAAGAATCGGTTCCTGCAGGGATCCGGCGCATGCGCCGCGCCGGCTGGTGGCACGGCGGCACGGCGGCACGGCGTGCGGCGGCGACTCAGGGCTGGATGCCGAAGGCCTTGACGATGCCTGCGTTGCGCTCGAATTCCGTGCGTACGGCCTGGCCGAGCTGGGGCAGGGACTGGGCCTCGATGGGTTCGTAGCCGAGATCCTTCATGCGTTCGTGCACGCGCGGCGTGGCCGCGGCGCGGTAGCTGGCCGCGGCGATCCTGGCGGCCAGCGCCTCGGGCAGCCGTGCCGAGCCGATCACGCCGACCCAGTTGCTGAAGTCCAGTTCCGGGTAGCCCAGTTCGGCGAAGGTGGGCACCTGGGGCAGCAGCGGCGAGCGCGTTTTCGACGCCACCGCATAGGCCTGCAGCTTGCCGCCCTTGAGCAGCGGCAGCGAGGTCACCATGCCGTCGAACATCAGCGGGATCTGCCCGCCCATGACCTGGGCCAGCGCCGGGCCGGAGCCGGCGAAGGGCACGTGCTGCAGGTCCAGGCCGGCCTTCTGGTTCAGGATGGCGCCGGCGTAGTGCGAGGCGGTGCCGGCGCTGTACGAGGCGAAGGACAGCTTGCCAGGATTGGCCCTGGCGTAGGCGACCAGGCTCGCCAGGTCCCTGGCGGGCAGCGAAGGCGTGCCGACCAGCAGCAGGCGGGAGCGGGCCACCGCGGCGATCGGGCGCACGTCCTTGAGCGGGTCGAACGGTGTCTTCAGCACGTGCGGTACCTCGGTCAGCACATTGCTGGCGGTGACCATGATGGTCTGGCCGTCGGCGGGCGCGGCCAGCAGGGTGCTGATGGCGATGCTGCCGCCGGCGCCGGGCTTGTTGTCGACCACCACCGGCTGTCCCAGGTCCGCCGACAACTGATCGGCGAGCAGGCGCGCGATCACGTCCATGGTGCCGCCGGCCGGGGCCGGCACCAGCATGCGGACGGGCTTGCCGGTCCAGGCCAGTGCGGCCGGCACGGCCAGCGCCAGGGCCAGGGCAGCGCCGGCTCGGCGCAGCGTGGAAGGTCGGATGATGCGTGGCATGGTGTCTCCTCTTGGTGGGGGGGCGGACGCTTTGGCGTGCCTGCGTCCGTCGTTGTGTTTGTTGTTGTGTTTGTCGTTGCGTTTGCCCCGCCATGCCCGGCCGCTCCGGCCGCTCCGGCCGTTCGGGCCGTTCGGGCCGGCATCCGCGGCACCGCTTCGCCGCCGCGGTTCAACCGCAGGCGGCGAGGTCCCGCGGCACGAAAGCCAGCGCCTGCTGCATGGCGTCGAACAGGACGGCGGCCGGACGCGCGCCGCTGACGCCATGCCTGCCGCCGAAGACGAACAGGGGCACGCCCTGGCCGGCCCAGCGCGGCGGCGCCTGCGGTACGGCCAGCGGCGGCAGCCATGGCGCGTCGTCGTGCACGGGGCCGGGCGCGCGGATGCCGCAGGCGTCGGCCGCCGCGCGCAGCACCTCGGGGTCGCCGATGTGCTGCGCCGCGATGAAGTAGCGCGTGAACAGCTCCTCGGTCAGCGCGCCGGCGGCGGCAGCACCATGCGCCTGCGCGGCGTACTGGATCAGCCGGTGTCCGGCCAGGGTGTTGGGCAGCACCTCGATGCGCTCCAGCGCCAGCGGCAGTTCGAGGCCGGCTGCGCGCGCGGCTTCCTGCACCTGGGCCCGGCGCGCCGCCACGGCGCGGGCGTCGCCCAGGCGGGCCAGGTAGAAAGCGCGGTAGTCGAGGCCGGCGGCCGGCACGGCGGGCAGCAGCGGATAGGCACACCAGCGGACGCGCACGGGTACCTCGGGCCGCTCGTGTGCCCAGCGGGCCAGGGCCGCGTCGAGATGGCGCTTGCCGATCAGGCACCAGGGGCAGATCAGGTCGAAGTACACATCGACCGTCAAGCAAGGCTGCAGGGTCATGGCGAGGCGGACGGAAAGATTGCCGCGGCCCGGCGGGCGGCGGCGGGGTCAGGGGAAGCGGGGGTGCCGTGCCGGCGCACCGGCCCGTCAGCGCTTCAGCCGCGCGGCGGCTGCGGCGGCTGCAGTGTCCGCGGCATGGCGGCCAGCCCGCGCAGCGACGGCCGTCGCTGCGCGACCTCGGCCAGCACGGCGCCGCGCTCCTGCGCCGTCAAGCGGTCCCAGCGGCCGATCTCCAGCGCGGTGCGGCCGCAGCCCTGGCAGTACTTGCCGGCCTGGTCCATGCGGCAGATGTTGATGCAGGGATTGCCGATGGCGGCATCGGCCGGGGCGGGATCGGTGTGGGACATCGGTGTCCTCCTGCGCGCGCGGCGCGGCGAAGAGGCCCGGTTGGCCCGGCCGCGCGGGAAAGTCGCGCAGCCGGGGCCGGGCAAGCGTTTCAGGCGGTCGCTCAGGCAGCGGCTCAGGTAGCGGTTCAGGCCGCGGTTCAGGCCGCGTTGCGCAGCGGCAGGTTGCGCTCGCCGGCGCGGCGGTTGGGCGCCATGCCGTTGGCCGCCAGCGTTTCTTCCGCGCTGTCGTACCAGGTGCCGATGCGGTAGATGCGGCGCGCTTCCTGGCCCGAGGCGATGTCACGGCCCAGCTCGCGGGCCACGCGCACGCACTGCTCGATCTGCTGCACCGAGGTCATGCGCTTGCCGTGCTGGTCGATGATGGTGTCCTCGATGCCGCAGCGCGGATGCAGGCCCATGGCCATGGCCATCATGTTGAAGGGCAGCACGTTCTTCAGCAGCGATTCGGCGGTCAGCGTGCAGCCGTCCGGCGCGCGATGCACGAAGTTGATGAAGTTGAAGGGGTTGGGGCCGTCGAAGCCGCCGCCGATGCCGATCCAGGTCAGGTTCAGCGGCCCCTTGTAGGCGCCCTTGCGCACCAGGCGCTCCAGCGTTTCCAGCGCGTGCATGCCGGTCAGCTGGAAGTGCGGCTGGATGCCCGAGGCCTGCAGGCGGCGCAGGTGCTCCTCGACCCAGGCGGGGCCGGCCGGCACGGTCATCTCGCTGTAGGCGGCCTGGTAGGCGGGGTTTTCCAGCGACGTGCCTTTCAGGTACTCCGGATACAGGAGTTCCATGATGTTCATCTGGGTGGTGTTGATGGCCACCGTGACCTGGTCGGGCTTCGGGGCCAGCTCGGCCAGCATGTGGCGGGTGTCGTCCGACAGCCACTTGGCGGCCTCGCCTTCGTCCTCGGGGGCGAAGGAGATCGAGCCGCCCACCTGGATGATCATGTCGGGCACCGCCGCGCGCACGCCGGCGATCAGCTCGTTGAACTTGGACAGGCGCTTGGAGCCCTTGCCGTCGAGCTCGCGCACGTGCAGGTGCAGCACGGTGGCGCCGGCGTTGTAGCAGTCCACCGCCTTCTGGATCTGCTCCTCCATCGTCACCGGGATGTCCTCGGGGAAGTCCTGCGGCATCCATTCGGGGCCGTAGGGGGCCACGGTGATGACCACCTTGTCCTGGTTCTCGGGGTGCAGGGAATCGTCGAGGAATTGCATGTCGTCTCTCCAGTTCAGTGTTCTGGCCTCGCCGGCGCATGATGCATATCGCGAGCCGGGCGGGAGCCTGCGGGCGGATCGCTTCCGGTGTCGGAAGTATCGTGCAACGGCGCCCGGGCATTTGACGATCCGGGACGATCAATTTACATTCAGGGACAGTCAGGGAAAACACGATGTCCTACTACCTTCGCAGCGCCAGTCTCACCAACTACGTCGAAGTCGCGCGTGCCCTGGGGCTCGATCCCTACCAGCAGCTGCGCGCGGCGCGGATCGGCCGCAGCGTGCTGCTGGATCCCGACATCCGCATTCCGGCGGCCCAGGTGGGGCGGCTGATGGAGGCCTCGGCCAAGGCTGCCGGCGTCGACGACTTCGGCCTGCGCATGGCCGAGCTGCGCCAGTTGTCCAACCTCGGCCCGCTGGCCTTCGTGGTGCAGGAGCAGCCCAACCTGCTGCGCGCGCTGGAGTCGATGGTGCGCCACATGGACCTGCAGAACGAGTCGCTGTCGATGCGCGTGGAGCGCGAAGGCGAACTGGTGATCATCCGCCTGCAGCTGCTGAGCGACGAGGCCAGCCCGCTGCGCCAGGCCACCGACCTGGCGGTCGGCGTGGTGTTCCGCATCCTGAGCGTGTTCCTCGGCCCGTCCTGGCGCCCGCGCAGCATCAGCTTTTCGCACGCGGCCCCGGCCAGCACCGCCACCTGGCAGCGCGTGTTCGGCATGCCGGCGCTGTTCAACCAGGATTTCGACGGCATCGTCTGCCGCGCCGCCGACCTGGAGGCGCCGCTGCCGTCCTACGATCCGGTCATGGCGCAGCAGGTCAAACGCTATCTCGGCACGCTGCTGGCGCAGTCCAGCACCACGCTGCGGGACAAGGTGAGGAAGCTGGTCTACCTGCTGCTGCCTTCCGGCATGTGTTCGGTCGAGCGCGTGGCGCAGCACCTGGGCGTGGACCGGCGCACGGTGCACCGCCACCTGGAGCAGGAGGGCACCACCTACCTGGAGATCGTGGCGGAGGCGCGCGCCAGCCTGGTGCAGCGCTATATCGAGAATCCGGAACGCCGGCTGTCCGAAGTGGCCACCTTGCTCGGCTTCTCGTCCCTGAGCGCGTTCTCGCGCTGGTTCGCCGACCGCTTCGGCTGCAGCGTGACGCGCTGGCGCGCCGGCGGTGGCGGGAAGGCGCCGCCGGCCAGCCCGCGTTCCGGCAGCTCAATACACTCCGACTAGTTGTGAAGCGTCATACGTAAGGCACCCGCGACCGACAGCGCCGCCAGGCAGTCGGCGTCGTTGCACAGGCTCGCCATCGCCGTGCCATGCGATGCACTCCAAACCGTTGACTATAGGCAACGGTCAAGCGTAAATAGCACTCCACGACTGGGATGGGAGTCCATCATGCGGATCGGCGAACTCTGCAAGCGGGCGGGCGTATCGCGCGGCACCGTCGGCTACGACGAGCGGTTGGTGCTGCAGGACAAGGCCACGCCACCGCACGCCCGGTCCTCCCCGCTTTCCTATTTCTGGAGCGGTGACACCATGCGCAGCCGGCGCGTGAGCGAGGTCGTGCTGAGCGGAATGCTCGAGGTGCCGGAACCGCCGGCGCGGCTGCGTGCCGACTGGGCACGGGAGATCTCGTCGCACATGACCCTGGACGCGGGCGATGTCGAGGTGATGCCCCTGGCCCGCGCACGCATGCGCTGGCCGCAGTACTCGCAGTGCGTGCGGGCGGTGTCCGACTGGACCGGCCGGCTTGGCCTGCCCGGCGTGCTGGCCGGCAGCGACGTCGCGCTGATGGTGTGCCGCGGCGCGAGGTACCACCATGACGGCGAGCAGTACGGCGGCGCGGTCTTCTGCAATCTCTTCCTGAGCGAGGACAAGGGGCAGGACCTGCATTTCCCGTCGCTGGACCTGCGCATTCCGCTCAGGCGAGGATTGGCCGTGGTGTTCGATACCTGCCAGCCGCATGGGGTGATCCGACGTGGCAGCGATGGCTTCGCCGCCGCCGACTTCCCGGACGGCCGGGACGACTCACAGCTGTTCCTGACCTGGGAGCTGCCGGTCGAGGATGTCCATGTCGCAAGGTCTCTCGAGGTCGTCTTCGATGCCGACCCTGCGACCGCGGCGACGCTCGACGCGGAGCAGGTGCGGCGGCAAGGTGAGAGGGTGACCGTCAGTCCCGACTCGGGGCGGTGGTGCCGGGCCGGCTAGCGGAACCCGGCCAGGCGCACGTCCCAGGTGCTGGTGCTGGTGCTGGTGCTGGTGCTGGTGCTGGTGCTGGTGCTGGTGCTGGTGCTGGTGCTGGCGCTGGCGCTCGTCGCGTCGGGCGCCGGCGCCTGGGCCGTGCGCCGCGCCGGCTCATGACGTTGTGCGTCGACAGACCGCTGTCATTCCCTCCCGCTATCGTTGCCCGAGCCATCCGCGCGGGCCCATTCTCCGAGAACTGAAAGCGCTTTTCATATTGTGGAATCCGGGCCGGATTTTTCCCGTCTTGGCTTTTCGGCTCTTGAAAACGTGTTCCACATCGCAGGATCTTGTTGCTATCTCATTGAAAAATAAGGATAAAGCAAGTCTTATGTCTTATATAAGAGTTCGCCGCAACGCACCAAGAACGCCATACAATGACTTCACGCTGCTTGCTTCGACATCCTGCTTCGGCACCCGTAGCGGCACCCGCGATTTCTCTCAAACGCGCTTCACTCTTAGGAAATTCAAATGTCCCAGTATCAAGACGACATCAAGGCAGTTGCTGGTCTGAAGGAGAACCACGGCAGCGCGTGGAATGCCATCAACCCCGAGTATGCCGCCCGCATGCGTGCCCAGAACAAGTTCAAGACGGGTCTGGACATCGCCAAGTACACCGCCAAGATCATGCGTGCCGACATGGCCGCCTACGACGCCGACCCGTCCAAGTACACCCAGTCGCTGGGTTGCTGGCACGGTTTCATCGGCCAGCAGAAGATGATCTCGATCAAGAAGCACTTCAACAGCACCGAACGCCGCTACCTGTACCTGTCCGGCTGGATGGTCGCCGCGCTGCGCTCGGAGTTCGGCCCGCTGCCGGACCAGTCGATGCACGAGAAGACTTCCGTCAGCGCGCTGATCCGCGAGCTGTACACCTTCCTGCGCCAGGCCGACGCCCGTGAACTGGGTGGCCTGTTCCGCGAGCTGGATGCTGCCAAGGATGCCGCCGCCAAGGCCGCCATCCAGCAGAAGATCGACAACCACGTCACCCACGTCGTGCCCATCATCGCCGACATCGACGCCGGTTTCGGCAACGCGGAAGCCACCTACCTGCTGGCCAAGCAGTTCATCGAAGCGGGTGCCTGCTGCATCCAGATCGAGAACCAGGTGTCCGACGAGAAGCAATGCGGCCACCAGGATGGCAAGGTCACCGTGCCGCACGAGGACTTCCTGGCCAAGATCCGCGCGATCCGCTACGCCTTCCTGGAACTGGGCGTGGACGACGGCATCATCGTGGCCCGTACCGACTCGCTGGGCGCCGGCCTGACCAAGCAGATCGCCGTGACCAACACGCCGGGCGACCTGGGCGACCAGTACAACGCCTTCCTCGACTGCGAAGAACTGTCGGCCGACCAGCTGGGCAACGGTGACGTGGTCATCAAGCGCGACGGCAAGCTGCTGCGTCCGAAGCGCCTGCCGAGCAACCTGTTCCAGTTCCGCGCCGGCACGGGCGAAGCGCGCTGCGTGCTCGACTGCATCACGTCGCTGCAGAACGGCGCCGACCTGCTGTGGATCGAAACCGAAAAGCCCCATATCGCGCAGATCGGCGGCATGGTCAGCGAGATCCGCAAGGTCATCCCGAACGCCAAGCTGGTGTACAACAACAGCCCGTCGTTCAACTGGACCCTGAATTTCCGCCAGCAGGCCTATGACGCGATGAAGGCTGCGGGCAAGGATGTGTCGGCATACGACCGCGCCCAGCTGATGAGCGTGGAATACGACCAGACCGAACTGGCGAAGCTCGCCGACGAGAAGATCCGCACCTTCCAGGCCGATGCATCGCGCGAAGCCGGTATCTTCCACCACCTGATCACGCTGCCGACCTACCACACCGCCGCGCTGTCGACCGACAACCTGGCCAAGGAATACTTCGGCGACCAGGGCATGCTGGGCTACGTGGCTGGCGTGCAGCGCAAGGAAATCCGCCAGGGCATCGCCTGCGTCAAGCACCAGAACATGTCCGGCTCGGATATCGGCGACGACCACAAGGAGTACTTCAGCGGCGAAGCAGCCCTGAAGGCAGCGGGCAAGGACAACACGATGAACCAGTTCTCGTAATCGTCATACCCGAAGCAAAACGCCAACCCATCGCGGGTTGGCGTTTTTTTTTGTCCGGCGGGATCGTTCGCCGGGGCGCTCATCGAACGTCTTCTTGTGGCCAGAGAGAACACCCCTCAACCTTCACGCCTCACGCCCGATCCTGCCGCCGCCGCACGAAAAAGGCCGCCACCGGACGAAGTCCGAGCGGCGGCGCCAAGGTCGAGCAGGGAACGGCGGGGCGGGCGCCGCGCGCAGCGGCGCCTGCCCGGGATCAGAACTTGTGGCGCACGCCCACGGCCACGCCCACCATGGAGTTCTGGCCGCTGGCCAGGGCGTAGCTGTTGCCCAGCGAGAGGCTGGTGGCATAGGCGGTGGCCACCGAGTCCAGGGTCAGGCCGGCATTGCGGGCGTAGGCGGCGGACAGGTAGACGTCGGTGCGCTTGGACAGGTTGTAGTCGGCCACCAGCGCGACCTGCCACGGATTGGCGACCTGGGTGCTGCCGTAGAGGTTGTGCACCTTGTCGTAGTCGTACTCCAGGGTCAGGCCCAGTGCCGGGGTGACCTGGTAGTTGGCGCCGACCCAGTAGAAGTCGTCGCGGGCGATGCCGGCGCCGGCGGCGTTCTTGTTCTGTCCCCAGCGGTAGCCGCCCATGACCTTGGCGGGGCCGAAGGTGTAGCTGGCGGCGACGGCGGCCTTGCGGAAGGTGCCGCTGCCGGTGCCGATGGTGGGATTCCACTGGTCGTAGCCGAGCGCGATGCCGAGGGGGCCGGCCATATAGGTGGCGGCGGCGCCGTAGGCGGAGTCGCGGCGGAAGGCGCCGGGGACCTCGCCGTTGCCGCCGACGGCGATGGCGGAGGCGCCGGTCTGCGGCAGGGCCAGGCCGGTGCCGAAGGAGAAGTGGGCGAGGGCGGTGACGGGGCCGAACTGGCCGGTGTACTTGACGGTGTTGTCCTCGCGGAAGTTGGCGCCGGACTGCAGCACGACGGGTTCGTACTGGGTCGCGTAGGCGGCCGGTGCGAAGTTGGCCAGGGCCTCGAACATCGAGGTGTACTGGCGGCCGAGGCTGATCTGGCCGAGCGTGGCCGACTGCACGCCGACGTAGGCCTGGCGGCCGAACAGGCGGCCGCCCTGCTGCGAGGTGCCGGTGTCGAGGTTGAAGCCGCTTTCCAGCACGAACACGCCCTTGAGGCCGTTGCCGAGGTCTTCGGTGCCGCGCAGGCCCCAGCGCGAGCCGGACAGGCCGCCGGAGTCCATGCGGTAGACGCTGTTGGAGGTGCCGGGGTTGAAGCCGTTGGCGGCGGAGGGAATCGCGCCGACATGGTTGGCGAACTCGACGTTGATGTCGGCCACGCCGTAGAGCGTGACGCTGGACTGGGCGCTGGCCAGGGCCGGGCAGGCGATCAGGGCGGCCAGGGCGGCCTTCTTCAATGGCATGGTGTCTCCTCGTTCCTTCTTCGATGTGGTGGGGGAATATTGTTGGGGTCGGGGCGGGCGCGGCCATCGCGCGGCCTGCCGCGCGGCCGTGTCGGCGCGTGCAGTCGGGCGCGCCTCAGCCGTCGGCCAGCAGCTCGGCCAACAGCTCCGTCGCCTGCGGCCACGGGCCGTAGCCGGCGGCGGGATTCAGGTGGCCCACCTCGCCCAGGTCGACCAGGCGGCTGCCCCAGGCATAGGCCATGCCGCGCACGCGTTCGTAGGCGGCCAGGGGGTCGTTGCGGCTGGCCGCCACCAGGCTGCGGAAGGGCAGGGGCGCGCGTGGTGCCGGCAGCCAGCCGTTCGCTTCGAGCGCGGCCTTGTCGGGATAGCCGGCCGGCAGCGGCTGGTCGAAGTCCGGCGGCGTGGCCAGCAGCGCGGCGTGGATCGGGCGCCGGTGCTGCGCGGCCCAGTGCACGGTGATCATCACCCCTGCGCTGTGGGCCACCAGCACCACCGGGCCGTCGATGTCGGCCAGCGCGGCGTCGAGCGCGGCCACGCGGGCGTCGCGGCTGAGCTTGTCGTGCTCCAGCGGCGGCACCGAGCGGGCGTTCGGCAGTTGTGCCTGCAGCAGGGTCTGCCAGTGCTCGGGCACGTGGTCGCGCAGGCCGGGTACCAGGAGGAAGGTGAGGGCGGGATCGAACGTCATGGAATGCCTGGGATGCTTCGGGTGTCCGGAATGTCCGGGTGGTGGTGCGGATCGGTGTGGCTCGGTGTGGCTCGGTGTGGCTCGGTGGAGCGATGGCTCAGCCCGCGCGTGCCGCGCGCCGGCGCTGCAGCTGCGCCAGGTCGGCCGCGTAGTGGCGGCGGCCGAGGGCGAAGGCCACGGTGGCGCCGAGTCCCGCCAGCGGAATCCATTGCAGCGTGGCGAGCAGGCCGATGTGATCGGACAGCATGCCGGTGAGGAAGGGGCCGGGCGCGAGGCCGAGCAGGTTGTTGGCCAGCGTCAGCGTGGCGAAGGCGGTGCCGTGGATGCGCGGGTCGGTGAGGTTGGCCACCATGGCGCTGGCCGGACCCGCGGTGCCGCCCACCAGCAGCATGCCGGCGCCCAGCAGCGCGAGCTGCGCGCCGCCCGCCGGCAGGCGGAAGGCCACGGCCAGCAGCACGCAGCACAGCGCGCTATAGGCGATCGACACCAGCCACTTGCGCGCCGGCGCGTGGCGGGCCAGCCAGTCGGTCAGCGCGCCGCAGGCGATCATGCCGGTCCCGCCAGCCAGCACGAAGCCGGCCGCGGTGACGCCCGCGCGATCGGTCGCCATGCCGTAGTAGCGCGACAGGAAGCTGGGAATCCAGGCCAGCAGGGCGCTCATCACCAGCAGCTGCAGCGCGCTGCCGACGTAGGCGCAGAGAATGGACGGCGCCGAGAAGAGGGCGGCCAGCAGCGGGCGCAGCGCGGTCCGGCCGGGGGCGGCGGCCGCGGCCGCGGCCTCTTCCTCGCCCAGGGCCCGCCGCTGCGCCAGCACGCGCGACTCCGTGATGCACAGGCGGAACAGCGCAACGACCGCCAGGCCGAACAGCGCCATGCCGGCGAAGGCCCAGCGCCAGCCGAAGTGCGACGACAGCAGGCCGCCCAGCGCCATCCCCAGCACCGAGCCGAAGGCGCCGCCGGCGATGAAGGCGGCGCTCAGGCTGGCGCGCAGGTGGCGCGGGAAGACCGACAGCACCAGGGCGATGCCCACGCTGCCGTAGGCCGCCTCGCCGACGCCGACGCACAGCCGCGCCAGGAACATCTCGCCGAAGTTGGTGGCGAGCGCGCAGCCCAGCGTGGCCAGGCTCCACATCGCCGCCATCCAGGCCAGGCTGCGCACGCGGCCCCAGCGGTCGCACAGGATGGAGAGCGGAAAGGTGAGCACGCCCACCATCAGCGCGACCACGCCGCCGAGCGCGCCCAGCTGCGTGTCGCTCAGCGCCCATTCGGCCTTGAGCAGCGGGAAGACCACGTTGAGCACCTGGCGCGACATGTAGTCCGACAGCAGCAGGGCGAAGCTGAGCGCGAAGACCAGCCACGGATACCAGCGCCTGGCCGCGCCGCCGGCCGTGGCCTCGGCCGCCCTGGAAGCCGCGTTGGCTGCGGCGCGCTCGGCGCCGGCGGCCATGGCGGCACGATTCGGATGTTGTCCCAGCATGTCAGCTCCTCTCGGCAGGCCGGCGCCATGTATGTGGCGCGAGGCCCGGCGCTTCGGCTGCGCATCCGCCGGTGGTGGCGTGCGCGTTCGGTGGCTGGGAGTATCGGGGATAGGTCAAAGATGGTTTGACATTGCGGGACAAGTTCTTTGCATACGGTGACAGTGCGGGAAAACGCCGAGACGCTGGCCGCACAGCGCGGGCGGCGCCGCGCGGCCTGGCGCACCTTGCTTCACTTCGCGCGAAGCCGTGGAGTAAACTCGGGGGCCCGCGGGCTCCGTGCCCGCCCAGTCCCAGTCCCAGATTCAGGAGTTTCCATGCCCATGCCCATGCGACGTGCACTGACGGTGGCGGCCTGCCTGCTGCCGCTGACCGTGGCCAGCCCCGCGTTTGCCTATTTCGACAACTTCATCCACAACACCGTGGTCGGATCGATGAACAAGGCCGAGGCTGCCTCGTTCGCCAAGGCTGTGCTGAAGGTGCTGACCGACGGCGAGGACGGCGCGCCGTCGGCCTGGAGCGCCCCCGCGCGCCGTGGCCGCGAGGCCGTCGAGGCCAGCATCACGCCGCTGCGTTCGAAGACCGACCAGGGCCAGTCGTGCCGCCGCCTCAAGGCGGAACTGACGCGCGGCAGCAGCCACGACGAGTGGACCGGCTGGTTCTGCAAGCAGGCGGACGGCCGCTGGAAGTCGCGCAAGGTCGGTGACGACTGAGGGCGCGCGGCCCGCTCTTCCGGGGCCGCGCCGCGTGGTGGCCGCTCCGGGCGTGGCGCCGGCCACGCCCTTCCTCTTCCTTTGGTCCGGCTCTTTCCCACTCCTTCCTGCTCCTTCCTTCATTCCCGCGCCGCGCCGGCCCTCATGCCGGCGCCGCTGCGCCGCCTCGTATCGTCAGGCCTCGGCCAGGCAGCGCGCGATATCGAGCGCCAGGCGCCCGGCATCCTCTTCCTCCAGCGTCGACACCGTGATGCGCAGCCCGTGCGCGGGCGCCGCCACGCCGAACGGCTCGCCGCTGCGCACCAGCCAGCCGCGGCGCGCCAGCGCGAGGACGAGCGGCTGGCTGTCGGCGGCCAGCGGCAGCCACAGGTTCAGGCCGTCGGCCGGCGTGGCCGCTGCGTCCGGTGCATCCGGTGCATCCGGCATGAGGCCCTGCGCGGCGAGCGCCCGCGCCAGCCAGGCACGCCGCCGCGCATAGTCGTCGCGGGCCTGCGCAACCCGGCCGGCGACCGCCGGCGACGACAGGCAGCGCGCGACGATGTCCTGCAGCAGGTGGCTGACCCACTGCGTGCCCGGCGCCAGCCGCAGGCGCAGCCGCTGCGAGGTGTGCGGGTCGCAGGCGATGCAGGCCAGCCGCAGGTCGGGCCCCAGCACCTTGGACACCGAGCGCACCAGGGCCCAGCGCTGCGCCGCCGGCGGGATCACGTCATGGTAGGGCGCGGCCGACAGCAGCGCGAAGTGATCGTCGACCACCAGCAGCACGTGCGGATGGCGCGCCAGTACGTCGCGCAAGGCGCGGGCGCGCGCCGCGCTCAGGCTGCAGCCGGTCGGGTTGTGCGCGCGCGGGGTCAGGATCACGGCCTGGGCGCCCGCCTCCAGCGCCGCTTCCAGCGCATCGGCGCGCAGCCCTTGCGCATCGACCGGCACCCCCACCGCCTGCAGGCCGGCCACGCGCAGCGTGTTGATGCTGCCCAGGAAGCAGGGGTGTTCCACCACCACCTTGTCGCCCGCCACCAGGTGCGCGGCCAGCAGGCGTTCGATCGCGTCGACCGCGCCGTAGCTGAGGTCGACGGCGAAGCCGGGCGGACAGTCCTGGGCGAACCAGGCCTGCGCATGCTGCGCCAGCGGCGCGTCGACCAGCGTCTCGCCATACAAGCGCGGGCGCCAGGGCCGGGCCGCCAGCGCCGCCGCCGCGTCGGGCAGCCAGGCGGGGTTGGGATTGCCGCCGGCCAGGTCGGCCAGCGCGCTGCCGGGCGCCGTGCCTTCCTGCTCGCCGGCCTCGGTCAAGTGGCGGATCACGGTGCCGAGCCGGCCCTGGGTCAGCGCGACCCCGGCCGTGACCAGGCGTTTGTAGGCGGCGGCCACCGTGTTGCGGTTGACGTCGAGCCGTGCCGCCAGCTCGCGCACCGGCGGCAGCGCCTCGCCCGGCCGCAGGCGGCCGGACAGCACCTGCTGGCGCACGTTGTCGAAGATCTCGGCCGCAGTCTTCCCGGAAATATCCATTTTGTCCTATGACAATATATAATTTGGCACAGGACATTCTACACGGCCGTCTCCGGCATCCCGCCGCGAGGCTGCCGCCACGTGCTGGAGGACCACGACTTGCCTGCTCCGCCCGATCCATCCCCGTTCCCCACGCCGACCCGGCACGAACACCACGGCCTCTATCCGCACGCCCGCACGGTCGACGACTTCCGCCGTAACCTGGCCGAGGTGCGGGCCCGCATCGCGGCCGCCGCGCGGCGCGCCGGCCGCGATCCCGCCGAAGTGCGCCTGCTGCCGGTCAGCAAGACGGTGGACGAGGCGCGTATCCGCCTGTCCTATGCGGCCGGCTGCCGCATGCTGGGCGAGAACAAGGTGCAGGAAGCCAGCCGCAAGCAGGCGGCACTGGCCGACCTGCCCGGGCTGCGCTGGTCGGTGATCGGCCACCTGCAGAGCAACAAGGCCAAGGTGGTGGCGCGCTTCGCCGACGAGTTCCAGGCGCTCGACAGCCTGCACCTGGCCGAGGTGCTGGACCGGCGCCTGCAGGCCGAGGGGCGCGCGCTCGACGTGTTCGTGCAGGTCAATACCTCGGGCGAGGACAGCAAGTACGGGCTGCCGCCCGGGCAGGTCGGGGCCTTCCTGCGCGCCTTGCCGGCCTTCGGCGCGCTGCGCGTGCGCGGCCTGATGACGCTGGCGCTGCTGTCGGGCGAGGCGGAGCGCGTGCGCGCCTGTTTCGCCAGCCTGCGCACCCTGCGCGACCGGCTGCGCCAGCAGGCGCCCGACGGTATCGCGCTGGACGAGCTGTCGATGGGCATGTCCGGCGACTTCGAGATTGCCATCGAGGAGGGCGCCACCGTGGTGCGCGTGGGCCAGGCCATCTACGGCGCGCGCGCCACGCCGGACCACTACTATTGGCCGGGCACGGGCACGGGCCCCGGCCCGGACGCCATCCGCGACCCGGCTTCCGACCCGGACGCCGCGCATCCCGTCGGCGCCGCCGGCATCCATCCGAACCCGAGGCTCCTGCCATGAAGATCGTCCTCGCCATCCGCCACATCCATTTCGAAGACCTCGGCACCCTGGAGCCGCTGCTGCGCGCGCGCGGCTATCACGTGCGCTACGTCGACCCTGCCGGCGACGACCTCGCCGCGCTCGACGTGCTGTCGCCGGCGCTGATGGTGGTGCTGGGCGGCCCGGTCGGCGCCTTCGACGAGCCGCGCTATCCCTGGCTGGCCGCGGAGTTGCGGGCCGTGCGCGTGCGCCTCGAGGCCGGACGCCCGCTGCTGGGCATCTGCCTCGGCGCCCAGCTGATGGCGCGCGCGCTCGGCGCGGCGGTGCGTCCGATGGGCGTGAAGGAGATCGGCTTCGCGCCGCTCGCCTTGAGCGAGGCAGGGCAGGCTTCGGCGCTGGCCGGCCTGCAGGGGGCCGCGGTGCTGCACTGGCATGGTGACCAGTTCGCCATTCCCGATGGCGCCCAGTGCCTCGCCGGCACGGCGGCCTGCCCCAACCAGGCATTCGCCGTCGGGCCCCGGGTGCTCGGCCTGCAGTGCCACCTGGAGGCCGATGCCGGCACCATCGAAGGCTGGCTGCTCGGCCATGCCTGCGAACTGGAGCTGGCCGGCATCGACCCACGCATGCTGCGCGCCCAGGCCATCGCGCACGGGCAGGCGCTGGCCGCGGCGGCGCAACGTGTGTTTGGTGCCTGGCTGGACGGTTTCGAGGCCGAGGATGCGGCGGCGCCGGCTCCCGTCCGGCCGGCTCCGGGGCCTTGATCAGGCCGTCCGGCCGCGCCGCCCGCCCGAGGGCCGGGCGGGTGTGCCGGAAGCGACGCGCCGGCATGTGCTGCCTGCGGTTCGTGGCGGTGCCCGAGTGATGGCTGCCGCTCGTTCGCCAAGACAAAGCCCAAGCCGGCGGCGCGCCAGGGGCGCACAATGAGGGGCATCGGAGGCCGATCCGCCGAGGGGACCGTGATGACCGCATTGACCGACGCCGAACTCGCCCGCGTGGCGAGCCTGCTGGACCAGGCGGAACTGCGCGCGCGCGCGCAGCTGACCGCATCGGCCGCCGCGCCGCCGTCGCCGGAGCCCAGCGACCAGGCCGATCAGGCCGACCGCGACACCGACCTGCGCATGGGAGAAGCGGTGGAGACGCATGCCCGCAGGGAGCTGGCCGATATCAGCGCGGCGCGGCAACGCCTTGCCAACGGCTCCTACGGCTTCTGCATCGAGTGCGGCGAGGAGATCCCGCCGCCGCGCCTGCTGGCCTATCCGACGGCCAGGCGCTGCATGGATTGCCAGCGCGCGCGGGAAGCGGCGCCGGCGCTGGCGGGCGGCCGCCAGCGCTGAGGGTGCTGGCGGCGCTGACGGGCGCTCACGGCGCTCACGGCGCTGACAGCGTTCGTGGTGTTCATGGCGTTCGTGGTGTTCACGGCGCGGAACGCCAGGCCCGTGCCGCAGCGGGGGGGGCCGCGGCCCGAGGCCCTCGGGGAGGCTGCCCACCCGCCCGCCGGGCGGCGGACGGGCAGGCATGCCGGACCGGTCGGGATCAGAAGGCGACGCGCAGGCCGCCGTTGACGCCGACGTCGTTCTTGCCGCGGCGCACTTCCCCGTTCA
Organism: Cupriavidus sp. USMAA2-4; assembly: GCF_001854305.1. NCBI lineage: Bacteria > Pseudomonadati > Pseudomonadota > Betaproteobacteria > Burkholderiales > Burkholderiaceae > Cupriavidus > Cupriavidus sp. USMAA2-4. The sequence continues at coordinate 982,343 of NZ_CP017749.1, read as the reverse complement.
GGCCCAGGTAGGCGTAGGCCTGCTTGCCCAGGCGCAGCGTGCCGGTGAAGCTGGCCTGGCCGAACAGGCGGCCCACCTGCGGTGACACGATGCCCATGCTGTAGCCGGCCAGGTTGGCCTGCACGGTGGTCTGCGCCAGGTTGCCGTTGTCGCGGCCGATGCCGGCGCTGAACTGGTAGGTCAGCGTGTCGGACAGCGGGCTGCGCTGCGCCGAGCGTGCCGTCAGGCCCAGCGTGACGCGGTTGCCGGTGGCGTCGTAGCGGCCCAGGCTGAGCGCGGCCGGCGTGGCCGAACCCTCGTCGGTGGCACCGCGCGTGCTCTTCTGCCACAGGAAGCGGGCGAACGGCTCCAGCGTGGTCGCGCCCAGCGCCAGCGGCGTGCGCAGGCCGATCCCGACCTGGGTGCTGTTGCCGCTGGCGTCGGTCTTCAGCGCGGTGCTGGAGAGGCCGGTCGGATCGGCGCGCTGGGTATTCCAGTCATTGCTGCCGAAGCCGGCCATGCCGTCCACCACCACCGGGCCGAGCGTGCCCTGGCCGTAGGCGAAGCCCATGTACTCCGCGACCGAGCCCGAGCCGCCGGTGGCGCCGACGTTGGTGTTGGTGTAAGCGAAGCCGAGGCCGAAGCGGGTCGACTCGCCGCCCAGCATGTCCGCGCCCAGCACGAACTGCGAGCGGTTGGTGGTGAATTGCGAGGCGCTGCCGTCGCCGTCCCAGCGGCCATGGTCGGCGCCGATGTCCACCCACAGGCCGCGCCGGCGCGCCGGCTCGCTGGTGGTGGCGGTGGCGGTGGTGGCGGTGGTGGTGGCCGGCGCCGCGCCCAGCACGCTGGTGTCGCCGAGCTGGCGGATCACCGTGTTGTTGACGCGCAGGCCGGCCTGCGGCGCGGCCGCGGCCATGGCGGCGTGCACCTCGCCGGCCAGGGCGCGCGCGAAGCCGGGCAGCGTCGCCGCGTTCTGGCTGGCGGCCACGTACAGCAGCTTGTCCTGCGCCGTGGTGGCGGTGCCGGCCTGGTCGCTGCCCAGGATGCGGTCCAGCACGCCGCCCGCGGTGACGGCGTTGCGGTTGCCGCCGGCCAGCCACTGCGCGTAGGAGGTCGGCAGGACCTTGAGGTCGATGCTGTTGCTGCCGAAGGTGTTGTAGAACACCGCGAAGCGCGTGCCGTCGCTCATGCCGCCGGGCTGCGCCAGCGTGGCGAAGCGCCCGGAGATGCCGCCGTCGGCGGTGACGATGCGGAAGGTGTCGCCCAGCACCGGCTTGTAGGCCGCGCTGCCGTAGCCTGCCTCGCTGGGCGAGAACAGGTTGCTCAGGCGCGGCGCCAGCGTGGTGTTGGCGGCGATAGAGAACTGGCCGCCGTTGGTCACGCGCAGGAAGGAGTAGTAGCCCGGGGTGCCGATCGGCGTGCCGGGGCCGGCCTGCAGCTTGCCCGAGATGTCTTCCTGGTAGGTACTGCCGGACAGCATGTTGACGCTGCCGGCCACGGTCAGGTAGCCGGGCGAGTTGCCGGGCGACAGCGTGCCCTGCACGTTGACCGTGCCCTGGATGGTGCCCGCGCCGCCGAGCCGCGCGCCGGAAGTCACGTCGACATCGCCGTTGATGGTGCCGTTGGCCAGCAGCGTGCCCTGCTGCACGCAGGTACCGTTCGACAGCGTCGCGCTGCCGGTCACGTCCAGCGTGCCCTGGCCGCTCTTGACGAAGCAGCCGCTGCCCGAGGAGGCGGTGCCGATGGTGCCGGACAGGGTGGTGGTGGTCCCGGCTGCGGTGTTGACGTTGGTGCCGCCGCCCAGCGCGATGGTCTGGCCGGTCAGGATGTTGACGGTGGTGTTGATGGTGCCGCCATTGACGATCACGTTGCCCCAGCCCAGGCCCCACGGATTGGTGACCTCGACCAGGCCCGCATTGATGGTCAGGCCGCCGGTCCAGCCGGTGCCGGGCGTGTGCGCCGGAGCGCCGGCGTTGTCGCCGCCCAGGATCAGCGTACCGGTGCCGGCCTTGGTCAGCATGCCGCTGCCGGACAGGCTGCCGTTCAGCGTCAGCGTGGTGGCGCCATCGGTATTGAAGGTGCCGCCGCTGCGGCCCAGCACCACGTTCCGGCCGCTGGAGAAGGTGGCCGTGTTCTGCAATGTGCCGCCGTTCAGCGCCAGCGTGCCGGTGCCGAGGTTGGCGTCGGCCGACACCTTGAGCGTGGCGCCGCCGTTGACCAGCGTGCCGCCGCTGTAGGTATTGGCCCCCGACAGGGTCTGCGTGCCGCCGGTGACGGCCAGCATGCCGCTGCCGCCGATGGTGCCGGCGAAGGTGCCGCTCGCGTTGACCAGGGCCAGCGTCTTGCTGCCCAGGTCGACGCTGCCATTGCCGGACAGGCTCTGGATCGCCGCGCCGGCATTGGTGGCGGCGATGCTGAAGGCGCCGTTGTCGATCACGTTGCCGGACGCGGCGATGCTGCCGTTGCCCGACAGCGCCAGGGTGGCGCCGCTGCCGATCGTGGTGGCACCCGTGTAGGTATTGGCGCCGCTCAGGGTTTCGGTGCCGCCATTGACGGTGACCCCGCCCGCGCCGGCGATGGCGCCGGAGAAGGTGTCGTTGGCGTTGCTGAGCGTCAGGGTCCTGCCGCCCAGCGCGACACTGCCGCTGCCGGCCAGCGACTGGATCGACGCGCCGCCGGTGGTGGCGGAGATATCGAAGATGCCGTTGTCGGTGACCTTGGCCGAGGCCGCGATGCTGCCGCTGCCGCTCAGGGCCAGCGCGCCTTCGCTGCCGATGGTGGTGGCGCCGGTGTAGGTGTTGGCACCGCCCAGGGCCTGGGTGCCGCCGTTGACGGTGAGGCCGCCCGCGCCGGCGATGACGCCGTCGAAGGTGTCGCTGGCGTTGCTGAGCGTCAGGGTCTGGCTGCCCAGCGCCACATTGCCGTTGCCGGCCAGCGTCTGCAGCGTGGCCCCCTGGCTGGTGCCGGAGATGTCGAAGGTGCCCAGGGCGATCAGGCCTTGGGAGGCGGCGATGCTGCCGGTGCCGCTCAGGGCCAGGGTCGCGCCGGTATCGACGCCGGTGAGGCCGGTGTAGGTGTTGGTGCCGCCCAGGGTCTGCGTGCCGCCATAGACGACCACGTTGCCGGTGCCGGCGATGACGCCGGAGAAGGTGTCGCTGGCATGGGTCAGCGACAGGGTCTTGCCGCCCAGGGCGACATTGCCGCTGCCGGCCAGCGACTGGATCGACGCACCATTGGTGGTGGCGGAGATGTCGAAGCTGCCGTTGTCGGTGACCTTGGACGAGGCCGCGATGCTGCCGGCGCCGCTCAGGGCGAGGGTGGCTTCGCTGCCGATGGTGGTGGCGCCGGTGTAAGTGTTGGCGCCGCTCAGGGTTTCGGTGCCGCCGTTGACGGTGACCCCACCCGAGCCGGCGATGACGCCGCCGAAGGTGTCATTGGCGTTGCTCAGCGTCAGGGCCTTGCCGCCCAGGGCGACATTGCCGCTGCCGGCCAGCGACTGGATCGACGCGCCGTTCGTGGTGGTGGAGATGTCGAAGGTGCCGTTGTCGGTGACCTTGGACGAGGCCGCGATGCTGCCGGCGCCGGTCAGGGCGAGGGTGGCCCCGCTGCCGATGGTGGTGGCACCGGTGTAGGTGCTGGCACCGCCCAGGGCCTGGGTGCCGCCGTTGACGGTGAGGCCGCCCGCGCCGGCGATGACGCCGTCGAAGGCGTCGCTGGCGTTGCTGAGCGTCAGGGTCTGGCTGCCCAGCGCCACATTGCCGTTGCCGGCCAGCGCCTGCAGCGTGGCCCCCTGGCTGGTGCCGGAGATGTCGAAGGTGCCCAGGGCGATCAGGCCTTGGGAGGCGGCGATGCTGCCGGTGCCGCTCAGGGCCAGGGTCGCGCCGGTATCGACGCCGGTGAGGCCGGTGTAGGTGTTGGTGCCGCCCAGGGTCTGCGTGCCGCCATAGACGACCACGTTGCCGGTGCCGGCGATGACGCCGGAGAAGGTGTCGCTGGCATGGGTCAGCGACAGGGTCTTGCCGCCCAGGGCGACGTTGCCGTTGCCGGCCAGCGACTGGATCGACGCGCCGTTCGTGGTGGTGGAGATGTCGAAGGTGCCGTTGTCGGTGACCTTGGACGACGCCGCGATACTGCCATTGCCCGACAGGGCGAGAGTGCCTTCGCTGCCGACGGTGGTGGCACCCGTAAACGTGTTGGCGCCGCTCAGGGTTTCGGTGCCGCCGTTGACGGTGACCCCACCCGAGCCGGCGATGACGCCGCCGAAGGTGTCATTGGCGTTGGTCAGCGTCAGGGTCTTGCCGCCCAGGGCGACATTGCCGCTGCCGGCCAGCGACTGGATCGAGGCGCCGTTCGTGGTGGTGGAGATGTCGAAGGTGCCGTTGTCGGTGACCTTGGACGACGCCGCGATACTGCCATTGCCCGACAGGGCGAGAGTGCCTTCGCTGCCGACGGTGGTGGCACCGGTGTAAGTGTTGGCGCCGCTCAGGGTTTCGGTGCCGCCGTTGACGGTGACGCCGCCCGAGCCGGCGATCACGCCGCCGAAGGTGTCGTTGGCATGGGTCAGCGTCAGGGTCTTGCCGCCCAGGGCGACATTGCCGCTGCCGGCCAGCGACTGGATCGAGGCGCCGTTCGTGGTGGCGGAGATGTCGAAGCTGCCGTTGTCGGTGACCTTGCTGGAGCTGGCGATACTGCCATTGCCGCTCAGGGCGAGGGTGCCTTCGCTGCCGATGGTGGTGGCACCCGTGTAGGTGTTGGAACCGCTCAGCGTTTCGGTGCCGCCGTTGACGGTGAGGCCGCCGCTGCCGGCGATGACGCCGGAGAAGGTGTCAGCGGCGTTGCTCAGCGTCAGGGTCTTGCCGCCCAGCGTGACCAGGCCATTGCCGGCCAGCGACTGGATCGCAGCGCCGCTGGTGGTGGCGGAAATATCGAAGGTACCGTTGTCGGTGACCTTGGATGACGCCACGATGCTGCCATTGCCCGACAGGGCGAGAGTGCCTTCGCTGCCGACGGTGGTGGCACCGGTGTAGGTGTTGGCGCCCGACAGGGTTTCGGTGCCGCCGTTGACGGTGACGCCACCCGAGCCGGCGATGACGCCGCCGAAGGTGTCGTTGGCGTTGGTCAGCGTCAGGGTCTTGCCGCCGAGGGAAGCCAGGCCATTGCCGGCGAGCGACTGGATCGACGCACCATTGGTGGTGGCGGAGATGTCGAAGCTGCCGTTGTCGGTGACCTTGGACGAGGCCGCGATGCTGCCGGCGCCGCTCAGGGCGAGGGTGGCTTCGCTGCCGATGGTGGTGGCACCCGTGTAGGTGTTGGAACCGCTCAGCGTTTCGGTGCCGCCGTTGACGGTGACGCCGCCCGAGCCGGCGATGACGCCGCCGAAGGTGTCATTGGCGTTGGTCAGCGTCAGGGTCTTGCCGCCCAGGGCGACATTGCCGCTGCCGGCCAGCGACTGGATCGACGCACCATTGGTGGTGGCCGAGATGTCGAAGGTGCCGTTGTCGGTGACCTTGGACGACGCCGCGATACTGCCATTGCCCGACAGGGCGAGAGTGCCTTCGCTGCCGACGCTGGTGGCACCGGTGTAGGTGTTGGCGCCGCTCAGGGTTTCGGTGCCGCCGTTGACGGTGACGCCGCCCGAGCCGGCGATCACGCCGCCGAAGGTGTCGTTGGCGTTGGTCAGCGTCAGGGTCTTGCCGCCGAGGGAAGCCAGGCCATTGCCGGCGAGCGACTGGATCGAGGCGCCGTTCGTGGTGGCCGAGATATCGAAGGTACCGTTGTCGGTGACCTTGCTGGAGCTGGCGATACTGCCGTTGCCCGACAGGGCGAGGGTGCCTTCGCTGCCGACGGTGGTGGCACCCGTGTAGGTGTTGGTACCCGACAGCGTTTCGGTTCCGCCGTTGACGGTGAGGCCGCCGCTGCCGGCGATGACGCCGGAGAAGGTGTCAGCGGCGTTGCTCAGCGTCAGGGTCTTGCCGCCCAGCGTGACCAGGCCATTGCCGGCCAGCGACTGGATCGCAGCGCCGCTGGTGGTGGCGGAAATATCGAAGGTACCGTTGTCGGTGACCTTGGATGACGCCACGATGCTGCCATTGCCCGACAGGGCGAGAGTGCCTTCGCTGCCGACGCTGGTGGCACCGGTGTAGGTGTTGGCGCCCGACAGGGTTTCGGTGCCGCCGTTGACGGTGACGCCACCCGCGCCGGCGATCATGCCGCCGAAGGTGTCGGCGGCGTTGGTCAGCGTCAGGGTCTTGCCGCCCAGCGTGACCAGGCCACTGCCGGCCAGCGACTGGATCGAGGCGCCGCTGCTGGTGCCCGAGATGTCGAAGGTCCCGTTGTCCGTCACCTTGGCCGAGGCCGCGATACTGCCGTTGCCCGACAGGGCGAGGGTGCCTTCGCTGCCGATGGTGGTGGCACCGGTGTAGGTATTGGTGCCCGACAGCGTTTCGGTGCCGCCGTTGACGGTGACGCCGCCCGCGCCGGCGATCACGCCGCCGAAGGTGTCGTTGGCGTTGGTCAGCGTCAGGGTCTTGCCGCCCAGCGAGACCAGGCCGTTACCCGCCAGAGACTGGATCGACGCGCCGCTGCTGGTGCCCGAGATGTCGAAGGTGCCGTTGTCGGTGACCTTGGACGAGGCCGCGATGCTGCCGGCACCGGCCAGGGCGAGCGTGGCGCCACTGTCGATGGCGGTGGCACCCGTATAGGTGTTGACCCCGGTCAGCGTCACCGAGCCGCCGGTGCCGCTGTTGGTGACGGTCAGCGTGCCGCCTCCGGTGGCCGCGTTGGCGATCACGCCGCTGAAGGTGGAGCCGTTGCCGTTCTGGTCGATGGTGCCGCCGTTGGCGTTGAGCGTGAAGTTCTGCCCGTAGGCGCCCTGGGCCGTATCCATCTTCAGCGTGCCGCCGTCGAAGGCCGGGTTCAGCGAGCCGCCCGCCAGGCCCGAGGCCGCATGGGGCGAACCGGCGCCGGTGATGTCGGTGGCCACGGGACCGGGGGTCGCCCCGATCATGTTCACCAGCCAGCTCGGGCCGTCGGCGCCGAGGGCGCTGCCGTTCGCCGCGGAGTGGAAGCTGAAGGCGGTCAGGCCGCTGTACATCAGGTAGCCTTGCCCGTACTGGTATCCGGCAACGATGGGCTGCAGCCCGAAGCCATCCGTCTGGCCCTGCACATAGCTGGTCAGCGTGATGCCGCCGGAGGCGGTGACCGTGTCGTGGGCCAGGTAGCCGCCGATGCGGCCGGTCGCCCCGATCGGTGTCGAGGTGAACAGACTGAGGCCGGCCTGCGTCAGGCTGCCGGAGCTGGAAGCGTAGCCGTCGCCATGGTTCAGCGTGACGCCGCCGAACGTGATCGAGGTATCCCAGCCCGCCGATTGCAGCAGCAGGCTGCCGCCGCTGTTGACCCAGCCCAGGATGGTCGACGAGTTGGCGCTCAGGAAGGCGCTCAGGTCGATATCGGTGTTCGCGCTGCCTTCCAGCATGACGAAGCGGGTGCTGCTGTTGAAGATCGACCCGACATTCGTCGTCGCGCTGGCGTAATTGGTATAGAGCGTCCAGTTGTTGATGCCGTAGGCGGCATTCATCGCGGTCTGGTCGTCGGTGGTGCCCCACGGATTCTCCGTCACCAGCACCGGTGTCGCGCCCGCCAGCGCGACGAAGCCGCACGAGAGCAGGACCGCGCCGGCAAGCCGCTTCAGGGCGAACAGCCGACCCTGCACGCGCGCCGGAGCCAGCGCCGGCCGTGCCGCCGTCGTGCCCCCGCCATCCTTGCCGTGCGCGCTGGCCAGTTCGGAGGCGGCGACATAGGCGCTATGCCGCTTGCTCCAGATGAGGCGGTATGTCTTGTTCATGATTCCACTCGCTTTGTCTTGGTGTCTTGAATCTGTCGAGGCGTGAGCGAATCGCGGGACGAGCGCAGCCGCCCGTGCCTGGCACGGGTAGCAAAAGGCGGGGCCTGTCAGGCCACCGGCGCGCGTCGGCCCCGGCCTCTCGCGTCACGCGAAGAGGTCGGCGGATGCCGAGGGCTTATGCCGGCAGTGCTGAGGGTGGGTGCTGGAGAGGGATGGCGAAACGGGCGGTCCGTCGCGCCGTGGCGATGAGCCGGTGCGCCGTGGCGCGGCCAGGTCCGGTTGGCACCGCGGGATGCCGTGGCAGGTGAATATCGATCAAGCTAACCCCCTTGAAACCAGAATCGGTCGATCGCAGCGGCCGCGCCGCGTCGCCGGATGGGGGCGCGGGCGGGATGCCGCCGGAACGACCGGCTTACCCGTTATCTTGTTCTTCGCTCGCAGGTACGGTCGCCTTGTCCGGGCCGGCGCGGAGCCGCCGGAACCGATGCGATCGCCATGCGTTGGCTTGTACTGTGTTGTTGCGCTTCGCCTGCCGCACGGATGACGTTCCTGTCGCCGGGCCCGTCTTAGCGCTGGCCTTCGACATCGATCGCTTTCCCCGCATGGGCTTCCCGGCCCGCAGGCGGCGACAGCCATGTCGCCGGAACAAAACCCCGTGAAGCATGCACGGGAGTATTCGAATTACCGCGAAGTGCTATTTATAGTCTTTGTATTATTTTTATCACATTGGAATGCCCGGAAGCCGCGATTTACCCCCTACGGACGAAGGGAGGGCTGGGCTGGAAGTGAAGGAAAAGACAGGGGAGAGCTGGCGCCGCTGGCCGGACGGACCGCGCGGCCTGCACAGGGCCCGCGCAGCGCGGCGGGCCGTTGGCGGTGGTGGCGCGGAGCCCGTGGAGGAGGCGCGGCGCCGGGATCCGGCGCCAGGTGCTGCCCGAGGCGCTTGTTGAGGTTCCTCCTACCGGGCAGGCACCGAGTTCGGCGGCAACTGATAACTCCACGTCTCGCTCAGCGTGCGGCCGCCCGAGACCAGGGCCTCGCGGATCTCCACGGCCTTCTGCGGATCCTTGACCTTGAGGCGCAGCTGGCTGCGCCAGCCCTGGATGGGCGGGTTGGGCTGCAGCGTCTGCTCCAGGATCTCGGCGTTGTCGCCGGCGCTGAGCTGGAGCTGGACCGGCGTGCCGGCCGGCAGCGTCGCCAGCACCGGACCCTCGAAGTCGACGGTCAGGCCGATGCTGCCGTCCAGGTGGCGGATCAGGTTGGGCTGCATGACCTCGCCGGCGCTGCGCAGCGTCTGCTTGACCCAGGCCAGTTTCTGGTCCAGCAGCGCGCGCTCGTCCAGGGTCCAGTGGATGGTGTAGTCGGCGCGCAGCGGCTGGCCCTTGGGCGGCAGCGTGTCCGGCGTCCAGAAGGCGACGATGTTGTCGTTGGTTTCGTCCGGCGTGGGAATCTCCACCAGCTCGACCTTGCCCTTGCCCCAGTCGCCCTCGGGCACGATCCAGGCGCTCGGGCGCAGGTCGTAGCGGTCCTTCAGGTCTTCGAAGGCGGAGAACGCCCGGCCGCGCTGCAACAGGCCGAAGCCGCGCGGATTGGTCACCTGGAAGGTGCTGATGGCAAGCTGGCGCGGGTTGTTGAGCGGGCGCCACAGCCATTCGCCGCCGCCGGTGTGGATGGCCAGGCCGTTGGAGTCGTGCAGGGCCGGGCGGTAGTTGTAGGGGTCGCGCTGCTGGTTGGGGCCGAACAGGAACATGCTGGTCAGCGGCGCCACGCCGAGCTTGGCCACGGGGCCACGCATCAGGATGCGCGCCTGTACCTTGAGGGTGGTGTCGGAGGTGGTGAGGCCGGGGGTCAGCTCGAAGCGGTAGGCGCCGGTGGCGCGCGGCGAGTCGAGCAGCGCGTAGAACACCAGCTGCTTGTCGCGCGCGGCGGGGCGCACGAGCCAGAACTCGCGGAAGGCCGGGAATTCCTCGGCCACCGGCAGGCCGGTGTCGATCGCCAGGCCGCGCCCGGACAGGCCGTAGACCTGGCCCTTGCCGACCACGCGGAAGTAGCTGGCGCCGAGCACGCTCATGATCTCGTCGTCCTTGCCGGCCTGGTTGATCGGGTACAGCACGCGGAAGCCGGCGTAGCCGAGCCGGGCGGTGGCCGATTTGTCGAGCTTGAGGTCGCCGAAATCGAAGCGGGCGGGGTCGTAGCGGATCTCCTGCACCGCGCCGCCGACGATCTCGTTGATGCGCACCGGGCTGCTGAACTGCATGCCCTGGTGGTAGAAGGCCAGCCGGAATGGCGTGCCCTGGTCCTTCCACTCCATCTGGTCGCGACGCGGCTGGATCTTGATGTAGTCGGCGAACTGCATCTGGCGGAAGGCCGGCGGCAGGTTGTTGGCCGGCGCCTGGTAGGGCTGGTCGGCCAGGGTACGGGCGCGGGCCAGTACGTCGTCCAGCGAGAAGGCGTGGGCATGTGCGGCGCACAGCACGGACAGGGCCAGCGTCAGCGTCTGCAGGGGCGCGCGCATCGTCGGGCGCATCATGGGGCGCAGCGTTGCGGCGAAGGCGGCAAGAAGCACGGATCTCTCCAGGAAGGCAGGTGAAAACGCATGCCGGCGGCTGCGGCGGGTGGGTGGCCCGGACGGCCGCGCGGCAAGCCCCTAGTTTAATAGGGGTAAACTGCGCACAAGGAAAGTGCAGAAAGTAACGCTTGCCGCCGTGTGTCCCGCCGGGCCGCGCGCAAGCCGGCATACGGGGCATACGGGGCATACGGGGCGTGCGCGAGGGCGGGCGTGTCCGGCGCCGTCACCGTCACCGTCACCGTCACCGGGGAAACCGACCTGATGAGACTGTTGTCCACGCTGGCCTTGTCCGCCAGCCTGCTTGGAGCGCCGGCGCTGGCCGGCGCGGAGCCGGCCGCGGCCGGCGGCAACCAGGGCGGCTCCGCCGCCGCCAAGGATGCCTTCATCGCCTCCTTGATGCAGCGCATGACGCTGGACGAGAAGATCGGCCAGCTGCGCCTGATCAGCATCGGCGCCGACATGCCCCAGCCCCGCCTGATCGAGGAGATCGCGGCGGGGCGCGTAGGCGGCACCTTCAATTCGGTCACGCGCGCCGACAACCGGCCGCTGCAGGACGCGGCGGTGCAGCGCAGCCGCCTGAAGATCCCCATCTTCTTCGCCTACGACGTGGTGCACGGGCACCGCACCGCCTTCCCCATCAGCCTCGGCCTGGCGGCAAGCTGGGACATGGACGTGGTCGAGCGCAGCGCGCGCGTGTCTGCCATCGAGGCCAGCGCCGACGGACTCGACATGACCTTCGCGCCGATGGTCGACATTTCCCGCGATCCGCGCTGGGGCCGCACCTCGGAGGGCTTCGGCGAAGATCCCTACCTGGTCTCGCAGTGCGCGCGCGCCAGCGTGCGCGGCTTCCAGGGCAGTTCGCCGGCGCGGGCCGACAGCGTGACGGCAGTGGTCAAGCATTTCGCGCTGTACGGCGCGGTCGAGGGCGGGCGCGACTACAACACCGTCGACATGAGCCCGCTGCGCATGTTCCAGGACTATCTGCCGCCCTATCGTGCCGGCATCGATGCCGGCGCGGGCGGCGTGATGATCGCGCTGAACTCGATCAACGGCGTGCCGGCCACCTCGAACCGCTGGCTGCTGCGCGACCTGCTGCGCGGGCAATGGGGTTTCCACGGTGTCACCGTGAGCGACCACGGTGCCATCGAGGAGCTGATGCGCCACGGCGTGGCCAGGGACGGCCGCGAGGCGGCGCGGCTGGCGATCGATGCCGGCGTCGACATGAGCATGCACGATTCGCTCTACCTGAAGGAGCTGCCGGCGCTGGTGCGATCCGGCGAAGTGCCGGTCGCCCGCATCGACGAGGCGGTGCGCGAGGTGCTGGGCGTCAAGTACGACATGGGTCTGTTCCAGGACCCCTACCGCCGCATCGGCAGCGCGCGCGACGATCCGCCCGACGTCGACGCCGAGGGCCGCCTGCACCGCGCCGAAGCGCGCGACGCCGCGCGCCGCTCGCTGGTGCTGCTGGAGAACCGCCAGCGCACCCTGCCGCTGGCCAGGGGCGGCACGGTGGCGCTGGTCGGGCCGCTGGCCGACGCGCCCATCGATATCCTGGGCAGCTGGTCGGCGGCGGCCAAGGCGCGCCAGTCGGTGACCCTGCTGCAGGGCATGCGCGAGGCGCTGGCGGGGCGCGGCAGCGTGGTCTACGCGCGCGGTGCCAATGTGACCGACGACGAGCGGGTGGTGAACTACCTGAATTTCCTCAACTGGGACAAGCCGGAGGTGGTGCAGGACAAGCGCCCGCCGCAGCAGATGATCGACGAGGCGGTCGAGGCGGCGCGCGGCGCCGACGTGGTGGTGGCCGCGGTGGGCGAATCGCGCGGCATGTCGCACGAAGCCTCGAGCCGGACCAGCCTGTCGCTGCCCGGCAGCCAGCTGGCCCTGCTCCAGGCGCTCAAGGCGACCGGCAAGCCGCTGGTGGTGGTGCTGATGAACGGCCGCCCGCTGGACCTCAACTGGGCGAAGGGCAACGCCGACGCGCTGCTGGAGACCTGGTATGCCGGCACCGAAGGCGGGCACGCCATCGCCGACGTGCTGTTCGGCGACTACAACCCGGCGGGCAAGCTGCCGGTCTCCTTCCCGCGCTCGGTCGGCCAGATCCCCACCTACTACAACCACCTGCGCCTGGGCCGTCCGTTCACGCCGGGCAAGCCGCCCAACTACACCTCGCAGTACTTCGAGGAGGAATCCGGCCCGCTCTATCCCTTCGGCTACGGCCTGAGCTACACCGATTTCGCCCTGTCCGGGATCACCTTGTCGGCCACCACCATGCCGCGCCAGGGCAGCATCGAAGCCAGCGTGACCGTCAAGAACACCGGCACGCGCGACGGCGAGACCGTGGTGCAGCTCTACCTGCGCGATGAGGCGGCCTCGGTGGTGCGGCCGGTCAAGGAACTGAAGGACTTCCGCAAGATCGCCCTCAAGGCGGGCGAGAGCCGCCAGGTGCGCTTCATGCTGGATGAGGACAGGCTGAAATTCTTCAACGACCGGCTCGACTATGTGGCCGAGCCGGGCGAGTTCACCGTGCAGGTCGGGCTGGATTCGCAGGCCGTGCGCGCGCGGACCTTCACGCTGCTGCGCTGATCCGCCGGGTCACGGGAGCAGGGGGCTCCGCCTGCTCCCGGTGATGCGCGGTGGACCAGGGCTGGCCGTGGCGGCGCCTGCCGCGCCGCCGGCTCAGGCCTGCGTGATCAGGAAGCGTTCGCGCTGCTTGCCGATCCATGCCGGCGCGCGGCCGCGGCCGGACCAGGTCTGGCCCGTCTTCGGATTGCGGTACTTCGCCACCGATGCGGACTTGCTGCCGCGCGGACGGCCGCGGCGCGGCGTCAGGTCATCGGTGCTCAGCCCGTACTGCGCCATCAGCCCGTGGATCTGCGCGATCACGGCCCCGATCTCCGCCTTGCGCGCCTGCGCGATGGCGGCGTCGAGCGCCTCCCGCTGCACCAGCAGTTCCTTGTAGCTTGCCATGGTGACCTTCCCTTTATCTCTGTTCTTCGCTTGGTGATTCGTTGTGCATCGCGCCCCCGGTCTGCCCGGCCGATGCCATCCCGTCGATGGCGGTGGCGTGATGTCCGCTTAACGCGGGATCCGCAAAAGAGTTGACCGGTGCGCAGGCGCGGCCGTGCCTGGGGCACGGCACGCCGGCTTCGGGCGGAGCGGCAGCCTAAGCGGGAAATGTGACGCCTGCGTTGCAGGAGTGCGGAAAAGGTGCGGCATCGGGGCGCGGCATCGGCAGGCATCGGCGCGGCACCGGCACCGTCCTAGCGCGGCGTCGCGGGCCGCGGCACGCTGGCGGCGTAGGCGGGCGGGCGCCGCGCCAGGCTGGCCTGTTCGTAGGCATAGGCCATGGCGATCAGGTCGGCCTCGCGCCACGCGGTGGCGGCGAAGGAGAGGCCGCAGGGCAGGCCGCAGACCAGGCCGGCGGGCACCGTGATGTGGGGATAACCGGCCACCGCCGCCGCGCTGCCGAAGCCGGCGCCGCCGAAGTCGCCGCGCACGAAGTCGGTCAGCCAGGCCGGGCTGGCGCTGGGCGCGACCAGCGCGTCGAGCTCGTGCTCGCGCAGCACGCGGTCGATGCCGTCCTCGCGCGCGAGCCGCCGCGCCTGCGCCAGCGCTTCGAGATAGGGGGCGCTGTCGAGGCCGCCGCAAGCCTGCGCGCGCCGCAGCGTGTCCTGGCCGAAGTAAGGCATCACGCGTTCGCGGTGGCGGTCGTTGAAGGCGATGATGTCGGCCAGCGAGCGGTGCGGCGACCCCGGCGCGAACTCGGCGAGGTAGGCGGCCAGGCCGGCCTTCAGCTCATGCCGCAAGACCGCCGACTCATGCGCGCCCAGCCCGGCCTCGCCCGGCAGCTCGGGCAGCTCGACCAGGGTCGCGCCCTGCTCGCGCAGCACCTTCAGCGCATCCTCGATGCGCGCGCTCACGAGGTCGTTGCGCGCGCCGAAATGGCTGCGCAGCACGCCCAGGCGCCGGCCGCGCAGGCCGTCGGTGCGCAGGCAGAGGGTGTAATCCTGCGCCTGCCCGTCGGCCGCCAGCGTGGCCGGGTCACGCGCATCGCGGCCCGCCAGCACGCTCAGCAGCGCGGCCGCGTCGGCCACGGTGCGCGCCATCGGGCCCGGGGTGTCCTGCGAATGCGAGACCGGCACCACGCCGTCGCGGCTGACCAGGCCGACGGTGGGCTTGATGCCGACGATGCCGTTGACCGCGCTCGGCGAGATGATGGAGCCGTCGGTCTCGGTGCCGACCGCCACCACGGCCAGGCTGGCGGCGACCGCCACTGCGGAGCCCGAGCTCGAGCCGCTGGCGCTGCGGTCGAGCGCATAGGGGTTGCGCGTCAGCCCGCCGCGCGAACTCCAGCCGGACACGGTGCGCGGCGAACGGCAGTTGGCCCATTCGGACAGGTTGGTCTTGCCCAGGATCACGGCGCCGGCCGCGCGCAGCCGCTCGACCAGGAAGGCGTCGCGCGGCGCCCGCGCGCCGACCAGGGCGAGCGAGCCCGCCGTCGTTTCCATCTTGTCCGCGCTGGCGATATTGTCCTTGAGCAGTACCGGGATGCCATGCAGGGGCCCGCGCACCCGGCCGGCCTGCCGTTCCGCGTCGAGCCCGCGCGCGATGTCGATGGCGTCGGGATTGATTTCGATCACCGCGTTGAGGCAGGGGCCGTGGCGGTCGATGGCATCGATGCGGTCGAGGCAGGCGGCGACCAGGCTGCGGCTGTCGGTGCGTCCGCCCAGCATCGCCTCTTGCAGGCCGGCGATGCCGGCTTCGACGATGGCGGCGTTGGTGCTCGGGGAATGGGCTGCCATGGCGGCGTCTCCGGTGGCTGCTGCGGTGCCCGCCGCCTGGGCTGGCTGGGGCGGCCGGCCCAGGCGCCGGCCGGCGCGGCGGGGATGTGGCCGCCGCGGCGGTGCCGCAGTGTAGCCTGAAGCGCCTCGCGCCTTCAGGGCGGGCTTTCCCGTAGGGCGCTGGTGCCGCGCTGCCGTCGCCTCGCCGTCTCCGTCGCCGTCGAGCGCGGCTACGCGGTTGCCGGCACGGCCGCCTCGCGGGTCTCGAGCGCATGCCGCAGCGACAGCGCGATGCCGCGCGCGGCCACGCGCACGTCCGCCAGCGAGGGGAAGGTCGGCGCGATGCGCAGGTGGCTGTCGTGCGGGTCGCGGCCGTAGGGGAAGGCGGCGCCCGCCGGGGTCAGCACCAGGCCGGCCTCTGCCGCCAGCGCCACCGTGCGCGCCGCCAGTCCCGGCGGCGTGTAGAGGCTGATGAAGTAACCGCCCTGCGGCACGGTCCAGCGCACGCCTGGCACGTCTGCCAGCAGTTCGCCGAAGGCGGCCAGCACGGCGTCGAACTTGGGCCGCAGCAGCGCGCGGTGCGCCGCCATCAGCCGCTCGACGCCGGCGCGGTCGCGCAGCCAGTGCACATGGCGCAGCTGGTTGAGCTTGTCCGGACCGATGGTACGCACCGCGCTGCATTGCTGCCACCAGGCGACGTTGCGCGGCGAGCCGGCCAGGAAGGCGACGCCGCTGCCGGCCATCGTAACCTTGGACAGCGAGGCGAACACCAGGGCGCGGTCGGGGTGGCCGGCCGCGGCGCAGGCCGCGAGCACGGCGGGCGTGGCGTGCGGGGTGTCGGTCAGGTGGTGCAGGCGGTAGGCGTCGTCCCACAGCAGGCGGAAGTCGGGCGCGGCCGTCGGCATCGCCGCCAGCCGGCGCACCACCTCGGTCGAATAGATGGCGCCGCTCGGGTTGCTGTACAGCGGCATGCACCACATGCCCTTGATGCTGGGGATGTCGCGCACCATTTCCTCGACCGCCTCCATATGCGGGCCGTCGGCGCGCATCGGCACGGGGATCATGCGGATGCCGAGCGCCTCGCAGATGGCGAAGTGGCGGTCGTAGCCCGGCACCGGGCACAGCACGGCGGCCTCGCCGCGCACCCAGGGCGTGCCGCCGGCCATGCCGTGCAGCATGGCGAAGGCGAGCGCATCGTGCATCAGTTCCAGGCTGGAGTTGCCGGCGGCGACCACCTGCGCCGGCGGCACCTCCAGCAGCGCGGCGCCCAGCTCGCGCGCCTCGGGCAGGCCCAGGGGGTGGCCGTAGTTGCGGCAGTCGATGCCGTCGCGCGACAGGTGACCGGCCGCCGCGGCATCGTCGAACAGGGCGCGGGACAGCTCGAGCTGCTCCGGCGCGGGCTTGCCGCGCGACATGTCCAGGCGCATGCCGAGCTGCTTGAACTGGTGGTAGGTGTGCGGCGTCACGCGCGTCTCCTTTGAGCGGAAAGTGGGGGAACGGCGCCAGTATGCGGAGGCGCATGCCTTCAGGCAAACGCGTTATATTGATGCTTTTGATCAGGTTTTCTGATGGCAAGGTGCTTTCCCACGCGCGCCACCGTGCCTTCCCGTCCCGCCCCGTCGCTTTCCGGGCGGGGCCGGCCGGGCAGCGTGCGCATGACCTGGAGCGGTGTGTCCCGATGAAATCCCTTGACCTCGATGTGCTGGCGATGGTGGTGGCGGTAGCCGATGCCGGCAGCTTCGTGCGCGGCGCCGCGCTGGTGCACCGCTCGCAGTCCGCGCTCAGCATGCAGATCCGCGCGCTCGAAGACACGCTCGGCAAGACGCTGTTCGTACGCGGCCCGCGCCACGTTTCGCCGACCCCGGACGGGCTGGTGCTGATCGCCTACGCGCGCCGCATGCTGGCGCTGCGCGACGAGGCCTGGGCGGCCATGGTCCATCCCGAGGTCAAGGGCCGCGTGGCCATCGGCGTGCCGGACGACTATGCCTCCTCGCTGCTGCCGGCGGTGCTGCGCAAGTTCTCGGCCAGCTATCCCAAGGTGGAGATCCACGTGATCGGCCTGCCCAGCCACGCGCTGGCGCCGCTGCTGAAAGACAACAAGCTGGACCTGGCCTGCGTCACGCGCATGAAGGGCCTGGGCGGCGAGTTCATCCGGCTCGAACCCATGGTCTGGGCCGGGCCGGCGGCGGGCGGACGGGAGGTGTGGCTGGAGCGCCCGCTGCCGATCGCCGTGTTCGGCGCCGGCAGCACGGCGCGCGCCAACGCCATCCGCGCGCTGGAGCGCGCCGGCATCGGCTTCCGCACCTCTTATGAGAGTCCCAGCCTGATGGGCTTGCTCAGCATGGTCGAGGCCGGCCTGGCG
This sequence comes from Cupriavidus sp. USMAA2-4, assembly GCF_001854305.1. NCBI lineage: Bacteria > Pseudomonadati > Pseudomonadota > Betaproteobacteria > Burkholderiales > Burkholderiaceae > Cupriavidus > Cupriavidus sp. USMAA2-4. The sequence continues at coordinate 964,809 of NZ_CP017749.1, read as the reverse complement.
GTGGCCCCGTCGGCGCGCTGCGCGGTGCCGCCCTCGCTGCAGCAGCTCGGCCGCGCGCATGGCCTGCCGGCGTTGCCCGAGCTGGAGATCGTGCTGGCGCGCAGCGCGCGCTCCAACCGCCCGCCCTGCGATTTCCTCGCCGAGCAGATCCTGACGGAACTGCGGCTGTAGCGCCGCGCGTGAAGGGATGGCGCGTGGGGATGGCGTGTGGGGATGGCGTGTGGGGATGGCGTGCGCGGAACATCCCGGCCGGCGGCCTCAGCGGATGTCGACCACCGCATCGCGGATGGAGACGCGGCGCGGGATCAGCTTGTGGCGCAGGGCCAGTTCGGCGCTGTCCTGCTGGGCATCGAGCACGGCGGCGTCGAGCGGATAGCGCGCGCCCCAGTCGACGCGCGGCACGGCCTTCTGCCACACCGCCAGCGGCACCTTGGTATTGTCCGCCAGCAGCGCTGCCGTGGCGGCGGGGTGGGCGGCGCTGTCGCGCGCCTGGGCCTCGACCTGTTCGAACAGCAGCCGCAGCGCGGCGGGATAGCTGGCGGCGAAGCGGCGCGTGGCGATGTAGAAGCCATACTGCGGCACCGAGAGCTTGCCGATCTCGAGCAGCGCGCGCGCGCCCGCGCCGAGCTCGGCGTCCGCATAGCGCGGGTCGGGTACCGCCCAGGCATCGACGTCGCCACGTTCGAAGGCTGCGCGCGCTTCGCCGTAGGCGAGATAGGCGAGCTGCACGGCGCCGGCGTCCAGGCCGGCGTCCTGCAGGGCCTTGAGCACGAACAGATGGCCCTGCGAGCCCTTGGCCACGGCGATGCGCTTGCCCAGCAGCCCGCGCACGTCGCGCACCGTGGAGTCCTTGGGCACGACGATGGCGTAGCTGCGCTGCAGCTTCGGCGCATAGGCCACGTAGACCAGGGACGGCGCGCCGCCCGCCTGCGCGAAGATGGGGGGCGTCGAGCCCACCGTGCCGACGTCGACGTCGCCGCTGTTGATGCCCTCGACCATCGGCAGCCCGTAGACGAACTCGATCCACTTGACGGTGACGTGATGCGGCGCGAGCGCTTTCTCGAGGCGGCCGGAGGCCCGCAGCGCGACCAGGCCGTCGCCCTTCTGCACCCCGATGCGGATTTCGCCGGGCCAGGCGTCGGCGGCGTGCGCGGCCTGCAGCGGGGCGACGAGCAGGGCGGCGAGCAGGCCGCAGGCGCCGAGCGCGCCCGCCAGCCCCTTGGCAAAGGCCGCGCAGGCGGCGGCACGGCGGCAACGGTTCATGGCGTCAGGCCGCATCGCGGGCGGCGAAGAAGCGGTTGGCCGGCCGCGCCAGGCCGTAGTGGCCGCGCAGCGTGGTGGCGGTGTACTCGGTGCGGAACAGGCCGCGCCGCTGCAGCAGCGGCACCACGTGCTCGACGAAGGCATCGAGCTGGGCGGGCAGCACCGGCGGCATCAGGTTGAAACCATCGGCGGCGCCCGTGGCGAACCAGTCGGCGATGACGTCGGCCACCTGCTCCGGCGTGCCGGCGAAGGTGAAGTGCCCGCGCGCGCCGGCCAGCTCGTGCAGCAGCTGCCGTAGCGTCGGGCGCTCGCGCCTGACCAGGCCGGTGATGACCGCGGCGCGGCTCTGCGCCGCCTGCACGGTGGCGGGATCGGGAAAGTCGTCGACCGACAGCGGCTGGTCCAGGTCGAGGTGCGAGAAGTCATGGCCGCCGAAGCGGTTGGACAGGCGCTCCAGGCCCACGCTGACATCGGTCAGCGCGTTCAGTTCTTCGAGCAGTGCGCGTGCCTGCGCCTCGGTCGCGCCGATGGCGGCGCTCAGGCCGGGCAGGATGACGATCTGCGCCGGTGCGCGTCCGAGCGCCGCCGCGGCGCCCTTCAGTTCGGCGTAGAAGGCCGCGGCGCTGGCCTTGTCGAGGTGGGCGGTGAAGACCGCCTCGGCGTGCCGGGCGGCGAACTGCCGGCCCGAGGGCGAGGAGCCTGCCTGCACCAGCACCGGCCAGCCCTGCGGCGGACGCGGCAGGTTGAGCGGGCCCGCCACGCTGTGGAAGCGGCCCTGGTGCGCGACCGGGCGGATGCGTGCCGGGTCGAGGAAGCGGCCGCCCGCGGCGTCGTCCACGATGGCGTCATCGGCCCAGCTGTCCCACAGCCCGGTCACCACGTCGAGGAATTCGTGCGCGCGCGCATAACGCTCGGCGTGCTCGATCTGGTGCGCGTGGCCGAAATTGGGGCCGGCGCCGCGCACCCAGGAGGTGACGATGTTCCAGCCGGCGCGGCCGCGCGTGATGTGGTCGAGCGAGGCGAACTGCCGGGCCAGGTTGAACGGTTCGGTGTAGGTGGTCGAGGCGGTGGCGATCAGGCCGATGTGCCGGGTCGTTTGCGCCAGCGCGGCGAGCGTGGTGATCGGCTCGAGCGCGCCGGTGGCGACGTGTGCGGCACCGTCGCCCAGCGCCAGCGCATCGGCCAGGAAGACCGAGTCGAAGCGGCCTTGCTCGGCGCGCTGCGCCAGGGCGCTGAAATAGTCGAGATCGGTCAGGGCCTGGCGCGTGGCGCCGGCATGCCGCCAGCCGGCCTCATGGTGGCCGCGGCCGTGGATGAACAGGTTGAGGTGGAGTTGACGGGACATCGCGCGCCGGCCTTGCCGTATCGGAGTGCCCGCTGCGGGGCGTTATGGGACCTGGGACCTGATGGGGCACCAGGGCTCCGATTGTAGGAACGGCGGCGCGCGGCGCGAACGAAGGATGGTGCATATCGATATCGGACGGCCATGCCGGCTGCGGCACGGCCGTCCGGAACGCCGCCGCTCAGGCCGCCAGGCGGAAGGTGCCCACGGCCTGGTGCAGGGCGGCGGCCTGCTCCTCCAGCGAGGCCGCGGCGGCGGCCGCTTCCTCGACCAGCGCGGCGTTCTGCTGCGCCATCTGGTCCATCTGCGTGACGGCCTGGTTGACCTGCTCGATGCCGCCGCTCTGCTCCTCGGTGGCGGCGCGCATCTCACCCATCAGGTCGGTCACCCGCTTGACCGCCTCGACGATCTCTTCCATCGCGCGCCCGGCGTTCTCCACCAGGGCGGAGCCATCCTCCACGCGCTGTGCCGAGTCGCCGATCAGGGCCTTGATCTCCTTGGCCGCGGTGGCGCTGCGCTGGGCCAGGCTGCGCACCTCGCCCGCCACCACCGCGAAGCCGCGTCCCTGCTCGCCCGCGCGCGCCGCTTCCACCGCCGCGTTGAGCGCCAGGATATTGGTCTGGAAGGCGATGCCTTCGATCACGCCGATGATGTCCACCACCTTGCCGGAGGCCGTCTTGATCTCGCCCATGGTGCTGACCACCTGGGTCACGATGCCGCCGCCGCGCACCGCGATCTCGCTGGCGCCTTCGGCCAGGCGGCTGGCCTGGCGCGCGTTCTCGGCGCTCTGGCGCACGGTGCCGGTGAGCTGCTCCATGCTGGCCGCGGTTTCCTGCAGCGAGGCGGCCTGCTCTTCGCTGCGGCGCGACAGGTCCGCATTGCCGGCGGCGATCTGCTTGGCCGCGCCGGCGATGGCATCGGCCGAGCCGCGGATGCTGCCGATGGCGCCGGTCAGGCGCTGCTGCATCTGCTGCATGGAGAACAGCACGCTGCGCTGGTCGCCCGGGCGGGTGTCCACCGCCGTGGACAGGTCGCCCTCGGCGATGCGCGTGGCGATCAGCGAGGTCTGCGTCGGCTCGCCGCCGAGCTGCCCCTGCAGGTTCCTGGCGATGCGCAGCACCACCACCGTCATCACCAGGCCGATGCCCAGCAGCAGGCCCAGCGACTTCATCAGGCTAAGGCGGAACGCGGCATTGATGTCGTCGAGGTAGACGCCCGAGATGAAGTTCCAGTCCCAGGGCCGGAAGTTCTCCACGTAGCTCAGCTTGGGCTGGGGTTCCTGCGCGCCGGGCTTGGGCCACTGGTATTCGAGGTAGCCCTTGCCCGGGCCCTTGCCGATGGCGGCGATGTCGCGGAACAGGAAGGTGCCGGTCGGGTCCTTGGTCTGTTCCATGTTCTGGCCGTTCATCTCCGGCTTGAACGGATGCATCACCACCACGGCGTCGGAACGCATCAGCGTGAAGTAGCCGTCGCCGCCGAAGCGCATCGCGCGCACCTGCTCGATGGCGCGCTGCCGGGCTTCGTCCATCGTCATCTTGCCGGCGCGGGCCTCGGCTTCCAGCGTGGCGACGGTCGTGATCGCGGTGTTGGTCACGTGGACCAGGTCGAGGCGGCGCTCCTCCAGCCGCAGCGCGCGCATCTGCCAGGCATCCCACAGGGTCAGGCCGAGCAGGCAGATCCAGCTCAGCACAAGCGGCAGCAGCAGTTTCTTCCTCAGGCTGAGGTTATCCAACATCACAAGTCTCCCGTATCAGTGGCTCTTAAGGCATAGTCGCGGCGCATTGCCGGAATTTCTCAAGATATCGACCTGGTTTCGGCACAACTTGACGCTGCGCGACTAGGGGGATTCCTCGATGGCGCGGCGCGGGCGATGGTGCACCGGCGGCCCGCGTGCCCTGCGTATCGACTGTGTCGGTGCTGTAAGCCGCTGTAACAGGGTGACGTGCGCGTGTCATTGCCTTTTTAAATGAGAACCATTATCCTTTTCAGCTCTTGCCCGGCGGGCGGCGATGCAGGCGCGAACGCTTGCACCGGCGTCGGGCGCGAGTTCTGACGAGGGCGCCGTTTGCCGGGAACCGCCGCGGCACGGCCGCCGCGCGGTGGCCGCAGCCGCGCCACGACCCGACCGATGTCCATGACCGACTCCCAGCCTGCCGCGGCCTCGCAGCGCCGCGCCTTCTGGCTCAAGCACCTGCACCAGTGGCACTGGATCAGTTCGGCGATCTGCCTGATCGGCATGCTGCTGTTCGCCGTCACCGGATTCACGCTCAACCATGCCGGCCAGATCGAGGCGCGCCCCAAGGTGGAGACGCGCGAGGCCACCGCGCCCGCGCCGCTGCTGGCCGCGCTCAAGGCCGCCACGCCGGCGGCCGGCCAGGGCGGCGGCGATCCCAAGGGGCCGGTGCCGGCGGCGCTGGCGGCCTGGCTGTCGGACGCGCTGGGCATCGATGCCGGCGGCCGCGAAGCCGAATGGCAGGGCGACGAGGTCTACGTGGCGCTGCCGCGTCCGGGTGGCGACGCCTGGGTCAGCGTGGCGCTCGAGGACGGCCGCACGCAGTACGAGAAGACCACGCGCGGCTGGATTTCCTACCTGAACGACCTGCACAAGGGCCGCAACGCAGGACGGGCATGGAGTCTGTTCCTCGACGTGTTCGCCTTCGCCTGCCTGGTGTTCTGCCTCACCGGCCTGTTCCTGCTCAAGCTGCATGCCGGCGGGCGGGTCGCCACTTGGCCGCTGGTCGGGCTGGGGCTGGTGGTGCCGCTGCTGCTGGCCATGTTGTTCATCCACTGACGTTTTCTCCGACTCCCTTCCCTGACGAGGTCTTGCCCATGCGCCGATTGTTCACCGTCACCCTCAGCGGCCTGGCCGCCGTGCCGCTCGCCGGTCCCGCCCTGGCCGCGGAGATGAACGTCAAGGTGGAGATCCCGCGCCTGAACGTGGCGGAGTACCACAAGCCCTATGTGGCGCTATGGCTGGAGCGCGCCGACCAGAGCCCGGCCGCCACGCTGGCGGTCTGGTACGACGTCAAGCACAAGGACGGCGAAGGCACCAAGTGGCTCAAGGACATGCGCCAGTGGTGGCGCAAGGCCGGCCGCGACATGAAGATGCCGGCCGACGGCGTCTCGGGTGCCACGCGCGCACCGGGTGAGCACGCGCTCACCTTCAGCGAAGGCAAGGCACCGCTGGGCAGCCTGCCCGCCGGCGACTACCAGCTGGTGGTCGAGGCGGCGCGCGAGGTCGGCGGGCGCGAACTGCTGCGCGTGCCGTTCAGCTGGCCGCCCAAGGCGGTGCAGGCGGCCAAGGCCAAGGGCGAGCACGAGCTCGGCACGGTCTCGCTCGAACTGAAGCCGTAATGCGGCCCCGCCGCCCCGACACCTGCCACCGGCGGCCAGGCCGCCGCCATCACGCCATCGCGCCATCACGAGGAGCACGACCATGAAGACTTCCGCACGCCTCCACCCGTCCCATCCGTCCGCCCGGCCCGCGCGGCGCCTGGCCACCCGCGTGGCCGTGCTGGCCCTGGCCGCGCTGGCGCCGCTGGCCGCCCACGCGCACCGCCAGTGGCTGCTGCCCTCGGCCACCGTGCTGTCGGGCAGCGACGCCTGGGTGACCGTGGATGCCGCCGTCTCGAACGACCTGTTCTACTTCGAGCATTTCCCGCTGCGCCTGGACGGCCTGGCCGTGACCGCCCCCGACGGCGCCGCCGCCAAGGCCGAGAACGCTTCCACCGGCCGCTACCGCAGCACCTTCGACGTGCGCCTGGACAAGCCCGGCACCTACCGCGTGGCGGTGGTCAACAGCGGCCTGTTCGCCAGCTACAAGGTGGATGGCCAGGCCAAGCGCTGGCGCGGTACCGCCGAGGCCTTCGCCAAGGAAGTGCCGGCCAACGCGCAGGACCTGCAGGTGACCCAGGCCGAAGGCCGCGTCGAGACCTTCGTCACCGCCGGCAAGCCGGGTGGCGACGCGCTCAAGCCCACCGGGCACGGCCTCGAACTGGTGCCGATCACGCACCCGAACGATCTCGTCGCCGGCGATGCCGCCAGCTTCCGCCTGCTGCTCGACGGCAAGCCCGCGGCCAACGTCAAGGTCGACGTGGTGCCGGGCGGCATCCGCTACCGCGACCAGCTCAACGAACTCCACGCCACCACCGACGGCGAAGGCAAGTTCAGCGTCAAGTGGCCGTCCGCCGGCATGTACTGGCTGGAAGCCGACGTGCGCGACGACAAGGCCACCATCGCGCCGGCCAGGCAGCGCCGCGCGAGCTACGCCGCCACCGTGGAAGTCCTGCCGCAGTAAGCCGCGCCGGGACGGCGGCGGCCGTCCCGCACCGTCCCCCCCGTCCCGCACCATCCCGTCCCGCACCCGCTCCGATGAACCGCGTCCTCATTCCCCTCTCGCCCGCGGCCGGCCAGGCGCCGCCACCGCACGCGCCCGGCGCGCGCCTGTGCCGCTGGCAGGGCGAAGCGATGGGGACCACCTGGTCGGTCCTGGCGGCGCTGCCCGCGCGGGCGGGCACCGGCGTCGCGGACGGTGCGCAAGGCATGGACGCGGTGGAAGGCTTGGCAGGGGTCGAAAGCACCGACGCCGTGCAGGCCGCCATCGACGGCGTGCTCGCCGGCGTGGTCGCGCAGATGAGCAACTGGCGCGGGGATTCCGACATCGGCCGCTACAACCGCGCCGCGCCCGGCACCTGGCTGACCCTTCCCGCCGACGCGGCCGCGGTGGTCGCCTGTGCGCTGCAGGTGGCGCGCGACAGCGGCGGCGCCTATGACCCGAGCGCGGGCCCGCTGGTCGACCTGTGGGGCTTCGGGCCGGCGCCACGGCGCAGCACGCCGCCCGCGCCGGCCGAGGTCGAGCTGGCACGCGCGCGCTGCGGCTGGCAACGCGTCGGCTTCGACGCGGCCGAGCGCCGCCTGCAGCAGCCCGGCGGCCTTTCGCTCGACCTGTGCGCCATCGCCAAAGGCTTCGCCGTGGACGCGGTCTCGCGCCGGCTGGCGGCGCTCGGCCTGCCGCACCACCTGGTGGAGATCGGCGGCGAACTGCGCGGCGCGGGCACCAAGCCCGATGGCACGCCGTGGTGGGTGGAGCTGGAAACGCCCGCTGCGGATACGGGCGGCGCCCGCACGCTGGTCGCGCTCTACGGCCTGGCGGTGGCCACCTCGGGCGACTACCGCCGCTACTTCGATTGCGGCGGCCGCCGCTATGCCCACACGCTCGACCCCCGCACCGGCTATCCGGCCAGCCACGCGCTGGCCTCGGTCACGGTGCTGCATGCCGAATGCATGCTGGCCGACGCCCTGTCGACCGCGCTGACCGTGCTGGGCCCGGAAGCCGGCCTGGCGTTCGCGCGCGGCCGGCAGCTCGCGGCGCGCTTCCTGCTGCGCACGCCGCACGGCTTCGAGGAGCGCCTCAGCCCGGCCTTCGAGGCCATGCTGTCATGAGATTCCCTGTGCTTGCGCCGGCGGCATGGTCCGCCGCGGCCATGTCCGCCGGCGTCGCGCTGGCCGGCCTGGCGCAGTCGCGCGGCGTGGCCGCCGCCGGCGTGGTGCTGGCCTATGCCGGCTTCTGCGGCGTGATCGCCGCGCGCCACCTGGCGCGCCGGCAGGCCAGGGCCGCCGCGCGCGGCGGTGCGGACGGCGAAGGCACCGTGCCGACCCTGGTGGCCTATGCCAGCCAGACCGGCTTTGCCGAACAGATCGCCGAGCAGACCGCGCAGGCGCTGCGCGGTGCCGGCCAGCCGGTGCGCCTGCTGTCCTTCGCCGATCTCGATGGCGCGGGCCTGGCGGCCTGCCGGCAGGCACTGTTCGTGGTCAGCACCACCGGCGAGGGCGACGCCCCCGACAGCGCCTCCGGCTTCATGCGCCGCTTCCTCTCCGGTGCCGGCGCGGCGGGACTGGCCCCGCTGCGCTACGGCATCCTCGCGCTGGGCGACAGCAGCTATGCGCGTTTCTGCGGCTTCGGCCGCACGCTCGAGGCCTGGCTGCACAAGCAGCAGGCGCAGCCGCTGTTCGACATGGTCGAGGTCGACAACGGCGACGCCGGCGCGTTGCGCCACTGGCAGAACCACCTGTCCGCGCTGGGCGGCGGCGCCGAGATCGCCGACTGGGAACGCCCGCGCTACGCGCGCTGGCGCCTGGCCGAGCGGCGCCTGCTCAATCCCGGCAGTCCCGGCGAGCCGGTCTTCCACCTCGCGCTGGTGCCGGAAGCGCCGGAAGTGCCCGGCACGCCCGGGGCCCTGGCCTGGCAGGCCGGCGACATCGCCGAGATCGGCCCCTGCCGCGCACCCGGCGAAGTGGACGCGCTGCTGGCGCGCCTCGGCCTGGAGGCGGCGACGCCGGTGCGCTGCGACGGCGAGGACACGGTGCTGGCGGCGGCGCTGGCGACGCGCCTGCCGCTGCCCGAAGCCGCCTTCGACACCATGCGCGGCCTGCCGCCGCAGCAACTGGTCGACACGCTGCCGGCGCTGCCCCATCGCGAGTACTCCATCGCCTCGCTGCCGGCCGACGGCCGCCTCGAACTGCTGGTGCGCCAGACCCGCCATGCGGACGGCCGCCTCGGCCTCGCCTCCGGCTGGCTCACCGAGCACGCGCCGGCCGACGCGCGCATCGCGCTGCGCGTGCGCAGCAACCGCGCCTTCCATCCGGTCGCGCACGAAGTGCCGCTGCTGCTGGTCGGCAACGGCACCGGACTGGCCGGCCTGCGCGCCCACTTGAAAGCCCGCGCCGCCGCCGGCAGCCGGCGCAACTGGCTGCTGTTCGGCGAACGCACCGCCGCCCATGACAGCCTCTACGCCGACGAACTCGCCGCCTGGCAGGCCGACGGCACGCTCGAACGGCTGGACCGCGTGTTCTCGCGCGATGGCGGACCGCTGCGCTACGTGCAGGACGCGCTGCGCGCCAACGCCGCCGACGTGCGCGCCTGGATCGAGGCTGGGGCCGCCATCTACGTCTGCGGCAGCCTGCAGGGCATGGCCGCCGGCGTCCATGCGGCGCTGGCCGAAGCGCTGGGCGACTACACGCTGACGCGCCTGGGCGAAACGGGGCGGTACCGGCGCGACGTGTACTGACGGCCGGGCTTGGTTCGTTACGGTCCGGTGTGGTCTGGAGCGATGCGGCGCGCATCGCGCCGGTTCACGCCCCTCTCCCGCCTGCGGGAGAGGGGCCGGGGGAGAGGGCAGGCGCCCGCCAGCACGATCGCCTTCGCCAACCCCCCGACCCCGCACGCCGCTACGCCGCTACGCCGCTACGCCGCTACGCCGCCATTTCAATCAACGCATCGACGATCACCACGCCCTCCGCGCTCACCATCACCGGATTGACGTCGATCGCGCGGATGGCGCCGCCGCCGCGCGCCATCATTTCGCCGACACCCGCCGCGACGCGGCACAGCGCTGCCACATCGGCGGCGGCCTCGCCACGCACGCCGGCCAGCAGCGGCGCGATGCGCAGGCCGGCGAGGGCGCGTGCCACGTCGGCTTCGCGGCAAGGGGCGAGCAGGACGGCGGTATCGTGCAGCGCTTCGACATACTTGCCGCCGGCGCCGACCACCAGCACGGGGCCGAAGACCGGATCCCAGTGCGCGCCCACCATGCACTCGTGGGCCCCGGCCGCCATGCGTGCCACCAGCACGCCTTCGGCGCGCGCGCCCAGGCGCGCCAGCGCGGCGCTTTGCGCGCGCCAGGCTTGCGCGACCGCTTGCGCGTCGTCGAGGCGCAGCGCGACCAGGCCGTGTTCGCTCTTGTGCGGCACGTCGGGGGAGCAGGCCTTGACCGCCACCGGGCCGCCCAGCTCGCGCCACGCGGCCACGGCCTCGTCCTCGCTGCGGCAGAGGCGGTGCGCCACCACCGGCAGTCCGCCGGCGGCCAGGCGGGCCAGGCTGGCCGCCTCGCTCAGGGTGTGGCCGCCTGCGCTGCCGGTGGCGGGTGTGGCGGCCGTGGCGATCGCCGCCGGCAGCGGCGGCGCGGCCTCCAGCTCGCGCAGCCGCCGCTGGTGGTGGACGAGCTGCGCCAGCGCCGCCAGCGCTTCGCGCCCGCTGGCGTAGACGGGCACCTGCTGCCCGCGGAAGGCCTCGGCCACCGGCGCCTGCCAGGCGGCGACGGCGATCGGCTTGCCCGCCTCGGTGGCAAAGGCGGCGGCGTCGCGGGCGAAGCGCGGCACGTCGTAGCCCATGCCGGCGACCGGGATGTCGAGCAGCAGCAGGTCGGTGGCCGGATCGGCCGCCGCCAGCGGCAGCACCTCGCCGAACAGGCCGCTGTTGGTCAGCAGGGCGGCGGTCACGTCGACCGGGTTGGCGGTGGCGGCGAAGCCCGGCAGGCGCTCGGCCAGCGCGGCCTGGGTGGCCGCGCCCAGCGGCGCCATCGCCAGGCCCAGCGGCTGCGCCGCGTCGGCGGCCATCACGCAACTCGCGCCGGAGTTGCTCACCACCACCAGGCCCGTGCCCCGCGCCTGCCAGCCGCGCAGGTAGAGCGGGGCGCAGCGCGCCAGCGCATGCGCATCGTCGACGCGCCAGATGCCGTGGCGTTCCAGGAAGGCCGAGACCGCGCGGTCTTCGTTGGCGATGGCGCCGGTGTGCGAGGCCGCGGCGCGCTGGCCGGCGTCGGAGCGGCCCGACTTGACCGCCACCAGCGGCACGCCGCGCTGGCGCGCCACGGCCGCCGCCTCGGCCAGCACGGCGGGATCGACCAGGCTTTCGAGGTAGAGCAGGATCAGCCGCACGTCCGGGTCGTGCGCCACCGCCAGTGCCATCTCGCTGACGGTGACGTCGGCCTCGTTGCCGGTGGCGTGCATGTGGCGCACGCCGATGCCCTGCGCGCGCAGCAGGCCGTAGACCATGGCGGCCATGCCGCCGCTCTGGCTGATCACCGCCACCGGCCCGTCCTGCGGCGGCACCTCGATGAACATGGTGGAGAAGCTGGCGATGGCGCCGCTGCCGAAGTTGGCCAGGCCCTGGCTGTTTGGGCCCACCAGGCGCAGGCCGCTGGCGCGCGCGGCCTCGACCATCTCGCGCTGCTGGCGGCGCCCTTCCGCGCCGGCCTCGCCGAAGCCGGAGGCGATCACGATGGCGGCCTGCACACCCAGGCGCGCGCAGTCGCGCACCGCCTGCACCGCGGCCCCGCCGCCGACCACGATGATGGCCAGTTCGGGCGCCTCGGGCAGCGCGTCGAGCGAAGGGTAGGCCGGCAGGCCCTGGATGGTGTCGCGCTGCGGATTGACCGGGTACAGCGTGCCGGCATAGCCGTGCTCGCGCATGTAGTGGATGGGACGGCCGCCGATCTTGTGGATGTGGTCGGAGGCGCCGACCACGGCGATCGAGCGCGGGGTCAGCAGGGCTTGCAGCTTGGCTTGCATGGTGTGGCCTTGGAGTTCGCGGGTTGGCCGGACGGGCGGGCCCGCAGCGGGTTCGGGGAAGGGGACGGAAAAGGCGGGGCGGCGCGCGCCACCTCGATCGCGCCGAGGTTGCCGCCGGCGCCCGGGCGGTTCTCCACCACCAGCGGCTGCCCCAGCTGCTCCGGCAGCTTCATGCCGACCACCCGCGCCACGATGTCGGTCGGGCCGCCGGGCGGATAGGGCACCACCAGGCGCTCGGGGCGGTTGGGCCAGGACTGGGGCGGGGATGCGGTCTGGGGCTGGGCCTGTGCCGCGGGGGCGGCCAGCCAGGCCAGCCAGGCCAGCGATGGGGCGAGCGCGGCCCGCCGACGCCGGAGCTTCGGTGTCATCGGATCTCTCCATGGGGTGGTGCGTGCCGGCGCTGCCGGCGCGGATGCGGCCTGGCCGCCGCGCATCCCGGGCATGCCCGGGCCCGGTGCGCCCTATTCGCGCTGGAAGCGCAGCAGGGTCTGTTCGCCGTGGCGCAGGAAGCCGGCGCGCACGCGCTCGCCGATCTCTACGCCCGGCTCGGCGTGGCCCATCACGCGTGGACCTTCGTCCAGCGTGGCCAGCACCAGCGTGTAGGGGGCGAGTGCGCGGAAGGCTTCGGTGGGGGCGCGCGCGACCTCGGTCACGGCGTAGACGGTGGCGCCGCCGCCGGCGCGGCGCCAGCCCAGCCGCGTGCTGCCGCAGGCGCGGCAGGCGTGGCGTTGCAGCGGCTGCCAGGCGCCGCAGTCGTCGCAGGCCTGGTAGCGCAGTTCGCCGGCGGCGAGGCCGGCCGTGTAGGGGTGGCCGGCGGCCGGTTCGATGGCTTGGGTCATGCCGATACCTCGGTGACGGGCGCTGCCGCCCGGCAAGGGAAGCCTCGCCCGGCCTGCCGGGGCCGTCGGGTCTGTCCGGTCTGCGTGATCTGCGCCATCCGTGAGGACTGCGCGGGCGGTACGGTGCGGGACGGTCTCATGCGGCCTCCAGCACCAGGCTGACGTGGGCCGACAGCACGCCGCCGTCGGCATGGAAGAGGGCGCGCTCGCGCCGCGCCAGCTGGCGCGCGCCGGCGCGGCCGGCGAGCTGGCGCCCGGCCTCGGCCAGGTGCATCAGGCCGCCGGCCACGCCGGAATGGCCGAAGGCGAGCAGCCCGCCGTGGGTGTTGAGCGGCAGCGCGCCGTCGCGGCCGAAGTCGCCGGCCCGCAGCCGCGCCGCGGCGCCGCCGCGCGGGGCCAGGCCGATCTCCTCCAGCAGCAGCGCCAGCGTAATGGTGAAGGAGTCGTAGATGGCCAGGCAGTCGAGCTGCGCCACGCTGCAGCCGGCCTCGGCCAGCGCGCGCCCGGCGGCCTCGGCCGCGCCGGTGTCGAGCACACTGCCGATGGCGCACAGGTGCTGGTGGCGATGTGCCTGGCCGGCGCCGGCCAGGCGTACCGGGCGGCCCGCGCCGGGCTCGGCGGATACCACCACGGCCACCGCGCCGTCGGAGATCGGGCAGCAGTCCGACAGGCGCAGCGGCGTGGCGATGGCGCGTGCCGCGCGTGCCTCGGCCAGCGTCAGCGGCTCGCGCAGGTGGGCGTCGGGATGGCCGGCGGCGTGCTCGCGCATCAGCACCGCGAAGCCTGACAGGTCGTCGACCGCCATGCCGGTCTCGGCCAGGTAGCGCGAGGCCAGCAGCGCGTAGTAGGCCGGCACCGAGGCGCCGTTGGGCACCTCCATCTCCGGCTCGCCGACCTGGGCCAGGGTCTGGATCGACTGGTCGCGGCTCTGGCCGGTGAGGCGGTTCTCGCCGGCCACCACCAGCACGTTGCGGCAGCGGCCGGCGCGCACCAGCTCGCGCGCCAGCATGGCCATGGCGCCGCCGGTGGCACCGCCGGCGGCCATGCCGTGGGCGTAGGCCGGCGTCAGCGCGGCGTACTCGCAGAAGCGGTCGGCCAGCATCAGGTGCGGCAGCGTGGTGGCGTAGCCGCACAGCACGCCGTCGATGTCGCGCCGGGCCAGGCCGGCATCGGCCAGGGCCGCGTCGGCGGCCGCGGCCATCAGCGTCAGCGGGCTGCTGCCTTCGAGGCGGCCGAAGCGGGTGTTGCCGCAGCCGCGCAGGAAGGCGGTGTTGACGGTGCGCATTCCAGTCATGGCGCTGATGGCAGTCATGGTGCGCGCGTCCCTCAGCCGCCCTGCTTCAGCAGCGGGCACTTCGACTTGGCCGGCGGCATGAAGGCCTGGTCGCCGGGGATGGTGGCCAGCACCTTGTAGTAGTCCCACGGATACCTGGACTCGGACGGTGCCTTGACCTCGAACAGGTACATGTCGTGGATCATGCGGCCGTCTTCGCGGATGCGGCCGTTCTGCGCGAAGAAGTCGTGGATGGGCGCGGCCTTCATCTGCTTCATCACCGGCGCGGTGTCATCGCTGCCGGCGGCCTGCACCGCCTGCAGGTAATGCATCACCGAAGAGTAGACGCCGGCCTGGCTCATGTTCGGCATCTGCTTCACTTTCTCGAAGTAGCGGCGCGACCATTTGCGCGTGGCATCGTTCATGTCCCAGTAGAAGCCCTCGGTCAGCAGCAGGCCCTGCGCGGTCTTCAGGCCGATGGCGTGGATGTCGTTGATGTAGAGCAGCAGGCCGGCCATGCGCTGCTTGCCGTCGCGGGTCAGGCCGAACTCGTTGGCGGCCTTGATGGCGTTGACGGCGTCGCCGCCGGCATTGGCCAGGCCCACCACCTGCGCCTTGCTGGCCTGGGCCTGCAGCAGGTAGGAGGCGAAGTCGCTGGCGCCGATGGGGTGGCGCGCCGCGCCCAGCACCTTGCCGCCGGCGTCGTTGATCACCGCGGTGGCGGACTCCTGCAGCGTGTGGCCGAAGGCATAGTCGGCGGTCAGGAAGAACCAGGTCTTGCCGCCGCGCTGCACCACCGCGCGCGCGGTGGAGTTGGCCAGCGCGTAGGTGTCGTACGCATAGTGCACCGAGACCGGCGTGCACAGGTCGTTGGTGATGCGCTCGGTGCCGGGGCCGGAGAACACCACGATGCGGTTCTTCTGCTTGGCCACTTCCAGCACCGCCAGCGCGGGCGCCGAAGCGGCCACGTCGAGGATGGCATCGACGCGCCCGGTATCGAACCATTCGCGCGCCTTGCTGGCGGCGATGTCGGCCTTGTTCTGGTGGTCGGCCACCACCAGCTCGATCTTCTTGCCCAGCACCTTGCCGCCGAAGTCGTCGATGGCCATCTGCGCGGCGGTGGCGCTGCCGCGGCCGGTGACGTCGGCGTACAGGCCGCTCATGTCGAGGATCAGGCCGATCTTGACGATGTCGTCGGAGATGCGGGGGGCGGCGGGGGCCTGCGCGGCTGCGTGCAGCGGCAGCGCGGCGCTGAGGGCCAGGGCCAGCGCGGTCAGCGTGGCGCGCAGGCGGCTGGGTTGGGCGGGACGGGTTGGCATGAGATCTCCTCCTTGCTCAGGCTGGGTGTGGCGTTTTCGCTTCTTGGGTTCGTGTGTCGTGTGTCGTCGCGGCTGCGGGCGCTGGCCCTCACCCCCGGCCCCTCTCCCGCAAGCGGGAGAGGGGAGACAGCAGTCGGTGATGCGAAGGCTTGCGCCAGTGCAAGCGGTCTGCTCCCCTCTCCCACTGCGTGGGAGAGGGGCTGGGGGTGAGGGTAGGCACTCGCGGTGGCGATATCCCTCAACATGCCGCTGGCTTCCACTAGCAGCGGCCTGCCGATATTGCCGGGCTCATACCGTCGCCACCGGCGTCGTCGGCGATCCCACCGCGCCGGGCAGCCGCAGCGGCGGCGCCGTCAGCAGGAAGCGCGAGCGGCCGTGCGCGCGCAGCCATTGCGCCAGGTCGTGCAGGTACCACAGCTCGCCCAGCGGCAGGCCCAGCTTGAACAGGCAGTGGTGGTGCAGCGGCAGCAGCGGATGGTGGCCGCCGTCGTCCGGCGCGGGGCGCGCGGGGTAGCGTTCCACCGCGTAGTTGTCGGCGATCAGCGTGGCGACGCCGGAATCGGTGAGCCATTGCAGCAGCTTGTCATCGCGGCCGTCGAGGGCGCTGCAGCTATGGTGCAGCACCGTCTCGTCGGGTTCGCGCTGCATCGACAGCACCACCTCGGCGAAGCCGGTGCGCAGCAGCAGCATGTCGCCGCGCTCGACCTCGACGCGGTCGGCTTCCATCACGCGCATCAGGTCGTCGTAGCCGACGGTGCGGAACTCGCGCCCGTAGTGGTGCGCCAGGTCCACCAGCACGCCGCGGCCCTGCATGCCCTTGACGGCGAAGTTCTCGATGCCGAGCGCGCGCGCTTCGCTGTGTTCGTGGCCGCAGCCGTGCGCGGCGAAGTGGTCGTCCTCGGCGTAGTCGACCGGGCCGACGATATGTTCGTTGGCGCGGTAGCCGTTGTAGTAGACGCGCTCCGCGCGGCCGTCACCGTCGGCGTCGAACAGCGCGCCCACATGGGCCAGCGAGTCCCACTGCGTGGAGTACTGCAGCGACAGCAGCACCTGGTCGTCGCTGATCACATCGGTGGCGGCGGGGTCGACCTTGGCCAGCGGGAAGTTGACGTAGGGCGCGCCGTCGCGGAAGGTGGGGCGCAGCACGGGCGGGTGGCGGCGCGGATTGAGCTTGTTGCCGCCCGGATAGTCCAGCGGCAGCGACAGGCAGAAGCTCAGCCCGGCCTGCACTTCCTGCGCCCCCTTGCGTACCTGCTCCGGGCCGATCAGGTTGACGCGGCCGAGCTGGTCGTCGGCTCCGAAGTCGCCCCAGTTGGATCCGGGCGGACGTTGTTTCCAGCGCATGCGTGTAGTCTCCATGGTCGATATGGGTGGAAGGGCTGCGTATCGCGCCGTGCCTCAGGTGCCGGACATGCGGGGCATGCCGGGCACGGCAGGGGTGGCGGGCAGGGCCTCGCCGGGGGCCGCGGCGCGCGCCGCCGGCACGGCACGCCGGCGCGGCCGCGGCACGCCGCCGGCCCAGGCGGCGCACACGGCGTCGGCCTCGCGCCGCAGCGCGCGTGCCAGCGCCGTCTCGCGTTCGCTGATGCGCTCGTTGAGCGCGGCGATGCTGAGGGCGGCGAGCGGATAGCCGTCGGGATCGGGCAGCGCCACGGCGATGCCGCCCATGCGCTCCACCACCACGTCGAGCAGCACGGCGTAGCCGCGCTCGCGCGTGGCCTCCACCTCGCGCCGCAGCAGCGCCGTGCTGATGCGCGGGTAGCGCTTGAGCGCGGGCGCCAGGCACTGCAGCGCCGCCTCGACCTCGGCGTCGGGCAGGGCGGCGAGCAGGGCCAGGCTGCCGGCGCCGACGCCGAGCGGGCGGCGGCTGCCGATGTCCAGGTAGTTGGCGCGGATGGGGAAGCTGCCCAGGCGCAGCTCGATGCAGATCGATTCCCAGCCGCTCGGCACCGACAGCAGCGCGGTGTCCTCGAACTGCTGGGCCAGCCGGATCAGCGCCGGGCGGGCCAGGGCGCGCGGGTCGATGCGGTGCAGGGCGGCGGCGCGCAGCGCCAGCCACTCCGTGCCGGGGCTGAAGGCCTTGGTGTCGGGGTCGCGCTGGACCAGGCCCTCGGCCGCCAGCGTCTCCAGCAGGCGCAGCGCGGAGGCCTTGTCGACGCCGGCGGCGGCGGCCAGGTCGGTCAGGCGCGTGTTGCGGGCGTCGGACAGGGCGCGCAACAGCCGGCAGGCCTTCTGCAGGGAGGAACAGGGGGGAGAGGGCAAGCGGGGCTCCGGCGCTCGGTTTCGGTTGGGTTTTGCTGGATGAAACGGCTGGATTCGGCTCGGCGCCGGCTTCTCACCGCGATGGTGTGGAAAATCCACTGTGCAACGACGTTGTTATAGGCGCCTTCGCTGGTGCCGTCATTCTGCGATGCATCAAAGTTTCGCCGGATGAAACCGGCAGGCCGGCCGCGGCGCGCCGGCAGGCGGCGCCGGAACCGGCCGGCTTCCGCTATGCTTGCAGGCTGCCGCGCCCCTGCCGATCCTCCCTTTTTCCGTCCGCTCCGCCATGAACCGTCATCCCCGGCGCCGCCCGCGCGCCTACCGCCTGCTGCGCGCCGCCATGCTGGCGCTCGCCACCGGCTTCGCGCTGGGCGCCGCGCCGGCGCGGGCGGTGCCGTCCGCCGCCACGCATGCCGGCACGGCAGCCACCGGCGGCGAGCGCTTCGCGGTGCCGGGGCTGGAGAAGCCGGCCAGCGTGCTGGTCGACCGCTGGGGCGTGCCGCACATCTACGCCAACACCCTGTACGACGCCTTCACCGTGCAGGGCTTCGTCGCCGCGCGCGACCGCCTGTGGCAGATCGATCTGTGGCGCAAGCGCGGCCTGGGCCAGATGGCCAAGGATTTCGGCCCCGCCTACGTGGAAGGCGACCGCATGGCGCGCGCGGTGCTGTTCCGCGGCGACCTCTACCGCGAATGGCTGGCCTACGGCTCCGACGCCAAGCGCGTGGCCGAGGCCTTCGTCGCCGGCATCAATGCCTATGTGGCGCTGGCCGAGGCCCGCCCCGAGCTGCTGCCGCCGGAGTTCCGCGTGCTCGGCTACAAGCCCGCGCGCTGGCGCGCCGAGGACATCGTGCGCATCCGCCACCACGGCCTCACCACCAACTTCACCGGCGAGCTGGACCGCGCCCAGCTCTACTGCCATGCGCGCGCCGGGGCCGCGCGCGCCGACTGGCTGCGCCGCGAGCTCGACCCGCAGGTCGAGCCCAGGGTGCCGGAGGGGCTCGATCCCTGCTCGGTGCCGGTGGCGGAGCTGCGCCGCGCCTACGACCTGGCCACCGCGCCGCCGCGCTTCCCCAAGGAATGGTGGAGCAACGCCGCCGCCGCGCTGCCGCCCGCGGCGCTCTACGCCACCGTCGACATGGCGAGCGACATGGGCCGCAGCCTGGGCTCGAACAACTGGGTCATCGCCGGCAGCCGCACCGCCACCGGACGCCCGATCCTGGCCAATGACCCGCACCGCGCCCATGGCGCGCCCAGCCTGCGCTACATCAGCCACCTGAATGCGCCGGGCCTGTCGGTGATCGGCGCCGGCGAGCCCTTCCTGCCCGGCATCTCGATCGGCCACAACGAGCACATCGCCTTCGGCCTGACGCGTTTCTACATCGACCAGGAAGACGTCTACGGCTACGAGACCAATCCGGCCAACCCGCACGAGTACCGCTACAAGGGCCGCTGGGAGCCGATGGAGAGCGTCACCGAGGAGATCGCGGTGCGCGGCGAGGCGGTGCCGCGCAAGGTCGCCATCGACTTCACGCGCCACGGCCCCGTGCTCTTCGCCGATGCCAAGGGCGGGCGCGCCTGGGCGCTGCGCGCGGCCTGGCTCGACCTCGGCATGGCGCCTTACTTCGGCTCGATGGACTATATGCGGGCGCAGAACTGGGACCAGTTCCGCGCCGCCATGAACCGCTGGGGGGCGCCCGGCGAGAACCAGGTCTATGCCGACCGCGCCGGCAATATCGGCTGGCTGCCCGCCGGCCTGACCCCGGTGCGGCCGAACTGGGACGGGCTGATGCCGGTGCCCGGCGACGGCCGCTATGAGTGGGCCGGCTACCGCGACATGGACCAGTTGCCATGGGCCTTCAATCCGGCCGCGGGCTACGTCGTCACCGCCAACGAGAACACCATCCCGCCCAACCATCCGGCGGCCCGCCTGGGCGTGGGCTACGAGTGGAGCGACACGGCGCGCGCGCGCCGCCTGAAGAGCCTGGTGGCGGCCAGCCCGCACGCCACGCTGGAGGACTCGATCGCCTGGCAGAACGATACCGTGTCACTGCCGGCACAGCGCCTGGTGGCACTGCTCAAGGACCTGCAGAGCACCGATCCGCAGCTGCGCCGGGGCCTGGACCTGCTGCGCGGCTGGGATGGCAACGAGCGCGCCGACAGCGCGCCGGCGGCGCTGTTCGAGGTCTGGTTCGGCAAGTACCTGCGTCCGGCCGTGGTGCGCGCGGCGCTGCCGGCCGAGGTGGCGCGGCTGGTTGGCAGCGGCGACGCCGCGCGCGTGCTGGCGGTGCTGGAACGGCCGGAGCCGTGGATGCCGCTGGAGCGTCGCAACGACGCCATGCTGGGCGCGCTGAAGCAGGCCATGGGCGAGATGGAGCGCAAGCTCGGCGCCGACCCGGCCGGCTGGCAGTGGGGCAAGCTGCATGCCGCCGTCTTCCGCCATCCGCTCGACACGGTGCTGGACGCCGCGGCGCGGCAGAAGTTCGATGTCAACGCCGGCCCCATCGGCGGCTCGTCGTTCACGCCGATGAACGCCAGCTACCGCGCCGGCGACTACCAGCTCAGCGCCGGCGCGTCCTTCCGCATGGTGCTGGACGTGGGCAACTGGGATGCCGCGCGGGCGGTCAATGCGCCCGGCCAGTCGGGCAATCCGGCCAGCCCGCACTATCGCGACCTGGCGTCGCTGTGGGTGCGTGGCGAGACCTTCCCGCTGGTCTACTCGCGCAGGGCGGTGGAGAAGGAAAGCCGCGAGCGGCTCGAACTGGTGCCGCCCGCGCCGTAGCGCGGGCGGGCGCCGCCAGGCCGCTCAGGCCGCCCTGGCCTCGGCCGCTTCCTCGTCGGCATGGCCGGGCCCGCGCCGGCGTTCCTTGCGGCAGGCCTTGCAGGTCAGCTCGATGCCGTGGGCGCGGCGCGCGTCGCGCGGGAAGAACTCGCCATCGGCCGGCCAGTACTCGCCGCAATGGTTGCAGCGCTGCAGCCAGCCGATCTCCGACAGCATGCGCGCATCCGGCAGGACCTCCGGCCGCGCTTCGGCACGGGCCTCGGACTGCGCGTCGGGCGGGATCTCCGGCAGGAGGCGCGGGGCGGGGCGCGCGGCGGAGCGTGGCGCCTCGCGGCTGGCGCGCGGGCGGGACGCGGCGGCCATCAGTGCGACAGCAGCGCCGAGCAGCCCATGACCAGCCAGCCGATCGCCATGCAACTGCCGAGCCAGGCCGCCAGCACGAGGGCGATGGTCGACCACTTCATCAGCGCGCGCGCCGGCCATGGTTGCCATCGGTACCGTGGGGGGCCGGCTGCTGCGCGCGGGCGGCGGCCGGAAGGGTTGCGCGGGTGCGGCCGGCTGGCCGTAGCGGAGGGAGGGCTGGGCGGACTTGTCGCATGCGGCGGCTCCTACATATTGGCAGCCGGTGGCCGCCGAAGCCTGCAACTTAGCAGGCCATTGCCGCCGGGGTTTGTGTGTCTTGTAAGCAAATATTTGAGAGCGTAAAGAATTGTCTGCAAATGTGTGCCGCGCCGGCGCCACCCGGACGTGCGGCGGGCCGCCGGCGCCGCCTGCCTGCCGGCCGCCGAGCCACGGCCGGCGCGCCCTGGCAGGCGGCCGGTGGGGCATATGCATCTGCGAAACGCTTCGTTCCGGGCGCGCACGGGTGGCGCTATCGTCGCTCCATCGCATCTTACGAGAGTGTTACATGTCGACCCGGACGCCCTTTGCTGCCCTCGGTTTCTCCCGCGTCACGCCACGGCTGCCGCGCCGCCTCGCCGTTTTCTCCGCCCTGGCGGCCCTGGCCGCCGGCACCGCGCTGGTGCCGGGACAGGCCCTGGCCGATCGCCTCGACGACATCCGCAAGGCCGGTGTGCTGCGCGTCGGCGTGTTCGACGCCAACCCGCCCTTCGGCTTCGTCGATGCCAAGGCGGCCCCGGTCGGCCTCGACGTCGACTATGCCGAGGAGATCGCGCGCCGGCTCGGCGTCAAGATCGAGTACCGCGCCACCAACCCCGCCAACCGCCTGCCGCTGCTGGCCTCGCACAAGGTGGACATCGTCGCCGCCAACTTCACCATCACCGACGAGCGCCGCCAGCAGATCGACTTCTCCACGCCCTATTTCGCCAGCGGCCTGCAGTTCATCGCCCGCAAAGGCACGCTCAAGCAGCCCGACGACCTCAAGTCCTGGCGCCTGGGGGTGGACAAGGGCACCACGCAGGAGACCACGCTGCGCCAGCGCTACCCGGACGCCCGCGTGATCGCCTACGACGACTCCCCGCTGGCCCTGGCGGCCCTGCGCAGCGGCGCCATCCAGGCCTTCGCCCAGGACGGCGCCAAGCTCGGCGCGCTGCTGGCCACGCTGCCCGGCAAGGAGCAGTTCGAGATCTCGCCGTTCACGCTGACCCGCGAGTACATGGGCGTCGGCATTCCCAAGGGCGAGACCCGGCTGGTGGCCGCCATCGACGGCATCCTGCTGGACCTGGAGAAGAACGGTACCGCCGCGCGCATCTACGACAAGTGGTTCGGCCCCAAGAGCGCGGCGCCGCTGCCGCGCGACTTCACCATCGGCAGTGCGCTGAAGTGAGGCGGGCCGGTCGCCACGGCGGCGCGTCCGGTGCGCCGGGTGTGCCGGGTGGTGCGCCATGAGCCAGGCCGCGATCCTGCTGCAGGCCCTGCCGGCACGCTATGCCGGCTGGATCCTGGCCGGCTTCGGCATGACCGTGGCGTTGTCGGCGGCGGTCTTCCTGCTGGGCTGTGCGCTGGCGGCGGGCTGGCTGGCGCTGCGCCGCGCCGGCTGGCGGCCGCTGCGCGCGGGTGCCGGGGCGGCGGTCGGCCTGCTGCGCCGCACGCCGCTGCTGGTGCAGCTCTTCTTCTGGTATTTCGGCGCGGCCCAGCTGCTGGGCGAAGCCGCCATCGCCGCGCTGACGGCGTGGCCCGGCGTGACGGTGGCGGGCCTGCACCTGCCGGCGCCCTCGCTGGAGTGCCTGGCCAGCCTGGCCGGCATCGGCCTGTATGCCAGCGCCTTCTATGCCCAGGAGCTGGAGGCGGGGCTGGCGGCGGTGCCGCGCGGACAGGCGCAGGCGGCGCTGGCGCTGGGCTTCACGCCATCGTCGGCGTTCTGGCGCGTGGTGCTGCCGCAGGCCTTGCGTATCGCCGCGCGTCCGATGCTCGGCCAGTTCTGCCAGACCATCAAGAACACCTCGCTGGCGATGGCCATCGGCTTCGCCGAACTCTCCTATGCCGCGCGCCAGGTCGAGACCGACAGCCTGCTGACCTTCCAGGCCTTCGGCCTGGCCACGCTGCTCTACGTGGCGCTGATCCTGCTGCTGCAGGCGGGCGTGCCGCCGCTGCTGCGGCGGGTTGGCTGGAGCCTGTCGCGCCATGGTTGACCTGTCGACCGACCTGTCCGGCCTGGCGCTGGTCTGGCACCAGCTTCCCTACCTGCTCAAGGGCGCGTTTCCGCAAGGGCCGCTGGCCGGCGCGGCACTGACGCTGTGGATGGCCCTGCTGGCCTGCGCCGGCGCCACGCTGGCGGGCATCGCGCTGGCGGTGCTGCTCGAGCTGGCGCCACGCGGCGTGGCCGCGCCGCTGCGCGCCATGCTGGCGCTGCTGCGCGCGGTACCGGTGCTGATGCTGGTGTTCTGGACCTACTTCCTGCTGCCGATGGTGGCGGGCGTGCATGTGGGCGAAGTCTCGACCGTGGTGGTGGCGCTGGCCGCCATCGGCGCGGCCTACGTGGCGCAGACCCTGCAGGCGGGCATCGCCGCGCTCGGTCCCGGGCAGCGCCAGGCGGCGCTGGCGCTGGGCATGACGCCGGCGCGGGCGCTCGGCTCGGTGCTGCTGCCGCAGGCCCTGCGCACCATGCTGCCGTCGCTGGCCAACACCTGGGTGGCGCTGGCCAAGGACACCTCGCTGGCCTATATCGTGGGCGTGAGCGAACTGGCCACGGTGGCGGCCCAGGTCAACGGCCGCAGCATGGGCCACGCCGCCGAAGTGTTCGCGGCGGTGGCGCTGCTCTACCTGGCGGTGTGCCTGCTGATCGAGGCAGCCGCCGCCGCCTGGCTGCGCGGCTGGCCGGCGCGCGGCGGCGGCCGCGCGTGGCCGGCCCGGTCGGGCGCCGGGCTCAGGCCGCGGGGAAGCCCGTCTTCTGCGGCCAGAGGTTATTGAAGGCCAGCAGCGAGGTCGAGGCGTAGAGCCCCGCGCGCGTGAAGGGCTCCGCCGCCAGCCAGGCCCGCGCGGCCTCGCGGTCGGGGAAGTCCATCACCAGCAGGCTGCCGACCATGGCGGCGCCATCGTCGGACAGCAGCGGACCAGCGAAGGCGATGCGCTCGGCGGCGGCGGCCAGGTAGGCCCTGTGCTCGGGGCGCACGCTGAGGCGCAGCTCGGCGGCGCCGGGTTTGTCGAGCAGGTGGAAGACGAACAGCAAGGCAGGCTCCGTGGAAGGTCGGGGTAGATCGGGAAGGTCGCGCAAGGGCAGGGCGGACGCTCAGCGCTGGCCGAAGCTGGCGCCGAGGAACAGGTCCTTGAACTCGCGCGGCTGCGAGCGCCAGTACTGCTTGGGCGCGCTGACCTGTGCGCCCAGCTCGGCGGCGGCATGCCACGGCCAGCGCGGGTCGTACAGCATGGCGCGCGCCAGCGAGACGGCGTCGGCCTCGTCGTTGGCGAGGATGGACTCGGCTTGCTGCGGCTCGGTGATCAGCCCCACCGCCAGCGTGGGCAGGCCCACCTCGGCCTTGACGCGCTGCGCGTACGGCACCTGGTAGCCCGGCCCCAGCTTGATCGCCTGCTGCGGCGAGACGCCGCCGGTGGTGACGTGGATGGCGGCGCAGCCGCGCGCCTTGAGCGCCTGCGACAGGGCCACCGTGCCATCGATATCCCAGCCGCCCGGCACCCAGTCGGTGGCCGAGATGCGCGCCCACACCGGCTTGTCGGCGGGGAAGGCGGCGCGCACCGCGTCGAACACCTCGATGGGGAAGCGCATGCGGTTTTCCAGGCTGCCGCCGTAGGCGTCGTCGCGGTGGTTGGCCAGCGGCGACAAGAACTGGTGCAGCAGGTAGCCATGCGCGGCATGCAGCTCGATGCCGTCCAGGCCGAGCGCGGCGGCGCGGCGTGCGGCGGCGGCGAAGTCCTCGCGGATCTGCGCCATCTCATCGAGGGTCAGCGCATGCGGCGGGTCTTCTCCCTCGGCATGCGGCACCGCCGACGGCGCCACCGTCTTCCAGCCGAGCGGCTCGTCCGGGCGGATCTGGCTGCCGCCCTGCCAGGGCGCGCGGCTGGATGCCTTGCGTCCGGCGTGCGCCAGCTGGATCGACACCGCGATCGGCGCATAGGCGCGCACCGCGCGCAGCACGCGCGCCAGCGCCGCGGCGTTGTCTTCGTTGTACAGGCCCAGGTCGTAGGGCGTGATGCGCCCCTCGGGGGAGACCGCCGAGGCCTCCAGGATCAGCATGCCCGCGCCGGACAGGGCGAGCTGGCCGAGGTGGATCATGTGCCAGTCGGTGGCGTTGCCGTCTTCGGCGGAGTACTGGCACATCGGCGCGATGACGATGCGGTTGGCGAGCTGCAGCGTGCCGATCGACAGCGGCGAGAAGAGGCGACTCATCTAGATGCTCCTGCGGGTTCGCGCCGGGCCGGCGGCCACGGCGGGCATGGCAGGCGAGTCTACTCCGGGCGGCCGGATCCTGCCGGCGGCAGCGCGATCCCACGCCGCCGGCAGGGAATTGGGCCGTCAGGCCACGCGCGGCAGGCTGGCGCCGGTGGCGTGGTCCACCACGTAGCGCCAGCTGCCGTCCGGCTGCCGGCGCACGATCTCGGCCGAACTTCCTGCCAGCGCCAGCGCGCCGCTATCGTCTTGGGCTGGCCGGCCCGGTGGGGGAGGCCGCGCCGCGGAGCGCGGCCCGTGCCGCCAGGCCAGGCGCATGCGGCATCTCAGGCGTGCCACTCCTGCATCGGATTGCAGGCCAGGTAGCGCGCCGGCTGGCTGATGCCCAGGCGCTCGCGCGCCGCCTCGATGGGCTCGTGCAGCAGCGTCTCGTAGTCTTCGGCCAGCAGCCAGCGGGCGCGCCGGCCCAGGCGGTAGCCTTCCCACACGGCGCGCGCGAAGGCGGCGCTGCCGGTCAGGCGCAGGCTCTTGAGCGCTGCCGCCGCCGCGATGAAGGCCCAGCCCAGGCCGCCCGTCTGCGCGTAGCTGAAGGCGACCAGCGCCGCTTCGCCGAGGCTCTCGTCGGCGCGGTAGCCGGTCATCACGTGCCAGATGTCGTGCACGTCGCGCGTACGCCGGCCGAACCAGGTGTAGGCGTCTTCGATCAGGGGCTCGTTGTTGAGGTTGGACACCTCGGCCAGGCCGTTGGCGCTGTAGCCGGTCGCCTCCAGGAAGTCGCGGTAGGCAGCGCCGACCGTGCCGGGCGCGAAGCTGGCGATGAAGGCCGGATCGGAGAGGCGCTCGGCCAGCTCGGTACGGCGGTAGGCCAGCCGGCGTCCCTCGGGCGTGCTCAGCAGGCGGGCGTAGTTCTTCGGCATGGACGGCCCGTTGAGCGCGCGCATGATCAGGAACACCTGGGCGGTGTCGTGGCCGTTCTGCAGCAACTTGCGGATCGCGGTGAAAGCGGTGCGAAAGTCACGTTTGTAGGGATCGGGGGCGAGCGCGGTGGCCATGGGCAGGTTCCTTCTGGCAGGGATTGCGACAGGACGGAGTGGCGACGATCTTTGCAGGGAAGGCCCGATTACAATGTCGTCTTCCCGACATAAGGCAGCGATTGACGCCGCTCGACGCCATGTCCCGCTTGTCCACCCCGGAAGCCCGGCAGGCCGCGCTGCGCTCGAGCGCCTGGTTCGCCGGCCTCGGCGCTGAACTGCAGCAGTGGATCGCGCAGACCGCGCGGCCGCGCGCGCTCGTGGCGGGGCAGCGCCTGTTCGGGCGCGGCGACCTGCCCGACGGCCTGTACTTCGTCGTCGACGGCGCCATCCGCATGACCAATACCTCGGCCGACGGCCGCCAGGCGCTGCTGGCCATCGCCGAATCGCCGCAATGGTTCGGCGAGGTGGCCCTGTTCGATCCCCAGCCCCATATGCACGACGCCTGGATCGACACCGACACCCTGCTGCTGCAGATCCGTCATCCGGAACTGCACGCCTTCCTGGCCGGGCACCCGGCCCACTGGCAGGCCTTCGGGCAACTGATCGCGCAGAAGCTGCGGCTGGCCTTCCAGGCCATCGAAGGCACCGTGCTGCTGCCCGCACCGCTGCGGCTGGCGCAACGCCTGCTGGCCATCGCCGGCGGTTACGGCGCGCGCAGCGACGGCAGCAAGCGCGTGATCCGCGTGCAGCAGGACCAGCTCGGCGCCATGCTGTCGATCTCGCGCCAGACCGTCAACCAGATCCTCAAGGACCTCGAAGGCCGCGGCCTGCTGCACTGCGCGCGCGGCTCCATCGAGATCACCGATTTCGCCGGCCTGCGCCGCTTCGCCGGCAGCGTCTGACTGCAGTGTCCGGCGGTTGCACCCGACAGCCGCCCGGCAGCGCCCGCCGGCCCCGCGCCGGCCCGCCGCCGGCGTGTACCATGTGCGGATCCATCCACCATCGGAGATTGCATGTCCAAAGCTCGGCTCATGCTGGCCGGCGCCATCGCCGCACCCCTGCTCGCCGCCTGCGCCAACGGCGTCAGCGCCGACTACATCCAGGCCAAGGAACCCCGCCGCATCCACTCGCCGGCCAGCACCAGCGACCTCGTGCTGTGCCTGAAGGCACGGCTCGACCAGGACGCCAGCATCGTCGCCTACCCGGAACCGGGCAAGGTCGACGTGCGGGTCGGCTATGCCGAGAGCGCCGACTACCGCTACTTCTACCTGATCAGCCTGCGCCGGGCCCAGGCGGGCACCAATGTGGAAATCCGCAGCGCGGGCGAATGGCGGCCGCTGATGAGCGAGAACCGCGTGGCGGGGTGGGTCGAGGACTGCAAGCCGGGGACGGCGCACTGAGGGGAGGTGGCCGCCGCCTGTTAGGGTGGCGGCATCCAGCTTCAATCCGATTGCCGTCTTCGGCGAATCCGGCGCTGCGCAGCGCGAAAGGGCCATCGCACGTTCACCTGCCAGACTTGGCGACCGCGCTGCCCATGCGGGGTATCACACCAGGCCGAGCCATGCTGAGCGATCTCCCGCCCTGCGCATGGAGACATTGCGATGCGCACGGGATGAATCGTCTGATACCAGAGGTTCCGATCGACGTGCACGCTCGTGGCTACCGAGGGCTATCCAAGTCCATCAGCCTGAGAGCCTGCCGCCAGCCACCGTCTGGTGAGTAATCGCTGTAGGTGCTCAGTCGCAGGGAGCACCTATGGCAAGTCCAGCATCCATCCGGCTCGATGACACTTCCAGCGACCACCCGGTCGCCGTCGCCCTTGGCCAGGACCCACGCAGCCGCGCTGCCCGGGCCGCCGGCAGGCTCAGGCGGGGCCGCGCAGGTCTGGGAGGGGCCGCGCACCGGCCTCGATGGCGCCGGCACGGAGGCGCTGACCGCGCGTTTTCGCAAAGCGCATGGCATGTGCGATGGCAGTTCAGGGCTTGTTGGCCAGGCCATGAAGCGAATAGCCCATGCAAGATGGGGCCTCCGTCCATGGCCATGCCTGCGGCGGCCTGGCTTGCCGCCGCCATGCTCATCGAGGCCATCCCGGCCCGGCACGCCGCCAAAGGCACGTGTACCCGTCTCCATCGGATTCCCGGTGAATCCAATCCAAACAACTTCCGATCTACAGCGCTTGAGGGGCAATTCCCCAGCCCTCCGATTTCTCTGCGTTCGATCGATGGAGATGCTGCGTCGCCCTATCGAGGGGACCCTGGTTGAGCGCGCTGACGAATGAGCGTGACCGAAGGAAATCGGCCAGTGCCTGATCGAAGCCGCCGGCGTAGAAGCACTGGCAGTGCATCGTCGTGACGCACATTGCGGGCGCAGTCATTGGCGAAGGTTGTTTGGAGATGCAATGCAAGGAATCCCATGGAATCACCATCGATTCACCATGCTCATTGCTGCAGTGCTCTGGTTGGCGGGGTGTGCACAGCAGTCACCCGCAAAGGTCAGCCAGATGAGCGCGGAAGAGATCTCGGCGCTCTGTCGCCAGCCCGGTAAGAGCAACGTCGACACCTTCCTGTGTCACGTCGAGGATTTCCGGAAGATGAATCACTGGACCAATGCCGGGGACCTCGGCCGCCTCTTCGGTGCCAACGGTGCACACAGCGCAGGCGTTTCGTGTTCTCTTTCTTCCGGGCGATGCGAGTGGTCGCATGCATCGCCTCCTCTGCCCGCATACCTTGAATTTGCGGACATTCAATATGTGCCACCATTCCAGGGTCAGGCGGCGTATCTGAACATCGGACTGGATCTTTCAAAAAAATATATCTGCGTACGGATAGAGGATGTTCGGAGATTCTTCGGGGATAACTACAAAAATGAAATTGTGGTCACTCGGGAAATCCTAAGTGATGAGGATTGGGTGACGTATCAACGAGAGGTTGGGGATTCTCTGGGAATCATCGGGTATCTAGAAATCGGCGCTGGGCGCACGGCCCTGGATTTCAGGTTCTCACATCGAGATTGCGTGGATTTGTTCCGTGGCTGGAAGGTCTTTTCTTAAAAGGAGATGCCTGAAGATAAATAGAGAAATGCATGTGTTCAATCATATCCGTTCGGGTGTGACGGATGAATTGATGGCAATGATCCATTCCTCCTCGACACCGGTTGGAACGATGAGGCAGCGTTTCAGTTTGCACGCATGGGTCTTGAGCTACGAGGTTGAACCGATCCGGATCGGTTCTGAATTGCCGACATTGCCGCCGGAAGACTGCAGCCTATGGCGACCCGAAGAACGAGTACTGAGGCACCATCGGTCCCGAAGTCAGGCAGGAAGCCGGATGTCGATGCTCACCTTATCCAGGAAATCTGCTTTAGGCGTCCCAATGCTATGAAATTCTCCTCCAAAGGAAAATTGGCCGTTTTCAGTCTCTACGGGCTGGTGCTGCTCGTGGGCGTCTTCAGCGTGAAGTGGATGTACGCCATGGCGCAGTTCAGTCAGGGAGGCGGCAGCCCCTTGTTTCCTCCCGAGATGAACGCCGTGCGTGACGCCAAGACGGCGTTCGTGATCGGCGACCTGGGGGGTGTGCCGGTGCGGATTCCCCACCACTTCGCCAACTATGTGGAGTACGACGGTGACCCGGGATTCGGGGAAAAGCGCAAGGAATCTCCTCCACCTCGCACCTATCAATCCAGGCTGTCGAGCTTCGGCTTCATGGTCCGCTTTCCGGATATGGCCGGGCGTTCCAGTCCGGAACTGTGGAAGGACTACGAGAATTACGGTGATCCCTATTGGACGGGCTACTACGACTCGATCTCGCCGTGGATTGATGTGGGGCTGAGCAGTGGTGAAAGATATCCAGGGGATGGATTCCTGGAAAGGGCTGTGAGTGCAAAGCTCCGCTTCAACGCCGAACGGGAAGGGTATCCGGCATTGGCCACCATGAACTTTGCAGAAGTCCCGGGGCTGGAGCACGGGCTAACGGTCTATGCGTCCCCCGGCACCGATTCGAATACCGGAAAGCCCTATCGCCAAGACGACTACGCCAAAGACCTTTTTGTTCATCGGGGCAAAGACGGAAAAGTAGATACCTACATCGAGTGCACCAATCGAAATCTTCCCAATCTGAAGTACACAACCTGCAAACAGAATGTCGGATTGGCGCCAGAAATGCACGCGAAGATTTATATCCAGTACCCCCGTTACTGGCTGCCACAT
Source organism: Cupriavidus sp. USMAA2-4 (assembly GCF_001854305.1). Lineage (NCBI taxonomy): Bacteria > Pseudomonadati > Pseudomonadota > Betaproteobacteria > Burkholderiales > Burkholderiaceae > Cupriavidus > Cupriavidus sp. USMAA2-4. The sequence goes on along the minus strand of NZ_CP017749.1, from coordinate 934,399 downwards.
TGGAGGGAAATCCAGCGCAGCGTCAGTGATCTGGTCTTGAGCTTCAAGGTTGAGTCGAGTTCGACGGATTCCGTTTCGCCACCTCCTGATCTGTTGCGCCGCAATGCCATGACACTACGATGGCTCGATCGTGGCCATTGCCAAAGCGTGCCGGCCAACCAGCCCTTGCAAGACTCTCAAAGAATTGAATCGTTCGAATCCTGATCTGTCGATCTTGATAAGAAATTTCGAAGTCCTCTGATTTCATCGCGATCGATTGTCCCGTATGCTGCATTGCCATATGGATTGACCTCACGCTATGGACGCAAGGGCGATGCTCAGTCTCTTTCTCAAATCGCAAGGCACTCGTGGAAGTTGTGCACTTTCCGAGAGGCGACGCCCTGCAAGGAATGCCGCTGCCGGATCGCTTCTGAATTGCCGACATTGCCGCCGGAAGACTGCAGCCTATGGCGACCCGAAGAACGAGTATTGAGGCGCCATCGGTCCAGAAGTCAGGCAGGAAGCCGGATGTCGATGCTCACCTTATCCAGGAAATCTGCTTTAGGCGTCCCAATGCTATGAAATTCTCCTCCAAAGGAAAATTGGCCGTTTTCAGTCTCTACGGGCTGGTGCTGCTCGTGGGCGTCTTCAGCGTGAAGTGGATGTACGCCATGGCGCAGTTCAGTCAGGGAGGCGGCAGCCCCTTGTTTCCTCCCGAGATGAACGCCGTGCGTGACGCCAAGACGGCGTTCGTGATCGGCGACCTGGGGGGTGTGCCGGTGCGGATTCCCCACCACTTCGCCAACTATGTGGAGTACGACGGTGACCCGGGATTCGGGGAAAAGCGCAAGGGACCCCCTCCACCTCGCACCTATCAATCCAGGCTGTCGAGCTTCGGCTTCATGGTTCGTTTTCCGGATATGGCCGGGCGTTCCAGTCCGGAACTGTGGAAGGACTACGAGAATTACAGTGATCCCTATTGGAAGGGCTACTACGACTCGATCTCACCGTGGATTGATGTGGGGCTGAGCAGTGGTGAAAGATATCCAGGGGATGGTTTCCTGGAATACGCAGTGGACGCAAAGCTCCGCTTCGACGCCGAGCGGGATGGATATCCGGCATTGGCCGTCAAGAACTATGCAGAGGTCCCGGGGCTGGAGCATGGGCTAACGGTCTACGCACCCCCCGGCACCGATCCGAAAACTGGAAAGCCCTATCGCCAAGACGACTATGCGGAGGATCTCTTTGTTCATCGAGGCAAAGACGAAAAGGTCGATACCTACATCACATGTACCAACCGCAATCTGCCAAACCTGAAGTTCACGGTCTGCGACCAGTACATTGACTTGGCACCGGAAATGCATACAGAGATTCAGATCCAGTACTCCCGCTACTGGTTGCCACATTGGAGGGAAATCCAGCGCAGCGTCAGTGATCTGGTCTTGGGATTCAAGGTTGATCCGCTCTCGACAGCTCCTGTTTCGGCTGCTTCCCAGCTTGTTGCGCCGTGATCTCTCCACATTCCTTGTCAATCGTCGTCAAACGTAAGGAGGAACTGTCATGTCAAAGGCTCTCTCACTGGCTCAATTGACCAACTACCGGACTCGAATCACCAGCGGAGGCCTTGCCGAGGCAGTCAAGGTATATGGCGAGCTCTACGATCAGGGCTACAACTATGCAGGTTGGGCCAGGGGGGTGGCCACCGGTAGCACGGTGACGGGCGTGTCGGCCCTGGGCTTTCTCTCTAGTTCGGCCATGCTGGGTATCGGCATCAATGCTTGCAAAAATCTCTCATCTGCGCAGATGAACAAGATTCGGGTCGACATGGCAATTGGTTATGTTGATTCACTGATCGATCTCGCGAATATGCCGAAAACGGGTGGGGTCGTGCGCGAGGATGTTTCCTTTAAGAGTACACAGGCCTTTCACGACAAAGTTTTTAAAGTCAATGGCCTAAGCATCGAAAATTGGACACTCAAAACCCCGATGGCGCTAATAGCCAAGACTCAGGGGGATGCCGCCGTTGAAGCCATCTGGCAATCCTTGCGCGACACAGGCGGCGACGGACCGGACGCCATCTTGGCAAGCACCATGCTTTCGACCCGCGTTGGCAAGCTCGCGTTTTCCAGTGATCCGGCCATCGCCCGCGCCGCGCAGGCGTGGATGGATCAGACTCCCGGACTTGCCAATGTCGAGCAAGTCAAGCGGTCCCTTTGGGCGTTGAAGGAAGCAGTGTTTGGCGGCACGTCGACAGGCGCTGCGGGCGCGGACCTCGACAGTTCCTTCATCAATTCCGTGACCTCTCTTGCCCTGCAGTCCGCTCCGAACGGCGGGGTCACCACAGTGGCCACTGTCAAGGTGGCAAACGGTGCGCCGCGCAGCTACAGGATCACCACACGTCCGTTGGATAGCGGCGCGCTGGCAGGTGGCAGCCTTATCACCACGACCAACACGCAGAATGGCCAAGTCAGCTACCAACTGCAGAACGCCGACGGCAGAACCTCCCAAGGCAACGTCGCAGTCAACGGCAATGTTTCCTTCCACATCGACAACGCCACCTACGTCTACAAGGACGGCGTCTATCTCGGAAGCTTCGATCCCATCAGCAGCCTGGGCGCGCTGGTGAACGGGGGCAGCGGCAGTTACCGCTACAACCCGACGACGGGCGAGATCAGCAAGACCGTCAGCACCGTGGGGGGCAGGTATGTCAACGGATTCACAGCGACCCAGACCTCGGTCAATGGCGTGAACTGGAGCGCCCCCGTCTATACCTTCGACAATGCCGATGCGGCGACGGCCGCCGATTACGCGGTATGGGCTGCATTCGGCAAGGGGACGGTCGACAAGTTCACCTTTCAAAACCTGGTCAACGCCTCGTCAGATTTTCTCGTGAGCAGCACGTTCACCAGGCCAGGGAAGTGTGGCCCGCTGGACCTGGGTCCATTCGGCGCGTTCTATGAGAGCAAGTCCGCCGGCCTGGATCGTGCGGCCTCCATCGCGGGCAAGACGTTCCGCATCATGACCGGCGCCGGCGTCGGCCTGAGCGCGGCCCAACTCGCCGCCCGCGACGCCAATGCCGACGGCAGGCTCAGCGGCGCCGAACTGGATGGCCTGTATGCCTGGAGCGACCTGAACGAGGACGGCGTTCTCAACCAGACCACGACCGCCAGCAACGAGTTCACGACACTCGGCGCGGCCCTGGCCAGCTTGGGCCTGGGCAGTGTGCGCGCCAGCGACTATGCCTTTCACACCGCGGGCAATGCCAACTATCGCTCCGTGGCGCAGAGCAACGCGGCCGCGCCAGGCAACTGGCGGGTTGCGCCGGGCACGCCGGCGGCACAGGCCAGCAACTACGCCACGCTGCGGGACACGGATAACCGCTTCTATGTCCACGCACATTTCTGGATTGACTGGGCCACTTCACAGGTCAAGCTCTCCAGCAACCAGCAGAACATGGTGGGCACCGACAATAACGACACCTTCGATATCGGCTACTACGCCGCCTACGATGGCAAGTACTTCAACCTCAGCCTGGTGCGGAATTTCTACGCGGGTGGAGGCCATGACCTGGTTGGCGGCAGCAAGCGCGATGACAACATCTGGGGTGGCACCGGCAACGATACGCTGCTCGGCTACGATGGTAACGACAAGCTTTACGGCGAAGACGGCGACGACCAGCTCGAGGGCGGAGCGGGCAACGATATCCTGCACGGCGGCGCGGGCAATGACCTGCTGTTTGGCGACGACGGCCATGACACCCTGGTCGGCGGCGACGGGCGCGACGAACTCCAGGGCGGCGCGGGCAATGACCACCTCGATGGCGGTGCGGGTGACGACAAACTGTTCGGCGGGGTCGGCAACGACACCATGAACGGTGGCGACGGCAACGACGTGATGATGGGCTTCACCGCCAGCAACGATGCCAGGCAGAGTCTTGCCTGGGGCGAATCCGACGACGACACGATGTTCGGCGGCAACGGCGCCGACGAGATGTATGGTGGCCTCGGCAATGACTACATGGATGGCGGCGCCGACGACGACCTCGTGGTGGGCGGCGAAGGTCACGATACCCTGTTCGGCGGCGCCGGCAACGATGAAGTCAATGGCGGCAATGGCAACGACGTCCTGGATGGCGGCAGCGGCGCCGACAAGATGTTCGGCGGTGCTGGCAACGACCTGATGTGGGGCGGCGATGGCAACGACATCATGGTGGGCTTCACCCCGTCCAACGACCGGCAGACGCTGGCTGCGGGGGAGACCGACGACGACGTGATGTACGGTGGCGCGGGGGACGACCTCATGCTCGGCGGCTTCGGCGACGACCAGATGTGGGGCGGTGTCGGCAACGACGAGCTGCAAGGTGGCGCCGGCAACGACGTGATGTATGGCGAGGCCGGGAACGACAAGCTGTTCGGCCAGGCCGGCAACGACATCATCTACGGCGGCGACGGCGACGACATCATTTATGGTTTCACGGCCAGCAACGAGGCCAAGCAGACGTTGGCCGCGGGCGAGACGGACGATGATTTCCTGTACGGCGGCGCCGGCAACGACACCCTGGTCGGCGGCCTCGGCAACGACTATCTCGACGGCGGGGCCGGCGCCGACTACATGGAAGGTGGCCAGGGCAATGACACCTATGTCGTCAACAGCGTCAACGATGTGATTCTGGAGCAGCGGGGCGAAGGGTACGACACCGTCATCAGCAGCGCCAACTACATCCTGAATGCCAATATCGAGGAATTGCGCCTGGTCGAAGGCTACAACATCCACGGCACGGGCAACAGCCTGGACAATCGCATCATCGGCAACAGCCAGGACAACATCCTGGATGGCGTCACTGGCGCGGACACCATGATCGGAGGCCTGGGCAACGACACCTATTATGTGGATAACGTCGGCGACCGGGTTGTCGAACTGGCGGGCGAGGGCATCGACACCGTGAACGCCAGCATCAGCTACACGCTGGGCGCCAACGTGGAAAACCTGACCTTGCTGGACTTCTCCAAGGCGGAGAAGGGCGTTGCCGACGGCGTCGGCATCCTGGTCTATGGTTACCCCAAGGCCTTCGAGCTGGACTATATGCAGGGCGATGCCGTGGCGGGATACAAGGGCACCTGCGCGCTGACCGCCATTGCCAACCTCACCACGCAGGCTAACCAGGCGCGCTCGGAAGCCGACGTGGTGCGGGCCGCCATCAGCAACAACTGGTGCGTCACCGACGCTGCGAAGACGGACTACCAGCGCGGCGGCTCCAACTACATCGGCCAGCAGGCCCTGCTCAACAGCTACGGCATCCGCAACGGCATCATCTCCGGCTACAACGAAGAGGCCATCGCCAACCTGATCAAGGGCGGACGCGGCGTGATCCTCGGCGTCAATGCCGGCAAGCTGTGGGGCGACCGCGGCTACCTGGACAACGGTGGCGTCAATCACGTGGTGACCGTGACGGGCGTAGCCTGCGATGAAGCCACCGGAGCCATCAACGGCTTCTACATTGCCGATTCCGGCCGCGGCAAGGTCAGCGACATGACCCGCTACGTTGCCATTGCCGATTTCCGTGCCAATGCCAATGTCGACAGCGCCTACGCCATCTACACCATCGATCCTATCAAGCTGTGGGAAGAGAACATCAACGGTACGGGCAACGAGCTGGATAACGTCATCCGCGGTAACCGAGGCAATAACATCCTTACCGGCGGCAAGGGCAACGATACGCTGATGGGGGGCGCCGGCGACGACACCTACGTGTTCGCCAGGGGCGACGGACGGGACACGATCGCGGAGCGCGATGCGACGGCGGGCAATACCGACGTGCTGCGCTTCAAGGATGTCAAGCAGGCCGATCTGTGGTTCAAGCACGTCGGCAACGACCTGCAGATCAGCATCCTGGGCAGCACTGACCAGATTTCCATCAAGGACTGGTATGTGGCCGGCACTTCCGGCACCGATCACCAGGTGGAGCGCATCCAGACCGCCGATGGCCTGACGATGTACAACACCGACGTGGAGAAATTCGTACAGGCGATGGCCGCATTTGCGCCGCCCGGCGGAACGCAGACCGACTGGACCGGCGGGCAGGGCCGCGACGAGCCGGTGTTGATCGCCTGCCCGCACTAAGCGGCGCACATCCCGCGCCAAAGTCGATGCGAGGCGGTCGCGCGAAGGCGCGCCGTCTGGCACGGCCCTCTTTTTCTTGTACGGCTCGCCTTCGCCGGTGAGCCGTATCTCCGACCCCAGATCTTCCCTTCCAGCCCCGTGACCAGCACAACCAGACCCGCTTTTGCGACCGGGCCCGGCGGGCCGTCCGCCATCGATACAGCGCTGCAATGCCTGATGCTCATGAGCAGGCTTCACGGCATCGCCGCCGACGTCGCGCAATTGCAGCACCAGTACGGACGCGGCCCCTTCACGACGCAGACGATCCTGCTGGCTGCCAGGAAACTGGGGATGAAGGCCAGGCAGGTGCAGCAGGATCCCGCCCGCCTCGACCGGGTGCCATTGCCTGCCATCGGCGTCGACCGGGCAGGAGACTATTTCGTGCTGGGCAAGGTGGATACCGCGCAGGATCCCGCCCGCGTGCTGATCCAGCGCCCCGGGCAAGCCACCGAGGTTCTCGCCATGGACCGCTTCAGGGCGCAGTGGACGGGGGAACTTATCTTCTTCACCAGCAAGGCCAGCTTTGCGGGGGAGATGGGTAAGTTCGATTTCACCTGGTTCATCCCCGCAGTGGTCAAGCACCGCAAGACCTTGGGCGAAGTGCTGCTGATCTCGCTGGTGCTGCAGGTCCTTGGCCTGATCACGCCGATGTTCTTCCAGGTGGTGATGGACAAGGTCCTGGTCAACCATGCCATGAAGACCCTCAACGTGATCGCTATCGGCCTGATCGCGGCCACGCTGTTCGAGGCGGTGTTGACGGGAATTCGCACGGCAGTATTCGCCAACGCCAGCAGCAAGATCGATGTGGAGCTGGGCACCTGGCTGTTCGGACACCTCTTGAGCTTGCCGGTCAGCTATTTTCAGGCGCGGCGGGTGGGCGACTCAGTGGCGCGCATCAGGGAGCTGGAGAACATCCGCGCGTTCCTGACCAGCAACGCCATGACCCTGGTGCTGGACATCGTCTTCTCGTTTGTGTTCCTGGCGGTGATGCTGTGGTACAGCCCGACGCTTACCGCGATCGTGGCCGGCTCCATTCCCGTGTATCTGCTGCTGTCTTTGGTCTTCACGCCGATCCTGCGGGCCAGGCTCAACGACAAATTCAACAAGGGCGCCGAGAACCAGTCGTTCCTGGTGGAGACGCTGAGTGGCATGGATACCGTCAAGGCGATGGCGGTGGAGCCGCGCTGGCAGCAACGGTGGGACAAGCAGCTCGCGGCTTATGTATCGGCGGGGCTGTCCACCACCAACGTCGCCCTGGTGGCCAGTGGCGGCGTGAGCCTGGTCAGCAAGCTGGTCACGGCGGGCATCATGTGGCTGGGTGCCTTGCTGGTGGTGGACAACAAGATGACCGTCGGGGAACTGGTGGCCTTCAATATGCTGGCCGGACAGGTGTCGGCGCCGATCCTGCGGCTGGCGCAGCTGTGGAACGATTTCCAGCAGGTGGGCATTTCCATGAGCCGCCTGGGCGATATCCTGAATGCCCGCACCGAGGTGGCTGGCAACAAGACGCGCATTCCGCGCGTGTCGGGTGCCATCGAGTTCGACCAGGTGTCGTTCCGCTACCGGCCCGATGCGCCGGACGTGATCCGCTCGGTGGCGTTGAAGGTGGCGCCGGGCGAAGTCATCGGCATCGTCGGACGCTCGGGTTCCGGCAAGAGCACGCTGACCAAGCTGGTCCAGCGCCTGTATGTACCGGATCGCGGGCGGGTCACCATCGACGGCCAGGACATCGCCATCATCGATACCGCTTCGCTGCGCCAGCAGATCGGCGTGGTGCTGCAGGAGAACATGCTGTTCTCGCGCTCGATCCGGGACAATATCGCGCTCTCCGACCCCTCGCTGCCCATCGAGGACATCATCGCCGCCGCCACGCTGGCGGGCGCGCACGCGTTTATCTGCGAGCTGCCGGAAGGGTATGACACGCTGGTGGGGGAGCATGGCACGGGCTTGTCAGGGGGCCAACGCCAGCGCATCGCCATCGCCCGCGCCTTGATCGCGAACCCGCGCATCCTGATTTTCGACGAGGCTACCAGCGCCCTGGACTATGAGTCGGAGAAGATCATCCAGGACAATATGCGGCGGATCTGCGCCGGACGCACGGTGCTCATCATCGCGCACCGGCTGAGCGCGGTGCGCGACGCCAACCGCATCGTGGTGATGGAGCGGGGACAGGTGGCGGAGGTCGGCAGCCATGACGAGCTGCTGCGGGACGCGCAAGGCATCTACAGCCACTTGTATCGCCTGCAGACCGCCCAGCGGCCCCAAGCCGGCGGCGCCCCGGCCGGAGGAACACCATGAGCGTGCGCCACCGACTGCAAGCCTGGGGCGATCTGGTGCGGCGCTATGGCGTCGTGTTCTCCCATTGCTGGCGCCTGCGCCACACCGTGCGCACCGATTTCTTCAACAAGCAGGAAGCGGAGTTCTTGCCCGCCGGGCTCGCGCTGCAAGAGGCGCCGGGCTCGCCGACCTTGCGTTGGACGGGGCGGGTTCTGATGGCCCTGGTGGCGTTCGCCGTTCTGTGGGCCATCTTCGGCCGGGTAGACATCATCGTGAACGCAGCGGGAAAGGTCATCCCTTCCGCGCGCACCAAAACGATCGGGGCGGTGGACGTGGCGAGCGTGCGGGCCTTATATGTGACCGAAGGCCAGGCAGTGCGCGCCGGTGATGTGCTGATCGAGCTCGATTCCAGCAGCAGCGACGCCGAGCACGACAAGGCTGCCGATGCCGTAGCCCAAGCGAAACTGCAGGTGGCTCGTTCGCAGGCCCTCATCGATTCGGTGGAGACACTCAATCCCCCGCGACTGGGCGCAGTGCCCGGAGTAACGCCTGCCCAATGGGAAGCTGCCAGACGGCATCTCGATGGCCAGTATCGCGATTTCCGCGCCAGGCTGAAGCGGCTCGATGGCGAAATCGCCCGCTACGGCGCCGCCTTGCCGTTGGCCGCGCAGCGGGCCGACGACTTCAAGGCCTTGCTGCCGGGCCATGCCGTGTCGCGCCATGCGTGGCTGGAGAAGGAGCAGGCCAGGGTCGACCTGGAAGGCCAGTGGCTCGATGCGAAGCACCAGCGTGCCGCCCTGCTTGCCCAGGTCCGCAAGGAAGCCCACGACGCCATGACGGATGGCCAAAAGATCGTGGCCGCCGGGGAGCAGGACAAGCGCCGCGCCGGCGAGCACAGCAGGCTGTCGAGGCTGATCGCGCCGGTGGACGGCACGGTGCAGCAATTGGCCGTGCATACGGTGGGCGGCGTGGTTCCTGCCGCGCAACCCCTGATGCAGATCGTTCCCAGGGAACACCGCATCGAGGTGGAGGCTTTCCTGGAAAACAAAGACGTGGGTTTCGTGCGGGTCGGGCAGGACGCCGAGGTGAAGATCGATGCGTTCGACTACACGAAATACGGCACCGTAGCGGCCAAGGTCACGCACGTATCGCAAGATGCTATCCAGGACGACAAGCAGGGCCTGATCTACGCCGCCAGGATCGCGTTGGATAAGCACAGCATGGATGTCGAGGGCAAGGCGCTGCCCTTGTCCGCGGGCATGTCTGTCAATGTGGAGATCAGGACCGGCACGCGCCGCGTGATCGAGTATGTGCTTTCGCCCCTGGTGAGGCACCAGCGGGAGGCACTGCGTGAGCGTTAGCGGCGGGATCCGGCAAGGCGTGGTGCTGGCATGGATCGCAGCGATATCGATTACCGGGGGCGCTCACGCGCGCGATTGGGCGGACCTGGCGACTACGCCCTGGGTCGACCCGCTGCTGGCCAGCCCGCCGCAGATCCAAGCCGGCAAGACGCTGCCGGACGATGTGCAGGTCCCTGCTTGCGATGGTGGTGGCCACGGCTATGACCGGCCGCTGACCCTGTCGGATGCGGTCGACCTGGCCTTGTGCCACAACCCGCAGGTACAAAGCGCGTGGGCGGCGATCAAGGTCCAGGCGGCCCAGGTCGGGGAGGCGCGTGCCGCCTACCTGCCCACGGTCAGTGTGGGCATGAGCCGGTTGGACCAGAAGACCAGGTATCCCGAGTCGCAGTTCGCGGTGACGTCGGAGCGTAGCAGCGAGTCGCGCTACGCCACGCTGACTTGGCGGCTGCTGGACTTCGGCGGGCGCGGCGCCAACCGCCGCTTGGCCGATGCGCTGCTGGAAGCCGCGTTGGCCAGCCACGATGCGGCGCTGCAAAGGACCTTGGCCAACGTGATCGGTGCGTACTTCGATGCGCAAACGGCCAAGGCCAACCGGGAGTCCAAGGACAAGAGCGCAGCCTTGGCGCAGCGGATATGGGAAACCGCCAGGAAACGCGAGGCGCGTGGGGCAGGCGCGCAGTCGGATACCTTGCAAGCCATGACGGCCATGGCCAAGGCGGAGCTGGACAGCGGCCGTGCGCTTGGCGCTTACGAGAAGTCCCTGGCCGCGCTGGTGGTCGCTCTGGGCTTGCCGGCATCCGCACCGGGGGTGCAGGGCCTGGTGCTGGCGCCGGACTACGTGGATGCAGAGCAGACCCTGCGACAGGACCTGGCAAGCTGGCTGGCGCTGGCGCAAGACCAACATCCGGCCTTGGTGGCCGCGCGTGCGCAATTGGCATCGGCCCGGGAAAGATTGACGGTGGTTCGCTCGGAGGGACTGCCCACACTGGACTTCACGCAAAGCCATTACCTCAACGGCCGTCCCAATCAAGGGCTGTCGGCGACGCAGTCCAAGGAGTCGGTGGTCGGCTTCACTGTCAACTTTCCGTTGTTCGAGGGTTTTGCGCGCACCTACAAGGTGCGTGGCGCGCAGGCGCAGATCGAAGTCAAGGCCGCCGAACTTCGCGATATCCGGAACCAGGTGCTTGGCGACGTGCTCAAGGCCCACGCCGATGCCACGGCGGCCCTGCGGAACCTGGAGTCGTCCAGACGGCTGATCGAGGCGGCCCAGGCCGCCTTGGAGAACGTGCGGCGGAAATATGACAGGGGCATTGTCGATATCCTCGACATGCTCAGTGTCCAAGCGGCACTTGCGGATGCGGAACAGGAGCGGGTACGTGCATTCGCCGAGTGGCGCTCCGCGCGGCTTCGATTGCTGGCGAATGCGGGGACGGTTGGCCTCAAGGATGTCCGTGGGAAACGCTGAGCAGTTCGGCTGACGAGGTAGCCGGCGAAGTTGGCCGCGCCCAGCGTGACGGCCTGCGCGGCGGTGAACCGGTGCGCCTGGATCAGCGACGTGTAGGCGAAACGGGCCAGACCGAGGGCCAGCGGGCTGGCGCTGAAGCCGGCCAGGATGGCGAGGGTGGCGGGGATCACAACGTGGGGCGCCGCGTCCGGTAGGTCCCGGCACGGCACGCAGGCACCTAACGGTGGCGCGGCGAGTCGCGCGGCGAGGATGGCGCGACGCCGTCATCGACGTCGGCCGGCGCAATCGGTGGCATGGGAGGCATCGGCGGCAGGCCGAGCAGGCGCAGCGCGCTTGCCGCGGCGGTCGCGATCAAGGTGCGCTCCGGCCGTGTCCGCGCCAGCACCCGCACGCCCAGCAGCACGGCCAGCAGGTGGGCGGCGCCGGTTTCGGGCGGGGTGGCCGCCGGCAGCGTGCCGCGGGCCTGGGCGGCGCGCAGGCAACGTACGAAGAAGGCCTCGATCTGCCCGATCTCCTGCGCGATGGCGGCGCTCAGGTCGGCGTCCTCGGGCCGCGCCTCGAGCGCCGAGTTGACCAGCAGGCAGCCGCGCCGCAGCGGATCGTTCAGCGAGCGCTCGACGGTCTCGCCGAAGAAGGCCGCGATCGCCTCGGCCGGTGCGTGCGCCGCTTCGAGGTGCGCCATGCGCTCGCGCAGCGAGCGCTCCAGGTAATGCTCCAGCACGCGCCGGAACAGCGCGCGCTTGTCGCCGAAGGCGTTGTACAGGCTCGGCTGGGTCAGGCCGGTCTCGCGCACCAGGTCGCGCGTCGAGGTGGCTTCGTAGCCGTGTGCCCAGAACGCGTCGGTGGCGGCGTCGAGCACATCGGCTTCGTTGAATTCGCGGGGTCTTGGCATGAGGGCGGCAGCGCATGCACTGTTTTGTGGCGTTCGATATAGAAAATACTATATCGATCGATACGCAATGCAAGGTCAATGCTTCGCGCTAGTGGTGGGGCTGCGGAGCAACGGGGCGGCGAAGAGCAGCCGCGCCGCCGGCTAAGGGAACACCCTCACTGGATCGAATCGATGCCCGGTGCTATTTATCCTATTTATCATCATAAATAGACCGAAGCCGATGAGCCTTCCTCCCAAGCCCCCGCTCCCCGCCGGCAAGCGCATCAAGCGCTCGGACCAGGTGGTGGCCGGCATCAAGCGCTGGATCGTCGATACCGAGCAGCAGGCCGGCGACCGGCTGCCGCAGGAAGCGGCGCTGATCGAGCAGCTCGGCGTTTCGCGCGGTACCGTGCGCGAGGCGCTGGCCGCGCTGCAGGTGCAGGGCCTGGTGTCGGTCAGCACCGGGCCCAACGGCGGCGCCACCTTGACGCCGCCCTCCTATGAGCGCTGCCTGGATGCGGTGTCCAGCTATCTCTACTTCCAGCCGGTCGACATCAGGACGCTGTACGCGCTGCGGCGCGCCGTTGAGCCCGAACTGGCCGCGAACGTGGCGACCCGGCTGAGCGAGGCCGACCTGGTGGAACTGGAGGCGCTGATCGGCCTCAGCCATCCGGCGCACGGCGGCAGCGCCGACTGGAACGCGCGGCGCGAGGCCGACCTGCTGTTCCACGACCGCCTCGCCGACGCCTGCGACAGCCCGATGCTGGCACTGTTCTGCCGCCTGCTCAACGACATCATCCGCCGCGTCATCATCGTGCGCCACGCGCAGGATGGCTTCGACCGCTTCGACGAGGACGTCCTGCACAGCCACACCGGGCTGATGGACGCCTTCCGTGCGCGCGACGCGGCGCGCGCACGCGAGCTGATGCGCGAGCACATGGCATGCGCGGAGGCGCTGGCGCTGGAGGCCGAGGCGCGCATGGACCGCGCCGGCCTGCTGACCGGCGCCGAGCCAGGCGACTGAGCGCGCTGCCACTGTTTCCGCCGGCGCGCGGCCAGCCGCGCGCCGGGTTCCGCCCCGCTGCCTGACAGCTGCCTGATCGTTGCCTGACGGTTGCCTGACGCTGCCTGACGCTGCCTGGACCGCCCGCTTCTTCCGCAAGCGGGCGGCGGGGATAGCTTTTGCCCTCACCCTCAACTTGTGGAGTCCTGCACCATGCCTGCCCAAGCTGCACTGTGGTCCCTGAGCGCCGCCGAAGTCGCGGCGGCCGTCCGCCATGGCGATGTGTCCTGCCGCGAAGTCACCGCCAGCGTGCTGGAGCGCATCGCGCAATGCAATCCGCGCGTCAACGCGCTCACCGAGGTGCTGGCCGACGCGGCACTGGCCAGCGCCGATGCCGCCGACCGCGCGCGCGCCGCGGGCGCCGCGCTGGGCCCGCTGCACGGCGTGCCGGTCACCATCAAGATCAACGTCGACCAGGCCGGCCATGCCACCAGCAACGGCGTGATCCCGCTGCGCGACCACATCGCGCGCGAGGATGCGCCGCTGGTGGCGCAATGGCGTGCCGCCGGCGCCATCATCGTCGGGCGCAGCAATACGCCGACCTATTCGTGGCGCTGGTTCACCGACAACGGCCTGCACGGACGCACGCTCAATCCCTGGGACCCAGCCGTCACCCCCGGCGGCTCCAGCGGCGGCGCGGCTGCCGCGGTGGCCACCGGCATGGGCGCGCTCGCGCATGGCAACGACATCGGCGGCTCGATCCGCTATCCGGCCTATGCCTGCGGCGTGGCCGGCCTGCGTCCGACCGTGGGCCGCGTCCCCGCCTACAACCCGAGTGCCACCGCCGAGCGCAGCATCACGCCGCAACTGATGTCGGTGCAAGGGCCGCTGGCGCGCAGCGTGGGTGACCTGCGCCTGGGCTTCCACGCCATGGCCGGCCATGATGCGCGCGATCCGTCATGGGTACCGGTGCCGCTGGAACTGCCGCTGCCGGCGGGCCCGCTGCGCGTGGCGCTGTTCCGGCACTGCCCGGGCATTGCCGTCGATCCCGCCGTGAGCGCGGCACTCGATCAGGCCGCGGGCTGGCTGCAGGCGGCCGGCTACGTGGTCGAGGAGGCCGCCTTGCCCGGCTTCCTCGAGGCCGCCGAACTGTGGCGCACCCTGACCACCGACGACGCGCGCCGCAGCGTCGTCGCGGGCGTGCGCGAGCACGGCGACGAGGCCATCCGCCGCAGCCTGCACAACATGATGGAAGGCATGGCCGAAACCGACCGCGACGGTTTCCTCGACGGCCTGGCGCGCCGCCAGACGCTGGCGCGCCAGTGGGCGGTGTTCTTCGAGCGCTATCCGCTGGTGCTGATGCCGGTGTCGTGGCAGCGCCCGGTGCGGCAGGACATGGATACCGGCAGCGTGGAAGACATGCGCGCGCTGGTGGCGGCGCAGAGCCCGCTGCTGGCCACCGCCGGCCTGGGCGTGCCGGGCCTGTCGGTGCCCACCGGCCTGGCCGGTGGTGTGCCGATGGGGGTGCAACTGGTGGCGTGGCGCTTCCGCGAAGACCTGCTGCTGCGCGCCGGCGAAGTCATCGAGCGGGCGGCAGGCTTCCTGCCGTTCAGCGCGCGCTGAACGGCGGCGGGCGCCGCGCCGCGCGCCGTCCCGGACGGTCGCAGCGCGCCGGGCCACGGCATGCGGTGCGACGCCGCGCGGTGCGCCGCCGCGCAGCAGGACAACAAGCCGTACGACCACTAGCCTGGCGAAAACACAGGCAGCAACCAGGAGGAGACATGCAAGACGACAACCACGCGGGCGCGTCCCGCTATTCGCGGCGCGCCTGGCTGGCCGGCGCCGCCGCGCTCTGTGCCGGCGCAGCGTTGCCGCGCGCCGCCAGCGCCACGAGTGCCCAGTCGGTGGCGCGCATCATCGTACCTTTCCCGCCGGGCGGCCCGGCGGACTTCATGGGGCGCCTGCTGGCCGAGAAGCTGAAGGACACGCTGGGGCGCACCGTGCTGGTCGACAACCGGCCCGGCGCCGGCACCCGCGTCGCCGCCGAGGCGCTCAAGCACGCGCCGGCCGACGGCGGCACGGTCCTGCTGACGCCGGTCGACACCATGGTGATCGCGCCGCTGATCTACAGCAACCTGCGCTACCAGCCGGCCACCGACTTCACCGCGATCACCGACGTGGCGGGTGTGCAGTTCGGCCTGGCGGTGCCGGCCGACGCGCCCTACAAGACGCTGGCGCAGTTCGTGCAGGCCGCGCGGGCCGAGCCGAAGGCTCACTCGATCGGCATCAGCACGGTCGGCACGCTGCTGCATTTCCTCGCCACCGAGTTCGTCGCGCGTGCGCGCACCGGCAGCACCATCGTGCCCTACCGTGGCGGCAGCCCGCTGGTCACCGAGGTGCTGGGCAAGCAGATCGCCGCCGGCATGGATGCCACCACCACCTTCGTCGAATACCATCGCGCCGGCAAGCTGCGCGTGCTGGCCGTGGCCGGCGAGCGGCGCGCCGACGCGCTGCCAGCCGTGCCCACCTTTGCCGAGGCCGGCTATCCGGAGCTGGTGGCCGCCTCGCGCTACCTGCTCTATGCGCCGGCCGCCACGCCGCCCGCTGTGCTGGGGCAGTGGCAGCAGTCGGTGCGCAAGGCGCTGGCGATGGGCGATGTGCGCGACAAGCTGGAGCGTACCGGCTACGACCTGCTGGCCGGTTCCTCGCCCGAGGAGGTGGCGCGCTATGTCAGCGGCGTGTCGGAACGCTGGGGCCCGGTCATCAAGGCATCCGGCTTCAAGGGCGATTGAGTCGAGGGCGACCGAAGCCAGCGTGACACAAGCAGCGCGGGCGGCATGGGCGGCGGCTGGGTGCATGGCCCGCCGCCGCAGTGCCATCGCACCGCAGCGTCGCTGCTTCAGCCTGCCCCCAGCCCCCGCTGCAGCGTCGCCTTGAGCATCAGGAACACCTGGCGCGCCACCGGATTGACCGCGTTCGGCCGCGCCCACAGGTAGTAGGTCACGTCGGGCAAGCGCGGCAGCCCGTCCTTGTCCCCCAGCACCCGCATGTCGGCGCCCAGCAGGTCGATGCTGCGCGCGGTCACGCCCAGCCCTGCGCGGATGGCGGCCTTGATGCCGATCAGGCTGGGCGCGAGGTAGGCCGCGCGCCACGGCACACCGCTTTCCTTGAGCGCGTCCAGCGCCAGCCGGCGGAACAGGCTGGGTTCGTCGGCCAGGATCAGCGGCACCGGTGCGCCGCGTTCGTAGGCGAAGTCCGCCGCGCAGACCCAGATGGTGGGCGAGGTGCGCAGCGGGAAGCCGTCCAGCGCGCTGTCCTCGCGCGTCGACAGGGTCAGGTCGATCTCGCCGCGGCGCAGCGATTCCATCAGGAAGGGGCTGCGTCCCACGTGGATCTCCAGCCGCAGTGCGGGCGAGGCGCGCGCGATATGCGACAGCAGGCCCGGCAGCAGCGTATCGGCCACGTCGTGCGGCGCGCCGATGCGCAGCGAGCCGGTCAGGTCACCCTCGCGCATCACCCGCAGCGCCTCGTCGTTGAGTGCCAGCAACTGGCGCGCGTATTCCAATAGCTTGTCGCCATGCCGGCTGAGCTGCTTGTTGCGGCCCTGGCGCTCGAACAGGTTCAGGCCGAGTTGCTCCTCCAGCCGCTGCATCTGCTGCGTGACCGCCGACTGGGTGCGGTCGAGCTTGACCGCGGCGGCGCCGAATGTCTCGCAGTCGGCGATGGTCACCAGGGTGCGCAGCAGATCAAGATCGAAGGTTTCCATTCATCAGGTTTGCTAATGGATTTTCTTGGGTGGCTAAGTGGTATCGCCACAGGGATTTCTTTACAGTGAGATGACCGATGCGAAAAATCGCACGAAAAAATCATATCCCTATAAGGATTCTAGAGACATGTCGGTGGCACAGCAACGCAAGTCGACGGTGGATGAGACCCTTCAATCCATCAGGAATATTGTAGAGACGGAGGGCGTCACGCGTCCCGCGCTGGCCCAGGTGCTGACGCGCGTGCAGGACCTCGCCGCGCGGCCCGAACTGTGGTCGGAGGGCGACTATCCGCCGCCCGAGGCGGGCGAGCGCCAGGCGCGCTACCTGATCGCCGAGGATCCCGACCAGACCTACGCGCTCTACCTGAACGTGATGCGCCCCGGCAAGCGCATCCCGCCGCACAACCACACCACCTGGGCCTGCGTGGCCGGGGTCAGCGGCATCGAATACAACGACGTCTACCGGCGCACCGACGACGGCAGCCGTCCCGGCTTCGGCACGCTGGCGCACTCGCATACCGTCGAGGTCGGTCCCGGCACCGGCATCGCCCTGCTGCCGGACGACATCCACTCGGTGGAGATCCGCGGCGACGACGTCATCCGCCACCTGCATATGTACGGCCGCGCGCTGGAGACGCTGACCGAGCGCCTCAGCTTCGACCTGGAGCAAGGCACCTGCCAGGTGATGCAGGTCGGCGTGCAGACGCGGCGCTGAACCTGCCGCGCGCCTGAGCGGCGTGCCGGCACGGACTGCCGTGCCGGCACGCCGCCGCCATCGCCACACGCCTGATCGGACCTTGGCGGATCGAGCCTCCCCGCGCGGAGAGGCGGGGCCCGCTTTTGCCCGTTTTTTCTCCTTTTGCCTGCTTTCTTGCCTGTTTTCTGCCGGTTGCCTCCAGCGTCGTCCCTCTCGTGCTGGCCGGCGACCTGCCCGAACCTTGCCCGACACACCCTATGTCCACGCCCGCTAACCGCCCCGCGACGGAATCCATCGATGCCCGCACCCTGAAGGCCTGGCTGCACGACGACGAGGAGATCGCCTTGTTCGACGTGCGCGAGCACGGCCAGTACGGCGAGGGCCATCCCTTCCTCGCCGTGCCGCTGCCCTACAGCCGCTTCGAGCTCGACCTCGGCCGCCTCGCGCCCAGCCTGGCCACGCGCATCGTGCTGGCCGACGACGGCGACGGCGTGGCCGCGCTGGCCGCGCGCGCCGCGGCGGCCCTGGGCTACCGCCGCGTCTTCACGCTGGCCGGGGGCGTGCCCGCCTGGCAGGCTGCCGGCTACGTGCTGTTCGCCGGCGTCAACGTGCCGTCCAAGACCTTCGGCGAGCTGGCCGAGCACCACTACGGCACGCCGCGCGTCAGCGCCGCCGAGCTGGCCGCGCTGCAGGCGGGCGCGGCAGCGCCGGTGGTGCTCGACGGCCGTCCGCTCGGCGAATTCCGCAAGATGAACATTCCCGGCGCGCGCTGCTGCCCCAACGGCGAGCTGGCCTGGCGCCTGCGCGACCTGGTGCCCGATCCGTCCACGCCGATCGTGATCAACTGCGCCGGCCGCACGCGCAGCATCATCGGCGCGCAGACCCTGATCAACCTCGGCGTGCCCAACCCGGTCTACGCGCTGGAGAACGGCACGCAGGGCTGGTACCTGAACGATTTCACGCTGGAGCATGGCGGCACCGCCCACTATCCCGAGCACACCCGGCCGGCCGGGCAGGAGGCCGCGCGGCAAGCCGCCGAGGCGCTGGCCGGTCGCGCCGGCGTGCCGCGCATCGATGCCGCCACCGCCGCGCAATGGCTGGCCGATGCGGACCGCAGCACCTTCCTGTGCGACGTGCGCACGCCCGAGGAATTCGCCGCCGGTTCGCTGCCCGGCGCGCAGCACACGCCCGGCGGCCAGCTGATCCAGGCCACCGACCAGTATCTCGGCGTGCGCCGCGCGCGCCTGGTGCTGTTCGACGCGGAAGGCGTGCGCGCGCTGGTGGTGGCGAGCTGGCTGCGCCAGATGGGCCACGACGCGGTGGTGCTGGCGGGCGGCCTCGAGACCGGACGCGCCGCCGGACTGGCGGCGCCGGCACCGCTGGCCACCGGTGCCGGCAGCGCACTGGCCGAGGTGGCGCCGGGCGAGCTGCGCGACGGCCTCGCCGCGCAGCAGATGGCCGCGCTCGACCTGCGCCCCGGCATGGCCTTCCGCGCCGCGCGCGTGCCGGGCAGCCTGTGGTCGATCCGGCCGCGCCTGGCGGCCGACCTGGCCGGCGTGCCGCGCGACACCACGCTGGTGATCGTGGGCGAGGCCGACCTCGCCGCGCTGGCGGCGGCCGACCTCGCCGCGCTCGGCTATGGCGACGTGCGCCGCCTGGCCGGCGGCATCGAGGCCTGGGAGGCCGCCGGCCTGCCGCTGCGGCGCGGCAACGGCGCACCGGAGGCACTGCCCGACGCGCGCTGCATCGACTTCCTGTTCTTCGTGCACGACCGGCATGACGGCAACAAGGAGGCGGCGCGCCGCTACCTGGCCTGGGAAACCGGGCTGGTGGCCCAGCTCGATGCGCAGGAACTGGCGCTGTTCCGCTTCCTGCCGGCGGCCTGAACCACCGCCGTCCGGCCTTCGTCCTGCGATCCACCGGCCGTCGACCCGGCATCCATCCGCTACCCGCCACCCGCCTGACATGAACCGCCGCAAGCGACCCCGCCAGGCCGAGCCCGCTGTCCGCGCCGTCGCCCTCGTGGCAACGCCGGACGCGCCGGGCCGGACAGAGTCGCGCGGCCACGATTCCCCGCCTTGCTCGAAGGTGCAGACACGCGGCCGGGCCTTGGCCCGCGCCTTGCCAGGACTCACCCATCCGCCCCCAGGAGGTCTCATGTTCCGCTTTCCCTCGCCAGGCCGTTCCGCCCGCTTGCTGCGCGCGCTGTCGTCGGCCCTGAAGCCCGCCCTGACGCCCGCCCGGAAGCCCGCCCGGAAGCCGGCGCCGCACGTGCTCGCCGCGCGGCCGCTGTCCCTGCGCGCGCCGCTGCATACCCCCGGGTCCGGCGGCCCGCCCGCGCACTGCCAGTCGGGCCGGCGCCGTGCGCGCACCGCGCTGGCGCGCCTGGTGGCGCTGGCCGGGGCGTGCGGCGCCGCCGGCAGCGTGGCGCTGGCCGCGGTCGCGCAGCCGCTGGCGCCGCTGCCACCGGTGAGCGGTTACCCGGCGCAGCCGTTGCGCATCGTCTCGCCATTCCCGGCGGGCGGCGGCAACGATGCCGTCTCGCGCATCGTCTCCAGCCGCCTGGCCGAGGTGCTGGGGCAGTCGGCGGTGGTCGACAACCGCGGCGGTGCCGGCGGCAATATCGGCACGCGCTCGGTGGCCGAGTCCAAGGCCGACGGCTACACCCTGCTGACCTCGCAGGTCTCGGTGATGGCGGTCAACCCGACGCTGTACGCCGCGCCGGGCTTCGATCCTGTCAAGCAGTTCAAGCCCGTCACGCAGATCAACGCCGCGCCGCTGGCCATCGTGGTGGCGGCCAACGCCCCCTGGCAGACCTTCGCCGAACTGGCCGCACAGGCCAAGGCGCAGCCGCAGCGCATCACCTTTGCCACGCCGGGCAACGGCACGCTGTCGCACCTGGTCGGCGTGGTGCTGGACAAGGATGCCGGCGTCTCGCTGCAGCACGTGCCCTACAAGGGGGCGGGCCCGGCTATCAACGACCTGCTGGGCGGCCAGGTGAACGTGCTGATCACCTCCACCTCGTCGGTGGCCGGCTTCGTGCAGGCCGGGCGCATGCGCGCGCTGGCAGTGACCAGCCCGCGCCGGCTGGGCGTGTTCGCCAGGGTGCCGACGCTGGAGGAACTGGGCTACCGCAACCTGCGTTTCGAGGACTGGTACGGCATCTTCGTGCCCGCCGGCACGCCGCCGGAGCGCGTGGCGCACCTGAACCGCGCGCTGGTGCAGGTGTTGCACCAGCCCGACGTGGTGCGCCAGATCAACGAAGGCGGCAGCGACGTGGTGGCCAGTTCGCCCGAGGCCTTCGGCGCGCAGCTCAAGAGCGATATCTCGCGCTGGTCGCAGATCGTCAAGCTGTCGGGCGCGCACCTGGATTGAAGACCCCGCGGCGGCACGGCCCTTGCGAGGCGATCGCCGGGGCCGCGCCGCGCCCCGCCTGTCCGCACTTGCGCCGGCCGCCTCCGCCCACCACTTCCGCCCGTCCATTCCGAAGGCCAACCATGAAGCACACCCTTCCGACCCGCCTTGCCCGCGCCGGCCGCCATGCCGACGTGCCGGGCGGGCAGCCGGTCAACCCGCCGGTGGTCCGCGCCAGCACGGTGCTGTTCGCCTCCACCGCCGAGATGCGCGAGATGCGCGCGCGCCGCGCCAGCGAACGCCTTTTCACCTACGGCGCGCGCGGCAATCCCACCGCCTTCGCGCTCGAGGACATGGTCACCGAGCTCGAAGGCGGCTACCGCACCCGCCTCTTTCCCAGCGGCCTGGCCGCCGCCGCCATGACCTTGCTTGCCTGCCTGCGTCCCGGCGAGCACGTGCTGCTGCCCGACTGCGTCTACGAGCCGGTGCGCAACCTGGCCGGCGGCTTCCTGCGCGAGCATGGCGTGACGGCCGGCTTCTATGCCGCCGACGGCAGCGACCTCGCGCGCCGCCTGCGGCCCGAGACGCGGCTGGTCTACGTGGAAGCGCCGGGCTCGCTGGCCTACGAGATGTGCGACCTGCCCGCCATCGCCGCATTGGCGCACGCGCACGGCGCGCTGGTGGCGGCCGACAACACCTGGGGTTCAGGCCTGCTGTACCAGCCGCTCGCGCTGGGGGCCGATATCTCGCTGATGGCCGCCACCAAGTACCTGGGCGGCCATTCCGACGTGATGATGGGCACCGTCTGCACCACCGAGGCCGCCTGGCCGCGGCTGGCCGCGCTGGCCGACGCCTTCGGCATGGCGGTCAGCGCCGACGATGCCTACCTGGTGCAGCGCGGCATGCGCTCGCTGGGCGCGCGCCTGGCCCAGCACCAGGCCGGCGCGCTGGCGGTGGCGCAGTGGCTGCAGGCGCGGCCCGAGGTGGCGCGCGTGTACTGCCCGGCGCTGCCCGGCGACCCCGGCCACGCGCTGTGGCGGCGCGACTGCCGCGGCACCAACGGCCTGCTGTCGTTCGCGCTGCGCAGCGGCGGCCTGGCCGCGGCCGAGCGCTTCGTCGACAGCCTGTCGCTGTTCGGCATCGGCGCCAGCTGGGGCGGCTTCGAGAGCCTGGCCACGGTGGCCGACATGGCCCGCGCGCGCTCGGTCGGCGACTGGTCCGGCAGCACGCCGCTGGTCCGCCTGCATATCGGACTGGAAGGCGTGGAGGACCTGATCACCGACCTGGCGCGCGGTTTCGCCGCGCTCGGCGATGGTGTGCCGCATGCACCGTGCGTACCGCAACGATCGTCGGCCGGCGCCGTGCCGGCGGCCTGCATGGAGAACGAAGACGGGCATCATCGATGACTGGCTGGCTCGTCGAGGACGGCCGCCAGGCCGGCTGCGAGCCTTTCGCCGGCGATCCGTCGCCGTCGACCGGGATACCGCGCTCCCAGGTGGAGGTGGAAGCGATGCGCTGAGCGGGTCCGTCGCGCGGCGAAGCGCGGCTCAGAACTGCTCCCAATCGTCCGACGATGCCGCGGTCGCGCGCGCCGCCGCGGCCTGCCGTTGCGGCTGTGCCATCGCCGGCTCCAGGCGCTGCGCCGGCAGCCGGGCCGGACGCGCCGGCTGGCGGCGGGAGCGCGGCGCCGTGCCCTGCGTGGCGCCCGCGCCGGCCTCGGGTTTGCCGGCGCGGGCGGCTTGTACTGGCTGCGCGGACGCCGGCGGCGCGGCATCGATGCCAGCGCCCGCGTCCAGCCGGAAGGTGCCGACCGCCTGCAGCAGCAGGCGTGCCTGATCTTCCAGCGCCTGGGTGGCGGCCGAGGCCTGTTCCACCAGGGCGGCGTTCTGCTGCGTGGTCTCGTCGATCTGCGTGATGGCCTGGTTGACCTGCTCGATGCCGGTGGTCTGTTCCTGGGTGGCGGCGGTGATTTCGCCCATGATGTCGGTGACGCGCTTCACGCTCTCGACGATCTCGGCCATGGTGCTGCCGGCCTGGCCGACCAGCGCGCTGCCTTCGCCGACCTGCGCCACCGAGGCGTCGATCAGGCTCTTGATCTCCTTGGCCGCGCTGGCCGAGCGCTGCGCCAGCGCGCGCACTTCGCCGGCCACCACGGCGAAGCCGCGGCCCTGTTCGCCGGCGCGGGCGGCTTCCACCGCGGCATTGAGCGCCAGGATATTGGTCTGGAAGGCGATGCCTTCGATCACGCCGATGATCTCGACGATCTTGTGCGACGAGGTGTGGATCGACTCCATGGTCTGCACCACGCGCGCCACCACCTCGCCGCCGTGGTTGGCGACGGCCGAGGCGGACACGGCGAGCTGGTTGGCCTGGCGCGCGTTGTCGGCGTTCTGCCGCACCGTGGAGGTCAGTTCCTCCATCGACGCCGCGGTCTCCTGCAGCGAACTGGCCTGCTGCTCGGTGCGCGAGGACAGGTCCAGGTTGCCGGCGGCGATCTGCCGGGAGGCCCCGCCGATGGTCTGCGTGCCGCGATGCACTTCGTGCACGATGCCGTTCAGGCTGCCGCGCATCTCGGCCAGCGCCTGCAGCAGCTGGCCCGACTCGTCGCGCGCATAGGGCCCGCCCTGCGCGCCGGCCTGGCCGGAGAGGTCGCCCTGCGCGACGCGCTGGGCCGCCTGCACCGCGTGCCGCATCGGTTGCGTGATACCCACCGTCAGCCACCAGGCGAAGCCGATGGCGAAGGCCGCCACCAGCGCCGCCGTGACGATCAGCACCGTGCGGGTGCGTTCGGCCAGCGCGTCGATGCGCTGCGCGGTGGCGTTGATCGATTGCCGCTGCAGGTCCAGCAGCGAGCGCAGCGCCTCTTCGTAGCCCTTCGCGCTGGGCAGGTAGCGCTCCTGCATCAGGCGCTCGATCTCGGCCTCGCTGGCGCTGCCCTTGATCTTCATGATCTCGTCGCGCGCGGCGATGTAGGCCTGGCGCACCTCGGCGGCCTGGCGCAGCACCGGCTTGTCGGTCTCGTCGGCCTGCGCTTCGATCTGTTTCATCAGCGCGGCGCCGCGTGCCGAGGAGGCCTTGGTCTGCTCCGCGAAGAAGCCCGCCAGCGCGGGATCGCTGCTGCGCGCGATGGCCGAGGTGCGCACGATGCCGACCGCGACCAGCGAGGTCCAGTCGGCCACCAGCCGTTCCTTGGCGAGCGGCTCGCTCATCATGGCGCGCGTCTGCTGCGAGAGTTCGCGCATGCGGTAGACGCTGAACGCGGTGTTCAGGACCAGCAGTGCCAGGATGACCGCGAAGCCGAAGGCAAGGCGTGTTCCGATCTTCATGTCGCGGATCTTCATGGGGGATGCTCCTGTCGATGTCCTGTCGATGTCCTGTCGATGGCGGGGCGGACGGGCCTGCCCGCGGACGATCCGGGCCGCGTTGCGCGGCGAGGGTCGTCATCGGTTAACGGTCGGGTGGTGGCGGGATTTACGGCGGATGCGGGGTGCCGTGGCAATTTCCGGCAAGCGGTGCCGCGATTGCGGCGTTCTCGCCGCATTCGTGTGGCGGCAGCCTGCGACATCGTGCCGCAGGCGGGCCCGTGGCGCCGCCTCGGCGCTCAATGCGGCCCGGTGCCGGCCGTTATTGCACGGGTGCCGGCCTGGCCGGCATAGCGTAAGTGCTTCCCCGCACCGCTTTACGGCGCCCCCGGGTCGGGGGCGCCGTTTTTTTCATGCACTCGGGGAGGGAGGCGAGGTGCGCCGAGGATGCCTGCGCGGGCGCAGTGTGCGCCCGGGGGCGGGGAGAGAGGATCAGGTCGCGCAAGCGCGGGGGGAAGCGCCGGTGTGCATCGAGGGCTACATCAAATGCACCGAGCGCATGCGCCTGCCGGGTGGCGTGCGCGGCAGGCAGGGAGCGCGCGGCGCGCGCCCGCCTGCTGCAGCCGCCTGCCTTACTGCGCGGTCCAGCCGCCGTCGATCTTCAGTTCCGCGCCGCGCATCTCGCTGGCGGCGTCGGAGCACAGGAACACCGCCAGCGCGCCGATCTGCGCGGGCGTGACGAACTGCGCCGAAGGCTGCTTCTCGCCCAGCAGCTTCACCGAGGCTGCTTCCACTGTCAGGCCCTCGCGCGCGGCGAGGGCGTCGATCTGCTGCTGCACCAGCGGCGTCAGCACCCAGCCGGGGCAGATCGCGTTGACGGTGATGCCGGTGCGCGCGGTTTCCAGCGCGGCCACCTTGGTCAGGCCGATCACGCCGTGCTTGGCCGCCACGTAGGCGGACTTGCCGGCCGAAGCGATCACGCCGTGCACCGAGGCGATGTTGATCACGCGGCCCCAGCCGCGCTGGCGCATCGCCGGCAGCGCGGCGCGCATGGCGTGGAAGGTGGCGCTCAGGTTGATGGCGATGACGGCGTCCCAGCGCTCGGCGGGGAAGTCCTCGATGGGGGCGACGAACTGGATGCCGGCGTTGTTGACGAGGATGTCGACGGCGCCGAAGCGTTGCGCCGCGAAGGCCAGCATGGCCTCGATCTCGGCGGGGCGGCTCATGTCGGCGCCGTGGTGCGCGGCGCGCACGCCCAGCGCCTCGATCTGCGCCAGTGCGCCGGCGGCGTCGCCGAAGCCGTTCAGCACGAGGTTGGCGCCGGCCTGCGCCAGCGCCTTGGCGATGCCGAGGCCGATGCCGCTGGTGGAGCCGGTGACGAGGGCGGTCTTGCCCGCGAGCGGGGCGGAAGAGGGGGAGGTAGTCATGAGGGTGGGGATCCTGTGCGTGATCAGACCAGGCCGGTCACATAGAAGGTGGCGATGACGAAGAACACGGCGAGCGTCTTGATCAGCGTGACCGCGAAGATGTCGCGATAGGACTCGCGGTGCGACAGGCCGGTCACCGCCAGCAGGGTGATGACCGCGCCGTTGTGCGGCAGCGTATCCATGCCGCCGCTGGCCATGGCGACCACGCGGTGCAGGACCTCCAGCGGAATCTGCATTTCCTGCGCGGTCTTGATGAAGGTGTCCGACATCGCGGCCAGCGCGATGCTCATGCCGCCCGACGCCGAGCCGGTGATGCCGGCCAGGGTCGAGACGGAGACGGCGGCGTTGACCAGCGGGTTCGGGATGCTCTTCAATGCGTCACCGACCACCAGGAAGCCCGGCAGCGCCGCGATGACACCGCCGAAGCCGTATTCGGACGCGGTGTTCAGCGTGGCCAGCAGGGCGCCGGAGACGGCGGTCTTGGTGCCGTTGGCGAAGCGGTCGCGCACGCGGCCGAAGGCGGTCAGCATCACCAGCAGGATGCCGAGCAGCAGCGCGCCCTCGACGGCCCAGATCGCCACCACGCCCTTGATCGACACGTTCAGCGGAGCGTGCACGCCCGGCAGTATCGACGGATCCACCGTGTACTGGTCGCCGTACCACTGCGGGATCAGCTTGGTCAGCGCGAAGTTGGCCACGCCGACCAGGATCAGCGGAGCGATCGCCAGCACCGGATTGGGCAGGTCGGTCGAATCGACCCGCTCCGGTTCATTCAGCAGCGAATCGCCATAGCCTTCGCCGCGCGCGGCCGCCGCGCGGCGGCGCCATTCCAGGTAGGACAGGCCGACCACCACGATGAAGGCCGCGCCGATGGTGCCCAGCAGGGGCGCCGCCCAGGCGGTGGTCTTGAAGAAGGTGGTGGGGATGATGTTCTGGATCTGCGGCGTGCCCGGCAGCGAATCCATGGTGAAGCTGAAGGCGCCGAGGGCGATCGCGCCCGGCATCAGCCGCTTGGGGATATTGCTCTGCCGGTACAGTTCCGCGGCGAAGGGATAGACCGCGAACACCACCACGAACAGCGACACGCCGCCATAGGTCAGCAGCGCGCACACGGCCACGATGACCGCGTTGGCGCGCGAACGGCCGATGTACTTGATCGCCGCGGCGACGATCGACTCGGAGAAGCCGGACAGTTCGATCACCTTGCCGAACACCGCGCCCAGCAGGAACACCGGGAAGTACAGCTTGACGAAGCCGACCAGCTTCTCCATGAAGATGCCGGAGAACACCGGTGCCACGGCGCCGGGGTCGATCAGCAGGACGGCGCCGAGGGCGGCGACGGGGGCGAACAGGATCACGCTATAGCCGCGGTAGGCGACCAGCATCAGGAACGCCAGGGCGGCGATCACGATGATGAAGGACATCTTGTCTCCAATCGGATGGTCCGTGCGGACACGTTGTCGGGGGAAGGGATGGCACGCGGCGTACGTCGCGCCGTGCGGCGGCGTGGCATCGCACGAAGCGTGCCACTTGCCCGCAAAGCCTTGCCTGGCGCGGCCTGGCAGGCATCGGGGCGGTGTCTCGGCGCCTGCCGGCGGCCGCGCGCGCGGGGCGCGGGCCGGCGGCAGGTACAATTTGTCTCCAAATGGAGACGTCCGCCGGCGCACCCGCAGCCACGCCGCGCGGCGGGGCCCCGCCGCGAAGCACGCGATGAAGCCTAAAAGCCCGTCATGTCTCCCGCATGACAGGGCTGCAATGCTGTCTCGAGATCGAGACCGCATTGTCTCCAACCAGAGAATTCGAGGTCGCCAGCGATACGCGACCCCCTTCGAGACAAAACAATGGATCTTCCGCGCAACGACGCCGCCAGCGGCGCCGACGGCAGCATCGGCATCGACCCCGGCGGTGACAGCGGCACGCTGCTGGCCGACTACGGCCACGTCAGGAAGCTGGCCATGCAGACGCTGTTCGACACGCTCGACCGTTCCAGCGAGGGCACCGTGGTGGTCGACCGCGACGCGCGCATCGTCTGGATCAACCGGCTCTACGCCGCACGCTTCGGCTTTACCGACCCGCGCGACGCCATCGGCCGCGACTGCGAGGCGGTCATCCCCAACAGCCTGATGCGCGAGGTCGTGACCAGCGGCGAGCCCATCCTGCTCGACATCCTGGAGAGCGGCCGCGATCCGCTGGTGGTCACGCGCCTGCCGATCAAGGACGGCCAGGGCCAGACCATCGGCGCGGTCGGCTTCGCTCTGTTCGACGAGCTGCGTGCGCTGACGCCGCTGTTCAGCCAGTACTCGCGCCTGCAGGCCGAACTGATCGCCACGCGGCAGTCGCTGGCGCAGGCGCGCCGCGCCAAGTACACCTTCTCCAGCTTCGTCGGTACCAGCGCCGCCAGCCTGGAGACCAAGCGCCTGGCCCGGCGCGCCGCGCAGCTCGACTCGCCGGTGCTGCTGCTGGGCGAGACCGGCACCGGCAAGGAACTGCTGGCGCATGCGATCCACGGCGCCTCGGCGCGCGCCGACCAGCCGCTGGTCACCGTCAACGTCGCCGCCATCCCCGACGCGCTGCTCGAAGTGGAGTTCTTCGGCGCGGCCGCCGGCGCCTATACCGGCGCCGACCGCAAGGGGCGGGTCGGCAAGTTCGAGCTGGCGCACGGCGGCACGCTCTTCCTCGACGAGATCGGCGACATGCCGCTGCCGCTGCAGGGCAAGCTGCTGCGCGTGCTGCAGGACAAGGAGTTCGAGCCGCTGGGTTCGAACCGCATCGTGCGCGCCGATGCGCGCATCATCGCCGCCACCTCGGCCGACCTGCCGGCGCTGGTGGCACAGGGCAGGTTCCGCGCCGACCTGTACTACCGCCTCAACGTGCTGACCATCCACGTGCCGCCCCTGCGCGAGCGTCCGGGCGATATCGAGGCGCTGTCCTATGCCATCCTCGACAAGCTCGCCACCCAGCGCGAGGCCGGCCACCTGGAACTGGACGAGGCCGCGTTGCGGCTGCTGTGCGCCTATCGCTGGCCGGGCAATGTGCGCGAGCTGCGCAATACGCTGGAGCGTGCCGTGATGCTGTCCGACAGCGAGCGCATCGACGCGCGCGCGCTGGCGCGCTTCGTCGGCGACGGGCGCGGCAGCGAGGTGTTGCCGCAAGCCGCCATGGAGGACGAACCGGCGCCGCCCGCCGAGGCCGCGCCGCTGCGCTACGAGGCGGCGATGCAAGCCTTCGAGCGGCAATTGCTGGCCGAGGCGCTGCGCGCCGCCGGCGGCCGCGTGGCGGAAGCCGCCCGTGCGCTCGGCATCGGGCGCGCCACGCTGTACAAGAAGATCGCCGCGCTGGGTATCGATGCCGGCGCCTCCCCGGCGGCGCCGGCGGCGGGCAGCCGCGCCTGAGCCCGCGCCGGCCCGCGCCGGCCCGCGCCGGTGCGCGCCGGCCTTCAGCGGAAGATGAAGGCCAGCACGGCCTCGCAATGCGCCTCGATGGTCTTCTCGCGCAAGGCGTCGATGCCGTGCGCATATTTCATTTCGGCGGTGAGCAGGTAGGGAACCTGGGCGATGGCGGTCACCATGTACAGCAGCATCACCGGATCGATCCGCGCGAGTCCGCCGGTCTGCCGGCTGACGACCTCGATCAGCGGCACGGTCAGGTCGTGGCGCGGGCGGATGAAGGCCTGCGCCATCCACTGCAAGCGCTCGGAGTCGCGATTGGCCTCCTGCATCATCAGGCGCGCGTGCTCGGGATGGCGCGCGCAATACCGCACATAGTTGCGGATGTACTCCTGCACCGCCTCCAGGGCGTAGCCCTGCGGACCGGGCCGGGGCGGCTCCAGTTCCTGCGCGAAGCGCTCGAACAGGTAGGTGACGCTCTCACGCCAGAGGCTTTCCTTGTCGCCGAAGTAGTAGCGGATCATGGCGTGATTGACGCCGGCCATCTCCGCGATCTCGCGCAGGCTGACTGCATCGAAACCACGTGTCGAGAACTGCTCCAGGGCGATGCCGAGTATCTGGGCTCGCGTCTGTTCACTTCGTTCCTGTTGTGCCTGCCTGGCAGTGCGCATCTACAGATTCCTCAGGGGTTCACGCCGGATGGCGCGATCGTCCAGGCGATCTGCGCCGCGGCCTGGAGCGTATCGCGTGGCGCCGCACGGCGTCGTTTCAGGGATTGTACTGAGCCGCGCTCGCTTGACGCTTCCGGCGCGCCGTTGATAAATTATCCGAGTGGATAATTTTACGGCGGATGGCGCAGCGGTTTCCAGGGGGAGACGCTGCTCGCCGGGATCGCTTGCGGGCGAGGGGCGTGGAACGATGGCTGCAAATCTCGACTCGGTAACGTCGCCGGCCCGGCCGGAGGCCCCGGCCGCCTTGCCGGCCGGCGGCGACAGGCTCACGCTGCGCACGAAGCTCGGCTTCGGCATCGGCGATTTCGCCTTCAACCTGTACTGGCAGGCGACCACCCTGTACCTCCTGTACTACTACACGGACGTCGTCGGGCTGTCCGCGGCCACGGCGGGGTGGATCTTCGGCGCCGCCATGCTGTGGGACGCGCTGTGCGATCCGGTGGCAGGCTTCCTCGCCAACCGCACGCGCACCCGCTGGGGCCGCTATCGGCCTTACCTGCTGTTCGGCTGCATCCCGCTCGCGCTCAGTTTCATCGCGATGTTCTATCCGAGCGCGGCCACCGGCGATCGCCTGCTCGCCTTGGTGCTGGGCACGCACATGCTGTTCCGCACCGCCTACACCGTCCTGTCGATGCCCTATAACTCGCTGATGGCGACGCTGACGCGCAGCAGCCAGGAGCGCGGCGGCCTGGCCGCCGCCCGCATGGTCTGCGCCAGCAGCGCCGGCCTGCTGGTGGCGCTGCTGACACTGAAGCTGGTGCATGGGTTCGGCGCGGGCGACGAGAAGCAGGGCTTCCTGGCGGTGATGACCCTGTACGCGGTGGTGTCGCTGCCGGTCTTCCTGCTGACCTTCCTTTCCACCGAGGAGCGCGTGCAAGCCGATGCGCACACCCTCTCCGTGCGCGACGCCCTGGCGGTGGTGCTGCGCAACCGCGCCTTCCTGCTGGTCTGCGGCATGTCGGTCGCGCTCATGGCCGCCGGTACCTTCCTGTCCAAGACACTGCCCTATGTGCTGAAGTACGCCCTGCACCGGGAAGACCTGATCGGCACCGCGCTCGGCGTGGTCGCACTCCAGGTCTTCATCGCCGTGCCGCTGTGGGCATGGCTGATGCGGCGCACGTCGAAGCGATTGGTGGCCCTGGCCGGCGGCGGGCTTGCCATCGGCGCCTATGCCGTGCTCGGCGCGCTCGGCACGCCGGGTGTGCCCGCCTTGCTGCTGCTGCTGGGCGTGATCGGCTTCGCCAGCGCCGCCACCCTGCTGGCGTCGTGGGCCATGATTCCCGACACCGTGGAGTACGGGGAGTGGCGCACCGGCATCCGCGGCGAAGGCACGATCTTCGGCGTGATCGCCTTCGCGCAGAAGGGCGCGCTCGCCATCGCCGTCGGCGGCGTCGGCCACCTGCTCGGCGCGCTCGGCTTCGCCGCCAACCAGGCCCAGGCGCCGGCGACCCTCGACGGCATCTGGGCCATGCTGTGGCAGGGGCCGATGGCGCTGCTCGTGGTGGGCATGGTGTTCGCCTACTTCTACCCGGTGACGCCGGGCATGCATCGGGATCTGCTGCACGAACTGGGGCGGCGCCGGGCCGCTGCCGGCGCCGCGCCCTGATCGCCGCGACCTTCCCCTGAACCTCCGTTTCTTCGTTGACCGCGCGGTCCCCGCCGCGCGCTCGGACTCTCGCGCCCTTGGCGCAGCCATTCCAACCCGGAACCACCCGATGCCCGAACTTCATCCTCCCGGCAGGGAAGCCATGCCGTCGTCCCCGCCTGCCGCGGCTTCCTGCTCCTCCCGCGCCGATCCCGACCTGCGCGCCAGCGAGACCGAGTCGCGCATGACAGACGACGAACGCTTCTCGCTGCTGTACAGCCTGATGGTGCGGGTCTTCGGCCGCACCGAGAGGGAGCCGCGCGTGCCGGCGGAACTGCCCGTCATCGCGGGCTACACCAGCGGCGTGCCTCGTCTCGGCATCCCGTCCCTGAAGATGGCGGATGCGAGCCTGGGGCTGCGCCACACCGGCGGCCAGGGCGACGGTGCCACCGCCTTTCCCGCCGCTCTCGCGCTGGGCGCGAGCTTCAATCCGGCGCTGGCGCGGACCATCGGCTGCGTGATCGGCAAGGAGGCGCGCGCGCGCGGCTTCAACGTGGCGCTGGGCGGCGGCATCAACCTGGTGCGCGAGGTGCGCAACGGCAGGAACTTCGAATACGTCTCCGAAGATCCCCTGCTGTCCGGCCTGGTGGGGGCCGGCATGGTCCGCGGCACGCAGGAGGAAGGCGTGCTCGCGGTGCTCAAGCACGTCTCGCTCAACGCCAGCGAAACCAACAAGTTCTTCCTGGATGCCGTCATCGATCCGGCCGCGCATCGCGAGAGCGACCTGCTGGCCTTCCAGATCGCCATCGAGCAAAGCGAGCCGGGTGCCTTGATGGGGGCGTACAACCTCGTCAACGGCGCCTATGCCTGCGGCAATCGCGCCCTCCTGCAGGAGACGCTCAAGGACGCGATGGGCTTCAAGGGCTGGGTGATGTCGGACTGGCTGGCCGTGTACGGCTGGGAGTTCGCCCTGAACGGGCTCGACCAGCATTCCGGCGCGCAGCTCGATGCGCAGGAGTGGTTCAACGGGCCGCTGCGGCAAGCGTACGAGGATGGCAAGGTGCCCAAGGCGCGCATCAGCGAGATGGTCCGGCGCATGCTGCGCTCCTACTATGCGGTGGGCATCGACCAGGAACGCCCCTGCGGGCCGGTCGACTTCGCCGCGCATCACGGCGTGGCGCTGGAAGCGGCGCGCCAGGGCATCGTGCTGCTGAAGAACGAGCGGGAGGCGCTGCCGCTGGCGCCGGGCAAGGGCAGGATCGCCGTGATCGGCGGCTATGCCCAGGCCGGCGTGCTGTCCGGCGACGGCTCGAGCCAGGTCATGCCGCCCGCCGGTTATGCGGCGCAGATCCCCGCACGCAGCCATCCCTTGCTGGGGCCCACCACCATGCGGCTGTTCGGGCCGTCGCCACTGGCGGCGCTGCGCCAGCGCTTCCCGGAAGCGGCCGTGTCCTACGACAGCGGCGCGCATATCGCCGAGGCGGTGGCGCTGGCCAGGCGTTGCGACACCGTCATCGTGCATGCGATCCGGCACGAGGGTGAGCGCTTCGACAGCCCGGACATGACCCTGCCGTTCGGGCAGGACGCCCTGATCGACGCGCTCGCGAGCGTCCATGACAACGTCATCGTCGTGCTGCAGACCGGCAATCCGGTGGCGATGCCGTGGCACGCCAAGGTACGGGCCATCGTGCAGGCCTGGTATCCGGGGCAGGCGGGAGCGCAGGCCATGACCGAGGTGCTGGCGGGCGACGTCAACCCGTCCGGGCGCCTGCCGGTCACGTTCCCGGCCAGCGTCGAGCAGACCCCCCATCCGCGCCTGCCGGGTGCCGACGTCGAACTGGGCACGCCCATCCGCGTGCACTACCACGAGGGCGCCGAGGTCGGGTACCGCTGGTTCGCCCGCACGGACAGGCAGGCGCTGTTCGCCTTCGGCCATGGACTGAGCTACACCCGGTTCGCCTACGCCGACCTGCGCATCGATGCCGGCGAGACCGTCACGGCGACCTTCACGGTGACCAACACCGGGGCGCACGAGGGTGCGGACGTGCCTCAGCTGTACCTGACGGAAGCGGCCGGCGACGTGCGCATGCGCTTGCTCGGCTTCCAGCGCGTCTTCCTCCGTCCGGGGGAGTCCGCGCGCGTCAGCGTGCGCGCCGATGCGCGCCTGCTCGCGCGCTTCCAGGCCGCCGAGGCGCACTGGCGCATCGACGCCGGCCGCTACCGCCTCGCGCTCGGGCGCTCCGCCGGGGAGCTCGTCCTGCATGGCGATGCCGAGCTCGAGGGGCGGACCTTCGGCCGTTGAGTCCCATGGCGGCGGTGCCGCGCCCTGCGCGCCGCCGCCACGCCGGGCCCGCACATACCAGAACAAAGCAAGAGGAGGAGAATCATGCAGAAGACGATCATCAGGTTTCCCCAGTCCACGAAGTCGCCCGCATCGCCCGCATCGCCCGCATCGCCCGCATTGCGCAAGTGGCCCAAGTCCCTGGCCGGCGCGGCCTTGCTGGCATCGGCCGCCGGCGTCGCGCACGCGCAGTCCGGCGTGACCCTGTACGGTGTGATCGACGTGCCGATCGAATACATCAATCACCTGGCCGGCAGCGCACCGACGATCAACCCGGTCACCGGCGCCGTGACATCGAAGCCGGGCGGGAACAAGTTCGGCATGGAGACCAACGGCGGGCTGTCGGGGTCGCGCTGGGGCCTGCGCGGCGTCGAAGATCTCGGGGGCGGCCTGCAGGGGCTGTTCGTGCTCGAGAGCGGCTTCGGTGCCGACACCGGCCAGTCGCTGCAGGGCGGGCGCCTGTTCGGGCGCAAGGCCTATGTCGGCCTGCAGAGCGACCGTCTCGGCCAGATCGCGCTCGGCCGGCAGGACACGACCATGTTCACCATGCTGGGCAACTTCTCGCCGAGCAAGTATGCCCTGCTGTTCGAGCCGATCGTTGCGCTGCTGGGCACGACCTACGGGCAGGACAACGTGATCAGCTACCAGGCGGTCAAGGGGCCGGTGACGGTCAAGGCCCACTACAGCTTCGGCGTCGGCACACCGGCCTTCGGGCTGACGCCGCTCGCGGGGCAGGGCGCGGGCGAGACGCCGGGCCACGCCAGGGACAACACCGCCTACGGCGCGGGCGCGATGTACCTGGACAACCGCTTCGGCGTGACGGCCAGCTATGACCAGTGGAACCCCGCCGCAACGGCCGGCAGCCCCGGCACGGTGAAGAAGGCGGCGCTGGCCTTTGCCTACTACCTGCCGCGCACGAAGTTCGTGGCAGGCTACCGCTGGGGCCAGAACAAGGACGCGGGCGGCAACACGCTGCTGCGCGACGATTTCTGGTGGGTCGGTGTCAACCACGACCTGACTTCGGCGCTGTCGCTGAGCCTTGCGTACTACTACGACAATCAGAAGATCCTGCGCACGAACGCGGTGCAGCCGGCGCTCAATCCGGTCAACCCGTGGCAGGTGAACCTGATTGCGGACTACGCCTTCTCCAAGCGCACCGACGTCTATCTGACGGTCGCTTATGTGAAGAACTCCGGCCTGAACTTCGATTCGGCGGCAATCAGCTTTGCCAACGGCGCTTACCTGACGCCGGGCAGCAACAGCCAGATCGGCGCGGCCATGGGTATCCGCCACAAGTTCTAGTCCACTGAATCATTGAAATGGGCGGGGAAGGACATGGTATGCGGGCCATCGCTCGCGCGGCGGGCTCGATCGGTTCGATCGGCTCGATTGACGCGGCAGGCCGGGCGCCGCGAGGATAGACATCATGCAACACGGAAACCGCAACGTTATGTTCTCCAGGCAGCTACGCCCGGCGCGATGGATCGGCGCCGCCATCGTCTTGGCAGCGGCCGGCGCGGCCGCCGCCATGTTCGCCACGCGAGCCGGCACGGCGGCGCCCGCCGCGGCCGGGGCCGCGCCCCAGGTCATCCTCGGCGATGGCGTCCATGGCCCGCGCGGGATGGCCTGGGTACCCGGCGGCGCCTACCGCATGGGCAGCGACAGCCCGCTCGCGCAGGACAACGAGCGTCCGGCGCACACGGTGCGCGTGCACGGATTCTGGATGGACCGGCACCACGTGACCAACGACGAGTTCAGTGCCTTCGTGGCGGCCACCGGCTATGTCACCACCGCGCAGAGGACACCGGACTGGGACACGATCAAGGTACAGCTGCCGCCGGGCACGCCGCCTCCGCCCACCGGCGCGCTGGTGCCCGGCGGCCTCGTCTTCGTCGGCACGGAGCACCCGGTGCCGCTGCAGGACTACTCGCGCTGGTGGCGCTACGTGCCGGGCGCGGACTGGCGCCATCCGCAGGGACCGGGCAGCTCGATCGAGGGCAAGGGCGACCACCCCGTCGTGCAGGTGTCCTATGAGGACGCCGAGGCCTATGCCAGGTGGGCGGGCAAGCGCTTGCCGACCGAGGCGGAATGGGAGTTCGCGGCGCGCGGAGGCCTGGAGCAGGCGACCTACGCCTGGGGCGACAGCTTCGCCCCGGACGGCAGGCAGATGGCCAACGTCTGGCAAGGGCAGCAGGCGCAGCCCTTTCCCGTGATCAGTCCCAAGGCCGGCGGCGCCGCCGGCACCAGCGCCGCCGGCACGTTCCCCGCCAACGGCTATGGACTCTACGACATGACGGGGAACGCCTGGCAATGGGTGGCCGACTGGTACCGCGCCGACCAGTTCGCGCGGGCCGCGGCGGACGCTGCGGCCGCGGTCGATCCGCACGGCCCCGGCGACAGCTGGGATCCTTCCGAGCCCGGCGTGCCCGAGCACGCGCCCCGGCGGGTGATCCGCGGCGGCTCCTTCCTGTGCAACCAGGACTATTGCCTGAGCTATCGCCCGAGTGCCCGGCGCGGGACCGACCCGTACAGCAGCATGTCGCACCTGGGCTTCCGGCTGGTGATGGACCAGCAGGCCTGGCATCCGGCGCGGCCGGCCAGCGCGCCCGCAGCGCCCGCCGTGCTGGCCGCCGCGATGCCCTGAGCCCGCATCAATCCCCGCATCAACCCCCGCATCAACGCGGCAGGGCCCCGCCCGCCGCACCGTCTCAATCTCGAGGAGGCGCTATGCCCTTACCGAAACGAACGCACCAGGGCGTCCTGCGCCTGGTCCTGGCCCTGGGCAGCATGCTGCTGCCCGCCGCGCATGCCGGCACGCTGCCCGCGCAGCCAGGCCCGCAGCCGGCCCGGCCGAACATTGTGTGGATCACGGTGGAAGACATCACCACTTTCCTCGGCGCCTACGGCGACCGGGAAGCGATGACGCCGAACATCGACCGGCTCGCCAGGGAGGGCGTGCTGTACACCCACGCCTACCAGGCCGCGGGGGTGTGCGCGCCCGCGCGCGCCGCCCTGATCACCGGCATGTACCCGACCTCGGTGGGCGCGCAGCACATGCGCACGGGCCCCGGTGAAATCCAGATTCCCGGGCGCGCCATGGCGCCGAAGCCGGACGGCATACCGGCGACCTATTCCGTGGTGCTGCCCGAGCAGGTCAAGGCCTTCCCCGAGTACCTGCGCAAGGCGGGCTACTACACCTCCAACAATCAGAAGCAGGACTATCAGTTCGAAGCGCCGGTCACGGTGTGGGACGAGAACGGCCCCGCCGCCTCCTTCCGCAACCGCCCGGCCGGAAAGCCGTTCTTCTCCGTCTTCAACTTCTTCCTGACCCACGAGTCCATGGTGGCACTGCGCAAGGATCCGCTGCGCGTGGATCCCGCCCAGGTCGCCGTGCCGCCGATCTTTCCGGACTCGCCTGCGGTGCGGGGCGACATCGCCCGCATGTACACGAATATCCGGATGATGGACGACCAGGTCGGCGAGTTGATCCGGATGCTCAAGGAAGATGGCCTGTACGACAACACCATCATCTTTTTCTTCTCCGACAACGGCGGCAACCTGCCGTGGATGAAGCGCGAGAACCTGGAGCGCGGCACGCATGTGCCGCTCATCGTGCGCTTTCCCGGCGGCGCGCACGCCGGCACGCGCGCCCGCGAGCTGGTCAGCGGGGTCGATCTCGCGCCCACGGTGCTCTCTCTCGCCGGCGTGCCGGTCCCGGCCTATATGCAGGGCCAGGCCTTCCTCGGCGCGCAGCGGGCCAAGGTGGCGCGCCGCTACGTGTTCGCCGCGCGCGACCGCATGGATACCGAGTACGACCGGGTGCGGATGGTGCGCGACGGACGTTACCGCTATCTCTACAACTACATGCCGGAGCGGCCCTACTACCAGGACCTCAAGTTCCGCCTGATGCTGCCCATGATGCGCGACATCCTGCAGCGCAAGGCGGACGGCACGCTGCCGGCCGCCACCGCGGCGTGGTTCGGGCCCAAGCCGGTGGAAGAGCTCTACGACGCCGAGCGCGATCCGTGGGAACTGCACAACCTGGCGGACGATCCGCGCTACCGGGCCAAGCTGGAGGAACTGCGGCAAGCCTTCCATGACTGGACGGCCCGCTATGGCGACATGGGCGGCATTCCCGAGCGCGACATGCTCAAGCAGATGTGGCTGGGCGGCGACAAGCCGCCCGCCACCGCGCTGCCAGAGGTCCGCGAGGTGGCCGAGGCGGGCGGCGGCGTGCGGATCGCCTGCGCCACGCCGGGGGCATCCATCGGCTACTGGATCGAACGCCCGGGCGCCGCGCAGGTTCCGCCCCGGCATGTGGTGCAGAGCTGGGACTACGAGCGCCTCGCCGGCGAGATGCTCGGCAAGGGCTTCGCCAAGGTCGGCGACATGCGGCCGGTGCCGCAGGCATGGACCGTCTACGACAACGAAGTCATCGCGCTGAAGCCGGGCGAGATCCTGCACGTCAATGCGATGCGCATCGGCTATGCGCCGGCGCGCATCGACTACGTCGACGGCAAGACGTCGGCGCCCGGGCAGGACTGAGGCGTGCCGGCGGATCGCCGGTGCGCCGGACGCCCCCGGGCGTCCGGCCTGCGCTTGCGCCGCATCGATGCATGGAGAGCCTGAAAAACATGGAGAGAGTGGAGAGTCGGATGTCTTATGCGATTTACCCCGGCCTGCGGGACAAGACCGTCGTCGTCACGGGCGGCGGCAGCGGCATCGGGGCGGAAATGGTGAGCGCCTTCGCGCAGCAGGGCGCGCGCGTCCACTGCATCGATATCAGCGAGGCGGACACCGCGCGCCTGCGGCAGGCACTGGCCGCCGAGGGCCTGCCTATCACCTGCCACGTCTGCGACCTGCGCGACCTGGACGCCACCGCGGCGGTTTTCGCCCGCATCGCGCGCGACGGCGCGCCGATCGGCGTGCTGGTCAACAACGCCGGCCGGGACGACCGGCATCGGGTCGAGGCCATCACGCCCGCCGTCTGGGAGGACTGCATGGCCGTCAACCTGCGCCACCAGTTCTTCTGCGCCCAGCTGGCGGCGGCCAGCATGCGCACGGCGCAGGCCGGCGTCATCCTCAATATGGGATCGGCTTCCTGGCATGTGGCCGTGCCGGACCTTGCCGCCTACATGACGGCGAAGGCCGGCATCGAGGGCCTGACGCGCGGGCTGGCGCGCGACCTCGGCCGTGATGGCATCCGCGTCAACTGCATCGTCCCCGGCGCGGTGCGCACGCCGCGCCAGATGCAGCTGTGGCAGACGCCGGAGAGCGAGGCGCGGCTGATGCAGGGCCAGTGCCTGCCGGTGCGCATCGAACCGCGGCATGTGGCGGCCATGGCGCTGTTCCTGGCGTCGGACGATGCCGGCTGCTGCTCGGGACGGGAGTACTTCGTCGACGCAGGGACATTCGGCCTATGAACGGCATCCATCCCACCTGCCTGTGGCCGCTCGCTGCCGGCCTCGGCGAGGGCCCGGTCTGGCACCGTGAGTCCGGCGCGCTCTACTTCGTCGACATCCTGGGCGGCAGCATCCATCGCCTGGCCGTGGCGACGGGCGCCACCACGACCTGGCCGCTCGCCGGCCGGCCGGGCTTTCTGCTGCCGTTCGCCGACGGCTCGTTCCTGTGCGGCATGCAGCATGGGCTCTACCGCTTCGATCCGGCCGACGGCTCGTGCCGCAAGCTGCTGGAAGTCGAGCCGGAGCTGCCGGGGAACCGCATCAACGACGGTTTCGTCGATCCCGCCGGGCGGCTCTGGTTCGGCACCATGGACGATGGCGAGTCGGCCGCGAGCGGGTCCCTCTACCAGCTCGGCGACGACGCCAGGCTGATGTGCCGCGACCAGGGCTATGTCATCACCAACGGCCCCGCCATGAGCCCCGACGGGCGCACGCTGTACCACGGCGACACCGTTGCGCGCCAGGTCTATGCCTTCGATGTCGGGCCGGATGGCGCCCTGTCGCGCAGGCGGGTATTTGCCCGGCCTTGCGGCGAGGGGTATCCGGACGGCATGGCGGTCGATGCCGATGGCTGCCTGTGGATCGCCATCTTCGGCGGGGCGCGGATCGAGCGCTGGTCCGCCGATGGCCGCCTGGCCGGCACCGTGCGCCTGCCTTGCGACCAGGTCACCAAGCTGGCCTTCGGCGGAGACGACCTCCGGACCGTCTACGTCACCACCGCGCGCAAGGGACTTGGCGCCGAGGCCCTGCAGCGGCAGCCGCTGGCCGGCGGCCTGTTCGCGTTCCGGGCACCCGTGGCCGGCCTGCCGCAGGGGATCTGCCGCGCCTGGCCCTGAACGCCTGGCTCAGCCCTGGCGGTACACGTCCGGCCGCAGGATCTCCATATGCGCCTGGGGCGCGTGCAGCGGCGTGAAGCCGAAGCGGGCGTAGAGCCCCGCCGCGGTCGACGTGACCAGGGTGAAGCGGCGCAGCCGCGCCAGCGCCGGGCAGGCCATCACGGCCTCCATCAGCCGGCGCGACACGCCCTGGCCGCGGTGGGTTTCGAGCACGAATACGTCGACCAGGTAGGCGAAGGTGGCCTGGTCGGTGATGACGCGGGCGAAGCCGACCTGCCGACCCGTGGCGGTGTCGTAGGCGCCGAAGCACAGCGCGTGGCGGATGGACCGTTGCACGGTGTCCAGGTCGATGCCGCGCGCCCAGGTCGAGCGGTTCGACAGGAAGTCATGGATCATCGGGATGTCGAGGCGATCCCGGTCGGTGGAGATGTCGATGGGCATGAGGGTCCGTGTGGGTGAGGACGCGTCGAAGGCAACTCTTGCCTGCCGCTGCCTGCCGCTGCCTGCCGCTGCCTGTCGTGGCCATGGCACGCGGCCAGGCGGGCGTGGCGCTGGCGTACCATGGTAGCGCCACGCCCGCCCGCGATCCCGCCGGCCCCGTCCTGCGCGCGCGGGCAGGCATGGCATGGGGCGGACGGAGCCCGGCATCTTGACAGCGGAGCGGCAGTTCATCTAGTTTACTGGATAATTATTCCAATAAACTGGAAACCATGGATATCAATGCCACCATCGCGTCCCGCGTACGCGCGCTGCGCGATGCGCAGGGCTGGTCGCTGGAGGCGCTCGCCGAGCGCAGCAAGGTAAGCCGCTCCACCATCTCGCTGATCGAGCGCGGCGCCAGCAGCCCCACCGCCGTGGTGCTGGAGCGGCTGGCCACGGCGCTCGGCGTTGCGCTGGCGTCGTTGTTCGAGCCGGCGCCGGACGATGGGGCGGCCGAGCCGTCGCCGCTGTCCCGCTCGCGCGAACAGGCGCTCTGGACCGACCCGGAATCCGGCTATGTGCGGCGCAACCTGTCGCCTGCCGTGCCGTCGCCGATCCAGCTGGTCGAGGTGCAGTTCCCGCCGGGGCAGCGCGTGGCCTACGACACCGGCATGCGTGACAGCGATCTGCACCAGCAGCTCTGGATGCTGGAAGGGGTGATGGAGTTGCGGGTCGGCGACGCGCCGTGGCGGCTCGAGGCGGGCGACTGCCTGGCGATGCGGCTGGACCGTCCCATCGTTTTCCACAATCCCGGGCGCAGGGCGGCGCGCTACCTGGTGGCGCTGAGCAAGCAACCCTTCCACGATCCGCGCGGCCGCTGAGGGCGCGCCGGCGAGAACCCGGCGCCAACACATCGCCCCGGCCATGCCCTGCGCATCCACCACGGACCCCACTATGGACCCCACTATGAACACCACCAGGGAACCCGCCATGGAATCCATCGTCCTGCGCCGGCTCGGCGCCGAGGAGGCAGCCGGCCGCGCCGGCGCGCTGGCCGACGTGCTGATCGATTGCGTCGAAGGTGGCGCCTCGGTCAGCTTCATGCTGCCGCTCTCCCGCGCCACCGCGCAGGCCTTCTGGCAAGGCGTGGCGCAGGGCGTGGCGCGTGGCGAGCGCATCCTGCTGGTGGCCGAGGACGCGCAGGGCGAGATCCTCGGCACCGTGCAGCTGATCACCGCGCAGCCGGAGAACCAGCCCCACCGCGCCGACGTGGCGAAGATGCTGGTGTGCCGCCGGGCGCGGCGCCGCGGCGTGGCCCGGCGCCTGATGGCGGCGCTCGACGAGGCGGCCCGCGCGGCCGGCAAGTCGGTGCTGGTGCTCGATACCGTCACCGGCGGCGATGCCGAGCGGCTCTACGAGCGCGCCGGCTGGCTGCGTGTCGGCACGGTGCCGAACTACGCGCTGATGCCGGACGGCAGCTTGTGCGGCACCACCTTTTTCCACAAGCAGCTTGCCTAGGACGTGGCTGAGACACCGGTCAGGGAAACCTGTCAGACTGTCGCCCATGATGGCGCGCCGCCATTGTACGAGGACATCGCCATGGAACGTGAAGCCTTTGTCCAGGCCCTGACGCAGGAGGGCTACAGCGAATTCGTGCTGGTCACGCGCGAGGCCGGCGCGCTGGCAGAGCACAGCCACTCCTTCGAGGCCAAGGCGCTGATCCTCTCGGGCGAGATCGAACTCCTTGCCGCCGGCGAGGAGCGGCTGTACCGTGCCGGCGACGTGTTCCACCTCGAGGCCGGCCAGCCGCATGCCGAGCGCTATGGCGCGCAGGGCGTGCAGGGCGTGCAGTCCCTGGTCGGCCGCCGCTGAGGCGCCTGCCTGGTGGCATTTCTTTCCTCCCCTTACCGCACATGGACAAACTGCTGGCCCTGAAGATGTTCGTCGAAACCGTGGACGCGCGCGGCTTTTCCGCGGCGGCACGGCGCCTGGAGGTGGCCACCTCCTCCGTCACCCGCACGCTCGACGGACTGGAGGCGGAACTCGGCGCGGTGCTGCTCAACCGTTCGACGCGCCAGGTCACGCTGTCCGAGGCCGGCGCGGCCTACTACCAGCGTGCGCGCGGCATCCTGGAGGCGGTGGCCGAGGCCGACGCGCTGGTCGCCGACCGCGGCGATGCCCCGGTGGGGCAGTTGCGCGTTTCGCTGCCGGTGGCCTTCGGCCGGCGTTGCATCGCGCCCTTCCTGGCCGGGTTCATGGCGCGCTACCCCCAGCTCGAACTGGAGGTGACCATGACCGATGAGATCGTCGACCTGCTGCGCGAGCGTATCGACGTGTCGATCCGCCTGGGCAGCGCGGCCTCCTACGACGACGTGGTCGCGCGCGAGATCGGCGTGTTCCGCCGGCGCGTGGTGGCGAGTCCGGCCTACCTGGCGCGCTACGGCATCCCGGCGGCGCCCGCCGACCTGGCCGACGCCGGTCGCGAGTGCCTGCGCTTCAGCTATGGGGCCAGCCAGCAGGTGTGGACCTTCGGGTGCGGCGACGAGGCCATCCAGGTGCCGGTCGGCGGGCGCTCGCGCAGCAACAATGCCGAGGTGCTGCACGAACTCGCCCTGGCCGGCAGCGGCATCGCCCTGCTGCCGGACTGGATGGTGGACGGCGACATCGAGGCCGGGCGGCTCAGCACGCTGTTCGCGGACTGGACGGTCAATCCGAACCAGGCCACCTCCGCCATCACCGCGCTTTACCTGCCCAGCCAGCGCGGTTCGCGCCGCATCGCGGCTTTCCTCGATTTCCTTGCGCAGCTGCCGGGGCCGACCGGGCAGGCCGCGGCGGTGCCCTGAGCGCTGGCGGGTCCGGGGCGCCACCGCCGGCTCAGCCGCCGAGGCGGCGTGCGAAGAACGACAGGATCTCGTCGCGCGCGCGCAGCGTCGGCTGTCCCGCTTCGTCGATCAGGTGGGCGGTCACCACGCTGTGCGGGCTGCCTACCACCTGGGCGAAGAAAGGCGGCGGGGCCGGATGGGCGGCGCTGTCCGGCAGCACGCGCGCGACGAAGCGCTCGCCCAGCGCCTCGCGGAAGGCGGCGAAGCGCTGGGCCCGGCAGTGGCGGTCGCCGTCGAAGCGGTAGGCCAGCACGGTCAGGTCCTCGCGCTCCAGGCGCTCCCGCACCGCCGCCAGTTCGTCCGGCGCCATGCCGGTGCCGGCCGGGTCGTCGAGCGGCAGCGAGGGCTGGCACATCACCGGCGCCAGCATGGCCGGCTCCAGCATCATCGACAAGGCGAAATTCCCGGTGAAGCACATGCCGATGGCGCCGACCCCGGGGCCGCCGCATTGCGCGTGCGCCAGCCGCGCCAGCGCGCGCAGCCACTGCATGGCCGGGCTCGGCGCGCCGCCCGCCAGGGCGCGGAACTCGGCGCTGACGCAGGCCCGGCGGAAGGTGGCGATGCCCTCCTCGACCTGCGGCAGCGCGCCGTCGCGCCCGAACAGCGAGGGCATGTAGACGGTGAAGCCGGCCGCGCGCACCCAGCGGCTGAAGCGCGCCACCTGCGGGCTGATGCCCGGCATCTCGGTCATCACGATCACGGCGGGGCCACTGCCGGTCACGTGCACGACTTTGCTCACGCCGTCCAGCGTGATGCGGCG
This sequence comes from Cupriavidus sp. USMAA2-4, assembly GCF_001854305.1. Classification (NCBI taxonomy): domain Bacteria; kingdom Pseudomonadati; phylum Pseudomonadota; class Betaproteobacteria; order Burkholderiales; family Burkholderiaceae; genus Cupriavidus; species Cupriavidus sp. USMAA2-4. The sequence goes on along the minus strand of NZ_CP017749.1, from coordinate 890,335 downwards.
CGGTTCGAAGTCGTCGAGCGGATCGTCGGCCTGCGGGTCTCGGGGCGTTTCCATCGGTCTGTCTCCTGGTGGATGGCATGGGCGCGCCGGCTGGCGCGCTGCTTGTATTGGAGCGTTCGCAGGGGCAGAATGGCAGCGTCTGAAATGACTCGTTTCAAGCGAAATCCGACATGCACGATTTCACCGTCGTGATCCTCGAAGGGGCCTATGCCAGCAGCGTCGCGGTGACGCAGGACATGCTGGCGGCGGCTGCGGCGCTGGCACCCCGGGCGGGCGTGGCTGCGCCGCGCTGGCGCCTGTGCTCGCTCGCCGGCGGGCCGGTGCGGCTGCAGGGCGGGCTGTCGGTGCAGACCGCGCGGCTGCCGGCGCGCGCGGGCCGGGACCGCTCGCTGTGGGTGCTGCCCGGGCTCGGGCTGGCCACGCCGGCGGCGCTGCGGGCGCGCCTGGCCAGCGCCGAGGCGGGTGCGGTGGCGGCCGCGCTGGCGCGCCACGCCGCGGCCGGCGGCACCGTGGCCGCCGCCTGCTCGGCGGTGTTCCTGCTGCGCGATGCCGGCCTGCTGCAGGGGCGGCGCGCCACCACCTCGTGGTGGCTGGCGCCGCTGCTGCAGGCGATGGCGCCGGCGTGCCGCGTCGATGCCGACCGCATGGTGTGCGCCGACGGCCCGGTGACCACCGCCGGCGCGGCCTTCGCCCAGACCGACCTGATGCTGCACCTGCTGCGCGAGCGCTGCGGCAGCGCGCTGGCCGAGCAGGTCGCGCGCATGCTGCTGGTCGACGGCCGCCAGGCACAGGCGCCCTTCATCGTGCCGGAGGCGATGGCCAGCGGCAACGACCTGGTGGCGCGCCTGGCGGCCAGGGTCGAGGCGGCGCTGCCGGCGCCGCCATCGGTGGCGGAACTGGCGCGGGCCTTCTGCATGTCCGAGCGCACGCTGGCGCGCCATGTGCAGAAGGCCACCGGCAAGAGCACGCTGGCGCTGGTGCAGAGCGTCAGGCTGCGGCGCGCCAGGGCGTTGCTGGAGGGCAGCCGGATGACGGTGGAGCAGGTGGCCGAGGCGGTCGGCTACCAGGATGCGACGGCGTTGCGGCGCCTGATGCGCAAGGTGGCGGGGGCCAATCCGGGCCGCTTCCGCCAGGCGGGGGTGGCGGCGTAGTGGTTGAGTCGTGGTGGCGGCGTGGTGGCGGCGTGGGGCGCTGGCTCAGTCCTGCGGCGTGGATTCCAGACCGTCGATGTCGAAGCCCTGGGCGGCCAGCCGTTCCACCAGGGCCTGCAGCCGCGCCGAGTCCACGTGCGGGGTGCGCGACAGGATCCACAGGTACTGGCGTTTCGGTTCGCTGACGGCGGCCAGCGTGTAGTCGGGGTCGAGGTCGATCACCCAGTAGTCGCCCCAGACGAAGGGCAGGAAGCCCAGCCATGCCGGCGCGAAGCGGACCTGCAGGCGCGCCGAGGCGGCGCCGCCGACCTGGCGCGCCACGCCGTCGGCTTCGCTGGTGCCACCGCTGCGGTTGCTGCAGCGGTTGGTGATGGCGAGCTTGCCGCCGGCGGCCAGCGCGTAGGTCGCGGTGGCGTGGCCGATGCACTCGCGCTGGAAGGGGTTCGGATACCTGGCGATCTCATACCAGGTGCCGAGATAGCGCTCGACCGCGAGTGCCGGTACCGGCTGCAGCGGCGCCGCGGCCTGCTCGGCGGCGTGCGCGGGGCCCAGCCACAGCAGCGCGGCGCAGGCGAGCAGCGGGATCCGGAAAGACGACATGTAGAGGCTCCTTGGGCGGGACAGGCGGGCGGCACCGGGGGCCGGTGCCGTGCGCCGCCGCAACGATAGCACCAGTCGCCGCGGGCGGGCACCGCGCCGGTGGCGGCGTGCTAGAGTCTGCGCAGGATCCACGACGGGTGCATGACGGATGCATGACGGCACAGGCGGGCGCACATGAAGACGCTGCTGATCATCTACCACACGATGACGGGAGGCACCCGGCAGATGGCCGAGGCGGCGGCCGCGGCGGCGCGCGCGCAGGCCGGTGTCGAGGTCAGGCTGCAGCGCGCGCAGGACACCGTCGCCGAGGATGTGCTGGCGGCCGACGGCTACCTGTTCGCCACGCCGGAGAACCTCGCCACCATGTCGGGCCTGATGAAGGATTTTTTCGACCGCTGCTATTACGCGGCGCTCGACCGCGTCAACGGGCGGCCCTACGCCGCCATGATCTGCGCCGGCAGCGACGGCCAGAACGCGCTGCGCCAGATCGACCGCATCGCCACCGGCTGGCGTCTCAAGAGCGTCGCTGCCGGGCTCATCGTCTGCACCCATGCGCAGACGCCCGAGCGCATCCTCGCGCCCAAGACCGTCGAGGCCGATGACCTGGCGCGCTGCGCGGAGCTGGGCGCGGGCCTGGCGGCGGGCCTGGCGCTGGGCGTGTTCTAGCCGCGCCCGCCGCGCCCGCCGCGCCCGCCACTCCCTGCGCCGGACGGGCGCGGCCAGCCGGATTCAGCCGGCCAGGGCCATCCCGGCGTTCTCTTCGGCCGGTGCCGGCAGGGCTTCCACCATCACCGGCACGCGCGGGGCGACCGCGCACATCAACTCGTAGCCGAGCGTGCCGGCGGCCGCCGCCACGCGGTCGATCGGCACGTGCCGTCCCCACAGTTCCACCGGCGTGCCGACGCCGGCCGCCGGGCAGTCGCTCAGGTCGACCGCGAGCATGTCCATGGAGACGCGCCCGACCGTGCGGCTCTCGACCCCGTCGACCCATACCGGGGCGAAGTGCCCGGCGTGCGAGGACGCCGTGCGCGGGTAGCCGTCGGCATAGCCGCAGGCCACCACGCCGATGCGGCGCCGCGCGGGCGCGACGTAGTGCGAGCCGTAGCCGACCGCCTCGCCGGCCGGCACGTCGCGCACGGCCAGGATGCGGCTGCTCAGGGTCATGGCGGGCTGCAGGCCCTGCGCGGCCACGTCCTCCCAGCGCCCGGCGGGCGAGGCGCCGTAGAGCATGATGCCGGCCCGCACCCAGTCCATGCGGCTGCCGGCATGCCACAGCGTGCCGGCCGAGTTCGCCACGCAGGCGGCGCCCGGCAGCCCGTGCGTGGCCGCGTGGAAGACCGCCATCTGCGCGGCGATGCCCTTGTCGCCGTCGGCGTCCGAGAAGTGGGTCATGTGCGTGACCGAGCGCACCGCCTCGATGGCCTGCAGGCGCCGCCAGGCGGCACCGTAGCCGGCCGGGTCGAAGCCCAGGCGGTTCATGCCGGTGTTCAGCTTCAGGCAGACGTCGAGCGAGCGCGGGGCAAGGCGGCGCGCGCGCGAAGCGTCCTCCAGCAGGCGCAACTGGGCCTCGTCATGCACCGTCGTGCTCAGGCCGAGCTCGCCCAGCCGGTCCACGTCGGCGGCGTCGAAGAAGCCTTCCAGCAGCAGGATGGGTTTGTTCCAGCCCAGCGCGCGCAGCCGCGCCGCCTCGGCGGGTTCGAGCAGGGCGAAGCCGTCGGCCGCGCGCAGCGCCGGATAGGCGCGCTCGATGCCGTGCCCGTAGGCGTCGGCCTTGACCACCGCCCAGACGCGCGAGGCGGGCGCCGCGCGGCGGGCGGCAGCGAGGTTGGAGGCGAGGGCGGGGAGGTGGATGGTGGCGGTGATCGGGCGCGGCATGGGGGCAGGGGCGGGTCGATGGCGGTGGGGCTGTTTCCAGCAAACCACGCTATCGTATGAGCAACCAGGCAGGCATTGTTTCCAATTTGATCTGGAAAAACAGGAAAGCTTGCTGCGCCCCCGGGCGCCGCCAACCTGCCGCCTGTGCGCCGGCAGCCGGGATCGGGCGGACGCCCGCCTTTGTATCCGCCATGTACCTGCCTGTGCGCCATGCGGCAGTCCGGCTCGGCGCTGTCTTACGCGCCGTTACCGCTCGGTTACGGCCGCTTAAATAGGCTCGGAGTGCCGTCCAGTTCGGCCCTTGCGCCGCGCCCCGGCTGGCTAGCATGCCTGCCTGGGCCGGCAACGGCGCAATCGTGACAAGGAAGGAGGGCCGGATGCGTTTCGCCTTTGCCGGCTTCGATCTATGGTGCGGCGTGTTCGACGCCTTCGTCGCCGCGGGCTGGCAGCCGCTGGCCGTGTTCACCATGCCGGTCGACAACCGCCAGGATTTCAACGAGGAAGTGGTGGCGCGCGCGCAGGGGCACGGCGTGCCGGTGCGCATGTCCGCCATCCGTGCCGACGATCTGCGTGTCCTGGCCGAGCAAGGCTGCGAAGTGCTGGTGGTGGCCGGCCATGCCTGGCGCGTGCCGGACTGGCGCGCGTACCTGCGCCATGCCGTCAACTTCCACCCCTCGCCGCTGCCGGAGGGGCGCGGGCCTTATCCACTGTTCCGTGCCCTGCTGGAAGCGCGCCGCGCCTGGGCCGTCAGCTGCCACTGCCTGGCCCCCGAATTCGACGCCGGCGAGATCCTGGCGGCGGAACCGGTGGCGCTGTCCGCGGAGGAGTGCCACGAGACCTTCCAGCTCAAGCTCCAGCTCGCCGCCGCACGCCTGGCCGGCCGCGTCGCGCGCGACTTCGCCGGCCTCTGGCAGGCCCGGCGCGCGCAGGCGGCCGGCAGCTACTGGCCGCGCATCACCGATGCGGAGCGCACGCTCGACTTCCGCCGCCCGGTGGCCGACAACCTGCGCGTGGCGCGCGCCTGCGGGCCGCACGAATGCATCGCGCCGGTCCTCGGCGGAGCGCCGCTCTATGTGCGGCGCGCCGCCGGCTGGGCCGAGCCCCATGCCTTCGAGCCTGGCACGATCGTGCATCACTACCGGCGCAAGCTGGTGGTGGCGGCGCGCGACGGCTTCGTCGCCCTGCTCGAATGGAGCGCGCTGCCGGCCGCCGCGCGCCACGGGCTGGGCACGTAGGGCGCGGGGCGCGTTCTGCACACTCCGCTCGCGCCGTCCGTCCGCGCACGCTGCGGCCCGCTCCGGTGCCGCCGGCCGCAGCGCCAATCCTGGCGTGCGCCGTAACGAAAATGTTTCTGCGTAACGTTACACGCCACATCGATTCCGCTCTGCCGGGGCGCGCACGCCGCCCGTGGCGTCGCCTGCCCCGCCGCCGCCTTCCCGCGCCAAGTCCTTGATTTTTCGGCCGTCGGCCTCGGCCGGATGCCGTGCGCGCGTCGCCGCCCACCGGCGGCCGGCACGCGGGCATGGGCTGGCACGTCTCCTGCGCTGTCCGCACGCCGACCGGCCCGGCCCGCTACCCGCTGCGGACCGGCCGCCGGCATCTCGGAGACGCAGCGGCATGGTGCCGCCGCGCGACGACAACTCATCGAAAAAGGACTAGTACATGAACAAGCTGCAATCGTGCTGGAAGGTGGCCGGCCTCGCCTTCGCAGCATCGGTTTGGGTCAATGCGGCACAAGCGCAGTCCGTCTCGCTGCCGGCGCTGCCGGTCGGCGACGTGCTGGCGCCGGTGACGGGCGTGGTCGGCACTGCCACCGGCGCGCTGGGCAGCGTACCGGTGCTGGGCAGCGCGGCGGCCCCGGTCACCGGCGCGGTCGCCTCCGTGGTCAGCGCCGTCAGCGGCGCCGCCAGCGGCTCCGGCGGCCTGCCTATCACGCCGATCACCAGCGTGCTGAGCACCGCGACCGGCGCACTCGGCAACGTACCCGTGGCGGGCAGCGCGCTGGCGCCGGTGACGGGCGCGGTCAATGGCGTGCTCGGCACCGTGGCCGGCACGGCCGGCGGCAATGCCGGCAACCCGCTGGCCGCGGTGACGGGCCTGGTCGGCACCGCCACCGGCGCACTGGGCAATGTGCCGGTGCTGGGCAGCGCGCTGGCGCCGGTGACGGGCGCGGTCAATGGCGCGGTCGGCACCGTGGCCGGCGCCGCCGGCGGCAATGCGGGCAACCCGCTGGCCGCGGTGACGGGCCTGGTCGGCACCGCCACCGGCGCGCTGGGCAATGTGCCGGTGCTGGGCAGCGCCATCGCTCCGGTGACCAATGTGGTCAACGGCGTGGTGGGTACCGTGGCCGGCGCGGCAGGCAGCAATGCCGGCAACCCGCTGGCGGCAGTCGGCGGCGTGGTGAAGACCGCGACCGGTGCACTGGGCAACGTGCCCGTGCTGGGCAGCACCCTGGCGCCGGTCACGGGCCTGGTCAACGGTGTGGTCGGCACCGTGACCGGCAGCGCCGGCAGCACCACGCTGGTGGCCCGCGCGCTGTAAGCGGGATGCGGGACGCCCGCGCGGGCGTCCCGCCGGCGCCCCGGCTGTCGCCACCTGCGGTGGCCGGGGCGCGCAAGAATGCGAATGCGAGTCACGCGCGTTCGGATTCGCCGCACGGGGTTATTGCGTGGCGGCGCGCCGTCCTGTCCTATGCTGCGATGAAAGAGACAGGGGACGCACGATGCCGCCGACATGCCCGCAGCCAGGATTGCGTCGACGCTTGCCGCCTCCGCAGGTGGCGCTGGTCATCGCGATTGTGCCGGCGCTGGCGATGTTCCCGCCATCGGCCCGCGCAGTGCTGCCCGACGAGATCCAGGTCTACACCGGCGACATCAATGCCCCAGGCCAGCTCGGCCTGGAGTTGCACGTCAATACCACGCCCAGCGGCATTGGCACGCCCAGCTATCCGGGCGAGGTCACTACGCCGCATGGCTGGCGCTATACCGCCGAGTTTTCCTACGGCCTGACGCGTACCGTGGAGTTCGGTTTCTACATCCCCACCACGCTGACGCGCGACAACACCTTCTATGTCACCGGCCCCAAGCTGCGCGTCAAGTGGATGCCGCTGCAGCCGCAGGACGGTGTCGGCAGCTTCGGCGGCATCAACGTCGAACTGGCCCATGTGGGCCCGCGTTTCGAGGCCTCGCAGAACGCACTCGAACTGCGCCCCATCTACGGCCACCAGGACGCGCGCTGGCTGTGGGCGGTCAATCCGGTGCTGGACTGGAACCTGTCCGGCACCGCCCGCAGCGGTGTGCCGGACGCCGCGCCGGGCGTCAAGGTGGCGCGCACCGTGGCGCGCGGACTGGCTGCGGGGGTCGAGTACTACGCCGACCTCGGGCCGGTCAACCATCCGCTGCCGCTGCACCAGGAGCAGCACAGCGTCTACCTGGCCTTCGACGTCGATCGCAAGCCCTTCGTCTTCAATTTCGGCATCGGCCGTGGCCTGACGCGCGCGACCGACCGCTGGACCTTCAAGTGGATCTTCGAGATTCCGCTCGGCTGAGGTAAGCGGCCAGGCCGGCGCCGGCGGGCGGCATGCCGCGCCGCATCATGCCTGGAGCGGGGAGGCCTGCGTGGCGGCACGCGCGCAGCGTGCGCCGGCGCCGCCGTGCGCGGCTTTCTCGCGGCGCCGGTTGTTGGCAGAATGGGCGGATCGACGACGCTACGCTCTTTGCTGCCATGGACCATGCACCCGCCGCCCCTGCTTCCAGCCGCCCGCCCGACAGCTCCGGGCCGGCCGATGATGGCGCGCTGACGCGCGGCCAGCGCATCGGCCGCGACGTGGTGGCGGGCTGTTCGATCGCCGGCCTGCTGCTGCCCGAGGCGGTGGCCTATGCCGGCATCGCCAACCTGCCGGCGCAAGCCGGCCTGATCGGGCTGCTGGTCGGCCTGGTGGCCTACGGCATCGTCGGCACCAGCCGCTTCGCGGTGGTCTCGGCCACCTCGTCCTCGGCGGCGGTGCTGGCCGCGGCGACCTTGTCCATGAGCGGCGCCGATGCCGGCCAGCGGCTCGCGCTGGGCGCCGCGCTGGTGGCGCTGGCCGGCGTGTTCCTGATACTGGCCGGGCTGGCGCGCCTGGGCGGCATCACCGATTTCATCGCCAAGCCGGTGCTGCGCGGTTTCACCTTCGGGCTGGCCATCACCATCATCCTGAAGCAGGTCGCCGGGGTGGCCGGCGTCCACCCGGCGCACAACGACCTGCCGCGCTTCTGCTACGAATTCCTGCAGGTACTGCCGGCGTGGAACCTCAACGCCCTCGCCGCCTGCCTGGCGGCGCTGCTGGTGCTGTTCGCGCTGGCGCGCTGGCGCCGGGTGCCGGGGCCGATGGTGGTGATCGTGCTCGGCGTCGCCGCGGCCTATGCCACCGACCTGAAGCACTTCGGCATCGGCCAGGTCGGCGCCATCGACCTGGCCGACCTCCGCCTCGGCCTGCCCGACCTGCCGCGCGCGCAGTGGCTGCGCCTGGGCGAGCTGGCGATCGCGCTGGTGCTGATCCTGTACGCCGAGTCCTACAGTTCCATCCGCAGCTTCGCGCTCAAGCACGGCGACAGCACCCAGCCCGACCGCGACCTGATCGCGCTCGGCCTGGCCAACCTCGGCTCGGGCGTGCTGCACGGCGCGCCGGTCGGCGCGGGTTTCTCCGCCACTTCCGCCAACGAAGCCGCCGGCGCGCAGTCTCGCCTGGCCGGCTGGTGCGCGGCCGCCGTCATCGCGCTGATCGTCGCGCTGCTGCTGCCGCAACTCGCGCTGACGCCCGAGGCCGTGCTGGCCGCCATCGTCATCCATGCCGTCAGCCATACGCTGCGGCCGGCCGTGTTCCGGCCCTACTGGGCCTGGCGGCGCGACCGCCTGCTGGTGATCGCGGCCTGCGCCGCGGTACTGCTGCTGGGCGTGCTGGACGGGCTGCTGGTGGCGATCGGCGTCAGCCTGGCGCTGACGCTGCGCAGCTTCTCCGAGCCGCGCGTGAGCCAGCTCGGGCGGCTCGACGGCGGCCACGACTATGTCGATATCGCCGCCCACCCGGAGGCGCAGCGCCTGCCCGGCGTGCTGATCGTGCGGCCGGAGGCACCGATGTTCTTCGCCAACGTCGAGCGCATGCTGGCCGCGGTGCGGCACCTGCGCCAGGCGGCCGACGAGGGGCTGCATACGCTGATCTTCAGCCTGGAGGAGTCGCCCGACATCGACGGCTCGACCATCGAGGCGCTGGAAGTGTTCGCGGCGCAGGTGGCCGCCGACGGCCAGCGCCTGCTGCTGGTGCGCCTGAAGCCGCCCGTGCTCGACGTGCTGATCCGTGCCGCCTCTCCGGCCCTGCCGCGCGAGTCGCTGCACGACCTCAGCGTGGACGAGTGCGTGCGCTCGCTGGGGGCGGCATCCGCTTAGGCGCCGCCGTGCGAACGGGCGGCCTGGAAGGCCAGGTCCGCCCGCGTGCGCCGGATTCCGCCTACTTCGCCAGCAAGCCGGACAGCGGCTTCTGCGACAGGAAGATCGAGCTCAGCTCATCCTGCGTCAAGGCGCGGTTCCACATCGCGAGGTCAGAGAAGGCCATCTGCATGGGCTTGTCTGTCGTGGCGAGGCTGGGATTGTAGGAGCCGGCCTTCTGCCCGTTCTTGGCCATGTAGAACTTGCCGGTTCCATCCTCGCCCAGGCCGAAGCCGACTTCGCTCGACTGGTTCACGCCGGCCAGTGCCGCGGCAACCATGCCGGCGGCGAATGCATGGGTCTGCGATTGGTTGCCCAGGATGGGATCGAACACATAGCCCGACATGGTCTTGCCGCCGACATCGACCACCAGCGCGAAGTACACCCACTGGTTCTCGCTGAAGGGGATGTACGGGCTGTTGGTGTCGGTGCGGTGGGAGCCGTCCGCGACGTTGAACTCCGCGCCGCATCCGAACATGCTGATGATGATGCCCGCGGTGCCGCCGCTGGTAGCGTAGCCCGTCTTGTTGCTGAAGATGGGCTCGCCGACCGTGTTGGTGCTGCACGCCGGAGCCTTGTACCAGAAGCCGATGGAGAAGGCGCCACCGCTGGCCACCGCGCTGTTCACCACGTCCTGCGAAGAGGATTGCGGTGTCAGCCGGTAACCGTCGTAGCCGGCGGCATTCGCGATATTGGTATCGATGAACAGGCCATGGCCGCCCAGCGGGTCGGCGGTCATGGCGCCGCCATTGGCATCGGCCGCCCATGGTCCCATCGTGCTGTGGCCGAGCGCATCGACCGGCGCCGTCAGTTGCGGGTCCTGACCGAAGGGGTAGTAGACCGTCAGCCCGTTGACCAGGGTGGCGGCGAGGGGGACAGGGGGTTGCGCCTTGATGTACGAAATCTGAGGCGTGAGCACGGCGCGGGCCGCCGTGCCAGCGATCACGGCATAGCTGAAGCGGTATTTGCCGGTCTGCAGTTCGGCCCGGTCGGCGAGCGGGTCGGTGTACGTCGTCGTGCCTGCGGGCAGCTTGGCGATCTCCTTGCCATCGCGCATGAGCGTGATGGCCGCGCTCGCGGGCGCGCTCCACGCTAGCACGGCCCGGGCCCGCGTCGTGTTGTCCTCGGCAATCTGGACGGCAAGCGTCGGGGGTTGCGCGCCGATCAACTGGGCGCCGTCCATCGCGTAGTCCGGATTGGCCGGCGTCTTGTTCAGATGGGCGAGGATCGTGGGGGTCACGTCCGCGATGCTGGCGTACCGATACAACCCCGCGACGGTTGCCGGCAGCGCCGGGGTCGATCCCCGCTGGCCATTGTTCTCGTCCTGGTTGACGGCGATGAACGCGGCCGACTGCGGCACCTCGGGCAACCCGTCGGCGCGGCCGTTGGCATTCAGGCCGTGGCTCGAGGCCACGACCACCAGCCACTGGCTGTCGGCATGCTTCGCCGTTTCCGACAGGAGCGTGCCGACCGCCGCGTCCAGTCGGGCAAGCGCCTGCGCGTATTGAGACGAAGCCAGGCCATCGTTCAGCGCCACGTCCTCGGCGGAATGGTACTGGGCGACGACGGTCGCGTAGTCGCCCCTGCCTATCATCTGGATGGCATTGCGCGTGACGCAGTCGTCCGGGGTGGCGTCCTGGGCGCAGCTGGCCAGCGTGTCCAGCGCGCCCGCGGCATGATCGGGCGCCAGCAGGGTCGCCAGCGGTGCCGAGGCGACCGCCGCCCCTGTCCGGCTCGTGCCGGATGCCTTGGCCAGGCTGAACAGGGTCGGCACGGCGGGCTTCTGGCCGGGCGCGATCGCGAAGATCCGATGCCGGCTCGCCCAGGTGCCCGTCAGCAGCGTCGCCCATCCGGGTGCATCCAGGTTCGGCTGCTGGCTCACGTCGTTGAGTACGCCGCCGCTGTAGGCGAGCTGCGGCTGGAGTCTGGCGAGATTCGGCAACTGGCCCGAGGCGATGCCCTGGCGCAAGGCGTCGTAAGTGACACCGTCAAGATCGACGAGCAGCGTGCGCCTGGCCAAGGTGGTCGTGGACGCCGAGGGAGTGCCGGCGCCGGGCACAGGCAACTCGGCGGAGGCGGTCTTGTCGTCGCTGCTGCCGCAAGCCGTCAGGGCGCCGCCGATCAGCCCGGCCAGGGCCAGGGAACCGGCGAGCCGGGCCAGCGGCCGGCGACGGGGTGCCGGGCGTCGGCGCGCGGTGGCGGCGCGGTCGGCGCACCCGTGCGCCGCGGCCGGCGTCTGCGGGCCGGCGCCCGCGCGCAATGCATTGCTGTGGATGGTCATGTCGTGGAATAGCCAATAGGGGAAGATGGGAGACCTTGGAGTCCGTCGTGGGGCGCAAGGCCGGCCCGCCGCGGCATGGGCGGCGGGCCGGCCGGGCATCGTCGCTATGCGCCCATGCCCATGGCCGGGTCCGAGACGGAGTCCTTGCCGGTTTCGATCCGGCCGGCGAAGCGGCGCTTGAACGTCGGCGATACGCTGGTGCTCACGCTGAAGTCGTACCAGTTGCCGCTGTTGGCCACCGGCCAGCTCAGTTCGCCCACCGAGTTCGGTGCCACCGAGAGCGACCACGGGCCATCCGTGTGATACGCGTTCGCGGCGACGGTGAAGGTGCAGGGCTGGTTGCCCCGGTTGTGCAGCTTGACGCTCACCGAGGCGTTGTCGCACGGTTGGTAGCAGACCTGGATCTCCGGATTCACCGCGCCCGTCGTCTCGCTCAGGTCGCCGACGAACTCGCGGTGGTAGCCATTGGGTCCAAGCACCCAGAGGTGGTACCTGCCGTGGTCGGCGACGGGAAGTGTCCAGCTGCCGCTCAGCGACTTGTTGGCTTCGACCAGGTAGCGGCGCGGGATGAGGTCCAGGTGCAGCTTGTCATAGACATGGAACAGCGCGCCCACGCCGCCGGTGCTGGCGTTGACGAATTCCAGCGTGACAGCACCCGCCTGTGCATTCGGATGCATGGTGGTGTGCAGCTCGTAGGGCAGCGCGCGCGACGGCCGCGTGCCGGCTGCCTGGGCGGGCAGGGCGGAATCGGGCGTGGCGCCAGGCACGGCAATGGCGGACTTCGCGCTCTGCGCGATCGCCAGGGCGTCGACGCCGACCTTGGTGGTGCGGCCCGGCAGATCCGGCACCAGGGCGGCATTCGGGTTGACGAAGTCGAAGCACGAGGTGAGGTCGCCGCAGACGGCGCGGCGGTAATTGCTGATCTGGGGCTCGATGACGCCAAAGCGTTTCTCGAGGAACATCAGCGTCGATGTGTGATCGCAGATCTGCGAGTTGACGAACCCGCCGCGGCTCCACGGAGAAATCACGAGCATCGGCACGCGCGGACCCGGGCCATACGGGCGGCCGTCTGCCGCCGGCTGCTTGCTCGTGGCGGGCGTGTACGTGTGGTACTCGGGCGCCATATCGCTGTCCGACAGCGTGCTGCCGCCCGCGAGCGTGCCATCCGGATTGCGCGACGGCGCGCTCGGCGGAGGCAGGTGGTCGAAGAAGCCGTCGTTCTCGTCATAGTTGACCAGCAGCACGGTCTGGCTCCAGATTTCCGGATTCGCGGTCAGGGCGTCCAGGATCTGTTGCACGTACCAGCCGCCCTGCGCCGGGCTGGAGGGCCCCGGGTGCTCGCTGTATTGCGACGGAGGAATGATCCAGGAGACCGACGGGAGCGTGCCGTTCTGGATGTCGTTGCGGAACGTCTCGAGCAGGCCTTCCGGCATGGTGTTGCCGAAACCCTTGGCCAGCGGGCTCAGTGCATCGTCGATATCGGGGTTGTAGGCGGGTCCGGCGGCCGTCGGCGACTGCGCCAGGCTTTCTGTCGCTACATACACCGGCCGGCGCGTCGAGGGCATCTGCTCGATGGCCTTGCGCCAATGGCGGAAGCCCATCATTTCATTGCAGCCGAAGTTGTCGATCAGGCTTTGATAGACCTTCCAGCTGACGCCCGCGCGTTCCAGGCGATCGGCGTAGGTGGTCCATGTCCAGCCGGAGGTGGAGGCTCCGATGTCGTTGCCGCCGTTGAACTCATTGACCAGCGCGGCGACCCCCACGGGCGCGTTGGTGTCCGGGTCCAGTCCGCTCGGTCCATTGGTGCCGGTCCAGTAGAACAGGCGGTTGGGGATCGTGCCGGTGTGCATGCCGCAGTGATAGGCATCGCATGCCGTGAAGGCATCGGCGAGCGCGCGCTGGAACGGCACTTCCGCGGTGTCGTAGTAGCCCATCGAGAGCGGCGTCTTCGCGTTCGGCCAGGCCGCCATCCGGCCATGGTCCCAGGCGGCCTGCGCATCGTTCCATGTGTGCGGCGTACCGCCGGCACGCTGTGCGTTGCCTGCGTTCCCGTCGAGGTGATAGGGGATGAGCGTGCTGGCCCCGTAGGACTGGTAGAAGATGCTGGGGGCATTCGCCGAGGGAACCGGGAAGCGGTCTCCGTAGCCGCGCATGCCCTTGTGCGTGCCGAAATAGCTGTCGAACGAGCGGTTCTCCAGCATCACCATCACCACGTACTTGACGTCCTGGATGGTGCCGGTGGCGTTGTTGGCTTCGATGGCCAGCGCGCGCCGGATGCTTGGCGGGAAGGACGAGAGCGTCGCGATGGCGGCGGCGGTGCCGAGGGAGGAGCGCAGGAACTTGCGCTTGGAAGGATTGAAGGTCATACCGGATGAACGATGGTGGGTGGCTCGGACAAGGCTGGGCGTACCGCGGTCAAGGTACCGGCGCGCAGTGCGTCGTGGTGCAGGCCGCCGGAGTCACGTCGCCGGTGTTTCCGGGGTTGCCCGGGGAAGGGGGCGCCGTCGGGTTGTCGCCGCCGCCGCAGCCGCCCAGCAGCAGCACGATGCACAGCGCACCAATGCCCAGCATGGATCGGCCTGTTTCTTGATGTGTAGGGATCGGTCTAGTCATGAGATGGGTCAGTTGCAGTCCGAGCGCGGATCGTTGCGATGGGCTTCGTGGTCAATCGAGTTGTCGCCATGCACGGGTCTTGCGACAACAGCGGGGCGTCCCTGGAGCAGGCTCGGCTGCGAGGGAAAGACTGTTCCGGTACGCTTCAGGAGTTCTTGCCGATGCCGCGCGAGGGCGTTTGCATCGGCTATGTCGGGCTACGCGGGCATGTCGTGACGCGAGTCGTCGATCTCGCCCGGCATGCCATGGCGCTCAGCAGAGGTGCATCTCCACGCCCGCGCGCTCGCACAGCGCTTGCAGGTCGGCGGGGGCGTCGGCGTCCGTGAAGAAGTGGTCGACCTGTTCGAGGCTCGCCACCCTGCAGGGCGCCTCACGCAGGAACTTGCCGCTATCGGCAAGCAGCAGCCTGCGGTGGCTATGCGTGAGGAGGACCTGCGACAGTTCCGCTTCGTCGGGCTGGAATTCGTAGAGGGTGCCGTCGGCGCTGACGGCGCCTACGCCGAAGACGGCGAAATGCGCGCGGAACTTGCGCAGGAAATCGAGCGTGGCGCTTCCCATCACATCGCGGTCGGCGGGCCGCAGCCTGCCGCCGGTCACCCAGGTCTCTATCCCAGGCTTGTCGGCCAGAACCCGTACCGCATCCATGTTGTTCGTCACCACGCGCAGCGGCCGGTCCGGAGGCAGGGCTCGCGCGAACTCCGCCACCGTGGTGCCATAGCCGAGAAAGACGGTCGCGTCGTCCTGCATGAGACCGGCAGCCGCCTGCGCGATACGGCGCTTGCGTTCGACCTGGACATTGCTTCGCTGCAGGAAGCTCTGGTTGTGCTGGTGGGTCGGCAGGCTCAGCCCGCCATGCACGCGCCTGACCAGGCCTTGCTCATCGAGGTCGTTGATGTCGCGACGGATCGTCTGGCTGCTCACGTTGAAGCGGTCGGCCAGTTGCTCTGTGGTCAGCCGGTCCACTTCGTGCAGCCAGTCGAGGATGTCTCGCTGTCGTCGGTTCAGGCCCATTTGTTCATTCGCTCATGATTTGTGTTCGAATGAAAATCTACCTGCCAAATGTGACGAAGAAATGATATCTGCCGAGAAGGCGTGGGCAGCTTACGTAACCTGCACATACCATGGGCAAGCGTTGGCATGCGTTGGCATGCGTTGGCATGCGTTGGCATGCGTTGCGGTCGAGCTGGAGCGCCTTGCGCATGACAAGGCCGACGTGACCGCGCAGATGCCTGGCGGGATGGTCGGGGGGACGATGATCGAGCGCTGCGTTCCGGTCCGGGGCAGGCGCATGGATACCGCTGTCCTGTGCGCTGCGCAGCGGTGGCATGCTTGGTGAACTCCCGCGCTCGCGGCGGATCTTCAGTGGCCGTTCCGGCCAGAGAAGACTCGTTCTTTCCGCGACATCCATGAAGCACGACTAGCCACCCTTGCAAGTGATCGGATAGCTTCGTGGTTTCGGGAATACCCTTCGCAGGACCCCGCCAGTAATTTGAACTAAGCCGCATGGATGACCATCCCATCCAAGTCCGATCCGATATAGTTAAAAAAATTGCAGGCTGGGGATCGGATTGGTCGGGAGGCCCGGGATGAAAGCTCGTGCGAGGTATTGGATTGCCTTCGGCGCTGCATTTGCACTCCTGATCGCCGCGCTTCCTCAGAGCGGCATGGCAGTACCGGCCTTCGCCCGCCAGACCGGCATGGCCTGTGTCGCTTGCCACGTCAACTTCCCGGAGCTCACGCCATTCGGGCGGTTCTTCAAGCTGACCGGCTATACCCTGTCGAACAATCGGACTATCCCGCTCTCCGCGATGGTTCAGGTTTCAAGAACATCGTCCCGAACTGTCGATCAGGCTAATTTCGACTTCGTTCGCAATGACGATCTCGCGCTGCAGCAGGCAAGCGTTTTCCTGGCAGGCCGCATCTTCGATCACGTGGGCACATTCACACAATGGACTTATGATGGCATCGCCCACCGCGCCGCGCTTGACAATACCGATATCCGGGCGGCATGGCACCTGGCTGAAAACGATATTGATTTCATTTACGGCGTCACAGTCAATAACAACCCCACCGTGTCAGACGTGTGGAACAGCACGCCGGCGTTTGGCTTTCCATTCGCGTCGAGCAGCGTCTCCGTCACGCCCGCCGCGAGTACGCTGATTGATGGCGGGCTGGCACAGCAGGTTGCGGGTCTTGCCGCCTATGCCTTCTGGCAACGCAGCGTCTATGCCGAATTCGGCTTCTACCGCACGGCTGACGGAGCGCTATCCGTCTTCCGGACCGGGCAGGACATCAACACCCCCGGAGGGGTGGCGCGCCTGAGCGGCGCAAGCCCGTATTGGCGTCTCGCCTACAACCACGAATGGGGCGCCAATTCCCTGATGCTCGGCACCTTTGGCATGATCGCGGATCGCTATCCGGATAACACCTTGCCGGGTACGCCGACAGACCGCTTCAGCGATTACGCACTCGACGCGCAGTATCAGTACCTGACCCTGCCGCACGCCTTTACAGCGCAGGCCGCATGGATCTACGAAAAACAAAACTGGCGCGCGAGTTTCCCCAGTGGTGGTATCGGTGCCGGTCCGACCCCGGCCAATCCGACAGACCATCTCACGACGTTCAAGGCCAGGGCTTCCTATATGTACCAGCGCAAGTACGGGGGTACCCTGGCGTACTTTTCCACGACTGGAAACGCCGACCCCGGTCTTTACGCACCAGCGCCGGTGACAGGCAGCGCCAATGGCTATCCGGATTCGCGCGGGCTGATCTTTGAGCTGGACTATCTGCCCCACCCGCAGGTCAAACTGGCATTGCAGTACACCTGGTTTCTCAAATTCAATGGGGCGCATGCCAACTATGACGGCAATGGCAGGAATGCCCAGGACAACAACACCCTCTATTTACTGGCCTGGTTCGCGTTCTAACCGATTAGCGCGAAGGCGATTCTTCCTGACGATGAGGAGAGCATGAGCCATATCTGCGTCGTTCGCCTGTCAAGAGCTGTCGTGCTCGGCGTGGCCACTGCCGTGCTGACGATCCCGGTGACGTGCGCGGCAGATGGCGCGAAGCTTGCCTCGCAGTTATGCGCAGCCTGCCATGGCGTGCACGGTCACAGCGAATCGCCCATGTTCCCGCGGCTCGACGGGCAAACATCCGAGTATATCCAGGCGCAGCTCAAGGGATTCCGCCACCATGAGCGAGGCGAGACCGATGCTCGCTCCTATATGTGGGGAATCGCCTCGCAACTGGATGACGACACTATTCGTGCTCTAGGTGACTACTACGCCAGCCAGAAGGCGCCGCCGGGTGGTGCGGGCGAGACTGAGGTCATGGCCAAAGGGAAAGCCATTTTCGAACAGGGCCTGCCGGACAAGGGTGTCCCCCCCTGCGCTACTTGCCACGGTGCCCAGGCCCAGGGCAATAGCTTGTTTCCACGCCTGGCCGGACAGCATCAGTCCTATCTCGTTCGCCAGATCGAGGTATTCCGCAGCGGTGCCCGGGGTAACGCGCCAGTAATGAGCGCGGTAGCACATCAACTCAGCGTCGAGCAGGCACAAGCCGTCGCAGCCTATTTGCAGGCACAGTGACGCGCGAGTCGGGGTAGTCCGCCACCGGCAGCGGACGCCTGCAAGCGGTGCGGCGCCGGCGCGAGCTGGCGGACGAGGGGCTGCATAGCCTGCTCTGCAGCCTGCCCGCTTCGTACTCAGCCGCGCCGCGCCGTGAGCCATTCGGCCGGCTTCAGCGGCTTGCCGACCACGCGGATCTCGCCGATGTTGCCGATGAAGCCGTCCGCGCGGCTGCCGTCCCACGAGCCGCCGCCGATGACCCAGGGCATGGCCGCGCCGAGCGTGTCGACACCGGTGGCGTTGCTGGTGTTGCGCAGCACCGGCGCGCCTTCGATGTAGAGCAGCGTCTCCTTGCTGCTGTTGTCGCTGACGATGGCGACGTGCACCCACTTGTCCGCGATGATCTCGCCGGACCAGTTGGTCCTGGCGTCGCGGTTGCCGGCCTGCACCGGCACCACTTCCCACTGGATCTCGCGCAGGCTGGAGACGGCGAACAGCATCGGCGGCGATTCCGGGTCGCCGCCGACGAAGCCCGGCAGGTCGCCGCGCTTGCCGTCGCGGGTCATGATGTTCATCCAGGCGTGCTTGCCGGCGCTCCAGCTCTTGTCGAGCTTGATGAAGGCCTCCACGGTGTAGCCGTTGGCCAGCGTCTCGGCGTTGATGGGCGCGGCGGCATCGGTGAGGAAGTAGCTCAGGCGCGGTGTGTTCTTGTCGGTATTGCGGAACTGCACCGAGCCCGGCGCCGCCGACAGGTGATGGCGGTCGCTGGACCAGACCAGGTCGTCGAGCTGCGCGCCGGCCACGCCGTCGACGTTGAGCGGCGCACGGCGGACCGGGTTGGCGCCGGCCTGGTCGGCCACCACTTCGCCGACCTTGACGACCTGGAGATCACATCGTGGTTGCCGGCCAGGATGGAGTACGGCACCTTGGCGTTCTCGAGGATCTGCATGGCCGCGTCGGCCACCATCCACTGCGCTTCCTTGCCCTGCTGGTCGACCACGTCGCCCAGGTGGACCAGGAAGGGGATGTTGAGGCCGGCGGCGTTGTCGGCCACCCACTGGGTCTGGGCGCGGAAGGGTTCGCTGCCGAACTTGCGCGAGAACTGGCGGTTCTCGGCCACGGTGGCATAGCGTGCATAGAACTGCGTGTCCGGCAGCACCGCCAGCGCGAAGCTGGAGATCGCCTGCGGCGTTTGTGGTCCCTGCGGCGTGGTGCCGGCACCGCCTGCGGGCGCTGCCGTGGTGGCGTTGTCATCGCCGCCGGCGCAGGCGGCCAGCAGCGCGCTGCCGCCGACCGGCAGCAGGGAGGCGCTCAGCCCGGCCTTGAGCAGGTTGCGCCGGCGCGCGTCGGGCGCGGCGGGGAGGCCTGGCGCGGCGGTGCCGTCGACGGCGACGAGGTCGGGACGCTTGGGGGTGGTTTTTTCCATGACTGCAGGTTTCGCGGGTTGGCGCGGAGGCGCCGCGGGGCGCGGTCTCCGCCGGGATCAGGCAAAAATCAGGCAAAAATCAGGCAAAAAAAGACCCTGGCCAGAGCCAGGGCCAGGCGGCGGCACTGGCATGCCGCCGCGGTCCGCGCACTGCCGCGCGGATCCCGGATCAGGGCGTATCGGTGAATACCTGCGTGCTGTAGTCCGCCACCGGCAGCTTGTTGAGCTGCTTGCTGGTGCCGGGCAGGCCGTCCACATAGGTCAGGAAGGCTTCGGCGTAGTCGAGGCCCACCTCGGTGCGGCGCGCGCCGGTCACGCTCTTCATCGTGGTGTAGCCGTCCTGGCCGTCGGCGAGGAAGTTGATGGTGACCACGCTGTAGGTCTTGGCCGGGTCCAGCGGCACGTAGCCGGAGGCGGTCTTGACCTCGAGCTGGCTCAGGCGCGAGCCGGCCGGCTGGTTCAGGTCTGCGTTCCAGCGCAGGCCACCGGTGTAGGGGTAGGAGCCGGTGTTGTTGGCGACCACCGCCGCGATCGCGTCTTCCAGCGTGGCCTTGACCTCGGCGCCAGTCATCTTGAGCTGCACCAGCGTGTTCTTGAACGGCAGCACGCTGTAGATATTGCCCACGGTGACATTGCCGGCCGGCAGGTCGATGCGCACGCCGCCGCCGTTCTGGATCGAGATGTCGGCATTGAAGAAGGCCTTGCCGCGTTCCAGGAAGGCCTGGGCCACGAGCTGCTGCACGTCGCCGCCGTGGGCGATCACGTTGGCGTCCTTGTTGCAGACGTCGCCCAGCGTCGAGCGGGTGGCATCGCGCTTGCTGCCGGGCACGCGGCGCAGGCACAGGTTGGCCGGCGCCAGCGCGACCACCTTCTGGCCGAGCGCGTCCTTCTCCGTCTTGTAGGTGGCCAGCTTCGCGGCCGCGGCGGCATCGGGCGTGGTCATGCGCAGCACGCCGCTGGCGGCGATGTCCTGGCGGATCAGCGCGGCTTCGGCGTCGCTCACCGGAGTGGCGCCGCGCTTGAAGGTGCTGCCGATCAGCACATGCGGCGTGCCCTGGCAATCGCTGACGTCGCCGTTCTTGTCGAAGTCCACCTTCAGTTCGCCCACCACGTAGCTGTACTGCCAGGCCTGCACCACGCAGACGGGCTTGCCGTCCTTGTCGGTCACGCGCGTGGGGTAGTCTCCCTCCGGCGTCAGGCCCACTGTCTGCATGCGCTCCTTGGGGCCGAGCAGGGTGTGCGAATCGGCGCCGACGATCACGTCCACGCCGCTGAGCTGCTTGGCCAGTGCCAGCTCGCCGGTGTAGCCGACGTGCGAGGCCACCACGATCTTGTTGATGCCCTGGGCGCGCAGGCGGTTGATCTCGGCCTGGGCCGCCACCGCTTCGTTGTCGAAGGTGGTGCCGGCATCGGGACGGGACGAGTTCTTGGTCTTGTCGGCGATGGTCAGGCCGACGATGCCGATCTTCTGGCCGTCGCGCTCCACCACCGTCGAGGCCTTGACCGGGCCGCCGGCCAGTGCCGAACTCGACGCGAACTTGACGTTGGCGCTCAGCACCGGCGTCTTGCAGCTGCCGGCGTGCAGGTAGTTGATGAAGGTCTTGAGGCCGCTGTCGGTGTTGTCGAACTCGTGGTTGCCCAGCGTGAACGAATCGAAACAGACGGTGTTCATCATCTCGGCATCGGCTTTGCCGTTGCTGAGGTTGAAGTACAGGTCGCCGGTCACGGCATCGCCGGCGTGGATCTTCAATACATTGCGCGAGGCGCCGGCCAGCGACTGGATGGCGGCGGTCACGCGGGCGAAGCCGCCGTATTCCACGTCGATGGCCTCGCGCTTGCCGTTGGCGGTCAGCAGGTTGAGCTTGACCGACTCCGGATCGAGGTGGGAGTGGTGGTCGTTGACGTGCAGGATGGTCAGCGACAGCGGCTTGGCCTCGGCGGCCGGCTGCGGCGCGGTGGCCTGCGGGGTGGCCGGCTGGCCGTTGTCATCGCCGCCGCAGGCGGCCAGGGTGAACAGGGTCGAGAGCAGGGCCAGCGAGTAGGCGCCGGCCTGGCGGGGAAGAGTGCGTGTCACGGTCGAATGTGTCTGAGATGTGTCTCAATGTATCTTCCGTGATGCAAATGACGTGCTGATGACATGGCACCGGCGATGCCCTGCGGCATCGCCGGCTGCCCGGCGGCCTCCCGCCCCGGGTTCAGGCGTTGAAGCCGCCGTCGATGGTCAGGCTGGCGCCGGTGACGAAGCCCGCCTCCGCGCTGGCCACGTAGGCCACCATGCCGGCGATCTCGTCGGCATGCGCATGGCGCGGCAGCGCCATCAGGCCGTGCAGGGACTCGGCGAAGTCGCCCGTCTGCGGATTCATATCGGTGTCGGTCGGGCCGGGCTGCACGTTGTTGATGGTGATGCCCCTGGGGCCCAGGTCGCGCGCCAGGCCCTGCACCAGGCCTTTCAGCGCCGACTTGCTCATGGCATAGGCGCCGCCGCCGGCGAAGGGCATGCGGTCGGCGTTGCAGCTGCCGATGTTGATGATGCGGCCGCCCTGGCCCATGTGCGGCAGCACCGCCTTGGCGGCGACGAAGACGGCGCGCACGTTCACTTCCAGCGTGCGGTCGAAGTCTTCCAGCGTGAAGCTGTCGAGCGCACCCAGGCGCAGCACGCCGGCGTTGTTGACCAGGATGTCGATGCGGCCGAAGCGCGCGGCGGTGTCGTCGATGGCCTGCGCGAGCGCGGCGGCGTCGCCGGCATCGGCCTGGATGGCCAGCGCGCGGCCGCCCTGCGCTTCGATCTCCGCGGCCAGCGCACGGGCAGCGGCGCCGGATTCGCGGTAAGTGAAGGCGACGGTGGCGCCGTCGCGCGCCAGGCGGCGCACGATGGCGGCGCCGATGCCGCGGGCGCCGCCGGTGACGAAGGCGATCTTGGCTTGGAAGGGAGTTGACATGATGTGGGCTCCTTGCGGTTGCGGTTTTGGTTGCCGATGAGGTTCCGGCGTGGTTCCGGTGTAGAGCCAGTATGTCCGGCCGATTCCCTGTGCGGTAGGCGATAATCCGGATCATTACTTTCAACTGCTGGTATCAGGCCGGAGCCGGTCCGAACCGGCCTGGCCGGAGCCGCTGTCTACTCATGGAAGCCCTCAACCTGCTCGAGTCCTTCATCCAGTCCGCGCATGCCGGCAGCTTCTCGGAAGCGGCGCGCCGTCTCGGCCTGACGCCGGCCGCGGTCAGCAAGAACGTGGCGCGGCTGGAATCCCAGCTCGGCCTGCGCTTGTTCCAGCGCAGCACGCGCAGCCTGACCCTGACCGAGGGCGGCAGGCAGTTCCTGCAGAGCGTGGGCGAACCGTTCGCCGACCTGCAGGACGCCATCGCCCATGCCGCGCAGCAGGACGGCGAGCCCTCCGGCACGCTGCGCGTCAGCGTGGCGGTGGCTTTCGGGCGCGATTACCTGGTGCCGATGCTGGGCGGCTTCCTGCAGCGCTATCCGGCCATCGTGCCGGACTGGCAGTTCGACAACCGGCCGGCCGACCTGATCCAGGGCGGCTTCGACGCCGCCATCGGCGGCGGCATCGAACTCACGCAGGGGGTGATCGCCCGCCAGCTGGCCCAGGTGCACGGCGTGGTCGCCGCCTCGCCAGCCTACCTGTCGACCCATGCCGCCCCGTCGCATCCCGCCGAGCTGGCACAGCACGACGGCATCGTGCGCCGCTCCGGCTCCACCGGCCGCTTGCGCGCCTGGGTGCTGCACGACCGGGCCGGCCGGCAGGTGCAGGCCGAATGCCGCACACGCCTGGTCTTCGACGACCCGGACGCCATGGCCCACGCGGCCATGCTGGGCTACGGCGTGGCGCTGCTGCCGCTGCCCCATGCCGCGCGCTGGCTGCAGGAAGGCCGCCTGGTGCGGCTGCTGCCGGGCTGGTACACGGACTTCGGTCCGCTGTCGCTCTACTACCCGCACAAGAAGCTGCTGCCGCGCAGCACGCAGGTGTTCATCGAATACATCGTGCAGGCCTTCCGCGAGCAGCGGCTGGCGGCGCGCTTCGACGCGCGCTGAGTGAGGCAGGCGGCTTGTCTCCGCGCTGGTGAGGCAGGCCGGGCGGAAGGGCGGAGAAGGGGCGGCGGAAGGGCGGCGGAAGGGCGGCCTGACGCCTGCCGCGATGCGTCACATCGCCATCAGGAAAACCCTGAGTACCGGCTATCGATGGCTCGATCGGCCGCCGTTGGCGCGTGCGCGGCCGCTGGCGTCCCGGCCTTCCGCAAGCCTTGCCACGTGGCACGGCTTTCCTAGAGCCTGCATGGCTCTCAGCCGGGTAAGACTGTCATGACGGGTATCGAAACCCGGCAATTCTCGGGGATCTGCTCCGGACTTTATGCTCGGCAGGTATGAAAACGGGTGTCCAAAAGTATTGGACGCTCGATCCGGCCGGCGCGTATAAAACCATTCCATGAACCTTCCCCATGCAGCGTGCCCCATGACTCCGATCACCATCGAACGCATCGAAACCCGGCTCGTCGACCTGCCGACGATCCGCCCGCACAAGCTTTCGGTGGCGACCATGCACGGCCAGACGCTGATGCTGGTGACGGTGGTGTGCAGCGACGGCGTGACGGGTATCGGCGAAGGCACCACCATCGCCGGCATGGCGTATGGCCCGGAAAGTCCCGAGGCGATGAAGCTCGCGATCGACACCTACTTCGCGCCGGCCATGATCGGCCGGGACGCGACGCGCATCCAGGCGCTGATGGACTTCGTCGGCAAGCTGGTGAAGGTCAATCACTTCGCCAAGAGCGCGCTCGAGACGGCGCTGCTCGATGCGCATGGCAAGCGGCTGGGCGTGCCGGTGAGCGAACTGCTCGGCGGCCGCCGCCGTGAGCGCCTGCCGGTGGCATGGACGCTGGCCTCCGGAGATACCGCGCGCGATATCGACGAGGCCGAGCGCATGCTGGCCGAGCGCCGGCACAAGGTCTTCAAGCTGAAGATCGGCGCCAAGGCGATCGATGCGGATATCCGCCATGTCGCCGCCATCAAGCAGGCGCTCGGCGAGCGCGCGGCGGTGCGCGTGGACGTGAACATGGCCTGGAGCGAGACGCAGGCGGCGCAGGCGATTCCGGCCCTGGCCGACGCCGGCTGCGAGTTGGTCGAGCAGCCGGTCGCCTCCGCCGCGGCACTGGCGCGCCTGATGCGCCGCTACCCCGTCGCGCTGATGGCCGACGAGATCCTGCAGGGACCGGAGAGTGCTTTCGACATCGCGCGGCACCATGGCGCCGATGTCTTCGCGATCAAGATCGAACAGAACGGCGGGCTCTTCGCCGCGCAGCGCGTCGCCGCGATCGCCGATGCGGCAGGCATCGAGCTGTATGGCGGCACCATGCTCGAAGGGGCGTTCAGCACGGTCGCCTCCGCGCACCTGTTCGCGAGCTTCGCCAACCTGCAGTGGGGCACCGAACTGTTCGGGCCGTTGCTGATCACCGAAGAGATCCTGGCGAAGCCGCTGGACTACAGCGACTTCGAACTGACCGTGCCTGACGGCCCCGGCCTCGGCATCGAGCTGGACGAAGACAAGGTCCGGCGATTCACCCGCGACGGGCTGACCAAGGTGACCCGCTGATCCCGTTCGCGCGCAAGAAGATTCCGGTGACACCGTGGTGTCGCCAGCCGTCGCCGACCCGCGGCGACGGGCCTTGAGCCGGCGAAAGGCGGCTCGTTCGGGGAGGAGCATGCCCCGAGCCATGTTTTCCCCCAACACAAGTGGAGACACCGACCATGAGCGTCAAAGTATTCGATACCCAGGAAGTGCAGGATCTGCTGAAAGCGGCGTCCAATCTCGGCGGCGACAAGGGCAGCGCCCGCTGCCAGCAGATCGTCCACCGCCTGCTGAGCGACCTGTTCAAGGCCATCGACGATCTCGACATCACGCCCGATGAAGTCTGGGCCGGTGTCAACTACCTGAACAAGCTGGGCCAGGACGGGGAAGCGGCGCTGCTCGCGGCCGGCCTCGGCCTCGAGAAGTACCTCGACATCCGCATGGACGCCGCCGACAAGGCGGCCGGCCTCGATGGCGGCACCCCGCGCACGATCGAGGGACCGCTGTACGTGGCCGGCGCGCCGGTGCGCGACGGCGTGTCGCGCATCGATCTCGATGCCGACGCGGACGCGGGCCCGCTCGTCATCCGCGGCACCGTCACCGGCACCGACGGCAAGCCGGTCGCCGGTGCGGTGGTCGAATGCTGGCACGCGAACTCGAAGGGCTTCTATTCGCACTTCGACCCGACCGGCGCGCAGACTGACTTCAACCTGCGCGGCGCGGTCCGCACGGGCGCTGACGGCAAGTACGAATTCCGCACGCTGATGCCGGTGGGCTACGGCTGCCCGCCGCAAGGTGCCACGCAGCAGCTGCTGGACGGCCTCGGCCGGCATGGCAGCCGTCCGGCACACGTGCACTTCTTCGTCACCAGCGAGGCGCACCGCAAGCTGACGACGCAGTTCAACATCGAGGGCGACCCGCTGATCTGGGACGACTTCGCCTACGCCACCCGCGAAGAGCTGATTCCGCACGTGGTCGGCAAGACCGGTGGCACAGCGCTGGGCATGAAGGCCGATGCCTACCAGGACATCGAGTTCGACATCGTCCTGACGCCGCTGCTCGAGGGCAAGGACAACCAGATCGTCCATCGCCCGCGCGCATCCGCAGCGGCCTGACCGCTGCGACCCACCGTATCGCCGCTGGCGCGCGATACGGCCAGGCCGGGCGGCGCGCTGGCGCCGCCGCCCGGATCCCCCCCGCGAGAATCATTCGACACCGATGCAGGAACTCCATGCAGGGCTTGGGGTGCGCATAGGAGGAGGAACCATGTCCGCCATCATCGAAAAAGCCAAGCAACTGGAGCATCTGCTGTCTGCCGCCGTGCAGGACGACAGGCAGGCCGGTGTATTCCGCTGCCGCCGCGACATCTTCACCCACCCGGACCTGTTCGAACTGGAGATGAAGCACATCTTCGAGCGCAACTGGGTGTACCTGGCGCATGAGAGCCAGGTCCCGGACAACAACGACTACTACACGACGTGGATCGGCCGGCAGCCGATCGTCATCACGCGCGACAAGACCGGCGAGCTGCACGCGGTCATCAATGCCTGCGCGCACAAGGGCGCGATGCTGTGCCGCCGCAAGCACGGCAACAAGGGTAGCTTCACCTGCCCGTTCCACGGCTGGACCTTCTCCAACACCGGCAAGCTGCTGAAGGTGAAGGACGAGAAGACGACCGAGTATCCGGTGCAGTTCAACACGCACGGCTCGCACGACCTCAAGAAGGTCGCCCGCTTCCAGAATTACCGCGGCTTCCTGTTCGGCAGCCTCAGCGATGACGTGCAGCCGCTCGAGGAATACCTCGGCGAAGCACGCGTGATCATCGACCAGATCGTCGACCAGGCGCCGCAGGGTCTCGAAGTGCTGCGCGGCAGCTCCTCGTATATCTACGAGGGCAACTGGAAGATGCAGATGGAAAACGGTTGCGACGGCTATCACGTCAGCACCGTGCACTGGAACTATGCGGCGACGATGGGGCGGCGCAAGGAAGAGGGCACCAAGGCTGTCGATGCGAACAGCTGGAGCAAGTCGGTCGCCGGCGTCTACGGCTTCGAGCACGGCCACATCCTGCTGTGGACCCGGACGATGAACCCGGAGGTGCGGCCGGTCTACCGGCAACGGGAGGAGATCCGGGCGCGCGTGGGCGAGGTCAGCGCGGAATTCATCGTCAACCAGACGCGCAACCTGTGCCTGTATCCGAACGTGTTCCTGATGGACCAGTTCAGCACGCAGATCCGCGTCGTGCGCCCGCTCAGCGTGGACAAGACGGAAGTCACGATTTTCTGCTTCGCGCCGAAGGGGGAAAGCGAAGCCGACCGCGCCACCCGCATCCGCCAGTACGAGGACTTCTTCAACGTGTCCGGCATGGGCACCGCGGACGACCTCGAAGAGTTCCGGGCCTGCCAGGCCGGCTACGCGGGCTCCACGGCGATGTGGAACGACCTGTCGCGCGGTGCCCCGCTGTGGGTCGAGGGGCCGGACGAGAACGCCAGGAAGATGGGGCTGAAGCCGCTCATCTCGGGCGAACGCAGCGAGGACGAAGGGCTGTTCGTGTGCCAGCACGAATACTGGGTGCGGGTCATGCGCAACGCCCTGAAGACGGAACGCGAGGAGGCCTTGTCATGAGCTTCGACTACCGCACCATCTGCGCTGCGCTGTACCGCGAGGCACGCCTGCTCGACGATCGCGAGTGGGACGCATGGCTGGCCTGCTATACCGAGGACGTCACCTACTGGATGCCGGCCTGGGACGACGACGACCGCTTGACCGACGATCACGAGCGCCAGATCTCGCTGATGTACTACCCCGACCGGGGCGGTCTGGAGGATCGCGTGTTCCGCATCAAGACCGAGCGCAGCAGCGCTTCGACGCCGGAGCCGCGCACCGGCCACAACGTCACCAATGTGGAGGTGCTGGCCGAGCGCGGCGACGAGGTCGACGTGCGCTACAACTTCCACACACTCAACCACCGCTACCGGGTCACCGATCACTTCTTCGGCACGATGTTCGTCACGCTGCGCAGGGTCGGCGACGACCTGCTGATCTCGTACAAGAAGATCGTGCTGAAGAACGACTACATCCGCCAGGTGCTCGACGTCTATCACGTCTGACGCCGATCGATTCCGTACTGAAAGGAAATGGAGGAGCTTCCATGTCCAGCTACAACATTGCATTGAACTTCGAGGACGGCGTTACCCGCTTCATCGAATGCAAGGCCGGCGAGAAGGTGCTCGATGCCGCCTTCCGCGCCCGTATCAACCTGCCGATGGATTGCTCCGACGGTGTGTGCGGCACTTGCAAGTGCCGTGCCGAAAGCGGCAGCTATGACCTTGGCGATGACTACATCGACGACGCGCTGAGCGAGGATGAGAAGCACGACGGCCTGGTGCTGACGTGCCAGATGGTGCCGCACAGCGATTGCGTGATCGCTGTGCCGACCTCATCGACCGCATGCAAGACCGCGCACGGCCGCTTCAGCGCGACGGTGTCGAAGGTCGAGCCGCACCACGATGCGGCGATCGTGCTCGAGCTCGACATGGACGCGGGCGCGCCCGAGTTCCTGCCGGGGCAGTACGTCAACATCGACGTGCCGGGGAGCGGCCAGCACCGTTCGTACTCCTTCTCGTCGGCGCCGGGCGAAGCGAAGGTCAGCTTCCTGATCAAGAAGATCCCCGGCGGCGTGATGAGCACGTGGCTGGAAGCCGCGCAGCCGGGCCAAAAGCTCGATCTGCACGGGCCGCTCGGCAGCTTCTACCTGCGCGACGTGCGCCGGCCGCTGCTGTTCCTTGCCGGCGGCACCGGCCTCGCGCCCTTCCTGTCGATGCTGGAAGTGCTGGCGCGCGCCGGTTCGCAGCAGAAGGTCCACCTGATCTATGGCGTGACGCGGGATCTCGATCTCGTGCAGGTCGGTGCGATCGACGCGTTCGTCGCCAGGCTGCCGAACTTCAGCTACGCGACGGTGGTCGCCGAGGAAGCCTCCCGCCACCCGCGCAAGGGCTGGGTCACGCAGCATATCCCGGCCGACGCACTGAACGACGGCGATGTCGACGTCTACCTGTGCGGGCCGCCGCCGATGGTCGATGCGGTGCGCAAGCACTTCGACGACAACGGCGTGAAGCCGAACAGCTTCCACTACGAGAAGTTCACGCCCAACGCGGCACCCGGCGTGTCTTCCAAGGCGGCCTGATCATGCAGCGCTTTTCAGGCAAGACCATGGTGGTCACCGGAGCGGCCCAGGGCATCGGCCGCGGTGTCGCGCTGCGCGCCGCCGCCGAGGGCGCCTCGGTGCTGTTCGTCGATCGCGCCGAGTTCGTAGCCGACGTGGCGGCCGAGGCGGCCGAGGCCGTCGGCGGGCGCACGGCTGGATTCGTGGCCGACCTCGAAACCTATGAAGGCGCGCGGGCCGCGATGGCATTCGCCGGGCAGCGCTTCGGCGGCATCGACATCCTGATCAATGGCGTCGGCGGTGCGATCCGCATGCGCCCGTTCGCCGAGTTCGAGCCGGCGCAGATCGACGCGGAGGTGCGCCGCTCGCTGATGCCGACGCTGTACAGCTGCCACGCAGTGCTGCCGTACCTGCTTCAGGGCGGCGGCGGGACCATCGTCAACATCTCGTCGAACGCCACGCGCGGGATCCGGCGCGTGCCGTACTCGGCCGCGAAAGGTGGCGTCAACGCGCTCACACAGGCGCTGGCGATGGAGTACGCGGAGCACAATATCCGCGTCGTCGCGACCGCGCCGGGCGGCACCCAGGCGCCGCCGCGGCGGATCCCGCGCAATGCCGCCGGCGACAGCGAGCAGGAAAAAGCGTGGATGAACGAGGCCGTGCAGCAGGTGATCGGGTCGACCTTCCTCAAGCGCTACGGCAGCCTCGACGAGCAGGTCGCGCCCATCCTGTTCCTTGCTTCCGACGAGGCCAGCTACATCACCGGCAGCGTGCTGCCGGTCGCGGGCGGCGACACCGGCTGAACGGCGGGCGTGCGGCTTTGGCCGCGCGCTCCGCCACAACGGCGAAGTCGCCGCCGCGGTGGCACTGCAGGCGCGCTCGCGCCGCTGCGGCCGGCCCCGCCCCGCCTACGCTTGCGGCGGCTTGCCGGCGCGGTCGCCGGGCGTCTGGTACTCCATCGCGCCTTCGTCGTAGAGATCGTAGATCAGGCGCAGCATGCGTTCGATGTCCTCGGATTCGTCGAGCATGCGCATGCTCATGATGATCGGCGACACCAGCTTGTCGTCGTCGAGGTCCTTGTAGGCAATGTCGTCGCGTTTCAGGCCGTACACGCTCTTCGGCACGATCGATACACCTTCGCCGGCGGCGACCAGCCCGAGCGCGATCTGCAGTTCACGGGTCTCCAGCACGCGCGAGGGCTTGAGCGCGCGGTCGTGAAAGGCGGCCAGCACCTGGTCCGCATAGCTCGGGCGCGGGGACTTCGGAAAGATGATCAGGGTCTCCTTGAGCAGGTCGCGCAGCGACAGTGCCGCCTTCGCCTCGCACAGCGGATGGCCGAGCGGCAGCGCCACGATCATGCGCTCCTCGCGCAGCACCACGCGGCGGATGCCCGGATCGTCCAGGCGGATGCGCCCGAAGCCGACATCGATGCGGCCCTCCTTGAGCGCCGCGATCTGGTCCATCGTCGACATCTCGTGCAGGCTCAACTCGACCTCGGCATGCAGCTGGCGGTAGCGGCGGATGATCTTCGGCAGCATGCCGTAGAGGGTCGAACCGACGAACCCGACCGACAGGCTCCGCTCGATCTTGCCGACACGGCGCGCCATCGATTCGAGTTCGTCCATCTGCGCCAGCAGCTGCGCCGCGTGCTGGTAGAAGAAGCGCCCGGTCTCGGTCAGCTTCAGCGGGCGCGAATTGCGCTCGAACAGCTGTGCGCCGAGCAACTGCTCGAGCTGCTGGATCTGCCGGCTCAACGGTGGCTGGGCGATATGCAGGCGTTGCGCCGCGCGGGTGAAGCTGCGCTCTTCGGCGACCGCAACGAAATAGCGCAGGTGGCGTAGCTCCATGTTCCTTGCCGTTCAATGGGGACGCGATGCCAGGCCGGCGTGCAGAGCAGTGAGCGGGTGCCGCTGAACCGATTGCCGAATGCCGATTGCCGATCGCCGGCACATTCTACTTGACGATCGGTGGGCGCTGCGGCGGCCTTTCGTGGCCCATCGGACGCAATGTCTCGCCGCGGTCATGTCGGGACCGGTCGGCTCCGGTCGGGTCCGGTCGGGTCCGTTGCGCGGCAACACCGGCAACGTCGCCGCCTGGCTCCGCCGCCGTCCCTCGCCCCGCCGCCCACTACGCCAGGTGCACGCCGAAGCCGCTGCGCCCCGGCGCGATCTCCTCGCGCAGGGTCAGCGCCGGAATCTCGTAGTCCCCGCCATTCTGCCGCCGGAAGGGAATCGGCTGCGTCTCGAACAGGGTGTCGAGCCGTTCGCCCAGCGCCGCGCTGGCGGCATCGAAGCCGGCCGCGTCGACGCGGCTGCTGCGGTGGATGACGAAGGGCGGCAGCACGTCGAAGCCGGGGTAGAACAGCACGCCGTGCTGGATCGGGAACAGCACGTCGTCGAGCGGGCCGTTGATGCCGCGCGGGCCGAAGTGCGAGTCCCAGGCGCCGGTGGTGACCATCAGCATGGCGCGCTTGCCGGCCAGCGTGCCTTCGCCGTAGCGGTTGCCCCAGTGCGTGTCTGAGTGCTCGCCGACGCCGTAGGCGAAGCCATAGGCGTAGACGCGTTCGACCCAGCCCTTGAGGATGGCCGGCATCGAGAACCACCACAGCGGGAACTGCAGGATCACCGCATCGGCCCAGCGCAGCTTGTCCTGCTCGCGGGCGATGTCTTCGCTCTGCCGGCCGTTCTCGAAGGCACGCTTGGAGTCGAGCGAGGGGTCGAAGCGCGGGCCGGCCGCGCCGTCGAGGCTGTCGGCGGCATCGAGCGTGGCCTTCCAGCGCATGGCATAGAGGTCGGAGACCTGCACCGTGTGCCCGGCCGCTTCGAGGCGGCGCACGGCGAAGTCCTTGAGCGAGCCGTTCAGGGAGCGGGGTTCGGGGTGGGCGTAGACGATCAGTACGTTCATGGTGGGCTGCCGTTGCGGGAGCGGAGAGTCGCGATAGCCGCAGCATGCGCCGCCCCCAGGTATATTGGAAATGAATTTCCAATATTCCAGGTATTTCCATGAATAATCTCAGGCGGCTCGATCTGAACCTGCTGGTGACGCTGGACGTGTTGCTGTCCGAGCACAACGTGACGCGCGCGGCGCAGCGGCTGCACTTTTCGCAGCCCTCGGTCAGCGTGCACCTGGCCAAGCTGCGCGAGCTCTTCGACGACCCGCTGCTGTTGCCGGGCCCACGCGGCATGCGGCCGACCGCGCGCGCCGAGTCCCTGCGCGAGCCGCTGCGCGAGGCGCTGGCCGCGCTGGAGCGCGCGGTGGCGGCGGACAGCCCCTTCGATCCGGCCCAGGCCGGCCACACCTGGCGCCTGGCCGCCACCGACTACATGGAGTCCACCCTGGTGCTGCCGGTGCTGGCGCGCCTGCGCGTGGAGGCGCCCGGGACCCGGCTGGCCGTGCTGGAACTGGTGCCGGCCAAGGTGGCGCGTCAGGCGGAGCAGGGTGAGATCGACCTCGCCTTCCACACCACCGAGGGCGCGCCGCCCGCCCTGCACCGGCGCGCGCTGTTCAGCGAGCGCTATGTGCTGGCCGGGCGCGCCGGCCATCCGCGCCTGCGGCGCCGGCCCACGCTGGCGCAGTTCTGCGCGCTCGACCACGTGATCGTGTCGCAGGACGGCGGCGGCTTTCGCGGTGTCACCGACGAGGTGCTGGCGGCGCGCGGCCTGACGCGCCGCGTGGCGCTGTCGGTGCCGCATTTCCTCTTCCTGCTGTCGGCGCTGGCCGGCAGCGACCTGGTCGCCATGGTGCCGGAGCGGCTGGTGCGCGGCGTGCCGGCGCTGCGGGTGGTGGAGCCGCCGGTGGAGGTGCCGGGCTTCGAGATCTCGATGTTGTGGCCGGAGCGCGTGCACCGCGACGCGGCCCACCGGTGGCTGCGGGACCTGATCGTGGCGGCGGTGTAGGGCGCGCGCCGTTCAGTGCGGCGCGGGCGGCGGCGCGGTCGATCCGCGCACGATCAGTTCGGGTACCAGCTCGACGGTGACGGGCGGCGATGCCGGCGCGCCGATCTGCTGCAGCAGCAGGCGCGCGGCGTCTTCGCCCATCTGGTGCACGGGAATGCGCACGGTGGTCAGCGGCGGCGTCAGCGCGTCGACGAAGGGCATGTCGTTGTGCCCGACCACCGAGATGTCGGCGGGGCAGCACAGCCCGTGCTCGCGCAGGTAGTCGTAGCAGCCCATGGCGATCAGGTCGTTGCCGGCGGCGATGGCGGTCATGCCGGGAAAGTCCGCGAACAGGCGCGCGCAGGCCTGGCGGCCGGCCTCGCGCGAGTAGCTGTCGGCTTCCACCACCTGCCACGCCTCGCGGCGCAGGCGATGCCGGCGCACCGCCTGCAGGAAGCCCTCGCGGCGCTGGTAGCCGGTGGAGAGCGCGGCCGGCCCGGCGATGTGGCCGATGCGGCGGTGGCCCAGCGCCACCAGGTGGTCCACCGTGAGGCGCATCGCCAGCAGGTTGTCGCTGACCACGCAGGAAGCGCGCCCCGCGTCCTCGCCGCGGTTGATCATCACGGCGGGGATGCGCTGCTTGAGGCAGTAGTCGAGGATCGGGTCTTCCCGTTCGGCCGTGGCCAGCAGCAGGCCCTCGACCTGGCGTCCGACCAGCTGGTCGATGACGAAGCGCTGGCGCACCTTGTCGAGGCCGGCGTTGACCACGATCGGCACATAGCCCTGCTGGGCCAGCACGGCTTCGATGCCGGCCAGGATGGGCGGGAACACCGGGTTGGCGATGTCGGGCAGCACCACGCCCACCAGGCCGGAGCGCTGCGTGCGCAGTCCCGCCGCGATCCGGTTGGGACGGAAGCCGCGCGCCTCGGCCACCTCCAGGATGCGCGCCGCGACGTCGTCGGCCACCAGGTGCCGGGTGGCCGGATTCATCACGCGCGAAACCGTCGAGTAATGGACGTTGATCTCGGCGGCCAGGTCTTTGAGGGTCAGGCGTTTGCGCTCGGGCATGGCGGCGGGATGGGGGATGCGGTGCGGCGGCGGCGCGGGTTGGCGGATCCGCCATTCTAAGCCAGCACCGGGCCGCCGCCACGCGCGGGGACCGCTTTCCGCCCGCCGCCAGCCCCCTCCTGTGCCTGACCGTGCCTTACTGCCCACCGCGGATGCCGGCCTGCCGTACCACCGGCGCCAGCCGGGCGACTTCGCTGCGCAGGGTGGCGGCGAAGGCCTGCGGGGTCGAGCCCCTGGCCTCGGCGCCCTGGGCCGCGAGCCGCTCGCGCACGTCCGGCGCCACCAGGGCCTTGGCGATCTGCGCATTGAGCGCATCGACGATCTCCTTGGGCGTGCCTGCCGGCGCCAGCACGCCGAACCAGGAGTCGAAGGCGTAGCCGGGCAGGCCGGCCTCGGCCACGGTGGGCAGGTCCGGCAGGGTGGCGGCGCGCTGGGCGGTGGCCACCGCCAGCGCCCGCAGTTTGCCCTGGCGCACGAAGGGCATGGCCGAGACGGTGGGCGCGAACATGAAGTCCGCGCGGCCGGCCATGATGTCGGTCAGCGCCTCGCCGGTGCCCTTGTAGGGAATGTGGAGGATGTCGATGCCGGCCTGCAGCTTGAACAGCTCGCCGCTCAGGTGGGTCGAGCTGCCGGAGCCGGCCGAGTCGAAGTTGAGCGTGCCGGGCCTGGCCTTGGCCGCGGCCAGGATGTCGCGTACCGAGTGGTAGGGGCCGGTGGCGTTCACGACCAGGACATTGGGCACCGTCGCCACCATCGATACCGGGGCGAAGTCCTTCAAGGTGTCGTAGGACAGGCGCGGGTAAAGCGTGGCATTGATGGCGTGGCCGATCGACACCAGCGCCAGCGTGTAGCCGTCGGGGGCCGACTTGGCGACGATGGCGGCGCCCAGCGTGCCGCCGGCGCCGGGCCGGTTCTCGACGATGACGGTGTAGCCGCCGCCCTCGCCGATCTTGCTGCTGAGGATGCGGGCCAGGATGTCGGTGGCGCTGCCGGCCGAGAACGGTACCACCAGCCGGATGGGTTTGCTGGGGTAGGTGCCCTGTGCGCGCGCGGCGGGGGCCGGCGCCAGCAGCGCGGTCGTGGCCGCGGCCAGGGTCAGGGTCGAGGTCAGGGCGGTGCCGGCGGCGCGCAGCCTGGGGAACAGGTATTGCAGCATCTCTTGTCTCCTTGGTGGGGTGGGGCGCGGCGCGTCCGCGGTGGCGGACGCGCCGGCGAGGGCCGGGCCCGGTCTGCGCCGGGCTCCGGCCGCCTCACGGATAGGGCATGGCCAGCAGCAGCAGGGCGGGCCGGTTGCCCGGGTTCGAGACTTCGCGTGCCTCGCCCGGCGCCAGCCGCACCGAGTCGTACTGATGCAGCGTGACGGTCTCGTCCGGCGTGCGCAGGCGCACCTCGCCCTCCAGCACGACGTAGTGCTTCTCCAGGGGAGAGGCGTCCAGGGCGGTGTGCCCGCCCGGCAGCAGCACCGACACGCCCATCCACAGGGCGTCGGAGCGGCCCGCCTCGTGCCCCTGCAGGCGCAGGCAGTGCATGCCGGTGTGGTGCGGCGGGAAGTAGGCCGGTGCTTCGGCGAAGCGGGTGACGTTCATGGCTTGAGCACCACGCGTTCGGGCGCACCCTGCAGCACCGCGCGATAGGCGTCCTTGGCCTGCCCGAGCGCGAAGGTGTAGTCCTGCAGCACCGGGAAGGGACGCAACGCCCCGCTGGCGAACATCGGCGCCAGCTGGTCGAGGATGCAGGCGCCGGCGGCGCTGTCCAGCGCCAGCGTGTCGACGCCGGCATAGGTGTGCTGGCCGCGGTAGAAGGCGAAGATGTCGAACGGCACCGCGCGCTCGATGGTGGAGATGAAGACCTGGGCGGCACCGATCGCCATGGCCTGGTTGGCCTGCTCGAAGTAGGGGCTGCCGACTGTGTTGTAGACGATGTCGGCGCCATGGCCGCCGGTCTCGTCGCACACCACTTCGGCGATGCGCTCGCGGCTGGCGTCGATCATCCGCACCGGCCCGCTGGCATGGCCGCGATAGGCCTCGGCGGTGCGCTCGACGGCGAACACGCGCGCGCCCAGCGCGGTGGCGATCTGGATCGCTGCCTGGCCGACCTTGCCATTGCCGCCGCAGACCAGCACGGTGCTGCCCGCGCCCGGCATGCCGGCACGGCGCAGCCCCTCGTAGGCGGTGATGAAGGGCACGCCGACGGCGCCGGCCTCCTGCAGCGAGAGTGTCGCCGGCTTCTCGCGCACCGACTCCACCGGCAGGCGCAGGTAGCGCGCATGGCTGCCGTCGCGGCGGATGCCGAGTTCGCCGCCGCTGCCCCAGACCGCGCGGCCGAGCAGCGCGGCGGGACCCTCGACCACGGTGCCGGCGAAGTCGCGTCCGGGCGTGCGCGGCCACACCGCGTGCGGCATCAGGCCGAGCGTGGCCTTGACGTCGCTCGGGTTGACGCCGGCGCTGGCCACTTCGATCACGCACTGGCCGTGCTGGGCGGCCGGGCGGGGCAGGTCGAGCAGGTCGAGCTGCAGGGAGTCGATATCGGAAGCCTTGCGGCTGACTTGGATGGTGTTCACGGGCTTTCCTGTCGGACTTGGGTTTGGGGTGTGGGTGCCGTATGCGTGCGTGCGGCGCGCTTCAGGCGTCGCGCAGGCCGAGGGTGCGGCGGGCTTCGGCGGGCGAGGCGATCTCGCCGCCGAGCGATTCGACGATGCCGCGCGCCTTGGCCACCAAGGCCGCGTTGTCGGGTGCCAGCACGCCCTTCTCGAGGTAGAGGTTGTCTTCCAGCCCGACCCGCACATGGCCGCCGGCGAGCCAGGCCTGGGCCACCATCGGGAACTCGGCGCGGCCGATGCCGAAGGCGGACCAGTGGGCGCCCGGCGGCAGCATGTTGCGCGCGTAGAAGACGGTCTCCGGCGTGGCGGCGAAGCCGTACTTGACGCCCAGCACGAAGGTCCACAGGCCGGGGCCGTCGAGCACCCCTTCGCGCTGCAGGTCCAGCGCCAGGTTGAGGTCGCCGGAATCGAAGATCTCCAGCTCGGGCATCACGCCGGCTGCGCGGATCACCTTGGCCATCTTGCGGACGTTGGCCGGGGTGTTGATGACGACGTCGCCGCCCGAGTTCATGGTGTTCAGGTCGAGCGAGCAGACGTCGGGGCGCAGCGCCGCGATGTGCTCGACACGCTTGGCCGGGTGCAGCAGCGTGGTGCCGGGCGCGGCCACGCGCGGCTCGTCCTCGCTCGGCACGAAGCGTCCGCCGGGGCCGGTGGTGAGGTTGATGATGAGCGTGCGGTGGCGGCGGCGGATGCGGTCGATGACGTCGGCGTAGTAGTCGAGCGACATCGAGGGCCGGCCGGTCTCGGGGTCGCGCACGTGGATGTGCGCGGCGGCGGCGCCGGCCTCGGCGGCTTCCAGCGCCGCGTCGGCGATCTGTGCCGGCGTGACCGGCAGGCCGGGGTGCTGCTCGGGCGTGACGATGTTGCCGGTCACGGCGCAGGTGATCAGGGTTTTGCGTGCATGCATGGGGCGTGGGTGCGTGATGTCCGGGGGGCGGGGGGGCGTTCAGCCGAGCAGGCGGCCGCCGTCGACCACCAGGGTGGTGCCGGTGGCGAAGCGCAGCGTGGTGGCGCAGGCGGCGATGGCCTCGGCCACGTCCTGGGCGCGGCCGATGCGCTTGAGCGGCGTGGTCTTGGCCGCGCGTTCGTTGAAGGCGGCGTCGCGGCCCGGCACGAAATCGGTGTCGACCACGCCGGGCGAGACGTTGAGCACGCGGATCTCCGGTGCCAGCGCCCGGCCCAGCGACATGGCCATGGCGTCGAGCCCGGCCTTGGCGGCGCAGTAGGCCACGTTGCTGCCCTGGCCGTTGCGGCCGGCGATCGAGCCCACGTTGACGACCAGTCCGTCGCCGCCGGCGCGCAGGTGCGGCGCGAAGGCGCGGATGGCGGCGAACTGGCCGCGCCAGTTGACCGCGAACAGTTCGTCGATCAGGTCGTCGTCGAGGGCGTCCAGGTCGGCATGCGGGACGGCGCGCGTGAAGCCGGCGGCATTGACCAGGATGTCGATGCGGCCGTAGTGGTGCAGGACCGAGGCGGCCAGTTCGCGCAGCGAGGCGCTGTCGCGGATCTCGGCGCTGGCGGCCAGGTGGTTGCCGGCCGGCAGCGCCGCCGCCGCGCTGGTCGCGCCGTCGTGGTTGCGCCCGGCCAGCACGATGCTGGCGCCGAGGCGGGCCAGCGCGTCGCCGGCGGCGAAGCCGATGCCGCCGGTGCCGCCGAGGATGACGGCGACCTTGCCGGAAAGAGGAGAGAGGCTCATGGTGTGGTGCGCGATGACAGGGTGGATGGGAAGGGATGGCAAGCGTGCAGCGGCCGTTCAGTCGATCGGCGGCTTGGGGAAGGTCGGCGTGCCGGGTTCGAGCGCGAAGTCGAAGTCCAGCGTGTCGTAGGGCGCGGGCAGCTCGCCCCAGGGGCTGCGGCCCTGCTCCACATGGTCGAGCCGGCCCACCAGCTGACGGTGCACGCCGAAGGTCACATCGCCTTCCAGCGCCGGCGCCTCGTCGGCGAAGACCTGGGTGACCAGGGTGCGGTAGCCCGGCGCGGCGACGATGAAGTGGATGTGGGCGGGGCGGTACGGATGGCGCTGCTGCGCCGCCAGCAGCGTGCCCACCGGGCCGCCGGTCGGTACCGGATAGCCGGCCGGGCGCACGGTGCGGAAGTGGTAGCGGCCGTGGGCATCGGTGTGGAAGCGCCCGCGCAGGTTGCGGTCGGGCTGCGACGGGTCCTGGTTGTCGTACAGGCCCACCGGCGATGCCTGCCAGACCTCCACCAGGGCACCGGCCAGCGGCGTGCCGTCGGTGGCGCGCACCGTGCCGCTGACGAACAGCGGCAGGCCGGGCGCATCGTCCTGGACCACGCAGTCGCCGCAGTCGTAGGCCGGCGCGTTGGCGCGGTAGAACGGTCCCAGCAGCGCGCCGGGCGTGCGGCCGTCGCGGGTGCTGTTGTTCATCACCGTGACCAGGGTCGACAGCCCCAGCACGTCCGCCGCCAGCACCACTTCGTTATTGGTGGCATGGGTGGCATGGCCGAGCGCGGCGACGAATTCCAGGCCCCGCTCGAACTCCTCGTCGGTGGGCCGGACCTCGCGCAGGAAGTCGTGCAGGTGCCGCACCAGCGACGCCATCACGAAGCGCAGGCGCGGGTCGGACGTGCCTGCCATGGCGGCCTCGACGATGGGCGTCACCGAAAACTCGTCCTCGATCAGCGCGAGCGCTTCGTCGGCGCGGGATGTCTTGTCGTGAACTGCTGTCTCCATCACTGCTCCTTGCAAACGTTTGCTGCAAACGTTTGCAATCATAGCCGGGGAATCGCAATGGTCAAGGGAAACTTGTGCCGTGGCACCGTGCAGGCTGCGGCAGGAGCCGCGGAAATCCAATGAAAACAAGCCATTACCGCATCTGCGGGCGTGTGCTTGATACCCGCCGGAAGCGGAGGGTGGCGCATGGCCGTTGCCAGGATCGGCGGGCACGGCGGGCAGGCCGCCGGCGTGCCTTGCGGTAATATCTGCGGCGCCGGCGGCCGCTGAAGCCGTGCCGCGCCCGATCCCTGCGAGCTCCCATGTCCTTCTCCAAACTCTCGCTGGCCCGCCGCCTGCGCCTGCAGCAACTCGCCATCTTCGACACCGTGGTCGCCACCGGCTCGCTGCTGGCGGCGTCGCGCGAGCTGCATATGACCCAGCCGGCGCTGACCAAGGCGGTGCAGGAACTGGAAGAACACATGGAGCAGGCGCTGTTCGTGCGCACCCGGCGCGGCGTGGAACTGACCGATTTCGGCCGCATGATGCACGGGCACTGCCGTTCGCTGCTGGCGGGGGTGCGCCTGCTGGCCGACGACCTCAATGCCTGGAAGGCCGGGGTATCGGGGCAGGTCATCGTCGGTTCGCTGCTGGTGGCCTCGGCGCGCCTGCTGCCCAAGGCGCTGGTGCGGCTGCGCGCGCTGGCGCCGGATGTGGTGGTGGAGGTGCGCGTGGGCGGCAACGAGGCCATGTTCGAGGCGCTGGTGCGCGGCGAGCTGGACGTGATGGTGGGCCTGCTGCCGGCGCAGCCGGGCGATCCGGCGCTGGAGCACGTGCCGCTCTTCGAGGAGAAGCTGTGTGCGGTGGTGGGGCGCCACCATCCGCTCGCCAGCGAGGTGGCGCCGGCGCTGGCGCAGCTCGAGCACTACGACTGGATCCTGCCGACACCGGAGTCCGACGCGATGCCGGCGGCATTGCGCTTCTTCGAGGCGTTGGGCATGAAGCGGCCGGTGCGGGTGATCGAGTCGGTTTCGATCCTGACCAATCTCGGTCTGCTGATCCAGTCCGAGATGATCGGGGTGATGCCGTTCTCGGTGGCCCGGCAGTTCGTCCAGGGTGGCTTGCTGAGCGTGCTGCCGCTGGGCCATGGCAGCGTCTTCGGCACCATCGGCTATACCCTGTGCAAGGGGCGCGAGCCGTCGCCGGCGGCCGAGCGCCTGCTGCAGGCGCTGCGCGAGGCCGCCGAGCCGTAGCCGGGCCGGGTCGTGCCGGCGCGCCGCAGCGCTGGTATTCCTGCTCCTTATACGAACGCGCGAGGATTTCATTATCCGGCGCGCGGCCCGCTCCCTAGAATCCTTCCGTGCCCGTCAGCCGGAGCCCCCGGCCGCGCGAGGCCGGCGCGGCCATCGTGGACGGCGCCATCGGAGGAGACCATCTTGTCGCGATTCAATCTACCGGCGTCGCTGCGGCCGACGCGCAACTATGTGGGCGGCGAGTTCGTCGAAACCGGGCGGACCTTCAGCAACCTGTGCCCGGTGGATGGCCATGAGCTGGCCCAGGTGCACGAGGCCGACGCCGCGCTGGTCGACCGCGCCGTGCGCAGCGCGCGCGCGGCCATGGCAGGGCCCTGGGGCCGCTCCCATGTCGAGGAGCGCGCGCGCCTGC
The DNA here is from genome assembly GCF_001854305.1 of Cupriavidus sp. USMAA2-4. Taxonomy (NCBI): domain Bacteria; kingdom Pseudomonadati; phylum Pseudomonadota; class Betaproteobacteria; order Burkholderiales; family Burkholderiaceae; genus Cupriavidus; species Cupriavidus sp. USMAA2-4. The sequence goes on along the minus strand of NZ_CP017749.1, from coordinate 849,738 downwards.
TGCATCGCGTGGCCGACATCATCGAGCGCCGCTTCGAGGACTTCCTTGCCGCCGAGGTGGCCGATACCGGCCGCCCGCTCGGCCAGGCGCGCCAGCTCGATATCTACCGCGGCATCCACAACTTCCGCACCTTCGCCGACCTCGGCAAGCTGGCCCATACCGACTTCTTCGAGACCCGGCTGGGCGACGGCACCGAACTGATCAACTACACCAAGCGCAAGCCGCTCGGCGTGGTCGCCAGCATCTCGCCGTGGAACCTGCCGATCCTGTCGCTGACCTGGAAGGCGGCGCCGGCGCTGATCTGCGGCAATGCCATCGTCTGCAAGCCGTCCGAGGAGACGCCGTCGACCGCCACGCTGGTGGCCGAGGCGTTCCACGAGGCCGGCGCGCCGGCCGGCGTGTTCAACGTGGTCCATGGCTTCGGCCCCGGCTCGGCCGGCGAGGCGCTGACCACGCATGGGGGTGTCGACGCGGTGACGTTCACCGGCGAGTCGCGCACCGGTGCCGCCATCATGAAGGCGGTCGCCGACGGCGTGAAGGAGGTGTCGTTCGAGCTGGGTGGCAAGAATGCCGCCATCGTGTTCGCCGACGCCGATTTCGACGCCGCCGTGGAGGGCATCGTGCGCTCCAGCTTCACCAACGCCGGCCAGGTGTGCCTGTGCACGGAGCGCGTCTACGTCGAGCGTCCCCTCTTCGAGCGCTTCGTCGCCGCGCTCAAGGCGCGCACCGAGGCGCTGCAGGTGGGCTGGCCCGACCAGCCCGGGGTCTTCATGGGCTCCTTGATCTCGCACGGCCACCGCGACAAGGTGCTGTCCTATTTCGATCTCGCCGTGCAGGAGGGCGCCACTGTCGTCACCGGCGGCCGTGTGCCGCAGTTCGGCGACGCGCGCGACGACGGCGCCTTCGTGCTGCCGACCATCTGGACCGGCCTGGCGGACGACGCGCGCTGCATGCGCGAGGAAGTGTTCGGCCCGGTCTGCCACCTGGCGCCGTTCGACAGCGAGGACGAGGCGATCCGCCGCGCCAACGACAGCGCCTATGGCCTGGCGAGCAGCGTGTGGACCACCAACCTGTCGCGCGCGCACCGCGTGACGGCGCGCCTGCACGTGGGCATCGCCTGGGTCAATACCTGGTTCTCGCGCGACCTGCGCACACCGTTCGGTGGCAGCAAGCTGTCGGGCATGGGGCGCGAGGGAGGCCGCTACTCGCTGGACTTCTACTCCGAGACCACCAACGTCAGCATCAAGATCTGAGGCGCCATGCTGCAGAGAATCCTCTCGACGCGCGTGGCCGCGCCGAAGTTCGCCTATTCGCCGTGCGTGCGCCACGGCGCCACCGCCTACGTGGCCGGCATGGTGGCGCTGGACCCCGACAGCGGCTGCCTGGTCGACGGCGGCGTGGCCGCGCAGACCCGGCGCATCTTCGACAACCTGCAACTGGCGCTGCCGGACTATGGCCTCGATCTCGATGCCCTGTGCCTGGCGCGCGCCTACCTCAGCGATTTCTCCACCTTCGCCGAATTCAACCACGCCTGGGAGTCGGTCTTCGCCGGCCGGCCGCTGCCGGCCCGTACCACGCTCGGTGTCGCCGCGCTGCCGCTGGGCGCCGCGGTGGAGATCGAGTTCACCTTTGCCTGCTCCACAGCGGAGCGCCCATGATGCCGAGGGAAGCCATGATCGATGAAGTCGTCCAGCAGGTGGCGCAGCGTCTTTGGCGCGCAGCCGAACTGCGCCAGCCCACCCCGCCCGTGCGCGAAGAACTGGCCGCCGCGGCCGGACCTGGCGGCGACGTGCTGACGATGGCCTACCAGGTGCAGCAAGCGCTGAGCGAGCGCCGCCTGGCCGGTGGCGAGCGCCTGGTCGGCCGCAAGATCGGCCTGACTTCGAAGGCCGTGCAGCGCCAGCTCGGCGTCGACGCGCCCGACTTCGGCGCGCTGTTCGCCAGCATGGCGGCCGGCGACGGCGAGGAGATCGCCTGGTCGCGCACCCTGCAGCCCAGGGTCGAGGCCGAGATCGCGCTGGTGCTGCAGCGCGACCTGCCGCACCTGTCGCATACGGTGGCCGACGTGATTTCCGCCACGGCCTACGCGCTGCCTGCGCTGGAAGTGGTGGGCAGCCGCATCGCCGACTGGGACATCCGGCTGGCCGACACCGTGGCCGACAACGCCTCGTCCGGCCTGTTCGTGCTGGGCACGCGGCCGGTCACGCTGGACCGGCTCGACCTGGTCGACTGCGGCATGGTGATGGAGCGCCGCGGTGAGCCGGTCTCGAGCGGCGTGGGCGCGGCCTGCCTGGGCAATCCGCTCAACGCGGCGGTATGGCTGGCCGACACCATGGCCCGGCTGGGCGCGCCGCTGCGCGCCGGCGACGTGCTGCTGACGGGGGCGCTGGGTCCGATGGTGGCGGTCGCGCCCGGCGATGTGTTCCAGGCGCGCATCGAAGGGCTGGGCTCGGTGCGGGCCGTCTTCGGCGGGCGCGACTGAAGCCGCGCGATCCGCCGCACCACGAAACCCCTGCACAGGAACCGACATGAGCCAGATCCTCGCCGACGCCGCGCTCGCACTCGATGCGGCCGCCAGCCAGGCGCAAGCCATTCCCCAGTTCGCGCCGGGCAGCTTCGACCTGCCCGCGGCCTACGCCATCCAGCACGCCTCGATCGCCCGCCGCTTCGAACGGGGCGAGCGCCTCAAGGGCATCAAGCTCGGCTTCACCAGCCGCGCGAAGATGGTGCAGATGGGCGTGGACAGCCTGATCTGGGGCTACCTGACCGACGCCATGATCGAAGAGGATGGCGGTCTGGTCGATCTCGGGCGCTACATCCACCCGCGCGTCGAGCCTGAAGTCTGCTTTGTCACGCGCCGCACCATCGACGCGCCGCTGACCGCGCTGGAAGCCGCCGACTATCTCGAGGCGGTGGCGCCGGCGATGGAGATCATCGACTCGCGCTACCGCGATTTCCGCTTCAGTCTCGAGGACGTGGTGGCGGACAACTGCTCCTCCGCCGGCCTGGTGGTGGGCGCCTGGTCGCGCCGCTTCGACGGCCTCGGCAACCAGGGCGTGCGCATGCAGTTCGACGGCCGCGACGTGCAGGTCGGCTCGACCGGCGCCATCCTGGGCCACCCGCTGCGCTCGGTGGTGCAGGCCGCGCGCCTGCTGTACGCGGCGCAGGCCAGCCTTCCTGCCGGCTCGCTGATCATGGCCGGCGCCGCCACCGCGGCCGAGGCGTTGCGGCCGGGTCTGCACGTGAGCTGCAGCATCGGCTGCGGCGACAGCGCGCTGGGCAGCGTGGCCTTCACCACGCAGCCGGGCGGGCATTGAGCGCGGCGCGGCCGCACAGGCATCCACGACAACAGGAGACTCCAGCCATGACCTCAGAAGCGCACCTGGTCGCCGGCAAGGCGCGGCCGCGCGGCCGCTTCCCGCACTGCAAGCGGGCCGGCGACTTCCTCTTCGTCTCGGGCACCAGTTCACGCCGCCCGGACAACAGCTTCGCCGGCGCGCAGGCCGACGAGATGGGTGTCACCACGCTCGATATCCGCGCACAGACACGCGCCGTGCTCGACAATATCCGCGACATCCTGGCCAGCGCGGGCGCGGGCCTGTCGGACCTGGTCGAAACCCAGGTCTTTCTCGTCAGCATGAACGACTTCGGCGGCTTCAACGAGGCCTGGGCCGAGTACTTCGACTACGACGGTCCCACCCGCACCACCGTGGCGGTGCACCAGTTGCCGCACCCGCACTTGCTGATTGAGATCAAGGCCACCGCCTACAAGCCGCTGGCGGCGCAGGAGGACTGACATGTTTCCCTTGAAATACGGCCGGCCGCTCAACTTCCGGCGCTGGCTCGACGAACACGCGCAACAGCTCAAGCCGCCGGTCGGCAACCAGCAGATCTGGCAGGACAGCGACTTCATGGTCACCGTGGTCGGCGGGCCGAAGGAGCGCAGCGATTTCCACGATGACCCGGTCGAGGAACTGTTCTATCAGTTCCAGGGCAATGCCTACCTGTTGCTGTGGGAGCGCGGCCGCTACGAGCGCGTCGACCTGCGCGAGGGCGACATGTTCCTGCTGCCGCCGCATACCCTGCATTCGCCCCAGCGCCCGGAAGCGGGCAGCCGCTGCCTGGTGGTCGAGCGCCAGCGCCCGGCCGGCGAGAACGACGCCTTCCAGTGGAGCTGCGCGGCCTGCGGCACGGCGGTGCAGCGGCATGAGGTGACGCTGCGCAGCATCGTCGCCGACCTGCCGCCCTTGTACGAATCCTTCTACGCGAGCCCGGAGCAGGCGCGCCGCTGCCCCGGCTGCGGCGAGATCCATCCCGGGCGCGATTTCCAGGCCTGGCACCGCACCCTGGCCAAGCACTTTCCCGCCTTGCCATGATCGACATCCACTCCCATTTCCTGCCCCCCATCAGCCGCGCGGAGGCCAGCGCGGTCGATGCGCAGCGCGCGCCCTGGCTGGCCGTCGATGCCGGTGGCGAGACCGGCCAGATCATGATCGCGGATGCGCCCTTCCGCCCGGTTTACCGGGCGCTGTGGGACGCCGACTTCCGTGTCGCCGAGCTCGATGCGCAGGGCATCGACATGCAGCTGGTGTGCGCCACGCCGGTGATGTTCGGCTTTGCCTGGGAGGCCGCCCGCACCGCCGACTGGGCGGCGCGCATGAACGACAAGGCGATCGGCTTCTGCGCGCGCCATCCCCACAGGCTCAAGGCGCTGGCGCAAGTGCCGCTGCAGGATACGCGGCTGGCCTGCGCGGAAGCCTCGCGCGCGCTCGCCGCGGGTTGCGTCGGCGTGCAGATCGGCAATCACGTGGGAGACAAGGACCTCGACCATCCGGACCTGGTCGACTTTCTCGTCTACTGCGCCGAGCACGGCATCCCGGTGCTGGTCCACCCTTGGGACATGATGGGCGGCGGGCAGCGCATGAAGCGCTGGATGCTGCCCTGGCTGGTGGCGATGGCCGCGGAGACGCAGCTCGGCATGCTGTCGCTGATCCTGTCGGGCGCGCTGGAACGGATTCCCGCGTCGCTGCGCATCTGCTTCGCCCATGGCGGCGGCAGTTTCGCCTTCCAGCTCGGGCGTGCCGACAACGCGTGGAAGCACCGCGACATCGTGCGCAAGGACTGCCCGCGGCCACCGTCGGAGTATGCGCGGCGCCTGCACGTGGACAGCATCGTGTTCGACGAAGGCGCGCTGCGCCTGCTGGTCGACGTGATGGGGGCCGAGCGCGTGATGCTGGGCTCGGACTATCCCTTCCCGCTCGGCGAGCAGGAGGTCGGGGCCCTGGTGCGCCGCGCGCCCTGCCTGGACGCCGCGCAGCGGCGCGGCATCCTGGGCGACAACGCACGCGCCTTCTTCGGGCTGGATGCGGCCGCGCCGGCAGCGTGAAGGCCGACGGCGGCCAGTCACCTGCCATCTACCATCAAGCAGCAGAACCCGCGGCGGGCGCACAGAGCCGGAGGCCGGCGCGCGCGGCAAGGAGGAGACCACCATGCGGCAGATCGATGCCAACCGACTGGCGGACGACGCCAGCTTCAACCGCTTCCACGCCACCGTGCTCGTCTGGTGCGCACTGGCCATCGTCTTCGACGGCTACGACCTCGCCGTGGCAGGCATCGCGCTGCCGGCGATCATGAAGGAGATGGGCGTGGACGCGACCCAGGCCGGCTTCATGGTCAGCTCGGCGCTGTTCGGCATGATGTTCGGCAATATCGTCTTCGGCGCGCTCGCGGACCGCATCGGGCGGCGCGCGGTGATCGTGCTGTGCATCGCGCTGTTCAGCCTGTGCACGGCGGCGGCCGGCATGATGCACGAGCCGGTGGCCTTCAGCGTGATGCGCTTCCTCGCAGGGCTGGGCATGGGCGGGGTCATGCCGAACGTGATCGCGCAGATGTCCGAGTACGCGCCGCGGCGCATGCGCAGCACGCTGATCACGGTGATGTTCTCCGGCTACTCGGTGGGTGGCATCGTGGCGGCGCTGGTGGGGCGCGGCCTGATCGAATCCTACGGCTGGCAGGGCGTGTTCCTGGCGGCGGCGGCGCCGGCCGTGCTGCTGCCATGGATCTGGCGGCAGATGCCCGAGTCGATGGCCTTCCTGCACAAGCGCGGCCGCACCGGCGAACTGCAGGCCATCCTCGCGCGCCTGGCGCCGCAGTACGCGCCGCAGGCGGACGACGTCTTCGTGGTGGCGAGCCAGGACAAGCCGCAGGAGGCGCCGCTGCGCACCCTGTTCGCCGAGGGGCGAGGCTTCAGCACCGTGATGTTCTGGGTGACCTGCTTCATGTCCCTGTTCATGGTGTACGCGCTCAATGCCTGGCTGGTCAAGCTGATGGCCTCGGCTGGCTACAGCCTGGGATCGGCCCTGGCCTTCGTGCTGGTGCTGAACATCGGCGCCACGGCCGGCGCCATCGGCGGCGGCTGGCTGGCTGACCGCCTGCACATCAAGGGCGTGCTGGTGCCGATGTTCCTGCTGGCGGCGGTGTCGATCGCGCTGCTGGGCCACGGCATGCCGACCTGGGTCCTGTTCGTGCTGGTCGGCGTGGCCGGCGCCTGCACCATCGGCACGCAGACGCTGTCCTGTGCCTATTGCGGACAGTTCTATCCGCTCGCCTGCCGCGGCACCGGGCTGGGCCTGATGCTGGGCGTGGGGCGAGCCGGGGCGATCCTGGCGCCGATCCTGATCGGCGCTATCATCGGACTGTCCCTGCCGCTGGCCCACAACTTCCTTGTCATCGCCGTGCCGGCGGTGATCGCCGCGGCCTCGATCGCGCTGGTGAACCACGGCCGCTCCGATCTGGTGCGGCAACGCACGGCCTAGCCAAGGGGTGGACGCCAACGCCGTTGGCCACCACAGCGGCGGCGCAGATTGCACGTCTTCGGCAAGTGCCGGCGGCATGCCAGAGGACATGCCTCACCTACTCGAGCCACACGGGTTGGGAGGCCGAGCACGGTGTCCCGCCAGCGGACGCGGCGGTGCGTCGACTGCGATTGCTCGGCCTGGAAGGGCAGCGGCCGCGGTTCTGGCTGTACCGCGCCGTCGACGGTCGCTTTGTCGCGCGCCGTTGTCAGAGCCGACTGCAGGCGCTCGGAGCCGAGCCTGCGACGGCGATAACTGCCCTGCGCAAGGCAGCACTGGGCTACGTGCGGCGCTATGGCGGCCTGCCCCGATTAGAGGGATAGGGATCGCTGGCTGGGACCGTGATCAGGCTGCGGTAGAGCCTGGCCAACGTCTATGGATATTCGCTTAGCGTTGAATGCCACTCGCGCGAATCACGCAGCTCAGCCTGCAAGAAGCGCGGCGAAACTGTCAATGTCCACGTTCCCGCCGCTAACGATGATACCCACTCGCTTACCCATCAGTTCGGCTTTCATGCCGCGTGCGGCGGCGAGGCCCAGGCAGCCGGTTGGCTCCACGACCAGCTTCATGCGTGACGCAAAGAAACGCATGCCATCGACCAACTCCTCGTCACTGGCGGTAAGGATATCGTCGACATCACGGCGAATGATCTCGAACGTGTGACGACCTAGGTGCTGCGCCTGCGCGCCGTCGGCGATGGTCTTTGGCGTATCGATATGCACGATCGCTCCGGAGCGGAACGATTGTTGGCCATCGTTGCCGGTGGCTGGCTCTACGCCGTAGATCTTGCACCGCGGTGCCAGTGCGCGCGCGGACAGCGCGGAGCCGGAGAGCAGGCCGCCGCCGCCCAGGCAGACGAACAGGGCATCAAGCTCGCCCGTTTCCTCGAATAATTCCTTGGCGGCGGTTCCCTGGCCGGCAATCACGTCCGGTTGGTCATAGGACCCGATCAGCGTCAGCCCCTGTTCTTCCGCCAGCTTGTGGCAAATTGCCTCGCGGTCGTCGGTGTATCGATCATAGAGCACCACCTTGCCTCCGTAACCCTTGGTCGCCGCCACCTTGGCTGCCGGCGCGTCGTGCGGCATGAGGATCGTCGACGGTATCCCCAGCAATGCCGCCGACAGTGCGATGCCCTGCGCGTGGTTGCCGCCGGAGAAGGCGAGAGCGCCCCGGCGGCGCTGGGCCGCATCGAAGCGCGCCAGCGCATTGAATGCGCCACGAAACTTGAAGGCACCAGTGCGCTGCAGGTTCTCGCACTTGAAGAAAACATCGGCGCCCAGTTCCTTGTCGGCGGTCTGGGAGCGCATCACGGGAGTCCGGTGGGCAAAGCCTTCAATCCGGCGCGCGGCCGCTGACACGTCATCGAAGGTTGGAAGATTCAGCATCATCGTTAAGTCTTGTTAGATTGAAGGCGCTGTCAGGGCCGATGGATTCTGCGGCCCCAGGGGCATCGATAGCAGCATCGATAGCACGCCGCCGAGCAGGCGTGCCATCGTAATGGCCTGCGGCGCCATGTCGGTCAGACTGCAACGGGGGCGAAAGCCTCAATCAAACCGCGGGCCGCTTTCTTGTTGCTGCTTGTGCAGATCTTGCCGCTTGCAGGCACTCAGAGGTGCAATCAATCTGTACATATTATCTATTTCTGGATGAATTGTAAATTCATGGCCAAGGGACGTGGAACATCCTCGGTCCTGACCAAAGGCCGGTGGGCTTTGAGGGCATGGCGTTTACAAATTCAGTTGAAATCCAGCTACAGATTCAGTTGAGCGAGCGACAGGGGAGCGAACCGGGGCAGTGCGAATCCCGTTGCGCAGCAAGCATCTCATCGAGCACTTGTTGCGGCTCGGGCATCCCCCCCGAGTTGGCGGTTGAAACCGCACTTTGTTGCGCTTATAAGATCACGTTATGACCCGCAACCGGATTCCCGGTGCCTTGATGCGCACGACAAGGTGGTCTGGTATCCAGCAGTGCGCTTCCGGAGTCTTCGCCAGGCTCGACTGAGAAGAAGGAGATCCAGTCCATGCTGCCCGTCATCGTGCATGCCATCGTTGCCTATTTCGTCTCGCACCTGATTTATCCGCGCAGCACCGAGGCCTCGGTCCTGCGCACGGCGCAGGCGTGGATGACATTCGGCGTGACGGCGGGGCTGGTTTCCGCGCCCGCCACGCCGCTGTACCAGCAGTCGGGCGTCGACGCGCTGGTTGCCACCGGCATCACGGTCGGTACCTGCATGGTGCTCGGCTTCGCCGGCGGCTCGTTCTGGGGCTGGATCCGCGGCCATGGCCGTGGCTACGTCCGCGGCAGCGGACTGGCGATGGCCCCCGTTCCCTTTCCTGTTCCGGCTCCCGGTCCTGCCCCGTTCGGCATGTCGATCGCCGCTGCCGTGCCTGCACCGGTACCCGCTCCGGTGCCTGCCCCGCTTCCGGTGGCGGCCGCGGCGCGGCTGCCGGCGCCGGACCAGGGCTCGCGCGCCAGCAAGCTGCTGACGCTGGCCGTCGTGCTGGTGGTCGCGCTCGGCGTGGGCCGCCACTTCGGCCTGTGGCGAGGCGACGCGGCGGCGCAGCGCTGGGATGGCGATGGCGAGTGGCTGCTGCTGAAGGAGATGTCCCACACCGGTGGCACGAAGTCCTACTACTTCCGCCGCCAGGACGGCCAGGGCCGTCCGACGCTGGATCTCGCCGTGGTCTACCAGGGCGATGCCAGCCGCTTCCATGGCGAGCGCCTGCATGGCTCGCTGTCGCGTATCGAACTGGACTGCGCCGGCGGTTTCGCGCGCTACCGCGTGGTCAAGTACCGGGGCTACCAGCGCAGCGATGCGCCGGACGCCATGTACGGCGAGATCGCCGCGATGTCGCGCGACCAGCCGTCCGAGTGGCGGCCGGCCGAGGACCTGGGCGACATCGCCGACATTGCCTATCGGGCCTGCTCGGCGCCGCGGCGGTTCCAGTCGGCCGGCCTGTAGCCCGGCCTGCAGCCCGGCCTGCAGGTTGGCCTGCATGCCGCTCCGCGCGCCGCCTCACAGGCCGTCGCGCCAGGGCCGGCCACGCGCCGGCAAGTGCCAGCGCGGATCTCCGTTCCCGCCCGGTCGCGCCGGCGCCAGGCGCGACACGATGCGCCGGGCCCGTTCCAGCACGGGCCGGTCGACCATCTTTCCGTCCACGGCGATGGCCGCGCCGCCGGCCCGGTCAGCCGCGTCGAGCACGCGGCGGGCCCACGCGGCTTGCTCGGCATCCGGTGCCAGGCCGGCATGCACGCCCGCCACCTGGGCCGGGTGGATCAGCAGCTTGGCACCGAAGCCGAAGGCGCGCGCGCGGGTGGTTTCGGCCGCCAGCGCGGCGGCGTCGCCCAGCGCGGTGCAGACGCCATCCACCGGCGCCGGCAGGCCGGCGGCGCGCGCATGCGCTACCAGGCGGCTGCGGAAGTAGTCGAGCGGGGCGCCGGCATCGCCGATGTCGAGGTCCAGCATCAGGTCGATGCTGCCGAACAGCAGGCGGGCCACGCCGGGCAGGGCGGCGAGTTCGCGCAGGCGCGCGAAGCCGGCGGCCGTTTCCAGCAGCGGCAGGCAGGCACAGTCAGGCAGGGCCGCGCGCAGGGCGCGCGCGGCCTCTGGCTCGGCCTTGGGCAGCACGATGCCATCGGCGCCACCCTGCGCGCACCACGCCAGGTCGGAACGGTGCCAGCACGTGTCGGCGCCGTTGACGCGCACCAGCAGCGGCACGCCCGCCGCGGCCGCCTGCGTGCGCAGGGCCGGCCAGGCGGCGGACAAGGCCGTGCGGGCATTGTCCTTGGCGGCCGGCGCGACCGCATCCTCGAAGTCGACGATCACGGCATGGGCGCCACTGGCGAGCGCCTTGCCGATACGCTCGGGGCGGTCGGCCGGCACGAACAGGTAGCTGAGCGGCAGGGCAGGTCGGGACATCGCGGCACTCCTCACAGCGCGCCCGCGGCATGCAGGGCGCGGATGTCCTCGGGCGTGCAGCCCAGTTCGGCGAGGATGGCGTCGGTCTGCTGGCCCACGGCGGGCACGGGATCCATGCGCGCCTCCGTGGCTCCCGGCGGCAGCAGTGCCGGCACGGCGCCGGCCGGCGTCTCGACCTCGCGCCAGCGCCCGCGCGCGGCGAGCTGGGGGTGGGCCCAGACGTCGGCCATGGTGTTGACGCGGGCGTTGGCGATGCGGGCCGCCTCCAGGCGGGCGATGACCTGGTCGGCATCGAGCGCGGAGAACACGGCGACGATGCGTGCGCGCAGCGTGTCGCGGTTGGCGCTGCGCCGGCTGTTGTCGGCGTAGTCCGGATGGCTGGCCAGGTCAGGATCCTGCAGCACCGTGGCGCAGAACGCGGCCCATTCCCGTTCGTTCTGCAGGCCCACCATCACCGTCTTGCCGTCGCCGGTGGGGAAGGGGCCGTATGGATAGATGGTGGCGTGCGCGGCCCCGGCGCGGGGCGGCGGCGCGGCGCCGTCGAAGGCGTAGTAGAGCGGGAAGCCCATCCATTCCACCGTTGCTTCCAGCATGGAAATGTCGATGCGCTTGCCCCGTCCGGTCTGGCCGCGTTCGAGCAGCGCGGCCAGGATATTGCTGTAGGCATACATCCCGGCGGCGATGTCGGCCACCGAGGCGCCGGCCTTGACGCCTTCTTCCGGCGTGCCGGTGACCGAGACGAAGCCCGACTCGCTCTGCACCAGCAGGTCGTAGGCCTTCTTGTCGCGATAGGGACCGTCGGCGCCGTAGCCGGAGATATCGCAGACGATCAGGCGGGGAAAGTCGCCGCTCAGGCTGGCGTAGTCCAGGCCCAGCCGCGCGGCCGCGCCGGGGGCCAGGTTCTGCACCAGCACGTCGGCCCCGGCCAGCAGCTTGCGCAGCAGCGCGCCGGCCGCCTCGTGCTTGAGGTCGAGCGTCAGGCTTTCCTTGGAACGGTTGGTCCAGACGAAGTGCGAGGACTGGCCCCGCACGCGCGTATCGTAGGCGCGGGCGAAATCACCGCCGCCGGGGCGTTCGATCTTGATCACGCGCGCACCGAGGTCGGCCAGTTGCCGGGTGCAGAAGGGAGCCGCGATGGCTTGCTCGAGGGAGACGACGGTGATGCCTTGCAGGGGACGGGACATGTCGGGGCTGGGATGGAGTCCGGGGCGCTGGACCACTGAATCATGGAAATGGGAGGGGAAAGGCCTGCCATGGCAGGCACCGGCCGATCTCAGGGATTCAGTGGGCTAGTGGTCGATGGCGAGAATCTAGCCGCTTTCGCCCGCCGGCGGAAATAGCGAAAATGCAGGCGTCCATAAGTAGAATCAATACATTGCCCGCCGCCCCGCGCGGTGGCGGCCCGCATCGATCTCACCGCACAGGAGCCGAATTCGATGGATATCCGTGCCATGCGCTATTTCGTGGCCATCGTGGACCAAGGCAGCCTGACGCGGGCGGCGGAGGTGGTGTGCGTGGCACAGCCGGCGCTCAGCCAGCAGCTGGCGGCGCTCGAGGCCGAGTTCGGCGTCGCCTTGTTGCACCGCAGCGCCAAGGGCGTGCGGCCGACCGAAGCGGGCCGCACGCTGTACCGGCATGCACGCGCCATCATCAAGCAGGTCGAGGCCGCGGGCGCGGAGGTGCGCGTGGCCGGCGCCGATGTCACCGGCGCGGTGGCGATCGGCCTGCCGACCACGGCCGCGGCCGCCTTCGGCATGCCCTTGATGCGGGCCGTGCGCGAGCGCTATCCGCGCGTGCGCCTGCAGTTGTTCGAGAGCATGAGCGGATACATCTCGGAGCTGCTCAACAATGGCCGCCTGGATTTCGCCATCCTGTTCCGCGACACGCCCTCGCGCGCGGTGGAGCCGGAGCCGCTCGCCACCGAATCGCTCTACCTGATCGGCACCCCGCCGGCGGGCAGCCTGCGTCCGCCGCGCCGGGCCCGGCGCGGGAGCCTGCACGGGGCGGGCGGTGCGGGCGCTGCGCACGATGCAGACGATGGGCTCGATGCGGCCGGCGAGGGGACGGTGGCGCTGCGCCAGCTCGATGGCGTGCCGCTGGTGCTGCCCAGCGGCGCGCAGGGCCTGCGCGATGTGGTGGAGCGCAGCTTCGCGCGTGCGGGCATCCGCCTCGAGGTGGTGGCCGACCTCGATTCGCTGCCCTTCCTGCTGGCCTCGGCGCGCGAGGGGCTGGCCTGCACCATCCTGCCGGCCTCCTCGGTCGCGGACGCGGCGCCGGCGGTGCCTCGCCGGCTGATCGTGCCGGAGCTGCGCCGCACCTTGTCGCTGTGCTGGCCGCGCGCGCTGCCGCGTACCCATGCGGCCGAGGCGGTGGCGGAGATCCTGCGCGAGCTGGTGGCGGCGCGTATCGCCGAGGGCGGCTCGCTGAAGCGGCCGCCGGCACCGGCCGAGGCAGCGCCGGCGACCGCTGCGCAGGCGGATAAGTAAAACTTATGCGCGTAGTCGCCGATTGAATTTCCCGCCCGCGGGCTTCGCGGGTAGAGTGCGCTCCGATGCGGCCGCGGCCCGATGCCGCCGGCCGTCAACCAGAGGAGACGCAATGCTACGCAACCCCCGCGCGCTGGCCGGCCTGGCCGCCAGCCTGGCGCTGTGCGCCGCCGCCCCGGCCCACGCCGAGCCCTATCCCGCCAAGCCCATCCAGATGGTGGTGCCACAGGCGCCCGGCGGCACCAACGACATCGTCGCGCGCCTGGTGGCCGCCGACCTGTCGCAGCGGCTCGGCCAGCAGGTGGTGGTGGAGAACCGGCCGGGCGCCGGCGGCAACATCGGCACGCAGTACGCCGCGCGCGCCACGCCGGACGGCTATACGCTGCTGATGACCATCAGCAGCACGCAGGCCATCAATCCCTCGCTGTACCGCCAGGTGCCCTTCGATCCGGTCAAGGACTTCGAGCCGATCGCGCCGGTCGCCAGCGTGCCGAACGTGCTGGTGGTCAATCCCGCCTTCCCGGCGCGCAGCATGGCCGAGCTGATCAGCATGGCCAAGGCCCGCCCCGACTACTACCGCTTCGCCTCGGCGGGCAACGGCACGCTCAACCACCTGCTGGGGGAGATGCTCAACAGCATGGCAGGCATCAAGCTGGAGCACGTGCCCTACAAGGGCGTGGCGCCGGCGCTCAACGACGTGCTGGGCAACCAGGTGCCGATGGCCTTCGCCAGCCTGCCCTCGGTGCTGCCGCACATCAAGGCGGGCAAGGTGCGCGCGCTGGGCGTCAGCTCGGCCAGGCGCTCGCCGTTCGCGCCGGACATCCCGGCCATCGGCGAGACCGTGCCCGGCTACAGCGGCGACCTGTGGGTGGGCCTGTTCGCGGTCAAAGGCACGCCGCGCGAAGTCTCGCAGAAGCTCGCGCAGACGCTGCACGCCGCGCTGGCCGACAAGGCCCTGCGCGACAAGCTGGCCGCGCAGGGCGCCGAAGTGCTGGACGGCACCCCGCAGCAGTTCTCCGCCCTGCTGAAGTCCGACATGGACAAGTGGGCGAAGATCGTCAAGAGCTCGGGCGCCCAGGTCGACTGAGGCGGGCCCGGCCGGCGCAGCGCCGGCCGCTCAGCCGCTCAGCCGCGCGCCGGCGCGAACAGCGGCAGCGCGGCCAGCGCCGCCATGCCCGCCACCGCCCATACCCAGGGCCAGGCGCTGGCGGCCAGCAGCGCCGGGATCAGCAGCGGGGTCAGGAAGAAGCCGAGGTAGACGATGGTGTTGGCCATGCCGAGCGCGGTGCCGGCGCGTTCCGCGCCCGCCAGCGTGGCGAGCTCCGTGTAGGCCACGCCGTGCCAGGCCGACACGCTGATGCCGGCCGTCACCAGCAGCAGCGCCAGCAGAGGCACCGCCGCCGGGGCGCCGGCGCTGGCCAGCGCCAGCAGCAGGAAGGTGCCCGCCGCCGCCCAGGTGCTGGCACGCAGGTAGCCGCGCCGGTTGCCGCGGCGGTCGGTCAGGCGGCCGCTCCAGACCCGCATCGCCATCGCGCCAGCCTGCACCGCCACCATGGTGGCCGACATGCCGGCCAGGCCCATGCGGGCGAAATCGTGCAGGTAGACGGTGGCAAAGGTCAGCACGGCGAACTGCGGCACGCACAGGATGCCGATGCCCCCGACCAGGCGCCACACCGCCACATCGCGCAGCGGGCCGCGCGTGCCCGCGGGCTCGGCCGCCGGCCGTGGCGCCGCCGCGGCAGGGACCGTAGCGGACAGTGCCTGCGGCGGCTCATGCAGCCAGGCCCAGGTCAGCCACGCGGCCAGCGCGCAGGCCAGCCCCAGCGCGCCGAAGACCCAGGCAAAGCCTGCCGACGAAGCCAGCCAGGGCAGCGCCAGCGCGCCCAGGCCGCCCCCCAGTGGCACCGCGGTCTGGCGCACGCTCATGGCGAAGCCGCGCTCGCCCTCGCGGAACCAGCGCATCACCGCGCGCCCGCTGGCGCCGTTGACGCTGCCGCCCAGCAGGCCGGCCAGGCAGAGCGCCGCCATCAGCGCGGCCAGCGGCGGCACGAAGCCGGCCGACGGCGCCAGCCATGCGGCCGTGGCCAGCAGGGTGGCGGCGGTGGCGGCAAGCCCTGCGAGCAGCACCGGACGGTCGCCGAAGCGGTCGGCGGCGAGGCCCCAGGGCAGTTCCGACAGGGCCACGCCCAGGCCGAGCGCGCCCAGCGCCAGGCCGAGCTGGGCGTTGTCGAGCCGGTAGCCGGCGCGCAGCCAGACCGCGGTGGTGGGAATGCCGGCGGCCGCGGCGGAGAAGGCAGCGTTGGCGGCGACGCCGACGCCGAGCACTTTCCAGCGGTGGGCAGGGCCGTGCGCGGGGGCGGGACGTGCGGAGGCGGCGTCGGACGGGCGGGACAGGGGCGAATCGCAGGAAGCAGGCATGGCAGGTACCGGATCAGGGTTGACCTGTGCAGTCTGGCGCTTAGAATTCATCCTGAAAATCGGAAAATATCGAATCAATGATTCGATAAAACAGGATCATTGATATGTCACAGATCCACTTCGATCTGGCCGCTCTGCGCAGCCTCGTGACCGGCATGGAACTGGGCAGCTTCGCGCGCGCGGCGGATCGCGTCGGACGCTCCAGCTCGGCGGTGAGCGCGCAGATCAAGAAGCTGGAGGAGCAGGCCGGCATCGCGCTGTTCCGCAAGGAGGGCCGCGGCCTGGCGCTGACCGACGCCGGCGAGGTGATGCTGGCCTATGCGCGGCGCCTGCTGGAGCTGAACGACGAAGCCGCGGTCGCGGTGCGCGGCACCGGGCTGGACGGCGGTGTGCGCCTGGGTTTGCAGGAGGAGTTCGGCGAAGCCATGCTGCCCGAGGTGCTGGGCCGTTTCGCGCGGGCCCATCCGCGCGTGCGCGTGGAGGCCGCGGTGGCGCGCAACGCCGACCTGCTGGAGCGCATCGCCACCGGACGCCTGGACCTGGCCTTGATCTGGGACGATGCCGCCGCCTTCGGCTACCGCCTGCAGGGCGTGGGCGGCGTCGAGCGCATCGACGAGGCGCCGATGTGCTGGATCGGTGCCCACGCGCCGGCGTGGCAGCCCGGCGGTGGCGAGCCGCTGCCGCTGCTGGCCTTCGACCGGCCCTGCCAGTTCCACGCCGCCGCGACCGCGGCGCTGGACCAGGCCGGCATTGCGTGGCGCGTGGTCTTCACCAGCCCCAGCCTGGCGGGCCTGTGGGCCGCCGCCGCCGCCGGCCTCGGCGTCACCGTGCGCACCCGCTACGGCTTGCCGGCCAGTGTCTGCGCGCTCGATGCCGCCGCCCTGGGCCTGCCCCCGCTGCCTTCGCTGCCGCTCAAGCTGCTGCGGGCCGGGCCGGTACTGCCGCCGGCCGCGGAGCGGCTCGCGGGCATCGTGCTGGAGGCGCTCGAGGCGCTGGCGGCGCAGCGCAGGGGAGGTGCCATGGCGCTGGCGGCGTAGGCGCGGCCAGGGGTGCGCCGATGGTGTCGCTGCCGCGTGTTTTCCGCGCTGAAAGCGGCGGATGGGCGCGGTTTCAGAAGTCTTCCCGCTCGTCGTGGCGAGCGGACGCGGCGCCGTCGTGCGCCGGTAGCGGAGGAGGGTCGAGCGGCGCGGGCCTTGCTGCCTGAAGGTCGCGGGTGTTCTTCTGCACGGCGATGGCGCCGAACAGCGAGAGCAGGAAGGCCATGCCGTAGAAGCCCTTCTCGCTCAGCGCGAGGGTTGCGTTGAACAGGCCGACGCACAGCAGCAGCACCGCCAGCAGGGTCGATGCCCAGCTCAGGCCGTAGTAGATGCCTGTCACCGGAATGCCCTCCAGCCGGTCGCGTACGCTCTTCTGCACCGAGATCGCAGCAAAGAGGCCATAGGCGAGGACGGTGAAGTAGTAGCCCTTCTCGTTGAGCTGCATGTCGGCGTTGAACAGGCCGATCAGGAAGGCGACGAGGCCGGCGAGCAGCGCGGCCCAGGAGGCCGCGACGAAGGCGAAGGAGGTGGGCTGGGGGATGGGCGTCGTCATGTGGTCGGGGTGGGAAAGGGAGGCCTGCGGAGGCGGATCATCATGGCAAAAGCGCTTGCAGGGATGTTTGGGACGCGTCCGAAACCGATTCAGGAATCTCAGATGCCGGACTCTGCCGGCCGCGGCCCCGTGTCGGTGCCGCCGGTCCGCCCCACTCCACCTGCCGCACCGTCCGCTGCGCCGGCCGGCCACTTGATGTAGGCTGCCGGCTTGTGCGTCGACCGGCACATGCGGTGGGCTGGCCGGGCCTGCGCACCGAAACGGGACACCGAAACGGGAGATACTCACATGCCACAGCACATTGGAATCGTTGCCTGCTCGGCCGAAGGCGCCGCGCTCTGCTACCGCACCCTCTGCAGCGAGGGCGCGCACTGGCTGGGGCCGCACGGCCACCCGGAAGTCTCGCTGCACGGCCACTCGCTGGCCGACTACGTGCGCTGCCTGGAGGCGGGCGATCGCGGCGGCGTCGCCGAACTGATGCTGTCCTCGGCGCATAAGCTGGCGCGGGCCGGCGCCGATTTCCTGATCTGTCCCGACAACACCATCCACCAGGCCCTGCCCGAGGTGCTGCCGCGCTCGCCGCTGCCCTGGCTGTCGATTGCCGAGGTGGTCGCCGCCGAGGCCGCCGGGCGCGGTTACCGCCGCCTGGGCCTGACCGGCACGCGCTGGCTGGTCGACAGCGAGGTCTACCCGGACGCCCTGGCAAGGGCCGGTCTGGCCTGCGTGCGGCCCGAGCCCGGCGAGCGCGATGCGATCGCGCGCATCATCATGGACGAACTGGTGCCGGGACGCATCGAAGCGGATTCGGTACGCGTGTTCCAGCGCGTGATCGAAGGCCTGCGCGAGCGCGGCTGCGACGCCGTGGTGCTGGGTTGCACCGAGATCCCGCTGATCATCGGCGACGCCAATTCGGCGCTGCCCACGCTGGACTCCACCCGCCTGCTGGCGCGCGCGGCGCTGCGGCGCGCGCTGGGCGACGCCGTCCGACCGGAGCGCTCCCGCCTGTGAGACCGCGGGCCTGCGCTGCGGCCGATGCCTGCTATACTTGTACAATCAGTTGAACAAGTTCAGTGGGGGCGAGCCATGCGCACCGTTCATTTCTCCGATGCCCGCAACAACCTGAAGGCCGTGATCGACCAGGCCATCGCCGATCACGATGCCATCCTGATCACACGGCGCGATGCGCCCAATGCCGTGATCATGTCGCAGGAACAGTACGACAGCTGGATGGAAACCATGTACCTGCTCAGTTCGCCGGCCAATGCGGAGCGCTTGCTGCGCTCCATCGAGCAGCATCGCCGGGGCGAGGGGGTGGAGCGTGAGTTGATCGATCCGGACGCGGCATGACGCGCCAGCTGGTCTTCATGCCCGACGCGTGGGATGACTATCTCTACTGGCAAGGACAGGACAGAAAGACGCTCAAGCGAATCAATCAGCTCATCCAGGACACCACGCGTAACCCTTTCGATGGAGTCGGCAAGCCTGAGCCCCTGACGGGGAATCTGTCCGGCTACTGGTCGCGCCGCATCGACAATACCAACCGTCTCGTTTATCACGCCAACGATGACGAGTTGACCATCATTGCCTGTCGCCTGCACTACGGCGCCAAGTAGGGAACGCCTCGGCTCGCGCAGCAGTACCGTGGTGCCGGCTCATCGCGTGCGTACCGTTGCGCCTTGTCATGACCACCTCCGCCCTGCTCGTCATCGACGTCCAGCAAGTCCTGTTCGATCCGGCGTCGCGATGCGCACGCCGCTGCAGGATTGGCTGGACGCGCGTGGCAGGGCTGGGCTATGCCATCTCGCTGGTGGCGGATGCGCACACCACGCGCGACAAGCCGCATGCGCCGGTGGCAAGCATCTTCGCCCACCACAATGCGACGTTGCCGGACATTACCAGCTTCGGCGTGCGCATCGCGGCGCCGGCATCGGCCAGCGTCGACTTCTGAGGCGCCAGCGCTCGCCAGCGCACGTCGGCCCATTCGCTGTTCCCTATTCCTCCAGCTTCAGGCCCGTCTTCGCCACGAAGCCCTTCCAGCGTTCGTACTGTTCGCGCGCGTAGCGGTCGAGCGCGGGGCCGTCGCTGGCCATCACCTCGAAGCCGGCCTGGGTCAGCTTGCGGTGGGTCTCGGGATCGTTGAGCGCGGCCTGGAAGTCGGCGGTCAGCTTGCGCAGCGTCGCCGGCGGGGTGCCGGCCGGTGCGAAGATGCCGATCCACGAATACCGATCCACGAATACGCTTCGAAGCCGGGCAAGCCGGATTCCGCCACGGCGGGCACCCCGGGCAGTTCCGGCAGGCACCTGGCGCGCATCTACCTAGAAGGCGAGGGCGACCAGCCCCAGCGCGCTTCAGGCACGTCCCAGGCACGTCCGAGGCAAGCCTCAAGCGTGGCCGTCATCCGGCGCGGCCGCCTGGCGCAGGACCGCCATCGGTCCCAGCGTGGCCACCGCCGTCAGTTGCGCCGCGTCGCGCACGAACAGCGAGCCGGCATAGGCCAGCGCGTTGACGGACAGACCCGCCACATGCTCCGCCGCGCGCCGCACCAGCAGCATGCCGCGCGGGAACACCAGCAGGTTGTAGGGCGCGGATTGCAGGTTCCCCGCCTCGGTCGCGCGCGCCTCGATGCCGACGGCCTCCAGCAGTTCCCGGTAGCGCGCCAGCGCCACGCGCGCCATGCGTTCCGGCGGCAGCAGCGTGGTCAGCGGTGCGTAGGCGTGGGCGAAGGCGAGGCCGGGCGCGCGGCGCACATGGGGGTGCGTGCTGCTGGCCGGCGCCGCGTCCAGCAGCGGCACCATCGGCGGCGTGCCGCCCAGGCCGGCCAGCGGCACCACCTGCAGGTGCTTGTGCGGCTGGCTGGCGCCGGCCACGGTGCCGCCGTTGTAGAAGCCCAGGCCGTCGAACTCGGCCAGGCAGGCGAACAAGGCGGCGAAGTCGGCCAGGTCCAGCAGCGTCTCCTGCGGCACGAAGGCGCGCGTGACGATCAGCAGGTGGTGGTCGATGACATGGAACTTGTTGAGCAGCGCCAGGTGAGCCGGGCCCACGTCGGCGACGAACAGTTCGGGGTCATGGGGCAGGAAGGGGTCGGCGGTGGCCCGGTGCGGCGCCTGCGTCGCCACGGGTTTGCGGGCGAGGCTCGAGACCTGGCGTACCTGGAAGCGCACGCCGCCATCGTCGATCAGCACGGTACCGGTCTCGATCGGCTGCAGCGCGCCGCTGTGCCGGGCGCGCTCGGCCTGGCGCAGGATGGCCGGCCACAAGGTGCCGGGGGCGAAAAAGCGAGAAGGGTGCGGGATCATCGGGCCGCCCTGCCGAAACGGAGACGGCGGCGGCGTGGCGCCGCCGTCCGCATCTCCCGACTATCCCACAAGGAGCGGCGCCGGTGAAGATGGCCGGCCCGCATGCGCCCGGCAGCGCACGCGGCGCCCCGGCCGCTTTCCGGCCATGGAAGACCGGAGCCGGCCGCAGCCGCTCAGTCCAGCTTCGCGTTCACGTTCTCGTTCACGTAGACGCGTTGGCCAGCCACCCAGGTCTGCAGCACCCGTGTCTTCCAGATGTCCGCCGGCGCCACCCGGAACAGGTCGCGGTCGACCAGGATGAAGTCGGCCCACTTGCCCGGCTCCAGCGAGCCGAGCGTCTTCTCCTGGTGTTCCGCGTAGGCCGCGTCCAGCGTGAAGGCACGGAAGGCCTGCGGCAGCGTCATCGCCTCTTCCGGATGCCAGCCCTGGATCGGCCGGCCTTCGTGGTCGGTGCGGGTGACGGCGGCGTGCAGCCCATAGAAGGGGTTGGCCGATTCCACCGGGAAATCGGAGCCGCCGGCGATCACGGTGCCCTGCCTGAGCAGCGTCTGCCAGGCGTAGGCGCCCTTGATGCGTTCCTTGCCGATGCGGTCCTCCGCCATGTTCATATCGCTGGTGGCATGGGTGGGCTGCATCGAGGCGATCAGGTCGAGCTGCTTGAAGCGCGGGATGTCCGGCAGTGCGATCACCTGCGCATGCTCGATGCGGTTGCGCAGTTCGCGCCCGCCCACCTCCTTGAAGGCGGCTTCCATGGCGTCCAGCACCTGGTGGTTGGTGGCGTCGCCGATGGCGTGCACATTGACCTGGTAGCCGGCGCGGATGGCGCTCTTGACCGCGGCCTGCATGGCGGCGTCGCTCATGAACAGCAGGCCGCTGTGGACGTGGTCGTCCGAGTAGGGCGCCATCAGCGCGGCGCCGCGGCTGCCCAGCGCGCCGTCGCCGTACAGCTTGACCGCGCGCAGGCTGTAGCGGTCGTTGCCGTAGCCGACCAGCGGCCCCTTGGCCGAAAGCGCCTTGAAGTCGTCGCCGACGTCGCGGATCATGCCGTAGATGCGCGTGGTCAGCTTGCCCTGGTCGGCGAATTCGCGGTAGATGCGGTCCTCGGCGGCGGTCACGCCGGCGTCGCCCACGGCGGTCAGGCCGAGCGCGTTCAGGTGCGCCACGGCGGCGGCCAGCGCGGCGCGGCGGTCGTCGTCCGAGTAGGGCGGGATCACCTCGTTGACCAAGGCCATGGCCTTGTCGACCAGCACGCCGGTGGGATTGCCGTCGGCGTCGCGCTCGATGCGGCCGCCGGCCGGATCCTTGGTCTCGCGCGTGATGCCGGCCGCCTGCAGCGCCTTGGTATTGAGCCAGGCGGCGTGGCCGTCGACGCGGATCAGGCGCACCGGGCGGTCGGATACGGCGGCATCCAGTTCGGCGGCGGTGGGGAAGCGGCCCAGCTTCCAGTTGACCTGGTTCCAGCCATAGCCCAGCAGCCATTGGCGCTGCGGGTTCCTGGCGCCATAGGCGCGGATCAGGCCCTGCGCCTCGGCCAGGTCCCTGGTGCCCGACAGCGAGATCTCGGTGGTCTTGAAGCCCAGCCGAAAGACGTGGCCGTGGGCGTCGATCAGGCCCGGCAGCAGCGTCTTGCCGCCGCCATCGACGCGGGCGGCGTCCGGATAGCGGGCGCGCAGCGCGGCGGCGTCGCCGGTGGCCAGCACCTTGCCCTGGTCGAACACCAGGCCGGTGAAGGTGGCCAGCCTGCCGTCCTGCAGCGTGTAGCCCTGCACGGATTCGACCAGGGTGGGGGCGGCCTGGGCGCCGGCGGGCAGGCCGAAGGCGAGGCTGGCGGCGAGGGCGGCCAGCGTGGTGCGGGTACGGTGCGTCAAAGCGGTTCTCCTTGTGTTGTGCCTTGGGATGGCTTGTTGTGGTACGCGTCGGGATGCGTCCTGTTGCGGGCAGTGGGCCTGCCTTCTGCTCGTGTTCGTCTCCGTTTCCGTATGCTTGTCGTCGTGCTCGTTGCGACACCCGGCACGCGCCCGCCGCCCTGCAAGGGGGGCGGGCGCCGGCCGCTATGCCGCTGCTATGCCGCCATTACTCGGCCGCCGCCGCCGCGGCGCCCGCGTCGGGCAGCCCGGTGGCGCGCGCCGGCAGCGGCGGGAAGTGCATCGCGGCATAGGGCACGATGCGGGTCTTGCGCACCAGCCGGTAGCCCAGCCAGATCAGCAGGAAGACGGGGATGCCGACATAGGTGGCGGCCACCGCCAGCCAGTCGACGCGGCCCTGGGTGAAGGCCTGGTAGTTCTGGCCCAGCGTGATCACCATGCACAGGGCGAAGGCGAACAGCGGCCCGTAGGGGAAGAAGGGCGAGCGGTAGGGCAGGCGCGACAGGTCCAGGCCCTTGGCGACGAAGCCCTTGCGGAAGCGGTAGTGGCTGATGGCGATGCCCAGCCAGGCGATGAAGCCTGTCATGCCCGACAGGTTGAGCAGCCACAGGTAGACCGACTGGCTTTCGAACAACGAGGTGAGGAAGCACAGCGCGCCCACGGCGGTGGTGGCCAGCAGCGCCGGCATCGGCACGCCGTTGCGCGTGAGCCGCGCGAACACGCGCGGTGCGCGGCCCTCGGTGGCGAGGTTGTAGAGCATGCGGGTCGAGGCATACATGCCCGAGTTGCCCGCCGACAGCACGGCGGTCAGGATCACCGCGTTCATCACGCCGGCGGCGAAGGCCAGGCCGGCATGGCGGAATACCAGCGTGAAGGGGCTCACGCCGACCGTCTGCACGTCGCTCTTCAGCAGGCTGGGGTCGGTGTAGGGGACGAGGATGCCGATGATCAGGATGGCCAGCACGTAGAACAGCAGGATGCGCCAGAACACCTGGCGCACCGCGCGCGGGATACTCTTGGCCGGCTCGGCCGACTCGCCCGCGGCCACGCCGATCAGCTCGGTGCCCTGGAAGGAGAAGCCGGCGATCATGGCCACGCCGATCATGGCCGGCAGGCCGCCGACGAAGGGCGCGTCGCCGATGGTGAGGTTGGCCAGCCCGGCCGGCATGCCGCCGGCGTCGCCGCGCAGGATGCCGAAGATCATCAGCAGGCCGATGCCGATGAAGGCCACTACGGTGACCACCTTGACCAGCGCGCACCAGTATTCGGCCTCGCCGAAGCCACGCACCGAGATCGCATTGAGCAGGAACATGGCGGCGAGGAACAGCGCGCTCCACAGGATGCCGGGCGTATGGGGGAACCAGTACTGCATCACCAGCTGCGCCGCGGCCAGCTCCACCGCGATGGTCACCGCCCAGTTGTACCAGTAGTTCCAGCCCAGCGCGAAGCCGAAGCCCTCGTCGACGTAGAGCGCGCCGTAGGTGGCGAAGGAACCCGACACCGGCATGTAGGCGGCGAGTTCGCCCAGGCTGGTCATCAGGAAATAGACCATGGCGCCGACCAGCAGGTAGGCCACCAGGGCGCCGCCCGGGCCGGCCTGGGCGATGGTGGCGCCGGAAGCGACGAACAGGCCGGTGCCGATCGAGCCGCCGATGGCGATCATGGTGAGATGGCGCGCACGGAGGGCGCGGCGCAGGGCGGGCACGGGGGCGCCGGTACGGGGTTGCTGGCTGTCCATTGGGCCTTGTGTTCTGGGCCGGGCGCCGCCCGCGGCGGGCCGGCCCGTGCGGATGATGCCGGTCGGGGGCCGGCCAGTGCCTGCCGGCCGGTACGTCGGGCGGCATCATAAGAGAAAACGCGTCGTGCGCAAAGCGCGCGGGGGTGCCGCGCTGCCGCTAGAATCAACAATGTGCGCCACCGCGGCGGCCTGGCCGCGGCTTGTGGGCGCTGCAACATCCGGCTAGCGAATGGACCTTCCGATCAAGACTGAAAACCTGTGGTTCGATGTACTGCTGAGCGCGCTCATCGTGCTGGGCGGCGTGATCGTCGTCAAGCTGGTCAACCGTTTCTTCCGCGGCCGCCAGCAGGCCGACACGCGCGACAACTATCGCGCCTGGACCGTGGCCAGCCGCAACCTGGTGGCGGCCGTGGTGTTCCTGCTGCTGCTGGGCATCTGGGTGTCGGAGCTGAAGAGCGTGGCGATCTCTTTGGCGGCCTTCGCGGCGGCCATCCTGCTGGTCGGCAAGGAACTCGTGATGTGCTTCCTGGGGGCGTTCATGCGCATGATGTCGCGTCCCTTCCAGCTCGGTGACCTGGTCGAGATCGGGCCCCATTGCGGCGAGGTGATCGACCAGGACGTGCTGACCACGACCCTGGTCGAGGTCGGCTCGGCGCGCCAGTACACCGGCTTCACGGTGCAGATTCCCAACAGCCTGCTGCTGACCACGGCGGTGCGCAACCATTCCCGGACCGGCAAGTACACACTCGACCAGGTGCGCTTCCCGCTCGCCGAAGGGGCCGACCCGGAGGCGGTGGAAGCCCGCCTGGTCGCCATCGGCCGGCTGGCGTGCGCCGACTTCCTGGAAGAGGCCGGGCGCAGCCTGCGCCATCATGGCGACATGCATTTCGTCGACCTGTCGCAGTTCGAGCCGCGCGTCCTGTTCGAACCGGCCGGACCGGGCCGGATGGACGCGCTGCTGCGTTTCCCGGCGCCGGTGATCGGGCGGGTGCGCGTGGCGCAGCACATCATCCGTGCCTTCCACCGCGCCGACGGAGCGCCGGACCCTGGCGTGCCGCGCAGGCGCGAACCGAACCCGCAGGCCGCCGCGCCGGATCCCGTGCCCTGATCCTGGTGCGCCGCAGCAAGGAGGACTCCTCATGTCGGCCAGACTTGCCGTGCTGTGCGCCACCTTCCTCCTCGCTGCCTGCGCCAGCCTGCCCCGCGACGTGCAGCGCACGCCTTCCCACGCCCTGGGCTACGCCGCCACCGCCGGCACGCCGCTGGGCGAGGCGGTGGCGCCCAAGCTGGCCGAGCATCCCGGCGATTCGCTGTTCTACCCGATGGCGTCCGGGCCCGATGCCCTGGCCGCGCGCCTGGTGCTGGCGCGCGCCGCCACCCGCACGCTCGACCTGCAGTACTACGCCTTCGATGCCGACGCCTCCGGTACCGCGTTGATCGGCGAGCTGCTGGCCGCGGCCGACCGCGGCGTGCGCGTGCGCCTGCTGCTGGACGACCTGCATACCGACGGCTATGACGCGCTGCTGGCAGCGCTCGATGCGCACCCCCGCATCCAGGTACGGCTGTTCAATCCCTTCGCCAACCGCGGGGCGCGCTGGATGGATTTCATCGGTGATTTCCATCGCCTGGACCGCCGCATGCACAACAAGGCCATGATCGCCGACAACCAGTTCGCCATCGTCGGTGGCCGCAATGTGTCCGATGCCTACTTCGCCGCCGCCCCCCAGGTGGACTTCAGCGACCTCGACCTGCTCGCCGCCGGCCCCGTGGTGCCACAAGTGTCGGCGGTGTTCGACGACTACTGGAACAGCGCGGCCGCCTATCCGGCCGCGTCGCTGATCCATTTCGGCAAGGACGGGCAGGGCGGGGACGAACTGGACAAGGTGCGCCGGCGCCTGGCCGTCGCCGGACGCCAGGCCCGCACCAGCCCCTACGTGCAGGAGTTGCTCGATTCCGGCCTGGCGGCCGGTATCCGCCGCGGCCGCATGCCGGTGTTCAGCGGACGTGCCGCGGTGATCGCCGACCGCCCCGACAAGGTGTTGCGCACGGCGGAAGACAATCCCACCCACGCCATCAACCAGCTCGCCAAGCTGCTTGAAGGGGCCCGGCATGACCTGGCCCTGGTGTCGCCGTACTTCGTGCCGGGCGAGGGCGGTACCGAATGGCTGGCGGCGATCGCACGCCGCGGCGTGCATGTGCGGATCCTGACCAACTCCTTCGCCGCCACCGACATCAAGGCGGTGCACGCGGCGTACGCGCCGTACCGGCGGCCCTTGCTCGAGGCGGGGGTGGAACTCTACGAGCTCAAGCCCTCCGCCTATGGCGACCTGGAGGGGCGCGGGCCGCGCAGCCTGTTCAGCTCGAGCCGCGCGACCCTGCACGCGAAGGGTTACATGGTCGACCAGCACCTGCTCTTCGTCGGCTCGCTGAACCTCGACATGCGCTCGGCGCGCCTGAACACCGAGATGGGTATCGTGCTCGACAGCGCCGCGCTGTGCGAGCACATCGCGCGCGGCGTGGATCCCAACTTGCTCGACATGGCCTACAAGGTGGAGCTGCGCCCGCCCGAGAGCGGGCCGGACATCGCGCCGGACATCGCGCCGGACAGCGCGCCACCACTGGCCTGGACCACGCGCGAGCATGGGCTGCTGGTCACCTACGACAGCGAACCCGGCGTCTCGGTGCCGCAGCAGATCGGCCTGGACCTGCTGCGCCTGCTGACGGCCGAGCGCGAACTGTAGCCAGGCTTCGGCCACCCGCGCGGCGCTTCACCGAATCCCGTTTCGGGGGTATGGTGGTGCCTCGTGCCCGCGCCGCGCGCCGGCCCTTCCCAACGCGAAGCCCAGAGGAGAAGCATGAAAGCCGCTGTCCTGCACCAGCCCAAGACCCCTCTCGTGATCGAAAACGTCGCCATCTCCAAGCCGGGACCGCACGAAGTGCTGGTCCGCACCGCGGCGGTCGGGGTATGCCATTCCGACCTGCACTTCGTCGACGGCGCCTATCCGACCGCGCTGCCGGCCGTGCTGGGCCACGAAGCGGCCGGCGTGGTCGAGCAGGTCGGCTCGCTGGTGCGCACGGTCAAGCCCGGCGACCACGTCATCACCTGCCTGTCGGCCTTCTGCGGCCACTGCGAGTTCTGCCTGACGGGTCACCTGTCGCTGTGCGTGGCGCCCGATACCAGGCGCGCCGAAGGCGAGGAGCCGCGCCTGCTCGCGCCGCAGGGGAACATGAACCAGTTCCTGAACCTGTCCGCCTTCGCCGAGCAGATGCTGATCCACGAGCACGCGCTGGTGGCGATCCGCCGCGACATGCCGCTGGACCGTGCCGCGCTGATCGGCTGCGCTGTCACCACCGGCGTGGGCGCGGTGGTTCATACCGCCAAGGTGCAGCCGGGCGAGACCGTGGCCGTGATCGGCTGCGGCGGCATCGGCCTGGCCACCATCAACGGCGCCGCCATTGCCGGCGCCGGCCGCATCATCGCCATCGACCGCGTGCCCGGCAAGCTCGAACTGGCCCGCCAGTTCGGCGCCACCGACGTGGTCGACGCCGGCGCCACCGACGCGGTGGAAGCCGTGCGCGCCCTGACCGGCGGCGGCGTGCACCACGCCTTCGAAGCCATCGGCCTGAAGCAGACCGCCGAGCAGGCCTTCGGCATGCTGCGCCGGGGCGGCACCGCCACCGTGATCGGCATGATCCCGCCGGGCCAGAAGGTCGAGCTCAAGGGCACCGACTTCCTCGCCGAGAAGCGCATCCAGGGCTCGATGATGGGCTCCAACCGCTTTCCCGTCGACATGCCGCGCCTGGTGGACTTCTACCTCTCGGGCAAGCTGAAGCTCGACCAGCTGATCTCGCAGCGCATGCCGCTGGAGCGGATCAACGACGCCTTCGACGAACTGCGCCGGGGGGAACTGGCGCGTTCGGTGATTTTGTTCGAGCAGTAGGCGAGGGCTGGCCGGCGGCTTCGTCCGGTACGGCAGCGTTCGCACCGCGCTGGTTGTCTCCCCTCTCCCGCTTGCGGGAGAGGGGCCGGGGGTGAGGGCAGGCGCTGGCTGGTCGTGACGGGTGGAATCACACCATCGGCTTCGTCTCTATGCCCACGTGCTGGATCACACCGACGGCTTCGTTGGATGTGGCGCCTTGCTGAACCACCCCTCTCCCCCACCCTCTGCCCGTGCGGGGAGAGGGAGCCAAGACCGTTTGCTTGGCGATCGGTGTTGGCGCATCGTCGGCTTCGTCCAGTGCTACGGAATTCGCGCCGCGCCGGTTTGCTCCCCTCTCCCGCTCGCGGGAGAGGGGCCGGGGGAGAGGGCCGGCGCTGGTTGTGCCATCGCCGCGCGCCGTACCGCCTGCGGATAGCGGATGGTGAAGGTCACCGCGCCGGCGAAGGCCAGGATGGTCGCGGCGATGTCGATCCACAGCGGGATCGCGCTGGCGTATTCGGCGGCGGCGTCGGCCGCTACCATTACCGCCAGCGCCACGGCCCAGGCCAGCGTGATATGGCGATTGACGGCGAGGAAGCGCGGCGAGTCCCAGTATTCGCGCGGTACCCGTTCGCGCGCATATTGCAGCGTGAACGGCCGTCCGATCGCCAGCGAGACGACCACGATGGCGAGCAGCCCGCTGTCGACCACCAGCCGCACGGTCGCCACTGTCCAGGCCGGCGACAGTACCAGGGTATAGGCCGCCAGCGCGCCGAACAGCAGCAGGCTGCCCACCTCCAGCGTCTTCAGCGATTCGCCGCGCCGCCGCATGCGCGCGCACAGCAGCAGCGAGACCAGGAAGGCCGCGCCCAGGCCGGCGAGCGGCGAGGCCAGGCGCATGGCGATGAAAAAGGCGATGAATGGCGCGAAGCCGGTCAGCATGCCCATGATGTGCTCCTTGTCCTTGTGTCCGGGGATCCGTGCATCGGCAGACGTGGACGGCCGGCTTCAGCCGTGGCTGCGCCAGTTGCCGTGGAAGCCGAATGGCACCCGGTGCGAGAGGTGCACCAGGGCCACCGGACCGCGCGCGATGTCGGTGGCGTCGAAGACCGCCAGGTCGCTGCGCTTGTCGGCGCCCCGGTAGACCGTCGCCAGCAGCCAGCCGTCACCCTCGGGCGCGTCGTCGGCGCGCGGCACGAAGACCGGTTCGGAGAGGCCGTCGCCCTCCGGCAGCAGCCAGGTCCTGCGCTGCCCGGTGACGGCGTCGAAGTGGGCCAGTCCGTCGAAGACGCTGCGCTCGGTGCTCTCGTGCCCGCGCCAGGCGAAATAGCCGTGGCGGGTGGGCTGCATGGCGAAGCGCTCGTCGAAGCGCGGGAATTCGCCGGGCAGGTCGTCCAGCCAGGTGCGCGTGAAGGTGTCGCTGTTGCCCTCCAGGTCGAAGGTCCAGCGGCACAGGCGCGCCGAGGTGCCGGCCGGGCCGGCGCCGGGGTTGAACAGCGGTGAACTGTCGTACTGCATCACGTCGGCGATGATCTTGCTGCCGTCTTCCCAGGCATTCATCACGTGGAACACATAGCAGGCATCGTTGCGGAACCAGCGCATGCGCGCAGCGCCGCCGCTGCGCGGCAGGATGCCGATGTGGGAGCCCCTGTCCGGTTCCCAGGCGTAGGCCGGCTCGCCGCGCATGGCGCGGTCCATGCTGCCGGACAGCGGCAGGATGGGGAAGAGCGCGTAGTGCTGCGTCACCATGAAGTCGTGCACCATGCTCGGGTAGGGCGCCAGCAAGCGCTCCAGGTGCGTCAGGTGTCCGGCGCTGTCGAGCTTGCCGTACAGCATGGACGGCGTGAAGGGGCCGTCGGCCGCATAGGCGAAGAACACCATCTCGCCGGTGCGCGGGTCGATCTTCGGGTGGGCCGTCATCTTGCCGAGCGCGTGGCCGCCGAGGTCGCTCTCGTAGCGCAGCGGACCCAGCGTGGTCAGTTCGCGCGCGTCGAGCGCGATCGGCGGATGCGCTTCCTCCAGCGCCAGCAGCTTGCCCCCGTGCCACAGGATGTTGGTGTTGGCCACGCCCTGCCCGTCGACTTCCTGCACCGAGGCATCGGTGGTTGCCGGGTTGCCCCAGCTGCCGAACAGGGCGCAGCCGGCCGCCTGCTCGCGGCGCAGCTTCTCGGTGCGGACCCAGCGGTTGCGGTAGCTGGCGCGGCCGTCGCCGATCTCGAAGGCATGCACCATGCCGTCGCCGATGAACCAGTGATAGAAGTCGTCGCGCGGCGCGAACATCGGGTTGGGGCCGTTGCGGTACAGCGTGCCGCGCAGCGCGCGCGGCAGCTCGCCGCTGACCGGCAGGTCCGGCGCGTCGCATTCCATCAGGATGGGGGCGAAGTTGCCCGTCAGGTAGGGGACGGACGGGAAGGGCTGGCTCATCGATGTCTCCTGCAGTGTGTGGGGGCGGCTCGGCGCGGCCGGTGGCTTGGCAGGGCTGGTCAGGGCGTGTCGCCGGCGGGTGCCGGCGGCGTGCGCATGCCTTGCACGAGAAGCCGCATCATCTCGCCGTGGATGGTGCGGAAATCGGGGGACTCCGGCAGCTTGCCGGCCAGGTGCAGTACCACCAGGCCGTGCACGGCCGCCCAGACCACGTAGCTGAGCACCTGCGGGTCGCCATGGATCTGGCCGCGTTCAGCCAGCATCTCCAGGTGGGCGCCCATGGTGCGGCGGGCGCGCTCGCCGGCCCGCTGCAGTTCCGGGTAGCGGCCGTCGTCGGGCTGCGACATGTCGAACATCAGCCGATAGGCGTTCGGCTGGGAGAAGGCGAAATCCAGGTAGGCGCGGCCGGAGGCGCGCGCGCGCTCGATGGGGTCTTCGATGCCGGTGCCGGCGTTTTCCATGGCGTCGGCGAAGCGGTCGAAGGCCGCCGCCCGCACCGCGGCGAGGATGTCCTCCTTGTCGCGGAAGTAGCGGTAAGGCGTCATCGGGCTGCAGCCCAGTTCCTCGGCCAGCTGGCGCATGCTGACGCTGGCCACGCCGCCCTCGGCGAAGCGGCGCTCGGCCACCTCGCACAGGCGTGCCTTGAAGGCATCGATCTCGGGTTGGGTCAGGGACTTGGCCATGGCATTCCAGGAAGGTGCGCGCTCCGGCCGGGCCGGTCCCGCGGCATCACTACGATTATTTACAGTGTAAATATACGGTGTAAATTGTCAAGGAAAAGGCGGGGATGCCGGAGCAGTGGTGCCGGTACGCCGGCACCGCCCGCCGTGCTTGCGGCACTGCGCTGCAGCATTGTTCGCCCTGTGGGACAATGGCCGGCTGCAGCTGACGCGCTTTCCAGCGCCGGTGCGGGCGAAGGTGGCGAGACTTGCGAATGAAGACGATCGATTGGAAGGACTGGGAGATCTTCTGCCGGGTGGCGGAAGGCGGCAGTTTCACGCTCGGCGCGGAACTGGCGGATGTGCCCAAGTCGTCGGCCAGCGCCGCCGTGTCCCGGCTCGAGACCGAACTGGGCGTGCGCCTGTTCGAGCGCACCACCCGGCGCGTGCGCATCACCGAGCGCGGCCAGCAGCTCTACGAACGCGTCGCGCCGCATTTCAGCGCGCTGCGCGAGATCAGCGCCGAGGCCGTCTCGGTCAGCGAGCAGGTCAACGGCACCCTGCGCATCGCCACGCCCTACGAGGTCGGCTCGTCCCACCTGTCCGGCAGCCTGCTGCGCCTGCTCAAGCTGCATCCCGGGCTGCGCGTCGAAGTCGATGTCACCTGGGACCAGCCCGACCTGATCAAGCAGGGTTACGACCTCGCCTTCGTCATGACCCACACCGGACTGTCGGATTCCTCTTTCGCCAGCAAGCGCGTGGTGCTGGTGGAGCGCTGCTTCTACGCCTCGCCCGACCTGATCCGCATGCGCGGGCTGCCGCGCGTGCCGCAGGACCTGGCCGGCTGGCCGACCCTGGGCGATGCCGGCGACACCGAGTGGGAAGTGATGCATGACGGCGTGGAGGTGGCGCGGCTGCCGGTGCAGCCGCGTGTCGCCACCCACAATGCGGAGTTGCGGCTCAAGGCCGCCACCGAAGGGCTGGGCGTGGCACGCCTGTCCTCGCGCTTTGCCGGAGAGGAGGTCGAGCTGGGGCGGCTGGTGCGCCTGCTGCCGGCCTACACCTCCTCGCAACTCAAGGTCTATGTGCTGATGCCGGCCCGCAAACTGATGCCCGCCAGCGTGCGCGCCTTCCTCGATGTGCTGGAGGAGACGCTGGGCGTGCCCGATGCGCGCGGCGGCGCGGCGGCCGGCATCCGCCTGGGCGACCTGCCCGACGAGGACGGCGCGCCGCGTGTCGCGTCCGCGCTCCAGCCCTGACCCGGTCCCGATGCAGGCCTGGTGCAGCTCTGGTTCAGCCGGCGCGGTCGGCGCTGTGCACGTGCAGGCCCAGCCTGTGCGCCACGTCCAGCATCTCCGGATCGTCCTCGCTGCGTGTGATCCAGCCGGCATAGGCGTCGCCGCCGGTGTCCCAGGCCCATAGCGTGTAGCCGGCCACGCGCAGCTGCGCATGGACCAGCTCCATCAGCTCGGGCACGCTGTTGTCCTCCAGCAGGGCGGGATCCTCGGGGTCTTCCACGCCCCAGTCCGGCTCGAAGTCCAGGCGCGCGCAGAGGTGGCCGATGCAGCCGACGAAGCCGGCAGTGTCATCGGCGCCGACGCAGAAGCCCGATTCCCAGTCGATCACCTCCTTGATCAGCGCGGCCAGCGCCTCGCCCTCGGTGGCATCGGGATCGTCGTCCAGCCGCGTTTCGAGCGTGGCGAGCTGGTCGGCGCAGACGGCCGGGTCGTCGAGGTTGATCAGGGCGAGCAGGCGTTCCAGGGTGAACCGGAGGTCGTCGTGGTCGTCGTCGAGAGGCATTGTGTCGGGCGCAGGGGAAGTCTGGGTGGAGCAGGGTGAGGCGGGCCGCCATGCATGGGGCCGGCCCGCGATGTTAGCCGGATCGCGGCGCGCCGTCAGCCCGCCAGGCGCGGGATCTCGCGCTGGCCGCCCGGCGTCAGGCGCAGCGCGCGCGAGCCGCGCACCGGTTCCACCCAGCCGCGCGCGAGGAAGCCGTCGAGCAGCGCGGCGCCGAGCGCGCCGCCTAGGTGGGGTTTGCGCTCGCTCCAGTCCGGACAGGTGCAGGCAAATTGCCGCCGCCGGCGGCGCGCGCCCTCCAGGTCCACGCCGAGTCCGCCGATGGCCGCGGCGCCGGCTTCGGTCAACTCCACGCCGGTTCCGGCCAGGTGCAGCCAGCGCGCCCGCACCATGCGCTCGAACAGCCCCACCGCCAGCTCGCCGGCCATATGGTCGTAGCAGGTGCGTGCCTGGCGCAGCGCGGCGGGCGCGCCGCGCGACGCCGGCAGCGCGCGCAGGCGCGGCGGCGGACTGGCCAGCGAAGCAGCCGCCAGCGCCTCGATCGCGACCCCGATCTCGGGCGCGGCGAGCCGGTAGAAACGGCTGCGCCCGCGTGCCTGCATCGCCACCAGCCCGCCCTCGGCCAGGCGCGCCAGATGGCCGCTGGCCGACGAGGCGGAGAGGCCCGCGATCAGTGCCAGTTCGCCGGCCGGGCGCGCGCTGCCGTCCATCAGCGCCCACAGCATGGCGGCGCGGCCGGGGTCGGCCAGCAGGCCGGCGAGCTGGCTGATGCCAGGCGTGTATTCCATGGTTTCCCCCAGGGTGAAACGAGGATTCCAGTATAGGCCGGGGGCAGCAGAGAGAGGAGAAGGCCGGGGCGGCCGCAGTGGCAGTGGCAGCGGCCGCGCCGCCGCCGCTCAGCCCTTGGTGCGCAGGGTCGCGCTTTCCAGCAGTTGCTCGTGAATGAAGGAGCGCAGCAGCAGGGCCTCGCGTTCGTCGTAGGCATCGAAGGCGACGCCGACGCAGTGGAAGGGGCCGCTTTCGTCGGTGTTGGATTCGTCGCGGGTCAGGGCGTCGAGCACGAAGCGCGTGTTGCGGCCGGCCGCGCGCAGCGTGAAGGCGAGCTGCACCGGCTTGCCCGGCGCGGTCAGGGCGGCGCTGGCGGCCATCAGCGAGGCGCCACCGAGGCTCAGGTCGGTAATGAGCACCGTCTCCGGCGCGGCGCTGCCGTCGGCCATCGACAAGGTGCCGGCGATACGCACCGGCACGCGGATGCTGCCGCGCATCTCGCGCGCGTCGATGTGCTTGATCTCGTCGAGCATCCAGTAGGGGAACGGCGCGCCCGAGCTGGCTTTGACGCGGGCCGAGAAGCTGTGGATGCTGGTGCCGGTGAAGCCGCGCAGCAGTACCGTCTCGCCGTCGAGTGCGTCCGCGTTGCGGCCCTCCAGCTTCGGCCAGGCGATGAAGGCCGCGTTCTCGGTGAAGCCGATCAGGCGGCTGGCGGCGGCCCGGCTGGCATCGCCGGGACGCTTTACGTGCAGCAGGGTGCCGACCACCAGGCCATAGCGGTCGCCCAGCGGGGATGCCGGTTCGTCCGGGCCGAGGGGCTCCATATCGTCCGCCCAGAAACAGCGGCCGCCATACATGGCGAGGGCCAGTTCTTCCTGGTTGTGGAAGACCGTTCCCTGGTCCGCAATCGGAAATCCCAACTCGTCGAGCAGCGCGGATTTCAACGGCTGCCCTAGTTCGATATCACTTGCTTTCGCTTCCCTGCGCATGGTTGATGTCCATTTACATCTGATGATAATAATCCACCCGCCCTTCACTGTCTGCCGATGACCGAGGCCAGGGCCGGGCATGCGCACAAGAGCCTCGGTGCGCACCGGCCGTCACAACCTGTCCGGCCCCTCCGGCGGCCCCGCCGGGCTTGCGCGGCGGGCGCTCAATTTGTCGGGGACGGTGCCGTAAAACGGGGACGCCTGCCCGGTACCATGCAGAGTCCATTCCAGTGTGGGGTGCTGTCAAATCCGCTTCCTGGAGTAGGCTCGCGTGCGGCCTGGCCGGGTCCGCACTGCCGGAGCGGGCGGGCTGGTCCCGCCCGCATCCGGGTACCGCGCGACGGCCGGCTGCCTGCCTGGCGGCGCCGGGCGGTCACGGCCCGGCCGATTGCCGAACGCGGAGATTACCCGCCCACTATGTCAAGAACCCATCGCCGTATCAGACAGGGCGCGCCTGCGTGGCGGGCCGGGTGGCGGCACCGCCACCCAGACGGGCGTGGCCGCCGTCGCCACGCCTGCGCCGCCCGTATCCCGCCGGCCGCGGCCGGCGGCGCCCGTTTGCCCTCGATATGCTGAAGCGCAGGCTCGGCGCCGCCCTGAGCGCCTCCTCGCTGGAGCGCCGCTTCGGCCTCGTCACGGGCGCCCTGGCCGGCATCCTGCTGGCCGGGTCCGGCTGGCTGTTCCTCCATCAATGGGCCGCCTACGCCGACGCCGAGCGGGCGCTGGCGAACCTGCGCATCTTCCGCGCCGTGCTGCTCGCCATGGAGAAGGTGTCCGCCGAGCGCGGTCCGGGCAACGCCGCGCTCGGCGAAGACCTGCCGATCCCGAGCGCGCGCCTGGCCACGCTGCAGGCATTCCGTGGCGAGAGCGATGCCCGCATCGCGGACCTGCTGGGTGAACTGGCAGCGGCCGATTGCACCCCGTGCCGTGCCGAGCGGGCCGCGGTGCTGGTCGCGCAGGCCGACCTCGTCAGGGCGCGCGCCACCATCGACAGCCTGCTGCGGCAGCCGCGCGCGCGGCGTTCGAGCGCTTCGCTGTATCACGCGATCGATGGCATGGTCCGGGTGATCCCGCGCTTTGTCTCGATCGCCGACGCCGCCGCCGCCAGCGTCGACGAGGGGGCGCCCGGGATCCTGGGCCGCCTGCTGGCGGCGCGTCTGGCCGCGGTGCTGCGCGAGCAGGCCGGGCTGCTGGGCTCGCAGCTGGCGCCGGCCCTGGCCGCGCACCGGCCGCTGGGGGAGGCCGAGCAGTACGCGATCGAACGCACGCGCGGCACCATCGACCAGTTGCGCGGCCTGCTGCAGCCGCGCGTGCTCAACGATCCCGCCTTGGCGCACGGCACCTTCCAGCGCATGGAAAGCCAGTACTTCGACGAGGGCCTGGCCTATATCGAGCAACTGCGCGTGCTCGCGAGCGCGCCGGCGGGCACCGGCGTGACCACGGCCGAGCTTACGCAGCACTACGTGCCGCTGATGGCCTCCATCGTTGCCTTCCGCGATGAGATCCTGGACCTGGCGCAGGCCCAGGTGCAGCGCTGGCGCGACACCCGCCTGGCGTGGCTGGCCGCCATCGGTGCCGCGCTCTCGGCCGTGATCGCCACCTTTTTCCTCAGTGCCCGGCTGTTCCGCCGCCAGGTGGTGCAGCCCTTCGCCGAAGCCACGCGCGACATCCGTGCCATCGCCGCCGGCCAGTTCACCGCGGTGGCGCCGGCGCAGCACTACAGCGGTGAGATCCGCGAACTGTTCGAGGCGGTGCAGGTGCTGCAGGAGCACAGCAGCGAGCGGGCCCGGCTGGAGCAGGAGCGCCACCGCCTGATCGAGGAACTGACCGTGCAGGCGGAGCGCGATGCGCTGACCGGCCTGCTCAACCGCGGCGCTTTCGAGCGCCAGGCGGCACCGGCCTGCGCGCAGGCGGGTCGGGCCGGCCGCATGCTGGCATTGACCTTGTTCGATGTCGACTATTTCAAGCGCATCAACGACACCTACGGCCACGCCGCCGGTGACCGCGTGCTGGTGCGCATCGCCCGTCTCTGCCGCGAGGTCTGGCAGGCGGACGAGATCGTTGCGCGCGTCGGCGGCGAGGAGTTCGCGGTGCTGGCCTTCGTACCCGGCCGCCGCGAGGCGGTGGCCCAGGCCCAGGCGCTGCGCGAGCGGCTGGGCCATGCCGGCATGCAGGCGGACAATGGCGAGGGGATCGCCATCCGCGCGAGCTTCGGCCTGGCCTTCGCCGCCGCGGGCGAGGCGGCCTGGCTGGAAGACCTGATGAAGCGGGCTGACCGGCAGCTGTACCGCGCCAAGGACGCGGGGCGCGATGGCATCGCGGTGGAAGACGAGCCGGGTGCCGGCACGGCCGGCTCCGCGCCCGTCGCCTGAACGCGGCTGAGGCGGAGGCGGAATCCGGCAAGACGGCCGGGCCGCTCACGGTGCTGGCCATTCCCATGGCGAGGGGCATTCGCTATGATCCTATCTGCACTTTTCCCCGCGCATCCGTGCTCGGTTCCATGAACTGCGCGCGCGCTGTTCCGATCACCGATCACCGAGACCTTCTTGTCCGCTGCCGCATCCGCCTCCCGCTCCGCATCCGCCCGCACCGGCACCCCGCTGGCGGACGCCGCCGCGCGCGCACCGGTGCCGCGGCTGCGGGTGCGGCTGGACGGTGGCGCCGACCCGCAGGCCACCGCTTCCTGGCGCATGGCGCTGGCACCGCTGTTCACGATCGAGGTTGACGGCGATGCCGCGGCCTTCCGCGGCGAACTGGACGCGGTGCACCTGGGCGACAGCCTGATCTCGCGCTGCAGCGCGTCGGTGGCGCACGCGTTCCGGCGTGGCGCCGGCGATATCCGCCGCAGCCAGGTCGACCACATCCTGATCCAGTGCTATCTCGCCGGGGCGGTCGAGGGGGACTACGGCGGACGCCAGGTTCATGCAGCGACCGGCTCGGTCAGCGTGCTGGACCTGGGCCGCGCGCTCGATTCGCGCGCGGGCGCCTTCTCCAACCTGACCCTGGTGGTGCCGCGCGACCACCTGCCGCTGTCCTTGCGGCGCCGCGACCTGCATGGCGCCGTACTCGAGCCGGCGCGCGCCGCCACGCGCCTGCTGGGTTCGCATCTGGCCGAGCTGCTGGAACACGGCGCCGACCTGACGCCGGAGGAAATGGCGGCCGGCGTGCGCGCAGCGCTGGTGCTGCTCGAAGGCGGCGCGGCCGCACTCGATGACGGCATGCTGCCGGCGCAGACCGCGGCGCGCCGCAGCATGCGCCGCCTGGTGCAGGGTTATGTCGACGCGCACCTGTGCGCCGAGACGCTGTCGGCCGCGCAGATCGCGCGCACCTTCCGCTTGTCGCGTGCCACGCTGTACCGCCTGTTCGACGACGATGGTGGCGTGCACGCCTACATCCAGGGCCGCCGCCTGGATCACTGCTTCGACGAACTTGCGCGTCCGCACGCGCATCCGCCGGCCATCGGAGAACTGGCCTACCGCTATGCCTTTTCCAGCGAAAGCGCCTTCAGCCGCGCCTTCCGCCGCCGCTTCGGCCTGAGTCCGCGCGAGGTGCGCGTGCTCTCTGCGCACGCGGCCCGCCCGCCCGCCGGCATCGGCGTGGCCGACGCCGATGCCGGCGAGGCGGCGCTGATCCAGGCCTGGCTGGCGGGATTGCGGCACGCAGGCGAGCGCGCCTAGCCGCTATCGCCAGCCGGCCGGAGGCCCGATGCGCGGTGCCCGGTGCCGCTCAGTCCTCCTCCAGCTCAGTCCTCCTCCAGCACTACCTGGCCGCCGCACTGGACGTAGCAGCTGCGATAACCCTCGTCGCAGGCGCTGGTGTCGGCGTAGGTCGAGCAGTAGCCGACCTTCTTCGCGCACTGTTCGCGCGCAGCCTTGTCGTTGCCCGCCACCGCGAGGCAGGCCGAAAGCTGCGTCGCACGCCGCGTCTCGCAGGCTTGTGCCTTGACGGCGGCGGTCTGCTCCTTGCCGGCGGCGCAGAGCTGCTTGTTGGTGTCGCAGGTGGTGACGCACTGGCGGCCGGCGGCCGTCTGCGGTGGGATATAGCGGTAGGAAGCGCAGGCGCCGGCGAGCAGCGCGAGCGCCGCCCAGGCCGCCAGGCGGTAGAGATGGCGCATGGGAGGCGGAAAGGGGAACCGTCGGTGGAGGAGGGGCGGGCCCGGCGCGAATTGCCGCGCCGGGCCCGCTGCAGGCGCGGCAAAGGGCCCGGCAGCGGGTTTGCTCAAGGTCAGCCCAGGGTCAGCCCAGGGTCAGCGCACCGTGCTCTTGCTGTAGCGGACCGGCACGTCCACGCCGGCGTCGGCGGGCAGCAGGGACTTGAGCCGCTCGCGCGCGGCGGCGGTGTCCTCGAAGCTGGCGAAGCGCAGGCTGCTGATGGCGATGTGGTCGTAGTACTGCACCGACACCGCGCGGATGCCGAGCTGGCCGACGGCCTGCTGCACGGCCTGCACCGGCACGCGCGAGACCAGCACCTCGTTGCGCGACTCGCCCACCACGCCGCGCGCATTGACCACCAGCGAGGTGGCCTCGGCGGCCGACGCCCCGCTGCTGAGCGTGCGCGGCTTGCTGTCGGTGTCGGGCAGCACGCGGTAGGCCTGGCCCCCGATCTGTACCTCGCGCGCGCCGCCGAGCGCGGCCTGCTGCGCCTGGCTGAGGCGGGTGCCGATGGCGTAGCCGGTGTCGGCGGCAGCGGCAGATACGGCGGGCAGGGCGAGGACGGCGGCGAGCAAGGCCGCGGCGCAGGCGCCGGACGCCGCACGGTCGAACGGATTGGTCTTCATCTGGATCTCCCCGCCGCCTCAGCGGGCGGCAATGATACGGTACTCGACAGCCAGCGGGCTGGCCAGCGTCACGGTGGACGTGCCGTCCCGCGGCGTGTAGTTCCTGCACTGGCCGGGGCCTTCGATCAGCGGCACGGCGTTGACCGCGTACACCTCCCAGGTGCCCGCCGCCGCTTCGCCGTAGAAGGCATAGCTGCCCAGTCCGTAGTGGTCGGCTGCGGCCGCGCCGGTCACGTAGAAGGCGTTGTAGGGCACCGCCAGCGCCGACACCGTGCCGGACGGCGACTTGACGAAGATGCCGACGCTGCCGAGGCAGACCGAGCCGCTCAGCCGCAGTTGCAGCGCATCCACCTTGTCGCTGCCGGTCACGGTGAACTGGCCGAGTTTCTGCACCTGGCCGTAGCGGAACTCGGTGATCTCGTTGAAGGCCTCGGTGAAGTCCGGCACCGTCAGTTCCGCCGGCTTGTAGGCCGTGTAGGCCCGCGCCGCCTTGACCGCCGCGCCGGCGTCGACGAGGCCGAAGCCGTACCAGTTCGAGTAGCGGTAGCCGGCGGCGTTCTTCTGCCAGCCCAGGTCCACGCGGGCGCTGCGGCTGCCATCCACCAGGCTGGCGTCGGTCGAGCCGGTGAAGCTGCTGTCGCGCAGGTTCACGCGCTGGTTGCGGTTATCGCGCGAGCCATAGCCAGGATCGATGGGCCTGGCGGTGGCGCGCAGGATCTCGCGCACGTCGCGCCAGCTCAGGTTCGGATTGGCCGACAGCATCAGCGCCACCACGCCGGTCACCGTCGGCGTGGCCGCCGAGGTGCCGTTCATGCTGGCGTAGTCGCAGTTGGCGTTGTCCTTCTGGTTGGTCACGCTGCCGGCCACCATGAAGTCGTTCACCTTGCTCACCCCTGTGCGGGCGTAGCCGCGCGCGCAGCCGTGCAGGTCGGTCGAGAAGATGGTCGGGCCGCTGCCCGCTTCGCCGTAGCGGCCGGTCTCGCCGCCCTCGCCACCCAGGCCCGTCACCCAGTTGACCGAGCCCGCGCTCGAATAGGAGGCACGCACGCCGCGGGCATTGGCCGCGCCGACCACGATCACGCCGGGCTCGAGCGCATCGGTGTCGTTGGCCGGGTTCTGGCAGCTCACCACGCCGCCCTGGCCGCCGACCGAAGCGCAGTACCGCGTCGGTTTCTCGCCGGTGTCGGCAAACTCATTGCCGGCCGCCTTGACCATCACCAGGCCCTTGCCGCCGCGTAACTTGGGGAAGGCGCGGATCAGCGGCGAGGCGTCCTCGCCGGTGTCATAGGCAAGTGGCAGCTTCGGGTTGTCGCCGTAGGACGCATTGATGATGTGCGCCGACCTCGACCAGTCGGCGCCGCCGTAGGCCTTGAGGGGATCGGCCTTGGCCGGGCCGATGAAGCGGGCGCCGCCGAGCACCGCGCGCGGCGCGATGCCCATCACGCCCTTGCCGTTCTGCGCCGCGCCGATGATGCCGGCGACTACCGTGCCGTGCGCTTCGTCGATGTTGGCGGCGATATCGGCCGGCGTGGGGTCGCTGCCGCCATCGTCGAAGTTGTGGGTCATGGCGCGGTTGACGTTGGCGGCCAGGTCCTCGTTGCCGATGTCCATGCCGTCGTCCAGCACCAGCACGTTGACACCCTGTCCCTTGAAGCCGGCGGCGTGCGCTTCCTCGACGTTGATGTCGGTGACGCCATCGGCGGTGCCGGTGAAGGCGCGGAAGAAGCTGGTGGCCTGCTTGAGCGCCCACTGGTAGGCATAGAGCGGCTCGGTGCTGCCGGTCTGGCAGGCGTAGCGCGCATCGACGCCGGTCTCGGCGCAGCCGGACGCCGGTGCCGTGGCACCGCCGCCCGTCGCCGGCGTGCCGCCGGCGCTCGTGGTGCCGCTGTCCGCGTTGTCGCCGCCGCAGGCGGCGAGCGTGGCCGCCGCAAGCAGCGTCAGCGATAGGTTCCTGGTGTAGGAGAACAGCATGGATTTACCCCCCTGTCGATCAATCGAGTGTCCTGGCCTCGGCCAGGGGGCCGCCTGCGGGCCGCTCTGGTGGCGGCGCGGCCGGCGGGCCGGCGGGGATTGTTGCAGGAGCGCGCCGCGCGTACTGTCCCGGGCGTCTCGGAAAATCGTGCCGTGCGTCTCAGCGGGTCGGAGGGGGCGGCTCACGCTTCATCACAGCATGAAACATGGCGGCGCACGGCGCTGGCACATTGGCGGCATGTCGTTCCGGAATCGTTGCCGATTCCCTGCCATGCCCCATCCCTTGCCTGGAAACCAGCCATGATCGCCGTCCTCTTCGAAGTCGAACCCGCCCCCGGCCGCCGCGACCAGTATCTCGACCTCGCCGCGCAGCTGTTACCCACGCTGCAGTCCATCGACGGCTTCCTGTCGGTCGAGCGCTTCGAGAGTCTGAGCACGCCCGGCAAGCTGCTGTCGCTGTCTTTCTTCCGTGACGAGGAGGCCGTGCGCCGCTGGCGCAATGTGGAAGCGCACCGGCGCGCGCAGGCGGCCGGTCGCGCCGGCGTATTCGCCGGCTATCGGCTGCGTGTGGCCCAGGTGCTGCGCGACTACGGGCTGGACGAGCGGGAGGCGGCGCCGGAGGACAGCCGGCAGGCGCACCCGCTCAGGCGGCCGCCCCGTTGAGCGCCGGTTGTGCGGAGTGTGCTGGCTGTGCCAGCGGGTCGGCCTGCGCCGCCGGCCGGTCCGAGCCGGCGCAACGGGAGGGGGGCGAGGAGGAATAAGGTCCCGGGGCGGGCACCAGGCCCCAGGCCTGGCGGGTGACGGCCACGATGTTCGCGGCCGCGTCGTGCTGGTTCGGCTGCCGGCTCGGATGCCGGTTCTGGTCAATGGTCTGCAATCGTCGGTTTTCCGCGAGTTTTGCCGCAAGGAATGAAGGCAGGGCCCGAGTCCCGCAGGCGGCGGCGCGACTCAGGTGTCGCTGACCGGCAGGCGCTCGCAAGGCGCGCAGCCGTCGTCGTGATCGCCGTCGTTTTCCCCCAGCAGCAGGTTGGCCACCGCGATCGCCGCCACCGCGACCACCATGGCGCGGAACAGCCAGCGATTGTTGCGCGCCCGCTTGTCCTGCGCCTTGCCCGGGTTGTCCTGATCGGTCATCGATATTCCTCCTGCCTGGGTCGGCCGCCGCTGCCGGCGACCGACGGAATCTTACCAAACACTTCTGATAATTGGAACCAAAAAGGTAACAATTCGGCTGGCTGTCTTTGTCCTATGGGGTCACAGCCAGCCCGGCGCCACCCCGTGCCGCCTAGTCGGGGCGCCAGGACGAGGCCTTGACGATGGCCGAGACGAAGGAAAGCTGCTCGATCTCCTCGGCCCGGATCTTCACCGTCTTGTGGTTCTGGTTGATCGACAGGAAGTGGGTGTAGCCGTCGCGCGTATAGCCGAGGATCTTCACCATCACCCGCCCGTCGCGCGATTTCACCAGCACCTCGTCGCCGCTGGCCACGGCCTGGTTGGGTTCGACCACGACGAATTCCCCGTCGCGGATGCGCGGCTCCATCGAGTCGCCGACGCAGCGCAGGCCATAGGCATCGGGGTCGGCGCTGAGGAAATGCAGGTAGCCGTCGCCGTGCCCGACCGGGTATTCCAGGTCGCAGAAGTGCCCGTTGTCGCCGAGCTGGGCCATTGCCACCACGGCGATCTTCTTGAATGCCTGCGGCGCGATCGGGATCGGGTGCCAGTCGTCGCTGTAGGCCACCGCCGGCGATGGCTGGCCCTTGCCGGTCAGCAGCCACACAGCGTTGACCTGGTAGCGCTCCTGCAGCACGGTGGCCTGGACCAGGGTCGGCTTGCGGCTGCCCTCGGCCCATTCCTGCACATCCGATTCCGGCGCGCCCACCGCTGCCGCCAGTTCCTTCTTGCGGATGCCCAGCCGTTCCAGCACGAAGCCGACGCGCGCGGCCAGGCCGTCCGACTGCGCCGGCGGCACGGCCGGCCGGCTTTCCGAATCCATCCAGAACTGCGGATAGCCGAAGGTCTCCTCGATCTTGCGCGCGGTGCGGTCGCCAATGTCCTTGCCGCCGCTCAGGTAGCGGTTGACCAGGGAGGGGGTGGAATAGCCGAGGGCCTGGGCGGCGCGCGACTGGTTGCCGTCGGACTTCTCGGCGATGGCAATCGAGAACTTCTCGCGGCGGATTTCTTTGATCGACTTCATGCGCGTGATTGAACCCGGTTTGACCGAGAAGGTAAATAGACCTTCATGGTAACAGACGAGTCTTGTAATGGTTACCAATATGGTAATAGAATCAATGGAAAGTGCATGACAGTAGACCTGCCAGGCACAGGCACAGGCGACGGGCCGTGCTATCGACAGGAGGCAAGGCATTGGAACACGCAAACGAGGAGAACCGTGGGGCGGAAGTACCGCCGTCGGCCGGTGTCGCATGTCTCGGCGCAGGCTGGCACGGTCTGTTGCCCGATTCATGCGGTGGTGGCATCGGGCATGCGGCGCTGGCCATGCAGGCTGCGGTGTTCGCGATGTCGCACCAGATCGAGGAACTTATCCCACCGGCCCGGCTATGGCTATACCGCGGAGGCCGAGTCCCATGGAAGGAATCGGATGAACCAAGTCGACAAGATGCTGGCCACCGCCAAGGACCTCGTGGCGCTGCGGATGCCGATCATGAACTGGCTGGGGTATAGCGTGGCCGACTGGGCCAGCGTGGCCAAGCTGGCTTATGTGCTGCTCGTCGCCGCGCACTTTCTGTGGGCGAAGATCGGCCGCCGGTGGTGGCGCTCGCACCGGCGCAAGCGAGGCAGGTGACGTGCGCCGGGCACGGGGCGGCCGTGGCGCTTCGTTTCCGGCGGGGGGCTTTGGCAGGACTGGCCGGGGCTGTGTTTCGGCCGCTCCGTGGTCCGGTGCACCGCCTCAGAACGGCGTCGCCACCTCGATCACCACGTCGCCGCGCGGCAGCGCCACGCAGGCCAGGATCATGCCGTCTTCC
This sequence comes from Cupriavidus sp. USMAA2-4, assembly GCF_001854305.1. Taxonomy (NCBI): domain Bacteria; kingdom Pseudomonadati; phylum Pseudomonadota; class Betaproteobacteria; order Burkholderiales; family Burkholderiaceae; genus Cupriavidus; species Cupriavidus sp. USMAA2-4. The sequence goes on along the minus strand of NZ_CP017749.1, from coordinate 805,283 downwards.
TTCTCGTCCAGGCTGAGCCCGGGCCATGCGATGCGGTAGTCGACCGCGCCGGCGTGCAGCTTGCACATGCAGGTGCGGCAGGTGCCGTTGCGGCACGAGTGGGGCAGGGTCACGCCGGCCCGCAGCGCGGCTTCGAGCAGGGTCTGCCCCGGGGCGACCGGGAAGCGGGTGCCGGCGGGCTCCAGCGTGGCGGTGGCGGGATGCGGGGAGGGGGCGGACATGGCGGGTGGCTCAGGCGTCGTCATCGCCGGGCTGCTCGGGAAAGCTTGCGCGCCCGTGGGTGGCGTCGCGCAGGGCGGCGCGTGCGCGCTCGCGCTGTGCCGCGGGCAGGTGCAGGGTCAGCAGGGCGCGCGCGCCGTAGGCGCTGTCCGCCAGGCTGCAGCCGGCCTGTTCGGGCTGGTCCAGCCAGCGGCGCACGCGCGGTTCGTCGGCGTAGTCGACTTCCACGGCCAAGGTGGCGTAGGTGATCCGTTCGACACGTTCGGCCTGCTTGAGGGCGGCGGCAATGGCGTCGGTATAGGCCCGCACCAGGCCGCCGGCGCCCAGCTTGATGCCGCCGTAGTAGCGCACCACGGCGGCCAGCACGCCGTCGAGGTCGTGGTGGCGCAGCACTTCGAGGATCGGGCGGCCGGCGGTGCCCGAGGGTTCGCCGTCGTCGGACATGCCGGACTGTCCGCCGGCCAGCAGGGCCCAGCAGACGTGTGTGGCGGTGGGATGCAGTGCGCGCAGGCGCTGCAGTTCGGCCATGGCGGCGTCGCGGTCGGCGACGGGGATGGCCAGGGCGAGGAAGCGGCTCTTGCGGATGTCGAGCTCGGCCTCGACCGGGGCGGCTAGGGTGTACGTCATAGGCCGGACAGTGTAATGGCATTTGCCCGGGTGACCGCCAAGACGCCGGACATGGCTCGGTCGCGCGGCGGCGTCCGGCGCGCGCTTTCGGAGTGGCTGCGGGCGCACGCCATGTGGTTCCGAGTACAATCCGGCCGCCGCCCAGGCGGGATAGAAACTGTACTCTTGTGCCGTGGGCGGATGTGTGCGTACTGCGGGCAGCCGCTCCCTCTTACTCTTCCTTCCATCAACATTGCGCGCGGCCGGCAGCCCTCCCCACGGGCCCGGCGCCTCGCCACCATCGGAGCCCCCGCCGTGAAGGACGAAGCCAGGAAGAGAAGCAAGGCCATCCACCCCCCTGCCACCGGCAGCGGTCCCGATCCGTTCGGCGCCATCGCCTGGCCGACGGCGGGCGCCACCGGCGCGGGAGGCCTGCGATGAAGCTCTACGAGAAATTCGCTGACGATATCGAGCGCTTGATCCGCCAGGGCGTCTATCGGCACGGCGAGCGCCTGCCGTCGGTGCGCCAGGCCAGCCAGCAGCACCGCATCAGCATCACCACCGTGCTCCATGCCTACCTGCTGCTGGAGAGCCGCGGCCTGCTGGCGAGCCGGCCGCAGTCCGGCTATTTCGTCAACCTGGAGCGCGCCGACGGCGAGCGGCAGATGCAGGACCTGCGCGCGTCCAAGCCGATCGCGGTGTCATCGACGGTGGACGTCAGCCGGCTGGTGCTGTCGACGCTGCGTTCGATCGGCAGCGGTGACGCGGTGCCGCTCGGCTCGCCCTATCCGGATCCGGTGCTGTTCCCCTTCGAGAAGCTGAACCGCTACGCCTATACCGCCGGCCGGGACAAGACGCTGTGGAGCCTGACCAACGCGCTGCCGCCGGGCGATCCGCGCCTGCTGCGCCAGATCGCGCGGCGCCACCTCGAGAACGGCATGCCGGTCGATCCCAACGAGATCATCGTCACGGTCGGCGCCACCGAGGCGATCAACCTGTGCCTGCAGGCGGTGGCCAAGCCGGGCGACGTGATCGCGGTGGAGTCGCCGACCTTCTACGCGATGCTGCACGCGATCGAGCGCATGGGCATGAAGGCGATCGAGGTGTCGACCCACCCCGAGCACGGCATCGATATCGGCGAGCTGGCGGCGATCGTGAAGTCGCAGCCGATCGCGGCCTGCATGGTGATGCCGAACTTCCAGAATCCGCTCGGCTTCCAGATGCCCGACGAACGCAAGCGGGAACTGGTCGAGTTCCTGGCGGCGGCGGACATCCCGGTGATCGAGAACGCCGTCTACAACGAGCTCTACTTCGGCGACGCGCACCCCAGCTCCTTGAAGAGCTATGACCGCAAGGGCCTGGTGCTGCATTGCTCGTCGTTCTCCAAGAGCCTGACCGCGACCTATCGCATCGGCTGGGCCCTGCCGGGCCGCTATCGCGACCAGGTCGAGAAGCTCAAGTTCCTGAATACCCTGGCCACGCCGCTGGTGCCGCAGCTGGCCATTGCCGAGTACCTCGAGCGCGACGGCTATGAGCACCACCTGCGCCGGATCCGCAAGGCCTACGCGCAGCAGGCCAACCTGATGCGGGCGATGGTGTCGCGCTTCTTCCCCGAAGGCACGCGCATCTCCAGCCCGGCCGGCGGCTATGTGCTGTGGGTCGAGCTGCCGGCCAAGGTCGACGCCATGCATCTCTACCAGCTTGCGCTGGAGCGCGGCATCACGATCGGGCCGGGGTATATGTTCTCGATCTCCGGCAGCTACCGTAACTTCATCCGGCTGAACTACAGCAGCCCGTGGTCGCGGCGCATCGAGGAGGCGGTGATCGAGGTCGGCAAGCTGGTCGCCAGCTGCGCCCGCTGAAGAGGCCGGCGCACCGGCGGCTCCGGCCGCCGGTGGTGGCAGTGGTGGCATCGAAGGCGGCCGCCTCTCAGCCGCCCTCGGCCTTCCTCAGTCTTCCTCAGTCTTCCTCAGCCGCCCGTCACCGGCGGGAAAAACGCGATCTCGCTGTCGCCGCGCACCACGTAGGCGCGGTCCACCAGTTGCAGGTCGACCGCGGCCCGGATCGGCTGGCGCTGCCGCAGCGCTTCGGCCCAGCGCGCGTCGCGCGCGGCCAGGATTTCCAGCAGTCCGGCGATGGACACCTCGGCGGTATCGAGCTCGAGGGTCTCCTGCGCGGCGCCGAGTTGCTCGCGCAGGCTGGCGAAGGTCTTGATGGTCAGTCTCATCGGTATCCATCCGTTGTCGTTGCATCATGCGTCATCGTCTTGTGACTTGCGCCTGGCGGCAGCGCTTCACGCCGGCAGCCTGAGGCCTGAGGCCTGCGGCCCGGGACAGCGCCGCCCCGTTTCAGCCCCACCGCTCCGCCGCCTGCTCGTCGCGCGTGCGCGCGGCGACCCATGCGGCATGGCCGTCGCCGTGGATCTCCTTCTTCCAGAACGGCGCGTAGGTCTTGAGGAAATCCATCAGGAAGGCGCAGGCGTCGAGCGCCGCCTGCCGGTGCGGCGCGGCGACGATGACCAGCACCACCGCCTGCCCCAGCGCGACGCGGCCGGTCCGGTGCACGATCCTGACCGTTTCCAGCGGCCAGCGCGCGCTCGCTTCCTCGACGATGGTCCACAGGGATTGCTCGGTCATGCCCGGGTAGTGTTCGATCTCCAGCGCTATCACGTCGTCGCTGTCGCCATGCCGGCGCACCACGCCGATGAAGTTGGCGATCGCGCCCACCTCGGGCTTGCGCAGGATCGGCTCGAACTCCGCGCCGAGCGCGATCGGCTCGTGCTGCACGCGCACCTCGAAGCCGGCCTCGATGGCGCGCCGCGTGAAGCCGGCGAGTTCGGCGGCTCCATCGTCATCGGCGGCCGTGGCGGTCGCGGCAGGCGTGCCGCCGGGTTCGGAGAAGGGGAAGCGCGAAGGGAGTGGCGATGTCATAGCGTTGCTCCGTTGGTGGCCCGCCGCGCGCGCCGGCGCGGCGTCAGCCGCCGACCAGCGACATGCGGACGGTGGGATAGACCTTGCCCGGCCGGGGGCGGGGCGAGGCGCGCAATTCGGAATAGCGGTCGTCGCGCTGCGCCCAGCGCTGGCGCACGGCCTGCGCCAGTTGCGTGGCGCAGGCATGGTCGTCCAGCCACGGCCGCAGGCTCAGGCCCCGGGTGGCGAACAGGCAGGTGTAGAGCGTGCCGTCGGCGGCGACGCGTGCGCGCGTGCAGGCGCCGCAGAACGGCTGCGAGACGCTGGCGATGAAACCCACTTCGCCGCCGCCGTCGGCGTGGCGGTAGCGGATCGCGGTGTCGGCGCCGCGGGCCTGGTCGAGCGGGACCAGCGGGAAGGCTGCCGCCACCAGGTCGCGCGCCTGCGCGGCCGTCAGCACGTCGCCGTCCGACCAGCGGTCCGCGCCGCCGACGTCCATGTACTCGATGAAGCGCACGCTGACGCCGCTGCCCTTGAAATGGCGCACCAGCGGCAGGATCTGGTCGTCGTTGACGCCGCGCTGGACCACGGTGTTGACCTTGAGCGGCGCCAGCCCGGCCGCGCGCGCCGCCTCGATGCCGTCGAGGATGCGCGCGACCGGCAGGTCGGTATCGCTCATGCGGCGGAACACGGCGTCGTCGAGCGCGTCGAGGCTGACCGTCACGCGCTGCAGGCCGGCGTCCTTGAGCGAGCGCGCCTTGGCTGCCAGCAGGGCGCCATTGGTCGTCAGCGCGATCTCCACCGGCTTGCCCGCCAGCGTGGTCAACTGCGCCAGTTGCTCCACCAGGTTCTCCAGGCCGCGCCGCAGCAGGGGTTCGCCGCCGGTGATGCGGATCTTCTCGACGCCGAGCTGGGTGAAGGCGCGCGCGATCTTCAGCAACTGCGCGAACGACAGCCGCTCGGCCGGCGGCATGAAGGCATAGTCCGCGGGGAAAGCCTCGCGCGGCATGCAGTAGGTACAGCGGAAATTGCAGCGGTCGATCACCGACAGGCGCAGGTCGCGCAGCGGGCGGCCGCGGCGGTCGACGACGGTGCCGCGGGCGGCGTCTTCGTCGGCCGCTGCGGTCGGCCTGGCCGGGCCCGCAGGCGAGCCGGCAGGGGGAAGGAGGCGGGGAGCAAAGCCCGGCAGGCGGGCGGCGAGGTCTGGGGCGAAGGCTCTCACGATCGATCCGGTGACATGCGGTCGGCAGGGCCGAAAAGGCGCAGGCCGCCGCACCGCGTCTCCCGGGTGGGAGACTTGCGCGGCCGGCCTGCCAAAGGGTGGTGATCCCCAGCCAGAATAGGCGGCCGCGCGCCAGTGCAGCGTGCACAGTTCGGCGGCATTGTCCGGGGTACAGTTGGCGCCGGACGCGGCACACGCCGCGCCCGGCACGAACGCTCAGGCCAGCCAGTGCGCGAAGTCGTGATAGGGCGCGCTGTCGCCCGGGGCGAGGCTGGCGCCCGCGGCGATGCGCGCGAGGCCGTCGGCCCGGGCCAGCCCGAGCACCGCGCCGGCACCCTGCTCGGGCAAGCGTTCCAGGCACGGCCGTCCGTCCGGGCCGGTGGCGCAGCGGACGCGGAAAAAGCGCTCGCGCGCCGCGTCGACGCCGGGCGCGAAGCCGAGCGGCAGCGGCAGGGCGGCAGGCAAGGGCTCGGCGCGACCCTGCAGCCGCCGCATCAGCGGGCCGACCAGCAGTGCGAAAACCGCCAGCGCCGCGCCCGGATTGCCGGGCAGCACCACCACGGGAGCGCCGTCGAGGCGCGCCAGCGAGACCGGCTTGCCCGGCTTCATGGCGACGCCGGACAGCAGGACCTGGGCGCCGAGCGACGCCAGCGCCGGCCGCACCCGGTCCTTCTCGCCGACCGAGGCGCCGCCCACGCTCAGCACGAGGTCGGAGCGGGCGCGCAGTTCGCTCAGGGCCTGCCGGATCGCCTGCTCCGTGTCCGGCGCGTGCAGCGCCTGCGTGACCACGCCGCCCATGTTCTCCACCAGGCCGGCCAGCATCGGCGCATTGCTGTCGTAGATCTGGTGGCGCATGCGGATCCGTCCCGGTGGCACGAGTTCATCGCCGCTGGTGAGGATGCCGACGCGCAGCGCCGGGAAGACGTTGAGCGCGTCGATGCCCTGGGCGGCGGCCAGGCCGACGTGCAGCGGGCCCAGGCAGGTACCGGCCGCGATCAGCAACTGCCCCGCGCGGAACTCCTCGCCCTGGCGGCGGATATGCAGGCCGGGCCGCACGCCCGCGTCGAACACGACATGGCCGTCAGCCTCGCGCGCCTGCTCCTGCATGATCACCGTGTCGGCGGCGGCCGGCAGCAGGCTGCCGGTGAAGAGGCGGGTGGCGCAGCCCTCGCCCAGCGGCAGCGGCACCTCGCCGGCATAGCAGCGCTGCTGGATGCGCAGCGGGCGGCCGGCGCCGAGATCGGCGTGGCGCACCGCATAGCCGTCCATCGCGCTCTGGTCGGCCGGCGGCTGGTCGAAGGCGGCACGCAGCGGGGCCGCCAGCACGCGGCCGCGCGCGTGGGCCAGCGCTATGCGCATCGACAGCGCGGGGGCGGGAAAGGCGGAAACGAAGCGCTGCTGTGCGTCGGCGAAGGCAAGGGCGTGCGGCATCGCTGGTCACCTCGGCTCGCGGAGAGCCGTGGGCCCGGCCTCCGCGGAGATCGGCGCGGGGTACTCGACGAAGCCATCGCCGCGGCAGAAGCACAGCAGGCGGATGCCGGCCTGGGCGGCGATGTCGATCGCCAGCGAGCTGGGCGCCGAGACGGTGGCGAGCATCGGGATGTGCAGGCGCGCGGCCTTGCGCACCAGCTCGTAGCTGGCGCGGCTGGACATCAGCACGAAGCCGTCGCGCGTGTCCACCCGGCGCCGGGCCAGCCGGCCGATCAGCTTGTCGAGCGCATTGTGGCGGCCGACATCCTCGCACACCTCCAGCACGGCGCCGTCGCGGCCGCACCACGCCGCCGCATGCACGCCGCCGGTTTCGCGCATCAGCGCCTGCTGCCCGGGCAGCTCGCGCACGGCGCGGTGGACCGCCTCGGCGGCGATGTCCGCCGCCGCGCCGGCGTGCGCGATGCGCGCCGGCTGCAGGTCCAGCAGCGACAGGCTTTCGACGCCGCAGACCCCGCAGCCCGAACGTCCCGCCAGGGCCCGGCGCCGGCCCTTGAGGGCGGCGAACGCCTCCTGGGCCACCGTCAGCTGGACTTCGGCGCTGGCGGCGCTGGCGGCGCTGGCGGCACAGCAGGAGACCTCGATGTCGAACACGTCGGAAGCCCGCTCGACGATGCCTTCGCTGAGTGCGAAGCCCAGCCCGAACGCTTCGAGGTCGAGCGGCGTGGCCATCATCACCGCATGCGAGATGCCGTTGAACACCAGCGCGACGGGAATTTCCTCGGCGACGCGGTCGCGCGCCGCGCGCGCGGCGCCGTGCTGGTGGCGCAGCACATCGAGCTCGATATGGCCGCGCTGGTCGGCGGTGGACAGGGCTTCCGGCATTGGGGGACTCCTTTTGTAGTGAGGCGCTCGCGCCCGCGGCGGCCAGCGGCGGCTGGCGCGGCGACGACGGAGCGCGTCGCGCGCGGCCGCCCGCGCATGGCCGCGAGAGCACAGTGCGCATGGTAGCGGTGCGCCGGCGCCGATTCCCGGTACACCTGCGCGCGGCAGGGAGAAGTACAGTTCGCGCGCGCCGGGATTCGATTGCCAGCACGCGCAAGCCTGCACTATCGTCGAGCGCAGACCTGGCACCGCCGCCACGGCGCGCGCAGCCGGTCCGGCCTGGCGGCGGCGCATTGTGCGCCGCGGCACGGCGTCCGTCCCCCACTCACTGTGCCGGTGCGAATCATGGAAATCTTCGACGCCCTACACCTTGCCAGGCTGCAGTTCGCCTTCACGGTTTCCGTCCACATCGTCTTCCCCGCGATCAGCATCGGCATGGCGAGCTTCCTGGCCGTGCTGGAGTGGCGCTGGCTCGCCACCGGCGACAGCAGCTACAAGGACATGTTCCTGTTCTGGTCCAAGGTGTTCGCGGTCAGCTTCGGCATGGGCGTGGTGTCCGGCGTGGTGATGGCCTACGAGTTCGGCACCAACTGGAGCGGATTTTCCCAGGTGGCCGGCAATATCACCGGGCCCCTGCTGACCTACGAGGTGCTGACCGCCTTCTTCCTGGAGGCCGGCTTCCTCGGCGTGATGCTGTTCGGCTGGCAGCGGGTCGGCGCCGGCGCCCATTTCTTCGCCACGCTGATGGTGGCGGTGGGCACGCTGATCTCCACCTTCTGGATCCTGTCGTCGAACAGCTTCATGCAGACGCCGCAGGGCTTTGCCGTCGAGGCCGGGCGCATCGTCCCGGTCGACTGGTTCCAGGTGATCTTCAATCCCTCCTTCCCCTACCGCCTGGTGCACATGACGATCGCCGCCTTCATCGTGGCTGCCTTCATCGTGGCCGCCTGCGGCGCCTGGCACCTGCTGCGGGGGCGGCGCGACGCGCCGGTCAGGCGCAGCTTCTCGATGGCGCTGTGGATGCTGCTGGTGCTGGCGCCGGTGCAGATCGCCGTCGGCGACGCGCACGGCCTCAACACGCGCGAGTACCAGCCGGCCAAGATCGCGGCGATCGAAGGGCTGTGGGAAACCGAGAAGGGCGGCACGGCGCTGAACCTGTTCGGCCTGCCCGACATGGAAGCGGAGCAGACCCGCTACGCGCTGCAGGTGCCGCACCTCGGCAGCCTGATCCTGACCCATAGCTGGAATGGCGAGATCCGCGGCCTGAAGGAGTTCGCGCCGCGCGACCGTCCCTATTCGCCGATCGTGTTCTGGACCTTCCGCGTGATGGCCGGGCTCGGCATGCTGATGCTGCTGACCGCGCTGCTGGGGCTGGCGCTGCGCCGGGGCGGCCGGCTCTACGAGGCGCGCTGGTTCCAGTGGCTGGTGCTGTGCATGGGGCCGTCGGGTGTGGTGGCCCTGCTGGCCGGCTGGATCACCACCGAGGTAGGCCGGCAGCCGTGGACCGTCTACGGCGTGCTGCGCACGGAAGATTCCGTATCGCCCATTTCCGCGCAGCAGGCGGGCGTATCGCTGCTGCTGTTCGTGATCGTCTACTTCATGGTGTTCGGCATGGGGATCTACTACATGTGGAAACTGATGAAACGCGGGCCGGAGCTGAACTCGCATGCGGCCGCCGCGCTCAAGCACCCCGGGCTGCGCAACCGCGCGCTGGCCGCGCCGTCGGACGCCTTGGAAGGAGAGTGATGCCATGACCATCGACCTGCCCGTGATCTGGGCCGCCATCATCGGCCTCGGCGTGTTTCTCTATGTGATGCTCGACGGCTTCGACCTCGGCATCGGCCTGCTGTTTCCCTTCTTCGACGCCAAGGCGGATCGCGATGTGATGCTCAATACCGTCGCGCCGGTCTGGGACGGCAACGAGACCTTCCTCGTACTCGGCGGTGCCGGACTGTACGGCGCCTTCCCGGTGGTCTACTCGACGCTGCTGCCGGCGAACTACCTGCCGCTGATACTGATGGTGATCGGCCTGATCTTCCGCGGCGCCGCTTTCGAGCTGCGCGCCAAGGCCCGGCGCACCCAGCACCTGTGGGACCTGGCCTTCATCGGCGGTTCCGCGCTGGCGACGTTCTGCCAGGGCATCGTGCTGGGGTCGCTGCTGCAGGGCATCCGGATCGTGGACGGCCGCTTTGCCGGCGGCCCCTTCGACTGGCTGTCGCCCTTCAGCGTGTTCTGCGGCTTCGGCGTGCTGATCACCTATGCGACGCTCGGCTGCGGCTGGCTCATCCTGAAGACGGACGCCGACCTGCAGCGCCGCATGCGGCTGCTGATGCGGCCCCTGGCCTGCGCGCTGCTGGGCGCCATGGCGCTGGTCAGCCTGTGGACCGTGATGGGCCTGCCGGCGGTGGCGCAGCGCTGGTTCGGCAGCGGCAACCTGGGCTGGTTCCTGCCGGTGCCCATCCTGGTGCTGGCCTGCGTGTGGGGCATCTTCCGCTCGGTACGGCTGCGGCACGAGGCCATGCCCTTCCTGCTGACCCTGGCGCTGTGCTTCCTCGGGTACACGGGGCTGGTCATCAGCATCTGGCCGAACATCGTGCCGCCGTCGCTGACGATCTGGCAGGCCTCGTCCAGTCCTTCCAGCCAGTTGTTCGCGCTGGTCGGCACCGTGATCGTGCTGCCGATCATCCTGGTCTACAACGCGCTGCAGTACCGCGTGTTCCACGGCAAGGTGCGTGAAGGCGACGCCGGCTATCACTGACGCCGCCGCCGGGGCCCCGTGCGCCCGGACGGCATGCTTTCCTGAATTGACTCCCGATCCTTGCGGGCGGCGCGGCATGCGCCCGCGCCGCCCTCGCCGCCCGCAAGGATCGCCCGACAAGACCAAGCCAGATGATCGTAAGGCCAAGACAGAACTGGTTCCTGATGCTGTTCGTGTGGAACGGCTCGGTGCTGCAGTCCATCATTCCCCAGCTCGTCTTCATGGGCGCCGTCAGCAGCCTGGCGGTGTTCACGCACGGGCGCGTGTTCGGCGAGAAGATCCCGCTCAACACCGCGCTGTTCACGCTGTTCGGCCTGGCGCTGGCGATCTTCCTCGCCTTCCGCAACAACGCCAGCTACGACCGCTACAACGAGGCGCGGCACCTGTGGGGCAATATGCTGATCGCCTCGCGCACGCTGACGTCGCAGATGCTGTGCTACCTGCCGGATGCCCTGGCGGCGGCCGAACGCCGACGGCTGGCCGATACCCTGATCGCCTTCACCTATGCGCTCAAGCACCAGCTGCGCAAGACCGATCCCGGCGACGACCTGCGCCGCCTGCTGGGGCCTGCGTCGGCAGAGGCACTGCGCGCCAAGGCTTACCGGCCCGCGGCCGTATTGAACGAGATCCGCCACGGCCTGGAGCGCCATGCAGGGCCGGGAGCCGCCGGCACCACGCGCTGGATCTTCGATGCCCAGCTCAACGAACTGGAGAAGTCCCTGGGCGGATGCGAGCGCATCGCCTCCACGCCGATCCCGTTCGCCTACAACGTGCTGCTGCACCGGACCGTGTACGGCTACTGCATGCTGCTGCCGTTCGGCCTGGTCGACGCCACCGAGTTCTTCACGCCGCTGCTGTGCGTCTTCATCTCCTACACGCTGATCGCGCTGGAAGCGATCGCCAGCGAGGTTGCCGAGCCCTTCGGGCTGGCGCCGAACGCGCTGGCGCTCGACACCATGTCGCGCAATATCGAGCGGTCTATCCTCGATCTGTGCGGCCGCGAGTTGCCGGAGGAGGTTGCGCCGGTGCGGCCGTACCAGTACACCTAGCCGTTGCAGGCGGCAGCCGCGGGGGGATGAGGCATGGCGAGGAGCACGGACATGGACGAGAGGGCGGCACGCAGGGAAACGTGGCGCCGCCGCTGGCGCCAGGCGGCCTGGATGGTCGGGCTGTGGGCGGGCGGCGTCGTTTCGGTGGCGCTGGTGGCCGAACTGATCCGGCTGGCGATGCAGGCCGCGGGAATGAAGTCGCACTGAGATATTGCGCTGCGACGCGGCGGGCGGGAAGCGGGCCGGTGCGCGTCCCGCTGCCTCACCCGCCGGTCGGTACATGGACACGCTCACGCTGCCCGGTGGGGGCGTTGGCGGAGCGTTCGGCATCGTGCCCCTGGCACGACTCGCCTGGGAGACAAGCATGCAGCAATTCGATCTCTATATCCGGCCGGCAAAGCCGACGCTGGGGCTCTATGTGCGCAAGGGCGCCGGCCTCTCCGACCTGGAGGACGCGGATCAGTGGCAACTCGCCGGGCAGGTCTGGGAGAACGAGCTGCCGCCCGGCCTGCTGCGGGAACTGGAGGCCAATGGCCATGCCTTCCAGGAGCTGGGAGGGTGAGGCTTGCGATGCCATGCACCGGCGCCACGCGGGCCGCCGGCCATCGCCAGCGATCGCCAGCCATCGCCAACTGTATCTTTCCGGCCGGACGGCGATGGCCTATGTTGCCTACAGGAAATTGCCCGCACACCCGGCCCGCCGGGTGCGGCGCCGGAGCCGTTGCGACAGGCTGCCCACATCGACGGCGAATCATGTGAACGCTTCATTCTCCAGGGACATCACACCATGCCAGCCCTCTGCGATCTCTGCCATGCCCGCCCCGCCGTTGCCCGCGTCTCGGTGACGGAGGACGGTGCGCGCCGCACGCTCTCGATCTGCGACTACCACTACCGGCAGTTGCTGCGGCACCAGGAGATGCTCAATCCATTCGATTCCTTGCTCGGCGCGGGCAGCGGGCTGTCCCGCTGGCTCGGCGAGGCGGGCGAGGCGGGATACGGCGCATTGCTCGCCGCCGAGGTGCCGCGCGAGTCGGTCGATCCCACCGATGCCTTCAGCGAGCAGACGCTGGAACTGCTGCAGCGTGCCGCGGAGAAGGCGCACGAGCTGCGCCGCGGCGAGCTCGACAGCGAGCATCTCCTCTACGTGCTGGCCGACAACGATATCGCCGCCGCCCTGCTCAAGGAATTGAAGCTGTCCGCCGCCGACATCCGTGCCTATATCGATGAGCATGCGCACACCGGTCGGGCGGATCCCGACATGCCGCTCGAACGCATGACGGTGTCGCCGCGCCTGAAGAAGGCGCTCCAGTTCGCCTTCCAGGCCTCGCACGAGCTCGGCCACTCCTACGTCGGCCCGGAGCACCTTCTGATCGGGCTGGCGGCGGTGCCGGACAGCATCGCCGGCGCCCTGCTCAGGAAGTACGGCGTGACACCGGAGGCATTGCGCCAGAAGGTGGTCAAGGTGGTCGGCAAGGGCGCGGAGGATGGTCGGATCGAGCAAGGCACGGGCACCCCGCATCTCGACAAGGTCGGGCGCGATCTCACCGCGATGGCGCGGCAGGGCAAGCTCGACCCGGTGCTGGGCCGCTCGCAGGAGATCGAAAGCACGATCGAGGTGCTGGCGCGGCGCAAGAAGAACAATCCGGTGCTGATCGGCGAGCCCGGTGTCGGCAAGACGGCGATCGTCGAAGGCCTCGCGCAGCGGATCGTCAACGGCGATGTGCCGGAGGTCCTGCGCGACAAGCGGCTGGTGGAGGTGAACATCAACGCGATGGTCGCCGGGGCGAAGTACCGTGGCGAGTTCGAGGAGCGCGCCAAGCAGCTGATCGACGAAGTCACGGCCAGGCAGGACGAGCTGATCCTGTTCGTCGATGAGCTGCACACCATTGTCGGCGCGGGGCAGGGCGGCGGCGAAGGCGGCCTGGACATCGCCAACGTGTTGAAGCCGGCGCTGGCGCGCGGCGAGCTGAGCCTGATCGGCGCCACCACGCTGAACGAGTACCAGAAGTACATCGAGAAGGACGCGGCCCTGGAGCGCCGCTTCCAGCCTGTGCTGGTGCCGGAGCCCACGGTGGAGCAGACCATCGTGATCCTGCGCGGCCTGCGCGACAAGCTCGAAGCCCATCACCAGGTGACCTTCTCGGACGAGGCCTTCGTCGCGGCCGCGGAGCTGGCCGATCGCTACGTCACCTCGCGTTTCCTGCCGGACAAGGCCATCGACCTGATCGACCAGGCCGCCGCGCGCGTGCGCATCGGCGCGACCTCGCGCCCTGCGGCGATCCAGGAGCTGGAGGCGGAGGTGGCCCAGCTCAAGCGCGAGCAGGACTATGCGGCCTCGCGCAAGCGCTTCGACGAGGCGAAGGGATTCGAGGAGCGCATCGGCGCCAGGCGCAAGGAGCTGGACGAGCAGGTCGAGGCGTGGCAGCGCAAGACCGGCTCGGAGACGCTGGAAGTGACGGTGGCGGTGGTGGCGGAGGTGGTGTCGCGCCTGACCGGCATCCCGGTCGCCGAGCTGACCCAGGAAGAGCGGCAGAAGCTGCTGGCCATGGAAGCCACGCTGCGCGAACGGGTGATCGGCCAGGACGATGCCGTGGTCGCGGTCAGCGATGCGGTGCGGCTGTCGCGCGCCGGGCTCGGGCATGCCAACCGGCCGATCGCGACCCTGCTGTTCCTCGGCCCGACCGGCGTCGGCAAGACCGAACTGGCCAAGGCCCTGGCCGAGACCGTGTTCGGCGACGAGCAGGCCATCATCCGCATCGACATGTCCGAGTACATGGAGCGCCACGCGGTGGCGCGGCTGATCGGCGCGCCGCCGGGCTACGTCGGCTACGAAGAGGGCGGCCAGCTCACCGAGCGCGTGCGGCGGCGTCCCTACAGCGTGATCCTGCTCGACGAGATCGAGAAGGCGCACCCCGATGTCTACAACGTGCTGCTGCAGGTGTTCGACGATGGCCGCCTCACCGACGGCAAGGGACGGGTGGTGGACTTCACCCACACCATCCTGATCGCCACCAGCAACCTCGGTGCCTCGATCATCATGGAGAACCTGGCGCGGCCCGAGGCCTCGCGCCAGTCCGACAAGGCCATCCGCGAGGCCCTGATGGGCGTGCTCAAGGGGCATTTCCGTCCCGAGTTCCTCAACCGGATCGACGAGATCATCGTGTTCCACGCCTTGTCCGAGGCGAACATCCGCGCCATCGTGCAGATCCAGCTCGACCGCATCGCGCGCACCGCGGCCGCCCAGGACATCCGGCTGGAGTTCGGCGAGGGGCTGGTCGCGCACCTGGTCGAGCTCGGCTACCAGCCCGAGTTCGGCGCGCGCGAACTGAAGCGGCAGATCCGCCAGGTCATCGAGACGCGGCTCGCCAAGCAGATCCTGGGCGATGCGCTGCAGTCGGGCGACAGCGTGCGCATCGATTTCGACCAGGACAGCGGCGAAGTGCGTTTCGACAAGCTGGCTGCGGCTGCCGGCGCGGCCTCCGGACCCGCCTCCGCCGCCGGGCCGGCGCCGGCGTCCGGAGCCGACGGCGCGGGCGCGCCGGCCGCGCACAAGGCGGCGCGGCCCCCGGCGGCCAAGCCTGCCAAGCGGGCGGCGCGCGCGAACGGCGACCGCCCCGGGCAGCCTGGATAGGAGGGCTGCAGCACCGACCTACTGATCGACCTGCATACGGACCTGCATACGGACCTGCAAAGCGACCCACATACCGCTACACATATCGACCCACATGCGGCGCGGCCGGCCATCGTATCCGCCGGCCCGCCGCGCCGCATGGCCAGACCTCAGCGAAACCGCCCGTTCTTACGGGCCAGTCCATGGAGTGCATCCAATGAGCAATCGACGCGAAGTGCCCGGCATCCGGGAGTACGAAGGTCCGGCCGGCGGCTGGGGCGCGCTGCGCGCCACGGCCCAGGCGATCCGCCTGCAGATGGAGACCATCAAGGCCCCGATCACGCTGATGCGGACCAACCAGCCCGACGGCTTCGACTGCCCCGGCTGTGCCTGGCCCGACAAGGAGCACCGCTCCACCTTCCAGTTCTGCGAGAACGGCGCCAAGGCGGTCACCTGGGAGGCCACCACCAAGCGCGTGACGCCGGAGTTCTTCGCTGCCAACACGGTGACCTCGCTGCTGCAGCGTTCCGACTTCGAGCTGGAAGACCAGGGCCGCCTGACGCATCCGCTGGTCTACGACCGCGCCACCGACACCTTCCGCGCGGTCGAGTGGGATGCCGCGTTCCGCCGCATCGGCGAGATCCTGCAAGGCCTGGCGCCGGAGCAGGTGGAGTTCTACACTTCGGGCCGCGCCTCGAACGAGGCCGCCTACCTGTACCAGCTGTTCGCCCGGGAGTACGGCACCAACAACTTCCCGGACTGCTCGAACATGTGCCATGAACCGACCAGCGTCGGGCTGCCGCAATCGATCGGCATCGGCAAGGGAACGGTATCGCTGGAGGACTTCGACGCCTGCGACCTGATCCTGTCGATCGGCCACAATCCGGGCACCAACCATCCGCGCATGATGGGCACGCTGCACGAGGCCTCGCGCCGCAATGTGCCGATCATCGTCTTCAATCCGCTGCGCGAGCGCGCGCTGGAGCGCTTCGCCGACCCGCAGAACTGGGTGGAGATGGCCACCTACGGTTCGACGCGCATCGCTTCCACCTACTTCCAGGTCAATGCCGGCGGCGACGCGGCGGCGCTCAAGGGCATCATGAAGGCCCTGCTGGCGATGGAGGCCGACCAGGGCGGCGTGCTCGACCGCGATTTCATCGCCGCCCATACGACCGGCTTCGAAGCCTTCGCGGCCGACCTGGACGCGACCACCTGGGAGGACATCGAGAAAGCCAGCGGGCTGAAGCGGGCCGACCTGGAGCAGGTCGCCATTGCCTACGCCAAGGCGAAGGCGACCATCGTGACCTATGGCATGGGCATCACCCAGCATAACAAGGGCACGGCCAATGTGCGCCTGATCGCCGACCTGCTGCTGCTGCGCGGCAACTTCGGCAAGCCGGGCGCGGGCATCTGCCCCCTGCGCGGCCATTCCAACGTGCAGGGCAACCGCACGGTGGGCATCACGGAGAAGCCGTCCGAGGCCTTCCTCAAGCAGATGGACGAGACCTTCGGCCTGCAACTGCCGCGCCAGCACGGGCACGATGCCGTGCAGGCCATGCAGGCGATGGTCGACGGCCGCGCCAAGGCGCTGATCTGCCTGGGCGGCAACTTCGCCGTGGCGCTGCCCGATCCCGGCCAGGCCTTCCCGGCCATGGGCAGGCTGGACCTGAGCGTGCACATCGGCACCAAGCTCAACCGCACGCACCTGCTGGTGGCCAAGGAGACCTTCCTGTTCCCCTGCCTGGGCCGGACCGAACTCGACGTGCAGGAGACCGGCCCCCAGTCGGTGACGGTGGAGGACTCGATGTCGATGGTGCATGCCTCGGCCGGCAAGCTGGCGCCCGCCTCCGAGCACCTGCGCTCCGAGCCGGCCATCGTCGCCGGCATCGCGCGCGCCACGCTGCCGGCCAGCAAGGTGCCCTGGCAGGAACTGGTGGCCGACTACGACCGCATCCGCGACCTGATCGACAAGACCGTTCCCGGCTTCGAGGCGTTCAATGAACGCATCCGGCAGCCCGGCGGTTTCCGCCTGCCGCTGCCGCCGACCGAGCGCCAGTGGCATACACCGTCGGGCAAGGCCGAGTTCTCGGTCTACGGCGGCGTGCACGAGGATGCCGAGGTGCTGGGTGGCGAGAACGTGCTGCGCCTGATCACGATCCGCAGCCACGATCAGTACAACACCACCATCTACGCGATGGACGACCGCTACCGCGGCGTGTTCGGGCGGCGCGACGTGCTGTTCATGAACGAAGCCGACATGGCCGCGCAGGGCCTGGAGCACGGCGACCTGGTCGAGCTGGAAACGCTGGTGCCGGGCCGGCCGCTGCGGCTGGCGGGCCTGACCGCGATCGCCTACGGTATCGCGCAGGGCTCAGTGGCGGCCTACTACCCGGAAGCCAACGTGCTGGTGCCGCTCGACTATATCGACAAGGAGAGCGGCACGCCCTCCTACAAGTCGATTCCCGTGCGCGTGCGGCGCGCGGCGGCGGCCTGAGCGTTCCGGCCGGCCATGCCGCGCCAGCGCGCGGCATGGCCCGCTGAGGCGCTCACGCAGCGCACGGCGGCAGCGGGATTCCCCCCTGCCGCGCGACGAAGCGCAGCAGCGCCTCGGCCAGCGCGCGCTCCAGCCGCACTTCCCAATAGGCGTTGTACTGGGTGATATCGAGGGCGGGAAAGGTGCGCCGCTGCGGCGAACGGAAGGGCGCGCGGTGGTCGAACTGGCGCAGGCAGCCGGCCAGCGCGCCCGCCCCGGCCTCCTGGGCGAAGGCGGCCAGGGCCAGCAGGGACTGGCGCACCGTTTCCTGCGCCGGCGCCGCCAGCCGGCGGCAGGGCCCGCCCGGCACCGGCTCCGATGGCGCATCCAGCCGCAGGCGCGCGGTGCTGGCGTGCCAGCGTACCGCGGCCGGCTGCCCGAGGCCCAGCGAGCGGGCCAGCGCCTGCACCATGGCAGCGCGCGGAGGTTCGGCGGCGCGTGTCTCGCAGGCCGCGCGCAGCGCGGCCCAGAAGCGGTCGAGGTCGGGCAGGCGGCCGGTCTCGATTGCTTCCCAGATATTGGCGTGGCCGTCCACCGCGATGCGCGTCTCGTCGACGCGCACCGGCAGGCCGTTGGCGCCGAAGCGCTCGGCCGCGCGCCGGATCATGCGCGCGGCGATGCGCCGGCAGAAGCGCTTGCGCTCGGCGGCGGCATCGGGCAGCGGTGGCACGGCCGAGGCCTCCATGCGCAGGCCGAGCTGGCTTTCCAGCACCATCACGGCGCGGAAGGCGCGCGCCGATTGTTCCTGCGCGTCGTGGAAGGCTTGGATCAGGGCGTTGTACATGGTCTCGCGCCGGCAGGCATCGATTCGATGGCCGATTCAATGCTGCGCCGGCACCACCTTGCCGCGGAACAGGTGGTACTGGTAGAGGTTGTAGCCGATCATGACCGGGAACACGAGGCCGATGCCGCACAGCATGAAGGCCAGCGTCGGGCTGTCCGAGGCGGCGGCCGCCACGCTCAGCCGGCCCGGCACCAGGTAGGGGAACAGGCTCAGCGCCAGGCCCGCGAAAGAGGCGATGAAGAGCACCGTCGCGCCCGCGAAGGGGCCGTGCTCGCCCCGCACCGCCACCGCGTAGAGCACGTAGGCGCAGGCCAGGGCGGAGACCACCGCGAGTGCCGCCAGCACGTGGAACACCCCCGCGTCCTGCCAGCGCGTGGCGCCGACCTGGCTGAAGCGCAGGGTCGCGTACGACACCGCCAGCGCCGCCGCGATCGTGGTGGCCAGCGCCATCACGGTGTAGCGCCGGGCCGCGCTTTCCATGGCGCCGGTGGTCTTCTTGACCAGCCAGGTGGCGCCCAGCAAGGCGTAGCCGGACACCACGCCGATGGCGGTGATGATCACGAAGCCGATGCTGGCGGCGCCCGGCACGAAGCCGGTCAGGACCTTGCCCAGCACGATGCCCTGCGCGATCGCGGCGAGCAGGCTGCCGGCGCCGAAGACGCGGTCCCAGGCGGTCCTGCTGCGCTGGGCGGCGTGGCGGAACTCGATGGCGGCGCCGCGCATGATCAGGCTGGCGATCAGCAGCATCACCGGTACGTAGAGCTCGGAGAGGATGGTCGCGTAGGCCTTGGGGAAGGCGCCGAACAGGGCGCCGCCCAGCGCGACCAGCCAGGTTTCGTTGGCGTCCCACACGTGTCCGATGGACTGGATCATGACGTCGCGCTCGCTGGCGCGCCCGCGCAGCAGCGTCAGCATGCCGACACCGAGGTCGAAGCCGTCGGTGACGACGTAGAAGACGAGCATGAGGCCGATCAGGCCGAACCAGGCCTGGCTCAGCAGGGCCTGGGTGGAAAGGGGGGTCATGGAAGGTTCCTGCGAAGAAGGGGCGAGGTGGCGCCGAGGTGGCGCCGAGGTGGCGCCGCCATATGGAAATGGGGTACGGATCAGTAGTCCACGGCGTGCGCTGCCGCCACGCGGGCCGGCACGCGCGGTGGCATCAGGGTCAGGTCGGGGCCCTTGCGCAGCCAGCGGCGCGCGAAGACGAAGAAGGCCGCCAGCAGCGCCACGAAGAAGGCGCTGAACATCAGCATGCTGCCGCTGATGGTGGCGGCCGGGATGGCCGAGGCGGCATGGTCGGTACGCAGCAGCCCATACACCACCCAGGGCTGGCGGCCGACCTCGCGCACGATCCAGCCGCATTCCACCGCGATATAGGGCAGCGGGATCGCCAGCACCCAGGCCAGCAGCAGGCGGCGCCGGGCCAGCAGCGCGTCGACGCGGCCGCGTGTCTTGCGCAGGGCGACCACGGTCCACAGCGCCAGCACGAGGA
The DNA here is from genome assembly GCF_001854305.1 of Cupriavidus sp. USMAA2-4. Classification (NCBI taxonomy): domain Bacteria; kingdom Pseudomonadati; phylum Pseudomonadota; class Betaproteobacteria; order Burkholderiales; family Burkholderiaceae; genus Cupriavidus; species Cupriavidus sp. USMAA2-4. Next base: position 785,791 of record NZ_CP017749.1, on the reverse strand, counting down.
ACAGGAAGCCGATGCCCGCCATGGCGCGGAAGGTGTAGTACAGCAGCGGGATCATGGGTGGCTGGTCGGCCACCGGGATGTCCTTCAGGCCCTTGACCTGTCCGTGCAGGCTGTGCGTGCCCAGGATGCTGAGCATGCCCGGCACCTCGAGCGACCAGTCGTTGCGCTGTTGCGCGGCGTCGGGCCAGGCCAGCAGCGACCAGCTGGCGCCGGTGCCGGGGGCGTTGGTTTCCCAATGGCCCTCGATCGCGGCGCCCTTGGCCGGCTGGGTCTCGAACACGTCGACGCCGCTGGCGTCGCCGAGCCAGACCTGCAGCGGGGCGACGAAGGCGAGCAGCAGCAGCGCCAGCTTGAACGAGCGCGCGAAGAACTCGGCATGGCGGCGCTTGAGCAGGTAGTAGGCCGAGATGCCCGCGATCACCACCAGCCCGGTCTCGAGCGCGGCGAACCACATGTGCGAGACGCCCCAGGCCATGTCGGGGTTGAAGATGGCGTGCACATAGTCGGTCACCACCAGCTTGCCGTCGACCAGCGCGATGCCGCCCGGCGTCTGCAGCCAGGAGTTGGCCACCATGATCCAGAAGGCGGAGAGCGAGGAGCCGAGCGCGACCATCGCGGTGGCGAACAGGTGGACGCCCTTCGGCACGCGTTCCCAGCCGAGCATCATGATGCCGACGAAGCCGGCCTCCAGCATGAAGGCCATGGCCCCCTCGAAGCCGAGGATATTGCCGAAGAACTGGCCGGTGTACTCGGAGAACGGGCCCCAGTTGGTGCCGAACTGGAATTCCATGGGGATGCCGCTGACCACGCCCACGGCGAAGTTCAGCAGCAGCAGCTTGCTCCAGAAGCGCGCGTGGCGGTACCAGGCGACGTCGCTGGTGCGCACCCAGAGGATCTCGACGACGAGGAGGAAGGCGGACAGGCTGATCGTCAGGATCGGCCAGAGTATGTGGAAGACCGCGGTCATGGCGAACTGGCCGCGCGCGAGGTCTAGGGCTTCGATGGTCATGGGGGACTACCGCGAGGATGAGGGAGGGCGGCCGCGTCCGCCGGTGGCGGGCGCGGCTGCGTGGAGGGTGGCGTGGGGGGCTTGCCGCCCACGCCGGCACCTGGTGGTGCCGCTCAGAATGCCGGCAGTTCCGCGGGCTGCGCCGAGCGGTGCAGCAGCACCGGGATGGACTTGGAGGTCGGCGTGTTGCAGACGTCGCCCACGCTGTCCAGCGGCACCAGCGGATTGGTCTCCGGATAGTAGGCGCCGATGCAGCCGCGCGGGATGTCGTACTCGACCAGGCGGAAATAGTTGGCGCGCCGCTCGATGCCGTCGTCCCACACGGTGGTGATGTCGACCCAGTCGCCGTTGCGGAAACCGAGCATGGCGATGTCCGCCGGGTGGATGAAGACCACGCGGCGCATGCCGAACACGCCGCGGTAGCGGTCGTCCATCGCGTAGATGGTGGTGTTGTACTGGTCGTGCGAGCGGGTCGTCATCAGCGTCATCAGGCGCTCGCCGTGCTGGCGGCGCGCGCGCACGATGGGCGTGTCCTGCTGGACCGGGTGGACGATGAAGTTGGCCTTGCCGGTGGGGGTCTGCCAGTCGCGCTCGCGCGAGGCCACGCGCAGGTGGAAGCCACCCGGCTGCCGGATGCGTTCGTTGTACTGCTCGAAGCCGTCCAGCACCTGCTCGATGGCGTCGCGGATCCTGGCGTAGTCGCCTGCCATGGCCAGCCAGTCGACCTTCGCGCTGCCGAGCGTGGCGTGCGCGAGGTTGGCGATGATGGCGGTCTCCGACATCAGGTGGGGCGAGGCGGGTTTGTTCATGCCGTAGGAGACATGGACCATGCTCATCGAGTCCTCCACCGTGACGCCCTGCGCGACGCCGTCCTGCACGTCGATCTCGGTGCGTCCGAGGGTGGGCAGGATCAGCGCGTCGGTGCCGTGCACGAGATGGCTGCGGTTGAGCTTGGTGGCGATGTGGACGGTGAGGTCGCAGGAGCGCAGCGCGTCGAAGGTGCGGTAGGTGTCGGGCGTGGCCATGGCGAAATTGCCGCCCAGGCCCAGGAAGACCTTGACGTGGCCTTCGATCATCTGCTCGATGGTCTCGACCACGTCGAGGCCGTGCTGGCGCGGCGCGTCGAAGCCGAACACCGTGCCGAGGCGGTCGAGGAAGGCGGCCGAAGGCTTCTCCTCGATGCCGACGGTGCGGTTGCCCTGCACGTTGGAGTGGCCGCGCACCGGGCAGAGGCCGGCGCCGGGGCGGCCGATGTTGCCGCGCATCATCAGCAGGCTGGCCAGCATCTGGACGGTCTGCACCGAATGCTTGTGCTGCGTGATGCCCATGCCCCAGGTGGCGATGACGCGCTTGCCGCGCGCGTACAGGCGGCCCAGCGCTTCGATGTCCTCGCGCGCCACGCCGGACTCCGATTCCAGCAGCGGCCAGCTTTCCTGGCGCAGGTCGGCGGCGAAGGCCTCGAAGCCGAGCGTGTGTTCGGCGATGAAGTCGAGGTCGAGCAGCCGCTCGGTGCCATCGGCGACGGCCTTGTCGTCGAGTTCGAGCAGGTGCTTGGCCACGCCCTTGATCAGTGCGAAATCGCCGCCCAGGCGGGGCTGGATGAAGGTCGAGGCGATCGGCGTGCTGCCCAGGGTCAGCATCTCGAGCGGATGCTGCGGGCTGGCGAAGCGCTCGAGGCCGCGCTCGCGCAGCGGATTGACGGAGACGATGGTGGCGCCCCGGCGCGAGGCCTCGCGCAGTTCGCCGAGCATGCGCGGATGGTTGGTGGCCGGGTTCTGGCCGAAGATGATCAGGGTGTCGGCCAGCTCGAAGTCGTCCAGCGTGACCGTGCCCTTGCCGATGCCGACCGCGTCCGGCAGGCCGCGGCTGGTCGCCTCGTGGCACATGTTCGAGCAGTCGGGAAAGTTGTTGGTGCCGAACATGCGCACGAACAGCTGGTAGAGGAAGGCGGCCTCGTTGCTGGCCCGGCCCGAGGTATAGAAGGCCGCCTGGTGGGGCGAGGCGAGGCCGTTCAGGTGCCGCGCGACCAGCGCGAAGGCGTCGGCCCAGGCGATCGGGCGGTAGCGGTCGGTCCGCGCGTCGTACACCATCGGCTCGGTCAGGCGGCCGTGCTGCTCGAGTTCGTAGTCGGTCTGCTTCATCAGCTCGGCGACGGTGTGCTCGGCGAAGAAGGCCGGCGTCACGCGCTTGGTGGTGGCCTCGGCGGCGACCGCCTTGACGCCGTTCTCGCAGAACTCGAAGGTCGAGGCGTGCTGGCGGTCCGGCCACGCGCAGCCCGGGCAGTCGAAGCCGTCGGGCTGGTTCTGCTTGAACAACATGCGGTAGTTGCCGCCGGTGACCCGTTCCTTGACCAGGTTGATCGCCACGTACTTGAGGGCGCCCCAGCCCGCGGCCGGATGGTGGTAGGGCTCGATCTTGCCCTTCGGTTCCCTGTTGCTATCCATGTACTGGACTCCACGTTGACGGCGCGCCGCGCTGTCCCGGGGGCGGGACGGTCCACGCGCTGGATTGGATGACCGCAAGCGTAAGGGTCTGGCGCGCAGGCGGAACGCACACTTGACGACGGCGTGGAAGAGTACAGTTGCGCCGGCGGCCGCGCTGGTGGCCGGACTGTATGCCTGTGCGGCGCGCCGGGGCTAGAATCGGCCCGTGACGACAAGGCGCGGAGAGAACAGGCATGGAAGCAGGACGGCCGGCCACGGAGAGCGGCGGGAGCAGCGATGCCGCCGATGGCATGGATAGCGCCAAGGGTGCCGAGGGCGTCGATGCCGGCGTGGCGCTGGTGCTCGAGCACCTGTGGGCGGCGCGCCGCGAGAGCCCGGGCCGCCCCTGGTCCCTGGCCAAGCTGGCCAAGCGGGCGGGCCTGCCGATGAGCGTGCTGCGGCGCACCCTGACCCTGCTGCAGGCGGCCGGCCTGGCCGATTTCGAGCTCGACGAGGCGGGGCGCGGCTTCGCCGCGCTGAGCGCGGAGGGCGAGGCGCTGTGCGCAACGGTGGCGCCGCCGGCCGAAGGCAGGGAGGCGGTCGCCGGCGGGCATAGCTGAGCGCGCGGCATCAGGCGGGAGGCTTGCCGAGGGGAACGCGGCATGGCTGTCATCGCCTTGTCACCAGAATGTCATCAATACTGCATAGGATGCATCGCATGGGGCGCGCTGCTGCCGGCGCCGGCCGCTGACTGCGCGGCCGGCCCGGCCGGCTCGGCCTGCGCAGTCCATGGCGCCCTTTCCTCCCTTCCCGCATTCCCCACGCCAAGATCCGAACACCATGTCCGACCAACCCGACGTGTCCCGCCGCAAGGCCCTGAAGTTCCTGGCCGCTGCCCCGATGCTGCCGCTCGGCGCCACCACCGCCGCCGCCCTGCTGGCCGGCTCGGGCGCCGCCGAAGCCGCCGCGCCCAAGGCGGCCTTCAGTGGGGCCGCCTTCGAGGGCATGGCGGCGCCGACGCTGGCCGACGCGGCCGCCATGGCGACCACCACCGTGGGCTCCGGCCTGACCGTGTCGTTCGCCGACGGCAGCCGCCGCAGCTACAAGCTGGCCTACCATCCCTTCTTCACCACCGGCGACCTGGTGCCGGACGGCAAGGGCGGCAAGGTCCTGGCCGGTGGCTACTACAACATCGCCAACCAGCCGATCCTCGACAACTCGGTGGCCGGCAAGGAGCGCCAGTTCTTCTCGGACAGCCCGGACGGCACCTCGCTGCTGTCGCTGGGCAAGGCGGCCAGGGGCAAGGTGCCGGGCGTCAAGGGCAACCCGGTGTTCGCCGTGGTGCAGTTCGAGTACACCACGCGCGACCAGAAGGGCGGCAGCATGTACGGCATGCTGCCGTCGCCGATCGCCGTGCTGACGCTGGACCAGGATCCCCGCACCGGCAGCCTGCGCCTGGTCAAGTACCACAACGTCGATACCTCGGGCGTCAACGGGCTGTGGATCACCTGCGGCGCCAGCCTGTCGCCGTGGAACACGCACCTGTCGAGCGAAGAGTACGAGCCGGATGCCACCAAGGCGGCGACCGACCCGCAGCTGCGCGGCTTCAGCCAGAACCTGTACGGCGACGCCGGCAAGGCCAGCCCCTACCACTACGGCCACCTGCCTGAAGTGACGGTGCACCCGGACGGCACCGGCACCATCCGCAAGCACTACAACGTCGGCCGCATTTCGCACGAACTGGTGCAGGTGATGCCCGACGAGCGCACCGTGCTGATGGGCGACGATGCCACCAACGGCGGCCTGTTCCTGTTCATCGCCGATCGCCCGCGCGATCTCTCCAGCGGCACGCTCTACGTGGCCAAGTGGCACCAGACCTCGGGCACCGGCCCGGGTGCGGCCACGCTGAGCTGGATCCGCCTGGGCCACGCCGCCAGCGACGAGATCCGCGCGCTGGTCGAGGGCGGCATCAAGTCGGGCGACATCATGGACGTGAAGACGGCCGATCCGCAGGATGCCGCCTACACCCGCATCAAGTACAACGGCAAGGACAACTGGGTCAAGCTGGTGCCGGGCCAGGAGAAGGCGGCCGCCTTCCTCGAGACGCACCGCTATGCCGCGCTGGTGGGCGGCAGCCTGGGCTTCACCAAGATGGAAGGCACCACCGTCAACATCCGCGACAAGAAGGCCTATTCGGCCATCTCGCGCATCGAGAGCAGCATGCTCAAGGGCAACGCGGCCAACGGCGGCGACATCCAGGTCGAGGGCCCGTACTCGGGCGCCGTCTACGAGTTGAACCTGAGCGGCGGCCAGAAGGACCGCGACGGCGCGGCGATGGACAGCGCGTGGGTGCCGGTCGACATGGCCGCGGTGCCGGCACTGGTCAGCGAGGATCTCGGCGGTGGCGCCAAGAAACAGCAGGACGCGCTGGGCAACTTCGCCAACCCGGACAAGATCGCCACGCCGGACAACCTGAAGTTCTCCGAGAAGCTGCGCACCCTCTTCATCGGCGAGGACAGCAATACCCACGTCAACAACTTCCTGTGGGCCTACAACGTCGACACCAAGACCCTGAGCCGGCTGCTGTCCTGCCCGGCCGGCGCGGAGTCGACCGGCCTGCACGCGGTCGACGAGATCCATGGCTGGACCTACATCATGAGCAACTTCCAGCACCCGGGCGACTGGGAAGCGCCGTTGCACGACAAGGTGCAGGCCACGCTCGATCCGCTGGTGCGCGCCAACTACAAGGACCGCTTCGGCGCGGCCGTGGGCTACCTGACCGCCGACATGTCGGCGATCCGGCTGTCCAAGGGCTGAGCCCGCGCGCGGGGCGACCCGGATACGACCCCGCAGGCCGGTGGCCTGCGGGGTTTTTCACTGCCGCTAGCGGTGATGGCCGCCGCCGTGGAACCCGCCGCCGTGGAAGCCTCCGGGGTTGCCGTGGAAACCGCCCATGCCACCGTGGAAGCGCATGCCGGGTGCGTGCAGGAAGACGTGGTTGATACGGTGGAAGTGATGGAAGCGGTCGATGAAGATCACGCCGCCGACAGCGGCACCGAACGGTGCCCAGTACCAGGGATCGGCATAGTAGGGCGGCTCGCCATAGCTGACCATGCCGCCGCTGGCGTCGACCATCTGCCAGGTGCCGTCAGGCTGCAGGCACGCCAGCCCCGTGACCTGCTGCAGGACCCCGTCCACCACGATCTGGCCGGTCATCTCCTGGCAGGGGGGGCCGTCCATGTCCTGGCCGGTAGCCGCGGTGCCGAAGGCGGCCGCCGCCAAGGCCGCCGCCATGATCGCCGGACGCCTGGCACGCGCGGCCAGGTCCGCCAGGCGCCCAGTCCAATACTTGCCCATGATTGCCACCCCGAGCGCGGAATGCCGGCGTCCGCGCTGCCGTCACAGGCGCGTGCGCCATGATTGCCTTGCCGGGCCGTCTTGCGCGGCGCACCGGTTTACCCGCGGGGCGGCAGGGGTGCTGCCCCGCTGTACGGTAAACGGGGCGGGCGGCGCGCTTATTCCGTCGGCGCAAGCAAACGGGATCGGAGGGGGGCGATAGCGGAGGGCTACCGGCGAGGACTCGCGCATCAGGTCGAGGTTGCTGGATGATGTGGCGTGCGAGAGCATCGGCGGCATCTCGAATGATGCTTAATTTGTTCAGTATATTGGACAAATTGTGAGAAGTTGCCTAGTATGGTGGACATATGCAGACCTACGCCGATACCACTCCGGTCCTTGAGCGACAGTTGCTTCTACAACTGGGCGATCGCATCAAGCGCTTGCGTAAGGCGCAGGGACTGACGACCATCGACATGGCCCAACGGGTCGGCATCTCGAGAACCACGCTCAGTTCGGTTGAAGCTGGTGATCCGACCCCATCAATCGGCACCTACCTCCGGGTCATGTCGGCCCTCGGTGTCGCCGGTGACCTCGCGATGTTGGTGTCCGATACGTTCCAGCCCGCTCCGCCGCAATCGGCTGGTGCGAACACGCGACGTGGCCGCCCGCAGGTTCAGGTTCTGGTCCGCTCGGATTCAGATCGGCACCAAGCGCAGGATTTGCAGAGTCTCGCCCTTCACGAAGAGGCGGTGCGCTTGTTACGTGCGAATCCCGAACTTGTGCAACGCGCTCGCGAGACGCTCGCGAAGTGGCGGGCGAAAGGGCCATCCCGCAGCGATAGTCTCTGGGCGGAATGGGAGAGTATCCTCGCGCACGGCACCTGGCGTAAAGCACTGGGCAGGACCAGGCGTGCCCAGGAGCTTCGACAGGCCTCACCGTTGCCGACGGTATTGCCGGACGATATCAGGCAAGGAGTGTTCTCCCAGGTCAAGGCACTCAAGCAGGGGGTCTTGATCGGGGATGCGGCCGACGAGTTGCCTGGTGAAGAAGGAATGCGATGAGGCGTGAGGACCTGGAGCACATCATCCGCGCGTCCGGCGAGATCACCGGCGAGTACGAATTTGTCATCGTAGGCAGCCAGTCGCTTCTGGGCGGGCATCCTTATCCGCCGGCTGTCTTCACTGCGTCTGCCGAAGCGGACATTTACCCTCTGAACGCCCCGGCGAAAGCGGATGAGATCGACGGAGCGATCGGCGAGGGCTCGCGCTTCCACGAAATGAACGGGTACTACGCACAGGGCGTCGGACCGGACACGGCGGTCCTGTCGGAAGGCTGGATAAGGCGCGTGGAGCGGATCCAGAACGACAATACAAATGGTCGTATCGCTTATTGCCTGGGCACGATTGATCTCTTCATGGCCAAGGCCGTAGCGAATCGTGACAAAGACCGCGACTTCGACGTGGCTCTACTGGCGCATGGCTTCATCCAGGCAGATGAAGCGATCGCAATGGTCGACAAGATGCCACTCGACATCGCCGCGAAGGGCCGGCTGCGCGTACGGATCAACCGATGGATCAAGCTCGCGAAAGCAGGTTCCCCTTCCGTCTAGTGCCTGAGTCTTGAATTCGCGGAAGAGCCAAGCCTGTCGAGAAGACGTGCGAGGTCAGGAACGAAGCGCCGCAAGGCTGGAGCCTTGCGAGCATTCGTGACGACGCGTCGTGCGGCTCAGTGACAGGCTTAGGGCGGACTTAGTCCGCGAAATTCTCTGACGCAATGGACCAGGTGCGCGTCAAACTACGCAGGCGCCAGCAGCAGGCGCTCCATCAGCGCCTTGCGTTCTTCCTTCTGCGCGGCCGTGCCCTGGTTGGCCAGCAGTGACTCCGACAATTCATAGCTGTATAGCGCGAAGGCGCGCCCGCGCGCCTCGGCGATGCCGAAGCCGAGCGCGCTGAAGCACTGGGCGATATAGGACAGGCGCTTGGCGTCGACCTCGTCGAGGATCTGGCGCACGCGCTCGTCGCGGCGTGCCCAGGCGCGGATGGCGAGTTCGGTGGAGGCCGCTTCCTGCGCCGCCTCGCCGCGGAAGGGCAGCGACAGCAGGTCGCGGATCAGCTCGCGCGGCGGCAGGCCGCGCCGCTCGAAACGGTAGATGATCTGCTCGGTGGCCTCGTCGCGCCAGGCCATCAGCATACGGTGCAGCAGGTCGTCGCGGTCCTTGAAGTGCCAGTAGAAGCTGCCGCGCGTGACCGACATCTCCTTGGCCAGCACTTCGACGCGCACGGCGTCGACACTGCGGCTGACCAGCAGGTTGCGGGCGGCCCGGATCCAGTCTTCCGGCGTCAGCTGGCTGCGCGGCTGCGGGGAGGGCTCGGCGGGACTTCTCGGCATGTGGACTCCAGACTTCAGGGCGGCGGGCAAGGACTGCCCTGCATTCTACCGTCCCTGTTCCATACGGTAATGTATTGTATGGTTGTCATCGCAATGCGCGTTAACACCTAGGAATTACGAAGGATATCGCCTTGACCATCGCCGATTGCCTCCATACCATACACATACGTATGTGTATGGAGAAACCGATGGGCAAGTTTGAGGGCGTGGGCAAGACGCTGCTGGCCGCCGAGCACCAGACCAACTACTTCGACCTGGGCCAGGGCAAGCCCCTGTTCCTGCTGCACGGCTCCGGCCCCGGCGTGTCGGGCTGGACCAACTGGAAGGGCGTGATGAACGAGCTGGCGCAGTCGTTCCGCGTGATCGTTCCCGATATCGCCGGCTTCGGCTTCACCGAGTTCAAGGACGACGCCAAGTACGACATCAAGTTGTGGGTGCGCCACCTGGTCGGCATCCTGGACGCGCTCGAGATCGAGAAGGCCTCCTTCGTCGGCAACTCCTTCGGCGGCGCGCTGTCGCTGGGCCTGGCCGTGTTCGATCCCAAGCGCGTCGACAAGCTGGTGCTGCTGGGCACGCCGGCCGGCGAGTTCGAGCAGACGCCGGGCCTGCGCTCGGCCTGGGAGTACGAGCCCTCGCCGGAGAACATGGAGCGCACCATGCGCCTGTTCCCCTTCGACCAGTCGATCATCACGCCGGAGATGGTGCAGTCGCGCTACGAAGCCAGCGCCCGTCCGGGCGCGCAGGACGCGCTGCGCAAGCTGATTCCCCGCCCCAATGCCGACGGCCCCACCGTCGTCAAGGGCTTCCCCGAGCATGTGGTGGCCAAGATCGAGGCGCCCACGCTGGTGCTGCACGGCCGCGAAGACCGCGTGGTGCCGCCGGCCTGCGGCCAGTTGCTGGCGCGTGCCATCCCCAACGCCGACCTGCACCTGTTCGGGCGCTGCGGCCACTGGGTGCAGACCGAGCGGCGCGACACCTTCCTCAAGCTGGTCGCCGACTTCTGCGCCTGAGGACGCACGCCATGAGCCGCAACGTACTCGAGCGCGTGCTGCACCAGCTCACCGTGGACCGCGCCGCCAAGCAGCGTTTCCGCGAGGACGCCGCTGCCTACCTGCGGCGCTTCGCGCTGAGCGAGGCCGAGCGCGCCATGCTGACCGGCTTCGACGTGCTCGGCCTGCAGCAGGCCGGCGTCAACCCGATGCTGACCATGGGTTTCTGGCAGGAGCTGTCGCCCGAGCGCGACATGCGTGCCTACATGCGCAAGCTGCGCCCGCTCGGTGCGCACGAACCGGTGCACAGCGCGGCGCTCAAGCCATAGCCGGCCACAGCAGGCCATCGGTGGCGGGCGGGGACACCCGCCGCGCCACCCGGACGAGGATAGAGGAAGAAGATGGGACAGATCGTAGGCGGCTTCCTGGTGCCGCATGATCCCGTGATGTTCGTCGCGCCGCAGGCTCCCGCGGCCGCGGTGCAGGAGCGCATGTGGGGTGCCTTCGGCCAGTGCGCGCGGCGCCTGGCGGAGCTGGCGCCCACCAGCGTGGTGATCGTCGGTGCCGACCACTACATGCTGTTCGGCACCGCCTGCCTGCCGAGCTACCTGATCGGCACCGGCGATGTCGACGGGCCGCTCGATGCCATGCCGGGCCTCAAGCGCGGCGTGATTCCCAACAGCGAGGCGCTGGCCACCCACATCGCCGCCGACGGCCATGCGCGCGGCTTCGACTGGGCGGTGGCGCGCGCGCTGACGGTGGACCACGCCATCGCCATTCCCAACCAGTTGATCGTGCAGCCGCTGCGCGAAGCCGGCCACGCGGTCGGCACCATCCCGGTCTACCTGGCCGCCGGTGTCGATCCCTATATCCGTATCGGCCGCGCCATCGAGGTGGGCCGGCAGATCCGCGACGCGGTCGCATCGTTCGATGCCGGCGAGCGGGTCGCGGTGATCGGCAGCGGCGGCATCAGCCACTGGGTCGGCACCGCGGAGATGGGCCGCGTCAACGAGGCCTTCGACCGCGAGATCCTCGACTACGCCGTGCGCGGCGACCTGGCGGCGCTGGCCGCGCTGCGCGACGACTACATCCTGGCCCACGGCGGCAATGGCGGCATGGAGATCCGCAACTGGGCCTGTGCCATGGGCGCGCTGGAAGGCGCGCGCGGCGAGGTGATCGCCTACGAGGCGGTGCCCGAGTGGGTCACCGGCCTGGGTTTCGTCCAACTGCACCTGCAGTGAGGCCGCCGCGATGTGGGCCGGCAGGGTAACCGGATAGCAAAGATGAGCAAGAAGATTTTCCTGATCCAGCGCGATGCGCTGCAGCCTGGCGAGGTGCGCAAGGTGGAGACGCCGGGCTGCCCGCTCGCCGTCTACAACGTCGACGGCACCTTCTACGCCACCAGCGATGTGTGCACGCACGCGACCGCCTCGCTGTCGGCGGGCGAGATCGTCGACGGCGACCTGATCGCCTGCCCGCTGCACGACGGGCAGTTCCATATCCCCACCGGGCAGGCCATGGGCTTTCCCTGCACGGTCGACCTGCGCACCTACAAGGTGATCGAGGAGGGCGACGCCATCTACGCCGACCTCGAGCAGGAGTCCGAGGCAGCCGCTTCGGCCATTTGAGGAGGACGACATGACCGCATCGACCGCATCGACCGCATCGACCGCATCCCCCGGCACGCCGGCGCACGACTGCACCGGCAACTGCGAACGCCTGCGCAAGGATCCCGCCAGCGAGCCGCTGCCGGGGCTGGAGCGCCTGATCGACCTGGACAGCGGCCGCCTGTCGCGCCGCGTCTACTGGGACCAGCGCGTCTACGAGCAGGAGCTGGAGAAGATCTTCGCGCGCAGCTGGCTGTTCCTCGCGCACGAATCGCAGATTCCAAAGGCCGGCGACTACGTCACCACCTACATGGCCGAGGACAACGTCATCGTGGTGCGCCAGAAGGACGGCTCGATCAAGGCCTTCCTCAACACCTGCCCGCACCGCGGCAACAAGCTCAACTTCACCGACGCCGGCAATGCGCGCGGCTTCATCTGCAACTACCACGGCTGGAGCTTCGGCATCGACGGCGCGCTGCGCGGCATGGCGGGGCAGGAGCTGTTCGAGGCCAGCGGCATGGACCGTGCCGAGCACGGGCTGCACCCGGTGGCGCAGGTGGCCAGCTACAAGGGCCTGGTGTTCGGCAACATGGACCCGGACGCGCCCTCGCTGGAGGAATTCCTGGGCGATTTCCGCTACTACCTGGACGTGATGCTGGACATGGACGGCGAGGGCACCGAGTTCATCGGCGGCTGCGTCAAGTCGGAGATCCGCTGCAACTGGAAGGTGCCGGTGGAGAACTTCATCGGCGACATCTACCACGCGCTGTGGACCCACGACTCGGCCGCGCGCGCCATGCTGGGCGGCCCGGTGGCCGAGGTGTACAAGGATCCCGATTCCTACCACGTCAACGTCAACGGCCATGGCTGGGAGTTCAACCTCGACGTGGTCGGCAACGCCGCCACGCTGGGCGACAAGGAGATCCGCAAGTACCTGTACGGCATCCAGCCCAAGGTGGCGCAGCGCCTGGGCGAGTTCCGCTCCAAGATGATCGGCTCGATCTCCTCGGTCAGCGTGTTCCCCAACCTGTCCTTCCTGCCGGGGCAGAACACCTTCCGCGTGTGGCATCCGCGCGGTCCCGGCAAGATCGAACTGCACACCTGGACCATCGTCAACAAGAGCGCGCCGCAGGACATCAAGGACCGCTGGCTGAAGGGCACCATGATGACGTTCTCGCCTTCCGGCGTGTTCGAGATGGACGATGGCGAGAACTTCGAGTTCTCCACCCGCACCAACGCCGGCTTCGTCACCCGCCAGCAGGACCTGTACATGGGCCTGGGGCGCGGCACGCGCCTGGACGGCAGCGGCCTGCCGGGCAACGTCTACCGCAACCAGGTCAACGAGGCCAACCACCGCGCCTTCTACCAGCGCTGGCTGGACCTGATGCAGGCGCGCGCCTGGCACGAGGTGCCGGAGCGCGACAAGCCGGCCCTGCCCGACAGCGCCTTCACTTACGGCCAGCAGGCCAAGGAGGCCGCATGAGCGCGCTGCCCAAGGAAGCCGGCATCGACGCGGCCGCTCCGGTCGACCTGCCCACCGCCCATCGCATCACGCAATTCCTCTACCGCGAGGCACGCCTGCTCGACGCCGAGCGCTGGCAGGACTGGCTGGCGCTGATGAGCGAGGACATCCACTACTGGATGCCCGCCATCGAGAACCGCCGGCGCGCGGACAAGCTGGGTGCCTATGCGCCGGGGCGCGGCGCCTACTTCGACGACAACCTGCTGGACCTGTCGCGCCGCGTGGCGCGCTTCCAGCAGCCGTCGGCCTGGGCCGAGGACCCGCCCACCCGCCACGTGCACGTGATCAGCAATGTGGAGGCGCTGCACGGCGCGGCCGCCGGCGAGTACCTGGTGCACTCGGTCTTCGTCAACTACCGCAGCCGCGGCGAGGCCGACAACGACCTGCTGCTGGGCCGGCGCGAGGACCTGCTGCGCGTGCACGGCGAGCCGGAGGCGGGCGAGTTCCGCATCGCCCGGCGCAAGATCGTCATCACGCAGTCGCTGTTCCTGTCCAAGAACCTCAACACTTTCCTCTGACACCGACATGGGCTGGCTAGACAAGGACGTGGCGCTGGTGACCGGCGCCGGCTCGGGCATCGGCCTGGCGGTGCTGCGGCGCTTCCTCGCCGAGGGCGCCGCGGGCGTGGGCGCGCTGGTGCGCAATGCCGCGGCGGCCGATGCGCTGCGCGCCGAGTTCGGCGCGCGCGTGGCGGTGACGGTGGGCGACGTGCGCTCGCCGCAGGCCAACGAAGCGGCGGTGGCCGCCACCGTGGCCGCCTTCGGCAAGCTCGATACGCTGGTGGGCAACGCGGGCGTGTGGGACTACTTCGCACCGCTGCGCAAGTTCAGCGACGGCGAGCAGCTCGCGCGCACCTACCGCGAGGTGTTCGACGTCAATGTGCTGGGCTATCTGCTGGCCGCTTATGCGGCGGCGCCGGCGCTGCGCGAGAGCCGCGGCAGCATGATCTTCACGCTGTCCAACGCGGCCTTCTACGCCGGCGGCGGCGGCGCGGCCTACGTCGCCTCCAAGCATGCGGGCGTGGGCCTGATTCGCCAGCTCGCCTACGAGCTGGCGCCCGAGGTGCGCGTCAACGGCGTGGCGCCCGGCGGCACCGTGACGCCGCTCAAGGGGCCCGAGGCGCTCGGCAAGCAGGACGCCCGGCTGTCGGAGATCCCGGGTTTCTCGGAGGCGGTGGCCAACGCCATGCCGCTCGGCTTCATCGCCCAGCCGGAGGACCACGCCGGGCACTACGTGCTGCTGGCCTCGCGCAGCAATTCGCCGGCCACCACCGCCGCCATCCTGCAGAGCGACGGCGGCTGGGAGGTGCGCGGCAGGCCGGGGCGCAAGCCGCAGTCCTGAGGCCGCCGCCGGCAGCCCGACGAATCACCGAAGACTCACCGAAGACAACGACAAAGAGACAACGATGACCGCCCCCCAATCCCCGCCAGCCAGTGGCACCGCCGCGCAGGCCGCGCTGCGCGCCGCCTTCGGCGCCGCGCGCCTGCCGGTGATGGCCGCGCCCATGTTCCTGGTGTCCAGTCCGGAACTGGTCTGCGCCAGCCGCGACGCCGGCATCGTCGGCACCTACGCGGCGCCCAACGCGCGCGATATCGGCGCGCTGGAGACCGCGCTGGCGCGGATCGCCGCGCATGCCGCGGCGGCCGACGGCCCGCCCTGGGCGCTCAATATGATCGTGCACAGCAGCTACGACCGCTTCGACGCCGAGATGGCGCTGGTCGAGCGCTACCGTCCCGGCATCGTGACCACCGCGCTGGGCAGCCCGCGCCGCGTGCTCGAGCGCGTGCACGGCTACGGCGGCCTGGTGATGGCCGATGTGATCACGCCCGCGCTGGCGCGCAAGGCCATCGATGCCGGCGTGGACGGCCTGGTGCTGGTCAGCAGCGGCGCGGGCGGCCACACCGGCCAGTACCACCCCTTTGCCTTCCTGGAGGCGGTGCGCCGCTTCTGGGACGGCCCGCTCGGCCTGGCCGGCGCCATCTCCAGCGGCGCGCAGATCCGCGCGGCGCAACTGCTCGGCGCCGACTTCGTGGTGGTGGGCACGCGCCTGATCGCCACGCCCGAGAGCCTGGCCGCGCCGGCCTACCGCGACCTGCTGGTGGCCAGCGAGATGGACGACCTGGTGCTGTCCTCGGCCGTCTCCGGCGTGCCCGCCAACTGGCTGCGCCCCACGCTGGAGGCCGCCGGCTTCAGCGAGGAACAGCTGCGGCAGCCGGGCAGGATCGATTTCTCCGGCGATATCGCCGCCGCGCCCAAGGCTTGGAAACACGTCTGGTCGGCCGGGCACGGCGTCGGCGCCGTGCGCGCGGTGGCGCC
Source organism: Cupriavidus sp. USMAA2-4 (assembly GCF_001854305.1). Taxonomy (NCBI): domain Bacteria; kingdom Pseudomonadati; phylum Pseudomonadota; class Betaproteobacteria; order Burkholderiales; family Burkholderiaceae; genus Cupriavidus; species Cupriavidus sp. USMAA2-4. The sequence continues at coordinate 770,198 of NZ_CP017749.1, read as the reverse complement.
GGTGCGGCAGGTGGTCGACGAACTGGCGGACGGCTATGCGGACTGCCTGCGGCAGGAGGCACGCGCTTTGCCGGCGCTGCTGGAGCGCCACGCCCGGGCCGCCGGGCCCCGCCTCGCCGCCTGAGCGGCGGGTGGCGCGGGCGATCCCCCGCGCGGGTCCCGCCACGGCATCCGCATCCGTTTCCGCATCCGTTTCCGCCTGCGCATTCGTCCCGGTATGCGCACCGGCAACTGCGCCGGCAACTGCGCCGGCCAGAGCGCCGGCATCCGGACCGGCTACAGAACCCAAGAGGTAGACACAGCATGACAGCCAAGCCCATCCAACTAGCGGCCGATGCCCTCCATGAGGCCCGCCGCACCCGCACGCCCATCGCACGGGTGTCCGAGACCTTCGGCATCGCCGGCCTGGAGGCCGCCTACGCGGTCGCCGCCGCCAACACCCGCCGCGCGCTGGCCGAAGGCCGCGTGCTCAGCGGCAAGAAGATCGGCCTGACCTCGCGCGCCGTGCAGCAGCAGCTCGGCGTCGACCAGCCGGACTTCGGCGTGCTGTTTGCCGACATGGAGTACGTCAGCGGGGCCGAGATCCCGGCCAGCGCGCTGATCCAGCCCAAGGCGGAGGGCGAGATCGCCTTCGTGATCGGGCGCGACCTTGACGAAGCGCCCACCTGGGGCCGCTTCCTGCGCGCGGTCGAGTACGCGTTGCCCGCCATCGAGATCGTCGACAGCGCGATCGCCGACTGGCGCATCACGCTGGTCGACACGGTCGCCGACAACGCCTCCTGCGGGCTCTACGTGCTGGGCACGGACCCGCGCCGCATCACCGACCTGGCGCTGGCGGACTGCGCGATGCGCTTCACGCGCAACGGCGAACCCGCCTCCGAGGGCAGCGGCGCGGCCTGCCTGGGCCACCCGCTGCACGCCGCCTGGTGGCTGGCGCGCACGCTGCTTGCGCTGGGCGAGCCGCTGCGCGCGGGCGACGTGGTGCTGTCGGGCGCGCTGGGACCGATGTTCGCGCTGGCGCGCGGCGATGCCTTGCACTTGGAGGTGGACGGCCTGGGGAAGGTGCAGTGCCGGGCCGATTGATCGATGGACGCAAGCGCCCGTCGCCAGAACGGGCCAGAGGAGACCGCAATGCGAGTTGAACACAGGAAGAACCCCATGCAGCCACGCCGCGCGGGCCACCGTGCCGGGCTGGCCCCGGCCCTGGCCCTTGGCCTTTCCCTTGCGCTGGCCGCCTGGTGCGTGCCGCTGCACGCGCAGGCGCCCAAGGGCGCGGCGGTGACGATCGGCGTCACCGTGTCGGCCACCGGGCCGGGCGCCTCGCTCGGCATCCCGGAGAAGCAGGCCATCGGCATGCTGCCCGCGACGCTGGGCGGCAAGCCGGTGCGCTATGTGGTGCTGGATGACGCCACCGATCCCTCGGCGGCGTCGCGCAACGCGCGCAAGCTGATCGAGGAGGACAAGGTGGACGCGGTGGTCGGTTCCTCCACCACGCCGGCCTGCCTGGCGGTGGCCGCCGTCGCCGCCGAGAGCCGCACGCCCTCGATCGGGCTGTGCCCCTTCGTGCCCAAGCCGGAATGGCTGCAGTGGGCCTTCTCGCTGCCGCAGTCGGTGGCGGTGATGTCGGCGGCCCTGTTCGACGATATGCGCGCGCGCCAGGTCAAGACGCTGGGCTTCATCGGCTACAGCGATTCCTATGGCGAATCCTGGCTCAAGGACGTGGCGCAGCGCGCGCAGGCGGCCGGCATCCGCCTGGTGGCGAGCGAGCGCTATGCGCGCACCGACCAGGCCGTCACCGGGCAGGCGGTCAAGCTGCTGGCGGCGCGCCCGGACGCGGTGCTGGTGGCCGGCAGCGGCACGCCGGCGGCGCTGCCGATGCGCACCCTGCGCGAGCGTGGCTACCAGGGACCGATCTACCAGACCCACGGCGTGGCCAACAACGATTTCCTGCGCGTGGGCGGCAAGAGCGCCGATGGCGTGGTGCTGCCCGCCGGCGCCCTGCTGGTGGCCGAGCAGCTGCCGGCCGCGCATCCCAGCAAGGCGGTGGCGAGCGACTTCGTCAAGCGTTACGAGGCCCGCTACGGCGCCGGCTCGCGCGACCTGTTCGCCGGCTACGCCTATGACGCCTACCTGGTGCTGGAGCGCGCGGTGGCGGCGGCAGGCAAGAGCGCCCAGCCCGGCACCGCGGAATTCCGCCAGGCGCTGCGCGATGCCATCGAGGCCACCGCCGACCTGCCCGGCTCGCATGGCGTGATCACCGTCAGCAAGAGCGACCATTCCGCCTACGACACGCGCGGCCGCGTGCTGGTCAAGGTACAGGACGGTGGCTGGAGGCTGCAGCCATGACCGCACAGACCGCACAGACCGCACTGCGGGCCGCGATCCCCGCGGCTCCTGCCGCCGCTGCCACGCCCGCTGCCACGCACGGCGGCGCAGGGCTGGTGCCGGACATGCCGGTGGCGCTGGCACGGCCCCGCATCCTGCGCGAGGACCGCGCCGACGGCAGCTTCGTGCTGCGTTCGGCCGAGCCGCTGCAGCCCTACGACCGCTGCATCGGCGACTGGCTCGAACACTGGGCGCGCGTGGCTCCCGACCAGCCCTTCCTGGCCGAGCGCGCGCCGGGCGGCGCGGGCTGGCGCCGCGTCGGCTACGGCGAGGCGCTGGCGGCGGTGCGCGCGCTGGCACAGTCGCTGCTCGACCTGGGCGTGGCGCCCGAGGCGCCGGTGGTGGCCCTGTCCGACAACAGCGTGAACCTGGCGCTGCTGTCGCTCGCGGCCATGCACGTGGGGCGCCGCATCGCGGTGGTGTCGTCGGCCTATACGCGCCTGGCGCGCGACCATGCCAAGCTCCATGCCATCCTCGACCGGCTCGGGCCGGGCCTGCTCTACGCCGAGGACGGCGCGCAGTACGGCGGCGCCATCGCCGGCTGGCGTCCGGCCTGCCCGGTCGCCTTCGGCGGCGGCGCGGCGGGCAGCGGCATCGTCTGCGCGCTCAGCTTCGACGACCTGCTGGCCGCGCGCCCCGGGCCGGAGGTGGACGCCGCCTTTGCCGCGGTCGACGGTGCCACGGTGGCGCGCGTGCTGCTGACCTCGGGCTCCACCGGGGCGCCCAAGCTGGTGCCCAACACGCATGCCATGCTGTGCGCCAACCAGCAGATGATCGCGCAGTGCTGGCCCTTCGTCGACCGCGCCCGCCCGGTGGTGCTGGACTGGCTGCCGTGGAGCCATACCTTCGGCGCCAACCACAACTTCAACCTGGTGCTGCGCAACGGCGGCACCCTGTACATCGACGCCGGCCGCCCGGCGCCCGGCGCCATCGAGCAGACCATGCAGGGCATCCGCGAGGTGCGGCCCACGCTGTTCTTCAACGTGCCGCGCGGCTACGACGTGCTGCTTCCTTACCTGGAAGCGGACCCGGCGCTGGCCGAGGCGCTGTTCGGCCGGCTCGACATGCTGTTCTTCGCCGCCGCGGCGCTGCCGCAGCCGATCGCCGAGCGCCTGCGCGCGGTGGCGCGGCGCGCGCGCCAGGCGCCGCTGTTCTTCACCACGGAGTGGGGCTCGACCGAGACCTCCCCGGTGATCACCAGCGCCCACTTCGCCACCACCGACACGCGCAATATCGGCGTGCCGGTGCCGGGCCTGGAACTGAAGTTCGCGCCCTGCCAGCAGAAGTATGAGTTGCGCGTGCGCGGCCCGTCGATCTTCCCCGGCTACCTGGGCGACGAAGCGAAGACGCGCGAGGCCTTCGACGAGGAGGGCTTCTACAAGATGGGCGACGCCGGCCTGCTGGCCGATCCGGGCGATCCGGACGGCGGCGTCATCTTCGACGGCCGCGTCTCGGAGGACTTCAAGCTGACCACCGGCACCTGGGTCTCGGTCGGCACCCTGCGCGTGCGCGCCGTGTCGGCGCTGTCGCCCTACGCCATGGACGTGGTGGTGGCCGGCCACGACCGCGACGAGATCGGCCTGATGATCTTCCCCGCGGCGCCGCTGCGGCAGCTCGCCGGCGACGCGGCCGGCGCGCTGTGCGGCAAGTCGCTCGGCAGCCATCCGGCCGTGCAGGAGGCGCTGGCGGCCGTGCTGGCCGAACTGTGCCGGGGCGCGGGCTCGGCGCAGCGGCCCGTGCGCGCGGTGCTGCTGTCGGCGCCGCCGTCGATCGAGGAGGGCGAGATCACCGACAAGGGCTATATCAACCAGCGCGCCGTGCTGGCGCGCCGCGCCGATGACCTGGCGCGGCTGTATTCGGACTGCGTGTCGGTGATCCGGCCGCGATGATGCAACGGCGCGTGCCGCGGCGGGCAGGTCCCGGCCCCGGCGCGCGCCGCGAGGACCAAGCCGTAAGGAGCATTCGTGAAGTACAGGATCAGGATCGAGCCCGCGGGCGTGGAGATCGAGTGCGATGCCGGGCAGAGCCTGCTCGACGCCGCGCTGGCGCAGGGCTATTTCCCGCACCATAGTTGCCGCCGCGGCGAGTGCGGCGCCTGCCGCGTGCAGCTGCTGTCGGGCGAGGTCGGCTATGCGCCCGGGCGCCGGCCGGATGGCGCGGCGGCGCTGGCGGCGGACGAGTGCCTGAGCTGCCAGGCCGTGCCGCGTTCCGACGTGGCGATCCGTGCGCCCGAGGTGCTGGCCGAGCCCGGCCGCCGCGTGGTGCAGGCCAGCGCACGCGTGCTGGAGGTGGAGCGGGTCTGCCACGACGTGGCGGTGGTGCGCCTGCAGCTGCCGGCATCCGCCGGCTTCCAGTTCAAGGCGGGACAGTATGCCGACGTGATTCTGCGCGATGGCAGCCGGCGCAGCTATTCGATGGCCAATCCACCTAACGCGGACGGGCTGATCGAGTGGCATGTGCGCGCCATGCCCGGCGGCCGCTTCTCGCCGCATGTGTACGAACGGCTGAAACCGCGCGACCTGTTGCGCGTGGAGGGGCCGTTCGGCGCCTTCGGGCTTGCCGAGAGCGAGGCACCGGTCGTGCTGCTGGCCTCCGGCACCGGCTTCGCGCCCATCGCCGCCATGCTGCGCAGCCAGGCCGACGCGCTGGCGCGGCGCGGCGCCGTGCTGTACTGGGGCGGGCGCCGGCTGGAGGACCTCTATGCACGCGAGGAGGCCGAGCACTGGGCGCAGCGCCATCCCGGCTGCCGCTTCGTGCCGGTGCTGTCGGACCCGGCGCCCGGCTGGCACGGGCGTACCGGCTTCGTGCACGAGGCCGTGGTGGCCGATATCCCGGACCTGGCGGGCCACGAAGTCTATGCCTGCGGCAATCCGCTGATGGTGGACGCGGCGCGCACCGTCTACTGCCAGGATCACGGATTGCCGCCGGCGCGCTTCCACAGCGATGCCTTCGTCACGCGCTGCGAGCCGCGCGAGGCGGCGCAGGCAGCTTAGGTCGTCCGCAGTGCCTGGATAGCCGGGATCGACTCCGCCCGGGTGCGGGCTGCCCCGAGGCGCTCGGAGTCGGCACGCGCGGGCGTGGCCGGCTGGCGTGCCTGGCCGAAGGCGCCGCGCGCCGGCCGCGCGTCAGCGCCGGTCATGCCCGCCACCGTGTCCGCCGCCTCCATGACCACCGCCGCCACCGTGTCCGCCACCGCCACCGCCACCGCCACCGCCACCGCCACCGCCACCGCCATGGCCGCCACCGTGCCCACCACCGCCATGGCCACCGCCTCCACCGCCGTGTCCACCACCGCCAGGGCCACCGCCGCCAGGGCCACCGCCACCACCGTGGCCGCCCCCACCGTGCGGCCCTCCGCCTTGCCAGCCGCCTGGGCCGCCCGGTCCACCGTGCCCGCCGCCGGGCCCACCATGCCAGCCGCCGGGGCCCGGGCCGGGCGGTCGCCCGCCGGCATGGCCGCCCGGCGGCCTCCCGGGCAGCGGGCCGGCGTGGCCGGGAGGCAGGCCGGGCGGGCGCACGTAGGCCGGCGGGCGCGGTCCCGGGTGCGGCGGCGGGCCGTAACCGCCGGGCGGCCGGTAGCGTGACCAGCGGTCGCGGTCGCCATACCAGGGGCGGCCGCGGTAGTAGTCGCCCCAGTAGGCGCCCAGCGAGAAGGACAGGATCGGCAGGCCGATCATGGCGCCATAGCCCAGCAGCGGCACGCTGCGGCCCTGGTAGGGATAGGTCAGGCTGCCGCCGTAGACCCAGCCGCGCAGGCTGGACACGCCGATGTCGCACCAGCTGTAGCCGCTCACGCAGCCCATCACGGTGACGGCGGTGCCGGGGGCCAGCTGGGCCACGGCGGGGTAGCCGGCCGAGGGGCCGGCATAGATCATCACCGGGCCGTTGGTATAGGCGAGCACCTGGGCGCTGGCGGTGCCGGGCTGCGCCAGCAGTGCAGCGAGGCCGGCCAGGCCGGCCAGCGCGGCCGGGGCGAGTCGGTTCTTGCGCATGCGTTGTCCTCCTCGGAGAGCCTGTTCCGCATGGCGTGCCGGAAACCGGCCGCCGGCGGCGGAAAGCCGGCGCCCGCGCGGCGGCGCGGGCGTCTTATCCAGCATAAGGCATGGCGGAGGTGGACCCCAATGCGCCTTTGTATGAGTTGTGACCGGATCTTGCCGGCACCGCCGGTGGCCGCCTGGTAGCCCGGGCCGACGCCCTTGCGACGCGGGACCCTAGTCCACTGCCAGGCGCAGCATCGGCCAGCGCGCCAGCCAGCCCTTGGCGGCCAGGCGGGCGTCGAAGATGTCGCGCTTGCGCGTGCGGAAGCCAGGGGTCGGCCGCACGATGCCGGCGAACAGGTCATCCAGTCCGTAGGGCGCGGCGATCTCCAGATCGCCGCTGGGGCCCAGTCGCACGCCTGTCGCGGTCGCGGTCTCGGGCCAGTGGCGCATGGCGTCGGTGGCGTCGGCATAGGGCGGGTCGCCGTTGCGCCGGTGCATGCGGCCCTGGTGCTTGACCGACCAGTCGGCGGCGGGTTCGAGCGCGCGCAAGCGCTGCGCCAGGGCGAGATCAAGGCCGGGGTGCGCCGGCCCGGCCGCCGGGCGGTCGAACCAGATGACGTCGATGTCCGTGTCGGGCGGGGCCGGCGCGCGCCCGGCGAGGTGGTCCCAGACCGCGTTGCGCACGAAGCCGGCGGCGATCCAGCAGTCGGGCAGGGCCAGCGCGGCCGCGGCGCGCAGCAGTGCCAGGCGCCGCGCATCGGCCAGCAGCAGGGCGCGCAGGCGGGCGGCCTGGGCGGCCTGGGCGGCCTGGGCGGGATCATCCGGCGCGCTCGGCATGCGTGGCAGGGCAAGCTGGTGGGGAGAGGTCGGGGCGGGCTTTGTCATCCGCGCTCATTCTTCCATGTGCAGGGCGCCGGGCAAAGCGCCGCGCGCGGTCGAGTACACTGCCGGCAGGCCAGCCGGCCGGCGCTGCCCGCGCTGTACGCCGGGTGCTGCATCCGCATGCCGCGCACCGGCTGCCGTTCCATCCACAACGCCGAATCTCCATGAAACGTCTTTCGCTGCTGATCTGCACCGCCTCCCTGGCCTTCGCCGCACAGGCCGCCACGCCTGCCGCGCCGGTCGAGACCCTGCCTTCGGGCGTGACCATCCAGACCCTGGTCAAGGGCAGCGGGGCCTCCCCCAAGGCCACCGACTCGGTCAAGGTGCACTACCGCGGCACGCTGCCGGACGGCACCGAGTTCGACAGCTCCTACAAGCGCGGCCAGCCGATTTCCTTCCCGCTGAACCGCGTGATCCCGTGCTGGACCGAAGGCGTGCAGAAGATGCAGGTAGGCGGCAAGGCCAAGCTGGTCTGCCCGCCGGCCACCGCCTATGGCGCGCGCGGTGTGCCGGGCACCATCCCGCCCAATGCCACGCTGAACTTCGAGGTCGAGCTGCTGGGCATCGGCGGCTGAGCCCCGGCCGGCCCGGCGCGCGGCCGCCGGGCTACGCGCCTGGCCCGGCCTCGGCGGTCCCACCGGCCCCACCGGTGTCGTCGGCCTGCCGGCTTGCCATGAAGTCGCGCGGCGCCTGGCCCAGCGCGCGCCGGAACATGGTGGAGAAGGCGCTGGCGTTGGCATAGCCGGTCTCGGCCGCGACGCGGCCGAGCGGCCTGCCGCGGCTCATCAGGTCGATCGCGTGCGCCAGCCGCAGCTGCTGGCGCCAGGCGCCGAAGCTGGTGTGCAGTTCCTCCCGGAACAGCCGCGCCAGCGTGCGCTCGCTGGCACCCGTGCGGGTGGCCCATTGCGCCAGGCTGAGCGCCGAGCCCGGGTCTTCCATCAAGGCATCGCACAGCGCCTTCAGGCGGCGGTCGGCGGGCAGGGCCAGGCCCAGCGAGAGGGTCGGTGCGGCGGCCAGTTCTTCCAGCAGCAGCGTAGCGGCCAGTTCGCCGCGGCGCCCCGCCAGGTGCCCGTCCCGGGCCAGTGCCCGTACCAGTTCCCGCAGCAGCGGCGACACTTCCAGTACGGCGCAGGCGCCAGCCGGCAAGGTACAGGCCTGCGGCGCGATATAGCAGGCATAGAAATCCACGTCGCCCAGCACCGTCACCTCATGCTCCACGCCGGGCGGGATCCACACCGCCCGCATCGGCGGCACCACCCAGGCGCAGTGCGCGGCCTGCACGCGCAGGCTGCCGTGCAGCGGGAAGGAGACCTGGGCCCAGGGGTGGCGGTGCCGCTGGATCACCGCATTGGGCGGCGGCTCGCGCAGGTAGGCGACCACCGGTTGCGCGGCGCTGGGATGCTCGCGCGAGGTCGGTGCGTAGCCGGGGCGCGGCTTGCGCGCGGCCGCTGGCGAGGGGGTGGCGGGGGATGGCATGAATTCGTAAGAAATTGCCCGGTAAGTGTAACCCGGCCATCACGCGCGGCTCTAGGATCACGTGCATCAGCTTGGCACCCGCCGTCGGGAAGCCGCCGCCAGCGGGGCGCGGGCAGGACGGCCGGGGCCGTACAGGAGATCCGACCATGGCCACCCCGATCGACGCCACCGCCGCGTCGCCTTCCGCAACACCCACCGCTCCCTCCTCTCACCCGGCTCCCTCGGCTCCGCTGCGCCCGCCACCGGCCGGCGGCGGCGCGGCCGACACGCTGCGCGCGGCCGGCGTGATCGGCCTGTGCGTGGCCATCGCCTGGGCCGGCGGCAGCCTGGCCGGCGCCGCCGCGCCCCTGGTCTGGGCGGCCGCGCTGGTGCTCTCCACCGTCTGCTGCTGGGCGCTCGGCGTGCTGCCGGAGCCGACCGCGACCCTGCTGTTCTTCCTGTGCGCCATCCTGTTCCACGTGGCGCCGGCCCAGGTGGTGTTCTCCGGCTTCGCCTCGCCGGCGTGGTGGCTGATGTTCGGCGGCGCCGCCACCGGCGTGGCGCTGCGCGGCACCGGCCTGGCGCAGCGGCTGGCGGATGTGGTGTTCGGCCGGCGCCTGGCCGGCTACCGCCAGTTGATCGCCACCATCGCGGTGAGCGCGGTCGGGCTTGCCTTCCTGATGCCGTCGACCACCGGGCGCGTGCTGCTGCTGATGCCCATCGTGCTGGCGGTGGCCGACCGCCTCGGCTTCGCGCCCGGCTCCAACGGCCGCATCGGCATGGTGCTGACGGTGGCCGCGGCCAGCTACATGCCGCCGACCACCATCCTGCCCGCCAACATCCCCAACAGCGTGCTGCTGGGCGCGGCCAGTTCGCTGTACGGCATCAACCTCAGCTACGGCGCCTACCTGCTGCTGCATTTTCCCGTGCTGGGTTTGCTCAAGACGGTGGTGCTGGTGTGGCTGGTGTGCCGGCTGTTTCCGCACCAGGGCTCGCTGCTGGCGCAGTCGGAAGGCGCGCGCACGCCGATGAGCCGCGCGGAGACCCGGCTGGCCATCGTGCTGGCGCTGGCCGTGGCCGGTTTCGCCACCGATGCGCTGCACGGCATCTCGCCGGCCTGGATCTCGCTGGCGGCCTGCATCGTCTGCCTGCTGCCAGGCGTGGGACTGGTGTCGCCGCGCGCACTGGCCGAGCAGGTGCACCTGCCGCCGCTGCTGTACGTGGCGGGCTTTCTCGGCCTGGGCGCCGTGGTCGAGTCGAGCGGCCTGGGCAGCGCCGTGAGCGCGGCGCTGCTGCGCTGGCTGCCGCTGGCGCCGGGCCACGACGCCGCCAATGCGGCGGCCATCGGCGCGGTGGGCGCGGGCCTGGGCCTGATGACCACGCTGCCGGGCCTGCCGGCGGTGATGACGCCGCTGGCGCGCGAGCTGGCCGCCGCCAGCGGGCTGTCGCTGGAGACGGTGCTGATGCTGCAGGTGCCGGTGTTCTCGACGGTGATCCTGCCCTACCAGTCGCCGCCGATCATGATCGCCATGCAACTGGGCGGCGTCGGCCTGCGCCATGGTACGCGCCTGTGCCTGGCGCTGGCGGGCATCACGGTGCTGGTGCTGCTGCCGCTGGATTACCTGTGGTGGCGCGTGCTGGGCTACCTGCACTGAGGCCGGTGCGCCGGCTGGCGGTGCGCAAGACAGGGGAAAGGCGGGCGGGGGTCAGGGCTCGTCCGCCCCGCACAGGTTGGCGCGCACGCGCTGCAGCAGGCCCATCAGCTGCTCGCGCTCGGCGTGGCTGAAGCCGGCCAGGGCCTCGTCGGTGACGGCGTCGCCAAGGCGCCGCGCACTGTCCAGCGACAGCTCGGCCTTGTGCGTCATGCGCAGCACGCGCTCGCGGCGGTCGGCGGGATTGTGGCGGCGTTCGATCCAGCCGCCTTCCTCCATGCGGTCGAGCAGGCGGGCCGCCGAGATCGGCGCGACCTCGAGCAGGTCGGCCAGGCGGGCCTGGTTGACTTCGCCGTAGTGCGACAGGTAGGCCAGCACGCGGCACTGGGCCCGCGTCAGGTCGAGCGAGGCGCGCGCCAGCTGGTCGAAGCGCCGCCCGGACAGCCGGCCGACGTCGGCGACGAGGAAGCCAAAGCGCTTTTCGAGTTTCGTTTCCATCGCGTGATTATAGGGAGGGCGGGCAGGGCGGGCCCGATCGCCGGCCCGGGGGGAGCCTGCCTTGCCCGGTCCCGGCTTGCGCGTATAATAAGCCTGCTTATTATTAAGGCCTGCACCTTCACCTTCCCGCCGGACCCCCCCATGTCTTCCACGGCCACGGCGGCGCATCCCGAGGCGCCGCTCAACCGCCGCATGATCACGCTGTCGATCATGCTGGCCACGCTGATCCAGACGCTGGACAGCACCATTGCCAACGTGGCGCTGCCGCACATGCAGGGGACCTTGTCGGCCTCGCAGGACGAGATCACCTGGGTGCTGACCTCCTATATCGTGGCGGCGGCGATCGCCACGCCGCTGACCGGCTGGCTGTCGGACCGGCTCGGCGTCAAGCGCCTGCTGGGCATCGCCATCGCCGGCTTCACGGTGGCCTCGGCGCTGTGCGGCCTGTCCGAGACGCTCACGCAGATCGTCGCCTCGCGGTTGCTGCAGGGCATCTTCGGCGCCTCGCTGGTGCCGCTGTCGCAGTCGATCCTGCTCGACATCAACCCGCGCGAGCGCCAGGGCCAGGCCATGGCGGTGTGGGGCATGGGCGTGATGGTCGGCCCCATCCTCGGGCCGACGCTGGGCGGCTGGCTGACCGACAGCTACAACTGGCGCTGGGTGTTCTTCATCAACGTGCCGATCGGTGCCTTCGCCATGTTCGGCGTGATGACCTACCTGCCGCGGCGCGATCCGACCCGCAGCATGCGCTTCGATGCCTTCGGCTTCGTCACGCTGAGCCTGGCCATCGGCGCCTTCCAGGCCATGCTCGACCGCGGCGAGCAGCTCGACTGGTTCGGCTCGCTGGAGATCCGCGTCGAGGCGCTGATCGCCGCGCTCAGCTTCGCCTACTTCCTGGTGCACACGGCCACCGCCGGCCCGCGTTCCTTCTTCCGCTACGAGCTGCTGAAGGACCGCAACTTCACCACCGGCGCCTGCTTCATCTTCGTCATCGGCGCGGTGATGTACGCGACGCGCGCGCTGCTGCCGCCGATGCTGCAGAACCTGATGGGCTATCCCGTGGCCACCACCGGGCTGGTCACCGCGCCGAGCGGCGCCGGCACCATGGTCGCCATGCTGCTGGCCGGGCGCCTGCTGCGCTGGATCGACGCGCGCGCGCTGCTGGCCGCGGGTTTCGCCATCTCGGCTTTCGCGCTGTGGCAGATGATGCAGTACACCATCGTGCTGTCGCCGGCCGACATCGTCTGGCCCGGCATCGTCCAGGGCTTCGGCCTGGGGCTGGTGTTCGTGCCGCTGAGCGCGCTGACCTTCTCCACGCTGGCCCCGGCCCTGCGCGCCGACGGTACCGCCACCTACAGCCTGATGCGCAACATCGGCAGCAGTATCGGCATCTCGCTGATCCAGACCCTGCTGACGCGCAATACCCAGGTGGCCCACGCCGACCTGGCCGCGCACGTCAGCGTCTTCAACCCCGCCGCGCAATCGATGCTGGCTGGCGGTGGCGGCGCGCGCGAGCTGGCCGTGCTCAACCAGGTGGTGAACCAGCAGGCCGCGATGATCGCCTACCTCGACGACTTCAAGGTGATGCTGGTGGCCACGCTGCTGGTGGCGCCGCTGATCCTGCTGATCCGGCCGACGCGCCATGCGGCGCAGGACGCCTCCACCGCGCACGCGGCGATGGACTGACGCCAGGCCGCAGGCGGCCGGCGCGGCGGACCTTGGTGTTCCGCCATATGCAATGAAGCTGGCGCCGTCTTGTTTGCCGCCTACTATGGATGGGCAGGCGGCGGCCGCGCGCGCCGGCGCCTGCCCGCGTGGCGCAGGTCCGCGCGGCGCTGCGCAGGAGGCGAACATGGAACTGATCGAGACGGCCGAGCGCCGGATCTTCATCGAGTTGCTGCGGCGCCATGGCCTGCCTGAATCGGATTTTGTGCTGGAGTGCGCCGATACCACCGATCCCAAGGGAGACGAGATCGAAGGCCAGCGCGGCTTCGCCGTGGTCATGCGCCGCTCCACCGGGTTCCGGCGCGAATACCCGATCGGCTTCGATCCCGGCTGGCTGGCACGCTGGCGCCGCGATCTCGAGGATGGCGTGTTCGCCGGCCCGCCGTCGGGCGGCTGACGCCGCCGGGCTGCCCGGCCGGCATGGCAGGGCTCCAGGGATCGATACAGGTACCCATGCGGGCAGCCTACGGGCACCCATACGGCCACTCATACGGGCATCCGTTCCCAGGGAGGGAAAATGAGCAGGTGCAGGATGGCGGCAACCATCGCCGCGTGGCTCGGCGTGGCCGCATGCGCCGTAGCCCATCCGTCGATGGGCGATGGCGCGGGCGGCGATGACACCTACCTCGGCGTACCGGTAAGCGGTATCCGGGCCGCCGCCGACGCCGTGGCCGGCAGCGCGAAGCCGGCGCGTGCCGCTGCCGCCCCGGCTCCGGCCGCCGCCGTGGCCCAGCTCAGCTACCGGCCGGACACCGGCGTGCACGAGCGTGTGGTGGCGCGCCTGACCGGCTTCTTCACCCAGGGCGACGCCGCCCGGCGGCCGCTGATCGCGCACCGGCTGGACCAGGCGGATCCGCTCGGCCAGTTCGACGCGCTGCTGCGCCAGCAGGGCTACGACAGCCGCAACCTGGCCGACGTCTTCACGGCCTACCTCGTGTTGTCCTGGGAGGTGGTCAACGCCGCGGACGCCATGCAGGCAGCGGACGGCGTGCAGGCCGTGCGCGATGCGGTGCGGCAGGCCTTCGCCGCCAACGCCCGCATGCGCGCGCTGCCGGATGCCGACAAGCAGACCGTGGCCGAGACCCTGGGCTACCTGGCCATGGTGGCGGTGGCCGCGCAGCGCGAACTGGCGCAGGCCGGCAACCCGGTGGCGCTGGCGGAGCTGCGCGAGGGCGTGCGCAAGACCGCGCGCAACCTCGCCGGGGTCGACCTGGGCGGCGTGCTGCTGGACGACAGCGGTTTCACGCCGCGCTAGTCACCGCGTTTCACGCCGCGCAAGTCGCGCGGCTTCGGATCGCCGAGGCGCCGCCCCGTGGCGCCGGCGGATGCCTTATGCGACCTTATGCAAGCTTCGGTTCGGTGGCGGCGAAACTGGGTCGCTCGCGCATCGCGCCGTGCCCGCGCCGCACCGCCGGGTACTTCTCCAGCAGCGCCGCGCCTTCCGCGAACATGCCCAGGCAGGCCACGATGGGCGCCAGGTACAGGTCGGCCATCGCCGCGCGGCTGCCGCCCAGGTAGAGGCCTGCGCCATAGGCCTGCTCCAGCGCGGCCAGGTGCCGGTCGATGTCGGGCAGCGCGGCTTCGATCACACCGCGGTCCGGCTGTCCGCCGGCGCCCTTGGGAAAGACGTACTGCAGCACGTAGCGGCGCACCATGGCGTCGTAGGCGTGGCAGGCGATCACGCTGACCCATTGCTCGTCCCGTGCCCGCGCGGTGACGCCGTGGGCCTGCAGGCTCGGGCCCTCGAACGCTTCCTCGATGTAGCCCAGGATGGCGCGCGTCTCGTAGAGCGAGATGGGGCCGTCAAGGAACACCGGGATGCGGCCGAAGGGGTTGTGCGCCAGGATCTCGGGCGTTTGCGGTGGCACCGGCTGCAGGGTGTAGGCGACGCCTTTTTCGGCCAGTGCCATGCGTACCGTGCGGCAGAAGCTGCTGCGCGGATCGCCCAGCACGGTGACCGTGCCGGCGCTGCCGGCGGGGTCCAGGTAGTCGCTGAGCCGGTTGAACACGGAGCGCCAGCCGCTCGCATGCGAATCGCGCTCGCCCTGCTCGGGGAAGCCGCTGTGCCGCATACGCAGGTGCGTGCCGCCCTCGGCGCTGGTCAGCGTCACCTCGATCAGCGTCTTCACGCCGGCCGGCAGCGGTCCGTCCTCCCAGGTCCAGGTGTAGGCCAGGAAGTCGGCACGGTCGACCGCCTGGTACTCGCCGGCGACCGTGTGCCGCGCGCCGTCGCGCTCGCCCATCACGATGCGGTAGCGCCCGCCCACGCGCGCGTCGGCGCTCGCCTCCAGCACGCGCAGGCCGCGCGGGCAGTGCCAGGCGGCCAGGGCGTCCTGGTCGGTGAAGGCATCGAAGACTCTCTCGCGGGGGGCGCGGATGAAGCGCTCCATTTCCAGGGAAAACGTGGCGGCTTGGGTCATGGCTTGTTTCCTCGCGTCTTGTTGGCGGTCGCGCGGCCGCCTGTGGCGGAGCCCGCCGCGCTGGTTCCTTCGACATACTCGACGAGCCGGTCGAGATTGCCTTCCCAGTGGCGGCGGTAGCTGTCGAGCCAGTCATGCACGCCGCGCAGCGCCTCCGCGCGCAGGTGGCAGATGCGCCAGCGCGCGTTCACTTCCCGCTCGATCAGGCCGGCCTCGGCCAGCACGCGCAGGTGCTTGGAGACGGCCGGCGCGGACATTGCGAACGGCCGCGCCAGCTCGGTCACGGGCGCCCCGCCTTCGGCCAGGCGCGCCAGGATGGCGCGCCGCGTGGGATCGGCCAGGGCGGCGAAGACGATCGAGAGGGTGTCATCAGGAGAAGGCATGTTCTCATTTAACTTGTTGGTTAAATGAAAGTCAAGGGGGCGATGCGGCCGCCGTGCGCTGCCTGGCGGCCGCCGGCATCATCGGCGCGGTGGCGGACCGGGCAGCGCCGGCGGCGCGCATGGCGGGCTTCGGTTCGTGCAGCCGATCGACCAGCGCCTGTTCCAGCCGCGCCGGGCTGCCCGTGGACACGCGGGCCAGCAGTCCAGCGTCCGCGCCGGCGGCGATGGCTGCCACGCCGCCCAGCACGCTCACGCCCAGCCCGCGGCGCAGCCATGCGCCGGCGCCGATCGAGCGCTTCATCGCCGCGAACACATAAGCGCCGATGCCCAGCGCCGCTGCCAGCGATGTCGCCGCGCCCGCCGCATAAGCGACCAGCAGCAGGGAGCTCTGCACGCTGGCGCCTTGCAGCGCGGCGGTGGTCAGCACGATGCCGAGGATCGGGCCTGCGCACGGCGCCCACAGCATGCCCGTGGCCGCACCCAGCAGCAGCGACGCCCAGGGCGAGGACGCCGCGCGGCTGCCGTCGCCGGCCAGGCGGTTGCCCAGCGCCACCACCGGGCGCGTCAGCACGTCGGCCAGTCTCGGCACCAGCAGCGACAGGCCGAACAGCGCCAGCAGCGCCAGCGCGCCGTAGCGGCCATACGCATTGGCGCGCACGGCCCACGCGCCGCCAACCGATGCCAGCGTGGCCACGGCGGCAAAGGTGAGCGCCATGCCGGCCAGCATCGGCAGCGGGCCGCGCAGGAATGGCTGGCCGCTGCGGCTGAGCACGAAGGGAAGCACGGGCAGGATGCAGGGACTCAGGATAGTGAGTGCGCCGCCCAGGTAGGCGAGGATCGGCAGGATCATGATCGGGTTCCTTTCGTCAACAGGCTGGCCAAGGTTCTGGCATGCCTCCGATTGGGCGCCCCGCATCTACCATCAATGTGTCGTCAAGCCCGGGAAGTTGTACCGCTTTGTGGGCCTGGTGCGGCCAGATACATTGCGATACACGGAAGCACTCCGACGCCCATACAATCTCGCCAACAGACTCGCCAACAGACGGATCGTCCACTTTCCCGGCCGAGACCATTCCAGATCATTCTCCAGGGGTGACACCGATGGATACGCATGTAGACCACGTCCTGATCGTCGATGACGACCGGGAAATCCGCGAGCTTGTCTCGACCTACCTGACCAAGAATGGCCTGCGTGTGACCATGGCGCCCGACGGACGCCATATGCGCCAGTTCCTGGAAGCCAGCACCGTGGACCTGATCGTGCTGGACATCATGATGCCCGGCGACGACGGCCTGGTACTGTGCCGCGAACTGCGCGCCGGCAAGCACAAGGCCACGCCCATCCTGATGCTGACCGCGCGCGATGACGAGACCGATCGTATCGTCGGCCTGGAAATGGGCGCCGACGACTACCTGACCAAGCCTTTCGCCGCGCGCGAGCTGCTGGCGCGCATCAAGGCCGTGCTGCGCCGCACGCGCATGCTGCCGCCCAACCTGCAGATCACCGAGGCGGGCCAGCTCCTGGCCTTCGGCGACTGGCAGCTGGACACCACCGCGCGCCACCTGATCGACCGCGAAGGCACCATCGCCTCGCTGAGCGGAGCGGAATACCGGCTGCTGCGCGTGTTCGTCGATCATCCGCAACGCGTACTCAACCGCGACCAGTTGCTCAACCTGACACAAGGCCGCGAAGCGGACATCTTCGAGCGCTCGGTCGACCTGCTGGTCAGCCGCCTGCGCCAACGCCTGAACGACGATGCGCGCGAGCCGGCCTATATCAAGACCGTGCGCAGCGAGGGTTACGTATTCTCGATGCCGGTGGAGATCAAGGAGGCGCGCCAGTGAACACGCGCCGCTGGCGCTGGCCACGCACGCTGGGAGCACGGCTGTTCCTGGTCCTGCTGGCGGGCATCATCGTCGCCCATCTGCTGTCGTTCGCGGTACTGTTCGCGGAACGCTATATTTCGGCGCGACAGGTGATGCTCGGCACGCTGGAAACAGACGTGGCCACATCGGTGGCCATCCTCGACCGCTTGCCCGCGGCGGAGCGGCCGCAATGGCTGCCGCGCGTGAACCGTGGCAACTACCAGTACATCCTGGGGCCGGGCTTGCCGGGCGTACCCGAAATGACCCAGCGCGGCAAGGACATTGCACAGCGCATCATGGATGCCAGCGGCGGCCGGTTTCCCGTGACCGTGCAATCGATTCCCGGCGACGGCAAGCGCGTGCAGGCCCACCTGACCCTGAGCGATGGCAGCCCGCTGACCATCGACGTGCATCCGCGCATGACGCCGATCGCACAGTGGCTGCCCTATGTGCTGGTACTGCAGTTACTGCTGCTGATCGTGTGCTGCTGGTTCGCCGTGCGGCTGGCCATCCGCCCGCTGGTGGCCCTGGCCGATGCCGCCGACACGCTCAACCCGAATGCGAAATCGCCGCCGCTCGACGAAAACGGACCGATCGAGCTGGCGCGCGCGGCGCGGGCCTTCAATGCCCTGAGCGACCGTATCGCGCAATTCGTCGCCGAGCGCGTGCAGATCCTGGCGGCCATCTCCCACGATTTGCAGACACCCATCACGCGGATGAAGCTGCGCGCCGAGATGGCCGAGGATTCCGAGGAGCGGCGCAAGATGATGAGCGACCTGGGCGAGATCCAGACACTGGTTCAGGAAGGGCTGGCGTACGCGCGCACCGCGGGCGGCGAGGGCGAGAAGGCGTCGCGGATCGACCTCGGCTCCCTGGTCGAGAGCCTGGTCTACGACTACCAGGACACCGGCAAGGCCGTGTCACTCGTGGAGAACGCCGGCGGAGCGCTCGTGACGCGGCCCAATACGCTGCGGCGCGTGCTGACCAACCTGGTCGACAACGCCATCAAGTACGGCGGCGGAGCCGCCGAGCTGAGCGTGCGCCGCGATCGGGACGTCGTGATCATCGCGGTGATGGACCGTGGCGGCGGCATCCCCGAAGACAAGCTGGAGGCCGTACTGCAGCCCTTTGTCAGGCTGGAGGCGTCGCGCAATCGCGAAACCGGCGGCACAGGGCTGGGCCTGGCCATCGCTCACCAGCTGGCCTTGGCCATGGGCGGCTCGCTGAAGCTGCGCAATCGCGAGGGCGGTGGCCTGGTGGCCGAGATCCGCATCGGCTGACCGCCCGCCCCTCCCCCTCCGGCCGGCGCGGTCCCGTCCTCGCCGCGCCTCCCATGGCCGCGCCGATTTCTGGCGCGGCCATGTCGTTTCAGCGCTCCTCCCGCGCACACGGCGCTCCGCCGTCTTCCCCGGTTCTCCCGACGCCGCGCCGCTTCTCCCCGCCTTTTTGTATGCCTTTGTATCGAGGCGTCGCACCGATACGTGGCCAGACACAAGGGCCCCGATCCTGCTACGGGCGCGATACGTGGGGCGCCTTAAATACGTTCCGTGGCAGCGCAACGCACAAGGGACAAAGCGAAAACGCTGCTTCGGCTTACCTGCCGGCAACCCAGGCCACGAACCACGCAACCGCATTCAATGCAAAGGAAAACCATCATGTCCAACAACTTCGCCAAGCGCCTCGTTCTCGCTGCCTCCCTCGTCGTCGCCGCCACCGCCACCGCCACCGCCACCGCCGCCGCCACTGCCGCCGCCGGCGCACAGGCATCCGTCCTCGGTGCCCGCAACCCGTACGCGGATGGCGCCCGCGCCGCCCAGGATTCCCGCGACGTGTTCAGCGAGGGTGCCCGTGCCGTGCAGGACCAGCGCAGCCCGTACGTCGACGGCGCGCGCAACGTGAATGCCTACGGCGACGGCGCGCGCACCGTGGCGGGCATGGACCGCACCGGGGTATCGGCCGAACCGGCCCGCGCGGCCGACCCCTATCTCGATGGCGCCTACGCCTGAGCACGGGACGTCTCTCAACTCTCGGCAATCCGACGCTGAATACCTGTTGAACGCAAGAAGGAAAACACCATGACCCGCATTGAAAAAGTCCTCTATACCGGCAAGGTCCACATCACTTCCGGCGGCCGCGACGGCTCGGCGCGCAGCGACGACGGCAGGCTCGACATCGCGCTGTCCTCGCCTGGCAGCAAGGGGCACGGCACCAACCCGGAACAGCTGCTGGCCGCCGGCTGGTCCGCCTGCTTCATCGGTGCCATCGGACTGGCTGCAGGCAAGCAGAAGATCAAGCTGCCGGAAGACCTGTCGGTGGATGCGGAAGTGGACCTGGGCACGGCAGGTATCGAGTACCTCCTGCAGGCACGGCTGCGCGTACACCTCCCCGGCATCGAGCGCGAAGTGGCCCGGGCGCTGGTGGACACCGCGCACCGCACCTGTCCGTACTCGAAGGCGCTGCACGGCAACATCCACATCGAGACCGTGCTGGTCTGATCCCTGTCCCCTGGTCCGGCATGCCGGACCAGGGGCATTCCCTCCGACGCCATTTTCTGCATTTTCTGCTGAGTCCTGAACCATGCGCCTTCTCATCCGCGCTCTTCTGGCGGCTTCCGGCATTGCCGCCATCTATACCTTCGGCACAGGTGCCGCCGCTGAGAGCCCCACGCTGGCCGAGCAGGCCCAGGCACCGGAATTCGCGAACATCGAGCACTGGCTGAACTCTGCGCCGCTGACGATGCAGCAGCTGCGCGGCAAGGTGGTGCTGGTCGAGTTCTGGACGTACGCGTGCGTCAACTGCGTCAACACCTTGCCGCACGTGAAGCAGTGGTACGAGAAGTACAAGGACCAGGGCCTGGTGGTGGTGGGCGTGCACACGCCCGAGTTCCCGTTCGAGAAATCGACGGCCAATGTGCAGGCCGCGCTCAAGCGCTTCGATATCCGCTATCCGGTGGCGCAGGACAATCGGTACGGGACCTGGTCGGCATACCGCAACCAGTACTGGCCCGCCACCTACCTGATCGATGCCAGCGGCCGCATCGTCTATCGGCACGATGGCGAGGGACGGTACCAGGAAACGGAAGCCGCGATCCAGAAGCTGCTGGCGGCGGGCAAGGCCGGGACGGCGCGCTAGCTTCCCGTTGATGGATACGCAGGACACCGGCATTCCGGCAACGCGGATGCCTTGCGCCGCCTTCGTCACGCTTGGCGATGATTGCCGCACAGCCCGGCCTGGCCGCGCCGCTTTGTATCTGCGTGTATGGCAGCCGCGCGTATCCATCGGGCGATACAAATCCCCCCGGGGCCCGACACATGGCGCTTGCGATGGCCTCCTAGACTCGTGCCCAGGTTGATCACACACACAGGAGCGAAATATGTCCGAGAACGTCAATATGCCTCGCCGGGGCTTTCTGGGCGCAGCGGCGGCGGCGCTGGCCGCGGCACAGCTTGGCCTGTCGCAGGCTGCCCGGGCCCAGGGCGGTCCGGCGCAAGCAAGGGCCCTGCCCTCGGTCGCGCCGGCCGCCCAGGCGGCCTTCGCACCGATCAAGCATATCCAGGCCGGGGTGCTCAACGTCGGCTATGCCGAGGCCGGCCCGGCCGACGGGCCCGTGGCGCTGCTGCTGCACGGCTGGCCTTATGACATCCACAGCTTTGCCGAGGTCGCGCCCCGCTTGGCGGCGCGCGGCTATCGAGTGATCGTTCCCTACCTGCGCGGCTATGGATCGACGACCTTCCTGGCCGCCGACACCATGCGCAACGGCCAGCCATCGGCCATCGCCGCGGACATGATTGCGCTGATGGACGCGCTCCATATCCAGGATGCCGTGGTGGCCGGCTTCGACTGGGGCGCGCGCACCGCCGACATCATGGCCGCCTTGTGGCCGGAGCGCTGCAGGGGGCTGGTCTCCGTGAGCGGCTACCTGATCGGCAGCCAGGCCGCCGGCAAGCAGCCGCTGCCGCCCGAAGCCGAGCTCCAGTGGTGGTACCAGTTCTACTTCGCCACGGAGCGCGGCCGCGCCGGCTACCAGAAGTACACGCACCAGTTCGCCAGGCTGATCTGGCAACTGGCGTCGCCGGCATGGAAGTTCGACGATGCCACGTTCGAGCGCAGCGCGGCCGCCTTCGACAATCCCGACCACGTGGACATCACCGTGCACAACTACCGCTGGCGGCAGGGGCTGGTCAGCGGGGAAGCCAGGTTCGACGAGATCGAGAAGCGGCTCGCCAGCGCGCCCGTCATCGGTGTGCCCACCATCACCATGGAAGGCGACGCCAATGGCGCGCCGCACCCCGTGCCCAGTGCCTACGCCAGCAAGTTCGCCGGGTGGTACGAACATCGGGACCTGCGCGGCGGGATCGGCCACAACCTTCCGCAGGAAGCCCCCGCGGCGTTTGCGCAGGCGGTGCTCGATGTCGACGGGCACTGAGGCATCCGGGAGGCAGGCGATGAACAGATTGCTGGTCCTGCTTGCCATGGCACTCCCGGCGCTCGCATCGGAACTCGGCGGCCAGGCTCACCGATGCGCCTGGCATGGCCTGCCGCGCCAGATGCGCGCGGATAGGGAGGACAAGACGGAGCGGAAGCCAGGATGATCGGCCGCCCCGGTCGTGACCCGCTCGGGGCGCGGACGCCGCTCCAGCGATGCCGGACTCACGCCCCGACGCGACCGGGCGACAGCGTGTAGCATCTCGACACTTTGTGTCAGGACCGGGGCCGCGGCGGGTCCATGCGCGGACCGGCCCACTCATCCGGATTTCCCAAGAAGGAGACGCTTGTCCATGCCGATTCCCCGATCGCTTGCCTGCCTGTGCGGTGCCGTCGAACTGCGCCTGGACGGCCAGCCGGCCGCGCGCGCGAACTGCCATTGCGGCACCTGCCGCGACTTCTACGGGACGCCGATGCTGGCGGCCACGGCCTGGCAGGCCGACGATGTCAGCCTGGTGCGCGGCACGCTGGCGCACTTCGCGCATCCGCACAAGCGGCTGTCGCGGGCCTTCTGCGCGGCCTGC
This sequence comes from Cupriavidus sp. USMAA2-4, assembly GCF_001854305.1. Classification (NCBI taxonomy): domain Bacteria; kingdom Pseudomonadati; phylum Pseudomonadota; class Betaproteobacteria; order Burkholderiales; family Burkholderiaceae; genus Cupriavidus; species Cupriavidus sp. USMAA2-4. Next base: position 747,943 of record NZ_CP017749.1, on the reverse strand, counting down.
GGCGAGACGCTGTACGGCACCAACCGCCTGGGCATGCGCGTGCTGCCCAACGCGCTGCTGGCACGCGCCGCCGGCGGCGGGCTGCCGCCGGCGCTGCAGCCGGCCATGCACCTGTTCTATCGCGAGCGCGTCATCGAGGTGGATGATGCCCTGCCGAAGTACCTCGATGGCTGGGATGGGCCCCTGTACGAGCGGTCCGCGTCGGATGCGCAGGGCACGGCTTGAGCCTGGCCGGACGGCGCACGGAGCGTAGCGCCGCTCGGGCGGATGGGCGGCGCCAGCCGCGCGGAAGCGATGGCCGGTGACGGGACGGGGACGGTGAGCTTCAGGTGCCGCCGGCGGTCCCGCTCGCCTCGGCCGGCGCGCCGAAGCGCCAGGAGAGCCGCCGCGCGGCCTGCCGCAGCAGGTCCGCGGTAGCGCTGCCGGTATCGCTGTCGAAGCTGCCGGTGCTGCCCATCACGGCGATCACCAGCGCCAGGCTGCCGGTATGGTCGAACACCGGCGCGGCCAGCGTATCGATGCCGGGCACGGGCCGGCCCTGGGCGTTGTCGATGTGGCCGGCCCGGATACGCGCGAGGCGCTGCGGGTAGTCGGCCGGCGGCGTGCCGCCGGCCATGCGCAGGCTGTCCTGGCCGAGCCGTGCGGCCAGCGCCTCGGGCGGCAGCCAGGCCGCCCAGACACGGCCGATCGCGGTATTGACCAGCGACATCACAGTGCCCACGCGCAGGCTGACGTGCTGCGGCCGCGCGGCCTCCTCCAGCCGCACCACGGTCGGGCCCAGCGGCCCGAGCACGGCCATCGCCACGCTCAGGCCGGTGGCGCCGGCCAGCTCGATCACCTCGGGCTCGGCCTCGCGTGCCGGCGACAGACGCTGCAGCGCGATCAGGCCCAGTTCGAGGCTGAGCGGACCGGCCATGAAGTCTCCGCCAGCGTCGCGTGCCAGCAGGCCGGTCTTCTGCAGGCTGACCAGGTGGGGGAAGGCCTTGGCCGGCGCCATGCCGGCTGCGCGCGCCAGCTCGGACAAGGGCAGCGGGCGCCCGGCGGCGACCAGCGCGGCGAGCAGCTGGCCGGTGTTGTCCAGCGACTGGATGCCGCGTTGCGGCCTGCCGCCGTCGCTCGCGCCGCCGTCGTTGGCGTCGTTGGCGTCGTCTGCGGCGGCGCCGTTGTCGGGGAGATTGCGGGTGCGGCTCATGCTGCCTCCGCCGGGATCTGCGCGCCGATGTCCGCGGCGGTGGCCAGCAGCGCCCGCGCGACCGGGCCCTGCCAGTCGACGTCGATGGAGCCGCTCGGGCCGATCGCGGTCAGCACCAGGCGCAATTGCCCGCCGGTATCGCGCACCGGCACGGCGAGGCTGCTGACGCCCGGGCTGGGGGCGTCGACCGCGCGCTCGATGCCGCGCGCGCGGATGGCATCGAGCGCCGCATCGAAGCCGGCCGCGGCGGCGGCGCCGCTCTGCTGGTGGGCCCAGGCGGCATGCCAGCGGGTCTCGGGCAGGAAGGCGCAGAACACGCGCCCGGTGGCGGTGGCGGGCAGCGACATCAGCGTGCCCACGTGCAGGTTGACGTGCAGCGGCGTGCCGGCGTGCGCGTAGCGCACGATGGTGGGCCCGCGCGGCGACACGCTGCTGATCGCCACGTTGAAGCGGATCGCCTCGGCCAGCGCATCGACGCGCGGCACCGCCGCACGGTAGGCGGGATCGTGGTCGAGCCGCAGCATGCCCAGCCGCAGCGCCAGCGGTCCCGGCTCGTAGCGGCCGGACAGGTGGTCGCGCTTGATCAGGCCCAGGCGCGTCAGGCTGACCAGGTAAGTGTGGGCCTGGGCCGGCGTCACCTGGGTTTGCGCGGCCAGCTCGGCCAGCGCCAGCGGGCGGCGCGCGTCGGCCAGCGCGCGCAGGAAGCGCCCGCCTACCTCCACGCTCTGGATGCCGCGCTGGGCCTTGTCGGCTGCCGCGGTGCTCGCTTGCGCTGCTGTGCTCATGCTGCTCCCGTTCGAAAGCCCAGATGGTAATCGATGCGATGGTCGCGCCGCCGGTGAGCGGGGCGCCTTGCGCGCCGGGCAGCCGGCGCTCTCGGGGTTTTCCCTGGGTTCTGGCCTCCTGGCTGTCCTCCTCTTCATTTTAGTCAGAGACAACACAATTTGTTATTGACTAAAAATGAGGGCTTTCCTAAGATGCCTCTACCCCGATACCGGCGCCATCGCGGCGCCAAGATCCAAGACCAATACGGGGCGAGACAGTCCCCCGCGCGCAGCCGGCCCGCCCGCCGCCCGCCACGCTGTCCGCCTCGATCCAACCCCCCTAGAGAGAGGCAAGCATGGCAAAAGCATTCGCGTCCCAGGCCGACCTGGAAGCCAAGAAAGTCACCTTCACCCAGCTCTCGGAGAACGCCTACGCCTACACCGCCGAAGGCGACCCCAATTCCGGTGTGATCATCGGCGACGACGGCGTGCTGATCGTCGACACCACGGCCACGCCCGCGATGGCGCAGGACCTGATCGCCAGGATCCGCTCGGTTACCGACAAGCCGATCAAGTACGTGGTGCTGTCGCACTACCACGCGGTGCGCGTGCTGGGCGCCTCGGCCTATTTCGCCGAGGGCGCGCAGCAGGTGATCGCCAGCCGCGGCACCTACGAGATGATCGTGGAGCGCGGCGAGGCCGACATGAAGTCGGAGATCGAACGTTTCCCGCGCCTGTTCGCCGGCGTCGAGACGGTGCCGGGCCTGACCTGGCCCACGCTGGTGTTCGAGAAGGAGATGACGCTGTTCCTCGGCAAGCTGGAAGTGCGCATCGCCCACCTGGGCTCGGGCCATACCAAGGGCGATACCGTGGTCTGGCTGCCGTCGCAGAAGGTGCTGTTCTCCGGCGACCTGGTGGAGTACGACGCCGCCTGCTATTGCGGCGACGCGCAGCTCGCCGAATGGCCGGCCACGCTGGACGCGCTGGCCGCGCTGCAGCCCGAGAAGCTGGTGCCCGGCCGCGGCCCGGCGCTGACCACGCCGGCAGAAGTGGCCAAGGGCATCGCCTACACCAAGGACTTCGTCACCACGCTGTACCAGGCCGGCAAGGAAGCGGTGGCCGAGCGTCTCGACCTGAAGGGCGCGATGGCGCATACGCGCAAGTCGATGGACCCGAAGTTCGCCCAGGTCTTCATCTACGAGCACTGCCTGCCCTTCGACGTGTCGCGCGCCTATGACGAGGCCAGCGGCATCGGCCACCCGCGCATCTGGACCGCCGAGCGCGACAAGGAAATGTGGGCCGCGCTGCAGGACTGAGGCAGCGACGCGACGCAGGGACAGCCGAGAAGAATGTGGACGGAGACAGCAGCATGAGCATCGATTACCAGCACCTGACGTTCGACTACCAGCCGTGCGCCGAGCAGCGCGCGCCGCGGGAGACCGGCGCGGCAGGCACCATCCATCCGGTCGCCGTGGTGGGCGCCGGCCCGGTCGGGCTGGCCACCGCCATCGACCTGGCGCGCCAGGGCGTGCCGGTCGTGCTGGTCGACGACGATTGCACGCTGTCGAGCGGCTCGCGCGCGATCTGCTTCGCCAAGCGCACGCTGGACATCTTCGACCGGCTCGGCTGCGGCGAGCGCATCACCGACAAGGGCGTGCGCTGGAACCTGGGCAAGGTGTTCCTGCGCGACGAGCAGGTCTATGCCTTCGACCTGCTGCCGGAGGAGGGCCATCGCCGGCCCGCTTTCATCAACCTGCAGCAGTACTACCTGGAAGGCTACCTAGTGGAGTGTGCGCAGCAACTGCCCAACCTGGAGATCCGCTGGAAGCACAAGGTGGCCGGTATCGAGCAGCACGCGCAGGGCACGCCCGACGCGCACGTGGTGCTGACGGTGGAGACGCCCGACGGCAGCTATCCGCTGGCCGCGCGCTACGTGGTGGCGGCCGATGGCTCGCGCAGCCCGGTGCGCAAGCTGATGGGGCTGGACAGCAAGGGCCGCACCTTCAAGGACCGCTTCCTGATCGCCGACGTCAAGATGGAGGCCGGCTTTCCCAGTGAGCGCTGGTTCTGGTTCGACCCGCCTTTCCATCCCAACCAGTCGGTGCTGCTGCACCGCCAGCCGGACAATGTCTGGCGCATCGACTTCCAGCTCGGCTGGGATGCCGATCCGGTGCTGGAGAAGGCGCCGGAGCGCGTGATCCCGCGCGTGCGAGCGTTGCTCGGCCCGGACGCGAAGTTCGAGCTGGAGTGGGTCAGCGTCTACACCTTCTCCTGCCTGCGCATGGACAGCTTCCGCCACGGCCACGTGCTGTTCGCCGGCGATTCGGCGCACGGGGTCTCGCCGTTCGGCGCGCGCGGCGCCAACAGCGGCGTGCAGGATGCCGAGAACCTGGCCTGGAAGCTGGCCTACGTGCTGGACGGGCGCGCCCCGGACAGCCTGCTGGACAGCTATGCCAGCGAGCGCGAGTATGCCGCTGACGAGAACATCCGCAATTCCACCCGTTCCACCGATTTCATCACGCCCAAGAGCCCCGTCAGCCGGTTGTTCCGCGACGCGGTGCTGACGCTGGCCAAGCGGCATGCCTTCGCGCGGCAACTGGTCAACAGCGGCCGCTTGTCGGTGCCGGCCGTGCTGCACGGCTCGCCGCTGAACACGCCCGATGGCGACGCCTTCGCCGGCGCCATGGTGCCGGGCGCGGCCTGCGTCGACGCGCCGGTGGCCGGCGCGCGCGGCGAGTCGTGGCTGCTGGGCAGCCTGGGCGATGCCTTCACGCTGCTGGCGTTCGGCGCGCCGGAGCGTTTCGACGCCGGCACGCTGCGCGCGCTGCGGTCCCTGCCGCTGAAGCCGGTCTTCGTCACCGGCGCGGGCGCCGACGCGCAGGCCGGCACGCCGGCCTGGCCGGACGCGACCGTGCTGGCGGACCTCCAGGGCCTGGCGGCGCAACGCTACGACGCCCAGCCGGGCACGGTCTACCTGATCCGCCCGGACCAGCATGTGTGCGCGCGCTGGCGCCATGCCGACGCGGCGGCGGTCGCGGCCGCGCTGCGCCGGGCGACCGGGCAGGCGGGCCAGGCAGGGCAGGGTGCCGCCGGCCCCGCCGGGTCAGGTGCGGCGGCCGCGCTCGCCGCGGCCTGAGCGTCCCGTTCCGGCCCGCGCAGCCGATCCGGCCCGCCGCCTGCGCGGCGGCCGTGGCGGCGCGCGTCCCGCGCCGGGCCGCTGGCGAGAGGACGCCAGTACGACAGGGCACTACCGAGCATCCCGAGCATCCCGAGTACCACCAAGTACCACCAAGTACCACCGAGCGAGACATCCAGATGGCAGTCCATACCCACCCCAACCTGAGCCGCCCCGACGACTTCTACGAAGCGCTGATCGAGATGCACCGCGATCTCGACGAGGCGCAGAGCCAGGCGGCCAATGCGCAGCTGATCCTGCTGCTGGCCAACCATATCGGCGACCATGCCGTGCTGCTGGATGCGATGCGGCTGGCGCGCGAGGGTGTGCTGTCGCAGCGCACCTGAAGCGGCCTGAAACCGCCTGAAACCGCCTGAAACCGCCTGAAACCGCCCGAGGCCACCTGAAGCTGCCGCGCGCCGGCGCCAGCGCCGGCCAGGCCACGACCCGGCGGCCGCGCCAGCGGCATGCCAGCCGGCCACGGCAGCGCGCAGCGGCCGGCCGTCCCGCCCAGACGCAACAGACGTAGGCGGAAGCGCCCCCCGCAGCGGGGGGCAGCCCCCAACCGGAGACTTACCATGACGCAATCCCATGCCGGGGCGCTCGCGCCCCAGGCCCCCGCCTTGCCCGATGAAGACGCGCTCTACCGCAAGGTGTGGCTGCGCATCATCCCCTTCCTCTTCGTCTGCTACGTGGTGTCCTTCCTGGACCGCATCAACATCGGCTTCGCCCAGTTGCAGATGAAGCACGACCTCGGCTTCAGCGATGCGATGTACGGACTCGGCGCCGCGGTCTTCTATGTCGGCTACGTGCTGTGCGAGGTGCCCAGCAACCTGCTGCTGGCACGCTTCGGCGCGCGCCGCACCTTCACCCGCATCATGCTGCTGTGGGGGCTGGCCTCGGTCGGCATGATGCTGGTCTCGACGCCGGCGCATTTCTACGCGCTGCGCTTCCTGCTGGGCGTGTTCGAGGCCGGCTTCTTCCCCGGCATCGTGCTCTACCTGACCTACTGGTTCCCGGCGCGCCGCCGCGCCGCGGTGATGGCCATCTTCTTCGCCGGGGTGGCGGTGGCGGGCGTGCTGGGCGGGCTGCTGTCCGGCTGGATCATGCGCGACTTCGCCGGCGTGCTCGGCCTCTACGGCTGGCAGTGGATGTTCGCGCTCGAAGGCGCGCCGGCGGTGCTGCTCGGCCTGGCCGCGGCGTACTACCTGGTCGACGGGCCCGCGCAGGCCGGCTGGCTGTCGGAGACGGAGAAGCGCTTCCTGGTGGCGCAGCGCGAGGATGGCGCCCACGCCGCCCGTTCCCATTCGCCGGGCGCGCTGCGCCACGCGCTGGCCAATCCGCGCGTCTACCTGTTCGCCTTCATCTACTTCGCGCTGACCTGCGGTTCGCTGACGCTGAGCTTCTGGATGCCGCTGATGATCCGCGACTTCGGCATCCAGGACGTGGTCTCGGTGAGCCTCTATTCGGTGGTGCCGAACGCGGTCGGCGCCGTCGGGCTGTTCGTGATCGCGCGCCATTCCGACCGGCGCGCCGAACGCCACCGCCATTTCCTGGCCTGCACCGCCGGCGGGGCGCTGGCCCTGGCCGCGCTGACGCTGCACCTGCCCAGCTTCGGCGCCATGCTGGCGCTGCTGTCGCTGGCCTGCGTGCTGATCTTCGCCGCGCTGCCGATCTTCTGGTCGCTGCCGCCGAGCCACCTGCCGGCCGGCACGGCGGCCGCCGGCATCGCCTTCATCAGCAGCATCGGCATCACCAGCGGCATCGTCAGCCCGTGGGTGATCGGCCAGATCAAGACGCACACCGGCAGCATGGACAACGCGCTCTACCTGCTGTCCGCGCTGCTGCTGGCCAGCGGCCTGGCGATGTGGCTGGGCGTGCCGCGCGACGCAGCACGCCGCTGAGCGGCAAGCCGCGCGCAGCGAGGCGGCGTGCTCAGGCTACGCGCGGCGCCGCGCCGGCAGCCGGCATGCCCGGCTCGGCCATCGGCGGCAGGGTGATGACGAAGCGCGCGCCGCCGCTGTCGCTGCTGTCCAGCGTCACCTGGCCGCCATGCAGCAGGACGATGCGGCGCACGATGGCCAGCCCCAGGCCGAAGCCGCCGGTGTGGCGGTTGCGGCTGGCATCGGGACGGTGGAAGGGTTCGAAGATGCGCTCGCGTTCCTCGGGCGGCACCCCGGGCCCGTCATCCTCGACGCACAGGCGCAGCGAGCCGCCGGCGTCGGTCTCGGCATGCAGGCGGATGGCGCTGCGCGCATAGCGGGTGGCGTTGCGGCAAAGATTGAGCAGGGCGCGCGCCACCAGGCGCGGGTCGCACACATGGTGGCCGACGGGGCCGCCGGTACCCGCGTTGAGCGTGAGCTGCTGGTCGGCCACGTCATTGGCGACGCTGGCCACCACGCTGTCGATCAGCTCGCTGACCGACACGCGCATCAGCAGCATCGGTGTCGCCCCCTGCTCGAGCTGCCCCAGCGTCAGCAGTTCCGTCACCAGTTCGTCGAGTTCGCGCACGTCCTTGCGCAGGTCGTCCAGGCGCAGCGCCTGGCGCGCCTCGGCCTGGGCGCCGCCGCCGCCGGACTGCAGCAGCGCGATGCCGAACTCCAGCCGGGCGATCGGTGTCTTCAGCTCGTGCGAGATGCCGTGCATCATCTCGCGCTGGTGCACGATCGAGGCCTCGATGCGCTCGGCCATCTCGTTGAACTGCTGGGCCAGCTCGGTGATGTTGGAGCGCCGGGACAGTTTCGCGCGCGTGGACAGCTGGCCGGCGCCGAAGTCGCGCGCAGCCTGCTGCAGGCGCGCCAGGTCGCGCCAGTGGTACCAGACCCAGGTCACGATCGACAGCAGCGTGGCCAGCGCGATCAACGAATAGCCGACCACCGAGATCCTGAGGTCGTTGTTGGAATCGACCGTCGCCGCATGCAGGATCGAGCCGTCGTGCAGGGGCACGTAGTAGTGCTGGCCGTCGCGGCTCAGCACCAGCTTGCCGTCGTGCAGGTCACGCTGCTGGCTGGCGTCGAGGCGGGCGATGTCAGTCGCTCTGGCCATGTCGAAGCGCTCCAGTGCGTGTGCCTGCAGATAGCGCAGCCCCTCGTCCCGGCGGGCGCCGGGGAACTGGTCCAGGTAGTGCTGCAGCGCGAAGACGTAGCCCTTGCGGTTCTCCCGCTCGGCGGCGGTGATGATGTCGTGGAACAGGGGGATGAAGGTCTTGTTGATGCCGATCACCGCGGCGGCCGCGGCGAGCATCACCAGCAGGTAGAGCTTGAGCAGGGAGCGGACCATTCATTCCTCCCAGGCCGAGGGGCTGAACAGGTAGCCGCGCCCCCAGATGGTCTTGAGCTTCTGCGGCTCTGGCGCCGCGTCTTCGAAGCGGCGGCGCAGCCGCGAGATGCCGGAATCCACGGTGCGGTCGATGCCGTCGAACTCGATGCCGCGCAGCTGCTTGAGGATGTCGTCGCGGCTGAGCACCTTGCCGGCGGCACGCGCCAGGATCAGCAGCAGGTTGAACTCCGCCGTCTTCAGGTCGACTGGCTGGCCGCGCCAGACCACGCGCCGGTTGGGTGGCGAGATCACCAGGGAGCCGAACACCAGGTCGTCGTCGGCCGAGGCGTGCGCTGCCGCGCCGCCCTGGGCGGCGGCGCGGCGCAGCAGGGCGCGGGCGCGCGCCACCAGCAGGCGCGGCTCGATCGGCTTGACCACGTAGTCGTCGGCGCCGAGCTCCAGCCCCGCGACCTGGTCGTAGGTGTCCACGCGCGCGGTCAGGATCAGCACCGGCACCCGCGAGAAGGCGCGGATGCCGCGGCACACTTCCATGCCGTCCAGGTGCGGCAGCATCAGGTCGAGGATGACGAGATCGGGCTGGAGCCGGCGCACCGCGTCCACCGCGATGTCGCCGCGGCGTACCACCTGGACGGAGAACTCGTAGTTGCCCAGGTACTCGCTGACCAGTTGGGCGAGGCGGTCGTCGTCCTCGATCAACAGAACCTGATGCTTGGCCATCGCCTCGTTCATGGCGGATCCTCGGGGGTACGGAAAGTGCCGATTCTAGCTGTCCTGGCGGTGCGGCCGGCTGGCGGCGACGCTTGCGGACAAATTGGCACAATTGGACAAGATTTCGCGAGGAATCAGGACAGACTTCGCGCCCCGGCCTCTCTAATCTGCCGACTTCGATCACCAATCGGAGGATGTGTGGACGTCGAGAGCAAAAGCCAAAGTGCGCGCCGCAGGGCGCGCCGCATGCCGCCAGCGCTGGCGGCCTTTGTCGTGGCCGGGCTGGCCGGGCCCGCGCAGGCCGAGATCACCTATACCGTGGGCGCCGCCGCCGGCGCCGGCCCGCGCTACATCGGCAGCAACCAATACCGCGCGCTGGGCGCGCCGCTGTTCCGTGCCGACTTCGGCAACGGCGCCTTCATCGACCTGCTGCAAGGCGCGGGCTACACCTACAAGTTCGCCAACGGCATGTTCGTCACCGGTGCCTTCGGCTATGCCACGGGGCGCAGCGACCGCAACCGCACCGACCTGGCCGGCTCGGACCACCTCAAGGGCATGGGCAAGGTCCAGGGCTCGCTGATGAGCTCCTTCCAGGTCGGCGTGCCGGTCTATGGCGGCGCCGTCGCCAGCCTGACGCTGGACGTGCCGCTGACGCACCGCGAGCGCGGCCTCAGCGGCCATCTCGACCTGGCGGTGCCGCTGTACCAGCGCGGCATGCATACGCTGACCCTGACGCCGGGCATCCACTTCGGCTCGCGCCGCTACACCCAGACCTTCTTCGGCGTCACCGATGTCCAGTCGGCCGCCAGTGGTTTCCGCCCCTACTCGACCAAGGCGGGCATCGACAGCGCCAGCCTGTCGCTGGCGTGGAACGTCGAACTGTCGCGCGCCTGGTCGGTGCGCACGCTGGTGACGGTGAGCCGGCTGCTGGGCGACGCGGGCGACAGTCCCATCGTGCAGAGCAGGCAGCAGGTGTTCGGCATGACGTCGCTCAACTACACCTTCTAGGAGGGCATCATGATGTGGAACTGGCACGCCAGCGGGCAGCAGATCGGAGGCGGTGCCGCGGGCTCCCGCACGCAGGACGAGGTCGGATGCCTGCTGCTGACCGGCGCCACCGGCTTCATCGGTGGCAACGTGCTGGTGGCCGCGGTCAATGCCGGATTGAGCAGCCGCCTGCTGTGCCTGGTGCGCGCGGGTAGCGCCGCCGAAGCGCTCGGGCGGCTGCGCGCCAACGCCCGGCAGTGCGGGCTGCCGCCCAGCCGCACCGCCTGGCTCGGCGAAGAGAACATCCTGCTGGGCGAACTGGGCACGCCGTTCACGCCGGCGCAGCAGGCCCGGCTGGCGCGTGTCACGCAGGTGATCAACTGCGCGGCGATGGCCTCGTTCTCGGCCGACGAACGCGTGACGCGGGTCAACGTGGAAGATACGCTGCGCTTCGCCTCGCACTTCGCCGGCAGCGCCGCGCTGCGCCGCTTCATCCATGTGGGCACGGCCATGGCCTGCGGCACGCGGCGCGGCGCGCGCGTGGCCGAGACGGTGATCGAAGAAGGCCGCGCAGGGTACGGCGAAAGCGCGCACGGCGCGCAGGACGGGACCGGCATGGAAGCCGCACCCGGCGCGCCGCACGACGCCGGCGGCCACCTGGTGCCCTACACGCGCAGCAAGCAGGAGGTGGAGCAGCTGCTGCGGCAGCGCTACCCGTCGCTGCCGCTGGTGGTGGCCCGCCCGTCCATCGTGGTGGGCCACACCGTGCTGGGCACGCAGCCTTCGGCCAGCATCTTCTGGCTGTTCCGCATCATCCACCGGACCCGCCGCTATACCGTGCGGCCGCAGACGCGGCTGGACGTGATCGCCGGGGACGACTGCGCGCAGGCGCTGCTGCGCCTCGCCCTCAAGCCCGAACTGCGCTTCCGCGCCTATCACCTGTCGGCCGGCGCGGCGGCGCCGACCATCGCCCAGGTCCTGGCGGCCATGGACGACTGCGCACGCACCGACGAGGCCCTGCCTTACCGTGCCTGCGCGCCGGACGAACTGCCGGCGCTGGCGCGCGACGTGGCACGCGCCGAAGGCCTCGGCAACCGCCGCCTGATCGAGCGGGCGCTGCGCCTCTACGCAGGCTTCGCCGAACTGGGCTATGTCTTCGACAACCAGCGGCTGCGCGACGAGATCGGCTTCGAGCCCTTGCCCATCACCGACTATGTGAGCGAGTGCATGCGTACCTCGCACGGGGGCGGGCTGCTCGAACAGATGAGCTGGGATTTCAAGGCCTGAGGCGGCTCGCCGGACGGCCGGCACGCCGGCGCGGGCCTGAGGATGGCGCGCTGCCGCTCAGTCGGCCGCGCCCCCATACCCCAGCTCCCGGCTGACCGCCAAGGCTTCCTCGCGCAGTGCCAGCGCGACCGGCCCGTCCAGTGCCGGGTCGAAGCCGCCGGTCGCGCCCAGCGCGGCCATGACCGCGCACAGGCGGCCGTGGCAGTCGAACACCGGTGCCGCCACGGCGCTGATCCCTTTCAGGTTGGTGTCGCGCACCGCGGCACAGCCGCCGGCACGCACGGTCTCGCGCAGCCACCCGATGGGGTCGCGCGGGTCGAGCTGGGCCCGTTGCTCCGGCGTGGCCTGCGCCAGTTCCTCCGCTGCCAGCCCTTGCACGCGCGCGGCGTCGAGCAGGCCCAGGAAGACCCTGCCGGTAGCCGACCACAGCAGCGGCAGCACCGAGCCGACCCGCACGTTCACCGTGACCGGCAAGCCTGGCTCCTCGAAGCGCACGATGGTCGGGCCCTTGTTGCCCATCACAGCCACGAAGCAGGTCACTTCCAGGCGTTCGCGCAGGCGTACCAGCGAGGCTTCGGCCGCGCGGATCGGATCGGCCTGGCGCATCGCCGCCAGCCCGATCTGCAGCGCTTCCAGCCCCAGCCGGTAGAGCTGGCTGCCGGCCTGCTGCACCACCAGGCCTTCTTCGACCAGGCTGACCAGGTAGCGATGCACCTTGGCCGGACTCTCGTCGACCTGCGCCGCCAGCGCGGTCAGGCTGGCCTGCCCGCCCAGGCGCGCCAGCGCCTTCAGCACGGCCATGCCGGTGGCGGCCGATTGCACGCGCTGGCGGCGCTCGCGCGGCCGCGCCGGCGGCTCGGGCTCGGACGGGGCAGGGAGGCTGGCGGACTGCGGGGCGCGATGCGGAGCGCGGGGCATGGATTCCTCGGGCGGGTGGGGCAAGGGCAGGCGGGCTCCGGTACGGGGCCCAGGTAAACCCCGAAGTTAACCTGTGGCATCAAATTACGCAATGCGTATATGATTTACGCAAACAAGCCAGCAGACAGACAAAGCAACGAGCCGGGCGGCAAGTCGACCGCCGGCCACCAAAGGAAAGACAGGAGACACCATGAACAAGACCCGCGGCCGCCTTGCCGGCCTGCTGACCCTTTCCCTGTTCGGCGTGCTGCCGCCGGCCCAGGCCGACGGCAACCGCGCCGATGCTTATCCCGCCAAGCCCATCCGCTGGGTGGTGCCCTATGCCGCCGGCGGCGGGTCGGATTTCCTGGCGCGCACCATCGGCCAGGGCCTGGCGACGCGCGTCGGCAAGCCGGTGCTGGTGGACAACAAGCCGGGCGGCAATACCGCCATCGGCGCGGCCGAGACGGCGCACGCGCCGGCCGACGGCTACACCGTGCTGTCGGCCGACAACGGCACCCTGGTGTTCAACCCGGCGCTGTACAAGACGCTCAGCTACAACCCGGGCAAGGATTTCGCGCCGGTCACGCTGATGGGCCGCTTCCCGATGATCCTGGTGGTGGGGCCGGCCTCGCCCGCCAGGACCGTGCAGGATTTCATCGCCCAGGCCAAGGCGAGTCCCGCCGGCGTGAACTACGGCTCGGCCGGGGCCGGCAGCCCGCATCACCTCGCCATGGAACTGCTGAAGGTGGAGGCCGGCCTGAACATGACCCACGCGCCTTACCGCGGCGCTGCGCCGGCGCTGTCCGACGTGGCCGCGGGCCAGATCCCGGCCATGATGGTCGATTACGCGGCCGGCGCGGCCTTCATCAAGGCCGGCAAGGTGAGGCCGCTGGCGGTGGCCAACGCCGTGCGGCTGCCGCAGCTGCCCGAGGTGCCGACCTTTGCCGAGGCAGGCTATCGCAAGGTGGAGGCGGCGGCGCTGGTCGGCATGGTGGTGCCTGCGGCCACGCCTCCCGAGGTGGTGGCGGCGCTCAACCGCCAGGTGGTGGCCGCCATCAGGGAGCCCGGCGTGCACCAGAAGCTGGTCGACTTCGGCGTCGAGCCGGTGGGGAACAGCCCGGCCGAGTATGCCGACATGCTGCGCGCCGAAACCGCGCGCTGGCACAAGCTGATCCGCGATCTCAAGATCACGCTCGACTGAAGCCACCGCATCGACCGCATCGACCGCATCGACCGCATCGACCGCATCGACCGCATCGAACGGGCCGCGTGTGCGCGGCCCGCGTCCCTTCCCGCAGGAGCCAAGCCATGTCCGACGCCACCGCCACGCCACCGAGCGGGGGTTGCCCCTTCCACGCCGCACCGCCTGCCGCGGGCGCTTGCCCGGCCGGTGCGCCCGAAGCGGTCAGCGCGCAGGCGGCCGCCTTCGATCCCTTCTCCGACGCCTACCAGCAGGACCCGCCCGAGTATGTACGCTGGGCGCGCGAGCAGGAGCCGGTGTTCTACAGTCCGCGCCTGGGCTACTGGGTGGTGGCCCGCTACGACGACATCAAGGCGGTCTTCCGCGACAACCTGACCTTCAGCCCCGCGATCGCGCTGGAGAAGATCACGCCGACCGGGCCCGAGGCCAATGCGGTGCTGGCGTCCTATGGCTATGCGATGAACCGCACGCTGGTCAACGAGGACGAGCCCGCCCACATGCCGCGCCGGCGCGCGCTGATGGAGCCCTTCACGCCGGAGGCGCTGCAGCATCACGAGCCGATGGTGCGCCAGCTGGTGCGCGACTACGTCGACCGCTTCATCGACGACGGCCGCGCCGACCTGGTCGACCAGTTGCTGTGGGAGGTACCGCTGACGGTCGCCCTGCATTTCCTCGGCGTGCCCGAGGAGGACATGGACACGCTGCGGCGCTACTCGATCGCGCATACCGTCAATACCTGGGGCCGCCCGCGCTCCGAGGAGCAGGTGGCGGTGGCGCATGCGGTGGGCAACTTCTGGCAGCTCGCCGGCCGCATCCTCGACAAGATGCGGCAGGATCCCGACGCGCCCGGCTGGATGCAATACGGCATCCGCAAGCAGCGGGAACTGCCGGACGTCGTGACCGATTCCTACCTGCATTCGATGATGATGGCGGGCATCGTCGCTGCCCACGAGACCACCGCCAATGCCGCCGCCAATGCCATCAAGCTGCTGCTGCAGCATCCCGACGCCTGGCGCGAGCTGTGCGCCGATCCGGGCCTGATCCCCAACGCGGTCGAAGAATGCCTGCGCCACAACGGCTCGGTGGCGGCCTGGCGTCGCGTGGTCACGCGCGACACCGTGGTCGGCGGCGTGCCGCTCGCGGCCGGCGCCAAGCTGCTGATCGTCACCTCGTCGGCCAACCACGATCCGGCGCATTTCGAGGATGCCGACCTGTTCGACATCCGCCGCGACAATGCCGTCGATCACCTGACCTTCGGCTACGGCTCGCACCAGTGCATGGGCAAGAACCTGGCGCGCATGGAGCTCCAGGTCATCCTGCAGGAACTGACCCGGCGCCTGCCGCACCTGCGCCTGCCGGCACAGCGCTTCACCTATGTGCCGAACACCTCTTTCCGCGGTCCGGAGCACCTGTGGGTGGAATGGGACCAGGCCGCCAATCCCGAGCGCGCCCGCCCCGCCTTGCGCGACGCGCAGGCGCCGGTGCGCGTCGGCGAGCCGGTGCGCCATGCGGCCGGCCGCGCGATGGTGGTGGAGAGCGTGGCAGCCGCGGCGCAGGGCGTGCTGCGGCTGCGCCTGCGCCCGGCCGATGGGCGCGCGCTGCCGCGCTGGTCGCCCGGCGCGCATATCGACGTGGATTGCGGCGGCACCGGCCTGTCGCGCCAGTACTCGCTGTGCGGCGATCCGTCCGAGCCGGGCGTGCTGGAGATCGCCGTGCTGAAGGAGGAGGCCGGGCGTGGCGGCTCGCGCTGGCTCCATGAAAACGTCCGGGCCGGCGCGCGCCTGACCATCCGCGGCCCGCGCAATCATTTCCGCTTCGACGAGGGCTGCCGGCGCGCGGTGCTGGTCGCCGGCGGCATCGGCATCACGCCGATCAGCGCGATGGCGCGCCGCGCGCGCGAGCTGGGCATCGACTACACCTTGCACTACAGCGGCCGTGCGCGCGCCTCGATGGCGCTGCTCGACGAACTGGCCGCGCTGCACGGCGAACGGCTGCACGTCTACGCCGGCGACGAAGGGCAGCGCGCCGACTTCGCCGCGCTGCTGGCCGGCGCCAGTGCCGATACCCAGGTCTATGCCTGCGGACCGGCGCGCATGCTGGAGGCGCTGCAGGACTGTTGTGCCGCGCTGCCCGGCGACGCGCTGCGCATCGAGCATTTCCACGGCACCGGCGGCACGGATCCGGCCGCCGACGCGCCCTTCACGGTCGAACTGAAGGACTCGGGCCTCGTGCTGGAGGTGCCCGCCGGCCAGACGCTGCTGGCCACGCTGCGGCGTGCCAACATCGACGTCGCCAGCGACTGCGAAGAAGGGCTGTGCGGCTCCTGCGAGGTGCGCGTGCTGTCGGGCCAGGTCGAGCACCGCGACGTGGTGTTGACGCGAGCCGAGCGCGAGGCCAATGGCCGCATGATGGCCTGCTGCTCGCGTGCCCGCACCGGCCAGCGCATTGTGCTGGAACTGTAAAGGCGGCGGCCCCGTATCGCTGCGCCGCAGCACGCGCGGCAGCGGAGCACGGGCCGGTGCCTGGAGGGATGCCGTGCTGCGCACTTGCTGCCGGCCGCCGCAGCGGCGGGCTTGCCCTGCGCGACAGCGGTGATAGCATGACGCGCAGGGCAAGCCGTGCAGCGCTGATCCGCGTGGTTCCCGCCTGGCAGGCCGCCGGCGCGCATGCAAGCAGCGACTGCCCTGCGGGGCGGTGCGCCGGCCATCTTCCTTCATCCCTAGAGCGAGGAGTCAGCCATGTTCCCTGAGTACCGTGAGCAGATCGACCGTCTTTGTGCCAAGGATGGGCATTTCGCCAAGATGGTCGATCGTCACAGCGAGCTGGACCAGCAGATCCAGCAGATGGAGGAGGGCAAGATCCCGATCGATGGTGTCTCTATCGAGACCTTGAAGAAGGAAAAGCTGATGCTCAAGGACAAGCTGTATGCGGTATTGACGCGCAAGCCTTGACCACCGGGCCCGCGCCGGCACGGTAGCCCGGCACGGGGCATGTCGCCGGTGCTTGCAGTGCCCGGCGCCGGCCCGCGCGCCATCTCCCGGTCTCCTGCTTTCAGGCGCCGGTGGTGTCTTCCTTTTTTACCGCGGTCGCCGGCCGCGCCAGCGGCTCGATACGCTTGCGCGGCTTCTGCGCCGCGATCCACAGATCGTAGGCCATCTGCATGCCGCACCACATCTCGCGGCTGGCACCCAGGGCTTCCTCCAGGCGGATGGCGATGTCCGGCGTGATCGACGCATGGCCGTTCAGGATGCGCGACAGCGTTGCGCGCGTGACGCCAAGGTGTGCCGCGAAGGCGGTGATGGTGATGCCGTCCAGGCCCTCGAGCCAGTCGCTCAGCACCGCGCCGGGGTGCGGCGGGTTGTGCATGGGAGTCATGATGGTTTCCTGGTGTTTCATGGTTCCCTGGTGTTGCTGGTGATAGTCCTGGTAGTCGACGACATAAGCGTGGCCGTCCTCGAAGCGGAAGGTCAGCCGCCAGTTCGCATTGACCGAGACCGACCAGCAGCCCGCCATGCCGCCGCTCAGTGCATGCAGGCCCCAGGCGGGGACTCCCATGTCTTCAGGACGCGTCGCGTGGTTCAAGGCGCCGAGCTGCTTGCGCAGCCGGTCCGCGTGGTGAGGCTGGATCCCGGCTTTCGATCCGGTTTCGAAGAACTTCCTGAGTCCGGCATGGGCGAAGTGCTTGATCATCGGATGGCTGGCAAGGTGCTTGTAGTGTATAGCGTATCTATACGCTATACAAGATCGATGAGATGTGCATAACAAGGCAGGTGCACGCTAGCACCCGGGCCGGGCCAGGAATCATGCCGATCGCAACCTTTGTATTGCCTTTGTATTGCCGGGAGCAGCGCGTTGCCTAGCTCCATGTGTCGCCCATCCTGTCCGAACAAGACGCGATCCGTGATGTCGGGGTGGACAGGCAGCCACGGCGCGATGGCACGACCGCGGGTCAGCGCGATGCCGCTCTGCCGCGCGCCGCGAGCGCTTCATTGTTGATTCCAGTTCAAGAGTATTTCCGCTTCCCCCTGCTTTTTCTGCAAAGGTAAGCGCGGCAGACTGCGGTCCATCGTGACCACCGGACCCAGTCCACCATGCCTCTCGCCCTGCTTGCGCTGACCCTCAGCGCTTTTGCTATCGGCACGACGGAATTCGTCATCGTCGGCCTGATTCCCACCATCGCCACCGACCTCGGTATCCGCCTGCCATCGGCCGGACTGCTGGTCAGCCTGTACGCGCTGAGCGTCGCCGTGGGCGCGCCGGTGCTGACCGCGCTGACCGCCCGCGTGCCGCGCAAGACCTTGCTGGCCGGCTTGATGGTCTTGTTCACGCTGGGCAATCTGCTGGCCTGGCTGGCGCCCGGCTACGGCGTGCTGGTCGCCGCGCGCGTGCTGACCGGCCTGGCGCACGGCGAGTTCTTCTCGATCGGCTCGGTGATCGCCACCACCCTGGTGCCGCGCGAGCGGGCCGCCCGCGCCATCGCCACCATGTTCAGCGGCATGACGGTGGCCTTCGTCGCCGGCATTCCGCTGGGCACCTTCATCGGCCAGCATTTCGGCTGGCGCGCGACCTTCCTGGTGGTGGCCGGCTTCGGCGTGGTGGCGCTGCTGGGCAGCCTGCTGTTCGTGCCGGGCAACATCGCCCAGGCCGCTCCCGCGCCGCTGCGCCAGCAGCTCGAGGTGCTGGCGCGGCCGCGCCTGCTGCTGGTCTATGCCATGACGGCGACCGGCTACGGCGGCTCGCTGATCGCCTTCACCTTCCTCGCCCCCATCCTGCAGGAGCTGGCCGGTTTCACCCCGGGCCAGGTCAGCCTGGTGCTGGTCGCCTACGGCGTCTCGGTGGCGCTGGGCAACGTCTGGGGCGGCCGCCTGGCCGACCGGCTGGGCCCGGTACCGGCGCTGCAGCGCATCTTCCTGCTGCTCGCCGTGGTGCTGCTGGTGCTGGGTGTCACCGCGCACTACCGCTGGGCGGCGGCGCTGACGGTGCTGGCCTGGGGCGCGGTGGCCTTCGGCAATGTGCCCGGGCTGCAGCTCTATGTGGTGCGCCAGGCGAGGGCGGTCGCGCCGCAGGCTGCCGACGTGGCCGCGGGCTTCAATATCGCCGCCTTCAACCTCGGCGTGGCGGGTGGCGCCTGGGCCGGCGGGCTGATCGTCGACCACCTGGGCCTCGGCACCACGCCGTGGCTGGCGGGGCTCGTCACGCTGGGCGCGCTGGCCCTGACCACGCTGAGCGGGCGCCTCGACCGGCGCGCCGGCCTGCCGGTCCATGATGGCACGGGCGAGGTTGTCGCCACGCACTGAAGCCGGCGGCTGCCGGCCCCGGCCGCCACGGGTTTGCGGCGAGCCAGGCGCCGGCGCCAGCCAGCTGGCGTGGTTACGCCCGGCACCTTCTTAATTTCCGCTTAAGACTCGGTCCATAGACTGTGGGCGTACTGAACCACTCCGACGGGAGAGAGCATGACCCCCCAAGAAATGCAGGCCCTGGACACCTTCCTGACCCAGCTGGTGCAGGCCAACGCCGGCACCAAGGACGCGCAGGCCGAAGCGCGCATCGCCGACGCGGCCGCGCGGCAGCCGGACGCGGCCTACCTGCTGGTCCAGCGTGCCATGCTGCTGGACCATGCGCTGGCCTCGGCCAAGGCGCAGATCGCCACGCTGCAGAGCCAGTTGCAGGCAGCGCAGGCAGCGCAGGTCAACGGTGGCAGCCACTTCCTCGATGGGGACAGCGCCTGGGGCAACAGCGCCGGCCGCGCGGTGCCGCCCGCCGCCATGCCGGCCTCGATGCAGCCCGCGCCGCAGCCGATGCCGCCGTCCATGCAGCAACCGATGCCGCAATCCGTGCCGCAGCCGGCCCGGCCCGGCTTCCTCGGCGGCGGCCTGGGCGGCGCACTCGGCAGCATCGCCAGCACTGCCGCGGGCGTGGCCGGAGGTGCCTTCCTGTTCCAGGGCCTCGAGAACCTGTTCCACCGCAACAGCGGCGGCGGCGGTTTCTTCGGCCAGCCGGCGCTGGGTTCGATGCCGGCCGAAACCACGGTCGTCAACAACTACTACGACAACGGTGATGGCGGCAGCGCCTTCGACGCGCGCGAGCGGGCATCGGACGGCGGCTTCCTCGATTCCGGCCTCGATGCCGGCCTCGATAACGACGATTTCCTGAACGACGACTCGTCCATCGTCTGAGTCCGCGGCGGCGGTTCCGGCGGCGCCCTGCGCGCGGCCGTCACGGACCGTCATGGTCCGTCCGCGCGCCGGCGGCCGCGCACGCGCGCCGCCTTCTCCTGTCCCTCCACCAGCATCTGCGCCGCCGCCCCGATATGTTCGGCGAGCCGGCTTGCCACCGGCTGCCGGCTGTGGCGCGCGCGCTCGACCAGTCCGACTTCGCGGTAGAAGGTCTCATCCCCCAGCGGCAGCGCCACCACTTGCGCAGGCCAATGGCCGCCCGCCAGTGTGCGCGGCAGCAGCGCGACGCCAAGTCCGCGCGCCACCAGTTGCGCAATGCCTTCCAGTTCGTCCAGTTCGATGGCCTCCTGCACGGCCAGCCGCTGCTGGCGCAGGAACTGGTCGACCAGGCGTCCGCCGAACGAGCCGCGGTCGTAGCGGATGAAGGGCTCGCTCTCGACCACCTCGCGCCAGCCGCGCCCGGCCAGCGCGGCCGGCGCCAGCAGCACGAAGGGCTCGCGCAGCAGGGAGCGCCATTCCAGCTCGGCCGGCAGCGCATAGGGCGGGCGGATCATCACCGCGATGTCGACTTCGCCGGCATCGACCTGGCCGAGCAGGTTGAGCGAGACGCCGGGCACCACGCGGATGCGGCATGCGGGCAGCTCGGCGCGGAAGCGGGCGATGGCATCGGCCAGGAAGGTGGCCTGCGCCGAGGCGATGGCGCCGATGCGCACCATGGCGTTGCCCTGGGCGGCCAGGCCCTGGTGGCCCAGGCGGTCATACAGCGTGATCAGTTCCTCGGCCAGGGCCAGCGTTTCGCGGCCGGAGGCATTGAGCCGGGCCGAGCGTCCGGTCCGGTCGAACAGCGGGAAGCCCAGTTCCTCTTCGAGCCGGTGGATCTGGGCGCTGACCGCCGACTGGGTCAGGCCGATGCGGGCCCCCGCGCCGGCGAAGGTGCCGTGGCGGGCCACGGCGATCAAGGTGCGCAGTTCTCGCAGCATGGTGATTCATCAATTTTGGTGGTGCTAAGGTCAAAAATATATCGCTTTTCATCATGATTCGTCATGCATAGACTGCATCTCAGTGGCGGCCCACCTCGCACCGACTGCCGAGACAGCCAAGGCGAGGCGGGCTGCCCGACCCCACAACCGAACCGCACCGATTGCGAGAGCCTGTCCACCATGAGCGAATCCACTGCCGTCCTGCCCCCGTTCCACCTGGCCTTCCCGGTCCACAGCATCGCCAGCGCCCGTGAGTTCTACGGCGACCTGCTGGGCTGCTCGGAAGGCCGCAGCGCCGAGGACTGGGTCGACTTCAATTTCTATGGCCACCAGATCGTCGCCCACCTGGCGCCGGAAGAGTGCGGCCACCGCAAGACCAGCGCGGTCGACGGCGATGCCGTGCCGGTGCGCCACTTCGGCGTGGTGCTGTCGATGGCGCAATGGGAAGCAGCCGCCGACAAGCTCAAGGCCGCCGGCCTGCAGTTCATCATCGAGCCGCACATCCGCTTCAAGGGCGAAGTCGGCGAGCAGGCCACCATGTTCTTCCTGGACCCGTCGGGCAATGCGCTGGAACTGAAGGCCTTCGCCAACATCGCCTCGCTGTTCGCCAAGTAAGCCGGCACCCGGCGCGGCCCGCCCGCGCCCATCCGCCCGCCGCCGCGCGGGCGGACGCTGCATATCCAGACGACCGGCCCCAGGCCGGCAACCCGCGCGGCGAGCGCTTGCAGCGCCGCGCGTCCGCCCCCACGCAGTCAGAGTTTGTTATGCGAAGAATCCTGGTAGCCAACCGCGGCGAGATTGCCTGTCGCATCATCCGCGCCGCGCAGGCGCTCGGCATCGAGACGGTGGCCGTGTATTCCGAGGCCGATGCCGGTGCGCTGCACTGCCAGATGGCCGATGTGGCCGTGCCGATCGGGCCGTCGCCGGCGGCCCGAAGCTATCTGCGCGCCGAGGCGGTGCTGGCGGCCGGCGCGGCGCACGGCGCCGACGGCGTGCATCCGGGCTATGGCTTCCTGTCCGAGAACACGGCCTTTGCCCAGGCGGCCCAGGCGGCTGGCATGCGCTGGATCGGCCCCTCGGTCGAGTCGATCGAGAACATGGGCGACAAGAAGCGCGCCCGTGAGATCGCGCAGTCCTGCGGGGTGCCGGTGCTGCCGGGCAGCGCCCGCTTCCTGCCGGAGCAGCTCGACGGACTGGAGGCGTCCGCCGCGCAGGTGGGCTATCCGCTGCTGGTCAAGGCCGCCGGCGGTGGTGGCGGCATCGGCATGAAGCGCGTCGACGGGCCGGCCACGCTGGCGGCCACCGTGGCCTCCACCCAGGCGCTGGCGCTCAAGGCCTTCGGCGACGGCAGCGTCTACCTGGAGCGCTACGTGGCGCGCGCGCGCCATATCGAAGTGCAGGTGTTCGGCTATGGCGACGGCACGGCGGTGCACCTGTTCGAGCGCGAGTGCTCGGTACAGCGCCGCTTCCAGAAGATCATCGAGGAAAGCCCGGCGCCGGGCCTGCCGGCCGAGGTGCTGGCCCGCATGAGCGCCGCCGCGGTGGCGCTGGCGGTGTCGCAGCGCTACAGCGGCGCCGGCACCGTCGAGTTCATTCTCGACGCCGATAGCGGCGAGTTCTTCTTCCTCGAAATGAACACACGCATCCAGGTCGAGCATGGCGTGACCGAGGCGGTCACCGGCTGGGACCTGGTGCAGGCGCAGATCCGCCTTGCCGCCGGCACGCTGGCGCGGGTGGCGCAGGCGGACATCCGCCGCCATGGCGCCGCCATCGAGTGCCGCCTCTATGCCGAGAACCCCGCGCGCCATTTCATGCCGTCGCCGGGCCGGCTGGAATGCTTCGCGCTGCCGGCCATGCCCGGCCTGCGTGTCGACACCGGCGTGCGCGAGGGCGACACCATCACGCCTTTCTACGACCCGATGATCGCCAAGCTGATCACGCGTGGCGATGACCGCGAGGCCGCCCGCCTGGCCATGCTGGACGCGCTGGCGCACGCGCGCATCGCCGGCATCCGCCACAACGCTGACTTCCTCGGCCGCGTGCTGGCGCATGCGGACTTCCGCGCGGGCCGTGCCGACACCGGTTTCGTGGCGCGCGAGATGGCCGCGCTGGTGGGCGACAGCGCCGCCCCGGCCGCCGCCGCCGTGCCTGCCGAGGTGCAACCGTGAGCGCGGCAGCCACGGCCCAGTCCGCCGCGCCGGTGCCCTGGCGCATCGAGCCCTCGGGGGATCGCCTGCTGATGCTGGTGTTCGACGCAGGGCAGGGCGCCGAGGCGCTGGCTGCCGCCAACCGCAGCGCCTGCGCGGCCGCCGCCCGCATCGGCGCGGCGGCGCTGCCCGGCGTGCGCGACGTGGTGCCCGCGCTGAGCACCGTCGGCATCCACTATCACCCGGCCGAGGTGGCCGGCGCCAGCACGGCATTGCCGCCCTACCAGGCGCTGGGCGAGACGCTGGCGGCGCTGCTGGCGGCGCCGCTGGACCTGTCGGCCGCTGCCGCGCGCGTGGTCGAGCTGCCGGTCTGCTACGGCGGCGAGCACGGTCCCGACCTCGAAGAGGTGGCCACCCTGTGCGGGCTGGCGCCCGACGAGGTGGTGGCGCTGCACAGTGCCGAGCCGGTCGACGTGCTGATGCTGGGCTTCGCCCCGGGCCACCCCTATGTGGGCCGCTTTGATGCGCGCCTGGCGCCGCCGCGGCGCGCCACGCCGCGCACCGCCGTGCCGGCCGGCTCGATCGGGCTGGCCAACCGCCAGTCGGTGATCTACCCGATGGTGCTGCCGGGCGGCTGGAACCTGATCGGCCGCACGCCGCTGCCGCTGTTCGATCCGCACCGGACCCGCCCCTGCCTGCTCGACGCGGGCGACCGCGTGCGCTTCGTGCCGGTCTCGGCCGCCCAGTTCGATGACATGGCCGCGGCGCATGCCGCCAGCCAAGGAGGCGGCCGATGAGCGACGCCATGCAAGCCCGCGCCGGCGCGGCCGCCATCGAGGTGCTCAAGCCCGGTGCGCTGAGCACGTTCCAGGACCTCGGCCGCCACGGCTTCCAGCAGCTCGGCGTGCCGGCCAACGGCGCCATGGACGAGCGCGCGCACCGGCTGGCCAATGCGCTCGTGGGCAATGCCGCGTCCTGCGCCACGCTGGAGGTCACCTTGATGGGGCCGGCCCTGCGTTTCCACACCGCGGCCACGGTCGCGGTGTGCGGTGCCGATCTCGAGGCCACCATCGACGGCGAGCCACTGCCGAGCGCGCAGGCGCGCGTGGTGCCGGCCGGCGCCACGCTGGCCTTCGGCAAGCGCCGGCGCGGCCTGCGCGCCTACCTGGCGGTCGGCGGCGGCTTCGCGCTGGAGGCCGTGATGGGCAGCCACAGCACCTTCGTGCGCGGTGGCTACGGCGGCGTGCAGGGCAAGCCCTTGCGCAAGGGCGACATGATCGCCCTGTGCGCGCCGCACACCCGCCTGCCGGTGCTGCCGTCCGGCGGCAGCCTGTTTTCGTCCGAGCCGGAGAGCGCGCCGGATGCCCCGATCCGCGTGGTGGCCGGCCGCGAGTGGCGGCATTTCCACGCCGATGCGCACGCCGCCTTCACCGGCGGAGCCTTCCGCATCGGCGCCCGGTCGGACCGCATGGGCTACCGCCTGGAAGGACCGGCGCTGCCGCTGGGCGCGCCGCTGGAACTGCAATCGGAGGCGGTGAGCTTCGGCACCATCCAGGTCCCGCCCGACGGCCAGCCCATCGTCCTGATGGCCGACCGCCAGACCACCGGTGGCTATCCCAAGATCGGCCATGTGATCGCGGTCGACCTGCCGCGCCTGGCGCAGCGCATGCCCGGTGAGACAGTGCGCTTCGCGCTGGTGGAACTGGCGTACGCGCAGCGCCTGGCGCTGCTGCAGGATGCCGCCTTCGCCTCGCTGGAAGCCGCCCGGGACTGAGCCCGGCCTTCCACCCCTTCCTCAACCGCACAAAAGAAGACGCCCCCATGCCAGACCCGGACCAACGCCAAGCCGACGCGGTGCCCATCGTGGCCGAGACCGCCGGCACCTTGTGGAAGATCATCGCCGCACCCGGCGCCGCGCAGGCGCGCGACGCGACCCTGGTGATTATCGAATCGATGAAGATGGAAATTCCGGTCGAAGCGCCGGCCGACGGTTATGTCGTCGAATATCGAGTGACCGAGGGGGAGCTGGTCGAGGAAGGGCAGGTATTGGCTCTCTATATTCCTGCCGATTAACTTCGGCGTGGGATGAATAATATCCCGCCATTTTCCGTATCTGCTTGGAAAACAGTCGGCCGACCCTGCGGGGCCCGGCCGCCGCGCGCCGCGGCATGCCTTCGGGCGTGCCGCGGCGTTGGCGCAGTGGCCGTGGCATGCCGGCCGTCCGCCTATCGCTGGACTATCGCCGGACTATCGCCGGCACCACTGCTCCGATGCCTGCCGTGTTCCCGGAAGTTCAGCAGGAACAATGGTTTAGCGCAGCGCGGCGGTGATGAGGCTGGGCTGGCGGCACGCAAGGATGGTGCAGGCCATGCCCGCCGGCGGACGGCGGCGCGTAGTGAAGGATTCAATCTGGTGCAGCAGGGCAATGGGAGACTCTGCAATGGATGGCCATCGATGGCCAGGCCCTGCTGCGTGATTTTTCCGGCGTTTTTATCGGGCAAATCGACTGGCACGCTTGTTGCTGAATAAAAATCAAAAGCACGACGCGTGCATAACGGTAGTGAATGCAGTGCGGGAAGCCTGGAGAAAATAGGGCCTCCCTCTCCAACAACAGGTGCGCACCCGCGGGATTTCCTCGGCCAGCGCGCCAGGTATTCATGTGCTGACCCTGGTTCCCGCAGGCTGCCGCCGGCAGCCGGCGTGGCCTCTTTCACCCTGCTTCAGGAAACGTCATCATGTCCAACGCCCCCACCTCCACGCTGCCGCTCCCTGACGCGGCCGAAGCGGCCGCCGCGGCCAGGCCCGCAGGCGACATCGCCGTCGCGCGCAAGGCGGCCCTGGCCGCCGCCGCCGGTACCGCCATCGAATACTACGAGTTCGGCGTCTACGGCTATCTCGCCTCCACCATCGGACCGCTGTTCTTCCCCGGCGACAATGCCACCGCGTCCTTGCTGGCGATCCTGGCGGTGTTCGGCAGCGCCTTCCTGATGCGGCCCATCGGCGGCATCGTGCTGGGCCGGCTGGGCGACCGCGTCGGCCGCCGTACCGTGCTGCTGGTCACCGTGATCGGCATGGGCGTGGCCACCGGCGCCATCGGCCTGCTGCCGGTGGCCGCCAGTGCCGGCCTGGCGGCGCCGCTGCTGCTGCTGCTGATCCGCCTGGTGCAGGGCTTCTTCGCCGGCGGCGAGGTGACGGGCGCGGCCGCTTACGTGGCCGAGTCGGCGCCGGCGGGCCGGCGCGGCTTCTTCGGTGCCTTCACGCCGGTGGGCGTGGCGGTGGGCGGCGCGCTGGCCGCCACCGTGTGCGGGCTGACCACCTCCATGCTGGGCAGCGAGGCCATGAGCGAGTGGGGCTGGCGCATTCCCTTCCTGACCGCGATCCCGATGGTGCTGGTGTCGTCGCTGGTGCGCAAGCGCGTGGAGGAATCGGTGGCGTTCCAGCAGTTCCAGCAGCACAGCGAGCCGCCCAAGGCGCCGCTCAAGGAAGTGTTCGGCCAGCACATGCCGGCCGTGGTCAAGGTGCTGCTGCTGTCCTTCGGCCAGAACGTCGGCTACTGGGTCGGCCTGGTCTTCATGAACATCTACCTGACCACCTACCTGAAGTACGACAAGGCCACCGTGTACTGGATCATGGCCTTCGTCAGCCTGGCGATGGCGATGCTGATGCCGTTCTGGGGCGGACTGTCCGACCGGCTCGGCCGCCGCAAGGTGCTGGCCATCGGCTTCCTCGCCTATACCGTGCTGGTGGTGCCGATGATGATGCTGATGGACCAGCACAATATCGGCCTCGCCTTCCTCGCCATGCTGGTGGTGGCGCTGCCGATGCCCATCGTGCAGTCGGTCGGCTATCCCACCTATGCCGAGCAGTTTCCCACCCGCGTGCGCTATTCCGGCATGGCCTTCAGCTTCAACCTCGGCGCCATCCTGGGCGGCGGCGTGACGCCCTACGTGGCCACTGCGCTGATTGGCGCCACCGGCAACCTGCTGAGCCCGGCCTACCTGCTGATGGGCGGGGCGGCCATCAGCCTGCTGGCGCTGCTGGGCGTCAAGGAAACCGCGCGCAAGGCGCTCGACTGAGAAGGGGCCCACGACCATGCGCAATGTTCCCGCCGCGCTGCCCGCCTGGGCCGACGATCCCGCCGCCGTGCGCGCCGCCATCCGGCGCGGCGCCTGGCGCGGCCACACCGCCGGCATGGCGCCGGGGCGCGTGCAAGGCAACCTGATGATCCTGCCGCGCCGCTGGGCCGACGATTTCCTCGGCTACTGCCGTGCCAACCCGGTGCCGTGCCCGCTGATCGGCATGACCGAGCCCGGCTCGCCCCTGGTGCCGGTGCTGGGCGAGGACGTCGACCTGCGCACCGACGTGCCGCGCTACCGCGTCTGGCGCGACGGCGTGCTCGCCGGGGAATGCGAAGACATCACGGCGTTGTGGCGCGACGACTTCGTCGGCTTCGTGCTGGGTTGCTCGCTGTCCTTCGAGCATGCGCTGCAGGCCGCCGGCCTGGCCGTGCGCCATGTCGACGAGGGCAAGGTGGTGCCGATGTACCGCACCCGCCTGCAGACCGTGCCCGTGGGCCCGTTCCGCGGCCCCATGGTGGTGTCGATGCGCCCGTACACGCCGGCGCAGGCCGCCCTCGCCGCGCGCATCTGCGCCGGGCTGCCGGGGGCGCACGGCGCGCCCGTGCAGGTCGGCGATGCCGCCGCGCTCGGCATCGCCGACGTGGGCGTGCCGGACGAAGGCGAGCCCACCGCGATCCTGCCGGGCGAAGTGCCGGTGTTCTGGGGCTGCGGCGTGACGCCGCAGGCCGCCGCCGTCGAGGCGCGCCTGCCGCTGTGCATCACGCATGCTCCGGGCCATATGCTGGTGGGGGATACGCCGATCGAGGCGGTGCGGGTGTTGTGAGGGGCGGCCCGGGGCGCCGGGTGGCGCTCCGGGCCGTGCCTTGCCGGCGCGAAAAAAAGCGCAGGAAAGCACAAATCCCGCAGGTTGCGCTCTCACGTACCCGGTCTGGCGCGCTCTACACTCGTCGCACCAGCGCCCGCGCAGCGGTCTCTTCCGCTCCGCGGGCGCGCTCATCATCGCGGCGATCAGCCGGCGGCCGACTCCATGGATACTGCGCGAACTCTCGAAACCGGCATCGCTTCCCTGCCCCTGCCCCTGCCGACAACGCTTGCGAACGGCGCAGCGCCGGCGTCTCCGTCACCGGCATCGCCGTTCCACTTCGCCACGCGCATGGCCCGCGTACAGAGTTCCGCGGTGCGCGACCTGCTGAAGTACAGCAAGATGCCCGGCATGATCTCGCTGGCCGGGGGCATCCCGGCGCCGGACCTGTTCGATACCGAGGGGCTGCACGAGGCGCTGGCCGCGGCCCTGGCGCCGGATGCCGCGGGTGCCTTCCAGTACGGCCTGACCGAGGGTGAGGCCGCCTTGCGCGAGCAGATCGCGCAACTGCTGCAACAGCGCGGCATCGAGGCCGCGGCGGACGGCATCCTGGTCACCTCCGGCTCGCAGCAGGGACTCGACCTGGCGGCGCGCGTGCTGCTGAATCCGGGCGACACCGTGCTGGTGGAGCGCCCTTCCTACCTGGCGGCGCTGCAGGCCTTCGCGCTGGCCGAGGCCGACATCGTTTCCGTGCCGTCGGACGAGCAGGGCATCGACGTCGACTGGATCGAGGCCTACGTATCGCGCCATCCGGTCAAGGCGGTCTATGTGGTGCCGAACTTCGGCAACCCGGGCGGACGCACCCTCAGCCTGGCGCGCCGGCAACAGCTGGTCCGGCTGGCGGCGCGCACCGGCACCTACCTGATCGAAGACGATCCCTACGGCGAACTGCGGCTGTCGGGAAGCCCGGTGGCCAGCATCCAGGCGCTCGCCGCCGGCACGCCGGCGCAAGCGCGCACGCTGTATCTGTCCTCGTTCTCCAAGATCCTGTCGCCCGGGCTGCGGGTCGGCTGGATGGTGCTGCCGCCCGCGCTGTTCGAGCAGGCCGCGCTGGCCAAGCAGGCCATCGACCTCCACAGCTGCAGCCTGTCCCAGCGGCTGATCGGCGCCTATCTCGCCGCGGGTCGGCTGGCGCCGCGCCTCGCGGTGCTGCGCGACGCGTACCGGCAGCGCCGCGATGCGCTGGTGTCGGCGCTGCGCCGGCACCTGGGTACCGCGATCGCCTTCCACGAGCCGGAGGGCGGCATGTTCCTGTGGGCGCGCTTCGCCCCGGAGGTGGATGCGGCGCGCGTCCTGAAGGCAGCGCTCGACGCCGGCGTGATCTTCGTGCCTGGCGCCGCTTTCTTTGCCGCTGCCCCCGAGCACAACACGCTGCGCCTGTCCTATTCGACGATCGACGAAGCGCGGGCCGAAGTCGGTGCGATACGCCTGGCCAAGGCGCTGCACCATGCCGGCGGGGGCATGCTGCATGCCGCCGCCGACTGACCCGGGCCGAAGGGGAGGGCCAGGAGGAGAGCGGTCCCGCCGCGCCGGTAGAATGGGGAGCCAATGACCGGGGGGGGCAGGGCGATGACCGTACGCAAGCTCGATTTCCGCAAGCCGGAAGACCATGCCGCGCTGTTCGCCAGCGCTCCGGTGCGCAGCAGTGCGGCGCATGGATGGACGGATCTCTACTTCGAGCGCCGCGATGACAGCCTGTTCCACACCGCCGAACATGCCATCGACGGACACTACCTGATGGTCAAGCTCAATCCGCTTTCCATCGCGGAGCGCCGCATCGACGGCAAGCGCCATACCGAAGTGCAGCGCCGTGGCTCGACCGCCTATGTGCCCAGCGGTTGCGGGCACAGTGTGCGTTATGTGCGTCCGCTCGGCAGCCTGTGCCTGATGACCTTGCCCGAGGACACCCTGCGCGAGGTGGCCGACGAACTCGGCGTGGCGCGCATCGCCATGGCGCCGGCGTTCGCCGAGGCGCCGGACCATTTCGTGCTGAACGCATTCGAGACCCTGGACCGGGAACTGCAGGATGGCAACCCGCACGGCGCCTTGATCGGCCAGACCTATGCGCGCCTGGTGGCGGCCCATGTCCTGACGTGCCACGGTGGCGCCGGCGCCCGCCGCGACGGGCGTCCGGCCGCATTGACCGCGGCCCGCATCCAACGGCTGGACGAGTACATCGAGGCGCGAATCGCCTGCCCGATCGCACTGGAAGAGCTGGCGCGGCTGGCGGCCCTCAGTCCCTTCCATTTTTCGCGCGTGTTCAAGGCCGCGACCGGGCTGTCTCCCTACCAGTACGTGCTGCACAAGCGCATCGAGTTTGCCTGCGCCTTGCTGCGGCGGGGCGAACTCGCGATGGACGCCATCGCGACGGCATGCGGCTTCTGCGATGGCGCGCAGTTCTCCAGGCAGTTCAAGAAGATCCGCGGCATCGCGCCATCGGCGTATCGCGCCGGCTGGCGCGAGCAGGTGGCATGGCAGCGTGCCCTGCCGCGCGTCGCCAGGCCTTAGTCCACTGAGTCACAAGTTCATTCTTCCACGAACTTAAGACCCAGGCCTCAGGCCTCAGGCTGATACCAGCCGGCCTCAGGACGACACTGGCCGGCGGCTCGTCGCAGAATGAAAAAAAGCCCGGGCAACACGCCCTGGCCTTGCGGCCGGCGCGGTGCCCGGGCTTCGTCTGCCGGCAGGGCGGCGGTGGCCGCCGCTGCCGCGTCGATCAGTTGCCGCTGGAAGCGGGTGCGGCCGGAGCGGCCGGTGCTGCCGGGGCGGCCTTCTTGCTGTGCTTCTTCGTGTGCGAGGCCTTGCCCTTGCTGCTGGTCAGGTCGGCGCGCGTGCTCTTGTTGGCGCCCTGGGTGTACGGGTCGAACTTCTCGCCGGCCTTGGCACCATCGGTGTACGGGTCGGCCTTGCCCATCTTGGCGCCGTCGGTATAGGGGTCGGCCTTGCCGGCCTTGGCGCCCTGGGTATAGGGATCGGCCTTGCCGGTGGTCTGGGCTTGCGCGGCGATCGAGGCAGCGCCCAGGCAAAGGGCAAAAGCGGTGATGGCGATCTTCTTCATAATCGTGAGGGCTCCGTCGGGTGCCGCCTTGCTGGCAGCGCAATGCGTTGGGACTACATGCTGACCGGACATCGGTCATTTCCGCTAACGTGCGCCGGAAGCGGCGAGTTGACGCAGGAATGCTGTCCGCTGACCAGATGGCTGAACACACTGTTTGCTGCCATGGACAATACGCGGTCGCGGTGGTGCTGCGGCAATCGGAACGGCAATCGGAAATGGCTGCCGGGGCTGCCGGCGCACTGTGGCGCTGGCCGTGCCCGGCACAGGGGCAACGGCGCCGCCGCGCGGGCGTGGCCTGAGAATACCGGGCGCGGATGCGGCGGGGCGCCTTTTACGGCACCTCGTGCGCCGCGCATGGTGCGATCCTCGGCCGACGCCCCGGCCTGCATGGCGGAACCGCGTGCCGTGCCGCCCCGGATCCGCAGAGATTCCCCCGGCCCCGGGCCATCGATCATGGACAAGCTCGTTTCCGTGCCGTATGCGGCATCTTGAACGGCATTCCAGCGGTACCCGTCCCCCCCGTCCACCCGTCGCATCCCCCGCTCCACCCGGTCTCCGCCGCCACCGGTTTCGCGGGTCGCCACCTCAGTGCTTGCCCGTGGCTTAGCGGGCCTCGGAGGTCAAGGAGAGGCCGCCCCTTGCCGATAAACGCAAGGGGCGGCCGACGCATGGCCTGTCCCATTACACATAAAACGGGGATTGGGGAGAAACATCTATGTGGGGAGCCACTTTGCGCACGACAGCCCTCGTGTGCAGCGCAGCGCTGCTGGGCGCCTGCGCGCAGCACTACGGCAATCGCGTGGCGGCGACGTCCGACAGCTTCCGCGCGGGCAACGTCGACGCGGCGATCGCCGCGCAGGACAAGGCTTATGAGGGCGTCGCGCCCGAAGACCGCGACCTGCTGTATTTCCTGGAACGCGGCGAATTGATGCGCATGCGTCCAGGCAGCCTGCAGGCCAGCACCGATGCCTGGCTCGCCGCGACGGACAAGGTCAAGGGCTGGGAGGACGAAAGCCGCGACAAGCTGGCCAAGAGTGCCGGTGACCTGGGGGCGCTGTTGCTGAGCGAATCGCTGAGCCGCTATGACGGGCAGGACTACGAGAAGGTCCTGCTCAGCACGCGCCT
This sequence comes from Cupriavidus sp. USMAA2-4, assembly GCF_001854305.1. Taxonomy (NCBI): domain Bacteria; kingdom Pseudomonadati; phylum Pseudomonadota; class Betaproteobacteria; order Burkholderiales; family Burkholderiaceae; genus Cupriavidus; species Cupriavidus sp. USMAA2-4. The sequence continues at coordinate 716,023 of NZ_CP017749.1, read as the reverse complement.
GGCGCAGAACCAGCTGATGGCCGGCCGCTGGGACGATGCGCGGGTGGAAATCCGGCGCATGTATGAGCGCGAAGCCCTGATCGCCTCCTTGCGCGACAAGGAGGTACAGGCCCTCAAGGACGAGGCGGAGAAGAAGGGCGGCAAGAGCGCCGAAGTCCAGCTCAAGGAAATCAAGGGTTATCCGGTGGAGATCTTCGACGATCCCGCCGTGACGGGCTTGCGCAATGCCTACCAGAGCGCGGCCTCGCATTACCTGGCCGGCTTCGTCTTCGAAGCCTTGGGCGAACCCAGCCTGGCCACCGCGGGCTACCGGCAGGCGATCGAGCTGCGCCCGGATATCCCGATGCTGCAGAAGGGGCTGGAAGGCGTGGCCGCGGGCAAGCGGGTACCGGCCGGCAAGACGGACGTGCTGTTCATCATCGAGACCGGCAGCATGCCGGCGCGCGACTCGGTCAAGATCACGCTGCCGCTGCCGATCGGCGCCGGGGTGAAACTGCTGACGACCTCCTATCCGGTGATCCGTCCCGCGCGCGACAACTTCGTGCCTGCCTCGCTGACGGTGGGCGACAGCACCGTGCCGGCTGCCCAGGTGACCAGCCTGGATGCCATGGCGCGGCGCGCGCTGAAGGACCAGATGCCGGCCATGGTGGCACGCAGCATGGTGCGCATGGCCGTCTCCGGCGCCGCGCAGGAGGCGCTGCAACGCAATGGCGGCGCGTTCGGATCGCTGATGAGCCTGGCGGTCGGCGTGGGCGGCGCCATCAACGAGAACGCGGATACGCGGCAGTGGCGCACGCTGCCGGCGAACATCTCGCTGGCGCGCGCCGTGGTGCCGAGCGGCACCGTGCCGGTCTCGTTCGGCGCAGGGCCGGGCAGCCTCCGCCAGGAGGTCAAGGTGGACGGCACCTACGCGGTGGTGGTGCTGCGTCCGCTGGGCAGCCAGTTGACGGCGCTGGTGTCGCAGCCGGGCTCCGGCCTGGTGGCCGCGGCGCCGTCCGCGCCCGAGCCGTCCCGGCGCGTCGCGCACCGTCCGGCCAAGGTGACGGCGAAAAGCGTGTCCAAGGCGCAGTGAGCCGTTTCTTCGCACGGCTGCGCAGTCAGCCGTATCCGGGCCGGCGCACGCCGGCCCTTTTCCCTTTTCCCGTTTCCTTTTCCCGTTTCGATTCGTATCCGACTCTATGACGAAGCCGATATTCCGTGCCTTTCCCCTGGCTGCCCTGGTGGCCGTCTGTACGCTGCCGGCCGTGCCCCTGGCGGCCGCGCATGCCGAGACCATCGCCTCCAAGGTCGTGCAGCTGGGCCAGATGAACCAGGTCAGCGTGAGCGCGCTGCGCGCCACCGAGCGCAATGGCCACCTGCTGCTGCAGGTGCAGTTCACCAACGCCTCGACCGGCTACCAGTCCCTTGCCTACCGGGTCAAGTGGCTGGACCAGGACCAGTTCAGCGTCTGGGAGGACGAAGCCTGGAAGCCGCTGATGCTGAACGGCCTGCAATCGGTCAGCGTCCAGGCGCTGGCGCCGACCCGCACCGCTACCGATTTCCGCATCGAAGTGCATGCCGTTGACAACTCCGCCCCGGCGATGGGTGCCCGTTAGCCCGGCTTTCCCTTTGCTTTGTATTGCCTGACCCGATAAAAGGAACCCTGCATCATGACTCCGCTCCTGCGATCCTCCTCTCTTGCCGCCGTGCTCGCCGCCGGCACCTTGCTGGCCGGCTGTGCCAATGTCGCCGGCCCGCGCGTGGAAGGCAATGTCACGTATGGCGATGCCAAGGCAGTCGAGACCCTGACCAACGAATTCGGCTCGACCGACCTGCAGACCATCGCCGAGGCGATGACGCGCTCCCTGCTGCAGTCGCGCCCCATCACGGCACCGCGCGAAGCCCCTGTGCTGACGCTGGCCGAAGTCAGGAACAAGACTGGTGAATACATCGACACCCGCGCGATTACCGAGAAGATCCGCAATCAATTGCTCAAGAGCGGCGCCGTACGCTTCACCACGGCCGGGACCGACATGCAGGGCCAGCTCGACGAGTTGCAGCGCCAGAACCAGACCGGCCTCTACAAGAACAGTGGCAAGGCCAGGATGGGCCAGATGCAGGCGGCCAAGTACCGCCTGGAGGGCAACATCACCTCGATCACCAAGCGCACCGCGAGCGTCAAGGACGTCTACTACATCTTCAACCTGACCCTGGTCGACAACGAGTCGGGGATGCTGGAGTGGGCCGACGAGAAGGAAATCCGCAAGACCTCGGCGCGCTGAGGCAGGGAGCAGACCGATGCTACGTTTCATGCTGGCGGTGGTGGCCGCCGTGGCCTGTTCCGGCGCCGTCGCGCAAGTCAAGATCGCGGTGGCGGACCTTGCCTACAAGGATACCGTGCGCGAGTCCTTCTACTACGAGGCCGGCTATCAGAAGTCGCGTGACAGCGGCTCCGCCAGCTATCAGGACAGCGCCTGGTCGGGCAGCGGCCGGGCCGCCTTTGCCTCGTCGCAGGAGTCCGGCTACGTCAAGGCGAGCGGCGAGATGACGCGGATCGAGTATGGCGAGCTGCGCCGTTTCACCGCGGATATCAAGGGCGAGCTGATCAAGGGCCGTGCCGTGCGCGTGGTGCAGGGCAAGCCGTACTCCGGCCCGCCTTCGGAGGCGCTGTTCAATGTGCGCGAGCGCATCCGCAAGGGAGACTTCGCGGGGGCCGACTACGTGTTGTTCGGCGTGGTCAACAGCGTCGAGTGGCGCAACGATGTCCAGCCGGTGCAGGGCACGCGCAACTCCATGCTGCTCTACAGCCTGGAACTGGGCACCGAGTTCAGCCTGATCAATACCCGCACGATGGAGGTGCGCGCCGCGTTCTCCGCGGTGGGCGAGGGCAACGACAACAAGATCTGGTCCGCCGGCGCCGTACTGACGCCCAACAAGGCCCGTGTCATGCAGGCCGTGTCGCGTTCCCTCGCGGAGGACGCCGTGCGCCAGCTGGATGAGCAGTTCGGCGCGGCGGGCGGCCGCGCCACGGCGGGGGATGGCGACCCGGGCGTGGCGTCCGCCGCCGCGCGTGGTGCCGACCGGCGCCAAGCCGTGGCTCCTGCGGTCAAGGTGTTCGACTGAGCCGCGCCGCAGCGGGCGGGGCGGTCCGCCGCGCAGAGCCGGCGGGCCGCGGCGAGGTGCGGTGATCCGCACCGCCTTCCCTGTTCCTTGAGCGACCGCCGGACGGCAGGGCGGCATCGCAGCCTGCCTGGCCGTCCGCCATCCTGCCGGCGCGTCGCCCCGCTCCGGTCCGTTGCCGGGGCGGAGCGCGGCCATCGCATCCAAGGCACTGGCAACATTGCCGCCTTGTCCTATAATCATTGACTACGCAATGATTGATGGCGCAATAAATGACAATCACGTCACGCGAGGCACCCCCGGCCGGCCAGGTGCTGCCTTTCTGGGAGTCGCTGATGGCGATGTTCGGCATCGCCTTCGTGGTGATGCTGGTGGCCCTGGACCAGACCGTGGTCGGCACGGCGCTGCCGACCGTGGTGGCCGAGCTGCAAGGCTTCGAGTACTACGCCTGGGTGGCCACCGCCTACCTGCTGGCGTCCGTGATCACGGTGCCGATCTTCGGCCGTCTGGGCGACTACTACGGGCGCAAGCCTTTCGTGATGGCCTCCATCATTGTCTTCACCGGCGCGTCCGCCCTGTGCGGGATGGCCACCAGCATGCCCTTCCTGGTGCTGGCGCGCGCCCTGCAGGGCATCGGCGGCGGTATGCTGGTGGGCACCGCCTTCGCCTGCATTCCCGACCTGTTTCCGGATTCCCATGTGCGCCTGCGCTGGCAGGTGATGATGAGCGCGGCCTTCGGCATCGCCAATGCGATCGGGCCGTCGCTGGGTGGCGTGCTGACCGAGTGGTACGGCTGGCGCGCGGTGTTCTACGTCAACCTGCCGGTCGGCCTGCTGGGCCTGGTCTTTGCCTGGCGCTACCTGCCGCACCTGCGCCACCAGTCGCATGCGGGTCCGATCCGGGTGGACTGGCTGGGCGCGGCGCTGATCGGCCTGGGGCTGGGCAGCCTGCAGTTGAGCGTGGAACTGCTGCCGCGCCACGGTTTCGGCGCCGGTACCGTCGGTCTGCTGCTGCTCGCGGTGGCGGCGCTGGTGGGGTTGTGGCACTGGGAGCGGCGCTCGCCCAATCCGATCCTGCCGCTCGATATGTTCCGCAATCCCGGCCTGGCGCCGCTGTTCCTGCTGGCGGTGCTGGTCGGCTTCACGATGTTCTCGCTGCTGCTGTACGCGCCGCTGCTGTTCCAGGGCGGCTTCGGCTACTCGCCGAAGGAGGCCGGCCTGCTGGTCACGCCGCTGGTGGTCTGCATCACCGTGGGCAGTATCCTGAACGGCCGTATCATCACGCGCGTGCGCAACCCGAACGCCATGCTGTATGCGGGCTTTATCATGCTGGCGCTGGCTTGCCTGGGCCTGTCGCAGGCGACCCGCGACATGTCGCGGCACCTGCTGCTGGCGCTGATGCTGGTGGGCGGCTTCGGCCTGGGCTTCATCATGCCCAACCTGACCGTGTTCGCGCAGCAGACCGCGGGCCGCACGCAACTGGGCATCGCCACGGCGATGCTGCAGTCGCTGCGCATGGTGGGCGGCATGGCCGGCACCGCGCTGATCGGCACGCTGGTCGACCGCCGCTATGCCGATGGCGTGCGCGCGGCGCTTGCCGGCGCGGGAGCGAATGACTGGATGCCGCGCCTGGGCGATCCGCAGGTACTGATCGACAAGGCCGCGCAGTCCGGCCTGCTGGCGCAGCTGCACCAGGCCGGCCACAACGGGGCGCTGCTGCTGGAGCAGGCGCGCCTGTCGCTGGTCGGGGCGATCCATCTCGGGCTGGTGCTCGGCGCCGTGGTAGCCGCCCTCGGCATCTGGCTGGCGCGCCGCGTGCCGCCGATCAAGCTGGAGCGCGCCGTCAAGCAGGCGACGATGGCTGCCGAATAGCACGGCACCGAAGCATCGAAGCATCGAAGCATCAAGGCGGAAGCCTGGAGGAACTGGAGTGGAATTGGAGCGACAAAGCCTGGCGGTGCTGCAGCAGTTCGGGCGGACCTATCGGGCCTACGCCTCGGCGTTCGAGCAGTGCGTCGGCTTGCCGATGCCGCGTTGGCGCATTCTCTACGCGCTCTACAACGATGCCGAGCCGATCGCGCAGAAGCCGCTGGCCGATCGTGTGGCCATGGACCCGGGCGCGCTGACGCGCCAGTTGAAGGCATTGCAGGAACTGGGCTGGGTCGAGCGCAATACGAGCGAGCGCGACAATCGCGTGACGCACGTCACGCTGTCCGCGGCCGGCCGCGAGGTGGTGGCGCGGAACCTGCCGCGCCGCTCGGCCTTCCTGCAGGACGTGCTCGACAAGGTGACCGCCGACAAGCTGGAGCATCTGTCGGAAGGGCTGCAACAGCTCGAAGCCGGCATCGCCGAAGCACTGGCGCGCGTGCGCGACGCCGAAGACGTGGCCTGAGCGCCGGGCAGCCGCAGCCGGCCACGCCGGCTCGTCCCTGCGGCGCCGGACTACCTCCTCGGCCCTTCCTGATTCCCGCCTGCGTGTCGCGCGCCGGATCGCGTGCGCGGCCTTCCGCTTTCCCTTCCGCCGTGTCCGCCGTGGTCCGATGGCCGGGTTTGGCCGCCGGCGGCCCCGCTCTCCGTCAGTACCCGCTGCCCGGTGCCGGCGCGCCAGCGCCGAGCAAGGCCGCCACGGCGTGCGGATCGGACGGGAAGTAGAAATGCACGTAAGAGGCCGTCAGGCTGCCGCAGCGGTAGATCGCCTCGCCGCGCGCGCCGTCGCGCGGCGAGGTGGCGTGCGTGGCCGCGACCAGCGGGCTGTCGGCCTGCGAATAGTGGAAGGTGTGGCCGCGCAGCGTGCCCTCGGGCAACGCCACCGCTTGCGGCCCGAGTGCGCTGAGCCGGCGCTGCATGCGCACCGTGCCCGGCAGCAGGCCTGCCATGGCGTGGCTGAGCCCTTCCTTGTCGACCAGCGTATCGAACAGCGCCATCATGCCGCCGCACTCGGCCAGCATGGGCAGGCCGGCACCGTGGGCGTCGCGCAGCGCATCCAGCATGCCGCGGTTGGCGGCCAGCTGCGCGGCGTGCAGTTCCGGGTAGCCGCCGGGCAGCCACAGCGCATCGCAGGCGGGCAGCCTGGCGTCGGCCAGCGGCGAGAAGAAGGCCAGGCGCGCACCCATCGCCGCCAGCAGCTCGAGGTTGGCCGGATAGAGAAAGCGGAAGGCGGCATCGCGCGCCACCGCGACGGTCTTGCCGGCCAGCAGCGGCGGCGGCGGGATGGCCGCCACGTCGGCGAAGGCTACCGGCGCCGGCAGTTGCGCGACCGGCTGCGTCGCGAGCAGGTCGGCGAGGGCGTCGAGGCGCTCGCCCAGGTCGGGCAGTTCATCGGCTGCCAGCAGGCCGAGATGCCGTTCAGGCAGCGAGGCGCGCGCCTCGCGTGGCAGCGTGCCTGCCCAGCCGATGCCGGCCGGCACGCTGGCCTGCAGCATCTGCGCGTGGCGTGCCGAGGCGACACCGTTGGCCAGTACCTGCATGCCGGGCAGCGCACCGCCGTAGTTCGCCAGCCCGAGGGCGATCGCGCCGAAGGTCTGCGCCATCGCGCCGGCCTGGATCACACCCAGCACCGGCAGTCCGAAGCGGCGCGCCAGGTCGGCGCTGCTGGGCTCGCCGTCGTGCAGGCCCATCACGCCTTCCACCAGCAGCAGGTCGGCGTCACGCGCGGCCTCGGCCAGGCGCGCGGCGGCATCGTCGGCGCCGGTCATCCAGAGGTCGAGCGAGTGCACCGGAGCGCCGCTGGCATAGGCCAGCAGCGACGGATCGAGGAAGTCGGGGCCGGCCTTGAAGACGCGCACGCGGAGGCCCTGGCGGCGGTGCAGGCGCGCCAGCGCGGCAGTCACCGTGGTCTTGCCCTGGCCGGAGGCCGGAGCGGCGACCAGCAGCGCGGGGGCGCGCAGTGTGGCGGGCGGAGCGGAAGCGGGGCGGGGCATGGCGGAAGCGGCCGCGGCAGGGCGGCGGGCGGTTTGTCGGCGCCGGATTATATCGGGCCGCTCCGCGCCAGCGCGACCGTAGCGGCGGTGCCCGGCAGTACCAGGCCGCTGTGCGCGGCGTAGGCGAACAGCTCCTGGTCGTTGCATGCGCCCAGCTTGCGCATGGCCGACAGTTTCTGGCTGCTGACGGTCTTGATGCTGCGGTGGCTGGCGCGCGCGATGTCCGTGAGCGAGCTGCCGTTGAGGTACAGGCGCAGCACTTCGATCTCGCGCGGGCTGAGCCCTTGCAGGCCGGGCAGGCCCGGCTCGCCCGGTTCGCCGTAGCCGAGCGCGGCGGCGAGGATGCGCAAGGCGGAGCGTCCCACGTAGAAGAGGCCGCGCTGCACCTGCGCGATGGCAAGCGCCATCTCCGCCGGCGGCGCGTCCTTGAGCACCAGTCCGTGCACGCCGGTGCGCAGGATGGCGCGCAGCACCGCCGGGTTGGTGATCATGGTGAGGACGATGACCTGGCCTTGAGGCAGGCAGCGCCGCAGCGCGCGCAGCAGGCGGATGCCGTCCTTGGCGTTGGGCGCGGGCATGTGGTAGTCGGTCAGCACGATGTCGGGGCGCAAGGCCTCGGTGGCGCTCAGCAGTTCGGCCGCGCTCGCAGCCTCGCCACAGACCTCCCAGCCCGGTCGCCCATGCAGCAGGCCGCGCAGGCCGGCGGGGACGATCGGGTGGTCATCCGCAATCAGGATTCTCAATGCCATGTCGGACGTCTCCCTCCATCGTTGAGCGCGGCATGCCAGGCGAGGGGCCGCGGCTAGGCGAGGATAGCGGCCGCTACCGCGCACGGGAGGAAGACTTTTCGCAAATTACCTGCCGTGGCGGTGGCAGCGGCCCCGCCCAGGTGCCAGCGCGGCGCCGGCTTCCCGACCTCACGCCGAGGCGCAGGCGGCCTGCCGCTCGCTTGCCGCGCGGCGCTGCTCCAGGGCCTTGGCCGGGTCGCGCAGGATGGCGCTGCCGATCTCCATCATCTCGTGCAGCGCGGTGGCGCGCGTGCGCGCAGGCATCCAGAAATGCAGGGCGGCCCAGTCCGGGAAGCTATTGGGCGTGGGCAGCAGCCGGGTAGGTTGGTCGCGCGCTACCAGCGGTACGTTGAAGTCCAGCAGCGGACAGATGCCACCGGTGGCGCGCAACAGCGAGATCTGCGTATGCCAGGAGGGCGCCACGGTCTCGCGGTGGCCGGGATCCCCCGCATGGCGGGCAAGGTAGGTGCGCAGCGGGCTGCCCGGCTCGCTGTCCTCCTGCAGCAGGATCCAGTCGCCATCGGCGTGCGGCTCCGCCTCGCTGCCCGGCCGGGCAGCACTGACCAGGCGGCGCGGGGTGGCCAGGATGCTGTGCTGGGCGATGCCTGCCGCCGCGTACTGGCTGTCGATTACGAAGGCACAGTCGATCTCGCCCTGTTCCAGGTGCCGCGACAGCGCCGCATCGGCGCGCACCGGGCGCGTAACGAAATGGTTGTGCGGGAATTGCTCGCACAGGGCGGTGAGGATTTCCGTGATGACCGGGTCGCCGATCGAGGCGGAGAAACCGATGCTGACGCGCGCGCCATGTGCCGCCGCTTCGGGCGGCGGCTCGTCGCCGCGCACGATCTGCGCCCACTTGGCGAGCATCAGGCGAGCGGTCTGTTCCAGCCGCAGGGCATGCGGGGTCGGCTCGAGCACGCCCTTGCGCTTGATGAAGAGCGGGTCGCCGGTGATTTCGCGCAGGCGTGCCAGGCTGTAGGCGACGGTCGGCACGCGGCCGCGGGTATAGGCAGCCACCGCGCCGAGGTCGCGGTACTCCATGAGCAAGACAAAGATCTGCAGCAGCTTGGTGCTGACGTGTCGCATGCTGACTACTCCCGTTCTGTTTGCCGCCGCGCTGCGGCGACACTTCGCTAGGAGCCGGCATCCGGCTGTGCAACGCCGCTTGCTGCCCGCCGCGCGCACACCTGGGCTAGCGCGGTGTGCGGATGGATTGCGGCGAGGCGACAGGCAAGCGCTGCCATCCGGATGAGACCGGCATGTCGGCAGTGTCTCCCCAATTCCTTGCAGACCGGTGGCTGCGTCGGCGCTCCCTATCGCAGACCGGCATGACCGGCCTGGCAGTGGCCGGTGCGGCAGCGCCGCGTCCCCCTCTGATCTGACGTGTGATCTGACGTGCGACGGATGACGCGGGGGATCGAAATTTTGTTTCAATTTGGCAAGCTTAATACAGTAACTAGATCGATACTAGGCGTTCAGGCGGTTTTCCATGGCAATTCGAACGGGTCCGAATCGGGTAGCATTTTTGTTCGTACATGGTGACATGAGCGCCCGCGCGGTGACCGGAATGCCTGGGCGCGCGTCCGTGGCGCCGCGCGCGGGTGAGTGCAATCGGCTTAATACGGGCCGCGAAGACACTGAATTGCCTTCCCCGGCAGGACTCGGCTAACGTCGCGGACAAGGACCGGCCACCGCATGATCGGCGGTGCGCCGCGGGCGATGTCACCGAGTGCGGAGGGAACCCCGTGAATAGACGCTTTTCCGAGGAGCAGATCCGTTCCTACCTGGCGGAGGCCGCCAGCGGCGTGCCGGTGCGCGAGTTGTGCGCACGCTATGGATTCAGCGATGCATCGTTCTACGGCTGGCGCATCCGTTATGGACAGAGGCCGCCGGGCAGCAGCGCGGAAGTCCGCAAGCTGCGCGAACTGCAGGAAGAAAACGCGCGTCTGAAAGGGATGCTGGCCGATGCCCTGCTCAAGCTGGAGATGCTGCGCCGCCGCGGTGGCCGCGAAGCCGCTGCCAAGGAGCGCTGAATCCTGTGATGGCTGGCGGTTCGGACCGCGCAGTTTCCCGCCCTGCTGCAACACTCAGGTAAACATGAACACGATCCGCGTTTCCTTCGTCCTCCCCCTGCTGCTGTGGCTGTGGTCCGCGCCGGCTACCGTGCAGGCGAGTGATTCCTTGCCCCAGCCGATGGTGGCGCCGCCACCGCCGCGCCTGATCGACGGCGCGAGCGGCGCCGATACGATGCCGGCCTTGCCGGCGTCGGGCAATGACGACGGCACGCTGTCGCCGGCCCAGCGGCAGCGCTGCGAGGATCTGCTGAACCAGATCAATGCGCTGCCCGCGGGACCGCAATGGTCGGTGGGGCGATCCTCGGTGACCACCGCGGACGGCCGCACGTATCCGTCGCTCGAGCGGCAGGCGGACCGCAAGCGCTTGCAGGAGGCCTATCGGCAGGAGTGCGCGCAGCGGCGGCGCTGATCCGCCGGCGCGGTGGCGCGCCTAGGCGGCCTGGCGGCTGGCGTGCACGGTGCCGCGCGCGGCCGTGCCGTGGGGGTCGGGGAGATGGCTGGCATCCGCGTAGACGGCGGCAAGCCCGCCCTGGTCGACGATGCGCAGCAGCTTGTGGCGCACGGTGATCAGGCCCGCCGAGGCGAAGCGCGACAGCAGCCGCGAGACGGTTTCGAGTGTCAGTCCCAGGTAGCTGGCGATGTCGTTGCGCGACATGGCCAGGGTCAGCGAGTCGCCGCCGCCGCGCCGGCCGTGTTCGCCGGCCAGGTCCAGCAGCAGCATGGCGAGGCGTTGCGCGGCCTTCATCGAACCGATCGCCACCAGCAAGGTGCGCTCGCGTTCGGTGTTCCGGCGCAGGGTGTCCAGCACCATGGCGCGGAACTCGGGCAGGCGCATCTGCATGCGCAGGCTCTCGACCGGCACCACGCAGCAGCTCGCATCCTGCAGGGCGATGGCGCTCGTGGTGTGTGCGGTGCTGTCGTGCGCTTCCAGGCCGAGTACGTCGCCGGCCAGTGTGAAGCTGGTGATCTGGCGCCATCCCAGCGACGACTCGAACATATTCTTGATGCTGCCCTTGCGCAGCGGATAGACCGCCAGCGCCGGACGGCCCTGCTGGTACAGCAGTTGTCCCGCGCGCAACTGGATGCGCGAGGGACACAGGTCGCGCGGCGGGGGATCCTGGGAGGGTGCGATGCGCTCCGCACTTCTGCAGACCTGGCGGAAGGGGCAGAGAGGGCACGCGGGGGCGTCGTCGTGCGGCCTGGCCATATCTCGATCATTCCGGTTGCCGATGCTGGCGACAGTATAAGGGCGCCTTGCTGCCGTGCAGCTTGCCGGCGTGATGCATTCTTTTAGTCGGCGAATTGAAGATTTTCGCGCATAGCAGGCTGGGGTCTGGACATTCTCCGGCTTCTATGTGCCGAATTTGTCACCTTCATCGGTGGTGGCTCTGTGCTATGCTGCAACGCAGCAACAAAGTCATGCAGTAACAAAGAGCGAGACGCGAAACCCGCGCTCGACGAGCAGGAGTCCACATGGCCAATAGCCTGTCAGGCGACTGGCGCGCGCAACTGCGACGGTTCAGCCGGGTGCAGGACCAGACCGCGCGGCAGTTGCGAGCCTGGCTGGATCGCCTCGATGCGCTGAATCCGGCAAGTCCCCCGCGGCAGGCGCGCCGCACCCTCCCGCCTGCACCGCAGCGGGAACATCCTTCCGAGCCCCCGCCGGGCAAGTGGTACAGCCAGCAGTTGCGGCTGCCGCCCAAGCCGGGCGAACTGCTGCCGCAGCTCGGCTTCCGCCTGTACGTGCCGTCCTGGGCGCATCCGCGCGAGCCGCTGCCGCTGGTGGTGATGCTGCACGGCTGCCGGCAGACGCCCGAGGAGCTGGCAGCCGGCACGCGCATGAATGCCCTGGCCGAGCGGGAAGGGTTCCTTGTGGCCTATCCGCAACAGCCGCTGCGCCGCCAGTTGCAGCGCTGCTGGCAGTGGTTCGACCTGGCATCGGAGCAGGGCGGGCGTGAGGTGCAGGCTATCGCCGCGCTGATCGACGCGCTGGCGCTGGAGCCGGGCGTATGTTCCGACCAGGTCTACCTGGCGGGCATGTCGGCCGGCGCCGCAATGGCAGCGGTGGTCGCCTTGCGCCATCCGGACAAGATCGCCGCCGTGGGCCTGCACTCGGGCGTGGTGGTGGGGGCGGCCGACACGGCGCGTGCCGGGCTGACCGCCATGCGTGCGGGCTCCGTCACCGATCCGGCCGTGCTGCTGGATGCCGCCGGCATCGTGCCAGGCGGGCCGGCGATGCCTGCCATCGTGATGCACGGGCTGGCCGACGACGCGGTCGCGCCGCTCAACGGGCGCCTGCTGGCCCGCCAGTTCCTCGCCTACAACCGCCTGGGCGGGGCTTTGCCTGCGCTGGCGGGGACGGCTGCGCAGGCATTGGCGCCGGGGGAGTGTACCGAGGTACGGTTCGGCCGCTGGCAGCGCGACCTCGTCGTGCTGCACGAGGTCGCCGGCCTGGGCCATGCGTGGAGCGGTGGCGACGCGCGCTACGGCTATCACGCGGACCTCGGCCCGGACGCCAGCGCGATGATGTGGGACTTCTTCCGCGCGCACCGGCGCTGGCGCTAGCCGGCCGATGCCGCGTGGCGCGCGCTCAGTCGGGCGCGCGCTGCTTGACGAAGAGGGCCGTCAGCATGCCCAGCACGCACAGCGCCACCACATAGTGAGCCGGTGCCAGCGGGTTGCTCTTCAGCATCAGCGTGACGATCATCGGCGTCAGCCCGCCGAAGATCGCGTACGACAGGTTGTAAGAGAACGACAGGCCGGAGAAGCGCACCTGGGCCGGGAAGGCCTTGACCAGCACGTAGGGCACCGCGCCGATGGTGCCGACGAAGAAGCCGGCCAGCGCGTAGAGCGGCAGCAGCAGGTCGGGGCGGTCATGGATGACCGTGTAGAAGGCGTAGGCGCTGGCTGCCAGCAGCGCGCCCCCGACGAACAGCGTGAGCCGCGCGCCGATGCGGTCGGCGGCCAGGCCGGCCACCACGCAGCCTACCGTCAGGCACAGCGTCGCCACGCTGTTGGCCACCAGCGCGGTGCGCGCGTCGAAGCCGTAGAGCTTCTGCAGGAAGGTGGGGGTCATCAGGATCACCACCACGATGCCGGCCGACAGCATCCAGGTCAGCAGCATCGACACCGCCACCGCGCCGCGGTGGTCGCGTACCACCGCCTTGAGCGGCATCTCGGCGGCCAGCGCCTTGCGCTGCTGCAGTTCGGCGAACACCGGTGTCTCGTGCAGCCAGCGGCGCAGGTACATCGAGCCGATGCCGAACACACCGCCCAGCAGGAAGGGCACGCGCCAGCCCCAATCGGCCAGCTCGGCAGGATTGAAGATGGTGTTGATGCCGGTCGCCACCAGGGAGCCCAGCAGGATGCCGGCGGTCAGGCCGGCCGTCAGCGTGCCGCAGGCATAGCCGACGTGGCGCGCCGGCACGTGCTCGGAGACGAAGACCCAGGCGCCGGGCACCTCGCCACCCACGGCCGCGCCCTGCATCACGCGCAGCAACAGCAGCAGCAGCGGGGCGAACAGGCCGATCACGTGATAGGTCGGCAGCAGGCCCATCAGCAGCGTCGGTACCGACATCAGCAGGATGGACAGCGTGAACATCTTCTTGCGGCCCAGCAGGTCGCCGAAGTGGGCCATGACGATGCCGCCCAGCGGGCGCGCCAGGTAGCCGGCGGCGAAGATGCCGAAGGTCTGCAGCTGGCGCAGCCACTCCGGAACCGAGGGCGGGAAGAACAACTGCCCGATCACGGTGGCGAAGAAGACGAAGATGATGAAATCGTAGAACTCGAGCGCGCCGCCGAGGGCGGCGAGCGCGAGCGTCTTGTAATCCTGGCCGGTCAGCGGACGGGCGTGCGCGCTGCCGCGCGCGCCGGCCGTGCCGACGGTGCTGCTGGTAGACATGTGGAGACTCGCATGGAAGAGATCGCATGCGAAGCGGGCAACACGGATGACGTGGAGTTGGGGGCGGCCGGAGGGTACAGCGCAGGGACGCAGGCTCTGAGTGGCGGGTAAGCCGCAGGCTTGCGACGGGCGCTTCGCAAAGTCGGGAAGATTACCAGATCGCCCGGAGCCTTGTCTTATATAAAAGACTGCAAATGCCCTTGCAATGCTGTAACGCCTTGCCATAATGTGGGAAAAAAGTGAAATTTCGGGCACAAAGCTGCGGTCACTGCAGCTGGGTGGGGTCAAATCTTCTGAGGTGACATGAACTCCAAGTTCTCCATGCAGGCCGCCATGGCCACCCCGCGGCGGCGGCTGGCCGTGCGCGCGGGCGGCGGCATCGTGGCAGCGCTGGCCGTATTCGGGCTGGCGGGATATTTCGGCGGCCCTCCCCTGCTGAAGTGGCAGATCGAAAAGCAGGCAAGCGCCGCGCTCGGGCGCAAGGTGACGCTGGGCGGGGCGCAGGTGCGCCCCTTCTCATTGGGCGTCACGCTGCAGGATCTCGCCATCTTTGAGGCGGATGGCAAGCGGCCCATGCTGACGCTGGGTTCGGCGGAGGCCAAAGCCTCGCTGGCCTCCTTGTGGCATCTGGCGCCGGTGGTGGATGCCCTGCACGTCGACGCCCTCGCCGTGCATGTGACGCGCGCGCCCGACGGCGGCATGAGCTTCGACGACATCGTGCGGCGTTTCGCGGCCCAGCCCAAGGCGCCGAATGCGAAGCCGGCGCGCTTCTCGGTCAACAACATCGCGGTGACCGATTCGAGCTTCGTCTTCGACGACCAGCAGCTCAAGCAGGTGCAGCGGGTCGACAGGTTTACCCTGACCCTGCCCTTCCTGTCGAACCTGCCGCATGACGTCGAGATCGTCACCCGGCCGACGCTGAGCGCGCTGGTCAACGGCACGCCACTGGCGCTGGACGGCACCATGCTGCCCTTCGCCGACTCGCGCGAGACGCACCTCAACCTGAACCTGAACGGCCTCGACCTGGTGCGCTTCATGCCGTTCGCGCCGGCGCTGCGGGATGCCGAGGTCAAGAGCGCGCTGCTGGACTCGCGCCTGACGCTGGGATTCCGCCAGCAGAAGGACACGCAGGACATTTTCCTCGGCGGCACGGTCACGCTGCGTAACGCCGACATCGTCAAGCACGACGGCTCGCCGCTGCTGAAGGCCGACCGGCTCGCGCTGGACATCGACCGCATCGAGCCGCTGGCACGGCATGCGCACCTGCGCAGCGTCAGCCTGGAAGGACTGGGCGTGCAGGCGCTGCGCCGCCCCGACGGCACGGTCGACCTGGCCAGCGCCTTGCTGCCGCGCGCGGTCGCGCCCGCTACGACCACCGCGCCCGCCAAGCCGGCGGCCGGTCAGGCCGCAGCGGCCGGCGCAGGCAGCGCCGGCAAGGCGGGCGCCAAAGCGCCGGCTTCCGCGGCGGCTGCCTCCGCGCCCGCGGCCCAGGCTGGCGCCGCCAAGGCCGCACCCGGCTGGGCCTACGCGGTGGACCACATCACGCTCAAGGACGCCAGGCTGGGCCTGCGCGACGAGGCCGCGCCCTCGGGCCCGGGCACGCTCGCGCTCGGCCCGCTCGAGGTGCAGGTGGACGGCCTCTCCAGCAGCGGCGGCAAGCCGGCCACGGTCGAGGCCAAGCTGACCCTTGCCGAGGGCCAGACGCTGCAGCACAGCGGCGAGCTGTCGCTGCCGGACGGCAAGCTGAGCGGCACGCTGCAGGCCAGCGGCGTCAAGCCGCAAGGTTTCGCCGCCTGGTGGCCGTCCGCGCTGAAGAGCCAGCTCGGCGATACCGCCGTCAATGCCGAGCTGCACTACAGCGCGGCCTGGGGCGGCGCTACCCCAGAGTTCACGCTGGACAAGTCGCGGGTCGAAGTGGCGCCGTTGTACGTGGCCGCCACCGGTGCCGCCTACACGCCGCCCGCGTCCGCCAAGGCCCCGCGCGCCGCGCGCCGCGGGCGCAGCGCGGCCGCCGCTGGCTCCGGTACAGCAGCCTTGCCGCTGCTGCGCGCCGACAAGGTCGCGCTCGAGGGCATCGCGTTCGATCTCGCCAAGCAGTCCTTCGCGGCCGACGAACTGGTGGTGGCCAAGCCCGAGGTCGCCGCCACGCGCGACCCGCACGGCGAACTGGTCGAGGTGGCGCGCATCTGGGTGGCGCAGGCCACCGGCAAGGCTGCGCCGCCCGCACCGGCCACGCGCGGGCGGTCTGCGCCGGCCGCCACGACAGGGCAGCCCGGCGGCTGGAAGGCGCGGCTCGGCAAGATCTCGCTCGACCGCGGCGCGGCGCAGCTGACCGATTTCCAGCCGGCCGAGGCCAACCAGGGGCGGCCGGTCGTCCACCAGTACCGCAACATCGCGCTCAGCACCGGCGCCGTAGGCTGGCCGCTGGCGCCGGGCGCGGTGCCGTTCAAGCTGCGCGCCGACGCGGGCCGCCGCGGCAGCCTTTCGCTGTCGGGCAGTGCGCAGCCGACCGCGCCGACGGCACAGGTCGACATCGACCTGCGCGAATTCGACATGGCGCCGCTGCAGCCGTACCTGGGCAACCAGTTCAATGCCGCGCTGCGTGCCGGCAGCCTGACGGTCAAGGGCCGCGCCAACGTGTCGGCGCCGGCCGGCAAGCCGCTCGCCGCGCGCTTCACCGGCAACGCGCTGGTGGGCAACGTGCGTTCGGTGGACCGCCTGACCGGCGACGACTTCCTGCGCTGGCGTACGCTGACGGTGTCGGGCATCGATTTCGCCATGGACCCGGCCAAAGGGCCGATGCAGGTCGGCCTCGGCAAGATCGCGCTGTCCGACTTCTATGCCCGAGTGATCCTGAACGCCAACGGCCGCCTGAACCTGCAGGACGTGATGGCCGGCGGCGCCGCCAAGGGCGAAGCCGAGCCCCGCACCAGCCTGACGCAGGCCAACCCGGCATCGGCGCCGCCGGCCGCGCGGGCGGCGGCCTCCGTCCCGGCGGCGCCTGCGGCACCCGCGTCCGCGGCACAGGCCAAGGCGGCGCCGGCCGAGAGCGGGCCCAAGCCGCAGATCCGCATCGGCGGCGTGTCGGTCGACAAGGGCAACATCAATTTCTCCGACTTCTTCGTCAAGCCCAATTACACCGCCAACCTGACCGACATGACGGGCTCGGTGTCCAAGGTCTCCACGGCGGATCCGACTCCCGCCGACGTGGTGCTGAACGGCCGCGTCGACGGCGACGCGCCCGTCAACGTCAGCGGCAAGGTCAACCCCTTCAGCCAGCAGCTCTATCTCGACCTCGCCGCCAAGGCCACGGGCATCGAACTGACGCGGCTGACGCCCTACGCGGCCAAGTACGCCGGCTATCCCATCACCAAGGGCAAGCTGAGCGTGGACGTCTCGTACAAGATCGACAGCGGCAAGCTCGAGGCGCAGAACCACCTCTACCTCGACCAGCTCACCTTCGGCGACAGGGTCGACAGTCCCGACGCCACCAAGCTGCCGGTGTTGCTGGCGGTGTCGCTGCTGAAGGACCGCAACGGTGTGATCGACGTCAACCTGCCGGTGTCGGGCTCGCTGTCCGACCCCGAGTTCAGCATCGGCGGCGTGATCGTGCGTGTCATCGTCAACCTGCTGGCCAAGGCCGTCACCTCGCCGTTCTCGCTGATCGCCCATGCCTTCGGCGGCGGCGACGAACTCGGCTACGTGGAGTTCCCGGCCGGCACCGCCACGCTGACGCCGGAGGCGAAGAAGAAGCTCGACACGCTCGGCAAGGCGCTCAACGACCGGCCTGGCCTGAAGCTGGAGATCAGCGGCCGCATCGACCCTGCCACCGACGCCGCCGGTGCGCGCCGCGCCTGGCTCGATGAACGCGTGGCCGAGGAGAAGGTGCGCGAGCAGCGCAAGAGCGCGCAGGCGGGCGCGCCGCTGGAGGAAAGCGAGGAGGGCGAGCAGGGCGCCAAGGTCACGGTGACGCCGCAGGAGTACCCGAAGTACCTCGAAGCTGTCTACAAGCGCGCCTCGTTCAAGAAGCCGCGCAATCTGATCGGCCTGGCCAAGTCGCTGCCCACGGCCGAGATGGAGAAGCTGCTGCTGGACAATGCGCCGGTGACCGAGGCCGGCCTGCGCCAGCTCGCCGAGCAGCGCGCGCTGGTGGTCAAGCAGGTGCTGGATCGCGATGAGAAGGTGCCCGAGTCCAGGCTGTTCCTGACCTCACCCAAGCTCGACGCCGAAGGCATCAAGGACAAGGGCGCGCCCACCCGGGTGGACTTCGCCATCCGCCAGTAGGTGCGGCAGGTGCGGCAGGCGCCCGCCTGCGCGCGCCGGTACCTGGCGTCCCGCCTGCCGCCAAGGACGGCAGGCGGGACGCCAGCCTGGAAAAACCGCGTATGATTCCGCCCGCATCGGTAAAACATGGACAGGAGCCAACATTGCAGCAAGACGACGCGGTTATCTACAAGACCTGGGTTTGCCTGATCTGCGGCTGGGTGTATGACGAAGCACAGGGCTGGCCGGAAGACGATATCGCGCCGGGCACACGCTGGGAGGACATTCCTGACGACTGGCGCTGTCCCGAATGCGACGTCGGCAAGGCCGACTTCGCCATGATCGAGATCTGAACGGACTCCGGGCAGGAGCCGAGCAGGATCCGCGCGGCTTGCGCCCGCGGCAGGTCCGCCCGCACCAAGGGACGGGAGCGCCATCCGGGCGCCCGCTGAGCGGTGGCGGGGATGTCGGCTAGTGGCGCAGCGGCGCCTGCCGGCACAGGCCGGAGGCAGCGCGCCGCCTCGCGCAGCGGCGATAGCGCATCCGGTATGGATGGCTGCAGCGCCACAGCGCGGCCGACACGGTCAGCACGAGCAGGGCCGCCATGCAGGCGGCGATCAGGCCAATGGACATGCCGGCCTCCTTCCCAACGAGGACTTCCCAAGGCGGCCCTTGGCGGGCCGCCCGCTCAGATCAGCAGCGGCAAGGCCTCCAGCAGCAGGATCGCGACTGCGGCACCCAGCAGCGCGCCCGCGGCGCGGCAACTGATGCGCAGGAAGCGCGCGGTCACCGGGACCGCGCCCATCGCGATGATGCCTACCAGCGCCATCGGGATCAGGAAGACAAGATCGTACAAACGCAGCGGCGTCATGGCGGTCTCCTCTCTCTCGTTCTTTCCTTCATCCAGTATAGGCAGTGTGCCGGCTTCGCCCAGTCATCCCCATCGGGGTTGTCCCGCAGTCGTGGTGCCGCCGCCGCCGCATCAGTACCGCTCAAGTACCGCTCAAGTACCGCTCAAGTACCGCTCAAGTACCGCTCAAGTACCGCTTCCATCGCGCGCACATGCCGCGACCGGGCGCGCGGGCGCCCCTTTGCGCGCGCTGCATCACGCCTGCGCCGCGAACGGATGCATGGCCCGCAAGCGTGCCGAGGCACGCTCCAGGCATCCCCGGGGCATGTCCTATGCTGAGAGCAGCGGTGCGGGCGCATGACCCGGCCGCGCCAACGCCCTTGGGGGCGTGATGGCATGACAGCAGCAGCGGAGGTGGCTATGGAACTTCACATGCATTCGCACCACTATGTGCGCAGGATGCCGGACTGGTCTGCGGCGGCGGTAGCCGGGCTGGTGGCCGGCGCCTTGCTGGTCGTGGTGGAACTGTTCTGGTCCTCGATGGTGGCCGGCGTCAATCCGTGGGGCACCACGCGCATGATCGCCGCCATCCTGATGGGGCCGGACGTCCTGCAGACCTCGCTGTTCAGCGTAGGCACGGTGGCGGCGGCGCTGGTCATCCACTTCGTGCTCGGGGCGATACTCGGCATGGTGCTGGCGGCCATCATCGCGCCCTTCCAGCTCGACTCGAGCAGCGGCATGGCGATGCTGGCCGGCGCGGTGTTCGGCGCCCTGGTGTACCTGTTCAACTTCCACGTGATGACGCGCGCCTTTACCTGGTTCATCGACGCGCGCGGCTGGCATACCTTCGTTGGCCATCTGCTGTTCGGCATGGCGGCGGCGCTGTGCTACTGGTGGTTCGAACGGCGCGAAGGCGCGATGCGCTGAGACCCGCGCAACGCAGACGCCCGGCCGTGGCCGGGCGGTCCTGGACGGCGGATGCCGCACCTGCGGTATCCGCCGTCTGCCTTGTGGCGCAGCGCACCAAGCCGCGGCCGCGCCGCACTTGCACCGTACGGTGTGGCATGGCGTGCCTCGCGCGCATGCACTAGTCTGTATTGCATACGGCTCGGCACAACCGGTCCGGGCGGATGGTGAGCAGGAGTCGGACATGGCGCTTGCGATAGCGCTGGTGGCGGTGGTCGCGGCCACAGTGCTCTTTCATGTCTTCAGCCCTTGGTGGGCAACGCCGCTGGCGTCCAACTGGCAGCAGATGGACGACACGCTGACGATCACCTTGATCATCACCGGCGCCTTCTTCATCGTCATCAATCTCCTGGTCGGCTACCTGGTCTGGCGCTATCGCCACCGCAGCGGGCAGCGTGCGGCTTACGAACCCGAGAACCCCCGCCTCGAGCGCTGGCTGATCGCCGGCACCTCGGTGGGCATCATCGCCCTGCTGGCGCCGGGCCTGGTGGTCTACGCGAAGTACGTGAGCGCGCCGCGCGACGCCATGCAAGTCGAAGTGGTCGGCCAGCAATGGCAGTGGAGCTATCGCTTCCCCGGCCAGGGTGGCGCGCTCGGCCGTGCCGACGCGAGCTTCGTCACGCCGGCCAATCCGCTGGGCATCGATCCCGGCGATCCGCGCGGGCAGGACAACCGCATCGTCAACGGTCCCGAGCTGCACCTGCCGCTGAACCGGCCGGTCAAGGTGCTGCTGCGTTCCAAGGACGTCCTGCACGATTTCTACGTGCCGCCCTTCCGCGCCCGCATGAACCTGGTGCCCGGGATGGTCACGTCCTTCTGGTTCACGCCCACGCGCGTCGGGCGCTTCGACATCCTGTGCGCCCAGCTATGCGGCATCGGCCACTACAACATGCGCGGCCAGGTCGTGGTCGAGGAGCCGGCGGCCTTCGAAGCCTGGCTGGCGCGCCAGCCCACCTTCGCTGCCACGCAGCACCCGGCGCCGGCCGCGCCGGCCGCCGGCGCAGGTGCCAGTGTCACCGACATGCTGGCGGCGCAAGGCAAGGCACTGGCGCTCAGCAAGGGGTGCGTGGGCTGCCACAGCGTCGATGGCAGCGTCGGCGTGGGGCCGAGCTGGAAGGGCTTGTACGGCAGTGTGCAGACCTTCTCGGACGGCAGCAGCGCGCGGGTCGACGGTGCCTTCCTGCGCGAAGAGATCCTGACCCCGCAGGCGCGGCTGGTGAAGGGCTTCGGCCCGGTGATGCCCACCATCCCGCTGAGCGAGGACGAACTCAAGGCGCTGATGGCCTACATCCGCGCCAATGGGACCACCGCCGCCGCGGCCGCGCCGCAGGCGGGCAGCCCGGCAACGCCGGCGCGCTGACGCGGCGCAGCGGCAGGAGGAAGACATGGCCTACGCGCACGATGCAGGGGGGCACGGCAGCTTCTGGACCCGTTATGTCTGGAGCCAGGACCACAAGGTGATCGCCGTGCAGTACACGCTCACCGCCATCGTGGTGGGCGTGGTCGGCGTGGTGCTGTCCAACCTGATGCGGTTGCAGCTCGGCTTTCCCGGCCACTTCCAGTTCATCGACGCCAACCGCTACTACCAGTTCGTCACGATGCACGGGATGATCATGGTGATCTACCTGCTCACGGCACTGTTCCTCGGCGGCTTCGGCAATTACCTGATCCCGCTGATGGTCGGCGCGCGCGACATGGTCTTCCCCTTCCTCAACATGTTGAGTTACTGGGTCTACCTGGTGTCGGTGCTGGTGCTGCTGGCGAGCTTCTTCGCGCCGGGCGGGCCGACCGGGGCCGGCTGGACACTGTATCCGCCGCAGGCCATCCTGCCCGGCACGCCGGGCCATGACTGGGGCATCATCCTGATGCTGGTGTCGCTGGTGATCTTCATCGCCGCGGCCACCATGGGCGGCCTCAACTATGTGACCACAGTGCTGCAGGCGCGCACCGAAGGCATGACGATGATGCGCATGCCGCTGTCGGTGTGGGGCATCTTCACGGCCACCATCCTCGCGCTGATCGCCTTCCCGGCGCTGTTCGTCTCGGGCGTGATGATGCTGCTCGACCGCGTGCTCGGCACCAGCTTCTTCATGCCGGCAATCGTCTCGCTCGGCCAGCAGCTGCCCTACAAGGACGGTAGCCCGCTGCTGTTCCAGCACCTGTTCTGGTTCTTCGGCCACCCCGAGGTCTACATCGTGGCGCTGCCGGCCTTCGGCATCGTCTCCGACCTGATCAGCGTGCACGCGCGCAAGAGCATCTTCGGCTACCGCACCATGGTGTGGGCCATCCTGGTGATCGGCGTGCTGTCGGTGACGGTGTGGGCGCACCATATGTTCGTCAGCGGCATGAATCCCTATTTCGGCTTCTTCTTCGCCACCACCACGCTGATCATCGCGGTGCCCACCGCGATCAAGGTCTACAACTGGGTGATGACGCTGTGGCGGGGCGACATCCACCTGAGCGTGCCGATGCTGTTCGCCATCGGCTTCCTCAGCACCTTCGTCATCGGCGGCCTGACCGGCCTCTTCCTCGGCAACGTGAGCGTGGACATCCCGCTGTCGAACACCTACTTCGTGGTGGCCCACTTCCACATGGTGATGGGCGTATCGCCGATCCTGGTGGTGTTCGGCGGCCTCTACCACTGGTATCCCAAGGTCACCGGACGCCTGCTGAACGACGTGCTCGGGCGCGCGCACTTCTGGATCACCTTCCTGGGCACCTATGCCATCTTCTTCCCGATGCACTACCTCGGCATCCTGGGCATGCCGCGCCGCTACTACGCTTACGACAACTATGCTTTCATCCCCCAGTCTGCCCAGTCGCTGAACACCGCGATCTCGGTGGCGGCCTTCGCGGTGGCGCTGGCGCAGCTGCTGTTCCTCTTCAACCTGGCCTGGAGCCTGCGCCATGGCAAGGCGGCCGGTCCCAACCCGTGGCGTGCCGCCTCGCTCGAGTGGCAGACGCCGCAGACGCCGCCGGTGCACGGCAACTGGGGCGAGCAGACGCCGGTGGTCTATCGCTGGGCTTATGCCTACAGCGTGCCCGGCGCGCGCGAGGATTTCATCGCCCAGAACGCGCCACCCGAGGCGGGCGGGCTGGAGCCGCAGGCCGAGGCCGGGCGCGGAGCGCTGGCATGAACCAGACCGGTTTCCTGCGCCTTGGCCGGGACGATCCGGGCGACGGCCCGGCCGGACGCCATGGCGCGCCAGCGGCGCTCGGCACCGGCGTGTTCATCGGGGTGGCAAGTGTGCTGTTCCTGCTCTTCCTCGCGGCCTACACCATGCGCATGAGCGCGCCGGACTGGCGTGCGATCCGCCTGCCGTGGCAGGTCTGGCTGTCGACCGCGCTGCTGGCGGCGGGCAGCCTGGCCATGGCGGACGCGGCGCGGGCGGCGCGCGCCGGGCGCGCGCGCCCGGCGCGCCTCGCCTGGTGCCTGGGCGGCCTGGCGGCGGTGCTCTTCATCGCTTCGCAGCTATGGGGATGGCATGCCCTGCAAGGCAGGCAGGTGAGCGTGGCGGGCAATCCCGCCGGCAGCTTCTTCTACCTGCTGACCGCCATGCACGGCCTGCACGTGCTGGGCGGCGTGGCCGCGTGGCTGCTGGTGACGCTGCGCAGGGGGAGCGGGCGAGGCGATGCCGGCGCCGCGCTGCGCATGGCGTTGTGCGCGCGCTATTGGCACTTCCTGCTGGCGCTCTGGCTGGTGCTGCTGGTCGTGCTGCGCTGGCTCACGCCCGAGGTGGTGCGCTTCCTCTGCGGCGGCGCGTGAGGCCGCGGCGGAGCCGAAGCGGAACGGCAGCAAAACGGCAGCGGGAGGCGAGAGATGGTCACGCAAGCAGCCGCGCCCGAGCGGGCGCCCTACGTACCGAGCGGCTGGCGCGGCCTGGTCGCCGACTGGCGCTCGGACCAGCACGCCTTCCAGGTGTCCTGGGGCAAGGCCATGATGTGGATCTTCCTCGTCTCGGATACCTTCATCTTCGGCTGCTTCCTGACCGGCTACATGACCGTGCGCATGGCGTCGACCGTGGCCTGGCCCAATCCCAGCCACGTGTTCGCGCTGCATATCGGCGGCGCCGAGGTTCCGCTGCTGCTGATCGCCATCATGACGTTCACCCTGATCAGCAGCAGCGGCACCATGGCGATGGCGGTGAACTTCGCCTACCGGCGCGAGCGCCGCCGCTGCGCGGCGCTGATGGCGGCCACCGCGCTGTTCGGTCTGGCCTTCCTCGGCATGCAGGCCTTCGAGTGGAGCCACCTGATCTTCACCGAGGGCGTGCGTCCCTGGGGCAACGGCATGGGAGCCGCGCAGTTCGGTGCCAGCTTCTTCATGATCACGGGCTTCCACGGGCTGCACGTGACCTGCGGCGTGATCTACCTGCTGACCGTCGCCAGCCGCGTGCTGGGCGGCCGCTATGAGCGCAGCGGCAACTACCAGATCGTCGAGATCGCCGGCCTCTACTGGCACTTCGTCGACCTGGTGTGGGTGTTCATCTTCGCGCTGTTCTATCTCTGGTGAGGCCGGCCATGACACAGACGACCACCGCCACCGCGCCGCCGGCGCCTTCCGAGCCGTCGCAACACGGGGGGCAGCAGCATTCCATCGCCCTCTACCTGAAGGTGTGGGGGCTGCTGTTCGTGCTGTCGACGATGTCCTATCTCGTCGACTATTTCCATTTCACCGGCATGCTGCGCTGGACGCTGATCGTGCTGTTCATGGTGCTCAAGGCCGGCCTGATCGTCGCGGTGTTCATGCACATGGCCTGGGAGCGGCTGGCGCTGGCCTGCGCCATCCTGCTGCCGCCGCTGGCACTGTTGCTGCTGGTCGGCCTGATGGCGACCGAGGCGGATTACACTTTCGTCTTGCGCGGGCTGTTCCTCCACTGAGCGGGTGGCGACGGCCGGCGCTCGCGGCCGGCAGCGCTACTGCCGGGTACGGCGCCGAGCCCGCTGGCGGGCCGCGCGCCATCGCTCCGAGGAGCCCAGCCCGCCATGCATCCCGCCACCGAGGCCATCCTGACCTTCAACCACGGCCGCGATCCCGAGCGCCTGACGCGCAAGCTTGACGCGATGGCCCGTGAGCCGTTCTCCTTCTTCCGCGGCAGCAATCATCTCTACGCCGCCTCAGTGCAGCACGAGGAGGCGCTGCTCGATGCCCCGCACACTTATGTCTGCGGTGACCTGCACCTGGAGAACTTCGGCAGCTTCAAGGGCGACAACGGCCTGGTGTACTTCGACCTGAACGACTTCGACGATGCCCTGCTGGCGCCGCTGACGGTTGACGTGGTACGCATGCTGTCCAGCCTGATGATCGCCGCCTCGCAGCTCGGGCTGTCGGAGGAGGATGCGCGCAACGCCAGCGAACGGATGCTGTCGAGCTATGCGGCGGTGCTGGCCCAGGGCAAGCCGCGCTGGCTGGAACGTGCCACCGCGCAGGGACTGGTGGCCGAGCTGCTGCGCCGCGTCAAGCGGCGCCGGCGCGGCGAACTGCTGGCGCAGCGCACCGAGTTCCGCAAGGAGCGCCGCCGCCTGCGCATCGACGGGCGCCATGCGCTGGCGGCCGACAAGGCGCAGCGCAAACATGCGGCAGCCATCCTGCACATGTACTCGCAATTGCCGCACGGGCACCGCCTGGTGGCCGATGATGCCGCGCGCCGCATCGCCGGCACCGGCAGCCTGGGCCTGGAGCGCTACGTGGTGCTGGCGCACGAGGTGGGCATGCCGCCGGTGGCGCAGCGCCTGATCGACGTCAAGCTGGCGGCGCCGACCGCCTGGAGCGGCATGCGCCTGCGCCGGCAGCCGCGCTGGGAAGGCGAGGCCGCGCGCGTGGTGCAGGTGCAGCAGGTCATGCAGGCCGCCTCGCCGGCACTGCTGGCGGCGGTGAAGATGAACGGCTTGTCCTACGTGGTCAAGAGCCTGCAGCCCACCGCCGACCGCGTCGACCTGGGCCGTCCCACCAGTGCCGAAGAGCTGCGCCTGGTGCTGGACACCATGGCCCATGCCGCTGCCTGGGCGCACCTGCGCAGCTGCCGGCACCAGTCGGCCGATCCGATCGAGCAACTGCAGGAGTTCGCGGCGGGCACGCGCTGGCGTGCTGCCGTGCTGCGGCTGGCGCGCCACGGCTGTTCGGTCTCGCTGTCGCAGTGGCGCGATTTTGCCGACGACTACCGGCGTGCCCGCCAGGGCACGGCGCGCAAGCGCCGCTGAGGCCCGCGCCCGCTCCGGCGGGCGCCGTGGCGGCCATGGGCCGCATCCGGCATCCGGCCACGCACCGGGTATCCGGCGACGCACCGCTTGCGTGAACCGGGCTTGCCGCTTATAAGTGGAACCATCGTTCTATTTCCGGAGCGGCGCAGATGAAGGCAAGCGTGGAGCGGGTGCCGTCCCAGGAGGGCGGAGCGGGCGAACGCCGCCGGCCGAAGCAGGCGCGCAGCCAGGCCACCGAAGACGCCTTGCTCGATGCAGGGCTGGCCTGCATCGAGGCGGTCGGCATCGAGGCCACCTCGATGGCGCTGGTGGCCGAGCGCGCGGGTGCTTCGATCGGCGCGCTTTACTTCCGCTTCGGCGACAAGGAGCGCTTCGTCCAGGCCGCGCTCGCGCGCGCCTTCGATCGCATCCGCGCCGAGACGGATGCGCTGCTGGCCTACGCGGTCATGCAGGACAAGCCGCCCGCGGCGGTGATCGTCGCCTGCGTGGACCTGGCGGTGAAGATCCAGAGCCGCAGCCAGGGCGTGCTGCGCGCGGTGCTCAAGCGCGCGCTCGACGATCCGGCCGCCTGGGAGCCGGTCGGCCGCCTCGGCAACGAAGTCAGCGGGCGCCTGGTCGATACGCTGGCGCGCTATCCCGAGGTGACCGCGATCCCCGGCTGGCGCGACCGCATCATGCTGGCCATGCATGCCGCGCGTGCGATGCATTTCAACAGCCTCTACAACCCGCAATCGCCGTTGCCGTCGGACCCTGAGCGCATGGTCGCCGCGCTCAGCGATCTCGTGCTGGGCCATCTCGGCCTGCCACCGGATGCCGGCGCCGAACCGGCGCGGAGCAGGGCGCAGGACAAGGCGCAGGACAAGGCGCGGAACCAGGAGCACGCACCGACCGCCGCGCAGCGCGGTCACCGACAAGGGAGGGCCTGATGCCACGCCTGCAAGACAAGATCGTGATGGTCACCGGCGCGGCCTCCGGGCTCGGCGCTGCCTTCAGCCGCGCGGCCGCCGAGGCGGGGGCCGCGGTGGTGCTGGCCGACATCGACGCGCATGCCGGGCAGGCGCTGTGCGAGGCGCTGGCCGCAGCGGGTGCCGACACCCTGTTCCTGCACCTGGACGTGGCGCGCGAAACGGCCTGGCAGGAAGCCATGGCGGAGGTCGAGCGCCGCCACGGCCGGCTCGATGTGCTGGTGAACAACGCCGGCATCGCCCTGCGCGGCTCCATTGCCGATTGCTCGCTGGCCGACTGGCAGCGCACCCTGGATGTCAACCTGACCGGGGTTTTTCTCGGCTGTCGCGCGGCCCTGCCGCTGATGCGCGAGGGAGGCGGCTCGATCATCAACGTGTCGTCGATCTACGGGCTGGTGGGCGGCGACCAGGTGGCGGCCTATTGCGCCGCCAAGGGCGGCGTGACCTTGCTGACGCGCTCGGCGGCCCTGCACGGCGCCAAGTGCTCGCCGCCGGTCCGCGTCAACTCCATCCATCCCGGCTTCGTCGAGACGCCGATGGTACTGGGCTCGATCGGTGCGCTCGACGCCGGCGCGGCGGCGGCCGCGCGGGCGCGCATCGAGGGCATCACGCCGCTCGGCCGCCTCGCCACGCCGGACGACATCGTCGGCGCCTTCCTGCTGCTCGCCTCCGACGAGGCGCGCTACATCACCGGCGCGCA
Source organism: Cupriavidus sp. USMAA2-4 (assembly GCF_001854305.1). Taxonomy (NCBI): domain Bacteria; kingdom Pseudomonadati; phylum Pseudomonadota; class Betaproteobacteria; order Burkholderiales; family Burkholderiaceae; genus Cupriavidus; species Cupriavidus sp. USMAA2-4. The sequence goes on along the minus strand of NZ_CP017749.1, from coordinate 688,296 downwards.
GTTCACCGTCGACGGCGGGCTGACCGCGCAATAGGGCGGGCGGCAGGGCGGACGGCAGGGCGGACGGCAGGGCGCGTGGCGCGGTGCCCGTCCCGCCGCGGACAGCGCCGTCCCGGCCGCGCCGCCGCCATCACGCTGCCGGCGGCACCACCAGAAGCAGGAAAACAGACAGGAGACATGGCGCAATGCAAAGACTGACCGTGGACGCGGCAGGCGTCCGTACCAGCCTGATCGACACCGGCCGCGGCCGGCCCACCATCCTCGTGCATGGCACATCGTCCAGCGCGGAGACGGGCTGGGCGCCCATCCTGGCGCGCCTCGCCGAAGGGCGGCGCTGCCTGGTGCCCGACCTGGCCGGCTCGGGCCTGAGCGTGGACGACGGCTCGGCGCTGACCCTGGAACGGCTGGTCGGGCAGGTGGAGGCCGTCGCCGCCCTGGCCGAGGGCGAAGCGCTGGACCTGGTCGGCTACTCGCTGGGCGGCGTGGTGGCGGCGGCGGCCGCGGCCAGGCTGGCGGGGCAGGTGCGCCGGCTGGTGGTGCTGGGCGGCTGGGCCGCGACCGACCTGCGCATGCGCGTGCAGTTCGACCTGTGGCAGGCACTGGCCCGCACCGACCGCACGCAGCTTGCCCGCCTGCTGTTGCTCAACGGTGTCTCCGAGCGCTTCTTCGCCGCCAGCGACCCGTCGCTGGTCGAGACCGTGCTGGCGCGCTTTGCCACCGGACTGGCGCCGGGCAGCGACCGGCAGGCGGCGCTCGACGCCATCGTCGATATCCGTGCCTGCCTGCCGGCGGTCCGCGCCGCCACGCTGGTGATCGGGCTGGCCCAGGACCGCCTGGTGCCGCCGGGGCATTGTCGCGCGTTGGCACAGGCCGTGCCCGGCGCGCGCTACGAAGAGATCGATTGCGGGCACCTGGTGATGCTGGAACAGCCCGAGCGCCTGCTGGAACGCATCGAACGCCATCTGGAGGAGCGTCATGACTGAAGCTGCATTCACTGCCAACGCCACCAACGCCACCAACGCCACCAACGCGGCGCCAGCGCCGGAGGCCGCCGGTGCGGCCGAACACTTCGACGTGCTGATCGTCGGCGCCGGCATCTCCGGCATCGCCTCTGCCTACCACCTGAACGACCAGTGTCCGGAAATGCGCTTCGTAGTGCTGGAGTCGCAGGCGGGCTATGGCGGCACCTGGCTGACGCACCGCTATCCGGGCGTGCGCTCCGACAGCGACCTCTACACCTTCGGCTACCGCTTCAAGCCCTGGACCGGCACACCGATCGCCACCGCGGCGGAGATCCTCGCCTACATGGGCGAAGTCATCGCCGAGAATGGGCTGGCGCGCCATATCCGTTACCGCCACGCGATCCGTTCGGCCTCATGGTCGAGCGAGCAGAGCCTGTGGACCATCGAAGCCAGCCGCAGCGATACCGGCGCGACGGTCCGCTTCACGGCGAACTTCCTGTGGATGTGCCAGGGCTACTACCGGCACGCCCAGGGCTATACGCCGGAATGGCCGGCCATGGCCGATTTCCGCGGCCGCATCGTCCATCCGCAGGACTGGCCCGAGGACCTGGACTGCACGGACCAGCGCGTGCTCGTGATCGGCTCCGGCGCGACCGCGGCCACGCTGGTGCCGGCGCTGGCCGGACGCTGCGCGCACGTGACCATGCTGCAGCGCTCGCCTACCTACTTCATCACCGGACGCAATGCCAACGTGCTGGCCGACGAACTGCGCCAGCTGAAGATCGACGAGAGCTGGATCCACGAGATCGTGCGGCGCAAGATCCTGCACGACCAGGCGGTGTTCACGCAGCGCGCGCAGCAGGAACCGGAAACGGTCAAGGCCGAGCTGCTGGCGGGGGTGCGCGCCAGCCTCGGGCCCGACTTCGACGTCGACACCCATTTCACGCCGCGCTACCGGCCCTGGCGGCAGCGCATCGCCTACATTCCGGACGCCGACCTGTTCCAGAGCGTGCGCGAAGGCAAGGCCTCGGTGGTCACCGACGAGATCGAGCGCTTCGTCGAAGGGGGTGTCCAGCTCAAGTCGGGCCGCACGCTGGAGGCCGACGTCATCGTCACCGCGACCGGCTTCGACCTCAGCGTGCTCGGCGATATCGCCTTCACCATCGACGGCAAGCCGCTGGTGTTCTCCGACAGCGTGACCTACCGCGGCATGATGTTCACCGGCGTGCCCAACCTGGTCTGGGTATTCGGCTACTTCCGCGCCAGCTGGACGCTGCGCGCGGACCTGATCGGCGATTTCGTCTGCCGGCTGCTGCGCCATATGCGCGACAAGGGTGTCGGCAGCGTGGTGCCGGTGCTGCGGCCCGAGGACCGCGAGATGGCGCTCGGCAGCTGGGTGGACCCGGAGAACTTCAATCCGGGCTACCTGATGCGCGGCATGCACCTGCTGCCCAAGCGCGGCAGCAAGCGCGAATGGCAGCACACGCAGGACTACTGGGGGGAGAAGGACGAGTTTCCCGCCATCGATCTCGATGACGCGGTGTTCGCCTATGGCGGCCGGGCGCCGGCGCGCTGAGGGGGAGCGCGGCGCACCGGGCGGTGCGCCGCGAGGTCGGCACGGCGTGGATGCGGCCGGCCCGTGCGGGCCGGTGCCGCGTGCGCGCCGCGGGCTTCAGACCTGGGTGATGAACTTGGTCACCAGGTAGCCATCGAAGGTCTCCTGGCCGCCTTCGCTGCCGATGCCGGAGTCCTTGATGCCGCCGAAGGGCGTCTCGGCCAGCGCCATGCCGAAGTGGTTGATGTTGACCATGCCGGCCTCGAGGCCGTTCGAGACCTGGGTGGCCGTCTTCAGCGAATTGGTGAAGACGTAGGAGGCCAGGCCGTAGGGCAGGCTGTTGGCGCGGCGCAGGACTTCCTCGGTGTCCTTGAAGCGGGTCACCGGCGCGACCGGGCCGAAGGGCTCGTCGACCATCAGCTTGGCGTCGTCGGGCAGGTCGGTCACCACGGTGGGGGCGAAGAAGAAGCCCTTGTCGCCGATGCGCGAGCCGCCGGCGACGATCTTGCCGCCGCGGTGGCTGGCGTCGTCGAGGAACTGCTGCATCGACAGCACGCGGCGTTCGTGTGCCAGCGGGCCCATCTCGGTGCCGGTCTCCAGGCCGTTGCCGACCTTGATCGAGCCGATCACCTCGGTGAAGCGCGCCAGGAACTTGTCGTAGGCCTTCTCCTGGACGTAGAAGCGCGTCGGCGACACGCACACCTGGCCGGCGTTGCGCAGCTTGAAGCGGGCCAGCATCTCGGCGGCCGGCTCGACGTCGGCATCGTCGAACACCAGCACCGGCGAATGGCCGCCCAGCTCCATGGTGACGCGCTTCATGTGCGCGCCGGCCAGCGCGGCCAGCTGCTTGCCGACCGGCACCGAGCCGGTGAAGGAGATCTTGCGCACGATCGGCGACTCGATCAGGTAGGTCGAGACTTCGCTGGGAACGCCCCAGACGATGTTCAGCACGCCCGCCGGCAGGCCGGCGTCATGGAACAGCCGGGCCAGCGCCACCACCGCGCTGGGCGAGTCTTCCGGCCCCTTCAGGATCAGCGTGCAGCCGGCGCCGACGGCGGCGACGATCTTGCGGATGGCCTGGTTGAAGGGGAAGTTCCACGGCGTGAAGGCGGCGCAGACGCCGATCGGCTCGCGCACCACGATCTGGCGCACATTGGGCTGGCGCGGCGGGATCACGCGGCCGTAGATGCGGCGGCATTCCTCGGCATGCCAGTCGGCATGCTCGGCGCACACCAGCACCTCGCCCACCGCCTCGGCCAGCGGCTTGCCCTGGTCCATGGTGATGTTGCGGCCGATGTCCTTGGCACGCTCGCGCGCCAGCTCGCCGACGCGGCGCAGGATCTTGGAGCGCTCCAGCGGCGAGGTCTTCTTCCAGCTTTCGAAGGCGCGCTGCGCGGCGGCAAGCGCGCGGTCCAGGTCGGCCTTGCTGGCGTGGGGCAGCTTGCCCAGCACTTCCTGCGTCGCGGGATTGATCACGTCCTGCTCGTGCCGGCCTCCTCCCTTGACGAATTCCCCATCGATGTAGAGAGAGAGATCCTGATACATGCCATTCTCCTGGTGGTTGTCTGCTGGGCGCCGCCCGCCGGGGGGCGGGGGAAAAGCGCAAGCATAGCGCCTTGCCAGGATTTCTGCATGTGCCGCATGGCGCGAGAATGTTCCGCGGTACGGAACATTGCGGAGCATTTTCGCGCCATGCCCGGGACAGGCCGGCGCCCCAGGCGGGGCTCAGCGCCGCCGCAGGTCCGCCATGCTGCGGGTAGCCAGGGCAAGCGCGTCGTGGCTGCCGCCGCCGAGGCTGGCGGTGATCTCGGCGGCCGCCTCCTGCACCATGTCGGCAAAGGGCTTGAGACGGCCGGGACGGAAGCGCTCGGCCGGACCCGACAGCCCGACCGCGGCGATCACATGGCCGTGGCAGTCGGTGATCGGCGCGGCGATGCCGGACACGGTCTCGCGCCATTCGCCGCGATTGACGGCGTAGCCCTGCTTGCGGATCTTCTCCATCTCGCGCAGGAAGCGCGCGGGCTCGACGATGCTGTGGGGCGTGGAGGGTACCAGCGCTGCCGCCATGCGCTGCAGCGTGGCTTCGGGCAGGAAGGCGAGCATGGCCTTGCCGGTCGCCACGCAGTGCGCCAGCGCGCGTCCGCCGATCTGCGTGTAGGCGCGCACCGGGTTGGGGCTGTCGATCTTGTGCACGTAGACCACCTCGCCGCGGTCCAGCACCGACAGGTGCACGCTCTCGCCGCTGGCGTGCATCAGCTGGTCCATCCAGATCTCGGCGTGGCGGCGCAGGTCGAGCCGGGACAGCACGGCCGAGCCCAGCTCCCACAGCTTGATCGAGGCGCTGTAGCCGCTGCCGTCGCCGGCGCGGATGACGTAGCGCAGCTCCGTCAGCGCCTGCAGCAGGCGGTGCACATTGCTCTTGGCCAGGCCGAGCTCGGCGGCGATCTCGCTCAGGCCCAGCGGGCGTTCGCTGTGCGCCAGCAGCTCGATCACGCCCAGGCCCTTGATCAGGGTGTTGTTCATGCGGTTCGGGCGTCCTTGCCCGCGCGGTGCCGGCCGACAAGGAGGGGTGCGTTCTCAAATGTGGAACGATTGTAGCCGAATCTGGAACGTTCCTATAATCGATCGCAATCCGGCCGGGCCCAGCGGTGGTGCCGCGGCCGCCAATTTCCACGGACGTTGCAATGCCCGATCTCAGTGAACAAGACCTGCCGCTGGCAGGCGTCAAGGTGGTGGAGTTCTGTACGGTGGCCGCCGGTCCCTTCTGCGGCATGCTGCTGGCCGACATGGGCGCCGAGGTGATCAAGGTGGAGCCGCCGGAGGGCGATACGCTGCGCCAGTGGCCGCCGCTGTCGGCCGGTTTCTCCGAGAACTTCGCCTCGCTCAACCGCAACAAGCATTCGGTGGCGCTCAACCTGAAGGATCCCGCCGATGCGGCACTGGCGCGCCGCCTGGTCCTCGACGCGGACGTGGTGGTGGAGAACAACCGGCCGGGTGTGATGGACCGCCTGGGGCTGGGCTACGCCGCCTTCCGCGACGAGAAGCCGGGCCTGGTCTACTGCTCGGTGTCCGCCTACGGCCAGAGCGGCCCGCGTGCCGGCGAAGGCGGCTTCGATCTCACCATCCAGGCCGCTGCCGGCGTGATGAGCGTGACCGGCGAGCCCGGCGGCGCGCCGGTCAAGTGCGGCGTGCCGCTGGCGGACTTCGCCTCGGGCCTGTACGCCGCCTTCGCCATCGCCAGCGCGCTGGCGCGCGTGCGCGCCGGCGGCGCCGGCGCCCATATCGACGTGCCGATGTACGGCTGCACGCTGGGCATCGCCGCACTGCAGACCAGCGAGTACTTCGGCAACGGACGCAGCCCCGTCAAGCTGGGTTCCGCGCATCCGCGCAATGCGCCCTACCAGGCTTTCCGCGCCGCCGACGGCTACTTCGCCATCGCCGCCGGCAACCAGAAGCTGTGGCTGGAAGTGGTGCGCGTGGTCGGCCTGCCGGAGCTGGCCGCCGACCCGCGCTTCGCCAGCACGCGGGAGCGCGCGCAGCACCAGGAGGCGCTCAAGGACCTGCTGGAGGTCCGCTTCGGCGAGCAGGGCGTCGAGCACTGGATCGCCGCCTTCCGCGCTGCCGGCGTGCCGCATGCCCGCATCAACGACTATGCCGCCGCGCTGGACGATCCGCAGGTCGGCCACATGGACTGGGTGCGGCCGCTGACGCTGCCGGGCGGGCATCGCACGCGCACCTTCGCCTCGCCGCTGCGCTTCGACGGCCTGGGCCTGCCGATCCGGCTAGACCCCCCGGCGCTGGGCGAGCACAACGCCGAGGTGCGCGCGCGCCACGCCGGTGGCAGCCACGGCGCGCAACAGGACATCACGGGAGAGGCATGATGCAGCATCCGATCGAACGCTTGCGCGCCTTCGTGGCGACTGTCAGCGCGCAGGTGGAACGCGCGCAGCGCGACGGCAGCGATGTGGGGGGCAATGCGGGTGGCAATGCGGGTGGCAATGCGGCTGGCAATGAGGCCGCGCTGCTGGCCGCGCTCACCGCGCCGCTGCGCGACCTGGTGTCGCATGACGACTGGCTGCCCGAGAGCCTGGCGCGGCCGCACGCGCTCTACTACCAGCAGCACCTGCTCTACGGCGATCCGCTCGATCGCTTTTCGCTGGTCAGCTTCGTGTGGGGGCCGGGGCAGCAGACGCCGGTGCACGACCACACTGTGTGGGGCCTGATCGGCGTGCTGCGCGGCGCCGAGATCGACCAGCGCTTCCGCCAGGAAGCGGGCCGCATGGTGCCGGACGGCGAGCCGGTGAGGCTCGAGCGCGGCGAGGTGGCCGCGATATCGCCGACGCTGGGCGACGTGCACCGCGTGCGCAATGCCTACGATGATCGCGTCTCGGTCAGCATCCACTTGTACGGCGGCAATATCGGCCGCATCGACCGCCACGTCTACGACCCGCAGAGCGGGCAGGCCAAGCCCTTCGTGTCGGGCTACTCCAACGCCATGGTGCCCAATCTGTGGGCGCGCCCCGCCGCATGAACCACGCCCCCGCATCCGCTGCCGAGCCCTTGCTGCGCATCGCCCGGCAAGGCCCGCTGACGCACCTGACACTGAACCGGCCGGCGCGCGGCAATGCGCTCAGCGCGGCGCTGGTGGCGGCGCTGGCCGCAGCGGTCGAGGCCTGCCACACGGACGGCACGCGCCTGCTGGCCATCGAAGGTGCCGGCAGGCACTTCTGCACCGGCTTCGACCTGGAGGACCTGGAGCAGGAAAGCGACGACTCGCTGCTGGCGCGCTTCGTGCGCGTCGAACTGCTGCTGCAGGCCGTGCATGCCGCGCCCTTCGTCACCGTCGCGCTGGTCCAGGGGCGCGCCATGGGCGCGGGCGCCGACCTGGTCGCCGCCTGCGCGCGGCGCTGGGCCGCGCCGGGCAGCAGCTTCGCCTTTCCCGGCGCCGGCTTCGGCCTGGTGCTGGGTACCGAGCGGCTGGCCGCGCTGGTCGGCGCCACTTGCGCGCGCAGCTGGATCGCCGGCGGTGGCGCGATCGGCAGCGAGGACGCGCTGCGCGCCGGCCTGGTGGACGCCATGGTCGTGCCCGACGCGCGCGCGGCCGGCCTGGCGGCGCTGCTGGAGCAGGCGTGCCGCCTGGAGGCATCGACGCAGGCCGCGATCCATGCCGCCGCCCTGGGCGGCAGCGCCGGCGCTGCAGCACGCGCGGGCCAGCTTGCCGACCTGGTGCGCTCCGCCGCGCGCCCGGGACTGAAAGACCGCATCGCGGCATACCGGGCGGCCACGCGCCGCTGAGGTGCCCCGCTGAAGCGCCCCGCTTGAGCGCGCCGTCCGGGCACGTCGGGCATGCAGTGCAGCGGAAGCCGGACGCCGATCCGGCCCGCGCCAGAAGAACGACAAGACGGAGACAAAGCATGGACCCAGCAAAGACCTCGGCCGACAATCTCGCGGCCTTGCTCTCCCCGCGCTCGGTGGCGGTGATCGGGGCATCGGAAGACCAGGGCAAGTTCGGCGGACGGCTGTTCCGCATGTTGCTCAAGCACCAATACGGCGGCACCGTCTACCCGATCAACCCGGTGCGCGAGACGCTCTTCGGGCTGAAGATGTTTCCGAGCATCGACGCGTTGCCCGAGGCGCCAGACATGGTGATCATGGCGGTGCCGCAGCCCAAGGTGAAGGAACAGGTGGCGGCCTGTGCCGCACGCGGCGCGCGGGCCGGCATCATCATCACCTCGAAGTTCTCGGACGCGGGCGCCGCAGGCGCGGCGCTCGAACGGGAGATCGTGCAGATCGCCAACGCGCGCGGCATGCGCCTGATCGGGCCGAACTGCCTGGGCGTGATCAGTCCGGCCAACCGGCTGGTGCTGTGCTCGTCGCCGGCGCTCGAGGTCGACACCCTGATCGAGAGTCCGATCGGCTTCGTCAGCCAGAGCGGCGCGCTGATGGCCACGCTGTTCGATCGCGCCTACGACATCGGCATCGGCTTCACGCACTGTGTCTCGGTGGGCAACCAGGCCGACCTGGAACTGTGCGATTTCGTCGAGTTCCTGATCGCCGACCCACGCACGCGGGTGATCTGCACCTACATCGAAGGGATCAAGTCGCCCGCGCGCTTCATCGAGCTGGCGCGGCGCGCCCGCGCCGCCGGCAAGCCCTGGCTGGCGGTGAAGGCCGGCAAGACCGCCGACGGCAGCCGTGCGGCCTTCTCGCACACGGCCAGCCTGGCGGGCGACCATGCCAGCCTGGAGGCCGTCTGCCGGCGCGAGAACGTGGTGCTGATGGACGACCCTGCCGCCATGCTGGTGCTGGCGGCCGCCATGGCGCGCTACCCGGCGCGGCAGGTCGAGCGCGCCGTCATCGTCACCACCTCGGGCGGTGGCGGCGCGCTCAGCGCGGACCGCCTGTCCGAAGCCGGCATTCCGCTGGCGCGCTTCGGGCAGGCCACGCAGCAAGCGCTGGCGGCGCTGTATTCCGAAGGCCAGGCAGGCAATCCGATCGACCTCGGCGGGCGCCGCCATGAGGACGGCGCGGACGCCGCCGAGGTCGGCGAGCGCACGGCGGCCCTCGCGCTGGATGATGCCCAGGCGGACCTCGGCCTGTTCGTGATGACCACCGCGCCCGCGCTGGCCGATGCCACCGCCCGGCTGGCACAGGGTGGCGCGGCCAGCGGCAAGCCGATGCTGTTCGTGATGCAGCCGGGCAAGGCCGCCGCTGCGGCACGCGCCCGGCTGCTGGAGGCGGGCGTGCCCTTTACCAACAGCCTCGGCGAGGCAGTGGAGGCGCTCGCGGCCTGGTGCCGCTGGTCCGCCTGGCGGCCGGAATCGGTGGCGCAGCCGGGCGTGGACATGGTCCTGCCGGCCGGCCTGGCTGGCACCCTCGACGAGGCCGCGGCCAAGGCGCTGCTGCGCAGTGCCGGCATCCCGGTCAACCGTGGCCAGGTGTTCGCCGACGCCGAGGCCGCCGTGGCCGGCAGTGCGGCCATCGGCTTTCCACTGGTGGCCAAGGTGGTGTCGCCCGAGATCGTGCACAAGTCGGAGGTGGGCGGCGTGCTGCTGGGGGTGGCCGATGCGCAGGCGCTGCGCGCCGGGCTGCAGGCCATGCGCGAGCGCATCGCTGCGCTGGCGCCGCAGGCTTCCATCACCGGCTTCTCCTTGCAGGCGCAGGAAGAGGGGGAGCTGGAACTGCTGGTCGGCGCGCGCCGCGACGCGCAGTTCGGCGCGCAGGTGGTGCTCGGCAGCGGCGGCATCCTGGTCGAGCTGCTGCGGGACATCGTCGTGCTGCCGGCACCGCTGTCACGCGAGAGCGCGCTGGCGGCGCTGGCGCGCTTGCGGGTGGCGCCGCTGCTGCAGGGGTGGCGAGGACGGCCGGCGCTGGATGTGGAGGCGCTGGCCGCCGTCATCGTCCGCATGGGCTGGCTGGCGCATGCCCTGCGCGAGCGCGACTTCGAGATCGAAGTCAATCCGCTCAAGGTGCGCGCCGCTGGCGCGGGTTGCGTGGCGGTGGATGCGCGCGCGCGCATCGGCTAGCCGCGCGCGGCAGCGGGTCGCCGCGAGGCTGCCGGAAGCTTGCCGGCAAGGACAACATCGGACAAGGAGACAAAGAGCATGAGCGTCGTCACCATTGAACAGCATGGCAAGGTCACGCTGTTCACCCTGAACCGCCCCGAGAAGCGCAACGTCATCTGCAAGGAGACGGCCGAGCTGCTGCAGCAGGGCTTCCGCGAGTTCCACGCGTCCGCGCAGCGCGTGGCGGTCATCACCGGAGCCGGCAACGATGCCTTCTCGGCCGGCGCCGATGTCGGCAACCTGCCGGAACTGTGGCGCTGCATCCCGGGCTCGGGCTTCGTCACCGACAAGCCCATCATTGCCGCCACCGCAGGCTGGGTGGTGGGCGGGGCGCTGGTGCTCCACATGATGTGCGACCTGGCGGTGGCTGCGGACAACACGCGTTTTTGCTACCCGGAGGCGCGCCTCGGTTTCACCGGCGGCATGATCGCGGGGCTGGCGGCACGGGTGCCGCACAAGGTCGCCATGGAGCTGATGCTGCTCGGGCGCACCGTGGATGCGCAGCGCGCGCGCGAGGTGGGCCTGGTCAATGACATCGTGCCGGTCGGCGGCCAGGTGGAAGCCGCGCTGAAGATGGCCGACGAGCTGTCGCGCTCGGCACCGCTGGTGCTGGCCACGCTCAAGCGCTTCGTCGCGCAGACGGTGATGCCGAAGGGCCCTTCCGAGCTGATGGCGGATGCCGTGCGCGAGCTGTCCGCGGTGCGCGAGAGCGAGGATACGCAGGAAGGCATGCGCGCCTTCCGCGAGAAGCGCAGCGCGCAGTACCAGGGGCGCTGAGCGCCGGCGGCGCAGGGGCGGATGACAACGGCGGCGGGGCCCGGCGCATGCCGGCCGGCGCCGCGCGCAGGAGACCGGGAACATGACGCGAACCTTCAGGGCGCTGGCCGCCGGCCTGGCGCTGATGGCGGGCTGTGCGGCGGCACCGGCCGCGCTGGCCGACTACAAGGGGCCGGTGCGGCTGGTGGTCCCTTACCCCGCCGGTGGCAATGCCGATACGCTGGCACGGCTGTTTGCCGAACGCATGAACCGCGAGCTGGGCACGCCCTTCGTGGTGGAGAACAAGGTCGGCGCGGGCGGCACCATCGGCGCGCAGTCGGTGGCCAACGCGCCGCCGGACGGCAGTACCTTGCTGCTGGCGCCTACCGCCGTGCACGTGATCACGCCTCACCTGCGCGCCGTTCCCTACGACCCGCTGAAGGATTTCGTGCCGGTGGCCAAGCTGTCGTCTTCGATCGGCATCGTCACGGCGCGGCGCGACCTGCCCGCCAAGGACATGCGCGAGTTCATCGCCTACGCCAAGGCGCACGAGGGCAAGGTGTCGTACGGCTCCGCCGGCCTGGCCACCATCACCCACCTGCAGGGCGCCGTGGTCGGCATGAAGACCGGCGTGAACATGCTGCATGTGCCCTACAAGGGCTCGGCCGAGGCGATGAACGATCTGCTGGCGGGGCGTATCGACGTGATCTACGACAGCGTCGCGCTGCCGCAGATCAAGGCCGGCCGGCTCAAGGCGCTGGCGGTGACCGGCACCGAGCGGCATCCGGAGCTGCCCGACGTGCCGACCTTGCATGAACAGGATCTCGACCTGGCGCTGCCGAGCTGGTTTGCGCTCTATGCGCCGCGCGCTACGCCGCAGGCGGTGGTCGAGCGCTATGCCGCGGCGGCCGGACGGGTGATGTCCGCGCCCGACATGAAAGGCCTGCTGATCCGTTTCAGCCAGTACCCGTCCTTCCAGGGGCCGGCCGAGTTCAGCCGGCAACTGCTCAAGGACGATGCCTTCTACCAGCAGTTGATCCGCGCCGGCAATATCCGGCTGGAGTAGGGGGCGGCAGGGGCGCGCGCGGGCCGTCGGCGCGAAAGGGCGCGATGTGTTTCAGCCGCCGCTTCCTGCGTCGCCCGCTTTATCCGCGTCCTCCGCAGCGTCCGCGTCATCCGCAGCGTCCGCGTCATCCGCATCCAGCGCCAGGCTTGCCAGCCAGCGCCGTACCACCGCCTCTTCCTCTGGCGGCAGGGTGGCGCGCAGGCGCGCCTCGTTGACCATCACGCGTTCGCGGCAGCGTGCCAGCAGGGCTTCCCCGGCGGCGGTCAGGGCGATGGCCTGGATACGTCCGTGCACGGGGTGAGGCCGGCGCGCGATGGCGCCGGCCTTCTCCAGGTTGGCGACGATCACGCTGACGGTCTGCGGCGTCAGCAGGGCCAGCCTGGCGACGTCGGCACCCGACAGGCCAGGATAGGCGCCGGCCATGGTCAGCACGACGAATTGCGGCGAAGTGACGCCGAGGTCGGACAGCGCGCGCTCCATGCGCAGGCGGTTGCCGGCGCTGGCCTGGCGCAGCAGGTAGCCCAGGTGGCCGGCTTCGCCGCGCTTGCCCTCTCCGGCGCGCGGCACCGGACGGTGCGCCAACTGGCGGGCGTCGGCCGCGGGGTCGCCGGCGGCGCCGGCAGGCGGCGTGGCCGCCGCGCGCTCCTCGGCCCGGGGCGCCTGGGCGGCTTGGGGGCGTTTGCGGGGGCCCTGGCTTGCGCTGCGCATGGTCGGGATGGCAAGTTGTTCGTGGCCTGACATTATCGCAGCGATCGGCGGCGCGGGCACCCTGAATGGCGCTGCCGCTCCCGGCGCTTGCCAGAATCGGCCGACTCGCACGAAGATGGTGCTTTGCCGAGCCACCAGTCACCAGCCGACCCGACAGGCCAAGATGAAGAACAAGGCGCAATTCACCACCGGTCCCATCGCACGGACCTTGCTGTTGTTTTCGCTGCCCGTGCTGGGCAGCAACATCCTGCAGTCGCTCAATGCTTCGATCAATTCGATCTGGGTGGGCCATTTCCTCGGCGAAGCGGCGCTGACCGCCACGTCCAACGCCAACATCATCCTGTTCTTCCTGCTCGGCGTGGTGTTCGGCGTCAGCATGGCCAACACCATCCTGGTGGGGCAGGCGGTGGGCGCGCGCGATATCGCGCAGGCGCGGCGGGTGGTGGGCACCAGCACCACCTTCTTCGTGCTGCTGTCGGTGGCGGCGTCGGCCTTCGGCTACGTCTTCACGCCGGAGATCCTGCTGGCCATGGGCACACCGGCCGACGCGGCGCCGTTCGCCATCGCCTACCTGCGCATCATCTTCGTCGCGCTGCCCTTCATGTACTTCTACAACTTCGTGATGATGACGCTGCGCGGCGCGGGCGATTCGCGCACGCCGTTCTGGTTCATGCTGTTGTCCGTCGGCCTCGACGTGGCGCTCAACCCCTTGCTGATCTTCGGCGCCGGACCGGTGCCGGCGCTGGGCATCGCCGGCTCGGCGCTGGCGACGCTGATCGCGCAGTCCACCAGCCTGGTGGCCATGCTGGCCCTGCTGCGCCGCCGCCGCCACTTCCTCTGGCTGCCACGCGGCGAGCTGTCGCTGCTGTGGCCCGATCTCGCCATCCTGCGTTCGCTGGTAGTCAAGGGCTTGCCGATGGGCATGCAGATGGTGGTGATCTCGTCATCGGCGCTGGTGATGATGTCGCTGGTGAACCGCCACGGCTCGCAGACCACGGCGGCCTACGGTGTGGCGTCGCAGCTGTGGACCTACGTGCAGATGCCGGCGCTGGCGGTAGGCGCGAGCGTGTCGTCGATGGTGGCGCAGAACGTCGGCGCGGGGCTGTGGCACCGCGTCAACAACATCACGCGCACCGGGCTGGCCTTCAACCTCGCCATGACGGGGGCGCTGGTGGTGCTGATCTACGTATTCAACCGCCATGCACTGGGCCTGTTCCTGCCGGGCGACGGCGAGGCCATCGAGATCGCGCAGCACATCAATGCCGTCGTGCTGTGGTCCTTCATCCTGTTCGGCTTCACCATCGTGCTGTTCGGCACGGTGCGTGCCACCGGGGCGGTGATGGCACCGCTGGTCATCCTCTTCGTGTCGATGTGGCTGGTACGGCTGCCGTTCGCCAGCGTGCTCTCGGGGCCCTTCGGCGCGGGCGCGATCTGGTGGAGCTTCCCGGTGGGCTCGGTGGTGTCGGTGACGCTGGCGACGCTCTACTACCTGCGTGGCACCTGGCGCGCCAGCCACATGCTGGCAGCCGGCAGTGTGCCGGCCGCGGTGCCGGCCGGCGTGCGCGCCAATCCGCGCAGCTAGCCGCGCGCGGGGTGCATGCCCCGTTGTTTTCCGGCGGCGCCTGCCGCCGGTTTCCGCCACTCTGCGGGCATCGATCATCGCCGCCGGCCGTGCCGCCTGTGCAGGGCGGGTCTTCCTTTCGGATGGCTTTCATCCGCATCGCCGCGGATATGGCCTGCGCCGTCCCCTCTGGCTGAAGCCTGAAATGAAAGCTCTTTGTAAGGGCGTACTGTTTCGTCTCCGGAGGCGAGCAGACAGACAGGCGCCGCCTCGATGTCCTTTCCCTCAGACATGTTGACCGCAAACGGCCGGATTCGCTTGATATGGCTGGGATCGCGACGCATCGGCACGCGCGGCGCGCGTGCAGGCAGCGCATCGGTGAATACCCCTAGTTCAAGACAACTGAAAGGCGGATGAAAGCACACCTATCTAACGTTGCACCCATTCTCGGGCGGATGGGGTCAATGTACCGACGCTGAGGGGGGACTGCCGGGCAGCAACAGAGATGTGCGGCAGATGCATTTCGTGTACTTCGAGGAGAATCGTTTTGCGCATACGCAGCCAAAAGGACTTTGCCTCCGGCCTGATGTTCATTCTGGTCGGTTTGAGCTTTTCCTGGGTCGCACGCGGCTATTCCATGGGAACGGCGGCGAAGATGGGACCCGGTTACTTTCCATTCCTGCTCGGGCTGGTGCTCGCCCTGCTGGGCGCGCTGGTCCTGATCGGCTCGCTGTCGAGCAAGGGCGAGCAAGACCACCTGGCGCGCTGGGACCTGAAGACCCTGTTGTGGATCCTGGGTTCGGTGGTGCTGTTCGGCCTGCTGCTCAAGCCGCTCGGCATGGTGCTGTCGGTGTTCGTGCTGGTGCTGGTGTCGTCGATGGCCAGCCATGAATTCAGCTGGAAAGGCGCGCTCCTCAATGGCGTGGTGCTGGTGCTGATCAGCCTCGGCGCCTTCGTGTACGGCATCAATCTGCAGATGCCGGTGTGGCCTGCCTTCATCACCGGTTAAGGAGTCGGTCCCATGGAATTGTTCGAACACCTTGCCCTGGGCTTCTCCACGGCATTGTCGCTGCAGAACCTGGCCTATGCCTTCCTGGGCTGCGTGCTGGGCACCCTGATCGGCGTGCTGCCGGGCCTGGGGCCGCTGGCCACCATCGCCATGCTGCTGCCGGTGACCTACACGCTGCCGCCGGTGGCCGCGCTGATCATGTTGGCCGGCATCTACTACGGTGCCCAGTACGGCGGCTCGACCACCGCCATCCTGGTCAACCTGCCCGGTGAATCGTCCTCGGTGGTGACCACCATCGACGGCTACCAGATGGCACGGCGCGGCCGCGCCGGGGTGGCGCTGGCCACCGCCGGCCTGGGCTCGTTCTTCGCCGGCTGCGTGGCCACGCTGATCCTGGCCGCCTTCGCCACGCCGCTGTCGGAACTGGCTTTCAAGTTCGGTCCCGCCGAGTACTTCTCGCTGATGGTGCTGGGCCTGATCGGTGCCGTGGTGCTGGCCTCGGGCTCGCTGCCGAAGGCGGTGGCGATGATCGTGCTGGGCCTGCTGCTGGGCCTGATCGGTACCGACGTGAACTCGGGCGCCGCGCGTTTCTCCTTCGACATCCCCGAGCTGACCGACGGTATCGACTTCGTCGCGCTGGCCATGGGTATGTTCGGCTTCGCGGAAATCATCGCGAACCTGGAGCAGAAGGAAGCCCGCGAGACCTTCACCGACCACGTGACCAACCTGTGGCCGACCAAGGAAGACTTCCGCCGCATGATCCCGGCGGTGCTGCGTGGCACCTTCCTGGGTTCGGCGCTGGGCATCCTGCCGGGCGGCGGCGCGGCACTGGCCTCGTTCGCGGCGTACTCGCTGGAGAAGAAGACCTCCAAGTACGCGCACGAATTCGGCAAGGGCGCGATCGAAGGCGTGGCAGGTCCGGAATCGGCCAACAACGCCGCGGCACAGACCTCCTTCATCCCGCTGCTGACGCTGGGCATCCCGCCCAACGCGGTGATGGCGCTGATGGTGGGCGCGATGACCATCCACAACATCCAGCCGGGCCCGCAGGTGATGACCAGCAACCCCGCGCTGTTCTGGGGCCTGATCGCCTCGATGTGGATCGGCAACCTGATGCTGATCATCCTGAACCTGCCGATGATCGGCGTCTGGGTGAAGCTGCTGACCGTGCCGTACCGCTTCCTCTACCCCGCCATCCTGGTGTTCTGCGGCATCGGCGTGTATTCGGTCAACAACCAGACCTTCGACGTCTTCATGGCGGCTGGCTTCGGCGTGATCGGCTACCTGTTCCTGAAGCTGAAGTGCGAGCCGGCACCGCTGCTGCTGGGCTTCGTGCTGGGGCCGATGATGGAAGAGAACTTCCGCCGTTCCCTGCTGCTGTCGCGCGGCGAGTTCAGCGTGTTCGTCACCCGCCCGCTGTCGCTCGGCCTGCTGATCGCCGCGGCCGCGCTGGTTGCCGTGGTGGCGCTGCCCTCGATCAAGGCCAAGCGCGAGGAAGCGTTCCAGGAAGAGTGACGCCCCACGACCAGGCGCCGGCCATCCGGCCGGCGCGCGCAAGATGAAGTGGTACTCGGGGTGCTCTTGGGGCACCCCGTTTTTTTTTGCATGACCGCCCGCGCGCACCGCGGCGCGGATCGACCGACCCAGGGGCCCGAGCGGGTCCCGGCATGCGGGCAGCGCCCGCGCCGATGATGGAGAAGCCGCCGACTGCCGGAGCAGCAGTCATGGCCTGAGCCTGATGTCATTTCCTCCCGTGCCTGCTGGCGGCCTGCCGGCGGCGCGGGGCCAGTGCCCATGAAGACACCCACACTCGACCGATTCGTTTCGCGCCTCTACATCCTGAAGTTCGTCAAGGCACGGCCCGCGACCGTGCTGAACCTGGTGGACCGCCTGCGCGAGCACGGCATCGACAAGAACATCCGCTCGCTGCGGCCCATCCTGCGCAGCCTGATGATCGCCAGGGCCATCACGGCCGAACTGGTCGAAGGCAGCGGCCGGGTCTACTGCATCACCGAGCAAGGCCGCGCCGAGCTCGACCGCTATCTCGCGCACCTGGACATCCTGCAGTCGGAGCGCGGCAACGAGCCCTCGCCGGGCCAGGGCCGGGAAGACGGCGGCTGACGGGCGACGAACGGGCGACGAACGGGCGATGACTGCGCTGTCACGCTGCGCCCGCCGAGGCAGCGCCGATCGCGGCGCCGGATGCGCCAGCCCCATGCCTCTTCACCACATCGCCGCGGATCAGGCCAGCACGCGATAGGTCGACTGCACCAGGCCGGAAGGAAAGCGCCGGCTCGATTCCAGTGCCAGGCTCACGTCGCGCGGCAGGGCGCCGAACAGTGGCCTGCCTGTCCCGATCAATACCGGCACCGCGGTGATGACCAGGTCGGCGATCAAGCCATCGCGCAGGAACGACTGGACCAGGCGGCCGCCATCGACGTACACGCGGCGCGCGCCGGCGGCCTCCAGTTGCGCCATCGCTTGCGCGGGCGTGCTGTCCGAGAAGCGCACCTTTCCCTGCAAGTTATCCGGTACCGGCTTGCCGGCCAATTGCCGCGACAGCACGAGCACGGGCCTGTCGTAGGCCCATTCGCCCATCGTGAGGACCTTCTCGTAGCAGCCCCGACCCATGACGATCGCGTCCTTGTCGGCGATGAAGGCCGGATAACCATGGTCTTCCGCTGGATCATCCCGTTCCAGAAGCCAGCCGATGTCGCCATCGGTCCGCGCGATGAAGCCGTCGAGGCTGGTGGCGATAAAGACGTGTCCTGTGATCATTGTCGATGAAGTCTGTGGTGCCTGGATAGCCGATTATGACCGCGGATCCAGCCGGCTGCGACCGCTGGTGCAAGGGGCGGTGCAAAGACTGATGCGTACAGCCACGCGGTGCCCTGGATGCCCGGCGGAAGCATCGCGAAAGCAATACCCGTGGCGCAGTGTGCGGTCCATTCCGAGGCGGATTTTCCCCGGATGGGGGCTGCCTTGCCGAGGCTGGCGTGGATCCCGGCGGTCCCGATACCTCCGGGCCCCTCACGCCTCACGCCATCAGCACCTGGTTACGCCCGTTGCGCTTGGCCTGGTAGAGGCCGGTGTCGGCCAGCTCGACGAGGCGGCTGAAGACCTGGTCCGGCGCCGGCACGATCACCGCGCCGCCGATGCTGACCGTGAGCCACGGCGAGGTCGGCGAACCTTCGTGCGGCACCTGCAGCGCCTCGATCGCGCGGCGCACCTTCTCGCCGAGCAGGCGCGCGCCGCCCGGCGAGGTGGCCGGCAGGATCATGGCGAATTCCTCGCCGCCGAAGCGGGCCGGCAGGTCGGCCGGCCGCGCGCAGTTCTCGCGGATCACGCTGGCTACGCGCCGCAGCACTTCGTCTCCGGCCACGTGGCCGTAGGTGTCGTTGTAGGCCTTGAAGGCATCGACGTCGATCATCAGCAGCGCAAGCTGGCTCTGCTCGCGCTGCGCCCGCCGCCATTCGGCGTTCAGGTACTCGTCGAAGTAGCGCCGGTTGGACAGGCCGGTGAGACCGTCCGAATTGGTCAGGCGCTGCAGTTCGAGATTGATCTCCAGCAACTGCTGCTGGCTCTGCCGCAGGGCGCGGTAGGCCTCGTCGCGTTGCAGCAGGTTCAGGTAGGAGCGCGAGTGGTAGCGGATGCGTGCCACCAGCTCGATGCTGTCAGGCAACTTGACCAGGTAGTCGTTGGCGCCTGCCGAGAAGGCTGCGCTCTTCATCTGCGCCTCCTCCTTCGTCGACAGCACGATGATGGGGATGTCGCGCGTGGCAGGATTGTTGCGGTAACGTCGGACCAGGGTCAGGCCGTCCACGCCGGGCATCACCAGGTCCTGCAGGATCACGGTGGGGCGCGTCAGTTCCGCCACGCCGATGGCCTCGGCGGGTTGCGCGCAGTAGTGGAAGTCGATGTCGGGCTCGCCCGCCAGAGCGCGCCGCACCGCTTCTCCCACCATCGCCTGGTCGTCGACCAGCAACACCATGGCCTGGTAGTCGTACTGGTTGCCGCCGCCGGTGCCGAATTCACCTTGTGTTGCCATCTCACTTCCTCAATATCGCTGGACGGGCCCCGCTGGCGTCGCGCCGGCCGGCAGGGACCGCCGTGCTACCCCGGTTGCTTGCCGAACATCGCCCCGCCGCCCACGCTCTGCAGACGCGCGGCGATCCTTTCCAGGGGCAGGATCTCGCGGGCGGCGCCGAGCGCCGCCGCGGCCTTGGGCATGCCGTAGACAGCGCTGGACGCCTGGTCCTGCGCGATGGTCAGGAAGCCGCGCTCGCGCATGGCCTTCAGCCCGATCGCGCCGTCCCGCCCCATGCCGGTCAGCAGCACGCCCGTCGCGTCGCCGGCCCAGTGGGTCGCCACGCTGTCGAAGAACACATCGATCGACGGCCGGTAGAGGCAGTCTTTCGGTTGCTCCGTGTAGACCATCTGCGTCGCGCAGGTGAGCCGCAGGTGGTCGTTGGTGCCGGCCAGCAGCACGGTGCCCGGCCGTGGCGCCTCGCCGTCCAGCGCCAGCCTGACCGGCAGCCGGCATTGCTCGTCCAGCCAGGCTGCCATGCCGGCCGCAAAGGCCTCGTCGACGTGCTGTACGACCACGATCGCCGCCGGGAATTCCGCCGGCAGCGCGCCCAGCAGGGTGGCCAGCGCCGCCGGGCCGCCGGCCGAGGCGCCGATTGCCACCAGGCGCTGGGTGGTGGAGCGTCGCGGCGTCTCCGGCGCGGCCGCCGGCTGCCGGCTCTGCCCGCCCACCAGGCTCGCCACCGTGCGGATCTTGCGCAAGAGCGGAGCCGCAGCGCGCTGCGCGTCGGGCTCGACCAGGGTGGGGGTGTCGACCGCATCGATGGCGCCATGGCCCATGGCGTCGAAGACCAGGCGCGTGTTGCGCTCGACGTCGGTGGTGACCACCACGATGGGGCAGGGAGTCGCCGCCATGATGCGCCGCGTGGCCTCGACGCCGTCCATGACCGGCATCAACAGGTCCATCAGGATCAGGTCGGGCGTGTCGCGCGCGGCCCGGCTGACGCCCTCGGCGCCATCGGCCGCCACCCAGGCAAGCGTCAGCGACGCATCCTGCGCGAGCGCGCGGCGCAGCGCGGCCACGGCGGCGGGTGAGTCGTTGACGATACCGATCTTCATCATGCGCGCGCCTCGCCTATCAGGTCCCGCACCGCATCCAGCAGCGCTGTGTCGTGGAAGCTGCCCTTGGCCAGATAGTAATCCGCACCGGCCTCCAGGCCGCGGCGGCGGTCCTGCTCGCGGTCCTTGTATGACACCACCATGACCGGGATCGGCCGCAGCGTGGTGTCCTGCTTCATCCTGGTGACCAGCTCGATGCCGTCCATGCGCGGCATGTCGATGTCGGTGATGACCAGGTCGAAGGACTCTGCGCGCAGCATGTTCCAGCCGTCCATGCCGTCGACCGCCACCCTGACATCATAGCCCCGCCCGGCCAGCAGCTTGCGCTCCAGCTCGCGCACCGTGAGCGAGTCGTCGACCACCAGCACGCGCCGGCGCCGCAGGGTTTCCGCTTCGGTGCCGGCTTGCCGGGCGCGCGCGACGCCGCCCTCGGCCACCAGCCGCTCGACCGAACGCAGCAGGTCGTCGATGTCGAAGATCAGCACCGGCGTGCCGTCGTCGGTCAGGCTGCCCGCGGCGATATCCTTGATCTTGCCCAGCGCCTCGGCCAGCGGTTGCACGACCAGCGTGCGCTCGCCGAGCAGGCGGTCGACGGCGATGCCGTAGGTGTGTTCGTGTTCGCCGATCACCACCACCGGCACTTCATCGCGCACGGCGGCGCCGACGGGGCGCTGCAACACCTGGGCCGCCTCGACCAGGCCGACCTGGCGCTGCGCGAAGCGGAAGTGGAAATGCTGGCGGCCCTCGAGCTGCTCGATGGCATCGCGCGGCACCGACGTGGCCCGCTGCACGCGCCCGAGCGGAAAGGCATAGGCTTCGCCGTCGACCTCCACCAGCAGCGCGCGCACCACCGACAGCGTCAAGGGCAGCTCCAGGTGGATCTGCATGCCTTCGCCGCTGCGCTGCGACAGGCGCAGGCTGCCGTGGACCTGGCGGATCATTTCCTGCACGGCGTCCAGCCCGACCCCGCGGCCCGAGATCTCCGACACGGTGTCGCGCATGCTGAAGCCCGGCAGCAGCAGGAATTCGAGCAGCTCACCCTGCGACAGCCTGCCGGCGGTCTGCTCGCTCGCCAGCCCGCGCCGCACGATGGCGCTGCGCAGGCGCTCCAGGTCCACGCCGGCGCCGTCGTCGGCGATCTCGATGATCAGCCGGCCGGCGTTGTGCCGCGCGTGCAGCGTGATGCATCCCTCCGCCGGCTTGCCCTGCGCCACGCGCTGCGCAGGAGGCTCGATGCCGTGATCGGCGGCGTTGCGCAGCAAGTGGGCCAGCGGGGCGTCGAGCTGCTCCAGGATGTCGCGGTCCACCTGCGTCTGCGCCCCGCTCAGTTCGAGCCGCACCTGCTTGCCCAGGGTCCGGCCCAGGTCGCGCACCATGCGGGTGTGGCCGGCGATGGCGTCGGACAGCGGCCGCATGCGGCACGCCAGCGCCGTGTCGTACAAGCGGCGCGACAGCCGACCGGCGCGGTGGTCGTACTGCTCGAAGCCGGCCAGGTGCTCGGCGAACTGGCGATGCATGCCGGCCAGCAGGTCCTGCGCTTCGGCCAGCGCGGCCAGGCCGCGCTGGTCCGCCGTTTCGGTGGACAGCCCGGCGCGGGCCGTGTCGAGCGCGCGCGTGGCGCGCATCTGCAGGCGGCGCATCTGCTGCATGGCGTCGCCGAATTGCCGCAGGCCGTTCGATTCCACCATGCCTTCGGCGGCCATGGCCAGCAGCTGGTTGAGCGTTTCGGCGTTGACGCGCAGCACGCGCTCGCGGCCATCCGCCTGCGGCGCCGGCGCGGTCGGCGTGTCCGATGCGTTTGGCGTGGCCGATGCGCTTGGCGTGGCCGGCGCGGACAGGGAGGATAGCGATCCGAAGTCCGGCATCGATAGCGCGGCCATGGCCTCCGCTACCAGGTCCGGTTCCGTCACGGTTGGGCTCAAGGCGCGGGCCTCGGCAGCGACGGCCTCCGGCGCGGGGACGCCCGCCGACGGCTTCGCCGCCGGCGCCTGTGGCGCGGCCAGCAGCGCCTCGAGCTGTGCCAGCAAGGGCTCGATGCGTGACACCTGCTCGTGCGGTGCCGTGCCGGGCTGGCCGATCCGCTGCAGCAGGTCGGTGCCCTCCAGCAGCGCGTCGATGTGGGCTGCGCTCAGGCGCAGGCTGCCCTGCTGGGCGGCGACCAGGCAGTCCTCCATCGCATGGGCCACGCGCACGGCCTCTTCCAGGCCGACGATGCGTGCCGCGCCCTTGAGCGAGTGCGCGGCGCGCATGCAGGCCTCGAGCTGGCGGGCGGCCCCGGGATCGCGCTCCAGCGCCAGCAGCCCGTCGTTGAGCACGGCGGTCTGCGCTTCCGCTTCGAGCGCGAACAGCTCCAGCAGCGAAGCATCGCGGAGTTGCTCGGGATTCATGCGAGGATCTCCAGCAGGGCCTGGCGCAGGCGGTCGGGATCCAGCAGGCCGACGTGGCGTCCGCCGCTGTGCAGCACCCCCTGCAGGTAGGGCAGGGCGACGCGCGAGAGCGTGGTGGGCAGCGGCAGCACGCGGTCCTGCGCGAAGCGCTCCACACCGGCTACTTCGTCCACCGGCAGGGCGATGGCGGCGCGGCCCTGGCCGAGCACCAGCACGCGCGTGCCCGGCGCGGCGCCGTCCTGCGCCGCGGCCTGGCCTCCCAGCAGCGTGGCCAGGCTGATGCAGGCCAGCAGTTGCCCGCGCACGCCGGCCACGCCCAGCACGGCGGCGTGGCGGCGGTGGGGCAGGGAATGGATGGGACAGGGCGTGGTGATCTCACCGAGGGCGGTGGCCGGCAGCGCCAGCCATTCCTGCCCGGCGCGGAACACCAGGCAGGACAGCGCCGGTCCGTGTTCCGTCCCGGGCTGGTGCGTCGCGCGGGGCGCGCCCGCCGGCGCGCCGGCGGACGGCGAGGTACCGGCCACCATGGTGTCCAGCAGCGCGACCGCGGCCTGCGCGTACACCGGGCAGTTACGGCAGTGGACGAAGCCGGCAAGCCGCTCGCAGCTGCCGTCGCCACGCACGCCGATGCGGCGCCAGCAGGCGTCGATGGCAGGCTCGGCGGAAGGTGAGGGCAGGCCGGCTTCAAGCATGGCGTCGGTCCCGTGCATGGCGCTCGGCGCGCTGGCGCAGGCGCAGCGCGCCTTGCGCATCGCCTTCGCTTTCGAGCAGCGCGGCCATGTGGTGCAGCGCCTCCTCGTGCGTGGGGTCGAGGTACAAGGCTTTGCGATACGACTCGCGCGCCAGCGCCGGCAGCCTGCCGGCATCCTGCAGGATGCCGTGCAGGCAGTGGGCATCGGCGTTGTCGCCGTGGGCGCGCAGCCAATCCTCGCAGGCCCGCGTCGCGGCTTCCAGTGCGCCGCCGTCGGCCATCGCTGCGATGCGGGCCAGCGCTTGCGCGCTGCCGGCATCGGTGGCGCTGCCGGAGGGCGGGTGGACCGGAGGGGAGGCGGAGGTGTCGGCGGCGCGCGGCGCAGGCTGGATCCGGCGCGCCAGGGGGGCGGCCTGGCGTGCCGGCGGGCGTGGCGGCACCGGCATCGGCGCTGGCCGCGACGCCACGGCCGGCGCCTGCGCGGCGGCATGGCCGGGCGGGTGGAAGGCAAAGGCCAGCGGCACCTTGGCCGAGTGGAAGCCGCGTGCGGTCATCAGGCTGGCCTCGGCCGGGCCGACGAAGACCATGCCGTCCGGATGCGTCAGGCGTGCCAGCGCGGCCACGGCCTGGCGCTGGGTGGCGGGGTCGAAGTAGATCAGCAGGTTGCGGCAGAAGACGAAGTCGAACGGTGCCTCGCCGTCGAGCAGGCCGGGCTCCAGCAGGTTGCCGCGGCGCAGCCGCACGCGGGCCCGTACGCGCTCGTCCAGCTGGTAGCTGCCCGCCGCGCGGCGGAAATAGCGGTCGCGGAAGTCCAGCGGTCCGCTGCGGAAGGCATGGTCGCGATAGCGGCCGCCGCGCGCGTGCTCGAGCGCCAGCGCGCTGATGTCGACGGCTTCGACCTGGAAGCGGTGGGCGGGAACGCCGCTGTCGAGCAGCGCCATGACGATCGAATAGGGCTCCTCGCCGGTGGAGCAGGGCAGGCTGAGCAGGCGCAGCGGACGATCGATGCCGCGCAGCCGCTGCACGGCGAAGCGGCTGAGCGCGTGCAACGCTTCGCGATGGCGGAAGAACCAGGTCTCGGGCACCACGACGGCCTCGATCAGTGCCTGGAACTCTTCCGTTTCGCCGTGCAGCCTGAGCCAGTAGGCCTGGTGATCGGTTTCATTGATGGCATCCAGGCGCTGTTGCACGGCGCGCGCGATGGCGCCGGGCCCGAGGGCTTCGGCATCCAGCCCGGTGCGCTGCTTGAGCAGCGCCGCGATCTGGGCCGGCGGGCTCATGGGGGCGAGGCGGTTCATGATGCCTCCGCCGCCGCGAACAGTAGGGCGTGGACGGCCGCAGGCAGCAGCGCGTCGACCCGGACCCATTGCACCAGCCCGCCCGCATCGGCCCGGACCGGGCCCAGGTAGCGCGCTTCGCCCGCGGCGATGCCGCCGTCGACGAACTCGGCGGGATCGCAGCGCAGGGTCTCGGTGGCGCGTTCCAGGCGCAGGCCCAGGCAATGCACCTGCGTCTCGCCCGCGCGGCGGTAGTGCACCAGCACCGTGCGCGTGCTGGTGCGCGCGGCCGCCGGCGCGCCGGTGGCGAGCGCGCTCAGGTCGATCACCGGCACCGGGCCGCCGCGGTGCGTCAGCAGACCGCTGACCCAGGCGGGCGCGCCGGGGATCTGCTTGAGCGCCGTCAGCGGCAGCACCTCGATCACCTCGCCGGCATCGAGTGCATAGCGGTCGGCGCCGATGCCGAACAGCAGGAAGAGCTTCATGGCGGCCTCGGCGGGGCTTACACCTTGAAGCGCGAGACGCCGGCGCGCAGTTCGTTGGACACCAGTGTCAACTCGTCGATGGCCTGGCCCGACTGGCGCAGCGATTCCACGGTCTGCTGCGCGGCTTCGGACAGCTGCATCAGCGCCTGGTTGATCTGCTCGGCGCCGTTGGCCTGGGCCTGCATGCCTTCACTGACCATCTGCACGCGCGGCGCCAGCGACTGCACCTGGCCGATGATCTGCGACAGCTGGTCGCCAACCTGGGTCACTTCCGACATGCCGCGCCGGACTTCTTCGGAGAACTTGTCCATGCCCATCACGCCGGCCGCCACCGCCGACTGGATCTCGCGCACCATCTGCTCGATATCGTAGGTAGCCACCGCGGTCTGGTCGGCCAGGCGCCGGATCTCGGTGGCGACCACCGAGAAGCCGCGGCCGTATTCGCCGGCCTTCTCGGCCTCGATGGCGGCGTTCAGCGACAGCAGGTTGGTCTGGTCGGCGACCTTGGCGATGGTGGTCACCATCTGGTTGATGTTGCCGGCCTTCTCGTTGAGTGTGGCCAGCTTGGCGTTGACCGAGCCGGCCGCGTCCATCACGTGCTGCATGGTGGCCTCCATGCGCGACAGGCCGGCCTGGCCAGTGCCGGCCAGGCCGGCGGTCTGCTCGGCGGCGCCGGACACCTCGGACATGGTGCGTACCAGGTCGCGCGAGGTGGCGGAGATCTCGCGCGAGGTGGCGCCGATCTCGGTGGTGGTGGCGGCGGTTTCCGTCGCCGTCGCCTGCTGCTGGCGCGCGGTGGCGGCGATCTCGTTGACCGAGGTGGTGACCTGGATGGCCGAACGCTGGGCCTGGCTGACCAGGCCGGTCAGCTCGCCCGACATCTGGTTGAAGCCCTCCTCGACGGCGAGGAACTCGTCATGGCGCCGCAGCGCCATGCGCAGGCGCAGGTCGCCGCCGCGGATGCCCCCCAGCAGCGAGACGATGGACTGCATCGGCACCGTGATGGCGCGCAGCAGCAGGTAGCCGCAGACGATGGCGGCCAGCACCGCCACCACCAGCGCGACCTCGATGCTGGTCTTGGCCGCATCGACCGCGCCGACGATGGCGCCGGAGGCGCGGTTGGCGACCGCGTTGTTGTCGTCGACCATCTCCTGCACCACCTTGCGCGCCTCGGTCCAGCGCTCGTGCGCCGGCCCGCGCAGCGCCGCCTCGGCCGGGGCCGCGCCCTTCCACGCGTCGGGCGTGGCAAAGGCGCGCGCGGCCTCCTCATAGCGCGCCCGTGCCGCCGTATAGGCGGCGAAGCGGGCGCGGTCGTCGTCGCGGAACATGGTCGATTCGTACTGCTGCTGCAGCTTGTCCAGGCGCTGCAGGGCGTCGCGCGTCTGCTCCTGGAACTGCTGGCGCTGGCTGTCGCTGGCCGCGCTCACGGTTTCCCAGCCGAGCACGTAGAGTTCGCCCCAGACGCCGCGCAGGCCGGTACTGTAGTTCAGCCCCGGCAGCGCGTCGCGCTGCATCTGTACCGCCTCGTGGTCGATGGCGGTGAGGCGGTTGTAGGCGACGACGCTCATCAGCAGCATCACCAGCAGGATGAAGGAGAAGCTGGCCAGGATGCGGGTACGGATGGTCCAGTGGTTCACGGTGCGGTTTCCGGTAGCGGCTTGGTTCTGCGTCGGGCGGGACGGCGACAGCCCGCCGGCGGCCTGGCCGCGGGCGGGCTTGGGTCGGGCGCGGCCGGGCCGCCGGCGCAGTTGTGCGGCGTAGGGTACTGTAACGTCCAGGCCATTTCAATGCCGGCGACGGGATGGCGGCTTGTACTATTGCGCCGCAGCAAAAGCGATGCGGGGCGCTTGATTTTTTCCAAGTTTTCGTCACACTAGCCAAATAGCTAGATCCGAACGATGTCGATAATCACCTACAAGGCTGGAATGGTGGCCAGGTCGGAGGCCAAGGCGACCGGTGCCTCGCCGGATGCGGACGTGGATCCGCTCACGGGGATACCCTCGCGCCAGGCATTCTTGAAGCGGCTGGAGGCACGCCTGACACAGGAGGCGGTGCCCCGCTGCGCATTGCTGCTGATCGGCATCGACGACTTCCGCGCCTTCAACGACATGCACGGCTTCGGCGAGGGGGATGCCATCCTGCGCCAGGTGGCGCGCCGCCTGCGCGATGCCTCGCCGCGCGACGCCGAGCTGGGCCGCGTGGGCGGCGACGAGTTCGGCGTGCTGCTGCCCTCGATCTCCGACCCGACCCTGGTGCGCCATATCAGCGCCGCCATCCTGTCCCTGCTGTCCGAATTCCATGAGGTCGAGGGCCGCCGCCACCATGTGCTGGCCAGCGTCGGCGCCTGCGTGGTACCCGCCGCCGGCAACGACGTGTCCGAGGTGCTGGCCTCGGCCAGCCTGGCGCTCGGCCGGGCCAAGCGGGACGGCGGCCGCACCATCCGTTTCTTCAAGCCGCAGATGCGCACCGACGTGGCGACGCGCCTGTCGCTGGTGCAGGCCTTGCGCGAAGCCTATGCGCAGCGCCAGTTCGAACTGCTCTACCAGCCCCAGGTCGACCTGCGCGACGGGCGCGTGGTCGGCGCCGAGGCGCTGATGCGCTGGCGCCACCCGACCCTGGGCCTGCTGCAGCCGGCCAGCTTCATCGACGCGCTGGCCGCCAGCAACGTCGCCGGCGATGTCGGCATGTGGCTGCTGCATACCGCCTGCGCCCAGGCCCGGGTGTGGACGCTGGGTTTCGCCAATGCGCCACGCGTGGCCATCAACCTGTTCGCCGCACAGCTGGCCGAGAGCCGGCTGCTGACCGAGGTGCGCCACGTCCTGCGCGAGCTGCAGCTGGCGCCCGAGCGGCTGGAACTGGAGATCACCGAGACCATCGCCCTGCAGCAGGGCGACGAGATCTCCGACCAGCTGCAGGCGCTGCGGCGCGACGGCGTGACCCTGACCTGCGACGACTTCGGCACCGGCTATGCGTCGTTGAGCTTCCTGAAGTCGTTCCCGGTCGACCGGCTCAAGATCGACCAGAGCTTCATCCGCAACGTCACGCAGGACCCCGTGGACGCCGCCATCGTCCATTCGCTGATCGACGTCGGCGCCAGCCTGCGCATCGGCGTGGTGGCCGAAGGGGTGGAGACCACCGAGCAGCGCGACTTCCTGCTCGCCAACGGCTGCTACGAGGCCCAGGGCTACCTCTATGGCCGCCCCATGTCGGCGGAGCGGCTGACCGAGTACATCCGCAGCCAGACCGGCTGACCCGGACAGGGCACGCCCCGGGGCGTGCCCGTGCTCGCTCCGGCCCGACTTTCCCCTCCGAATTCCGTCCGGATCCCCCCGAATTCCTTCTGGATTCCTTCTGGATTCCTTCTGAATCCCCGCTTTCCGGAACGCCGCCGGCATGCCCGGCGGGAGACAGATCTGCTTACAAAATCACGTGCGCGCAAACGGCGGCGGCGCGTTCCACGGTATAGGCTCCGTACAGGACGGCGGGCTTCGGGCCCCGCCGGCACACCGATCATGCATACCCTTCCGCTTTCCCGGCGCGCTGTCCAGGCGACCTTGCGCGCGGCCATGCTGGCCACGGCCCTGCTCCTGGCCGCCCACGCGCCGGCACGCGCGCAGCAGGCCGATCCTCCCGCGCGCGTCGCTACCGTGACCGAGCGGTCCGGTGGCCTGAGCCTGGCGCCGGCGGGTTCGGATGCCTGGGTGCAGGCCAGCCCCAACCGACCCATCAGCACCGGCGACAGCCTCTGGGTGGATCCCGCCGGGCGCACCGAACTGCATATCGGCTCGACCGCGCTGCGGCTCGGCGGCGGCACCGCCATCGGCGTGCTCAACCTGGACGACACCATGACGCAGGTGCGCCTCACGCAGGGCACCCTGCAGTTGCGCGTGCGCGCGCTGCCGGCCGGCCAGTCGGTCGAGATCGATACGCCCAACCTGGCGCTGGTGCCGGCCGAACCCGGCGACTACCGCCTCGACGTCGCCGCCGATGGCTCCACCACCATGGTCACGGTACGGCGCGGCCGCGCCGAGCTGTATGGCGACACCCGCTCGCTGGCGCTGGCCGCCGGCGAGCGCATCCGCCTCGGCGGCACCGACCTCGCCGATGCCGGGCCGGTGCCGTATGGCCCGGAGGACGATTTCGACCGCTGGACGCTGGCACGCGATGCACGCGAAGACGCTTCGCGCTCGGCCCGCTATGTCTCGCCGGAGATGCCGGGCTACCAGGAACTCGACGCCTACGGCGCCTGGGAGCAGGACCAGGGCTACGGCGCGGTCTGGTACCCCAATGTGGTGGCGGCGGACTGGGTGCCTTACAGCAGCGGCAACTGGGTCTGGATCGCGCCGTGGGGCTGGACCTGGGTGGATAGCGAGCCTTGGGGTTTCGCCCCCTTCCACTATGGCCGCTGGGCCTTCATCGGCCACCGCTGGGGCTGGGTGCCCGGGCCGCGGGTGTCTCATCCCTGCTATGCGCCGGCGCTGGTGGCCTTCGTCGGCGCCGCTGCTGCCGCCGGGCCTGGCGTCGCCTGGTATCCGCTCGGGCCGGCCGAGCCCTATCGTCCGGTCTACCGGGCCAGCCCGGCCTATGTGGCCCGCGTCAATGTCAACGTCAATGTGAACGTCGCCGGCGGCGGGGGGCGGCCCTTCGGCGCGCCGGCGCCCGGTGCCGTGCCGAACCGGCTGGTGCCCGGTGCGATCAGCGTGATGAGCGCTGCCGCCTTCGTCCAGGGCCGCCCGGTGGCACACGGTGCCCGGCGCGGCGACTGGCGCCACCTGCCGGCCGGCGAGGGGCAAGGCGCGCCGCTGCTGGCGCCGGTGCAGGCCAGCCTGGCCGGCGCAGCCGCGGCGCGGCACGCACCGCCGCCGGCCGGCGCCTGGTCCCGCCCGGTGGTGGCACTGCGCGCGCCGGCGCGCCGCCCGCCGGACGAACTGGCCGGCCGCTTCGCCAGGGAGGGAGCGACCGTGCCCGGCGCGGGCGCGGCGCTGCACGCGGCGCCGGTGCCGGCCCTGTCCGCCGCACCCGGGCCCGGCCTGCGCCTCAGCCGCGCGGGGCAGCCGCCGCGCGCCCAGGTGCCGGCGATCGGCGCGCAGCCGCCGCGCCAGCCGCCGGCGGTGCCGCCAGCGCGCGGATCGCAGGAGTTCCCGCGCGGCGGACCGGGCATGCCTGGCGCACCGATGCCGGGCACGCAGCCGGGACGCGCGGGGCCGGCTCAACCGTTCGAGACGCCGCAGCGCCAGCAGCAGGAGATGCAGCGGCAGCAGGCGGACCAGCAGCGCCAGGTGCAGGAGCAGCAGCGCCTGCAGCAGGAAATGCAACGCCATCAGGCCGACCAGCAGCGGCAGCAGGTGGACCAGCAGCGCCAGGTGCAGGAGCAGCAGCGCCTGCAGCAGGAAATGCAACGCCATCAGGCCGACCAGCAGCGGCAGCAGGTGGACCAGCAGCGCCAGGTGCAGGAGCAGCAGCGCCTGCAGCAGGAGGCGCAACGCCACCAGGCCGACCAGCAGCGGCAGCAGGCGGACCAGCAGCGGCAGCAGGCGGACCAGCAGCGGCAGCAGGCCGACCAGCAGCGCCAGATGCAGGAGCAGCAGCGCCTGCAGCAGGAGGCGCAACGCCACCAGGCCGACCAGCAGCGGCAGCAGGCCGACCAGCAGCGCCAGATGCAGGAGCAGCAGCGCCTGCAGCAGGAAACGCAACGCCACCAGGCCGATCAGCAGCGGCAGCAGGCGGACCAGCAGCGCCAGATGCAGGAACAGCAGCGCCAGCAGCAGGAGGCGCAACGCCACCAGGCCGACCAGCAGCGGCAGGCGCAGGAGCTGCAGCGCCAGCAGGCCGAGCAGCAGCGGCAGATGCAGGAGCAGCAGCGCCGGCAGGCAGACCAGCAACGCCAGATGCAGGAGCAGCAGCAACGGCAGATGCAGGAACAGCAGCGGCAGATGCAGGAGATGCAGCGTCGCCAGGCTGACCAGCAGCGGCAGGCGCAGGAGCAACAGCGCCAGCAGGCCGAGCAGCAGCGCCAGCAGTTCCAGCAGCAGCGGCAGATGCAGGAACAGCAACAGCAGCAACAGCAACAGCGGCAACAGCAGCAGATGCAGGAACAGCAGCGCCAGCAGCAGGACGCGCAGCGGCGCCAGCGAGAGCAGCAGCAACAGCAACAGCAACAGCAGCAACAGCAACCGCAGCGCTAGTCCTGGGCGGAGGGCCCCAAGGCAAGCGGCGCACGGCGGGAGTGTCCCGCCGCGCGCCGCAGGCTTTCCGGCGGTGCCGGCTTACTTGCCCAGTTCGGACAGGCGCACCTGGGCGATCTTGCCGCCCTGCACCACGCCGACGATGGTGTCGGCCACCGTGCCGCCCTTGGCGTCGATGCCCTCCACCTCGTTGGGGTTGGCCTCCTTGGCCATGGTCTTCACCGCATCGGGCAGCTTGGCGCGGATGGCCGTGGCGTCCGAGGTGGTGCCGGCCAGCTTCATGGCGCCGGCCAGTGCGTACACCATGGTGTAGTTCAACGACATCTCGGTGGTGGCATCCTTGCCGTCATGCAGCTTCTTGTAGCGGCCGTTGAATGCCTGCGCCGCAGGACGCGCATCGTTGACCAGCGGCAGCACGCCGATCGAGCCTTCCAGCATGGCCAGGCCGTTGGTGACCTTGGCCATCTCGTCGAGCTTGGCCTGGTCCATCACGATGAAGCCGCCCTTGAAACCCAGCTCACGCGCCTGCTTGACCACCAGCGCGGTGGGCTCGGAAGGGCCGCCGACGAACATCACGTCGGGTTTGTCGGCCAGCACGCGCGACACGCCGCTGTAGAAGTCGGTGGCCTTGGTATAGGACATCGGATTGTTGGCCACCACCTTGCCGCCCGCGGCCTCCCACGCCGGCACGAAGGCCTGCACCCAGGCCTTGGCGTAGTCGTGGTCGGCCGGCGCCAGCGCGACGTTCTTGCCGAAGCGCTTCATCTCCGCCTTGATGAACGGCTCGATATAGCCGGTATAGGCCGGCGGGATGCGGATGGTCAGCTTGTTGCCCACGTCGGTGATGCGCGGCACGCTGGAGTAGGCCATCACCAGGAACTTCTCCTGCTCGTTGAAAGCCTGCAGCGCGAAGATGCCGCCCGAGTGCGGTACGAACACGGCAGGCGTCTTGTACTGCTGCACCAGCCGGCGCGCGTTGATGGCGGCGTCCGCCGGCGAGTACTTGTCGTCCAGCGACACCACCTCGAGCTTGACCTTCTTGCCGCCCACCTCCAGGCCCTTGGCGTTGATCTCGTCCACGGCCATCTGGATACCGGACAGCACGTTCTTGCCGTACAGGGCGGCGCCGCCGGAAAGCGGGCCCGTGTAACCCAGCTTGACCACTTCCTGCGCCAGCGCGGCGCCCGAGGCGAGCAGGGCGGCCATGGCGGTGGCGGCCAGCGGGAAGATGCGGCGGATCGTCTTTTGCTGCATGAGGCTGTCTCCTGTTGTCGTTGCGTATTGCTCGGGTATGGCTTGCTTGTTCATCGTGTTGCTGTGCCCAGGGAGCAGGGCGGGTAGCCGGGTCCGTGGAGTGCTGCCGGTGTGCTCCCCTCTACCGCTTGCGGGAGAGGGGCCGGGGGAGAGGGCCGGCGCCCGCTGGTCGGGGCTGCGAGGATGACACCCTCGGCCCGCTTGCATCGCTCACCCGCCGATGTACGCCTTGCGGATGCCTTCGTCCTTGAGCAGGGTGTCGCGGTCGCCTTCCATGACGATGCGCCCGCCTTCGATCACGTAGGCACGGTGCGCGATGCCCAGTGCCGCGTAGGCGTTCTGCTCGGCCAGCAGCACCGTGGTGCCGGCGCGGTTGATGCGCTGGATCACCTCGAACATCTGCTTGACCACCAGCGGCGCCAGGCCGAGCGAGGGCTCGTCGAGCAGCAGCGCGCGCGGGCGGCCCATCAGCGCGCGGCCCAGCGCCACCATCTGCTGCTGCCCGCCGGACAGCGAGCCGGCGGCCTGGTGACGCTTCTCGCGCAGGATGGGGAACATCTGGTAGACCTCTTCCAGCGTGCGCTGGCTGCCGGCGCGGTCGCCGCGGTGCACGTAGGCGCCCAGCACCAGGTTCTTCTCCACGCTCATGGCGGGGAACAGCTTGCGTCCCTCGGGGCAGTGCACCAGGCCGGCCTGCACGATCTGCGACGGCTTCATGCCGCCGAGTTCGCGGCCGTCGAAGCGCATGCTGCCGCCGCTGGTGCGGTGGATGCCGCTCAGGGCCAGGAAGATCGAGCTCTTGCCGGCGCCGTTGGCGCCCAGCAGCACCACCAGCTCGCCGGCGCCGGCGTGCAGGTTGATGTTGTCGAGGGCGCGGAAGCTGCCGTAGGAAAGCGAGACGCGCTCAAGCTGCAACATGGTCGGCTCCCAGGTAGGCCTCGATGACGAGCGGATCCTGCTGGATCTGCGCGGGCGTTCCCTCGGCGATCTTCTCGCCGTAGTTCAGCACCATGATCTTGTCGGCCATGCGCATGATCATGTCCATCTTGTGTTCGATCAGGCAGACGGTCTTGCCATGGCGCACCATCTTGCGGATCAGTTCGGCCAGGCCCACGGTCTCCTCCGGATTGACGCCGCCGGCTGGTTCGTCGAGCAGCAGCAGTTCCGGGTCGGTGGCCAGCGCCAGCGCAAAGGCGACGCGCTTGCGCTGTTCCTGCGTGATGTCCGCCGCCACTTCGTGCGCCAGGTGGGAGAGCCCGACGAAGTCGAGTGCCTCCTCGGCCTTGGCGCGGCACAGTCGCTCTTCCTCGCGCAGGCGGCGCGTGTTGAAGATGACGTCGGCCAGTCCGGAGCGCGTGCGCAGCCGGTGGCCCACGATCAGGTTGTCCAGCACGGAGGCGCGGTCGAACAGGTGCGTGGCCTGGAAGGTGCGGGCCACGCCCAGGCGCGCGATCTGGTCGGCGCGCAGGCCGGCCACGTCCCTGCCGCGCAGCAGGATCTGGCCCGAGCTGGGCGCATGCGTGCCGGCGATCAGGTTGAAGAAGGTGGTCTTGCCGGCGCCGTTGGGGCCGATGATGGCATTGATGTGGCCGGCCTCGAATTTGACCGACACATCGTGCACGGCGGTCAGGCCGCCGAATTTCTTGGTCAGGTTGCGGATCTCAAGCATGGTCGGCTCCGGCGGTGGGGCTGGCGGCGCGGGCGGCCTGGGCCGTGCCCGGTTGCCGTGCGGTGCGGCGCATCGCGGCCTCGCGGCGCGCCTGGCGCTTGAGCCAGGAGCCGACGATGCCGTCCGGGACGAAGATGATCAGCAGGATCAGCACCGGGCCGAACACCAGCATGCGGTAGTCCTGCAGGAACTGCAGCGTCTGCGTCACCCACGGCACCAGCACCGAGCCCAGCAGCGGTCCCAGCAAGGTGCCGGTGCCGCCCACCAGCATGGCCATCACCATGTCGAAGGTGAGGTCGGTGCGGGCGATGTCCGGGCCGAGGAAGCGCACCTGGCCCGCATACAGCGCGCCGGCGAAGCCCGCATAGCCGACCGACAGCACGAAGGACAGCACCTTGGTGCGCATCAGGTTGACGCCCAGCGCTTCGGCCAGCGCCTCGCTGTTGCGCACGGCCAGGAAGCTGCGTCCCAGCAGCGAGCTGACGATGCGGTGCATCAGCCAGGTGCCCAGCACCAGGAAGGCCAGCACCAGGTAGTACTGCGCCAGCACGCTGTCGAACTGCAGTGGCCCGATGGCCGCCGGCACCGGGATGCCGATCAGGCCCACGGTGCCGTGCGTCAGGCTTTCCCACTTCTCGATCAGCAGGTAGATGATGTAGCCGACGCACAGCGTGAAGATCGAGAAGTAGTGCCCGCGCAGCCGCAGCGACACCAGGCCGACGAAGTAGCCGATGACCATGCAGACCACGCCGGACAGCGCGAACGCGGTCCAGAACGGCACCTGGTGGTCGACCGTGAGGATGCCCAGCGTGTAGGCGCCGATGGCCATGAAGCCGCCATGCGCCAGGTTGAGCTGGCCGGTGTAGCCGGTGATCAGGTTCAGGCCGAGGGTGGCGATGGCGTAGATGTAGGCCAGCGTCATCACGGTGTGGAAGTAACTGTTGGAGGCGACCAGCGGAAAGGCCACCGCCAGTGCCAGCAGCAGCGCCCAGCCCGTCTTGCCTTGCAATGCGTTCATGGCTTCCGGCTCCTTATGCGGTCTTGGCGGCGAACAGGCCCTGCGGGCGCACCGACAGGATGGCCACCAGCAGCACGAAGGCGATGATGTCCTTGTAATCGGTCGACACGTAGAAGCCGCCGAAGCTCTCGGCCATGCCGATGATCAGGCCGCCGGCGATGGCGCCCGGGAAACTGCCCATGCCGCCGAGGATGATGATGACGAAGGCCTTGGTGATGACGAGGTTGCCCATGCTCGGGTAGACCAGGTTGATGGGCGCGTACAGCGTGGCCGCGACGGCCGCCAGCGCACCCGAGATGGCGAACACCAGCAGCGTCACCCGGGTGGCGTCGATGCCGACCAGCGCCGCGCCCTCGCGGTTCTGCGCCATCGCCATGATGGTGGCGCCGGTCACGGTGCGGGTCAGGAACAGGTGCAGCAGCACCATCAGCGCGAAGGCCGCCACGATGATCAGCAGGCGCTGTGCCGGCGCGGTCAGGCCGAACAGGTCGACGAGCTGGCCGTAGGGCGTGGGCATGCGCTGGAAGTCGGCGCCCCACAGCGCCTGCGCGCCGGCCTCGAGGAACAGCATGATGCCGATCGCGGCGATCATGTCGTGCAGCTCCGGCGCATTGCGCAGCGGATGGAACACCAGCCGGTCGGCCAGCATCGACAGCAGCGCCACGGCCAGCGCCGCGCCCGCCATGGCCAGCCAGTAGTTCCAGCCGAGCGCCGTCATGGCGTAATAGGACACGTAGGCGCCGGCCATGTAGAAGGCGCCGTGCGCGAAGTTGGGAACATGCAGGATGCCGTAGACCAGGGTCAGGCCCAGCGCCACCAGGCTGTAGACGCCGCCGAGCGTCAGGCCATTGAGGAATTGCTGAAGGAACAGTGCCACAGACTTGCCTATTTTCGAATCGCGAACGAAGGCACGCACGGGCCGTGCGGGCCCGGACGCGGCGAAGCAGGGTGGGCGGCAGGTGCGCCGCCAAGGCGTCGAGCGCTAGCGGCGTGGCGGCGCGGTGGCGGATAAGGTGTGGTGCATCTCTTGTCTCCTGAAGTTGGCGGCCCGGCGGCGTGGACCGGCGCCGTGGCCCGTCGTGTCGTGGAAGGCAGGTCAGCCCTGATATTCCCGCACGATCGTTCGTTCTAATTGACTGTTGCATACGGCCTGATGCACAGTCAAGGAATACGGAGATGTATTTCGCTGCGCGAAATAGGTCGTTCTCACGCCCTGGCGGCCCAGGCCGCTGGTCGTCGTTTTTCCTGTCGTTGTCGTCATGAAGCGCACCATAACGATCCCTTTGTCAACCGATGCGAGCGCGGCGCCCGTTGCCGGCGCCGCTTCCGGCGCGCCGGTGGCGGCAGCGGCGGAGGATGGCGAGGCGGACCGCAGCTTCGTCACCGCGCTCGCGCGCGGCATGGAACTGATGCGTGCCTTCGGCCCCGACGACGACTATCTCGGTAATGCCGAGCTGTCGCGCCGCACCGGGCTGCCGCGCCCCACGGTGTCCCGGCTCAGCTACACGCTGGCGCGGCTGGGCTATCTGGTCTATGCACCCGAGCGCGAGAAATACCGGCTCGGCCAGGGCGTGCTGGTGCTGGGCCACCGCTATATCGCCGGCTCACGGTTGCGCGACATCGCGCGGCCGCTGATGCAGTCGCTGTCGTTCGCCACCGATTGCACGGTGGCGCTGGCGATGCCGGACCGGCACGAGATGATCTACCTGGAGGCCTGCCAGCCGCGCGGCGCGCTGGTCAAGCGCCTGACGCCCGGCTCGCGCCTGCCGATGGCCACCTCGGCGATCGGGCGCGCCTGGCTGGCCGGCCTGCCGCCGGCGCGCCGACAGCCGGTGCTGGCCACGCTGGAGCGGCACTACGGCCCGCGCTGGCCGGGCGTGCGCAGCCGCCTGGAGCGTGCGCTGCGCGACTACGCGCGGCACGGTTTCTGCCTCGCCCACGCCGAGTGGGAGCGCAGCGTCGCCGGCGCGGCCGCGCCGGTGCGGCTGCAGGGCGGCGCCGAGGTGCTGGCCATCAATATCGGCGGCGCGGCCGAACGGCTGCCGCCCGAGATCCTGGAAGCGAACCTCGGTCCGCGCGTGCGCGCGCTGGCCGATGCGATCCAGCACCGGCTCTGGCAGGGCGGCGACAGCACGGAGGAGCGCCTGCCCTGATCCGTACCCCTTCATCCTGCCCATTCCCCAACACAGCAACAACACAGCAACAACACGGCAACAACACAGCAACAGGAGACATGAGATGGATATCCGCAACAAGACGGTAGTCGTGACCGGCGGTGCCACCGGCATCGGCCGCGCGCTGGTGCAGGCCTTCGCCCGCGCCGGCGCGCGCGGCGTGGCCGTGGCCGACATCGACGCCGACGGCGCCGAGCAGGTCGCCGCAGCCGCGGCCGCCGAGGCGCCGGGCTGCGAGGTCTTCGCCCGCCGTACCGACGTGGCCGATGCCGCCGCGGTGCAGGCGCTGGCCGACGAGGCGACCCGCCGCTTCGGGCAGGTCGACGTGTTCTGCTCGAACGCCGGCATCATCCTGCGCAAGGC
Organism: Cupriavidus sp. USMAA2-4; assembly: GCF_001854305.1. Lineage (NCBI taxonomy): Bacteria > Pseudomonadati > Pseudomonadota > Betaproteobacteria > Burkholderiales > Burkholderiaceae > Cupriavidus > Cupriavidus sp. USMAA2-4. Next base: position 650,466 of record NZ_CP017749.1, on the reverse strand, counting down.
GCTCGACGCCAGCGCGGAGGAATGGCAGCGCATCTGGGAGATCAACGTGATGGCCCACATCCATGCGGCACGCGCGGTGCTGCCGCAGATGCTGGCGCGTGGCGACGGCTATTTCGTCAACACCGTGTCGGCGGCCGGCCTGCTGTCGCAGATCGGCTCGGCGCCCTATGCGGTCACCAAGCACGCCGCCATCGGCTTTGCCGAGTGGCTGTCGATCACCTACGGCGACCGCGGCATCAAGGTCAGCTGCATCTGCCCGCAGGGCGTGCAGACCAAGATGCTGTATGGCGAAAAGGGCGAGCGCAAGGGCTTCCTGCAGGATGGCTCGGTCACGCCGGAGCATGTCGCCGCGGTCACGCTGGAGGGCATCGCCGACGAGCGCTTCCTGGTCCTGCCCCACCCCGAAGTACTGGAGTACTACCGCCGCAAGGGCCAGGACTACGACCGCTGGCTCAAGGGCATGCGCCGCCTGCACGATAAAGTGATGCAGGAGTTCGGCAACCTGCCCGTCTGACGGGGCCGGCTCCCCGCGCGGACGTGGCGCGGCCCGGGCGGGCCGCGCCACGCCCTCTCACGAACCGAAGCCAACTTGGCAAGGCCCCCGGCAGAAGCGGGCCTGCAGGAGACAACAGCATGCGAATCCAGTCCTGGCGCACGGCCCTCGCCGCCGCCGCCCTTGCCGTCGTGGCCGCCGCTCCGGCGCACGCCGACACCTACCCGAGCAAGCCTATCCGGATGGTGGTGACCTTCCCCGGCGGCGGCGCGCCCGATATCCTGGCCCGCCTGTTCGCCGAGAAGTCGGCGCTCGGCCAGCCGGTGGTGGTCGACAACAAGCCCGGCGCGGGCGGCAATATCGGCGCCGAAGCGGCCGCGCGTTCGCCTGCCGACGGCTATACGCTGGTGCTGGGCACGGTCGGCACGCACTCGATCAACGGCTCGCTCTACAGCAAGATGCCGTATGACATGGTCAAGGACTTCACCCCCATCATCCTGGTGGCGTCCACGCCCAACGTGCTGGTGGTCAATCCCTCGGTGCCGGCCAAGGACGTGGCCGAGCTGATCGCGCTGGCCAAGACCCGGCCGGGCGCGCTGACCTTCGGCACGCCCGGGGTCGGTACCTCGCCGCATGTGGCCGGGGAGATGTTCAATACCCTGGCCGGCGTCAAGCTGACCCACGTCCCCTACAAGGGCCGCGCGATGGCCTTGCCCGACCTGCTCGGCGGCCACATCAGCATGATGTTCGACAACCTGCCGTCGGCGTTGCCGGTGGTGCGCGAAGGCAAGCTGCGCGCGCTGGGCGTGACCAGCCTCAAGCGCTCGCCCTCGGCGCCCGACATCCCCACGCTGGCCGAGCAGGGCCTGCCGGGCTTCGATGCCGATTCCTGGTTCGCCATCTTCGCGCCCGCGCACCTGCCCAAGGAACTGCAGGACAAGCTCAATGCGGAGGCCAACCGCGTCTACAGCCTGCCGGACGTGCAGGCCAAGATGAAGACGCTGGGGCTGGAACCGATGCTCGGCTCGCCGGAGCGGCTGGCCACCTTCCAGCGCAGTGAGATCGCCAAGTGGGCCAAGGTGATCAAGGCTTCGGGAGCGAAGGCGGATTGAGTGGTGGGGGTGCGGGCGCTTTCGGTGCCGCGGTGGCGGGAATCACACCGACGGCTTCGCTTTTGTGCTCATGTGCTGGATCACACCGACGGCTTCGTTTTGCGTGGCGCCTTGCTAAACCACCCCTCTCCCCCGCCCTCTCTTCGTGCGGGGAGAGGGCGCCAAGACACCATGCTTGGCGTGCCTTGTTGGCCTTGTTGGCCTTGTTGGCGTCGCTGGGATGCTCAGGCGTCCGGTTCCGCCGCCGCGTGCCCGTGCGTCGTTGCCTTGTCGTCGCGCAGCCGGCTCAGGCTGACCACCGCGCCCAGCGTGGCCACCGAGGCCGCGACGACCAGCGCCATGCGTGCCGCGCCGCTGCGGTCGAGGCTGAACAGCAGCGCGACCACCGCGGTGCCGGTGGTCTGGCCGAGCAGGCGCGTGGTCGCTTGCGCGCCGCTGGCGCCGCCGCTGCGCTCGGGCGGCGAGGCGCCGATCATGGCGCGGTTGTTGGGTGACTGGAACAGGCCGAAGCCGAGCCCGCACATCGCCATGCGCCACATCACGTCGACATTGCCGGCGTTCTTGTCGAGCAGCGCCAGGCTCAGCAGGCCCGTGGCGAGCAGGCCCAGGCCGCCGCCGGCCAGGACGCTGGCCGGGTAGCGGTCCGACATCCGTCCCGAGACCGGGGCCATCAATGCCACCATCAGCGGCCAGGGCGTGATCAGCAGGCCGGTCTCGTGCAGCGAGCGGCCGAGCTGGTACTCCAGGTAGAAGGGCATGGCGACGAAGGACAGCATCTGCGTCATGAAGGAGCAGAACGACGTGCCCACCGCCAGCGTGAAGGCGCGGCTGCGGAACAGGTCCACCGGCACCAGCGGGGCGGGGCGGCCATGCTGGCGGCGCACCAGCACCCAGCCCAGCGCGAGCGCGGCGACCAGTCCGGCGCCGCCGGCCAGCCGCAGCGAGGCGTGGCCGAGGCCGTCGACGCCGAGGATGAACAGGCCGAACACCACCGCCGACAGCGCTGCGCTCGGGTAGTCGAAATCGCGCGGCTGCGGCGGTGTCTCGGGCAGCGAGCGGCGGCTCAGCGTCAGCGCCAGCAGCGCCACCGGCACGTTGACGGCGAACAGCCAGGGCCAGTCCGCCACCGACAGGATCAGCGCCCCGAGCGAGGGGCCGATGGCGGTGGTGATGCCCACCACCAGTGCATTCAGGCCGATGCCGCGGCCCAGGCTGCGGGGCGGATAGATGAAGCGCACCAGCGCGGTGTTGACGCTCATGATGCCGGCGCCGCCCAGGCCCTGCAGCACGCGTGCCGCCACCAGCATCGGCAGGTTGACCGAGAGCGCGCACAGCAGCGAGGCCAGCAGGAAGATGGCCAGCCCGGCGCGGTAGACGCGCTTGTAGCCGAGGATATCGCCCAGCGAGGAGAGCGGCAGCAGGCAGACCGTGACCGCGAGCTGGTAGCCGTTGACCACCCAGATGGTGTCCGCCGGCGCGGCACCGAGCTGGCGCGAGATCGAGGGCAGGGCGATATTGGCGATGGAGCCGTCCAGCACGGCGAGGACCAGGCCGCTGAACACGGTCAGGACGGCCCAGGCGCGCTGGGGATGGGGAAGGCCTTGGTGTGACGGCATGGGACGGATGGCGGCGGAGGCGGGCACCCGGGCGGGCGTCGGCCGGGCGCCCGCCATTATCTGCCCGCCCGCGCCGGTGCGCAAAGCGGGAAGTTGTATCGGTGCATTGCGCGTGGCTTCAGGTGGGAACCACGCGTGGCGGGCGGGGCCGGGTGGCGAGCGCGAAGGCGATCTGGGCCAGGCCGGCGCTCAGTCCCATCACCACGCCGGCCCGCCAGGCCATGGTGTAGGAGCCGAGGGCGTCATAGGCCAGGCCGCCGCCGAAGGCGCCGACGAAGCTGCCGATCTGGTGGCTGAAGAAGGCCACGCCGCCGAGCATGGCCTGCCAGCGCAGGCCGAAGGTCTCGGCGATCCAGCCCGACACCAGCGGCGCCACGCCCAGCCAGAGGAAACCCATGATGGCGGCGAACGCCAGCGTGCTGGCCGGCGTGGGCGCCGAGGAGAAATACCAGGTCAGCACCAGGGAGCGGGTGGTGTAGATGCCGCCGAGCAGCAGCAGCTTGTTGTAGCGCCCGCCGGCCCAGCCGAAGAACAGGCTGCCCAGCACATTGAAGCCGCCGATCATGCCGAGCGCCTGGGCGCTCAGCATCGGGTCCATGCCACAGGCGTCGAGATAGGTCGGCAGGTGAGTGGTCAGGAACACCAGTTGCATGCCGCAGACGAAGTAGGCCAGCGCCATCACCACGAAGGGGGCATGGCGCAGCGCCGTGCCGAGCGCCGCGCGCGCGCTCTGGTCGCCGCCGCCGGCGCTGGCTGGCAGCGGCAGCCGGTCGACCCGTCCGGCGAACCAGGCGGCCGGCAGCATCAGCAGCGCCAGCAGGATGAAGGCGCCGATGCCGCTGCGCCAGCCATGCGCCTGCGTCACCAGCTGGCCGATCGGCGCGGCCAGCAGGGCGCCCAGCGAGCCGGCGCCCGACACCAGGCCCAGCACCGTGCTGCGCAATGCCGCGGGCACCGGGCGTGCCGCCACCGCCAGCGAGATCGCGCTGCCGGTGCAGGCCATGGCCGCCCCGATCGCCACGCCGGCGCCGAGCGTGACCCCGACCAGGCCGTGCGCGGTGGCCAGCAGGACCAGCCCCGCCAGGTAGAGCACGGAGCCGCCCAGCATCAGGCGGCGGAATCCCAGGCGTCCGGCCCAGGCGCCGGCCAGTGGCTGCAGCAGCCCCCAGGACAGGTTCTGCACGGCGATGGCGACGGTGAAGTCGGAGACCGTGATGCCGATGTCGCGGGTCAGCGGTGGCATGAAGATGCCCAGGCTCTGGCGCAGGCCCATGGCCAGGCTGAGCATGACGGAAACGCCGAGGAGGATGGGCAGGGCGGGGCGCAGGACGGAGAGTCGGTTTGGCACGGTGGGTGTCTCGGTTGTCGTTCTTATTGTTCTTATTGTTCTTATTGTTTTCTTGTATGTTTTGTCTGCCCGGGAGAGCCGGGGCATCGGACGAGCGTAGGCCTGGCGGCAAGCGGCTGTCAACGAGCCCGGCACTTTGCCGGGCGATCGGCGCGCATGCGTTCTGCAGGGCGGCACGGGCGGCGCGCGGGGGCGATGCCAGGCTTGCCTGCTGTTCCCCCCCTGGCCCCCTCGCAAGGGGTACAGGCACCGTTCGCGACACGCGCGAGGCACCCGGACCCTACTGAATCCGTTCGCGCTGCCGATAAGACAAAGCGTGATCCGTTGGCGCGGAACGCCTCGGCGTGCGCCTCGCTCCTTTCTTGTCGCCCATGCTCAAGCCACTCGACGTCGGACCGGTTGGGAATTGGTTCCGTCGCCGGGCCCGGAACTGCCGGCCCGGCGGGAGCCAGCACGGCGCATTGGCGCCGCGCCGCCCGGCGTATGCCTGGCGCGCGCCTTGTGACCGACGCGGCTGCCCCGGCAGCGCCTCCGCCGCCCGGGTTGTCCGGGGCGTGGGCGCCGTCGCGCGCCGCGCCACGCGGCCGGGCTGATCCGCGATGCCGCAACGCCAGAGCCACCGGGCACCGCCGCCGGATGCCGCCGCCCCCCCGCCGCCGGGCCGCATGCGCTGGCGGCTGGGCGTGGCCTATGCCATTCCGGCGGCCGCGCTGCTCGCCTTGCGCGCGCTCAGCGACGACCAGCGCTGGTTCAGCCTGCAGGTCCATACCGCCATCGAGATGCTGGGCTTCTTCTCCGGCTCGCTGCTGGCGGTCATGCTGCTGATCCTGTTCCTGTACGACCGCCGCCGCTACGCCAACCCGTGGGCCATCTGCGCGCTCAGCACCATGAGCCTGCTCGACGGCTTCCACGGCCTCAGCAGCTACAACCAGGCCTTCGTCTGGCTGCACAGCCTGGCCACCTTCTGCGGCGGCGTGTTCATGGCAGCCTCGGTCTCGCGCCGCTTCATTCCGACCCGCAAGGCCCTGGCCTGGCTGGCGCTGGTCACGCTGGCGGCCCTCATCATCGGGGTGCCGGCGCTGATCTGGCCGGAACTGGCCCCGCGCGTGCAGGCGGCCGGGCGTTATACGCTGCTGACCCAGTGCCTGAACGTCGGCGGCGGTCTCGGCTTCCTGTTCGCCGCCGGCGTCTGCCAGCGTGCGATCCGGGGCCGCGCCAGGCCGCATGCCTGGTCGTTCTCGGTGTTCTGCGCGCTGTTCGGCATCGCGGGCGTCATGTTCGTGCTCAGCAATTCATGGGGCCTGAACTGGTGGGGGCTGCACGCGGTGCGCCTGCTCGGCTACCTGCTGGTCATCGCCGAGATCGTCATGGTGTTCGTGCGCGGACGCGAGGAACTGGTCCGCATCAATGCGCAGCTGGACCAGCGCGTGGCCGCGCGCACCGCCGAACTGAGCCAGGCGCTGTCGCACCTGCAGCAGACGCAGCATGAGCTGGTGCAGGTGGAGAAGCTGGCTTCGCTGGGCTCGATGGTGGCGGGCATCTCGCACGAACTGAATACCCCGCTCGGCGTGGCGGTCACCATCCTGTCCGTGGCCGCCGAGCGGCTGCGGCAGCTGCTGGAGCACCTGGCCGGCGGCACGCTCAAGCGCACCACCTTGCAGGAAGGACTGGCCGAACTGGACGAAAGCATGCGCCTGCTGCAGCGCTCGGTCTCGCGCGCGGCCAAGCTGGTGGCCAGCTTCAAGCAGATCGCGGTGGACCAGACCTCGGAGCGGCGGCGCGAGTTCGACGTGCGCCAGAGCGTCGACGACCTGGTTGCCAGCCTGCGGCCGAACTGGAAGCACCGCGACGTGCGGGTGGTCAACGCGATCGCGCCCGGCATCGTCTGCCACTCGCTGCCGGGCCATATCGGCCAGATCGTCGGCAACCTGCTGCAGAACGCCGTGCTGCATGCTTTCGAGGGGCGCGCGGGCGGCCGCATCACGATCGACTGCAGGCCCGCGGGCGATGCGCTGGAAATCCGCGTCAGCGACGACGGCGTGGGCATGCCGGCCGATGTGCTGGGCCGCATCTTCGAGCCCTTCTTCACCACCAGGCTGGGCACCGGCGGCTCCGGCCTGGGCCTTGCCATCGCCCACCGCATCGCCACCACCATCCTCGGTGGTGAACTCAAGGCCGATTCGGTGCCTGGCCGCGGTACTTGCTTCGTGCTCAAGATCCCGCTGCACGCCAGCCCGGCAGCACCGTCTCTTTGAATCGATTCCAACAACATGCGTCCCCTTTCTCCGCCTGCCAGCGACCTCGACGACATCGTCTTCGCCGAGGAGTCCCTCGAGCCCGCGCCCAGCGCCGCGGAGCCCTGGAAGGTCCTGATCGTCGATGACGAGCCCGACGTCCACGACACCACCGAACTGGCGCTGCGCGGGCTGGAGGTGCTCGGCCGCCCGCTGCAGTTCCTGCATGCCCGCTCGGCGGCGCAGGCGCGCGCCTGCATCGACGCCGAGCCCGAGCTTGCCGTGGTGCTGCTCGACGTGGTCATGGAGACGCCGGACGCCGGCCTCGAACTGGTGCGCTACATCCGCGAGGAGGCGCGGCGCGGCTGCCTGCGCATCGTATTGCGTACCGGCCAGCCCGGCTATGCGCCGGAGATGGACACCATCCGGCTCTACGACATCAACGACTACAAGACCAAGACGGAGCTCACGCGCACCCGCCTGTTCACCACGCTGATGGTCGCGATCCGCTCATACCAGCAGCTGCGGCAGGTGGAAGCCACCCGGCAGGGGCTGGAGAGCATCATCAGCGCCAGCATGGACCTGAGCCGGCTGCGTGGCCTGAAGAGCTTCGCGGAAGGCGTCGTGATCCAGCTCTGCGCCTTGCTCGGCGTGCAGAACGAGGGCCTGGTCTGCGCCTTGAGTACCAGCGAGCGCTTCGACCCGCTGGTGGTCGCCGCCTCGCGGCGCTACGCCGACATGATCGGGCAGCCGCTGTCGCACTGCGCGCCGGCCCACCAGGAGGTCATCACGCTGCTGCACGCGACGCTGCGCGAGCGCAGGAGCACTGCCGGCAAGGCATTGGGCCTGTATTTCCCGGTTTCCAGCATGGCCGGCATGGCGGCCTATATCGACGTGCCGGGCTCGCTCAGCGAGGTCGACCAGCGCCTGATCGAAGTCTTCGTGGCCAATATCACCGCCGGCTTCGACAACGTGCTGCTGAACGAGCGCATGACCCGGCTGGCCTATTCGGAGTCGCTGCTGGGGCTGCCCAACCGCAACGCCCTGATCGACTGGCTCGACGAAGGCAGTACCAGCGACGCGGTGGTGGCGCAGATCGACCTGGACGGCTTCGCCGACATCAACTCGACGCTCGACCAGCACTTCGGCGACCTCGTGCTCAAGGCGGTGGCGGCGCGGCTGGCGCAGTGCTTCCCGGCGCCGACGCGGCTGGCCTACCTTTCGGTGGACGTGTTCGGCCTGCTCGGCCTGCCGCAGCGCATCACGCCGGCGGCCATCGCGCAGGTGTTCGCCGAACCCTTCGTCATCGAAGGGCAGATGTTGCGGCTGTCGGCGACTTCCGGCCTGCTGCACGTGCCGGCCGGCGCGCGCGGCATCGGCCACGACGCCATCACGAAGTCGTCGATCGCCGTCAAGCAGGCCAAGACGCGGGCGCGCGGACAGGCCTTGCACTACGATGTCTCGCAGTCCGAGCTGGTGCGCGAACGCATGCGGCTGCTCAACGAACTGCGCAGCGCGCTGTCGTCCAACCGCCTGTTCCTGGTCTACCAGCCGGTCGTCGACCTGCGCAGCGGTGTCATCGTCGGCGCCGAGGCGCTGCTGCGCTGCCGCGCCGAGAGCGGCGAGCTGATCCCGCCGGGCCGCTTCATCCCGCTGGCGGAGCAGTCCGGCATGATGGTGCCGATCGGTGCCTGGGTGGTGCGCTCGGCGCTGGGCGAGCTGCGCCGCCTGATCGACCTGGGCCATACCGGCTTCCGCATGGCCATCAATGTCTCGCACGCGCAGTTCCGCGAGCCCGACTTCGTCATGCAGTTCGCGCGCACCATGGCCGAGTGCCGGGTGCCGGCCACCAACATCGAGCTGGAGTTGACAGAATCGGTCGCCGTCGAGAACACCCAGGCGCTGATCGAGAAGCTCAACCAGGTGCGTGCGCTGGGCGCGACGGTGGCGATCGATGATTTCGGCACCGGCTACTCCGCGCTGTCGATCCTGCGCCAGCTGCCGCTCAATCGCATCAAGATCGACCGCAGCTTTGTCAGCATGATCGACAAGGATGCCTCCTTCGCCCGCCTGATCGTCACCATGGGACGCCAGCTGGGCCTGACCACCATTGCCGAGGGCATCGAGTCCGTCTTGCAGCTGGGCGCGCTGCAGGCCATGCATTGCGAGGAAGGGCAGGGCTACCTGTTCTCCCAGCCGGTGCCGGCGCGCGAGCTCCAACAATTGCTGGCGAGCGGCAAGCCGCTGCTCTGACGCTGGCGGGGAGCCCGGCATCGCGCCCCGGCTCAGGGCCGTGCCGGCGCCGGCGCGGTAGCCGCCGCCGCGCGCGTGCCCGCCGCCGGCGGCATGGCGCCGACGTAGGGCGCATCGGTGAGCGCGCGCAGGAAGGCGACGATGTCGTCGACGTCCTGCTCGCTGAGCGCGGGCGCCATGCCGGGCGGGCGGTTCATCGGCATCGAGTTGACATTGATGTTGGCGCGGTAGGCCGCCGGCACGTCGTCGAAGGTCGGGGCGCCGTGGTACCAGCGGCGCGGATCGGTCGAGCGCGTGTTGTAGAAGGCCACCGCGTCGCGCAGCGAGCCGAACACGCCGTTGTGCATGAGGCGCTGGCGTACGGCGACATTACGCAGGCCGGGCGTGCGCAGGTAGCCGCACCACTGCGTGGGTTCGGGCCAGCGCAGCCGGCGCGCGCTGTCGCACAGGCCATTGTCGAAGTGGCGCGCATCGCGGTTGGCGGGCAGGGCGCGGTTGCGCGGCACCGCGATGGCGTCGTAGCCGAAGTCCGTGAAGAGCGAGCGCTCGGGCCGGCGGGCGGTGTCCGACAGCGTGTGGCAGCTCATGCAGTTGCCCTTGTCCGGGCTCTTGAACAGCGCCAGGCCGCGCGCCTCCTGCGCGCTCAGTGGCGTGCCGCGGCGCAGGTAGTCGTCGAAGCGCGAGCTGAAGGGCGCCATCTCGTCGCTCTGCAGGTAGGCCTGCAGCGCCTCGCCGAGGGCGCGCACCAGGCGCTCGGGATCGTGCTGCACCGCCGCGCCGAAGCGCGCGGCCAGCGCTGGCGCCAGCTCGGTCTGGTTGACCTTGCGCAGCAGGGCGGCCGGCGAGCCGTTGTTCATCTCGTTGGGGTCGAACAGCGGGCCGCGCGCCTGCTCGGCCAGCGTGTCGGCGCGGCCGTCGGCGAACAGCCCGCCGAAGGGCACCGGCTGCAGCGCATCGTCATCCTGGTAGAAGTGGCGGCGCGGCACGTAGCGCACGTAGAGCAGCGAGGGCGCGTTGCGCAGGCTGAAGCGTCCCGGCCGGCTGCCTTGCGGCACGCCCGGGCCCTGCAGCGCGGCTGGCGACAGCGTGGGCGAGAAGGCACGCGCGGGGTCGTGGCAGCCGGCGCAGGACTGGCCGCGCGGCTCGGACAGGCGCGCGTCGAAGAAGATGCGCCGGCCCAGCGCGGCCAGTCCTGCGTCCGCGCGGAACACCGCGGCGGCGGGATCGGCCTTGGCCGCCACCTGCGGCGTGCCGGCGCCGATGACCGCCACCACACGCGCGGGAGGTGCGCCCGGCAGCAGCGAGATGTCGGCCGTCGCCGGGGCGCCGTGCGCGGCGCAGCCGGCCAGCGCCAGCGCCGCCGCCAGGCCTCTCGCGCTCAGGGCGCGACGAAGCCGCTCTTGTCGCATGCCAGGGTGCTGCCGGTCTGCGTGCAGGTGGTGAGCAGCTTGCCTGCCACGGTGTAGGACTTGAACAGCCAGCCTTTGGCAGGGAAGGCGCGGCGTTCCATCAGCATGAAGCCGAAGCTGTTGTGATGGGTGATCTTTTCCACCGTGGTGTCGAGCGCGGGCTGGGCACCGGCCGGCAGCGGGTCGGGCAGGGCCACGTCCAGGTTGTCGCCGCCGTTGCCCGAGACGATGGTGGCCGGGTGGGGAGACGCGAAGTTGATGGCCTGGAAATCGTGTACGTGGCCGTGCAGCGCTACCTGCACGCCGGTCGGATAGTAGGCCTTGGGGTTCAGATCTCTCATCACCGACTGCAGTGCCAGATTGCCCTTTCCGGGGGTGCCGCTGGCTGCCGGTGTGTAGGCCAGGACCGGATGATGGTTGGTGAAGATGGTGGTGGTGAAACCGGGCTTGGCCGCCATTGCCGCCACCGTCTGAAACTGCTTGCGGTAGACCTGGAACTGCGCGTCAGTGGTACTCAACTCCGACTTGCCCACCTTGGCCGTATCGAACACGATCACCTGCGATTCGCTGCCCAGCGTCACCGCATACGGCTCCGAATAGTTGGCGCTGTTGTCGTTGGCCGGGTTGTCGCAGGAGGTGGCACTGGCGTAGGGGCGCGTATCGAGGAAGCGGTACCAGCCCTGGCCGGCGCGCGCGCATTCTTCGTGGTTGCCGCGCACCATGATCCAGGGCGCCTTGGCCAGCAGCGGCGCGGCGGGCTTGAACAGGTCGGCCTGCCAGGTGTCCCAGCCATAGCCCCACGGGCTGCCCTTGCAGCCGGCGATGTCGTCGGGGCAGGCGTTCTCGCGGTAGTGGTAGTCGCCGATATGCAGCACCAGGTCGGGGTTGAAGCCGGCGGCGGTGGTGGCGAGCGCGGCGAACGGCCAGGCGGTGCCGTCGCTGCAGGGCTGGTAGGCGTTGTCGGCCTTCTTCAGGCGGCAGCCGGTATCGGCCAGCACCAGGATGCGCTGTGGCTCGGCCTTGGGCAGCGGCAGCTTCTGGCCGGCCACGCTGGCCGTGGCGGCGCCGGCCGGCAGCTTCGCTTCGCAGACATTGACGGGGAAGCTGGACGGCTTGGAGTCGGCCGGAGCGCTCGCGGTGGTGCGCAGGGGCACGGTGCCGGCGGCCACGCGCAGCGTCATGCGGCTGGCCTTGCCATCCACGGTCAGCAGCGGGCAGGAGGCGTTGGGGTCGGCGCTGCCGGAGGCCGGCAGCGGCGCGCTGTAGCTGGTGATGGCGCGGGCGATGGCCTGGTTGTCCTCGCCGAGCACCACCCAGGCGGACTGGATGTTGGCGCTCACGCTGGCGGCGTCGCCCAACGGCTGCGGCTGCGGTTGCGGCTGGGTGGCGATGGGCGCCGTCGCGCTTTCGCCGGATGGATTGTCGCTGCCGCAGCCATACAGCATGCCTGCGGTGGTCAGCGCGGCGAGTACGGCCAGCAGGCCGCCCCTTTCTTGTGTGCGCATGGGTTCCTCCCTGATCGGAGCCGGCAAGGTAGCCCATCACTGTGAAAGAAAGATGACGCTCTGTTCGCGCGAGCAGTCAGGCAGGCCGCGAGTTGCGGCGAGCGGCGGGCGCCGCCGGGTCAGCGCGCGGGGGCCCGCCGGCGTGTGCCGCGACCGGATGCGCTGGTCTGGTCGGCCGCGCCAGCCCCGCCGGCTTCGCCAGCCACCGCGCGCAGCGTGTCCGGGAAGGCCCGCACCTGGTCGGCGAAGAAGCGCCGCTCGGCCGGGCGCAGCGCCCTGACCTGCCGGGCCAGGCGCTCGATGGCAGCGCAGGCCGCGCGGCTGCCGCCTTCCTCGCGGGTCAGGTGCCAGGCGGATTCCAGCAGCAGGTTGGCCAGCTGCAGCGCGCCGAGGCGGGCATGGCCGCTGTCGTGTTCTTCGATGGCGAAGGCCGCCGCCGAGGACCAGCGCACGAAGCCCTTGGCCGGCGCCAGCGGCGCGTGGAAGGGGCGCAGGGCTTCGACCGCGTCCGCCACGCGCAGCGGCTGCTGCGCGCGGAAGGCCGCCACGCTGCCGTCGGCCGGGCGGCAGTTGCCGCGCGCCACGCGCAACAGGAAGATGAGGTTCCAGGCCGAGCCGCCGCCGACGCCGAAGCGGTCGCAGATCCATTCGGACAGGCCGAGCCAGCGCATCGCCTGGCACTGCACGGCGGCCGGCGCGAGTGCGCGCTCACCATCGATCAGGCCGTGCTGCCAGAACAGCCACAGGCACCAGCCGAGGTTGGCCGCGGCATGCTGCGCGGCTTCCACCGAGTCGGCCTCGTAGGCGGCCTGCAGCGCGCCGGAGAAGGCGGCCAGGGCCGCCTGCGCGGCCTTGGCGCCGGCCGTGCTCCGGCGCCGCGGCTGGCGCGCGCCGGACGGCGCCGGCTGCGTGGCGGCGATGGCGTCGTGCTTGTGCAGCAGCGCGCCGAGGTTCAGGTACTCGAAGCGCACGCGCGGGTTGTAGCGCAGCACCGGCCGCAGCGCGCGCGCAGCGGCCAGGCTGTCCAGCTCGGCGCGTGCCGCGGCGGTGTCGCCGCGCGCATAGCGCTCCCAGCCGCGCACCACGTGGGCCATCGCGGCGAAGGTGGGCAGCGACTGGCTGAGGCCGCCGCCGATGACGATACGGTCGAAGCGGTACAGCGCGGCGCGGCAGCGCTCCAGTTCATCGTTGCGGCGCCAGGCCAGGCTCTCCTTGAGCAGTACCAGGGCATGCTGGAAATCGTCGCCGGCACAGCGCCGCGCGGCCTGGAAGGCGGCCGCCATGCCGCTGTCCGGGCTGCCGGGCGCGCCCATGCGCAGGCCGCGCATGGCGTGGGTCAGGTGGTTCCAGAAGGCCGGCTCGGCCAGGGCATAGCCGAGTCCCGCCGGGGCCGCCGCGACATCCTGCGCCTCGCCGCCCGGTGCCGCCGCCGAGGCCAGGTCGAGATAGCGGGCCAGTGCCGCGCGTCCGGCGCGCTTGCCGTCCAGCATGAAGGCGAGGCGGCGGCCCGCGCCGGGCGCGAGCCAGAACGGGCCCTGGCTGCGCCGTGCCGGATCGAGGCGGGCGGGCGCCGTGCCGCGCTCTAGGCCCCAGCCGACCGCTACCTGCCAGCGGCGGAAGTCGGCAAAGGCGCGCGACACCGGCATGCGGATATCGGCCGCGCGCGCAAAGCGCGCCCGCACCGTGGCGGCCGTCACGCCGTCCTCGCCAGCCAGCTGCGCGTAGCGCAGCCGCGCCAGCAGCCAGACCGACTGGGGCCGGGCAGGCTGCCCATCGACGCGGCAGGGCGGGGACAGGTCGACGATCAGGGGGGGCGGGCGAAGGGGCATGGGCGAGGCGCGGACGTGGCGCGGACGTGGCGCGGACGTGGCGCGGACGTGGCGCGGGCTCGATGCCGCCCGCGCCGGCTGCCCCGCATCTTACGGCATGCCGCCGGCCGCTCCTGCGCCGCGCCGACGCAGCGCTACTGGACCACGATCGACAGCGTGCTGCCGGCCGGTACCTGTACGGCTTCCTTGTAGGTGCCGCTGACCGCCTTGCGCACCACCGGGAAGCTGGCGTAGGCCTGCAGCATGGCCGGCACGGTGCTGGCCAGCGTGCGCTGGGCCGCCAGCGTGGCCGGGTCGATCGCGGGGAGCGTGAAGCCGCTGTCGGCGCGCAGCGGATAGCCGTAGCCGGAGGGCGTCTGCGCGGCGCTCATCAGGGCCCCCGTGGTGGCGCCCCAGCGCGTCAGCTGGTCCACCACGCCCGAGTCCGGCTGCACCGACTTGATGGCGGCATCCAGCGAGGCCAGCGAATCCATGCTGCTGGCGCTGGTCAGCAGGTTCTTGTAGAAGGCCAGGCCGAGCTGCCGGTTGAGGAAGCCGCCGAAGGAGCCCGACACGGAGTAGCTCTCGCAGCTGCCCGAGAACGGCGTCCAGACCGTCAGGCCGCAGTCGTAGCTGCCGCCGCCGTAGGTGATGTAGTCCGGCAGGCGGACATCGCGGATGGCGTTGTAGCTCGGGTCGATGGTGAAGTCGGCGAAGTCTTCCATCATCATCGCCGTGGCTTCCTCGAGCCAGGTCGAGAACGCGTAGAGCGGGCCCATGCTGATGCTGCGGCGGTAGAAATTCTGCATATGCAGGCTTTCGTGCGCCATGGTGGTCAGGATGGTCTGCACGCCCCGGCTGCCGCCGAGGTAGAGCGTCTCCGAATCGAGGTACAGCGAGACCGACTGGTTGCTCAGTGGCGTGGTGCTGCTGTTGACGAAGTTGTTCATCGCCCAGAAGTAGCCGACCAGGCCGTAGGGGGCGTTGTTGCGGTCGAAGTTCATGACCACCAGGTCGATCGGCTGTCCGCTGCCGGCGATCAGGTTGTTGTAGTTGTGCGGCCCCCAGACCGGCCCGCCCACCGTGCGCAGCATGTCATAGATGCCGCCGGCGCGGGCGTAGGTCGAGCCCAGCGTGCTGACCAGGGCCGGCGTCACCATGCCGGGGCCGGACTCGCTGTTCTCCACCCACAGGTTGATGACGGCGCCGTCCGAGCCGGTCCACTGGCCCTGCAGCGTGGCGCTGCGCACCGAGCCGTCCTTGTAGTACCAGTCGCGCGTGCTGCCGAGCGCGGCCGGCGTGACGCTGGCCGCGGATTGCACGGACAGGCGCGGCGCGTTGGCGGCGGTGGCGAGCCTGGCCCAGCCGCTGCGGTTGAAGTCGCTGATATCGGTGCGCGCGCTTTCTGCGCTCTGTCCGGCCTGCTGGATGGTGCGGGAGGGCTCGACCAGCGACGAGACCGCCAGCGTGATCGGCGGCATCGTCGCCGCTGCCGAACTGGTGTTGGTGAGCACCAGCGTGACATCCTGCCCGGTCAGCCCGGCGATGCTGACCGGCACGGTGGCCGTATCGCTGCCGTCATTGCTGCCCTGCCAGACGCCGATGCCGGAGCCGGCATAGGTGTGCGGGCCGAGCGCGCTGCAACCGTTGCAGGCGGCCGCCATGGTGACCTGCTGCGTGGTCGTGCCGGTCGGCGACGAGGTCGCGGTGGTGCCGCTGCCGTTCCTGCTGCCGGCGCTGTCATCGCCGCCACCGCCGCAGGCGGCCAGCACCAGGCAGGACAGCAGGCCGGCCAGTGCGCCACGCAAGGCGGGGCGTCGTATCGTTGCGACGGCATGGGTGTCGGGGCATGCTTGTGGCCGCTGGCCTGCATGGCATGCACACGGGTTGGTTGACCCCACGAGCCGGTGATTTCCCTGCAATGAATGCATGGGTCTCTCCCTTGTTAGCTTTCACGTTGGGCAGGTGTCGGGGCGCGCGCGGTTTGTTCCTGCTGAAAGGGGTTATCGGCAGCGGAAGCGCGGGGGTTGAAGGCCGCGAAGAGGGGATTGAAGTGGCCGTGGCGCCACAGTGGCCAGGCGACGGGCGCACCGCGGCGCGCTCCGTTGTGTGTCGGTGCGTGTCGGTGCGTGTCGGTACGTGTCGGTCGCGTCAGTGCGCGTCAGTGCGCGCGGGTGCGTCTCAGTGCGCGAGCTGCGCCAGCACGGCGTTCAGCGAGGACAGGCCGATCTCGATCAGGTGCAGCATGTAGGTGCCCATCTGCGGCATCACCAGCGACATCACCAGGAGGCCGCCCGCCAGCGTGACCGGGAAGCCGACGGCGAAGATCGACAACTGCGGCGAGGCACGGTTGAGGATGCCCATGGCCAGGTTCAGCGTGAGCAGGGCCGCGATCAGCGGCAGGGCTAGCAGCAGCCCGGAGGAGAAGATCGTGCCGCCGGCGCGCGCCACCGCCAGCCAGCCCTGGCCCGACAGCGGCGTGCCGCCGATCGGCAGGCTGTTGAAGCTGTCGACCAGCGTGGCCAGCATCACCAGGTGTCCGTCCATCGCCAGGAAGATCAGCATGGCCACGACGTTGAGGAAGCTCCCCAGCACCATGGTCTGGCCGCCGGCGCTGCGGTCGAAGAAGGTGGCGAAGGACAGGCCCATCTGCAGGCCGATGATCTCGCCGGCGGACTGCACCGCGGCGAACACCAGCCGCATGGTGAAGCCGGTGGCCAGGCCGATGCCGACCTCGTTGACGATGATCAGCAGGCCGTCATAGGAAAACACCGGTACCACCGGCACCTCGCCGATGGTCGGCGCGACGATGGCGGCGAGCGCCATGCCCAGGCCGAGCTTGACGCGGCGCGGAATCGACGCCTCGCTGAACAGCGGTGCCGCGCTGAACAGGCCAAGCAGGCGGAACAGCGGCCACAGGAAGGTCGCGATCCAGGTGTAGAGCTGGACCGAGGTGACGTTCAGCACGGGGCGGCCGTCAGTGCACCAGTCCCGGGATGCCCTGGAAGACTTCGCGCATGTAGTCGACGAAGGTGTTGATCATCCAGGGGCCGGCCAGCACCATGGTGGCGAACAGGGCCACCAGCTTGGGGATGAACGACAGCGTCATCTCGTTGATCTGCGTGGCGGCCTGGAACAGGCTGACCACCAGGCCGGCGGCCAGCGCCACCAGCAGCAGCGGCGCCGCCAGCAGCAGCGTCATCTTCATCGCCTGGGTGGCGATGGTCATCACGGTCTCGGGAGTCATGTCGGAAGCCTGGCGCGTGCCGCGGTGGGACGGATCGGACGGTTGGGACGGTCGGTGCCGTCGGGCGGATCAGTTCAGGAAGCTCTGCGCGAGCGAGCCCAGCAGCAGCTGCCAGCCGTCGACCAGCACGAAGAGCATCAGCTTGAACGGCAGCGAGATGGTGGCCGGCGGCACCATCATCATCCCCATGGCCATCAGCACGCTGGCCACGACCAGGTCGATGATCAGGAAGGGAATGAAGATGGTGAAGCCGATCTGGAAGGCGGTCTTCAGCTCGCTGGTGACGAAGGCAGGCACGAGGATGGACAGCGGCACATCCTCGGGGCCCTGCATCTCGGGAGTCTTGGCCATCTGCGCGAACAGGGCCAGGTCCTTCTCGCGCGTCTGCTTCATCATGAAGCTCTTGAGCGGCACGCTGGCCTTGGCGGCGGCGTCTTCCAGGCTCAGCTTGTTTTCCGCCAGCGGCTTGTAGGCATCGTTGTAGATGCGGTCGAAGACCGGCGACATCACGAAGAAGGTCAGGAACAGCGCCAGCCCCACCAGCACCTGGTTGGGCGGCGAGCTGGCGGTGCCCATCGCGCTGCGCAGCAGGCCCAGCACGATGATGATGCGGGTGAAGCCCGTCATCATCAGCATGGCCGCCGGCAGGAAGGACAGTGAGGTCAGCAGGACCAGCGTCTGCACCGACAGCGACCAGATCTGGCCGCCGCCCGGTGCCGGCTTGCTGATCACGCCGGGCAGTGCCTGCGCGCCCGCCAGCGCGGGGGAGAGCGCCAGCGCGGCACCCGCCGCGCACAGCAGCGCCGGCAGCAACAGGGAAGAGTACCGGCGGCGTGGCGCCGCCGGAGCATGCAGGGGAATCATGACTTCAGGTTTTCCTGCATCGAGCGCAGCAGTTTCTCGGTGAAGCTGCTGGCCGAGGTCGTTTCGGCACGCGCGGCCTCGGCACGCTGCGCGGGCAGCGTATGGAGGGTGCGGATCTCGCCGGGGCTGACGCCCAGCACCAGCCAGGTATCGCCGACCTCGACCAGCACCAGGCGCTGGCGCGCGCCGAGCATGGCGCTGCCGATCGTGCGCATGACGCCGGCCTGGCCCTGCCGCACCAGGCCGGAGCGGCGCGCGAACCAGGCCAGCGCCAGGATCAGCGCGATGACGCAGAACAGTCCCAGGCCGAGCTGGGCGAGGCTGGCGGCCGCGCCGCTGCCGGCGTGGGCCGTCGCCTCGGAGGCGGCCGGGGCGAAGGCGTGAGCCGCGGGCGGCAGCAGGAGCAGCGCGCTTGGCGTCGCCTTGTCCCGCCACCGCCGGCGCACGCACACACTCACACTCATTTGTTCAGCTTCCGGATGCGCTCGGATGGCGTGATGATGTCGGTCAGGCGGATGCCGAACTTGTCGTTGACCACCACCACTTCGCCCTGGGCGATCAGGTAGCCGTTGACCAGCACGTCCATCGGCTCGCCGGCCAGGCCGTCGAGCTCCACCACCGAGCCCTGCGCGAGTTGCAGCAGGTTCTTGATGGGCACCTTGGTGCGGCCCAGCTCCACCGTCAGCTGCACCGGGATGTCGAGGATCATCCCGATATCGTTGTGGAAGCCGGTCGGGGCCTCCTGGGCCAGCGGGGGGAAGACGGTGGCCGCGGCGGGCGCGGCTACCGGCGTGCTCGCCTCGGCGGCAGCGGTGGCGCTGGTCTGCTCAGCCAGCGCGCTGGCCCAGTCGTCCATCGGGTCGACCGGCTTGTCCTCTTTGCCGTCAGTCATGATCGGTTTCCTTGTTGGAATCGCTTTCTTGGTGATTGAGCATCCGTTCCACGCGCAGCGAGTACTGGCCGTTCATGGTGCCGTAGCCGCACTGCATCACGGGCACGCCGTCGACCTTGCCGAAGATCATCTCCGGCAGCTCGATCGGCAGCACGTCGCCGGCGCGCAGCGCCAGCACGTCGGCCACGCTGCTCTGCACATGGGTGAACTCGGCGACCAGTTCCACTTCGGCCGCGCGCAGTTGCTGGGAAAGTTGCTGGAGCCAGCGCTTGTCGACCTCGACCTCGTCCTGCAGCGGGTTCATCAGCAGGTCGCGCACCGGCTCGATCATCGAGTACGGGAAGCAGACGTGCATCTGCCCGCCCACCGCTCCCAGTTCGATATGGAAGGCGGTGGTCACCACCACCTCGTTGGGGATGGCGATGTTGGCGAACTTGGTGTGCATTTCCGAGCGGACGTATTCGAACTCGATCGGGTGCACGGTGCGCCAGGCGTGGCCGTAGCTCTCCAGGGTCAGGTCGAGCATGCGCCGGATGATGCGCTGCTCGGTCTGGGTGAAATCGCGGCCTTCCACGCGGGTGTGGAAGCGGCCGTCGCCGCCGAACAGGTTGTCGACGACGAGGAAGACCAGGTTCGGGTCCAGCACGAACAGCGCGGTGCCCCGCAGCGGCTTCATGTGGACCAGGTTCAGGTTGGTCGGCACCGGCAGGTTGCGCACGAACTCGCCGTACTTCTCGATGCGCACCGAGCCGACCGAGATGTCGGCGCCGCGGCGGATGAAGTTGAACAGCGCGGTGCGCAGCTGGCGCGCGAAGCGCTCGTTGATGATCTCGAGCGTGTGCAGCCGGCCGCGGACGATGCGTTCCTGCGTGGCCAGGTTGTACGGGCGCACGCCGTCTTCCGAGACGGCGGTGCCGGCATCTTCGGTCGTGTCCGTTTCACCGGTCACGCCCTTGAGTAGTTCGTCTACCTCGTCCTGCGAAAGGAACTTGTCGTAGGCCATCTAGTGTCCTGCCCCATGAGCGGCTGATTGGTCGAAGCGCTTGGATTCCGGCTCAGCCCGCCCGCTGCCGGCTGGCGGGCCGGCGGATCGGAGACGAGGCGGGTGGCGGCTTCATATCGGATTGGCTCGCGGGGCAGGGCATCGGCCTACTGCACCACGAAGGAAGTAAACAGAACATCCACGATCTTCTGCGGCGGCAAGCCCTTGGTGAACGGTTCGGTCAGCGCGCGCTGCAGTTCCTGCGCCAGCTGCCGCTTGCCCTCGACCGTGGCCAGTTCCTCCGGCCGCTTGGCCGAGAGCAGCAGCAGGATGCGGCTGCGCACCTCGGGCAGGTAGGCCGTCAGGCGCGTGCGCGAATCCTCGTCCGCCACCTTCAGCGACATCGCCGTGTGCAGGAAACGCTCGCCATCCTCGCTCTTGAGGTTGACCGTGAAGGCGTCCAGCGGCACGAAGATGGGCGGCGGGATGACGGGCGCGGCCGGCGCCGCCGGCTGCCGGTTGCTGAGCAGGCTGCCGAGGAAAAAGCCTCCAGCGCCCAGGACTGCGACCAGCACGGCGCCGATCAGCAGTAGCCGGCCGCGCTTGTTCGTGTTGCCGCCGGCCTGGGAGGGGGAAAGCGTGTTCGCCATGAGAAGCCTGTCTTGGAATGCCCTGCCATTCTTGTGGGAATCAGCGGCAGGCAAAGGGTCGAAAAAAAGGGCGAAACCCGGTCAGATCGACCGTTTGAGGCGGACGGATCGGGTCATGCGCGGTACGGATCGCATATGCATCAGGTTAACGAATGCCGCAAGCGGAACTTGAGCGGGACCCGGCGGCGCACCGGGTGGCTGCCAGCCGGACGGCATGACCGCATGTCTGTTGCGGATGCCGGCGGACTGCCGATCTTGTGCTGCCAGTCAGGCGGTGTTCCGGTATTTCAGGCGGCGCAGGGAGAGTGAGCGCTCTCTATGGGGGCGGTCTTGGTCGGCTTACTCTTATATAAGATATAAGACATTTGACCTTGGGCGCACTTAGCCTTACAATCGCGTAGCCACGCGTTTTTTTGAAACCCTATTACATAGCAGGTTCCCATGCTTGATACCTATCGCGCCCATGTCGCCGAACGCGCCGCGCTCGGCATTCCTCCGCTGCCGCTGACCGCCAAGCAGACCGCCGACCTGATCGAACTGCTGAAGAATCCGCCGGCCGGCGAGGAGCAGGTCCTGGTCGACCTGATCACGCACCGGGTGCCCGCAGGCGTGGACGACGCCGCCAAGGTCAAGGCCTCCTACCTGGCCGCCGTGGCGCTGGGCAAGGAAACCTGCGCACTGATCAGCCGCGCCAAGGCGACCGAGCTGCTGGGTACCATGCTGGGTGGCTACAACATCTCCCCGCTGATCGAGCTGCTGGACGACGCCGAAGTGGGTGGCGTGGCCGCCGACGCGCTGAAGAAGACCCTGCTGATGTTCGATGCCTTCCACGACGTCAAGGAAAAGGCCGACCAGGGCAACGCCAACGCCAAGGCCGTGCTGCAGAGCTGGGCCGACGCCGAATGGTTCACCAGCCGTCCGGAAGTGCCGCAGAGCCTGACCATCACCGTGTTCAAGGTGCCGGGCGAAACCAATACCGACGACCTGTCGCCGGCCCCGGACGCCACCACCCGTCCCGACATCCCGATGCACGCGCTGGCGATGCTGAAGAACAAGCGCGAAGGCGCTGCGTTCCAGCCCGAGGAAGATGGCAAGCGCGGCCCGGTCAAGTTCATCGAGTCGCTGAAGGACAAGGGCCACCTGGTCGCCTACGTGGGCGACGTGGTCGGTACCGGTTCCTCGCGCAAGTCCGCCACCAACTCGGTGCTGTGGTTCACCGGCGAAGACATCCCCTTCGTGCCGAACAAGCGCTTCGGCGGCGTGTGCCTGGGCAGCAAGATCGCCCCGATCTTCTACAACACCATGGAAGACGCCGGCGCGCTGCCGATCGAGCTGGACGTGTCGAAGATGGAAATGGGCGACGTGGTCGAACTGCGTCCCTATGACGGCAAGGCCCTGAAGAACGGCGAAGTGATCGCCGAGTTCAAGGTCAAGTCCGACGTGCTGTTCGACGAAGTGCGCGCCGGCGGCCGCATTCCGCTGATCGTCGGCCGCGGCCTGACCGCCAAGGCGCGCGAAGCGCTGGGCCTGGCCCCGTCGACGCTGTTCCGCCTGCCGCAGAACCCGGTCGACACCGGCAAGGGTTTCACCCTGGCGCAGAAGATGGTCGGCCGCGCCTGCGGCCTGGCCGAAGGCAAGGGCATCCGTCCGGGCACCTACTGCGAACCGAAGATGACCTCGGTGGGCTCGCAGGACACCACCGGCCCGATGACCCGCGACGAGCTGAAGGACCTGGCCTGCCTGGGCTTCTCCGCCGACCTGGTGATGCAGTCGTTCTGCCACACCGCGGCCTATCCGAAGCCCGTGGACGTCAAGACCCACCACACTCTGCCGCAGTTCATCAGCACCCGCGGCGGCATCTCGCTGCGCCCGGGCGACGGCGTGATTCACTCGTGGCTGAACCGCATGCTGCTGCCCGACACCGTCGGCACCGGCGGCGACTCGCACACCCGCTTCCCGATCGGCATCAGCTTCCCGGCCGGCTCGGGCCTGGTGGCCTTCGCTGCCGCCACCGGCGTGATGCCGCTGGACATGCCGGAATCGGTGCTGGTGCGCTTCAAGGGCAAGATGCAGCCCGGCGTGACCCTGCGTGACCTGGTCAACGCGATCCCGCTGTACGCCATCAAGCAAGGCCTGCTGACCGTGGCCAAGCAAGGCAAGAAGAACATCTTCTCCGGCCGCATCCTGGAAATCGAAGGCCTGCCCGACCTGAAGGTCGAGCAAGCGTTCGAACTGTCCGACGCCTCCGCCGAGCGTTCGGCCGCCGGTTGCACCGTGCGCCTGAACAAGGAACCGATCATCGAGTACATCAACAGCAACATCACGCTGCTGAAGTGGATGATCGCCGAGGGCTACCAGGACCCGCGCAGCCTGCAGCGCCGCATCAAGGCCATGGAGGCATGGCTGGCCGATCCGAAGCTGCTGGAGCCGGACGCCGACGCCGACTACGCCGCCGTGATCGAGATCGACCTGGCCGACGTGCACGAGCCCATCGTGGCCTGCCCGAACGACCCGGACGACGTCAAGACCCTGTCGGACGTGGCTGGCGCCAAGATCGACGAAGTCTTCATCGGCTCGTGCATGACCAACATCGGCCACTTCCGCGCAGCCTCCAAGCTGCTGGAAGGCAAGCGTGACATCCCCGTCAAGCTGTGGGTCGCGCCGCCGACCAAGATGGACCAGAAGCAGCTGACCGAGGAAGGCCACTACGGTGTGTTCGGCACCGCCGGCGCGCGTACCGAAATGCCGGGCTGCTCGCTGTGCATGGGCAACCAGGCCCAGGTGCGCGAAGGTGCCACGGTGATGTCGACCTCGACCCGCAACTTCCCCAACCGCCTCGGCAAGAACACCAATGTGTACCTGGGTTCGGCCGAACTGGCAGCCATCTGCTCGCGCCTGGGCCGCATCCCGAGCAAGGACGAGTACATGGCCGACATCGGCGTGATCAACGCCAACGGCGACAAGATCTACAAGTACATGAACTTCGACCAGATCGAAGACTTCAAGGAAGTCGCGGACACGGTGTCGGTGTAAGCCGGCCCGCCCGCACACAGCGGTAAGCAGGTGAACGGCCCCGCGCGCAAGCGCGGGGCCGTTTTCTTTTGGGTGCCGCGCCGTCTTCGTCCGCACGCAGCGGATGTCTTCCCCGGCCGGTCTTCTCATCGGCCTTCGCCGCCACGCCGCGGATCCAAGTGCCGCTGCGCGCACTGTCAGGTCTTGTCAGCTTTGCACGGGACCTATTCGATAGCATCCCATCCATTGCTGAAACCTGGCCCCATGGGCCGGATTTCCACGGTCGGTTCACCAGCCCGGCGCCCCGGTGCGGGCGTGCCGAGCCTGTGCCGTATGAACGGAGTCCCCCGCGCATGAGATCTTTCCTCGTCAAGTTCCTGCTGTTCCTGCTGGTCCCGTTCTTCATCCAGCTCCAGCCGGCCTTCCAGACGTCCGTCATTGCGCCCTTCGTCGGCCTGCTGGCCTCGAGCTGCGCCGCCATCGCGCAGCACTTCGACGCAGGTGTCCACGCTCAGGGCAACCTGGTGCTGGACAGCCGGACAGGCAACGGCATCTCGATCGAGGGCGGCTGTTCCGGGGTGGAGGTCTGCCTGATCCTGGCCGCGGCCATCCTGGCCTATCCGGCGCCGCTCCGGCGCAAGGTGGCGGGACTGGCGCTCGGGCTCGCGGCCATCCAGCTGCTCAACCTGGTCAGGCTGCTGACGCTCTTCTACCTGAACGCGTGGAGCAAGCCTGCCTTCGAGTTCATGCACCTCTATGTCTGGCAAGGGCTGATCATCCTCGATGCGCTGGTCCTGTGGATATGGTGGTCGCGCAGCCTGGCCAAGGACGCCGCCCATGCCGCGTGAGAACGGCTTCTACCTCAGGCTGCTGCTCAGCTTCGTCGTCTGTGTCGGTGTCTGGTACCTGCTGGGGCGATGGATGGTGTGGCCGCCGGGCGTGATCGCGCGAACCTCGCTGGAGCTCGGCTTTCCGGGCTGGGTGGCGCAGGCCAGGCTTGACGGCACCGTCTTCGAACTGGTCACCCGCATCCCGCGCGCCGGTGCCGCGTCGCCAGGCGCCATGCACTTCCGTTCGAACATGCTGTCGGCCTGCCTCGGCACGCCGATCGCCGTGGCGCTCTTCTGCAGCCATGCGAGCGGGCACCGCCTGCGCAAGATCCTGCTCGCGCTGGTTTTCCTGGTGCCCTTGCAGGCGGCCGGCATCGCCGCCTTTCTCCTCGTCCAGGTTTCGCATGCGGCAGGAGCGGACGCCGTCACCGGCTTCGACAACTACGACCGCGATGCCTTCGCCTACAGCTTCCAGCTTGCCTCTCTGATCCTGCCGTTCGTCAGTCCTCTGGCGGCCTGGCTGTTTTTCGAGTGGCGGGCTTTCCCTCCCCCGCAAACAACCTTGAGGAAACGCGAACCATGCTGAAGATCCTGCTCCTGTCCCTGGCGACCTGCTTGATGCTGAGCGCCTGCGGTGGCGGCTCCACGCCGTCGGGTAACAGCACCCAGTCCAGCGCGCGTGTCGCTGCGCCCGCCGCCGCCTGAGCAGTACCGGCGGTACCGAATAACAACTCCCAACAGAAAGAGAGAGATCCATGAGCAAACTGAGTCGACTGGGGGGGGCGCTGTGCCTGGCGGCCCTCGGCGCCATGTCGCAGCAGGCATGGGCAGGCGTGGCCAGCCCGAACCCGGGCGATCCGCTGTTCTGCCAGCCTAACGAAGGCGCCACCTTCCTGATCGTCAACGACGGCACCGGCGTGTTTACAGCGGACGGGGATTGCTACAACAACAGCGCGTCCTTGGCTTCTGCCCCGGCGACCATCGCGACCGCCAAGGGCGGTACGCTGGCGGGAACGGCGAGCGGCTCGCAGGTGAACTACGTCTACACGCCTCCCAGCGCGGGCTTCTCGGGGCTGGATACCTTCAGCATCCCGGTGACGACGGTCTGGAACGGGGCGGGCGGGGCCGGCTCCGCGGGGGGCGCCACAAGGCCTGGTGGCCCCGCGACCCTCACCATCACCCTGAACGTGCTGCCGGCGCCGCAGTTGGCGACCGTCATGAGCACGCCGTTGCTGATTCCGATCCCGACCGGCGCCGTGTCGGCTTGTACCGTGCCGGGGAATGCCGGCAATGGACCCGCCGCCAGCGACGTGACCGGTTGCCCGACGGCCGTGAGCGCGCTTTCCTCGGGCCAGGTGAATCCCAGCCACGGCACCCTGACCGCCAAGGGCTCCAGCTTGCTCTATACGCCCACGGCCGGCTATGTCGGCACCGACACCTTCACCTACCAGGTCCTCGGCGTCAACACGGATGGCCAGACTGCACTGAGTTCCGGCGCGGTCAATGCCACCGTGAACGTCGGGGCGGCTCCTGCCGTCACGTCGATCGCGCCAAGTTCGGGTGCCGTCGGCGGCGGCACGTCGGTGGTGATCACCGGGACCAACCTGAACTATGTGACCAAGGTCATGTTCGGCACGGTGGCGGCCACCTCGTTCAAGATCGATTCGGCCACCCAGATCACCGCGGTGGCGCCGGCGGGCAGCGCGGGCAACGTCGACGTCACCGTCGGCACATCGGGCACGATGTCGGTCACGAGCTCGGCAGACCAGTTCACCTACCAGGGGCCCTCCACCACCACGACCCCGGCGCCGGCCGCCACACCTACCGTGGGCGAGTGGGGTCTCATCCTGGTCGCCCTGAGCATCGGCATGCTCGGCGTTGCCAACCTCCGCCAGCGCCGCGCATAAGCCGGTCGCCCGCCTGCCTGAAGGGGGGCGCTCCCCCCTTCTTCATGCCTGCGCGGCGCGGTCTTCACGCCGCGCCGCGCAGGCCGGCAATCCTGTCGTACCCCGGCAGATTCGCACTAGACTGGACAGATCACGTCGGCCTGACCCGGCTGCCGGCAGCTTCCGCCGCCGGCTTGGCGCCCGGGAACGGCCGCGCCGTGTCCACGCGGATCTGATGGGGGCAAACACCATGGCCACTCCGGGTTTGATGGCGCGCAAGTCCGTTGCCGACATCGTGGGCGGTGCCGAAGCCGGGCACCGGCAACTGGCGAAGACCCTAGGTGCGCTGAGCATCACGGCCATGGGCATCGGCGCCATCATCGGCGCCGGCATCTTCGTGCTGACCGGCACGGCGGCGGCGCAGTACGCCGGTCCCGGCATCATCCTCTCCTTCGTGCTCGGCGGCATCGCCTGCGCCTTCGTCGGGCTGTGCTACGCGGAGCTGGCCGCCATGCTGCCGGTATGCGGCAGCACCTATACCTACACCTACGCCACGCTGGGCGAGCTGGTCGCCTGGATCATCGGCTGGGACCTGATCCTCGAATACGCGATGGGTGCCGCCACCGTCGCGGTGGGCTGGTCGGGCTATGTGGTCAGCCTGCTGAAGGATCTCGGCGTCCTGGTGCCGCCCCAGCTGGCGGCTGCGCCGGGCGTGATGGTCAAGCTGGCCGATGGCAGCGGGGTGTCCGGCGTGATCAACCTGCCGGCCATCGTCATCGTCGCCGCGCTGACCATCCTGCTGGTGCTGGGCACCAAGGAGTCGGCGCGCCTGAACAACATCATGGTCGCCGTCAAGCTGAGCGTGGTGCTGGCCTTCATCGTGATCGGCGCCTTCTACGTACACGAGGCCAATTGGCATCCGTTCCTGCCGAAGAACACCGGCGAGTTCGGCAGCTTCGGCCCGAGCGGCGTGCTGCGCGGTTCGGCCGTGGTGTTCTTCGCCTTCATCGGCTTCGACGCGGTGTCGACGGCGGCGCAGGAGGCGCGGCGGCCGCAGCGCGACATGCCGATCGGTATCCTCGGCTCGCTCGTCGTCTGCACGCTGCTCTATATCGCCGTGGCGGGCGTGCTGACCGGCATCGTGCCCTATGCCGAACTGAACGTGCCGGATCCGATCGCCAAGGGCGTGGACGCGATCGGGCTGGGCTGGTTCGCCGTGGTCATCAAGATCGGCGCGTTGACCGGGCTGACCACGGTGATCCTGGTGCTGCTGTACGGGCAGAGCCGCATCTTCTTCACCATGTCGCGCGACGGGCTGCTGCCGACCATGTTCGCGAGCGTGCATCCGGTGCTGCGCACGCCCTACCTGAGCCAGACGCTGATCGGCACGGTGGTGGCGCTGGTGGCGGCCTTCACGCCGATCGGGGTGCTGGGCGAGATGGTCAGCATCGGCACGCTGTTCGCCTTCATCCTGGTGTGCGGCGCGGTGATCTACCTGCGGCGCAGCGATGCCGGGGTGGACCGGCCGTTCCGGGCGCCGGGCGTGCCGGTGGTGCCGGTGCTCGGCATCCTGTTCTGCCTGCTGCTGATGGTGGGCCTGCCGCTGGTGACCTGGGCCCGGCTGGTGATCTGGCTGGCGATCGGCCTGGTGGTGTATTTCTCCTACGGGCGCGGCCATTCCGCGCTGCGCCATCCGGAGCGCCAGCCGCGCGCGCCTGGCAGCTGAGCCGCCGTGGCCGTCCGCGCCGCCATCATGGCGGACCGGGACGGCGCGGCAGCCGGGGTGGTCAGGCCGAGGTGTCGATGATCGAGCCGGCCGGGGCGCTGGCCGAGGCCGCGGCTACGATCAGCGGATCGTTGTTGTCCGACGTCGTGTCGGCCGCCGCCTGCATCGCGGCGCCGCCGTGGTGGTGGCCGCCGCCATGATGGGCCTGCTTGAGCCTGGCCAGCGCCTGCTGGGCGCCGCTCAGGTCGTTGTTCTGCAGGTCCTGCACGATCTGCTGGAAGTCGCTGCGGCGCTGCGCATTGGTGGATTGGCTCGAAGCGGTCGGCAGGTAGCCGCTGCTCGAGGACAGGCTGCTGATCGAAGACATGTGCTTTTCCTTGAAAGCGTTCGATTGGGTGGGCTCCCGTGCGCAATGAGCCGGAAGCCGTCGCACCTTAGCAGCGGGGCAAAGGGCGCCAGCGGCGGAATTGATGCGTCTTCCCGCGGCATTTAGCGGATTGTGATGAAGCGCCACCTCTCTGTAAGAATGCGCGGCATGTGCGTGCGCGCTCACCGCTCCGGTACAAAGCGGATACCTGCGAATACCTGCGAATACCTGCGGGTAGCGTGCAAGGCATTCCGGTGGCGCCGGTGCCGTGCGAAAAAAATGGCCGGTCCGAAGGACCGGCCAGGCCGCCATTCAGCCAGGCAGTGTCGAAGCGCGCAATCCGGGGCGCAATCCGCCGCGCATCCGCGCGTCCCTCAGAACTTGTGGCGGATGCCCACGCCCAGGCTGTCGCCATGTGACTGCCCGCTCAGCTTGTCGTAGAAGTAGGCCGCATAGAGGTCGGTGCGCTTCGACAGGTTGTAGTCGTAGGCGATGCCCACGGTATTGCGGTTGAAATCGCCCACATTGTTCTTGGTCTTGTCATAGGCATACGACACCAGCACGCTGCCCGCCCCGATCGGTACCGAGGCGCCGAGCTGGCCGTTGGTGTGCTTGATGTCGCCGATTGTGTTGTTGACGTTGGACTTGATGTACTGGCCCTGCGCGAACAGCTTGACCACCTTGAAGTCGTAGGACAGGCCGACCTGCACGGCGTTCTGCTTGTCGAAGCCCGCCAGCGCCGCCGGCGAGGTCACGTCGCCCGGCACGCTGTTGAACTTGACCTGCTGGAAGGCCACGGTGGCGGCGAAGGGGCCGTTGAAGTAGAGCACGTTGCCGCCCCACTTGTTCTTGCCGTTGTCGCCCGCCTGCTCGCCGAAGGCGTAGATGAAGTTGGCGGTGAGCCCGCCGAAGTTGGGCGTGGAGTAGACCAGCGAGTTGCTCCAGCCCGAGTCGCCGATGATGCCGGGGTCGTAGACGGCGCCGCTGCGCGCGGTGAAGTAGGTGTGGAAGATCGACGGCGCGAACACATAGGAATCCACCAGCGGGTTGAACAGGATGGTGGAGATGAAATACGGCGTGGTGTTGCGGCCCAGCCGGATGGTGCCCGCCTTGTCGCTCTGCAGGCCGACGAAGGCGCTGCGGCTGAACATGGTGTCGCCGGTGAAGCGGCCCATCGCGCCCTGGTCGGCGCGGTAGAAGCCGTTCAGGTCGAAGATGGTCTTCAGCCCGTTGCCGAGGTCCTCGGTGCCCTTGATGCCCCAGTAGGACGTCTGCATGCCGCCCGCGCCGACCTGCCAGGCACGCTGGCCGCCGGCTGCGCGCGAGCTGCCGACATAGGTGTCGACCTGGCCGTAGAGCGTGACGCTGGACTGTGCCATGGCGCCCGCGCTGGCCAGCAGCGCGGCGGCGGCGGCCAGCAGGGCCTTGCCGGTGGTGGCGCGCAGCCTGGCGTGCGGACGGGTGCGGGGGTGGGGCTGGAACTGGAACTGGAACATGGAGGACTCCCTGGTCGTGGTTGCGATGGTTCAGGCAAAAGCTCCCCCGCGCCGGCCGGTCGCGCGGAGGCGGACCGGTGCCGGCTGGCTCTTGTCGTGGTGACGGCGCGAGGGGGCGTCAGGAGGGGGGGCGGCGCGGTACTAGCCGGCGCGGCGCATACCGTGTGGCGGGCTGCCGGCGCGCCGCGGGCGGATGGCGACGAGGGTGGCGCCGAGGATGGTGCTGAGGGTGGCGGTAGCGTGGGTGGCGGGCATGGCGGCTCGTCCTGCGTCGGTCTTATGGTTTCCCCTGCATTGCGCGCAGGTGGCTGCTGTCGGCGCCGGTCGCCAGGCGGCGGTGCCGGTTCGTGTCGGGTCCAGTTTGCGGAATTCGCCTGCGCGCAACCAGCACTATTTTTGGCTCATGGCGCGCGCAAAATGTGTGCGCGGCGCGCACCGTGGCGCGGCATGCCGCGCCACGGTCTCAGGCCGCCTGTCTCAGGGGCTGGTGGAGATCCGCCAGCGAGGCCTTGAGGTGCTCGGCGAAGGCAGCCACCGCGGGCGGCAGCGCACGGCCCTTGCGCGTGGCCAGCACCAGGCGGCCGGCGCACAGCTCGGGGTCGCTCAGCGGCAGCGCGTGCAGCGTGCCCGCGCGCGCCTCGCGCAGCGTGCCCGCCTGGAACTGGAAGCAGATCGCACCGGTCTCGCGCGCGAAACTCTTCAGCATCTCCACGCTGCTGGCCTGCAGCATCACGCGCAGGCTCAGGCGGTTGCGCGCGCAGATGGCGTCGATCAGGCGCCGGCTGCCGAAGCACTCCGGGCCCAGCGCGACCGGATACGGCTGGCAGTCGGCCAGGCGCAAGGTGCTGCGGCCGGCCAGCGGATGGTCGGGCCGCAGCATCGCGCAGAAGGGTTGAGACGATACCGCCAGTTCCTGCAGCAGCGGCGAGGCGGGCGGATCGTGGGTCAGCAGCAGGTCGGTCTCGTCCTCGCGCAAGGCCGCCAGCAGGTCGCCGGTGCCGGCCACCGTGACGCGGAACTGCACGCCCGGATAGCGGGCCTGGTAGCGGCCGATCGCCTCCGGCAGGAAGTCGTTGGCGACCGATTCGGCGGCGCCCAGGCGCACGCTGCCGCGCACCAGTCCGCGCAGCTGCGACATCTGCGCGGCGGCGGCATCGAGATCGGCCAGGCTGCGGCGGATGGTGGCGACCAGCACCTCGCCGGCGGCGGTCAGCCGCACGCCGCGCGGCAGGCGCTCGAACAGGGCGGTGCCGATCTGTTCCTCGACTTCGAGGATCTTGCGGTTGAGGGCGGTGGAGGCCACGTGCAGCTGGGCCGCGGCCTTGCGGATGGAACCGTGGCGGGCCACCGCGTCGAGGTAGAGATAGAGTCTGGGCGGGTGCAGCATCGGTGCGTGCGGACGAGGCCGTGTGAGAGCGTTGTGCTCTCACTAGCAGGGAGCGTGCCAGGCCCCGGCGCAGCGGCGGGCGCCGGGCGCCTCAGCGCGCCCGGCGGAAGGTCAGGTTGATGCGTTGGTGCCCGCACAGGGGATGGTCGCCGTCCGCCAGCGGCGCCACGCCGTGGTAGGCGAGCCGCGACGGACCGCCCCACACCACCACGTCGCCATGGGCCAGGCGCACGCGCGCGGTGCGGTCGGTGCGTTGCAGGCCGCCGAACAGGAAGGTGGCCGGCAGGCCCAGCGAGACCGACACGATCGGCGCGCGCAGGTCGCGCTCGTCGCGGTCCTGGTGCAGCGACAGGCGGGTGCCGGGCAGGTAGCGGTTGACCAGGCAGGCATCCGGCGCGAAGCCGGCGAAACCGGCCGCCTGCGCGGCCTCGGCCGCGAGGGTGCGGAACGGCTCCGGCATGGCCGGCCAGGGCTGCCCGCTGAGCGGGTCGGCCGGCTCGTAGCGGTAGCCCCGCGCGTCCGATACCCAGCCGAAGCTGCCGCAGTTGGTCATGGCCACCGACATGCGCTGCCCCCCCGGCGTGACGAGGTGGCGCCAGGGCGCGCTCGCCGTGATGCGGGCCACCGCCTCCAGCAGCGCCGGCGCGGCGGCATGGGCGAAGGCGCGCAGGATCACCGCGCCGGCCGCGAGGGGCTCGGTATGCGGGGTTTCGGGGGGGAGGTCGTCGAAGAGGTCGAAGGTCATGGCTGCACGCGGCACGGCGCGCCGGGTGCGGCGCCGCCGTTCGTCACTGCCATGATACCGGCGCCCGGCGCGGCCGGGCAGGCGGGAAGGGGGCCGGAAGGGGGCCGGAAGGGGGCGGGAAGGGTGGGGGCGGCGGGTACCGTTTCCGGCACCCGCGGTCACCCGCCGGTGCTCAGGCGAAGGTGTCGATCTCGCCGCGCGCGAGCTGGCGGACCGGCACGGTCACGGTCTGCACGGGCGCGTTGCTGTCGCCCACGCCGGCCAGCCGGGCGAAGCCGCCGCTCGAGGCCTGGCGTTGCTGGGACTGGCCGTTGCCGGGCTGCTGGCCGGCGAAGCTGTCGGCGCCGACCGAGGTCTGGCCCAGCTGGATGCCGCTTTCGGCCAGCGAGGTGCGCAGTTGCGGCAGCGCCGCTTCCACCGCCGCGCGTACGGCCTGGTGCGGCGAGACGAACTGGGCCTGGGCCTGGTCGTTGACCACGTTCAGCACGACCTTCAGCGGCCCGAGGTTGGGCGGATTGAGGTCGAGCTCGGCGGTGTGGCTGCCCTGCGTGGTCAGGCGCACCATCTGCTGGCCCAGCGCCTGCGGCCACTGCGCGTCGCCGAGCGGCGGCGATACCGCCAGCGGGGCGGCCTGCGCCGCCGTCGCGGCAGGCTGGGCGGCCTGCGTACCGCCGGCCTGGACACCGGCCATCGCGGCGAAGGTGGCGGCGTCCATGCTCTTCGCCGTGTCGGTGGCGGCGGTCTTGGCGCCAGCGGCCGTGGTGGCGCCGCCGGCGCCGGTCACGGCGGCGCTCGGCGCGGTGGCGGCCTGGGCCGCACCCTTGGCGCCATCGCCCGGTGCGGCCGTGGCGGCCAGCGCCGTGCCCTGGGTGCCCGTCGTCGTGCCCGTGCCGTTCTTGCCGGCCTGGCCTGCCAGCAAGGCCTGCAGCGGGTCCTGCTTGCCGGTGGCGGTGGCTGCGGCGGGTTTGGCGTCCTGCGCAGCGCTGACCGACGGGGCCTGGGCCGCGTCGGCGTCGTCCGCATTGCCGGCCGTCGCGGTGGCATTGCCCTGCAGCGCCGCCCGCTGCGAGGCGATCGCCGCCAGCGTGGTGGCGGCCGCATTGCCTGCCGCGGCGCTGCCGTTGCCGCCGGCGCCCGGCAGTGCCGCCGCATCGCCGCCGCTGCCCGCCTGGAGCTTGCCATCGGGAAGCGCAGCCGTGGCCGCATGGAACGGCGTCATCTGCGCCGCGGCCAGGGCCGCCAGGGCGGCGCTGTCGGGCATGGCGGCCTGCGCGGCGTCGACCGCGCTGTCGTCGTCCTGGTCCTTGCCAGCGGCGCCTGGCTTGGCCGCGGTCGTGCCGGATGCATTGCCAGGCGCCTGTGCGGCGGCGGCCTGCGAGCTGGACGGGGCCGCCTGCTGGGCTTTGCCCGCGTTGCTGTCCGCCGTCGACGCGGCCGCGTTGCCGGACTGGCTGCTGCTACCGGTGCTGGCGTTGTTGCTGGCGTTGTTTCCGCCGTTGCTGCTGCTGTTGCTGTTGCTGCTGTTGCTGTTGCCCCCGTTGTCGCGCGCCTTGGCGAGCGCGTCGCCGAAGCCCGCGCCGTTGCTGTTGCCGCTGGCGCCGGCCGATCCGTTGGCGGTGCCGGTCGTGCCGGCGGCATTGCTGGCGTTGCCGGTGTTGCTGGTGTTGGCGGCGTTGGCCAGCTTGGCGATGCCGGCGGTAATCTGGCTGATGTCGATCATGTCTTCGTCGTCGTCGGGCGCAGGTGCGGCGGCGCCTGGTTGGCTTTCGTTCTCAGTCCTGGCGGTGGCTTGCGGCGCGCGCCAGGCGGGCGGCGTACTCGTCGTTGGCGCGTTGCTCGCGGCGCGCGCCGGCGGCCTGCTCGCGCGCCTCGGCGCGTGCCACCAGCGTGTCGAAGGAGTTCTGGCGCCGCTTCTGCGACTGCCAGTTGGCGCGCCCGGTCAGCAGTGCCGCTTCGGCCTGGGCCAGGGCCTGGCCCTGCTGGCGGATCGCGCCGTCGAGAGAGGTCAGGAACTGCGCGTAGTCCTGCCAGCGCGTGGCCGTCATGCCGTCCTGTGCCATCGCCTGCATGCGCGCCCGGTATTCCTCGCGGTACTTGTTCAGCGCGGCGAGCTGCTGTTCGGCCTGGGTGCGCAGCCCTTGCAGGCGGCCGAGTTCGCGCGTCGCGGCCTCGGTGTCGTTCTGGGCCAGGTCGGCCAGCAGGTTGAGCGGGGTGGGCTTGGCCATGTTCACTCCTATTCGAAGAGAGCGGACAGCTGGTCGATCGAGCCGTCATAGTCGGCGCGTTCGTGGATGTCCTGCTGCAGGAAGGCTTCCATGCGCGGATGCATCTGGATGGCCAGGTCCAGTTCGTGGTCGTGGCCGGGTGCGTAGGCGCCGACGCTGATCAGGTCGCGGTTGCGCTGGTAACGCGACATCAGCTGCTTGAAGCGCCGCACCTTGGAGAACTGGGCCGGGGTGATCAGCGCGGTCATGGCGCGGCTGATCGAGGCTTCGACGTCGATGGCCGGATAGTGGCCGGCTTCCGCCAGGCTGCGCGACAGCACGATGTGGCCGTCGAGAATGGCGCGCGCGGAGTCGGCGATCGGGTCCTGCTGGTCATCGCCTTCGGCCAGCACGGTATAGAAGGCGGTGATCGAGCCGCCGCCCTCCGGGCCGTTGCCGGTGCGCTCCACCAGCGTGGGCAGCTTGGCGAAGACCGAGGGCGGGTAGCCCTTGGTGGCCGGCGGCTCGCCGATGGCCAGCGCGATCTCGCGCTGGGCCATCGCATAGCGCGTCAGCGAATCCATGATCAGCAGCACGTGCCGGCCCTGGTCGCGGAAGTACTCGGCCAGCCGGGTCGCGTAGGCGGCGCCCTGCATGCGCAGCAGCGGCGAGGTGTCGGCCGGCGCCGCCACCACCACCGAGCGGGCGCGGCCTTCGGCGCCGAGGATGTTCTCGATGAAGTCCTTCACCTCGCGGCCGCGTTCGCCGATCAGGCCGACCACGATGACCTCGGCGCTGGTGTAGCGGGCCATCATGCCCAGCAGCACGCTCTTGCCCACGCCGGAGCCGGCGAACAGGCCCATGCGCTGGCCGCGTCCCACCGTCAGCATGCCGTTGATGGCGCGCACGCCGGTATCCAGCACCGTCTCGATCGGCGCGCGGTCGAGCGGGTTGATCTGCGTGCCTGCCAGCGGCACTTCCTGGGCGGCGCTGATCGGGCCCAGGCCATCGAGCGGGCGTCCGGCCGCGTCGAGCACGCGCCCGAGCAGGCCTTCGCCGACCGGCAGGCGCTTGGAGCCGGGCTCGCGCGGGGCATGGTCGCCCGGCGGCAGCGGCGACGGTTCGAGCGGGTAGACCCGTGCGCCGGGCAGCAGGCCGGTCACGTCCGATTGCGGCATCAGGAACAGGCGGTCGGCACCGAAGCCCACCACTTCGGCCTCGGCGGTGCGGCGGCCCTGGCCGTCGCGCTGGCCGGCCGGCAGTTCGATCAGGCAGTCGCTGCCCACCGGCAGGCGCAGCCCGACCGCTTCGAGCACCAGGCCGGCGGCGCGCGTCAGCCGGCCGCAGTTGCGGACGCTGTTGATCTCGGCCAGGCGGGCGCGCGCGCCGTTGAGCGTGTCGCGCCAGTGCTGGCTGTGCAGGATCGGCGCCTCGAGGCGCTCGGCGCTGTCAGCCATGCGGGGGCTCCCAGCTGTCGGCGCGGCCCAGCGCCTTGACCACGCGGCTCCAGCGCGTGGCCAGCGTGGCGTCGAGTTCGCCGCTGGCCGCGCTGGCCACGCAGCCGCCGCGCTCGATGCCGCCGTCGGCGCGCACCGTCCAGCCGGCGGCTTCCAGCTCGCCGCTCAGGTGCGTTTCCACCAGGGCCACGTCGTCGGGGTGCAGCAGCAGGCAGGGCGAGCCCGACAGCGCCGGTTCGGTGGCCAGCAGTTCGCGCACTGCCGGCAGGACCATGGCCGGATCGGCCACGACCGTGCCGCGCACCAGCTGGCGCGCCACGTCCAGCGCCAGCGACAGCAGGGTCTGCGCGACTTCCTCGTCCAGGTGCGTCAGGGCGCCGCGGAAGGTGCCGGCCAGTTCCTGCAGGCGGGCGGCCTCGCCGCGCGCCAGTTCGAGCCCGCGCGCATAGCCTTCGCGGTGGCCGTCGCCATAGCCCTGGGTCTGGCCCTGGGCGTAGCCCTGGGCATAGCCTTCCTTGCGCGCGCCTTCGCGCATGGCATCGATCGCCTCGAAATCGATCGGCGGCGGCGCGGGTTCGAACGGCAGCGGCGGCGGAGGCGGCGGCAGGTCGTCGCGCGGATCGAGCGAGCGCATCTTCCAGCGCCGCCAGTCGCCGCGCCCCGCCGCGGCCGGGGCCGGCTGCGGATCGAGGGCGGAGAAGTCGGGCTGCGGCGCCGGCCGGAAGGCCGGCGCGAAGCCGTCGGCCGGCGCCTCGCGGCGCGGCTCCGGCCCGGCGGACAGCCGGTAGGCGTGCGGATCGGGGCGCTTAAACGTAGGCATCGTCGCCACCGCCGATCTGGACTTCGCCTGCTTCCGCCAGGCGTCTCACCACCTGCAGGATCGCCTTCTGCTCGGTCTCGACCTGCGACACGCGCACCGGGCCCAGCGCATCGAGGTCCTCGCGCAGCATTTCGCCGGCGCGGGTCGACATATTGCGGATGAACTTGTCGCGCAGCTCCTGCGGCGCGCCCTTGAGCGCGACGATGAGCGATTCGGTGGCGATTTCCTTGAGCACGCGCTGGATGCCGCGGTCGTCGACCTGCAGCAGGTTCTCGAACAGGAACATCTCGTCGATGATCTTCTGTGCGAGGTCGCTGTCGTGCTGGCGCACGCCGTCGATCACCGCTTCCTCGTGCGCCGTGCTCATCAGGTTGATGATCTCGGCCGCGGTGCGCACGCCGCCCATGCGGCTGCGCTTCAGGCTCTGGCCCGCCAGCAGCTTGGTCAGCACGTCGGTCAGTTCCTGCAGCGCGCCCGGCTGCACGCCGCCGAAGGTGGCGATACGCAGGATCACGTCGTTGCGCAGGCGGTCGGTGAACATGCCCAGCACCTCGGACGACTTCTGGCGGTCCAGGTGGATCAGGATGGTGGCGATGATCTGCGGGTGTTCGTCGCGGATCAGCTCGGCCACCGAAGTCGAATCCATCCAGTTCAGCGAATCGATGCCGCCGCCCGGATCGCGCGACTCGAGGATGTCCTCGATGATCGAGCCGGCACGCTCCTCGCCCAGCGCCTTGTTCAGCACGCTGCGGATGAAGGCGCCGGAATCGACGTTCAGCGCCAGGTACTGTTCGGTCTCGTCGCGGAAATCACCCAGCACCTCGGCCATCTGCTCGCGCGTGACCGCGCTGAGGTCGGCCATGGCCGAGCCCAGGGTCTGCACCTCGCGCGGCGACAGGTGCTTGAACACTTCGGCGGCCGCGTCCTCGCCGATCGCCATCATCAGGATGGCGCTCTTCTGCAAGCCGTTATTTGTCGTCATTGGCAATCCAGTTCTTGATCACGCTGGCCACCAGGCGGGGATCGCGCTGCGCGGCGTCGCGCACCAGGGCGAGATCGCTCTCGTACTTGGCCGTGAGGCGCAGGGTCTCGGGATTGGCCTGTTCCTCGGCAGGCAGCAGGACCGCTTCGCCGCTTTCGGGCTCGGCCGGTGCCGGCAGCGGCGGCGCGGTGTACTTGCGCAGCACCGGGCGCGCCACCTTGAACCAGAGGAACATCGCCAGCAGTGCCAGCATCAGGTAGCCGGCCAGTGTCTTGGCGAGTTCGATCATGTCGGGCTGTTTCCACAGCGGCAGTTCCGGCGTCTCGTCGCGCGGCTGGGTGAAGGGGCTGTTGACCACGTTGAGCGAGTCGCCGCGGTCGCCGGAGTAGCCCATGGCTTCCTTGGTCAGGTTCTCGATCTGCTTGAGCTGGGTCGCCGGCAGCGCCTCCGCCACGGTCTTGCCGTTGGCGCCGGTCTTCTGGCGGTAATTGACGATCACCGCCACCGACAGGCGGCGCACGCCGCCCGGCGACTGCTGCACGTGGCGCACGCTGCGGTCGAGTTCGTAATTGGTGGTGGTGTCGCGGCGGCTGTTGCTCGGGCCGCTCGACTGCGTGCTGGCCGTGGCGGCCTGGGCCGGCTGCTGGGCGGCCTGGCCAGGCTGGCCGGGCTGGCCAGGCTGGCCCGGACGCTGCGCCTGCGCGGTGGCGATGGGGGCGGTGGCCGCCGGGGGCGGCTGGTTCGACAGCGCGCCGGGCACGCCGCCGACCGGCGTCGAGCCTTGCGAGGACGACTCGCTGGTCTGCTGGCTGCGCACGGCCGCGTTGGCCGGGTCCTGGTTGGGCTTGTACGACTCGTCGGTGTGCTCGACGATGGAGAAGTCGACGTCGGCCGTGACCTGCGCATGCACATTGCCCTGGCCCACGATGGGCGAGAGGATGGCTTCGATGCGCTGGGCATAGCCCTGTTCCAGCGTCTGCACGTACTTGAGCTGGGTCGCGTCCAGCAGGCGCTGGTTGTCGCCGCTGCCCGACAGCAGGTTGCCGTGCTGGTCGACGATGGAGATGGCCTTGGGGGTCAGTTCCGGCACGCTGGAGGAAACCAGGTGGCCGATCGCCGCGACCTGGCCCTCGTCGATGGCGCGGCCGGGATAGAGCTGCAGTACCACCGAGGCAGTCGGCTTCTGGCGCTCGCGCACGAACAGCGTGGGCTTGGGGATGGCCAGGTGCACGCGTGCCGACTGCACGGCGGAGATCGACTCGATCGAGCGTGCCAGCTCGCCTTCCAGGGCGCGCTGGTAGTTGACCTGTTCGGCGAACTGGCTGATGCCGAACTTCTGCGCATCCATCAGTTCCATGCCGGTGTTGCCGCTCTTGGGCAGGCCTTGCGAGGCCAGGCGCAGCCTGGTCTCCGGCACCTTGTCGGCGGGCACCATGATGGCGCCGCCACCCTCGGCGAACTTGTACGGCACGTTCATCTGCTGCAGCGAGGCGATCACCGCGCCACCGTCGCGCTCCGACAGGTTGCTGTACAGCACCCGGTAGTCGGGGCTGCGCGACCACAGCACCCCCACGGCGATCGCCGCGGCGAGCGCCGCGCCACCCAGCATCAGCGGCAGGCGCGGGTTGGCCTTGAGGCGCTCGACCAGCTCAGCGCGGCTGGGCAGCGTGGCGGCCGCGGTCATGCGCCGGTCTCCAGGCCGGCGCCGGTCCGGCTGCCGGGCTTGCCGCCGCTGGCGCCGGCCAGGGTGGCGGCATCGATGTGGCTCAGATCACGCTGCAGAAAAAACACGCGTACTCCCCGCGGTAGTTGGTCATTTGGCGTACCGGCGGCACGGCGTGGCGGATAGTCCGCGCCATGGACGGCACGCTAGCGATGATCGGCGACGAAGGGGGCGGACAATCGGGCGAATAGCATGGGTTTTCCACCCGAATTCAGCGCATGCGTGCGGCGGGGGGGCGGGTACGCTTCGGCATCGTCGAAGGCCTGGATCGTGCGTGTCCAGGCCTTAATGTGATGTTTGAGACGCAATTCTGGAGCGGTAGAGCGCCATGAGCACCATTTCCCCTATCGAAGGCATGCTGCAGCAGCTGCGCGGGCTGGCCCAGGCGGCCGGTGGCGGGTCGCCCGCCGACACCACCGCGCTGCAGTCGGGCGGCTTCGCCGGCGAGCTGCAGCGCTCGCTCAAGCGCATCAACGCGGTGCAGGAGCATGCCTACGGCCTGGCCGAGGCCTTCGACATGGGCAAGCCCGGTGTCTCGCTCAACGACGTGATGATCGAGATGCAGAAGGCCAACATCTCCTTCCAGACCGGCGTGCAGGTACGCAACCGGCTGGTCACGGCGTATCAGGACATCATGAACATGACGGTCTGAGCACGGCCACGTTCCCGGCGCTGCCTGCTCCGGGTCCGTGGCGGCCGCAAGGGCGCCCCCGCGGCTGGCTGCGCGTTCCTGCCCCTCGTTCCCTTCATCGCATCTATTTCACCGGCGCTGGCGATCGGTACCGCTCCTGGCCGCCAGCCCGCTTGCACCCATGACTCATCCCGTCGTCGCCAAGGCCGCCCACCGGGGCAGCCGCAAACACACCGATCTGGCCGAGCGCGCTCGCGCCGGCTGCCTGGCCGGCCGCTTCGAGCAGGCCCTGCGTCACGCCGAGAAGGCGCTGGCGGATGAGGCCTCGGCCAGTTCCGAGGCCTACCGCTGGGCCGCAGCGGCGCTGGTCGGGCTGGGGCGCCGTCCGCAGGCCATCGAGATGGTCGGACGCGGCCTCGAACGCTTTCCCGACTCGCCGGAGCTGCTCCTGATGCAGGGCTGCTTCCTCAGCGAGGACGGCCGTCAGGTCGAGGCGCGCGTCGTGATGGAGGCTTGCCTGGAACGTGCGCCGGAGATGGTGCCGGCCTGGGTGTCCTACTCCGCCGTGCTGTATGCCCACACCGACTTCCTGGCCGCGCGCAACGCGGCGGCGCGGGCGCTGGAGCTCGAGCCCGACAATATCGAAGGGCTGCTCAACTATGCCAATTCCCTGAAGGAACTCGGCGACGTGGCGGAATCGATGCGCGTGCTGATGCGCATCAGCAAGATCGCGCCTGAGGCCGAGCTGCATCGCTGCAGCCTGCTGTTCACGATGTTGTTCGAAACCAGCGTGACGGCAATGGACCTGCGCCGCGAAGCGCAGGCCTATGCCAGGCTGCTGTCCCGCAAGCGCACCGGCCGCAAGCGCCGCGGTGCGACGCCCGTGTCGGGCCGCATCCGCCTGGGCATGCTCTCCAACGACCTGTACGGCCACGCGTGCGCGTACTTCATCCTGCCATTCCTGGCCAACCTGGACCGTGACCGCTTCGAAGTGGAGCTGTTCGCGCTGAATGCGCACCGGGACAACGTCTCGGAGAAGTTCGCGCTCTATGCCGACAGGTTCGTCGACCTGGCGGGCAAGTCCGAGACGCAGATCGCCGACGAGATCGATGCCGCCGGCCTGGACATCCTGATCGACCTGGGCGGCTACACCGGGGTCACGCCGGTGACCTACATGAGCTACGGCCTGGCACCGATCCAGATGACCTGGATCGGCTACCCCGGCACCACCGGGCTGCCGGCCATCCACTACCGCATCAGCGATGGCATCAGCGACCCGGCCGGCAACGAGGCCAACTACACCGAGAAGCTGCTGCGCGCGCCGGTGATCGCCGCGACGTATGCCCCGCTGGTGAATGTGCCGCTGAGCGTCTACGAGCCTCACTACGCGGTGCGCCAGACGCCTGCGCTGGAGGCCGGCTTCGTTACGTTCGGCTGCTGCATCAACCTGGCCAAGATCAGCGAGCGCACGCTCGGCCTGTGGAGCGCGGTGCTGGCCCGGTGTCCGGGCAGCCGCCTGATGGTCGAGTGCAACGGACTCGACAAGGACGAAGTCAAGCAACTGCTGCTCGCGCGCATGGAGCAGGCCGGTATCGATCCGCAGCGCGTGGTCTGCGTGCCGCGCTCCCGTGTCAACCAGTACGTGCTCTACAACAGCTTCGACATCGTGCTGGACACGGCGCCGATGACCGGTGGCGCCAACACCTGCGATGCGCTCTGGATGGGCGTTCCGGTGGTGACGCTGGCCGGCCGCGCCTTCCACGAGCGCATCTCCGCGGCCTGCGTGCACGCCGTCGGCCTCGGCGGCCTCGCCTGCGAGAGCGAGGACGCTTATGTGGCCACGGCGGTCGAGCTGGCCGGCGACGTGCCGGGCCTCAATGCACTGCGGCTGACCCTGCGCTCGCGCTTCGAGCAGAGCGCGCTGGGCGATGCGGCACCGTTCTGCCGCTGGTTCGAGCAGCAGGCCACGGCGCTGGTCGCCGAATACCGCGACGTGCCGCAGGTGCCGGCGCGCGCGGGCGAGGGTCTCTTCCTCGGCGGCGCCTGGTATCCGCTGGAGCAGCTGGTCCAGCTGGTGATGGGCCACCTGGACCGGGCCGAGCACGAGGCGCTGAGCAACCTGCTGGAGAACATCTCGGCGAAATGGAACAAGCACTGGCTGGTGGCCTATGCGCTCGGCGAGATGGCATATGCCCGCGGCGAGCGCGAGCGCGCGCTCGACCTGCTGATCGAGAGCGCGGCGCAGCGTAAGTACTCGCTGCCGCTGTATCGCCTGCTGAGCGCGCGGCTCGACGAGTGCGGGCGCGACAAGCAGGTGCTGGATGCCTTCCTGCGCGACAGCTTCGGCATCGACCTGGCCTACCTGGACCGGCAGGGCGTGCCGTCGCGGCGGGAGATCGCCGGCGTCGCGGCCGAGCCGCAGCGGGAGGCGGCATGAAAGCGGTGATCCTGGCCGGCGGCCTCGGCACGCGCATCTCCGAAGAGTCGCACCTGCGGCCCAAGCCGATGATCGAGATCGGCGGCAAGCCAATCCTGTGGCACATCATGAAGATCTACTCCCACTACGGGATCAATGACTTCGTGATCTGCCTCGGTTACAAGGGCTACGTCATCAAGGAGTACTTCGCCAATTACTTCCTGCACATGTCGGACGTGACCTTCGACATGCGGGCCAACGAGCTGCAGGTACACCAGCGGCACGCCGAGCCCTGGCGCGTCACGCTGGTCGATACCGGCGAGGCCACCCTGACCGGCGGCCGCCTGCGCCGCGTGCGCGAATACCTCGGCCGCGAACCGTTCTGCTTCACCTACGGCGACGGCGTGGCCGATATCGACATCGGCAAGCTGGTCGCCTTCCATCACAGCCACGGCAAGCCCGCCACGGTGACGGCGATCCAGCCGCCCGGGCGCTACGGCGCCCTCAATATCGACGGCGGCGCGGTGCGCAGCTTCCAGGAGAAGCCGGCCGGCGACGGCGCCTGGATCAATGGCGGCTACTTCGTGCTCGATCCGTCCGTGATCGAACTGATCGACGGCGACCAGAGCAGCTGGGAAGGCGAGCCGCTGATGCGGCTCGCTGCGAGCGGCCACCTGGCGGCCTACCACCACGGCGGCTTCTGGCAGGCGATGGATACCTTGCGCGACAAGAACCAGCTCGAGGAACAGTGGGCGGGCGGCCGGCCGGCGTGGAAGGTCTGGCAGTGAAGCAGTTCGGCGATATCTTCGCGGGACGGCGTGTCCTGCTGACCGGGCATACCGGCTTCAAGGGCAGCTGGCTGGCGCTGTGGCTGACCCGCCTCGGCGCCAGCGTGACCGGCTATGCGCTGGCGCCCACGGGCGAGCGCAACCACTGGCGGCAGCTCGATCTTCCCGTGGCGCACCGCGAGGGCGATCTGCGCGACCTCGCCGGCCTGGACGCTGCCTTTGCCGCGAGCCGTCCCGAGATCGTCTTCCACCTGGCCGCCCAGCCGCTGGTGCGGCAGTCCTACCGCGAGCCGCTCGACACCTGGTCCGTCAACCTGATGGGGACCGCCAACCTGCTCGAACTGTGCCGGCGGCACCCGCAGGTGCGCGCGGTGGTGGTGGTCACCACCGACAAGGTCTATCACAACCGCGAATGGGCCTGGGGCTACCGCGAGAGCGACACGCTCGGCGGCATCGACCCCTACGCGGCCTCCAAGGCGGCCGCCGAACTGGCGGCACAGAGCTACCGGCAGGCTTTCCTCGAGGCGCGCGGCATCCTGCTGGCGACCGCCCGCGCGGGCAACGTGATCGGCGGCGGGGACTGGTCGGAAGATCGCCTGCTGCCGGACCTGGTGCGCGCGCAGGCGGCCGGGCAGCCGCTGCAGGTACGCTCGCCGCGCGCCACGCGCCCCTGGCAGCATGTGCTGGACTGCCTGTCCGGCTACCTGCTGCTCGGGCAGCGCTTGCTGGCGGGCGACGCGTCCTGCGCGCGGGCCTGGAACTTCGGCCCGGCGGCCGACGACAACCGCAGCGTCGGCGCGGTGCTGGAACGCATGCGGGCATTCTGGCCCGAGCTCGGCTGGGTCGATGCCGACACCGCCGGTCCGCACGAGGCCGCGCTGCTCGGCCTGGACAGCGCCGAGGCG
Organism: Cupriavidus sp. USMAA2-4; assembly: GCF_001854305.1. NCBI lineage: Bacteria > Pseudomonadati > Pseudomonadota > Betaproteobacteria > Burkholderiales > Burkholderiaceae > Cupriavidus > Cupriavidus sp. USMAA2-4. The sequence continues at coordinate 606,678 of NZ_CP017749.1, read as the reverse complement.
CGCAAGCTGCTGGGCTGGGCGCCGGTGTGGCGACTGGACGATGCACTGCGCGCCACCGCCCAGTGGTACCGCCAGGCGCTGCAGGGCGGCGCCGGACTGACGCATGCCCAGCTGGCCGACTACATTGACTGCGCCGCCGGCGCCGGAGCGGTATGGACAAGCGCCTGAGCATCGAGCCGGCCCGCCTGGGCGGCCTCGCGCTGGTGCGCGGCGAGCGCTTCGCCGACCATCGCGGCGCCTTCGCGCGCCTGTTCTGCAGCGATGAGCTGGCGCCGCTGCTCGGCGCGCGCCGCATTGTGCAGGCCAACCATTCGCGCACCGCCCGCGTGGGCGCGGTGCGCGGCATGCACTTCCAACGTCCGCCGCATGCGGAAATGAAGCTGGTGCGCTGCCTGCGCGGACGCGTCTGGGACGTGGCTCTCGACCTGCGCGCAGGCTCGCCCACCTTCCTGCATTGGCAGGCCTTCGAGCTCAGCGCCGACAACGGCCACATGCTCGTCATCCCCGAAGGATGCGCCCACGGCTTCCAGGTGCTGGAGCCGGACAGCGAACTGTTGTACCTGCACACGGCAGCCTATGCGCCGGCCGCCGAAGGCGGGGTCCGTCACGACGATCCGCGCGCCGGCATCGGCTGGCCGCTGCCGGTGGCCGATGTCTCCGCGCGCGACCGCGGACATGCCCTGCTGACGGCGGATTTTCCTGGAATCGCCCTATGAACTGCCGACACTGCGCCGCGCCGCTCGAGCACGTCTTCCTGGATCTCGGCTTCGCGCCGCCATCCAATGCCTACCTGAGCGAGCCCGACCTGCATGCACCCGAGACCCACTTCCCGCTCAAGCTGCGCGTGTGCGCGCACTGCTGGCTGGTGCAGACCGAGGACTACGCCCGCGCCGACGAGCTGTTCCGGCACGACTACGCCTACTTTTCCTCGACCTCCCAGACCTGGCTGGAGCACGCGGCGCGCTACGCGCGCGAGATGAGCGGGCGGCTCGGGCTGGGCCCGGACAGCTTCGTCATCGAAGTGGCCTCGAACGACGGCTACCTGCTGCGCAACTTCGTCCGCGCCGGCATTCCCTGCCTGGGGATCGAGCCGACGCTGGGCACCGCGCAGGCCGCCGAGCGTGCGGGGGTGCCCACGCTGCGCGAGTTCTTCGGCCGTGAACTGGGCGAGCGGCTCGCCGCGTCGGGCCGGCAGGCAGACCTGATCGCCGGCAACAATGTCTACGCGCATGTGCCGGACATCAATGACTTCACGCAGGGGCTGCGCGCGGCGCTCAAGCCGGGTGGCACCATCACGCTGGAGTTTCCGCACCTGCAGCGGCTGATCGAGCAGATCCAGTTCGACACGGTCTACCACGAGCATTTTTCCTATCTGTCGCTGTCCGCCGTGCGGCGGATCTTCGCCGCCGCAGGCTTGCGCGTGTGCGACGTGCAGAAGTTGCCGACGCACGGCGGCAGCCTGCGGGTGTTCGGCTGCCACCAGGCCGACCCGCGAGCGGACGCGCCCGCCGTGGCGCAGGTGCTGGCGGAGGAGGAGCGCTTCGGCCTGTGCCGGCTGTCGACCTATGCCGGCTTCCAGGCGCGCGCGGACGGCGTCAAGGACGGCCTGTGCCGCTTCCTGCTCGAACAGAAGCGCGTCGGGCGGCGCGTGGCCGGCTACGGCGCGGCCGCCAAGGGCAATACCTTGCTGAACTACGCCGGCATCCGGCCCGACCTGCTGCCCTACGTCTGCGATGCCGCGCCTTCCAAGCAGGGCAAGTTCCTGCCGGGCAGCCACATTCCCGTGCTGCCGCCGGAGCGGTTGCGCGAGGACCGGCCGGACGTGGTGTTGATCCTGCCTTGGAACATCGCCGGCGAGGTGGCGGCGCAACAGGCCCATGTCAACGATTGGGGGGGCGAGTTCGTCGTCGCCGTGCCGGAGATCCGCCGTGTCGGCCATGACTGATCGCACTTCCGCGGCGGTAGCCGCGCCTGCCGCCGCCCGCGCGCATTGTGTGGTGGTGTCGCAGCCGATGTACTTCCCGTGGGTGGGCATGCTGGAGCAGATCCGCCTGGCGGATACCTTCGTCTTCTACGACGACGTGCAGTTCGCGCGCCGCAGTTTCACCAAACGGGTCCAGCTGAAGACTGCGCAGGGCGTGCGCTGGATGAGCGTGCCCTTGCGTGCGCCAGGCTTCGACGACCGCATCGACGAGGTCGAGGTCGACGACAGCGAGGGCTGGCGCGAGCAGCACCGGGCCCAGCTGGCGCAAAGTTGCCGCGGCGCGCCGCACCTGCAGGACGCACTCGCTTTGCTCGACGGGGTGCTGGGCCTGCCCACCACTTCGCTGTGCGAACTGGCTCGCGCCTCGATGGTAGCGCTGGCTGACTACTTCGGTCTGGCCGCTGGTACCGCCTTCCGCGACAGCTCGCGGCTTGGCGTGCCAGGGGCGAAGACGGTCCGGCTGCTGGACATCTGCCGGCATGTCGGCGCGGCGCGCTATGTCACCGGGCACGGCGCCAGCCGCTATCTGGAGCACGCCCGCTTCGACGAAGCCGGCATCGCCGTCGAATACATGGATTACCAGTTGCGGCCCTATGCGCAGGGACACGGCGCCTTCACGCCCTACGTTAGCGCTCTCGACCTGGTGGCAAACTGCGGCCGGGAGGGCGCCCGGCACATCGTCTCGGGCACCATCGGCTGGCGCGAGATGTTGGCGCGCCAGGCCGCCGCCGCGCCGGCACCGGCACGGGCAGAGGAGGACTGATCGTGCTGACCGTCGTCGTCACCGGTGTCGGAGCCATCATCGGGCAAGGCGTGGTGCGCAGCCTGCGCGCCAGCGGCCTGCCGCTGCGCGTGGTCGGGGTGGATCGCAATCCGGACAGCGTGGGCCGCTCGCTGTGCGATGCCTTCCACGCCAAGCCGCGCTGCGACGAGTCGGATCCAGCCTACCGGCGCTTCTGGCGCGAGCTGGTCAGTGCCGAGCAGGTGGGCCTGGTGCTTCCGGCACTCGAACTCGATGTGCTCTATCTCGACAGCCAGCGCGAGCTGTTCGCCGGGCTGGGCGTGCCGTTGGCGCTGAATCGTAGTGAACTGATCGCCTTGTCGGCTGACAAGTGGCATTGCGGCCAGGCGGTCGCGTCGCTCGGACTGCCGGCCATCCCGACACGGCAGGACGGTGACTGGGAGATGCTGCTGTCGGCTCTCGGTCCCGCCCCCCTGCTGATGAAGCCGCGTGACGGCAACGGTTCGCGCGGCGTGGTGCGCTTGCACGACGCTGCGGACCATGCCTACTGGCGCGGCCGCCATGGCGGCAACAACCTGGTCCAGCGCATCGTCGGCAGCGACGACGAGGAGTACACCGTCGGCGTGTTCGGCTTTGGCGACGGTGAGGCGCTGCCCCCCATCGTGATGCGCCGGCGCCTGGCCCAGGCGGGCAACACCGCTTTCGCCGAGACCGCGCACGAGCCGGCGGTGGTGGCCGCTACAGGGACCCTGGTGCGCCATCTGCGTCCGCTCGGTCCGACCAATTTCCAGTTCCGCGTGGAGGCCGGGCAGGCTTACCTGCTCGAGATCAATCCGCGCTTTTCCAGCAGTGCCTCGCTGCGCACGGCCTTCGGTTACAACGAGGCCGCCATGGCGGTGGACTTCTACGCGCACGCGCGCCGTCCTGCCACGCCGGTGCTGCGAGCGGGGCGCGCCTGGCGCTACGCGGAGGACTTCGTCGAATATGCTGGCGATTCTTTCTGATATCCACGGCAACCTGCCGGCATTGCGCGCGGTGGTCGACGCCGCGCGCGGGCTCGGCTGCCACCGCTTTCTCTCGCTGGGCGATGTCGCGGGCTACTACGCGCAGCCCGGCGAATGCATCGACCTGCTGCGCGAACTGGGCGCGCTCAACGTCATGGGGAACCATGACTATTACCTGGTCTCGGCGGTCGACTGCCCGCGCTCGCGCCTGGTCAGCGAGATCATCGCCTACCAGCGAGGCGTGGTCAGCGCCGAGCAACGCGCCTGGCTGGAGCAGTCGGTGCCGATGCATGCCGAAGGCGACAACCGCTTCGTGCATGGCGGTTGGAACGACCCGATGGATGAGTACCTCTACCGGATCGATGCGCAGACCGTGCCGGCGCAGGCCAGGAGGCTGTTTTCCGGCCATACCCATGTGCAGACGCTGGCGGTCATCGGCGAGCGGACCTATTGCAACCCCGGCTCGGTCGGCCAGCCGCGCGATGGCGATCCGCGTGCGGCGTTCGCGGTGCTGGACGGAGAAGAGATCCGCCTGCAGCGGGTCGCCTATGACATCGCGCAGACAGCGGAGGCGATGGCGCGCGCGGGGTTCCCGCCGCACTATGCGTCCTGCCTGTACCAGGGGGCTCAGATCGGCGGGCGCATCGACAAGGTTGCCATCGAATATTGACGGGAATCGACGCACTGACGCACACGGCGGGGCACCGGTTACCGGCGCGTGGGGAAGGGCAGCAAGAGGCTAAACGACAGCGGCGCGCCGTGACAGGAAGCGCGCCGGAACGCAAGCGGGAACGACATGAATCCGATTGAGCAATTCCAACAGGAAGTACAAGACAACATCCACCGGCTCGGCGCCGACTCTTCGCTGCGTGGCGCCTCGCTGGACTGGATGCAGAAGGTGGCCGCGGCAGGCAGGTATTGCTACAACTTCAGCTGGCTGGGACGTCCGATCATCCAGTATCCGCAGGACATCGTGGCGGTGCAGGAACTGATCTGGCAAGTGCGTCCCGACCTGGTGATCGAGACCGGCATCGCCCATGGTGGTTCGCTCATCCTGAGCGCCTCCATGCTGGCCATGCTCGACTACTGCGAGGCGGTCGAAGCGGGCACCGCCTTCGATCCGCGCGCCTCGCATCGCCGAGTGCTCGGGCTGGATATCGACATCCGCGCCCACAACCGCGCCGAGATCGAGCGTCATCCGCTGTCACACAAGATCGACATGTTGCAAGGTTCGAGCATCGACCCCGCCGTCGTCACGGAAGTCCGCCGCCGCGCCGCCGGCTACCAGCGCGTGCTGGTCATGCTGGACTCGAACCACACCCACGATCACGTGCTGGCGGAACTGCAGGCCTACGCGCCATTGACCAGCCGCGGCAGCTACTGCGTTGTGTTCGATACGTTGGTCGAGGACCAGGCACCGCATCTCTCGGCGGATCGTCCATGGGGCAAGGGGAATAGCCCGAAGACCGCGGTATGGGCCTATCTGGAAGCGCTGAAGCGCGAGCCGGCGCAGGGCGTTGACGGTGAGGACCTGCACTTCGAGATCGATCTCGCGCTCGAGACGAAGCTGCAGATCACCGTGGCGCCGGACGGCTACCTGAAGCGCGTGTGAGGGGGGAGGGCGACATGGAGGCGGTGTCGGAGGCGGTGTCGGCGGGGCTGGATGGCGCCATGCGGCAGGCGTTCGCGCGAGACGGTGTGCTGGTGCTGCGCGGCTTCTATGACGTGGAACGCGAGATCCTGCCGATCCAGCGGGCGATCCACGAGATCATCGGCCTGGTGGCGCAGCGGCATGGCGTCGCGCTGGCTCGCGGCGACTTTCGGCCCGAGTGCTTCGATGCGGGCTATGAGCGGCTGGTCGCGCACGACCGGCGGCTGGGCGGCGAAGTCTACGACCTGGTCAAGCAGATTCCCGCCTTCCTGCGCCTGGTCGCGGCAGAGAAGTCGGAAGCACTGCTCAAGCAGCTGCGTAACACCGACCTGGCCGGCATCGGTGGCGCCAGCTACGGCATCCGCATCGATCGGCCGCATGAAGAGCAGTTCCGCAGCCATTGGCACCAGGAGTTCATTTTCCAGCCGCAGAGCGTCGACGGCATTGTGCTGTGGAGCCCGCTGCGCGCGCTGACGCCGGAACTCGGGCCCGTGGTGGTGTGCCGCGGTTCGCATCGCGACGGCATCCGCCGTTGCAGCAAGAGCGGCGCCGGCGCGGCCAAGGCCGGCGCCTACCGCATCGGGATCGTCGACGACGAGCAGGTGGCTGCGGGCTACGAGCAGGTCGCGCCGCTGACGCGCCCAGGCGACCTGATCGTGCTGGATTTCCTGGTGATCCACCAATCGGGATTCAACGTCTCGAGCGAGGCGCGCTGGTCGATGCAGTCGCGCTTCTTCAACTTCCGCGATGACTACGGCATGCGGCTGGGCTGGAAGCCGTCGATCAGCGCGGGCGCTGAAGTGGAAGCGCTGTTCCAGGAATACTTCGTCAAGGAAGGGGACTCGTGAATTGCTGCAATGTCTGCGCGGGCGCGCTGGGCGAGCCGGTCTACCGGTCTGCCGGCGATCGCTCGTTCACCACGATGAACACCCCGGTCGGCGGCCGCACCGAGGTCCATTTCTGCGCCCGCTGCGGCCACCTGCAGACCAGTGAGCTGCCGGACCTGGCCCACTACTATGCCAAGGTCTACGAAATCAACCTGGCCAGCGCGGAGGCTGACCAGTTGTACCAGATCGTCGACGGCCAGCCGGTCTATCGCGCCGATCATCAGGCCCGAGTGCTGCGCGCCAAGGTCGAGTTTCCGCCAGGCTGCCGGGTGCTGGACTACGGTTGCGCGCAAGCCGCGACGCTGCGCAAGGTGGTGGCCACCAGCCCGGAGATCCGGCCATTCCTGTTCGATGTGACCGACAAGTACGTCGGGTACTGGGAGCGCTTCCCGGTGCCCACGCAATGGGCGACCCACCAGGTCGATCCGGCCTGGGCGGCAGGCATGGACGTGGTGCTGTCTTTTTTCGCATTCGAACACATCGCCGGGCTGGAGCGGGCGCTGGCCGACATCAAGGCGCTGCTCAAGCCGGGCGGCACCTTCTACCTGGTGGTGCCGAACGTACTGGGCAATGCCGCGGACTTCATCGTGGCCGACCACGTGAATCATTTCACGCCGGCCTCGATGCGCTACCTGCTGGCTGCCAACGGCTTCGATGCCGTCGAGGTCGACGACGAAGCGCACGATGCCGCGCTGGTGGCGACGGCGCGGCTGGCCGCAGCACCGGTGCCGCGGCCGCCGCTGCCGGACGCGGTGGAACTGGGGGCGCTGGCAGCCTCGGCGCGACAGATGTCGGCGTACTGGAACGAGGCGTCGGCGCGGATCCGTGCCTTCGAGGCGGACGGCGACGGGCCCTGCGCCATCTACGGGGCGGGTTTCTATGGCAACTTCATCGCGGCCAGCCTGGCATCGCCCGAGCGCGTGGACTGCTTCGTCGACCGCAACACGCATCTGCACGGGCAGGCCTGCTGGGGCCGTCCCGTGGTGGCTCCGGACGGGCTGCCCGAGAATGTGCGGCGCGTGCTGGTGGGCGTCAACCCACGCGCCGCGCGCGGCGCGATCGAGGCCGTCGAGGCCTGGCGTGGCCGCGGCATCAGCTTCTTCTATCTCTGAGGCGACCGCAGCGCTCCGGCGGGCGGACCGCCGATCGATCAACGCAGCGCCGCGCAGCGGCGCGGGGGAATGACAGTGGCATGTGATTGCAATGTATGCGGGACCCCGCTGGTGGCACCGATCTACCGTTCGGCCAGCGATAGCTCGTTCACCACGATGAACTCGCGTGTGGCGGGACGCACCGAGGTGTACTTCTGCCGCCACTGCGGTCATCTGCAGACCGGCGAGCTGCTCGACCTGGCGGACTACTACGCCAATTCCTATGAGATTCTTACCACCACCGAGTACACCATCGTCGACGGCAGGCCGGTAGCGCTGGCCGAGCACCAGGCCAGGGTCCTGCTGTCCAAGGTCGAACTGCGGCCCGGTTGCCGCGTGCTCGACTATGGTTGCGCCAAGGCTGACACGTTGCGCGTCGCGGCGACACTGGCACCCGGCATCGTACCCTTCCTGTTCGACGTGACGGACAAGTACATCCCGCTGTGGGAGCGTTTCCCGGTCCCGGCCCGATGGGCGACGCACCGCGTTGATCCTGCCTGGGCGGGCTCCATGAACGTGGTGCTGTCGTTCTTCGCGCTGGAACATATCCCGCGGCTCGCCCAGGTGCTGGCAGAGATCCGTGCGCTGCTGGCGCCGGACGGTACCTTCCACTTCACCGTTCCCAACGTGAGGCGCAATATCGGCGACTTCATCGTCGCAGACCATCTCAACCACTTCACGCCGGAGTCGTTGCGCCATTTGCTGGCCGCGAATGGTTTCACCGACGTACAGGTGGATGAACAGTCCCACGACGTCGTGTTCGTCGTGACGGCGCGGCGGGCCAGGCAGGCGCAGGGCGCCGTGGTGCCGCCGGACGCGGCCGCCATAGCCGGGCTGGAGGCAGCGGCGCTGGAGATGGCACGCTACTGGCGCGAGGCCGCCACGCGCGTGCAGGTCTTCGAGCAGCGCGCGGAGGGCGCCAGCGCGATCTATGGCGCCGGCTTCTACGGAAACTTCGTCGCCGCGAGCCTGGCTTCGATCGATCACGTCACCTGCTTCGTCGACCGCAACGTGCATCTGTACGGACGGCCTTGCTGGGGCAGACCGGTGGTGCCGCCGGAAGCGCTGCCCGCCGGGGTGCGGCGAGTCCTGGTTGGCGTCAATCCGCGCAATGCGCGCGCCGCCATCGAGTCGGTCGAGAGCTGGCGCAGCCGCGGGCTGGACTTCCTCTATCTCTGAAGGTGTCCACGGCGCGCCTGGCGCCCGTGGCCCATGTCCCGAACCTCCTGTCCATGATGAAACGCATCCACGTCTCCGGCCCCTCCATCACCGAGCGAGAGATCGCCTATGTGACCGACGCGGTCTCCCATGCCTGGCTGTCGAACGCCAATGTCTACAACGAGCGCTTCGAGCGTGCCTTCGCCGACTACCACGGCGTGCGGCATGCGGTGTCGCTGCCGTCGTGCACGTCGGCGCTCCACCTGTCGCTGCTGGCCCTGGGCATCGGCCCGGGCGACGAGGTGATCGTCCCGGACTGCACCTGGATCGCCAGTGCCGCGCCGATCAGCTACGTCGGCGCGACCCCGGTGTTCGCGGATATCGAGCGCGACACCTGGTGCCTGTCGGCCGAGGCGGTGGAGGCTTGCGTGACGCCTCGCACGCGGGCGCTGATCGCGGTCGACCTGTACGGCGGCATGCCGGACTACGAGGCGCTGCACGCGGTGGCCAGGCGCCATGGCATTGCCGTCATCGAAGACGCCGCGGAGGCCGCCGGCTCGCAGTACCGGGGCCGCGCGGCCGGCACGCTCGGCGCGGTCGGCACCTTCAGCTTCCATGGCTCGAAGACACTGACCACGGGCGAAGGCGGCATGCTGATCACCGATGACGATGCCATCTACCGCCGCGTGCTGGTGCTGCGCGACCACGGCCGCCAGCCCGGCGACACCTTGTTCGACAATCGCGAGGTCGGCTACAAGTACAAGATGAGCAGCCTGCAGGCGGCGCTCGGGCTGGCGCAGATCGAGCGCATCGAGGAACTGGTGGCGCGCAAGCGCGAGATCTTCGCCTGGTACCGCGAGGCACTGGACGGCTGCTCAGACATCACGCTCAACAGCGAGCCGCCGCAGGTGCGCAACAGCTACTGGATGGTCACGGCGGTGCTGCCCGAGCGCCTGGGCGGCAAGGTCGCCGCGATCCAGCACCTGGCCGAGCGCGGCATCGACACACGCCCTTTTTTCAGCCCGCTGAGCAGCCTGCAGGCCTATGCCGGCAGCGCCTCGGCCTTGCAGGCGCGTGAACGCAACCGCGTCTGCTACGAGATCGGGCCGCATGCGATCAACCTGCCTTCAGGCCTGCAGCTCGAGCGTGCCGACGTGGAGCGCGTGGCGCGGGAGCTGAAGGGGCTGCTGGCCTCGGCCTGAAGCGAGGCATCGGCTCTCCGCAAGCGGGTGGCCGGCTCGATGGCGAAGGCGCCGGGCGGAGGTCCGGGGCAGGAGGTGTCGCGCCGGATGCGCCCGGCGCGCCCGATGCACCGATCGGGCCGGTGGCGCAGCGCCCGCGGCACCGTCGGCGTCAGCCCGCCTCGGGCGACGATTGCTCCAGCCGGTAAAGCCAGGCCAGCAGCTCGGCCACGGCAACGTACAGTTCGGGCGGAATCTGCGCATCCAGGTCAACCTGCATCAGCAGGTTGAGCAGCGTCGGCGAGTCGTGCACATAGACGCCCGCCTCCTTGGCGCGCGCGATGATCGCATCGGCGACCACACCATAGCCCTTGGCGACCACGCGCGGGGCGGCTTCGCGGCCATGCTCGGGGTCGTAGCGCAGCGCGACGGCGGCCGCGCGTGCATCCTGTCCATCGGATCCGTTCATGGCGCGGCCTCCTGCGTGCTCGCCCGCAGGGCCTCGACGTCCAGCCGCATCAGTACCAGTCCATTGGCCGAGAGATTGCCCGCCAGCGCGGAGCGCTCGGCATTCAGGCGGGTGGCGACCGCGCGGTCGGGGGTCAGCAGCAGCGCCTGCAGGCCGGTACCGTGCAGGCTGAGGCGCGCCTCGACTTCGCCGAGATTGGGCAATGTCAGGCGCAGCCGCGTCGACCAGGCGCGGTCCGTCGCGCCGCCGCCGGTGTCGTCCCACGTCTGCGGCTGGATTTCCCAGTCGAGGGGAACGCCGGGCCAGGCTTCGCCGGTCCAGCGGAACTGCTGGCTGGCCAGCAGGTCGAGCTGCTGCCTGACGAGGTTCTCGCTGGCCGGATGGATGATCGGAGCCGCGCCGCGCGCCGCCTCCTGGGCGTCGGGCACGCCGGCGCGGGCCGGTTGCGCGGCGCTGTCGCTGCCCGTTGCCTGCAGTTCGCGCGCCGGGCGCGCGGTGCCGCGGGCGACCGCCGCGTAGGCTTCGGCGGCGAGGTTGCCGGGCCTCGGCGCTGCCGCGCCGGGCTGGGCCGCGTGGCCATCCGGCTGGGCGGGGCGGGGTGGGCTGTGGCTCGCTGCATCGGTGTCGCCGTCGGGCTGGGCGGCCAGCAGTGTCTCGCCGGCCGGCAGCGCCGGGCGGGCGGCCGCATCCGCTGGCGCAGGCGTTGGCGTGGGGGCCGGCAGCAGCAGCACCGGGGGGGCGGGGCGGGCGTCGGGTGTGGCCGCGGGCGCCGCCTGCGCTGCCTGCGCCGTCGTGCCGGCGGCGGCGCCATCCTGCGCGTCCGGCCGCGGTGCGGCCGGCAGACGGCCTTGCGGTTCCTGGCGCAGCGCATCGAGGGAGCGCGCGCCGTTGAACCACTGCGCCAGATGGCTCTCGTAGAACATGCCGCTCTGGTTGACCAGCATCGTCAGCGCGCTGCGCAGCGTGGCCGCGGCTGCGGCCCCGGCCGGCGCGGCCGGCAGCAGGGGCTGGCCGCCGCGTACCGCCGTGCCGTCGGTGCGCTCGACCAGGTCGAGGATCGTGCGCGCGGTCCAGCTCAAGGTCTCGCGCGTGGAGCCGCCCGCAGCGAGCGGGCCGCCGGGCGTGCCGGCGGCGGTGGCCTGGCCGAGCCCGCGCGCTTCCACGGTGCCGCCGCTGGTGCTCTGCATCCCGCTTTCCGGCACATCGGAGAGGGGTAGCAGCGTGGCCAGGCGCGACGCGGTCAGGGCGGAGCGGACTTGCGAGGCCGAAGCGCCGGTCAGCAGCGAAGGGTCGGGCAAGGACGGGATGCTGGTCATGGCTGGCGTTCGTCAGGCCGCGTTGTGCCCTGGACCGTTCCGCATTGCCGGGTGGCGGGCGCCGGGGGCGGCCGGGCGCGGTGCGGGGACGGGGGACGGGTTCGAGGGGGGGCTCGGGCCGAGGGCGGTGGGAAACTCAGGCGGGCTGGTAGGCCTGGTGCAGGTCGCGCTGGCGGCGGCTGTTGCGCAGCAGGTCGCTCAGGCGGTTCCATTCGGGCATCAGCAGGTCGCGGATGGCCGCGTCGCAGGCCAGGATGCGCTCGAGATGGCCGCGGCGCCGGTCGCGTTCGTCCACGCTGGCGGGCGCGTCGTGGTCCAGGGTCTTCAGGTGTTCCACGCGCGCCAGGTAGGACTCCTGCAGCGCGTAGACATCGTCCATCCTGCCAGCTTCCGCGGCGCCGAGCATGCGCTTGGCGAGTGCCTCCAGTTCCACGTAGCAGGCAAGGATCGGGCTGCTTGCCGGCATGTCAGGACTCCATGGCGACCGGCTGCGGCGTCGCGGCGATCTGCGCCCAGGCCGAGGCCAGGTTCTCCAGCAGGCGGTCCACTTCTTCGAGGATGGTCGCGTCGTTGTTCAGGTTGGCCTGGAAGAGGCGGCGCGACATGTACTCGTAGAGTTGTTCCAGGCTGGCCGAGATGTCGCCGCCCGCCTCATGATCGAGCGAGGCGCGCAGGCCGTTGTCGATGATCCGCATGGCATGGCCGATGGCCTTGCCCTTGTCGGCGATGTTGCCGTCGGCCATGTGGAACTTGGCGCGGGCGATGGCACCGCGGGCGCCATCGTACAGCATCGTGATCAACTGCTGGGGGCTGGCCGACATGGCCCCGGTCTGCACGCCGATCTTGGCGTAGGTATTGGCGGCATTGCGTGCATACATGATTCTTGGCTCCGGCTCCGGCGATCAACCCGAGGTGCTGCTGCTCTTGGTCATCGCGTTGAACTGCTGCGTGAGATAGCTGCTGGTATTTTGCATTTGCGACATCAGCACGTCCAGGTGGCTGAACTCCGTCTGGTAGTTCTGGATCTGCGCGTTGATGGTGCCCTGCAAGGCCGTGTACTGGGAGCTGAGGCTCGTCAGCGTCTGGTTGATGCCGTTGGTCGCAGCGGTGAGGGCGCCGTTGGTGCCGGTCATGCTGGTGACCAGCGAATTGATCTGGTTGCCGTAGCCGCTGACACCGTTGGTGTTGGCGAACAGCGCGGCCACGCCGTTCGGGTTGCTGGACAGCGCGCTGTCCAGCGTGGTGGAGTCGAAAGACAGCGTGCCGTCCTTCTGGAAGGTGACGCCGGCCTGGGCCAGCGTCTTGATCGCGTTTGCGCCGCTGCCGCTGCCGCTCTGCGCGGCGTTGAGCACCGAGCGCAGTTGCTGCTGCAGCACCTGCAGCGTGGAGTCGCCGGTCAGCGGCTGGGCCGTCTTGGTGCTGGCGTCATAGGCCGACAGGCTGGTGATGGTGCTCTGCAGGTTGTTGTAGGCGGTGACGAAGGACTGCACGCCGGTTTCGATCGTCTTGGTGTCCTGCTTCACCGCCACGGTCGACGCGCCGGTCTGCGACAGCGACAAGGTCACGCCCTGGATGGCATCGGTGACGCTGTTGCTGGCGCTCTGGATCGCGATGTTGTTGACCGTCATCTTCGCGTTCTGCCCGGCCACCACCTGCTGCATGTTCTGCGCGCTGCCCCCGGTGGGGTCATAGCCGAGCAGGGACGACAGCGAGGCGCCGCTGCCGGACTCGTTGCTCGTCGTGATCTGCATGCTGCTGTTGGCGCCGGTCGCGTTCGAAGTCAGCACCAGGCGGTAGGGCGTGCCCGAGCCGTCGTTGATGATGCTGGCGGTGACGCCGGCGTTGGCCTTGTTGATGGCACCGGCGATGCCCTGCAGCGTGTTGTTGCTGCTGTCGATCGTGATGTCGACGCCGCTCGATCCCGATTTGGCGGCGAAGGTCGTGCCATTGCCGTAGACGCCGTTGCTGAGCGTGTTGTTCGGATCGGAGATGGTGCCCAGGTTGATGTGGATGGTGCCGGTCATGGTGCTGGCCGTCTGGCTGGCCTGGCCGGTACTGACCAGCGACTGGGCTTGCGCGAGCTGCGTCACGTTGACCGCATAGCTGCCTGCCACCGCGCTCGTGCTGGAGGTCGCGCCCACCGTGCCGGCATTGCTGGAGGTGGCAGTGGTGGAATTGAAGAAGCTCGGCTTGGAGAGCTGCTGCGCCGTGGTCTGGAAGGCGGTCAGCATGCTCTGCAGCTGGCCATAGGCGGACAGCTTGGTCTGGTAGGCCGTCTCCTGGTTCTTGATCTGCGTCAGCGGCGTCTGCGCGGCCGTGGTCAGCTGGGTCAGCAGGGTGCTCAGGTCCAGGCCGGAGCCGACCCCGAGTGACGTGATCAGGGGGCTGGAGCTGCTGGAGGTCGAGGAGGTGGTCGTCATGGGGTGTTCCTGGCTTGGCCGAACCCATCAGGAAAGGAAGGACTTTCGCAGGGCCGGAGCCCTGCGGAAATGCTCCCGCGCGGGGCCGGACTGGCGTCCGGCCCCGCGCTGGCGGGGCTTCAGCTTACTGCAGCAGCTTCAGCACGCTTTGCGACGACTGGTTCGCCTGGGCCAGCACCGAGGTACCGGCTTGTTGCAGGATGTTGGAACGGGTCATCGCCGACACTTCCGTCGCGTAGTTGGCATCCTGGATGTTCGAACGGGCCGAGCTCATGTTGGTGATGCTGGTACCCAGGTTCGTCAGGGCCGAGGACAGGCGGTTCTGCACCGCGCCCAGGCTCGAAGCCAGCTTGTCGACTGCGGCCAGGGCCTTGTCGATGGCGGTCAGCGGGTCGGCCGTCGAAGCGCCGGTGGACGACTGAGCGGCGGTGGTGAAGGCGTTGGTCGAAGCATCCACGTAGGCGGTCTGGCCGACCTTGGCGTTGATGTTCGGATCGTTTGCCGCAACCGTGCTGGCGTTGTTGGCAGCGACGCTCACCTTGCCCGTGGTCGAGTCGACCAGGTAGTTGGTGGTGTAGCTGGCGGTGTTGGTCAGGCCGCCGTTAGCGTCGATGTACTGGGAGGTCGCGCCGTTGGCACCGTCGGTCTTGCCGCTGGCGCCGTCGATCTTGACCGTGGTGCTCAGGCCGCTGGTCTTGCCCAGGGTGACCGTGGTGGCATTGCCCGAGCCGCCGGCCAGGATGGCCGCTTGCACGTCGCTGCTCGTCGCGGTGGCGGTGTTGTTCAGGCCGTTGGCGCCATCCGAGCTGTAGGTGGTGCCGTTGATCGAGATGGTTGCCTTGCCGGCAGCGGCGCCCGACGCGGCGGTGAAGGTCGATGCCAGCGTGGCCTGGGCGTACGAACCGGTCGTGTTGTTGGTGGTCAGGTTGCCCGAGCCGTCGTCGTACAGCGTGGTGGTGCCGTCGGCGGCGGTCAGCTTGCCCGAGCTGTCGACCTTGAACTGCACGGTCGCGCCGGTCTGGTTGGTGTACGTGCCGGTGGCCTGGCCGAAGGCCGGCTTCTGCGAGTTGGCCAGCGCGGCAACGTTACCCGAGGTGGTGTTGACCGTGTAGCTGAAGTTGCCGGCGCTTGCGTTGTAGGTGTAGGTGTTGCCGCCTGCCACTGCAACGGTGTCGCCATCCTTCAGGTTCGACAGCACTTGTGCCGAGGTCGCGAACACGTTCTTGGTGGTGACCTGGTACAGGTTCTTGTTGTTGGCGTCCTGCACGGCGGTGCCGGCGGCGACGGCGTTCTGCAGGTCGGTCTGGCTGGCGGCGGCGTTCTGCTGGCCGGCCACGCTGAAGCCGGTCAGGTTCAGGGTCTTGGTGCTGGTTTCCTGCAGGCCGATCGAGATGGTCTGGCCGTCGTTGGCACCGACCTGGATGCTGACTGCGCTGGCCTTGGACGACAGCACGGCGATGCCGTTGAACTGGGTCTGTTGCGAGGTGCGGTCGATTTCTTGCAGGCGCTGGGTGATTTCGTCCTGGATCGATTGCAGGTCCGAAGCCGAGTTCGTGCCGTTCTGCGCTTGCACCGTCAGTTGGCGGATACGTTGCAGGTTGTCGGTGATCGAGCTCAGGGCGCCACCGGTGGTCTGGGCCAGCGAGATGCCGTCGTTGGCGTTCTGCTGCGCTTGCGTCATGCCGTTGATGTTCGACGTCATGCGGTCGGCGATGGCCATGCCGGCGGCGTCATCGCTGGCGCTGTTGATGCGCAGGCCCGACGACAGGCGCTGGATCGCAGTGCTCAGGTTCGACTGCGACGCATTCAGGTTGTTCTGAGTCATCAGAGACAACACGTTGGTATTGATGACCATTGACATGGTGGGCTCCTATTTCCAGTGATATATGCACATTCCGGCGGGTGCCGTAACGTTGGCCACCTGCGTTGCAGGATCAGTGGTGCCTCCGTTGCAAGGGTTATCGACAGGGCGGGAAGAAGATTTAGAGTGATCTTCGCGTCGAATCTGCAAGCGGGGCATTCCGGAGCCCGGCGGGCAGGGAACTAGCCCCGCCGGCGGCCGCGTGGAATGAAGAGATCGACGAACTCGGGCGAGTTGATGGCCTCGTCCCGGTGGGCATCGAAGGGAGAGTTGGCGGCGGCGGCCGGCATCACCCAGGAAATGGCGTGCTTGTATACCACCTGCGGCTGCTGGTCTTGTACATGCTTGCCCAGCAGCAGCACGTAGTCGTCCATGCGCAGCACCAGGCCCTGCAGGCGGACGCCGTTGGAGAGATGGACGACGACCGGCGAGTGCGTACCGTAGTGCGCGGCGTAATGGAGCGACTGCAGTTTTCGCTTGCTGCGGGTTGGCCTGGTTACCTTCTTGTGCACGGCTTCTCCGGAAGAGCCCGAACGGGTCCTGGCGGCTGACTACGCTTCGGGGATCGGTTCCAGGCTTCGCTGCGGGCGAGAGCAGGGCGGAAACCGCGGCAACCCGATGGCGGCGAGGGATGAAACATTCGCTCTCGGTGCCGGCGCAAGGGCCGCAGGGGCTGACCGTCTCGGCGCGCATCGGGCAGGGTCCGTTGCGGGACGCTGGGCTGCCCTGCGGCTGGGGCCGAGAGGTGTCGCCAGGAGAGAAGGGGAACACTTCAGCCGGCGAGAGTAACAAAGTTTTTCGGAGATTGACTCAGTCCTCACTCTCGTCATTTAGAGGTTTACCTCTAAAACGCAGCGTGAGAACCGTGAAATGTTATCTGCTGGTATCTTCCGGTGCCGGACTGCCGGTTCTGGCGCATGACTCCCGGACCACGTCGCTGCAAGGCTTGGCGGCCGGGAGGGGGCGTCTTCTTTGCGCTGGCAAGAGGTGCGCGTCATCCTTCCGTTCACAAAAAAGTGGCAGAAGCTACACCTGCGCCATCCGGGGTTTCCCTGATGGAAGCAGGATTTACACCTCATGTAAGCGCGTTTATATTCACAGCAGAGCCGTTCGGCTCTTGGCAGTCCTCGAAAGCCTACGAGCACCCCGCGCGTGGGCTTCTTTTTTTGGCCCTCTGCATGGATACATCGCGGCCGGAGCCGCGATGTCCTGCTTCCGGCGTTGTCCGGGGTACCTCATCTGTATTAGACGCGCCGCGCTGTCCTGCCCATTGGCGGAACAGGCGGCGCTTTCCCCCTCTATTCGTTTTTCCGCTCAAGGTGGCGCATGGCGCGGCCGTTAGCGCCGCTTGCGTCGGCGTCTGCCTTGCGGGGCCATGCCGGCGCGTGTGCGTTCATAACGTAGAGACCGAGGATCGAGGAGGATTGAGCAGATGCGTTTGCGCAATGTCGGCATCGGCTTCCGCTTGTCGGGGGCTTTCGCGCTGGTGGCGGTACTGCTGGTGGCGGTCGCGCTGGTCGGGGCGTTTTCCCTGCATGCGCTGAATGTATCCATGCACCAGACTGTCGAGCAGCGCTTGTTCAAGGTGCTGGACCTGGACCGGGTCAAGGAGTCGGCGCTGACCATCGGGGTGATGGTGCGCGATGCCACGCTGAGCGAGGATCCCACGGCGGTGGAGCGCAATGGTAATCAGATCGATGTCCTGCGCCAGCAGATGTCCGCCACGCTGGACGAGCTCGATCGCGTGCTCAATGCCAGCGGCAGGCCGGAGGTGCAGGAACGCATGCGTGCCTTGAAGTCGGCGCGTGACACTTACAACGGCCAGCTCGACATGGTGCTGAGGCAGTTGCGCTCCGGCGAGTTCGCCGGGGCGCGGGCATCGCTGGTGGCGACGCTGCCGGCTGCCCAGGCACCCTACTTCGAGCAGCTCAACGGACTCGCCGCGACCGGCCGCGAACTGGCCGTGAGCGCCTTGCGGGATGCCGATACCAGCTATGCGACCGCGCGCAACCTGCTGGCCGGCCTGACGCTGGTGGCGGTGCTGCTGGCGGTGGTGGCCGGGGTCGCCATCACGCGTTCCATCACCGCGGCCGCGCGCGAGGCGCTGGCGGCCGCCGAGGCGCTGGCCCAGGGGCGGCTGAACCATTCCGTCTCCCGGCACGGGCGCGACGAACTGGGCCGCATGCTGGAGGCGCTGAATCGTGCCTTCGGCCAATTGTCGGCGCTGGCGCGCGGGGTGCAGGGCGCCTCGGCCTCGATCGGTGCCGCCACTGACGAGATCTCGCGCGGCAATACCGACCTGTCCCAGCGCACCGAGGAGCAGGCCGCCTCGCTGCAGCAGACTGCCGCCTCGATGGAGCAGTTGACCTCCACCGTGCGGCAGAACGCCGACCACGCCAACCAGGCCAACCAGCTGGCCGTCGGCGCGTCGGCAGTGGCGGACGCCGGCGGGCAGGCGGTACGCGCGGTGGTGCAGACCATGCAGAGCATCTCGCAATCCTCGGCGCGCGTGACCGAGATCATCGGCGTGATCGAGGGCATCGCCTTCCAGACCAACATCCTGGCGCTGAACGCCGCGGTCGAGGCCGCGCGCGCCGGCGAGCAGGGCCGCGGCTTCGCCGTGGTGGCATCCGAAGTCCGCAGCCTGGCGCAGCGCTCCGCGGCCGCGGCCAAGGAGATCGGCGAGCTGATCACGGCATCGGGGCGCCAGGTGGACGACGGTGCGCGCCAGGTCGAGCATGCCGGCCGCACCATGGACGAGATCGTGGCGTCGGTGCGCCGCGTGACCGACATCATGGGCGAGATCTCGGCCGCCACCCAGGAGCAGTCATCGGGTATCGAGCAGATCAACCGCGCCGTGGCGCAGATGGAAAGCGTGACGCAGCAGAATGCCGCGCTGGTGGAGCAGGCCGCGGCGGCGGCCGACAGCCTGAAGGGGCAGGCGGCGCGGCTGGTCGACGAGGCCTCTCGCTTCGAGGTCGGTGCCGCGCCGGCGGCGCCGGTATCGGTCGCGGCGCCATCTACGCCGTCCACGCCATCCGCGTTGGCCGCGTCCGCATGGACCCGCCAGGATCCCGCGCCGGCCCCGGCGGCGCCGCGCCGGGCCGCCGTGGCGCGCCCGGCCGCCGCCCCGGCGATTCCCGCGCGTGCGCGAGCGAATGCGGGCGCAACGGCCGGCAAGCCCCCCCAGCCTCCCAGGGCCACCGGGTCCGCCAGGGCCGCCAGGACCGGGAGCGAAGCGGCCTTCGCCGCCGCTGAGCCGGCCCGCCAGCCGGTGCTGCCCAGCAAGGCCCGCCCACCGGTGACGCGCAAGCCGCAGGATGGTGTGCTGCCAGCGGCCAGGCGCGAGGCATCGCGCCCCGCCGCCGGCCGGCCGGTGGCGCAGGCGCCACGGCGGGCCGCCAGTGTGGAGCATGCCAGCGGGGACTGGGAGAGCTTCTAGCCGAGCTTCCAGCCGCGCGCCGGCCCCGCCGCCCCATGCTGCGGCCGGCAGCGCGGCCGGCTTCAGCCTACAATACCGGCTTCGCTTGCCCCCAACACAAAAAACAGCAGCAACGGCCGGGGCAGCAGGGCGCGGCATGGCTCACGGCGCGTCTTCACGCGCTTCGCCGCGCGGCCGGCCGTGCCGCACTCTCCCGACATGACAGTCCGTCCCCCCGACACGCCGTCCGCCCAGGGCGGCGCCGCCGCGCCTGCCTCCGCTTCGCCTTCCCTCGCACCCTCGTCCGCTGCGCCGCCCGGCGTGCCGGTCATGCAGGTGATCTTCGGCCTGATGCTGGCGATCCTGCTGGGCGCGCTGGAGCAGTCCATCGTCGCCGTGGTGCTGCCCGAGATCGCCATGCAGCTGAACGGCTTCGAGGTGATGGCCTGGGTCATTTCCGCCTACCTGGTCGCCTCCACCGTGGTGACGCCGATCTACGGCAAGCTGTCGGACCTGCTGGGCCGGCGTTCGGTGCTGACCTTCGCCATCGCGCTGTTCCTGCTGGCCTCGCTGGCCTGCGCCATGGCGCAGACCATGCCGCAGCTGATCCTTGCCCGCATCCTGCAGGGCCTCGGCGGCGGCGGCCTGATCTCGGTCTCGCAGGCGACCATCGCCGACGTCGTGCCGCTGCGCGAGCGCGGCCGCTACCAGGGTTATGTCAGCGGCGTGTGGGCGGTGGCCAGCATGGCCGGCCCGGTGATCGGCGGCTACCTGGCCCACTACCTGTCCTGGCGCTGGATCTTCTGGATCAACCTGCCGCTGTCCCTGCTGGCGCTGGTGGTGGTGCGCCGTGCGCTGCGCCACCTGCCCGCGGGCGGGCGCCGCCACCGCATCGACTACCTGGGCGCGCTGCTGTTCGGCGGCGGCCTGAGCGGGCTGCTGGTGTTCCTGACGCGCCTGGGCCAGGGCCAGGCCGCCACCGCGCCGGCCTCGCTGGCACTGCTGCTGGCCGGCGTGCTCGGGCTGGCGCTGTTCCTGTGGCAGGAGCGCCGCGCCACCGATCCGATGATCCCGCTGGGCATGATGGGGGTGCCGACGGTGGCGATCTGCTGCGTGACGCTGTTCCTGTGCTTCTTCCAGCTGATCGCCATGTCGGTGCTGCTGCCGCTGCGCTTCCAGGTGGTGGGCGGCGCCCACGCCGATACCGCGGCGCTGCGCCTGGTGCCGCTGACGCTGGCGATCCCCTTCGGCGCCTTCATCTCCGGTCGCCTGATGTCCTGGAGCGGACGGTACAAGCCGCTGCAGCTGGTGGGGGCGCTGGTTGCGCCGGTGGCCATCCTGGCGCTGGCCTTCGTCGACCCGCGCACCACCTGGCTGTGCGCGCTGGTGATGAGTGCGCTGGGGCTGGCCATCGGCCTGCAGCTGCCCAGCGCCCTGGTGGCCACGCAGAACGCCGTGCCGCCCAGCCAGGTCGGCGTGGCGACCGCGTTGACGGCCTTCTCGCGCATGCTCGGCGGCGCCGTGGGCGTGGCCGTGCTGACCACCATCCTGATCGCCCTGCTGCGCCATAGCGGGGTGGGAGTGGCCGAACTCAAGGGGGGCGAAGACGTGCTGATGAGCATGTTCCATCGCGCCATGTCCGGGGCCGGCGACGGCGACGCGGCCGCCGTGCGCCAGGCCGCTGAGCAGGCCTTCCGCACCCTGTTCCTGCTCAGCGCGGCGGCCTCGCTGCTGTCGCCCTTCCTGGTGGCCCGCCTGCCCGAAGCCGCGCTGCGCGGCTCCGCCGGCAGTTCCGCCGCGGTTGCCGAGTAGTTGCGGAGTTGCTGTCCGATAGCTGCCGGATAGCTGCCGGATAGCGTTCACCGCCGGCCGCGGATCAGCGGTCACCGGCCAGGTCCGCCTCGATCGCCGCCTTTCGCCGCCTTTCGGCGGCTGCCCGGCCGGATGTCACCCGGGCAGGCCGTTGTCCGCCCGGCCGCCCGGGCACGGGGCGTGCGCTATCCACGCTCCGGCCGGCAAACGCAAGCTTGCGTCAATTCCCATGTCTTTTCATTCGATTGCGGGCCGGTGGCCAGGGGTACCCTTGTACTCCAACTACCCGGCCCGGCCGGCGCCGTGATGCTCGCGGGCGTCGTGTCGCTGCCCGCCGCCCGCCTGCCGGTCGGTACAAGCCAATGAAAGGAATCGTATGAGTGAACAGGCAAGGCGCCGTGGTGCCGTCGTGCTGAGGCTGGTCTCATCCCGTGCGCAAGCGGTTCCCGTTCCGGCGCCGCTTGGCCGCGGCGTGCCGTCGGCTTCGCTTCTGCGGGGGTGGTTCGAGGAGGAGGTCGGTTATGTGAGCGAGGCGGCTTCCTTCTCCGGCGCATGCGCGCAAGCCGGTCCAGGCCGCAGCAACTGAACGTTTCGCGGCGACCGCGCCGGCGGCCGATGCCGCCGCCCGTTCCGCGCGGACCGCACCGGCCGAACCGACCGAACCGACCGAACCCATAGGCAACCGGGCACCCATGACCCCCATCGAAACCGACGCTGTCGACCAGCGTCCGCCGCATTCGCCCGCATACCAGCCGCTCGGACTGGCCACGTTGCTGAGAAAAGCCGTAGCAGGCGAGGACCTGACACCGGTCGGCGCGCACCTGCTCGAGTACTGCCAGGCGCATGACGATCCGCAGGCCCTGCTGGACCTGGCCCTGGTACTCGAGATGAAGTATGAAAAGGATGCCGCCCTCGACGTCCAGAAACTCGCGCTCCATACCCGCACGCACTATCGCCTCAAGGAGGCGGTGGCACCGCGGCCCGTGCGTCTGCTGGCATTGAAGGCGCCGGGCGACCTGATGGCGAACACGCCGTTCGAGTGCCTGCTCGCCGGCGCGGACATCCAGGTCGAAGCGCTCTATGTCGACCCCGGCCTGGCGCCGCCCGCCGCCTTGCCCGAGCATGATGTCCTGCTGGTCGCCGCGTGCGCGCTGGATGCCAATGCCGGCGCGCTCGGACGGGCGGCCGAGCTGATCGCTGCCTCGGCGCGCCCGGTGCTCAACCGGCCCGAGCACATCGCCCTGACCACGCGCGAGGCCGCCTATGCCCTGCTGGGCAAGCTGCCCGGCATCGCCATGGCGCATACGGTCCGCGTCGGCCGCGAGCGCCTGCTGGCCGCCGCCAGGGGCGAGTGGAACCTGTCGCAGGAAGTCGACGGGCAGTATCCGTTCATCGTGCGTCCGGTCGGCTCCCACGCCGGCAAGGGCCTCGCGCGGGTGGCGGACGAGGCGGAACTGCGCCAGTACCTGGAAGGCGCCGAGGCCGATACGTTCTACGTGGCGCCGTTCATCGACTACAGCGGCGCGGACGGCCTCTTCCGCAAGTACCGCATCGTCCTGATCGACGGCGTGCCCTACGTCTGCCACATGGGTATCTCGCGCCACTGGATGGTCCACTATCCCTACGAGGAGATGATCGCCCACCCGGAGCGCAGGGAAGAAGAGGCCCGCTTCATGGCCGACTTCGATACCGGCTTCGCCGCCCGGCATCGCGACGCGCTGCAAGGCATCGCGGCGCAGTCGGGCCTCGACTATATCGGCTTCGATTGCGCGGAGGCGCCCGATGGCCGCCTGCTGATCTTCGAGGTTGCCACCGCCATGGTCGTGCACGACATGGACGACCCCGCCACCTTCCCCCACAAGCCAGCGCAGATGCGCAAGGTATTCGAAGCGTTTGCCGGCATGCTGCTGCGCGCGGCATCCCGGTCCAGCCCTGAAACCAATCATCGCGACCACTGATGAACCCGAACCAGCTCAACTTCTCCGGCGGCCCCGGCGCGCTTCCCGAATCCGTCCTGGCGCACACCCGCCAGGCCATCGCGGCCTTGCCCGAGACCGGCATCTCCGTGCTGGGCATGAGCCACCGGTCCGAGTGGTTCCGCGACATCCTGCTCGAGGCGGAGAACAACCTGCGCCGCCTGCTCGGCCTGCCCGAGGACTATGCCGTCGTCTTCATGCAAGGCGGCAGCAGCCTCCAGTTCGCCATGATCCCGATGAACTTCGCCGGGGAGGGCTTCGGCCCGCCGGCCTACATCGATTCGGGCTACTGGAGCAAGCGGGCCTCGCTGGAAGCCGCGCGCGTGCGTCCGAGCCAGGTGATCTGGGATGGTGCCGCGACGGGCTATCGCGAGCTGCCCTCGCTGGACCGGCTGGAGATCGATCCGGCGGCGGCCTACCTGCACTATGTGTCGAACGAGACGGTCGAGGGACTGCAGTTCGCCGCGCCGGAGCGGATGGCGCCGGTGCCGCTGATCGCGGACATGTCGTCGGATTTCCTCTCCGCGCCGCTGCGCACGGATCGCTATTCCATGATCTACGCGCACGCGCAGAAGAACCTGGGGCCATCCGGCGTGACCGTCGCCATCGTCAAGCGCTCCTTGCTGGAGCGCATCCCCGCCGGCCTGCCGGCGATCCTGGATTTCAGGACGCACATCGCCAACGGCTCCAACTACAACACGCCGCCGGTGTTCGCCATCTATGTGCTGACGCTGGTCACGCGCTGGCTGCGCGACGAGATCGGCGGCCTGGAGGCGATGCAGCGCATCAACCAGCGCAAGTCGCGCATGCTGTACGAGACGCTGGAAAGCCTGGGCGACGCGGTCTCGATCCACGCGAGCCGGCCGTGGCGCTCGCAGATGAACGTGGCGTTCACCTTCGGCGATGCGCGGCTCGACCAGGCCTTCATGGCCGAGGCGCGCGAGCAGGGCATCGTCGGGCTTGAGGGGCACAGGTCTATCGGCGGCCTGCGCGCCTCGCTCTACAACGCGGTCACCGAAGGGGCGGTGCGGACGTTGACGCAGGCGATGGAGTCCTTCTGCCAGGCGCACGCCTGAACCTGCCCGGCCGCATTGCCGGCTGAGCGCCGCGGCCCTGCCGGGCGTGCCGGCGTCAGGATGCCGGCGGGCGTGCCGCGCGGCGCCGCGCCCGCGCGGCCAGTCCGGGGCCCAGCGCCCAGCGCAGCGCCGGCGCCAGCAGGTGCATGCCGGCCAGCGAGGCCGGGCGGCGCACCGAGGCGCCGTGCAGGCCCAGCTGCCGGCGCGCCCAGTCGGGCAGCAGGGCGATGCCGGCGTCCGCCATGATGCGCACGGCCGGCACCAGCAGCGGATTGGCCACCGGCATCTGCATCACCAGCCGCACCACTTCATGGGTGCGCTCGCTGGCTTCCAGCTGCGGCCGCATCGCCTGCAGGTAGTCGGCGATGGCGGCGCGCGTGCGCGGCACCCCGGTGGCGCCGAGTAATTCGGCGATACGCGCCTGCTCTGCGTAGTAGCTGTCCTGCTCGGCCACCGACAACGGTCCGACGTAGCGCAGGTAGGCGGCCAGGAAACTGGAGACTTCCGCCACGTGCACCCAGGTCAGCAGGGCGGGGTCGTCCGCCGCATAGGCACGGCCGTCGGGCGCGGTGCCGCGCACGCCGGCGTGGATGCGCCGCACGCGCTCGATCAGCGCCAGGGCATCGGCGCGGCTGCCATAGGTGGTGCCGGCGATGAACTGCGCGGTGCGTCCGAGGCGGCCCTGCATGTCGGTGCGGAAGGTGGAGAAGTCCCACACGCCGGCCAGCGCGAGCGGATGCAGCGTCTGCATCAGCAGCGCGCTGACACCGCCTGCCAGCATGGCGGGAAAATCCGCGTGCACCCGCCAGCAGAGCGCCGCCGGGCCGAACAGGCCGGGGTCGCCGGGCGGGTTGTCGTAGTCGAGGCTCAGGCCGGAATTGCTGCGTGTGAGCGCGCGCACCTGGGCGCCGGCTCGCTCGCGCAGCCGTGCCAGCAGGCGCGGCGCCAGGCCGTTGGCAAGGGAAGGGTCGGGACGGTGCAGGCCTTGCATCGAAGTCGGGGAAGGGCAGCCGGCCGGCCTCGCGGGCGGCCGGCTTCACATCTTCAATAATAATGCAGGTCGGTGGCCTTGCCCCAGAACACGCGGTAGGCGTAGACCGTGTAGCCGAGGATGGTGGGCAGCACCACGGCGGCGCCCACCAGGATCACACCCAGCGATTCCGGTGCGCTGGCGGCCTGCCAGATGTCGATGCGGTCGACCACCAGGAAGGGGAAGAGGCTGTAGGCCAGGCCGTTGAAGGCCATCAGGAAGATTGCGGCGGTCGCCGCGAACGGCACCCAGCACCAGCGCTCGTTGCCGGCGTCCAGCAGCGCCGGCATGCGGCGCAGCAGGCGGTCGACGATGACGAACAACGCCACCGTGACCAGCGGGACCGGGGCCAGCAGGATGAGGTTCGGCAGCGAGAACCACTTGTCGAAGATGCGCTCGCTGACCAGCGGCGTCACCACCGAGACCGCGCTCACGCCCACCGCCGTCAGCCACAGGCTGCGCCGTGCCCAGTAGACCGCGCGCCGCTGCAGCCGGCCGCTGCTCTTCATCACCAGCCAGCCGGCGCCCAGCAGGCAGTAGCCCGCCACCAGGCACAGGCCCACCACCACGGCGAACAGCAGGTTGGGCAGGTCGTAGCGGAAGCCGGTGATGTACAGGCCCAGCATCAGTCCTTGCGAGAAGCCAGCCAGCAGCGAGCCGGCATAGAAGGCGGCATTCCACCACGGCTTGTGGTGGGCACGCGCCTTGACGCGGAAATCGAAAGCCACGCCGCGCAGGATCAGGCCGGCCAGCATCAGCGCCACCGGCAGGTAGAGGTTGGTCAGGATCACGCCGTGGGCGAGCGGGAAAGCGGTCAGCAGCAGGCCAACGCCCAGCACCAGCCAGGTCTCGTTGGCATCCCAGAAGGGGCCGATGGAGGCGATCATGGCGTCCTTCTCGGCGTCGTCGGCGCGGCGCAGCAGCACGCCGACGCCGAGGTCGTAGCCGTCGAGGATCACGTAGATCAGCATGGACAGGCCCATCAGGGCGAGGAATACCACCGGCATCCAGCCGGAGGCCTGGCTCAGGTCGGTCATTGCGCGCTCCGGAAGTGGCTGGGCATCATACCGCGGGGAATATCGGCCTGCGCGTCGGCCTCGCCGGCCTTGCGCGCCAGGTAGAACACCACCGAGACATAGGCCGCGATCAGCGCCGCGTAGAGCGTCAGGTACATCACCAGGGTGCTGCCGATCATGGTGGCCGGCACCTTGGAGGCGGCCTGCGCGGTGGTCAGCACGCCGTACACGAGATAGGGCTGGCGGCCGACCTCGGTGACGTACCAGCCGGCCACCAGCGCCACCCAGCCCGAGAAGGTCATGGCCATCAGCGCGCGCGCCAGCCAGCGGCGCGGCTCGCGTCCGCGCCGGGTCTGCCAGGCGGCCAGCCAGGACACCGCCAGCATCAGCAGGCCCATCCCCACCATGATGCGGAAGGCGAAGAACACCGGCGCCACCGGCGGATGGCGCTCGCCGAAAGCGTCGAGGCCCCGGATCTCGCCATCGAGGCTGTGCGTCAGGTAGAGCGAGGCCAGCTTGGGAATGGCGATCTCGAAGTCGTTGCTGCGCGTGCTGGCGTTGGGCAGGCCGAACAGCACCGCCGGGGCGCCCTTCCCGGTCTTCCAGATGCCTTCCATCGCCGCCAGCTTGGCCGGCTGGTGGTGCAGCGTGTTGAGTCCGTGCAGGTCGCCGGCGACGATCTGCAGCGGGATCAGCACCGCCGCCAGCACGACGCCGGTGCGCAGCGTGGAACGGACCTCGGGCGCGCGGTCGCCGCGCAGCCAGCGGTAGGCCGAGATGCCCGCCACCAGGAAGGCCACGGTCAGGCCCGAGGCCAGCAGCATGTGGACCAGGCGATAGGGGAAGGACGGGTTGAAGACCACCGCCAGCCAGTCGGTGGCGTGGGCGCGCCCGTCGATCATCTCGAAGCCCGCCGGGGTCTGCATCCAGGAGTTCAGTGCCAGGATCCAGAAGGCCGACAGCGTGGTGCCGCCGGCCACCAGCAGCGTGGCGACGGTGTGCACGCGGTTGCTGACGCGCCGCGTGCCGAACAGCATGATGCCGAGGAAGGTGGCCTCGAGGAAGAAAGCCGTCAGCACCTCATAGGCCAGCAACGGACCGGCGATATTGCCGACCGTCTCCATGTAGCCGGGCCAGTTGGTGCCGAACTGGAAGCTCATGGTGATGCCGCTGACCACACCGAGCGCGAAGGTCAGCGCGAAGACCTTGACCCAGAAGCGGTAGGCGGCCATCCAGCGCGCGTCGCCGGTCTTGTTGAAACGCAGCTTGAAGAACAGCAGGACCCACGCCAGCGAGATGCTGATGGTGGGGAAGAGGATGTGGAAGGTGATGTTGGCGCCGAACTGCACGCGCGCCAGCATGACCGGGTCGAGCTCGGAAAACATGGGGGGCGACTCCTTACTGCTTGCTACGGGAAGACTTGCCGCTGCCGGCCGCGCGCGTGGCTTTGCCGCCAAGGGCGCCGCTCAGCTTGTCCTTGGCCTCGAGCAGCCGCGTCACGCGCGAACCCAGGCGCATCAGCTTTTCCAGCGTGGCGACATCCAGCCTCTGCATGTCGCCGAACCAGCTCGTCACCAGCAGGATCAACTGGTACATCTCGGTCATGCGCTGTTGCGCATGGCGGTCGTCGGGGTCGGCGGGGGATTCGAGCTGCACCTCGCGCAGCATCGACAAGGTGGGGTCGATCTCACGCCGGCGGCGCTCCTCCGCCAGCGTGCGGAAGATGGCCCAGACATCGTCCGGCGCGGAGAAATACTCGCGGCGGTCGCCGGGCTGGTGGCTCAGCTTGACCAGGTGCCAGGACTCCAGCTCCTTCAGCCCGATGCTGACGTTGGAGCGGGAAAAGCCCAGGGCCTCGGCGATCTGGTCGGCATTGAGCGGCCGCGCGGCGGTGAACAGCAGCGCGTAGATCTGGCCGACAGTGCGGTTGATACCCCAGCGGCTTCCCATCTCGCCGAAATGCAGGACGAAGCGCTGGACCAGGGGCGATAGCTGCATGATTGTCTGTTTTGAATTTTTAGTAATTTATGAAAGTTTAGTGGGGAATGCGGATTGCTGCACTGCATATGGGCGGGGTGGGACAAGATGTCGCGGGTGTCGCGTCCCACATGCCACGTCCCACAGTTAGCGGGTTTTATCTCGACAGTGCGGGCTCTGATGCGCTTCGGCGCGGCGGCGAAAGGTCAACCCGTCTATGAGGCTGGTGTGCATCTCGGTCGGCTGTTCCGCACGATCTTCCTCATCGACGCTTCCACCAATCCTCTGTTCCACCATGAGATGCAGCATGCAGCATGCATGCCTTGAGCCGCGGCGAGGCGGCTCACACGTTCCAGCGAGCCGTGCGACGAGTACGCAGAACTCAGCGCCTACAGACGGTGCTGGCGACGCGCTGGCATCAGAACCGGTGGCGCAGGCCGATCGCCACGCCCGTCATGCTGTTCTTGCCGGCGGCAAGGTAATAGCCGTTGGCGAAGTTGATTGCGGAAGTGTCAAAGTTCAGTCCGGAGTGCCTGGCATAGGCGGTGGTGAGATAGATATCCGTACGTTTTGAGAAGGCATAGTCCGCAATAAACGAAAGCTGCCACGGATTCTTGACCTTTGTACCGGCCAGGTTCTTCACGTCGTCATAGTAGTAGCCGAGCGTCAGCGTGAGGGCAGAGGCTGCCTTGTAGTTGATGCCGACCCAGTAGTAGTCATCCCGCAAGAGGATTGCATCGGTGGCGCTCTTGTTCAGCCCCCAGCGATATCCGCCCATGATTTTTGCCGGACCCGCCTCGTAGCTGGCCGCGACGGCGAACTTCCTGAAGCTGCCGGTTGCGCCCGTCGTGGCGGAAAGCGTAGGGTTGTACTGGTCATAGACGGCGGTCGCGCCGAACGATCCCTCGGCATAACTGAGCGCTCCACCATAGCCTGTGTCGCGACGGAACTGGCCGGCAACTTCGCCGGCACCTGCGGCACCGTTTCCGAAGGACCAGTAGGCGTTGGCGGTCAGCCCGCCAAAGCTGCCGACATACTTCACGACATTGTCGGAGCGGTAGTTCAAACCGAGCTGAAGGCCGAGAGGCTCGTACTGAGAGCCGTACTTGGTCGGGGAGAAATCCGATAAGGCGTTGAAAATCGAGGTGTACTGGCGCCCGAACGTGACCGTGCCGATGCCGTTGCGCTGCAGGCCGACATAGGCTTGACGGCCAAAGAGACGCCCACCTTGCTGCATCCTGCCGTCGTCGCTTGAAAAGCCGCTTTCCAGCACAAAGAGGGACTTCATGCCGTCGCCCAGATCTTCGGTGCCCCGCAGACCCCAGCGCGAGCCGGACAGCCCGCCGGAGGCCATGGCGAACCTGTTGCGAGATGGGCCAGGGAATCCTTGCTGAGTGGGTGGGATTGCCGAGAAATTGCTGACGTACTCGATATTGGTGTCGACGAGCCCGTACAGCGTGACATTCGATTGCGCGACCGCCTGCCCCGAGGCGGCGCCCAGCAAGGTTAAGAGTCCAAGCTTCTTCTTC
Organism: Cupriavidus sp. USMAA2-4; assembly: GCF_001854305.1. Taxonomy (NCBI): domain Bacteria; kingdom Pseudomonadati; phylum Pseudomonadota; class Betaproteobacteria; order Burkholderiales; family Burkholderiaceae; genus Cupriavidus; species Cupriavidus sp. USMAA2-4. Next base: position 577,017 of record NZ_CP017749.1, on the reverse strand, counting down.
ATTACACATGCCTCCTGAGTATTTTGTTCTTGGTATTGCTGCGGCACTACTGAACCTCTACTCCCGTTCGTCTGGCCACTTCGGCCCATTTCTTCTTTTCCTCCCTGACGAACGACTCGAACTCCAGCCTGCCCGCTCCGGCACGCGCGAAGCCGAGGCGCTGGAATTGCGCCATCACTTCAGGCCTCTCCAGCACTTTGCTGATCTCCGCGTGCAGCCGGTCCACGATTGCCGCCGGCGTTCCGGCTGGCGCGGCGATGCCGATCCAGCCCACTGCCTCGGCGCCGGCAAAGCCGGCTTCAGCCAAAACCGGGGTGTTTGGCAGGAATGGCGAGCGCCTCGGCGCTGCCACGCCGAGCGGCCGCAGCTTGCCCGATCGCACAAGCGTCAGCGAGCCGGGAACCGTGTCGTACACCGCGGCGATAGTCCCGCCGAGCAGCTGTGTCGTTGCCTCGGTATTGCCCTTGAAGGGCACATGGTTCAGTTTGATGCCGCCATGCATCGCCAGCGATTCCATGGCCAGTTGACTCGTGGTGCCGGTCGATCCATAGGCAAGCTCGCCCGGCCTGGCCTTGGCCGCGTTGATGAAGTCGGCCAAGGTCCTGTAGGGCGAGTCGGCGCGAACCAGAAGGACTTGCGGCGTCGTGGCCAGACTGGCGACGTACACGAAGTCCTTGATCGGCTCATAAGGTACCTTCCGGAACACCGCCGGCGTGATCACCAGCGGGCCACTGCTCGCGATCAGCAATGTGTAGCCGTCAGGCGCCGCCTTGGCTACGGCGTCAGTGCCGATCATTCCGCCCGCGCCCAGCCTGTTCTCGACCACTATCGGCTGGCCAAGGGCAGTGGCAAGTCCTTGAGCCACCGTCCGCCCGATGACGTCGGCAGCCTGGCCGGGGGCCGCCGGACTCACGAGCCGGATCGGCTTGCCGGGCCACGCTGGCTGTGCGTGCAGGAGGGCAGGCACGAGTGCCGCCGCACCGACCAGAAAAGCAGTCAGCAGCCTGAATTGGGTACGTTGCATGAGGTAGCTCCGACGAATGATGGAAGAATCGCCGGCTGTCACACGGTGGCGACCGGCGTAGCGGGCGACCCGGCGGCCCCCGGCAGCCGCAGCGGCGGGGCCGTCAGCAGAAAGCGATAACGTTGGTGGGCGTGCAACCATCGGGCGAGCGGGGTGAGGTGCCACAACTCGCCGAGATGCACGCCTCGCTTGAACAAGCAGTGTTCGTGGAGCGGCAGCAGTGGCCCGGAATAGCCAGCCTCCGGCGCGGCGGGCCGCGCTTCGACCGCGACGTTGTCGGCAGCAAGCACAGCGATGCGTGTTGCGGAAATCCATTCGTGCAATTGCCGATCGGAGCCGTCCAGCACAGGGCAGGCCTGCGCGAGATCCTCGGCTGTCCGCGGCACCCCATCCAGCAGCAGTTGCGCGAAACCGGTGTGCAAACAAACCATGTCGCCCGGCTCCACCACGATGCCGTCGATGTCGAGGAGGCGGGCGAGCTTCTCGTAGCCCACCTGCACGCGCGTCGTGCCGAAGTGCCGGTGCAGGTCGATCATCACCCCGCGGCCCTGCACACCCGTCGCAGCCATGTGCTCGATCCCGAGGGCGGATAAGCCAATGTCGGCTGGCGGCCAGCCGTTGTAGTAGCGGATCTCTGGCTCGCCGTCACCGTCCGCATCGAACAAGGCACCGACGTGCGCCAGGGCGTCCCACTGTGTTGAAAACTGCGTGTAGAGCGTAACCCTGTCGTCGCATACCACGTCGGTCAGACCGGCATGCAGGTCGCGGGCGCACTGGTTGTAGCGCGGACGACCGTCGCGGAGCGCCGCGGCGAGACTCGGCGGATGCCGGCTCGCATTGAGCCGTGGACCCTTGTCCAGTGGCAGCGACAGGCAGAAGGCGATGCCATCCGTCGCTTCCTCCAGGGCGCGCCGTCTTCGTTCCGGGGTAATCTCATTCAACTGGCCTAGCCGGTCGTCGGGGCCATAGTCGCCCCAATTGGAGTGATCGGGCCGGAAGCGCCAACGGGTCTGGGTGGTATTCATGCTGACGCCTGGGCAGGTTGATGCATGCTGGTCGTTCCTTGCCGCTCCAGGGCTTCGATCTCCGCTGGCTCGAAGCCAAATGAGGCGAGCACGGTTCGCGTGTGCTGGCCCAACGTCGGCGAGGCAAAGGGGGCGGGGCAGGGCGTGGCGCCAAACTCGATCGGGTTCTTGAAGCCCAGGAACGAGCCCACCGTCGGGTGCTCGTAGCGATGCACCAGGTCCTGGGCCAGAACCTGCGGATGGCTGAACATTGCGCTGACCGATCGGGCGGCTGCGCACGGCACCTCGCTGCCAAAGACGGCTTCCCACTCCAGGGCGCTGCGTGCCAGCAGGGCCTCGCGGATGGCCGGCACGATTTCGCCGGCGCGCTCCGCACGCTTGCGGATACTGTCGTAGCGATCGTCGTCGCTCAAGGCTGGCAGCCCCAGCAGGCGGCACAGTGACTTCCAGAAATGCGGCGTATTGGCCGAAATGTAGAGCCAGCCATCGCGGGTCGGATGCAAGCCTGTCACGCCCCCCGAACCAAACTCTCTGCCGGCGTCGAGCGGCTCGCTGTCAGCCCACACGAAACGCCCGGCCTGCATCGCCAGCGCACTACGCATCAGCGAAGCACCGACGTACTGGCCGCAGCCAGTGTGTTCGCGGGCATAGAGTGCCGATACGATGCCGAATGCAGCCATGCAAGCGGTGTAGTAGTCGACGATCGACCCCATCAGCAGTTGCGGTGGCTCGTTCCGTACTGCGCCCTGCGCTTCAGACAAGCCCGTCATGGTCTGCAGCACCTGGTCGTAGCCCGCATGGTCTTTCAGCGGCCCGGACTCGCCGTAGCCCGTCACGGCGCAGTAGACCAGGCGGGGATGGTCAGTGCTCAGGCACGCATATGAGATGCCCAGCCTGGCCGGCACGCCGGGGCGGAAGTTGTGTACCAGCACGTCAGACTGCCGGATCAGGCGCTTCAGCGCCGCCAGCCCATCGGGGTGCTTCAGGTCGAGTACGATGCCTTCCTTGCTGCGGTTGTTTCCAACGAAGCCACGTGCCTCCGGCTTGAGTGTCGAAGGGTAGTGACGCACATTGTCTCCTCCCGGCGGTTCGATCTTGATGACCCGCGCGCCGAGGTCGGCCAGCAGAGTACAGCCGTAAGGGCCTGCCAGATAGGCGCTGAGATCGAGCACGGTGATGCCCGCGAGCGGGCCGCCACGGCCCGTCGTGTACTGGGATGGACATGACATGATGGGGTTCCGGATAGGGCGATAAGGCGATAAGGCGATAAGGCGATAAGGCGATAAGGCGCTCAGACTGGCGCTCTCGCGAGCAGGCGTTGGGCCAGCCGCAACAGCGGCTCGTCCACCATCTGTCCATCGACAAGAAAGGCGCCTTGGCCGGGGTCGTCAACATGACCTGCGGCCTCGACGATCTTGCGGGCCCAGGCCATCTCGTCACCGCCCGGCGTGAACGCCGCGTTGACGGTGGCAACCTGGCGCGGATGGATGCAAGATTTGCCTGTAAAGCCGAAGGCCCGCGCGTTGCGCGCCTCGCGCTCAAGGCCGGCCGTGTCGCGTACGTCAGCGAAGGCACCGTCATAGCAGGGAATGCCTGCCTGCGCGGCCGCAACCGAGACCGTCATGCGGACATGGTCACGGGCAGCCGCGTTGTTGCGGTCGATGCCGCACGCCAGGAACAGGTCGCCGAAGCCCACCTGCAGGCCCGCGACGCGCGGATGCGCGCTGGCAAGCTGAGCGGCCCGGGCCAGCGCAGCAGGCGTTTCGATGTTGATCAGCAGGCCGATGGGCGAAAGGATGCCGCGCTGGTGCTCCAGAACATCCAGCGCGGCCGCTGCCATGAGGATCGCGTCGGGCTGCTCGACTTTCGGCAGATTGATCTGCACGACAGACGGCAGGGCCACCGCCTCCAGGTTCTGCCGCCAGTGGTCGCCGCCCACGGCATTGATCCGCACGATCAGCGGCGGGCTCACCGAGCGCCTGACGGATTGCAGGTACAGGCTGGCGGCTCGCTGCGCGTCGTCCTTGCCGGCTTTGGTCACGGCGTCCTCCAGGTCGATGCAGACGGCGTCCGCACCGCTGGCCAGTGCCTTGCCGGCCAGATCAAGCCGGGTGGCAGGCAGGAACAGCTTGCTGCGCATATATTCCATGTTTTCACTCCGCCCGGATGTCGGCTTTCTGGGCGAGCTGGCGGAACCGCTGCAGCTCGGTGGCAAGGATCCGGCTGAACTCCGCGGAACCCATTGGTGCCAGGCTCGCGCCTTCGGCTTCGAAGGCGGCACGCAGGTCGGGGTCCTTCAGTGCCCGCGCGACCTCAGTGCCGAGCAGGTCGATCAGAGCCTGCGGCGTGCCTGCCGGCGCGAGCACGCCAGACCAGGCGTCGAAGGTGAATCCCGGCGCGCCGGCCGACGCCGCGATCGGCAATCCCGGCAGTTGCGGCGCTGCGCTTTCCCCCGTCACTGCCAGTGCGCGTACGCGCCCGCTCTTCACCTGCGCCATGGTGGAAGGGACGCTGCCCAGCACGATGTCGACATGGCCGCCGGCCAGGTCTTGCATGGCAGGTGTCATGCCACGATAGGGCACATGCGTCAGCCTGATGCCGGCGCTCTCGGCAAAGGCTTCCGTGGCGAAGTGGTTGATGCTGCCGATACCCGAGCTGCCATAACTGAGCTTGCCAGGATGGGTCCTGGCTTGCGCAATCAGATCCTGAAGCGTTTTTGCCAATACGTGTTTGCCGACCGTGATCACGAACTGAGCACGGCTGACACGCGCCACCGGCACGAAATCCTTCAGTGGATCGTACACAGGGCGCGCCCGGAGCACCGATGCCGTCAGGAAGGACGAGGATGCATAGAGCAGCGTGTATCCGTCCGGCGCGGCCCTGGCGACATGCTCGGCGCCCAGCGTACCGCTGGCGCCAGACCGGTTGTCCACCACGACCGGCTGACCCAACGCATCGCTCAGCTTCCTGGCCAGCAGCCGGGCGGCATTGTCATTGGAACCCCCTGCGGGATAGGGCACCACCAGGGTCAGCGGCCGGGACGGAAATTTGCCAGCGGCAGGCTGGGCGCCGCCCGCACCGGTACTCATCACCATGGCCGCGCAGAGCGCCGCGGCCCCACGGTGCCAGCGCAAATGGGGTGTCAATGCTGTCTCCTTCGATTCTGTTCTTGTGTCGCCCTTGTCATGGGCTGCATCAGATCTTAAGCTTCGTGAGCCTAAAGGAAGCTGATTTTTCATTGATCACAAAGTGAGAAAACCTTATGAAGCTCGACATGTTGAATACGCTGACGGCGGTGGTCGAGAGCGGCAGCTTCGTGGCGGCCGCCGAGAGGATTAGCCTCACGCCGAGCGCGGTCAGCTTGCAGATCAAGCAAGTGGAGCAATACTTCGGACATCCTTTGTTCGACCGCTCCGGCGCCTCCGTCACGCCTACGCCGTTCGGGCTCGAGACGGCGGCCGTGGTGAAGGAAGCCATGGCGGCGATCGAGGCGATGCGTTCGCGACGCAGCCCAGGTATCGAGGGAATCCTGCGGCTGGGCCTGATTCCAAGTGCGCTGGTCAGCGCCGGGCCTGTCGCCTTGCAGAAGCTGCGCCAGCAGTATCCCGGCCTGGAGATCCGGCTCACATCCGCGCCCTCGGCCACACTGCTGGACGATCTGAGAGGCGGCCGCATCGACGCTGCGCTCCTCGTGCGGCCGCTGTCGGGCGGATCGTCACGACTGCATTGGCGCGATCTCGCGCGCGAGGTCTTCGCGCTGCTTGCACCGCATGGCTCCACTGCCCGCTCGCCTGCCGAAGCGCTGGCCATGCACGGATGGATACGCTATCACCGCGGCATCACCGGCGGCAGAATTGCCGCCGACTTCGTGCGCCAGATCGCGCCCAATGCCAAAGCCGTTGCAGAGATCGAGTCCACGGACGCGATCGTTGCCATGGTTGCCGGAGGCATGGGCGCCACCGTGATACCACGGCCGCGGCAGCAGTTGCGGGCCGCCTATCCGCTGCGGGAGATGAACCTGGGAAAGGAGGCGCCCTGGCGGCAACTGGCTTTCTGTCGGATCGAGAGCGGGCACGGCGCCCGTGCTTTCGATGCCGTGGTACGGGCGTTTGAGGATGCCTATGCGCGGGTGAGATAAGGAGCCTGACGTCAGCGGCGCCTTGGCCTGCCCGGCAGGTGTCTCCAGCAGGAGGGAGTCGCCGTTCACCGGCGCGCGGGACGGGTCCGGCGGATAGATGTGAGGCTAGGCACGTGAAGATCTCCTTTCTCTTGGTGTATGCATTTTTGCGTATTGCATGGTGTTTTATGCATCGTTGTCTTGAAAAATCAGTCGAATGCATACATGATGTTCGTATTGCGATCCGGTGGGCTCTTCCATGACGGCTGCGGGCGAGCCGGTCGCCTCATCGCAAACGTGATGGGCGTCTCCCGCAGCGACAACCATCGCCGCAGTCGCAGCGCGACCGGCCGATTCACACACAAGAACCAACTCGGAAGACAAGGAGACAGGCAGTGAGACAGGCAACGAGTCACACGTCGGATCGCAGGCGCGGGTTTCTCCTCAGGGCCTTGCCGGCTGCAGCGGCCATCGGCCTCATGGGGGCTGGCGGGCTGGCACGGGGGGCACCGGTTGCGCCGCGTTCCGATGCAGCGCCGCTGGCGCAACGGCTGGCCGAGTACGTGCACGCGCTCGGCGAAGCCGATATCGACGCGGCGACGCTGGAGGCGCTGAAGCTGCGCCTGGTCGACACCTTCGGCTGCGCGCTGGCCGCGCTGGACGAGCCGGTCATTGCCAGGTGCTTCGGCCTGGCCGACGCGAGCGGCCCGGCCGAAGCGGCGCTGATCGGAACGCGCCGCCGGAGCTCGGCGGAACTGGCCGCCTTCGCGAACGGCGCGGCAATCCGGTACTACGACCTCAATGATGGCTACCTGTCCAAGGAGGCGGGCCATCCGAGCGATCACCTCTCGGTGTGCCTGGCCGTGGCCCAGTCTGAAGGCCGCTCGATCACCGACTTCATTGTGTCGGCGATCGCGGCCTACGAGATTGAGTGCCGGCTGTTCGATGCGGCATCGCTCAGCGCGCGCGGCTGGGACAACCCCAGCTATGGTGTGGTGACGGCTGCGTTGACTGCTGGCAAGCTGATGCGGTTACCGGTAGAACAGCTGACACAAGCCGTGAACATCGCGCTGGTGGACCATGTCGCCATGAATCAGACCCGGGTCCAGGTGCTCTCGAACTGGAAGGGGCTCGCCGATGCATCGGCGTCGCGCAGCGGTGTCTTCGCCGCCCGCCTGGCGAGGGAGGGAATCACCGGTCCCAGCCCCATCTTCGAGGGAACGATGGGGTTCAACCGCCTGGTGGCCGGCGCCGGTCTTGAACTGGACACGGCGGGCTTCGGCACCCGGGGCACGGGCTTCCGCATTCATGACGTGCTGGTCAAGCCCTATCCAGCGCAAGGCCACACCATCACCGCCGTAGAGTCCGCGATCCGGCTGTCGAAGAGGATTCCGGATCGCAACCAGATCGAGCGGGTGCTGGTCGCCACAACGCAGTTCGGATACCGATTCACCGGCAGTGAGCGGGAAATGTGGGCCCCGGCGACAAAAGAGTCGGCCGACCACAGCATGCCCTACGTGGTGGCGCGCGCGCTGCTCGATGGAACGATCACCAACGCCAGCTACGCCGAAGCCAATCTGGCGGCCCCGGACGTGCGTGCGCTGATGGCGAAGATCAAGGTGGTCGAGGACCCTGTGCTGACGGCAATGACGCCGCGCCAGATTCCAAACCGGGTGTCGGTCACGCTGAAGTCCGGTGAGACGCTGACCGAGCAGGCGGAGGACCTGTGGGGCTCTTCCCGGTTCCCGCTGACGCGCGCGGGCATCGAGGCGAAGTTCTGGCGCACGGTGGGGTCGGCGATCAGCAGGCCTCACGGTGAGCAGCTCCTCAGCGCCATCTGGTCGCTGGAGAAGGCCACCAGCGTCGACGAGTTGTTTGAGGCCGCCGCCCAGGCGCGGCAGGGCTAAGGTCTGGACTGTGCCGTGAGTGTGCCAGGAAGTCGACTTCAGCAGTCCGTCAGGCGCGTGCATACAAGTAAAAACCAACACTCATCGCGCCCAGGATGCCGATAAGAACAACAGCGCCCACCTTGTGTTGAAGTCTATCAAGACGGGCAAAGACTTCCCAGTTGTTGGCCGAAGCGGCAGCGTAGCGTTTGAAGACCAAGCCAACGCAAAATACATTCGCTGCCATGGCGACAAGGCCTGAGGCCACTTTGGTGAGCAATAGCGAGCTCGATGCCGCGCTCGGGAGCATGATCCAGCCTGTGACGAGCACAACTATGAACGCCGGGATTTCGACGATGATATCGACGCGCTTGTGAAGGGCTGACAAGAGCAACTCATGCTCCCGGCTTTTGCCCAAAAGTGCCCGCTCAAATAGTGCTTCTGTGAGAACGCAACCAAGCCACACGCCCATGGCTGCGAGATGGATAGGGAGCAAGATCGTTTTCATGAGTTAGGGAAAGACTGATTTAATCAGCACGGCAGTCATCTGGAGCACGCGTTTGGCGACGCGGGTGGTTCAGCCTGTCTGGCCTGGCGAATCTGGCGCTCACCAGGAAGCTGTTGTCGGCCTCACAGGGGAGCAATCCGTCCTGAGCGCGCACAGCGCGCCAGGAAAGGTGCGAAACGAGAGAAAAATGGCTTGAATCGTCCCTCTCTGCCGCGTTGCGAAAACCGAAATCCTTGGCAAATCCTTGGCTTGTGCAACATCAAGCGCAAGCCTCATGGATCAGCGATTCCTAAGGTTCTTTTCCCTGAAAATCTCTGCCATTCTTGTATTGGATGGCACCGTTTTTCCGGAACTTTAGCGAAGATCGCTTGGCATCTCGCCCTCCTCAAGCAGGGATCATTCAGATGCCGGCGATTCGTTGCGCGTCGATCCTCGGCCACCGCTTCCCACTACGCAAAGCAGGCCCAACCTCAGGGTGCAACCCAGCGACTCGTTCGCATGGTCTTCTTCCGGCCTCCCCATTGCACGCCATTGCGGAGGCTGCATTGCCGCCTTCACGCTGGCTCATCCTCCCCGCTCAGCCGATCACCCATAGATGGCGTTGGCGAGCTCATCCGGGAACCGTCCGCCAGGCGACTGGCCTTCCAGGCCGGCATTGGTGAAGGCGACGGCGGTCAGGCCGTTGGTGCGGTCGACGAACCACGAATGCCCGTAGGCGCCGCCCAGTCGCCACGTCCCCGCGGGTTCGGGCGAGTTGGCCGCGGCTGGATCGCGCAGCACCGTGAAGCCGAGGCCGAAGCCGCGGCCCGGCCATGGCAGGAGGTCCATGCCCGGCGCCTGGTCTGTCGCCATGGCCTCGACCTGGGACGCTGACAGCAGCGGCGCGCCGCCCTTGCGCAGGGTTTCGAGGAGGGCGAGCAGATCCTCGGCCGAGCCGATCATGCCCGCGCCGGCCGAGGCAAAGGCATGGCTCTCGAAGGCCCGCCCCAGTGCCATGCGCATGCCTTCCGCCTCCGGGATAAAGGGCAGGCGGACCAGTTCGAGGTCGGTCATGCGGCGGGACGCGCCACCCTCGTTGATATACCCCGCCGCGAGACGGGCGGAGTCGGCCACGGAAAAGCCGGTGTCGGCCAAGCCGAGCGGTGCCGTCACCAGTCCCCGGATCGCCTCGGCAAGCGGCAGGCCGGACGCTTTCTCGATCACGAGCCCGAGCACATCGGTCGCAAGCGAGTAGCTCCACGCGGAGCCGGGCGCGAACAGGAGCGGCACCGTGCCGATACGCCGGACATTTTCTTCCAGCGATACGTCGGCGATGTCCATCCCGTCCGATACGCCGGCGCGATGGTACGGCCCGTCGGCAGGCTCGAAGAAGCCATAGCCCAGGCCCGCGGTATGGGTGAGCAGATGACGGACCGTGATGTCGCACACGCTGCCGTCCGGCGCTGCCGGCCGGAAGTCGGGGAGCCAGGTCGTGACCGGCGCATCGAGACGGATCCGCTCCTGCCCGATCAGTACCATGGCCGCGACCGATGCATAGACCTTCGAGACGGAGGAGAGCCGGAACAGTGTGTGCGGCGCCAGCACACGGCCGGCTTCCCGGTCGGCGAACCCGGCGGCCCGGGAGTAGACCGTCTCCCCGTGCCTGGCGATCAGGACGGTGGCGCCGACGACGCGCTGCTCCGCAATGGCGGTGTCGATGACGGAATCGACGCGCTCGGTGAGGCTGGCAAGCGGCAGGGTCGAGGGGAGCGGCAGACGATGGGCCGAAGCGTGCGGCATGGAAAGCTCCAGAGTATTGAGTGGATGGGGTCAGCGCGATCGGGCGGGGCGGAAAGCTGTTCCGGCGCGCCGCGCAGGCAACCGAAAAGGCCCGCACGAACTGGGAAGCCGGCCGCATCCTTCCACGGCTTTGCCTTCGTTGCCGGGCGTTCCTGTTCCTGTCGAAATCGTCATGGTCTGCCTGTTCAGCGCGCCGCTTGCACGCACAGGGATCGCACGTGAAGCGCAGGCGACTACCTTAGGCTGATGGCGAGCGCAAGACAATAATGCTAATGTTCAGAACATAGCGGACAAAAAGTCTTAAATCTTCGCGGTATGGAGGTATGGAATCACTCAGCGGGATCGCGTTCTTCGTGCAGGCGGCCGAAACGCGCAGCTTTTCAGTGGCCGGGCGCAATCTTGGCGTGTCGTCCTCCGCCGTCGGCAAAAGCGTGGCGCGGCTGGAAGAACGGCTGGGCGTCCGCTTGCTTCACCGCAGCACGCGCAGCATTACGCTGACCGCCGAAGGCACGCTGTTCCTGGAGCGCTGCCGGCGCATCCTGTGCGAGGTCGAGGCCGCCGAGCTGGAGCTGTCCGAGACGCGCCAGGCCCCGCAAGGGCGGCTGCGCATCAGCCTGCCCTTGGTCGGCAGGCTGGTCATGCCGGCGCTGACCGCCTTCATGCATCGTTATCCGGCCATCGAACTGGACGTGGATTTTTCGGATCGGCTGGTGGATGTCATCGAGGAAGGATTCGATGCCGTCGTGCGCACCGGCGAGCCCACGGACTCGCGCCTGATGTCCCGTCCGCTCGGGACCTACCGCCTGCTGCTGGTCGCGTCGCCCGGCTATCTGTCCCGCCACGGTACGCCGCGGGTGCCCGCCGATCTGGCCGGCCATGCCTGCCTGCAGCACAAGTTCCCCAGCACCGGCAAGTTCGAAGCCTGGCCGCTGAAGCGCAGCCACGCGGCGGCGGCGGACGTGGTGCTGCCGGCGACCATGGTCTGCAACACGTCCGAAGCACTGCTCGATGTGGCCAAGGATGGCCTGGGCATCGCTTGCCTGCCTGATTTCATGGTGAGCACGGCGCTCGAACTGGGCGAGTTGACCACCGTGCTGGACAAGCACATAGAACACCAAGGCACCTTCCGCCTGCTCTGGCCCTCCAGCAAGCACCTGGCGCCGAAACTGCGCGTGTTCATCGACTTCATGGCCGAGAGACTCTTCGCGGGCCAGGGCTTCGGCATGCCATCCGACCGCGCCACCCGGTGACTTCGCCCCCGCGCGCCACGCCCCTGACCCGCGCTACGTCGGGCCTGGCGGACCCGCTTGCCGCCTGCCCACGGCCACGGCCACGGCCTCACTCTTCCACACGGATGCGGGCCGCCTTGACCGCCGCGCCCCAGCGCTGGTTCTCGGCCTGGACGAACTCGCCGAACTTCCTCGGATCGATCGTGATCGGCGTATATCCCATGTCGGCCAGGCGCGCGCGGAAGTCGGCCTGGCCGGTGACGCGCGCCACCTGCGCCTGGATGGCGTCGACCACGGCCTGCGGCGTGCCGGGCGGGGCGAGAATGCCGAACCACGTATCGGCATCGACGGCATAGCCGCTTTCCGCGAGGGTGGGGATATCCTTGATCGACGGGAACCGTTCCGGTGATCCCAGCGCGTAGAGACGCAGCTTGGTCTTGTTGGCGACCGCCAGCGGCGTCGGGATGAAGGCGTAGTCGACCTGTCCTCCCATCACGGCCGTCATGACCGGCGCGGCGCCGCCAAAGGGAACCTCGAGCATCGTGCCGATATGCGCTTTCGTCTTCAGGATCTCCATGCCCATCTGCGCCATGCTGCCCGGGCCCCAGTGCCCGTACGAGACAGGGCCGTTCTTCGCCTTGGCGACGATGTCCTGCACGGTCCGGGTTTCCGCGTCGGGCCTGCCGGCGAGGACGAATCCCATCTTTGCCACCGGGGCCACGGGGCGGAAGTTGTTGGGCTGGAACTGCACGACCTTCGGGTGAATGTACGGGGCGACCGATATGAAGTCGGCGGCGGCGAAGAGCAGGGTGTAGCCATCAGGCGGTGCGCGATAGACGAGGTTCGCACCGATCACGCCGTTCGCGCCGGGGCGGTTCTCCACGATGAGCGGCTGGCCGAGGCCGTTCTCGATACCTGCCACCACCAGCCGGGCCAGGACATCCGTGCCTCCGCCGGGGGCGTAAGGAACGATCAGGCGGATGGGCCTGCCCGGGGTCCAGCCACCTTGCGCCCGGGAAGGCTGGATACTGCCGAACGTCATGGCAAGGGCGATAGCGAGGGCGGCCACTTGCGTGCCTGCCCCGACGACGCGCGAGAGGCGCCGCGCCTGGGTTGCGTTGGTCATCATTGTCTCCTGCTACGTTCCGTAGCTTCCTGTTCTTTGGCGGCCGCGTCCTGGGCGGCCGCATCCTGGGCGACCGCATCTCCTGCGGCCGCGGGGGCTTGTCAACGTTCCTGGTGTCTTCCCGCCTGTGCCGCGGCATGCTCGCCGGCCAGCTTGCCGAACACGGCGCCCCGCATCACCGAGGTCGCCCCGGTGTAGACCTGGTAGTACAGGCCGGCAGCTTCGCCGGCCGCATAGAGCCCTGGAATCGCCTTGCCGTCGGTATCCACCACCTGGGCGTGGCGATTGACCTTGATGCCGCCGAAGGTAAAACAGATGCCCGGCATGATCGGGTAGGCGTAGTACGGGGCCGTATCGACCGGCCGTGCCCAGTTGGACTTGGGCGGATGGATGCCGGAAGTGCAGAGATGATCGACTTCGAGCGGACGGAACTCGCCCGGCCGGCATGCGGCATTGAAGGACTGCACCGTCTTCTCCAGACCCTCCGGCGCAATGCCGCATTTCGCGGCCAGTTCCGCGATGCTCTCGCCTCGCAGGGGCGGCTGGTCGGTGCGGATGCCTTTCCTCCAGTTCGGCACGTCGTCGATCCGTCCGTCGAAGATCACGAATGCGATCCCGCCGGGCTGGTCCTTGAAGGCCCGGGAGATATGGTCGTAGTGAACATCGACCGGTCCCGGTGCTTCATCGGTGAAGCGCTGGCCGAGCTTGTTGACGAGGATTCCGTAGGGGAAGTTCATGACCAGCGCCTCGACCTGGGCCGAGCGGGGGTCCAGCGGTTCGGCGTGAAAAGAACTGAAGTCGCCGGCAGGCGCTGCGCCGAGGGCCAGCGCCATGCGGATGCCTTCGCCCTTGTTGTAATAGCCGCCGCGAGCCACGGGACGGATGTAGCGTGCCGCCGGGCCAAGGTATTGCGCCAGCATCTCCGGATTTCCCTCGAAGCCGCCCGATGCGATCACGACATGGCGTCCCTGCAGCGCGAAGGCATTGCCACCGCCGTCCACCAGGCCGAGCCGCAGATTGCCGCTGGCATCCCGGCGTGCCAGACGGCTGGCCGTGGTTTCGTAGAAGAACCGCACGCCAAGATCGGAGGCGTGGGCATGCAACGCTTCGATCATGGCCAGTCCTCCGCCTACCGGCATCAGGCGGGGGGCCGCGGCGGTGACGAAGTAAGTGGGCAGCGCATCGAAGCGGATACCGAAGGACTTGAGCCACTGCACGGTCGGCCCGGCCTGGCTCGAAAGCGTCGACAGCAATTCGGGATCCGGCATGCCGTGAGCCTTGACTTGGGGGGGCCAGTCCTCGTAGGGAGCGGCCATGCTGCGAATGACATCGGGGTCGAGATTGTCGCCCGCGTTCGCGCTGAGCAACTCGTCGAAATCGTCGCTGACCTCGGTATCGCTCTTCATGCGGAAGTAGGCCTCGGTCCAGCGGGTATTGCCACCGGACTCCTCGCGCGTGGCGCGCTCGATGACAGCGACGCTGACGCCACGGCCGGCCGCGGCAACGGCTGCCGAGAGGCCGGAGATGCCGCAGCCGATCACGATCACGTCGAAGCTGTCGGCACTGTGCGCAGTGCTCATGATGTGTCTCCTCGCGGTGGGGTCAGTATTTGCGGATGAACGGGTCCGGCATTTCCAGGTCCGTGGAGATCCACACGCTCTTGGTCTCCATGAACTCCTTCACGGCCTCCATGCCGCCTTCGCGACCGAGTCCGCTGTCCTTGTAGCCGCCGAACGGCGTGGTGAAGCTGGTGGAGCGATAGTTGTTGATCCAGACCGTGCCCGCTTGCAGCCGCTCGGACATGTACATGGTCCGGTGCAGGCTCTTGGTCCATACACCCGCGGCCAGGCCGAAGCGGATGTCGTTGGCGATGCGCAGCGCATCGTCTTCATCCTTGAACTTCAGCACCGACAGCACGGGGCCGAACACCTCCTCCTGCGCGATGCGCATCTCGTTCGAGACATTGGTGAAGATGGTGGGCTCGACGAACTGGCCGGCGCCGAATCCGGGGCCGCTGCGGACATTGCCGCCAAAGGCGCAAGTCGCGCCTTCCTCCTTGGCAATGCGGATATAGTCGACCACCTTGTCGAACTGCGGACGCGTGGCGACCGGTCCCATCTGCACGTCCGGGCGGGATGGGTCGCCCAGCCTGGCCTTGCCGGCGATCGCGATCAGGCGATCGACGAACGCGTCGTGGATGCTCTCCTGCAGCAGCAGCCGGGAACCGGCCATGCAGGTCTGGCCGCCGGCGGAAAAGATGCCCGTGATGACGCCATTCGCCGCGTTGGTCAGGTCGGCGTCGTCGAACACGATATTGGGGGACTTGCCGCCAAGCTCGAGCGTGACCTTCTTGAAATGCGCGGCGGCCGCCATGTTGACGCGCCGGCCACCCTCGTCACCGCCGGTGAAGGCAATCATGGGAACCAGGGGATGTTCCACCAGCGGCTCGCCGACATCCTTGCCGAAGCCGGTCACCACGTTGAACACGCCCGGCGGGAACCCCGCCTGCACAAAGAGCTTGGCCAGTTCCAGCAGCGAAACGGAGGTGTGTTCCGACGGCTTGGCGACGATCGTGTTGCCGGCACACAGGGCGGGCGCCACCTTCCAGGCAGTCAGGAGGAGAGAAGAGTTCCACGGGGTGATGGTGCCGATGACGCCGACCGGCTCCATGCGGGTGTAATTGAAGACCTTCGGCTTGTCCATCGGAATGACGGCGCCCTGGATCTTGTCCGCCATGCCGGCGTAGTAGTAGAAATACTTGGCGACGTAACCCACCTGGCCGCGGACCTCGCTGCGCAGCTTGCCGTTATCGCGTGCTTCGACTTCGGTGAGCAGCTCCAGGTTCTCTTCGATCAGGCCGGCGAGCTTGTAGAGCAGCATGCCTCGCGCGGTGGGCGAAAGCCTGGACCATGGCCCCTTCATGGCGGCGGCCGCGGCCTGGGCCGCACGGTCGACGTCTTCCCGTGTCCCCCGTGGGATCCGTGCCCAAGGCTCGCCGGAGTACGGGTCGAGCGAATCGAACCATTCGCCCTGGACAGGGTCGACCCATTCATTGTTGATCAGGAGTTGGTAATGCGATGGCATGCAAAGTGTCCTCTGTGATTGGCAGGAAGCCCGGTGGATGTGTCGTTTCCTGCGTGTCGATTCTGGTGATCGCGCTTGCCGCTGGCAAACGAAAAGAACTCCAGAGAAGATGAGGTTTTGTCATGAACTTTCCGAGGCAGTCCGCAGGCGGCGGGGAATTGCCCGGGCCGCCGCCTGCGCGGGCACGCTCCGGCTGCCCCGTGCTGCCACGCAGGCGCGCACGGGTGCGAGGCGGTGGTCGGCATCGTGCTCGCGCAAGGTCGGCGCCGGCGCGGCATTCGAGACGCGGGAGCCGGACAGGCCTGTCCGGCGGGGGATAGAGCGGAAGTCTTGAGCGATGCCGCGCGGCAGCAAGGCATCGACCGGTGGGCGGCGTAGACGGTGGGCGGCGTAGATAGTGGAAGCGTCGGCGGACAGACCCGGACTACGCCGGCCAGCACTGCATTGGCGCCGGGGAAAGGAGGGGCCGGCGCAAGCATGGCGTCCGCAGGCGGGGCGCTTGCGGACGACAGGCTCGGCGCTGCGCTATGTCAGCCGGGCACGGAAGCCGGACTCGATGCCGACCACCCAGTCCCGAAACACCCGCACCAGCTCAGAGTCCTTCTTGCGCTCGGGATAGACCAGGCAATAGCGCTTTTCATGCTTGAGCGAAAGATCGAAGGGAACGATCAGGTCGTTGCGCTGGATTTCATCCTGCACATAGACGCGCGGCACCAGCCCGGCGCCCAAGCCGGCACGGGCCGCCTCGATCACCATCCCATACAGCTCGAAATGCATGCCCGGCACCGGCGTGAAGTCGGCCACCCCGGCCGCTTCGAACCAGTGCTTCCAGGCTTCCGGCCGCGTGGCCTTATGCAGCAGCGGCATGCGGGCCAGGTCAGCCGGCGCGGCGAGGAGCAGGGCGTCGAAATAGCGTGGGCTGACGATCGGCACCAACTCTTCGTCGAACAGGTCCACCTTGACCACATTGGTCCAGGAGGGATGATCGAAATTCAGGGCCGCATCGAAGTTCGTCTCGTCAAAACCGAACGGCAACGGCCGCTCGGAGAGATTCAGGATGATGTCGGGGTGGCGCTCGCGGAAGTCTCTCAGGCGCGGCAGCAACCAGCGATTGGCGAAGGTGGGGATCACGGCAAGCTCCAGCACACCCCCCACGCCCTTATGAGACATCAGCGCGGCGGTATGCGCTTCGATGTCGGACAGGTTGCGCGCGATGTTCTTGAGGTAAAGCCGCCCGGCATCGTTCAGGACGACCTGCTTGCGCACGCGCGTGAACAGCTTGACGCCAAGATAGGTCTCCAGCGAAGCGATCTGCCTGCTGACCGCGCTTTCCGTCAGGCAGACTTCGCTCGCGGCACGCGCAAAGCTGCCCTGCCTGGCAGCGGCTTCGAACACCGCGAGCGCAATCGTACTAGGGATTTTGCGTCTCATAGAGCATATGTTTTCTGGCGTGCGCGAATCGCATCGGTCGCAGATTATGGCGCAATGGCGGAAGACGGCGCTTCGAGGAGGCGGAAGCAGGGCAGTCCCCGATATACCCGGGTCACCGGGCGCGGCCGGCGGCCCGAGCCCAGGCGGTTGGTACCGATGGCCGGTCGATGGCGAGCCAGTCACCGGCGCGGGCCGGACTTCTTGGCCTGGCCGTTCAGCCTTGTCGGCGCCGGGGCGTCGATTCCGGCTCCGGCACGGCGGACCCGGCTCCGGCTTTCGTTTCCCACGGTGGCGGCGACATCGCCTGTTGCAGGTATTGCACCAGCGAGCGGATCTTTCTTGAGGTGAAGGGGGTACGCGGATAAACGGCGAAGATGCCGTCGTCGAGCAGTGTCTCGTGCGGCAGGACGTGGATCAGGCGGCCCGCCGCCAGGTCGGCGGCGACGATGAACAAGGGCAGTGCCGCGAGGCCGTGGCCGGCGAGTGCCGCGTCGCGCAGTACTTCGCCATTGTTCGCGGTGAATGTGCCACGCGCAGTGATTGCCCTGCGCGTGGCCTGCGGTGTGGTGTCCTGGAACGCCCAGACCTGGCCGGGCGGCGAGTTGCTGTAGCTGAGGCAGGCGTGCCGGGCAATGTCGCCGATGCTGGCCGGCAGGCCCGCGCGTGCGGCATAGGCGGGGCTGCAGCATACGACGCGCCGGCTCACTGCCAGCCTGCGCGCGATCAGTGCGCTGTCGCCCAGCCGTGTGATGCGGATGGCGACGTCGGCACGCTCATGGCCGATGTCGACTACTCGATCGTCGAGATCCATCACGACGTGCAAGCGCGGGTAGGCGCTGGCAAACTCGGCGATCAATGGCGACAGCCAGAGCGTGCCGAAGCTCATCGGCGCCAGGATCCGCAGTTCGCCGCACAGTTGTTGCGACGTCTCCGAGATGCTCTCCGCGGCGTGGGTCAGCTGCGTCATCGCGGCACGGGCCTGGTCGTAGAAATGCTGGCCACTTTCGGTGGCTTGTACACGGCGCGTGGAGCGCTGCAGCAATGTGACGCCAAGGCTGCGCTCGAGGTCGTTGATGCGTTTGCTGACGACCGACTTCGATAGCGACATGCGGCGTGCGGCACCGCTGACGCTGCCCAGTTCCACCACCAGCAGGTAGGCTTCGATCTCCTCGGTCCTGAGTTGCATATTGGCTTTGCGCATTCGTCGTGACAGGAGATTGAACGGTAGTGCAAAAGAGCGGTGCTTGCGTGCTTGTCCACATGCGGCAACCTGCCGCCCGACCCGTTGCGCTATGGCGCGGCGATCGCGGATCTCTGTTGCGCTGCGGCAAAGCGATCGCTTGGGCCGGCCGGCCCGCGTGCGGCGCCCCGGAACGCGGCCTTTGGGAGGGGCAGCGGAGGTGTCGCCGGCCGCGGCTCATCCATGCAGCGGATTGCGCTTCTCCGGGTCGATACCGTACCTGGTGATGGCGTCCCGCAGCACGCTTCGTTCCAGCGAGCCTTCGTCTACCAGCGCCTTCAGTGCCGCCAGCGTGATCCAGCGGCGGTCCACTTCGAAGAAGTCGCGCAGTTTTTCGCGGGTGTCCGAGCGGCCGTAGCCGTCGGTGCCCAGCACGGTGTAGGCACGCGGCACGAAGGGTCGGATCTGTTCGGCCAGCAAGCGCACGTAGTCGGTAGCGGCGATGACCGGGCCGCGGGTTTGGGCCAGGCAACGTTCCACATGCGATTGCCGCGGCGCTTGGTCGGGGTGCAGCAGGTTCCAGCGCACCACGTCGTTGCCGTCGCGAGCCAGTTCGGTGAAGCTCGGGCAGGCCCACAGGTCGGCCTGGACGCCCCAGTCCTGTTCCAGCAGGTCAGCCGCGGCGATGGCCTCACGCAAGATCGTGCCCGCACCGAGCAACTGCACGCGCGCTCCCTGGCCATCGCCCGCGCGGCGGAACGCGTACATGCCTTTCAGGATGTCCTGCTCCGCTCCTTCCGGCATCGCCGGATGCTCGTAGTTTTCGTTCATCACGGTGATGTAGTAGTAGACGTCCTCCTGTTCCTGCAGCATGCGGCGCAGGCCGTCCTGGATGATCACCGCCAGTTCATAGGCAAAGGTGGGGTCATAGGAGATGCAGTTGGGGATGGCGCTGCCCCACACCAGGCTGTGGCCATCTTCATGCTGCAGGCCCTCGCCATTGAGCGTGGTGCGGCCCGCCGTGCCGCCCAGCAGGAAGCCGCGGGCGCGCTGGTCGCCGGCAGCCCAGGCGAGGTCGCCGAAGCGCTGGAAGCCGAAGATCGAATAGAAGATGAAGAAGGGAATCATCGGCTCGCCGTGCGTGCTGTACGACGTGGCAGCGGCGATCCATTCGGCCATGGCGCCCGCTTCGTTGATGCCTTCCTGGAGGATCTGGCCGTCCTTCGATTCCTTGTAGAAGCTCAGCTGCGAGGCATCCTGCGGCGTGTAGGTCTGCCCCTGCTGCGACCAGATGCCGATCTGCCGGAACAGCCCTTCCATGCCGAAGGTGCGCGATTCGTCCGAGACGATCGGCACGATGCGGCGGCCGAGCACTTTGTCGCGCAGCAGACCATTGAGGATGCGCACGAAGCTCATCGCGGTAGAGAACTCACGGCCCTCGCCGCTGGCCTTGAGCTGGGTGTCGAATGCCGAGAGCGGCGGCACCGGCAACGAGGGTCCCGTGCGGCGGCGCGAGGGCAGGTAGCCGCCCAGCGCCTGCCGGCGTTCGTGCAGATAGGCGTGCTCGCGCGAGCCTTCCTCGAATTTCAGGTAGCTGAGATCCGCCAACTGCTCGTCGCTCAGCGGCAGGCGGAAGCGCTCGCGGAAGCGCGCCAGCGTTTCCACGCGCATGTGCTTCTGCTGGTGGGTGATGTTCTGGGCCTCTCCGGCCTCGCCCATGCCGTAACCCTTGATGGTCTTGGCCAGGATCACGGTGGGCTGGCCGGTGTGGCTGGCCGCGGCCAGGTAGGCCGCGTAGACCTTGTGCGGATCGTGGCCGCCACGGTTGAGCAGCCAGATGTCGTCGTCGGACCAATCCGCCACCAGCGCCTTGAGCGCGGGCGTGTTGAAGAAATGCTCGTGCACATAGGCGCCGTCCTTGGACTTGAAGGTCTGGTAGTCGCCATCCACGCATGCCATCATCCGCTGCGCGAGGATGCCTTCCTTGTCGCTCGCGAGCAGCGCGTCCCACTTGCTGCCCCACACCACCTTGATCACGTTCCAGCCGGCTCCGCGGAATTCCGCTTCGAGTTCCTGGATGATCTTCCCGTTGCCGCGCACCGGGCCGTCCAGGCGCTGCAGGTTGCAGTTGATGACGAAGACCAGGTTGTCGAGCCGCTCGCGCCCGGCCATGCCCAGCGCGCCGCGCGACTCGGGTTCGTCCATCTCGCCGTCGCCGCAGAACACCCACACCTTTCGTGCATGGTGGTCGCCGAAGCCGCGGTCCTGCAGGTACTTCATGAAGTGGGCCTGGTAGATGCCCATGATCGGGCCAAGACCCATCGACACGGTCGGGAACTGCCAGAAATCCGGCATCAACCAGGGATGCGGGTAGGAGGAGATGCCTTGGCCGCCGACTTCCTGCCGGAAGTTGTCCATCTGCGCCTCGCTGAGCCGGCCTTCCAGGAAAGCGCGGGCGTAGAAGCCCGGCGCCGAGTGTCCCTGGAAGAACACCAGGTCGCCGCCGTGCCGCCCGGAGGGCGCGTGCCAGAAGTGGTTGAAGCCGACTTCGTACAAGGTGGCCGCCGAGGCGAAGCTGGCGATATGGCCGCCTACGTTGGTGTCACGCCCCGCGCGCAGCACCATGGCGATGGCGTTCCAGCGGATATAGGAGCGGATGCGATGCTCCAGTTCGTGGTCGCCAGGGCTGCGCGCCTGGCGTTCGACCGGAATCGTGTTCAGGTAAGCCGTGTTGGCGCTGAATGGCAGGTAGATGCCGGCCTCATGGGCGCGCCGGATCAATTGCTCGATGAGGAAGTGCGCGCGCTCCGGGCCTTCATGGGCCATGACGCCTTCCAGGGCATCCAGCCATTCCTGGGTTTCCTGTGCATCGATGTCGTTGTCGTTGTCGTTGTCGTTCGAGGACGAAATAGGCATCACGGGCAACATGATGGTCTCCTGTCGGCCCGACATGGGCAAGGGTGCGGACAAGGCCGCGATGAAGGGGAACGACGCACGGGGACACTAGCACCGGGGCGCTGGGCGGGTAAGGCGCGCCGTGGCGAATATCGTGTGCGGCATCGGGGCACACCGTCACGCAGGGGAATGCGCCGTGCGTGACGGCGAGGCGCTGTCAGGCGCCGTCGGTGAACGCATCGACGGGTTTCGCGGCGCCGTCGGCGTAGGGGGCGGTGCTGCGTACCGCGCCGTCGGTAAAGGGATCGGTCTTGCGCAAGGCAAGTGCGCGGAACTGTTCATCGGCCAAGGGCTGCGGCGTGCCGCGCGCGGCGAGTGGTTGGATAGGAGGGGGCGCTTCACTGCGAGCACCATCGGTGAACGGGTCGGTCTTGCGGGGGGCGGCTTGTGCGCCGGCGGCGACGATCAGCAAGGCGGCGGTGGCCAGACAGGCGGTCTTCAAGATTTCATCTCCTTCATTCAGGTGAGGCAGGCCGCGGCGTTGGGCGGGTAGCGTGGTGCGCGGTGCCGGCAGCGATCTCAATATAGCACAAACCGTACGGTATGGTACGCATTGTTGAGGGCGGTTGCCTTTGGTAGACTGCGCCGTCCATCCCATCCCATCCCATCCCATCCGTTCCGGAACCGTCCTGTGAAATCTATGCCATCGCCGACGCAGAAACCGCCCGCCTCCACGGACAAGCCCGCCGTGCGCATCACGCGCCGCGGCGAAGCCAAGCGTGCGGCGATCCTGGAAACTGCCGCCGGGATGTTCCTGGCCAACGGCTACGATGGCGTCAGCGTGGATGAAATCGTCAAGGCCTGCGGTGGCTCGAAGACCAATGTCTACAGCTATTTCGGCGGCAAGGACGGCCTCTTCGTCGCGGTGGTCGAGGCGCTGTGCGACCGCTTCCTCGAGAAGGTCGAGCAGATGGAACCGTCATGCAACAGTACGGCCCAAGGGCTGCACGTGCTCGCACGGGGTTTCCTCGAGTCATTGCTGCAGGACAGCCACCTGGCGTTCCTGCGGTTGATCATTGCTGAAGCGCGCCGCTTTCCCGAGATCGGGCAGGTCTGGTACACGCGCGGACCGCTGGCTACCTGCCAGTTCATCGCCGCCTACCTGGCGCGGCAACAGGCTGCCGGTACGAAACTGAACACCACGCCCGAAGTGGCGGCGCAGCATTTCCACAGCATGGTCATTGCCGGTGTCCTGCATCGCACGCTCGCCACCGGACAGCGCCCTGGCGAGGCGCAGATCGACGCACTGATTGCATCCGCCATCGACCTGATCGTGGCAAGGCCGGGGGCCGCAGGCTGAGCGGCCGGTGTCCTGATTCTGGAGTCGGTTGACTCACCCGGTCTGTCGAGAAGCCAGGCGAGGCCGGGAACGAAGCATCGCGAGGCCCATCGACGAGGCCGGATTCAGGGCAGGCTGGATAGGGGGAGCCACCAGCCGCGGCGCTGCTACGCATCGTTCGGCAGCGTCGAACAGCAAGTTCTGCCGCTCGCTATCACGCTGGCGGGCGGTCCTCACTTATGCTGCAAGGGCTCGCCGCAACCGAGAACCGGTCATTGACCAGCGGTGCGACGCGCACCGCAAAGCGAGCGTCTGCCCATTTTTCCAGGAGACCACCATGGCCAGCGAACCCATCCGCGATCCTCTCAAGGACCATCTGCTCACGCCGCAGAATGCAGCCTTCGTCGTCATCGACTACCAGCCGGTGCAGGTGAACTCGATCGCCTCGATGGATCGGCAATTGCTCGTCAATAACATCGTCGGTACCGCGCAGGCAGCGCTTGCCTACAAACTGCCGATCGTGCACTCGACGGTGAACGTCAAG
Organism: Cupriavidus sp. USMAA2-4; assembly: GCF_001854305.1. Classification (NCBI taxonomy): domain Bacteria; kingdom Pseudomonadati; phylum Pseudomonadota; class Betaproteobacteria; order Burkholderiales; family Burkholderiaceae; genus Cupriavidus; species Cupriavidus sp. USMAA2-4. Next base: position 553,850 of record NZ_CP017749.1, on the reverse strand, counting down.
ACCGGCCTGAACAAGCCGCCGATCCCGCAACTCGCCAAGGTGCTGAAGGACCATCCGACCTACGACCGGACCAGCATCAATTCATGGGAGGACGTGGAGTTCCGCGCAGCGGTGAAGGCGACGGGCCGCAAGAAGCTCATCATGACGGCGCTGTGGACCGAGGCCTGCCTGACGTTCCCGGCACTGGATGCGCTGGCGGAGGGCTACGAAGTCTATGTCGTGGTCGACGCGGTCGGCGGCACCTCGCTGGCCGCGCACGAGGCGGCGCTGCGCCGCATCGAGCAAGCCGGCGGCAAGATGATCAGCGTGGCGCAGCTGTTCTGCGAACTGCAGCGCGACTGGTCGCGCAGCGAGACCGTGCCGGCTTTCATCAACCTGTTCATCGAAACCGGCGGCACGGCTGGCATCCAGTTCTCGTACGACCGCAATGAGTAGGTGTGGCTGACGGGTTCTACCTGCCCGTCGGGGGTGGTCGGAATGGCGCGTTCCTGGATGCGCCATGGCGGTCCACCCCCCTCCGCCCGGGGCGCATCGGCCCGCCCCAGCCATTGCCACTACCTGGTTTGGAGCAGGGCTGTGCAATTCTCTGATTCGTCAGTGACCTTCAGTGACCTTCAGTGACCGGCACCCCGTTGATCTGAGACGAGACCGCAGGCAGCCTCTTTTGTCTCTCCCACGCCTCATCGTCAACCGATCATGGCAATCTCGTCCCGCGGCTGGCGGATTCCATTCGGACGAGCCAGCGCCCCCTTGTGATCCGGGCCCGATGAAAAGGCGTACCATCAAAGCGTGATCGAACGCCGGCTCTGTCCGTGCCTGAGCGTGTCACGTCTTTCATGTCACGTCTTTCCAGCCAGGGGGTTCCGTCATGATCCTCTACCACACCGACCCCGATTCCCCGGTCGTCGAAATATCGGTCGAAGGCAAGGTCACCGACCAGGACCTGCGCGACGCGATCGAGCGCATGCGCGGGGATCTCGAACTGCATGGCAAGACCCGCGTGCTCGAGCGCATCGAGCATTTCACCGGCATTGAACCCAAGGCCTTGTGGACCGACCTGACGCTCGGCGTTCCGCTGGCGCGCAGGATCACGCGCGCCGCCGTGGTGGCCGACGCGGGATGGATCCACGCTTCGATGCATCTGGCGCGGTTCTTCACCAAGGCAGAAGTCAAGACGTTCCACATCGACGAACTGGAGCAGGCGCGGGCCTGGATCCATGCCTGAGCGCCGCCCGGCGCATCGCGCATCGTGCTGGTGCCGCCCCTGACGGGCGCGCGGAAATCGGCCTAGGCCGGCCGCCGCGCGCCTGGCGGGAACCGGCGCGGCGCAGGGCGTGCCACCGAATCCCCCGACCTGGCACACGCCGATGCTGTCATCCTTGCTCGGACGGCTCCTGATGGCCGCGTTCACCGAGGCCTTGCCGAAGATCGGCGAGACGGAACGGGCCGCGCTGGAGTCCGGTACGGTCGGGTTTGAAGGCTGCCTGTTTGCGGGCAAAGCCGATTTCGCCAGGCTGGCGGCGATTCCGGCCGAGCGCTTGGATGAGGAGGAGCGGGTCTTCCTCGAAGAGCAGGTGGCCGAACTGTGCGGCATGCTCGACGACTTCGCCATCGACGAGGCGCACGATCTGCCGGCCGAAGTCTGGGACTACCTGCGCAGGCATCGCTTCTTCGGCATGATCATCCCGCGCGCCTACGGCGGACTCGAGTTCAGCCATGCCGCCCATGCCGCCGTCGTCACGCGCATCGCAAGCGTCAACCTGGCCGCGGCGGTGACCGTGATGGTGCCGAATTCGCTCGGGCCCGCCGAATTGCTGCTGCGCTACGGCACCGAGGCTCAGAAAGCGCATTACCTGCCACGCCTGGCGCGCAGCGAGGATCTGCCGTGCTTTGCGTTGACCTCTCCCTATGCGGGCTCGGACGCGGCGGCGATCCCCGATGTCGGGGTACTGACGCAGCGTGAATGGAACGGTGCCATGACCCCGGGCTTCGCGCTGACCTTCTCCAAGCGCTACATCACACTGGCACCGGTTGCCACGGTCGTCGGCCTCGCTTTCAACGCCATCGACCCGGCCAGGCCCGCGGGCTCGCAGGAACTGGGCATCACCTGTGCGCTGATCCCGGTGCCGCACCCGGGCCTGCGCATCGGCGCACGCCACAGGCCGATGAACGGGGCCTTCATGAACGGACCTGTGCAGGGCGAAGACGTGTTCATTCCGCTCGACTGGGTCATCGGCGGCAAGCAGAACATCGGCAAGGGGTGGCGCATGCTGATGGAGTGCCTGGCCACCGGCCGCGGGATATCGTTGCCTGCCCTCAGCGTGGCGCTGCAGCAGACATCGCTGTATGTGGCCAACGGCTACGCGCGGCTGCGCAATCAGTTCGGCCTGTCCATCCACCGCTTCCCCAACATCGCCACGCCGTTGGCGCAGATGGCCGCCGAGCTCTATGCCACCGATGCCGCGCGACGGCTGACCACCTGCGTCCTCGACCAGGGCGAGCGGCCGAGCGTAGCCAGCGCCATCGTGAAATACCATTCGACCGAAGCTGCGCGCCGAGCGCTCAACCACGGCATGGACATCCTCGCCGGCAAGGCCATCTGCGCCGGCCCGTCCAACCTGCTGTCGATCGCCTATCGCCATGCGCCGATCGCCATCACCGTCGAAGGGGCGAACATCCTCACCCGCGCGCTGATCATCTTCGGGCAGGGGGCGGTGCGTTGCCATCCCTATCTGCTGAGGGAAATCCAGGCAGTCGAGCAGCGCGACGCCAGTGCCCTCGGCGAAGCCCTGCTCGGGCATTGCGGTCAAGTGCTGCACTGCCTGCGTGGCATTCTTCTCCAGGCGCCGCTGCTGGGCCAGGTCCCTCGGGGTTTCGAGCGCGAGGCACGCACGATTACCCGGCTCGCCGCCAGCTTTGCCTTCACCACGGACGTTTGCGTCGGGATCCTGGGTGGCAAGCTCAAGCGTCTCGAATTGCTGTCGACGCGTCTGGGCGATGCGCTATCGCATCTCTATATGGCATGTGCCTGCTTGTGGCGATACGCCGGGCAGCCGGATGCGGGACTCGCGCCGGTCGTGCATGGCGCTGTCCGGCAGCAGATCTGGCTCGCCAGTGCAGCCCTGCATGCGCTGTATGGCAATGTCTCCAATCCGGCGCTGAGGGTGGCCGGCATGGTCGCGCTGGGGGGACTCCGGCCGATTCGGCGCTTGCGTGACGCGGAAACCCTGGCGATTGCCGAGGCACTCGACGATCCGCTCGTCATCGGCCGGCTTTGCCCGGATATGGGTCTGCCCCGTGCGGGGGGCCTCCGTGACTTGCATGATCTGCTGTCACTGGCGCAGGAGATCGGCGAAGAGGAGAGCCAGCGGCTGGCCGGCGCCATCCGCCAGTCCAAGGCGCTGGAGGAAATCGCCGCGACGTCAGCCGCACCGCAGGCGCTGGCCTTCCTGCGTGCGCTCGACAAGGTGATCCAGGTGGACAGCTTCCCGGAATAGAAGGTCAAGGCGTCAATGCGCGTCAAGGCATCGACGCCGACGCGGCCTGCGACCGCTCCCTGACGGTGTCGCCAGGACGCGGTACGTGCCCGCACTCAACGCACATGCCCGCCGAACAATCCCAGGCAGCCGATGACGATCAGGTAGATGGCGACGATGTAGTTGAGCAGGCGCGGAATCAGCAGGATCAGGATCCCAGCGATCAGCGAGATAAGTGGGCCAGCGCTGGTGATGAGGTGCACGATGACTCCTTGGAGGCGGGCGATGGGTCGCATCGCTCCGGCCCTCCCGCGCGGGGCGCGGGGGACGGGCCGGGCGGCGCGTCGGCTGCGTCGGCTGCGTCAGCTGCGTCAGCTGCGTCAGCTGTGTCAGCGTGAGGAGATCTTCAAGGTGTCGTGGACGGAGTTCACGCCCTTCACGCTGCGGATCGTCTCGAGCGCGCGATCGTGTTGCTCCTTGCTCGGCACGTTGCCGCTGACATTGACCACGCCGTCCCTGGTCTTGACGTGGATGCCGGTGGACTTCAGGTCCTTGGTGGTCAGCAGCTTGGCCTTGACCTTGGTGGTGATGGTGCTGTCGCTCAGTTTCTCCTTAGCCTTGTCTGAACTCATGGCCGGGGTTGCGGGCTGTTGCGTGTCACGCTCGCCCTGCATGCGGCCGGACTGGGCAGGCGCCGCAGGGTTGGCCGGCGCGGTGGCCGGCGCCGTTGTCGAGTAGTCGTCCGCGGCTGTGCGCACGATGCCGCCGCTATCCAGTGCCAGCACGGTACCCGTGGCCGCTGCCAGCGCTGCTGCCAGGCAGGTCTTGCGGAACGCACGGGTGTGCGAGGTCGTTCGGGTCGTTCGGGTCTTGCGCATGGTCTCTCCTTTGAGGATGGCATGGAGGATTGGTCGCCGCCGCGTCCGCTCCAGGCGACGCGGCAAAGGCCGCACGATCCCTATCCCACCTATCCCATCTATCCCGCATGCCGCGCCAGCGCTTGCCGCTTGATGAGAACGGCGCGTTGCCGCGACACGGCATCAGGTGTTGGAACGCTCATCGGCCCTGGGTCTTTCCTGCAGTCCATCACAACTGCCGCTTCTTCATCTCATCGCGCCGCTGGTATTGACACACCGCGTTTCACGTGGCTGTGCTTTCGTTCTAGGATGGGGCCGTCGATACGGATGTCGGACGATCTCCTATTCTGCGAAACGATGGCCGGCTCGACCGCTCGATGTGAGCCCGGGACGCCCCAGGCAAAGACCCGGCGTGGCGCTTGCTCCCTTTCAGGCGGATCCAGGTGCGCCAGGCGGATCCAGCAGGTGCGAGCGGATCGGACCACCGGTTACAAACCGTCACAACGCTGGCTGAACCCTCGCCACGCACGGCATCGAACAGGGAAAGGAACTGCCCGCATCGGCTGCATTCCCATCCGCGCGCATCCGTGCGCGGCAAGGCGGCAGCAAAGGACCCTACCTATGCGTTCCAATCCCCGAAGTCCCCTCGAAGACGCTGTCAGCAAGGTGCCGGCGATCACGTTCGGCTTCTGGATCATCAAGATTGCAGCGACCACGCTTGGTGAAACCAGCGGCGACTGGGTGACGATGTCGCTCAAGCTCGGTTATCTCGTCGGCTCCCTGATCTTCCTTGCCGGCTTCCTCGTGCTGGTCTCGGCCCAGATCCGTGCGAGCCGGTTCTACCCGGTGCTGTACTGGGCCACGATCGTCGCCACGACGACGCTTGGCACGACGCTGGCCGACTTCTGCGACCGCTCGCTCGGCGTCGGCTATCCGGGCGGGGTCTCCATCGTCGCCACGCTGCTGGTCGCGAGCCTGGCGATCTGGTACCGCGTCGAGGGCACGGTTTCCGTCGGGAGCGTCGTCAGCGCGCGTGCGGAATGGTTCTACTGGATCACCATCATGTTCTCGCAGACGCTCGGAACCGCACTCGGCGATTGGGTGGCCGGCGAGGACCGGGGCGGCCTCGGGCTCGGCTATGAAGTCGGCGCGGCGATCTTCTCTGGCGGGCTTCTCATCACGGCCTTGCTCCGGCTCTGGCCGAGGATCTCGCGCACCGCGCTCTTCTGGGTCGCATTCGTGCTCACGCGTCCGCTTGGCGCGACCCTCGGCGACCTGCTCGACAAGCCTGTCGCGCAAGGCGGCCTGCACTTCAGCCGCTTCTATGCGTCGGGTGTCCTGGTTGCCTTCATTGCAGGCTGCATCCTGCTGCTCCCGCAGCGTGCGGCATCCCGGGTGAACTCGGCGATGTAGGACAAGGACCGACAGGCCTTTCAGCCTGCACCGCAGGCAGCCGGCAGGTTCGCCGCCATAGAGTGGAAGTACTCGATGGCTTTCCCTATGGGGGTGGATCATGCTCCGACGCTACGCGACCTGTTTCTCCCTCGGCATCCTCGCCATGGCGGCCTCGGCCGTCACGCTGGCGCATGAGTCCGCGGACGAGCGGAGTGCCCTGGCCTATGTCGAGCCGGCGCCGCCGGCGGTCTATGGGCAGGCGCCCACTGTCGTGGAGGGGCCGAATGTGGTCATCGGCTGGCATGGCGACCGCTATTGGGACGGTCGCCGGTGGTGGGCACGCGAAGAGTGGAACCGTCGCCATCCGCAAGGCAGGGCGTTTCATCATGATGACCACCGAGATGACTACCGCCATGACCGCCGCGACGACCGCCGCGACGACCGCCGCGACGACCGCCGCGACGACCACCGCGACGACCACCGCGACGATCGCCGTGGCTAGCGTGTGCGCGGGAACGCTCGCGGCCGAGGCCGCCTCCGCCGGTCACGAGATGCGCCTGCCAATGCCACCGCGTGCTGCCTACAATGAAAGTCGACGGGCAACCCGCGTCCGGTCCCGGACTCGCTGCTCGCCCACCGAAGGGAAGGTGCCCCCGGAGGCACCGGCCTGATGTTCGTGGCCGCCTGCGGCCGATTTCCACGGTGGAGGAGCGATGCAAGGAAGCCATCACAAGGTACGGGGCGCCATGCTTGCCACGGTGCTTTCACTGCTTGCTGCATGTGGCGGTGGCGGTGGCGGTGGCGGTGGCGGTGGCGATGGCGGCGGTGGGGGAGGGGGCTCGAATGGCGCCGCTGCCCCGGCGGGCGGCATTCACCTGCAGATCGTCTCGTTCGGCGACAGCCTGTCGGATGTCGGCACCTATGCGCCGCTCGCCAGCGCCGTCGGCGGAGGGCGCTTCACGACCAATCCGGGCCAGGTCTGGACCCAGGACGTCGCCCAATACTATGGCGACACGCTCACCGCGGCATTCACGATCAGCGCGACACATCAGTTGAGCGCGCACGGCGGCTTCGGCTATGCGGAGGGCGGCGCCACGGTGGCAACGGCGGCCAACCTGTACGATTTCCTGACCGATGTGATCGGCAATGTCGAAATGCCGGTCACGCAACAGGTCTCGTCCTACCTGAACACGCACGGCCGCTTCGACTCCAGTCAACTGGTGCTGGTCTTCGCCGGCGCGAACGACGTGCTGCGCGCCGGAGCCTTGCCGGCCGCGGCACAGACCGTGCAGACCGCGGCAACTACCCTGGCCCAGGTGGTCGCGCAGATCGTCCAGAATGGCGCCACGCATGTGGTCGTGGTCAATGTCCCGAATATCGGACTGGCGCCCAAAGGGCTTGCGGCGGCCGACGGCGGGGCAACCCTGACACAGCTGTCGCAGATCTTCAACGACAGACTGAACTCGGCGCTGCAGGCCGACGGCGTGCAGGGCAAGGTCATCCAGATCGATTCCTACACATGGGAGAACCAGGTCATCGCGAACTTCAAGGCGGATGGCTTCCTGGTGTCGAACACCAGCGTCGCCTGCGACCCGGCGAAGACGCCCGATAACACGGCCCTGCTGTGCTCGCCGCCCACCTACGTGACGGCCAATGCCGATCAGACCTATATGTTCGCCGACGACCTTCATCCGACGACACGGCTGCATGCGCTGTTCGCCCAGTTCGTGGAGCAGCAGATCGCGGCGAGCGGTCTTGGCCACTGAGCCGGCGGGCGGGGCGACCCGCAAGCTGCATCGCGGGGTCCGCGCCCATCCGGCCTGACCTCGCGGCCTCGATGTCGTCGGGGCGCATGGACCTGCGGGCAGGCCCTGCCGCTTCCAAGCCGGCAGACAGGTGTCGACTATGCCTGCACCATGGTCCACAAGGCCCCGCACCGCCACGCCGCAGCGCGCTACCGTACATTCCGGACGCCGTGCCCTGCAAGGTGGGCGCAGGGCCGGCAGGACGCGGGTTTGCCGGTGCATACCAAAGGTTTACTGGTGTCACCGTCGTTTTGCGAGGATGCTGGAGGCGGGCTGGCGGTGAGCGGGCCCTATTCCACGCTTCGCCACATCATCCCGAGGAGCCGGTACCATGACCCACGGCAGCGCCCATATCGAATCGACGCCCTATCGCACGGACATCGTCGTGGGCGGACACGCCATCACGGCGGACGAGCCGCCCGCGCTGGGCGGCAAAGGCGCGGGCCCTGCACCCTATGACCTGTTGCTGGCCAGCCTCGGCGCCTGCACGGCGATCACCCTCAAGATGTATGCCGAACGCAAGGGCTGGTCTTTCGCGTCGCTCGATGTCTCGCTGCGCATCGTGGGCAGCGAGGAGCGCCGCGTCGAACGGACGCTGGCGATACAGGGGCTGGACGACGGCCAGAAGGCGCGCCTGGCGGAGATCGCCGAGCGCACGCCTGTGACGCTGACGCTGAAGTCCGGCTTGCCGATCGATACCCGCCTCGCGTAGCGCGGAGCCGCAGCATGCCAACCGCCCGGGGATTCCGCGGCGGCGGCTGCGCTGGACGATGCGCCCGCCGGGCGCCGTTGACCATGGGAGCAGGTCCATGACCCAGCCGCACGCAGATGACGCCGGGGGGCGCAGGCACCAGATGTTCCCCGTCCTGGCGGCCGCCCAGGCTCGAGACCGGCATGCCCGGGGTCTTCGCCATCGGTGACGTCCGCGCCGGCTCGACCAAGCGCGTCGCGGCGGCGGTCGGCGACGGGGCGGCGGGCATCGCCCAGATCCACGCTTACCTCAGCAGCCTGAACAAGGAGTCAGCATGAACTCATGCCAGCACACCGACGGGATACTCGATGTCGTGCCCAGCGCACGGGGGTGCGAAGAATGCCTGAGGATCGGCAGCGCGTGGGTGCACCTCCGCCTGTGCCGGACCTGCGGCCACGTCGGCTGCTGCGACAGCTCGCCGCACAAGCATGCCCGCGCGCATTTCGAAGCGACCGGGCACGCCATCATCGAGGGCTACGATCCCCCGGAGGGCTGGGGATGGTGCTACATCGACCGGCAGGAAGTCGATCTGCCGAACCAGACACCGCAACGCGGGCCTATCCCACGCTTTGTCTGAGACCGACTGCCGGCTTGCGCCGGCGGCTGCCGCGCTGCCATCCATTCAAGCGCTGGGATAGCGCGGAAGCACGAACTCGGCCAGTTCCTCCAGGACCTCCCCGGCCGGCCGCGTGCTGTGGCGCAGGTTGAAAGCCACGTGGTTCGCGCCATGCCTGGCCAGGGCGTCGAGCTCTTCCAGCAGGCGGTGGCGGCCGAGCCGATAGCCGAGGAAGATCGGCGACGGCGCGGCGTCCGGGTCGTCGGCCAGGTCGATGAACATGGACGTGGCGAAGGGACGGAAGGCCCCGTGGGCCTGGGTCTCGACCGCGCTGCGCCACATGTCGATCCTCGGCTTCTGGGCTTCGATGGGGCGGAAATAGGTGACCCAGCCGTCGAGATTGCGCGCGATCCACTGCAGCGTCTGCTGCGCGCTGCCGACCGCCAGCATGGGCAGGTAGCGTCCGCTCGCCTTGGGCAGCAGGTCGAGACCCTCCAGGGTGCCGAAGCTGCCGGACAGCCGCGGGAAGTCTTCCGCGGTGCTGCGCCGGATCACTTCGACGGATTCCTGGTAGGCCGCGCCGCGCGCTTCGTGCGAGAGATGGAAGGCGGGATACTCGGCGGGGCGGTCGCCCGAGGCCGCGCCCAGCACGAAGCGCCCCCCGCTGACGACGTCGACCGAGGCGGCGGCCTTCGCCGTGTGCAGCGGATGGCGCAGCGGCAGCACGATCCCGGCCGCACTGAGGGCGATGTCGCGCGTCACCGTCGCCAGCTGGCCGAGCCAGACCCAGGGGTCGTAGATCTGGCCGGCGTCATTGAACTGCGGATCGAACAGCGGCACGTCGCGGACCCATAGCGTGGCGAAACCGAGGCGGTCGGCGCGCGCGGCGAGGTCGAGCTGCCCGCGCATGTCGGGGATGCCGTTCTCCAATGGGGCCAGCGGCAGCATCAGGCCGAGGGTCAGGCGGTCCGGCTGGAACATCCTGGCAAAGCCGCGGTGTTGTCCGGATGGCGATGGTGTGCGCACGGCGGTGCTCCTTCTTCCCAGGGGGACGATGTTCAGGACAGCGAGCAGGCGCCGTTGCTGCAGTCGTCCTGCTGCGCCACGGCCCGGCGCAGTGCCGCCTCGAACACCGCGACGGATTGCGCGCCGCTGACGATCTCGCCGTCGATGTCGAACTGCGGCACGCTGCGGACACCGCCGCCCTGCACCGCCCGTTCGGCGTCGCGGACCTCCCGCGTGTCCAGGCGGTGTTCCCCGATCAGGCACCAGGGGCAGATGAAGTCGGAAGTGATGGTGATGTTGAGCGTCATGGCTGGTTCTCCAGGTGATGGAGCCATGATGCGCCCCGCGCGCGACGGCGATAAGCGGGGTCAGGCCGAAAGCTGCGTTGTATTGCTCGCAACGCCGATCTTCACCGCCCGGCATCGAGCCGGCGCGCCATGCTGTTGCGCGCGGGCCGGGGCGGACGATCCGGTCGCGCCGCTATGGCGCGGTACGCCCGCCGTCGCGCAGCTTGCGCATCGCCGCCGGCGCGCCGTGCAGGAAGACGTCGACCTTCTGGCGGATCACCGCTGCCATGTCGCCCGGCACCTTCAGCCCGTAGATCCATTTGCGCACGCCCAGGTAGAAGATGCCGGCATGCAGGCCCCAGATCATCTCGATCTCGGCCTCGGTGTCGGCGGCATGGCGGGGCGGGGCGATGCCGAAGGCCTCGCGCACTTCGGCCAGCACCGGCAGGAAGACCTTGCTGCGCAGCTTGCTCAGGTACTTGTTGTTGATGCCCTCATGGGTCAGGCCGGCGAAGATGAACAGGCGGATCCATTCCTCGCGCAGGATCACCGAGGCATAGTCGAGATAGAAGACGTACAGCCGCTCGGCCAGCGGAATGGAGCGGTCGGCGATCTGCCGCTCCCATTCCGGGCGCCACTTGAACACCTCGTTGTAGACGCGCTCGATCAGCGCCTCCTTGCTGTCGAAATAGCGATAGAGCAAGGGCTGCGTGACCCCGATCTGGCGGGCCAGCTCGCGGGTGCTGCCGCCGAAGCCGTTGCGGGTGAAGTGCTCGATGGCCTTGTCGACGATCTGCTGTTCCCGCTCCTCCGGCAGGAGCCTGCGGGTGATCCTGTTGTCGTCGCTGTCCGCTGCGCTGCCTGCTTCCATGGGATGCCCTCTGACGATCGGGTGCGGGTGATGTCCGGGGATTCTACCAAGCCGCCGATCGACCGATAAACAACGGCCCGGGCCCGCCTGCGCCGCGTCGGCGCGCAGGCGGGCGCCGCGTTCATCCGCCGGCCTTCCCGCTGCCGGCGATGCCGAGCTCGCTGGCGACCTGCTGGTTGGCGTAGGCCGAGCGCTCCCAGGCGCCGCGCGCGGAGCGGTCGGTCACCGAGAAGACGTAGATGCCGGCGAAGGCCACCAGCATGGAGAACAGCGCCGGATACTCGTACGGGTAGATCGCCGTGGCATGTCCCAGCACCTGTACCCACACCGTCGGGCTCAGGATCGTGAGCACCACCGCGGTGAGCAGTCCCAGGGTACCGCCGATGACCGCGCCGCGCGTGGTCAGGCCGCGCCAGTAGATCGACAGCAGCAGCACGGGGAAATTCGAGCTGGCGGCGATCGAGAAGGTCAGGCTGACGATGAAGGCGATGGTCTGCTTCTCGAACAGGATGCCGAGCAGGATGGACAGCACGCCCAGCACGAGCGTGGTGGCGCGCGAGACGCGCATTTCCTCGTGGTCGGTGGCCTGGCCGCGGCGCACGACGGTCGCATAGAGGTCGTGCGAGATAGCGGAGGAGCCGGCCAGCGTGAGCCCGGCGACCACGGCCAGGATGGTCGAGAAGGCCACCGCGCAGATGAAGCCGAGGAACAGGTTGCCGCCGACCGCATGGGCCAGGTGTACCGCCACCATGTTGACGCCGCCGATCACCGCGCCCGAGCCGTCGTGGTACAGCGGATCGCCGGCCACCAGGGCGATGGTGCCGAAGCCGATCACGATGATGAGCGCATAGCCGATGCCGACGATGCCGGTGGCATAGAGCACGCTCTTGCGCGCGGCCTTGACGTTGCTCACGGTGAAGAAGCGCATCAGGATGTGCGGCAGGCCGGCGGTGCCGAAGATCAGGGCGAGGCCGAGCGAGATGGCCGAGACCGGGTCCGAGACCAGGCCGCCAGGGCGCATGATGGCGGCGTGCTTGCCGTGCGTTGCGATGGCCTGCTCGAACAGGCGGTCCAGGCTGAAGCCGAAGCGGCTCATCACCATGAAGGCCATGAAGGCGCAGCCGGCCAGCAGCAGGGCCGCCTTGATGATCTGGATCCAGGTCGTGGCGAGCATGCCGCCGAAGAACACGTAGACCACCATCAACACGCCGACCAGGACCACCGCCGAGGTATAGCTGAAGCCGAACAGCAGTTCCACCAGCTTGCCCGCGCCGACCATCTGCGAAACCAGGTACAGCAGCACGATCACGATCGAGCTGGTGGCGGAGAAGGCGCGGATCGGGCGCTGCCGCAGCCGGTAGGACAACACGTCGGCCAGGGTGTAGCGCCCGAGGTTGCGCAGCGGCTCGGCGATCAGGAACAGGATGATCGGCCAGCTGGCCAGGAAGCCGATCGAGTAGATCAGGCCATCGTAGCCGCTGGTGAACACCAGCGCCGAGATGCCGAGCAGCGAGGCGGCGGACATATAGTCGCCGGCGATCGCCCAGCCGTTCTGCAGCGCGGTGATCCTGCCGCCGGCCGCGTAGTGGTCGGCCACGCTGTGGTTGCGGCGGGCGGCCCATCGCGTCACCACCAGGGTGGCCGCGACGAACACCAGGAACATGCCGATCGCGGTCAGGTTCATTCCCTGCCCGACCGGGGGGGTGGCGGCCAGGGCCGGAGCGGCCGCGGCCAGCGCGAAGACCAGGCTCAGCAGGCGCTTCATTGCAGTTCTCCTTGGCGGATGCCGGCGATCAGCCGGTCGTAGACGGTATTGCTGCGATGGACGTAGAGCGCGACCAGCGCGAAGGTGAAGGCGAACATGCCGAAGCCGATGGGGATGCCGACGGTCATGGGCCGGCCGGCAACCAGCGGCACGGCCAGCAGGGCCGGCCGGAAGGCCAGCGTGAGGATGAAGCCGAAATAGGCCATCAGCATGGCCGCCGTCAGCGTCCAGGCGAAGCGGCGGCGCATGCGTTGCAGGCGGGCGAAGTCCGGGCGGCCGAGGATGGGGTGGGGGACCACCGGTGCATCGCGCTCGGTGGCGTCCGCATGGGAGGGGTAGGGGGCGGCTTGGGGCATGGCAGGGTCTCCGATCAATGGCAGGGGGCTCAGAAGCGCCGGGACACCGCGGTCTCGCGCATGACCGCCTCGGGCGTGCGGTAGCGCTCGGCCATCGCGCGCTCCTCGTCGCTCTTCAGTTGCGCCTGCATGTAGGCGCCGAGATGGCGCGCATGTTCGACGATCGCGTGGCCGATCTGCACACGCTCGCTGCTGTAGGCCGCGAGCGCGTCCGCCACCGGCGCACCGCTGCCGAGCGCGCGCACCAGCGCCATGGCGTCGCCGGCGGCCTTGGTGACACCCATGCCGCAGTGCGGGCGCGCGACGAAGGCGGCGTCGCCGAGCAGCGCGATGCGGCCGAACGCCATGCGCGGCACCGTCAGGTCGAAGATCGGCTGGAACAGCGGCTGGGCGGTCTTGGCGACCACCTCGGCAAACTGCGGCGCCAGCAGCTCGGTGGCCGCGCTCTCCATGTCGGCAAGCACGCCAGGGCGGATCAGCGCGGGCGGGATGCCGTTGCGCCAGCACTTGCCGCTGGCGTCGGTCAGCAGGTCGGGAAGCTCGTCGTCCTCGCGCGTGGCGCGGTACCACACGAAGTTGTAGCGGCGCTGGCCCGGCGCGGTGCTGTTGGCGGCGCCGGCCACGGGATAGCCGAGGATCTGCTCGTGCGGCGGCAGGCAGAAGGCGAACTGCTCGAAGATGTCCGCGCGGGTGCCGGCCGAGAGCTGCGCCTCGTCGACCAGGCCGCGCCAGGCGATGTAGCCGGCGTACTCGAGCCCGGCCGCCGGCAGCCATTGCTCGCGCAGCCCCGAGCGGAAGCCGTCGGCGGCGACCACGAGGTCGGCGCGGTGCGCCGAGCCGTCCTGCAGCGTCACCACGGCATGGTCGCCATGCGTATCGGCCGATACCACGGTGGCGCCGGTGCGGTAAGTGCCCGTAAAGGCGTGGTTCAGGACCTCGTAGATCTTGCCCCAGGCGGTCAGCGTCTGCGGCATGGCGCGTTCCGACAAGACCTTGCCCTCGCGCGACAGCGTGATGCGCCTGTCCACGTGCACGCCGATGCTGTCGTCGACCGCCACGCCGGCGGCGGCGAGCGCCTCGAACAGCTCCGGATGCGTGACGATGCCGGCGCCGCGTCCGACCAGGGCTTCGGGCGTGCGCTCGAAGATCTCGACGTCCCAGCCGTCGCGCATCAGCATGTTGGCGGCAAGCAGGCCGCCGAGCGAGCCGCCTACGACGATCGCCTTCGGCTTGGTGAGCCGTGTGGTAGTCATTCCAGTTCTCCAGTCAGGGCATGGGTGCCGTCGGGCTGCGCAAGGCCGGCGATGTCGAGGCCGGCGACTTCCGCCGCGGGGTAGTTGAGTTCGATCGTGACGCCGGACGGATCCTCGATGAAGACCTGGTGCAGGCCCAGGCCGGGAACCGTGCGATCGCGCCAGGGAATTCCCGCGGCGCGCAGGGTGTCCCACATCTGCCGGACACCGGTGGCGAGGAAGGCGATGTGGTCGAGGGTGCCGGTGCCGGACGCGGGCAGGGTGCGGTCGCCCAGGTAGGCGGACAGGCCGGCGGGACTGTCCGGATCGACGCCGATGATGTGCACGGTGCCGAAGCCGCTTTCGTCGTCGCCCAGGTAGAGCCAGGCGCCCGGGAAGTCGAAGGCCGGCCGGAAGCCGCGCCGGAAGCCCAGGACACGCTCATAGAACGCGCATGAGCGCTCCAGGTCGGTGGTACGGACGGAATAGTGTGCAAGCCTGGCCAGTGCCATCGCTCTCTCCTTAATTTATCAGTCGATCAGTGATCGGTTGATAAATTATAGGTTGGAGGTGACAGGCGACCAAGAACGATTCAGGCAGTAGTTACCCTGATGGATCGCTGTTTTTCGAGTGATAAATGAAGTGCGAGGCGCACCGGCGGCGCGGCAGTCGATGGCGGGCAGCCGGCAGCCGGGAACCACCGGCCGGCGCCGCGGCATTGCTGCCGCGGCGGTGGCGGGCTCAGGGGGCGAGCCGCGCGCGCAGCGCTTCGCCGCCCAGCGGCAGGTCGCGCAGGCGCAGGCCGGTGGCGTCCAGCAGGGCGTTGCCGATGGCGGCGGCGGTCGGCCCCATGGCGGCTTCCGCCACGCCGAGGAAGGGGGCGCCGGGCCGGTCGATCAGGTGGACCTTGATCTGCGCGGGCACGGTGGAGAAGCGCATGATCGGATAGCTGCTCCAGTCGACGCTGCGGATGCCGTCGCGGTCGAAGCGGAGCTGCTCGTAGAGCGTCCAGCTGGCGGCCTGCAGGATACCGCCTTCGATCTGGTTGCGCACGCCGTCGGGGTTCACCACCTGGCCGCAGTCCACCGCGACTTGCGCCGATTCGAGGCGCACCCTGCCGCTGTCGCGCTCGACCGAGACCTCCACCGCCATGGCGACATAGGCCATCAGGTTCTTGTAGCGCGCGAAGGCGAAGCCGACGCCCCGCTTGCCCGCGCGCGCGGCCTTCGCCTTGCGCGGCCAGCCGGACTCGCGCGCGGCCAGCCTGATCACCTCGAGCGCGCGGGGGTCATCCATGTGACGCACGCGGAATTCGACCGGATCGATGCCGGCCGCGCGCGCGAGGTCGTCCATGAAGGTCTCGATGCTGAAGACGTTGAGATGCGCGCCGAGCGAGCGCATGGCTGAGGTGCGCAGCGGCATCGTCGGCGAGAAGTGATTGACGATGTGCCTGGCTGGCAGGCGGTACAGCGGAATCGCGTTGCGGTCGCCACCGCCCTCCGGCTGCAGCATCGGCACCGACGGCGCCGGTGTGAACGGCTTGGCCAGCTGGGTGGCCGGGAGCAGCCGGCCCGCGTTGACCACGCGCTCGTTGTGCGAGCTGCTCCACAAGGCATAGTCCCAGCTGACGATGGTGCCGTCGGCCGACAGCCCGGCCCGGACCTGCGTGATCATGGCGGGCGTGTAGTGGTCCCACAGGTTTTCCTGGTCGCGCATCCATTGCACGCGCACCGCGCGTCCCGGCAAGGCGCGCGCGAGCAGGGCGGCATGCGCCGCCGCGTCGTCGGCGCCGTTGTGACCGTAGCAGCCGGAGCCCTCGACATGGACGCAGCGGATCTTCTCCTTCGGCATCGACAGCATCTCGGCCAGGCCGTCGCGCAGCGGATAGACTCCCTGGGAGTGCGTCCAGACCGTGAGCCGGCCGTTCTCCATGCGGCCGACGGCGCAGGAGGGGCCGATCGAGCCGTGCATCAGGTAGCGCTTGCTGTAGGCCGCTTCCAGCGTGCGCGCGGCCGCCGGCATCGGCGCCTTGGCGTCGGCGATGGTCAGGTGCTGGGTGGCGATCTGCCGCAGCTGCGCGGCCACTTCGTCAGGCGCCGGCAGCGCGCGCCCCTTGCCCCAGCGGCAGCCGGCCGACAAGGCGCGCTGCGCCAGCACGGCCTGCCATTCCTTCTGCGCGACCACGGCCAGCAGGCTGCCGTCGCGCACGATGGCAAGGAACCCTGGCGTGGCGCGCGCGCCGGCCTCGTCGACCGCGAGCAGCGGCGCGTCGTAGGCGGGCGGCAGCACGACGCGCGCGTGCACCATGTCGGGCAGGCGCAGGTCCTGTACGTAACTCGGTCCCCCCGAGACCTTGGCGGGGATATCGAGACGCCGCATCGACGCGCCGATCACGGTGAAGGCCGCCGGATCGCGCAGCGGCGAGACGGGCTTGGCCTGCACGTGGAGATTGACGTACGGCAGCAGCTCGGCGAACGTCAGCGAGCGGCCGTCCGGCGCCGCGATGCGGGCGTCGCGCAGGGTGAGGCTGGCCGGGTCGACGCGCAGCCGGCGCGCGGCGGCGTCGGCCAGCAGGCCACGCACCTGGGCGGCGGCATTCAGCAAGGCGCTGCCGCTGTCCGCCATGGTATGGCTGCCGGCGGTCAGGCCCTCATCGGGAGAGCGCGCCGTGTCGGCGGTCAGGAAGACGATGCGGCGGGGCTCGATCTGCAGCTCCTCGGCCGCGACCTGCAACAGGGCGGTCCGCACCCCGGTGCCGAGCTCGACCTTGCCGGTGTAGACCGTCACCTGGTTGTCGGGGGCGACCTGGATCCAGGCGTCGAGATAGGGATTGGTCTTCAGGCTGCCTGCCAGCGCGACGAACTGCCTGGCGACCGTGACCGCGGCACCCTCGTCGGCCAGCACCGTCTGCGCGAGCGGGCGCCGCGCCGGCAGCAGGGTGAAGCCGACCACCAGGGAGCCCGCGATCATCAGGGCCCGGCGCGCGGGGTTGTCGGGGCCGTCGGGGCCGTCGGGGAGCTCGCGGCTCATCGCGTGGCCTCCGCCGCCTTGGCCGCGCCGCGGGTGCCGGCGGCGGCCGCGCGGATCGCCGCCAGGATCCGCATATGGGTGCCGCAACGGCAGAGATTGGGTTCCATGTGCGCGCGGATCTCCGCTTCGGTGGGGTGGGCGTTCGCTTCGAGCAGCGCCTGCGCGCGCATGATCATGCCTGCGATGCAGTAGCCGCACTGGGCCGCCTGGTGTTCGATGAAGGCCTGCTGCAGCGGGCCGGGCCGCTCGGCGGAGCCCAGGCTTTCGATCGTCCGGACCGCGCGCTGCCCCAGCGCGGCCACCGGGACCAGGCAGGAGAAGACCGGCCGGTCGTCGACCAGCACGGTGCAGGCTCCGCACTGGCCGAGGCCGCAGCCGAACTTGGCGCCGTGCAGCCCGAGCTCGTCGCGCAAGGCGTACAGCAGCGGCGTGGACGGATCGATATCGAGCGCGTGGCTCTTGCCGTTGACTCTCAGCGTAATCATTGCGACATCACTCCCTTGCGGATGCTGCTGACGGTGGCTGGCACGCCGTCCCATGGCCGCCGCCCGGCGTAGGCGGCGCGCAGATAGGCCGCCAGGTCGGCGACCTGGCTGTCGTCCAGCACCTGCTGGAACGGCGGCATGTAGTGGAGCGCCTGCTCGCCCTGCCATGGCACGCCGTACAGGATCATCTGGATGGCATTGCGCGGGCTGGCCGAGTGGAGCGCGCTGCTGGTGGCGAGGCTCGGCCGCTTGCCGAGCGATTGCATGGGCGAGCGCTCGCCGTGGCATGAGGCACAGGCTCCGGCGAACAGGACCCGGCCGCGCTGCACGGCATCGGCATCGCCCGGGACCGGGGCGCCGGCGGTGTCGCGCGGCCGCTCGCGGTCGTCGGGCGCGGGCTGCTGCAGCGAGAACAGATAGGTGGCCATGGCCTCCACGTCGGATGCAGGCACCGTGGCCAGTTCCTGCGTGACCGGCAGCATCGGGCCCGCCGCCGCGCCGTGCGCGCCCGAGATGCCCGTGCGCAGGTAGCTGGCGAGCTGTGCCTCGGTCCACGGCACGGCGCCGTTGGCGAGGTGGAGCAGCGAAGGTGCCTCCCAACCGTCGATGAGGTTGCCGGCGAAGGCCTGGCCGGACTTCTCGCCGCCGATGAGGTTCAGCGGAGAATGGCAAGCCGCGCAGTGGCCGAGGCCGTTGACGAGTTCGCGGCCGCGGTTCCATTGCGCGCTGCGGGCGCTGTCGGGCGCTTGCGCTCCGGGGCGGAGGAACAGCACGTTCCAGAACGCCACCAGCGGCCGGAAGCCGAGCGGGAAGATCAGGTCATTGCGCGGCGCGGCGGCGGATACCGGGTCGCGCCGCATCAGGTAAGCGTAGGCCGCGGCGATGTCGTCGTCGGACATGCGCGTGTAGTGGACATACGGGAAGGCGGGATAAAGCTGATGGCCGTCGCGCGCGATGCCGCGCCGCAGGGCCCGCGTGAAGGCCGCCAGCGACCAGGTGCCGATGCCGGTCTCGGGATCGGGCGTGATGTTGGTCGAATAGATGGTGCCGAACGGCGTGCGCAGCGGCAGGCCGCCGGCATAGGGCTGGCCGCCGGGCGCGGTGTGGCAGACCGCGCAATCGCCCAGCGCCGCCACGCGGGCGCCGCGCAGTACCTGCGCGCGCTCGAATGATTCCGGTGCCGGCGCCTGGACGGGGGCGATCTCCCGCTCCAGCATCAGGTACAGCGCGAGGCCGCCTCCTGCCAGGACGATGGCGCAGATCAGCATCCACCATTGGCGTCGAGAGGGCATGGGGAAATCTCCTTGGCTTCCGGTGCGTGGCACCGGCATCGGTGGGCGGCATGCCCGGGCTGGCCGATTTCGGCAGTGTAGGAGGCGGCGCGGACCGCAGCCATTGCGGAATGGTCGTGACCGCACCAGACGAAGGTGTTAGGCCGGGCGCGCAGGGCGCCCGGTACGTGACCGTCTGTCGCTTACCGCAGCGGCGCGTAGTCGGGCAGCGGCGCGTAGTCGGTGTAGCCGGCTGCGTCGCCGCCGAAGAACGAGGCCGGATCCGGCTGGTTCAGCGGCGCCGAGGTGCGCAGGCGCAGCGGCAGGTCGGGGTTGGCGATGAAGGGCCGGCCGAAGGCGATCAGGTCGGCGCGGCCCTCGGCGAGCGCCTTCTCCGCGGACGGGCCGTCGTAGCCGCCGGCCAGCATCAGCACGCCCTGGTAGGTGTCGCGCATCATGCGGATCATGCGGTCCCAGCGCGGGTCCGTGGCCTCGTCCTTGACGGTGCCCACCATGGCGGGTTCGACCAGGTGCAGGTAGGCCAGCGGCCACTGGTTCAGGCGCCGCGCGATATGGACGAAGGTGGCCTCGGGCGTCTCGTCGTCCATGCCCATGAAGCGGCCCATCGGCGTCAGGCGCACGCCCACGCGCGCGGCGCCGATTTCGGCGGCGACCGCGTCCACCACCTCCAGCAGGAGCCGGGCACGGTTCTCGATGCTGCCGCCATATCGGTCGGTGCGCTGGTTGCTTGCCGAGTTGATGAACTGGTCCAGCAGGTAGCCGTTGCCCGCATGGATTTCCACGCCGTCCATGCCGGCCTCGATGGCGTTGCGCGCGGCCTGGCGGTAGTCCGCGACGATGGCGGCGATCCCTTCGACGCTCAGCGGCTGCGGCACCGGGATCTCTCCCCAGACGCCACGGCCGTGTTCGTCGAGGATGAAGGTCTTGCCCGGCACGGGCAGCGCGCTGGGCGCCACCGGCAGGGCGCCACCGGGCTGGAAGACGGGGTGGGACACGCGTCCCACGTGCCAGAGCTGGAGGAACATGCGCCCGCCGGCGGCGTGCACGGCGTCCGCCACGGCGGACCAGCCGGCGATCTGCGCCTCGGTATGGATGCCGGGCGTCCAGGCATAGCCCTGGCCCTGCTGGGAGATCTGCGCGGCCTCCGAGATGATCAGCGCGGCAGAGGCACGCTGGCGGTAGTACTCGGCGTTCATCGCGGTGGGCACATTGCCAGGTTGTCCGGCGCGGGAGCGCGTCAGCGGTGCCATGACGACGCGGTGGTCGAGCTGGAGCGGGCCGATGGAGATGGGGGAAAAGAGTCGGGAGTCCATGACAGGGATACCTCCGGTCGTGAGCGTTATCGGGGAACGGGCCGAATCAGCGGCGCGGGGCCAGTGCCAGCGCGGCGAGCGATACCAGGGCCAGGCCGCTGCCGGCGGCGATCACGCCATGCCAGCCGGCGTGGGCATACAGCGTGCTGGCGACTGCCGATCCGAGCGCGCCACCGGCGAAGATCGACGTCATGTACAACGCATTGAGCCGTGCGCGGCTGGCGGCATCGAGCGCGTAGATCGCGCGCTGGCCCAGCACCATGTTCATCTGCACGGCGAAGTCCAGCACGATGCCGGTCAGCGCGAGGCCGTACAGCGCGGCGTGCCCTGCGGCCAGGCCGGGCAGGAAGCTGGCGGCGGCGGCGACCATGGCGCCGAACGAGGCCAGGCGGGTATGGCCGGCATCGGCAAGACGGCCGGCGATCGGCGCGGCGATGGCGCCCAGCGCGCCGACCAGGGCGAAGATGCCGATCTGCGATTGCGACAGGCCCTGGCGGCTGGCCAGCTCCAGCGGCACGGCGGTCCAGAACAGGCTGAAGGCGGCGAACAGCAGGCCCTGGTAGAGCGCGCGCTGGCGCAGCACCGGGTAGCGGGCGAGCAGGTGCCAGAGCGAGGCGATCAGGCTGGCGTAGCTGGCACGATGCTGCGGCACGCGGCGCGGCAGGGTCATGGCGATGATGGCGACGGTGACCAGCGTCATCGCGGCCGCCGAGAAGAACACGGCGCGCCAGCCGAAGAACTGCGCCAGCATGCTCGACAGCGGCCGCGACAGCAGGATGCCGGAGAGCAGGCCGCCCATGATCGTGCCGACGGTGCGCCCGCGCAGCGCCTCGGGGGCAAGGTGCGCGGCCAGCGGGATCAGGATCTGCACGCTGACGGAACTGAGGCCGAGCAGCAGCGAGACGAGCAGGAACCAGCCCGGTTGCGACGACAGCGCGGCGCCGACCAGGCTGAGCGCGGCGGCGGCGCCGCTGAGCATCAGCAGGCGGCGGTTCTCCAGCAGGTCGGCGAGCGGCACCAGGAAGAACAGGCCGATCGCGTAGCCGATCTGGGTCAGCGAGACGATGACGCTCGCCCCCTGGGGCGAGAGCCCGATGGCCGGTGCGATCAGTTCGATGATCGGCTGTGCGTAATAGAGGTTGGCCACCAGCACGCCGGCGGACAGCGAGAACAGCGCAATCAGCGCCGGGGACATCGGCGCGGCCGCCTGGTGCGAGCCGCTGTGGAGGGAGGAGGTCGTGGTTTCCATGGCTTCGGGTTTCGGGCATCGGGGTTGGGATGTGCCGAAGCTTAGGTGGCGCAAGGCGGGCTTGGAATGAGGGCGCAGCGCAAGGTAGCGTTGCGTCCAGCACAAAGCCGCCGGCGGGACGTCGCTGCGGGTGGTGGCGCCGGGCGGGACTGGCGGTGACAGGCGGTGACTGGCGGTGACTGGCGGTGACTGGTGGTGGCCGGCGCGCGCCGGCCATGGCAAGCGGCCGGCGCCAGGGCAGGAAGCGCCGCAGGCGGTCCGTTGATGATCTATTGATCAATAAGTGCCGGCGGCGGCGCTTGCGGCGGGGTCGCCGGCCTGGCGCCGGCGCGGCGCGGCCGGTTCCGCACCGTCCTGCCCGCCCGCAGCGCAGGCGTTGCGCCGGACGCAAAGCTGTGCAGCGCTGCGTGGCGATTCTCCCGCGGCCGCGCCGCGCGTACTGTGGCCTCCGACAAAACAAGGAGGCCTGTCATGGATACCAAGCACACCCCGGCGCGCCGCGCGCTGGTCATCGGCGGTTCCCTCGGGGGACTGTTCATCGGCAACCTGCTGCGCCGCATCGGCTGGCAGGTCGACATCTACGAGCGCTCGCCGCATGCCCTCGACAGCCGCGGCGGCGGCATCGTGCTGCAGCCCGAGGTGATCGAGGTGTTCCGCCGCCTGGGCATCGATGCCGGCGAGGTCGAGCTGGGCGTCGCCTCCCGCTACCGGACCGTGCTGGAGCCGGACGGGACAGTGCGCAGCCGGCGCTTCGCGCCCCAGATGCAGACATCGTGGTCCCTGATCTACTCGCGGCTGCGCGCAGCCTTCGGCGAGGCCGGCTATCAGCAGGGCAGGACGCTGGTCGGCATCGAGCAGGATGCGGAGGCCGGCACCGTCGCCGCCCGCTTTGCCGACGGCAGTGTCGAGACCGGCGACCTGCTGATCGGCGCCGACGGCGGCAACTCGACCGTGCGCCAGCAGATCTGGCCCGAAGCGCGGCCCTCGTATGCCGGCTACCTGGCCTGGCGCGGGCTGGTCCCGGAGTCCTGCATGCCGGAGTCGACACGCCAGATGCTGGCCGGCGATTTCGGCTTCGCCAACAACCGGGGCTCGCACATCCTCGGTTATCTGGTGCCGGGCGAGCACAACGACACGCGCCCTGGCCACCGCTTCTACAACTGGGTCTGGTACCGCGTCGCGGACGCACGCATGCTCGCTGCCGTGATGACCGACCGCAATGGCAAGGCGCGCGGCTACTCGGTGCCGGAGGGCCTGCTCGACGAGCGCTGGCTCGCCCATCTCCAGCAGGATGCCGAGGCCCTGCTGCCCGAGCCCTTCCGCGCGATCGTCACGGCGACGGAGCAGCCGTTCGCGCAGGCCATCCGGGACCTGGCTTCCGAACACATGGTGTCCGGCCGCATCGCGATCCTGGGCGACGCCGGCTCGATCCCGCGTCCGCATACGGCGGCCAGCACGTCCAAGGCGGCGGCCAATGCGCTGGCGCTGGCGGATGCGCTGCAATCTGCGTCGGCCGATATCGCCGCGGCGCTGGCGCGCTGGGAGCCGGCCCAGGTCGCGTATGGGAAGGCCTTGCGGCGCCAAGGTACCGAGACCGGCAACCTGCTGTTGTTCCACGGGGCCGCCACGGCCGGTGCTGTCTGAGCGCGGGTGCCGGGGCCGGCCGGCTCGGCCCGCCGCGCGCCGCTTACTTGAACAGCCAGGGCGCGACGAGCCGCGTATAGCGCGGCATGACCACATAGACCATCAGGAACACGATGGCCGCGGTCACGGCCGCCTTGTTCACGAAGGCGTCGTGGTCGAAGCCGAGCTGCCCGAGCAGCGGCAGGACGCCCCATGGCACGGAGATGCTCAGCGGCAGGATGGCGCTCCAGGTGACGAGCCACTGCTTCCACGCGGTCGGGACCTTGACCGGCGCGTGTTTCGGCGTGAACCAGAAATCGAGCCCGGTCTTGATCTCGTAGCGGTCGCCCTGCCGCAGCGCGGGGCCCATGTCGGCGATGTGCCGGCGGCGCTCATCGGATTCCATCCAGGCGCTGAGGCTGTGGAAGTCGGCGAAGCGGACGATGGTCGCGTACTCGCGGCTGCCGCCGGCCGGACGGATCACGTCGGTGCTCAGGTAGCCGGGGAATTTCGACGAGGCGGCGCGGATGTCCGCCAGCCACGCCTCGTACTGCGCGACGGCGTCGGGCGCCACGTCATGGACGATGATGCTGGTGACGATTTCCTGCGGCGCTTCCTGCGGCATGGGGGCGGTCGGGTTCATCGCGCTTCCGGTGGGTGGCGGAGGCCGGCGGCGCGAGGCGGCGCCGTGGCCGAAGCGCTCCATCTTACGCGGAAAGCGGCGGGGCCGCGGTGCCCGTCACCGCGGGGGCGCTGAAGCGGAAACGGCTGCTGAAGCGGATGCCGTCTCGTGCGAGACGGCTGCAGGCGTCGGTGGCCTGTTCCCGGGCGGGAAGGCTGTCACACCTGTCCGCGATTGCGCGAAGACACGGCAACGGTGGTCGGCGACTCGGCGAGCGGTACGAAGCGGCGCGTCTTGCCATCGAGCGCATCGATGCTGCCGGTCTCGATATCGTAGACCCAGCCGTGCAGGCTCATGCGTCCCTGTTCGAGCGCCAGCGCCACCGATGGATGGGTGCGCAGGTTGGCCAGTTGCGCGATCACGTTCTCACGCACGAGGCCATCGAGCTTGGCGCGAGGCGTATCGAACTGATGGGCCGCATTGATGGCTTTGGCCGCATCGGAGTGGCGCAGCCAGTTCGCCACCGCCGGCAGGTGGTCAAGGCAGGTGCAGCGCGAGATCGCGCCCATCGCGCCACAGTCCGAATGCCCGCAGATCACGATATCGCGCACGCCCAGCACCGCCACCGCGTACTCGACGGTGGCCGACACGCCACCGGGCTCCGGGCCGTACGACGGCACGATGTTACCCGCGTTGCGGATCACGAACAGCTCGCCCGGCTCGCGCTGGGTGAGCAGCTCAGGCACGACGCGGCTATCCGAACAGGTGACGAACAGTGCCTTTGGGTTCTGTGTCGTGGCGAGCTGTTTGAACAGCTCGACCCGTTGCGGATAGACCTCGCGCTGGAAGCGCAGAAAGCCGTCGATGATGTCACGCATGGCGTCCTCCCGATTCGAATGCTCGATACTGGCATGGTCGTTCGATACGCTGCCATGCCGGTGCGGCCCAGATTATCGCCGATGTCGGGCCTCCCGGGGCACGGGGACCCGCCCCGTTCCGGCGCACTGCCGGCGGCCTTGTCTTCATCTCCGGCCAGGTCGGCATCCGCCCGGACGGCACGGTGCCCGATAGCGTGGAGGAGCAGATCGAGCTCGCCTTCCGGCGCCTGGGTGCGGTCCTGGCCCACGAGGGGCTGGGTTTCGAGGACCTGGTCGAGCTGGTCTCCTACCACGTCCGGATCGACGAACAGCTCGGCGCGTTCCGGGAGATCAAGGCGCGCTGCATCACGCGCGAATTCCCGGCCTGGACGATCCTCGGCGTGGCGTCGCTCGCGCGGCCGAACCTGCTGGTCGAGATCAAGGCGGTCGCGGCTGCCTGGGTCCACGGCGGCCGCGACGCGGACCGCATCGCAGGGCGATCGACGAAAGTACTTGCCTTTTTCCGTGGTTCAGTTATAGTCACGTCCTCGCGTGCGGCTGTAGCTCAGTTGGATAGAGTACTTGGCTACGAACCAAGGGGTCGTGGGTTCGAATCCTGCCAGCCGCGCCACCTATTCTCAGGATGTAGCAGATGGACGGCCTGGAAGCCTCAAGCTTCCAGGCCGTTTTTTTATGCGCCCGCGCCGGCCGGGGTGCGGCCCCGGCGGCAAGGAAAAGCGCCGTCCGCGCTGCGGCGGCGGACGGCGCAAGCTGCGGCAGATCAGCGGAATCGCCACAGCGGACTGGATCGTAGCCGCGCGCTGCGCCGCCGATTGCAAACAATGATGTCCGCCCGTCGCCGCGTGCCGTGCGCAGCATCCCGCCGTTGCCGAAAGTCCACGCCGCGCAGCGGCTTCAGTCCGCCGGGCCGAGGATGCGCTCCACGCATTCCGCGCGCAGCGGCACGCCCAGGAAGCGCGCGATCTCGACGATCTGCCCATACAGCATCCATTGCCCGTGATGGATGGCGCAGCCGCGTGCGCGTGCCGCCCTGAGCAGCGGCGTCTCCTCTTCCCGCATCACCGCCTCGCAGACGAGGGTCGACGCATCGAGGCGCTCTGCCGCGAGCGGCAGCGGGTCGCTGTCGCGCAGGCCCAGCGCGGTGGCATTGACGACCACGTCGAAGCCGGCGGGATCGTCGCCGCCGGCGCGGATGTCGACGCCGGGCACCGCCGCGCGCAGGCGCGCGGCCAGCTCCTGCGCCTTGTCGGCCGAGCGGTTGTGGATGACCAGCTCGGCCGGCCGCTCGCGCGCCATGGCATAGGCCATCGATTTGCCCGCGCCGCCCGCGCCGAGCTGCAGCACGCGCTTGCCGGCCAGCGCGTGGCCACGTTCGCGCAGGCCGGCGACAAAGCCGTCGCCATCGAAGTTGCCCCCGCTCCAGCAGCCCTTGTCGCGGTCGAAACGCATGGCATTGACCGAGCCGACCAGGCGCGCCGTGTCGCTCAGCGCGCCGCAGGCGGCCACTACGGCTTCCTTGTGCGGCACGGTGACGACCAGTCCGTTCAGGCTCTGGATCGCGCGGGCGCCGTCGAGGAAAGCGGCCAGTTCCTCGGGGGCGACGTGGAAGGGCACGCAGACCGCGTTGAGGCCCTGCCTGGCGGTGGCGGCATTGAACAGCTGCGGGGTGCGGACATGGGAAACCGGCGCGGCGACGATGCCGACGAGTTGGGTGTTGCCGTCGATCTGCATGGTGTGGTTGGCGTTGGTTGGGTGATGCTGCCGTGGTTGGGAGGGTTGTCGGTGGAGGAATTGGTGATGCGGGCGCCGAGGGCTTCGTTGGTTTGCTCGCGTGCTGGATCGTGCTGAGGGCTTCGTTGGTTTGCTCGTGTGCTGGATCTCACCGAGGGCTTCGCTGGATGTGGTGCCTTGCTAGACCACCCCTCTCCCCCGCCCTCTCCATGCGGGGAGAGGGAGCCAAGACACTATGCTTGGTGTGCGGTGCTGGTGCATCTCGTTTCGGCTTCGTTCAGCGCGACGGGGTTTGCACCGCGCCGGTTCGCTCCCCTCTCCCGCCTGCGGGAGAGGGGCCGGGGGAGAGGGCAGGCGCCAGCGTCGCGCCCAGGCCCGTATCCGGGATGATGGTGCCTGCCAGCGGCACCAGGCACCCCCTCAGATCCCCGCCATGCACGTGTACTTCACGACCAGGTAGTCCTCGATGCCGAAGTGCGAGCCTTCGCGGCCGACGCCTGACTGCTTGACGCCGCCGAACGGTGCCACTTCGTTCGAGATCAGGCCGGTGTTGACGCCCACCATGCCGTACTCCAGCCGTTCGGAGACGCGCCACACGCGGCCCAGGTCGCGTGCGTAGAAGTAGCTGGCGAGGCCGAATTCGGTGTCGTTGGCCATGGCCACCACCTCGTCCTCGGTGTCGAAGCGGAACAGCGGCGCCACCGGGCCGAAGGTCTCTTCGCGCGCCACCAGCATGCCGGGCTTGACGTCGGCCAGCACGGTGGGCTCGAAGAAGGTGTGGCCGAGCGCGTGGGGTCTGCCGCCGGAGAGCACGCGCGCGCCCTTGGAGACGGCGTCGGCGATGTGTTCCTCGACCTTGGCCACCGCCTTGCCGTCGATCAGCGGCCCGATGCGCACGCCGTCGTCCATGCCGTTGCCCACCTTGAGCGCGGCGACCGCGGCCACCAGCTTCTGCGCGAAGGCGTCATAGACCTTGCTGTGCACGTACAGGCGGTTGGCGCATACGCAGGTCTGGCCGGCGTTGCGGTACTTGGAGACGATGGCGCCTTCGACCGCGGCATCGAGGTCGGCGTCGTCGAAGACGATGAAGGGGGCGTTGCCGCCCAGTTCCATCGATACCTTCTTGATGGTGGAGGCGGTCTGCGCCATCAGCTCGCGGCCCACTTCGGTGGAGCCGGTGAAGGTCAGCTTGCGCACCAGCGGGTTGTGGCTCAGCTCGCCGCCGATGGCGGCGGCCGAGCCGGTCACCACCGACAGCACGCCGGCGGGGATGCCCGCGCGCTCGGCCAGCACGGCCAGCGCCAGCGCCGACAGCGGCGTCTGCGAGGCCGGCTTGAGCACCATGGTGCAGCCGGCCGCCAGCGCGGGGCCGGCCTTGCGCGTGATCATGGCGGCGGGGAAGTTCCACGGCGTGATGGCGGCGCACACGCCCACCGGCTCCTTGGTGACGACGATGCGCTGGCTGCTGATCGGCGCCGGGATGGTCTCGCCGTAGACGCGCTTGCTTTCCTCGGCGAACCACTCGATGAAGGAGGCCGCATAGGCGATCTCGCCGCGCGACTCGGTGAGCGGCTTGCCCTGCTCGGCGGTCATGATGGCGGCGAGGTCGTCCTGGTTGGCGAGCAGCAGCTCGAACCACTTGCGCAGCAGCGCCGAGCGCTCCTTGGCGGTGCGCGCGCGCCAGGCGGGCAGGGCGCGGTTGGCGGCCTCGATGGCCTGGCGGGTTTCCTCGGCGCCGAATTGCGGCACCTGGGCCACGTGCTCGCCGGTAGCGGGATTGAGGACGGCGATATGGCGTGCGCCGTCGACCCAGCGGCCGTCGATATAGCACTGCTGGCGCAGCAGGGAGGGGTCTTTGAGCGTGAGCATGATGGGATTCCTTGGCGACGATGAGAGTGGGGGCGCTGCAAGGTGACCGGTGCCCGCGCGGCGGCGGGCTCCGCTTCGATTCTACTGCCGGCGTCAGCCGGCGATGTAAAGGCCGCCGTTGACGTGCAGCACCTCGCCGGTGATGAAGCTGGCGGCCGAGCTGCACAGGAAGCCGATCGCGGTGGCGATCTCGCGCGGCTGGCCGAGGCGCTTGAGCGGCGTCTGCTCGACCGAGTCGGCGCCGCGCTTCTGGATCAGATCGGCCGTCATCGGCGTGGCGATGATGCCGGGCGAGACCGCGTTGACCCGCGTGCGCGGGCCCAGCTCGCGCGCGAGGCTGCGCGTCAGGCTCAGCAGGCCGCCCTTGGAGGCCGAATAGTGTGCGTTGTAGTAGGCCCCGCGGTGGGCGGCCACCGAGGTCAGGTTGACGATGGCGCTGCCCTCGCGCAGCGCCGGCATGGCGCGGCGCACCAGGTAGAACACGCCGTCGAGGTTGATCGACAGCGTGCGCCGCCATTGCTCGTCGCTCATGCCGTCGACCGGCTGGGCCTCGTACAGGCCCGCCGACGGCACCAGGAAGTCGATGCCGCCGAAGCGTTCCTGCGCCAGCGCCACGGCGCGTGCGCTGTCGCCGGGATCGGCCGCGTCCATGCGCAGCGTGGCGACGCGCTCGCCGGCGGGGTCGAGCTCGCGCGCGAAGGCGGCGAGGCCGCCCTCGTCCAGGTCGGTCAGCACCAGGCGCGCGCCGTGCGCGTGGAACAGGCGGGCGGTCTCGCGGCCGATGCCGCCGTTGGCGCCGGTCAGCAGCAGGGTGCGTTGGTCGAAGTCGTACATGGTGTCTCCTGGATAGGGTTGTCTGTGGCGCAGGTGTCGGTCGCGCGGCTCGGGGCCCGGGCCGCTCAGATGTGCAGGGCGCGGCCGTACGCCGCCAGCACGGCTTCGTGCATGGCTTCCGACAGGGTGGGGTGGGGCAGCACGGCTGCCATCAGGTCGGCCTCGGTGGTTTCCAGCGTCTGCGCGATGGCATAGCCCTGGATCATCTCGGTCACTTCCTCGCCGACCATGTGGGCGCCCAGCAGCTCGCCGCTGGCGCCGTCGAACACCACCTTGACGAGGCCGGCGGTGGCGCCCATGGCGATGGCCTTGCCGTTGCCGACGAAGGGAAACCTGCCCACCTTGACCTCGCGCCCGAGCGCGCGCGCCTGGGCCTCGGTCAGGCCCACGCTGGCCACCTGCGGGTGGCTGTAGGTGCAGGCCGGGATGCGCGCGGGATCGAGCGCGTGCGGATGCAGGCCGGCGATGTGCTCGACGCAGATCACGCCTTCGTGGCTGGCCTTGTGCGCCAGCCAGGGCGGACCGGCCACGTCGCCGATGGCGTACAGGCCGGGCTCGCCGGTGCGGCCGAAGCCGTCGGTGACGAGATGCGTCTTCTCGACCCTGGCCGCGGTGTGCTCCAGGCCGAGGTCTTCCACGTTGCCGACGATGCCGGCCGCCACCAGCACCACGTCGGCTTCCACGCGCGTGGCGGTGCCGGTACGCGGCTGCAGCGTCAGCGCCCAGCCTTCGCCGTGGCGCTCGGCGCGCTCCAGCGCCGTCGCCACGTGCAATGCGATGCCGTCGCGCTTGAGGCTGGCGGCGACCTGGGCCGAGATCTCCTCGTCCTCCACCGGCAGGATGCGCTCGGCCATTTCCACCACCGTGACTTCGGCGCCGACGGCGCGGTAGAAGCTGGCGAACTCGATGCCGATGGCGCCGGCACCGACGATCAGCAGGCGGCGCGGCAGGCTCGGCGGCGCCAGCGCCTCGCGGTAGCTCCACACCGTCTTGCCGTCGGCCGGCAGCGCCGGCAGCTGGCGCGCGCGCGCGCCGGTGGCAAGGATGATGTGCGGGGCCGACAGGGCCTGGCGGCCGCCGTCGGCCCCGCTCTCCGCCCCGCCCTCTACCTCGAGCCGGCCGCGGCCGGCCAGGCGGGCGTGGCCGCTGATCACCGTCACGCCGTGCTTCTTCATCAGGTGGGTCACGCCCTTGTTGAGCTGGGCGGCCACCGCGCGCGAGCGCGCCACCATGGCCGGCAGGTCGGCGCTGGCGCTGCCGGCGCGCACGCCGAAGGCGGCCGCGCCATTGACCAGGCGCAGCACATCGGCCGAGCGCAGCAGCGCCTTGGTCGGGATGCAGCCCCAGTTCAGGCAGACGCCGCCGAGCTGCGCTTTTTCCACCAGCGCGGTCTTCATGCCCAGTTGCGCGGCGCGGATGGCGGCCACGTAGCCGCCGGGGCCGCCGCCGACGACGACCAGGTCGAATGCGGATGCAGTCACGTCGCGTCCTCAGATCAACATTGACAAGGGGTTTTCCACCAGCCGCTTGAACGCGGCCAGCCACTGCGCGGCCAGCGCGCCGTCGATGGCGCGGTGGTCGGCCGACAGCGTGCAGCGCATGACCTGGCCGGGGCGCAGCTCGCCGTCTTCCACCACGGGCACCGCCTGGGTGGCGCCGACCGCCAGGATGGCGGCCTGCGGCGGATTGATGATGGCCGAGAACTCGCTTACGCCGAACATGCCCAGGTTGCTGACGCTGAAGCTGCCGCCCTGGTATTCCTCGGGGCGCAGCTGCCCGGCGCGGGCACGCGCGGCGAGGTCGGCGATCTCGGCGCTGATCACCGACAGCGGCTTGCGGTCGGCGCCGCGCACGATGGGGGTGATGAGGCCGGTCCCGGTCGACACGGCCACCGCCACGTCCGCCTCGCGGTAGTGGCGCATCGCGCTGTCGGTCCAGCCCACGTTGGCCTCGGGCACCTCGCGCAGGGCCACCGCCACCGCGCGCACGATGAAGTCGTTGACGGAGATCTTGCGCGCGGCCCCGGCATTGACCTGCGCGCGCAGCGCCAGCAGCGCTTCCATGCGGCAGTCGGCCACCAGGTAGAAGTGGGGAATGGTGGCCTTGCTTTCCGACAGGCGCCGCGCGATGGTGCGGCGCATATTGCTGTGCGGCACCTCGGTGAAAGCGGCATCGGCGGGCAGCGCGGCGGCACTTGTGCTTGCTGCCGGCACGGCAGCGCCGGCGGAGGCGGCCGGGGCAGCGGCCGGAGCCACCGGCGGGCGGCCGCCTTGCGCGGCCTGCTCCACGTCGCGCTTGACCACGCGGCCGTTGGGGCCACTGCCGCGCAGCGCGGCGAGGTCGACGCCGAGCCGGGCCGCCAGGCGGCGCGCGAGCGGGCTGGCGAACACGCGGGACGAGGGCGCGGCGGCCGCAGCGGCCGCCGTCGGGGTCGCGCCACCACCGCCGGCGGCGGCGATCAGCGCGTCGATATCGATGGCGCTCTCGCCGTCGACCAGCAGCACGCCGATGGGCGCGCCGACCTCGACCTCCTGGCCGGCGGCGACGAGGCGGCGGCCCAGCACGCCGGCCGCGTCGGCGTTCAGCTCGACCACCGCCTTGTCGGTCTCGATCTCGGCGACGCAGTCGCCCACGGCGACCGTCTCGCCTTCTTCGCGGGTCCACGCCTGCAGCGTGGCATGGGTGGCATTGGCCGCCACCTCGGGCATGCGCAGCAGAATCGCCATGTCAGTGCGCCTCCGCCGGGAACAGGTCGGGCCGGTAGGCCGCGATGTCGTCGTACTGCACGAACTCCAGCACATTGCCTTCGGGGTCGTGGCAGAAGGCCAGCCAGGTGCCGGCGCGGACTTCGACGCGCCGGGGCCCGGTCAGCAGGCGTGCGCCGGCGGCGGCCAGCCGCTCGACCACGGCCTGGAGGTCGTCGACGATGAAGGTCAGGTAGCTGGCGTTGGCCTTGTCGAGGATATAGCCGGGCACCGCGGCGTGCGCCGGCGGCGTGGCCGGGGCCAGCAGCTTGACGCGCTCGCCGCGCGGCGTCTGCAGGCGCACGGCGGTGTAGCCGTCGCGGTGCATGGCGGCCTGCGCGGCGGCGGCCGCCGGCACCTGCACCTCGCTGACGAAGGCGAGGCCGAGCACCTGCTCGTAGAAGCGGCGCATCGGAGCGAGGTCGCGCACGGCGATGCCGACCTCGAGGGGAACGATCATGTTCAGGGTCATGGGGAAATCCTTGGCTGCATCGATGGGTCGGGGCAGGCGCGCATCAGGCGGCGCCCTGGTCGCGCATCACCTGGCGCAGGCCGGCGGCCACTTCCTCGGTGCGCGCCGCGGCGGCGCGCTCCAGCACCTTGGAGATGCTGGGCGCCGCTTCGGCGCCGGTCACGCGCTGCACCGGCTGGTCCAGCCAGTCGAAGCAGCGGCGCTGGATCTCGTCGGCCAGCCAGCCGCCGTAGGAGGTACCGCGCGCGCCCTGCTCGACGATCAGCACATTGTTGGTCTTGCGGATGCTGGCCTCGATGGTGTCCCAGTCGAGGCTGGCGCGGTCGAGCCAGCGCAGGTCGATCACCTCGGCGTCGACGCCGGTCTGCTCCACCGCTTCGAGCGCATGGCCCACCATCGACAGGTAGGCGATCACGGTCACCGCGGCACCCTGGCGGCGCAGCGCGGCCTTGCCCACCGGCAGGTGGTAGTCGAGGTCATCCACCGGGCCCGTGCCCGAGCTGTTGTACAGGTCGACGTGCTCGATCACCAGCACCGGGTCCTTGCAGGCCAGCGCGGTGTTCATCAGGCCGACGTAGTCGAAGGGACTGGACGGCGCGACGATGCGCCAGCCCGGGCAGGTGGCGAAGATGCCGGCCGGGTCCATCGAGTGCTGCGAGCCGTAGCCGGTGCCCATCGCCACCTTGGTGCGCAGCACCAGCGGCACGTCGCTCTCGCCGCCGAACATGTGGCGCGCCTTGCCGATCTGGTTGAAGACCTGGTCGGCCGCCACCCACATGAAATCGGGGTACATGAACTCGACCACCGGCTTGAAGCGGCCATCCAGCGCCATGCCGCCGCCCAGGCCGACGAAGGCGTTCTCGCTGATCGGCGTGCCGAGCACGCGCGCCGGGAAGCTGTCGCGCAGGCCGCGCGTGGCGCCGTTGGTGCCGCCCTTGAGACGGTGCACGTCTTCCCCCATCACCACCACCGAGGGATCGGCCTGCATGCGCCGGTGCATGACGTCGGCCACCACGTCGATGAACTTGCGCGTTTCCAGCTTGCCGCCGAAGCTGTCCTGCTCGGCGTAGCGCAGGCCCTGCAGCTCGCGCAGGTCGCTGCGGATGCCGACGTCGCGGAAGTCCGGGCTGGGCCACAGCTCGGGGCGGATGCGGCGCTTGCCCGGCTTGCCCGAAGGATCGGCCTCGGTCAGCGCGGCGGCGGCCTCGCGCATGGCCTGCTTGACGCGCTCGCGCAGCGCGGCGATCTCTTCGGCGCTGACCAGGCCGCGCTCCTGCATGCGGCGCGCCATCAGTTCGAGCGGGTCGCGCGCGCGCCATTGCTGTTCCTCTTCCTTGCTGCGGTAGCCGAAGGCGCTGCCGGGGAAGGGGCCGTTCTGGTGGAAGAAGCGGTACAGGTCGGCCTCGATGATGGTCGGGCCCTTGCCGGCGCGCATGTGCGCCAGCGCTTCCTGCGTGGCCAGGTGCACGGCCAGCGGATCCATGCCGTCGACCTTCCAGCTGGGGATGTTGAAGGCCAGTCCGCGTGCGGACAGGCGCGGCTCGGCGGTCGATTCCTCCACCGTGGTCGACACCGCGTAGCGGTTGTTCTCGATGAAGAAGCACAACGGAAGCTGCCACGCCGCCGCCAGGTTCATGGTCTCCAGCACCGAGCCGATGTTGACCGCGCCGTCGCCAAAGTAGGTGATGGCCACGGCGTCGGTGCCCGCGTGCTTGTGCGACCAGGCCGCGCCGGCGGCCATCGGCACGCCGCCGCCGACGATGGCGTTGGTACCGAGCGCGCCGGCCTCGGCCCACTGCAGGTGCATGGAGCCGCCGCGGCCCTTGCAGAAGCCCTGCGCCAGGCCGAGGATCTCGGCCAGCGTGCGCTGCAGCAGGGTCTGCACCGCCGGCGCCAGCGGCGCGCGCGGGTCGAGGCCGGCCGGGGCCAGGTAGCCGAGCGCCTTGGACAGGAACTGGTGGTGGCCGCGGTGCGAGCCGTTGATCTGGTCGGCGCCGCTCAGCGTGACCAGCGAGCCGGCGGCGCCGCCTTCCTGGCCGATGCTCGAATGGGCCGGGCCGTGGACCAGGCCCTCGGCGGCCAGCTCCAGCACGGCTTCCTCGAAGCCGCGGATCAGGTGCATATGGGTGAGCAGCGAGCCCAGCAGGGCAGGGTCGGCGCGCGCCCAGTCTTCGTCGGTGGCGCGCAGTTCCACCCATTCGGCGGCGGGGCGCAGGGTGCTACGTTCAGACATGAAGGAATCCTCGTGGTCCAGTGGTTCTTGCGATGCGCCGCACTGCGGCGCGTCGTGTGGTGTGGTGTGGTGTCTTGTCGTCTCGGGTGGCCCCGGGGCGGCTCGGGGCGCCCGCGTTCAGAAGCCGTCGGCGGTCCAGCCGCCGTCGGAGACCAGCGCGTGGCCGGTGATGAAGGCGGCGGCGTCGGAGGCGAGGAAGAGCGCCACTTCGGCCATCTCTTCCGGCGTGCCGAAGCGGCGCAGCGGCGTGCGCGCCAGCAGGGCCTCGCCGTCCATGGCGCCGCGCGCCAGCAGCGAGTCGACCAGCGCGGTGCGGGTGTAGCCCGGGCACACCGCGTTGACGCGGATGTTGTGCTCGGCCCATTCGGCCGCCAGCGACTTGGTCAGCGACACCACGCCGGCCTTGGCCGCGCAATAGGCCAGGCGCCGGGCCGACGAGGCCAGGCCCCACATCGAGGCGGTGCTGAGGATGTTGCCGCCGCCCTGGCGCACCATGCGGCGCGCCGCGGCCTGCGTGCAGAAGAAGACGCCGCTCAGGTCGATGTCGATGGCGCGGCGCCAGTCGTCCGGCGTCAGCTCCAGCGAGGGCTTGTTCATCGAGATGCCGGCGTTGTTGAGCAGCACGTCGATGCGGCCGAAGCGCGCCTCGGTGGCGGCGCAGGCGGCCTCGACCGCCTCGGGGTCGGTGATGGAGGCGCGCACGGTCTCCACCTCCACGCCGGGATGGGCGGCCTCCAGCTCGGCCTTGGCGGCGGCCAGGCCGCCGGCGTCGAGGTCGAGCAGCATCAGGCGCGCGCCGTGGCGGGCGAAGCCGTGCGCCATGGCGCGGCCGATGCCGCTGGCGGCGCCGGTGTCGAGCACGACCTTGCCGGCCAGGCCGGGATAGCGGGCGGGCGCGAACGGCTGGGCGTCGGGATATCCGTGCTGCATGCCTTGCGGTTGTGCGGTGTTCATACGGCGAGCCAGTCCTTCATCAGTTGAGTGTTGGCGGTGAGTTGCGCGGGCGTGCCTTCGTAGACGATGCGGCCATGGCCCATCACGCAGACGCGGTTGGAGACCTTGAGGGCGATGGCCAGCTTCTGCTCGACCAGCACCACCGAGACGCCGCGGCGGTGGATATCGGCGATGGCTTCGCCCACCACCTGCACGATCTTGGGCGCCAGCCCTTCGGTGGGCTCGTCGATCAGGATCAGCAGCGGGTTGCCCAGCAGCGAGCGGCACATGGTGAGCATCTGCTGCTCGCCGCCGGACAGGCTGCCGGCCTTGGTGTTGCGCCGTTCCTTCAGGCGCGGGAAGTAGTCGAACATCTGCTCGACCGTCCACTTCGGCGCGCCCTGCTGGGCACGCTGCTCGCCCATGCGCAGGTTCTCGTCGACGCTCAGGTTGGCGAACACCTCGCGTTCCTCGGGCACGAAGGCGATGCCGCTGCGGCAGATGGCATAGGGGGCGGCGCCGGCGAGATCGCGCCCGCGCAGCTGGATCCGGCCCGCGCTGGGCGGCACCAGGCCCATGATGGCCTTGAGCGTGGTGGAGCGGCCGGCGCCGTTGCGTCCCAGCAGGCTGACCACCTCGCCCTGCTCGACGTGGAAATCGACGCCGTGCAGGATGTGGCTCTTGCCGTAGTGGGCGTGCAGTCCTTCCACCGACAGCAGCGGTGCGCCGGCGTGCCGGACGCCCTGCCCGCTGTGTTGTTGTCCGATACCTGCGCTCATGCGGCGGCCTCCTCGCCCAGATAGGCTTCCTTGACGCGTGGGTTGTTGCGGATCTCCTCCGGGCTGCCGGTGGCGACGATCTCGCCGTAGACCAGCACGCTGATACGGTCGGACAGCGAGAACACCACGTCCATGTCGTGCTCGACGATCATCAGCGTGCGCCCTTGCGACAACTCGCGGATCAGTCCGGCGGTGTAGTCGGTTTCCTCCTGCGACATGCCGGCCATCGGCTCGTCGAGCAGGATCACCTTGGGGTCCGAGGCCAGCGTCATGGCGATCTCCAGCGAGCGCTGCTCGGAGTAGGACAGCTCGCCGGCGACGGTGCCGGCGCGGGCGCCCAGCCGCACCTGGTCCAGCAGCTGCATGGTCTCGTCGCGCACCGCGCGCAGGCGGTTGACGAAGCGCCACAGCACGTACTGCAGGCCGTGCCGCCGCATCACGGCGAGGCGCACGTTCTCGAACACGCTGAGGCCGGCGAAGATATTGGTGATCTGGAAGGAGCGCGCCAGCCCGCGCCGGTTGATCTCCTGCGGCGACAGGCCCTGGATGGCGGCGCCGTCCAGCAGCACCTGGCCGCCGCTGGCGGGCAGGCGGCCCGAGATCAGGTGGAACAGGGTCGATTTGCCGGCCCCGTTGGGACCGATCAGCGCGTGGCGTTCGCCGGCGCGCACCTCGAGATCGACGCCGCGGATGATGTCGACGTCGCCGAAGGATTTGCGCAGGCCGCGCAGCGAAAGGATGGCTTGCGGGTTCATGCCGGATTCCTGTGGGCGTTGGCGGAAGGCCGGGCCGGGGCCGCGGCGGCATCGGCCGCGTCCTTGACGCGCAGCCAGGCGCCGTTGGCGAGGCGGGCGAGGAGCACGCCGGCGGCCAGCAGCGCGGCGGGCACCAGCCAGGTGAACGGAGAGAGCGGGTCCCAGTCGCGGCCGAACAGCGGGATCGGCGGCAGGCCGCCGCCGGCGAGGGCCGCCATCGCGCGGTAGTCCTGCGAGAAGGCGCGCTGCAGCATCTCCACCGTGAAGACCGTGCCGGCCGCCAGCAGCAGCGCGCCCAGCACGAAGGCCAGCGCGAGCGGCAGCATGCGGCGCAGGCCGTGCGTGCGGCAGTTGGCCAGCAAGGACTGCACCAGGCCGGCCAGCCCGGCCGGCACGAACAGCATCACCAGCACGAACAGGATGCCCTGGTAGAGCAGCCAGGAGCGCGTCAGGTCGGACACGGCGTAGCCGAAGAAGGTCATGGCCGCCGCGCCGAGCGCGGGCCCGAGGAACAGCTTGACGCCGCCGATGTAGCTGTTCAGCACCACCGCGGCGGAAGCCGAGGCATCGAACACCACGTAGTTGGCCGCTTCCATATTGATGGCCTGCAGGCCGCCGGCGACGCCGGAGAACATCGCGGACACGGCGAACACCAGCACGCCGAGTCGGTGCACGTCATAGCCGAGGAAGCGCAGGCGGTTGGCGTTCTCGCGCAGGCCCAGCGTGAGCCGGCCGACCGGCGTCAGCGTGTACAGGTAGAGCAGGCCCAGCGACAGCAGCACCCAGGCCAGGGTCAGGTAGTAGACCTGCGTGCTGTCGCCGAAGCTGAAGCCCCAGGCCGGCATGCGCATGGTGGAGATACCCGCCTCGCCGCCGAACCAGCCGGCCAGGTGGGGCGCCAGCGCATGCAGCAGCTCGGCCAGGGCCAGCGTGATCATGGCGAAGTAGACGCCCGCGCGCTGGGTGGCGAACCAGCCGGCCGCCAGGCCCGCCAGCAGGCCCATGGCGCCGCCGGCCAGCGGCAGCAGCGGCGTCGGCAGCAGGCCGTTGCCGCCGAAGGCGTTCATCGCGTGCACGGTGGCGAAGGTGCCGATGCCGAAGTAGGCGGCGTGGCCGAACGACAGCATGCCGCCCTGGCCGCTCAGCAGGTTGAAGGCCGCGGCGAACAGCACCGCGATCAGCATCTGGATCGAGGCGTTGACCAGGGCCGGGGAAAGCACTGCGGGCAGCGCGGCGAGGGCCGCGACGGCGAGCAGCAGGAGGGTTTTCTGGATCGGGGTCATGCGGGCTCCGTGGCTTATTCCTTCTCGCCCATCAGCCCGGACGGGCGGACCAGCAGGATCAGCAGCATCAAGGCGAAGGGGATGGTGGCGGACAGGCTCGACAGCTTGAGCGTGAGCAGGCCGCCCACCTGCTCGGCCCATTCGCGCAGGCCGGCCAGGGCCAGCAGGTCGGCCAGGCTGCGGTCGACGCCGACCGACAGCGAGGTGATCAGGCCGATCAGCAGCGAGGCCAGCATGGCGCCGCCGAGCGAGCCGAGGCCGCCCACCACCACCACCACGAACACCATCACGCCGAGCTCCAGCGCCATGTTCGGGTTGGTGGTGTAGAAGGCGCCGGCCACCGCGCCGGCCAGCCCGGCCAGCGCGGCGCCGACGCCGAACACGCCCATGAAGACCAGCGGCACGTTATGGCCGAGCGCCTCGGCCATGCGCGGCTTGTAGATGGCCGAGCGCACCACGATGCCGACGCGGGTGCGCGTCAGCAGCAGGTAGATCAGGCCGAACATGGCCAGCGCGATGCCGCCCATCAGGATGCGGTAGAAGGGATAGGCGGTGGCGCCGAGCTGGAAGGCGGCGAAGTCGAGCGCGGGCGGCACGCGGTAATCGACCGGGAAGTTGCCGAAGAAGAGCTTGATCAGTTCGGCGATGATGAAGGACAGGCCGAAGGTCAGCAGCAGTTCGTGCGCGTGGCCGAAGCGGTGCACGCGGCGCAGGAAGAAGCGCTCGACCGCCACGCCGGCCAGGCCGACCAGGATGGGGGAGACCACCAGCGCGGGCCAGAAGCCGAGCACGCCCTGCAGCGTGTAGGCCAGGTAGGCGCCGAGCATGTAGAAGGAGGCGTGCGCGAAGTTCAGCACGCCCATCATGCCGAAGATCAGCGTGAGGCCGGCCGATACCATGAACAGCAGCAGGCCGTAGATCGCGCCGTTGAGCAGCGAGACGATGAAGTATTCCATGAGGCTTCCTGGGCTTTCGTAAGGACGAGCGGGTCCTGTGCGCGGCGCTGCCATCGACCTGCGGGCGGACGGCGCGCGGCGCGCATGCCGGGCCGCGCCACGGATGGCGCGGGCCGGTCAGCGTTGCGGGAAGAGGGCGATCAGCCGGGGCGCTGCATCTTGCAGCTCGCCTGCGGCGGCGTGGCGGCGTCGGCCGCGGAGAAGGCCTTGACGGGCTTAAAGCCCAGGTCGGTGCCGTCGACCTTGAACTTCGCCTCCTTGCTGACCACCGACACCACCATCGGCAGCAGCACCTGGTGGTCGGCCGCGCGCATGCTCATCTCGCCCAGCGGGGTCTTGACCCTGGCCTTTTCCAGCGCCAGCGCCAGTGCCTTGGTGCTGAGCCTGCCGCCCTCCGGCTTGACCGACTTCAGCGCCTCGCCCAGCATCTCGATGCCGAAGATCGACTGCGGCTCGATGAAGACCGGCAGGTGGCCTTCCTTGGCCTTGAAGTCGTTGGCGAGCTTCTCGCCGTCGGCGCCGCCCGCCTCGGCATTGAAGGGGTGCGCGACATAGTGGCCGAGCGCGACCTCGCCGGCATTGCCGACGTTGCCGGGCTGGTCGAGGAAGACGGTGGCGAAGCGGGTCTTCAGGCCGGCCGCCTTGGTCGCCTTCATCAGCAGCAGCAGGTCGTTCGACCAGTTGCCGGTGATCACGGTATCGGCCTTGGCGGCGGCGATCTTGGCCACGTAGGGCGAGAAGTCCTGCACCTTGTTGACGTCGTGCAGCGTCTTGTCGACCACCGTGTAGCCGCCCAGGCTGGCGTAGTCGCCGATGGCCTTCTGCATGTCGGCGCCCCAGGAGTAGTTCTGGTTGATCGAGTACACGCGCGATCCCAGCGCGTTCAGCGGCTTCATCGCGGCGACCAGCGCCTTGACGCGGATCTGCGCGTTGGTGGCGAAGCGGAAGTGGTAGAAGTGGCACTTCTCGCCGGTCAGCTCCATCGCCTCCCCACCCAGGTTCAGGTAGAGGATTTCCTTGCCCGGATTGCGCAGGTTGAACTTGCGCACGTCCTCGGTGATCTGCCCCGACACGGCGGAGGACGATCCCTGCATGACGATCTGCGCGCCATCGGCCACCGCGGCCTTCAGCTTGTCGGCGGCGCCGGCCGGGCCGCCCTGGTTGTCGTACTCGACCAGTTGCAGCGGCTCGCCGTTCCAGCCGCCGGCCGCGTTGAGCCGGTCGATGGCGAAGCGCGCCGCGGCGCGGAACATCAGCCCGGTCGATGCCTGCGGCCCGGACAGGGTCTCGACCAGCGCGATCTTCACCGGGGCCGCCGATGCCGTGCCTGCCAGCAGGGAAAGTGCCGCTGCCGCGAGCAAAGGACGGGAAATACGGCTACCGCTCATGCATGTCTCCTTGATAGTTGGGCCATCCGGATGCGCCTGGCGGCGTCATCCCTTTATTTGTCCGACGATTATTGGTCTGACAGTTATAAAAGTGGTCAGACAGGTTTACTATAGGGAGTCGGGCGGGAGGCGTCAACGGCGGAAGGGGCGTCTTCGGGTTTCCACTGATAGCGGAAAACACAGGGAAATACGGGGAAAATCATGCATTCGCCCTGGCCTGCGGGTTTGCCGCGAGCGGTCGCGAGCGCAGCCCGCAGGGCCGGCGCCGGCTGCCGTGGCTGCCCCGGAGAGCGGGGGTGGCGCCCGGGGCAAGACGTGCTACATTGACCTGTAAGGCCAGTTGCCGGCCTATCTCGCCGGCCTATCTCGCCGGCCTATCTTGTCGGCCTATCTTGTCGGCCTGCCTGTCGGCCTGCCTGTCGGCCTGCCTGTCGGCCGGGCGGAACCGGGCACAGAACGTACGGAGACGTACGGGACCAGACGAAAGACGAACACGTACAGAGCGCGCCAGGCGGCGCGAGGGAGAGAACCGTGAGCAAGACCGTGCCAGAACCGG
Organism: Cupriavidus sp. USMAA2-4; assembly: GCF_001854305.1. NCBI lineage: Bacteria > Pseudomonadati > Pseudomonadota > Betaproteobacteria > Burkholderiales > Burkholderiaceae > Cupriavidus > Cupriavidus sp. USMAA2-4. The sequence goes on along the minus strand of NZ_CP017749.1, from coordinate 512,469 downwards.
CACCGAGCGGCGCCGAGCGCGCGACAAGCGTGATGTTCCATCCGGAGGCCAAGCACCTGCCGGACGAGATCGCGCGGCGGCTGAGCCAGGCCATCCAGGCGGGGGAGTTCGCCGTCGGCGACAGGCTGCCGAGCGAGCGCCTGCTGTGCGAGCAGTTCTCGGTGAGCCGCGCGGTGGTGCGCGAGGCCTTGTCGCAGCTGAAGTCCGAAGGCCTGGTGGAATCCAAGGCCGGCAGCGGCGTGTTCGTCATCGAGCGCAGCCAGCGCCAGGCCTTCCGCATGCAGGACGTGGCGATCGACGAGAAACACTCGCTGTCGATGGTGATGGAGCTGCTGGTCACCATCGAGGTGGCCGCCACCCGCTTCGCGGCGATGCGCCGCACGCCGGAGGACCTCAAGCGCATCCGCCGCGCGCTGGTCGGCATGGAGTACGAGATCGCCAATGACCGGCTCGGCGACGACGAGGATTTCGCCTTCCACCAGGCCATCGTCGATGCCACCCACAATCCGCACTTCCGCGCCCTCAGCGAGCACCTCGAGCACGGTGCGCGCCGGCTGATCCGGCAGGCGCGCAGCAATACCAAGAGCCGCCACGCGGACCTGGTCGAGGCGGTGCAGGAAGAGCACAAGCGGATCTACGATGCCATCGTCGCGGGCGATGCCGAGCGCGCGGCGGAGGCGGCGGAATCCCACCTGCGCAACGCCGCCAAGCGCCTGAACATGTACCTGAAGGGATAGCGCGGCCGTCGCGCTTCCCGGCCCCGATCAAAGCAGCGAGGTGCGGGGCGCTACAGCTTCTGCGCCGCGGCCAGGGTGAAGATCCTGGCCCAGCGCAGCGCTTCCTTGCGCGAGGCCATGGGGATCTGCCACAGCGGCCGGGCATTGTGCTCCAGGCGCAGCGCCAGCGACCACTTGCCGTCCGCGCCGCCGGGCTCGGCGCCGGCGATATCCGCGAAGATGAAGCGCGAGCGCGCTTCGTGCAGCGTCAGCAGGCCATGCTTGTGCTCGGCGTCGACGCGCACGCTGCCCCAGGGGCCTTCGAGCGTCAGGATGCGTTCTCCCTTGACCGTGGTGCCGTGGATGCTGCGGTAGCGCCGCACCAGGCCGGCGACCAGCGCCGCCAGCAGCGCGGCGGCCGCCAGCACGGCGCCGGCGCCGGCCAGCGTGCCGAAGGCCGAGGCCACCGTCAGGTACAGGCGCACGGCGCCGTAGACCAGGGCGCCGAGCATGGCGAGGACGAGCAGGATGATAGGCACGATCGGATTCCGTCGGGAACGTGGCCGGCCCGCGCAGGCAGGGGCGCCGGCCGCGCATGGGCGCATGAGTGCGGGGCGCGGCGATTCTAGCAGTGCCCGCCGTGCCTTGCCGGCGCCTGCAGGGGGCAGCCGCTTCAGGCCCCCCGCGCGGCCGGCGCGCCACGGTGCAGCGGCAGCCCCGCCGCCGGCATCCCGGCGCGCAGGATGCGGCCGTGCGTCGAGTCGGTGACGTAGAGCGTGCGCCTGTCCTCGCCGCCGAAGGCCAGGTTGGTGGTGGAGCTGCCCGGCGTGCCGCGCAGGACCTCGACCGGCTCGGCGCGCCCGTTGAGCACCCAGACGTAGCCCAGCCCCGGGTTGGCCACCAGCAGGCGGCCCTCGGCGTCCACGGCGAGGCCGTCCGGACCGCTGGGGCCGTAGGAGGTGAAGAACTGCCCCACCTTGGCGACGCTGCCGTCCGCCAGCAGCGGCACGCGCCACACGCAGTTGCCGCGCGTGACGGCGAGGTAGAGCACGCGCTCGTCGGGCGACAGTGCCACGCCGTTCGGGCTCGGCACGTTGGCCAGCAGCAGGTCGAGCCGCCCGTCCGGCCGCAGGCGGTAGAGGCGGCCCGACGGGTCGTGCAGGCCGCTCTGGCCCTGGTCGGTGAAATAGAGGTTGCCGGCGCTGTCGAAGACGAGGTCGTTGACGCCCTTGAAGCGCTCGCTGTTGCGCCGCTCCAGCCAGGGCGCCACGCGCCCGCTGGCGAGGTCGAGGCGCATCAGCCCGTTCTTGTAGTCGGTGATCAGCAGCGTGCCGGCATCGAGGAACTTCATGCCGTTGGGCTCGCCGTCGTATTCGGCCACCAGGGTCCAGCAGCCCTGCGGGTCGATGCGGAAGACGCGGCCCCAGGGGATGTCGGTCACGTAGAGGTGGCCCGCGTCGTCGAACACCGGGCCTTCGAGGAAGGAATCGGCGACGGCGCCGCCGCGGTTGGCGTCGGCCCACTCGCTGCGCTCGCGGCGGCGGAAGGACTCGGGCATGGCCGTGAAGCATTCGAACTCACGGACCTGGGGGGCTTGCAGCAGAAACATGGCTTGGCTTCCTTGGCGCTTCACGCGGCGGGCTCGAATCCGTACAGGCGCGCCGGATTGTCCACCAGGATGCGTTCCAGCGCGGCGGCCGAGCCGGCCCACGCATGCAGCAGGTCCATCAGGTCGGCATCGTTGACCGTGCCCGCGGCCTCGGTGGTGTGGGGCCAGTCGCTGCCCCATACCAGCCGTTCCGGCACGGCCTGTACCAGGGCCCGTCCCAGCGGCAGCGTGTCGGCGTAGCTCGGCCCGTGCACGGCCGAACGCATGTAGGCGCCCGACAGCTTGACCCACGTGCTGCCGCGCTCGAGCAGGCGGCGCAGCGCCGCGTAGGCCGCGCCCGCGGTGCCCTCGGCCGGGTCGATGCGGGCCAGGTGGTCGACCACCAGCGGCACCGGCAGCGCCGCCAGCACGGGTTCGAGCGCCACCAGTTGCTCGGGATGGACGAAGACCTGGATATGCCAGCCCAGCCGCGCGGCCTTGCCGGCCAGCGTGGTGAGCATGGCGGCCGTGGTCTCGCCCCACGACTGCGGCGTGACGAAATTCACCCGCAGGCCGCGGATGCCGCGCGCGTGCAGGCGGTCCAGTTCGTGCTCGGCCACCTCGTGGCCGACCACCGCCACGCCGCGCGCGCAGTTGCCGAGCTGGTCCAGCGCGTCGAGCGTGCAGGCATTGTCGGTGCCGTAGGTGGACGGCGTGACCACTACCGCGCGCGCGGTGCCGAGGCGCGCCTGCAACCGCCGGTAGGCGGCCACGTCGGCATGCGGCGGCGTGCGCCGCCAGTGCGGCGACGGCGCGAAGCGCGGGTCGAAGATGTGCATATGGCTGTCGCAGGCCAGCGCGGGCACGGCCTGCGCCGGCCGGTTGAGGCCGGCGGAGTGCGGCACGGCGGAATCGCCCGGCACGGGATCCAGAGGGGGGCTGGTGGCGAACATGGGTGTGGCGTGGCAGGGGTCTCAGGAATCTCAGGAATCTCGGAATCTCGGAATCTCGGAATCTCGGAATCTCGGAATCTCGAGGGGCGCAGGAGTTGCAGGAGTCGCAGGGACCGGCGCCCCGGTGGCTCAGTCCAGATGGATATTGCCCTGGCGCACGACCGTTGCCCACTTGCTGTCTTCCTTCTTCAGGAAGGCGGCAAAGTCGGCGGGCGAGGAGCCCACCGGCTGCGCTCCCAGGTCGGCCAGGCGGCGCTTGACGTCTTCGTCCTCCAGCGCGTCCACCACGGCCTTGTGCAGGGTACCGGCGATGGCGGGGGGCGTTCCCGCCGGCAGGAAGATGCCGTTCCACTCGTAGGCTTCGTAGCCGGGAATGGCCGCCTCGGCCACCGTGGGCACGTCGGGCAGGCGCTTGGAGCGGACCGGCGCGGATACCGCCAGCGCGCGCAGCTTGCCGCCCGCGATCAGGGGATAGGAGGCGGCCACGGTGCTGAACATGAAGTCCACCTGCCCGGCCATCACGTCCGAAATCGCCGGCCCACCGCTCTTGTACGGCACATGCACCATCTCCAGGTGGAGCCGCTGGCGGAACAGCTCGGCCGCCAGGCGCTGCACCGTGCCGCCGCCGCCCGAGGCGAAATTGAGCTGGCCCGGCTGCGCCTTCGCCCTGGCGACCAGGTCACCGACGGTCTTGAACGGCGAGTCGGCCTTGACGATCAGGATGTTCGGCGCCAGCAGCACCAGCGACAGCGGCTGCAGCGCCTGGCTCGCATAGGGCATCCTCGGGAACAGGTGCGGATTGATGGAGTACGGCGTGGCATCGTACAGCAGGGTGTAGCCGTCGGCGGGTGCCTTGGCCACGAAGGCCTCGCCGATGGTGCCGCTGGCGCCCGCGCGATTGTCGACGATCACGCTGCGGCCCAGCCTGGCGCTCATGCGGTTGGCCAGCAGGCGGGCCACGGCATCGGCGGCGCCGCCGGGCGCGTAGGGCACGACGATGGTGATCGGGCGTTCGGGATAGGCCGCGTGCGCCGCGGGGAGGGCGAGGCAGGCCAGCGCGGCCAGCATGGTCCCCATGGCCTGCAAGGCGCGCCGGGCGCGCGGATAGGATGGAAAGCGCTTCATTGTCGATGTCTCCAGTTGCCGGCGAGCGGTGGCGACCGCCTGGGCCGCGACGATGGTGTTGGCGCCGGGTTTGTTGTCGACCACGAAGGGTTGGCCCAGCGCGCGGCTGGCATAGTCGGCGAAGGCGCGCGCCACCACGTCGGCCCGCCGGCGGCGAAGCCTGCCACGAGGCGCACCGGCCTGGCCGGATAGGTGCCGGCCTGCGCCAGGCAGGCGCCGGACACGGCCAGCAGGAGCGCGGCCAGGGCCTGGCCGGCGCGGTGGCCACGATGTCGCTTGTCCATGGCAGGGGCCCTCATTCCAGGTGGATGCCGCTGGTGCGGATCACGCCGGCCCACTTGCCGGTCTCCGCCTTGACGAACGCGTCGAATTCGCGCGCGCTCGAGCCCACGCCCTGCACGCCCAGTTCCGCGAAGCGCTGCCGCATGCCCGGGCTGGCGACGCTGGCGCGCGTCTCGGCCTCCAGGCGCGCGATGATCGCGCCAGGCGTGCCGGCCGGCGCGAACAGGCCGTTCCATTCGTGCGCCTGGAAGCGCGGCAGGCCGGCTTCGGCCATCGTCGGCACCTGTGCCCAGCCCTGGCCGCGCTCGGCCGAGGTGATGGCCAGGGCGCGCAGCTTGCCGCTCTTGACGAGGGGGCCGCTGGCGGTGGTCGCGCTGAACATCAGGTCGACCTGGCCGCCGATGAGGTCGGTCAGGGCCGGCGCTCCACCGCGGTACGGGACATGGGTGAGCGAGATCCGCGCGGCCTGCTGAAACAGTTCGCCCGCCAGGTGCTGCGCGCCGCCGTTGCCGGCCGAGGCGAAGGTGAGCTTGCCGGGACGGGCCTTGGCCGCCGCGATCACGTCGGCCAGGGTCTTGAACGGCGAGGCGGCGGGCACCACCAGCAGCAGGGGGGCCTGGTTGACCAGCGAGATCGGCGTGAAATCCTTGGCCGCATCGAACTGCAGGCTGGGGAACAGGCTCGGGTTGACCGTGAAGGCGGTGGCATCGAGCAGCAGCGTGTAGCCGTCCGGCCGGGCCTTGGCGACCGCCGTCTCGCCGATGGTGCCGCTGCCGCCCGGCCGGTTGTCCACGACCACCGGCTGGCCCAGGCGGCCGGCCAGCTGGGTGGCCAGCAGACGGGCCGTGTTGTCGGCGTTGCCGCCGGCCGGATAGGGGACGACCAGGCGGATCGGCCGCTCGGGCCAGGACTGTGCCTGCGCCGGCGCGGCGCCCAGCGCCAGCATGGCCGCCGCCAGGGCGGCCAGCGAGGCCAGGGAAGCGATGGCGCGCAGGATGCCGGCGACGGGGCCGTCCGGCGAGGTTCGTGGTATCAAAGTTGTCTCCTTTCGGGGCGCCGGCCGTGCGGCCGGCGCCCATATTGCGCTTTCGGTTGCGCTTCCAGTTGCACTTCTCATTGCGCTTCTAGTGCTTCGAGCACTTCGGACACGCCGAGTGCCTCGTGTGCTTCGCGCGTCTCTGGTACTGCGGGTGCAGCAGGTGCAGCAGGTGCAGCAGGTGCCGGGGCTGCCTCAGGCCGCCACCGTGCCGGCCGCCTCGAGCACGGCCAGCGCATTGCGCGCGGCGCCGAGGCCCATGTTCACATAGGCATCGCTGGTCACGCCGCCGATATGCGGACTCAGGATGAAGCCGGGCTGGCGCTGGAAGGGATGGCCGGCCACCATCGGCTCCACCGCGAAGCTGTCGAGTCCCGCGGCGCGCACCTGCCCGTCCTGCACGGCGGCCAGCAGCGCCGCCTCGTCGATCAGCCCGCCGCGTGCGGTATTGACCACGATCACGCCGGGCTTGCAGCGGGCCAGCGTGGCCGCGTTGAGCAGGCCGCGGTTGTCCTCGGTCAGGGGGCAGTGCAGCGAGATCGCGTCCGCTTCGCGCCAGAGCGTGTCGAGGTCGACGCGCTGCACGAAGTCCGGCAGCTCGCCGGCGAAGGGATCGAAGCCGATCACGCGCATGCCCAGCGCCGCGGCCATGCCGGCGAAGCGCCGGCCGATCGCCCCCAGGCCGACCAGGCCGATGGTGCGCCCGCCCAGCTCCACGCTCTTGTGCGTGGCCTTGTCCCAGTGGCCCGCGTGCATGCGCGCATCGAGCTGCGGCACCGACTTGGCGCAGGCCAGCAGCAGCGCCAGGGCCTGCTCGGCCACCGCGGCGGCGTTGGCGCCCACCGCGGCCACCACCTCGATGCCGCGCGCCCTGGCGGCGGCCTTGTCGATGGTGTCGGTGCCGCTGCCGTGCTTGGAGATGACCCGCAGCGAAGGCGCGGCATCCATGGCGGCGGCGCCGACCTTGCTGTAGCGCACGATGATGGCGACCGGGTCGTGGCGGCCGCACAGGGCGACGATATCGTCCTCCGTCGGCGTCTTGCCGGCGTAGACGATCTCGTAGCCGGCCAGCAGCGCCAGGGCCTGGGGTGCCAGGTCGGCGGCGGTGATGAGAATGGTCGGGCGGCTCACAGCGCCTCTCCTTCGGCCAGCACGCCGGCGGCACGCAGTGCGGCCGGCAGCCATTTGGCGGCGGTGTCGCCGCGTCCGATGGCGTCGAGGCGCGCCGCCTCGTCGGCCACCTTCTTGGTGGCCAGGGCCATCATGGCGGGCGCCTTGGCGCGTTCGATCACCACCACGCCGTCGGCGTCGCCGACCACCAGGTCGCCCGGGTTCACGGTGGCGCCGCCGGCGGTGATCGGATGGTTGAGGCGGCCCGGCACGAACTTGGTCGGTCCGGCCGGGTTGAAGCCGGCGCTGAACACCGGGAAGTCCAGTTCCAGCAGTTCCAGCTTGTCGCGGATGGCGCCGTCGACCACCACGCCGCCGAGCTTGCGCTGCTTGCAGGCACTGAGCATCAGCGTCCCCATCAGGGCGGCGGTCTGGTCGCCCTTGCCGTCGATCACCAGGATGTCGCCGGGCTGCGCGAGGGCGATGGCGGCATGGATCATCAGGTTGTCGCCGGGGCGCACCTCGACGGTGAAGGCCGGGCCGGCGAGCTTCATGCGCGCATGCACCGGGGCCACGCGGGCATGCATGGTGCCGCGGCGGCCGGCCACGTCGGCCAGGATGGCGGCCTGGAAGGTGGCGGCTTGCTGGACGACCTCGGCGCTGACGCGCTCGATGTTGCGGATGACTTCGGGAAGCTGGTTCATGGTGCGGACTCGATCAAGGAATGGAGGGCAGGGGAAAGCGAAAAGCAAAAAGTGAAAAGCGAGAACGGAAAGCGGAAAGCTGCGTACGGCATACGGAGACCGGCAGGCTGCGCGCCGGGCCTGGCAGGGGCGTCAATCGATGCGGATATTCCCCTTGGCGATGACCGCGGCCCATTTGGCGGAGTCCGCCTTCTGCAGCGCGCCGAGCTGTTGCGGGGTGCCGCCGACCAGGGTCACGCTGAGCCGGCCGGCCAGCGCGACGATGGCCGGGTCGCGCAGCGCCTGGGCGATCTCCTGGTTCAGGCGCTGCACCACGGCGGCCGGCGTGCCGGCCGGCGCGAACACCGCCTGCCATTGCTCGACCACGAAATCGTGCAGGCCCGCTTCGCCCATGGTGGGCACGTCCGGCAGGGCCGCGAGGCGCTGGGCGGAGGTCACGGCGAGGGCGCGCAGCTTGCCGGCCTGCACGTGCGGCAGGGCAGCGGCGGCGGGCGCGAACATGAACTGCACCTGGCCGCCCAGCGTGTCCTGCAGCGCCGGCGTGTCGCCCTTGTAGGGCACGTGGACGAAGCGCGTGCCGGTCTGTTGCTGCAGCAGTTCGCCCTGCATCTGCAGGATGGTGCCGTTGCCGCCCGAGGCGAAGGCGAGCTTGCCGGGCTGGGCCCGGGCGGCCGCCAGCAGGTCGGCCACGCTGCGCAAGGGCTGGCTCGCGCCGACCACCAGCAGGTGCGGAATGGTGCCGAGGGTGATCACCGGCGCGAAGCTGGCGATCGGGTCGTAGGGCAGGTGGCCCAGCAGGTGCGGCGCGATCGCCTGCGGGCCGATCGAGGTGCCCAGCAGCGTATGGCCGTCGGGGGCGGCCTTGGCCACGAAGGCCGCGCCGATGGTGCCGGTGGCGCCGGGTTTGTTGTCCACGATCACCGTGCTGCCCAGCGCCGCGCCGATGCGCTGCGCCACGTTGCGGCCGAGCACGTCGGTGCTGCCGCCGGGCGGATAGGGCACCACCCAGGTGATGGCACGGCCGTCGGGCCAGGCGGCCCGTGCCAGGCCGGAGCCGGCGGCCAGCGCCGCGCCGAGGGTGGCCAGGACGCGCCGGCGGGTCGCGCCGTGGGCGGGAAGCGGGGAAGGGTGGAAGGGCATCTGTCGTCTCTCGTGTCGTTGTCGTTGTCGTGTCGCGGTCGTGTCGCCGCGGTATCGCCGTGCTTATTCCGTGCTTATTCCGTGGCTTGTTCCGTGGCTTATTCCGTGCTGCTGCGGTGACGTCGCAGCCGTGCCGGGACGGCCGGGCACCAGTGCCCCCCCGGGCGGGGCGGGAGGGAAGCCGTACAGCGCGGCCGGGTTGTCGCTCAGCACGCGCCGCAGCGTGGCCGCGCCGCCTGCCGCCGCCGTCCAGTCGGCCAGGCGGTCGAGCTGGCGGGCATCGTCGGGCATGGGCTGCAGGCCGGCGCTGGCGGTGGCATGCGGCCAGTCGCTGCCCCACACCACGCGCTCCGGGGCGGCGCGCAGGTAGCCGGCGGCCAGGGCATCGAGCGCGGGGTCTTCGACGCTGTGGCGCGCACTCACGAGGTAGCCGCCGGAGAGCTTGATCCACGCGCGCCCCGCCTGCAGCAGGGCGAGCAGCAGGGCGTGCGCGGGGTGCTGTCCGGCCTGCGCGGGGGCGATGCGGCCGCAATGGTCGAACACCAGCGCGACCGGCAGGCGCCGCAGCACCGGGGCGAGCGCGGCCAGCAGGTCCGGCGCCATCAGCAGCTGCAGGTGCCAGCCCAGCGGCGCGATACGCTGCGCCAGCGGCTCGACCTGTTCGGCCGACCCGACCACGCCCAGCGAGAGATTGAGCCGTACGCCGCGCACGCCCCGCGCGTGCAGGGCCTCCAGTTCGCCGTCGCTTTCCGTGCCGTCGATCACGGCGACGCCGCGTGCGCGGTCGGTGCCCAGGGCCGCCAGGCCGGCGAGCATGCAGCGGTTGTCGCTGCCGTAGGTGGACGGCGTCACCAGCACCGCGCGCTGCGTGCCCAGCCGGCGCTGGAGCCGGCGATAGTCGTCGGCCGAGGCGTCGGGCGGCAGCAGCCTGGCGCCCGGCGCGGCGGCGAAGCGTCCGTCGTAGACATGCACATGGCAATCGCAGGCGCCGGCGGGCAGCGCGGTGCGGGGGGCGGCATGCCCTGCCGAGAACGGCACGGGCGCGAGCGGGCTGGCGTGATCCATGGGGCCGGTGGTCCGGATGCGGGGCGAAGGCAGCGCGGGAGGGCGCTCAGCCCCGCGACGTGCCGGGACGGCTGGCGGGTCTCTTCCGCCGTGGCGAGGCGGCGCGCGGGAACCGGGTTGGCATGGCTTGTCTCCGTTTCTATGTCGTGCCGGCGCTATCGTTTGCACCGGGCTATTGGAAGGCGACTATAGATTTACGTTTCGGCCTGCACAATGGCGTTTCGTTTGGCGAAACGAATTGCGCGATGAGCAACGGCAGGCGGCTGGTGGAGCACCCGCCGCGGGTGGGGCCAGCGCTCTCCCCTAGAAAAAAACAGGCACTCAAGGAGTGCCTGGCAAGGAAGCGGTGCGGCGTGGCCGCGCGCCGGCCGGCCGTGTCACGACATCGGACAGGCCCGCGCCACCTCGCCGTCGCCCGCCAGTTCGCGCTGCGCCTTGGCGGTGCCGGCCAGCGCCATCAGCCCGCAGGCCAGGGTGCCGCGCCACTGCAGGTAGTCATGTCCGCTGGCGAACTCGGCATGGCGCACCGGGTACCCGCGTGCGCGCAGCACGTCGCGCAGGTGGCGCGTGGTGGTGAGGATGCCGGTCGGGCCGCGCCCGTCCTCGAAGCGGCCCGCCTCCAGGTAGAAGCGCAGCGGCAGGCGCGGGCTGGCGGCGTAGCGGCGCGTCAGCCATTCGGGGGCCGCGTCGCCTGCCGCCGGGCCCGTGCCGGGGGCCGCTCCCGGGGCCCACCAGAAGGAGCCAGACTGGCTCAGCACCAGGCCGAAGCGCTGCGGGTGGCGCAGTGCCGCGTAGGCCGCTGCCAGCCCGCCATAGCTGGAGCCGGCAATGATGGTGCGCGCGGCCGGCGCCGCCACGCCTTGCGCGGCGGCCCAGGGCAGCAGTTCCTCGGCGAGGAAATCCGCGAAGGCGGGCCTGGGCGGCAGGTCGGTGGCGCGAGCCTGCGCGCTCGGGTTGGCCAGGATCAGCGCTGGCATGGGCGGCAGCAGTCCGTCGTGGACCAGGTTGTCGAGGATGACTGGCGTGGGTACCGCGGACAGGTAGGCGTGGGCGTCGAACAGCACCAGCAGCGCTGCCGCCCGGGCTCCACGCGGCGCCTGCCGCTGGCCGGCCGCCGCGCCCGGGGCGGGCCGGTAGACGTAGACCTCGCGCGTGTCGCCGAGCAGGCGGCTCGCCAGGCGGTGGCGCTGCACGGTGCCGGCCGGCACGCCCGGCCGCCGCGCGAGCCACGGCTGGGGTGGGGCACCCGGGAGTTCCAGCACCGACTTCTGCGCATAGGCATCGGGCGCCTGCGCGGGAAACGCTTGTGGATTGAGCGGGTCGCGCCGGGCCGTGGCGAGGATGGCGCGGCGGCGCTGCGCGGCGGGGGCGTCCAGCTCCGGCACGTCCGGCGCGAGCTGGTAGCTCAGGCGCGTGCCGGCGGGGACGCGGTAGCTGCGGTACCAGACATCGCTGTCGTCCAGGCGGGCCAGCGGGTCGTGGTCGCCGGCCGGGCTGCCCAGCAGCCGCACGCCGTGGGCGGCGCCGCGCCACAGGAAGGTCACCAGGACCTCGGCGGGGCCGCCGGCGGACGTCTGCGCGGGGCTTGCGGTATCTGCCAGGGCCTCGACCAGCGGCGTGCCGCGTGCCGCCATTTCGTGCCAGAACGCTTCGCTGCCGCCGCCCTCGGCGAGATCCCGGGCCAGCCGGCGCAGGCGCGGGCTCTCCAATGGCGTGCCGGGCGCGCGTTGCCGGGCGCGCGGCACCGGCGGCGCGATGGTCAGCACATGGGGCGCGGCGGCGGCTGAGCGATCGGCGGGCTGCACGCGCAGCAGGTAGTCGGCATCGTTCGGCGCCACGAACAGGAAGCCGCGCGAGAGGCCATCCGCGGCGACCAGGCGGCGCAGGTGGCGGCCCTGCGCGTCCAGCAGGTCGAGCGTGGCGGCGGGGCCGTCCAGCGTGCCCTCGACGAAGTCGCCGGCCTGCAGGGCGAGCGTGGCGGTGGCCGGTGCCTGCTGAGCGGCGGCGAGGCGCAGCGGCTGGCCGGGCAGCGCGCGCGGCGTGGCGGCACTCGCCTGGGCGGGCGCGGCGTCCGGGGTGTCGGCAGTCGCAGCAGTCGCGGCGGTGGATGCGGTGGCGGGCGGCAGGCCCGCAGCCAGCAGCATGGCGGCGCTGACGGCATGGGCGGCATGGGCGGCATGGGCGCGCAGACGGGAGAGCCGCCGCATCAGAAGTCCACCGTGGTCGTCAGCCGGACCGTGCGCGGTGCGTTCATGGTCACGTAGCCATCGTTGAAGGAACCGGCCCAGTAGCTCTCGTTGAACAGGTTGTCGACGTTGGCGTAGAAGCCGACGCGCTTGCCGGCGATGCGCGTGATGTAGCGCGCGCCGGCGTCGAAGCGCCACCAGGCGGGGATCTTCTGCGTGTTGGCGGTATTGACGTACTGCGTGCCGGTGTAGGTGGCGCGGCCCGAGAGCGTCAGCCCGGGCAGCCAGGGCAGGTCCCATTCGGTGCCGAGGTTGGCGGCCCATTGCGGCGTGCCAAAGGCGGTATTGCCGTCGTAGGCACCGTTGGCGGTGCGGGTCAGCACGGCGCGCGTGTAGGCCACGCCGCCGAGCACGCGCACGCCGCGCGCCGCTTCGCCGAACACATTCCATTCGATGCCGCGGTGGCGGCGCTCGCCGTCCGGGTGGTAGGTGCGGGTCGCCAGGTCCTGGACCAGGCTGGGCCGCGTGATCTGGTACACGCTCAGGGTCTGCGTCAGCCGGCCGCTGTCCCACTTGACGCCGGCCTCCATCTGCCGGGTCTTGTAGGGCGCGAACATCTGGCCGAAGTTGCGCGCGGCGGTGTCGGTGACGGTGTCGCCCTGGCTCAGCCCTTCGATGTAGTTGGCGAACAGCGACAGGCCCGGCCCCCATGGCTTGAGCACCAGCCCGAGCGCGGGCGTCACCGCGCTTTCGTCGTAGCTGGCGGTACGCGCGCCGGTGGCGGCGGCGAAGGTGTCGGCCTGCACGCGCTGCTGGCGCAGGCCGAGCGTGAGCTGCACCGTGTCCCGGGCGAAGGCCAGCGTGTCGGCCAGCGCGAAGCTGGTCAGCGTGCTGTCCGAGGTCTTCGGCGCGCTGCCGGGGTCGGCCGCCAGCGGCGGAGCGATCGGCCGGTAGATGTTGGAGAGATAGGCGCCCGAGCTCTTGTTGAGGGTGCCGGTGCGCTGGTTCAGGAAACTGAAGCCGAGCACCAGGCGGTGCTCGACCGGGCCGGTGCGCGCGGTGCCGCGCACGCCGGCCTCGGCCGACAGCGTGTCGGTGAAGCCGCGCTGGTTGTAGGTGTAGCCGGTGTAGTCGCCCGAGGGCTTGACGCCGTTGGCGCGCGTGCCGTTGAGGAAGCCCGCGTAGCGGTGGCTGAGCGTGCCGACGCCGCCGTAGACGGTCCAGTCGTCGCGGAGGTCGAACTCGCCGCGGCCGACCACGGCCATGTTGTCGATCTCGCCGTGCGTGCCGCGCAGGATGTTGGTGCCGGCCTTGGGCGCGGCGGGGATCACCGGGCCGGTGAAGGAGGCCATCCACGCGCTGCCGTTGCTGACCCGCTCGCGGTTGGCATAAGCGTCCAGCGACAGGCGCAGGCGCTCGCCGGCGTAGTCGAGCGCGAGGGCGCCGAGCAGCCGCTGCTTGGACTGGCCGTCGATGCCGGTGCGGCCATCGTCGGCGGCACCGTTGAAGCGCATGCCGAAGGCCTTGTCGGGGCCGAAGCGCCGGCTCACGTCGAGGCTGCCGCCGAAGTTGGCCGAGGACCGGTAGGTCGTGGACAGGCGCGTCAGCGGGTCGGCCCCGGCGCGCTTGGGCACCAGGTTGATGACGCCGCCGACGGCGCCACCGGGCGCCATGCCGGTCAGCAGGGCGGTGGGGCCGCGCAGCAGTTCGACACGCTCGATGAACTCGGTCGGTGCGTGGCCGGAGGGCGCCAGGCCGTACATGCCGTTGAGCGCCAGCTCGCTGGAGGTGATGTCGAAACCGCGCACCGCGTAGTTCTCGTAGATATGCCCGGCAGTGGTGGTGAAGCGCACGGTCGGATCGTTGGCCAGCACGTCGGCCACGGTCCTGGCCTGCTGGTCCTCGATGGTGGCGGCCGTGTAGGCGGCACCGCTGAAGGGCGCGTCCATCAGGTCGGTGTTGCCCAGCATGCCGAGGCGCGCGCCGCGCGCGACCTGGCCGCCGGCGTAGGGCAGGGGCAGGGCTTCGGCATCGTGGCGGGTGGCGCTGACCGTGACCGTCGGCAGTGTCGCGCCGTCGGCGGCGGCGGGCGGAACGGGGCGGACGAGGAAGCCGTTGGGGACGGCCTGGGCTTCGAGCCCGGTGCCGCGCAGCAGCGTGGCCAGGCCGTCGGCGGCGCCGTAGCTGCCTTGCAGCCCGGCGCTGCGGCGGCCGCCGACCGCGGCCGCCTCGTAGGAGACGAGCACGCCGGCCTCGATGCCGAAGCGGGTCAGCGCGTCCTGCAGCGGGCCGGCCGGGATGGCATAGCCGCGGCGGGTGGCGGTGGCGTCTGTGGCGGCGGCGGCGGTGGCGGCGGTGGCGGCGGTGGTTTGGGCCGCAGCCGGCGGCGGCAGCGCCATGGCGGCCGCGCCGGCGCCGGCCAGGGCCAGCGCGCGCAGGGCGGCGGCATGCAGGCCAGAACGGGGCGGACGGGAGGAGGTCTTGTACATCGGAGGGTTTCCTTTCGCGAGCGGCCGCGATGCGGCCTTCTCCTGCCAGGCCACGCGAAACGGAAAAAGACCTCAGGTCCTGCAGATTATTTTTTGTTGTGGCGCCCGCGGGCGCGTCAGTCCGGGCGCCGGCGCACGTCGACCCAGTAGCGCGTGAAGCGATGCACCGCCACCGGCAGCAGGTGCGGCAGGGTCTCGAGCACGGCCTCGGTATCGGCCAGCGGGAAGATGCCCGACAGGCGCAGGTCGGCGACGTCCGCGCTGCAGCCCAGGCGGCCGTGGCGGTAGCGCGACAGCTCGGCCAGGAAGCGCTCCAGGCGCATGTCGTGCACCGCCAGCATGCCGGCCGTCCAGGCCGTGTCGGTTGGGCTGGCCGGGGTCGGCGGGGCGGCTCCGGCGCGCGTGAAGGTGGTGCGCTCGCCGGCCTGCAGGGTCCGCGTGGGGCCACCGCCGGCCGGCTGGATCTCGACCGCGCCCTGTTGCACGCCGACCTCGCCGTGCCGCGGCAGCAGGCGCACGGTGAAGCGCGTGCCGAGCGCGCGCAGGCGGCCGTGCCCGGTCTCCACCAGGAAGGGGCGGGCGGCGCCGGCACGGTCCGGGTCGGGCGCGGTGGCGACGGCGATCTCGCCGGCCAGCAGTACCACCACGCGCTCGGCCGGGCCGTAGCGCAGCGCGATCGCGCTGTCGGTATTCAGGTCGACCACGGTGCCGTCCGCCAGTGCGATGCGGCGGCGCTGGCCAACGCCCGCGCGGTAGTCGGCGCGCAAGCCCGGCCAGCCGCCGGCGCGCTCGAACTGCCAGCCGATGGCGACGGCGCCGCCGGCCAGCAGCAAGGCCAGTGCACCGCGCCGGCCGCCCGTAGCACCCGGACCGCCCGGAGCGCCGGTGCGCCGTGCCGGGCGCGCCAGCACCGCGTGGGCCACCGGCGCCGGCAGGCCGCGCAGCGCCGCGCAGACCGCGCACAGGTGCTGCCAGGCGCGTTCGTGGTCGGCATGGGCGGCACGCCAGCACCGGCATTGCGCCTCGCATTCCGCCTCGCTTCGCGCGTCGCCGGCGGCCGCCATGAGCTGCACCATCCATTCGGTGGCGCGCAGCGTGACAGCCTCATCGATCGGGGGCTCGGGGGCGGCGGGCCAGGATGCGGCGGGTTTCGGGGCGGTGTCGGCGGACATGGCGGCGGGGGGACTGGCGAGGATCTGGTGGAAGCGGTTGCGATCGGGCGGACGCGGGCTCAGGGCGCGAAGCAGCACTGGTGCAGCGCCTTGACCAGGTAGCGCTGCACGGTGGCCAGCGAGACCCCCAGTTGCGCGGCGATCTCCGCCTGTCCCAGGCCGTCGAGCTGGGACAGCAGGAAGGCGCGCCGCACCGCGGGCGCCAGGCCGTCGAGGCGGCGGTCGATCTCGACCAGCGCTTCCAGCGCCAGCGCGCGCGCCTCGGGATCGGGCGCGGTGGCTTCGGGCTGCGCTGCCAGGGCTTCGAGGTAGGCCATCTCGATCTGGCGGCGCCGGTAGAAATTGGCCACCAGGCCGCGTGCCACCGTGGCCAGCAGCGCGCGCGGCTCGCGCGCCACGATGGCCGCGTCGCGCGCGAGCAGGCGCAGGAAGGTGTCGTGCGCGAGGTCGGCGGCATCGCCGGCGCTGCCCAGGCGCTGTCGCAGCCAGTGCTTGAGCCAGCCGTGGTGGTCGCGGTACAGCGCGCGGATCTCCTGGTGAAGGGAAGGCTCGGCGGCACCGCTGGCGGTGCCTGGGGTGCCGGGGGTGCCGGTGGCTTGCATGCGAGCGAGGAGGTGGAAAGCGATGGCGCCGCGGCCCCGTGGCTGCGCAACGCCGGGCGGGCAGGGTCGGCTGTGTCGTGCCGTGCGTTGCGCCGTGCCTTGTGTTGCGTGTTGCGTGTTGCGTGTTGCGTGTTGCGTGTTGCGTGTTGCGCAGGTATCGCGGAAGTCGCGATTCTATTACGAATGAGAATGATTCGCAATTATTTGGGGCTGACGGAAGACATGCCGCCTGCCGGTGACCGCACAAAAAAACCAGCCGTTCTTGTCCCAATGTCCCTACTTTCCGTCAAGGCATGGCATGGTTAGGCAGCGTGCGCGGAGACCGCACCGGCGTGGCCCCGGCACGCGGCTCACCAGAACGACATCAGAACGACATCAGAACGACAAGAGGAGCACCATGGCAGTACCCCAACCGTTTGCCGGCCGCCTGCCGGCCGCCAGCACCCGCCTCACCCACCTGACCCGCCTTGCCGGCGTGTGCGCCGCCCTGCTGGGCCTGGGCGCCGCCGCGCCCGCCGCCGGCGCGGCCGAGGACGCCTGGCCCAGCAAGCCCATCCGCGTGATCGTGCCCTACACCCCCGGCGGCTCGACCGATACGGTCGCGCGCGTGGTTTTCGAGAAGGTCGGCGAGCGTCTCAAGCAGACCATCATCGTCGAGAACCGGCCCGGCGCCAACAGCACCGTGGGCACCACGGTGGCCGCCCGCGCCAAGGGCGACGGCTACACCTTCCTGGCGGTGCTGGCGGCGTACTCGGCCAATCCCAGCCTGTACAAGTCGCTGCCCTACAAGCCCGCCGACCTGAAGCCCGTCAGCCACATGGCCGACCTGCCGCTGTTCCTGTTCAGCGCCAAGCAGATCCCCGCGCGCAGCGTGGCCGAGCTGGTCGAGTACGGCAGGCGCAATCCCGGCAAGCTGAATTTCGCCTCCAGCGGCACCGGCTCCAGCGCGCACCTGGTGGGCACCCGCTTCGCCATGGTCAGCAAGCTGGAGATGACCCACATTCCCTACAACGGCAGCGCGCCGATCCTGACCGACCTGATGTCGGGCCAGGTGTCGATGGTGTTCGATCCGCTGCTGGTGCCGATGCCGCAGGCTCGCGCCGGCAAGATCAACGTGCTGGCGGTGGCCTCGGCCAAGCGCCTGGCGGCGGCGCCCGACGTGCCGACCATGGAAGAGGCCGGCTTCCCGGGCTTCGTGATGAGCTCCTGGACCGGCCTGCTGGCGCCGGCGGGCACGCCGCAGGCGGTGGTCGACCGCATGTCGCGCACCATCGCCGAGGTGGTGCGCCAGCCCGAGGTGCAGAAGCGCCTGGAAGACCTGGGCTATGTGGCGGTGGGCAGCACGCCGGCGGAGTTCCAGAAGCTGATCGAGCGCGATGGCGCACGCTATGCGGAGATCATCAAGGCGGGCCACATCTCGCTCGACTGAGCGCCGCCGCCGGGCGCGCGGCGCCCCGGCTCCCCGATCTCTCGGCCGGCTGGCCGGCCAGGCGGCTAGCCGGCCCGGGCGCCGAACTGCGCCCGGTACTGCGATGGCGTCAACGCGAAGCGGCGCCGGAAGGCCTTGGCCAGGTGGGCTTCCGAGCCGAAGCCCGCGGCCCGCGCCGCGGCCTTGACCGACTCGCCCGCTTCCAGCCGGGCGCGCGCGGCCTGCAGGCGCAGCGTTTCGAGGAAGGCGTGCGGCGTCATGCCGGTGGCCTTGAGGAAGCGGCGGTGGAAGCTGCGCGGCGCCTCGCCGGCCCGCTCCGCCATCGCCTCCACGTCGATGGGCTGGTCCAGGCGGGCGCGCAGCCAGTCCACCAGCTCCGCGTACTGTCCCGACTGCGCTTCCAGCGCGAGCGAATACTGCGACTGGTTGCCCATGCGGCGCACCGCCAGGATCAGTTGCTTGGCCACGCGTGCCGCCACCCAGCGCCCCAGGTCCTGCTCGACCATCGACAGGCACATATCGATGCCCGAGGTCACCCCTCCCGAGGTCCACACCTTGCCGTCCTGCACGTAGAGCGCCTCGGCCTGCACGTCGACGCCGCCGTAGTAGCGCTGCAGCAGGTGGGCCGAGGCCCAGTGCGTGGTGGCGCGGTGGGCGTCGAGCAGGCCCCAGTGCGCCAGCGCGAAGGCCCCGGTGCAGACCGAGCCGTAGCGGCGCGCGTGCCGGCTGGCCTGGCGCACCCAGTCGGCCAGCGCGTGGTCGGCCACGCTCGCCACCAGGCCGTCGCGCTCGCCGCCGGCGACCAGGCAGGTGTCGACGCGGCGCGCCGGCAGGGACGCGACCGGCTCGGTATGCAGCGCGATGCCGTTGGAGGCCGCCAGCGGCCCGCCGGCGGCCGAGACCACCGTGACACGATAGGCCGGTTCCACGTGGAAGGCGTTGGCCATGGCGAACACGTCGGCCGGGCCGGCGATGTCCAGCATCTGGAACTCGGGGAAGGCGACCAGCGCCACCTGGCGCAGGGGCGCCGGCGCGGTGGCGGGCTTGGTGGCTGGCTTCGGCGATTTCGGTGGCATGCGGGAGCGGGCGGCCGGCGCGCTGCTGTGCATTGCATTGCGCTACGCCGCTGGTTGGCAGGAATCGACAAATCATTGTCATTGCCGCCAGACCCGCGCGTCAAGATACTCGCCCTGGCGGCGCTGCATCGCAGCCGCGCCGCCTTCCGTACCTTCCACTACCCCGCGCCACCGCGCGCAGCCTTCCGGGACCCGCCATGCACGCACCGCTGTCGATCGGCTTCCTTCTCTACCCTCACCTGACGCAACTCGACCTGACCGGTCCCGCGCAGGTCTTCTCCCACCTGCCCGGCGCCACCCTCCACCTGGTCGCCAAGGCGCGCGCCAGCGTGCCCTGCGACGGCGGCATCGCGCTGACGCCCACCACCGACTTCGACACCTGCCCGCCGCTCGACATCCTGTGCGTGCCCGGTGGCCCCGGCACGCTGGCGGCCATGCGCGACGCGCCGACGCTGGCCTGGCTGCGCCGCCAGGGCGAGCGGGCCGCCTGGGTCACCAGCGTCTGCTCCGGCTCGCTGCTGCTCGGCGCGGCGGGTTTGCTGCAAGGCTATCGCGCCGCCTGCCACTGGAACTACCGCGAGCACCTGGCGCGCTTCGGCGCCGTCCCCGACGCGGCGCGCATCGTGCGCGACCGCAACCGCGTGAGCGGCGGCGGCGTGACGGCCGGCATCGACTTCGCGCTGGAACTCGCCGCGCTGACGCACGGGCGCGACCAGGCCCGAGCGATCACCCTGATGCTCGAGTACGCGCCGGCGCCGCCGTTCGACTGCGGCCGGCCGGAGCAGGCCGATGCCGCCACCATCGCGCGCGCGGTGGCGGCGCTCGACGCGGCCGTGGCGCGTTTGTCGTGAGCACGCTCGCCATGACCGGGTTTGTCATGAGCGCGCTTGTCGCGAGCGCCTGCGTCAGGATCGCGCGTCGGCGGCTGCGAGGACTGGCCTGCGGCGCCGCGCTGCTGGCCTGCGCCGCTGGCGGCGCGGCGCAGGACGCGGCGTCCGCCCGGGACATGGCGCCCGTCCAAGCGCCCGTCCAAGCGCCCGTCCAAGCGCCCGTCCAAGCGCCAGCCGCCGCGCCCGGCCCGGCCAGCGCGCGCATCGCCCCCGCGCCGTCGCGTCCGGGACGGGAACGGCCGGTCGTCGCCGTGGTCGGCCACAATACCTTCACCGAACTGACCGACTACGTCGTGCCCTACGGCGTGCTCAAGCTGGCCGACGTGGCCGAGGTCCTCGCGCTGGGCACCGGGCCGGGACCGGTGCGGCTCTTCCCGGCGTTCTCGGTGGTGCCCGATGCGTCGCTGGCGGCATTCGACGCGCGCTTCCCGGAGGGCGCCGACTACGTGGTCGTGCCGGCCGTGCACGAGGACGACGATCCCGCGCTGCTGGACTGGGTGCGGCAGCAGCGCGCCAAGGGCGCGACCGTGATCGGCATCTGCGACGGCGCCTGGGTGCTGGCCCGCGCCGGCGTGCTGGACGGCCGCCGCGCCACCGGCCACTGGTATTCGCGCAGCGCGCTGGCGCGGCAGTTTCCCCGCACGCGGTGGGTGCAGGACCGGCGCTATGTGGTCGACGGCCCGGTCGTCACCACCACCGGCGTCAGCGCCTCGGTGCCGGTCTCGCTGGCACTGGTCGAAGCCATCGGCGGCCGCGCGCGCGCCATCGAGGTGGCACGCCGTCTCGGTGCCGGCGGCTGGGATGATGCCTATGACGCCGCGCCGTTCCAGCTCGGCGTGCGGGACCTGTACACGGCGGCACGCAACTGGCTGGCGTTCTGGCGGCATGAGACATTGGGCGCGGCCCTGCGCCCGGGCGCCGACGATGTCGCGCTCGCCCTGGTGGCCGATGCCTATGCGCGCACCTACCGCACGCAGGTCGTGGCGACCGCGCCATCGCCGGCCGGCGTGCGCCTGCGCAGCGGACTGGTGTTCCTGCCCGAGCGCCACGGCGCCGCACTGCCGGCGCCGCTGCCCGATGCCGGCGCGGGGCTGCCCGCCGTGCCCGCGCTCGCTGCGGCGCTGCGCGGCATCGCCGCCCGCTACGACGATGCCACGGCGGGCTTCGTCGCGCTCCAGCTCGAGTATCCGGAGGCGCGGCGGCCGATACATTGATCGCAAGGATCAAGATTGACTGGCCGGCTGGCGGGACTAAGCTTCGCATCGAACGCAAGCCGTCCGAACCATCCAGTCTCTCCCACACCCGAGGTCGATCATGCGCGACGAAGCCTCCGCGAGCCTTGCCGGCTCCTCTCCTTCCTCCTCTCCTTCCACCACCACCGCCACGCCTGCCGCCACCGGCGCGTCCGTCGCCGAGCGCGTACTGCGCGACTTCTGGCTGGCCACGGGCGGCAGCGAAGCCGACCTGGCCAGGCTGCGGTTCACCGGCACCGGTGCCGCGCCTTCGGCCTTCGCCTTCACCGATTTCGCCGCCGGCGCTGTCGGCGCGGCCAGCCTGGCGTTGGCCGAGCTGGTCGCTTCGACCTCGGGCCGCTGGCCCGACGTGGCTGTCGACCGGCGCCTGGCTTCCTTCTGGTTCCTGACCTCGCTGCGGCCGCAGGGCTGGGCGCTGCCGCCGCAGTGGGACCCGGTGGCCGGCGACTACCAGGCCGCCGATGGCTGGATCCGCCTGCACACCAACGCGCCGCATCACCGCGACGCCGCGCTGGCGGTGCTGGAGGCGCCGGTCGAGCGCGAGGCGGTGGCGCGCGCGGTGGCGCGCTGGCGTGTCGACGAGCTGGAGGCGGCGGTGGTCGGGCGCGGCGGTTGCGCGGCGGCGATGCGTTCGGCCGCCGCCTGGACGGCGCACCCGCAGGGCAGGGCGGTGGCGGCCGAGCCGCTGCTGCACCGCGAGGCCGCCGGCGCGGTGGCCCGGCCGGGCTGGGCGCTGGCGCCCGAGCGTCCGCTGCGCGGCATCCGCGTGCTGGACCTGACCCGCATCCTGGCCGGTCCGGTGGCCACGCGCTGGCTGGCCGGTTTCGGCGCCGAGGTGCTGCGCATCGATCCGCCGGGCTGGGAGGAACCGGGCACGGTGCCGGAAGTGGTGGTGGGCAAGCGCCGTGCGCGCCTGGACCTCAAGCAGGCCGGCGATCGCGCGTGCCTGGAGCAGTTGCTGCGCGGGGCCGATGTGCTGGTGCATGGCTATCGCCCGGATGCGCTGGCGCGCCTCGGACTGGATGCGGCGCGCCGGCGCGAGCTCAATCCGGCGCTGGTCGACGTTTCGCTCGATGCCTATGGCTGGAGCGGCCCCTGGCAGGGCCGGCGCGGCTTCGACAGCCTGGTGCAGATGAGCAGCGGGATCGCCGAGGCGGGCATGCGCGTGACCGGCAGCGCGCGCCCGGTGCCCTTGCCCGGGCAGGCCCTGGACCATGCCACCGGCTATCTGCTGGCGGCGGCGGCGCTGCGTGGCCTGACGCGGCGGCTGGCGACGGGGGAGGGCGGCAGCGCGCGCGCTTCGCTGGCGCGCACGGCCGGCCTGCTGCTGGCCCATCCGGCGGCGCCGGGCGCGCCGTTGCCGGGACGCCCCGGCACGCTGGCGGCGGAAGGCGCGGACGATCTCGATGCGGCCATCGAGCACACCAGCTGGGGGCCGGCACAGCGCCTGCGCATGCCGGTGACGGTGGCCGGCACGCCGATGCGCTGGGAGTTGCCGGCAGGAACGCTGGGGTCGTCGGCGCCCGAGTGGGTGGCGCGCTGAAGCCGGGCGTGGCCGCCGGCCCCGGCGGCTAGGCGCAGCAGGCCGGCAGCGCGCTCATGGCTTGCGCCGGCACGCCGGCGGCCGCGGCGGCCTCGGCCGGACGGGAAGGGGCCCTGCGCGCGCGCACCGCATCGGCCGCGGCGGCGGCGGCGGTGGCGGCCGCTGCGGCGGCGGCGCGGAAGGGTTCGGGCCCGACCCGGCGCAGGGTGTCGGCCAGGCGCTCGTGGCCCGGCGCGCGGCGGTCGCGCATGGCCAGGTAGGCGGACAGCACGGCGGCGATGGCGTCGCCGAGCTCTTCGGCGCGGAAGGCCGGGCCGACCGCGACACCGGCCGGCGTGCCCGCCGCGGCGCCGCTGCCGTCCAGCGTGAGCCGGTACCACTGCTGGCCGTTGCGGTCGACGCTCTCGATGCCGAGGCGGGCGCCGTCCGCGCCGCCGGCCATGGTGTGTTCGCCTTCGTCCTGGTTCATGGGGCCCCCTTCTGCCGGGGCGGCCGATGCCGCCCGCATGGCGGACTACTCTCGTGCCTTGGCGCTTTCCACCGACATGGTGGTCGGCATCATATTGGTGTTGGCGTTGTGCATCACCCACAGCGAGCCGGCCACGATGATGGCGATCAGCCCGGCCGAGCAGAGGAAGATGCCGGCGTTCTCGCGCTGCGAGGGCGCCGTGCCGATGTGCAGGAAGTACACCAGTTGCACCACCAGCTGCGCCACGCACAGCAGCACGATGGCGGGCAGCGCCATGCCGCGCGGCACCAGGCCGGTCATCACCGCGCCGAACGAGGCCAGCGTCAGCAGCAGCGACAGCGCCAGTCCGATCACATAACTTTTCAGGCTGCCATGGTCGCCGCCGGCATGGCCGTCATGGCCGGCATGGTGGGCATGGTGGGCGCCGTGGTGGGCATGGTGGGCGCCGTGGTGGGCATGCAGGGAGGTGGGCTTCATACGAACTCGCGCAGGTAGACGAAGGTGAACACGCAGATCCAGATCAGGTCCAGGAAGTGCCAGAACAGGCTGAGGCAGGCCAGGCGGCGGCGCGTCGGCGCGTCCAGGCCGAAGCGGCGCACGTGGTGCATCATCACCAGCAGCCACAGCAGGCCGACGCTGACGTGCAGGCCGTGGGTGCCGACCAGGCCGAAGTAGGCCGACAGGAAGGCGCTGGTCTGCGGGCCGGCGCCCTGGTGGATCAGCTCGGCGAACTCGTAGACCTCCATGGCGATGAAGGCCGCGCCGAGCACGAAGGTAAGGCCCAGCCAGGCGTTGACGCGGCCGGGGCGGGCGCCCTGCATGCCCAGCATGGCCATGCCGAAGGTGAAGCTGCTGGCGAGCAGCAGCATGGTCTCGCCGAGCACGAAGGGCAGCTCGAACAGGTTGCGCCCGGTCGGGCCGCCGGCGGTGCTGTTGGCCAGCACCGCGAAGGTGGCGAACAGGCAGGCGAAGATCAGGCAGTCGCTCATCAGGTAGATCCAGAACCCCAGCGTGGTGCGGGAGCCGTCGTCATGCCCGTGGTGAGCGTGGTGAGCCTGGTGAGCTTGGTGGCCGTGGGCGTGGCCGGGTTGTTGGTGAACGAGTACGGTGGTCATGGCTCAGGCGGCCTCGCGCAGTTGCGCGAAGCGCGCGTTCTCGATGCGGGCGACTTCCGACGCCGGCACGTAGTAGTCGACATCCCGGTCATAGGTGCGGGCGATGAAGGTGGCGATCACGCCGACCAGGCCGATCGCTGCCACCACCCACATATGCCAGACCAGGGCGAAGCACAGCACCAGGCCGAAGCCCGAGATGATCACGCCCGCGCCGGTGTTGCGCGGCATGTGGATGTCCTCGTAGCGGGCCGGCTGCTGGTAGGCGCGGCCGGCTTCCTTGTCGTCCCAGTGCTGCTCCAGCGAGGTGATCTGCGGCACGTGGGCGAAGTTGTAGAAGGGCGCGGGCGAGGACGTGGACCATTCCAGGCTGCGGCCGTCCCAGGGATCGCCGGTCAGGTCGCGGTTGGCGTCGCGGCGGCGGATGCTGACGTAGAACTGCACGGCGATGGCGAGGATGCCCAGGGCGATGATGACCGCGCCGACCAGCGCGACGATCAGCCACGGCTGCCAGCCCGGCACGTCATAGTGGTTCATGCGCCGGGTCATGCCCTTGAAGCCGAGCACATAGAGCGGCATGAAGGCCAGGTAGAAGCCGACCAGCCAGCACCAGAAGGCCACCTTGCCCCAGAACTCGTCCAGCGTGAAGCCGAACACCTTGGGGAACCAGAAGCTGATGCCCGCCAGGCAGCCGAACAGCACGCCGCCGATGATCACGTTGTGGAAGTGGGCCACCAGGAACAGGCTGTTGTGCAGCACGAAGTCGGCGCCCGGCACCGCCAGCAGCACGCCGGTCATGCCGCCGATGGCGAAGGTGACCATGAAGCCGATCGTCCACAGCGTGGCCGAGTGGTAGCGGATGCGGCCGCGGTACATGGTGAACAGCCAGTTGAACAGCTTGACGCCGGTCGGGATCGAGATGATCGAGGTCATGATGCCGAAGAAGGCATTGACGTTGGCGCCCGAACCCATGGTGAAGAAGTGGTGCAGCCAGACGAAGAACGACAGGATGCCGATCGACGAGGTGGCGTAGACCATCGACTTGTAGCCGAACAGCGGCTTGCGCGAGAAGGTGGCGATGATCTCGGAGAAGGCGCCGAAGGCGGGCAGGATCAGGATGTACACCTCGGGGTGGCCCCACACCCAGATCAGGTTGATGTACATCATGGCGTTGCCGCCCAGCTCGTTGGTGAAGAAGTGCATGCCGAGGTAGCGGTCGGCAGACAGCAGCGCCAGCGTGGCGGTCAGCACCGGGAACACGGCGACGATCAGGATGTTGGTGATCAGCGCGGTCCAGGTGAACACCGGCATCTTCATCAGGTTCATGCCCGGCGCGCGCATGCGCAGGATGGTGACGATGAAGTTGATGCCGGTCAGCGTGGTGCCCAGCCCCGATATCTGCAAGGACCAGATGTAGTAGTCCACCCCCACCGTCGGGCTGTAGCCCAGGCCGGACAGCGGCGGATAGGCGACCCAGCCGGTGGCGGCGAAGTCGCCGACGAACATCGACAGCATGACCAGCACCGCGCCCACCGCCGACAGCCAGAAGCTCAGCGAGTTGACGAAGGGGTAGGCCACGTCGCGCGCGCCGATCTGCAGCGGCACGATCACGTTCATCAGGCCGACGATCAGCGGCGTCGCCACGAAGAAGATCATGATCACGCCGTGCGCGGTGAAGATCTGGTCGTAGTGGTGCGGCGGCAGGTAGCCGGCTTCGCCGCCGGCGGCGATGGCCTGCTGGGTGCGCATCATGATGGCGTCGGCGAAGCCGCGCAGCAGCATCACCAGCGCCAGCAGGATGTACATCACGCCGATCTTCTTGTGGTCGACCGAGGTGATCCACTCCTTCCACAGGTAGGTCCACTTGCCGTAGCGGGTGATGGCGGCCAGCATCGCGGCGCCGAGGATGGCCACGGCCGCCAGCGTGCCCATGATGATGGGCTCGTGGGTGGGGATGGCGTCGAGATTGAGTTTTCCGAGCATGATTACTGTTCTTCTGCGGCCTGGTTCCCGTTGCGTTGCGCGATCACGCGCGCGAAGGGGGTGTCACGGACATCGTTGCGGCAGATGTCCTCACCCGACGGTCCGCGCATGAAGCGGTTGACCACACCTTCGAACAGGGCGGGGGTGGCGTTGGCGTAGACGGTGACCGGGTGTCTGGTGCTGGGCTGCTCGAGTTCGCGGTAGCTGGCGGGGTCCAGCTTGAGCGGCGAGCGGCGCGCCTGCGCCACCCAGGCGTCGAACTCGGCGCGGGAACTGGCGATGGCGTCGAAGCGCATGTCGGAGAAGCCTTCGCCGCTGTAGGCGGCCGACAGGCCGTGGTAGGTGCCGGTGTGGTTGGCGACCAGGTGCAGGCGGGTCTGCATGCCGGCCATCGCGTACACCATGCTGCCGAGCTGGGGAATGAAGAAGGAGTTCATCAGCGACTCGGCGGTCAGGCGGAATTCGACCGGGGTGTCGACCGGGATCTGCAGCCGGTTGACCGAGGCCACGCCGTAGTCGGGGTAGATGAACAGCCACTTCCAGTTCAGGGCGATCACGTCGACCCGCACCGGCTTTGTCTGGGAGGCAATCGGCTTGTATGGATCAAGCTCGTGGGTGGTCTTCCAGATCAGCACGGCAAGCACCGCGACGATCACGCAGGGGATGCTCCAGACCACGATCTCGATCGGGGTCGAATGTGACCATTTCGGCGCGTAGGTCGCCTGGGTGTTGGTTTCGCGGTAACGCCAGCCGAAGTACAGCGTCAGCACGATCACCGGCACCACCACCAGCAGCATCAGGAACAGGGCGACCAGGATCAGCCCTTTCTCCTGCTCGCCGACGGCGCCCTTGGGGTTCATCAGTTCCAGCTGGCTGCAGCCGGACAGCAGCACCGGCAGCACCAGCAGGCCGGCGCCGGCCAGCCTGCCGGCGGCCGCCCGGGCGCCTGGGGGAAGGAATGCCTGGAAGCCGGCACGGGACGGGCTGGCCCGCGATCCGTCGGCTCTTGCTGCTGCATCGCACATATCACGCATCTTGGTTACGGAGCACACGGTCCATCCGCCGACCCGGCTGCGTGGCCCGTCACGGCCCGTGCCGACCCGCGCGGGACGCGGCGGCCGGAAGAGGGGGCGCATACAAGACGTTGGATGTATGTGTTTTGGTTTGGTTGGCGCGATGCTAAAGTAAGACATAATCCATACATCAGCGACAAAATGACGCAGCGCGGAACCATGCAAGAGACGGAAGGGACGGGCGGCAGCCAGGACGTCGCGGCACCCGGCGCGCCGCCGCCGGCCTGGATCGGCGGCTTCGTGCGCGGCGCCGGTCCGCGCTACCAGCAGATCGTCGATGCCATCGAGCGCGCGGTCGCCGACGGCGGCCTGCGCGTCGGCGACCGGCTGCCGGCCCAGCGCCGCCTGGCCGACTGGCTGCAGGTGGACCTGACCACGGTCACGCGCGCCTACGCCGAGGCCAAGCGGCGCCACCTGCTGGAGGCGCGCGGCGCCATGGGCAGCTACGTGACCGCGCCCAAGGTGGAACTGGAGGGCCTGGTCGATCTCGGCATGAACATCCCGCCGCCGCCGGCCGGCCTCGACCTCGAGGACATGCTCAAGCGCGGACTGGCGCAGGTGCTGCTGCGCGCCGATGCCGACCTGCTGATGACCTACCATCTCGGCGGCGGCGGCCAGGCCGACCGCCAGGCCGGCGCGCTGTGGCTGGCGCCGATGTTCGGCAGCGTGGACGCGCGGCGCGTGGTGGTCTGCCCGGGCGCCCAGGCCGCGCTGGCGGCGCTGGTGCTCGCGCTCAGCGCGCCCGGCGACGTCATCCTGGCCGAGCCGCTGATCTATCCCGGCGTGCGCGCCGCCGCCGAGCAGTTCGGCCGGCGCCTGGTGGCGGTGGAGTGCGATGCCGAAGGCATGCTGCCCGACGCGCTGGAGCGCGCCTGCCGCACGCACGGCGCCCGCCTGCTGTATCTCAACCCGACCCAGCAGAACCCGACCACCGCGACCCTGTCCGCGGCGCGCCGGCGCGCGCTGGCCGAGACCGCGGCGCGGCTGGACCTGCGCATCATCGAGGACGATCCCTACTGGCGCTTCGCCGCCGCCGCGCCGCCGCCGCTGGCGCAGTTCGCGCCGCAGCGCGTCTACTACATCTCGACCCTGTCCAAGTGCCTGTCGCCGGGACTGCGCACTGCCTTCGTGCTGCTGCCCGACGGTGTCGGCGAGGACGGCTTCCTGGCGGCGCTGCGCTCGTTCGCGCTGATGTCGACACCGCTGACCACGGCGCTGGTCACGCAGTGGATCCACGACGGCAGCGCCGACGCCTTGCACCAGGGCGTGCGCGAGGAAGCGCGCCTGCGCCTCGGCCTGGCCGGGCAGGTGCTGGGCGGCGCGCCGGGCGGGCTCGATGGCGGCGCCTCGGGCATCCACGTCTGGTATCCCTTGCCGAGCTACTGGACGCCGGCCGACCTGGCCCACGCGGCCCGCGCCGAGGGCCTGGCGGTCACGCCCGCCGGCGCCTTCCAGGCCGGCGGCGCGGCCGCCAGCGCCATCCGCATCTCGCTCGGCGGCGTGCGCGACCGCGCGGCGCTGGGCGCGGCGCTGAAGAAGCTGTCGGCGCTGCTGGCGCGGCGACCGCAGGGGGCGCAGGAGATCGTGGTGTAGTCACGCCGGCGCGGCCCGGCGGCAACCCCGGCGCAGCGTGAGGACCGCCGCGGCGGCGCCGCGCGGAGACAGCTTCGCGAGCTACCGCATGACCCGTGCGG
This sequence comes from Cupriavidus sp. USMAA2-4, assembly GCF_001854305.1. Classification (NCBI taxonomy): domain Bacteria; kingdom Pseudomonadati; phylum Pseudomonadota; class Betaproteobacteria; order Burkholderiales; family Burkholderiaceae; genus Cupriavidus; species Cupriavidus sp. USMAA2-4. The sequence goes on along the minus strand of NZ_CP017749.1, from coordinate 483,779 downwards.
AATGCCTGAAGCGGCAGCTAGGCGGCGGCCGTACCTGGCGCTCCCACCGCCTCGGCCAGCACCGCGCACAGCCGCGCCATCAGTGCGGCATCCTGCGCGGCCTGCACCGACAGCATGTGGCCGGCGCCGGGCAGGTCGACGATGCGCGCGTCCTGCGCCTGCGCGGCGTTGGCCTGCAGCGTGGCGGCGATTTCGGGCGGGATGACCTGGTCGTGGCCGGCGCGCACCAGGGTCATGCGGCCGCGGAAGGCGGCGATGTCGCGGAACGCGCGCGAGCGGCGCCAGCTCTGCTCGCGCCGGATCTGCGCGCTGAAGGCCGGCCCGAAGGGCGTGGCAAAGGCCGCTTCGTCGTAGGCGGCGCCGACCACGGTGACCAGGTGCCCGATGCGGTGGCGCGGGTCGCAGGCCAGGCGCACGGCGATCTCGCCGCTCATGCTGATGCCGATCACGCTGCGCGGGCCGTCGGTATCCAGGCAGGACAAGGCCGCGGCCGCTTCGGCGTGGCGCTTGGCCAGCGAGTTCGGCGTGCGCGCGCTGCTCTCGCCGTGGCCGGAGAAGTCGATGGCGAGGCTGCCGATGCCGCGCGCGGCCAGGGCCTGGCGCACCGCCAGCCAGCGGCCGCGGTGGCTGGTGCCGGCACCGTGCAGCAGCAGGCAGCGGATGCCGCCGGCGGCGTCGAGGCGGTCGGCGGCGAGGGTTTCGTCGGGCGTGTCGATGGTGAAGGGGCGCGGCGCGTGCATGGTATCCGGTGAGCAAGGCCGCGCCGGGCCGGCGCGGGCGCGGTCATTCTACGCCGCGCCGACGGCTGTCGACGGCTGTCGACGGCTGTCGATGGCTGCCGATGGCTGTCGATGGCGGCCGTCAGCCAGCCGCACTGCGGCGGCGAGTGCGTTGTCGCAGGACGGGGAGTCTGCCCTGTGCCGATCTGAACGATGGCGTGAGCCGCCGCATCGCCGCCGCGTATGGGCGCGCTTCCCGTTATGTTCCCGCCCTGGTACGAGACCGCGCCTTCGTCGCGGGCATGACAGCCTGCGCCGTCGGGATCGGTTCAAAGAGTGCCTCGATGTCTTCAGCGGAGAACTTGACGGCGCCGGCGGCATCCTCCGACAGGATCGCCTCGGCGAGCGCCGCCTTCTGTTCCTGCATCGCGACGATCTTCTCCTCCACGCTGCCGGCGGTGATCAGCTTGTAGACGAACACGGGCTTGTCCTGCCCGAGCCGGTGCGCGCGGTCGGTGGCCTGGTTTTCCACGGCGGGGTTCCACCAGGGATCGTAGTGAATGACGGTGTCCGCCGCCGTCAGGTTCAGGCCGACACCGCCGGCCTTCAGGCTGATCAGGAAAAGCGGCACCTCGCCCTGCTTGAAGCGCTTGACCGGCGTGGCGCGATCTGCGGTATCCCCGGTCAGCAGGACATAGGGAATGCCGGCCTTTTCCACCTCCGCCGCAATGAGGTCGAGCATGCTGGTGAACTGCGAGAACAAGAGGATGCGGCGACCTTCCTCGATCAGTTCGGGCAGCATGTCGAGCAGCAGTCCGAGCTTGGCCGATTCCTTGACCCGGGCCGACTGCCCGACCTTGGCCAGACGCGGATCGCAGCAGACCTGGCGCAGCTTGAGCAAGGCCTCCAGCACGATGATATGGCTGCGCGCGAGGCCTTTGGCAGCAACGGCCGCCCGGACCTTTTCCTGCATGGCGGCACGTACCGTCTCGTACAGGTCACGCTGCGCGCCTTCGAGCTCGACCGTTCGCACGATCATTGTCTTCGGCGGCAATTCGGTGGCGACCTCATCCTTGCGCCGGCGCAGCATGAACGGGCGGATGCGCCGCGCGAGCAGTTCACGCCGTACCGCATCGCCGCCCTTTTCGATGGGGGTGCGCCAGCGCCGGGTGAAGTCCTGGCGGGTGCCGAGGAACCCCGGCAGCAGGAAGTCGAACTGGGCCCACAGTTCGCCAAGATGGTTCTCGAGCGGGGTCCCGGTCAGGCACAGGCGGTGTCGCGCCTGCAGTTCGCGGATGGTCGCCGCCGACTTGGTGGCGGCGTTCTTGACATACTGCGCCTCGTCCAGGATCAGCAGGTGATAGTCGTGCCCGGCAAGGATCTCGCGGTCGCGCCACAGCAATGCGTAGGTGGTCAGGACCACATCGTGCGCGCCGATCCGGTCGAACCGTTCGCGGCGTTGAGGGCCATGCAGATCCAGCACGCGTAGCGTCGGCGTGAAGCGCTGCGCTTCCTCGCACCAGTTGTGCATCAAGGTCGTCGGCACCACGACCAGTGCCGGCCGGTCCAGCCTGCCACCTTCCTTCTCGGTGAGGATGTGGGCAAGCGCCTGGACGGTTTTGCCCAGGCCCATATCGTCGGCGAGCACACCTGACAGCCCGTGCTCGCGCAGGAACTGCATCCAGGCGAGTCCCTGGCGCTGGTAGGCGCGCAGTTCGGCGTGCAGCCCGCGCGGCACCGGCACGTCGGCTACGCCGGGCCCGGCCATCAGGCGCTGCGCGAGTTGCCGGACCGATGCATCACCGTGAAACTGCCAGCGCCCTGACTGATCCAGGGCATGCAGCCTGGCCGCATCCCACCGGGCAATGCGCAGGCCGGTGCCGAGCGCGTCGAACAAGTCGATCAGCACGCGTACGACCGGCTTGAGCCGATCGGCACGCAGGCGGAGCCGCTCGTTGCGATCGGTCTTCAGGTCGATCGCCTCATCGTCGGCGATCGCATCCAGCTTGCCGGACAACCAGCGCGCGTCGCGACGGAAGAGGTCTGCCAGCAGCGGTTCCAGGCGCACCGTACGGCCATTGACGCTGATGCCCATCTCCACGTCGAACCAGCCGTCGCCAGTCGGGCGCAGCGTGCCGTCTATCGCTTCGATCTCGATCACGTTGTGCCGGAACGCGTCGCTCATCACGACGCGCCAGCCGCTCGCCCTGAGCGCGGGCAGGCCCCGTTTCACGATCTCCGGCCAGTCTCCGCTGTTGTCGGGACCGAGCATGCCATCCGGGAACGGCTTTGGCCCGAAGATGCGATCAGCCCGGAGTTTCCGCAATCCGGCCTTGTGCAGCTCGGTCAGGCGTTGGCGTTCGGCGTCGGCATCTCTTCTGATCTGGACGATCTCTTCGCCGGCGTTGCGCACCAGCGTCGTGTTGCTGTGTGCCGGAAGGCTGTGCTCTGCGTAATCGAAGCTGACCGTAGCAAAATCCTGCGGTGATGCCCAGGTCGGCAAGGTGTCCAGTGCCAGCACGGGGACGGGCGCGGTGTCGACGATCCGCACCGGCGCGGCCTCATGCGACGGAGGGGCGGGCAGGTCGGGCGCAATGTCACGCAGCACGTTGCCGACCAGCGCGGATTCCTCCGGCGTGATGGCCGGCATCGACAGGAAATCCTCGACCTGCTCCGCGGGCCATGGCAAAGCGAGGAGGCCGGCCTCGCCGGAGTGCGTATCCACATACCAGCATGGCCGGATGGCGGTCAGCAGCAGGGCGGCCGGCGGCTCGGCCTGCAAGACTGGCCGCAGGCGCGCGTCGGCCTGTGCTTGCCACACGATCTGTGTACTGCGCGCAGGCCCGCCGCGTACCAGGCAGCGCGTGCCGGAATGCGTCGGGCCCGTGGCGGAAGACGCGAACAGCCGGCCGGTAGCGACCAGCTTCTCGAACGTGCCGGCACCATTAGCACCTTGCAGGCTGAAGCTGCCGGTGTAGGTACCACGCGAGCGGTCCAGCCACAAGCCGCGCAGGATCGGCAGGTCCTCCTCGCTGACGAACTTCGGCGGCTCGATCAGCGCCCTCTCCAGGTTCTGCCAGGGGGCGTCGAGCGAGCGGATCGACCCGTCCACGCCCACACGGGCCTTGTACAGGAAGACCTCGACGCCGCGATAGGTCTGCCCGACCACATAGGCCAGCGCATGGGTGGCCTTGGCGGCCTTCTGCCTGGCCGAGGAAGCGGGCGCCGCGCGTCTGGCACGGAAACCGTCCAGCCACGACATCAATTCCGCGCGCACGCCGACGGCTGCCGGCCTGGGCCGCTGTGCGAGGCCGGCGTGGTGTGCGGGATCGGCGCCGTGTGCGAGAGCGGCGATCAGGAGCGCTGCCACGTGCTTGCAGTCAACGCCGACCGGGCACGTGCATTCGCCTTTCATCGACACGTCTTCCTTCGTGTGATGGAAATAGACATGCACAGCGTAGGGGAGGCTGCGCGTGCCTTGCACCAGGCCCGCCAAGGTATCGTCGTCCGTCCAGTGAAGCTTGGAGACCGCGCGCGCGTAGGAGCGGGCCTTGGATACGGTGTAGGGGCCTAGCCACTCCTTAATCTGCGCGGAATTGTAGGAGACAGGCATTGGCGGGATTCAGGTTGAACAGGCGGCGAGTATTCTACGCTGCGAGCCCTCCGGCCGGTCGCTTCGACGTCCCGCGGCCGGCGCTCCGGCGTGGTCAGCGGATCGTCGCTGTCGAGCGGCACGCGATCCTTCGGCGGCGTGTAGGCGTGTAGGCGTGTAGGCGTGCTGGATGGGTTGTCTGGGGACGTACTTCGAGCCCCATCCGCCCGGCGCCAGACTCAAACTCGCAGGGCTGGCGGGCCTCGGCTTCAGGACGGCGCTCGATCTCCGGCGCATATTTATCTCTCTCTTCTGCTTACGGTCGATCGGCTGCTGTCGAGGCCATTCGGTCAGTTGACGCGCACGAGCCAATCAAGAAGATTCAAAAGACTAGCCAGGCCCACTTTCCGCCAACCAAGGTGAAAGGAGGGCTCGGCGAGCGCGTGCTTGGCTTGCACTTCTACCCCGCGATCATATTGAATTCGAATTCCGTACGGATCTGCGAGGTACGAGGATCTTTTACTCAGACATTGATACGTGGCTGCTGACGAAGCAGGGTAAGGTTTTCCACGACACGCTTGAGGACTGGGTCGCATTCCGCAGAACGACAAAGATTGCTGCAGAGGGCTGGACTAAGTACCGGTTTGCCGATACGCAGGATCTTGAGCAATATGTCGACTACACCCTCTTGATGAATCCGAAGTTCGATCAACACCCCGCGATCCAGAAGATCCTCGCCGAGACTAAGGACAGGCCCGGCGCCTTCGGTGCGGCCATGGAGAACCTGGCCACGCCGCTTGTCGAGGAATTGAGGCGCAACCAACCCAAGGCATCCGCGACGGGAGGAACCCATGGCTGAGCCCACCCAGCTCGACCCCATAGACGGAGCGCGCCGGCACCAACAAGCACTACGAGACCGAAGGCGTCTGGGCCTGGGTGCGCATGCTGGAGCATGCGCAGGTGACGCCCATCGACAGCGCGACCGTCCAGCTCACCTTCCAGGCCGTCCCTGACACGGAGGCAGCGGGCCCGGGTGACAGCGCCGCGGCGGCCGGGGCGGACAACCCTGAGAGTCCCGAGAGCCTGCTGCCACGCGCCGGGCGGCTCGCGGCTCCGGCCCACATGGTCTATCCGATCCGCTTCGAGCTGCGCGCAGCGGTCGGCCGCGGGCCACTGGAGGCGCTGGAGCTGCGCAACCCGCGGGTTCCCGAGCGGATCTTCGTGGCGAAGGCGGCGCAGGTCCAGGCCCCGGCCCCGGTCCGGAGCACGCCGGCTCAGCACAGGTAATCACCATGTTCAACCATCTTCTGAACGCGCTGTTCGGCACGCGCGCCCGGTCCATCCCCGCCAGGCAGCGCGGCTATCCCTTCATCAGCCGCCACAGCGTGGTGCGCCCGATGCCCAGCTCGCGGCTGGCGGCGGCGCGGTTGCCGCCGTGGCGCGCCAGCGCCTGCAGCACCGCTTCGCGCGTGACGGGCGCGCGTGCCTCGGGGGCGGGCGGGCTTGCCGCGCCGCTTTCGCTCGCCGCCTGCCCGGTCATGCGCCCGAATTCCGGGAAGGCCTCGCGTGCCTCCTCGTCCAGCGCGGCGCCGGGGGCGTGCAGGTAGATGGCCGCGCGCGCCAGCAGGTTCTCCAGTTCGCGCACGTTGCCGGGCCAGTCGTAGCCGTCGAACAGCGGGGCGAGGAAGTCCAGCACGCGCTGCCTGCCTGCGCGTGCCAGGCCGTACTGCGAGGCGGCGCGCGCCAGCAGGTGGTGCGCCAGCAGCGGCAGGTCCTCGCGGCGCTCGCGCAGTGCCGGCAGCCGGATCGGCAGCAGGTTGAGACGGAAATACAGGTCGGCGCGGAAGCTGCCCTGGGCCACCAGCGCGTGCAGGTCGCGGTGGGTGGCGGCGATCACGCGCACGTCGATGGGGGTGGCGCGGCCCGAGCCCAGTTTCATCACCTCGCGCTCCTGCAGCACGCGCAGCAGGCGGCTCTGCAGCGCGGCGGGCATTTCGCCGATCTCGTCGAGGAAGATGGTGCCGGTGTGGGCGATCTCGAACAGCCCCGGCTTGCCGCCGCGCCGCGCGCCGGTGAAGGCGCCTTCCTCGTGGCCGAACAGTTCGCTTTCGATCAGTCCTTCGGGCAGCGCCGCGCAGTTGAAGGCGACGAAGGGATTGCCGCGCCGGCGGCTGGCGTTGTGGATGCCCTGGGCCACCAGTTCCTTGCCGGTGCCGCTCTCGCCGCTGAGCAGCACGGTGGCGTCGTGCGCGGCGGCAGCGCGTGCCAGCCGCCGCACCCGCTCCAGCGCCGGCGACGCGCCCGCCAGGTCGTCGAGCCCGTGGCGCGCCACCAGGTGCTTGGGGCGCTGGCTGGTGCGCAAGGAACGGTCGACACGCTGCGCCACCAGCGCATCCTGCGCGGTCACCACCGAGCCGGCGCGCTGTCCGTGTTCCACGATGGGCATGCAATTGACGATCAGCGCGCGCCCGTCGATCTGTTCGATGCGCTCGACGATGGCCGTGCCCTGTTCGCCGGCCTCGCGCAGCAGCGAGCCGGCCACCTGTGCGAGCCGTGCCGGTACCTCGGCTTCGCGCGCCAGGCCCAGCAGTTCCAGCATGGCGGGGTTGACGGCCTCGAGCTGGCCGTTGCCGTCGAAGGCGGCCACGCCATCGCGCAGGTGGGCCACGATGGTGTTCAGGCGCACCCGCTTGGACTCCTTCTGCCGGCTCACGCGGGCCAGCTCCACCGAGCGCTCGAACGCCTCTTCCACCGCCCCCAGCGAATAGAGGAAGACGCTTTCCAGGCCGGCCTGCTGGGCGAAGTCGCAGGCCATGCCGGGGCCGATGATGACGCTGCAGCCCTCGGCGGCCAGTGCGTCCACCGCGGTGCGCACCTCGTCGATGGAGCGGTAGGCGCGCTGCCGGAGGCCGACGTTGAGCCAGGCGCCGAGCGCGGCCAGCTCCTTGGAGATGGATTCGTGCAGCACCAGGCCGATGTCGGCGCCGGGCCAGGCGGCCACCGCCTGGGTGATGGCGCGCAGCACGTCGAAGCCGTTGACCTTGACCATCACCACCGGCACGTTGAGGTTGTCGCGCAGGTAGGCGCCGTTGGAGCCGGCGGCCAGCACCACGTCGACGCTGCCGGCTTCCACGTGCGCCTGCAATGCCGCCACCGCGGCGCCGTAGCCGGCGCGCACGGAGAGGAAGCGGGCGCGGTCCGCGTAGCGCGGCGCCACGCTTTCGCACAGGGTCTGCAGGCGGCTGATGCTGACCAGCGCGACGCCTGGGCGGTCGCCCGGGGGCGTGGCGGGGGACGGGGAGGCGGCGTGGCGGGGCAGGTCGGAGTCCATGCGGGCGGTCGCTGGAAAGGGTGGGAGCCGGAGCGTTCCAGGCTGGAACGTTCCAGCTTGCGTTTCTTGAAACGGTGGAACATTCTGCCATGAGGCGCCGTTGCGCGTACGCCGCCCGCGCGGCGCGCAAGTCCTTGATTTGACTGGCCTGCCGGGGGCCGCGGCGCGTGGCCGGGCCGACTGGCACGATTCTCGCAAAACGCGGGCTTCTTCCCTCCACAGGAATTTCCATCATGTCTTCGTCTTCCGCCCAACGCCGTGCCGCTTTCCGCGCCAAGGTCGCCGAGCGCCGTGGCCTGCTGGTGCCCGGCGCCTTCAATGCGCTCAGTGCGCGCGTGATCGCCGACGCCGGCTTCGAGGCGCTCTACCTGACCGGCGCCGGTGTCACCAATATGTCGCTCGGCCTGCCCGACCTCGGCTTCATCGGCCTGGCGGAGATCGCCGAGCACACCGCGCGCGTGCGCGACGCGGTCGCGCTGCCGCTGATCGTCGATGCCGACACCGGTTTCGGCAACGCGCTCAACGTGCGCCACACGGTGCGCACGCTGGAACGCAGCGGCGCCGACGCGATCCAGTTCGAGGACCAGGTGATGCCGAAGAAGTGCGGCCACTTCGCCGGCAAGGAGGTGATCGGCGCCGGCGAGATGGTCGGCAAGATCCGCGCCGCGGTCGACGCGCGCGAGGATGCCAACCTGCAGATCATCGCGCGCACCGACGCCGCCGCGGTGCACGGCATCGAGGACGCCATCGAGCGCGGCCACCGCTTCCTGGAGGCGGGCGCGGACATCCTGTTCATCGAGGCCACCGAGTCGCTGGCCGACATCGAACGCCTGCCGGGGCTGTTCACCGCGCCGCAGCTGATCAATATCGTCATCGGCGGCAAGACACCGGTGCAGTCGCGCGAGGCGCTGGCCAAGCTGGGCTACGGCATCGTGCTGTACGCCAACGCGGCGCTGCAGGGCGCGGTGCTGGGCATGCAGCGCGCGCTCGGCCAGCTCGCCGCGCAGGGCCGCCTGGACGAGGATCCTGCGCTGGTGATCCCCTTCGGCGAGCGCCAGCGCCTGGTCGACAAGCCGCTGTACGACCGCCTCGACCGCCTCTACGCAGAGGGCGGCGCATGACGGCGCGCGGCGCCCGGCATCAGGCGCGGCAACCGGCGCGGCACCCGGCGCGGCACCCGGCGCGGGAGAGCGGGCATGGCTGAGAGGAGCGCAGGGCGCGGCGGCGCCGTCAGCGGCTGGCTGCCCTATATCGTGGCGGCCACCTTCTTCATGGAGTACCTCGACACCACGGTGATCGCCACCGCGCTGCCGCAGATGGCGCACTCCTTCGGCGTCGGCCCCAACAGCCTCAGCCTGGGCATGACCGCCTACATGCTGGCGCTGGCCACCTTCATCCCGGCCAGCGGCTGGGTGGCCGACCGCTGCGGTTCGCGCACCGTGTTCTTCAGCGCGGTGGTGATCTTCACCGTGGCCTCGGTGCTGTGCGGGCTGTCGCAGGACGTGGTGCAGTTCACCGCGGCGCGCGTGCTGCAGGGCCTGGGCGGGGCGATGATGGTGCCGGTGGGGCGGATGATCGTGGTGCGCAGCACCGACAAGAGCGGCCTGATGCGCGCCATCTCCACCATCACCTGGCCGGCTATCGTGGCACCCGTGGTGGGGCCGCCGGTGGGCGGTTTCATCACCACCTACGCGTCGTGGCGCTGGATCTTCCTGCTCAACGTGCCGTTCGGCCTGGCGGTGCTGGTGGCGGTGGCCATGCTGGTGCCCAACCTGCGCGGCAGCGAGCGCCGCCCGCTCGACGTGGCCGGGCTGGTGCTCAGCGGCGCAGCGCTGACCGCGGTGCTGTACGGTGCCGAGCTGGCCAGCCAGCCGGGTGCCGGCGTGTGGGTGGCGGCCGGCTGCGTGCTGGGCGGCCTGCTGCTGGGCTGGGTCGCCTATCGCCACGCGGCGCGCCATCCGCATCCGCTCATCGACGTCTCCACCTTGAAGATCCCCACCTTCTCGGTGACGGTGGTGACCGGCTCGCTGACGCGCATCGGCATCGGCGCGGTGCCCTACCTGATGCCGCTGCTGTTCCAGATCGGCTTCGGCCTGTCGGCCTTCCAGTCGGGCCTGCTGCTGCTGGCCAGCGCGCTCGGCAACCTGGGCATGAAGGCACTGACCACGCGCATCCTGCGGCGCTGGGGCTTCCGCCTGGTCTCGATCGTCGACGTGGCGGTGGCCGGTGTCTTCACCATCGCCTGCGGCATGCTGACGCCGCAGACGCCGCTGGCCTGGGTGCTGATCGTGGTCTTCGTCTACGGCGTGGCGCGCTCGATGCAGTTCTCGACGCTGGCCACGCTGGCCTATGCCGACGTGCCGCCGGCGCAGACCAGCGCCGCCAGCACCTTGTGGAGCGCGGCGGCGCAGATGACGATCGGGCTGGGCATCGCCTATGGCGCGGTGTCGCTGCGCGCGGCGGCGCTGATCCACGGCGAGGAGGCGGGGCGCGCCTTCACGCTGGCCGACTTCCGCCTGGCCTTCCTCTTCGCCGGCGTGCTGACACTGGTGTCGATGTGGGGCTACTGGCGCATGGCGCCCGATGCCGGGCAGAGCGTCGGCGGCGGCACGCACCGGCGCGGCACGGCCTGAGGCGTGCCCGGTGCCGCCGCGCGCGCTGGCGCGGCGGCACCCGCCATGCCAAGGTGCCGGCGCCTCAATGGTGCAGGCCGACCAGCAGTTCGGCGCGCAGCTCCGGGCGCGGAAAGCGGATGCGGAACTCGGTGTACTCGTGCTCCACCGAGTCGCAGGAGATGGACGCGCCCCAGCTGCGCAGCACGTTGCGGCAGAAGGCCAGGCCGATGCCGGTGCCGCGGTGGGCCGGGTAGGAGAAGAAGGGCTGGAACATCTGCTTGAGCACGTGCGGCGGCACGCCCGTGGCGGTGTCGCGGAACACCACTTCGATGCTGTCGCCGGTGATGGCGCAGCACACGTGGATCTCGCCCTTGCCGGCGCGCCGGATGGCTTCGAGCGCGTTCTTGGTCAGGTTGGTGATGACCAGTTCGAACAGCTGCGCATTGCCCAGTACCTGCATGGGCTCGCAGCCCTCGATGCGGACCAGGCGGGCGTGGCCCGGCTCGAAGGGAAAGCGCGCGATGGCCTCGTGGATCGCCGTGCCCGGGTCGAACAGGGCCTTGGTGGCGGCGAGCGGGTCCTTGGAATTGGCCACCAGCAGCTCGATGCTGTTGTGCACGTGGGCGAGGTCGGCGCGCATGCGCTCGGCCGCCTCCAGCAGGACCGGCAGCTGCGGGTCGGTGGCGGGCAGGACGCGCGGCAGCCGCGCGCGGATGCCGTCGACCGTCATGGCCAGGCTGGTCAGCGGCGTGCGCAGCTCGTGCGCCACCGTGGCCAGTGCCGCCGCCATGCCGCGCTGCTTCTGCTCGACCAGCACCTGGCGGTCGATCTTGATGACGAACAGCACGGCGATCACGAAGGCCAGGATGGGCAGCTGCAGCAGCACCGCGTCCCATGGGATGCTGGCCATGGAGTTGCCGCCCAGCAGGAACACCGCCACCGCGGCGGCGGTGCCGCTCAGCAGGGAGATGGTGGCGAAGGCGGTACTGAAGTGGTACAGGATCACCACCGCGATCAGCACCGATTCCGCCCAGGCCAGCGCGCCGGCGTTCTCCAGGTAGAAGAAGACGAAGGCGAAGGGCAGGCCGACCGTGATGGCGAACAGGGCGTAGGGCGAGAGCCAGCCGTGCCGCGACAGGCGCGAAGCGAACAGCAGCGGAATGAACAGGGCGGTGCACAGCAGCCGCAGCCCGAGGTTTTCGTAGCGCTGCGGGAAGACATGGCTCCAGATCCAGTAGTAGAGCGGATGGCCGACGACACCCAGCATCCCCACCAGCTGGATGCGGCGCAGCCGCGCCACGCTCTCCTCGTCGAGCAGCGCCGCGCGCGCGGCCGTATCGAACACGGCCTGCCAGGCCCGCGCGAAGCGCCCGGTCCAGGCCCCGCCGCTGTGCTTGCGCTGATGCGTCTTGTTCATCCTGTGTGCCGATTTTCCCGTATGGCAGCGCATCGTTCCGTCTTGCTGCCTTGTCACATTGTGACCGTACAGTGACCGTTCTATGACGATCTTGGTTCTGCCGCATGACCGCATGACCGCATGACCGCATGACCGAGCGCCGGCCGGCACGGCCGCCCGCGCCGTCAGGCAGCGAGCGATTGCGCCGGCGGCTGCGTGCCAGGCATGCCCGGCACGGCGCGGCGGGCGCGCCGCGTCGACGACCATTGGTCGAGCCGCACCTCGTCGCGGATCTCGGCCAGCACACCGAGCAGGCGCTCGATTTCCGCGGCCGTCAGTTTGGCATGCAGGGTAAGGCGCATCAATGCCCGATTCCTGGGGGTTGCGGGAGCGCAGAAGACCGAGCCGAAAATACCGCGAGCCTGCAGCGCGTCGCGCAGCCGCATGACCTGGGGTTCCGAGCCGGCCTCGAGCCCGATGATCTGTTCGCTGCCGTCGCTGATGTTGTAGCCGAGCGCGGCGATGGCGTCGCGCGTGCTGCGCGTGATCGCGTGCAGGCGGGCGCGCCGCTCGTCGGCGGCGGCGATGAAGTCGGCGGCGGCTTCGAACCAGGCGATCTCGTGCCGCAGCAGGCCGGAGCTGAAGATGGCCGGCCGCGCCTCGACCGCGAAGAAGTCCTTGAACTGCGGCGAGCAGGCGATGAAGCCGGCCCGTCCGCCGAAGGCCTTGGCCAGCGAGGCGGTACGGAAATGCACCCGCGCGCCCAGTCCGAGCGCGGCCACCAGGCCCGCGCCGCCCGGTCCGTGCGTGCCGAGCGAGTGTGATTCGTCCACCACCAGCACCGATCCGCTGGCCTGGGCGACATCGGCCAGCCCGGCCAGCGGCGCGACGGCGCCGGTGGTGCTGTACACGGAGTCGGCCAGGATCACGCCCGGCCCCAGGCGTTCCACCTGGCGCCGCAGGTGGTCGACGTCATTGTGGCGGATCGGCACCGCCTGGGCACCGGCCGCGGTGATGCCTTCCCATAGCGAGGCATGGCCATTCATATCGATGTAGACCGGGATGCCCGGGCCGGCGATGCACTGCACCAGGCCGACGTTGGCGGCCCAGCCGGACTGGGCGATCAGTCCGTCCTCGGCCTGCATCAGCGCTGCCAGGCGACGTTCGGCGCGGCGTTGCGGCGTGTCGCCGTGCTGGAACACGGTCGACATCAGCAGTTCGCGCTCGCCGCGCAGCAGCGTGCGCGCCTGGGCCCGCACCAGCGCCCGCTCGCCGAGCAGGCAGAGATAGTCGTTGCTGTTCAGGTAGAGGGCGTCGGCGCCGGGCACGCGGCCGTGCAGCAGGTGGTCGCCACCCCAGAGCCGGCCCAGCCGGTCGTCGAAATGCCGTCGCATGCGTGCCTGGATCCACTCCGGCAGAGGGGGGGTGTCGCGCGCCGGGGCGGGCTTGCGCAGGGAGATGATGTTCGCGGCTTGGGCGTTCATGGACCGTTCCTCGGTTCGGAGTGGACTGCGGAAACTACCGGCCGGGCGCCGGGCCGCGCGGCTGCCGCCGCCACGGATGCGTCCGGGGACGTGGTGATGCACCGCTTCCGCGCGGGAGGCGGCAGGGCAGGGCCGTTCCTTCGCCGCGCCGGCCGGCGGTGGGCGTGGCAGCGGCGCGCAAGGCGGCAGGGCCGCAATCCTGGTCCCGCTCAGCGCGGAGGTCCGGGAGTGCGGGGCGCGTGCGGTCGGGCCGCGTGCCCGCCCGCTCCCGGGCAGGGTCGCCGCCATGGCACGGTCAGGGCCTTTGCAGGCCGCGCCGGGGCAGCGGCTCTGACATGACGATCGAAGTGCGTGTCTCGCCATAGCCGTTGATGGTGCCGATGAATTGTTCCAATTCGGCGATGTCGGCCGCCACCACGCGCAGCAGGTAGGAGTCGGCCCCCGTGACGTGCAGGCATTCGAGCACCTGCGGCGAGCGGCCGAGCAGGTCGAGCAGCTTGCGCTTTTGGGGTTGCGGAGCTGTGATGCCGATCACCGCCTGGATGCCGTAGCCGGCAGCGGCAGGCGAGATGTCGGCGTGGTAGCCGCGGATGATGCCGGCCTCCTCGAGCTTGCGCACGCGCTCGGCCGCCGCCGGGATCGACAGGCCGGCGGCCGCCGCGGCGGTTTTCAACGGGCAGCGCGCGTCGGCCTGCAGGACGCCCAGCAGGCGCCAGGACTTGTCATCGATTTCGGGCTGTTTCGGCTTCATGGCGGATCGCCGGAAAAAATTCAGGCCAAACCGTAGTTTTGCCTAAAAATGGCGATTCATGTTGAAAGTGGCGTTCGCTAGACTGGCCGCATGGACATGACGAACCCGATATTGTTTGCCAAGGCCGCGCTGATCGGCCTGTCGATCGCCGCGCCGGTCGGCCCGATCGGCCTGCTCTGCATCCAGCGGACCTTGGAGCAGGGGCCGCGGGCCGGCCTGGCGGCCGGCCTTGGCGCGGCCAGTGCGGATGCGCTCTATGGCGCGCTGGGGGCCTGGGGCGTGAGCGCGCTGATCGCGCTGCTGTCCGGCGCGCGCGTGGCGCTGGGCCTGGGCGGCGCCCTGTTCCTGCTATGGCTGGCGTGGGGAACCTGGCGAGGAGGCGCCGGCGCGGGCGGTGCGGTGGCGCGGCCGGGGCGTGGGCGGCCCCTGGGGATTTTTGCGGCCACCTTCGCGCTGACGCTGGCCAATCCGGCCACCATCCTTTCCTTCGTGGCCATCTTCTCGACGCTGGCCGCCGCCGTCGGTGCAGCCTCGCCCGCGTGGATGGTGGCCGGGGTGTTCGCCGGCTCGGCGGCCTGGTGGCTGGTGCTGGTGGCGTGCGTGGCGCGGCTGCGCCACGCGGTCAGCCCGGCCCGGATGCGCTGGATCCGGCGCGGTTCGGCGCTGGTGCTGGGCGGCTTCGCGGCGCTCCAGCTGGTGATGCTGGCGCGCGGCCTGGCCGGCTGACCGGCTGCTGACCGGCTGGCCGGCCAAGGTGGCCCGCGCCGGCCCGCGCCGGATCATGCCGGCTGCTTGCCGGCGTCCAGGTCGCGGTGGTACTGCGTGTGACGGTACAAGCCGTACAGGCTGGTGGCGGTGAAGCCGAGCTGCTGGACGAACAGCCCGTAGGTGCCGGTGACCAGTGCGAAGGCGCTCCAGACCAGGTTGGAACACAGATAGGAGATCCAGCCCCAGCGCGAGGCCTTGTTGTGCAGCGCGACCAGCAGCGAACCGCTCATGGCCAGCGCGCAGCCGGACCACTCGAGCCCGTTGAGCAGATTGGGAAAGACTTGCTGGGCAAGCTCCATGGTGACTGTCTCCTGGATTATTTTGTGTTCATATTTTGCATACAAAATTGCATGCAATCGGCCGCGACTTTAGCGCGGAACGGTGCCGCGACGCAAGCGCCACCGGTGATGAGGAGGGGCGGGGCGCGCGGATGCTGTGGCGCCGGAGGCGCTGTGCTGCTAATATACGAAACGTTATAAATCGTATATACCCAACCTGCCATGGGCATCGTCAAGATCTCGGACGCCATGCACGCGTCCCTGCGCCAGGCCAGCGGCGCACTGAGCCGTTCCGTCAACGCCCAGGCGGAGCACTGGCTCCGCATCGGCATGCTGGCCGAACTCAATCCGACCCTGAGCTATGCCGAGATCTGCCGCATGCTGGTCGAGGCGGAAGCCGAGGGCGGCACCGCGGCGGACGGCGCCGGCGAAGCGAGGGCGGCGTGATGGTGCGTTCCGCGCGGGTTCCTCTCCATCCCCCCTCCGCCGTTGCCATGGCACGCCGGGCCGGCGGGCTCGCGGCCCAGGTGCTGGCAGCCGTCGCGCCGCGGGTCAAGGCGGGCGCGACGACCGACGACCTGGACCGTTTCTGCCACGACTACATCGTCGAGGTCCTGCAGGCCCGGCCCGCCAATGTCGGCTACCACGGCTATCCGAAGACCTTGTGCGCCTCGGTCAACCACGTGGTCTGCCACGGCATTCCCTCCGGGCAGGTGCTGAAGGACGGCGATATCGTCAACCTCGACATCGCCATCGAGAAGGACGGCTGGTACGGCGACACCAGCCGCATGTTCATCGTGGGCCAGCCAAGCGCGCTGGCGCAGCGCCTGGTCCGCACCACGCTGGAGGCGATGATGGCCGGCATCGAGGCGGTGCGCCCGGGCGCGACCCTGGGCGACATCGGCCATGCGATCCAGTCGGTGGCGCGGCGCGAGGGTTTCGGCGTGGTGCGCGAATACTGCGGCCACGGCATCGGGCGGATCTACCACGACGAGCCCCAGGTGCTGCACTACGGCCGTCCCGGCACCGGCCTGCGGCTTTCTCCCGGCATGATCTTCACCATCGAGCCGATGCTCAACGCCGGCCGGGCAGAGACGCAGCAGTTATCCGACGGCTGGACGGTAGTGACGCGGGACCGTTCCCTGTCCGCCCAGTGGGAGCATATGGTGGTGGTGACGCGGGACGGCTACGAGATCCTGACACCGTGGCCCGACGCGGTCGAAGCGGGCCCGGCGGCGCAGCCGCCCGGTGACCTGTCCCTGCCGGCAGCGGGCTGAGCGCGCCGCGCATGCCTGCTAAGCGGCCTCGTCGCACATCGGCACGCGGATGGTCACGGCCAGGCCGCCGCCGCTGCGGTTGGCGGCTTGCATGGTGCCGCCATGGGCCGCCACCGCGCGGCTGGCGATGGCCAGGCCCAGGCCGAAGCCTTCGCGCTGCCCGTCGTGCGCCTGCACGAAGGGCTCGAACATCGTCTTGAGCGCCTCCGGCGGCACGCCCGGCCCGCGGTCGCTGACCGTGATGGCGTAGGTCTGCGTGGCGGCATCGCGTGTGAAGCGGACCTCCACCGGCACGCCTTCGGCGCTCACATGCAGCGCATTGCGTACCACGTTCTCGATGGCCCGGCGCAGCAGTTCCGGGTTGCCGCGCATCAGCGCGGCGGGCGCCTCGCCGGTGCCGCCCAGCGCGGCGCCGCTTTCCAGCAGGATCGCCTTGCCGCTCGCGGAGCCCTCGAAGCCGGCATCCTCGACCACGGCGGCGCACAGCGCGCGCGGATCGAAATAGGCGTCCAGCTCCAGGCTGCCGTGCTCGATGCGCGACAGGGTCAGCAGCTCGCCGACCAGGGTGTTCAGGCGTTCGGCCTCGCGCTCGATGCGTGCCAGCGCGCCGGCGGTCCTGGCGGGATCCTGCCGCGCCAGGTCGACCGCTACGTGCAGGCGCGCCAGCGGCGAGCGCAGTTCGTGCGAAACGTTGTGCAGCAGGCGCTCGCGTTCGGCGATCAGGCCCTGGATGCGCTCGGCCATCTGGTCGAAGTCGCGCGCGAGATCGGCCACCTCGTCGCGGCGGCTGCCCACTGCGGGCGCCGCGCGCTCACCCAGGTCGCCGGCGGCGAAACGGTCGAAGGCGCGGCTCAGGCGCCGGATCGGCGAGGTCAGGTACCACGCCAGCAGGGCGCTGAAGGCCAGGCTGCCGAGCAGGCAGGAGATCAGCAGCTCGGGCGGCGGGCCGGGGTCGCCCTCGTAGGGCAGGCCCTCGACGGTCTCGCGGTACTGCAGCCGGTAGCGCCGTCCGTCGGGCGCGGCGGCGCGGATGGTGGCTTGCGGGGCCAGCAGTTCGCCGCGTTCCACCGTGACCGCGCCGGGCGCGGGCGGCGACGGGGCCTGCGCCGGAGTCTCCGACGGGGCTGGCGTCTCGTCTTCCTGCACCGAGAAATGGCGGCGCTGGTCAGGGTCAAGCGTGGCCAGCCAGCGCGATAGCGCATCCGTGCCGCCCAGGGACAGCGTGGTGGCCGCGCTGCGCACCACGGCTTCGCTGGTGCGCGCGGCCAGCGCACCGAGCGCGGCATCCTGCGGCGGGTGCGCGCGCTGCAGCGTGAACCACAGGCCGGTGCCGCCGGCGACGGCGACCAGCGTCAGCCAGAAGCCGAGCAGGATCTTCCAGAACAAGCGTCCCATGGGCATGTGCGCTCCGCGCGGGTCGTGGACGGGCGGCCGCTCAGGCCACCGGCCGGGATTCGAGCCGGTAGCCGAAACCCCACACCGTGGCGATCAGGTGGTCGGGGCCGCCGGCCGCCGCCAGCTTCTGCCGCAGCTTGCCGATGTGCACGTCGACGCTGCGGTCGTAGGCTTCGCGCGCGCGGCCCAGGATGCGCTCGGAGAGCTCGTCCTTGGAGATGGCGCGGTCGACGTTGCGCAGCAGGTATTCGAGCAGGTTGAACTCGGTCACGGTCAGTTCCAGCAAGGTGTCGGCGAAGCGGGCGATGCGCTGCGCCGGCTGCAGGACCACGCCGGCCGCCGCCAGCTGGTCCGCCGGCCCCGTGCCCTGGCCCGGCCCGCCCTGTCCCTGTCCCGTTCCCGGCATGCCGCCGCCGTGCTGCGTGCGGCGCAGCACGGCACGCAGCCGCGCCACCAGCTCGCGCGGATAGCAGGGTTTGGGCAGGTAGTCGTCCGCGCCCAGTTCCAGGCCCACCACGCGGTCCACGTCGCTGCCCTTGGCGGTGAGCATGAGCACGGGCACGGCGGCGCGCTGGCGGATCGCGCGCAGCACGTCGATGCCGCTCATGCGCGGCAGCATGATGTCGAGCACCACGGCGTCGTAGGCGCCGCTCACGGCGGCCTCGGTGCCGGCTTCGCCGTTGCCGCATACCGTGACCTCGAAGCCTTCGGCTCCCAGGTATTCGGCCAGCATGGCACACAGTTCGGCGTCGTCGTCGATGAGCAGGATCTTCACATTCGGGTCTCGTCAGGGGGCCGTTCATATGGCCCCCATGCGGCGCCATTATGGGTGGCGGCCCGGGCGCCGGCAATGCGCCGTGACCTGCCGTCACCCGCCTTTACACCTTCTTTACACCTTGCTTGCCGGCTGCTTACCCCTGCGACGGCGCGCTCTCGGGACAATCTGGCCATGGCGCACGATCGCGCGCAGACCGGAGTCAAGGCATGATATTCCCGTCCGGGCCGGGTGGCCGGCGCGGCACCCGCGAGCCCTCGCATCGCGGCCCAGCATTCCTCGTCGGGCACCGCCCCGAAGTGCTTCCCCAATCCCTGCCGCAGCGCGGGCACCCGCGCCGTACCGGGGGGCTGGCCGTGGCCCTGTGCCTGGCCGCCGCGCTGGCCGCCTGCGGCCGCCAGGCGCCACCGCCACAGGCCGCCGCCGTGCCCGAGGTCAGCGTGGTGACCGTGCGCGCGGCGCCGGCCGCCGTGACCAGCGAGCTGCCGGGCCGCGTGTCCGCCGTGCAGAGCGCCGAGGTGCGGCCGCAGATCAGCGGCATCGTGCGCCAGCGCCGCTTCACCGAGGGCGCCATGGTCAAGGCGGGCGACGTGCTGTACGAGATCGACGATGCGACCTACCGTACCGCTGTCGACAACGCCAGCGGCACGCTGACCCAGGCCGAGGCCACGCTGGCCACCGCCCAGGCCAAGGCCGAGCGCTATGCCGGCCTGCTCAAGATCCAGGGCGTGAGCCGCCAGGACTACGACGACGCGGTGGCCAGCGCCAAGTCGGCCGCCGGCGCCGTGGTGTCGGACCGCGCCGCGCTGCGCAGCGCCCGCATCGACCTGGAGCGCACCCGCATCCAGGCGCCGATCTCGGGG
This sequence comes from Cupriavidus sp. USMAA2-4, assembly GCF_001854305.1. NCBI lineage: Bacteria > Pseudomonadati > Pseudomonadota > Betaproteobacteria > Burkholderiales > Burkholderiaceae > Cupriavidus > Cupriavidus sp. USMAA2-4. Next base: position 464,535 of record NZ_CP017749.1, on the reverse strand, counting down.
CGCATCGGCAAGTCGAGCGTGACCGCCGGCGCACTGGTGACCGCCAGCCAGGACAGCGCGCTGGCCACCATCAACGACCTCTCGGCCGTCTACGTCGACGTGACGCAGTCGAGCGCCGAGCTGCTGCGCCTCAAGAAGGAACTGGCCGCCGGCAGGCTGCGCCAGGCCGGCGATGGCGCCGAGGTCCGGCTGCGCCTGGAAGATGGCAGCCTCTACCCGCACGCGGGCCGGCTGGCCTTCACCGACGTCACGGTCTCCGAGACCACCGGCACCGTGACGCTGCGCGCCACCTTTCCCAATCCTGACGGCCTGCTGCTGCCGAACATGTACGTGCGCGCGCTGCTGCAGGAGGGGGTGGACGAGCAGGCCATCAAGGTGCCGCAGCTCGCGCTGGCGCGCGATGCCAAGGGCAATGCCTCGGTCAAGGTGGTCGACGCCGGCGGGCGCGTCGCGACCCGCGCCGTCACGGTGCGCGGTAACGCCGGGGCCGCCGGTAACGCCGGCAACGACGCGCTGGTCGCCGGCGGCCTCGCCAGCGGCGACAAGGTGCTGGTCGACAGCCTGCAGACGGTGCGCGACGGCATGCAGGTGAAGGCGGTGGAAGCCGCCGCCGCTGCCCCCGCTATCGCCGCTGACCCCGTCCGCCAGGACGCCGCGTCCGTGCCCTCCGCCAGCCCGGCCGCCGGCGCGGCCGCCACCGTCACCGCGGCGAGGTAAGCGATGGCCAGCTTCTTCATCGACCGTCCGGTCTTCGCCTGGGTCATCGCCCTGGTGATCGCGCTCGCCGGCGCGCTTTCGATCACCACCCTGCCGGTGGCGCAGTATCCCGACATCGCGCCTCCCTCCGTCTCGATCTCCGCCACCTATGCCGGCGCCTCCGCCAAGACCATCGAGGACAGCGTCACCCAGGTGATCGAGCAGAAGATGAAGGGCATCGACAACCTGCGCTACATGGCCTCGACCAGCGACTCGGCGGGCAATGCCAGGATCACGCTGACCTTCAATGCCGGCACCAACCCCGACATCGCCCAGGTGCAGGTGCAGAACAAGCTGCAGCTGGCCGAGCCGCTGCTGCCCACCGCGGTGCGCCAGCAGGGCGTGACGGTGACCAAGGCTTCGTCGAGCTTCCTGCTGATCGCCGGTTTTGTCTCCCGTACCGGCAAGCTCGGCCAGGCCGACCTCTCCGACTTCGTCGCCGCCCACGTGCAGGACCCGATCGCGCGCGTCGACGGCGTGGGCGACGTGCAGCTGTTCGGCGCGCAGTACGCCATGCGCATCTGGCTCGACCCGGCCAGGCTGCAGCAGTACGCGCTGGAGCCCGCCGACGTGACCAGCGCGCTGCAGGCGCAGAACACCCAGGTCTCGGCCGGCTCGGTGGGCGCCGCGCCGGCGCTGGCCGGCCAGCAGGTGCAGGCCACGGTGACGGCGCAGAGCCGGCTGCAGACCCCCGGGCAGTTCCGCCGCATCCTGCTGAAGACCAATAGCGACGGCTCGGAGGTGCGGCTGGCTGATGTGGCGCGCGTGGAGATCGGCAGCGAGAGCTATGACTCCGTGTCGCGCTTCAACGGCAAGCCGGCCACCGGGCTGGCCGTCAAGCTGGCCACCGGCGCCAACGCGCTGAAGACCGCCAACGCGGTCAAGGCGCGGCTGGCGCAGCTCGAGCTGCCCGCCGACGTCGAGGTCGTCTATCCCTACGACACCACGCCCTTCGTCAAGATCTCGATCGAGGAGGTGATCAAGACCCTGGCCGAGGCCATCGTGCTGGTGTTCCTGGTGATGTACCTGTTCCTGCAGAACCTGCGCGCCACCCTGATCCCGACCATCGCCGTGCCGGTGGTGCTGCTGGGTACCTTCGGCGTGCTGGCGGCACTGGGCTTCTCCATCAACACGCTGACCATGTTCGGCATGGTGCTGGCGATCGGCCTGCTGGTGGACGATGCCATCGTGGTGGTGGAGAACGTCGAGCGGGTGATGACCGAGGAAGGCCTGTCGCCGCGCGAGGCCACACGCCGCTCGATGCCGCAGATCACCGGCGCGCTGGTCGGCATCGCCCTGGTGCTGGCCGCGGTATTCGTGCCGATGGCCTTCTTCGGCGGCTCGACCGGGGTGATCTACCGCCAGTTCTCCGTGACCATGGTGTCCGCCATGGCGCTGTCGGTGCTGGTGGCGCTGGTGCTGACGCCGGCGCTGTGCGCCACGCTGCTGCGCGCGCCGGCGCCGCACGCGGGCGGGCACGGTGGCGGTGACGGCGCGGGCGGCGGCTTCTTCGGCTGGTTCAACCGCGCCTTCTCGCGCGGTGCCGCCGGCTACCAGGGCGGCGTGCGCCGCGTGCTGACGCGCCCGCGCCGCTGGCTGGCCGTGTTCGCCGTGCTGGGCGCGGTGATGGTGGCGGCGCTGCTGCACCTGCCGACTTCCTTCCTGCCCGACGAGGACCAGGGCATCATCATGACCTCGGTGCAGCTCCCGGCCGGCGCCACCCAGGCGCGCAGCGTGGCGGCGCTCGAGCAGGTGGAGCGCTACTACCTGCAGCACGAGGCGGGCGCGGTCGAGTCGGTGTTCGGCGTGGCCGGCTTCAGCTTCGCCGGCAGCGGCGAGAACGTCGCCATGGCCTTCGTCAAGCTCAAGGACTGGAGCGCGCGCGGCGCCGGGCAGGGCGCGGCGGAGGTGGCGGCGCGCGCCAACCGCGCCTTTGCCGGCCTGCGCGACGCGCGCGTGTTCGCCATGATGCCGCCGGCGGTGCAGGGCCTGGGCAATGCCAGCGGCTTCGACCTGGAACTGCAGGACAGCGGCGGCCTCGGCCACGACAAGCTGGTGGCCGCGCGCGACGCGCTGCTGGCCGCCGCGGCCAAGGAGCCGGCGCTGGCCGGCGTGCGGGCCAACGGCCTCGACGATACGCCGCAGGTGCAGCTGTCGGTCGACTTCGCCAAGGCGGGCGCGCTGGGCGTTGCGGTGGCCGACGTCAACGATGTGCTGTCGACGGCCTGGGGCGGCGCCTACGTCAACGATTTCCTGCACGAGGGCCGCGTCAAGAAGGTCTACCTGCAGGGCGAGCCGTCCAGCCGCATGCAGCCCGCGGACATCGCCCAATGGTATGTGCGCAACAGCAGCGGCGGGATGGTGCCGTTCTCGGCCTTCGCCACGGCCGCCTGGACCTATGGCGCGCCCAGGCTGGAGCGCTACAACGGCCTGTCGTCGATCGAGATCGTCGGCAGCGCCGCGCCCGGGTACGCCAGCGGCGATGCCATGGCGGCACTGGAGCGCCTGGTCAAGCAGCTGCCCGCCGGCATCGGTGCCGAATGGACCGGCCTGTCCTACGAGGAGCGGCTGTCCGGCTCGCAGGCGCCGGCCCTGTACGCGGTATCCGTGCTGGTGGTCTTCCTGTGCCTGGCCGCGCTGTACGAGAGCTGGTCGATCCCGTTCTCGGTGATGCTGGTGGTGCCGCTGGGCGTGCTCGGCGCGCTGCTGGCGGCCACCCTGCGCGGACTCTCCAACGATGTCTATTTCCAGGTCGGCCTGCTCACCACCATCGGCCTGACGGCGAAGAACGCGATCCTCATCGTCGAGTTCGCCAAGGCCCGCCACGAAGCCGGCGAGGCGCTGCTGCCCGCCACGCTGGCGGCGGCGCGCATGCGCCTGCGCCCCATCCTGATGACCTCGCTGGCCTTCATCCTGGGCGTGGTGCCGCTGGCTGTCAGCCATGGTGCCGGCTCGGCCAGCCAGCACGCCATCGGCACCGGCGTCATCGGCGGCATGGCGGCCGCCACCGTGCTGGGGATCGTCTACGCCCCGCTGTTCTACACCCTCGTCGCCGGCTGGCTGGGGCGGCGGCGCGAGCGCGCCGCCACGGCCCAGGCGGCAGCGCGGATCGGATCATGACCATGCCCATGCCCATGCCCACCAAGACCATCGAGCGAATCGTGCCCGCCGCGGCCGTCGTGCCCGTGGCGCCGGGGTACCGCCGCCACGCCGCGGCCGCGCTGGCCGCCGCGCTCCTGGCGCTGGCCGGCTGCACCACGCTGGCGCCGGCGTACCAGCAGCCCGAGAGCGCCGTGCCGTCGACGTTCCCAGCCGCCGCGGCCACCGCCACCGCCGCGCAGCAGCGCCTGATGCCGGCCGAGACGCCCTGGCAGGACTACTTCACCGACGCCAGGCTGCGCAAGCTGATCGCCATCGCGCTGGAGAACAACCGCGACCTGCGTGTCGCGGTGCTCCAAATCGAGAAGGCCCGCGCCGCCTACCGCATCCAGCGCGCCGCGCTGCTGCCGACCCTGTCGGCGGGCGGCAGCGGCACCGCCACGCGCACGCCGGCCGGCCTGTCGTCGAGCGGTGCCGCCACGGTTTCGCACGAGTACACCGCCACGCTGGGCACCTCCAGCTACGAGCTGGACCTGTTCGGCCGCGTGCGCAGCCTGAAGGACGCGGCGCTGGCCAGCTACCTGAACACGGAAGCGGCGCGCCGCGCGGCCCAGATCACGCTGGTGGCCAATGTCGCCAGCGCCTACCTGGCCTGGGCCTCCGACCGCGCGCTGGAGCGGCTGGCACAGGGCACGCTGGCCAGCCAGCAGGCTTCCTACGAGATCACGCGCGGCAGCGCCGCGCTGGGCACGGCTTCGGCCGTGGATGTGAAGCAGGCCGAGCAGTCGGTCGCTGCGGCCCAGGGCGACGTCGCCAGGTATGCCGCCCAGGTGGCGCAGGACGAGAACGCGCTGGCGCTGCTGCTGGGCGTGCCGGTGCCGGTGGAACTGGCGCCGCCGGCCGGCGTGGAAGCGGTGACGGCGGTCGCGGCGGGCAAGGAGATCGATGCCGGGCTGCCTTCCACGGTCCTGCTGGCGCGTCCCGACGTGGTGGAGGCGGAGCAGACCCTGCGCGGGGCCGATGCCGACATCGGTGCCGCGCGCGCCGCGCTGTTTCCCACCATCACGCTGACCGCGGCCGGCGGCACCGCCAGCGCCGGCCTGTCGAGCCTGTTCAAGGCGGGCACCGGCTACTGGAGCTTCGCGCCCAGCGTCAACCTGCCCATCTTCGACGGCGGCGCGCTGCGCGCCTCGCTGGAATCGGCCAAGGTGGCGCAGCGCATCGCCGTGGCGCAGTACCAGAAAGCGGTGCAGAACGCCTTCAAGGAGGTGGCCGACGCGCTCGCCGTGCGCGCCACCATGGCCGACCGGCGCACGGCGCAGCAGCGCCTGGTGGCGTCGGCGCAGGCGGCCTATGAGCTGTCGCTGGCGCGCTACCGCGCCGGCGTCGAGTCCTACACCACGGTGCTGACGTCGCAGCGCAGCTGGTACAGCGCGCAGCAGGACGACATCTCGCTGCAACTGGCGTGGCAGGACAACCTGGTCACGCTTTACCAGGTCCTGGGTGGTGGCGCATGAGACGGATGCCGAAGATCCTGGCGCAGCCGCGCTGGCGCTGGCCGGCGGCGGCCGGCGCGGTGCTGCTGCTCGCCGGCGCGGCGTTCGCCTGGCGCGGCCGCCCGCAGCCGCCGGCCTACCTGAGCGCCGCCGCGGTACGCGCCGACATCGAGGACACCGTGCTCGCCAGCGGCATCATCAAGGCGGCGCGGCAGGTCTACGTGGGCGCGCAGGTGTCAGGCCAGATCAAGACGCTCGCGGTGTCGGTGGGCCAGCAGGTCAAGCGCGGCGAACTGCTGGCGGAGATCGATTCGCTGACGCAGCAGAACACCCTGAAGAACGCCCGCGCGGCGCTGCGCGACGTGCAGGCGCAGCGCGCCGCCAAGGCAGCGCTGCTCCAGCAGTACGAGCTGGCCTTCGCGCGGCAGGAAGTCATGCTGTCGCAGGATGCGGGCAGCCGGGCCGACTACGACAGCGCCAGGGCCCTGCTGGACAGCACGCGCGCGGGCATCGCCTCGCTCGACGCCCAGATCGAGCAGGCCCGCATCGCCGTCGACACGGCCACGGTGAACCTCGGCTACACGCGCATCGTGGCGCCGATGGACGGCACCGTGGTGGCAGTGCCGGTGCAGGCCGGCCAGACCGTCAACGCGGCGCAGTCGGCGCCGACCCTGGTCACGCTGGCCGACCTCGGCACCATGACCGTGATGGCCGAGATCTCCGAGGCGGACGTGCTGCGGGTCAAGCCCGGCATGCCGGTTTCGTTCACCGTGCTGGGCGAGCCCGACCAGCCCTACCGCACGCGGCTGGCCTCGATCGAGCCGGGCCCGGAATCGATGTCGAGCACCAGTACCGCCACCAGTAGCAGCAGCGCGTCGACGTCGACCGGTTCGAGTTCGTCGAGCAGCAGTACTTCCAGCTCGGCGATCTACTACTACGGCCAGTTCGACGTGCCCAACCCGCAGGGCAAGCTGCGCATCTCGATGACCGCGCAGGTGGCGGTCACGGTGGCGGCGCACCGCGGCGCGCTGACCGTGCCGGCGGCCGCCCTGGGCGCGCGCGGCGACGACGGCCGCTACCGGCTGCGCGTGCTCGGCGCCGACGGCCGGCCACGGCCGCGCTGGGTGCGGGTCGGCATCAACAACCATGTCAGCGCCGAGATCCTCGGCGGCCTGGCGGATGGCGAGCGGGTGGTGGTGGGCGACCCGGCCGCGGCGCAGTCGTCCTCCCGCGGGGGGCCGATGGGCCCGCCGCCGATGGGCATGTGAGGGCGGGGACGGCATGCACACGGCAGAACCATTGCTGGCCCTGCGCGGCGTCTCGCGCAGCTTTCCCGCGGGCGAGGACAGCGTCACGGTGCTGCGCGACGTCGACCTGGACATCGGCGCGGGCGAGATGGTGGCCATCGTCGGCCCGTCCGGCTCGGGCAAGTCGACCCTGATGAACCTGCTGGGCTGCCTGGACCAGCCCAGCACGGGCAGCTACCGCATCGCCGGGCAGGACACGCGTACCTTGGACGACGACCAGCTGGCGCGGCTGCGGCGCGAGCATTTCGGCTTCGTGTTCCAGCGCTACCACCTGCTGGGCGACCTCGACGCACAGGACAACGTCGCCATGCCGGCGGTCTATGCCGGCACGCCGCCGGCCGCGCGCGCCGCGCGCGCACGCGCCTTGCTGGAGCGGCTGGGCTTGCCGCACCGCATCGGCTACCGGCCGGCGCAGCTGTCCGGCGGCCAGCAGCAGCGCGTGTCGATCGCGCGTGCGCTGATGAACGGCGGCCAGGTCATCCTGGCGGACGAGCCGACCGGCGCGCTGGACTCGGCCAGCGGCGAGGAGGTGCTGGGCATCCTGGAAGCGCTCAACGCCGCCGGCCACACCGTGATCCTGGTCACCCACGACATGCAGGTGGCGGCACACGCGCGGCGCGTGGTGGAGATCAGCGACGGGCGCATCGTGGCCGACCGGCGCGCTGCGCCGCCGGCCGCGGCGGCGCCGGCGCGGATCGAGGCCGGCGCCGCGGCCCTGCCTGCGGCCGGCGCGGGCCGGCATGGCGCCGCGGCATGGCCGCGCCTGGCGGAGGCCGGGCGCATGGCCGCCATCGCCATGCGCGCGCACAAGCTGCGCACACTGCTGACCATGCTGGGCATCATCATCGGCATCGCCTCGGTGATGTCGGTGGTGGCGCTGGGCGAAGGCTCGCGCCAGCGCATCCTGCAGGACATCAGCGCCATCGGCACCAATACCATCGAGGTCTATCCGGGCGCCGGCTTCGGCGACGAGCGTGCCGCGCGCGTGCAGACGCTCAATACGCGCGATGCCGACGCGCTGGCCGGCCAGCCCTTCGTCGCCAGCGTGTCGCCGGGCGTCAGCGCCTCGCGCTCGGTGCGCTACCGCAACGTGTCGGCCACCGCCAGCATCGCGGGTGTCGGCGCCGGCTATGCGGACGTGCGCGGACTGACGCTGGCGGCCGGGCGCTGGTTCGGCGAGGACGCGGTGGGGCTGCGGGCGCAGCAGGCGGTGATCGACGACAACACGCGCAAGGCCTTTTTCGCCAGTGCGCAGCAGGCCGTCGGCAAGATCCTGGTGCTGGGCAACGTGCCCTGCCGGGTGGTGGGCGTGACCGCCCCCAAGCAGAGCACCTTCGGCGGCAACGACAGCCTGACGGTGTGGATTCCCTACACCACGGCGATGACGCGCCTGCTGGGACAGAACTACCTGAAATCGATCACGGTGCGCGTGGCCGACGACGTGCCCACCGCGGCGGCACAGGCCGCCATCGAGAACCTGCTGCAGCGCCGCCACGGACGCAGCGATTTCTACGTCAACAATATGGACACCATCCGCCAGACCATCGAATCCACTTCCGCCACCATGACGCTGCTGATCTCCCTGATCGCGGTGATCTCGCTGCTGGTCGGCGGCATCGGCGTGATGAACATCATGCTGGTGTCGGTCACCGAGCGCACGCGCGAGATCGGCGTGCGCATGGCGGTGGGCGCGCGCCCGGGCGACATCCGCGTGCAGTTCCTGCTGGAGGCCGCGCTGGTGTGCCTGACCGGCGGCATCGGCGGGGTGCTGCTGGCCGGACTGGGCCGGCTGGCCTTCACGGTCTTCGCCGATGGCTTTCCCATGGTGTTCTCGGCGGCGGCGGTCAGCGGCGCCTTGCTGTGCTCGACCGCCATCGGCGTGCTGTTCGGCTTCCTGCCCGCGCGCAATGCGGCGCGCATGAAGCCGATCGATGCGCTGGCGCGGGAGTAAGGCCATGACGCATCGTCTGTCTGCCGCACTTCGCCGCCGGGCCGGCGCGGCATGGATGCTGGCGACCCTGGCCGCCGCGCTGGGCGGTTGCGGCGGGCTGGTCAATCCACCCTACCAGGAGCCGGCGCTGGCGGTTCCGGGGAGCTGGCGGCAGGAGGCGGCGGGCGCCGCGCGCGGGGCCGCCGAGAACGGTGGCGAGGGGGGCGGCGGGGGCGCCGCCAGGGTCGCGCCGGCCGCCGAAGGCGACGGCTGGTGGCGGCGCTTCGGCGATGCCGGCCTGGACCGGCTGATCGAACAGGTGCTGGCGCGCAACGGCGATCTCGCCGCCGCCGCCATCAGCGTGCACGCCGCCCAGCTGCAGGCCCGGCTGACCCACACCGGCGAGCTGCCGACACTGGCCGCCGAATACGATGGCGCGCACGCGCGCGGGCTCGCCCGCGGCGGCAGTGCCACGTCGCACGCGCTGACCGGCACCGTCAGCTACGAAGCCGACCTGTGGGGCAAGCTGGCCCAGCTGACCGACGCCGCGCGCTGGGAGGCGCTCGCCACGCAGCAGGACCTGGCCAGCACGCGCCTGTCGCTGATCGGCACCACCGCCAACCTGTACTGGAAGCTGGCCTACCTGGCGCAGCGCATCGCCAGCGAGCAGGACAGCGTGGCCTACCTGGAGCGGGTGCTGGAACTGGTGCGGGTGCAGCGTGCGGCCGGCGCCGCCTCGCCACTGGAAATGCTGGAAGCCGAGCAGAGCCTGGAATCGGAACGTGCCACCTTGTCGCAGCTGCAGGCGCAGCAGGCCGCAGCGCGGCTGTCGCTGGCCGCGCTGCTGGCCGATCCCGCGGCGGACCTGGTGTCGGCGCCGCCGCCCCTGTTCTCGCTGCGGGCGCCGGCCATCGACGCGGGCGTGCCGGCCGGGGTGCTGGCGCGGCGGCCGGACCTGCGCGCGGCGGAGCTGCGCCTGCGCGAGCAGTTCGCCAATGTCAACGCCACCCGCGCCAGCTACTATCCGACGCTGGCGCTGACCGGCACGCTGGGCACCTCCAGCACGGCACTGGTGGACCTGCTCAAGAATCCGATCGGCACGCTCGGCGCGAGCCTGGCCCTGCCGCTGCTCAACTGGCGCCAGCGCGACCTCAGCATCCAGTCCAGCCAGGCCAGCTACGACAAGGCGGCCGTGTCGTTCCGGCAGACGCTGTATGTGGCGCTCACGGATGTCGAAACCGCCTTGTCGGCCCGCACCCGCTACCTGCAGCAGGGCGAGCAGCAGCAACGGGCGCTGGCCGCCGCGCGTGCGGCAGAACGGGTCTACGCGGTGCGCTACCGCGCCGGCCAGGTGTCGCTGCGGGCCTGGCTGGAGGCGCAGGAAAGCGCGCGCGCGGCGGAACGGACGCTGGCCGAGAACCGCTACAACCAGCTCACCGCGGCGGTGACGCTGTTCCAGGCACTGGGGGGAGATGTTTAAGCAGAATGCATTGACCTGCCCCGGCCTGGCCGGGGCAGGTCGCCCGGGATGCCCGGGACGCCGCGGGCGATTACTCGGCGTCCTGGATCAGGAAGCGGGCGCGGTTCTTGCCGAGCCAGGCCGGCGCGCGGCCGCGGCCCGACCAGGTGGCACCGGTCTTGGGGTCGCGGTACTTCGGCGGCAGCGGTTCGCTGTGCCGGGTCTTGCTGCCCGCCGGCCGGCCCCGTTTGCGGGGAGCCAGGTCGTCCACCGACAAGTCATATTCCGCCATCAGCGCGCGGATCTGCTCGATGACGCCGGCAATCTCGTTGGCCCGGACTTCCGCGAGTTTTTCTTCCAATGCTTTCTTTTCCGCCAGCAACTGCTTGTAAGTGGCCATTGTCGTTATCCTTGAAGGGGGGCGCATAGAAATAATCAAACACTTTCCATCATATGGCATTCTCATTGGGAAGGGCAAATCGAATTGTTGAATTACACCAAATCGGCCGGCCTGCGCGAGGTATCCGCCAGCCATTGCGGCGCTCAGGATGTATTCTCTTGCAGTGATTTCCAGTGCCCGGGTGATTTCCCTTTTCTTTTTTCCTTTAATGGCCCTGATCGTTCGCCGTCCCTGCGCTGCATGGGCGGCGCATATACGGCGCATATGCAGCGCACCTGTGGCACACATGTGGTGCACATGTGGCGGGCGCGCGTGGCGGCCTGCGGATAGCGCCTGGCTTGCGCCGCAGTGAGGCCGGGCGAAGCGCCTTCGCCCAATTCCCGCACATGCATGGCGCTGCCGGCAAGGCGATTTAAACGCTGCGAATACCGCAAGCGCGGCTGCAGCAAAAAGGGAGGCTGGCAATCCGATTGGGAATAATCCGGGACGGTAGGCAAGCGTATTTGACCGCATCCGGCAAAGCCGTGGTTTCCGCCGTTCCCATTGCGCCGCGCTTGACGCCGGGTTTGCGAGCGGGCGAGCGGCTGCCGATGCCAGGGCAGGGCGCTTTTCCATTGCCTGCCTGTTTCGGCCGCCGCGCGGCCGGCGTGCCGCCGGCACAGGGCGAGGGAAGCCGCGTGGCAGGGGCCTGGCCCGGGACCGGCGGGGCGGCTAGCTGCGCCCGCGCTCCGGATTGCGCGCCACCAGCGAGGCCCCGGCGATCAGCTCCTTGAGCAGGGCCAGCGAGGCCGCGCCGCTGGTGCGGTAGGGGTCGAGCTCGCCGTGCGTGGAGTATTTCAGCATGGTGGCCGGATTGACCTTGGCCGCATTGACACGGACCATGGACCAGCCGGGGAAGTCGCGCTGGACGATTTCCTCGAACTGCAGCAGCACCACCTCATGGTGGCGCGCATCGCGCGAGATTGCCTGGTACAGCGCATTGACTTCCTCGCGGTCGCCTTCCAGCGCCTGCAGGAAGACGCCGTTGCCGTGGCACAGCACGCCGGTGATGCCGTGGCGCGGGTTGTATTCCACGCTGGTGGCGAGGATGTCGTCGATCGCGGCGGGCGCCAGCGGCTGGCGGGCGCGGCTTGCGTACAGCAGGCGGACGAGCATGGCGGCCTCCGTCAGCTACGGTTCAGGCTCAGCAGGGTCAGGAATTCGCGGCGCAGGCTGTCGTCCTTGAGGAAGCAGCCGCGCATCACGCTGTTGGTCATCTTGGCGTCGGTGTCGCGCACGCCGCGCCAGTGCATGCAGAAATGCTCGGCCTCCATCACGATGGCGAGGCCGTCCGGATTCATCTTTTCCTGCAGCAGGTCGGCGAGCTGGGCCACGGCTTCCTCCTGGATCTGCGGCCGCAGCATGACCCATTCGGCCAGGCGCGCGTACTTGGACAGGCCGATCAGGTTGGAGTGCTGGTTCGGCATCACGCCGATCCACAGCTTGCCGATGATGGGACACAGGTGGTGCGAGCAGGCGCTGCGCACACGCATCGGGCCCACGATCATCAGTTCGTTGAGCTGTTCGACGTTGGGAAATTCGGTGACATTGGGCGCGCCGACGTAGCGGCCGCCGAAGACCTCGCGCAGGTACATCTTGGCCACCCGCCGCGCCGTCTCGCGCGTGTTGTGGTCGCGCTCGACGTCGATCACCAGGCTGCGCAGCACGTCCTCCATGCGCGCCTGCACTTCCTCCTGCAGCGCCTCGAATTCGCCGGGCTCCAGGTAGGCGGCGATATTGTCGTTGGCGTGGAAGCGCTGGCGCGCCGCTTGCAGCCGGGCGCGGATCTGCTCCGACACCGGCGGGCCGTCGGCCTGGTCCGGACGGGGCGGGACCGGGTGCTGCTTGCTCATGTCGTTCGCGTCCTGGAAAGTGGCGGCGAAGCCGGATGCCATGCCTTACGCCACTATATGGCACGCACCGGGGGGCGACAAGCAAGCGGCGGCAAGGGAGGACAAGCGGTGTCCGCGCGCCGCGGCGGCGCTTTCAGCGCGCGCCGGCCGCCGGCCCGCCCATGCTTTGCAGGCCGATGGCGTTGCCGGCGCGGTCGGTGACGCCGGCGAGTTCGCGGTAGGCGCTCGCCTGCACCCGCTCGGGCAGCGGCACGAAGCGGGCCTGGCGCGCCAGCTCGTCGCCGTGCAGGTAGCCCCAGGCGAGGAAGCGCAGCGCCGCCAGCGTGCGCGGGCCGTCACGGCTGACCGCCGGCACGGCGATGAAGGTGCCCATGGTGATCGGCCAGGTATCGTGCCCCCCGCGGTTGACCAGGGGACTGGCGAAATCGCCCTTGCGGTTCCAGTCGCTGTTGAGCACGGCCTGGCGGAAGGCGTTGACGCCGGCGGCGACGAACTGGCCGGAGGCATTGCGCAGCAGCACGGCGTTCAGGCCGGCCTCCAGCACATAGTTGTAGTCGACGTAGCCGATGGCCCCGCTGGTGCCCTGTACCGCGTGCACCACTTCGCCGCTGCCCTTGGCCGGCAGGAAGCCGGCCGGCCAGGCCACCGTCGAGCGCGCGCCGAAACGCGCTTTCCAGTCGGGGCTGACCTCGCTCAGGTAGCTGGTGAAGTGGAATGTCGTGCCCGAAGCGTCGGTGCGGGCCACCGGGCGGATCTTCAGGCGCGGCAGCGCCAGGCCGGGATTGAGCGCGCGGATCTCCGCCGCGTCCCAGGACTCGATCTGCCCGAGGTAGATCGCGGCCAGCGCCTCGCCGCTCAGGTGTAACTGGCCGGCGGGTACGCCGGGCAGGTTGACCACCGGCACTGCGGCCGTCACCACCGTGGGCACCAGCACCAGTCCTTGGCGCCGGGCCTCGTCCGGGGCCAGCGGCACGTCCGAGGCGCCGAAATCCACTTCGCCGGCGCGGATACGCCGCATGCCTTCGCCCGACCCCACGGCGTCATAGGCGACGGCGCTGCCGGAGGCGGCGCGGAAACTGTCGGCCCAGACGCGGTAGACGGGGGCGGCGGCGGTCGAACCGGCGCCGCGGATCTGGGCCTGGGCTGCGGCGCCGCAGCAGGCCAGCAGCACAAAGGTGGTAAGGAGGGCGCGAAGGCGGGGCGGGAACATGAAGGCGGAGCGGTGCGTGCGATGGAGCCGGCGCCAGGCCTGGCGCCGAAAGCCTAGAGGAAAGCACGTCTTGGCACAGGCTCTTGTGAATTCTTTGTGACAGTACTCAAGCCGCCACAAAAGGGCACCGTTATGCAGACATAATGCTCAACCGGGGCGTTCCTGGCCCCGACGACGCCTATCTCGCCAACGACAAGCTTGCGCCCCGAGGCGGCGAACCTGTGAGGACGGGCAAGTGAATCCATTGATCGCGTTTCCCTGCAGCAGCCTTCTTCTCCTGCCCGTTGCAACCGTGCCGCCGCCGCAGGCGATGGTCGAGCACGGTGTGCTGGAGCGACCCGACGCGACCCAGGGCGCCGGCGGCGCGCGCCTGCTGCGCGTGACGATCGGATCGGCCTCCCCCTCGGCGCCGGGGCCGGCGCGGCCGCGCTAGCTGCCGCCAGCCGCCCGCAGGTTCAAGCCGCCCGCAGGTTCAAGCCAGCACGGCCAGCGCCGCCAGCAGCGCGGGCGGCGTCACCAGCATGCCGACGCGCAGGAACTGCAGCGTCCCCACGGCATGGCCTTCGCGCCGCAGTGCGGTGAGCCACAGCAGCGTGGCCAGCGAGCCCGTCACCGACAGGTTGGGGCCCAGGTCGATGCCGACCAGCACGGCGCTGGTGACGGTCTGCGAGGCATGTCCCGCCGCCAGCGCCGATGACGCGACCAGGCCGGCAGGCAGGTTGTTGGCCAGGTTGCAGGCCAGCGCCACCACCGTGCCGATGCCCCACAGGCTGGCCACCCCGTCGGCTTCGGCAACGGCCGACACGGCACGCCCGAGCGCATCGATGGCGCCGGTCTGCTGCAGTCCGGCCACCAGCACGAACAAGCCCGCCACCAGGGGCAGCACGCTCCAGGAAATCCCGCGCAGCGAGGGCATCAGCAGCGCCGGGCGCGAGGCGCACACCAGCAGCAGCGTGGCCGCACCGGCGGCGAAGGTGGGCCAGCCCAGCGGCAGGCCGAAGCGCGAAGCCGCCAGCAGCGCCACGCCGGTCAGCACGATGCCCAGCGCGGTCAGCCAGGCCTGGCGCGACAGCGGCGGCACCGGCACCGCGGCGGCGATCGGTTCGCGCAGGGCCTCGCGCTGCGTCCAGTACAGCACCGCCAGCGTCGCTGCGATGGCGGCGGCGGACGGCAGCGCGAAGCGCGCCAGCCAGCCGGCCAGCGGCGGCAGGCGCTCGCCGAACACGACCAGGTTGGCCGGATTGGAAATGGGCAGCACGAAGCTGGCCGCGTTGGCGATGAAGGCGCAGGCGTAGAGGTGGGGCAGCGGCCGGCGCAGGCGCGCGGCGCGCGCCGCCGCCAGCACGGCGGGCGTCAGCACGACGGCGGTGGCGTCGTTCGACATGAAGGCGGTGACCAGGGCGCCGAAGCCATAGACCAGCAGGAACAGGCGGCGCGCCGAGCCGCGCGCCTGGCACACGGCGCGTGCCGCGACGTGGTCGAACAGGCCGGTCTTGCGCGCCAGTTCGGCGATCAGCATCATGCCGGCCAGGAACAGGTAGACATCCCAGCCGCTGGCCACGGCGGCGGCCGCGGCCGGCAGCGCCAGCAGGCCGGTGAGGCACAGCACGGCGGCACCGGCCGTGGCCCAGAACGCCTCGGGCAGGCGGAACGGGCGCAGCAGCACCCCCACGGTGGCCAGCGCGGCCACGCCCCAGATCATCGCGATGCTTGAAGAGGAATCGGCCATGTCGTGCCCGCGCCGCGCGGCGCGCTTCTTGTTCTCGTTCGTGAGGCGGCGGCTGCGTGCCGCCGACCGGTGTCCGCTTTCTGCCTGGGACTAGAGGGGGGCGCTGTTGCCGCCGCGCGGGCCGCCGCCGGTGGGCACGGCCGCCGGCATCATCTGCTGCCCGGCCGTGCCGGCGGACTGGGCCTCGGCGTCGGCCGCCGCCGCGCCGGCGCCGTCGCCGGATGCGTCGGGCTGCGGCGGCGGCAGGCCGATGGCGGCGACGCCATGGCTGCCGTCGGCATTCTCGGCATAGATCCAGTCGCCGCCGTTGCGCACCACGTCGGACGGTGCCGGCGGCGCGGATTCCGGCAGGCCGGCCAGGCGGCCCTCCATGTAGGCGGCCCAGATCGGCAGCGCCGTGGTGGCGCCGAACTCGTGGTTGCCCAGGCTGCGGTTATCGTCGAACCCCATCCATGCCACCGTGGCGATGTCGGCCGCATAGCCGGCGAACCAGCCGTCCATGGCGTCGTTGGTGGTGCCGGTCTTGCCGGCCACGTCGCCGCGCCGCAGGTAGCGGCGCACCGCGTTGCCGGTGCCGCTGTCGACCACGCTGTGCAGCAGGCTGTCCATCACGAAGGCGTTGCGCGCCGGGATGACCCGCTGCGGCGCCGGCTGGTCCTGGTCGGCGGCGAACAGGACCTTGCCGTCGCCGTCGGTGATGCGCGCGATCAGGTAAGGTTCGACACGGAAACCGGTATTGGCGAACACCGCATAGGCGGCGGCCAGCCGCAGCGGCGTGGTCTCGCCGGTGCCGAGCGCGAGCGGCAGGTAGCGCGGCAGGCGCGTGGGCGAAAAGCCGAACTTGCCGGCGTAGTCGACCGCGTAGGGGATGCCGATGGTCTGCAGCGTGCGGATCGCCGGCAGGTTGCGTGATTCCGCCAGCGCCTGGCGCACCGTGATGGGGCCGAGGAAGCGGCCGTCGTCATTGCCCGGCTGCCAGCCGGATGCGGTATCCAGCGGCGCGTCGTTGATCAGCGTGGCCGGCGACACGCCGCGTTCCAGCGCCGCCGAATAGATGAAGGGCTTGAAGGTCGAGCCCGGCTGGCGCTGGGCCTGGGTGGCGTGGTTGAAGCGGCTGACGGTGAAGTCCGAGCCGCCCACCATGGCTTCGATGGCACCGGTGCGCGCATCGAGCGACACCAGCGCCGCCTGCGGCGCGGGACCCTTGCCGCCATGGCGGCGGGCATAGCCCTGCAGCCCGGCCTGCACCGCATCGTAGGCCAGCGTCTGGCGCACCGACGACACCGTTGTGTACACATTGATGCCGCGCGTATAGGCCGCGTCGCCGAAGCGCTCATAGGCCAGCTGGCGTGCCAGTTCCGCCACGTACTCGGCATGGGAGCCGAAGCGGCCGCCGGCGCCATCGGTCACGGCGACCCGCTCGGCCTTGGCCTGGTTGAACTCGTCGGGTGAAATCATGCCCAGCGCCAGCATGCGGCCCAGCACATACTCCTGGCGGCGTTTCGCGCGCGGGTAGTTGACCACCGGGTTCATGGTCGAGGGCGCCTTGGGCAGGCCGGCCAGCATGGCCGTCTCGGCCAGCGACAGCGAGGCCAGCGGCTTGCCGTAGTAGGCCTGCGCCGCGCTGCCGAAGCCGTAGGCATGCTCGCCCAGGTAGACCTGGTTCATGTACAGCTCGAGGATGCGGTCCTTGGGCAGCGTGCGATCGATCTTCCAGGCCAGCAGGATCTCGTACCACTTGCGCGACAGCGTCTTTGCGCGCGACAGGTAGAAGTTGCGCGCCACCTGCATGGTGATGGTGGAAGCGCCCTGGGCATAGCCCTCGCTGATGTCGGCCAGCGCCGCCCGCGCCAGCCCGGAGAAGTCGACGCCGGCATGCTCGTAGAACTGGTCGTCCTCGGCGGCCAGCAGGGCCTGGGTCATGCGCTTGGGCATGCGCTCGAAGGGGATGAATTCGCGGTGTTCGTTGCCGAATTCGCCGATCTGCACGTTGTCGCTGGTGAAGACGCGCAGCGGCAGGTCGGGGTGGTAGTCGCGCAGGGATTCCACCGAGGGAAGCTGCTCCAGGCTGAGCACGGTGGCGAATCCGCCCAGCAGGGCACCGGCTGCGGCCAGCGCCAGGAAGGCGCCGGCGGCTTTTGCTGCAATTCTGTTCATGCGCGCATTCTACAGTGCCGGCCGACGGGCGGCCGTATGGTGTCGGCGGCACTTTTCCCGGCCCTGGTTCCGCTGCCGGCCCGCATCATGCGGCGTCGGCACCGAACACGGAGGCATCTTGCCGGGCCGCCTCGCCGGGCGGCTGGACCTCCCGCAATGGCGCGGCGGGTGCCTGGGACGCCTGGCACCCCATGTCGGACTGCAGGGCGAATTCGCTCAGGGCCAGCCAGGTCTCCGGTTGTTCGATGATGGTGTAGTGGTCGGTGCCGGCCATGGTCTGGCGCGCCACCTGGCCGGGCCACGCCGCCATGAGCCGCTCGGAGCACGCGTGCGGCACCACGTTGTCGTGTTCCGCCAGCAGCACCTTGGTGCGCTGCATGACCTTTTCGCAATGCGAGATGGAGTCGAAGTGGTGGCGCATCAGCTGGCGCATCGGCACCAGCGGGAAGCGCTTGCTGGCCAGTTCGAGCAGGGAATCGTAGGGGGTGATCAGCTGCAGGCTCTCGAAATCCTGCAGGTCGGCGAGCTGGATCGCCACGCCGGTACCCAGGCTGCGCCCGACCACATGGACCCGCGTGCCGGGGAGGGCGCGCCGCAGGTGCAGCAGGAACTGGCTGGCGTCGGCCACCGCCGCTGCCTCGCCCGGGCGCCCGTCCGAATGGCCGAGGCCGCGGTAGTCGAAGCTGGCGAAGCCGATGTGGCGTGGCAGCCATTTCAGGTGCTGCATGGTCTGCAGCACGTCTTCGCCCCGTCCGGGCAGGTAGAACAGCAGGTCGCGCACGCCGCCGGCGCCGGCATCCTGGTAGACGTAGCCGCTCAGCATGCCGCCGGGCACCTCGTGCGCGTACAGCGAGATGCCATCCGGCAGCACCTCCTGGGCCGGGCGCCGGCGCGCATCGAACAGCAGGCGGCCCTGGTTCACGGTCAGGTAGGTCCAATAGCAGGCGAAGCCGCCGGCAGCGAGCAGCGTCGCCTTGAGGGCGGTGCGCGCGAGCACGGGCAAGGGGCGGAGAGGGGCCGTCATGGCGGATGGTGATGCTGGCAGGTGGGAGCGGGGGCAGGGGCAGTGGACTAGTGTAGGCGCTGCGTGCGCGCTCGTGCCGCCCTTGCGGCAGCGGCTCCCTCTTGGAGCTTAGGTCAGGTCGCGCGGCAGCGCGGGTTGGACCGTGCGTCCGGCCACAGGTTCATGCCGTGCCGTTGCGCTGCAGCTGCCGTTACGGCTACCGCTACAGCAGGGGTTCCAACGGCAGCAGCGAGAGCCGCCAGACCAGCAGGCGCTGCCACGCCGTGGTGCCCGGCCCGCTTGTCGTCGTGCGCCTCGTCCTGCGGCAGGGCGGACGAGACGCTGCGCCCGTTCCGCGGCGGCGGGCGTGCTGCCCATCAAGGGGATCGGTAGAATGTGGGGCAACGGCGCCGGAGGGCGCCCGGTGCGGACAGGGGGCGCTTCCAGGCCTCCGGGCTCCGCCAGGGAAAGCGCATGCGCGCCGGCACGCCGCCGCAGCAAGGCGGCGAGCGGCCGCGCAAGGGAGTGATCGGGATGGAAGAGCAGAACGCAGCCCAGGCACGGGCAGAAGAAGCACAGGCGATGGAGCGCGTGGTCAGCGCGACGCGCCAGGTGCAGGTGGCATTCAACGCGCTGCAGTCGCAGTTCCCGCCGGACGGCAGCGGCAAGCCGTCCAAGCTGGCCCTGCAGACCTTCGACGCGGCCCTGCAGGCACTGGAGGACGCGCAGCAGGCGTTCGACGAGATCCTGAACGACCTGCTCGACGGCAACCGCTGAGCCGGCGTCCGGCGCCGCGTTTGCGGCCGGCGCTTCAGCCCAGCAGATAGCGCGCCAGGTTGGCGGCGGCCAGCGTCGCCACCAGCGTCACGGTCGCGAACAGCAGCGTGCGGTTGTTGCGCGCGTGGCGGGTATCGGGATCCTGGATGTCTGACATGGCGGCTTCTCCACAAGCATGGCTCGGCAGCGCACCGGCCGCCGGGCAGTTCCGTCCGGCGCCGGGTGCATGGTGGAATTTTGTGGCAGGGCCAGGGCGGGCCGCGGTAAACGATTGTGACGGCGGCGGCGTCAGCGCGGCCGTCCGCCGCCCCCCGCCCCCCGCCCCCCGCCCTGAACGGGCCTACATCTTCATCACCACCCGTCCTTCGATCTGCCCGGCGCGCATGCGCTGGAAGATGTCGTTGATCTGCTCCAGCGGCGCCGTGGACACGGTGGCCTTGACGGCGCCGTGCGCGGCGAAATCCAGTGCTTCCTGCAGGTCGCTGCGCGTGCCCACGATGGAGCCGCGGATGGTGATGCCCTTGAGCACCACATCGAAGATCGGCGTGGCAAAGTCGCCCGGCGGCAGGCCGTTGAGCGCGATGGTGCCGCCGCGCCGGACCATGCCGATGGCCTGCGAGAAGGCCTGCGGCGACACCGCGGTCACCAGCGCGCCGTGCGCGCCGCCGATGGCCTTCTGCAGGAAGGCTGCGGGATCCGCGTGGCGCGCATTGACCGTGACCTCGGCGCCCAGTTTCTCGGCCAGCCGGAGCTTGTCGTCGTCGATGTCGACGGCCGCCACGCGCAGGCCCATGGCGCGAGCATACTGCACCGCCACGTGGCCGAGGCCGCCGATGCCGGAGATGGCCACCCACTGGCCCGGGCGCGTGTCGGTGACCTTGAGTCCCTTGTAGACCGTCACGCCCGCGCACAGGATGGGGGCGATCTCGACGAAGTCCACGCTGTCGGGCAGCAGGCCCACGTAGTCAGGGTCGGCCACCACGTATTCGCCGTAGCCGCCGTTGACCGAATAACCGGTATTGAGCTGCTTCTCGCACAGCGTCTCCCAGCCTTGCAGGCAGTGCTCGCAGTAGCCGCAGGCGCTGTACAGCCATGGCACGCCGACGCGGTCGCCTTCCTTGACGCGTGTGACGCCGGCGCCTACCGCGGAGACGTAGCCGACGCCTTCGTGGCCCGGTATGAACGGTAGCGTGGGCTTGACCGGCCAGTCGCCTTCGGCGGCGTGCAGGTCGGTGTGGCAGACGCCGGACGCTTCGATCTTCACCTGGACCTGGCCGCGCGCCGGCTCCGGTACGGGCACCTCGTCAATCTCGAGCGGCGCACCGAACTTGCGCACCACGGCGGCTTTCATTGTCGCTGGCATGTCGACTCCTCGTAGCATGAACGGGAACAGGCCGGGGCGCGGCGGCGCGGGCCGCCGGCGCCACCGGGGACCTGCCGATGATGTCATGCCACGTGCGGGTGGACTTGCGCTGGATCAAAGAGGCGGGACGGGCGGCTGGAATGCCGGCCCCCGGGGGTGGCCGGGGGCCGGGCGCGGTGCCGGCTCAGCGCGGCTGGAAGGCGATGATGGCCATGCCGCCGACCGCCACCGCCGCGCCGGCCAGGTCCCAGGGGCTCGGCCGCACCCCGTCCACCAGCCACAGCCAGAGGATGGCGGTGGCGATATAGATGCCGCCGTAGGCCGCGTAGACCCGGCCCGAGGCGGCCGGGTGCAGCGTCAGCAGCCAGGCGAAGGCGGCCAGCGCCAGCGCGCCGGGCAGCAGCAGCCAGGCACTGGCGCCCTGGCGCAGCCACAGCCAGGGCAGGTAGCAGCCGACGATCTCGGCGCAGGCGGTCAGCAGGTAGAGCAGGACCGTCTTCATGCGGCCGGCTCTGCGCCGTCGGTGCACCGGGAGGCATCGCCCGCCGCTGCCGCTGTCGTTTCCGTTGCCGCATCGCCGTGGACGTTGTCCGGCGCCGCCGCGCGCCGCGCGCGCTTGCGCGGCGGCAGCAGCTCGCCCCCCTTGTAGGGCACGCGCCCGGCCGGCACCACCGCGGCGGCGGCGCTCACGTGGCCGTCCTGGTCGTCGAAGAACATGTGTGCGCCGAAGGCGGCCAGCACGCGGTCCTTGGGCAGCCCGCCGAGGAAGTAAGCTTCGTCGATGCTGACGTTCCAGGCGCGCAGCGTGTGTACCACGCGCGTGTGCGCCGGGCTGTTGCGCGCCGTGACGATGGCGATGCGCACCGGGCCGTGCCCGGGCGGGAACTGCTGCTGGATCTCGGCCAGGCGCAGCAGCAGCTTGGCGAAGGGGCCCTCGGCCATGGCCTTGTGGCGGTGGCGCTGTTCGTGCCGCACGAAGGCGTCCAGTCCCTTCTCCTTGTAGATGCGCTCGGACTCGGGCGAGAACAGCACGGCATCGCCGTCGAAGGCGATGCGGATCTGCTCGTCGCGCGCACGGAAGCCGTCGGGCGCGGCGTAGAGCTGCGCCGCGGCGACGCCGCCGTCGATGGCGGCCTGCACGTCCTCGGCATCGCGCGAGAGGAACAGATCGACCTTGAAGGCCTGCAGGTAGGGCGCGATCGGGGCGCCGCCGGTGAAGGCCGCGCGCGTGATATCCAGCTTGTGCGCGGCGATGGCGTTGAAGGCGCGCAGGCCGGTGTCCGGCGAATTGCGCGAGATCACCACCACTTCCACCAGGCGGCGGCCGGGGATCAGGGCGTTGAGCTGCAGCAGCGCCCGCACCAGCGGGAAGGCGGTGCCGGGCGAGAGCGCCTCGTCTTCGTGCCGGCGCTGGAACTCGGCGTAGGCCGCCACGCCCTCGCTCTGGTAGATGGCATTGGCCTGTTCGAGGTCGAACAGGGCGCGCGAGGAGATGCCGATGACGAGCTTGTCGGTGAGATCGTAGGCCATGGGGACGCAGTATAGGGGCAAGCCAGGGGCCGGCGCGGCATCGGCATGGGGCGCCGCAATCCTTTCCCGCCGCCGGGCCGGCGTCCGGGCGTATTGCATTTTCTTACATTAAGGCGCTTTCGTCACTTGGTGGCCTCGCGTATGCTGGCGCCGATTCCAGCCGTGCACGCCTTGCGCCGGCGCTGTCCGGCCTCGCGCGAGTGCGCGGGGCAGCGGCGGGAGGCAGCGGCGCGGCCATTGCCGATCCTACCGTCCCGCATGCACAGCCTCCGCCGCCTTCCCCGTTTCCTCTGCCTGCTCCGCCTCGTTTCCCCTGTCGCCATCCTGCGCGGCGCGGCCGCGCGCAGCGCGCTGCCGTTGCTGCTGGCCGCCGCCGCCCTGGCCGGCACGGGTTGCAGCTCGCTGCTCAACGAGGGCACGGCGGCCGGGGCCGGCGTGGCCGGCGCCGCGATCGCGGGCGCGGTAACCGACAATGCCGCGGTGGCGACCGGCATCGGCCTCGGCGTGCAGGCCGGCGCCAAGGCGGCGCTGCAGTACAGCCAGCGCCAGGTGCACGCCGCCGCGCAAGACCGCATCGCGCAGGCCGCCGGAGCGCTGGCGGTGGGCGCGGTGGCCTCCTGGGCCACCGACCACGCGGCGCCGCTGGAGGCGGAAGAGCGCGGCCGCGTGACGGTCAGCCGCCTGATCGGCGACAAGCAACTGAGCTGCAAGGAAATCGTGTTCTCGGTCGATCCGCCGGCGCCCGCCGGTGCCGCATCGTTGCCGGCGTCGTCGCCCGCGGCGGCGGCGCCGGGGGGCGGCAGCGCCTTCTATGTCGCCGCCATCTGCCGCGACGGCGACCAGTGGAAATGGGCCTCGGCGGAGCCGGCCACGGCGCGCTGGGGCAACCTGCAATGAATGCGGTGCCGGGGGCGCAGGCGCCGCGCCGCGTCCTGCTGCGCATCCTGGCGGCCGGCGCGCTGCTGTCATCGCTGGGCGGATGTTCCTCGTTCGGCGATATCTCCGGTGCGGTGGCCGGTGTCGCCACCGGTGCGCTGACCGCCAATCCGGCGCTGGGCGCGGGGGTGGCGATCGGCGTCAGTGCGGCGGCCGACGCCGCCGGCAAGGCCTTCTTCCGCCATTGGCACGAAGCCGAGCAGGACAGCATCGCCGCCGTCATCGGCACCCTCGAGCCCGATCGCCTGGAGCGCTGGGAGATCCGCCACCCCTTGCCCTATGGCAACGCGCATGGCTGGCTGCGCGTCACCCGTGTCATCGACACGCCGCTGGCGCGTTGCAAGGAAGCCCTGTTTTCGGTCGACGACGACGCCGCGCGGCGGCGCGCCTGGTTCCTCACCACGGCCTGCGAGCAGGGCGGGCGCTGGAAGTGGGCTGCCGCCGAGCCGGCGGTGCCGCGCTGGGGCAACCTGCAGTAGCGGGGCACGAGTCCACTAGTCCACTGCTGGTCTATTTCCATGATTCAGCGGTCTAGGCCGCGCACAGGGTCGAGACCAGGCGTTCGCGCGCGGCGGCGTAGGCCGGGCTGCGCGGCCCGTGCGACCAGGCCGCATGGAGCAGGTCATGCATGCGTTGATGCAGGTGCCGGCTCCTGGCGCGCGGGGGCGCCGGTGCCAGCAGCAGTTCGGCCATGCCCGCCAGGGAAGCGTGCCGGGGGCCGGCCCCGGCCGCGCCCGGCGGCGGTGCGTCCGCGCCGCCGTCGGCGGTGCGCTCCGGCGCTTCGCGCAGCAGCAGGTGGAGGGTCTCCTCCCACACCAGCAGCCGGGCCAGCCTGGCCAGCGTGCTGCCCGGTGCCGGCGGACTTGCCGGAAGCCGCGCCTGCCTGCCGGCCAGCCATTCCAGCAGCTGCCCGGAGGACATCGGGCGGGCCACCACATAGCCTTGCACCGCGTCCGCGCCGAGAA
Organism: Cupriavidus sp. USMAA2-4; assembly: GCF_001854305.1. Lineage (NCBI taxonomy): Bacteria > Pseudomonadati > Pseudomonadota > Betaproteobacteria > Burkholderiales > Burkholderiaceae > Cupriavidus > Cupriavidus sp. USMAA2-4. Next base: position 440,526 of record NZ_CP017749.1, on the reverse strand, counting down.
TCGCGATGGCTTCCAGCAGGTCTTCGTCCTCGACACCTTCGACGATGACCGACTTGCCCAGGGCATGGCCGAGACGGGTCAGCTGGTAGATGAAGTGCAGGGCGCTGTCGCCCGGGGGCTGGTCCGCGCGCGCGGCGACCAGGCTGCGGTCGATCTTGATCGTATCGAAAGGCAGGTTGCGCAGGCGCGTCAGGCTGCTGTGCCCGGAGCCGAGGTCGTCCTCGGCCAGCCGCACGCCGAGCGTCTTGAAGCGGGCCAGCTCTGCGCCGATGTCGATGCCGCGCGGAAGGTCGTCTGTCTCCAGGATCTCCAGGGTCAGCTTGTGGCCGGGGCAGTCCTGCTCGCTCAGCAATTGCCGGGTGGCCTCGAAGTAGCGGCGGTCGCCGAGTCCGCTGAACGGCAGGTTGAGCGACAGGTCCAGGTCGAAGCCGTGGCGCAGCCAGTGCCGTCGCTGCGCCAGCGCCTGGCGCAGGCCGCGGGCATACAGTTCAAGGAAGTCCTCCGGCGACAGCGCGGGCAGGAAGGTGCCGGGCGCGAGCAGCCGCTCGCCGTCGCGCAGCCGGGCCAGCGCCTCGGCCTTGCTGACGGTGCCCGAGCGCAGGTCCAGCAAGGGCTGGTAGTGCATCTCGAGAGCGTCCGATCGCAGCAGCGCGGCCCAGTGCTGGCGCGTGACGTAGGGGATCGCCACCGAGAGTCCCGTGCGCAGGTCGAACCTTGCCAGCGCGAAGGTCAGCAAGGCCTGCAGCTGTGTCAGGAAGGCCTCGTGGTGCGGCCCGGCGAAGCCGCCCGGATAGGCGCAGTACAGTGTCAGGACCGCGGTCGGCGCGCAGCCGGGCTGGTGCAGCGGGATCGCCGCGCTGGAGCGGTAGCCGGCCTGCGCCGCGGCGTCGCGCCACGGTGCCATGCGGGCGTCGGTGGCGAAGTTCAGGCAGCGCTCGATGGTCCGGCCCAGCCAGGCGCGGCCGGTGGGCCCACGGCCCCGGCTGCCGCTGTCGGCCTCGATGGCGCTGGCCGGCGAATGCTCCAGATAGGTCAGGTAGGGTTCGATGTTCGTCCCGCTGGCCGCCTCGAAGCGGAAGCGCCCGTGCTGGTCCGGCCGCCCGATCGAGCAGCCGGCGATCTCGCCATGCCGGCCGAGGATCCCGACGGCCTGGCCGATCAGGTCCGTATAGCTGCCGGCCGCCCAGGCCAGGCGGGTGATGTCCAGCAGTACCTGGTGGCGCGAGCTTTCCATCTCCTCGTAGGCGCGGATCTGCCAGGCCACGTCGCGGATCAGCCGGCGCGACAAGATCGACAGGGCTTCGCCGTGCCGGCTGGCGTCGAGGTGCCGGTGGACGGCGGTGTGCAGGATGTCCTCGCTGTGGACCAGGGCCTCGCTGGCGAGGCCGACCATGGCATGCACCTTGCCGACCCGCATCGCCATGGTGCCGTGGTCCGTCTCGTTCAGGTCGGTTGCGGCGAGCGCGAGCAGGTTGCCTTGCTGGAGCTGCTTGAGCCGGGCCAGTTCGGCGGCCGACAGCGCCTCGAGCAGCGGCTGCCGGCCGGAAAGCCGTGCCAGACGGTCGTAGAACTCGTCGACGATGGCGGGCGCGGCGAGGCGCAGGTCTGTGCCCAGGTCCCGCAGCGGGGCGGCGCAGGCGGTGCCGTATAGCTGGGAAGCGTCGCTCCTCGAGTCGCTGCGGTAGTCTGTGGTGTTCATGCGTCGGAGCGTGGTTCGGCGGGCAGCGGCGAGCCGGCGCACGCCGCCGTGCCTGTTCCAGGCTCCGGCTTGTCGTGACTGCCCTGCGACGGATAACGGCAGCCGGGCGCCGGTCCTGAAGGCGGCCAGCCCGGTCCGGTGCCGCTCAGGCCCCCAGCACCTCGCTGCACACGTCCAGCCAGGCGCGCGCCGCATGCGACAGATAGCGGCCGGGCTGCCAGATATGCGCCAGCGCCCAGTCCATATCGGGCTCGACCAGCCGCGCCACGGCCAGGTCGTCCTCGATGTGCAGCTTGGCCAGCAGCGGACGCGGCAGGAAGGTCGTGCCCAGGCCGGCCGCCGCCATCGAGGCGAGGAAGTCCCAGTGCCCGCTCTGCGCCACGATGCGCGGTTCGATGCGGGCGTCGAGGAAGGCCAGGCGCAGCTTGCGCGTCAGCGAGAAGTCGTCGTTGAGCAGTACCAGCGGTTCGTCGCGCAGGGCGGCCAGCGTGACGGTCTTGCCCTTGGCCCACTTGGCCTTGCGCGGCCCGGCCACCCAGATCGGATGGCTGGCGAACTGGCGCGAGGCGAGCGCCAGCCCGCTGTCGCCCGGCAGCACGGTGGCGCCGACTTCCAGTTCGCCGCTGGCCACCTGCTGCTCGACCAGGTGCCCGCCGTGCTCGGCCAGGCGCAGTTCCAGGTTGGGGTAGCGCTGGCGGAAGGCACTGACCGCCGGAGAGAAGAACAGGTTGGCCATCGGCGGGATGCCCACGGTGAGCTGGCCGCGCCCGAGCGAGGACAGGTCGGCCACCTCGAGCTGGAGCCGGTGGACCACGCCGAGCGCTTCCTGGCCGCGTTCGTAGACCACCCGGCCCACGTCGGTCAGGCGCACCTGCTTGCCCTCGCGGATCAGCAGCGGCTGGCCGACCTCCTCTTCCAGTTGGCGCACCATCTTGCTGATGGTGGACTGGGTCACGAAGAGGGAGGCGGCGGCCTGCGTGAAGCTCCTCAGCCGCGCGGTTTCGACGAAATAGCGCAGGGCGCGGATGTCCATGGCCACGGTGGCCTCCTTGTATGAAAAAAGCGAATGCGATGTGTAATATTAAATCATTCTGAGAATGCCGGGGATTTGACTACACTTTGTTTCCACCGGTGCCCCCGGATGCCCCCGTGGCCCCCGCGCCACACCGCGCGCCTTGCCTCGGCGGGCGCGGGCCGGGCCATCCGCCGGTTTTCGCAGAATGAAGGAAGCAAGATGATGATCCGTGCGCATGCGCGTCCCGCCACCGTCGCGACGGCCGTCGCCATCGTGGCCGCGGCGGGCTGTTGCATTTTCCCCGCGGGCAATGCGCGCGCCCGTGAGCTGTCCGGCGGCCTGGCCCGTCTCGACGGCGCCAGCGCGCACACGCCGCGCCGGCCTGGCACGCGGCGCGCGGGCCGGTCGGCATGCCGCAGCCTGCCCTTGGCCGAGGTCGCCGGCATCGCTTGACGACGATCGCGCGGCGCCCGCCCCGGCGCGCGCCGCCCCTTCCGCACGGCGCGGCCGCCAGCGCAGCGGCCGTGCCGGCGCCCCATCCATTCCCATTCCATTCCAACAGGTTCGTCACCATGTCCGGCTGGCCCAGTGCCCGGCAGTGGCTGTTCTCGCTGAAGGCCTTCCTTGCGGCGATGCTGGCGCTCTACATCGCGCTGTGGATGGACCTGCCACGCCCCTACTGGGCCATGGCGACCGTCTATTTCGTCTCCCATCCGCTGACCGGCGCGACCCGCTCGAAGGCGGCCTACCGCGTGCTCGGCACGCTGCTGGGCGCCAGCGCGGCGGTGGTGACGGTGCCGCTGCTGGTCAACGGCCCGGTGCTGCTGATGGCGGCGGTCAGCCTGTGGACCGCGCTGCTGCTGTACCTGTCGCTGCTGCAGCGCACCCCGCGCAGCTACGTCTTCCTGCTGGCCGCCTACACCCTGCCGATCGTGGCGCTGCCCGCGGTGGGCCAGCCCGAGCAGATCTTCGACATCGCGGTGGCGCGCATCGAGGAGATCGTGATCGGCATCGTCTGCGCCGGCGTGGTGGGCTCGGTGGTCTTTCCGGCCAACGTGGCGAGCGCGCTGGGCGCGCGTGCCGCCGCCTGGCTGGCCGACGCGGCGTTGTGGGCCGGCGACATGCTGTCGGCCGACGCCGAGGCCAGCGTACTGCGCCACGGCAGCCGCCACCGGCTGGCGGCGGACATCCTGGCGCTGGACCAGCTGATCGCCCAGCTGTCCTACGATGCCGAGAATGCGCAGGTGCTGCGCATGGCGGCGGCGCTGCGCGAGCGCATGACCCTGCTGCTGCCGGTGCTGTCCTCGCTGGCCGGCGTGATGCAGGACCTGCGCCGCCATCCCGAGGGCATCCCGGCGCCGCTGGCGGACGCCATGGCGCGGCTGCGCGCCTGGTGCCGCGCCGGCTTTGCCGGGCCCGCGCCGCGGCTGGATGGCGACCTCGAAGGCAGCGGCCAGGCCCCTGCGGCCGCCGGCGCGGATGAGGCCGGCGCGGGTGACGCCGCCGCGGGTGACGCCACCGCGGGTGACGCCACCGATACGCTGGCCGGCCATCGCCGCTGGCATGCCAGCCTGGTTGCCGCCGCCGCCGACCACCTGCGCACGCTGGCCGCGCTGTGCGAGGACTGCCGCACGCTGCAGCGGCGCCTGGCGGGCCGGCGCACCGGGCTGCGCGGCCTGCGCGGGCCGCGCCTGCGCCACCGCGGCGAGCCGGTGGTGCGCGCCCACCACCACGATCACGGCATGCTGCTGTGGTACGCCGGCTCGACCGGCCTGGCCGTGTTCTGCGCCGGCCTGCTGTGGATCGCCTCGGGCTGGGAGGACGGCGGCGGCGCGGTGGCGGTGGCCGCGATCGCCTGCTGCTTCTTCGCCACCATCGAGGAGCCGCGCCCGGTGGCACGCACCTTCGTGCGCTGGTCGGCGATGTGCCTGGCGGTGTCCTGCTTCTACCTGTTCCTGGTGGTGCCCACCACTCACGATTTCGAGACCCTGGCCGCGCTGCTGGCCCTGCCTTACCTGGGCATCGGCGTGCTGATCCAGCGTCCCGGCTTCAACCTGATCGCCATGCTGCTGTCGGTCAACACCGCCTCGCTGGCCAATTTCCACAGCGTCTACGATGTCAATTTCCTCGGCATCTTCAACACCATGCTGGCCAGCGTCGGCGCCATGCTGTTCGCGCCGTTCTGGTCGATGGTGACGCGGCCTTTCGGCGCCCGCGTGGCGGCGCACCGCCTGATCCGCGCCGGCTGGAAGGACCTGGCCGACGCCGCCGTGACGCGCGTCGCCGGCGCGGGTGCCGGCCCTGGCGCGCTGGGCGGCCGCATGCTGGACCGGCTCAGCCAGCTGGTGCCGCGCCTGGCCGCCAGCGACGCTTCGCTGTCCAGCGATGGCTTTGCCGAATTGCAGGCCGGCTTCAGCGCGCTGGCGCTGCACCGCAGCCTGCCGGCCCTGCCGCCGGCGGCGCGCGCGGCGGTGGCCGGCGTGCTGGACGGCATGGCCGCGCATTTCCGCGGGCGGCTGCATGCCGCGCACATTCCCGCGCCGAGCACGCTGTCGCTCGGCATCGATGCCGCCCTGGCCCAGCTCGCCGCGCCGCCCAACCGGGCCGCGCGCGAGGCCCGCGCGGCGCTGGTGGTGCTGCAGGTCACGCTCTATCCGACCTGCCACGACATGCCGGGACGTGCGTCATGAGGCGCCGCCGTACTGCCCGCCGGGAGATGCGATGAGCGGCGAGATCAACGTCTATGGCGTGTTCGTGCCGACGCTGCTGCTGCTGATGCTGCTGGCCCTGGTCCTGATGGTGCTGCTGCGCGCTGGCCTGGCCCGCGCCGGCTTCTATCGCGTGGTCTGGCACCGTTCCCTGTTCAACCTTGCTCTCTACACCCTGCTGCTCGGTGGCGTCGTGGCCGCCGCGCGCTGGTTGCACCCATGAGTTTCCGTCCGCGTTCCCTTCTTTCCGTCGTGCTGACCCTGGCCGCGGCGGCGCTCGCCGCCTGCGTCGCCTTCCACTTGTGGCAGTACTACACCGTGGCGCCCTGGACGCGCGACGGCCATGTGCGTGCCGAGGTGGTGCAGGTGGCGCCCGATGTCTCCGGACTGGTCACGCAGGTGCTGGTCAAGGACAACCAGCGCGTGCACCGCGGCCAGCCGCTGTTCGTGATCGACCGCGACCGCTTCGCGCTGGCGCTGCGCCAGGCGCAGGCCAACGCCGCGGCCCGCCGCGCGGTGCTGGCGCAGGCGCGGCGCGAGGCGGCGCGCAGCGTGGCGTTGAGCGGCGTGGTGTCGGCCGAGGTGGTGGAAGAGGGGCGGGCGCGCGTGGAGGAGGGCGCGGCGGCGCTGGCCCAGGCCGAGGCCGCGGTGGCGGTGGCGCAGCTCAACCTGGCGCGCACCACCGTGCTGAGCCCGGTGGAGGGCTATGTCAACGACCGCCTGCCACGCCTGGGCGACTATGTCAGCACCGGCAAGCCGGTGTTCTCGATGGTGGACGTGGAGTCCTTCCATGTCGAAGGCTACTTCGAGGAAACCAAGCTGCACGGCATCCGTGTCGGCGCGCCGGTCGACATCCGCATCATGGGCGAAGCGCAGCCGCTGCGGGGCCACGTGCAGAGCATCGCCGCCGGCATCGAAGACCGCGACCGCAGCAACGGCGCGACCCTGCTGCCCAACGTGAACCCGACCTTCAACTGGGTGCGGCTGGCGCAGCGTGTGCCGGTGCGCATCGTCTTCGACGCGGTGCCGGCCGGCGTGCGGCTGGTGTCCGGCCGCACCGCCACGGTGTCGGTGCGGGAAGACGGCGCGGCCGCGGCGCCGCAGGGGAGCCGCTCATGAGGACCCCGCGCCTGGCTGCGCTGCCGTTGCTGGTTGCCACGCTGCTGGCCGGCTGCACCACCGTCGGCCCCGATTACCACGTGCCGGCGCAGGCGCTGGTGCAGGCGCCCGCCGCCAATGGCCCGCTCACCGGCGACGGCGCGGACGGGGCCCGGGCCGCGGCCGGGGTCTCGGCCGACGCGCCGCCCGACGACTGGTGGCGCCTGTACGACGATGCCAGGCTCGACCAGCTGGTGCGGCAGGCGCTGACCGCCAATACCGACCTGCGCGCGGCCGCCGCCAACCTGCGCCGCGCCATCGCCATCTACCACGAGGTGGAGGCCGAGAACCTGCCGCAGGGCGCGCTCTGGGGCAGCGCGCAGCGCACCCAGCTGTCCGGCGAGAGCCTGCTCAAGACGGAGAAGATCCCGGCCCTGAGCATCGGCGATGCGGGCTTCTCGGTGTCCTACCTGATCGACTTCTTCGGCAAGCTCGCGCGCGCCGACGAAGCCGCGCTGGCCGGCGCCGAAGCCGGTGCCGCCGCGCTCGACGCGGCGCGCGTCGGCGTGGTCGCCGAGACGGTGCGTGCCTATGTGCAGGGTTGCGCCGCCACGCACGAGCACGAGGTGGCCACGCAGCAGGCCAGGCTGGCCGAACACCAGGCCGAACTGGTACGCAAGCTGGTGGCCGCCGGCCGCGGCCAGCCGGCCGACGCCATGCGCGCGCAGGCCCAGGCCGACACCCTGCGCGCGGCGCTGCCGCGCTTCGAGGCCGAGCGCGAAGGCGCGGGCTTCCGGCTTGCCGCGCTGCTGGGCCAGCCGCCCGGCTCGCTGGCGCCGGAGGCCTTCGCCTGCGAGGAGGAGCCGCGCCTGAGCCGTCCGCTGCCGGTGGGCGACGGCGCCGCGCTGCTCAAGCGCCGCCCGGACGTGCGCCAGGCCGAGCGCGAGCTGGCTGCCGCCACCGCGCGCATCGGCGTGGCCACGGCCGATCTGTATCCGTCCATCCGCATCGGCGCCTCGGCCGGCCTCACCGGCATGCTGTCGGACTTCGGCACCGGGCCGACCGCGCATTGGGGCATCGGCCCCGGCATTACCTGGAACCTGCCCACCAACGGTGTACGCCCGCGCATCCACGGCATGGAAGCCGGCGCCGACGCGGCGCTGGCGCGCTTTGACGGCGTGGTGCTCAAGGCCCTGCTGGAGACCCGCACCGCGCTGAGCCGCTACGGGCGCGAGCAGGAACGCAATGCCGCGCTGCGCGCCGCGCGCGACCAGGCCGCCGGTGCCGCCGCGCAGCAGCGGCGCCTCTACCAGGCGGGGCGCACGCCCTACCTGTCGAGCCTGGACGCGGAACGCAGCCTGGCATCGGCGGAAATGGACCTGGCCGCCTCGGACAGCCAGCTCGCCTTCAACCAGATCGGCCTGTTCGTGGCGCTGGGCGGGGGCTGGCAGCAGGCGCCGGCGGTGCGGGAAGTGCCGGCTACGGCGCGCGATTGATGGCAATTCGTCGTCGGCGAGACGGATTTCCCATTCCTGAAAGTATTTGATACTGCATTTTTTGTGAGGTAATTGAGTTTTTATCTAGTATTTGTCAGACTGCTTCCTGTTGTGTGAAGGAGGTGCGAGTGAGGACCCGAACCATAGACACGCCCAACGCCCGTCGTCTCGTCGAGGCGTCGGTCATCACCGGTGCCGCCATTGTCGGCCAGCCCGGTGGCTGGTCCGTGACCTTGCGGATCGGCGCGCAGGACACCCCGTTGGGGACCCAACGTGACGACAGGCCGCGCACCTGGCGCAGCCTGGACAGTTGTGTCGAATACCTGCGGAGGGAGTTGCATATCGTCAGGATCGACGGGATCGACGCCAGCAATTACAGCGTGTCCGCGGGCCAGCGGACGCGCGAGGATGCTGCGGCGCGGATGAAGGCGGCGCATGAGGCACTGTCCCATGCCGAATGGCTGCAGCAGAAGGTCGAGGCAGCGCGTGCCGGCCTCGACGACGGCAGCAACCAGCGCATCGAGCCGGACCAATGGGAAGCGATCCGGGCGGCCAAGCGGCGTCAGCTCGATAGCCCATGAAGGTCGTGCTGCGCACGCAGAGCTACCGGGACGACCTGGATGAAATCGAGGCCTATATTGCGCAGGGCAATCCGCGCGCAGGCGCCACGCTGTGGCCCCACATCGATGACCAGGTGGCTAGACTGGCCGACGCCTTGTTTCCCCGCAGGCCGGGCCGCGTTGCCGGCACGCGCGAACTGGTCGCGCACGAGAACTATCTCGTTATCCTGGAAGAGAATGAGATGACCGTGACGGCGCTGGCCGTGCTCCACGCGCGTCAACGCTATCCCGGACCACCTGCAACCTGAGCTGCCCGGCTTCTTCCCTTCGCGTGAGGTGCGCCTGAGGCAAGCGCGAAGCGCCAAGCTGCGTCCGGCAGCGAACGCGCCTTGCCATGCCTTGCCTGCCAAGCCGTCGGCGTTCGTCCCAGCATGTCCCCGCCGATCTGACTGAAGCGCAGATTGCCTGCCCGCCCGCTTGTCCGGTTCTTTCTATGAAAAAACCGACTGGACAAAAGAAAAATAAATCACTTCTAGAATGAGTGACCCATGGCTACACTGGGTTCCTGTGCACGACGCGATTGCCGAATGCACAGCTCAAAAGGCGAACAGGACGGCGCGCGGGACGCAGATCCGCCCATCCCGCACCGTGAAAATGGAAGTGCCGTCCTCCCCCAAACCTGCTTAACCATCATGAACACGAAGCTCCTCAAGACCCTTGCAACCGCAGCCGCCCTCAGCGCCTGCGTCCTGGCCAGCGCTCAGGCCAATGCATCGGGTCCGCGGGATAGCGGCATTGCCGGCGACCGTTACGGCTACACCATGCATAACGGCAAGCGTGACCCCTACTCCGAAGGCGCCAACCTCGGCAAGCGCGACCCCTACTCCGAAGGTGCCAACCTCGGCAAGCGCGATCCCTACAGCGAAGGCGCACGCGGCAACGCGCCGCGCGATCCCTATAGCGAAGGCAACCGCGCCGGCGGCATGGACCTGGCCGGCCGCGACCTGACCGGCGTTTCCGCTCAACCCGTCTGACGTTTCCGGCCGGCACGGCCGGCTCGGGCAGCAAGCGCTGCCCGCAGGCATCGCAGCACAGGCATCACACCAGGCTTCGCCTTGTCCGCCGTCCGGCATGCGTGCCGCCATGACCGCCGCGCCTCGTCCTCCAGGAGAGCGCGCCGGCATGGCGGGGCAGGGCGGCGGGCCTTTCTACACGGGCCGGCGGCGGACCGCCTTCCTCCTCCCCCAGTTCGGGGAAGGCGGGCGCCGCCGGCAGGCGCAGCAGGGCAGGTCCGGTGCCTGTCCGGGCCTGCCGGCCGCTCCGCTCCCCCGCCTTGCCCCCCCGACTCCCTCTCCTCCTCGCCATGAAGACCCTGATCCTCGCCCTGGCCGGCGCCGCTACCCTGGCCGCCGCCCTGCCTGCCCTCGCCGGTCCCGACTGGACCGTGATCGAACGCGCCCGCGCCGAGAAGCGTGCCGCGCAACGCGCCGCGCTGCAGCAGGCTTCCTGCGGCCAGGCCGCCACGGCGCCCACGCCGGCCCGCGCCGGCTGAGCCTGCGCTGCCGTTGGCGGGCGGCGGCCACGCCGCGCGGCTGGTCTGCCTCTGGTCATGCGGCCGCCGCTGTGCGAGGATCGCGGTCTTTGCGCTTTTCTGTTGCGCTCTTCTGTTGCGCTGCAGTGTTGCGCTGCAGTGTTGCGCCGTAGCGTTGCGTTCTACCGCCGTTCGATTGCATGCCCCCCGCCGTCCCCGTCGATTCCCCTGTCGCTGCAGCGCCTGCGGGCGCACTTCCCGTGCGCCGGCGGCCGGCCATGAAACTGCTGCACCTTGCCTTGCCCTGTGTGGTGACCCTGGCGCTGGCCGCGGTGCCGCTGCTGTACCGCTCGGCCGCCAGCGGCTCCGACCGGGCCGTGATCGAGCGCGTGCGCACGCAGCGGCCGGTCTATGCCGGCGGCCATCTCCACCACCATCTCTTCGAGCCGCTCCCGCTCGCCGGCGTGGCGGCCAGCGCGCCTGCCGCCAAGGCCGACTGAGCGCGGTCCGGGCGCAGCCTGCGCCACTGGGCGGCCGAGCGGCTGACCGGTCGTAAGTGTCGCAATCTGCATTTTCAGCTTCCCGCAGCGGGTAGCCGCACCCTCTCCAACCGTCGTCTCCGGGTTTGTCCCCACTTGAGCCGGTCTCCGTCCTAATCTTTAATTCAACGTGAATTAATTAATCGAGGCGTGACGCGGTCCGGACCAGCCGGTGCCGCGCACGACCGGGACAGGAGACAGCATGTCGCTTTCCAAGGCCGGACGCGGGGTCAACTCCGCCAGCCTCCGCCTCTACAACGAGCGGGCCCTGCTGCTCGCCTTGCGCCGTGCCGGCGAGGCTTCCAAGGCCGACCTGGCACGCATGGCCGAGCTGACCAACACCGCGGTCGGCAGCATCGTGCAGACGCTGACCGAGGAGGGGCTGGTGTGCGAAGCGGGACGACGCCAGGACGGGCAGCGCGGCCAGCCGGCCAGCCTGATCCGGCTGCAGCCGCGCGGCGCCTTCGGCCTCGGGGTGCGGCTGGACCGAGCCAGCATCGAGTGCGTGCTGGTCGACTTCAGCGGCCGCATCCTGGCCAGCCGTGCGCGCCAGCAGGTCCTGCCCCATCCGCAGCAGGCCCTGGCCATGGTGCGCGAAGACCTGGATGCGCTATGCGAGGCGCTGGCGCCGGCCGAGCGCAAGCGCCTGCTCGGCATCGGCCTGGCCCAACCCTATAACCTGGGCGCCTGGCTGCGCGAGCTGGACCTGCAGGACGCGGCCCTGCGCGACAGCTTCCATGCCTGGGACGACACCGATTTCGGCGCGGCGCTGGCCGCCGCCACCGGGCTGCCGGTGTTCAGCGAGAACGATGGCACCGCGGCCGCCATCGCCGAGCTGTTCTACGGCCGCCACCACGCCCAGGATTTCCTCTATGTCTTCCTCGGCCCGGCGATCGGCGGCGGCGTGGTGCTCGACGGCGACTGCGTGCGCGGCGTGTCGGGCAATGCCGGCGACATCGGCATGATGCCGGTGGCGCCCAGCACGCTGGACTCGGCGCCCCGCACCGGGCGGGCCCGCGACATCCTGCTGGCGCGCGCCTCGCTCAACGCGCTGGCGCGCCACCTGCGCCACCACGGCGCGCAGGTGGACGGCCACGCCGACCTGGAGGCGCACATCGCGCAGGGCCATGTGGCCGTGGCGCAGTGGCTCGACGACTGCATCGACGCGCTGGCGCCGGCCATGCAGGCGGCGCTGGCGGTGCTCGACGTGCCCCTGCTGGTCTTCGATGCCGACGTCGATGCCGGCCTGGTCGGCACGCTGATCGCGCGCCTGCAGGCGGCGCTCGACGAGGGGGCGCCGGAGGCGCGGCGGGCGCCGCGCGTGGTGCGCGGCGGCTTCGGCGCCAACGCCGGCGCCGTGGGCGCCGCCGCGCTGCCGCTGTTCATGAATTTCTCGCCGCGCGCCGAATGGCTCAAGGGTGCGTCGGCCCGGATCCCGGAGGCCAGCGATGTCGTCGCCTGAACATACCGTCGATGCCGCGCGCACCGCGCCGCTGCTCGCGCTGCGCCATATCAGCAAGACCTTCCCCGGCGTGCGCGCGCTGCGCGACGTGCAGCTCACCGCCTATGCGGGCGAGGTCCATGCGCTGATGGGCGAGAACGGCGCCGGCAAGTCCACGCTGATGAAGATCCTGTCAGGCGCCTACCTGCCCGACGCCGGCGCCAGCATCCGCATCGACGGGCGCGAGGTGGCCATCGACGGGCCGCAGGCCGCGCGCGCGCTCGGCGTGGCGGTGATCTACCAGGAGCTGAGCCTGGCCCCCAACCTGAGCGTGGCCGAGAACGTCTATCTCGGCCGTCCGCTGCGCCGCCACGGCCTGGTCGACCGCGCCGGCATGGCGCAGGCCTGCGCCGCCACGCTGGCGCGCCTGGGCGCCGACTTCGGCGCGCTCGATGCCGTGGCCGGCCTGTCGATCGCCCAGCGCCAGCTGGTGGAGATCGCGCGCGCGGTGCATTTCGAGGCGCGCATCCTGGTCATGGACGAACCCACCACGCCGTTGTCCACGCATGAAACGGAGCGGCTGTTCGCGCTGATCCGGCAACTGCGCCGGCAGGGCCTGGCCATCCTCTACATCAGCCATCGCATGGCGGAGATCGACGAACTGGCCGACCGCGTCACGGTGCTGCGCGACGGCGGCTTCGTCGGCACGCTGGCGCGCGCCGAGCTGTCGCAGGCGGCGCTGGTGAAGATGATGGTGGGACGCGACCTGTCCGGCTTCTATACCAAGGACCACGGCGCCGCGCGCCAGCAGGCCGGCGCCGGCCGGGCCGTGCTGTCCGTGCGCGACATGGCGGACGGGCGCCGCGTCAAGGGCTGCAGCTTCGACCTGTGCGCCGGCGAGGTCTTGGGACTGGCGGGCCTGGTGGGAGCGGGGCGCACCGAACTGGCGCGGCTGGTGTTCGGCGCCGACGCGCGCCTGCGCGGCGAGGTGCGGCTGGCGGGGCAGGGCGGCGGCGCATGCGCGCCGGTGCGCCTGGACACGCCACGCCAGGCCATCGAGGCCGGCATCGCCTACCTGACCGAGGACCGCAAGCTGCAGGGGCTGTTCCTCGACCACAGCGTGCACGAGAACATCAACCTGATCGTGGCGGGGCGCGACGCGCGCCGCTTCGGCCGGCTCGACCGCGCCGCCGGCAGCGGCCGCACCGAGCGCGCCATCCGCGCGCTGGGCATCCGCGTGCCGCACGCGCGCGTCAACGTCGGCGCGCTGTCGGGCGGCAACCAGCAGAAGGTGATGCTGTCGCGCCTGCTGGAGATCCGTCCGCGCGTGCTGATCCTGGACGAGCCCACGCGCGGCGTCGACATCGGCGCCAAGTCGGAGATCTATGCCCTGATCGATGCCCTGGCCCGGCAAGGCGTGGCCATCCTGCTGATCTCCAGCGAGCTGCCCGAGGTGGTGGGCCTGTGCGACCGCGTGCTGGTGATGCGCGCGGGGGAGATCGCCGGCGAGGTGCATCCCGGCGACAGCGCGGCACGCATGCAGGAACGCATCATCGCGCTGGCAACCGGCGCGGCCGGGCCGGACGACGCCATGCCGGCAACCGTGGCGGCCATGTCCGCGGCAGCGGGCGCTGCCGCCGCCGGTCCGCTCCGGCACTGAGGCCGCCGGCCGCACACCCGGACCACAGACCGGAACCCTGGACCGGAACCCACAGACCAGAAGGGCGCCACGCCCGCCCCCGCAGGAGACGACCATGCAAGATTCGCTGACCCACGCCCCCGGCGCGGCCCTGGCCGGCGCCGGACCCACCGCGCAGGAACGCCTGCGCGCCCTGGGCATGCTGCCCATCCTGCTGCTGCTGTGCACGGCCTTCGCCGTGCTGACCGACCATTTCGCCAGCTGGCAGAACCTCTCCATCGTGGCCCAGCAGGCCTCGATCAACCTGGTGCTGGCGGCCGGCATGACCTTCGTCATCCTGACCGGCGGCATCGACCTCTCGGTCGGCTCCATCCTGTCGATCTCGGCGGTGGCCGCCATGCTGGTGTCGCTGGTGCCGCAGCTCGGCGCGCTCAGCGTGCCGGCGGCGCTGCTGTGCGGCCTGGCGTTCGGCCTGGTCAACGGCGCGCTGGTCGCCTTCATGAAGCTGCCACCCTTCATCGTCACGCTCGGCACGCTGACCGCCGTGCGCGGGCTGGCCCGCCTGGCCGGCCACGACAGCACCCTCTACAACCCCGACATCGGCTTCGCCTTCCTCGGCAACGGCGAGCTGCTCGGCGTGCCCTGGCTGGTGGTGATCGCCTGCGCGGTGGTGGCGCTGTGCTGGTTCGTACTGCGCCGCACGGTACTGGGCATGCAGATCTACGCGGTCGGCGGCAATGCGGAGGCCGCGCGCCTGTCGGGCATCAAGGTGTGGGTGGTGCTGCTGTTCGTCTACGCGATGTCCGGCCTGCTGTCGGGCCTGGGCGGCGTGATGTCGGCGGCGCGGCTGTATGCCGCCAACGGGCTGCAGCTCGGCCAGTCCTACGAACTCGACGCCATCGCCGCGGTGATCCTGGGCGGCACCAGTTTCGTCGGCGGCACCGGCTCGATCGGCGGCACCCTGGTGGGCGCGCTGATCATCGCGGTGCTGTCCAACGGCCTGGTGCTGCTGGGCGTCTCCGATATCTGGCAGTACATCGTCAAGGGCCTGGTGATCATCGGCGCCGTGGCGCTGGACCGCTACCGCCGCCGCGATTCGGCGCGCACCTGACGGGACACAGGACATGGGACACGGGAAACGGGAACGAGACACATCGGGCAGGAGATACGACGTGCTGACACGCTACTTCCCCACAGCGCTGGCGCGTGCCGCCGCCATCATCGCCGCCATTGCCGTCGCGCTGCTGGCGGCCCTGGCCGCCGGCAGCGGCCGCAGCGCGGCGCAGGCACCGGCCGCCGCGCCGCCGGCGGCCGCGGCGGAACGGCCCTTGCGCAAGGTCGGCGTCACGCTGGGCTCGCTGGGCAACCCTTACTTCGTCGCGCTGGCGCGCGGCGCGGAGGCCGCGGCCAAGGCCGCCAACCCGCAGGCCAAGGTCACCGTGCTGTCGGCCGACTACGACCTCAACAAGCAGTTCACGCAGATCGACAGCTTCATCGTCTCGCAGGTGGACCTGATCCTGATCAACGCCGCCGACGCGCGCGCCATCGAGCCGGCGGTGCGCAAGGCGCGCCGCGCCGGCATCGTGGTGGTGGCGGTGGACGTCGGGGCCGCCGGTGCCGACGCCGTGGTGCAGACCGACAACACGCGGGCGGGCGAGCTGGCCTGCGGCTTCCTCGCCGAGCGCCTGGGCGGCCGCGGCAACGTGATCATCCAGAACGGCCCGCCGGTGTCGGCGGTGCTGGACCGCGTGCGCGGCTGCAAGCGCGTGCTGGCCGAGCATCCCGGCCTGCACCTGCTGTCCGACGACCAGGATGCCAAGGGCTCGCGCGAGGGCGGCCTCAACGTGATGCAGCTCTACCTGACGCGCTTCCCGAAGATCGACGCTGTCTTCACCATCAATGACCCGCAGGCCATCGGCGCCGACCTGGCCGCACGCCAGCTCAACCGCCGTGGCATCCTGATCGCCTCGGTCGACGGCGCGCCCGACATCGAGGCCGCGCTCAAGTCCGACACCCTGGTGCAGGCCTCGGCCAGCCAGGATCCGTGGGCCATCGCCCGCGCCGCGGTGCAGATCGGCATCGGCCTGATGCACGGCCAGGCGCCGGCCAGCCGCACCGTGCTGCTGCCGCCGACACTGGTCACGCGCGCCAACGTCGGCCAATACCAAGGCTGGTCGGCCCCCCGCTGACCGGCGCCCCTCCCTTCGACAGACCGCACCATGAACCGCCCTGACCCCAACGCCGTGCCCGAGTTCGACTTCGTCCTGTTCGGCGGCACCGGCGACCTCGCCCGGCGCAAGCTGCTGCCCGCCCTGTTCGACGCCCATGCCAGCGCCACGCTGCATCCGCGCGGCCGCATCCTGGCGCTGGGCAGCCAGGCGATGTCGCGCGAGGCCTATCTCGATATGCTGGAGAGCGAGGTGCGCCCCATGCTGCCGGGCGCCGTCGCTGTCGACACCTGGCGGCAGTTCCTCGAGCGCGTGGCCTACCAGCAGGTGGACGCCCGCGCGCCCGAGGGCTTCGACGCGCTGGCCGAGCTGGTGCAGGCGCGCGGCGCCCCGGTGGTGGTGTGCTACCTGGCCACCGCGCCGCACCTGTTCGTGCCCATCTGCGAGCAGCTCGCCCGCACCGGGCTCAACCACGCCGGCGTGCGCGTGGTGCTGGAGAAGCCGCTGGGCCACGACCTGGCCTCGTCGGAGGCGATCAACGACGCCGTGGGGCGGCATTTCGGCGAGGAACAGATCTACCGCATCGACCACTACCTGGGCAAGGAGTCGGTGCAGAACCTGATGGCGATCCGCTTCGGCAACGCGCTGTTCGAGCCGCTGTGGCGGCGCGAGTGGGTGCGCGACGTGCAGATCACCATCGCCGAGGAACTGGGCGTGGAGCGGCGCGGCAACTTCTACGACGGCATCGGCGCCTTGCGCGACATGGTGCAGAACCACCTGCTGCAGCTGCTGTGCATGGTGGCGATGGAGCCGCCGTCGAGCCTGTCGGCCGACGCCATCCGCGACGAGAAGCTGAAGATCCTCAAGGCGCTGCGCCCGCTCGCCCAGCATGAGGTGGCCGAGAGGGTGGTGCGGGGGCAGTATTGCCGCGGTGCCGCCGCCGGCAACCCGGTGCCCGGCTATGCCGGCGAGCCCGGCATCGCTGCCGACAGCAGCACCGAGACCTTCGTCGCCATCAAGGCCGAGATCGCCAACTGGCGCTGGGCGGGCGTGCCGTTCTACCTGCGCACCGGCAAGCGCATGCAGGCGCGCGTGGCGGAAATCGTGGTGCAGTTCCGCGACGTGCCTTACTCGGTGTTCCCGCGCCCGCTCGACCATGAGCCCGGCAACCGCCTGGTGATCACGCTGCAGCCGGAGGAGAGCATCCGCCTGCATTTCCTCGTCAAGCAGCCCGGCGACACCCAGGCGCTGCAGCCGGCCTCGCTCGACCTGCAGCGCATGCTGCCGCGCGGGCAGGGCGCCCGCCACGAACGCAAGACCGGAGCCTACGAGCGGCTGCTGCTGGACGTGATCCGCGGCCGCCTGGGGCTGTTCGTGCGCCGCGACGAGCAGGCCCAGGCCTGGCGCTGGGTGGCGCCCATCCAGCAGGCCTGGACCGACAGCGGCCTCGCGCCCAAGCTCTATACCGCCGGTACCTGGGGCCCGGCCGCGTCCTCGGCGCTGCTGTCGCGCGACGGCGCGGTGTGGCACGAGGAGCTGTGAGAGCGGCATGCCGCGGGAATGCACCGGCCCAAGCGAAGAATTGACCGTGACAAAGCGCGCTGACATGCGGGACGCCGGGCGCCCGTCTCTGCTATCGTCCCCAGCCTGTCCGCCCACGACCACACCCGAGCCGACATGATCTTGTCCTCCCTACCTGCCTGGCAGGCCCTGCAGGCCCATGCCGAGAGCATCCGCCACGTCCACCTGCGCGACTGGTTCGCCGGCGCCGCCGGCGAGGCGCGCAGCACCGCCTTCACGCTGGAGGCGGCCGGCCTGACGCTGGACTACGCCAAGAACCGCGTCGACGCCGGCGCCATCGCGCTGCTGCACGAACTCGCGCAGCAGGCCGGCGTGCTGTGCAAGCGCGACGCCATGTTCCGCGGCGAGCCGGTCAACACCACCGAGCGGCGCGCGGCCCTGCACATGGCCTTGCGCGCGCGCCCCGAGGACGGCTTCCAGGCGGCCGGCGTGCCGGTGGCGGCAGAGGTGGAAGCCGTGCTGGCGCGCATGGCGCGCTTTGCCGGCGCGGTGCGCGAGGGCGCCTGGCGCGGCTGGGACGGCCGCGCCATCACCGATGTGATCCACCTCGGCATCGGCGGCTCCGACCTCGGTCCGCGCATGGTGTGCCGCGCGCTCGGCCACCTGGGCGGCGGCCCGCGCCTGCATTTCGTCGCCAATGTCGACGGCAGCGACCTGGCCGCGGCGCTGGCGCGCGTGCAGGCGGCCACCACGCTGGTGGTGGTCTGCTCCAAGACCTTCACCACCCTGGAGACCATGGCCAACGCGCATACCGCGCGCGCCTGGTTCCTGCGCCAGGGCGTGCCGGAGGACCAGCTGGCCCGGCATTTCGCCGCGGTCTCCACCCACCGCGAGGCGGTGGCTGCCTTCGGCATCGGCGCGGAGCAGATGTTTCCCTTCTGGGACTGGGTGGGCGGCCGCTTCTCGCTGTGGTCGGCGGTGGGCCTGCCGATCGCGCTGGCGCTCGGCTTCGACGCCTTCCGCGCGCTGCTGGACGGCGCGCGCGAGATGGACCGGCATTTCGCCGAGGCGCCGGCGGCGGCCAATATGCCGCTGGTGCTCGGCCTGCTCGACGTGTGGAACCGCAGCTTCCTCGGCGCCGCCAGCCGCTGCGTGGCGCCGTACTGCGAGCCGCTGGAACTGCTGCCGGCCTTCCTGCAGCAACTGGAGATGGAGAGCAACGGCAAGTCGGTGCAGCTCGACGGCACGCCGGCCGCCTGCGGGACCGCGCCGGTGGTGTGGGGCACCACCGGCACCAACGGGCAGCATGCCTACTTCCAGATGATGCACCAGGGCTCGCACTGGGTGCCGGTGGACTTCATTGCCGCGCTGGAGCCGGTGCACGCGGTGCCCGGCCATCACAGCAAGCTGCTGGCCAACTGCTTCGCCCAGTCCGAGGCGCTGCTGCGCGGGCGCACCGCCGACGAGGTGCGTGCGCAGGGCGTGCGCGACGAGGCACTGGTGCCGCACCTGGTGTTCGAAGGCAACCGTCCCAGCAATACCCTGCTGCTGCAGCGGCTCGACCCGCGCCATCTCGGCGCGCTGCTGGCCCTGTGCGAGCACCGCACCTTCGTGCAGGGCGCCCTGTGGAACATCAATTCCTTCGACCAGTGGGGCGTGGAGCTGGGCAAGCAGCTCGCCGCGCCCATCGCGCGCGAGCTGGAGGGCGGGCCGGCGTGCGCGCACGATGCCTCCACGGCCGCCCTGATCCGCCGCGCGCGTGCCGCCGCCACGGCGGCCGCTGGCACCAGTGCCGCCAGTGCCGCCAGCGCAGCCGCGCTGCCCGAGGAGATCGCCGGATGAATGCCACCCTGCCTGCCTACGTCGTGTTCGGCGAGGCCCTGACCGACATGGTCCACCAGGGCGGCCAGCAATGGCTGGGCCTGCCGGGCGGCTCGTGCTGGAACGTGGCGCGCGTCGGCGCGCGCCTGGGCGTGCCGACGGCCTTTGCCGGCGCCATCAGCGAGGACCAGCTGGGCGACCAGCTCGCCGAGGCCAGCGCGGACGCCGGCCTCGACCTGCGCTTCCTGCAGCGGGTGCCGCGCTCGCCCTTGCTGGCCTTCGTCGGTGCCCAGCATCCGCCGCGCTATTTCTTCGTCGGCGACGACAGCGCCGACCTCCATTTCGATCCGGCGCGCCTGCCGCAGGGCTGGCGCCAGGCAGCCCTCGTGGTGCATTTCGGCTCGCTCAGCCTGGCGCGCCAGCCGCTGGCCGCGCGCCTGTGCGAGGAGGCCACGCTGGCCAGCGCCGCCGGCAAGCGCATCGCCTTCGATCCCAACTTCCGCGAGCCGATGCGCGCGCCGGACTACGCCGAGGTGTTCGCCCACCTGGCACGTCTGGCCGACTACATCAAGGTCTCGGACGAGGACCTGCGCGGCCTCTACCCGCGGCACGACGAAGCCGGCGCGCTGGCCGCGCTGCGCGCATTGGCGCCGCGCGCGCGCGTGCTGCTGACGCGCGGCGCGCAAGGCATGGTGCTGCTGGACGGCGCGCAGCGCTACGAGCAGCCGGTCTTCGCCGTGGCCGTGGCCGACACCGTCGGCTGCGGCGACGCCGCCATGGGCGGCTGGATGGCCGGCCTGCTGCGCGAGCCCGGTGCCGCGCCCGCGCGCCAGGCCCGCTGGGCCGCCGCCAGCGCCGCCGTGGCCGCGACCCATGCCGGCGCCCACGCGCCGGCGCTGGCGCAGGTGGAGGCCCTGCTGGCTGCGACCGCCGCCTGAGCGCCGCCTGAGCGCTGCCGGGCGGCGCCCGCCAGCCCGCCCAGGAAATCCGCCATTGACAGACCGCGCGCGAGCCGCTCCCCCGCCTGCCGGCTGGGGGGCGCCGCGCGCCGATCCTGCTGGCCCAAGCGATACGTCCCAACTGGACCTAACGGCAGCTTCCCTGGCTCGCATATAAAGGGGCCACGGGGGTTGCCTGTGCGCCAGCCGGCCCGGGGCGGTCCGACCTTCCACCGCTCCACCGCTCGACGGTTCCATGCGAAGCCGGCATCGCGCCTGGGCGGCGATGCCGCGGCGCTTCCCCGCAGGACTGCATGCCGCGCCGCATGCCAGCCACCACGCAGCACGCAGCACGCAGCACGCAACACGCAACACGCAACACGCAGCATGCAGAACGCCGCCCCCGCCTGCCCGCGCCGGCGCGGGGTGCCTTCGATCCTGCCGTGCCGCCGCCAGGCCGGCATGGCAAAAGGGGAGCATCGATGTCGACGTGTCTTACGCGCCCGCGCCGCCTGCTGGCGGGGCTTTGCACCAGTGCGGCCATGTGGTGCGCCGCCGTCTCCGGCAGCGCCGCCGCACAAGCTGCCCAGCCCGCCCAGCCGGCGCGCGGCGGCAACCTCAACGTGCTGTCGATCACCGCCATCAACTCGCTGAACCCGGCCATCCAGTCCGGCGTGGCGACCGGCGTGCCGGCCGCGCAGTTGTTCGCCAGCCTGCTGCAGGCCGACGCCAGGTGGCAGTTCAAGCCCTACCTCGCCGATAGCTGGAGCGCGGCGCCGGACGGCCTGTCCTACACCTTCAAGCTCAACCCCGAGGCGCGCTTCCATGATGGCAAGCCGGTCACCTCGGCCGACGTCGCCTTCTCGGCCGAGGCGGTGCGCGCCAACCATCCCTTCGGCCCGGCCATGCTGGCCGCGCTGGACAAGGTCGAGACGCCCGACCCGCATACCGCCGTGTTCCGCCTCAAGCAGCCCGATCCGGCGCTGCTGCTGGCGCTGTCCACGCCGTCGCTGATGCCCATCCTGCCCAAGCATGTGTACGGCGACGGGCCGATCCGGCAGAACCCGCACAACAACGCGCCGATCGGCTCGGGCCCGTTCAGGTTCGGCGAGTACAAGCCCGGCGAATACCTCGTGCTGGAGCGCTTCGACGGCTTCTTCCGCAAGGGCCGTCCCTACCTCGACAAGATCACCTACAACATCGTGCCGGACCGCGCCGCCGCCGCGCTGGCGATGCAGCGCGGCGATATCCAGTACGTGGCCTACGCACCGTTCCGCATCGCCGACCTCGACCGCCTCGCCGCCGACCCCAAGCTGGTGGTGGGCAAGGCGGGCTACGAGGGCGTGGGCGCGCTCAACTGGCTGGCCTTCAACGTACGCCAGGGACCGCTGGCCAACCTGAAGGTGCGCCAGGCCATCGCCTACGCCATCGACCGCGACTTCATCACGCAGAAGCTGCAGCGCGGCCGCTCGCAGCCGGCGCTGGGCCCGATCCACCCGTCCAGCCCGCTCTACGACAAGACGCTCAATCCCTACAAGCTGGACCTGGCGCGCGCCAACCAGCTGCTCGACGAGGCCGGCTTCGCGCGCAAGGCGGACGGCATGCGCTTCGCGCTGCGGCTCGATTTCCTGCCCGGCGCGCCCGACACCTCGCAACTGGTCGCCGAGTACCTGCGTCCCCAGCTCGCCAAGGTGGGCGTGAAGGTGCAGCTGCGGCCCTCGCCGGACTTCCCCACCTGGTCGCAGCGCATCGCCAACTGGGACTTCGACATGACCACCGACGCGGTCTTCAACTGGGGCGACCCGGTGATCGGGGTGGCGCGCACCTATATGTCGAGCAATATCAAGAAGGGCGTGATCTGGTCCAACACCCAGGGCTACGCCAACGCCGAGGTCGACAAGCTGCTGGCGCAGGGCGCTGTCGAGACCGATCCCGCGCGGCGCAAAGCCATCTACGACCGCTTCCAGCAGATCGTCAATACCGAGCTGCCAGTAGCCTGGCTCAATACCACGCCATACAGCACGGTGGCCAGCAAGCAGCTGCGCGGCCTGCCGGACGGCATCTGGGGCGTGTTCGCGCCGTTCGACGAGGTGTACTGGGCCAAGTGAGCGGCCCGACGAGGATCCCCTGCGATGGCGGCGGGGCCGGGCCATGCGCCTGGCGCCGCGCCGCCGCGCGCATAGCGAGAGGCTTCGATGCAGACGCTGTTCTACCTGGGGCGCCGCCTCGGCGCCGGCGCCGTGATGGTGCTGGCCGTGATCGTGCTCAACTTCCTGCTGCTGTCGGCCGCGCCGGGCGACGTGGCCGACGTGATCGCCGCGCAGTCGGGCGGCGGCACCGCCGAGCAGGTGGCGGCGCTGCGCAGCCAGCTCGGCCTGGATGCCGGGCTCGGCCACCGCCTGACGGCCTATGTCGGCAACGTGCTGCACGGCCAGCTGGGAGATTCGCTGTTCTTCCACCAGCCGGTGCTGCAACTGATCCTGGAACGCGTGCCCAACACGCTGATGCTGGTGCTGCCGGCGCTGCTGCTGGCGGTGGTGGCCGGCACGCTGCTGGGCACGGTGTCGGCGCACCGGCCGCGCGGCGCGCTCAGCGCGGCGGTCACCTTCATCTCGCTGGCCGGCTTCGCCGCGCCGGTGTTCTGGAGCGGCATGATGCTGCTGATCGTGTTCGCCTACTGGCTGCCGCTGTTCCCGGCCTCGGGCATGTACACCATGGGCGAGCGCGGCCAGGGCTGGGTCCTGGTCCTCGACGTGCTGCACCACCTGGTGCTGCCGGTGCTGTCGCTGTCGATGATCTACCTGGCGCAGTACAGCCGCCAGGCGCGCGCCACCATGCTGGACGTGCTGGGCGCCGACTACATCCGCACCGCGCGCGCCAAGGGCATGAGCGAAGGCGTGGTGGTGTACCGCCACGCGCTGAAGAACACGCTGCTGCCCATCGTCACGCTGGCCGGCCTGCAGTTCTCGCATGCGATGGCGGGCGCGGTGCTGGTGGAGACGGTGTTCAACTGGCCGGGCCTGGGGCGCCTGGCCTCGGACGCGGTGCTCAACCGCGACTACCCGCTGATGCTCGGCATCCTGCTGATGTCCGGCCTGTTGGTGGTGGCGGCCAATATCCTGACCGACTGGCTCTACAGCCTGCTCGATCCCCGCATCCGCACCACGGGCTGAGGAGACGCCGATGAACACGGGCTGGAAGCTGTTCCTGCACAACCGCGGCGCCGTGCTCGGCGCGCTGGTGCTGCTGCTGATCGCGCTGGCGGGCCTGCTCGGGCCGCAGCTGTACGCGGTCAATCCGCAGGACGTGGTGGCGGCGCCGCTGTCGCCGCCCTCGGCCGATGCGCCGCTGGGGGCCGACTACCTCGGCCGCGACGTGCTGGCCGGGCTGCTGCACGGCGCCGGCGTGACGCTGGCGATCGGCCTCGCGGCCACCGCCGCCACGCTGGTGATCGGCGTGCTGGTCGGCGCGCTGGCGGGCTACCACCGCGGCCACGTCGACAACGTGCTGATGCGCGTCACCGAGTTCTTCCAGGTGCTGCCGCCGATCCTGCTGGCGATGGTGCTGGTGGCGGTGTTCGGGCCCAAGATCGGCAATGTGGTGCTGGCCATCGGGCTGGTCAGCTGGCCGCCGCTGGCGCGGCTCACGCGTGCCGAGTTCCTCAAGCTGCGCGAGCGCGAGTTCGTGCGCGCCGAGCGTGCCATCGGCACCTCCGGGCGCGACATCATGCTGCGCGTGATCCTGCCCAACGCGTCGCCGCCGCTGATCGTGGCCCTGGCGCTCAACGTGGGGGTGGCCATCCTGTTCGAGTCGGGTCTCGCCTTCATCGGCCTGTCGGACCCGGACGTCACCAGCTGGGGCTACATGATCGGCAGCTCGCGCGACCAGATCTTCGAGGCCTGGTGGTCGGTGGTGTTCCCAGGCGCCGCCATCTTCCTGACCGTGCTGGCCATCTGCCTGGTGGGCGATGGCCTGAACGACGCTCTCAACCCCAAGCTGCGCCAGCGCTGAAGGAGGCCCGCATGTCCCTGCTCGAAGTCGATGGCCTGTGCGTGGAGTTCGCCGGTGCCGGCGGCCCCCTGCGCGTGATCGACCGGATGGACCTGCGCGTGGAGCGCGGCGAGGTGCTCGGCATCGTCGGCGAGTCCGGCTGCGGCAAGAGCATGACCAGCCTGGCACTGCTGCAGCTGGTGCCCGCGCCCGGCCGCATCGCCGCCGGCAGCATCCGCTTCGACGGCACCGAGCTGCTCGGGCTGGGGCCGGCGCGCATGCGCGAAGTGCGCGGTGGCGAGATCGCCATGATCTTCCAGGAGCCGATGACCGCGCTCAACCCGGTCTTCACCGTGGGCCGCCAGATCGTCGAGGTGATCGAGCGCCACCGCGGCCTGCGCGGGCGCGCCGCGCGCGAGGAGGCGGTGGCCCTGCTCGACGCGGTCAGGATTCCCGAGCCGCGGCGGCGCGCCGGCCAGTATGCGCACGAGATGTCCGGCGGCATGCGCCAGCGCGCCATGATCGCCATGGCGCTGGCCGGCCAGCCGCGCCTGCTGATCGCCGACGAGCCGACCACCGCGCTCGACGTCACCGTGCAGGCGCAGGTGTTCGACCTGCTGCGCGACGTGCGGCGCCAGTTCGGCACCGCCATCATCCTGATCACCCACAATATGGGCGCCATCGCCGAACTGGCCGACCGCGTCATGGTGATGTACGCCGGGCGCAAGATCGAGGAGGGGGCGGTGGCCGACGTGCTGGCGCGTCCCGCGCATCCGTACACGCGCGGCCTGCTCGAATGCGTGCTGCACCTGGAGACCGGCGCGGCCGCCGCCCGCGCCGGCACCGGCACCGGCACCGGCACGCTGCCGGAGATCCCCGGCATGGTGCCGGCGCTCGACCAGCTCGGCCCCGGCTGCGCCTTCGCCCCGCGCTGCCGCGAAGCCCTGCCGCGCTGCCGGCAGGAGCGGCCCGCGCTGGTGGACCTGGGGGGCGGGCCGGCCGTCCATGCCGCCGCCTGCTGGCAGCGCGCGGCCGCGCCGCACGAGGGCGCCACCGTGTCCGGCGCGGCCGGTGCGGCCGCTGTGTCCATCCTGTCCTGATCCCGATCCGCCCGCAGGAGAACAAGCCCATGTTTCCCAGCCAGCCTGCCGCCGCCTCCCATGGTTCCGGCCAGCGCGATGACGTGCTGCGCGATGACGTGCCGCGCGACGACGTCCTGCTCGACGTGCGCGACCTGCGCGTGCACTACGCGCTGCGCCGCCCGCATCCCTTCGCGGCGGCGCCGATGGTGCATGCCGTCGACGGCGTCAGCTTCCGCGTGCGCCGCGGCAGCGCCTTCGGCATCGTCGGCGAGTCCGGCTGCGGCAAGTCCACCACCGCGCTGGCGCTGTTGCGCCTGGTCGAGGCCAGCGGCGGCAGTGCCAGCCTGGACGGCGCCGACCTGCTCGGCGCGCGCGGTGCCGCGCTGGCGGCGCTGCGCGCCAAGGTGCAGATGATCTTCCAGGATCCGTATTCCTCGCTCGATCCGCGCCAGCGCGTGCAGGACATCATCGCCAAGCCGATGCGCCAGCTGACCGCGCTGGCGCCCGCCGCCATCGCCGCGCGCGTCGATGAACTGATGGCCCTGGTGGGCCTGCGCCAGGACCAGAAGCGGCTGTTTCCCCACCAGTTCTCCGGCGGGCAGCGCCAGCGCATCGGCATCGCCCGCGCGCTGGCGGTGGATCCGGCGCTGGTGGTCTGCGACGAGCCGGTGTCGGCGCTGGACGTCGCCATCCAGGCGCAGGTCATCAACCTGCTGGCGCGCATCCAGCGCGAGCGCGGCCTGACCTATGTCTTCATCTCGCACGATCTCGCGGTAGTGCAGCACCTGTGCGACGAGGTGGCGGTGATGTACCTCGGGCGCATCGTCGAGCGCGGCAGCCGCGCGCAGCTGTTCGGCACGCCGCTGCATCCCTATACCCATGCGCTGATGTCGGCCGAGCCGGTCAAGGACCCGGCCCGGCGCGACGGGCACAGCCGCATCCGGCTGCAGGGCGATCCGCCCAGCCCGCTCGATCCGCCGGCGGGCTGCCATTTCCACACGCGCTGCCCGGCCGCCGAGGCGCGCTGCCGCAGCGAGGCACCGGTCCTGCGCGAGCTGGACGGCGGGCACCATGTGGCCTGCCACCGCGTGGTGTGGCGCGACGGCCGGGCTTGCCCGCCGCCGCCGTTCGCGCCCGGGGCCGCGCCCGCCGGGGTGCCGGCGGACGGCGCGGCGGCGTGCGCTGCCTGATTGCGTCCCGGCTGCGTCCCGGCGCTCGTCCGATTGCCGCCCGGTGCTCGCCCGGCCTTGCTCCGGCGGGCCGGCCAACCCTTCTCCCGACCCGACACGGAGTCTTCCATGCCCCACTCGACCACGGCGCAATCCACCACCGTCTTCGTCGCCCGCAAGATCCTCACGATGAATCCGCTGCAGCCGAGCGCCACCCACGTGGCGGTGCGCGACGGCCGCGTGCTCGCCGTCGGCGATGCCGCCTCGGTGCGCGGCTGGGGGCCGGCCCGCATCGACGAGACCTTCGCCGACAAGATCCTGATGCCCGGCATGATCGAGGGCCATTCGCACCTGCTGGAAGGGGGCATGTGGAAGTTCGTCTACGTCGGCTACTACGACCGGCGCGGCCCGGACGGGCGTGTCTGGCCCGGCCTGACCCGGCTGGAGGACGTGGTGGCGCGGCTGCGCGAGGCCGAGGCCGCGCTCGACGACCCGGCGCGCCCGCTGCTGGCCTGGGGCTTCGACCCCATCCACTTCGGCAGCGCGCGCATGACCGTGCGCGAGCTCGACCAGGTCTCGGGCGAGCGGCCGGTGGTGGTGCTGCACGCCAGCGTGCACCTGATGAACGTCAACAGCGCCATGCTGCGCCGGGCGGGCATCGACGCCGAGACGCCGGTCGACGGCATCGCCCGCGACGAGGATGGCCGGCCCAGCGGCGAACTGCAGGAATTCGCCGCGATGTTCCTGGTCTTCAAGACCATCGGCAACGTCTTCTTCGACGCCGGCCAGACCGAGGAGGGCATCTGGAACTTCGGGCGCGTGGCCCAGCAGGCCGGCGTGACCATCGCCACCGACCTCGTCAACGACCTCGGCGACGACTCGATCGAAAACCTGGCCCGTGTCACCGCCGATCCCGACTACCCGCTGCGCCTGGTGCCGGCCTACGCGCCGATGCGCGACCTGGAAGGCAAGGGCGCGGCGCGCGTCGGGCAGGCGCGCGCGCACAACACAGACAAGCTGCATTTCGGCCTGGTCAAGCTGGTCATCGACGGTTCCATCCAGGGCTTCACCGCGCGCCTGCGCTGGCCCGGCTACTACAATGGCGCGCCCAACGGCCTGTGGCTGGTGCCGCCGCAGCAGCTCAAGGAACTGCTGGCCACCTACCACGGCGCCGGCCTGACCGTGCATATCCACACCAACGGCGACGAAGCCACCGACGTCGCCATGGACGCGCTGGAGGCGGTGCTGCGCGAGCAGCCGCGCTGGGACCACCGCCACACGCTGCAGCACTGCCAGCTCGCCGACGCCAGCCAGTTCCGCCGCATGGCCGCGCTCGGCATGTGCGTCAACCTGTTCGCCAACCACCTCTACTACTGGGGCGATGCCCACTATGCGATGACGGTGGGGCCGGACCGCGCCAACCGCATGAACGCGGCCAATACCGCGCGCACCTGCGGCTTGACCTACTCGATGCACTCGGATGCGCCGATCACGCCGATCGGGCCGCTCTTCACCGCCTGGTGCGCGGTCAACCGGCAGACCGCGGCGGGCCGCATCCTGGGCCCGTCGGAGCGCATCCCCGTCTACGACGCGCTGCAGGCGATGACGCTGGGCGCGGCGCGCACGCTCAAGCTGGACCACGTGGCGGGCAGCATCGAGGTGGGCAAGTATGCCGACTTCGCCGTGCTGGAGCAGGACCCGCTCGAAGTCCCGCGCGAGGCCCTGCGCTATGTGCCGGTGTGGGGCACGGTGCTGGGCGGGCGCGTCTTCCCGGCGCCGGGGCAGTCCTGATGGCGCGCGACATCGCCCTCACGGTGCTGGGCGGCTTCCTCGGCGCCGGCAAGACCACGCTGCTGAACCACCTGTTGCGGCGCGGCAGCGGCGAGCGCGTGCTGGTGATGGTCAATGACTTCGGCGCCGTCAACGTCGATGCCGGGCTGATCGCGCGCGGCGCGGGCGCCTCCGCCAGCAGCGGCATCCTGCAGCTGACCAACGGCTGCGCCTGCTGCGCGGTCGGCGGCGACCTGATGCAGGCCTTCCTCAAGGTGCTGGCGCTGCCCGAGCCGCCCGACCGGGTGGTGGTGGAGGCCAGCGGCGTGGGCGATCCGGGCCGCATCGCGCAGATCGGCCGCGCCGGCGGCGGCTTCCGCGGCGACGGCGTGATCACCGTGGTGGACGCCGAGGCGGTGCGCCGGCTCGCCGACGACCGCTATGTGGGCGATACGGTGCGCGCCCAGTTGCGCGCCGCCGACCTGCTGCTGCTCAACAAGACCGACCTGGCCGACGCGGCCGCGCTTGCCGGCCTGCGCCGCTGGCTGGCCGCCGAAGTGCCGGATGCGCGCCTGCTCGCCTGCCACCAGGGCAGGGTCGATCCGCGCCTGGTGTTCGGCATCGGGGTGGAGGGGGACGCCGGGGCCACAGGGCTTGATATGGAGGCGGAGGCGGACGCACCGCATGCGGCCCGCTTCGCCGCCAGCCGCTTCGACAGCCATGTGCCGTTCTCGCGTCCGGCGCTGGCGCAGGCCCTGGATACGCTGCCGCCGCAGGTGCTGCGGGCCAAAGGCATGGTATGGCTCGAAGGGGAGGCTGCGCCGCGCCTGCTGCAGCTCTGCGGCAAGCGCTGGTCCCTGGGCCGGCCCGAGCCTGGCGCGGCGGCGGGGCGCTCCACCCTGGTCCTGATCGCGGTGCGCGAGGGGAGAGGTGACGGGCAAGCTGAGCGGCAAGGCGAGCGGAAAGGTGACGTTTTCGACCCGTTTTCCCACTTCGCGGGCGCGCTGGCCGACACCGGGGCACGGGTGCCGGGGTGAGGCCGGCGCACGCGCGGGCGACGTCTGGCGCGCCCGGAATGGCCAGGAATGGCCCGGAATGGCCCGGAATGGCGTGGCTGGGCCGGGCTGGCGTGCCGCCGGGCCTGGGGCGGCATAAGCATATGTGAATTATGACTATCAAGATTCATGCCCGAGTGCCGGTGCTGCCCGCGATTGGGCTTTACAATAGCGCCCGACGAAGTGGACGTGCTGGTCGACGCGGTGATCGCTTGGCTTGCTGACGCGTCCCATTCGCTGAAGCGGGAGCCGCCCTTGGGGGGCCGTTCCCGCCGTTGGCGCTGCCGTGCCGGCGGATACTGGAACTCGCAAGACTATGAGCAAATTCAATATCGCAACCGTCCAATCTGTCCACCACTGGACCGACACCCTGTTCAGCTTCACCTGCTCGCGCGACCCGGGGCTGCGCTTCAACAATGGCGAATTCACCATGGTCGGCCTGGATGTCGAAGGCAGGCCGCTGGCCCGCGCCTACAGCATCGTCAGCCCGAACTACGAAGAGCACCTGGAATTCTTCAGCATCAAGGTGCAGGACGGCCCGCTCACCTCGCGCCTGCAGCACCTGAAGGTCGGCGACGAGGTGCTGATCGGCAAGAAGCCGACCGGCACGCTGCTGGTCGACAACCTGCTGCCCGGCAAGACCCTCTGGCTGCTGTCGACCGGCACCGGCCTGGCGCCGTTCATGTCCATCATCCGCGATCCGGACATCTATGAGCGCTTCGAGCGCGTGATCCTGACCCACACCTGCCGCCACAAGGGCGAGCTGGCGTACATGGATTACATCAAGCACGACCTGCCGGGCCACGAGTACCTCGGCGACGTGATCAAGGACAAGCTCACCTACTACCCGACCGTCACGCGCGAGGAGTTCGAGAACGAAGGCCGCATCACCGACCTGATCGCCTCGGGCAAGCTGTTCAGCGACCTGGACACCGCGCCTTTCTCGCCCGAGCACGACCGCGTGATGCTGTGCGGCAGCACCGCGATGCTGCGCGACACCGTGGCGCTGCTCAAGCCGGCCGGCCTGGTCGAAGGCAAGAACAGCACGCCGGGCCACTACGTGATCGAGCGCGCCTTCGTCGACTGACGGCACCGGCGGCGCACACGGGGTGGCAGCGTTGCCGCTCCGGCCACGCTGCCTTGCCTCGCCGGGCCGCGGCGCGCTTTCGCCGCGCCTGCCCGCCACGGACGGGCCCCGCTTGCGGGCCGGAGCCGCCATGCCGGATGCCGGCCCCAGCCGTTCGCTGTCCGCTGTCTGCTGTCTGCTGCGCGCCTTTCCCTCCGTTTTTCCCCTCCCGCTTTTCACTCCCGTTTTTCCCTTCGCGTCGTCCGCTTCCCGCCATCCGCCATCGGTCCGGCGCCGCGCGGATGCTGCTCATTTCGTCCCGCCTTGCGCGTGGAGGCGAGTGCGCCCCCGGCTCGTCGCCGAATGCACCGCCGAAGTGTGACTGCCGCCTTTCCGGTGATTTTCTAAGCCAATTCTGACAGTCCAATCCCAGGCGGAAATCGGGCTCTACGCAATTGCACGCCTGGGACTCCGACCCCCCACGAAAGTAGTATGCGGCGACCCCCGCGGGCGACGTAAGGCCCAGCAGGCCAGGTGCCGGCGGCAATGCCTTCGCGGGGGAGGCAGCGCTGCCGGGGCCCGGCCGTCCTGCGTCTCCGGCAGGCTGCCCGGCGCCCGGCACGGCCGGGTCGGCACCGGGTTCCGTGCCGGAGCGTGCCCATCGCCACAACACTTCCGATATCGATTGCGAGGCACTTGTCATGAATCATCTGAAGATCTCCACCCGCCTGATCGTCCTGATCGCCACGCTGTCCGTCCTGCTGGCGGCCATCGGCTCGCTGGGCCTGTGGGGCGTGCATTCCACCGAGGCCGGCCTGGAGTCGGTCTACGTCGACCGCTTGCAGCCGACGCGCTACCTGGCCGACATCAACGACCGCCTGATGCAGGACCGGCTCGCGCTGGCATCGGCCGCGCTGACTCCTGACGCCGCCACCGTCACCGCCAGCGTGGCGGCGGTGGAGGCCAATATGGCCGCACTCGATGCGACCTGGAAGGCCTACCAGGAGACCGCCCTGACCGAGGAAGAGACGAAGCTGGCCGAGGCCTTCGCCACGGCGCGCCAGCGCTTCCTGCGCGATGGCCTGTATCCCGCGCTGGCCGCCCTGCGCGGCAACGACCTCGACGAGGCCCGGCGCCTGGTGGTCGAGCAGCTGCGGCCGCTGTTCGCGCCGGTGCGCGCTGGCGGACAGGCCCTGCAGCAACTCCAGGCCAGCGAGGCGCGGCGCGAGTTCGAGGCGGCCACCGCGCGCTACCTGCGTCTGCGCATGGTCTTCCTGCTGCTGATCGGCCTGGGCGTGGCCGCGGCCGTGCTGGCCGGCCTGCGCATCGTGCAGGCGATCGCGCGGGAACTGGGTGCGGAGCCGCGCGACGGCGCCAGCCTGGCGCGCCGGGTGGCCGCCGGCGACCTGAGCGTGGCCATCGCCCTGCGCGACGGCGACGAAGACAGCCTGATGGCCCAGCTCAAGGTCATGCAGGCGAGCCTGGGCGACGTGGTGGCCGGGGTGCGCCGCAATGCCGAGGGCGTGGCCACGGCCAGCGCCCAGATCGCACAGGGCAACCTGGACCTGAGCCAGCGCACCGAGGCCCAGGCCAGCGCGCTGGAGCAGACCGCGGCGGCGATGGAGCAACTGGGCGTGACCGTGCGCCAGAACGCGCAGCACGCGCGCGAGGCCAGCGAACTGGCGCACGACGCCGCGTCGGTGGCGGCGCGCGGCGGCGCGGTGGTGGGCGAGGTGGTGGAAACCATGCGCGAGATCAACCAGGGCTCGCGCCAGATCGCCGACATCGTCGGCATGATCGACAGCATCGCCTTCCAGACCAATATCCTGGCGCTCAATGCCGCGGTGGAAGCCGCGCGCGCCGGCGAGCAGGGACGCGGCTTCGCCGTGGTGGCCGGCGAGGTGCGTACATTGGCCCAGCGCAGCGCGCAGGCTGCCAAGGAGATCGCCGAACTGATCCATGCCAGCGTGGCGCGCGTCGACCAGGGCACCGCGCTGGTCGACCGCGCCGGCGCCACCATGGAGGAGATCGTGGGCGCCATCGGCGAGGTCAACGCGCTGATGGCCGGCATCAGCACGGCCAGCGCGCAGCAGAGCGCCGGCATCGGCCAGGTGGGCCAGGCGGTGACGCAGATGGACGAGGCCACCCAGCAGAACGCCGCGCTGGTGGAGCAGTGCGCGGCAGCGGCGGAGAACCTGCGCGCGCAGGCGCAGGAGATGCTGCGCGCGGTCGAGGTGTTCCGCCTGCCCGCGGCCGCCGGCGCGGCCACGGCGGCGCCGGCTGGCGCGGCGCAGGAAGCATACCGGGCCGGGGCGGCGCGGGCGTGGGCGGCCTGAAGCGCTGCGCCGGGCCGGTGCCCGGCGGAGGGCGGCGGCGCTAGCGCCGCGGCGTCGCCGCGTGCGCGATCAGCTGGGACAGCAGGCGCACGCCTTCCTCGATGCGTTCCTCGCCGATGGCGGTGAAGCCGAGGCGGAAGTGCGGCGATGGCGCGCCGGCGGCGAAGAAGACATCGCCCGGCTCGATGATCACGCCGTGTGCCAGCGCGGTGGTGGCGAGCTGGCGCGCATCCAGCCCGGGCGGGCCTTCGATCCAGAACGAGGAAGCGCCCGGCGAGTTCTGGATGCGGCACTGCGGCAGGTAGCGCGGCAGCAGCTCGCGCAGCATGTCGGCGCGGCGCTGGAAGATGGGCGCCACGCGCCGCAGCAGCGCGTCGTGGTGGCCCAGCGAGATGAACAGCGCGGTGGCGCGCTGGTTGTTGGCCGGCGGATGGCGCAGCATGTAGCGGCGCAGCGCGCGCGCCTGGCGGATCACGGCCGCCGGCGCCACGATATAGCCGAGGCGCAGCCCGGGCACGAAGGACTTGGACAGGCTGCCCACATAGAGCACGCGGCCGTCGCGGTCCAGGCTCTTGAGGGCCGGGATCGGCTGCGTCAGCGCCGGGTTCTCGGTGTCGTAGTCGTCCTCGATCAGCACCACGTCGTGCTCGCGCGCCTGGCGCAGCAGTGCCTCGCGGCGCTCCAGCGGCATCGTCACGGTGGTGGGGCACTGGTAACTGGGCGTGACGAAGGCATAGTCACACTGGCCGAAGGCCTCGTCCGGGCACAGGCCCGACTGGTCCACCGCGAGCGGCACCACCTCGCGCGCGCGCATGCCGAAGATATGGCGCGCATCGCTGTAACCCGGTTCCTCCAGGCCGACACGCGCGCCGCGCGTCAGCAGGTCGGCCAGCAGGTAGAGCGCGTGCTGGGCGCCGAGCGTGACCATGATCTCGTCCGGCTTGGCCCACACGCCGCGGCGCGGCAGGATGTGCTTCTGCAGCTGCTCGATCAGCAGCGGATCGTCGCGGTCGATCAGGTCGGAGGCCCAGCCGCGGATCTCCAGCACGGCGAGCGCCATGCGCGAGCATTCGCGCCATTCGGCGGTGGGAAAGAGGGCCGGATCGAACTGCCCGTAGATAAAGGGGTAGGGGTAGTTCTGCCACTCGGCCGGCTTGGCGATGGCGTGCAGGCCGGTCAGGTCCGGCAGGCGCGCGCCCCAGTCGGGGCCGGCCGCGGCCGGCGGCGGCTCGGCTGTGCCGGCCGCGGGCGCGGCACCGGTGGCCGCCGGCGTCCCGGCGCCGGGACGCACGGCACGCGGCAACTGCTCGACGACGAAATAGCCGCGGCGCGGCCGCGTCTCCAGGAAGTGCTCCTCGACCAGTTGCTGGAAGGCCAGGATCACCGTATTGCGCGCGATGCCGAGCGTCACCGCCAGCTCGCGGCTCGAGGGCAGCGCGCTGCCCTCGGGAAGCTGGCGCGAGAGGATGGCCGAGACGAGCTGCTGGCGCAACTGCGCCTGCAGGCTGACGCCGGCATCCGGGGACAGCTGCAACAGGCGGTTCCAGAAGGTATTGGTGCCGGTCTTCGCGGGGGTCGCCATGCCGGGTCTGCTGAGGGTGGTGGTGTCCATGGAGCGGTTGGAGGGATTATGGCCGAAGCCGGACGGGCCTGCGGATGCACCCGGGTCGATCGGGCGGATCTGCCGGATGCACCCAGGCGGCCCGGGCGAGCCAACAGGTGTTCTCCCTCTCCCCTCATGAGAGGGCCAGGGAGAGGGGTGGGATAGCAGGGCACCACGCTCAAGCGAAGCCAACGGTGTGGTCCGGCACGCGAGTGCAGGGTCGCAGCCAACGGCGTGGTCCAGTCAGCAGGCGTGGGACGAAGCCCACGGTGCGATGCCAAGCCACCGCGGCGCAGCCAGCGCTCGCCCTCTCCCCCAGCCCCTCTCCCGCAAGCGGGAGAGGGGAGCCCGGGCGCTGGCGAGGCTTGTGCCTTCGCGCCTGCGTGCCGTCGTATCTCCGTATCTCCGTGCCTGTGTGCCTGCGTACCTTCGCGCTGGCGACGGTCTGCTCCCCTCTCCCACATCGTGGGAGAGGGGGCGGGGGTGAGGGCCGGCGCATGCAGCCACGATCACGCCCGCCGCCCACCGGCACCAGCCATCAGCCATCGCCATCCCCCCGCAAGTCCCGCCGCATTCAGCGCTCGGGCGCCTTCGCCCCAGCCGGCCGCTCGGCCCCGTAGGTCTTCACCAGGTAGTCCACCATCGCCGGCATGTCCTCCTCCGGAAACGGCGCGCCGAACGGTGCCTTCATCTTCTTCACGGTGGCTTCCCAGTACGCGCGGCCGAGCGTCGGCGGCTGCGTCAGCACGTACTGTGCCGAATGGCAGACCATGCAGTTGCGCAGCACCAGGTTGTAGCCCGGCAGCGTGCTTTCACGGAAGGTGGCGGTTTCCTGCGGCAGCGTGATGGTCTCCGCGTGCGGCGCGGGGCCGGCGGCGAGCGCGCCCAGGCAGAAGGTGCCGGCGAGCAGGGTATGGTGCATCGTCATGGCATCCTCCTTCAAACCGCGCTGACGCGCGTGGTCTCGACCACGTTGCGCATATAGCCGGGCGGGTTCCACAGCGCCTCCATCGGCTGGCTCTGGCCGATGCGGTTGGTGGCGCGGACCTTGAGCACGTAGCTGCCGCGGCGCGGCGGCGTGAAGGTGGCGGTCCACTCGCGGAAGGCATAGCGCCCGTCGTCGCGCCCGAGCCGGGCAGCCTGCCAGCTGCGGCCGCCGTCGGCCGAGAAGGCCACGTCGGCGATGCCGTAGCCGCCGTCGAAGGCGATGCCGCGCACCGTGACCGCGCGGCCGGCCGCCACGCGCGCGCCGTCGGCCAGGCTGGTGATGAAGGAGCGCACGTTGAAGCGGTTGATCGGCACCGTGCGCGCGGGGGCCGTGCCCGGTGGCACGCAGGCGCAGGGATTGTCGGGGATGCGATAGGCGCTGCTGACCCAGAAGCCGTCGAAGGGCTTGTCGAGGACCTCGATGTCGGACAGGTGCTTGACCCAGTAGGTGCCGTAATGGCCGGGCACCACCAGCCGCAGCGGGTAGCCGTTCAGCATCGGCAGGTCCTGCCCGTTCATGCCCCAGGCCAGCATCACCTCGCCGTCCATGGCGTGGTCCAGCGGCAGCGCCTTGACGAAGTCGGGCCCGTTGCCCAGCGGCGGCTGGTCGAGGCCGTTGAAGCTGACCTGTACCGCGCCGGCCTGCACGCCGGCCTTCTGCAACAGGGCCTTGAGCGGCACGCCGGTCCAGCGCGCATTGCCCATCGCGCCGTTGCCGAGCTGGCCGCCGCCCACGCGCGGCTCGGAGAAGCCGCGGCTGTTGCCGGAGCACTGGTTGACCGCCACCAGCTCGACCGCATCGGCCAGTTGCCGGATCTCCGCCAGCGACAGTTCGAGCGGACGCTCGACCTTGCCGCCCACGCGCAGCCGGTAGCTCTGCGGGTCGATCTCGGTGGGGATGCCGCTCCAGTGGTAGCGCACGAAGAAGGCGTCGTTGGGCGTGATCAGGCTTTGGTCGAAGACCTCGAACGGTGTTTCCAGCTGGGGCGGGCGGCTGGTCAGCAGGATCAGCGGCCGCTTCTGCGGGAAGGCCACCAGCTCGCGCTCGCCGTTGGCGAAAGGCATGGTGACGCCGGCGGCGAGGGCGCCGAACGGCTGCAACGCGGCGGCCGCGCCCGCTGCCGTGCCGAGCGCGCCGAGCGTGCGCAGGGCCTGGCGGCGGCCGCCATGGAGCGGCGGCTCGGCCTGGGCGGGGAAGGGGGCACTGCGGGGTCTTGCTGCCATACCGGTCTCCTCTTGGTCTCGTTCTCGATGCGGCGGCGCGGGCCTGGCTTCCGGCCCGCGCCGCCCTGGCGCGGGCGGCTACAGCACGTCGTCCTTCAGGTGGTACCAGCGGTACAGGAACCACTGTCCCAGGCGCCGGAACGGCGCAAAGGCCTGCGCTTCCACCATCTCGCGCACATTGGGGAAAGGCAGCGCGCTGCCGAAGATGGGCAGGTCCAGTTCCTTGCCCTTGCCCGCCACCAGCGCCGCCATGCGCTTGCCCGCCTGGGCGGAATACATCACGCCGTTGCCGCCATAGCCCATTGCATAGTAGATGCTCTGCGCCGGGTCCGGCTGGAAGATGCGCGGCATCATGTCGTGGCTGACGTCGACCCAGCCCCACCAGGAGTAGTCGAGCGCAATGCCCGCCAGCGCGGGAAACTTGCGCACCATGTCCTGGATCAGCTTCTGCTCGTACTTCTTCTGCGGCGCATCATTGCCGCTGATGGCGCTGCGGCTGCCGATCTGCAGGCGCCCGTCCGGCATCAGCCGGTAGTAGTGGCGCAGGATGCGGGTATCGGTGATGACCTGGCGCGTGCGGAAGTTGCAGGCCTCGATCTCCGCCGCCGTCAGCGGGCGCGTGACGATGGAATTGGAGAGGATGGGGAAGAGCCGGTTCTTCAGTTGCGGGTGCAGCGTGGGCGAGGTGTAGCCGCCGGTCGCCACCGCCACCGCGCGGGCGCGCACGGTGCCGCCCGGGGTGCGCAGGTAGTGCACGCCGCCGCGCGTGGTCCAGCCCTGCACCGGGCTGGCGGGGTGCACGGTGGCGCCCAGCGCGCGCGCGCGGCGCAGGTAGCCGAAGGCCAGCTTGCCGGCGTGGATGCCGATGCCTTCCGGCTCGTGCATCGCGCCGGCCGTTTCCTTGTCGTCCACGTACTCGCGCCGCACCGTGTCGGCATCGAGGATGCGCGCGTCGTAGTGGAAGACCTCGCGCAGCACCTTGGCCTCCTTCTCCAGTCCCGGCATCACCTGGGGCCGGTGCGCGACGTACAGGTGGCCGCCGGGCTGCGGGTCGCAGTCGATGTCGCGGATCAGGTCCTTGAAGGTCTGCATGCCGTCGCACACCTCGCGGTGCAGGCGCAGCGCCGTCTCCAGGCCGTAGCGCTCGATCCACTGCGAGCGCTTGAGGCGTCCCGAGGCGCACTGGGCCTGGCCGCCGTTGCGGGTGCTGCAGCCCCAGCTGACGCGGTTGGCTTCCAGCACCGTGGCCTTGATGCCGTACTCCTGGGCCAGGAAGATGGCGCAGGTCAGCCCGGTGAAGCCCGAGCCGATGATGGCCACGTCGACGTCCACGTCCTGCGTGATCGGGCCGTCGTCCGGCGGCGGTTCGCCGGCGGTGCCGATCCAGTAGGTCGGCGCGTACTCGCGGCCTTCGCCCGGGTTGGGCGCGACCAGCGGATCGTAGGCGGGATCGTAGGGCCGCTGGGGCGCGGTGCTGCATCCCTCGGGCAGGATCAGCCGGGTGGCGATGGCGTCCATGGTGGTCTCCTTGGTCCGGCGTGGCGGCTCAGTTGGCTGCGGGCGCGGCCACCGGCGGGCGGTCCTTGCGGTAGGCGTTCTTCACCGCGATGCGGCCGTCGCGGAAGGTGAACACATCGACCATGCGCGCCTCGATGCGGGTGCCGTCGGCGCGCGTGCCGCGGAAGGTGGATTCGCTGACGCCGCGCTGGCCGCTGACGAAATGCTCGCCGTCGACCCAGGCCGCGTCGGGGAAGGTCTGCCAGGCCAGCAGGAAGCCCTCGCGCACTGCCGCGCGGCCGCGGAAGGCGCGCCCGGTCAGCTCGGGGCCGGCCACCGCGTGGAATTCGCAGTCGTCGGCCATGAAGGCCATCAGTGCGTCGATGTCGTGCCGGTTCCAGGCGTCGTTGAAGGCCTGCAGCGTGGCCACGGTGACCTGCGTGTCGCTCATCTTGTCTCTCCTCGTTCTCTCGGGTGGTG
Organism: Cupriavidus sp. USMAA2-4; assembly: GCF_001854305.1. Lineage (NCBI taxonomy): Bacteria > Pseudomonadati > Pseudomonadota > Betaproteobacteria > Burkholderiales > Burkholderiaceae > Cupriavidus > Cupriavidus sp. USMAA2-4. Next base: position 402,093 of record NZ_CP017749.1, on the reverse strand, counting down.
CGGGGAGCCGGCGCTGCCGCCCCGTCGGTGATGCCACCAGCATAGAGAGCGCGGCGGCGATGCTGTAGGGCCAGGCGCGGGAATCGATTGGGCCAGCGGGGCGGGCCGGCGCCGCCGGCTGGTACGGCTGCTGGTACGGCTGGTACCAGGGCCGGCGGCATGGCGGCACGGCGGGGCGCCATGGCTCGGCGCGCCCGCGGAGAGGGAAAGGACGTAGGGGGGAGAAGAGCGGGCCGCGGCGGCGGCCCGCCGTGGTCAGAGCTTGCGCAGGCGCGGGCGCGAGGCGCCGGCCGGCATGGTGGCCTCGGCGTGCCGGCGCAGGTGGCGGCGCAGCAGGAAGGCGCCCAGCAGCAGGCACAGGCTGGCCACGCCCAGCAGCAGCGGCGTGCGCTGGTCGGGGATGAAGGCCATCGCCACCACGATGCTGGCCATGCCCAGGATGGCGAGGTAGGTCAGCCACGGGAAGGCCCACATGCGCACGCGCAGGCGTTCGGGCGCTTCGCGCTCGATGCGCGCGCGCAGGCGCAGCTGGGAGACCGCGATCAGGATGTAGACGAAGATCGCCACGGTGCCGTAGGAGTTGACCAGGAAGGCGAACACCTTGTCCGGCGAGACGTAGGACATCACCACCGCGCCGTAGCCGAACAGCGTGGCGAACAGGATGGCGTTGACCGGCACGCCGCTGCGGCTGACCTTGGCCAGCGCGCGCGGGGCGTCGCCGCGCGCGGTCAGCGCGAACAGCATGCGCGAGGAGGCGTACAGGCCGGAGTTCAGCGCCGACAGCACCGCCGTCAGCACCACCGCGTTCATGATCTGGGCGGCGGCCGGGATGCCCATGGCGTTGAGCGCGCTGACGTAGGGCGTGGCGATGCCGTCCGAGTCCCACGGCACCAGGCATACCACCAGCAGCACCGAGCCGACGTAGAAGACCAGCACGCGCGTGATGACCGAACTGGTGGCGCGCGCCACCGCCTTCTGCGGCTCGCTGGTCTCGGCGGCGGCGATGGTGACGATCTCGGCGCCGAAGTAGAAGCCGGTGGCGGCCACCGCGCCGGTCAGGACCGGCATGATGCCGTGGGGGGCGAAGCCGCCGTGCCCGGTGAGGGTGGCGACGCTGGCCGCCGCGCTGGCGCCGGGCCACATGCCGAGCGCGTAGAGGCCGGCCACGAACAGGAAGACGACGATGGCCGCCACTTTGATCGAGGCGAACCAGAACTCGAACTCGCCGAAGGACTTCACCGAGATCAGGTTGGTCAGCGTGAGCAGCATCAGCAGCACCAGGCTGATGCTCCAGGCCGGCACGCCGGGCAGCCAGAAGCGGATCAGGTCGGCGCCGGCGACCGCCTCCAGGGCCACCACGATGACCCAGAAGTACCAGTACATCCAGCCGCTGAGGAAGCCGGCCAGCTCGCCCACCGCCGGCTTGTCGCACCAGGCCTCGCGCGCGTATTCGTAGAAGGAGCCTCCGCCGGGCATGGCGCACGCCATCTCGCCCAGCATGCGCATCACCAGCACCACCAGCAGGCCGGTCAGCAGGAAGGAGATCACGGCGGCGGGGCCGGCCGAGCGGATCACCACGCCGCTGCCGACGAAGAGTCCCGCGCCGATCACGCCGCCCAGCGCGATCATGGTCATGTGCCTCTGCTTCAGGCCGTGCTGCAGCCCGTTGCCTTGTTGCGGATTACTGCTCATTGCTTGCTGTCTCCAATGCGTCTTTGGGTTGGAAGACGCCGCGCTGTCATGTGCTTTGCTCTTTGTTGTACTACCTTGCGCGCCTGTCGGCATGGTGCCAGAAAGGCGGCAGCGCGTGCGTCGGGGAAAACGGATGCGCGGGCATGTGGCGCATGCCCGGCACCCGAGCGGCGCCATGCGGCCGCGGGGGCGGCGCGCACGGCATCCGGGATGCGGTCGATCTCCTTTTCGTGTTTCCTTTTCTTGTTAATTAAACGGAACGATTAGTCCCGTAAACATCTTTGTTTGAGCGTGACTCTAGGATCTGGTTGCGAGAAGGTCAATGCTGTAAACCATTAAACGGAATGATTTGTACAGAAAAATGAAACGGTACTATCATCCAGGGAGGCGGGCCCGCCGCGTGGCGGGCCGCAATGTGACGCAGACGAGGAGGAAGCCGTGACGGAAAGCGTGATGGCCGGACCGGACCGCATGGTTCCGGTGCGCGAGGTGTTCGGTATCGATGTGCCGCTGCAGGTGCCCGCCTTCAGCCAGCGCGACGAGCATGTGCCGGAGGTCGACCCGGCCTACCGTTTCCAGCCGGAGGCGACGCTGGCCATCCTGGCCGGCTTCGGGCGCGGGCGGCGCGTGATGGTGCAGGGCCGGCACGGCACCGGCAAGTCGACCCATGTCGAGCAAGTGGCCGCGCGCCTGAACTGGCCCTGCGTGCGGGTGAACCTGGACGGCCACATCAGCCGCCTCGACCTGGTCGGCAAGGACGCCATCGTGCTGCGCGACGGGCGCCAGGTCACCGAGTTCCAGGAAGGCATCGTGCCGTGGGCGCTGCAGCGGCCGGTGGCGCTGGTGTTCGACGAATACGATGCCGGCCGCCCGGATGTGATGTTCGTGATCCAGCGCATCCTGGAGCGCGACGGCCGCTTCACGCTGCTCGACCAGAACCGGGTGATCCGGCCGCATCCGGCCTTCCGCCTGTTCGCCACCTGCAACACCGTCGGCCTCGGCGACCTCAACGGCCTGTACCACGGCACCCAGGCGCTCAACCACGCCCAGCTCGACCGCTGGAACGTGGTGGCCACGCTGGACTACCTGCCGGCCGGGGAGGAGGTCGCGATCGTGCTGGCGTGCGTGCCCGGGCTGGCGGGCGCGGGTGGAGCGGGTGGGCGCGAACTGGCCGAGGCGATGGTGGCGGTGGCGGCGCTCACGCGCGCCGGCTTCGCCAGCGGCGACCTGTCCACCCTGATGTCGCCGCGCACCGTGATCGACTGGGCGGAGAACAGCCTGATCTTCCGCGACCCCGGCCAGGCCTTCCGCCTGACCTTCCTCAACAAGTGCGACGAAGCCGAGCGGCCGGTGGTGGCCGAGTACTTCCAGCGCGTGTTCGGGCGCGAACTGGAAATGGCGCTGGCACCCGCCGCACCGCTGCAGAGGCTGGCCGCATGAGCGGCGACGGCAACGACGGCAACGACGGCAACGAGGGCAGGGGTGGCGCCGGCACCGCCGGCACGGCGGCAAACGTCGCGGCCACCCGGTTGCGCCGCCGGCAGGAACTGTGCGCGGCGGCGGCGCGCGCGCTCAGCGGCGACGCCAGCCTGCACTACCGCGCAGGCCGCCTGTCACGCGGCCTGCGGCCGCTGCCGCTGCAGGCCCCCCATCTGCGCGCCGACACCGCCGACGGCCTGGCCGGACAGCGCGGCGCGGCCGACGGCGTGGCGCTGCGCCTGGCGTACTCCGATGCCGCTGTGCACCGCGCGCTCTGTCCGCACGATCCGCTCGAACGGCTGCTGTTCGAATGGCTGGAACAGATGCGCTGCGAGGCGCTGGTGCCGCCGGCGCTGCGCGGCGTCGCCGCCAACCTGCGCGCGCGCTTCGAAGACTGGTCGCGCGGCTTCCACCAGGCGGGCTTCACCGACGGCCACGCGGGCATCCTGCTGTACACGGTGGCGCAGATCGCCTGGTCGCGCGTGCAGGGCCGGCCGGTGCTGGAAGATACCGAAGACCTGATCGAAGCCACGCGCGCGGCCATCGTGCCCGCGCTGGGCGCAGCGCTGGCCGGCCTCAGGCGCCACCGCGCCGACCAGCGCGGCTATGCCACGCATGCACTGGCCTTGTCGCGCCAGGTCGGCGCCATGCTGGCGGCGGCGGGCTTCGGGCAGCCGGCCGCGGCGGAGGACGGCAAGGACGAGGACAGGCAGGCGGCGGTGCGCGCCGCCTTCGCGCTCTGGCTCGAGGTCGACGAGGAGGCCGGCGGCTGGATGGCGGTCGCCGGCGGGCTGGCGGCCGCGCCCGGCATGGTGCACGGCGCCGATGCCTATCGCGTCTTCACCACGCGCTACGACCGCGAGCTGCAGGCCGCGCAGCAGGTGCGGCCAGCCTTGCTGCGCGAATACCGCGAGCGGCTCGACCGCCTGCTCGCCGCGCGCGGGCTGAACCTGGCGCGGCTGGCGCGCGAACTGGCCGCCGCCCTGGCGCAGCCGCGTCCGCAGGGCTGGTCCTTCGGCGAGGAAAGCGGCCGCATCGACGGGCGCAGGCTGGCGCTGCTGGCCGCTTCGCCGGCCGAGCGGCGCGTGTTCCGGCAGGAGCGCCTGCGTCCGCGGGCCGCTTGCGCGGTCAGCCTGCTGGTCGACTGCTCGGGCTCGATGAAGGGGCATGTCGAACTGGTGGCGATGCTGGTCGACACGCTGGCACGCGCGCTCGAACTGGCCGGCGTGCCGGCCGAGGTGCTGGGCTTCACCACTGGTGGCTGGCATGGCGGCCGCGCCCGCCAGGACTGGCTGGCACGCGGGCGCCCGCCCCGTCCCGGCCGGCTCAACGAGCGCTGCCACCTGGTGTTCCAGGAGGCGGCGCGCGGCTGGCGCCGCTCGCGGGCCGGCATTGCCGCGCTGTTCAAGTCCGACCTGTTCCGCGAAGGCATCGACGGCGAGGCCCTGCAATGGGCCTGCGGGCGCTTGCGCGCGCTCGATGCGGGCGGGCCCGGCGCGCGCCGCATCGTGGTGGTGATCTCGGATGGCAGCCCGATGGACAGCGCCACCGCGCTCGCCAACGATGCGCACTACCTCGACCGCCACTTGCAGCAGGTGGTCGCGCGCGAGGAGGCGCGCGGCGAGATCGAAGTGCTGGGCCTGGGGGTGGGGCTCGACCTGAGTCCCTACTACCGGCGCAGCCTGGCGCTGGACCCGGCGCGGCCGCTGGATACCGCGCTGCTGGGCGGCGTGGTGCGCTGGCTGGCCACGCGCGGGCATGCCTTGCCGGCGGACCAGGCCGGGCCGGCGCCGGGCGTCGCCGGGGCCTCCGGCGCCGCCGGCGCGTCCACTCAGGCGGCGGCTTCCGGCGAGGCCCCGGCCGCGCCGGAAGCGCTCTCCGTGCCGCCGTCAGTACCGCGGTAGGTGCGGTCGAGCAGCCAGCAGGCCAGTCCCGCCAGCAGCAGGCACCCCGCGAACAGCTGGTAGGTCAGCCGCGGCGCCCAGCCGGATGCCAGCAGGTAGCCGGTGGCGAGCGGCGACAGGATCGACACCACGCGGCCGAAGCCGATCATCCAGCCCACGCCGGCGCCGCGCGCCGCCGCCGGGTAGACCGAGGGGCTGATGGCGTAGAAGGCGGCGATGCCCCCATTGGCGAAGACGCCGACCGCCAGCGCGAGCGCCAGCGACAGGCCGACCGCGCCGTGGCCCAGCGCATTGGCGTAGGCGAGGAAGGCGGCGGCGCCGCCGCACAGGATGAACAGGGTCGCCAGGCGTGGACGCACCACCAGGGTCAGGGCGGCGAACAGCAGCGCGCCCAGCACGCCGCCGAGCGGCACCAGCACGCCGGCGCGCAGGCCCAGCTCGGGGCTGCCGGTGGCGTCGGCCATCAGCTTGGCGGTCCAGGTGTTGGCGAAGTAGAAGGCGGCCGTCAGCAGCGCGTAGGACAGCCACAGGAAGGCGGTGCGCCGCGCCATCACGCCGCCGAAGATGGCCTGGCGCACGCCGCCGCGCCGGGCCTGCGCGGCGGCCTCGGGCAGCTGCTCCACGGCAGCGTAGCCGAGCCGGCGCGCGATCGCGTTGTACTGCGCCAGCGCGCGCCGGGGGCGCTTGTCCACCAGGTAGTCGATCGACTCGGGCAGGACGGCGATGACCACCACCAGCATCAGCGCGGTGATCAGCGCGCCGAAAATGAAGGGCGCGCGCCAGCCATAGGCGGCGATCAGCAGGCCGCTGAGGGCGCCGCCGAGGGCGGCGCCGGCGGGCAGGCCGATGCCGTAGATCCCCATCACCACGCCGCGCCGGCGCTGCGAGCTGTATTCGGACGCGGTGATGTTGAGCGTGGCCACCAGCGCGCCGATCGACAACCCCGCGAAGGCGCGGAACGCCACCAGCTGCGGTACGTTCTGCGCGGCCGCGGACAGGCCCATGCCAAGCGTGATCAGGACCAGGCAGGCGATGGCGTGCGGGCGCCGGCCGATACGGTCTGCCAGGGGCGACAGGAAGATCGCCCCCAGGGCCGTGCCGAGCACGCCGGCGCTCAGCAGGTAGCCGACCTCCACCGGGCTCAGGTGCCAGGCCTTGGCCAGGTGCGGCGCGACGAAGGCCATGACCAGGATCTCGAACCCGTCGATCATGGTCAGCACCAGGCAGACCGCCACGGTCTGCCACTGCAGCCGGCGCATCGGCTGCGTGCGGATGGCTTCACGAACGTCCATGCTGTTGTCTCTTCCGTAGTGGTTCTGTGGTGGCGGGGGGCGCTGGACGGACGGCTCAGTGCGCGAGGAAGTCGAGCACCATGCGGTTGAACTTCTCGGCATGCTCCCACTGCGCCCAGTGGCCGCAGCGGTTGAAGATGTGCATCTCGGCGTTCTGCATGCCCCAGACCAGGCGCAGGCCCACGTCCATCGGCACGAAGCGGTCGTCGCGGCCCCAGATGACCAGCGCCGGCGCGGCGATCTCGCCCAGGCGGTGGCCCACGTCGGGGAACTGGCGCGGGTTGGCGGCCAGGCTCTTGACGAAGTTCTCCAGGTGGTCGCGCCGCGCCAGCGTGTTGTCCAGGCGGGCCTGGATCAGTTCCTCGGTCAGGCGGCTGGCGTCGTACATGAAGACGTTCAGCATCTTCTTGAGGTTCTCCAGGGTCGGCTCGCGATAGACGCCCTGCAGCAGCTTGATGCCCTCCAGCGGCATCGGCTGGAACAGGCTCGGGCCGCCGGTGCCGCCGCCCATCAGGACCAGCTTGCCGACGCGCGCCGGGTTGGCCAGCGCGAAGGCCACGGCGCTGTGGCCGCCCATGGAGTTGCCGATGATGTGCACGGGGCCCGGGTGGTCGATGGCGTCGAGCACGCCCAGCAGCGCGCGCGCATTGAGCTCGGAGCGCGAGCCGGTGCAGACGATGGTGTCGCTCTGGCTCCAGCCTGGGCAGTCGACCAGCAGCACGCGGTAGCCGGCCGCGACGAAGGGCTCGATATTGCGGCTGAAGTTGGCCCAGCCGCTGGCGCCGGGACCGGAGCCGTGCAGCATGACGACGGTCTCGGCGCCGCTGCCGACGTCGTTGTAGTGGATGCGCAGGTCCTGGCCGGCTTCCTGGATGGTGACGAAGCGGCTGGTGGCGGCTTCGGTGATCGCTTGCGAGGAGGGGGTCATGGTTGGTCTCGTTGATCTCGTTCGGAGAGGGGAACCGCCGCGGCTGGCGGCGGGCGGTCAAGTCATCCGGTAATGCGGTAATGCGGTGGCGCCGGGCGCAAGCGCGGCCGGCCGGTGCCCTCGCGGGGACCGGGCGCGCCTGCGCATCAAGCGTCGGAATAGGCGGCCTGGCGGGGCGGCCAGGCCGGCTGGCCTGTTACCTGTTGCCGCTGCACCGGTCTGTCCGGTGGCAGCAGAAGCGGGGCTTCAGCCGGACGGCGGCTTGCCGTGGTGGTGCGATCGCATGCTGTCTCCTGTGGCCGGTCTCGTGTCCGGATCGAAGGGGTAAGCGCATGCTAGGCGGGTCCGGTCCTCGCGTAAAACGATTCTCGAAAACGTGCAAGGGTTGCACAGCCTTGATGCACAAGGAAAAAAGGCGGCGCCGGTGGAGGCCGGACAGCGCCACCGGCACCCGGGCTCCGGGTTTGCGAGCAGGCGCCGCGGCGCGGCGGGCGCCGGCGCGGCCCGGCCGGCCGGCCGCTGTCGTGCCGTCGCGACAGCGAAGCATTCCACCCGGCCGTGGGGCTTGCCGCGCACACCTGGCCGGCTTAGCATCGCCAACTTGCCTCAACCCAACCGCTATGCAAAGGAGATCGACATGAAGACTGTTCTGATTCTTTGCAGACCGCGCCTCGGCTGACCCTGTTCCCCGTTTCCCGCTCCTGCGCGGGAAGGCTTGCGTTGCCCGGCTCCGGCCTGCCACCTCTGGTTCCTGCTTCCCGCAATCTCTCCGGAAAGGCCTATGGGCAACGGCATCGTGCATTTTGCCGAGGGGATCTCCTTGATCGCTTCGGACGACACCTGGATCGACAGCCAGGCTGTCCATCAACTCCACTCCACCTTTGAGCTGCCCGGCATGCGGCGGCTGGTCGCCATGCCCGGCCTGCATCCCGGCCATGCCTATCCGGCGGGCGCCGCCAGCTTCGCCGTCGGCCGCCTCTATCCGGCGCTGGTCGGCGGCGATATCGGCGCCGGCATGGCGCTGTGGCAGACCGGCGTCGACGCCGCGGCAGCCAGCCCCGAGCGCCTCGACCGGAGCCTGGGCGACCTCGACGGTCCGCCCGATGCCGCCTGGCAGGACGAGGCCGCGCGGCTGGCGGCGGCGCACGGCAGCCACGCTGCCGTGCTCGACGCCCTGGGTGGCCCGGGGGCCGGCAATCCCTTCGCTGAGCTGCAGCAGGTCGACGGTATCGAGGACGCCGCCGCCGTGGCGGCGCTCGGCATCGATCCTGCCCGCCTGCTGCTGCTGGTGCACGGTGGCGCGCGCGGACTGGGCGAGACCGTCCTGCACGAGCACATGGCGCGCTGCGGCCACGATGGCCTGGCGGAAGGCAGCACGGAGGCCGCCGCCTACCTCGCCAGCCACGCGCAGGCGCTAGGCCTGGCGCGCGCCAACCGCGCCCTGCTCGCGCGGCGTGTGCTGGCACGCCTGGGCGGCGGTGCGGGGCAGGCCTTGCTCGACCGGCATCACAACCTCGTGGCGGCGGCCGAAGTGGACGGCGTGCGCGGCTGGCTGCACCGCCGGGGCGCGGCGCCGGCCGACCAGGGCCCGGTGGTGATCCCCGGCTCGCGCGGCGACTACAGCTACCTGGTGCGGCCGCTGCCCGCCGCGCACAGCCTGTTCTCGCTCGCCCACGGCGCCGGCCGCAAGTGGTCGCGTGGCGAAAGCCGCGAGCGGCTGGCGCGGCGCTACACGCCCGACCAGCTCACCCGCACGCGGCTCGGCAGCCTGGTCATCTGCGGCGACCACGCGCTGCGTTACGAGGAAGCCCCCGACGCCTACAAGCCGATCGACAGCGTGGTGCATGCCCTGCGCGATGAAGGCCTGCTGACCATCCTGGCGCGCCTGCGGCCGGTGCTGACCTACCGGATGCGGGGGGCGGGGCAGCGGGGGTGAGGCTCCGCGCCGCATTGGGGCGCGGTGGCGGCGGCACCCGCGTGCCGGAGGCGCGGTCTGGTTCCGCTTCGCTCGCCATCGCGCGGTCTTTGTATCGTGTTCGGCACGGGCGGAGTGTCATCGTGGCGCAATGCGCATGCTGAATGTGGGTTGAGAGCTACTTCTTGTGAGTGCTGGGACATTGCGGGTCCGCCTTGCCGTCCGTCCGGTGGCTTGGAAGTCCGGCCACGCCCGCTGGCAGCCGGGTGGCCCGTAATGTCTCTAATGCGAGCCGTCAGCCGGCCCTGCTGCGCACTTCGGTGATGCATGCCGCCTCGGCCTGGCGCGCCGGACAGGGTGCACGGATGCCGGCCGGACAGAATCGGACCATTGGGCAAGCCAGTGGAGTCTTGGGTGCCTGCGCTGGCACGGCGGGCCTTTACCCTCATGGTCGATGGCCCTGGGGCGGCACGGCGATGTCATGCGAGGCGCCGCTTCGCAACCATCGCGGCCGCCGACTTCACCCCACTGGAGCTCCCATGACCCTGAGCAAAGCCCTGGCTTCCCTTGTCCTGTCCGCCTGCTTCGGCGCGGCGGCATCCGCGTCCGCGCAGCCGGCGGCCCCCGCGGGCACCGTGCCGGCCGCCCACATTTCCCTCGATCAGGCGCAAGCGCTGATCCAGGCCGCGGTGGCCTATGCGAAGTCGCTGCAGACCGGCATCTCCATCGTCGTGGTCGATGCCTCCGGGCATGTGGTGGCCGCTGCCCGCATGAGCGGTGTGCCGTTCGGCAGCTTCGACGTGGCGCGCGGCAAGGCGCTCGCCAGCGTCGCCACCGGCGGCGTCAGCGGGCGCGAGCTGATGGAGCGCTACCGGGCCAATCCGATCGTGTTCGGCCAGATCAGCGCGCTGTCGTATGGCGGGCCGATGTTCCCCTCCCAGGGCTCCCTGCCCATCTTCTTCGGCGACACGCTGGTGGGCGCCGCCGGCGCAAGCGCGGCCTCGTCGCAGACCGACGAGGATGCGGTACGCGCCGGCATCCGGGCCATCGGCGCGCTGGCGGAGCGCGGCGGCCGCTGAGCCGCTCGCACAACGCCGCTGCGCCGGCGGTATCCATGGCCCGCTCGCCCGGGCCGACGACTTCCTGTCAACCCACCCTGGAAACACAACGTGCATACCCCTGTGACATTCGACTCCGACGGCCTCCTGCTGGCGGGAGCCCTCCATCTGCCCGCCGATGCCGAGCCCGGCGAGCGCCGGCCCGCCATCGCGGTCCTGCACGGCTTCGGCAGCAACCAGGACGACGGCATGGTGCAGCTGGCCACGCGCCTGTTCTCGTCGCTCGGCTACGTCGTGCTGCGCTTCGATATGCGCGGCTGCGGCAAGAGCGAGGGCGAGCGGGCCAAGGTGCTGTGCGAAGACCAGGTGGCCGACACGCGCCATGCGGTCAGCTTCCTGCAGGGCCTGCCGCAGGTCGATCCCGCGCGGGTGGCGGTGATGGGCCACAGCTTCGGCGCGGCGGTGGCCGTCTACGCGGCCGGCGTGGATGCGCGCATCGCCGCCTGCATCGCCTCGGCCGGCTGGGGCGATGGCGAAGCCAAGCTGCGCCAGCAGCACGCCGGCGCGCAGGCCTGGCAGCGTTTCGAGGAGATGGTGGCGCGCGGCCGCGCGCAGCGCAGCCAGGGGGTGTCGATGCCGGTGTCGCGCTTCGATATCGTGCCCATTCCGCCCAGCCTGCGCGGCAACCTGCCGGCCGGCTCCTTCCTGGAGTTTCCCTTCGAGGTGGTCGAGAGCATGCTGCGCTTCCGCCCCAATGCGGTGGTCGCGAAGATCGCGCCCAGGCCCTTGCTGCTGCTGCATCCCGCCGACGACTCGGTCACGCCGACCGAGCAGTCGATCGAGCTGTTCCGCCACGCCGGCATGCCGGCCGACCTGCACCTGGTGGCGAATGTCGACCACTTCATCTTCTCCGATGACAACCGCATGGTCCTGAACCTGGTCGCGGACTGGCTGCACAAGTACTTCCCCGTGCGGCGCGAGCGGGAGCAGGCGGCATGAGCGAAGCGGCTCCCCTGCGCATCGATGCCGCGCGGCTGCAGGCCTTCGCCGCCTCGCTGCTGGCCTGTGCCGGCCTGCAAGCCCCGGATGCCGCGCTGGTCGCCGAGAGCCTGGTGTGGGCCGACCTGCGCGGCGCGCACGGGCACGGTGTCGCACGCCTGCCGCTGTATGCGCGCTGGCTGGCCAGCGGCGAGATGGACGGCCAGGCACAGCCGCGCCCCGGCCTGTGCCTGCCGGCGCTGTCCGTGGTGGAAGGCGGGCGCTGCGCCGGCGCGGTCGGCATGCGCGCGGCACGCGAACTGGCCGAAGCCGGGGCCAGGCGCGCCGGGGCCAGCCTGGTGCTGCTGCGCGAGACCACGCATACCGGCGCGCTCGGTTTCCACACCGCCCGGTCCGCCCGGGCCGGGCTGTTCGCCATGGCCATGGCGGCCTCCGGCCCGCTGATGGCTTACCACGGTGCCGCCGCCGCCGGGGTCTCGACCGCGCCGCTCTCGATGGCCTGCCCGGGGCCGTCTGACCCGATCCTGTTCGACATGGCTTCGGGGGCCGTCGCGCTGGGCAAGCTGATGCAGGCGCGCGCCACCGGCATGCCGTTGGCGCCTGGCTGGGCCATCGATGCCGAGGGCAGGCCGACCACGGACGCGCGGCGGGCGGCGACTCCCTTGCCGCTGGGCGGGGCCAAGGGCTCCGGCCTGGCCCTGATGGCCGAGATCGCCTGCAGCCTGCTGGCCGGCCATCCGATCCTTGCCCCGGCGCTCGGCGCGGAGGCGGGCGCGGGGGCAGCGCGCCACACGCAGAATGCGTGGTTCCTCGCCATCGACATTGCCCAGTTGATGGAGCCGGCCCGCTTCCACGCGCAGGTGAGCGAACTGGCCGCGGCCATCCGCGGCCTGCCTCCTTCGGCCGAAGGCCCGCCACGCTTGCCTGGCGAGCGCGGTTATGCCGAAGCGCGGGCGCGCCGCGCGGATGGCGTGGCATTGCCAGGCGCCACCGTGACAGCGCTGGAAGGGCTGGCACGCGGGCTGGAGGTGCCGCCGCCGTGGAGCGGGGCTTGAGCGGGCGGGACCAGGGAGCGTTCCTGGTGCGCCGCCGGCAGCACTTGCCGTGGTGCCCAGGCAACCCTAGGGTATTTCCGATGATTTCCGATGCCGTGCGCTATCTCCTTGTCTTCATTGGAGATTCTCGCGTGGGCACGGCGGCCATGCGACCAGTGTCTGCGATACGCCTCTTGACGCTCCTGGCGCGGCATCGATAATGCGCTGGCGGAATGCAAACGTTTGCATTCAAGCGAGAGGGACTCGATCCCACCCGAGCCGGAACGTCCGCGCCCGCCCCCGCACGCCTGCCTGTGCGCGGGCCCGCGGCGCGGCGGTGCCGGGCCGTCCGCAGGACAGCCCGGCCGGCGCGGTTCACGCGGAGACATTCTGAATGGCAAGAGACCGCCAGATACGCATCGCCCTCGGCAGCTTCGGGCGCGCCACCCTGCACCTGACCGCAGGGCCGCTCGTGGCCCATGCGCATGCGGAATTCCACCTGATCTTCAAGCTCGGCGGCGCGGACGCCTGCTTCAAGGTCGACGGCGAGCAGCACCGGTTGGGCGACGGCTGCGCGCTGCTGATCAATCCTTGGGCGACGCACGCCAAGCTGCCGCAGGAGGGCGAGCCTTCCTTGCTGCTGGCCTTGCTGCTGGAACCGCAATGGCTGGGCGATACGCTCGCGGCCGACCATCCCGCCGTCGGCCTGCGTTTTCCGCAGCCGCTCGTGCGCATGGACGCGCCGACCGCCGCGGCGCTGGCAGCGCTCGCCGGCTGCCTGGCCCATGACGCCGGCGACGGCCCGGCGGATTGCGAGGCCGCGCTCGCCGGGCTGGTAGGCCAGGTGGCCGCGCGCCATGTGCAGCGCCGCTCCATGACCGAAGTCCTGGCCAGCGCGAGGCCGCTCGACTACCGCATCAAGCGTGCCGCGGAATATATCCGCGCGCATGTGTGGGAGAACCCCAGCGTGGAAACGGTCGCCGGTGCCGTGGGCATGTCGCGCAGCCGCTTGTTCGACCAGTTCAAGGCCTGCATGGGCATCTCGCCGCAGCAGTACCTGGACTGGGTGCGGGTCAGCATCGCCACGCGCCTGCTGGCCGAGCAGCAGGCGAGCATCAGCGACGTGGCGCACCAGCTCGGCTTCAGCGCGCAGGGACACTTCACGCGCTTCTTCGTCCAGCACCTCGGGCTCAGCCCCTCGGAGTTCCGCCGCGTCGGCATGACCGGCTCCGCGCGGGCCGGCTGAGGCACCGCGCGGCAGCCGAGGGGCGGGCCCGTCAGCCGCGCAGCGAGCGCGACAGCTTGTCGAGCATGGCGGCGTCGAACACGGCCTTGGGCAGCATGCAGTGCACGGTCTTGGGCGGAATCGAGGTGTAGTTGCTGGCGGTCTGGTTGGAGTACTGGGTGATGCGGAAGTCGGCGGCGATGCTGGCCAGCGAATAGACATCCTGCGGATCCATCCCTGCCGCCGCGCTGACCCATTCGATCAGTTGCCGCAGGCAGGCGGTCAGCGCCTCGTCGAGATTCTTGCCGAAGCCGAGCACGATCCAGTGGCCGGGCGTTTCCGCCATCGGCAGGGCCAGCGCGCGCCGCTTGTGCAGGAAGTACTGGATGCGCATGTCTTCCATGGCGGTCTCGATGGCGGTCTGGTTGACCACGCCGTCGCCCTGCGCGGCATGGGAGTCGCCGGTCCAGATCATGGCGCCGGGGCGCTGGACCGGCAGGAACAGCGAGGTGCCCTCGACCAGCTCGCGCAGCACGAGATTGCCGCCGTAAGGACCGCTGAGGATGCCGCTGACGGGCTCGTCGCCGGCCGGCTGCACCGCCATCACGCCCTGGAACGGCGCCAGCTTGATGCGGATGCCGGGCGCGAACTCGGTGTACCGGCGTTCCTCGTCGAACTTGAAGTAGCGCAGGTAGGGCTTGGCGAAATCGTTCGGCAGCGCGCCGACGCCCTTGGGCGCCGAGTTCCAGCCCCAGCCGATCGGCCGCAGCCGCACCATGCGGCACTCCACCACGTCGCCCGGCATCGCGCCCAGCAGCTCCACCGGCCCCACGTTCGAGTAGGGCCCCTGGGGGAAGCGCTTGCGCACCGGCTCACGGTCTTCGTAGCGCATGCCGTACTTGGCGCCGTTGGCCCAGTTGACCCAGGTGTCGGGATACTTGACGAGATCGCCGGATTCGATCCGCACGACCGGTGCCGCCTTCGGGTCGAGGATGCCGACACGCACCGTCTCGCTGCCGGACTCGATCGTATGGATCCTGCCCGGGCGCGATACCGGCAGCGGCGCCGCGCCGCCGGGCAAGGCGCGGGCATCCGCGGGGCTGCCCTGCGCCAGCGCCTTGAACGATGCGGCCCCCAGGCCGAGGGCGCTGGCGGTCTTGAACCACTGTCTCCTGTCGATCTTCATCTTGCGTACTCTCTTCCTCTGTTGCTTCCTGGTGGAGCCGTCGCCGGCAAGCGTACGGCGGGACGGCGAAAGTCTTTCTTGCCGAGGGGGGCGGTCCGCTCAGGGCAGCTGCGCGACATACTGCGCGACCGCCTCGATCTCCTCGTCGCTCATCAGCGGGACCAGCAGGCTCATCAGCTTGCCCGGTCCCCCGCGCGTGCCGGTCTTCCATGCGTGCAGCTGCTTGACGACATAGGCCGGCTGCTGGCCGGCCAGGCGCGGGAAGTCCGGCGGGATGCCACCGCCGTCGGGCCGATGGCAAGTCACGCAGGCTGGCAGCCGGCTGGCGGGGTTGCCTTGCCAATAGATGGCCTTGCCGGCCTCGACCAGCTGCGGCTGCGCGGCCTGTCCGCGCGCATGGGGCTGGCGGCTGAAGTAGCGGGCCAGCTCGTGCATCTCCTCGTCGCCCATGCCGTGAACTACCGCGGCCATGGTGGCGTCCTGGCGCAGTGCCGGCTTGCCGTCGGCCGCGCGGAACTGGCGCAGCTGCTTGAAGAGATACGTTTCATCCTGGCCGGCCAGGCTGGGATATCGGGCCTGCGTGCTCTGGCCCGCCTGCCCGTGGCACGCCGCGCAGACCTGTTCCGCCGTACGTCGCGCCGCCGCAGCTGCTGCTTCGGGCGGCAGCGGCTGTGCCAGCAACGGCCCGGACAGGGCGCAAGCGGCCAGCATGGCGGCACAGCGGCGGCGCAGTGGAAAGAGGTCACTCACCTCTGCCTCCTCTCGGCGGTCCGCCGCTTCAGTTGAGATAGCCGCCGGTCCTGGCGACGATGCGCTTGGCGCGCTCGGTTTCGCTGGCCACGCGGTTCGGCAGCGCATTCGCGCCGGCCTGGCTGAAGGCCGTATCCACGCTGAGCACCGCCAGCTTGTCGCGTACCTCGGCATCCTTCATCAGGCTGCGGATCTCGCCGCGCAGGCGTTCCACGATCGGCGCCGGCGTGCCCTTGGGCGCGAACACGCCGTACCACACCGTGATGTCATAGCCGGGGATGCTCTCCGCGACGGTGGGGACGGCCGGCAGCGCCTTGAGCCGGTTGGCGGTGCCCACGGCCAGCAGCCTCAGCTTGCCGGTCTTGACGTGGGGCATGTATTCCAGCAGCGGGCCGGTCGCCAGGTCGATGTGGCCGGCGATCATGTCGTTGATGGTCGGTCCGCTCCCCTTGTACGGCACGTTGGTGATATCGACGCCGGCCATCGTCTTGATCATCTCGAGCGGGTAGCTGGTCGGCCCGCCGTAGTTGACCTTGCCGGGATTCGCCTTGGCATAGGCGATCAGTTCGGCGACCGACTGGTAGGGCGTGCGCGGATTGGTGACCAGCACCAGCGGCGATTCGCCCAGCGGCGCCACCGGCACGAGATCGCGCGTGATGTCGTAGGGCAGCTTGCGGTAGAAGGCGGCGTTGACCCCGTGGATGCTGTTCAGGATGCCGATCGTGTGGCCATCGGGCGTTGCCCGCGACAGCACCTCCGCGCCGATGTTGCCGCTGGCGCCAGGGCGGTTCTCCACCACCACGGGCTGGCCCAGCGCGGTCGACAGGCGCTGGGCCACGGTGCGGGCCAGCACATCGTTGATGCCCGCGGGGGGAAAGGGCACGATGAAGACGATCGGCCTGGTTGGCTTCCAGCCCGGCGACGGCGCAGGCGATGGGGCCCCGTCCGTGCCCTCGGCCCGTGCCGCGCCGGCCGGCAGGCCCGCGAGCGTGGCGGCCAGGATGGCGAGCGCGGCCAGCCGCGCGGGGGCGGCGCGCCAGGTCAGGTGCTTGCGGTGGTGCATTGGATCTTGTCTCCTCATGACTGGTGCCGATGATGCGTGGTGGTGCGTGGTGGTGCGTGGCGGTGCGTGGTGGTGCGCCGCACGGCGTCGTGCCTTGTCGAAATGTGCCGTGTTGCACGGCCGCGACGCACCGGAAAACCGTGCGTATCCCGGCTGCTACTCTACGGATCTGGCGGCGGCCCGCTTCCCGCAATGGCGAGGCGTTTACCCAAGCGTCCACCGTTCTGCGCGGCGGCGCCGGACGGGCCGGGCGCTTACCCGATGGTCCGGGAATCTCGCCGCCGGGGCGCCGGCCGCGCGGCGCGTGCGGCAAGATGGCCGTCCGATCCAATCACAACGGGAGACGCAATGCGAGACGCAATGAGCCGCGATATCGACGCCGCAATCTTCACGGTCGGCACCGGTCCCAGGCATGTCATCGCCCTGCACGGCTGGTTCGGCCATGCACGGGGCTGGGGCGCCTTCACCGACGCGCTGGACGGCGAGCGCTTCACCTACGCCTTTATCGATTACCGGGGCTACGGCAGCCGCAAGGCGGTCCGGGGCGAGTTCTCCATGCGCGAGATCGCGCGCGACGTGCTGGCCTGCGCCGATGCGCTCGGATGGCAGCGTTTCGCGCTGCTCGGGCACTCGATGGGAGGCAAGGGCATGCAGGCGGTGGCGGCGCTCGCCCCCGCGCGCGTCGCCGCCATGGTCGGTGTCACGCCGGTGCCGCCGACCGCGGTGCCGTTCGACGAAGCCTCGCGCAGCCTGTTCGAGCGCGCCTCCGGAGATGCCGAGGCGCGCTTCGGCATCATCGACTATTCGACCGGCAGCCGGCTGAGCCGGCACTGGGTGGAAAAGATGGTCCGCGAGTCGGAGCGGCACGCCGACGCCGAGGCCTTCGCGGCCTATTTCAGGGCCTGGGCCGATACGGATCATTCCGCCCAGCTCGCCGGCACCCGTATCCCGACGCTGCTGCTGGTCGGCGAGCACGACCCGTCGCTGACCGCCGAGGTCATGAAGCAGACCTACGGTGCGCTGTTCCTCGAACTGGCGATCGAAGCGATCGGCAATGCGGGCCACTATCCGATGGACGAGACGCCGGTGGACCTGGCCACGCGGGTCGAGCGCTTTCTCGGCGGCATCCCGCTCGCGGGCATGGGGGAAGGTCCGCGCGGCTGAGCGCGGCGCGGCACTCCGCCTGCCGCGCGGAGCGCCCGCCCGGAGGCCGTATCCGGCCTCCTTGCCGCCGTACTTCAGAACAGGTGCCGCATCCCGGCCATGATGCCCTGCGGGTTGGAAACGCCGCCCGGCGTGACCTCGTTCGGCACATTGGAGAACGTATAGTTGGCCTTGTTCTTGTTCCAGATCTTGCTGGCATTCGCGTAGAGCGTGGTGCGCTTGGACAGCGAGTACTGGTAGCCGATCGAGGCCTGCTGGCCGCGGTTCGGCGTGTCGACCGAGCGCTGCATGCCGTAGGCCAGCAGCACCAGGCCGGCCGGGCCCGCCGGAATGGTGGCGCCGACGTGGAAGCCGCGGTCCTTGAGCGTTGCCTGCCCCGGCACCCAGCGCGTGGCCTGGCGCCCGTTGACGAACAGCTTGAACCAGGGCAGTTCGTAGGTGGCGCCGATCGCGCGTTCGTCGCGGTCGGCATTGGCGACCGCGGCGATGCTGTACGTGCGCTCGTAGGCCAGGCCAAGCCACAGCGGGCCGCGCGAGTAGGTCAGTCCCACCGCCTTCAGCCAGTCCGCGTCGCGCGGCGGGCCGGTGCGCTCGGCGCCGAAGGAGAACAGCGCGCTGGCCTGCAGGCCGGCGATCTCGGGCGTCTCGTAGCGGATGGAATTATCGGCGCGCGCCGTCAGGCTGCTGCCGGCCGGCCCGCTGTTCTGCAGGCGCCCGAGCGGGCCATACGGTGAGAAGCCGAAGGCCGAGGCCTGCCCCTCGATGTAGTAGATCGGCGTGTTCTGCCGGCCCAGGGTCAGCGCGCCCCAGGTGGTGCTGCTCAGGCCGACCCACGCCTGGCGGCCGAACAGCCGTCCGCCTTGCTGGACGTTGCCGCTGTCCAGCGCCAGGCCCGTTTCCAGGTTGAACACCGCGGCGAGTCCCGATGCGAGTTCCTCCTTGCCGCGCAGTCCCCAGCGGGATTGGTACAGCCCGCCATCCTCGATGCGCATGGCATGGTTGGCGCCGGACTTGACGTACTCCATGTAGACGTCCGCGACCCCGTAGAGGGTCACGCCCGACTGGGCGCTTGCCGTACCCGCTCCCGCGCCCAATGCTGCCACCAGGCATGCTCCCGCTCTCTTCATGCGTTTCTCCTCGTTCCTCCGCCGTGTCAGGCGTTATGGTTGTCCGCGCGGCGATACGCCGGCGCAGCAAGGGTACGAGGGGGGAGGGAGCGGGCGCTAACCCAATCGTCCCGCCAATTGGGCAGGGGTCCGGAATGCGGTGGCGGGTATGGTACGGGGCGGGGATGGCGGCGCGCCGCGGCACGCGCGATGCCCGCGAGCGTGGAGAAACGAGGGCGGCCGCAGTTGCCGCCCTGCGAGGCCTGACCTCTCTGCAGAAGAGCCTGGGGCTGGGCTGGCAGCCGTCGGCGCAGTCGCGCCGCTGCGTCAGGCGGCGCCGCCGCGCAGCAAGGCCAGCAGCGCCGGCGCCGCCAGGCCGCCGCCGATCAGCACCAGCACGCCGAAGGCCAGCCGGCGCGTGGCGCCCGCCGACAGCGGTGGCGGAAAGCGCCGCGCCGCCGCGGTGGCCAGCGCCACCACCGGCACCGCCAGTGCCGCCTGCAGCCAGAGCGCGGCATCGAGCCGCCCTTGGCTCAGGCTGAACAGCGTGCGTATCGTCGAACTCACGGTGAAGACCAGGATCAGCGCGCCGCGGATCTCCGCCAGCCGCAGCGGCTGCCGGTAGAACTGGAAGATCAAGGGCGGTCCGGAGACGCCGAACAGGCCGCTGAGCAGGCCACCGAAGACCCCGCTCAGGAAGAAGCTGCGCTGGCTGGAACGCCGCTGCAGCGGTTCGGGCCGCCAGGCCGCGCCCAGGCCGCCGTACAGGATCACCGCGCCCAGCAGCAGTTGCAGCAGGTCGGCCGCGCGCTGGTCGAGGTAATCGAGCAGCAGGGCGCCCGCCACCACCGAGGGCAGCAGGCCCAGCGTGGCGGCGCGCACCGCCGGCCAGTCCATGCGCTGCATCCGGCCGGGCAGGGCGACCGCGCTGTTGGCCAGCGTCACCAGGCTGACCAGCACGGCCAGCGTCGCCACCGGGGCGAGCTGCAGCACGCTGGCCGCGCCCATCACGATCATGCCGAGGCCGAAGCCGGTCACCGTCTGGAAGTAGCCGGCGGCGGCCATCACGGCCAGCATGGGCAGCGCCCCCGCGAACAGCGCCGCCGCGCCGGCGGCGGGCAGGGCGCTCATGGTGCCGGGGCGGCGGTCGCCGTGGCATCGGCCGCCGGCGTGCGTGCCGCATCGGCACGCTGGGCCTGTACCACGGTGACGGCGATCACGTGAAAGATGTCCTCGGCGCTGCAGCCGCGCGAGAGATCGTTGGCCGGCTTGGCCAGCCCCTGCAGCAGCGGGCCGATGGCCTTGGCCCCACCCAGCCGCTCGGCCAGCTTGTAGCCGATGTTGCCGGCTTCCAGGCTGGGAAAGACCAGTACGTTGGCATGTCCGCCCACGCGCGAATGCGCCACCTTGCGCTGCGCGATCTCGGCGACGATGGCCGCGTCGAGCTGCACGTCGCCATCGATGGCCAGCTCGGGCCGCAGCGCGCGCACGCGCTCGGTGGCCGCCACCACCTTGTCCACCGCCGCGTGGCGCGCGCTGCCGCTGGTGGAGAAGGACAGCATGGCCACGCGCGGTTCCTCCATCAGCAGGCCGGCCGCGCTGTCCGCGGCCGCCATGGCGATCTCCGACAGCCCCTGCGCATCGGGGTCGACCACCAGGCCGCAGTCGGAGAAGATCAGGCCGCCCTTGAGGGCGTGGAAGGGCTCGCACGACATCATCAGGAAAAAGCTGGAGACCAGCCTGCAACCGGGTGCCGCGCCGATGACCTGCAGCGCCGTGCGCACCACGTCGGCGGTCGTGTGCAGCGCGCCGGCGACCGAACCGTCGGCATGGCCGGCGCGGACCATCAGGTTGGCGAAGCAGAGCGGATCGAGGACTGCCGCCTGCGCCTGTTCCGCCGTCATGCCCCTGGCGGCGCGCAGCGCATGCAGTTCGGCCGCCAGCGCCGGAGCCAGCGGGGAGGTGGCCGGATCGACCAGCTCGATGCCGTCCAGCGGCACGCCCGCCTGCAGCGCCGTGCGGCAGGCGACGTCGGGCCGGCCCACCAGCAGGATGCGCGCAATGCCCTCGCGCGCTGCGCGCTGCGCGGCCTGCAGCACGCGGACGTCGTCGGCCTCGCACAGCACGATGCGGCGTGGCTGGGCGCGGGCATGGTCGATGATGCGGTGGAGCGCTTTCATGGCGTGGACTCGATAGTGCGGTGTTCAAAGGGGCGATGCCTCGGCAGCGCGAAAGCCCTGGCCTTGCCGACAACCGGGCTCCCCTCTCCCGCCTGCGGGAGAGGGGTTGGGGGAGAGGGCAGGCCTGCGCCAGCACGACGGCATGCACTTCGCGCCGGCGCCCACCCTCACCCCCGGCCCCTCTCCCACGAGTGGGAGAGGGGAGCAGAACATCGGCAGTGCGAAGGCCCCCGCCCCGCCCTCAGACAAAGTCCTTGTACTTGTCCAGCAAGCGCACCGGCCTGGAGAGCGCATCGCGGCGGAACGGGTCGCCCAGTTCGCGCGTGCACATGATCTCCACGATGGTGGTCTTGCCGTGGTTCATCTGCAGGTCGATGGCGCGCTGGAGCGCCGGGCCGACGTCCTCCAGGCGGTCTACCACGATGCCTTCCGCACCCATGGCGCGCGCGATGCCGGCGAAGGACGGGCTGTCCAGTTCGCCCGCGACGAAGCGGCGGTTGTAGAAGTCCACCTGGTTCTTCTTCTCCGCGCCCCACTGGCGGTTGTGGAATACCACGGCCGTCACCGGGATGTTGTGGCGCACGCAGGTCAGCGTTTCCATCAGGCTCATGCCCCAGGCGCCGTCGCCGGCGTACGAGATGGCCGGGCGATGCGGCGCGGCGACCTTGGCACCGATGATGGTGGGGAAGGCGTAGCCGCAGTTGCCCCAGCTCATGGCCGCGAAGAAGCTGCGCGGCTTGTCGAAGCGCAGGTAGCTGTTGGCCACCGAGTTGATGTTGCCGATGTCGGTGGAGACCATCACGTCGGCGGGCATGGCGCGTTCCAGTTCGCGCAGCACCTGGCGCGGGTGCAGGTAGTGGCCGCCGTTCGGCGTGCGTTCCTGCTTCTGCTCTTCGATCATGTCCAGGCTGTACGGGTCGCGCTCGTGCGTCCACTCGTCCAGTTCCTTTTCCCATGCGGCCTTCTCGGCGGCGATCTCGTCGGCGCGCTGACGGAGGGTGGCGTCGCAGGCCAGCGTGCGGCCGGCCAGGCGCTGGGTCAGCGCCGCGGCGGCGGCCTTGGCGTCGCCGCAGATACCGACCGAGATCTTCTTCACCAGGCCGAGCATCTTGTGGTCGGCGTCGACCTGGATGATCTTGGCGTCCTTGGGCCAGTAGTCCATGCCGTGCTGCGGCAGGGTGCCGAACGGTCCCAGGCGCGAGCCCAGCGCCAGCACCACGTCGGCGCGCGCGATCAGCTTCATCGCTGCCTTGGAGCCCTGGTAGCCCAGCGGGCCGCACCACAGCGGATGGCTGGCGGGGAAGGAATCGTTGTGCAGGTAGCTGTTGACCACCGGCGCGCCCAGGCGCTCGGCGAGCGCCTGGCATTCGGCCACCGCATCGCCCATCACCACGCCGCCGCCGGAGATGATGACCGGGAACCTCGCCTGGGCCAGCAGCTCGGCCGCCTCGTTCAGGCTCTGCTCGCCGCCGGGGCCGCGGTCCAGCCGGCGCGGCTGCGGGATCTCGGCCTTGATCTGGCCGTAGAAGTAGTCGCGCGGGATATTGAGCTGGGTCGGGCCCATCTCGTCCATGGCGCGGTCGAAGCAGCGCGCGGTGAACTCGGCCATGCGTGCCGGGTTGGTCACGTGGCCCTGGTACTTGGTGAATTCCTGGAACATCGGCAGCTGGTTGGCTTCCTGGAAACCGCCCAGGCCGATGCCCATGGTGCCGGCTTCCGGCGTGACGATCACCACCGGAGAGTGCGCCCAGTAGGCGGCCGCGATGGCGGTGACGCAGTTGCTGATGCCGGGGCCGTTCTGGCCGATCACCACGCCGTGGCGGCCGGACACGCGCGAGTAGCCGTCGGCCATGTGCGCGGCGCCCTGCTCGTGCACCACCGGCACCAGGCGGATGCCAGCCGGCGCGAAGATGTCCATGGCATCCATGAAGGCCGAACCCATGATGCCGAAGATGTCGGTCACGCCGTTGGCCGCCATGGTCTCGACGAAGGCTTCGGACGGCGTCATGGCTTGCGGGCCGGTGGCTGCGGTGGTGCGTTGCTCTGGCATGGCTTGTCTCCGATGTGTTAAAAAAACGGAACTAAATGTTCCGGAAAGAGTTTGTGAGGCGAATGTAGGACGGAAGTCGTCCGGGGTCAATCAGGAAATTGGTAAATCGGTACGATTCGTATCGAAAAATATAAGAAATGGGGCGTGACCGGAACACCGTGCCGGGTGGACCCATAACAAGCCCCCGGTGGCACTAACTCCGCCCGGTCGGGCTCCCTAACATGGCGCATACATGCGGCGCAGAGCGGCATGTCGCGGCGCCGCCGGGCCACCGGCAGCGCGCCAGACGGCACAACGAGAGGACGCACCGAGACGTCCCCGGCAAAAGGAGACACTGGCATGCCTCATGCTTATCAACCTCTCCTCCTCGCACAGGCACCGTAGCAAGCCCGCTTGCACGCACCGCAAGCGGGCGGCGCGCCGGTACCGGTCCACCGCGCCGTCCCCGCGGGCGGCGTGAACGCAGTCTCATTCATCGAGGAGTCCGACCATGCATTGGATCAAGCAACTCGCAGCAAGCGTGGCACTGGCAGCCGTCCTGGCGCCGGCCGCCCACGCGCAGGGCAAGGAAGTCGTCATCGCCTACCAGGACATGGTGGTGCCGTGGCGCTATGCGCAGGAAATGAAGGAGGTGGAGAAGCAGACCGGCTACAAGGTCTCGTTCCGGCAGTTCTCCGGCGGCGGCGACGTGATCCGCGCCATGGCTTCCGGCCAGATCGCCATCGGCGAGGCGGGCACCTCGCCGATCGCCTCGGCACTGTCGCAGGGGCTGGAGGTGGAACTGTTCTGGATCCTCGACGACATCAACGCGGCCGAGGCGATGGTGGCGCGCAACGGCACGCAGATCAACGGCGTGGCCGATCTCAAGGGCAAGCGCGTGGGCGTGCCCTTCGTCTCCACCACGCACTACCACACGCTGGTGGCGCTGGAGGAGGCCAAGGTCAATCCCAAGGACGTCAAGATCATGAACATGCGGCCGCCCGAAGTGGCCGCGGCGTGGGAGCGCGGCGACATCGACGCCACCTTCATCTGGGACCCGGTGCTGGCCAAGGTCAAGCGCTCGGGCAAGGTGCTGGTGACATCGGGGCAGATCGCCGCGCAGACCGGCAAGTCCACCTTCGACGGCATGATCGCCAACAAGAAGTTCGCACACGACAACCCCGACTTCATGGTCAAGTTCGTGCGCGTGCTGGCCGCCGCCGACGACAACTACCGCAACAACAAGGCAGCCTGGAACGCCGACTCGCCGATGGTCAAGGCGGTGGCGCGCATCACCGGCGCCAAGGCGGACGAGGTGCCCGCCAGCATGGCGCTGTACAGCTTTCCCACGCTGCAGGAACAGGCCTCGGCGCGCTGGCTGGGCGGCGGCGCGGCCAGCGCGCTGCGCTCGGCGGCGCTCTTCCTGAAGGAGCAGGGCACGATCCAGAACGTGCTGCCGGACTACAGCACCGGCGTCAATGCGGAGTGGGTGCGGCGCGCGGCGCAGTAAGCCGGGCACGCGTGGCACCGGCGGCGGCACGCAGTGCCCTGCGCCGGGGAATGCAGCAGGCCCCCGCACCATGGCGGGGCGGGGCCTCGAGCCTCTTCAGGAAGTCTGTCATGTCCAAGCTGGAAATCGACAATCTCAGCGTCAACTACGGCGGCCGCGGTGGCGCCCAGACGCTGGCCCTTTCGCAGGTCAACCTCACCATGGAGCGCGGCGACTTCGTCGTCGCCCTCGGCGCCTCGGGCTGCGGCAAGACCACGCTGCTGTCCTGCATCGCCGGTTTCATGCAGCCGTCCGAGGGCGAGATCCGCCTCGACGGCAAGCCCGTGCACGGTCCTGGCGCCGAGCGCGGCGTGGTGTTCCAGAAACACGCCTTGATGCCCTGGCTCAACGTGGTCGACAACGTTGCGCTCGGCCTGCGCCTGCGCGGCGCGGGGCGCGCCGAACGGCTGCGCGTGGCGCGCGAGAAGCTGGCCCAGGTCGGGTTGGAGAAGGTGGCCGACAAGCCGGTCTACCAGCTCTCGGGCGGCATGCAGCAGCGCGTGGGCATCGCCCGCGCGCTCGCCAACGACCCCGAGGTGATGCTGATGGACGAGCCGCTGGGCGCGCTCGACGCGCTCACGCGCGAATCGATCCAGGCGCTGATCCTGCGGCTGTGGGCGCGCGAGCAGAAGATCGTCTTCTTCATCACGCACAGCGTGGAGGAGGCGCTCTTCCTCGCCACCCGGCTGATCGTGATGACGCCGTCGCCGGGCCGCATCGAGCACAGCTACGAGCTGCCCTTCGCGCGGCGCTACATCGAGTGCGGCGACGCGCGCGCGGTCAAGTCCGACCCGGAGTTCATCCGCTACCGCGAAGAAATCGTCGACCTGATCCATGCCACGCACTGAGGACAAGACCATGACCGCTCCCGCCCAGAGACTCGAAGCCGCGGCCACCGTGCGCGCCGCGCCGGCCGCGCCGCGCCGCCCGCTGCGCACCGTGTCGGGCTACCGCCTGCCCGGCGAAGGCTCCAGCTCGCGCATCTCCACCGTCACCGTGGTATCGCTGCTGGCCCTGTGGTGGCTGGCCAGCCACCTGCGCTGGCTGCCGCCGCTGTTCCTGCCCACGCCGGAAGCCATCGTCGCCGCCTTCGTCGACGCCTGGAACGGCAATGTGCAGGGCGGGCTGCCGCTGCTGGAGCATTTCCGCGCCAGCCTGGTGCGCGTGTTCGGCGCCTTCGCGCTGGCGGTGGCCACGGCGGTGCCGATCGGCGTGATGATGGGCGTCTCGCGCATCGCGCGCGGTGTCTTCGATCCGCCCATCGAGTTTTACCGGCCGCTGCCGCCGCTGGCCTACCTGCCGCTGATCGTGATCTGGTTCGGCATCGACGAGACCTCCAAGATCCTGCTGATCTACCTGGCCTGCTTCGCCCCGCTCGCCATGTCGGCGCGCGCCGGGGTGCGCTCGGTCACCATCGAGCAGATCAACGCCGCCTACTCGATGGGCGCCACGCCCTGGCAGGTGATCCACCATGTGGTGCTGCCGGCGGCGCTGCCCGACATCCTCACCGGCATGCGTATCGCCATCGGCTTCGGCTGGACCACGCTGGTGGCGGCCGAGATGGTGGCGGCCACCGCCGGCCTCGGGCAGATGGTGCTCAATGCCTCCAACTTCCTGCGCACCGACGTGGTGATCATGGGCATCATGCTGATCGGGCTGATCGCCTACCTGTTCGACCTGCTGATGCGCAAGACGGAGACCTGGCTGGTGCCGTGGAAGGGCCGCATGTGAGTGAGGGGGGCGCCGTCACCGGCGGCGCGCTGCCCCGGGGGCCGTCCGGGAAAACCATGTGGCGAAACACAAGTCGTTGGGATTCAGCCGCCGCCGGACTGTCGATTCGCGATCTCCAGTCGTCGGCGGCCTCCACTGGAACGGCCGCTTGCCCGGTACGACGGTCACCTTAAGCTTCCGGGACCTCGATCGTTCCTTCTAGGTATTGGACAGCTTGACCGGAGACATAGACCCGGTCGTCCTGCACGCGGCAATGCAGCAATCCGCTGCGGCGCGATACCTGCATGGCCTCGAGTTCTGACCTGCCCAGGCGCTCGGACCACAATGGCGCAAGCGCCGCGTGAATCGATCCGGTCACGGGATCTTCATCGCCGCCATTGGCAGGCCAGAAGTAGCGCGATACAAAATCGTGGTGATCGCCGCGCGCTGTCACGACGACATCGAGCGGACCCAGTGCCGAGAGCAGATTGAGTTCTGGCACGACGGACCTCACCTCGTGTTCTGTATCGTAGATGGCGACGTAGGCTTGCTGATTGACCAGGACTTCCCGGGGCGCTATCGAAAGCCCTTTGAGAAGATTGTCTGGGATTTCTTCCAGTTTTTCGGGCCGGCGTTGCGGGAAGCTCATCTCGATCAGGCCATTACGCGTCTGCAGAACGCTGAACCGGCCGACTGCCTCGGCAAAGAACTCGATGGCCCTGGTATCACTGCAGCGCTTGAAGATCACGTATGCGCTCGCCAGCGTGGCGTGTCCGCAAAAGGCAATCTCCGTCAGCGGCGAAAACCAGCGGATGTCGAACACACCGTCGGCATTTTCTACAAAAAAGGCTGTTTCAGACAGGTTGTTCTCAGTGGCAATCGCCTGCATCAGGCTATCGGGTAACCAGCGTTCGAGTGGCACTACCGCAGCGTAGTTGCCCTTGAAGACCTTATCGGTAAATGCGTCTATCTGATAGATCGGCAGTTTCATTCGGCGGGCCGTGCAAGACGGGAAGTGGATCGGCGCTATTCATCTGTATCAGGCGAATACGATATCAGCCCGTTTCACATGCCGAACATATACAGTTTGCAATGTGCGATACCGCAAAGTGTCCGTTCACGGGAAGCGACGACGCCGTGCGTACCGGCCGATCGCGAATGTCCCTGTCTGGGCCGAACAGTCGATCCGGCCGCCCTGGGCGGCGGTCAGGAAGGCACCGTGGCGGCGGTGCCCACGGCGTACCGAGGCGTGCGCCCGGTGTGCCGGCGGCGGGATAGATCCACGGCCGGCATCCGCGCTCACGCCGGCGCGGCATCGGGACCGGCCTGCCCAGCGCGCCGGCGGACATAGCGCTTCATGAAGTCCACCCAGGCGCGGATCTTCTGCGGCACATGCCGCGTCGGCGCATACAGCGCATAGACACCTTGCTCGGGGAAGCGATAGCCCGGCAGCGCGTCGATCAGTGCCCCGCTGGCCAGGTCGCCGCGTACCAGCCATTCCGGCAGCAGGGCGACGCCGCTGCCCTGGCGCGCCAGCGCGAGCAGCACCGAGGCATTGTCCGCGACCAGGCGCGGCTTCGCGGCCGGCCGGAACACCTGCTCGCGGCCCTCGCGATCGCGCAGCGTCCAGGCGGCGATGCGCTCCAGCCGGCTGTGGCCGAGCTGGGGCAGGCGCGCCAGCGCGTCGGGCGAACCGATGCGCGCCAGGCCGGCGCCGGCCAGCAGCGCGGGCGACATCACCGGCCGCACCTCATAGGTGTCGAGGCACACGCCGCGGTAGGGCAGGTGCTGGAACTGCTCGAGCCGGCCCAGCCGGATCGCCACGTCGAAGCGTTCGCGCACGAGATCGACCTGTGCGGTATGCGTTTCCAGCCGCACGCGCAGCCCGGGATGCGCTTGCATGAAGGCGTCGAGCGCGGGGGCCACGACCATCAGCGAGTATTCGACGGTCGATGTCAGGCGCAGGACGCCTTGCATGCCGCCGTGCTCGCCGCGCGCTTCCTCGATCGCACCCTCGGCTTCGGCGAGCACGCGCAGGCAGCGCTGGTAGAAGCGCTCGCCCGCGTCGGTCAGCGCAATGCGCCGCGTCGTCCGCGTCAGCAAGGTCACGCCCAGTTCGGCCTCGAGCTGCTTGACGTGAAAGCTGACCGCGGCCCGCGCCTGGCCGAGCACCGCGGCCGCGGCCGTGAACGAGCCGGCCTCGACGACCGCGCGGAATACCTCGAAACGATCCAGGCTTACCATCGCCGGCCCCTGCGATTGTCAAAACGATTGTCAAAACGATTGTCAAAACTATTCGACCAGTCCTGCCACATTATCAGCCTTACCCGAGCGAATCCCGGACTCTACACTACGGCGCCTGATCCTGCCTGCCCCGACCATGTCCGATCGCTCGAAAGTCGCTGCCGTCTACCTGCTGGGCTTCGCCATCGACCTTGCCAATATGTTCGTGGCGAATGCCGCGTACCCGGCGCTGCAGCGCGACCTGCAGGCGTCGGTCGCGCAGCTCGCATGGGTCGGCAATGCGTACATGCTGGGGCTGACGGTGGTGATCCCGCTCGGTGCGTGGCTCGCGCGCCGCTGCGGAGAGCGGCGCGTGCTGGTGGGCTCGCTGCTGCTGTTCGGCCTCGCCAGCGCGGGCGCGGCCGTCGCGCCGTCGATCGGCGTGCTGCTGGGCTGGCGCCTCGTGCAGGGGCTGGGCGGCGGCCTGCTGATACCCGTCGGGCAGGCCATGGCCTATCGAGCCTATGCGCCCGAAGCGCGCGCGCGGCTGACATCGGTGGTGATGATGGTCGCGCTGCTCGTACCAGCGCTATCGCCCGCGCTCGGTGGCGTGCTGGCCGATCACGCATCGTGGCGCTGGATCTTCGCCGGCATGCTTCCCCTCGCCGGGGCCGCATGCGGCCTCGCGCTGGCCTGGCTGCCCGCCGGCACCGCGGCGGCCGAGCTGCCACCGCTCGATGTACCGGGCCTGGCCCTGAGCGTGCTCGCGCTGGCCGCGCTGCTGTTCGGCCTGACCCTGGCGGGCCAGCACGGCGGCACGCACCTCGCCGTCGCGCCGCTTGCCGTCGCGCTCGTCGCCGGCACGGCCTATGTGCATCACGCACGCCGCGCGGCCGCCCCGCTCATCGACCTGGGTCTGCTCGCGCAGCCGCTGCTGCGCATGGGCATCGTGATCTATCTGTGCGTGCCCGGGGTCTTTTCCGGGGTGAACCTGGTCGCCGCGCTCTACCTGCAGGGCGCGCTCGGACTGAGCGCGACGCAGACGGGGGCCCTGATGCTGCCGTGGGCTGCCGCGTCTTTCCTCGCGATCGCGATCGTGCGCCGTGGCTTTCCGGCCTGGGGCGCGAGGCCGCTTTTCTTCAGCGGGATCGCGGTGGATTGCGCGGGCATAGTCCTGCTCGCCACGCCCATCGCGATGCACGAGGCGGGGCGGGTGCTGGCCTTCGCCGCGATGGGATTCGGCGCCAGCCTGTGCACGAGCACGTCGCAAAGCGCGGCGTTTCTCGACGTGCCCTCAGCGCGCATGGGCGAGGCGAGCGCGCTGTGGAACATCAACCGCCAGCTGAGCTTCTGCATCGGCGTTGCGGTGCTCGGCAGCGCGCTGAACTTCCTGCTGCCGCGCCAGGCGGCCGGCACGGCGCCGCTGGCGTATCGGCAATGCTTGCTGCTCGCTGCCTTGCTGACGCTGCTGCCCCTGCCGCTGGTGGCGCGGCCCGCACCGCCACGCGCTGCCGCCGCGCGCCCCGTTTCCCAATGACTCCACCTGACCTGAGCGCCATGCCTCCACACAACCCCTTCTTCCAGGAAGTCGTCGACGCGCACGTCGACATCGAACAATGGCTGTCCGGGCGCGCCGGGCCCGCTCGACTCGGCGCGCTGCTGGCACGCTTCTCGCCGCGTTTCTCCATGGTCACGCTGCCCGGCGCGGCATGCGATCGCGCCGCTCTCGACACGCTGTTCTCGCAGGGTCACGGCAAGCGTCCCGGCCTGCGCATCGAGATCGATGCGCTGAGCGAGATTGCCGCGTGGCCTGGCGGCGCGGTCGTAGCCTACCGCGAGACGCAGACCGATGGTGCGGGCTGCCGCACCGTGCGGCGCGCTACCGTGGTATTCGAGCGCGACGGGGCGGGGCGTATCGCCTGGCGCCATCTGCACGAGACCGCGGTCGCAGGTGCGCCGGCCTAGGCAGAATGTATTGACCTGCCGCAGTACTCCCCCGGCATCTGGAGTGCTTTCCGTCTGTGCGGGGCGCACGGTCCAGTTCCACCATCCGTAAGCTGCTTGCCCCTGAATCGAGGCTTCGGGCCTGAGGCATCGCTTCGTCAATGGAGCGAACGACTGTCGTGCGCTGACGGGCAAGGCAGCGACGCCGGACGTTGTGGGGCGGTGGTGCGGCGCCTTGAGGCGCGGCCGGGAACGTCGCCGCGGCCGAACGCGGTGGCCGGGGCGGCCCCAGCCTTCGGCAGTCGGGGAGATCCATGATCTTTGTTTAGTACATATGACATTAATGATAAAAGTACTAAACGTGGCATGAAGCGTGTCATTTCGGGGCAGATCGCGGGCGATCGCGCTGGCCGGCCGGCACGGTCGCCGGCAGCCTTCCCGGACACGAGGCGCCGCGGGCCGAGCGCTTGCGGCGTGGCGCCGGCCCGGCGGCGCAGGCCATGCGAGCCCTGTCGCAACGATGGGTTGACAGCCGCCCCGCGCTCCCACTAGCATGAAACATGAATCAGCTGTCATGTTCAGGACTGTGCCTCGGCCGCAGCCTTTGCGTCACTGGTCGACTCCGCTTCAGGCCTGTTCCAGGCGTCTCCAGCCTGCCGTTCTGGCAGCGCTGGCAATCCCGAAGACATCCACAAAAGAAGGCGAGGAGACATCATGGCGAGAAGACTATGGCGACGGATCGCAGGCTGGCTGGCGGCCTGCGTG
The DNA here is from genome assembly GCF_001854305.1 of Cupriavidus sp. USMAA2-4. Lineage (NCBI taxonomy): Bacteria > Pseudomonadati > Pseudomonadota > Betaproteobacteria > Burkholderiales > Burkholderiaceae > Cupriavidus > Cupriavidus sp. USMAA2-4. The sequence goes on along the minus strand of NZ_CP017749.1, from coordinate 370,898 downwards.
GCGATCTTGTGCACATTTCCATTGCATGCCGCCACGGCGGGGCCTGGTGCATGGAGCAGCCAGCAGACCTGGGCGGCGGACGCCGTCAATGGCGGTAACCTGACGGGCTACTTCTACTGGCCGGCCAGCCAGCCGACCACGCCCAACGGCAAGCGCGCGCTCGTCCTGGTGCTGCACGGGTGCGTGCAGACGGCCTCGGGCGATGTCATCGACAACGCCAATGGCGCCGGCTTCAACTGGAAGTCGGTCGCCGACCAGTATGGCGCCGTGATCCTGGCCCCGAATGCCACGGGGAACGTCTACAGCAACCATTGCTGGGACTACGCGAACACCTCGCCCAGCCGCACGGCCGGTCACGTCGGCGTCCTGCTGGACCTCGTCAATCGCTTCGTCACCAATTCGCAGTACGCCATCGACCCCAACCAGGTCTACGTGGCCGGCCTGTCCTCCGGTGGCGGCATGACCATGGTGCTGGGCTGCATCGCGCCGGACATCTTCGCCGGCATCGGCATCAACGCCGGTCCGCCGCCGGGCACCACCACCGCGCAGATCGGCTACGTGCCGTCAGGCTTCACGGCGGCGACGGCGGCGAACCAATGCAAGGCATGGGCAGGCTCCAACGCGGGCAAGTTCTCCACGCAGATCGCCGGCGCGGTCTGGGGCACCTCGGACTACACCGTGGCGCAGGCGTACGGCCCGATGGATGCGGCGGCCATGCGTCTCGTCTACGGCGGCACCTTCACGCAGGGTTCGCAGGTGTCGATTTCGGGCGGCGGCACCAATACGCCGTACACCGACAGCAACGGCAAGGTGCGCACCCATGAGATCCCGGTCTCCGGCATGGCCCACGCGTGGCCGGCCGGCACCGGCGGCGACAATACCAACTATGTCGATGCCACCCACATCAACTATCCGGTCTTCGTCATGGACTACTGGGTCAAGAACAACCTGCGCGCCGGCAGCGGGACGGGGCAGGCGGGCAGCGCGCCGACGGGGCTTGCGGTCGCGGCAACGACCTCCACATCGGTCTCGCTGTCGTGGAACGCCGTCGCCAATGCCAGCAGCTATGGCGTCTACCGCAACGGCAGCAAGGTCGGTTCGGCGACGGCCACCGCTTATACCGATTCCGGCCTGATCGCCGGCACGACCTACAGCTACACCGTGACCGCGGTCGATCCGACGGCAGGGGAAAGCCAACCCTCGGCCGCCGTATCGGCGACGACCAAATCGTCCTTCACCTGTACCGCCACCACGGCCAGCAACTACGCGCACGTGCAGGCCGGGCGCGCGCACGACAGTGGCGGCATTGCCTACGCGAACGGCTCGAACCAGAGCATGGGGCTCGACAACCTCTTCTACACGAGCACGCTGGCACAGACGGCCGCCGGCTACTACATCGTCGGCAATTGTCCATGACTACCTCGCCGGGAGTGCGGGGCGACCCTCTCGCACAGATGGTCTGATCCGGCACGCCCGCCGCAAGGCTGGCCGTGCCCGGTGGAACTGCCAGTCCACCCCGTGGCGGGTGGTGCGGCAGGCTATGCCTTCGCGACCTTGCCTCCGCCCGCCCGGCGATCGATTTGCAGTGGATATCAAAAACAGGAGACAGAATGAAAACGATACAAGGGAAGAGTCCGGGCCGCTGGTATTCGCGCGGCATGCTGCTGGCAGCGATGGCGGCGTCCGGCGTCATCGGCCTGGCGGCTTGCGGTGGCGGCAATGATGACAACTCAGCAGGCAACCATGGCAATGCCGGAGGCAACGGCAACAACAACGGCAATACGGTGAGCAATACCAAGCCGTCGTTCGTCGGTACCGTGACCGTCAGGCGCTTCGACGGTGTGAGCGACGACTTGCTGACCGCGGGCCTGGGCGCCTCCGGGCTGGCCTCGGCCACGGCACCCGCCGTGGCCAACGCCGTTGCGCCGACCGCGGCAGAGCTGCGGCGCCTGACCATCTACAACAACTATCGCGCCTTGATCGACACCAGCGCCAAGGGGGGCTACGGCACACTCTACGGCCCCAACGTCGATGCCGACGGCAACGTCACCTCCGGCAATGGCATGGTGGCCGGCGCGGAGTATGTCGCGTACTCGGATGACGGCTCCGGCCAGCAGAACGTGGTGCTGCTGGTGCAGATCCCCGACGCATTCGATGCCGCGCATCCGTGCATCATCACCGCGACCTCGTCGGGTTCGCGCGGTATCTACGGGGCCATTTCGACCGGTGAGTGGGGACTCAAGCGCAAGTGCGCCGTCGCCTATACCGACAAGGGCACCGGCGCCGGCCCGCACGACCTGGCCACCGATACGGTGCCGCTGCAGGACGGCACGCGCACGACGCGTACGCTCGCCGGCAGCCAGGCGCAATTCGCCGCGCCGCTCGCCGCGAGCCGGCTTGCCGCCTTCAACGTGGCAACGCCCAACCGGCTGGCGTTCAAGCATGCGCACTCGCAGCGCAACCCCGAGAAGGACTGGGGCCTCTTCACGCTGCAGGCGGTGCAGTTCGCCTTCTGGGCCATCAACGACAAGCTGGGCGTCTCCAGCGGGCAGACCGTCAGCCAGTTGCCGGTGCGTCCCGGCAACACCATCGTGATCGCTTCCAGCGTGTCCAATGGTGGCGGCGCGGCGATTGCGGCGGCGGAGCAGGACACCGACAACCTGATCGATGGCGTGGCGGTCGGCGAGCCCGCGCTGAGCCTGCCGCCCTCGATCAACGTGCAGGTCCAGCGCGGCGGCGCAACGTTGCCGATCAACGGCAAGCCGCTGTTCGACTACGTCAGCTATGCCAACGAGTTCCGGCTGTGCGCGGCGCTGTCGGCCAGCGTGGCGAGCGCGCCGACGCAGGCTTACTTTGCCGTGGCGTTCGGCTGGCCTGCCAGCGTGCAGGCGAACCGCTGCGCAGCGCTGCACGCCAAGGGCCTGTTGTCGTCCACCACCACGGCGGCGCAGGCCGACGAGGCGCTGCAGAAGATGCGCGACTACGGTTGGGAGCCCGAATCCGACCTCCTGCATGCCTCGATGGCGTACTTCGAGATCGATCCGTCGGTGGCCACCACCTTCGGCAACGCCCTGGCGCGCGCCAGCGTGTTCGACAACCTGTGCGACCTCAGCTTTGCGGCGGTGGATGGCTCGTTCCACCCGGCCACGATGAACGCCACGCTGCTGGCGCAACTGGCCGCGACCGGCAACGGTATCCCGCCCACGACCGGCGTGCAGTTGATCAACAACCTTGCCCAGGGTGGCGCGGCGCAGAGCAGGCAGTCGATCGACTCCTCCGGTACGCAGGCCGCCAACCTGGATGGCGCGCTGTGCCTGCGCAACCTGCTGAGCGGCAGTGACGCCGCCTCGCAGGCGCTGCAGCTTGGCCTGTCGCAGACGCTGCGCAGCGGCAATCTGCGTGGCAAGCCAGCCCTGATCGTGCAGGGGCGCAACGATGCCCTGCTGCCGGTCAACCACGGCGCCCGCCCGTACCTGGGCCTCAATGCGCGGGTCGATGGGAGCAGCAAGCTGTCGTATATCGAGGTCACGAACGCGCAGCACTTCGACGGCTTCATTGATCTGTTGCCGGGATACGACTCGCTCTTCGTGCCCTTGGCCGTCTATGAGCAACGCGCGCTCGACGCCGTGTACGCGAACCTGAGGAGCGGCACGCCGCTGCCACCGTCGCAAGTGGTACGCACGACGCCGCGCGGCGGTGCGGCAGGAGCGGCGCCGCCGATCACGGCCGCCAACGTGCCGAACTTCACCATGACTCCGGCTGCCGGTGACCGTATCCAGGTGAGCGTCTCGGGTGGCGTGGCGACGGTTTCCGTGCCGAACTGAGGAGAGCATCGGGTGGCGGCGGGCCTGCTGGCGCGCCGCCACCCGGGCCGCCTGTGTACGTGACGGTGGCGGGCCGTAGTGCGCCGCCGTGGTTGAGGCCATGTCGTCGTCGCACATAGTGCGCACCACGCCGGCAAATCGGCCCCGTGTCTCGATTTGGAGACGGCTTTTCCACGAGTGGAGATATCGCCGTCGCCTTCATTTCTGGCGTTCTCCGCGGCTTCTGGGGGCGATAGTGGCCCGTGGAGCGCGGATCGCACCAGCAGTTGTCTCCAATCCGGGACGGTTCGTGGCTGCAAGCGCCGGCCCGGCGGGCCCGCGTGCTTGCCGGGCCCCACCAGGACGGCCGCGGTGCCGCGCGGAACAAGGGATTTGGCTCCGGTGGCACGCTTTGTGCGAAGTCCCGCGTCCGCACGGTGCTCCCCGTGGCCGGACTGGCAAGCAGAGAGCCGGATCAGGACGTGCGGCTAATCACTTGCCTCAAGACAGCCGTCGATTCGCTGCGGGATCGCAGTGCATGGCTGGATGGGCATCACACCATAGCGCCAGCCGACGGAGCGCAGCTCAAGGCGCGCAGGAGACAACAAGGTGAGCGATTTCTTGGCCAGGCAAGACCTCTACGGCACACAGACCGGCAAGCTCATGAGCGCGCGCCAGGCCGTGCAATGGATACGTGACGGCGATACCGTTGCCACCGGCGGCTTCGTCGGTATCGGCTTCGCCGAGAACATCGCGGTCGCGATGGAAGAGTTGTTCCTGGAAAGCCAGGCTGGCGAGGCATCGGACCTGCGCTGTCCACGCAATCTGACACTGGTGTACGCGGCCGGGCAGGGCGATGGCAAGGACCGGGGGCTGAACCACCTCGGCCACATCGGTCTCGTCCGGCGTGTGATCGGGGGGCACTGGGGCCTGGTGCCGCGCCTGGGGGAACTGGCCGTCAACAACGCGATCGAGGCGTGGAACCTGCCGCAGGGGGTGATCTGCCACCTGTTTCGCGATATCGCTGCAGGGAAGCCCGGCACCTTGACGCGCGTCGGCCTCGGAACCTTTGTCGATCCACGGTGGGGCGGGGGAAAGCTCAATGCCCGCACGCAGGCCGACCTGGTGCGGCTGATGCCGATCGACGGCCGCGAGTATCTCTTCTACAAGGCATTGCCGATCCACGTCGGGATCATCCGTGGCACCACGGCCGATCCCGACGGCAATATCACGATGGAGCGCGAGGCGCTGACGCTCGAGGCACAAGCCATCGCGATGGCCGCGCACAACTGCGGTGGCATCGTCATCGCGCAGGTCGAGCGCCTGGCGGAGCGCGGCACGCTCAAGCCGCGCGAGGTGAAGATTCCGGGGGTGATGGTCGACGCCGTGGTGGTGGCCGAAAAGCCCGAATACCACATGCAGACATTTTCCACGCCATACAGCGCGGCCTTCGCGGGGGAGTTGCGCGTGCCGCTGTCGAGCATCGGCAGCATGCCGCTGAACGCCCGGAAGATCATCGCCCGGCGCGCGGCGATGGAAATACGCAACAACGACGTGGTCAACCTGGGCATCGGCATGCCGGAGGGCATCGCAAACGTGGCCGCCGAAGAGCAGATCATCGATCTGCTGACGCTGACGGCGGAGCCAGGGGTGATCGGCGGCATCCCGGCCAGCGGACTGAACTTCGGCGCCGCGACCAATCCACAGGCCGTGATCGACCAGCCCAGCCAGTTCGATTTCTACGATGGCGGCGGGCTCGACGTGGCCTTTCTCGGCCTGGCGCAGGCGGACGCGGAAGGCAACGTCAACGTCAGTCGCTTCGGCCACCGCCTGGCTGGGGCGGGCGGCTTCATCAATATCTCGCAGAACGCGCGCAAGGTCGTCTTTGTCGGCACCTTCACCGCCGACAAGTTCGAGCTCGCCGTCGCAGACGGCAAGCTGAGCGTGCGCCACGACAGGCCGGCATCGAAGTTCGTCGATGCCGTGGAGCACCGGACCTTCAGTGGTGGATTCGCCCGGGAGGACGGCACGGTGGTCCTGTACATCACCGAGCGATGCGTATTCGAACTGGGCGAGTCCGGGCTCGAGCTGACCGAGATCGCACCGGGGATCGATCTGCAGGAGGACATTCTTTCGCACATGACCTTCCGCCCGGTCGTGCGCACGCCGCTGAAAATCATGGACGCTCGCATCTTTGCCCACGCCCCGATGGGATTGCGTGCGCAGTTGCTGGATCTGCCGATGGCGAAACGCCTGCGCTACGACGCAGGGAGCAAGTGTCTCTATATCAATCTCGAGGGCATGGAGGTGCGCAGCGTCGAGGATATCGAGCGTATCCGCCGCGCGGTCGAGGAGCGCCTGGCGCCGGTCGGCGAGAAGGTATCCGCCATCGTCAACTATGAACATTTCAGTTTCCTGCCGGAGCTGGCCCAAGCCTATGCGGGGATGATGGCCGATCTGAGCGAGCGCTACTACCGCAGTGTGACGCGCTATACCACCAGCGCCTTCGAGCGCGCTCAACTCAAGAGCGCATTGGCACAGCACCTGGGAGAACTCCGGCTGTTTTCCAGCGAGAACGAAGCGGGGGAGCATCTGGAATAGTCCACGGCGTCAGGGAAAATGCACCCGAGCGGCGGTGCCTCCAGGTCGCAGGCCAGGCGCAAAGCGCAGCCATGGCACGGAGATGGCGAGCCTTTGCAACGACGCATACGGAGGCGCTGTCGATCGGGGGGGCTTGTCGAATGACGCAGTGGACCAGGGCCCGGGCGTGCCGGGCATAGCAAGAGCCGCCGGCTCGCAGGAGATGGCACGTGACAGGCCAGCAGACCGCCGCCGTGATGTTCGACTTCGACCTCACGCTGGCCGATTCTTCCAGCGGCATCCTCGAATGCACCCGCCATGGGCGGCGGGGGTGCGCTTCGTGGGCGTGGTGAGCGGGGCGATGTCGCGCCGGGACTGGTCGGCGCGGGGCGAGGTGGCGATCAGGGAGCATATCGGGGAGGTGGCTGGCCGCGTGCGGGCAGGCGGGATTTGCCCTGGCGACTGGTCCGGCTGAAACCCGTAGGGCAGGACGTGCCGGCCGCTTTCACATCGGTGCGTGTCTCGGTTGCATTGCGCGCGTGCCGCCCGGTCCGCTTGCCCTTGGGATGTTAGGATCGGCCCCATACAAGGCCATTCCTGCCAACCATGCCTCTTATCCGCATCTGGGCGCTGGACCACGCGCTGGGCTCGGGCATTGCCGCCCCGATCGACATCCTGCTGGCCGCCAACCGCCTGGCCGGCGCGGCGGCCGGGGGCAGGTCCGGCGCGGTGTTCCGCTGGCGCGTCGAATCGCTCGATGGCGCACCGGTGCGTTCGGCTGCCGGCCAGATGATCGCGGTGGACGGCCGCATCGACGGCGGCAGCGCGGCCGATGCCGTGTGGGTGGCCGGGCCGTTCGTGTCCGACGTCGACAAGCTGCTGGGTCGCCCCGCGCGCCTGGCGCCGCTGCTGGCGGCCCTGCGCCGCCAGCATGAGCGCGGCACCTTGCTGGCGGCCTATTGCACGGGAACCTTCCTGCTGGCGGAGGCGGGTTTGCTCGATGGCCGCAGGGCGACCACGCACTGGTCGCGGGCGGCGAGCTTCGGCGCGCGCTATCCGGCGGTGGAGCTGCGCGCCGCCGAGGTGCTGACGGAGCAGGATGGCATCCTGTGCAGCGGTGCGGTCACCTCGTACCAGAGTCTCGCGTTGCAGCTGGTGGAGCGGCTGGCGGGAGAGAAGCTGGCGGCGGCCACGGCCAAGGTGATGCTGATCGACCGTCACCGTGACTCGCAGGACACCTTCATCGACCTCGACCGCATCGACCGGCTGGAGCACGACGATCCGCTGGTGGCCCAGGCCCAGCGCTGGATGCAGAAGCACCTGCGCGAGCCCTTCAACCTCGCGCGCTTGTGCGAGCGGCTCGCGGTCAGCGAACGCACGCTCAACCGCCGCTTCAAGCAGGCCGTCGGCGCTCCACCGCTCAAGTACCTGCAGACCCTGCGCATGGAGGTGGCCAAGCGCCTGCTGGCGGAGCAGCGCATCGCCATCGAGGCGGTGTGCGAACGGGTCGGCTATAGCGACCTGAGCGGCTTCCGGCAGTTGTTCAAGCGCGTCGCGGGCGTGTCGCCGAGCGAGTACCGGCGCCGCTTCGCGCGTCAGCCCGCGCAATGATGGCGGGTCCGCCGCCGGCCCGGCGGCGGTGCCTGCAGCGGGCATTGTCCTGTCCGAAATCCCGCTGTCTGAAATGCCACCGTGTAATGGCAGTTCGGCCACTTATCAGGTCCCGGGGCGCATCCCTACACTGGCCTCCAGTCGCCCCGGTGGTCGGGGCGGCAGCACGAGAGACTGCGAGCCAGTCGACAGGAGTCCGCCATGCCCATGATCGATGCCTACCTGCCGCAGGGGGCGCTGCCCCCGGAGGCCGAAGCGCAGCTGATGCGCGATCTGACCGATATCCTGATCCAGCACGAAGGCCTCGACCCGCGCAATCCGCGCGTGCGCGACGTCACCTGGATCTTCGTCCACCGGCCGGCGGCGGTGTACCGCGCCGGCGAGCCGGCCACCGCGCCGATCTACCGCATCGTGCCCTCGGTGCCCGAAGGGCAGTACACCGATGCCGCGCGCGCCGGGCTGGTGAAGGAAGTGACCGCTGCGGTAGCGCGCGCGGAAGGTGTGCCGGCCGACGTCATCGGCAAGCGGGTCTGGGTCTTCCCCACCGAAGTGAATGACGGTTGCTGGGGCGCCCGCGGCGCGGTGCGCCGGCTGCCGGACATCATGGAGTCCTTCGGTGGCGCCACGTTGTGCGAGCTGGGAGAGCGCCGCCTGGCGGCAAAGCGGCGCGTGGATGCCGGCCGGCTCATCGGCGCGCTGGCCGGGGCGCTGGCCGGAGGTGAAGACGGCGGTGCGGACCATAGCGAGAACGTCAAGGCATCCTGAGCCCAGGGATCGGCGGGGAGCGGCAAGCGTCGCCGGCGCGAGGCAAGTCTTCTATGCGAGACCGGCCGGCCACGCAGCCGCCGGCGCAGGGTGCCGCACCCCTGCCGGCCGGAACCCCGCCGGCCGCCGGGTTGTCTATACATTATCGCTATGGACATGCTGGGGGCATGCAAATGGATCCCGCACCATCCGGGGTTGAGTCCCCCTCCGTGATACCCCTGTCCGAAACGGAGGCACGCCGCCAGTTGCGCCGCGCCGTGATCGCCAGCACCGTCGGCACCACCATCGAGTGGTACGACTTTTTCCTCTACAGCACGGTGACCGGCCTCGTGTTCGCCAAGCTGTACTTCCCTGAATCCGATCCCCTGGTCGGCACCCTGCAGGCCTTCCTGATCTACGCGGTCGGTTTTATCGCCCGGCCGATCGGCGCGGCCATCTTCGGGCACTACGGCGATCGCATCGGCCGCAAGGCGACCCTGGTGGCCACGCTGCTGCTGATGGGCCTGGCCACCTTCGCCGTCGCCTTCGTGCCATCCTACGCGCGGATCGGCATCTGGGGCGCGGTCCTGCTGACGCTGCTGCGCTTCGTCCAGGGCGTGGGCGTCGGCGGCGAGTGGGGCGGCTCGGTGCTGATGTCGATGGAGTGGGCGCGCACCGACGCGCATCGCGGCCTGGTCGCCTCCTGGCCGCAGTTCGGCGTGCCGGCCGGGCTGTTCCTGGCCAACCTCGCCGTGCTGGCCGTGAGCCGGCTGAGCGGCGACGCTTTCCTGGCCTGGGGCTGGCGCATTCCTTTCCTGCTCAGCATCGTGCTGGTCGCCATCGGCCTCTATATCCGCCTGAACATCCTCGAGACGCCGGTCTTCGCGCGGCTGCTGGCCGAGCATCGCATCGAGAAGGCGCCGATGCTGCAGGTGATCCGGCGCCAGCCCGGGGACATCCTGCTGTCGGCGCTGGTGCGCATGGCAGAGCAGGCGCCGTTCTACATCTTCACGGCCTTTGTCTTCACCTATGGCGTGATGACGCTCGGCATGTCGCGCGACCTGCTGCTGACCGCCGTGCTCGCCGCCGCGGTGCTCGAGTTCTTCACCATCCCGTTCTTCGGCCACCTGTCCGACCTGCTGGGGCGCCGCCGCATGTACATCGCGGGCGCGCTGGCGGTGGGCGTGTTCGGCTTCTTGTACTTCGCCATGGTCGACACCCGCAACCCGGCCTGGGTGTTTGCCGCGATCGTGCTTTCGCTGGTGCCGCACGCGATGATGTACGGCCCGCAGGCCGCGCTGATCGCCGAGACCTTCACCGGGCGGCTGCGCTACAGCGGTGCGTCGATGGGCTACCAGCTCGCCTCGGTGATCGCCGGCGGCCCGGCGCCGCTGATCGCCACGGCGCTGTTCGCCCGCTACCACTCCGGCTATGCGATCGCCATCTACGTGCTGGTGTGCGCGGCGCTCAGCGTGTTTGCCGCCTCGCGGCTGCGCGACTACACCAACCAGGATATCTCGCGCGAATATGACGATGCGTCGGCGCATGGCGGAGGGCATGCGCCGCACGCCTTGTGAGCCTGGATCGCAAGCGGGATAGCAGGGCGCGGGACCGTCCGTGCCAGCTCATGCTGCTGCTCCTCTCGTTCGTCGGCTTCTCTGCCGTGCTGCAGGCTCCGGGGTTGGAGGTCGTGGGTTGAAGGGCGGGATATCGGCCCGGCGCTGCTCAAGATCTTGCTGCAGGCCTCCGCTTCCTGGTGTATCGGCATCATCGGCGTGGCGGGCATGCTGACCGCAGCGGTGCCGGCTCGATGATCCTGATGACGGCGGCTACGCTGGTCGCCAACAATGTGTACGGTCCGTTCCGTCGGTGGCCTCCAGGCCCGGCCGGTAACACGGCATAATCCTCGGCACGAGGCCTGGCGCGCGGCGCCGGCCCATCCGTACACCCAGGAGCTTCCATGACCCCCCAAGACCCGCGCGACGGTATTTCCCTGATCGACTGCACCGAAGCGGAGCACGCGCCGGCCATCCTCGAGATCCTGAACGAGGCGATTGCCAATTCCACCGCCCTGTACGACTACCGGCCCCGTCCGCCCGAGGCGATGGCGGCCTGGTTCGCGGCGAAGCGCGCCGGCGGCTTCCCGGTGATCGGTGCCGTCGACGGCGCGGGCACGCTGCTGGGCTTCGCCAGCTGGGGCACCTTCCGGGCGTTCCCGGCGTACAAGTACACGGTGGAACACAGCATCTACGTGCACCACGAGCACCGCGGGCGCGGTCTCGGCGTGCGCCTGCTGGAGGAGGTGGTCCGGCGCGCGCGGGAGGCGCAGGTGCATGTGCTGGTGGGGTGCATCGATGCTTCCAACGCCGGCAGCATCGGCCTGCACACCCGGCTGGGATTCGTCCACGCGGGGACCATCCAGCAGGTCGGATTCAAGTTCGGGCGCTGGCTCGATGCCGCCTTCTATCAGCTCACGCTGGAGACGCCGGCCTGCCCGGTGGATGGTTGAGGCGGGCGCGGGTCGCGCCGCGCCACTTCGAGGCGGTTGCCGCCCAGTGACTTGGCACGGTACAAGGCCCGGTCCGCCGCGGCGAGCCCGTCGGCCAGTGTGGGCAGGTCGTGCTCGAACTGCGCAAGGCCGATGCTGACCGTCGCCGCGATGCCGGGGCCGTCGACCTGCCGGGCCACCGTCTCGGCGAAACGGCCCGCCACGGCCTCGCCCAGTGCCCGCGCGCGGCGCGCGCCGTCGCCGCACAGCAGTGCGGCGAACTCCTCGCCGCCGATGCGGGCCAGGATGGCCTCGGGTCCCAGCACGCCGCGAGCGGTCTCCGCGAAGGCCGCCAGTACCTGGTCGCCTGCCTGGTGGCCGTAGCGGTCGTTGATGGCCTTGAAGTGATCGAGGTCGAAGGCGAGCATGGCGAGCGGCCCGCCTTGCGCCGCGCCGCGCATCAGGCGCCCGCCCTGTTCGAAGAACCAGCGGCGGTTGCCCAGGCGGGTCAGGTAGTCGGTCTGCGATTCGCGCAGCAGTTGTCCGTGGGTTTCCTCGCGCACCAGCTTCAGCAGGGTCATCGGCAGGATGACCGAGTACAGCACGCCCTCATACATCGTGATCTGGCTGGCAAGCATTTGCATGGGCTCCCCGCCGGCCGTCACCAGCCACGGCAGGACGAAGGTCCGGGCCGCGTAGATCAGCGCATGCAGGGCCGCCACCGCGACCACGATGCGCCGCGCATGGAGCGCCTTCATCGCCTCGCAGCGCCGCATCTCCCACGCGGTCAGGCCGCTGATGAGCGCGATCGGGAGCGCGCTGGCGTAGTTCCAGATGGCGTCCTGCCAATGCACTCCGCCGGCCACCCAGACCAGCGCCATGGCGAGCAGCAGGCCGGCGGAGGCGGCGCGGTACTGCCGCCCGCGCAAGGAGGCGACGCCGGCGAGGACCAGCAGGTGGCCGCACAGCATGACCAGGTTGGCGATGGCGGAGCCGACCGCGCCGGGCAGGTCGTGGCGAAGCAGCACCGCGATGCAGCCAAGCGCCAGCGTGCCGAATCCTGCCGCCAGGATCCGCAGCGACCGGCTGCGCCGTGGGTGTGTCCGATGCTCCCAGAACATCATCCCCGCACTGGCGAGAAGCGTTCCGACCGCAAGAAAGTAAAGGGTGAGGAGATCGACGTGCATCCCGAATATCAAGGCATGGCGCCGGTACATCGCGGCGGCAGCCGAATTCTACGTGGGAAACACGAGGGAGCGCGGGGGGCGGGCAGATCCGTGCGCCGCCGGGCGAGCCGAAGTTGCGGGCGCTTCACCCGGGCGCCGGCATCGCGGCAGCCAGGGCGGTTCCCGCCCTGGCGGGGCCGTCCGATCGGGCGGCACGGCCGGGCGCGGCCGCGCCCGGCCGCACGCTAGGCGACCGCCTTGCGCCCGACGCTGCGCAGCAATTGCGTGACGCGGCCCATGTACTGGTCGAAGCACTGGTCGGCCTGGGCCTGGCTGTCGATGGGCCGCTCCACGGTGCGGCCTTCGGCCTCCAGCCTGGCGCGGACGTCGGGCTTGGCCAGCGCTTCGCCGATGGCCTTGCGCAGTGCCGCGACGCGCTCGGCCGGCGTGCCCTGCCTGACGAAGTAGCCGCCGCTGATGGTGTATTCGAAGTCGGGTACCTGGCGGCTCAGCGAGATCAGCGGGATGTGCCTGAGCGGCGCCGGCAGCGCGCGCGAGAAACTCGTCAGCACCTTGAGCCGCCCCATTCCCTGCATGCTGTCGAAGCTCGACTGGTAGGGCAGGATGGCGAAGTCCACTTCGCCGCCGGCGAGGCCCTGCAGCGCCGGCGCGGCGCCCTTGTAGGGCACGTGCAGGAAGGTCGCGCCGGTGCGCGCGCCGAGGGCGTCGCCCATCAGGTGGTAGATCGAGTCGATGCCGACGGTGGCGTAGGTGAGCGGCTTGCTCCGGTTCTGCCTGGCCAGGTCCAGGAACTTGTCCAGCGAGTCGGCCGCGAGGCCGCTGCGCACGAGCAGCACGATGTTGGCGTCGCTGACCGGGGCGGCCAGCAGGAAGTCCTGGGGCTTGTAGCGGGCGGAGGGGTTCAGCAGCGGGGCGAGGAATACCTCGTTGATCGAGCCGGCGAAGAAGGTATAGCCGTCGGCCGGCGCCGCCAGCACCTTGTTGGCGCCGATCAGCCCGGTGCCGCCGCCGTAGTTCTCCACCACGACCTGCTGTTTCACGCTCTTGCCGATGGACTCCGCGAAGATGCGCGCGGACGCATCGGTCGCGCCGCCGGCAGGGTAGGGCACCACCAGCGACAGCGGCCGGCTTGGATAAGGTTCCGCCGCCCGGGCGGGCAGGCCGGCGAGCAGCGTGGAGCCGGCGCCCAGGCCGGCGTACTGGAGGAAGCGGCGGCGTGTCTGCGAGGTCATGGTTGTCTCCCTGTCTGACGATGGCTTGTGGTTTCTTGTGGTTTCTTGTGGATTCGGGGGGGCGGTCGGATGGGCTCAGGCGAGGTAGCTCTGCGCCAGGCTGGCCCAGAACGCCGCCCCGACCGGCAGCGCCCTGTCGTTGAAGTCGTACAGGGGGTTGTGGACCATGCAGCCGCCGTCCTCGCCGAGGCCGTTGCCGAGCCGGATATAGGCGCCGGGACGATGCTCCAGCATGTAGGCGAAGTCTTCGCTGCCCATCACCGGCCCGCGCGCCACCACCTTGTCCTCGCCCAGCAGCCGCACCGCCACTTCGCGCGCGCGCTCGGTCTGGCGCTCGTGATTGACCAGCACCGGATACTTGCGCTCGTAGACCACCTCGGCTTCGAGCTGGAAGCTGCGGGCCTGGGCCGCGACGAAGTCGCGCAGGCGCGCTTCGATATGGGTGCGCACCTTGGGATCGAGCGCCCGCACGCCGATCTTGATGGTCGCGCTTTCGGGTACCACGTTGTAGGTGGCGCCCGCCTGGATCGAGCCCACGGTGATGACTGCCGCCTTCAGCGCGTCGATCTCGCGGCTGACGATGGACTGCAGGCCGAGCACCATGCTGGCCGCGCCCTGCATCACGTCGATGCCGTGGTGGGGCATGGCGCCGTGGGCCGAGCGCCCGTGCAGCGTCACCGTGGCGCGGTCGAACGAGGCCATGGCCGGGCCGGCGATCAGGCCGACCTGGCCGACCGGCAGGCCGGGCGTGTTGTGCAGGGCGTAGACCTCATCGCAGGGAAATCGCTCGAACAGGCCGTCCTCCAGCATGCGCAGCGCGCCGCCCTCGTTTTCCTCGGCAGGCTGGAAGATCAGGTTCAGCGTGCCGTTGAAGTCAACGGATTCGGCCAGATAGCGCGCCGCGCACAGCAGGATGGCGGTGTGGCCGTCATGCCCGCAGGCGTGCATCTTGCCGGGCAGCGTGCTGGCGTAGTCCAGCCCGGTCTTTTCCTGGATCGGCAGCGCATCCATGTCCGCGCGGATGCCGAGGGCGCGCGTGCCCGAGCCCTTGCGCAGCCGGCCGACCACGCCGGTCGTGCCGAGGCCGCGATGGACCTCGTAGCCCCAGGCGGCCAGCCGTTCGGCGACGAGGTCGCTGGTGCGGCGTTCCTCGAAGGCCAGTTCGGGATGCGCGTGGATCCGGTGGCGGATGGCGACGAACTCCGGGGCGATGGCGTCGATGGCGCGCAGCAAGGCGGAAGGGGTGGCGGGGGCGGTGGATGCGGTCATGGTGCGCTGGGATCGGGGGTGGTTGGTCGCATTATCCGCAGAGGCGTCCGTCGCATCCATGACAGCGGAAGCGGAGAATCGTTGTATAAATGACAACATTCGAATCACCGCATACGAGGCGCCGGCGCCATGGAAGAACGGATGGAGGATGTGCTGGACCGCAGGCGGGCGCTGTGCCTGCTGCAGATCATCGAGACCGGCTCGGTGCGCGGCGCGGCGGATGTGCTGTCGCTGGACCCGTCGGTGGTCAGCCGCGCCGTGGCCAAGCTGGAGCAGGACACCGGCCTGACGCTGCTGGAACGGCGCGGACGGGGCGTGGTGGTGACCGATGCCGGGCGCATGCTCGCGTTGTTCGCGCGCCGCCAGCAGGACCTGCACGACACCTTCCTGGCCGAGGTGAACAGCCTGAAGAACGCCCAGCGCGGCCACATCGAACTGGCCTTCGGCGAGGGCTTCATCGACATGGTGCTCGAACCCGTGCTGCGCGACTTCCTGGTCGCGCATCCGGGCGTGACCTACAACATCCGCGTGGCCGGCACCGAAGAGACCGTGCGCTGCATCGTCGAAGACATGGCGCATATCGGCCTGGTGTTCCAGCCGCCCAACGACGCGCGCCTGCGCTCGCATTATTCCCGGCTCTCCCCGATCCGCGTGCACGTGCGCAAGGACCATCCGCTCGCACGCCGGCGCAAGGCGCTGAGCCTGGCCGACCTGGCGCCGCACCAGGGCGCGGCACTGGTCGAGTCCTTCGGCGTGCGCAAGCACGTGCAGGCAGCGGAACTGGACGAGCAGGTCACGCTGAAGCCGATGCTCGTCACCAACTCGTTCAAGGTGCTATGGGAGTTCGCCGCGCTGGGGCTCGGCTACATCATGACGCCGCGCTCGATCCCGCTGCAAGGCGCGCAGTTCACCGACCTGGTGTCGCTGCCGCTGGCCAACCCGATCCTGAACCACAGCCGGATCCATGTGGTCACGCGCAGCGGGCGGCCGTTGTCGCCGGTGGCGGGCAGGCTGCTGCGGCATGTGGTGGAGGTGTTTCCGAAGGTTTGAGCGCGCCGGTCGCTCGCTGGCGGCCACGCGCTGCCATGCGCGCTCCGTCAAGCCCTGTTCGAACTGCAGGGTGCCTGCAGGGTGCCGTATGAGAACAGCCGTTCGCTGGCTTGCAGGGTATCTGGCATGCGTCCTCCGTTTCGGGAGGATCGATCTTACCCGCCCCGGCCAGGCGGGGCCGTGCGCCCGGCGTCGTGCCCCTGGACTTGGGCGATGGCCGCCGTGAAGTCGCGCAGGAACTCGCCGATCTGCGCGGCGTATGGCGGGGCATGCAGCAACGTCGCGATGTCCTCCGGCGTCCTGCCGATCAGCGGGATTCGCAGGAACGGTTGCTCCAGGAAGCTGCTGCTTACCGTCGCGAGCACGAGCCTCAGCGAGGCCAGCATGTCATCGCCCCGGTGCGAGCCGTGCACCAGGGCCACCGGCTTGCCGACGATCTCGAAGCGGGAGACCATCCAATCGATGGCGTTCTTGAGGCCGCCCGGGATGGCGCGGACATACTCGGGGCTCGAGATGATGAGCCCGTCGGCCCGGGCGACGAGGTCCAGGAACCTGGCGACTTCGAGCGGGGCATGTTGCTCGAAGTCCGGGGAAAAGACCGGCAGCCTGTCGAGATGGTGAAAGACCGAGAACTCGATGCCGGCCGGCGCGAGCGCCTGCATCGCCTTCAGCATGGCGGTATTGGTGGAGGCCTCGCGGGCGCTGCCGGAGATGGCTAATAGATGCATGGGAACGAGGTAGAGGCGGGTTTCCTTACGGAGGCGGTTCCACCTCTGCGCGGGTGGCTGCTACCCGCATCATAGCCCCGTGGCCTCGGCGCGACGACGGCCTTGGCGCGTCGGCAAAGGCCATGCCATCGGAAGCCGGCCGGATGGCGGCATCGCCGGCGTGGAAGCCGGCCCGAGCGGCGGCGCGCTCCGCTCCTCCGCTCGCCAGGCAGCCATCATCGCCCT
This sequence comes from Cupriavidus sp. USMAA2-4, assembly GCF_001854305.1. Taxonomy (NCBI): domain Bacteria; kingdom Pseudomonadati; phylum Pseudomonadota; class Betaproteobacteria; order Burkholderiales; family Burkholderiaceae; genus Cupriavidus; species Cupriavidus sp. USMAA2-4. The sequence goes on along the minus strand of NZ_CP017749.1, from coordinate 353,981 downwards.
TGCATGCCGGCCGAATTCCACAGCATCTCCGCGCGCGTGCCCGTGCGGCAGTACGCGAGGACCGGCTTCGGCAGGCCTGCCACCAGCGCGCGGAAGGCCGCGGCGGCCTCGTCGGTGACGCGGCCGGATTCCACCGGCAGGTAGCGCACCGTCATGCCGAGCGCGCCGGCGACCTCAGCGATCTGCGCGAACGGCGTCTGTCCGGCGGCCTCGCCATCGGGCCGGTTGCAGACGATGGAGCGGAAGCCGATGGCGTGCGCGGCGCGTACGTCGGTGCCGCTCAACTGCGCGCTGACACCCACCTCATCCGATAGCTGCTTGACCTGAAGTGTCTGGCCGCTTTCCTCCGCTTCCCGGCAGCGCTCGATGGCCCGGCGGAAACACGCGACCGCAAAGTCGACATCGTCCTGGGTGGTGAAGCGGCCGAGGCTCAGCCGCACCGTGCGTGCCGCGGCGTCCGCGTCCAGGCCGATCGCGGTCAGCACGTGGGACGGCTTGCCGGCCGCCGAGTTGCAGGCTGAGGTGGAAGAGATGGCCAGGTCGTCGCCCAGCATGGAAGGGGAGAAGCCGGGCAGCGCCACGGTCAGGCTGACCGTGTGCGGAATCCGCCTGGCGCCGCGGGCGTTCTGGGTGACGACCCCCAGTGCCCGCACACCGTCCAGCAGGCGTTCGCGCCATTGCGCGATGCGCCGGTTGTCCGACGCCATCTCCGCGCGCGCCAGCTCGCATGCCGTGCCCATGGCGACGATCTGGTGGGTGGCCAGGGTGCCGGAGCGCAGTCCCTGCTCATGGCCGCCGCCGTGCATCTGGCAGGCAATGCGGGGCGCGATATGGCGATTCACATAGAGTGCGCCGATGCCCTTCGGCCCATAGAACTTGTGGGCCGACATCGACAGCAGGTCGATCCCCATCGCCTTCACGTCGATCCCGGTCTTGCCGACGGCCTGTGCCGCGTCGACGTGGAGCAGGGCGCCGGCAGCGTGGACGGCGCGCGCGATCTCCGCGACGTCGGTGAGGGTTCCGATTTCGTTGTTCACCAGCATCAGGGAGACGATGCCGGTGTCCGCGCGCAGTGCCGCGGCGACGGCGGCCGGAGAGATCTCGCCGGCCGCGTCGGGCGACAGGCGGGTGACGGCAACCCCGAGGTGTTCGAGGTGGCATGCCGTGTCCAGGATGGCCTTGTGCTCGAGCCTGCTGGTGACCAGGTGGCGGCGCGCCGGCTCGGCGTCGAAGAAGCCCTTGAGGGCCAGGTTGTTCGACTCGGTCGCGCCGGAGGTCCAGATGATCTCATCGGCCTCCGCGCCGATCAGGCCGGCGACCTGCGCGCGGGCCTGCTCGACCAGCGCCCTGGCCTGCCGCCCCGCGGCATGCGTGTTCGACGCCGGGTTTCCGAAGGCGCCGTCGGCGCCCAGGCAGCCAAGCATTGCCGCGATGACCCGGGGATCCGCCGGGGTCGTTGCCGCGTAATCGAAGTACCGCAGAGTGTCCGTGCTCATGATCCGTCATCCTTGAGAGTGAAGGAAATGTTACGCGGCGCACGCGGAGGGCGATTCCAAAATGGGCTGCAGGTGCGGACCTTATTGGGATGAAATCCTAATAAATAAAAAGAAAAAGGAATAATTTTCCACAGGATGAGCGGACTCTGATACTGGCACTTCCTATACCAGGATCGATGCTTGCCTTGTTGCGCTTCCAGAGCCGGCGAACAATGCGCGTTCACTCACCCATCGCGCGCTCGTTCCGGGCACCGGAGGATCCGTTGCCGCCGCCAGCCCCGTGCTGCGAGAACATGGTGCCGGCTTGGCTAAGCCAGGCAAGTCCATCGCAAGGACCGCGGGCCGGGCAATCCGGCTGCGCGGCCCCGCCGGCTCCAAGCGGCTCCAAGCGGCTCCAAGCGGATCGAGCGTGCGACCTGATTTCGCCAAGGAGCACCTGCCCATGAAGATCGCCATCCTCCCCGGCGACGGTATCGGACCCGAGATCGTCGCGGAAGCCACCAAGGTCCTGGATGCCCTCGACCTGCCAATCGAAATGGACTACGCGCCGGCAGGCGGGGTCGCCTATGCGGCGCACGGCCATCCGCTGCCGGAAGCCACGCTGCAACTGGCGAGAGAGGCCGATGCCGTGCTGTTCGGTGCCGTAGGCGACTGGCGCTACGACCAGCTGGAGCGCCACCTGCGCCCTGAACAGGCCATCCTCGGGCTGCGCCGGCACCTGGGCCTGTTCGCCAATCTCCGGCCGGCGCTCTGCTATCCGCAGCTGGCCGGGGCCTCCAGCCTCAAGCCCGAGCTGGTCTCCGGCCTCGATATCCTGATCCTCCGCGATGCCACCGGCGACGTCTACTTCGGCCAGCCGCGCGGACGCCGCATGGCGGCGGACGGGCATTTCCCGGGCGATGACGAGGGCTTCGACACGATGCGGTATGCGCGTTCCGAGGTCGAGCGCATCGCCCATGTCGCCTTCCAGGCAGCGCGCCGGCGCCGCCGGCGTGTCACCAGCGTGGACAAGGCCAATGTGCTGGAAACCTCCCGGCTCTGGCGCGACGTCATGAGCGAAGTCGGCAAGGCCTATCCGGACGTGGCGCTGGAGCACATGTACGTCGACAACGCGGCCATGCAGCTGGTCAAGGCGCCCAAGGCGTTCGACGTGGTGGTCACCGGCAATATGTTCGGGGACATCCTCAGCGACGAAGCCGCCATGCTCACCGGCTCCATCGGCATGCTGCCGTCGGCCAGCCTGGGGGCGGGCAAGCGGGGACTGTACGAGCCCAGCCACGGCAGCGCCCCGGACATCGCCGGCCAGGGCATCGCCAATCCCCTGGCGACGATCCTGTCGGCCGCCATGATGCTGCGCTTCTCGCTCGCTCAGGCAGACGCCGCGGACCGCATCGAGGCGGCGGTCAGGGATGTCATCGCCTCGGGATTGCGCACGGCGGACATCCATGCCGCAGGCACGACCCGGGTCGGGACATCCGCGATGGGTGACGCCGTCGTCGCCGCCTTGCGCGCGGGTCAGCTGCCGGTCGAGGTGTAGTGGCGCACGCCGATGCGCCAGGCGCCGAAGGCGATGGCGAGGAAGGCGAATCCGGCGAGCGGCGACACCAGCCCGGTCCAGGCCGGCGCGCCGAGCGGATCGGGCTTGCCCAGGATGGCCAGCGCGGGATAGTAGGCCACGCAGGCCAGGGGCACGGCGAAGGTCAGGATGCGGCGGAACCAGGCGGCGTACAGCGCGATCGGGTACTGGGCCGCCTCGACGCCGCCGTAGGTGAACACATTGGCGATCTCCAGGCTCTCGATGGTCCAGAAGGACAGCGTGCCTTGCAGCACGAGGATGCCGAGGAACAGCGCCACGCCGCCCGCCAGCGCGAAGAGGGCGATCGCGGTGGCCGCCGGGGTCCAGGCGATGCCGCCCTGCACGGTGGCGAAGGCCAGCACCATCAGCCCTTGCAGCAGCCGTCCCAGCCGGCTGATGCGCACGTCGTAGCCCATCAGTTGCAGCGCCAGCGGGCGCGGGCGCAGCAGCAGGCGATCGAATTCGCCGGTGCGCAGCAGGGTCGTGCCCAGCACGTCGAAGCCGCGCCCCAGCGCATCGGCGAGGGCGAACATGCAGTTGACCAGCCCGTAGCACAGCGCCACTTCGCCGATCTTCCATCCCTGCACCTCGCCGAAGCGGTGGAACAATGCCCACACCGCCACCACCTCGATGCCGGTGGCGAGGAACTGGCCCAGGGTGAGCATCAGCGCCGAGGCCGGGTAGCGCGCCTGCCCCGCCAGCGAGGACAGGGCGAGGCGGGCGAACAAGGCGAGCGATCCCATGGGCTTCATTTCACGCATTCCCCTCATCGTCCTCATCCCCCCTGGACCTCGAGCCGGCGCATGGTGCGGCCCATGGCCGCGTGGCCCACGCCGACCAGCAGCAGGATCCAGAAGGCCTGCAGGCCCAGTCCCGCCAGCGCCCGCGCGCCGGCCAGCTGCCCGGAGTAGAGGCGCACCGGGATATCCAGCACGCCGGCGAGCGGCTGCATCAGCAGCGCCATCTGCCAGGTGTCCGGCAGCAGTGCCAGCGGCAGCAGGTTGCCGGACAGCACGATCACGATCGGCGTCGCCAGCGCATTGATGCCGCGCTCGTTGAGCGCGGCCGCCGCGGCGATGTTCAGCAGCATCACGAGCGCGGTGGACAGCAGCAGCGCCAGCAGCACCGAGAGCAGGAAGGCCGCGCCCTCGGCCAGGCCGGCAGGCGGCTGCCAGCCCCATTCGCCGAGCCCGGCCAAGGGCAGCGCGATGGCCGCGAACACCAGCATCAGCGCCACGCGCGGCAGCACGCGCGCGGCGGCCCAGCCGGCGGAGCGCGCAAACCACAAGGCATAGGCGTCGACCGGCCGCAGGCGGTCATAGGCCACCGCGCCGGTGCGTACCGACAGCGCGATCTCGGGGTCGCCGCCCCAGGGCAGCAGCGCAAGCAGGCCCTGGGCCATCCACGTATAGGTGACGGACTGCGCCAGCGACATGGGCGCGCTTGCCGCCGCCGCGCCGCCGTAGAAGGCGGCCAGGATCATGATCTTGATGCCGCCCCACCAGCATTGGGTGGCGAAGCCGGCATAGGCCGCCGTGCGGTACTGCAGCATCTGCAGGAAGCGCGAGCGGAAGGCGGCGAGATAGGGGCGCAGGCGGTCGGGCGGCAGCATGCGGGTCAGGCCTCGGCCGCGCCGTGCATGGCGTAGAAGCGCGTGATGACCGCCTCGATGGTCATGCCCTCGTCCTCCGCGTCTTCCGGCAGGCCGTCGTCGAGGCGGCGGGCCGCGACCACCTGCGCGCGCAGGGCGTCGACCGGGCAGTCGGCCAGCACGCGGCCGTGTCCGATCACGATCACGCGCCGGGCCAGGGCCTCGATGTCGTGCATATCGTGCGTGGTCAGCAGCACCGTGGTGCCGCGTTCCCGGTTGGCACGCTGGATGAAGTCGCGTACCGCGAGCTTGGACGGCGCATCGAGCCCGATGGTCGGCTCGTCGAGGAACAGGATGTCGGGCTCGTGCAGCAGCGCCGCGGCGATCTCCGCGCGCATGCGCTGCCCCAGCGACAACTGGCGCACCGGCTGGTCGAGCAGGCGCTCGAGCTGCAGCAGCGCGACCAGTTCGTCGCGCGTGCGCGCGAAGCGCACCGGGTCGACCCGGTAGATATCGCGCAGCAGGGCGAAGCCGTCGCCGACCGGGAGATCCCACCACAGCTGCGTGCGCTGGCCGAACACCACGCCGATGCGCGCCACATGCTTCTCGCGGTCGGCGAAGGGCACGCGCCCGTCGATCTCGACGCGGCCACCGTCGGGCCGCAGGATGCCCGCCAGCACCTTGATGGTGGTCGACTTGCCGGCGCCGTTCGGCCCGATGAAGCCGAGCAGCTCGCCGCGCTCCAGCGTGAACGACACGTCGGCCAGCGCCTCCACCGTGCGATAGCGCGGCCGCGCCAGCGCGCGCAGGGCGCCGAGTACGCCGGGGTCGCGCTCATGGATGCGATAGGTCTTGCGCAGATGGCTGACTACGATCTGAGGCATGGCGGCGGACAATCTCGGCCAAACGGGTGGGGGCGGGATTCTACCGGACGGGTTTGCGTGGCGCAAGGCGTGGCGGCGCGCCACCCGCGGTGGCCGCAGGCCGCAAGGCTTAGATCGGCCGCACTGCCAGCCGCAGTCCCATCGCCTTCAGGATCGACGTCAGGCTGCTCAGCGCCGGGTTGCCTTGCGCGGACAACGTGCGATAGAGCTGCGTGGGATTCAGCCCGGCCTGCCCGGCCACCGCCTGGACCCCGCCGAAGGCCTGCGTCAGCTGCCGCAGCACGGTCAGCAGTTCGCCCTGGTCGCCGCCGGCGATGACGTCGTTGATCACGTCCAGCGCCAGCGCCGGGTCGTCGCGGTACAACTCGGCCATGGCCTCGTCATGGGATCGGCTCCTACGTTTGCGGATGGATTCCGCTCCCCGCTGCTAATCGGGGTGGGCGGACGCAAGGCAGGGTTAGCACTCGTGCTATTCTTTGGTGCACAAGTACACCAAAGAACCAGGCCATGGACGTAGTAAATGAAGACAACGGCGCAGCACTCCGCGCCTTGATCGAGGGCGCTGGAATTACCCAGGCCGAAGCGCTTGCATTGATCAACAGAAGGCAGGCCTTTCCGATACCTATGTCCACTTGGAAATCGTACTTGGCGGCCCCCGACAGTGCCCGGCGACGCAATTGCCCCGAGGCGGTCATCAACCACGCCAAAAAGACTATCGGCAAGCTCAGGCAACAAGCTTGAAGCGGTGCACATCTGCACCTTGAACTGAACACTTTGGATGGAGTCAGTACATGGGTACGTCCTATGAAACGGACGTAGTGGCATGGGCGAGCGAGCAAGCCGCACTGCTTCGCGCTGGCAATCTGTCGGCCATCGACGTCCTGCACATTGCAGAGGAGATCGAGGACGTGGGCAAGAGCGAGCAGCGCGAACTGGCAAGCCGTATGTCCATCCTGCTGGCGGATCTCTTGAAGTGGCAGTTCCAGCCTTCACGTCGCAGCAAGAGTTGGCAGTTCACCATTCGTACCCAGCGCAAGGAGGTTGCCTACGTCCTGAACGAGGCCCCCAGTCTGCGCGGCAAGTTCAACGATGCAGCATGGCTCGACATCGTGTGGTCGAAGGCCCGCAGTATTGCGAACAATGAAACCGGCCTGGACCTCGATGTGTTCCCGGAAGCGTTACCTTGGGCCGTCGATGACGTGCTCTCGCAAGAGTTCTACCCGGAATAGCCAATGACGGTGCCGCAATACGCAAGGCACGCGCTATTTCCGGTGCCACTCGCCAGCACCTGACTCGGAAGACGTCTCACTCGACGTCTTCGCCGTGTCGCCTGCCAGTCGACCACAGTGCCGCGGCGCTTACCGCCGTCTTCCACCGCCTGGCCGCTTCCCGGCGCCGACGCCTGCCCCACCACCCCCCACCGCCTCGATCACCGGATACCGGTCGAAGATCTGCTTGATCCACTGCCGCAGCCAGACGATGGCCGGGTCATGGTGGAAGCGCGGATGCCAGTACTGGCTGAGCGCGAACGGCGGCAGCGTGACGGGTGGCTGTACCGTGCGCACGATGCCGTAGCGGCAGAACACATTGGCGAGTTCCTGCGGCACGGTGGCGATCAGGTCGGGCTGCTCGTCCATCAGCAGCGGTACGGCGAGGAAGTGCGGGGTGTGCAGGTAGATGCGGCGGCGCAGGCCGTGGCTTTCGTAGGCGGCGTCGTAGGCCGGGCTGGTGCGGCCGGCCAGGCTGACGGCGATGTGCGGCATGGTTTCGAACTGCTCGCGGGTGAGGTGCTCGCCGACGTCGCGGTTCTTGGTGCTGACGATGGTGGCGAAGCCGTGCATGAAGATCTGCTGCTGGAACAAGGTTTCCGGCGCGGTGCGTACCGAGCCGAGCAGCAGGTCGGCTTCGCCGGAGGCGAGCAGGGCTTCGATCTGCGGAATGGGGACCTGCATGGTGCGCAGCGTGCAGTGCGGGGCGATGACGCGCAGGTGCTTGATCAGCGGGGGCAGGAAGACCAGTTCGCCCATGTCCGTCATGCATAGCGTGAAGGTGCGCTCCATGGTGGCCGGGTCGAAGCTCGCCTGCGGCAGCACGCGCGTGCGCATGGCGGTCATCACTTCGAGGATGGGGCCGGCCAGGGCCTCGGCCTTGGTGGTCGGCGCCATGCCTTTGCCGGTCTTGACGAAGAGCGGATCGTCGAAGTAGTCGCGCAGCCGGTTCAGGGCGTGGCTCATGGCGCTCTGGGTGAGGCCGAGCTGCTCGGCGGCGCGCGTCACGCTGCGCTCGCGCAGCATGGCGTCGAACACGCTCAGCAGGTTGTAGTCGAAGGCATCGTTATGCATGGCGTACATTCCAATCATGTTCGTCATGAGGTTGAGGCATATTGAGCCGCTGCCTAGACTCCTGTCAACACGCCTCGCAGAAGGCGTCGATCACCGCGATCACCACAACACAGGAGACAACCATGGTCCGTTCCCACCCGCTGGGCTGGCTGCTTGCGCTCGCCGGCTTGTGCAGTCCTGCCGCCTGGGCCGATGTCCAGGTCGGCGTCACGCTGTCCCTCACCGGCCCCGCGGCATCGCTGGGCATTCCGGCCCGCCAGGCGGTCGACATGCTGCCGCGCGAAGTCGGCGGCGAGGCGATCCGCTACACGGTGCTGGACGACGCGTCCGATCCCGCCTTCAGCGTGCGCAACTTCCGCCGCCTGGCCGACGAACAGCAGGTCGACGTGGTGCTCGGCTCCTCGTCGACGCCGGCCACGCTGCCGCTGGCGGCGGTGGCCGCCGAGAAGGGCGTGCCGCTGCTGAGCCTGGCCGCCAGCGCCAAGATCGTGCAGCCGATGGATGCCACGCGCCGCTGGGTCTTCAAGGTGATCCAGAACGAGGCCCTGATGATGCAGGCCACGCTGGCGCGCATGCAGCGGGACGGGGTGCGCACGCTGGCCTTCGTCGGCTTCGGCGACGCCTACGGCGAGGCCTGGCTCGGCGAACTGCGCGCGCAGTTGCCGCCCGCCGGTATCCGGCTGGTGGCCGAGGAGCGCTATGCCAAGACCGATGCCTCGGTGGTGGCGCAGGCGCTGAAGGTCATGGCGGCCAAGCCCGACGCGGTCTTCATCGCGGCCTCCGGCACACCCGGCGCGCTGCCGCAGAAGACCCTGGCCGAGCGCGGCTTCCGTGGCAAGGTCTACCAGACCTACGGCATTGCCAACCGGGATTTCCTGCGCGTGGCCGGCAAGGACGCGGAGGGCGCGATCTTCGCGGTCGGGCCGGTGCTGGTGGCCGGCCAGCTCGCCGGCGCCAACCCGGTGCGCCCGGTCGCCGCCGACTTCGTGCAGCGCTACGAGGCGGCGCACGGCAAGCAGTCGGTATCGGTGTTCGCCGCCAATGTGTGGGACGCCGGCATCGTGCTGCGCCAGGCCCTGGGCAAGGCGCTGGCGACGGCCAGGCCGGGCAGCCCGGCCTTCCGCGCGGCGCTGCGCGATGCGCTGGAGACGACCCGCGACGTGGTGACCACGCAGGGCGTCTGCACCATGTCCGCCACCGACCATTCCGGCTACGACCGCCGCGCGGTGGCGATGGTGCAGATCCAGGGCGGCGACTGGAAGATCGTCGACTGAATCACTGAATCACTGAATCACTGAATCACTGAATCACTGAATCACTGAATTACCCAATCCCCGAATCACTGAAACCGGCCGATGCCCGCCCCACCATGCAGGCGCATCGCGCCGCTGCACATTGCAAAGGCTGGCAATGGCCGTGCCATTGCCGCACCTGGGAGAAACGAAGATGTTCATCCGCAATACCTGGTATGTCGCCGGCTGGGACAAGGAAGTCGGCCCGAGCGAGCTCTTCGCGCGCACCATCATCGGCATCCCCGTGCTGATGTACCGTGACGCGCAGGGCAAGGTGGTCGCGCTGGAAGACCGCTGCTGCCATCGCGGCGCCCCGCTCTCGATCGGCCGGCGCGAGGGCGATTGCGTGCGCTGTTTGTATCACGGGCTCAAGTTCGACACGGGCGGGCGCTGCGTGGAGGCGCCGGCGCAGCAGCGCATCCCGCCGCAGGCCAAGGTGCGCACCTTCCCGGTGGTGGAGCGGCACCGCTGGCTGTGGATCTGGATGGGCGATGCCGAGGCCGCCGATCCGTCGCTGATCCCGGATACGCATTGGCTGGACGATCCCGCCTGGCGCAGCCTCGACGGCTATATCCACTATGACGTCAACTACCTGCTGATCGCCGACAACCTGCTCGACTTCTCGCACCTGCCCTTCGTGCATCCCACCACGCTGGGCGGCAGCGAGGACTACGCCAGCGTGCAGCCGCAGGTGGAGCGGCTGGAGGACGGCGTGCGCATCACGCGCTGGACCCTCGGCACCGAGGCGCCGCCGTTTGCCAGGCAGGTGAAGCAGTGGCCGGGCAAGGTCGACCGCTGGAATATCTACAACTTCACGCTACCCGCCATCCTGGTGATGGATTCGGGCATGGCGCCGGCCGGCACCGGCGCGCCGGAAGGGCACCGCGTGGATGCGGCCGAGTTCCGCGGCTGCCAGGCGCTGACGCCGGAGACCGAGCACTCCACGCACTACTTCTTCGCCCATCCGCACAACTTCGCCATCGACCAGCCGGAGGTGACGCGCTCGATCCACGAGAGCGTGGTGGCCGCCTTCGCCGAGGACCGCGACATCATCACCGCGCAGCAGCGCTCGCTGGCGCTCGAACCGGATTTCAAGATGATCCCGTTCTCCATCGATGCGGCACTGTCGCAGTTCCGCTGGGCGGTGGCGCGCCGCCTCGAAGACGAGGCACGCCAGCGCGCAGCGTCCCCGCAGGCAAAGGTGGCGTGATGGAACTGCTCGTCACCGCGCTGCGGCGGGAGGCCGAGGGGGTGCTGGGCGTGGAACTGCGCCACCCGGCCGGCGCGCCGCTGCCGGCCTTCGTGCCCGGCGCGCATGTCGATGTGGCCTTTCCCAACGGCTGCACGCGGCAGTATTCGATTGCCAGCAGCGCCGGGGATGGCTCCCGCTACTGGCTCGGGATCGGCCTGGCGCCGGCTTCGCGGGGCGGCTCGCGCTATGCGCACGAGCGCCTGCGTCCGGGCGACCGGCTCCAGGTCGGCGCGCCGCGCGCGCTGTTCCAGCTCGACGCCGATGCGGCGGGGCACCTGTTCATCGCCGGCGGCATCGGCATCACGCCCATCCTGAGCATGATCCGCTGGTGCATCGACCACCAGCGCTCCTGGCGCCTGCTGTACTGCGTGCGCTCGCGCCGCCATGCGGCCTACCTGGAGACGCTCGCGCCCCATGCGGCGCGCTGCCGGCTCCACGCCGACGACGAGCAGGGCGGTCCGGCGGACCTGCACGCCAGCCTGCGCGAGCTGCCCGCCGGCTGGCATGTGTACTGCTGTGGCCCGGGCGCGATGATGGACGCGGTGTCGGCCGGCGCCGGCGCGGCCGGGGTGCCCGCGCCGGCCGTGCACTTCGAGCGCTTCGCGCCGCCGTCCGCGCGGGGCGAAGCCGCCGAAGGGGGCGAGGGGGCCGAGGGAGCGGGCCCGGCGGACGGTGCCTTCGAGGTGGCGCTGGCACGGCAGGGCGGGCGTTTCACGGTGCCGGCCGGGCAGAGCATCCTGTCCGTGCTGGAAGGCCATGGACTATGCCTGCCGTCCTCCTGCCGCGAAGGCCTGTGCCGCAGTTGCGAGGTGCCGCTGCTGGCGGGCCGGGCGGACCATCGGGACTATGTGCTGAGCGAGGCGGAACGGGAAGCGAACCGCTCGATCCTGATCTGCGTGTCGCGGGCGGCGGGCGGGGAGCTGGTGCTGGACTTGTAGGCGGGGAGGGACCCGGCGCGATCGCCTGGCGGCATGCGCGGGCCCGCGGGTCCACGGGTCAGGCCGGGTCTGTGGCCAGCCGCGAGTAGATGGAGAAGTCGCCGGGCCGGCCCCGCACCATCCGATAGGACCGCAGCAAGCCCTCGCAGCGGTAGCCGCAGGCGGCGAGCACGCGCGCCGAGCGGGCATTGCTGCGCAAGACTACCGCCTGCACGCGCTGGAAGCCGTAGTGGGAAAAGGACCACGCGGTGACCGAGGCGCAGACGGCGCGGGCGATGCCTCGGCCCCAGTACGCAGGCGACAGGTCATAGGCGATCTCCGCCGTGCGGTTGGCCGTCGACACCGTATGAAAGCCGATGGTGCCGATCACCCCGGCCGTCGCTTGGTCGACGATGGCCATGCGGCGGATCGAGTCCGGCGCGGCGGAGGCGAAGTCCTCGAACTGCGGCGCCAGGTCCGCCGCGGCGTGCAGGTTCCAGCTGGTGTGCTCATAGACCTCGGGCAGGCTCAGGTAGGCGTACCACGCGGCCATGTCGATGGGTTCGATCTGGCGCAGCAGGATGCCGGGGAGGCCGGAAGAGGGCGGATGGTCGATTCTCACCGTCAAGTGGGATAAGTCCAGGTGAGGGCATTGTAGCGAGGCGCCCCGGCGCTTCGGCAGCCGGCGCGTCATCCGTTCGCCGGGCGGCTTGGCCGGACGGGCCGCGCGAGCGGCCTTGCCATCGCCGCCGGGGTGACAGCCGCCGCCTACACGCCTGCGTTCTCCACCACCCGTCCCTCGGCCCGCCAGCGCAGCATGCCGCCGGCGAGATTGGCCACCGACTCGAAGCCTGCCTGCCGCAGGATCACGGTGGCCTGGGCCGAGCGGCCGCCCGCGCGGCAGACGGTGACGACCGGACGCTCCGGCGCGATCTCGCCGCTGCGCGCGGCAAGGTCGCCGAGCGGGATCAGGCGGGCGTGGGGGATGCGCCCCAGCGGGCCGTCGAATTCGGCGGGTTCGCGCACATCGATGATCTGTGGCGCTTCCAGGTGTTCCTCCAGCCATTGCGGCTGGAGCTCCCAGATGCCGGCGAAGGTATAGCTGAGCGGCGCCCAGACCGGCTCGGCCTGCTGGGACGGAGCGCTGGCGGCGGCGCCGCACTGCAGGTTGGCCGGCACCGCGATGTCGATCTGGCGGGGATGGGGCAGGCGCAGGTTGCTGACATAGCCGACGAAGTCGCTCTCGCACAGTTCGCCGCCCAGGCGCGGGTTGAAGCGCCGTTCTTCGCCGACGCTGGTGACGGTGAGGCCGCGGTAGTCGTGCGCCGGGTACAGCAGGCAGGCGTCGGGCAGCGTGAAGAGCTTGTCCTGCACCGCGTGGAACAGGGCGTTGGCGTTGCCCTGCTGGAAGTCGGTGCGGCCGGTGCCGCGGATCAGCAGGCAGTCGCCGGTGAAGGCCATGCTCTCGTCGTCGAGCACCAGGCTGATGCAGCCGTTGGTATGCCCGGGCGTGGCGCGCACCAGCAGGTGGCGCGGGCCGAAGGCGACGGTGTCGCCGTCCTGCAGGTAGCGGTCGGCGCCTTCGGCGCCGCTGGCCGCGGAGATGGCGATGCGGCTGCCGGCATGCTGCTTGAGCAGCCAGGCGCCGGTCACATGGTCGGCATGCACGTGGGTGTCGACCGTCCACTGCAGGCGCAGGCCCAGTTCGGCGATCAAGGCCAGGTCGCGGCGGGCCTGCTCGAAGACGGGATCGATCAGCACCGCCTCGCCGCTGGCGCTGTCGCCGAGCAGGTAGGTATAGGTGGAGGAGGTCTGGTCGAAGAGTTGGCGGAAGATCAGCATGGCGGGGGTCCTGAGGGGCAGGCCGCGTGGTGGAGGGGCCTGCGGCCGGATCCTGGGGTGGTCCGGGCGTTGCTTGCATTCTAGTCCACCAGTTGCCGGTGGCGGGAACGGCAGCGGCCGGCCATGCCGGGACAGGGTGCGCCGATGGCGGCTTCGCGCTACAGTGCCGGCCACGCCACGCCACGCCACGCCACGCCACGCCCGGCCATGTGCCACGGGCAGACGTCATCCACTCACCAGGACCTTTCATGACTCTGAAGCAACGACTGCAACGCCCCGACATCGTCACCGCCCCCGGTGTCTATGACGCCTTGTCGGCGCTGCTGGTCGAGCAGGCCGGCTTCGAGGCCGCCTACCTGTCCGGCGCCAGCATCGCCTACACGCGCCTCGGGCGGCCCGATATCGGCCTGCTCTCGCTCGACGACGTGGCCTCGGTCATGCGCCATATCCGCGAGCGCGTGGCCCTGCCCCTGATCGTCGATGCCGACACCGGCTTCGGCAATGCGCTCAACGTGATGCAGACCGTGCGCGTGCTGGAGCGTGCCGGCGCCTCGGCCATCCAGCTGGAAGACCAGGCCATGCCCAAGCGCTGCGGGCACCTCGACGGCAAGACGCTGATCCCGGCGGCGGAAATGGCCGGCAAGATCCGCGCCGCCTGCGATGCGCGCCGCGATGCCGACACGCTGATCGTGGCGCGCACCGACGCGGTCGCGGTGGAAGGCATGGAGGCGGCGCTGGCGCGTGCCGAGCGCTACGCGGAGGCCGGCGCCGACGTGTTGTTCGTGGAAGCGCTGCGCAGCCGCGAAGACATGGGCGCGGCCATCGCCCGCCTGGGCGGCCGCGCGCCGCTGCTGGCCAATATGGTCGAAGGCGGCAAGACGCCGGTGCTGTCCGCGGCCGAGCTGCAGGCGATCGGCTTCCGCCTGGTGATCTTCCCCGGTGGCACGGTGCGCGCGTTGAGCTTCGCGCTGCGCGACTACCTGCAGAGCCTTGGCGCGCACGGTACCACCACGCCTTACCTGGACAAGATGCTGTCCTTCGCGGCGCTCAACGATGTCATCGGCACGCCAGGGATGCTGGCGCTGGGCAAGCAGTACGAATGAAGGGCGGCGCGGTCCGGCCGGGTGAGCCGACCGGGCCGCGCTGCGGAAGCAGGGTAGGGCGCGCGCGCCGCCGCCGCGCTTATCGACCCGGGGTCTGGGCGCGCAGCCGCGCTTCCTGCTCGCGCAGTTCCGGCGTCATGGCATCGCCGAAGTCCTCCATGCCGAACAGCGGGCGGATCTCGATCTCCGATTCGCTTTCCATCGGGTTGGGGCAGCGCTTGACCCACTCCACCGCTTCCTCCATCGACTTGACCTGCCACAGCCAGAAGCCGGCAATCAGTTCCTTGGTCTCGGCGAAGGGGCCGTCGATCACCGTGCGCTCCTTGCCCGAGAAGCGCACCCGCTTGCCGCGCACGCTGGGCTGCAGGCCCTCGCCGGCCTGCATGATGCCGGCCTTGACCAGTTCCTCATTGAACTTGCCCATGGCCTCCAGCAGCTCCGTGCTGGGCATCTCGCCGGCTTCCGATTCGGCGCTTGCCTTCACTATCACCATGACTCGCATTGTTCTCTCCTGTTGGGATCGGGGACATAGGGGGAGCCTGCCCTCCTTCTGCGGTTCTCGCGTGGCGGGCGGCTCTGATGGTACGACGAAGGAGGCAGGCGGAAATCGACAAGGACAGATGAAAATCGTTGGCTGGCGCGAAAAAGTGCTGATCGGGGCGCTACGTGAGCGACTCCTGTCGCCAGGGAGTGACGCATCGGACAAATGATCCGGTTGCCTTCATTGGTAAAAAGTAGCTTGCAATTAAATCGTGCACGATCTATATTCCTCTCCATGGCGAGCGCGACGGCGCAGGGATCCGAGGGGATCCCGAGCGGCAGCGGATCGCCTTTGCTGATTTTGCTGATGGCCTGTGCGGAATTGGGGGCTGGAGTCTTTCCCTGGTGTCGCTGCGGCAAATAAGTAGTGTGCGATTTAATCGTATGAAAATTCCGGCGGAAGCCTGTCGGCCCGCCCATCACAACCCAAGCAGGAGTCCTGTCATGTCGATCGAAAAAGTCCTCTACCGCGCCGAAGCCACCGCCACCGGAGGCCGCGACGGCCGCGCCGTCTCGTCCGACGGCGCGTTGGAAGTCAAGCTGTCCACGCCGCGCGAACTCGGCGGCGCCGGTGGTGATGGCACCAACCCCGAGCAACTGTTCGCGGCCGGCTATTCGGCCTGTTTCCTCGGCGCGCTGAAATTCGTCGCCGCGCGCGACAAGGTGGCGCTGCCCAAGGATGTCGCGATCACCGGCAACGTCGGCATCGGCGCGATCCCGACCGGCTTCGGCATCGAGGTCGACCTGCGCATCGCGCTGCCGGGCCTGGAGCGCGACGTCGCCCAGGCGCTGGTGGACAAGGCGCACACCGTCTGCCCCTATTCCAACGCCACGCGCGGCAATATCGACGTGCGCCTGACCGTGCTGTAAGACCTGAGCGAATGGTGCCAGGGCGTCGGGTCGAGCCCTGGCCAGCGGAGCGTCGCCAGCGCGGCCGGCCATGCCGGCCGCTTTGCTGTGTTCTTGCTAGCCGATGCCGGCGGTCTGCGGCGCGTGCCGTAGCGCCATCTCGCTGAATACCAGGGTCTGGTGCGCCAGCTCGGCCGCGAGCGACAGCGCGCTGTGCTGCGCGCAGTCATCGCCGGCGTCGGGGCCGCCATCGCCCGGCGCCTGCTCGCACAGCAGGCGCAGCAGCGCATGCAGTTGCGCGGCCTTCTGCTCGGCCACGCTCAGCGGGGTTTCCAGCGGGAAGCGCGTGGTCAGGTAGAGGTCGGGGCCGCTGCGTTCGGCGGCCAGGGTCTGGCGGGTGGGTTCGGGCATGGGCGTCCTCCAGGGCGATTGCAAGATCCGGCCGCGTGCTCGCGGCCGTCTACGTGGTCGGGACGCCAATCCCGGTTGCCGTGGTTGCGGCAACACAGTGAGCGTATCGCGGACTGATGGGCCGCGATGTTTCGGATCGAAACGTTTGCAGAGGTGGAGGGGCTGGCCATGCTGCGCGCTGCGCCTCCTGCTCCATGCGCATCAGCCGGATGCGTCACGGATGCGCTTCCCCCTGCCGCGGGTCCATGTCTCGCGTTTCGTTATCGGCATCGCCCGCTTTCGGCATGTACACCCAGCGTTGCCGGAAATACCCGCCGCCTTCGCGCCGGCTGCTGGTCACCAGCCGAATGACCGCGACCCGCATCGCCGGGGCATCGTCGTCCCGCATGAGCGGATAGTCCAGTTCGTACTGGTCGCCGTCTTTGGGCAATGCGGTACCGTTGCGGAGGGACGCGATGCGGGCATCCGCATAATGCCGGTTCTGCTCATAAAGGCGTTGCCAGAACGGGTTCAAGCGCTTTCCGCCGGCCTTTGCCTTGCACATGTCCTCGAAGTCCTGCTCCTTGTCATACCGGGTCACGGCCCCCGCGAGATAGAAGCCGGCCAGCGAATCGTGCACATAGTGCTCGAACAGGACAGCCTCCGTCCAATGGGGACGCTGGTGGTTTTCCAGGGGGGCAGCGAAGATGTCTTTCGCCCAATGCTCCCACGGCGTCAGCGGGATCCCGTTGTCCGCGTACAGGACCTGCATCTGGCTCGCCCCGGCGCGCTCGGCCGGGGACAGGAGCACGTTACGGTTGCCGTAGATATGCGCGTTGTCGTCGGCGCGCGAATGCATCACCCGCAGGTCCCATTGCAGATTCTCATTCGATTCCTCCAGATCCTGCTTGTCCTGCGCCGTGGCCGCGTGCTGCGAAATCGATCCCTGTGGCGTGTGCAGCATCCGCGAGCGCCAGCGGTAATAGAGCCGCATGTGCTTGAGGTAGACCTTGCGGAAATCGGTTACCCCATCCGCACGCAGGCGCTGCATGTAGAGGTTGAAGGCCGAGAACACGCCGGGGTCAACCTCGAAGTCTTCGCGGACAACCGGCTCCAGCTTGTCGAATCGCACAAACGGCACACCATGGACCAGTGCCGCCCGATACATGTGAAGCAGCGGAATCTGCGACAGCAGCGCTGCGTGCCCGCCACGCGAGCGACCCTGGTTGCCGGGCGCGTAGCCGCCGCCGACATCCGAATGCACGCCGGGAAAGAGCCATTCCTCGACGTTGCCGCCGACCACGCGGGTCAGGGGGAAATTCATGCGGTTCTCGTGCGCGGCCATCAGGTGCACCGTCTTCGTGACGAGGGCGGGCAGGGGCAGCAGGATTTCCGCCGCCCAGCTGCAATGGCCGCTGAACATCCAGAGAGCGAACTGCTCGTGCAAAGACGCCGACGCGCCCACCGAGGCCACCGAATCGAACAGGCCCAGGAACTGGATTTCCGTATCGATGGCGCCCAGGAACTTGCCATCCTGCAGCGTATCCCGATACCAGTAGCAGAAGGCACGGGCCTCGACCGCGCCGCGCGAGAAGCCGAACACCGAGAGCGTCACCTTGGGCACGCTCGGCGTCGGCTTGGCGAGCAGGCGCTCGCGCAGCTTCTGCGACAGCCGGTCCGACAACGGCTTGAACCACTCGTGGCGCTTCAGTGGGGCAGACGCTGGATCGGGGCGTTTCCCTTGATCGACTTTGGCTTCGTAGTCCTGGATGAGGGCGGCCATTTCCTCTCTTCGGAGCATCGGTTGATCGTCAAATACTGTGCGATGCACGGCGTTATAGACTTGCAAGACCGCCCAGAGGATGCGGGCCTGTCCGCCCTTGGCGAACGCCTTGCCGTCTGTCGTTTCCTGATGCTCGCCGATCTCCTTGAACGGTGTGCCGACGCCTGGGATGTAGTGGCGGTAATACTGATTCGAGTTCTCCGGCAGGTTCTCCGTGATGTCGGGGTATGCCAGAAACAGCCGGACAATGTTGCTGTGGCATCGTTCTTCGGGGTTATCTTCCAGCTTGTCGTAGTCTCGTTCCTTGTTGTTGTTCGTGCCGTCGAAGAACAGTCCGACGTTGACGGCATGATGGCAATTCGGCTCCCCCCCTTTCCGGAAAAGCAGTGCCTCCGGGAAGGTGTTGACCAGGTGATCTTCTTCCTCAAGCGTTAGCTTGCAATAGTCAGCCACTGGTGCGTATTGCGTGACAATGCTTGGGCTCTGAACGGATTGACTCATTGACGCTTGTCTCCCGTCGGATCGTATGGGCGGGTGGGATACGGAATCGGATGCAGCGTGCTTCTTGGGCCGGGGTTCGACACGACGACACGAATCTCGTCGTTGGGGAAGAAGTGCACATATACGTCGCCTGGTTCGGTGTAGGACTCGACCGGGACCCCTTTCTTGGTTTTCCAGTTGTGCTTACTTCCGTTATCCAGTGTCAAGTCGTACCGGATATCGATCGTCAGACCCGGCCGCCAGACTCGCGGCAAGCGGACGCAGCATGTACTCGCGATATCCGCGCCGTATGCCCTGGCATTCGCGCCAAATTGGCCATTGACGGTGAAGCCATAGAGAAATTGACCGGTATGGTTGACCGGTCCGATGGCGGCGTTGATATAGCGCTTGTCATCGTCGCGCGTAGACAGGCCGCCGCTGTTACTGGCGCAGGAAGCCAGCAAGCAAGAGGTGAGGCATGCAGCAATCAGATGGTGTAGCCGTGGCATGGAGGATTCCTTTTCAGTATCAGTTGATCGTCTTCCTCAAGCGTCAGCTTGCAATAGTTAGCCGCCGGTGCGTATTGCGTGGTAATGCTTGGGCTCTGAACGGATTGACTCATTGACGCTTGTCTCCCGTCGGATCGTATGGGCGGGTGGGATATGGAATCGGATGCAGCGTGCTTCTTGGGCCGGGGTTCGACACGACGACACGAATCTCGTCATTGGGGAAGAAGTGCACATATACGTCGCCTGGTTCGGTGTAGGACTCGACCGGGACCCCTTTCTTGGTCTTCCAGTTGTCATCCTTCCCGTCATTGATCAACAGGTCATACTGGATATCGACCGTCAATCCCGGCCGCCAGACACGAGGCAGTCGCACACAGCACACGCCCGCATTTCCGCCACCGTACTTGCTTGCGTTGCCGCCGAATTGGCCGTTCACGGAGAACTCATACAGGTATTGCCCCGTGTGGTTGACGCCCCCGAGGGAGGCATTGATATAGCGCTTGTCAGCGTCGCGCGTAGACAGGCCGCCGCTGCTGCTGGCGCAGGAAGCCAGCAAGCAAGAGGTGAGGCATGCCGCAATCAGATGGTGTAGCCGTGGCATGGGTGAGTCCTTGTCAGTGAACGCGCAGGGGATGGCGATAGACGCGGCGAGAATCGCGTTCCTCATTCAGCCGATACGTGCGAACCAGTGGAATCTGCGACAGCAGCGCTGCGTGCCCGCCACGCGAGCGTCCCTGGTTGCCGGGCGCATAGCCGCCGCCGACATCCGAATGCACGCCGGGAAAGAGCCATTCCTCGACGTTGCCGCCGACCACGCGGGTCAGGGGGAAATTCATGCGGTTCTCGTGCGCGGCCATCAGGTGCACCGTCTTCGTGACGAGGGCGGGCAGGGGCAGCAGGATTTCCGCCGCCCAACTGCAATGGCCGCTGAACATCCAGAGGGCGAACTGCTCGTGCAAAGACGCCGACGCGCCCACCGAGGCGACCGAATCGAACAGGCCCAGGAACCGGATTTCCGTATCGATGGCGCCCAGGAACTTGCCGTCCTGCAGCGTATCCCGATACCAGTAGCAGAAGGCACGGGCCTCGACCGCACCGCGCGAGAAGCCGAACACCGAGAGCGTCACCTTGGGCACGCTCGGCGTCGGCTTGGCGAGCAGGCGCTCGCGCAGCTTCTGCGACAGCCGGTCCGACAACGGCTTGAACCACTCGTGGCGCTTCAGTGGGGCAGACGCCGGATCGGGGCGTTTCCCTTGATCGACCTTGGCTTCGTAGTCCTGGATGAGGGCGGCCATTTCCTCATCGGTGAGCATCGGGCGACCGTAGACGCAGAGATGCACGGCGTTGTAGACCTGCAAGACCGCCCAGAGGATGCGGGCCTGTCCGCCCTTGGCGAACGCCTTGCCTTCTGTCGTTTCCTGATGCTCGCCGATCTCCTTGAACGGTGTGCCGACGCCTGGGATGTAGTGGCGGTAATACTGATTCGAGTTCTCCGGCAGGTTCTCCGTCATGTCGGGGTACGCCAGAAGCAGCCGGACAATGTTGCTGTGGCATCGTTCTTCGGGGCTAGCTTCCAGCTTGTCGTAGTCTCGTTCCTTGTTGTTGTTCGTGCCGTCGAAGAACAGTCCGACGTTGACAATATGATGGCAATTTGGCTCGGTTCCATTCCGAGAACACAGTGCCTCCGGGAAGGTGTCGATCAGGTGATCTTCTTCCTCAAGCGTCAGCTTGCAATAGTCGGCCGCCGGTGCATACTGCGAGAGAATGCTCGCACTCTGAATGGGTTGGCTCATTGGCTCCTCCCTCCGCGTTTCTTGTTCGGATTCACCGGAAAGGGAATGGGGTGCTCTGCCGCATTGGGGGCCCAATTCGTCACGACTACCCGGATTTGGTCGTCTGGAAAGAAGTGCACATAAACGCTGCCGGGCTCCGTGTAGGGCTCGACCGGGACCCCTTTCTTGGTCTTCCAGTTGTGCTTACTTCCGTTATCCAGTGTCAGGTCGTACCGGATATCGATCGTCAGACCCGGCCGCCAGACTCGCGGCAAGCGGACGCAGCATGTACTCGCGATGTCCGCGCCGTATGCCCTGGCATTCGCGCCAAATTGGCCATTGACGGTGAAGCCATAGAGAAATTGACTGGTATGGTTGACCGGTCCGATGGAGGCGTTGATATAGGCCTTGTCAGCGTCGCGCGTAGACAGGCCGCCGCTGTTACTGGCGCAGGAAGTCAGCAAGGTGGAGACGAGGCATACCGCAATCAGATGGTGTAGCCGTGGCATGGGTGAGTCCTTGTCAGTGAACGCGCAGGGGATGGCGATTGACGCGGCGAGAATCGCGTTCCTCATTCAGCCGATATATGTGAACCAGCGGAATCTGCGACAGCAGCGATGCGTGCCCGCCACGCGAGCGACCCTGGTTGCCGGGCGCATAGCCGCCGCCGACATCCGAATGCACGCCGGGAAAGAGCCATTCCTCGACGTTGCCGCCTACTACGCGGGGCAAGGGGGGAATTCATGCGGCTCTCCTATGCGGCCGTCCGGGGCACCGTTCTCGTGACGAGCGATTCCAGGGCCGTGAGGATCCTCGCTGGATGGGCCGTTCACGCGGACGTCATGCGGGCTTGGTTGCGCTTGCCTGACGTGGGCATGGGAATGCCTATCGGGCGCGCCCCTGACAGAACTGAACCGTCATGAGCGCTGCGATCTCCTGTGTCACCTGCTGCGCGCTGTCGGGGTGATAGAGCGCGGAGAAATCCGGGGAATAGACGTAGCTCACGATATTCCTGGTCATCGCGGCGACTTGGGGCGGCGTCGGCATCGTGCTTTGCTTCTCCTCGATTCGCCTATGCGCGGTGTCCAGGGTTTCCCGGTCTTGAAAGCGGCTATTGATGGCTTCTTTGAGTACGAAATCAATGCTGCGGAAGCAAGCCCTGCTCTCGTCGCCAGGATCCGCGGCGAAAGGCGGTGTCGCTGGCCGCTCGTTGTCTCGCTCAGTCGGCGCGGCGCCAGCGCAGGTCGATGCCAGGGTAAGCGCTAAGGCGGAAAGAAGCAGCTTGCAGCGTTTTCGCATAAGACAGTCTCCTCGAAAGATGTTGGCTCGCATTCAGCGTGGCAGCCGTGTGAGCAGATCGGACAGGATGCCTTCCTTGTGGCGCGCGCATAGCAGTGCTTGCTGCACGGCGGGGTCTTGCTCGCAGTCGCCCGCAAAGCGCACCGCGAAGCGGGCGTAGAGAAAGCGCTGTTGATCGTCATCGATGCCGATCCGGTCCAGCGTGGCCAATGCCCGATGCACGGTGTCGTATTGTTCGATGGGGCTGCGCGCCAACTGGGCGTGGTAGGGGTTTTCGGCCATCCTGGCCAGGTGCTGGTCCGGCTCTCCGACGTCGAACAGTTGGATCAGTTGCCGTTCGGTCACCCGGAAGTCCTCGACAGGTTCGTCTGGCCGGGCGGGCTCGGCATCGGGCGCGCCGTCGAAGGATTGGGCCTGCCCGTGCCGGTTGACGATGATCCAGGCGCCAATTCCCGCGAAGGCGTGCGCTTGCTGCTCCGCGTTCAGCCATCCGGGCGCGGGAGGCCAGACACGGGTATCGGCAAAGCGCAACAGCCAGCGCTTGCCGCTGCCGTCCGTGATGCCGGCCGTGCGCATCAGTTGGGCCTGTACGACGGGAGCCGGATGGCGGCTTACCAGCACGCCCAATGCCGGCAGGCCGCTGCAACGGGACACGAGTGTCGCCGTGTGTTGCGCGAGTTGGTTCAGGTCATGCGGCAATTCCAGCAGATGAGGTGCCCAGTCGCGGCCGCTGTCATAGCCGGGGGAGCCGGCGTAGACGGAGAGCGGCGCCGGCCAGCCGTGTTGCCGGCACAGGTCCGGCAGCTCCCTGACGAGCAGGCAATCGACCAGCGCATACAGGCGCGATGCCGGCATTGCCTCGGCGCATTGCCGCAAGATGCCTACCAATTCGCCAGGAAGTTGTGGCGATGATTCTGCTACAGCAAAGTACACGAGGGCTCCAATCCGTTTTCAGAAGGGGGGGCTTCGCGCTCATCGGTGGCGCGCCCATCGCCGCTACGGCGCTGCGAGCTTGGGCGGCCTGGGCGGCCTGGGCGGCGCAGGCCATGCATGGCACCGGCGCGGGTGGCGATGCGGCGCAGCCAAGCCACAGAAGCCACGGCGCGAGTGGCAGCCAGCCTCTCAAGCGGGCTGTCCGCCTGGGGCCGCGCTTCATCCGGCGCGGCTCGCCTGGCTCAGCGCTGCTCCTTGTCTTGCCGCCAGCGTCATGCATTCCAGGCAGATGCCGTTGGGCATCATCTGCCGGGGAGGTGGCAAGGACTTCGGCCCGGGCATGGCGTGGCTGGCCGCGTGTGCTGCCCAACTGCCGGTGGTGCCGTGTTCAATGCCGTTCGCATTGAGCCGCAGATAGCTGCTGCCGGCATTGACCACCACCTCCTTGGCTGCCGCAATCTCGATGCTGTCCATGGCGCTGATCACGCGCAGTACCTTCTGCGCGATGATCTCGATGTCGTCGGTCTGCGCCTGGATCTCGATCTTGCCCTTGGCGGCAAACAGGCGCAGTCCGGCCTTGCGCGCAAACAGCACGATTCGGTGCAGGGCGCTGGCTACCAGGCTCTTGCCCGTTGCCAGGGACAGGTGTCCGCCCGTCGTCATCGCCGTATGGCAGTTGCTGTGCAGATGGATCTCCTGCCCGGCTGTCACCGCGATGCCTGCGGGACTCGCCGCCACGAGATGCGGCGCCGAGAATTCCCCCTGCTCGCCGTGGCCTTTCAGCGTGCTGAGTTGGGATTGCAGCGCGCGGGCGACGTCCAGCTGCTCGGACTGCTGCGCGTGCAAGTGGTCCGCGGCGTCGCCCAGTTCGTGGTGGATTTCATGCGCGCGTGCCAGCCGCTGTGTCGTCTCGGAAACGTCCTTGTGATGGTTGGCGGCATGCGCGCGCATTTCCGTGGTCAACAGCAGGCCCGAGCCGGCACGCATGACACCCCAGGCATCCGTGCGCAGCTCGTACCCTTCGCCGCGCTGGTCGCGCCGTCCCGCATGGCCGGGGACGCGCACGATGTAGCCCATGCTGAGCATCGTGGCCTGATGGTCGCTGCCGAGCTGTGTCTGAATCTGGCCCTGGGTGTCGTCTTGCAGGAAGGTGTTGTGGCGTTCGCCGAACAACTCCTTGCTGCGAAAGCCCGACAGCGCGTGCTGGTCCGGCAGGTTCCACGGCGACCGGTTGACGTGGTTCACCACGCGGCCGGTGATGATGGGGCAGTCCGGATCGCCCGACTGGAAGTTGACAATCACCTCCTGGCCGATGCGCGGCAGGTGGCTTGCGCCGAACTGGTTGCCCTGCCAGGCCTGCGCGGTACGCACCCAGCACGAGCTGTTGGCGTTGCGCTGCCCGACGCGGTCCCAATGGAACTGCACCCTGACCCGTCCGAACTCGTCTACCCAGATCTCCTGATTCTCGGGGCCGACGACCAGGGCCGTCTGCGGCCCGTGCGTATGCGGTTTGGATCGCGTACGGTCGGGGCGGAAAATCTCGGCAGTCGATTGCGCGTCGAATTGCACTTCACAGCGCCACGATTGTCCCTGCCCGGAGACTTCGCCCACGTCCTCGAGCGTCAACTGCGTCGCGAATACCAGATACTCACGATTGGCGGCGGTCTGCGCAAAGCCTTTGAGGGCAAAGGTCGTGCCTGGCACGACGGCACGGACATTACCGGTCCCGGACACGCGGCTGCCGTGCTGCCGGATGGCTTCCATGCGGATGCGGGCGAGCATATCGCCCTCCTTCCATGGGTCGTTACCGGTGGCCGGTTGCGCGTGGCCGCCGCGATACGCGTAGATCTCGCTGTCGGCATGGGCCGTGTCGCGCGGGTCGTGGCACGCCACATGCAGGTCGGCGCGGGGCTTTACGAAGTCATAGTCGGTGCTTGCCCATCTGCCCGAGACCAGTCGGTCGCGCACATGAAACGCATACAGATGTTCGGCATCCGCGCGGTCGGAAGACTGGCGCCATTCGAGTGTGTGATAGGCCGGGCTGGCGACGCGGCGGAACGCCCCGTTGCCGTCGGACAGGACCAGACGATGGCGGCCGCTGGAGTGCTCGAAGAAGAAGCTGATCCCCCATTCTTCGGTCAGGCGCTGGAAGAACGCATAGTCGGTCTCGCCGTACTGGACCTGATATTCCCGCTTGGGGTAACGGGCCACGTCCAGCCGCTTTTCGACCGGAAAGGAATAGTCGGCCAGCAGCTCGTCAAGGATTTCGACCACCGTTTTTTGCTGGAATATCTTGTAGTCCGTGGTGAGCGATGCCAGAAAGAGCCAGGGACGCAGCGTCAGCCGATACAAGAAATGTCGTCCCTCGGGAATCGGCCCGGTGATCTCGGTGACAATTCCTGTAATCTCCCGCTCGCCCGCGCCGAAACCGCCGCTCGGGCCCGTGCCGCTGCCGTCGAGTTCGATCTCCAGCGTCAGTTCCTGGCCCTGCATCTGCGGCAGGTCCAGGTTTGCCTCCGGTCCCCCGAGTCCCCAGCGTTCATCAGGCGTCTTCAGATCCACCGTATAGGTGAACAGGTCGTTGATGCCTTCGGAGCCCTGTACGCGGGCAACGGTCAATGCTACTTGGGCGAGAATTTCCGGCAAGCCGTCGCCGCGGAGTTTGACAGTGCGGGAGGAAGAAGGCGGAGGCATACCCATGAGTCAGACTCCAGGGAAGGAAAGCGCAGCGATCGGAAAGGGGGGATGGGAAACCTGGCGCAGGGCGGCGCCGCGCGAACGCGCGAGCGGCGGTCGCTACCCATGCGGCGGTGCTCCACCGTGCGTAAGCCGGGCCGGCGTCAACCAGAGATGGCGCCCAGGCAACTTAGATGCTGGTGCAGCAAGAGAGGGATTTCCACAGGACGATTCCCAAAATCACCGAAATTTGGCGGCAATTTGCGGTAATCGATGGTCATTCCCCGATCCTTCCAAACGAAGGATGGAGGTTTTCCTGAGCTGAGTAGCGGTCGCTGGCGCAAGACGCTGCAACTGGCCTGGATGGGTCGATGCGCGGGCATCGGGCCAAGGCAATGGGTGGTGCCTGCATCGGCTAGGCTGGCGCCAGCGGGCAGCGGGCCACAGTGGCGCGGCGTGCGCCAATGGATGCCAGCGAAGGGCTTGCGCGGTCGAACCGAGCCAGCGCGATACCGCAGCCGGTGCGGTTGACTCAGCCACGCGGTTCGCCGTCGGTCGTTCGCGAGTGCCGGCGTTCAGCCGCCAGGGGGGGGGGGGCGGTGCCGGCGATCGCCAAATATTCCCGCTGAACGTGGGGAATGCGCGTACAGTGGGGGCATACCATCAACCGGAGAAGGCTGTGGATGCCTACCCGAGCGCCAACTACAAGGGCTTCGATCTCTACCCGCTGGTTTACCCATACGAGCCGCCGCGGGAATGGCATGAGCCCCGGCCCGACCGCGCGTACAACGCCTCGGTCGTGATCTGCCGCGAAGGCAGTCCGCCGAATGCCGAGCATGGCAGGGTCTTCGCGCTGCCGGTCGCGCAGTGGGAGAGCCTGGGTGCCGCGAAGCGTGCCGCCGTCAAGACCGGTGAGGAAATCATCGACGGCCTGGTGGAGGGCATGAGCACGGCCGGTCTTTGAGCCGGGCCCGTTGACCGTCTCGCGGCGGGCTCCAACCGGGATCCCGGCGGGCACAAAAAAAGCCCCGCATTGCGGGGCTTTTCTGCCTGGGAGGCGAGACTCAGATCGCTTCGATCTTGGTCGCTGCCGGGCCCTTCTGGCCTACGCCGGCCACGTAGCGGACCTTCTGGCCTTCCTGGAGCGACTTGAAGCCGCTGCCTTGGATTTCCGAGAAGTGCGCGAACAGGTCGTTGCCACCTGCGTCGGGCGTGATGAAGCCGAAGCCCTTGGAGTCATTGAACCACTTGACGGTACCGGTTTCCATGTTTGGATTCCTCAAAGAATTTCCGCCAGGAAAAACCGCTGGCGGAGCATGACGATCAAGGAAGAAACGAGGAAACGCTTGAAGTGTGTTACGCACCCAGTACTTCAAAGTTACTGCCTGAAAATCTTGCCCGCTCCTTATACCTGTATGTGGATGGAATGTCAAGGATTCGCCCCGGCGGCTGTGTCCGATCGGGCGCATGGAGCGTCACGCCTGTGCGGCGCCGGCTTTCCCGTTCATGATGGCTACCCTTGGCAGGGGCCGTTCCTTGCCCAGGACATTGGCCGTGGCCCCCATCACTCACGAAGGACGCGATATGACGCTCTGTCCGGCCTGCCAGGCCATGGAAATGCACAAGTTCGGCGCACCCGGGCACCCCGCCTTGCGGATCACGGATACCCAGCGCATCAAGCCGGCCAGAGGGCCTGCGCTGACTGTCAGCACCTTCGTGTGCCAGGTCTGCGGAACGCAGTGGACGTATCGCGACCAGAAGCGCGATCCCGAGGCGGGGTGGCAGCGATAGCGCTGCACGCGCGGGGTGCCGGCGGCGTGGGGGAACGGGCCGGTTCCTGCTGGCAGGTATCGAAGATGGTATCATTGCGCCTTATCACCGCATGCCGGTGATAAGCCATAGGCAGGCCGCGACACATCATCAATAGAAGAGAACAAGCTCGGCGGCCGCTCGGGTGTACACCCGATCCCTTCCGGGCGCCACGCGCCTGTCACTATCCGACCAGCGGCACCGCCGCTCCGCGGCGATCGCGCATGTACAGGGCGCGATGGCGAGCGCAAGCATGGTCCTCCCCGAACAGTGCAAGCGATTCTGCCGATGGGCATGACGCGCATTGTTTTTTCCACGTCGACTGGAAGCCGAAGCCGCACCAGTCCGTGTTGACCGCAGTGCGCGGCGCCAGGCCTCTGGCGCGCGCACTGGCAAAGCAGGAAACAACTTGAATCAGAGCATCACCCCGTTCACCGTTTCGGTGTACCCCATTCAGCAAGAACCCGGCATCTGGTTCGCGAACTACGTCATTTCCGAGTACCGCAATGGTGTCGAGCAAGTCGTCGCCAATGTTTCGATGCGGCACGCTACGCACCGTTCGGAAGCCCGTGCCAAGCAGGCCGCGCGCAGCGCCGGCGAACGCGCCGCGGCGCATCTGCGTGCGCGCCAGTTGCGCGGCGCCAAGGCCGGCGGCCTTCGGCTGCCCGGCGGCAAGTCCCCGCGCTGAGCGGGAACGACCTTGGCAAACGCGGGTCTGCGACAGGAGGTTGTCGGTGCATCCGGACCGCCGCCTGCGCGCCAGGCCGGAGATGCCGCGGTGCGGGCCGGCCAAGGGCCCGATCCGATGCCGACACAAAACATGAGCGGCTCCGCCGCTCCCGCGATGGCCACGCGCCATCCGATCTGACCGATCTCAACGATCTGACTACAGGAGGAAGTTCAAGACATGCCGAACAGCGAAGAGTGGGAAGTGCAGCATCTGACTTCGACCGGCTGGGTTGCCGGCAGTTACCGGCACATACCTTGGTTGGAGGTCGAGGTCGATGCGCCGCAGTCTGGTGTGCTGACCGTGCGCCGGCACATCACCGCGATCTACGCGGGGCCTTCCCGCATCACCGAAGACCGCACGCCGCATACCGAGGACATCGGCTTGATCGAGTCCCTGCTGGCGCAGTTCGGCAACCCGACGTTCAGCATCTAGTCCTATTTGCCGCATGCCGGCGCGCGTGCGGCCATCACCCCTCACCCTGCATCAAGACCGCCTGCGGCGAGCCGCAGCGGCGCCGGGCTCGATCGCCGCTGCCCCTGCCCCTGCCGCCGGCGCTGCGCCAGCGGGCGCCGTGAGCCACTGCCGCATCAGCTCGCGCGCCGGCGCCAGGTAGGCTGCGATCGGCTCGCCGCGCCCGTTGGCATACCAATGGCAATAGCACCCATGGAACACCGCCAGCAGCAGCCGCGCCATCTCCGGTGGCAGCGGCCGCTCCGGCGTGCCCAGCGCCTCCACCAGCGCGCGCACATGCCCGTCCCAACCCGCGCGGATGTGTTCGCGCACGGCCTCGGGAACGCTGCCTGAGAACAGCAGTGCCAGCACCACGCCCTTGGTCTCGGGGTGGCGCGTGAAATAGTCGGCGACGCGATCGAACAGATTGTCGAGGCGCTCGGCCTGGCTCCGGCCGGCCGGGGCGCGCGCCTGCATCTCCCCTTCGATTTCCCGGAACAGGCTGATGGCTGCCTCCGCCAGCAGCATTTCCTTGCTGCCGAAATGCCATAGCAGGCTGCTCTTGGCCACGCTGGCAGCGGCCGAGATCTGGTCCAGCGTGACTTCGGCATAGCCGTGTTCGGCGATCAGGCCCTTGGTCAGTGCGATGACGCGCTGGCGTGTCTCCAGGCCGCGGCGGTTCTTGGCCGGCGTGGCCTGGGCGTCTGGCGTGGCCGGAGTGGCGGGCGCGGCGGAGGCTGGGGCAGTCATGGGCAGGGGTACTGGGTCGGCGGAAAATTGTAGCAGCGGGCACTGGCCCCTCCGCCTCGGCCAGATGCCCCCTTGTGCCGGACCCTCCCTCGATATCCCGGCACCTTGACAATGGAAGGGGATCGCTCGCACACTTGAATTATACTGAACGTTCAGAACAATTATAGTCTTGCCGCCAGGGCAGGGGATGCGTCATGCTGCCGGGCGGAGCCGTCCGCAGCCGGGCCGGCCGCCCCTGGCAGGTGCAGGAACACCACGAGATCACAACGAGGAGACACCATGCTTCGCAAGCCCGCCGCGCTGGCCGCGGCCCTGACCTTGCTGTCCGGCGCCGCCGGCATGCCCCCGGCGCTGGCGGCCGACGCGGCCGCCACGCCTGGCGATGCCACCGCCGCCACCCGCCAGGCCAACGAGGCCGTGCTGCAGCAGCTGCCCTTCAATGACCGCCAGGACTACGAGGATGCCCAGCGCGGCTGGCTGGGCACGCTGGCCGATAGTGAAATCCGCAACGCGCAGGGCCGGGTGGTGTGGAACCTGAGCGACTATGCCTTCCTGCGCGCCGATGCCGCGCCGGCCACGGTCAACCCCAGCCTGTGGCGCCAGGCCCAGCTCAACCTCAAGCACGGCCTGTTCCGCGTCACCGATCGCATCTACCAGGTGCGCGGCTTCGATCTCTCCAACATGACGCTGATCGAGGGCGACACCGGCCTGATCCTCATCGATCCGCTGCTGACCGCGGAGACGGCGCACGCTGCGCTCGAGCTGTACTACCAGCACCGGCCCAGGAAGCCGGTGGTGGCGGTGATCTACACGCACAGCCACGTCGACCACTTCGGCGGCGTCAAGGGCGTGATCCGCGAGGAAGACGTCAAGGCGGGCCGCGTCAAGGTGCTGGCGCCCGAGGGCTTCATGGAGGAAGCCGTCAGCGAGAACATCTACGCCGGCAATGCCATGAGCCGCCGCGCCCAGTACATGTACGGCGCGCTGCTGCCCAAGGGGCCGACGGGACAGGTCGACGCTGGCCTGGGCAAGACGGTCTCGCTCGGTACCGTGACGCTGATCGCGCCCACCGACCTGGTGCGCAAGAGCGGCGAGACGCGCACCATCGACGGCGTGCAGATCGAGTTCCAGATGGCGCCGGGTACCGAGGCGCCGGCCGAGATGCTGATGTACTTCCCGCAGTGGAAGGCACTGTGCGCGGCCGAGGACGCCACCCATAACCTGCACAACCTGTACACCATCCGCGGCGCCCAGGTGCGCGACGCCAACCAGTGGTGGCGCGCGCTCGATGCCACGCTGGACCGCTACGGCGACCGCACCGAGGTACTGTTCGCGCAGCACCACTGGCCGAAGTGGGGGCAGCAGAACATCGACGCCTTCCTCGGCCGCCAGCGCGATGCCTACAAGTTCATCCACGACCAGTCGCTGCGCCTGGCCAACCAGGGCTACACCATGACCGAGATCGGCGAAAGGGTGAAGCTGCCACCGGCGCTGGCCGGCCAGTGGGACCTGCGCGATTACTACGGCACCGTCAACCACAATGCCAAGGCGGTCTACCAGCGCTACCTGGGCTGGTACAGCGGCAACCCGGCCGACCTGCACCCGCTGCCGCCCGAGGCAGCGGCCAAGCGCTACGTGCAGTACATGGGCGGCGCCGACAAGGTGCTGGCGCAGGCGCGCGAATCCTATGTCCAGGGCGACTACCGCTGGGTGGCGGAGGTGGTCAAGCACGTGGTGTTCGCCGACCCGGACAACCAGGCCGCGCGCAAGCTCGAGGCCGACGCGCTGGAGCAGCTCGGCTACCAGGCCGAGTCGGCCAGCTGGCGCAGCGCCTACCTGATGGGCGCGCGCGAACTGCGCAACGGCGTGCAGCGCCTCGCCTCGACGCAGTCGGCCAGCCCGGACATGGTGCAGGCGATGACCGACCCGATGTTCCTCGACTACCTGGCGGTGCGCCTGAACGGCGAGCGCGCCGCCGGCCGCACGCTCAAGATCAACTGGGTCCAGCCCGATACCGGCAAGCGCTACGCGCTCACGGTGGAGAACGCGGTGTTCCGCTACAAGGCCGACCAGCAGCATGCCGATGCCCAGGCCACGCTGACCGTGCCGCGTGCCGTGCTGATCGGCGCGCTGCTGGGCCAGACCACCTTGCGCGAGGCGGTCGGCGCCGGGCGCGCGAAGATCGAAGGCGACCCGGCCGTGCTGCAGGCCTGGATGGGGATGCTGGACAACTTCGATCCGCAGTTCGAGATCGTGGCGCCCTAGTCCTGCCTTGGTCCTGCGCTAATCCCGCGCGAGTTCCGCCTCGGTCCTGCCGGGCGGGGGCCGCCCGCTCATTGCCGCCCGCTCATTGCTTTTCCGGCTTGTACACCACGACATTGTCGATGGCGTACAGGGTGCACCGGCGCCGATGGAATGTCTCGCAGTCGGGCACGGCGCGGACGGCGGGATCGGGGTCGGCGGCGGGGTCCTTCGGCTTGATGCCATAGGAGATCCACCAGCCGCCGTTCTCCGCGATGGCGAAGGCGCGCGGCTGCGGCTTGCTCAGGAAGCTCTCGTAGCCGGCACGGGCGCGCGGAGCGACCTGCAGCAGCTTGTCGATGTCGTTCACTTCGGCATAGCCGGAAGCGGCAGGTGCCGGGCGCCCGCCGGGCCTGTCGCCCACGGGGGCACGGCCCTGTGCCGCTACCGGACTGGACCCGGCCCCGGCCGCGAGCGCGGCCGAGCGCCTGGCCAGTGCGGCGGCACTGCGCGCAGGCAGTTCCCGCAGGTAGTTGATGGGCATGGCGAAGTTCAGGTTCTGCCCGCGCCGATGGATCAGGGTCGTGATGCCGATCAGGCGTCCTTCTTCATCGAACAGGCCGCCGCCGCTCGACCCCATCGAGAACGGCGCGGAAGTCTGGATCAGCTTCAGGCCGGATTCCTCATCCTGGCGCAAGGCGGAGACCAGGCCTTCGCTCAAGGTCAGTTCGAGATTCTCCGGATTGCCGAGCGTGTAGACGTGCTGGCCCACCACCAGCTTGTCGCTGTCGCCCAGGGGCACGGCCGGTGCGTTCAGGTTGCGCACCGTGATCTGGCAGAGATCGCGCTCGACATCGAGGTACTGCAGCTTGCCTTCGTAGCTGATGTTGTCCTGCTTGATGACGAAGCGCTTCGCCTTGGCCAGCACGTGGCAGTTCGTCAGCAGGGTCTCCTTGCCGATCACCACCGCGCTGCCGCGCGCGAACTGGATGCCGTCGGCGTCGTAGGTGAGCACGCGCCAGACGCTGGGCGCCGTCTTCTTGAAGAACTGGTCAGGCGCCATGGCCTGCGCGGCCGGGGCCGCCAGCGCGAGCCAGGCCGCGCCCAGGCATGCGGCGCGCCATCCCTTGTGGAGCAAGATGTTCATTTCGGCAGCAGGTCGTTGAAATCGTCCAGGCTGTTGGCGGCACGCTGGCCGCTGTCCGGCGTGGCACCGTCGTAGGTCGACTTGATCGCCTCGTCGGCCCGCGCATTCTTGTTGACGGGGTCGCAGCCGCCGGCGCGCGGGGTGCGTGCGATCAAGGAGCGCTCGGGCCGGGGATTGTCGCCATCGGAGGCATCGAGCACGTTCACGGCACAGCGCATGCCGTCCTGCGACATCGCCAGCAGATAGGTGTGGTTTGCCTTCGGATAGAAGGAAAAGACCACGCGGCAGGATCGCCTGCCGTCCACGCCGACATAGGAAAGCGTCGCCAGCGGCCCGGCGCGCAGCGTACTCGACTGGTGGCCGGTGCTCGCATTGCCCGTCATCACCCGTGCCGGGCTGTGGCAGGCATGCGCGTCATCGTAGGCGTAGAGCGCGAAGGACATGTTGGCCGGTGTCGTCGGCCGCAGCAGCAGGCGCGCCGTGTCGCCGCGCGTCGGCGGTACGTAGGGCTGTACGGGAGTGCATGCGGTGAGCAGCGTCGCCACCGTCGCCACCGTCGCCGATACGACCGCCGCGCCGGGTCCCTGGGGGCGCGCATAGGCTGGCGGGCGGTGGCGTGCCTGGGGACGATGGTCCCGGCCCGGCATCGGCCGGCTCCCCAGGCAGCAGGCGGCGAGCGCCGCCAGGCCGATGACCCGCATATCGTTTCCCCGTGATGTCTTATGGTTTGTCCCGCGGCGGCCCGTGCCTCGTTCCGGCATCGCCTATATTCCGCCAGCGTCGCTAACGTATCGTCCGCCCCCGGGGCTGACCACACCCCTCGTTGGTGGGGGGGGCAGGGCTCCGATCGAGAATCGACCGGGTTTGCCGGCCTGCGGCGATTTAAGCCGTCGGCAGTTGCAAGCCATGATCGCCGGCGGCGTTCTTCGCCAGGCCCGGCGCCGTGGCGTGGCGTCTGCCGCATTCGAGCAGCGCTATCGCTTGCGCCGGGCCGCGCCGGCATAGTGGGTGTAGAGGGACTCCAGCACCGCGCTCATTTCCTGCAAGAGGGCGTCGTCATCCGGCAGGCGTTGGCGCGCACCGGTCAGCACAGCCTCGAACCCGCTCGCCTCGGCGACCGGCGCGCCGCCGACGTCCAGCACGTGCACCAATTGCGCCAGCTTCGACAGCCCCTTGTCTTCCTCCAGCCCGAAGCTGGCCAGCAGGACCTCGAACGACACGCGGTCTTCGAAGTGCGTGAACGTAGCGCCGTCGAAGTCGAAACCCAGGGCGTCTGCCGGGCACTGCCGCACGTCGTCGAGCCACAGGAAGGTCGCATGGGGATCGATGAAGCGCTGGATCAGCCAGGCGCACGCCACCCGGTCGACCCAGAGATGCCTGCGGGTGGCCCAGCGGCGCCCCTGGTACTGCGCGGGGTCGCGCCGCGCGATGATGCCCCGCGCGGCACCACGCGGTTCGCCTGGCGACAACACCGCATCGATCGCGGCATTGAAGTCGCGCCACTTCGCTTCGGCAATGGATGCGAGTTCGCCGGGGAAGAAGTCGATGCGCCGGATCGCGTCGTAGCCCCGCCCGAGACGGCGTGCCAAGCGCAGCAGCTCGGCCTCGCCAAGGCTCGCCATGGCCGCGCGTGCCGCCGCCAGTTCGTCTGTCCACGCCGCGTATTCGGCCGACCGGTCGAACAGCGCCTGGTAGTCGGCCTCTTCCGGCATGGCCAGCACCGGCAGCAGCCACACCTTGCCATCCTGGGCCGCCGCATCGTCGGCGATGGCCTGCAAGGGCTGAAGCAGTTCGGGCCGG
The DNA here is from genome assembly GCF_001854305.1 of Cupriavidus sp. USMAA2-4. Classification (NCBI taxonomy): domain Bacteria; kingdom Pseudomonadati; phylum Pseudomonadota; class Betaproteobacteria; order Burkholderiales; family Burkholderiaceae; genus Cupriavidus; species Cupriavidus sp. USMAA2-4. The sequence continues at coordinate 319,528 of NZ_CP017749.1, read as the reverse complement.
TTGGGCAGCAGGTAGACGCCATCGCGCAGGGCGGCGCCACCCAGCGCCTTGATGGCACGCCAGCATCGCATGCGGGCGGTGGCCGCGGTCGTCGGCAGGCTGATGACCAGGAGCCGCCAGTCGGCGCCGGCCGGAGCAGGAGCGGGTTTCATGCGGCTCATCCTAGGCGGGCGCAGCACCCATTTCAAGCATGTAGCAAGGTCTACAAAGCACCGCAGCCGGGCACCGAGCGCGCCATCCGCCATCCATGTCCTGCCGGATGGCCAATGCACCTTGTGTGGATCCTCATGCGCGATGGCGCGGATCCCGGCCGGCATGAAGGGTTCCGGCGGGGCGGCCAGCGTCAGCGCTGTGTACCTGCGCATGGTCAGCACATCGTCAGCGCATCGTCAGCGCATGCCTAGGCCGCCCTGCCGGCCAGGGCCGCCTCGATCCGCGCCGCCACTTCCTGCAAGGGCGCGGCAAAGCGTTCCACGGCCTCCTTGGCGCCGAGCGCGGCGGCCAGGTAGACCACGTTGAGGCTGCCCAGCACGCGCTCGCCGTGCCGCACCGGTACCGCCAGCGCGCCGATCTTGCGCTGTTCGGTCCAGTCGCTGCGGTTGGTGGCGAAGCCGTCGTCGCGCACGCGCTGGACCAGGCGGCGCAGGAAGGCTTCGTCATGGGCCAGCGCGGCCTGCTCGGGGCCGCCGCCGCCGGCGCGCAGCACCTTGAGCACGCTGTCACGCTCGGCGTCGCTGCAGAAGGCGAAATAGGCCCGTCCCGCCGAGGTCAGCAGGATCGGCAGGCGGCGCCCGACCATGGCGCGGTGGAAGGAGAGCGGGCTGAAGCGGTGGGTGGTCTCGCGGATGATCATGGCGTCGCCGTCGGGCGTGGCCAGGTCGGAGGGCCAGACCACGCGCTGCAGCAGTTCGCCCATCAGCGGCGCGGCCAGCGTGGAGATCCATTCGTCGTCGGTGAAGCCCTCGCTGAGCGCGCGTACCTGCAGCGTCAGGCGGTAGCTGTCGTCGGACTCGCTGCGCCACACCAGTCCCTCTTCGATCAGTGTCTCCAGCAGGCGGCGCACCGTGGTGCGGTGCAGGCCGGCGGCCTCGCTGAGCTGCTGCGCGGTGGCGCGGCCGCTTTCCATGCGGTTGAGCGCCCGCAGCACGGTCAGGCCGCGTGACAGGCCGCGTACGTTGGCATAGGGCGAGTGTCGGACCGTGCGCTTTACCGGGGTGGCTGGCATGGAAAAAAATCCTTGTAAATCAATGGCGTGCATTCCTTGCACATGTTGAACGTTTTTTTGTCCGGCGGCAACCGGAACTCTAGACTGCAGCCCATACCAAGACCGATTCTGGAGCAGACAATGTCCCACGCGCCCCGCCTCGCCGCGGTTGCCAGGCCCCGGCCCGCGGCGGCCATGCCGCCGCGCCGAGCCGCGTTCCACCGCGCTCGGCTGCGGTAAGCCGCGGTAAGCCGTCCGGCAACGCTCCCGCATCGCACCCTTTCCAACCGTATCCACATCGATTCCCTGCGGGTCCCGCGGCCGCCAGGCTTGCCGGCACCGGCCCGCCAGGGAACAAGGAGGAGACATGAACCCCGCCTTCGACAAGGACAAGGCGGCCGGAGACGGCCGTCCCCACGACCTGCGCGCGGACGTCGCCATCATCGGCGCCGGCCCCGTGGGCCTGATGATCGCCAACATCCTCGGCCTGCAGGGCGTGAGCGTCGTGCTGCTGGAGAAGCTCGAGCAGATCATCGACTACCCGCGCGCGATCGGCCTCGACGACGAGGCGCTGCGCGTATTCCAGTCGGTCGGCCTGGCCGACGCGCTGCTGCCGCACACCACGCCGAACCACTGGATGCGCTTCGTCACGCCGGGCGGGCGCTGCTTCGCCTCGATCGAGCCGCGCACCGACGAGTACGGCTGGCCGCGCCGCAACGCTTTCATCCAGCCACTGGCGGACCGTGTGCTCTACGAAGGGCTGGCGCGCTTCCCCCACGTGCAGGTGCTGTTCGGCCAGGCAGTCGGCGGCTTCACCCAGGATGCCGACGGCGTCACCATCGATTCGGCCGACGAGGCCGGCCGGCCGGTGCGCGTGCGCGCGGCCTACCTGGTCGGCGCCGACGGCGGCAACAGCTTCGTGCGCCGCGCGCTGGACATGCCCTTCGAGGGCCGCACCAAGCCCAACCAGTGGATCGTGGTGGACGTGCGCAACGATCCCATCGGCACGCCCCACATCTATATGCACTGCGACCCGGAGCGCCCCTATGTGTCGGCCGCGCTGCCGCACGGCATCCGCCGCTTCGAGTTCATGGTGATGCCCGGCGAGACCGAGGAAGAACTGTCGCGGCCGGAGAACATGGCGGCGCTGATCCGCAAGCTGGTGCCGGAGCCGGACAAGGTCGACTACATCCGCAAGCGCGTCTACACCCACAACGCGCGGCTGGCGCGCAGCTTCCGCGCCGGGCGCGTGCTGCTGGCGGGGGATGCCGCCCACATCATGCCGGTGTGGCAGGGGCAGGGCTACAACAGCGGCATCCGCGACGCGGCCAACCTGGGCTGGAAGCTGGCCATGGTGGCCAAGGGCCAGGCCGGCGACCGCCTGCTCGACAGCTACACGCAGGAGCGGCGCGCCCATGCCCGCTCGATGATCCACCTGTCCGAGGTGGCGGGCGACATCTTCGCGCCGGCCAGCCGTGGCGCGGCGCGCCTGCGCGACGCCTTCACGCGGGTGATGAACGCCTTCCCGTCGGCCAAGCGCTACTTCGTCGAGATGCGCTTCAAACCGATGCCGCGCTATGAGCAGGGCGTGGTGCTGCTGCCCGGGGTACCCGAGCGCGAGACCCGGCCCGGCTTCCTCGCGCGGCGCCTGGAGCGAGCCGGCAACTCGGCGCTCGGCCGCCTGCTGGGCTTGATGAGCGAGAAGCGCGAATCGCTGGTGGGGCGCCTGGTGCACGGGCCCGATCCGCTCGGTGCCTCGCCGGTGGGGCGCATGTTCCTGCAGCCGCTGGTGCGCTGCGAGGACGGCCGCATCGCGCGCCTGGACGACGTGATCGGCAACCGCTTCGCCGTGCTGAGCTGGGGCATGGACCCGACCTTCGGGCTCAGCGCCCCGGCGCGCGAGGCGTGGCAGCGGCTGGGGGCCTGCTTCGTCATCGCCAAGCCCGACCCGCAACTGGAATTCCGCGACGACGTGCCGGACGGCGTGCTGGCAGTGGGCGATGTGCATGGCCGCCTGAAGGACTGGTTCGGCGGCCAGCCCGACTCGGTGGTGGTGCTGCGTCCGGACCGTTTCGTGGCCGCGACCTGCTCGCCGCAGGATGTCTCGCGCGCCATCCTCGGCGTGGCGGACAAGCTGGCGCTGCCCGTCGCCGCAGGCGTGGCCGCAGCCCCGGCAGGCCCGGCGCAGCCGGCGCCGCAGCCGGGCCGCGCGGCGGATGCCGGCGGGCCGGCCCTGGCACGCGTGGCGGGAGCCTGACATGCCCATCCATCTCGAATGCCTGTCGCACACGCCGCTGCACGGCTACTTCGATCCGGTGCCGGCGGTGCTGGCGGAAGTGGAGGGCGTACTGGCGCAAGCGCGCGCGCGGGTGGCCGCCTTCGATCCCGAACTGGTCATCGCCTTCGCGCCGGACCACTACAACGGCTTCTTCTATGACCTGATGCCGCCGTTCTGCATCGGCGCGGCGGCGAGCGCGGTGGGCGATTTCCAGAGTCTGGCCGGTCCGCTGGACGTGCCGCGCGACACCGCGCTGGCGCTGGCCGAGGCGGTGCTGGCGGCGGACGTCGACGTGGCGCTGTCCTACCGCATGCAGGTCGACCACGGCTGCGCCCAGGCCCTGGAAGTGCTGACCGGGAGCCTCGACCGCTACCCGGTGATCCCGGTCTTCATCAATTCGGTGGCCGCGCCGATGGCCTCGTGCCGGCGCGCGCGCCTGCTGGGCGATGCCATCGGCCGCTTTGCCGCGCGCAGCGGCAAGCGTGTGCTGGTGGTGGGCTCGGGCGGCATCTCGCACGAGCCCCCGGTGCCCGAGCTGGCCACGGCCAGCCCCGAGAATGCCGAGCGGCTGATCGCGGGGCGCAATCCCTCGCCCGAGGCGCGCGCGGCGCGGCAGGCGCGCACCGTCGCCGCGGCGCGTGCCTTCACCGCCGGCGATAGCGCCATGCACGCGCTCAACCCGGCATGGGACCAGGCCTTCCTGGCCACCCTGCAGCGGGGCGAGCTGAGCGCCGTGGACGGCATGACCGATGCCGCCATCACGCGCGAGGGCGGCAAGTCGGCGCACGAGATCCGCACCTGGATCGGCGCCTTCGCCGCGCTGGCGGCAGCCGGTCCCTACCAGGCCGAGATCGATTACTACCGTGCGATTCCTGAATGGATCGCCGGCTTCGCCGTGATGCACGCCGCGCAGGCCGGAACGGACGCTTGAGACCGGCTGCCAACCCTCCCTCCAACGACAGGACGCCCCAGACATGACCCAGCAAGACCTCATCGCCACCCTGGCCGAGCGCCTGCGCCGCGCCGAGCAGGAGCGCAGCCCGGTCGCGCCGCTGCGCGGCGAGATCGCCGCCGGCGATGCCGACACCGCTTATGCCATCCAGCGCGCCAACGTCGCCTTCTGGCAGGCGCGCGGCCGCCGCGTGGTCGGCCGCAAGATCGGCCTGACCTCGCCGGCGGTGCAGCGCCAGCTCGGCGTCGACCAGCCCGATTTCGGCACGCTGTTCGCCGACATGGTGTACGGCGACGATGAGCCCATCCCGCCGGCGCGCACCCTGCAGCCAAAGGTGGAAGCCGAAGTGGCACTGGTGCTCAAGCATGACGTGAGCGCCGCCGATGCCACCCTGGTCGACCTGATCGGCGCGGTCGACTACGTGCTGCCCGCCATCGAGGTGGTCGGCAGCCGCATCGCCGACTGGAACATCAGCTACGTCGATACCGTGGCCGACAACGCCTCCAGCGGGCTGGTGGTGCTGGGCGCGGTGCCGGTGCCGCTGGCCGGGCTGGACCTGAAGACCGTGCAGATGGAGATGTTTGCCGGCGATGCGCGCGTCTCGGCGGGCCAGGGCTCGGCCTGCCTCGGCCATCCGCTCAATGCCGCCGTGTGGCTGGCGCGCAAGCTCGCCTCGCTGGGCGATCCGCTGCGTGCCGGCGACCTGGTGCTGACCGGCGCGCTGGGCCCGATGGTGGCGGCCGAGCCCGGCCGTTGCTACGAGGCGCGCATCAGCGGCGTCGGCAGCGTGCGCGCGAGCTTCGCCGCGGCCTGAGGCCCGCCGGCGCTCAGGCCCCGGACCCGAGGCCTCAGAGCGCAGGCCGCCGTACCACGGCGGCGCGGCACCGGCGCCGCGCCGCCATCCAGAGGGCCGCATCGACGGCCCCGTCCACAACGAGAAACAGGAAACAGGAGACAGAGCATGAGCCATCGCCATCCCCGGCGCGCGTTCGCGCGCCTTGCACTGGGCGCGGCCGCCGCAGCGGCCGCCGCCTGCCTGGCGGCACCCGCCGCCGGCGCCGATACCGACACCTTCCCGAACCGGCCGCTGACCTTCGTGGTGCCGTTCCCGGCCGGCGGCATCACCGACATGATCGCGCGCCAGCTCGCCCAGCAGATGGGCAACGGCCTGGGCAAGCCGGTGGTGGTGGAGAACCGTCCGGGCGGCGGCGGGCAGATCGCCGCCCTGCAGGTCAAGCGCGCCGACGCCGACGGCCACACCGTCTTCATCGCCGCCACCGAGATGTTCGCCATCAACCCGGGCCTGTACCGCAATTTCTCCTACGACCCGCTCAAGGACTTCAAGCCGGTCACCGCGCTGGCGACCTCGCCGCTGGTGCTGGTGGTGCCGAAGAACAGCCCGGCCGCGTCGGTCAAGGAACTGATGGCGCTGTCGCACAGCAAGGCTGGCGGCGTCAACTATGCCTCGCAGGGGATCGGCTCGATCGGCCACCTGCTGGGCGGCATGTTCGCCGACAAGGCCGGCGGCCGTTTCACCCACGTGGCCTACAAGGGCTCCGCGCCCGCGCTGCAGGACGTGATGGCAGGGCAGGTGGACATGATGTTCGACCCGGTCATCACCACCTCGCCGCTGATCCAGGGCGGCAAGGTCAAGCCGCTCGCCATCGCCGCGCCGCGCCGCGCGGCCCAGCTGCCCGAGGTGCCGACGCTGGCCGAGCTGGGCGTGCCCGGCCTGGATGCCGGCGTGTGGTTCGGCATGGTGGTCAAGGCGGGCACGCCGGACGCCATCGTCAACCGGCTCAACGAAGAGGCTCGCAAGGCGCTCAAGGCGCCGGAGGTGGTCAAGCGCTTCGACGACCAGGGGCTGCAGGCGATGCCGATGTCGCCGCGGCAGTTCGGCGCCTTCCTGCAGAGCGAGAGCGGGCGCTGGGCGCCGCTGGTGAAGGCCAGCGGAGCGGTGGTGGAGTGAACCTGAGCGAGGAGGAGGCCGTGCGGCGGCGCCGGGCCTTGCCTGACGCCGCCATTGCTGCCGGTGAGCAGAACATGATCAGGCCGCTATCCACCCACGCGGCATGCGCTGCTCGGCCACGTCCGTGGCCATAGGGAATGCAAGCGCCGCCGCCGGTACGCGCCTTCGAGCCTCCGTGCCGAGGTAGCGCGCACCGGTCAGCGTCAAGGCCAGGCCATCCCGCGCTTGGTCTTGGCGCCTTTCCTGTCGAAGGTGAGGATGCGCACCATGCCTTTCGCTGCAGCGATGCCGCGTTTCTTGTCCTGCTTGCCTTGTGCGGGGCGCGCTTCCGCGAGCCGGCGGGAATGTCGCGGGGGGGCGTGGCTCAGGGAGCGGAAGCTCCGCCCGCAATGAGCGCGAGCAGGGGCCAGCAGAGGTAGGCCAGCAGCAGGATCACGGCCAGCGGGCGCCAGCGGTGCGGCGGACGATCGATCCAGCGGTACACGAAATAGACGACTGCGCTGAGTGCGACCTGAAAGAGTGCGCTCACGCCGAGCAGCACCCATCCGAAGGCGGGCATCAGCGCTGACGCATCGCGCCAGCCGATCGAGCAGCCGTTGCACATGCCGCCTCCCAGCATGGCCAGTACCACGAACAGCAGATAGGGCACGAGGATCAGCAGTGCCGAGTCGATACCCAGCACCCAGAGCAACCATCGATATCGCAGCGGGGCGGCGGCTGGGGCGTGAGCGGGTGAGGCGCTTGGCATGACAGGCTGGCGGGCATATGGGGAGAGCGCCAAGGCTATCGGCGCGACGCCAGCGGTGTCTCAAGAGATTTCCGATTCCACATGAGAAACGCCCGAATCTGTGCCGCGGATGTCGACACAGGACGGTGCGGGCGCTGCCGCGCGCGAGGTGGGGGAGAGGGGCAGAGGGGGAGGAGGAACCAGGCCCGTCGGCGCGCGTGGCGCCGCCGGGCCCGTCGGCACCGGGCCGATGCCTCAGTGCGAGGAGGCGCCGGCTGCGCCCAGGCCGGTTTCGGAGCGCACTTCCTGTGCGTCGAAGGCGGCGCGTTCAGCCTTGGCGCGTGCGCTGTTGTCGAGCAGCGAGAACAGCCAGACACCGGCGAAGCCGATCGCCATCGAGAACAGTGCCGGCGAGGTGTACGGGAACCAGGCCGAACCCTTCGGGTAGCCGAGCGTGGCTTCCCACACCGAAGGCGAGACAATGGTCAGGCCGACCGAGGACACCAGGCCGAGGAAGCCGCCGATGACAGCGCCGCGCGTGGTGCAGCCCTTCCACAGCATCGACAGGAACAGCACCGGGAAGTTGGCGGAAGCCGCGATGGCGAAGGCGAGCGACACCATGAAGGCGATGTTCTGCTTCTCGAAGGCGATGCCGAGCGCGACCGCGACGATACCCAGGACCACCGTGGTGATGCGCGAGACGCGCAGTTCCTCATGGCTGTTGGCCTTGCCCTGCTTGAGCAGGGTCGAGTACAGGTCGTGCGATACCGCCGAGGCGCCCGACAGCGTGAGGCCGGCGACCACCGCCAGGATGGTGGCGAAGGCGACCGCCGAGATGAAGCCGAAGAAGACGTCGCCGCCGACCGACTTGGCCACCAGCACGGCCGCCATATTGGCGGTGCCCGCGCCGCCCTTGATCACGCCCTTGGCCACGTCGGCCATCTCCGGGTTGGTCAGCACCAGGGTGATGGCGCCGAAGCCGATGATGAAGATCAGCACATAGAAGTAGCCGATCCAGGTCGTGGCCCACAGCACGGACTTGCGCGCTTCCTTGGCATCCGGCACGGTGAAGAAGCGCATCAGGATGTGGGGCAGGCCGGCCGTGCCGAACATCAGGGCCATGCCGAAGGAGATGGCGGAGATCGGGTCCTTGATGAAGCCGCCCGGGGCCATCACCGACAGGCCGATCCTGGCGGCCTCGTCCGGGTTCTTGCCGGAGGCGCTGGCGATGGCCGTCTTGACCTCGACCGCCTTGGCGAACAGGGCCTCGGGGCTGAAGCCGTACTGGGCCAGCACCATGATGGCCATGAAGGTGACGCCGGCCAGCAGCATGCAGGCCTTGATGATCTGTACCCAGGTGGTCGCCGTCATGCCGCCGAACAGCACGTACACCATCATCAGCGCGCCCACGATCACCACCGCCACCCAGTAGTCGAGGCCGAACAGCAGCTTGATCAGCTGGCCGGCGCCCACCATCTGCGCGATCAGGTAGAAGGCCACCACCACCAGCGTGCCGAGCGCGGCGAAGCTGCGGATGGGGCCCTGCGCGAAGCGGTAGCCCGCCACGTCCGCGAAGGTGAACTTGCCCAGGTTGCGCAGGCGCTCGGCCATCAGGAAGGTGATGATGGGCCAGCCGACCAGGAAGCCGATCGAGTAGATCAGGCCGTCGTAGCCGCTGCTCATCACCGCCGCGGAGATGCCGAGGAAGGAGGCGGCGGACATGTAGTCGCCGGAGATCGCCAGGCCGTTCTGGAAACCGGTGATACCGCCGCCCGCGGTGTAGAAGTCCGCGGCGGAGCGCGTGCGCGAGGCCGCCCACTTGGTGATCCACAAGGTGCCGAGGACGAACAGCGAGAACAGCACGATGGCCGTGGTGTTGGTGGCCTGCTTGGCGGTCTCGCCGACGTCGCCGCCGCCGGCGAATGCCGCGCCGCAGGCGGTGGCGGCCGCGAGGCCGCCCAGGATGCGCAAGGATGGGGTCTTCATTTCGCCACGTCCTCCAGGATGTCCACGGTCAGGCGGTCGAACTCGCGGTTGGCGCGCCGCACGTAGATGCCGGTGATAGCGACGGTAAAGAGGATGACGCCGAAGCCGACCGGCACGCCGATGCTGGTCACGCCGCTGCGGAAGGGCTGCCCCAGCAGCGTCTTGTCGAAGGCGATCAGGGCAATGTAGCCGTAATAGACGATCAGCATCAGCATCGTCAGCAGGATGCCGAGGCTGTTGCGCCTGCGCTTGAGCGCCGCGTATTTCGGGTGCGCCTGGATCTTCCCGATCAGGTCGGTGGACATGAAGCGTCTCCTTTAGTGTCTTGAGTTGGATAGCCTGGATTCTCGGCAGTTGACCTGACGCGGGACTTACAGCGGTGCCGCGGAAGCATGGCGATCGGATCAGTGCTTTCCCTAGCGTGCCATGTGCGCCGTGCCGTCGCGCAGCGCTCCGGCTGCGATCGATGGCAGCCATCGGCGCTTGCCGCATGGCGTTCTCTGCACGGCAAGGGCCCGGGTGTCTCGCGCGCGCAACCCGTCATGCGAAGCTTCCTTACGGGCGCTGCCTTCTCGGTATACTTCGCGGAAAACAGCCGGAAGTCAGAGCTGTCCTGGCTATGCGGGAATGGAGGGGCAACGTGGTGGCCGACAGGCCACCCATCGAGCGGGAAGGGACTGCGCTGTGGCAGGCACCGGTAACAACGACAAGATGACCGGCTGGGCTGGGGTTCTGATGCCATGTGTCGACACGCAGGTGCGGACCTGCGGCGAGCAGCAGGAAGCGCGGCGGGGCTTGCCCTTGCCGATGCGCGCTGACGGCTTGCCGGACGGTGGTGGCAAGGACGGCGCGGCGGGTTGCGCCCTTGCGCCGGTCGCAGACGAGAGCCAGGCCGTCGGCGCGACGCTGCCGGGCTGCCCCGGGGACGAACGGTCCCCGCATGCGCAGGCCGTGGCCTTGCCCATGCTGTCCGCGCGCCAGGCCAGCGTGTACGCGCTGCTGGTCGACGGTCTCTCCAACAAGCGCATCGCCCTGCTGCTCGGCCTGCAGGAGGGTACGGTCAAGGAGCATGTCTCTGCCATCCTCGCCAAGCACTGCGTGCGCGACCGCCGCCAGTTGATCCGGCAGGCGCCGCTGCCGGCCCCGGCAGCGGCTGCGCCGGCGCAATGGGACCTGTCACCAGCAATGCCGCCGCACACGCCGTGCGCCGGCGTCCCGCGCCAACCGATCACGCCGGCGGAGCTGGGTCTCACCCGCCGTCAGGGCGACGTGCTGCAATTGCTGCTCGACGGTCTCTCGAATCGCGTCATCGGCAGGCGGCTTGGCTTGCGCGAAGACACCGTCAAGGAGCACGTCAGCGCCATCCTGATGGCGCTGAAGACGCCGCGACGCGCGCAGGTGATGGCGCTGATGCGGCAGTTCGAGCTGCACTTGTGCCCTGAGTCCTAGTGCCCTGGTGCCCTGGTGCCCTGGTGCCCTGGTGTCCCGGTTCTTGAATTCGTGGAATCACCAGGCCTGTCGAGAAGCCGTGCGAGGCCGTGCGAGGCGGTGTCCCGCATCGCCTGCCGCGCGGCGCCGATCGTCTCCGTGTGCCGGTTCACGTGTGCGGGAGGGGCGGCCGGCGCGCCGGCAGGAGCCTCGACTCGCGCGAAGCCCGGCATGCTGCCGTCGATCGCTCGTTGCGACGGCTGGCGGGATGCGTCCGCCTGAGCGCCCGGCAGCCTGCCGGCCTCAGCGCCGCGCGCTGCCGGCGTCTTCGTCCTGCACCTGCCAGTCGCGCCGTTGCTGGCGCAGCCGGGCGAGCGTGGTGCGCGCGGCGCGCGCGGCCTTGCGCCAGGCGAAAGGCCGGGGATCGGCCAGCATGCTGAGCGCGCGCGCGTAGTCGAGCGCGAGGCCGGGCGTCCATGCCATGGTCACCGCGCGCTTGCGGATCTGCGCGGCCACCCACAGCTCCGGCGTCACCAGCACGCGCAGCAGGCTGCGCCAGCCGGCACGATCGCCATGCAGGCGGCCCACCGCGCCTTCGAGCGCGGCTTCCAGCGCGTGGGCGACGGTGCTGGAGCAGTTGCGGTGCGTCAGGTTGTAGGTGGTGTTCCGGCGGTAGCGCTGCCAGAAGGCCTGCAAGCGCAGGGGATCGTAGTTGCGGATGCGCACGCGCGTCGTGGAGGGACACCAGGCCTGCGCTTCGGTGGCGTAGTCGGGCTGGAACAGGCCGGGTACGTCGTTGTCGGCGGTGGCGCGCAGCAGGCGGCCGAAGTCATCGGGCGAGCGGTCGATCTCGACCGCCGGGTAGAGGCTGATGTAGATGCCTTCCGGCGTTTCCAGCGCGGCATGGCCGGTGGAGATCACGCCGTTGGCGTCGACCGCGGCGATGTAGCGGCGGATGATCGGCGGCGACTGCGCGGGTGTCCTGGCCGATCCCGTGGGCGTCCACACGTGCACCGTCAGCGCATGTTCGCCGTCGGCGGGCGGCCCGTCCCATTCGGCGCGGTCGAAGGCGGGCGGTGCCGGTGCAGCGTTGCCGCCGCCGTCCTCCTCCGGCATGGTCCCCGCCACGTCGGCCTCGGGCAGCCGGCCGGGCCGCGACGATCCGCGCAGCGCCGGATTGGCGGCCAGCCGCCTGACGCGCGCGGCCAGCGTCAGCATGTTCAGGCCGCCGAAGAAGAGGAACAGGCCGAGGCCGTAGGGCAGCGTGCCGACATAGTGGGTCGGGTAGGGCTGGAAGAAGAACACCGCGATCAGCAGTTCGGCCACGCCCCAGGCGAGGGCGACGTGCCAGCGCCGGTAGCGCACCACCCACGCCGACACGCACTGGAGCAGCCCGTCGATGAGGAAGAGGGCGCCGAAGATCATCGACAGCAGGAAGTGGCCGTAGTGGTGGCCGGCGAAGATCAGGGCCGACGCGCCGACCACGGCGATACCCTTGACGTAGCGCAGCACGCGTTGGCCGCCCACGCCGCTCCAGGCGACCACCAGCGTCGCCAGGCCTTCGATCAGGAAGAGCCAGGCGAAGAACTGGATGGGGAAATGCAGGGCGCCGTCGAGCGCGTCGATGAAGATGGCGATGCCGGCGACCGCCCAGAGCGCGCCCGTCCAGAGAATGGCGCGGGCGCGGCGGTGCAGGTAGTCGATGCCCATCAGCAGCAGCACCAGTCTGACCATATCCCCTCCTGAGTATGGGGCCTGTCGGGGTCCAGTCCCGCGCGGCAGGCCGGCGCGCGGGGCGCATGCATTGCCGGAGGACCATAGCACGGGCCGCCGCCGGTCGCCAAGCCGCCGGCCGTGGCGCCTGCGGTGTCGAAGCGCTGCGGTGCTGCGGCATGCGATTGGAACGGATTCCTGGACAATCCATCCAGCCGCGCCGGGCTGCGCAGGCCGGCGCGATCGCCTAGTCTTGAGACTCTCGAATCGATGCGGAGGCATGCATGGCTGACCACTCTATCCAAGGCAAGACCGTCCTGATCGCCGGCGGGGCGAAGAACCTCGGCGGGCTGATCGCGCGCGACCTCGCCCGGCACGGCGCCCGCGCGGTGGCGATCCACTACAACAGCGACGTCACCCGCGCGGCCGCCGAGGAGACCGTGGCCGCGCTCAAGGCGGCCGGTGCGCAGGCCGTCGCCTTCCAGGCCGACCTGCGCCGCGCCGGCGCCATGGAAGCCCTGTTCGCCGATGTGGTCCAGGCGGTCGGCCGGCCCGATATCGCTATCAATACCATCGGCAAGGTGTTGAAGAAGCCCTTCACCGAGATCACCGAGGCCGAATACGACGACATGGCCGAGGTCAACGCCAAGACCGCCTTCTTCTTCCTGCGCGAGGCCGGCAAGCACGTCAACGACCACGGCAGGATCGTGACCCTGGTCACCTCGCTGCTGGGAGCCTTCACGCCGTTCTATGCCGCCTACGCCGGCACCAAGGCGCCGGTCGAGCATTTCACGCGCGCCGCCGCCAAGGAGTTCGGCGCGCGCGGCATCTCGGTGACGGCGGTCGGGCCGGGCCCGATGGACACGCCCTTCTTCTATCCCGCCGAGGGCGACGATGCGGTGGCCTACCACAAGACCGCGGCCGCGCTGTCGGCCTTCAGCCGCACCGGGCTCACCGACATCGAGGACGTGGTGCCCTTTGTCCGCCACTTGGTCAGCGACGGCTGGTGGATCACCGGACAGACCATCCTGATCAACGGCGGCTACACCACCAGGTAGGAACCGGCACGGGCGGGGTGCCGCGCTATCATGCGGCCGTCGCCTCCCCCGTGAGCGCCGCTGCCCGCGCCGGAGAGGGGCCGTAGCGCGGCGTCCGCCGCGCGGATTCCCTGCTTGAGCACAAGGCCGAGATGGACCGACTCGAACAATACCGCGTCTTCGTGCGCGTGGCGGAGATGGGCAGCTTCATCAAGGCCGCCCACGCGCTGGAACTGCCGCGTGCCTCGGTCTCGGCCGCGGTGCAGCAGCTCGAAACGGGGGTCGGCACGCGCCTGCTGCACCGGACCACGCGCCAGGTGCGCCCGACCGCCGATGGCCTGCAGTTGCTGGAACGCGTGCGCCCCCTGCTGGCGCAGGCGGACGAGGTCGAGCAATTGTTCCGCGCCGGCCAGCGCAAGGCGGTCGGCCGGCTGGTGGTCGACGTGCCCAGCCGTATCGCGCGCCGGCTGGTCGCACCGGCGCTGCCCGCGCTGCTGCGGCGCCACCCGCGCCTGGAACTGGTGCTGGGTTCGACCGACCGCATGGTGGACCTGGTGCAGGAAGGCGTGGACTGCGCGGTCCGGGTCGGCGCCCTGCAGGACAGCAGCCTGGTGGTGCGCCCGGTCGGGCGGCTGGCCCTGATCAACTGCGCCAGCCCGGGCTACCTGGGGGAGTACGGCACGCCGCGCGCGCCCGAGGACCTGGCGCGTGGCCATGTCGCGGTCGGCTACGCCAATGCGCTCACCGGCCGGACGCTGCCCTGGGAGTACCGCCACCAGGACGAGACCGTCACGGTGTCGATGCCGAGCCGCGTGGTGGCGAACAATGCCGAGACCTATATCGCCTGCTGCCTGGCCGGCATCGGCCTGATCCAGATCCCGCGCTTCGACGTGCAGGACCTGCTGGACCGCGGCGAACTGGTCGAAGTCCTGCCGCAGCACCGCGCCGCGCCGATGCCGCTCTCGCTGGTCTATCCGCACCGGCGCCAGCGCTCCGCGCGCCTCAATGCCTTCTTCGAATGGTTCGAGGCGCTGATCGCGCCGAGCGTCGAGCCATAGCGGCGAGCGGCCACGCATGCGGCCGAGCGGTGGGCCTCAAGCCGCCAGCGCCTCCGGCGAGCACGCCGCCGCGATCCTCTCCGCCAGGTACTGCGCGTCGCGCGCGATGCCGGAGAAGCGGCCCGAGCCCCACGTGTGCAGCCATGGCAGGCCGAGGAAGTACAGGCCGGGATGCGCGCTGACGCCACGCACGTGCCCGGGGTGGCCGCGGCCGTTGAATACCGGCACCTCCAGCCAGCCGAAGTCGGGCCGGAAGCCGATGCACCAGATCACGCTGCCGATGCCCGCTGCCTGCGGGTCGAGTTCGGTGCGTTCGGCCGCGGGTGTCCAGGCCGGTGTGTAGAGGCTGGGCGGCGGCGCGTCGATGCCGTGCGCGGCGATGTACTGGTCGATGCCGGCGTTGATGCGGTTGTAGGTGGCGTCGGCATTGTCGAGGTTCCGGCGCAGGTCGGGTGCGAAGCGCAGGCGCCCGTCGCGGTAGTCCTCCAGCACGCCATACAGTTCCATGCCCTCGGCGGCGAAGCGGCGCAGGTCGATGTCGCGTCCTCCGTCGCGTCCGGTCACGTAGTGGTTGGTGTTGTCGCGCACGCCTTCGCGCAGGGGATGTTCGGTGACAGGCAGGTCGTAGTACTTCATCTCGGCCAGCCAGTCGACCACATCGCGGCCGCGGTAGAAGCGCGCGCAGCGCGGGGCTTCGCCCACGGCGAGGTAGACCTGGCGCCCGGCCAGGTGCAGGTCCTCGGCGATCTGCGCGCCCGACTGGCCGGAGCCCACCACCAGCACCGCGCCCTCGGGCAAGGCCTGCGGGTTGCGGTAGTCGGCCGACTGGACCTGCCTGATCGATGCCGGCAGCCGCTCGGCCAGGCGGGGCACGATCGGCGTGCGATAGCCGCCCGACGCTACCACTACCTGGTCGGCGCCGAAGGTACCGCGTGTGGTGACCACCGCAAAGCCGCCCTGCGGGCGCGCCTTGACGCTGCATACTTCGGTGTGTTCGAGCACGGGCGGGGCGACCGCGCGGATGAAGCCGTCCAGGTAGGCGATGATCTCGTCCTTCTTCATGAAGCCGTGCGGGTCGTCGCCGGCATAGGGGTGGCCAGGCAGTGCGCACTGCCAGTTCGGCGTGACCAGGCAGAAGGCATCCCAGCGCTGGGTGTGCCAGGTATGGGTCATGGTGTGCTGCTCCAGCACGAGGTGTTCGATGCCGGCCTGGCGCAGGTAGTAGCTGAGCGAGAGACCGGCCTGGCCGCCGCCGACAATGATGACGGAGTAGTGGCGGGCCTCGCTGGTGGCGGGAGGGGGAGGCGTGGTGTCAGGCATGACGCGGGTTCCTTGGCAGAGGGAGGTTCACGGAGGGCGTTCTAGCGCTCGAAGGCGAGTACCGTCACCGTGGCACCGGCCTGGCCGGCAAAGCGGGCGGCGGTGGCTTCGATAACGTCGAGCTGGTCCTGGGCCGCCGAGCAGGCGAAGCCATAGCGGCGGCGCACCCGCTCGGAGGCCTGGTTCAGCGCGCTGCGCGCGCGGTCCAGGAATTCCGGCAGCGGGTAGGCCGCGCC
Source organism: Cupriavidus sp. USMAA2-4 (assembly GCF_001854305.1). Classification (NCBI taxonomy): domain Bacteria; kingdom Pseudomonadati; phylum Pseudomonadota; class Betaproteobacteria; order Burkholderiales; family Burkholderiaceae; genus Cupriavidus; species Cupriavidus sp. USMAA2-4. The sequence goes on along the minus strand of NZ_CP017749.1, from coordinate 303,620 downwards.
GGCCTCGAGGTGCTCGCTCACGACGGAAGAGGGCGAATAGCACAGCGTTTCGCGCTGGTCGGGCCAGCGGACGCGGAAGTGCGTGACGGGCATGGTTCAGGCTCCCAGAGGCACGGCATCGATGCCGGCGGGTGGCAAGCCGGCCGCGGCGGGCCGGGGCAGGATGAAGGGCTCGCAGCCGAAGTCCCATAGCAAGGCCCGCTCGCCGGCCTGGGCGATTGTCACGCGGCGCGATGCGTCGAGCATGCCGATCTCCGCGCAGGCAAGGCCGCGCGCGTGGAAGCGGGCCGCCACCGTGGCGGCGTCGGCCGCGTCGACGGCGAGCAGGAAGCCGTAGCTGGGAAAGGCCGACAGCCAGCGCGGCAGCGGCACGCCCGGCGGGATCGGCAACGCGTCGAGGTCGATGGTGCCGCCCACGCCCGAGCATTCCATCAGCATCAAGGCGGTGCCGACCGCGCCGGCCATGCTGATGTCCTTGGCGGCCGCGCACAGGCCGTCCTCGGCCAATGCCGGCAGCAGTTCGAGGTCGGCGCGCAGGCGCGCGCCGGGCACGCCGGTGGTGGCGTTCCAGTAGGGATAGGGCTCCTCGAAGCGGCCGCGCAGGTCGACCGCCATCAGCAGGCGCTGCCCGGGGCGCGCGCCGAAGCTGGTCAGCAGCCGGCGCGCGCGCCCGAGGATGGCCACTGCAAGCTGGGGGCCGTCGCTGCGCGCGTTGCTGTGGCCGCCCACCAGCGGCACGCCGTAAGCGGCCGCGGCAGCGGCCATGCCGCGCACGACTTCGTCGGCCGGCTCCAGGCCCTCGCTCCAGATGGCATCCACCACCGCCAGGGGGCGCCCGCCCATGGCGTAGATGTCGCTCACGTTGACCATCACCGCGCTGTAGCCGGCGAACCAGGGCATGGCGCGCAGGAAATCGCCGACCATGCCTTCGATGGCGAACAGCAGATGGCTGTCACCATCCGCGATGGCGGCGCAGTCGTCGCCGAGCAGGATGCCGCGCGCCTCCGCCTGCGCGCCGGCCGGCAGCGCCTGCTGCAGGCGGGCGAGCAGGCCGGCGATATCGGTCTTGTGGCCGAAGCCGCGGCTGGCGCGCAGCAGGTCGGCCAGGGTGGCGGCGCTCATGACGGCCTCCTGTCGTGCTGTGCGCTCCCGTCGTCGATGACGAAGCCGGCATACGGTGCATGGCAGGGCGGATAGTGGTGCAGGTCGGCCTCCATCAGGTGGTGCGGCCAGCCCAGCAGCGTCTCCTCGGCCAGCGTGGTCCAGTGCAGGCGGCGGAACAGCGGCACGTTCTGGCTCTGTACGTGGGCGAGGAAGCGCCGGCAGCCCAGCGCATGCGCGCTGCTCACCGCCAGGCGGATCAGCGTGGCGCCGAGCCGGCTGTGGCGCCGGTAGGGCGCCTGTACCGCCAGCCGCGAGCCGTACCAGACCCCGGGCTCGCTTTCATGGATGCGCACGGTGCCGACCACCGGGCCGCGCGCGCCGGGCGGGCCGCCAGCGGCCTCGTCGCAGCGCACCGCCACCAGCAGCTGTGCGGCGTCATCGACCGCGTCACGGTCGTCCTCGGCAAAAATGCCTTGCTCGGCGCAGAACACCGCGCGGCGCAGTGCGTAGGCTTGTTCGATCTCCCAGCCGGCCTCGGCCCAGCGCACCTGGTAGGCCGGCGCGGCCGGCACCTCCACGCATAACTCGGGTCTCATGCCGCGTCTCCCTCGTAGGCCGACAGCGAGGAGCAGGCTCCGCACTTGCCGCAGCCGGCCTTGATGTCCGCCGAGCGCAGCCCGGCCGCGGCCACCATGCGGCCCAACGGCGCCAGCACGGCGCGCATGAAGTCCGGCGAGGGGGCCGGATGATCCTCCAGCGGCGTGCCGGAGATCGGCACGAAGGGCACGACGAAGGGATAGACGCCGATCTCCAGCAGCCGCTGCGACATCGACAGGATGGACTCGGCGGTGTCGCCCAGGCCGGCCAGGATGTAGGTGCTGACCTGGCCGCGGCCGAACACCCCGACCGCCGCCGCGAAGGCATCGAGGTAGCGCGACAGCGGCACGGTGGCCTTGCCGGGCATGATGCGCGCGCGCACCGATGGCGTCACCGCTTCCAGGTGCATGCCCAGGCTGTCGATGCCAGCGGCGCGCAGGCGCGCGAACCAGCGGTCGTCGTCGGGTGGTTCGCACTGGCCCTGGATCGGCAGGTCCACGGCGGCGCGGATGGCGAAGGCGCTGTCGCACAACAGGGCGGCACCGCGGTCCGGCGTCGGCGGCGTGCCGGTGGTCAGTACCATGTGCCTGACGCCGTCGAGCAGCACCGCCGCGCGCGCCACCTCGGCGAGCTGCTCCGGAGTCTTGCGCGCGATGGTGCGGCCGGCCGCCAGCGACTGGCCGATCGCGCAGAACTGGCAGGTCTTGCGCCGGCTCTGGTAGCGGATGCAGTCCTGCAGTACCGTGGTCGCCAGCACATCGGCGCCGTGCAGGGTGGCAATGTGCGAGTACGGAACGCCGTCCAGCGTCTGCATCGCATAGAAGCGCGGCGTGCGTGGAAAGCTCACGCTGGCGATCGGGATGGCGCCGCGCATGAGCGTGCTGCGCCCGTGCGCGTCGGGCGTGGCTGCCACGTAGGGCGAGTGCCAGGCGGTACTGGTATGGACCGGCACCATGATGGTCACGCCGTCGATGGTGACGGCCTTGTGGTCGGACGGACCGGCACCGCCGCGCCGGCTGGCAGCGCCGGCGCGCGGGTCTTCCAGCCGCAGCCCGATGGACTGCAGTTCAGTCATCAACTGCCGGCTCGAGGCCGGCAGCGTGTCGCGAGAAGGCATGGTCTGGACTCCGGTCGTCTGGGTGGATGGCGGCGGCGGGCACCTGGGGCCGTGGTGCGTGCATGACGGACACGGGGGCCGCCGGGCGGTCGTTGATCAGCAGGCTGAGCAGCTCGGGGCGCGCGTAGTGGCCCACCGAATCCATCATGCGCTTGCGCTTGGTGATGAGGGCCAGGTCGAGGTCGGCCACCACCATGCCTTCGCCTTCGCGCAAGGGCGGCGCCAGGTGTTGCCCCTCGGGCGAGATGATGGCGGTGTGGCAACCGCCGCGCAGCGCCTTCTGCAATGCGGGGTCGGTGGTGACCGAAGCGATCTGCGCCTCCGTCAGCCAGCCGGTTGCATTGACCACGAAGCAGCCGGACTCCAGCGCGTGGTGGCGGATGGTGGCCTCGATCTGCTCGGCAAAGATGGGACCTACCAGCGAACCGGGGAACTGGCTGCAGTGGATCTCCTCGTGCCGGGCCATCAGCGCATAGCGCGCCAGCGGGTTGTAGTGTTCCCAGCAGGCCAGCGCCCCGACGCGGCCGATGGCCGTCTCTGCCACCTGGAGACCGGCGGCATCGCCCTGGCCCCAGATCATGCGCTCGTGGAAGGTAGGCGTCAGCTTGCGTCGCTTGAGTGCGAGCCGGCCTTCGGTGTCGAAGATGAGCTGGGTGTTGTAGAGGCTGCCGTGGTCGCGCTCGTTGACGCCCAGTACCACCACCATGCCGTGGCGGCGCGCACGCGCTGCCACGGCCTCGGTGACGGGACCGGGGACGGCCACGGCCTGTTCGTACAGGCGCAAGTGCTCCTGGCCTGATTGCACCGGCGGGCGCACGAAGGAGAAGTAGGGGTAGTAGGGCACGAAGGTCTCGGGGAAGACGATCAGCCGTACCCCGTCGCGCGCGGCCCGGTCGATGGCGTCGAGCACCTTGGCGAGGGTGGCGGCGCCGCTGTCGAGATCGGGTGCGATCTGGACGGCGGCGGCGCGCACGATGCGTGGGTCGGACATGGCGGATCCCCTGCCGGCTCAGACGGTCCAGGTGTCGAGGATGAGCGCGTTCTCCTTGCGGTGAAGCAGCTTCAGGTCGAGCACGTCGAGCGGATTGATGGGGCGGATGCCTTCGACCAGGGACGCTTCGCCATGGCCGTAGAGCGCTTGCAACGCGAAGCGGCAGGCGTACACCTTGCCACCTTCGGCCATGAACTTCTTGAGCTGCTTGTTGAAGTTGAGGTGGCCGGCGAAGGCCTCGTCACCCAGCGTGGGAAAGCCCCGCTGCAGGCCGAGCGTGACGCCCGGGCCGTATAACAGGATGCTGGTGTCGAAGCCTTTGCGCTGCAGGCGGGTGGCCTGCAGCAGGTTGACGAAGCCGATCGAGCCTTCGAAGGCTACGGTGTGGAAGGTCACCAGGGCTTTCTCGCCGGGCTCGGCCTTGACGTCCTCGAACACCTTCTCCTCGAAATCGACGAGGACATCGCCATCCTTGTGGGCGGGGTGGTTGACTGCGGGCATGCTTGGCTCCAGTGCGTATGGGTTGCGTTGAGCGGACGGCGCGTGGCTCGGGGCGGTCCGGCCGGCGCTCGCCGCCGGCATGGGCAGCGGTGCAAGCGATATGCCATCGGTGCCGCTCGACCATGCGATCAAGGACCGATCATTCATACGGCGAGCGATCGATCGCATGCTTGATCGCATCCGCGCGATGGCCTCGGCGCCACGTGCCGCGCCGGCATGGCGCCTGGCGGCGCCGCGGCCCTGCACCGCGAGCGCGCGGAGGCTGCCCGCGCGAGGCATCGGCTTGGTGCAGGCGATGCCTCGCGCACCATCAAGTGGCCACCCGGAATGCAATCAAGGATGCGATCAATGATGCGAACAATGCAGGCGCACATGGCCATGCATGGAGCGAAGCGCAGGCGAGACTGGCGCGTGGCGCCATGACGTCCGGATGGCACGCGAAATGCATCGGCAGCGCTGGCGCCGCCGCGGCGCACGTTCCAGAAGGAGAGAGCCGTGTCCGGCCTGACCAGTCATTGGGCGAAGCGCATCGCCGACAGCCCCAAGCCCGCCTACCTGATGATCCCCGACCTGATCGAGGAGGCCCTCGCCGATGGCCGGCTGCAGGCGCGCGACCGTCTGCCGGGGCTGCGCGACATGGCCGAGGCGCTGCGGCTCAACTATTCCACCGTGGCGCGCGCCTACGGCGAGGCGCGCAAGCGCGGCCTGATCGATGCCAAGGCCGGCAGCGGCACCTATGTGCGCGGCCGTGCCCCCGCGCTGCCGCTGCGTGCCGGCACCAGCGCGGAGATGACCATGAACATGCCGCCGGAGCCGCCGGCGCTGGCCGCGCGGCTGCGCGAATCGGCCGCCGCGCTGCTCGGCGGCACCGATCCCTACCAACTGCTGCGCTACCAGGACTTCGGCGGAACGCCCTCCGATCGGGCCGCGGTGTCCGGCTGGTTGCGGCGGCTGGTGCCGGCCGCCGGCGGCGACACGCTGCTGGTCTGCCCGGGCATCCACAGCGCCCTCGTGGCGCTGCTGTCGCAAGTGGCGCGCAGCGGGCAGACGCTATGCGTCGAGGCGCTGGCCTATCCGGGCATCAAGGCCATCGCTGCCCAGCTTGGCGTTCACCTGCAGGCGCTGCCGGGCGACGAAGACGGCATGCTGGGGGCGGCCTTCGAAGCCTTCTGCAAGGCGCAGCGGCCAGCGGTGCTGTATTGCAACCCGACCCTGCAGAACCCGAGCACGCGCACCATGCCCCAGGCGCGGCGCGAGATCCTGGCCGATATCGCGCTGCGCTACAACGTGCCGATCATCGAGGACGATGCCTACGGCATGCTGCCGCGGCGCAAGCCCGATGCCTTCGCTGCGCTGGCGCCGGAACTGACCTACTACCTCACCGGACTGTCGAAGTGCTTCGGCGCAGGGCTGCGCACCGCTTTCGTCCACGCGCCCACGCCGCGCCAGGCCCAGCGCCTGGCCGGCACGCTGCGCGCCACCTCGGTGATGGCCAGTCCCTTCACCACGCTGCTGGCGCGCGCGTGGATCGAGGATGGCACCGCCGACGAAATGCTCGCCGTGCTGCGCCAGGAGAACGCCGCGCGCCAGGCGATCGCCGCGCGCGTGCTGGGTGCTCATCCCTACGAGGCGGATGGCGAGGGCTTCCACCTGTGGCTGCCGCTCGACGGCAGTGCCTGGCGCCCCTCCGAACTGGCGCTGCATCTGCGCTCGCGCGGCATCGGCGCGGTCTCCGGCTCTGCCTTCTCCACCGACGGTAATCCGCCTGATGCCATTCGACTGTGCCTGGGCGGCCCGAGCGAGCGCGACGAGATCGAAGAGTCATTGCAGATCGTGGCCGAGACACTGGAGGACCCGCATCACCTGCATTCGGCGATGCTGTGAGGCGGCGGGCGCGGCCCGGGACGGCCGCTCGGCATCAGAGCCGGTAAGCCTCGCCGTCCTCCGGAATCCGCAGGCGGTCCGTCATGCCTTTCTCGATGGCGAATTCGCGCAGTGCCCGGCGCGTCAGCACGGCGTGGTTGACCGCTTCCATATGCGAGGCGATCAAGGTCGCGCCCGGCGCGGCCTGATAGGCCTGCCAGACGTCCTGCGCGTCCATGATGATGGCGCCGAGGCCGATCACCCGGGCGTCGCCGGCGTTGAGGATCACGACTTGCGGGTTGTAGCGCCGCAGGTTGTCCTCGACCTGCGCGTTCCATACCGTGTCGCCGGCCAGGTACAGCGTGTCCTCGCCGGCGTGCTCGAAGACCACGCCGCAGACCTCGCCGAGGATGTCGCCGATGGCGCCGATGGCGGCGTCCGAGCCGTGCTGCCCGGTGGTCTGGCGCAGGGTGACGCCCTGGAAGATCGCGTCGCGCAGCAGGCGGACGTCGCCGAAGCCCTGCGAAGCAAGCAAGGCGCGATCGGCTTCATGCTGGACGAACACGGGGAGGTGTTTCGGCACCAGGGTGCGGGCGGCTTCGTCCCAGTGGTCCGGGTGCGTATGGGTCACGATCACGGCATCGACGTCGAGCAACGAGGCGACGGGCACCGGCAGCGCGGCGGTGGGGTAGGGCAGGTGGCTGTTCACCGTGCCCGGCAGTCCGGGGTAGGCGCCTTGCTCGGCGAGCATCGGGTCGATCAGGAAGCGGCTGCCGCCGTACTCGATGACCAAGGTGGCATTGCGGACTTGCTGGATGCGCATGGAGTTCTCCTGAGAGGGCGCTTCGGATGGATATGGACCGATCAGTCCATAATGGGGAAATGAAATCGGCGGGCTGGCGCGGTTGCCGCATGGACCCGGCGCGGTTCAGTCGAGGTGGGAGAGCAGCAGCGCCAGGGCGTGCTCGAGTTCCTGCGGCGGGAAGCCGGCGCGCGCCATCACCTGCAGGCCGGGGAAGCCCAGCACCAGCAGCCGTCCCAGTTCGGCGGGGTCGCGCGTGGCGGCGATCGAGCCGTCCGCGCGGCCCCTTTCAACCTCCTGGGTCAGCGCCGCCTGGATGTACTGCAGGTCGCCGATGACCCGCTCGCGGATGGACGCGTCCTGCGGGGCCATTTCGACAGCCTGGTTGATGCTCATGCAGCCGCGCAAGGGACCGGGCGTCGCGACATCGGCGAAGAGCGTGCGGAAGAAGCGCTCGATGGCCTGGCGCGCGGGGCCGTGCCCGAGAATGCGGTGCATCTCCGCTGCCCGCCCCTGGCGGTAGGCGTCGAAGGCGGCCAGGAAGAACTCGCGCTTGCCGCCGAAGGTGGCGTACAGGCTGCTCTTGCTCAGTCCGGTCGCGTCGAGCAGGTCGGCCAGCGAGGTTGCCTCATAGCCTTTGCGCCAGAATACGTCCATCGCCTTGTACAAGGCTTCGGCGGTATCGAATTCCTGTGGCCTTGCCATGGTGGACCGGGGAACGCGCTCGCGGGCAGTTTCAATGTCCGGCAGCATATCAGTTATGGACCGATGGGTCCATAACTGGCTTGTGTGCCGCGGACGGGCACTGGACCCCGCCCGGAGAGGGATGCCCTCAATCGAGCCGGATCGGCGCGCGCAGCCGGGTGTTGAGCCGGTCGACCAGCCACAGCAGTCCGCCGCGCCAGAAGCCGAACAGCCGCGCCTGGTGGCTGCGGTACAGCAGCGCGTGGCTGAGTTGCGCGAGCCGCCCGCGTATCGTCAGGCCCTTGAACAGGCCGAATTTTCCCAGCGAGCCGAAGGCGTCGTAGTCGCCCAGCGAGACCAGGGCGCCGAAGTCGCGATAGGAGAAGGCGGGAATCTTGTCGCCCCGCAGCCAGCCGGGAAGATGGCGGATCAGGTGTTGTGCCTGCTGGTGGGCGACCTGCGCCGTCGGCGGCAGCGGGCGCTGGTTGCCCGGCAGGGTCAGGCTGGCACAGTCGCCGATGGCGAAGATGCGCGGATCGCGCGTGGTCTGCAGCGAGGGGTGTACCAGCAACTGGTTGGCATGGGAGGCCTCCAGACCGTCCAGCCGCGCCAGCAGGCCGGGCGCCTTGACGCCGGCCGCCCACACCTTGAGCGAGGCCGTCACCTGGCCACCGTCAGCGAGAGTGAAGCCGTCCGCGGTGGCTTCGGTCACGCGCGTGGCGGTGCGCACGCGCACGCCCAGCGCTTCGAGCCGGGCCTGCGTGGCGGCCGAGATGTCCTGCGGAAATGCCGCGAGCAGGCGCGGCCCGCTTTCGATGAGGGTGATCGACAGGCGGGCCGGCAAGCCTTGCGCGCCGTAGGCGACCGCGGCTTGCGCAAGCTGCACCAGCTCGGCCGCGAGCTCGACCCCGGTGGCGCCGCCGCCGACGATGCCGATCGACAGGGTTTCGTCCTGCGCGAGGCACTGGAGCATGCGCAGGCGGACTTCGCGGTTGAAGGCGTCGGCCTGCAGGCGGGAGTCGATCTTGAAGCAGTGCGCGGCCACGCCCGGTGTGCCGAAGTCGTTGGCCTCGCTGCCGATCGCGAGCACCAGCGCGTCGTAGGTCAGGCGCCTGGCCGGCACCAGCAGGCGCCCGTCGCGCGCGTGCAGCGGAGCGATCCGCAGCTCGCGTGTAGCCCGGTCGAGGCCGGCGAGTTCGCCCGGCTGGTAGGTGAAGCCCGCATCGCGGGCCTGGGCGAGGAAGGTGGTCTGCTGCTGGGAGACGTCGCGCGTGCCTGCCGCGATGGTATGGAGCATGGGCTTCCAGACATGGGCGGAGTCGCGGTCGACCAGGGTGACGGCCATGGTCCGTCCGGCGCGTGCGGAGCGCCTGCCCAGGGCGGTGGCGACCTCGAGGCCTGCTACCCCTCCACCCACGATGACGATCTGTTGCGGCTGCATCTTGTGCGTTCCTTTGCTCGGGCATGAGATGCGCCGGATTATACATACATGCGTGAATGTATGTATGTGGTCGACGGCTTGGAGGAGCGCCGGTGTGAGTCGGTGTGCCCCAGTTACCTGCGTTGCCTGCGTTGCCTGCACTGGCGTGTGATAGACGCGGTCGCGCTCATCCGGGCGCCCGGCGCCCGGCGCCTGGGGCCGGGTATCATGCGCCGCATGACCATCAAAGCGAACCCGACATCGCGCCCGGCCGGGCGCCGCCAGCGTGCCGGCGCCGAACGGGCCTTGCCCGAGCCGCTCGCCAAGCGCCGCGTGCTGGCCATGCTGGCCAGCCGCTTCTTCATCCGCTGCCACGTCATGCTGATCGCGCTGTGGTCGCTGTCGATCGGTGTGCTCGCCAGCAAGCTGCTCTGGCTCGCGGGGCTGTCGTCGCTGCCGCTGCGCTATGGGCTGGCGACGGTCGCGGCCTACTGCGGCTTCCTGTGCGCGGTGCGCGTCTGGCTGGCCTATGTCGGGCTGCCCGCTGGGCGCCGCGGGACCGGTGACGAACCGGCGCGCGCGAGCGACGGGGCCGATGGGGGCGTGGATCTGGTGGATTGCCTGCCGCTGCCCCGCGGCGGGGCGGGCGGCGCCGCACGCGGCGCGCGCCCGGTGGCGGGGCAGGGCGGTACCTTCGATGGCGGTGGCGCCTCCGGCGATTTCGATGTGGCGGCGGCGGACCTGCCCGGCCTGGCGGACCTCGGTGAGACCGGGAAAGCGGCAGGGCGCGGCGCCGGCGACCTGCTGGACGGCGCGGCCGATGCCGACGACCTGTTCGGCGTGGTCCTGCTTGCCCTCGGCTTGCTGGCCGCCGCCGTGATCGGTGCCGCCTACGTGTTCAGCCAGGGGCCGCTGATGCTGGCCGAGATCGCGTTCGAGGCCCTGCTGGCCGGCGGCCTGCTGCGCGTGGCACGCCGTGCCGACGAGGCCGGCTGGCTGCGCGCCGCCGTGCGGGTGTCGGCGCGTCCGGCGCTTGCCGTGGCGGCGCTGGCCATCGGCCTGGGCTTGGCGTTGCAGCACTGGTTCCCCCAGGCCCGGAGCCTGGCGCAGGCGCTGGGGCTGCGCTGAGCCACCGGCGGCGCCTTGTTCCGTGCAGCCATGCCCGGGGCCAAGGCGTGCTGGCGCACCTGGTCGGATGCTGCCCGGCGTCGCGGCATCCCACGCGATTCCTGCAATTCAGACGGATTACGCCGATCTCGAGAATGGTCTGAAGCCCAGCGATTGCAGCGCCGGCGAGAATCGCCCCGGTACCTGGCGCGACGGCGCGGGCCGGCGCGATCCTGAACCTGTCCCGCCCCCTCCCGCCCGCGCCTCGTACCTGCCGCCAGACGCACCGCAAGAATCGCCGCCGGATGCGTCGTTGCCCTGCCTGCCAGCGTCGCCTTTCCCCATGCGTCGCAGCCACCGTCCACCGAGGAGAGTCGCCTTGAACAGCGAAGGACTTCACAGCCGCATCGCGAGACTGCTGGCCGCCAACGTGCATGCGCTGGTCGGCTCGATCGAGAGCCGGACTCCCTTGGCTGTCCTGGAGCAATACCTGCGCGAGTTCGACGAGGTGATCGGCCGGGCGCGCGTGCACCTGGGCCGGCACGAGGCCGCCCGCTACCAGTCGACCAAGGCCATCGCCCGCGTGAACGACGAGATCGGGCGGCTCGACGCGCAGATCGCCGTCGCGCTTCGCAGCGGGGAGGAGGCGCTGGCACGCACCGGCGCCGCGCGGCAGATCGAACTGGAGGACAGCCTCGTGCTGCTGCATCAGCGCTTGCAGGAGACGGTCGAGCGGACCGGCGCGGCCGAGGCCGAACTGCTGGCCCTGCGCGCCAAGCGCGAAGAGATGGAACTGGCACTGTCCGACCTGCTCGCCGCGCGGGCGTCGGCTTCCTTGCACCCAGCGGCGCCGTCGGCACCATCGGCGCGGGCGCAGCAGCTGGGCCTGGGCTTCAGCCGTGCGATGGCCGGCGCCAGCGGGCTCCCTGCCGGGGGGGCGGCGCCTGCCCAGGCCGACGCGGCATCGCTCAGGCAGCTCGACGCCCTGCTCAAGGAGCAGCGCGTCAGCGAGCGCCTCGAACGGCTGCGGACAAGGCAGGGCAGCGCCGCCGCCTAGGCCGTGCGCCACCGCTTGCGCCGCGGCCCGCGGGTCCGGCCTTCCTGAACCGTCCTGTGCTGCCCTCTCATGAGTGAACTCCTGCATCCCGGCTATGTGCCGTTCGTGGTCGCTATCGGTGTCATGGTCGCCATCGGCACGCTGGAGGCGCTTGCCTTGCTGGCCGGCCTGACACTGACCGGCCACGCCGACCACTTCCTGACCGCCCACCTGCCGGGCCCGCATGCGGCGGCCGCCGGCGCGCTCGATGCGGGCGAAGGCGGCGGCGCCGGCATCGTCGGCGCATGCCTGGGCTGGCTGCACGTCGGACGCGTGCCCTTGCTGATGCTGCTGATCCTGTTCCTGACAGGTTTCTCCATTGCCGGCCTGCTGCTGCAATGGCTGCTGGCCACCGCCACGGCGCACCTGCTTCCCGGCGCCGTGGCGGCGGCGCTGGCCGCGCTGGCCGCGCTGCCGTTCGTCAGGGGAGCCGGCGGCCTGCTGGTGCGCTATTTCCCGCAGGACGAGAGCTCGGCGGTGTCCGAGTCCGATTTCGTCGGGCGCGTCGCCAGGATCACGCTGGGCCAGGCAAGCGCCGAGCACCCGGCCGGCGCGCGCCTGATCGACGATCACGGCCGCGCGCACTACATCCGGGTCGCGCCGGAGGACGCCACGCAGACCTTGTCGCGCGGCCAGGAGGTGCTGGTGGTGGCGCGCGCCTCCGGCAGCCTCTACCGCGCGATTCCCAATCCGCGGCCCGATCTGTTGTAGGGGCCGCCAGCCGGGGCAATCGCCGGCTGCTTCATCCACTTTCCGCTGACGGAGACTCGCAACCCCATGGCCAACCTGGATTCCCTCGTTTTCTGGAGCGTCATCGCCCTGGCCGGCATCATCGGCCTGGTCGTGATCGGCGTGATCTTCTCGCGCCTGTACACACGCGCCTCGGCCGAGCGTGCCTTCGTCCGCACGGGGCTGGGCGGGCAGAAGGTCATCATGAGCGGCGGCGCGATCGTGCTGCCCGTGTTTCACGAGGTCATCCCGATCAATATGAACACGCTCAAGCTCGAGGTCAGCCGGGCCACGCGCGACAGCCTGATCACCAAGGACCGCATGCGGGTGGATGTCGTGGTGGCGTTCTTCGTGCGCGTCAAGCCGACCGTGGAGGGCGTGTCCACCGCCGCGCAGACGCTGGGCCAGCGCACGCTGGCGCCCGAGAGCCTGCGTTCGCTGGTCGACGACAAGTTCGTCGACGCGCTGCGTTCCACGGCGGCACAGATGACCATGCAGGACCTGCAGGACGCGCGCGAGCAGTTCGTGCAGGGCGTGCAGAACACGGTGGCGGAGGACTTGACCAAGAACGGGCTGGAACTGGAAAGCGTGTCGCTGACCAACTTCAACCAGACCTCCAAGGAGTTCTTCGACCCGAACAACGCCTTCGATGCGGAAGGCCTGACCAAGCTGACGCAGGAAACCGAGCGGCGCCGGCGCGAGCGCAACGAAGTCGAGCAGGATACCGAGGTGTCGGTGCGCGAGAAGAACCGCAACGCGCTGGAGCGCAAGCTCACCATCGAGCAGGAGGAAGCCTTCCTCAAGCTGGAGCAGGAACAGCAGGTGAAGACGCGCAGCGCCGAGCAGAACGCGCGCATCGCTTCCTATGAGGCCGAGCGCCACCAGGAGGCCGAGCAGAGCCGCATCTCCGCCGAGCGGCAGGTGCAGGAAACCGAGATCCAGCGCGAGCAGGCCGTGCGCGGCCGCAAGGTCGAGGCCGAGCGCGACGTGCGCGTCAAGGAGATCGAACTGCAGCGCGTGACCCAGATGGCCGCCATCGAGCAGGCCAAGGTGACGGAGATCGCCGAGCAGGAGAAGGCCATCGTCATCGCCGGCAAATCGGAGGCGCAGTCCCAGGCCCAGGCACGCGCCAACGAGGCGCTGGCCGAGGCGGTCAAGGCCGAGCAGATGGTGGAGACGACCCGGCGCACCGCCGAGGCCGATCGTGCCAAGCAGGTGGCGCTGATCGAGGCTGCCCAGGAAGCGGAGATGCAGGCCGTGCACGTGACCACGCGGGCTCGCGCGGAGCGCGAGGCGGCGGAACTGCAGGCCGCGGCCATCGTCGAGCTGGCCGAGGCGACCCGCCAGAAGGGCCTGGCGGAGGCCGAGGCGCAGCGCGCGCTGAACGACGCCGTCAATGCGCTGTCGTCCGACCAGACCAGCCTGAAGTTCAGGCTGGCCCTGCTGCAGGCGCTGCCTGGCATCATCCAGCACTCGGTCGAGCCGATCAAGGCCATCGACGGCATCAAGATCATCCAGGTGGACGGCCTGAACCGGGGCGGCGGCGCCGAGGCGGCCGGCCCGGCGGCCGGCGGGGGCGGCAACCTTGCCGAGCAGGCGATGTCGGCCGCATTGTCGTACCGGGCGCATGCGCCGTTGATCGATTCGCTGTTGCAGGAGGTGGGGATCGATGGGCGTTCGCTGCAGGGCCTGGCGCCGAAGCTGGAGGAGGCGCCGGCGGCGCGCCTTGCCTCCCCGGGGCCGCATGCCCAGCCTGGAACGCGAGCCGGCGAAGGGTGGACCGAGGAGGAGCGGGGCGGCAAGGCGCGCGGCGGCGCGGGCGAGGCGCGGCCGCCGCGGGTCGGAGCATAAGCGGAAGGCAAGAGGCGGGGGGGCAAGGCGGGGGGCAAAAGCGGAAGGCATCCGGCCACCAGGTCCGGTTGCAATGGCCGCGCCATCTCGTCCTGCCCGATCCCCCGTCAGCGTTGCCGCGGGATCAGCGGCAGCAGCAGGTAGGACTCCTGGCCCTCGCCGGTGGCGATGGTGTTGACGCCGCCATAGACCACATCATCGCGATCGGCGTGCAGGAAGGGGCCCGAGCCGTGGAACGGACCGTCGAGGCCCGGCTGCGCCCAGTCCGAGCCTTGTACCGTCAGCGCGAGCCGGAAATCCTTCGGTACCACGATGCTGGTCGCCCAGATCTCCACGTCGACCTCATAGAGCCGGTCCGGCACCATCGCCTCGCTGGCGAGGTGCGCGTGATAAGGCCGGTATTCGGTCGAGTGCGCCGGATCGAGCGCGCGATGCGACACGCGCAGCCAGCCCTGCGACACCGGCGCATGCGGCTCGGACGCCCCGTCGAACGTCACGTCGCGGCCCTCGGGGTCGAGCAGGCGCAGCGTCGCGAAGATGTCCATGTCGGCCGTCGAAGAACGCACCCACAGTTTCAGCTTCACCGGGCCGGTGAACTCGGCCTCCTCGCTGAATGGCGCCGTCCTGAAAGTCTGGGCGCCGCTCATGGCCGGATAGGAACGTTCGGCGGCGGGGGCGCCGCTGCGGCCGGGGGCGAGGCTGGTGTCCTCGGCGTTGAGGTAGAAGCGCTGCCACTGCGTGCCTGGCAGCGGCCACTCGGTTTCGCTGCGCCAGGCAATCGAATCCGGACGCCGGATGGCGAGCTGGATCGGCGGCTCGTCATCCCAGCCGTTCTTCTCCCCTTTCAGGAAGAAATCGAAGAAGCGCTTCTGCAGCGCGACCGACTCCGGCGCGTAGAACGGCGCATGATGATCACCGGTATGGATGCGCAGCCACTTCTGCCGGCTGCCGGCGGCGAGATAGCCTTCGATGTTGCCGCGCCCATGCAGGCCCTGGCCGCCCCAGTTGCCGACCGACAGCAGGGGCACCTGGATGCGGGCGCCGATCGGGGTGCGCTCGCGGTAGAAAGCCGTGTCGAAGGGCTGCCGGCGGTGCGCCTCGGTCGGCGCGATGCGGTTGGCTTCGAGCACGTGCTGCGGCAAGGGCTCGCCCGTGGTCTTCTGGCCGGAGATTGCGTCGACATACGGTGTCTCGCCGTTGCCGTGCTGGTTGAGCAGGATCTGGCGGGCAAACCAGATCTTCTGGAACTCCGTGCTGGCGATGCCGCCGTGATAGGCGATGTCGCGATAGTGGTCGAAGGCGCCTTCCCACGGGACGATGGCCGCGAGCCCTTCGGGCTGGCGCGCGGCGACCTGCCATTGGTTGATCGCGTAGTAGGAGATGCCGAGCAGGCCGATCTTGCCGCTGCTCCAGGGCTGGCGCGATGCCCAGGTGATCAGCGTGGCGTAGTCCTCGGTCTGCCGCGGCGAGAAGGGATCGAGCATGCCGGGCGAGGCATTGCTGCCGCGCGAGTCGGCGTGAACGACCACGTAGCCGTCCGCCACCCAGTGCTCCGGATCCGGCGCTTCCCAGCGGATGAAGCGGCAGGACGAGGTCTTGCAGAGTTCCGGGTTCCCGGCGACAAGCTTGTTCCAGGCGTCCTGGTAGGCGGGCGCGTCGGCGTCCCTGGTGTCCTTGCCGTAGGGCCCGTGCAGCATCACGACCGGAAAGCGGCCGGCTTGGTCGGGGCGGTAGACATTGGCCCGCAGCGTCAGTCCATCGCTCATGGGCACTTCCACATTGCGCTCGAAGATCATCCCGGGCACGCCGGTCTCCACGTGCTGCGCAAGGCTCGATTCGGTCATGGTGAAAATCAATCCGGTTGTCAGAAAGTTGGCGAGGTGCAAATATCCGCGTACCACTGTGGTCTCCTCCTGGCCCATCCGATCGCCGGCATGGCAGGCATCTGCCGGTTTCCGTGATCCGTCGGGCTTGCAGGGGAGGCGGTGCGTCAAATCATAGGCGGCGGTACAGGGCGCGGAAACTCGCATTCGCCGTCGCGGACAGGAAAGGCATCATGCTGAAGAAGGTCCCGAAACAGGCACGTTCGGAGCACATGGTCGCGTGCATCCTCGCGGGGGCAACTCGCGTTCTGGACGCGGTCCCGCTGGCCGAAGCGACCACCAACCACATTGCCGAGGTGGCGGGTGTCAGCATCGGCTCGCTCTACCAGTACTTCGGCAGCAAGGAGGCCATCGCGCATTGCCTGCTGCACCAGCATCTCGAGCAGACGGTCGGCCTCTTGCGTGAGATCCGCATCGCCTCGCGCGGCTGCCCGGTCGAGGAACGCATGCGCCTGTCCTTTCTCGAAGTGCTGCGTGATCACCGCAGCCATCCCATGCTGCATCTCAACCTGACCGCCGTGACGCAGCGGGAGGATTTCCCGCCGTCACAACTGAAGCAGGTTGTCGGCCGGATGATCGACGAAATCGCGCTGGGACTGGCGGAGGAGCACCCCGAGGCCGATCCCGACGAGATCAGGGTCTGTGCGACCCTGCGGCACCAGAGTTCGATGCTGCTCGCCCACGCGGCGCTCGATCGCCGGAGGTTCGGCCAGGATAGCGTCGTGATGGATTACTTCGACACGCTGAGCGCGGCGCAGCTGTCGTTGCTCGACCGCCGGCCGGTCCGGCGTGCCCCGCAACCTTCGTAATCGCTTTCCGGGCAGTTCCATCGCGGCGCCGCTCCGCATCCGCCCGCGGCCCCGGGCGGGGCCTTGGGCGGGACGGCTGGGTTCAAGCGGTGGTTCAAGCGGTGAGGCGCTCCGCCAGGGCAAGCCGGTACGCGGCCCAGCTGAAGATCGCCCACACCATCGCGAGCAGGCAGAGCCAGTGGTAAGACGCGGCCGGGCCGGCGCCCGCGGCCATCTCCCCGTCCGGCAGTGCGCAGGCCTGGAGCCCGAGGCTCAGTGCCAGGCCCAGCGCCGCGCCGGCGCTGGCCGCATGCGCGAGCCGGCGGCGCTGCAGGCGCGCATCGCCGTGGGGCGGGTGGCTGGCCAGCAGCCGGAAGGCGAGGGCGAGTCCGGCGCACAGGCCGGCCAGCGCGCACAGCATGGCGGCGGCCGGGTTGCCGAGGGCCATGACGAAGAGTCCGGCGCCTTCCAGCGAAGCCAGGACGCAGAGGGACAGCCAGATCTGTTGGGATGACAACGGTATTTCCTCCAATGTGTCGGATGACGCCTAGTCCGGGGTGCCCGACACCGGGTACCCGGCCGGGGTAGGGCGGGCTCAGCAATGTCCGACCCTCCAGCCACGTGAAGCCGCATCGGACCACCCAGGCACCATCATCCTTCTCGAACATTTCGAGACGATGGCCAAGGCAGTCGGTCCGCCGCAGCCGATCGAGCGCGGCGGCATCCAGGGTGCCGAGGTTGCGGGCCAGCCAGTGCGGATAGGTCCGCCCATGAACCGGATAGAGCCGCTCCTGCGCGAGCAGGGCCGCCAGCAACAGCGTG
Source organism: Cupriavidus sp. USMAA2-4 (assembly GCF_001854305.1). Classification (NCBI taxonomy): domain Bacteria; kingdom Pseudomonadati; phylum Pseudomonadota; class Betaproteobacteria; order Burkholderiales; family Burkholderiaceae; genus Cupriavidus; species Cupriavidus sp. USMAA2-4. The sequence continues at coordinate 286,265 of NZ_CP017749.1, read as the reverse complement.
GACACGGCGATGCCGGCCGCGAGCGCGCCCAGCAAGGCGCAGCGACCCGCGCCGGGCGCAGAAGTCGGGGCCGAATCGCAGGCCTGCCATGGCACAAAGCAGAAGCAGTGATGGCGCGAGCGACTCGATCATCCGAGCCAGCCTCGCCATCGGGGCGCGCAAGCCGTGCCGGGCGGTCATTCGCGTGCGCGTTTCTCCACGTTGTTGGCCTGGGCCGCGCCGGCTCGCGCGGTGAATCGCCGCACGGTGATTCGGTGCATTCTGCTACGGTGCCCGGCGGCAAGTGCGCGCCAGTTTAGCGGTGGCTCGGTGCCAAATGCGTGAGCGGAGAGAAAAGCAGTCTTTTCCTGGGGGTGGTGCGTAAGCTGCTGAACGGCGGGGAGGGAATCAGGCGGGGAATCGCTGCCGCGCCCGCGACGGCGCGGGCCGGTGCCATGCCGTCGCCGCACCACCGGCCAGCGGGGCGCGGTGGATGCGCGGCAGGCGCCTCAGAAGGTACCGGCCAGTTCCCGCGCCGCATCCTGCAGCCGCGGCACGAACTGCAGCGAGCGCGACAGCGGCGAGCGGGCGGTGGGGGCATGCACGGCCAGGGCCGCCACCACATGGCCGGCGGTGTCGTGCACCGGCACGGCGACGCAGGAGATGCCGGCCACGAACTCTTCGTTGTCGACGCCCATCTGCTTGTGCGCCGAGCGGTCCAGTTCGGCCTCCAGCAGCTCGACGTCGGTGATGGTGTTGGGCGTGAAGCGCTCCAGCCGCAGCTGGCGCACCAGCGCGGCGCGCTGCTCGCGCGGCAGCAGCGACAGCAGCAGCTTGCCGCTGGCCGAGCAGTGCAGCGGCACGCGCGAGCCGGGCTTGAGGTCCAGGCGCAGTGGCCACGGCGCCTCCATGCGGTCCAGGTAGAGCACCTCGGTCTCGTTGAGCATGGTCAGGTTGACGGTCTCGCCGATGTCCGCCACCAGGCGGGCCAGGATGGCGTGGCGCAACTGCCGCGTGCCGGAGTGCGTGACGATGGCGACGCCCAGGCGCGCCAGGCGCGGGCCGACCGCGTAGGCATTGCGCGCGCCGGGCTCCCGGATCACCAGGCCGCCAGCCTCCAGCGCGCCCAGCATGCGGTGCAGCGAGGCCTTGGGCGCGTCGAAGCCCTGCATGATCTCGGCCAGCGTCAGCGGCCGGTCGGCGGCGACCAGGAATTCGAGCAGGGAGAAGGCGCGCAGCGTCGGCGTGTCGGCGCGCTCGCCGGCGGCGTCGCTTTCGGGCGTGGGCGTGGGCGTGGGCGGTGCGGTGCGCAGGGGCGTGCGCGCGGTGGCGGGCGCGGACGCCTTGGCGGCGGGCTTGGTGCCGCCCGTCCTGGACTTGGTGCGGGCAGCCGTGGCGGTTTTCAATCCAACCTCCGTTCCGGAAAACGAGACGGATAGATTGTACTTCTGCCCGGCGGCAGGTGCAGCCGCAGGCCTTCGCTCAGGGAGGGGCCCGCCAGGGAGGTGCCGCGCTCAGCTTTCGTCGCCGGGCTCCCCGGCAGCGCCGCGGCGCTGGGCGAGAAAGGCCCCGATCAGGCCGATCGCCTGGCGGCACTGGGCGGCGTCGAAGGCGTGGATGCTGCCGGAAGTGTCCGCCAGGCCGAGCTGGGCGGCCAGCCAGCGGATGCCCTTGGCGCGCGCCTCGAAGGCGCGGCAGCCGTCGCGCCGCATCTTGGCCGCCACCAGCGGCTCCAGCGCCTGGTGCAGCTCGGACTTGGCCTGGCGCAGTTCGGCATTGGCCAGGCGGCCGAGCGGGACGTGGCGCTTGCTGCGTGGATAGGTGCCGATCCAGGCTTCGCAGGGGGTGCACACCCACAGTGGGCCGTGGTCGTCACGGTAGGGGTAGGCGGATTCGCCGGGCTGCATGAGCACGGCTTTGGCGCCGCAGAAATCGCAGACGGGCTGCGGTGGCGCAGGAATCGGGCGGCCGACACGCATGGCTGGGAAGGGCGGGAGGGAAAGCGCCCAATCGTAGCATGCGCGGCGGGCCTGCCCGGGAGGCGCGGGCAGGCGCGGCAGCCGTGGAGACTAGTCGAGCGCGCGTCCCGCCTGCTCCTCGGAGCGCGTGACCGCCCACAAGGCGAGCACGCCCAGGGCCATCACGTACCACGCCGGCGCCAGCCGCGAGCCGGTGAGCTCGATCAGCCAGGTCGAGAGGAACTGCGCGAAGCCGCCGAAGATCGACACGCCGATGCCGTAGACGATCGACAGCCCGGTGGCGCGCACGGCGCGCGGAAAGACCTCCGTGATCATCGTCACCGTACTGACGGAGATGAACACCGTCGGTACCACCAGGATCGCGGCCACGGCCAGCAGGCGGCCGATGCCCGGTGCCGCCGACAGCCAGCCGAAGGCGGGCAGGATGGCCACCAGCAGCAGCACGCGGGCGACGTTGGCGACGCGCTTGCGGCCCCAGGTGTCGCTCGCCATGCCGGCGGCGGCCGCCAGCACCATCTGCAGGGCGCCGGCCAGCAGGGAGGCCCACAGTCCGGTCGAGAATGGCAGCTTGAGCACGCCGACCGCGTAGTTGGTCAGGTAGTGCAGCGCGATGTAGTTGGAGGAGGTCGCGCCCGCGGTCATCAGCACGCCCAGCACGACCTTGCGGCGGTGGTCGCGCAGCACGGCCATGACGGGGGTGCCGGCGGCCTTGCCGCCGCGCACGTCGGCCCGGGCATGGGTCTCGTCGAGATGGCGCCGCACGTAGGTGCCGAGCGGGATCAGCGCCAGGCCGATCAGGAAGGGGATGCGCCAGCCCCAGGCCTCCAGTTGCGCCGGGCTCAGGGCTGCGCTCAGGCCCAGCCCGACCAGCGAGCCGAGCAGGGTGCTGAGCGCCTGGCTGAACAACTGCCAGCTGGCGAAGAAGCCGCGGTTGCGCGGGCCGGCATACTCCAGCAGCATCGAGGTGGAGGCCCCGACCTCGCCGCCGACGGCGAAGCCCTGGATCAAGCGGCCGAGCACCAGCAGGCAAGGCGCCAGCGGCCCCGCCTGCGCATAGGTCGGCACCACCACGAAGACCGCCGAGCCGGCGGCCATCAGCCAGAGCGTCAGGCTCATGGCTGCCTTGCGGCCGGCGCGGTCGGCGTAGCTGCCGATCACGATGCCGCCGAGCGGGCGCACCACGAAGCCGATGCCGAAGGTGGCCAGCGACAGCAGCAGCTGGGTCATCGGCGAGCTGGCCGGAAAGAACTGCTTGCCGAGGATCGTGGCGAAGTAGGTGTAGATGGCGAAGTCGAAGAATTCGAGGCCGTTGCCGATGGTGATGGCGGCAATCTTCCTGGGCAGGCTGGCCTGGCCGCCGGCCGCGGCGGCGGCCCGCGGCGGCACCGCAGGGGCGTGCTCGGCACTCATGCGGCGCCCTCCTCGCGGGCCTGGCCGTTCACCGGCAGGAAACGCTCGACGAGGCGGGTCCAGTAAGCGGCGCCGATCGGCAGGATGGCATCGTTGAAGTCGTAATGGGGATTGTGGACGCTGCAGCCGAGCTCGCCGTCGCCGTTACCGATGATGAAATAGCTGCCCGGGCACTGTTCGAGCATGAAGGAAAAGTCCTCGCTGCCGGTCAGGGGCTCGAAGTCCTCGACCAGCCCGTCCGCGCCGAGCCATTCCCGCGCGACCTCGCGCGCGAAGCGTGTCATGGCCTCGTCGTTGACGAGGGCAGGGTAGCGCCAGCGGTAGTCGATGTCGACGCGGGCGCCGAACACGGCGGCCTGCGCCTGCACCAGCGCCTCGATGCGCTCGCGCAGCTGCAGGCGGACTTCCGGCTGGTGCGCGCGCACCGACAGGCGCAGCTCGACCGAGTCCGGGATCACGTTGGGCGCATCGCCGCCGTGGATGGCGCCGACGGTGACCACGGCCATGCGGCGCGGGTCGACGTTGCGGGAGACGATGGTCTGCAGCGCGACCACGATATGGGCGGCAACCACCACCGGGTCGATGGTGCCGTGCGGCATCGAGCCATGCCCGCCGCGGCCATGCACGGTCAGCACGACGGTATCGGACGACGCCATGGCCGGGCCGGCGCGGAAGCCCAGCTTGCCGACCGGGAAGCCCGGCATATTGTGGAAGGCGAACACTGCGTCGCAGGGGAAGCGCTCGAACAGGCCGTCCTCGATCATCTTGCGCGCGCCGGCCAGGCCTTCCTCGGCCGGCTGGAAGATCAGGTGCACGGTACCGTCGAAGCGGCGCGTCGCGGCCAGGTGCTTGGCGGCTGCCAGCAGGGTGGCGGTGTGGCCGTCGTGTCCGCAGGCGTGCATCTTGCCGGCGATGGCGCTGGCATAGGGTTTGCCGGACGCCTCGTGGATCGGCAGTGCATCCATGTCGGCACGCAGCCCGAGTGCGCGCGTGCCGCTGCCGGCGCGCAGCGTGCCCACCAGGCCCGTGCCGCCGAGGCCGCGCGTCACCGTGTAGCCCCAGCCGCTGAGGCATTCGGCCACCAGGTCGCTGGTGGCGAATTCTTCGTAGGCCAGTTCGGGATGGGCGTGGATGCGGTGGCGCAGCGCGCGCATCTCGGCTTCGCTGTCGCGGATCGCTTGCGGAATATCGGGTGCGGTGGTCGGCATGGTCGGCATGGTCGTCGGGAAGCGGGTGGGGTGGCAGAAGGGGGAGAAAGGGGGCGGCAGCACGCGCCGGCCATATCGGCGATGGCGGCGCACCGGGTGCCGTGCCGCTATACCTGCTGCGCATGGTAGCCAAGCCGTCGGCGCGGAAAAAGGTCGTGGGAGCGCTCGCCGTCAACCGTTGATTGACACCATTGGGCGGGGCCAGGATGATCTTTCCGGTGCGCGCGGCTGCGGCGCGCCGTCGGAGCGCGGCGTGCCGCAGCGAACGAAGCCGCATCCGCGCCAGGCCGGCGCACAGTCAGTAAGCGGAGAGCGTGCGATGACGATCCACTGGAAACTGCATCAACTCGAGTGCCTGGTGGCCGTGGTGGACCACGGCGGCGTGCGCAAGGCGGCCCTGGCGCTGGGCCGCTCGGCGGCGGCGGTCAGCAAGTCCATGCGGGAACTCGAACAGCAGGTGGGCACGGCACTGACCGAGCGCCACGCGCAGGCCCTGGTGCCGACCGAAGCGGGCGCCACGCTGCTGGCGCATGCGCGGCTGGTGCTGGGGCAGTTGCAGCGCGCCGGCGAGGAGATGCTCCAGCGGGGCAGCAAGACCGGCGGCGAGGTGCGCATGGCTGTCACCCCCTGGTTGCTGCAGAGTGTGCTGCCGGCCACGATCCGCGAGTACCGCGCCTTGCGCCCGGACGTGCAGTTGTACATCGCCGAGCACCTGGGCGACGAATACCCGGACGTGCGCAGCGGCGCCCTCCATTTCGCCCTCGGGCCGCCGCCGGACGCCTCGCAGGCGGGCGTGCTGGAGACGCGCCGGCTGTTCCGCTACACCTACGCGGTGGTCGGGCGCCTCGGGCACCCGGCCGCCGGCGTGCGCCGGCTGGCCGACCTGAAGGACTACGACTGGCTGGTCAGCCGCCCGGTCGAACACCTGTCGCCGGTATTGCGCGAGTTTTTCGCGACGGTTCGCCGCGGCAAGGTGCAGCGCCTGCACGTCGCCCGTTCGGTGCAGGCCGCGCTGGCCATCGTGCGCGACACCGATATGCTGACCTTCGTGCCGTGGCCGCTCGTCGAGACGACGGAGATGCGCGATCGTGTGACGACATTGCACCTGGACGGCGAGACTCTTGGCGAGAGCGCGACCTGCCTGGTGACGCGCAGCTTCGAACCGATGCCCGGCGCCGTCATTGCCTTCCTCGACTGCCTGTTCCGCACCACGCGCGAGCACGCCCGTTCCACCGACACGGGCATGCGGCGCATCTTCAGCATGGTGGACGTCTGCTGATGGCCGGCGGGGCCGGAATCGGGGGATCCGGATCGAAGCGTGGACGGCGGCCTGCTACGGCCCGGTGTCGCCGGGCCGCTGCTGGCATCCGGCGAGCGAGGACGGCGAGATCGTCTCGCTGCAGAGAAGCCGGGGATCGATCGGGAAGAGGCTCAGAAGTGCCGGTGGATAGGCGGCCGGGTCGATGACGACCAGCGTGCCATGCGTGGCCGCGCTGAAGACCTGGCCAAGGCCGAGCGCGCTATGCGCGTCGAGGCCGCACACGTAGTAATAGGTCCGCCCGTCCCACTCGATCCAGCCTGCGCGATACGGCTCGGAAAGCGTGGTGATTGCAACTGAAACGTATTCTCGATAGCAGGCGATGGCTAAGCGAAGCCAGGCCAGGTGGACGGTATAGAGGTCTGAGGCAGGGTGAGGAAGCTCGGACGTATTGTCTTGCACAGGAGTATTGTTTCTTTTGTTTCTCTTGAAAGACAATGGCAAGCATAACAGCTATCCGGGCACGTCTGTGAGATTCGGCGGCGCGCTTGTTTTCTCTTTTCTTGTCTCCTCTTTTGTGTCCTCTTTCATGGCGCGCCGGGTATTCGCTGTCCTGGCCGGGGAAGGGGAGCCTCCCCGGCCAGGCCCATGCCCGGCGCTCGGCACGGCGGCTGACGGGGCGTGCTAGCGCCCGCGGAAGTCAGGCTTGCGCTTTTCCGCGAAGGCCTTGACGCCTTCCCGGTAGTCCTCGCTGGCGGCCAGCGCGGTGAGATGGCCCATCTGCGGGTAGGCCAGTTCGGCGGGCGATTTCGGCAAGGTCTCCTGCGCCGAGCGCTTGATCGTCTGCAGCACCAGCGGCGCATAGCCGGCCAGCCGCTCGGCGATCTCGAGCGCGCGCTCGCGGTGCCGGCCCGCCTCCGTCACCTGGTTGACCAGGCCGACCTCATAGGCGCGCCGCGCGCCCAGCGGGTCGCCCAGCATCAGGAATTCCATGGCGATCTTGTGCGGGATGCGCGCCACCAGGCTGGCGGTGATGCCGCCGAACAGGCCCAGCCTGGCTTCGGGAAACAGGAACTGCGCCGTCTCGTCGACCACGCACAGGTCGCTCATCATGGTCAGCGTGAAGCCCGCGCCCACCGCCCATCCGGATACCGCGCTGATCAGGGGCTTGTCGAGCTTGACGCCGACATTGGGCACGCCTTTCCAGGCTTCCTTGGAGGCGTCCTGCACATCCACCCCGGCGCAGAAATGGTCGCCGTCGGCGCTGAGCACGGCAACGCGCTCGTCGCTGCTGGCGAAGCGCTGCCAGGCTTCGTGCAGCAGGGCGGTCATCTCGGCGTTGATGGCATTGCGCCGCTCACTGCGGCGCAGGGTGATCAAGGCCAGATGCCCGCATCGTTCGTAAGTGACCAGGCTCATTGCTCCTCCTTCCAGACGGCGCGTGCGTCCGCTACCAGGATCGTGTCGCCGTGGACCATGACCGGATTGGCCTCGCATTCCGCCAGGCGTTCGCCCAGGTGGGCGGCAAGCTGTCCCATCCGGTGGATGAGTTCGACGATGCTGTCCACCCGAGCCGGCGGCCGCCCGCGGTATCCGTTCAGCAGCGGATACTGGCGCAGTGCCGACAGCGCCCGCGCGATGGCCGGGCGCGACGCCGTGGCGGGCAGCAGGGCGGTGTCGCGCTGCAGTTCGACCAGCGTGCCGCCGAAGCCGAACGTCAGCATCGCGCCGAACTGGGCATCCCAGTGGGTGCCGACCAGCAACTCGGCGTCGGCGCGCGCCATCCGCTGCAGCAGGCAGCCCTCGAACACCGCCCCGGGAACCTTGCCCGCCGCCGCCCGCAGGTCGGCGAAGCGGCTGGCCACCATCGCCTCGTCGGCGATGTCGAGGGCCACGCCGCCGATATCGCTCTTGTGGCTGATCTGCGGCGATACGACCTTCATCGCCAGGGGGAAACCGAGCCGGCGCGCCAGCTCGACGGCCTCCCCGGCGGATGCGGCGACCTCGCCGCCGGTGGTGGCGATGCCGGCCGCGCACAGCAGTTGCTTGGCCTGGTGCTCGGGCACGAGCCCGGCGCGCAGTTGGCGGCAGGCCGCGTCGACCTCGGCCCGGGAGAACGGCGGCTGCGCCGCCGGCGTTTCGTCCGTGCCGGCAGCGCGGGCATCCGCGAGGCGGTTGACGAGGAAGCGGGTGGCCTCCTTGACGGAAGCGAAGTGGGGCAGGCCGGCCTCCCGCAGCCTGGCCACGGCGGCATCGCCGCAACTGCTGGCGGCGTTGACGAACAGCAGCGGCTTGCCGGCATCGCGCTGGCAGGCAATGACGGTCTCGGCCGCGCCGACCATGTCGGGCTGCGTGGTCATGACGAACAGGCCCGCGCCGACATGGTCGTCCGCCATCATCGTGGCCAATACCCGCTTCAGCCAGTCGGGTTGCCGGAGGCGGTCGGCGGCAGGAACGGAGCCGAGGTCGAAGGGCAGGTGGGCGGAGGCCGCCGGCATCAGCGCGGCCAGCGCCTGCACCGTGGCGCCGGACAAGGTGGCGGCGCGCAGGCCGGCCTCGTCGACCAGGTCGGATGCCACCGCGCCGCCGCCGCCGGAGCCGGAGAAGACCGCGACGCCCCGCTTCGCGGGAGCGGGCAGGCTGGCCCAGGCCGCGGCCTGCACCACCAGTTCGAGCGGATCGTCGACGATGACCGCGCCGGCGTGGCGCACGCATGCCTCGAAGGTGCGGTAGGCACCCGCCATGCTGGCGGTATGCGATTGCACCGCGCGCTGGCCGGAATCGGTACGCCCCGCCTTGGTCAGCAGCACCGGCTTGCCGGCGGCCCGCGCGCGGCGCAGCAGGTCCAGGAAGCGCAGCGGATCCTTCAGCCCCTCGACATAGAGGGAGATGACGCGGGTGTGCGCATCCGCGATGGCGTATTCGAGGAAATCGCAGACCTCCAGGTCGGCCTGGTTGCCGAGCGAGACGCAGAAGCTGAAGCCGGCGCCCAGGTCGTAGGCGCGCGCCAGCATGGTGCCGGCCAGCGCGCCGCTCTGGCTGACCAGCGCGATGCTGCCCGCGGGCAGGCTTGCATTGCGCATCAGCGCCTGCGAGTTCAACAGGCAGAGCGAGGCATGGCTGCTGAAGTAGCCCATGCAGTTGGGGCCGATGATGCGCGTGCCGGCCGCGCGGGCGATCGCCACCACCTGCTCCTGCAGGGCACGGCCCTGCTCGCCGGCCTCGGCGAACTGCGAGGTGACCATCAGCACGGCCTTGACCCCGGCGCCGGCGCAGTCCCGGATCGCGTCGAGCACGCGCTCGTTGGGCACCGCCACCAGCGCCACGTCGACCGGCGCGGCGATAGCGCGCACGCTGGCGAAGGCCGGCAGGCCCTGGACCTCCTGGCTTTTGGGATTGACGGGGTAGATCTGCCCGCCGTAGTGGAATTTCCGCAGCAGGGCGAGCATGCTACCGCCCCATTTCTGCAATTCGTCGGAGGCGCCGACGATTGCCACCGCGCGCGGGTTGAGGATGGTTGCGATCGTATCCAGGCTCATGTCGGCGTGTTCCTCATGGTGTCGTTGGCATATGTCGTTGGCACATGCGGTACCGCCTGGGCCGTCGCCGGAGGCCGCGGCGGAGCGTGGTTGAGCCCGAGTATTGAATAAGGTAACTTATATGTGAAATAGAAATGTTCTATTCATTGATAGAGTGACTCGATGAAATTCAGCCTGTCCCAACTGCGTGCCTTCGTGTCGGTGGCGGAAACCCGCAGCTTCAGTACCTCGGCGACGCGGCTGCATGTGACGCAGCCCACCTTGAGCGCCACCATCCGCACGCTGGAAGGGCTGGTCGAGGCCAAGCTGTTCGACCGCGATACGCGCAACGTGGCCATGACGCCGGTCGGCGAGGAGTTCCTCGCCATCGCCAAGCGGGTGCTGGACGAGGTCGAGCGCGCGCAGCACGACCTGAAGCAATTCCTGGTCGGGGGGCGTGGACGGGTGCGCTTCGGGGCGTTGCCGGTGCTGTTCGGCTCCGAGGTCCTGCAGCAGGCGATCGCGGAGTTCCGCCAGGCCTGCCCGAACATCGAACTGGAAATCCATGACCTGCGTACCGAGTGCTCGGTCGACCTGCTGAAGAGCCATCGCCTGGACCTGGCCCTGATCACGCAGGTGGCGGCCGACGCGGAGCTCGAGCCCGTCGCCATCGGCACCCAGACCATCGCCGTGCTGTTGCCGGCCGCGCATCCGATGGCGGCCGCGGCGGCGATCCGCTGTGCCGACCTGGTGCGCGAGCCGATCGTGGCCCTCAACGCCAAAGGCCCGATGAGCGTTTACTTCGACCAGCTCCTGTACCAGGCCGACCTGCGCCTGCAGCGCACCTACCGGGTGGGGCAACTGGTGACCGCCGCCGGGCTGGTCAGGGCCGGACTGGGGCTGGGCATCATGTCCGGCCTGTCCGCGCAACTGATGGCCGGCGAGGACCTGGTCTGCCGCCCGCTGGTCGATCCGCAGGTGGCCCGTCCGATCTCGCTGGTCAGCCTTGCCGGGCGCGAACTGTCGCCGGCCGCGCAGCGCTTCCGGCAGATCCTGCTCGACGGCTATGCGCGCTCGCCGATCCAGGCCTGAGCCGCGGCCGCACCGGCGTGCGCCGCATCCGCAGCGGGGAGGCGCTTGACGAAGGGCAGGCCGATGCGGACCGTGGTGACGGCCGCCAGGTCTTCCAGGGCCGTATAGCCGAGATTCAGGTAGAGCTGGATGGCCTCGGGCTGCCGTGAGCCGGTGGTCAGGTAGAGGTGGCGGTAGCCTTGCCGCGCGGCCTGCCGTTCCAGCTCGTGCATCACGCGCGCGGCCAGCCCCTGGCGCCGGCGTTGCGGGTGGGTCCATACCCGCTTGATCTCCGCGGTGTCCGCATCCGCATGGCGCTTGAAGGCGCCGCCGGCGATCGCCTGGCCCTGGTCGAGCAGCAGCAGGAAGTTGCCGCCCGCGGCGGGGGAAAACAATGCCGGCGCGTACTTTTCCATCTCGTGCGGTTCGGTGCGCTGCGCCGCCAGCTCCCGGTAGCGGCTCGCGTATTCCTCGCTCAGCCCGGCCAGCAGCGGTTCGGCGAGCGGGTCGTCCGGCGTCGTGTAGACGAAGCGATAGGAGGGGGCTGGGCAATCTGCCTGGGTCATGGGGAAGATCCTTGCGGAAGCGATGCGGCCCGCACGGCGGCGGGCTGGAGGCGGTGCAGGCGCGGGGGGCGGACGGGCGGCCGCCCGGCCATCGCCCGCCGGCCGTCACTCGAGGCTGATGCCGGCGCTGCGGATGATCTCGCCGAAGGTCTTGTAGTCCCGCTGGTAAAGCTCGCCGAACGCCTTGGGGCCGGCGTAGGACGGCCACATCGCGAAGGTCTTCATGCGCTCCAGCAGGTCCTTGCTCTGCAGTACCTTCTCGCATTCCTGCGCCGCCTTGTCGATGACCGGCTGCGGCGTGTCCTTCGGCACGAACAGCCCGAACCAGGCTCCGGGCATGGCGGGCAGGCCGGCCTGGTCGCGGTTCGGCACGTTGGGGAAGTCTTCCGGCGCCTTGGGCGACAGGTAGGCGAGCGGGCGGACCTTGCCGCTCTTGGCATAGGGGATCAGCGTCGGGTCGAACATGATATCGAGGCGGCCTGCGAGGATGTCCGCCACGCTGTCGGAGGCGCCCTTGTAGGGCACGTGCAGCAGCTTGATGCCGTAGGTGCGCTCGACCATCGTGCCGGTCAGGTGGAGCTGCGTGCCGATGCCGCCGCTGCCATAGCTCAGCTTGCCGGGATTGGCCTTCGCATAGTCGATCAGCTCCTTGAAGGTCCTGGCCTTGACATGGTTGCCGACGAAGACATAGCCGGAGGTCTCGGCGAAGCGGCAGACCGGCGCGAACGCCGTCAAGGGATCGATCGGCGACTTGCGTACCTGCGGCGCGACCGCCATGACCCCGACCGGCGCGGCCAGCAGCGTGTAGCCATCCGCCGGCGCCGACAGCGTGGCCTGCATCGCCAGCACGCCGGCGGCGCCGGTCTTGTTCTCCACCACGTAAGCCTGTCCGGTCGACCGCTGCAGGACCTGGGCCATCGCGCGCAGCACGCCATCGACGTCGCCGCCGGCCGAGAAGGGCCAGACGATGCGCACGGGCCTGGACGGATAGGCGTTCTCCGCCTGCAGGGCCGACGAGAACGTCCCGCAGGCCACGGACAGCACCGCAGCGACCGCCAGCGGCCAGCCACGGCGCCTGCGGGTTTCGGGGGAGGCATGGCTGGCGGAACGGGCCATGCCGGGGAACCGTCTTGCTGCGGCGGCGCTGCGGATCATCGCGTGGTCTCCTCGATAGGAAGGATGCCGCTCTGAGCGGCGGCTGGGGACGAGTATCGAGGAGCCCGCCTGATGAGTGAAGTTGAAAAATTCAATAAATATATAGATGCGGGCTATGGGTGTTGACGGGCCGGGCCCGGGGGCCGGACCCACGGCGAAGCCGGGGCTTGCGCCAGTGGTGTTCCCGATCCGGCGGCGGGATGGTACCGGCGGTGCGGGGCGGAAACGGCAGAGGCGGGGCCGGGCCGGCCGCATCCCGGCCGCATCCGTGAGCGCGCGCTGCCATGCCGCGCCCGGCGCCGATCACCCGGCTGCCCGCATCGTCGGTGTAAAGGTGATGCCCACCAGCAGCCCTTCCGGTCCGATGAAACGGCTGACGGTCTGGCCCCATGGTTCCTGCCGGTTCCTGACCAGCAGCCGATACCCTCGCGATTCGAGTTCCGCCGTCGCCGCTTCGACGCGCTCGACGTCGAACTCGATCCAGGCTTGCGGGATGGGCACGTCGCCGGGCCACTCCTCCGCGCCGAAGCACGATTGCGCCGCCTGGGAGAGTGGCCACAAGGCAAAGGTGTTAGCGCCTGCCAGGCGCTCCGTATGGAGATAGCCGCCGTGCTCTTCCCGGAACGGGATGGCGAGGGTCCGGCAGTAGAGGTCCCGGCTTGCCCGGGCATCCTGGACGATGGGGCCGAAGCCCGCGATGAACAGGGCCGTGGTGGCGAGAGGCTTTTCCATGGCATCTCCTTTGCCGCGATGCGCGGCGTGAAGAGGAACTCGCTTGGGGAGCGGATAGGCCCGCCCGCGCCCCGGCCGACCTGGTCCACTGGATCCCTGAAATCGGTCGCTGCCTGCCATGCCGTGCGGGCTGATCGCGTCGTTGCCATGGCTCGCCAGCGCCGGGCCATGGCTGCGCTCGGCGCCTGGCGCCGATTCCCGCATGACATGTCCTTCACCTCCGGTCTCAATGATTCGGCGGACCAGTGTGGCGGCCAGAATCCGGGGGGCACGGATGGGGATGAGTCTATGGATGAGTGTAGGTTTGTTTCTGGCCGGCTGGCCGGGCCGCGCTCGCGACATCGACCTTGTACGCCGCGTCGCAGGTGTACTGCCGGCACTCGACTTGCGCTCACGTACCGGCGCTGGCGAGCCTTGCCCTCAGCCGAGGTCAGCCGAGGTTCATCAGCGGAATCTCGGCAACCAGTGCATCGATCGCACAACGGGTCTTCAACGGCAGATAGGGCGTCTTCGGCCACACCGCATGGATTTCCTGCAGTCGCACGCCGCAGCGCTCCCTCACGGCGATGAGCTCACCTGCCGCCACATATCGCGTCAGCAACCAGCACGGCAACTGCACGAGCCCCAGCCCGGCGACGCCTGCCCCGGCAATCGCCTGGATATCGTCCAGGCTCAATTGCGGCTTGACCAGCAACTCCCGCTCCATGCCGTCCGTGTCGAGCACGCGCCATGGCGACATCACGCCGGCGCGCGAGTAAGCGATCCCCGCATGCCCCTCGAATTCATCGATCGCGACAGGCGTGCCATGCCGCGCCAGATACGACGGCGCGGCTCCGATGCTCAGGTCCTGGACCCCGAGGCGGCGTGCCGCCAGGCTCGTGCTGTCACGCAATGCGCCGATGCGCACCGCAAGATCGATGTTCTCTTCGACGAGATCCACTGCCCGGTCTGTAAACGAGATATCGATCTGGAGATCGGGGTGCTTGCGTGCGAGCCCGAACAGCACCGGCGCGACGCAATGGTGGCCGAACGCGAGCGGCACGCTGACCCGCAGGCGGCCGCGCGGCTCGCTGTGTCCGCTCTCGAGTTCCACCTCGGCGGCTTCCAGTTCGGCCAGCGCCCGGACGCATCGATCGTAATAGGCCTGCCCGGCCTCCGTCAGTGTCTGGCTGCGCGTCGTGCGCTGGAGCAGGCGCACGCCAAGGCGACCCTCGAGCCGCGCAATCACCTTGCCGATGGCCGAGCGCGTCAGCCGCATGCGCTCGGCTGCAAGCGTAAAGCTGCCGGCTTCGACGACCTGCACAAAGACCGCCACGCCATCCAGTTTGTCCATCACATTGGGGCCTCGTGGGAGTAATTCATGGGAATTATTTGCGTCAATGGGGAAATTTATTCCCGATATAGTACATCCGACGAGATGCTGATCGGGCCGCTCCCGGCGTGTACACCGGACGTGTTCACGCAAACGCAAACGCAAACGCAAACGCAAACGCAAACGCATTCCACTGCGATATCCATGACACTTTCCCACCCGCCAAGAAACGCCCTCGCGCTGGCCGCAGTCTGCTTGACTTCGTTGATGTTCGGCCTCGAGATATCCAGTGTCCCGACGGTACTCCCCATCCTGGAAAGCGTGCTGCGCGCGGATTTCAAGGAGATCCAATGGATCATGAACGCCTACACGCTTGCATGCACCACCGTGCTGATGGCGACCGGGGCGCTGGCGGACCGATTCGGACGCAAACGTATCTATGTGGCCAGCATCGTGATGTTCGCCGTCACCTCCCTGATCTGCGGGCTCGCGCAAAGCGCGCCTGTCCTGATCGTCAGCCGCTTTTTTCAAGGAATGGGCGGCGGAGCGATGCTGATCTGCCAGGTGGCGGTGCTCTCGCATCAGTTTCAGGAGGGACGTGAACGCAGCCGGGCGTTTGGCGTCTGGGGAATCATCTTCGGCATCGGCCTCGGCTTCGGCCCGATCATCGGAGGCATGATCGTCGCGGTCGCCAACTGGCAATGGGTCTTTCTCGTCCACGCACTGATCTCGATCGTGGCACTGGGTCTCGTCTTCGCCGGCGTGCGGGAGTCGCGCGACCCCCATGCGCAATACCTCGACGTTGCCGGCATCCTCACGCTCTCTTTGTCGTGCTTCGGCCTTGTCTACTTCATTACGCAAGGACCGGATCTCGGCTTGGGCAGCCCCGCCGCGTTAAGCATTGTCGCGGCGACGGTGCTGAGTTTCATCGTGTTCATCTTTGTCGAGAAGCGCAGTCCCCGGCCGATGTTCGATTTTTCCGTCTTCAGGATCCGCCCGTTCTCGGGGGCGCTGTGCGGGTCGATGGGCATGAACTTCAGCTACTGGCCGTTCATGATCTACCTGCCGATCTATTTTCAAGGCGCGCTCGGCTATACGAGTGTGAATACCGGACTGTCACTGCTCGCTTATACGCTGCCGACGCTGGTCGTCCCGCCACTTGCCGAGCGGCTTGCTCTCAGGTTCGACGCGCGCAGGGTCATTCCGCTTGGCATGTTCACCATCGGTCTCGGCTTCCTGCTGATGAGGTTCGGCGCCGGCATGGAGCAGGCCAGTTGGCTCACGATGCTGCCGGGTTGCCTGTTGTGCGGAACGGGGCTGGGTCTGACCAATACGCCGGTCACCAATACCGCGACGGGCGCCGTGTCGCCGAACCGCGCGGGCATGGCTTCAGGCATCGATATGAGCGCGAGAATGATCAGCCTGGCCATCAATATCGCGCTGATGGGTTTCATACTCCTCGAAGGCGTGCTGTCCTATCTTGCGCACGCGCTTCCTGGCATTGCCGAAACCACGCCGCTGCGTTGGCTCGCGGAAAAGGTCGCCGCAGGCAGTATTGCGCAACTCACGCAGCATGGCGCGGAGCTTGCGACTGCCGATCCGCACGGCGTCATCGTTCGTGCAGCGCTTGTACACGGCTTCGAACTAGTGATGCTGTACGGCATGATCTGTGCCTGGGCCTTGGCGCTGCTCAGCTTGGTCGCGTTCGGATCTGCCACGCGGGCACTTCGCCAGGAACTTGCGCGGGACGAGCGTGCCCGTCACCCGAGCACGTAGCGCATGCCTTGCGCTGCGGTGCGCGTGTGCGTTTCGTTGCTCGCCTCGCACGACCTCTCGACAGCCCGGGTGCTCAACGAATGCAAGACTCGGAACGTTAGCGCGGCAAGCCGGCTTGGCCGACCACCTCATTGCGAATGCCATCGATCACCAGGGCCTCGCCGTCCCGGAGTGTCCGGAATGGCATCCGGTGACGCTTGTAATACTCCACTTCCGCGCCGACCGCGGCCGACTCGGGATGATCTGACTCGAAGTGTACGACCAGGGAAAACGGCAGGAATCCAAGCCCGTCCCAGACCACGGCCGGATCGTATCCCGGCGGTACTTCGGCTGGATCGCTGACGCGGTCCAGTGCACGAAGCGTGCTCGAGGCAATGACTGCCGCCGCGCTGAATCCGGCGTAGACGAGCCTGTCACGTTCCAGCAGATCGGCGAGCAGGAGATCGCATCCGCTTTGCCTCATGGCCCTGCGCAGTATGAAGGCGTTGCCGCCGTTGACCCATACCGCGTCGAACTTCTGCAAGGCTTCGCTCAGGCGGTCACGGGCGCCGAAGAACTGCCGGAGATCGAGTTCCTGCACCGTGAACCCCAAGGCGCGGAGCTTTGCCGCCTGACTCTCCAGCCACTGCGCGCGCGCCGCTGCACGATGGTCGAGCGCATTGACGATGATGGCCGCCCGCATTTCGCCGCCAACCAGTCGCGCAAGTCGCCCGGGATCGGCACCGACATCGAAAGACGAAAGGTATAGGCGCACGGCGAGTTCTCCAGGTGTCGACAGCGCTGTCCGGGATGGGACACGATATCGGCATTGTCGGCGAAATCGCCGTCATGGTCGACTCTCATGGTCGACTCTCATGGTCGACCCTTGAGGTCGGAGGTTCCTTCCGGCTGGATGCACTGGCCAGTGTTCTCGCGCCCCGCAGGATGGCTGCCAATCCGAGGCGGCCGGTGAAGGCGAATCGCCCGCCAGCGGCATAGGAACCCCGCCGTCCGGATGGATGGCCGGGGCGCCTCCCGTATGGCCTCGTCCGTCGTACGCTCAGCCCGCTCCCTCCTCCAGCGCCGGCTGGTACTGCCCCAAGCACGCCATGCCATTCAGCCTTGCGCGCAGCAGCAGCGCCCGTTGCGCTGGCGCGGCATTCGCGGCCTCGCCGTGCCAGGCCAGCAGCGGCGGCTCCTGCAAGGCGCGTCCGTAGGAGAAACTCAGGCGCCAGGGCATCGGGCCGAGCCGGTTCATGGCATCGAGATTGGCGGTGGCCTCGGTCGGCGTCTGGCCGCCGGAGAGGAAGAAGATGCCCGGCACCGCCGCCGGCACCGTGCGCCTGAGCACCTGCACGGTCTGCGCGGCAACCTCGGCCGGAGCGGCCGGTGCCGCCTCCTTGCCGGGGAGCACCATGCTGGGCTTCAGCAGCATATGTTCGAGCGTCACCGCATGCCGGTGCAAGGCGTGGAAGACCTCGTGCAGCACGCACTCGGTGACGTCGGCGCAGCGGGCCATGGAGTGTGCGCCATCCATCAGCACCTCGGGTTCGACGATGGGCACGATGCCAGACTCCTGGCAGATCGCGGCATAGCTGGCCAGCGCCTGCGCATTGGCCTCGATGGCGAGCCGGCCGGGCAGCTGGTCCGACACATTGAATACCGCGCGCCACTTGGCGAAGCGCGCGCCCTGCTGGCGATAACCGGCCAGCCGCCTGGCCAGCCCGTCGAGGCCTTCGGTGATCTCGTCCCCGGGGGAACGGGCGAGCGCGAGCTTGCCCTTGTCCACCTTGATGCCAGGCACGATGCCCTGGCGCGCGGCCAGTTCCGGCAGCGGCGTGCCATCGTCGGCGCACTGGCCCAGTGTCTCCTCGTAGAGGATCACTCCGCTGATGAATTCGCCAAGGCCGGGTGTCGACAAGAGCAGGGTGCGCCACCCCCGCCGGCTCTCCTCGTTCGATTCCACGCCGATGCGCTGGAACCGCTTGGCGATCGTCGGCCCGCTTTCGTCCGCGGCCAGCAGGCCCTTACCCGCTTGCACCAGATGGTCCACGGTGGCTTGCAATGCGCTGGGTTCATCCATGACCTTGCTCCAAGAGGGGGATGTATGAACAAGCAATAGCTCATCCATGCCATCGCGCAAGCGAGCGGGGGAACACATGGCCGGCCGATGGTGGCGGACCGAACGATGCGCGTGGCCGGCTAGTGGCCGGCTAGTGGCCGCCTTTCGGCCTTCTGGAGCCGGGACAACGCTCGATGGGCGCAAGATGAGGTACCGCCGGCGGCATGCACTGCCGGCCAGCCGCGCGCCAACATCCAGGTGTTCGATCAGAGACCTCGGCTATCTCTCAAGATAGCTTCTCCCGTACGGGGATTCGTCAGGGTGACGTTCTCGAGCGCCTGGATCCGCCACGTGCCAGCCTTGCGCGTCAGCACGGCGAGGATCAGCGTGTCGACCGCGTGCGGACCCGCCGGATGCGCGGTGCCGACCGTGAGCCGGCTCCAGAAGTGCACGACGGCCGCGTCGTCATGGATGGCGACCACGTCGATCAGCTCGTTCTCCAGCGTGGAATCGCTGTAGATGGTGGCATGGATGGGCGCATGCATTTCGATAATTGCCGCCACGCCGCGCACGTAGTGCCCGAACCGGTTTACGAACGTCGCATCCTCGTGGAACAACGCTCCGAGGGACTCCATGTCATGGCTGTTCCAGGCGGTCTGAAACGCCTGGGGGGCGTGTTCGGCTTGTCTCATTGGCGTCATGTGGATTCTCACGGTTGTTCTACGTTGGGGGGGCTGGCGTGTTCGTGGTGCGTTCGTGGTGCGTTCGCAGTCGGGCGGACTAAGCAACGCTTACGCTACCACGGGATCTCGGCGCATCGCTGAAGCCCAAGCCGCTCAAACGCGCATCTCAGCCAGGATCTGTTCAGCGAGGAAATCGCAAGGCGGCCGTGCGGAGCGGGCGCTGCGGGCCAGAACGACCTCGAGATCATCCAGGGGCGGCAGCCCTTCGTTCTGCGATAGCTGGACCAGGTGCCCCGGCACGCTGCATCGCGCCAGCGGCGCGATGGCGAGCCCCGCTTCGACCATGCTGAGCACGCCCAACAGGCTTGGGCTCTCGTAGGACATGCGAAACCTGATGTTCTCCCGCTGCAGCGCATGGATGGCATTGGCGCGTGCAGTACTGCCCTGTGCGAACACAGCGAGTGGAAGCGGGCGCTCCTGCCACACTTTTCTTGCCGGCGACCCGGCCCACACCATCGGCTCGTACCGGATGAACTCTCCCGCAATGCCCTTCGCTTTCGTGATGCAGGCCAGGTCCAGCGTGTTGTCCTTGAGCAAGGGAACGAGCGCACTGCTGGGCAGGCCGATCACCCGGATCTCGACGCGCGGATGAGCGACCGCGAACTTGCCCAGGACCTGTGGCAGCAACGACGAGGCGTAGTCGTCGGGAACGCCGATGGTGACGCGGCCCTTGATCTCCGGACGCACGATCGACGCCCAGGCTTCCTCTCGCATCGCCAGCATTCGGCGGCCATAGTCCAATAGCGTCTTGCCCTCCGCGGTAATCGCGACATTGCGGGTGCTTCGCACGAAGAGCGGTTTTCCCAGCGCTTCTTCAAGTCCCTTGATCTGCATGCTCACTGCCGACGGCGACCGATGCACGGACTCTGCCCCGCGCGCGAACGAACCCGTCTCGGCAACCGCCACCAGCATCTCAAGCACGTCCAGGTCGAGCTTCTTCATTTTGATCAGAAAAGCTGAGTAATGGGTTCAGTTTAATTCGTTTTACTGGAGTGTATGGCAGCCGGATACTAGCAGCGACGATCACTTGGATGAGCCCACGAAAATGCATAGTACGGCGTCGATCTACGGATTCCTGGCGGTTGCCGGAATGCTCGCTGTAACCCCTGGGCCGAACATGGTCTACGTGATGTCGCGCTCGATCGCGCAAGGCCGCATGGCGGGGATGATATCGCTCGCGGGCGTCATGTTCGGATATCTCTTCTATATGTTCGGGGCCGCGTTCGGCATCACGGCGTTCTTCCTCGGCGTGCCTTATGCGGGCAGTGCCTTGGGTGCCGTGGGCGCGCTCTATCTGTTCTATCTGGCGTGGCAGGCCGTGAAGCCGGGTGGCCGCTCTCCCCTGGAGGTGCGCGACCTGCCGCGCGAACGGCCGCGCCGGCTGCTGGTGATGGGGGCGACGACCAGTCTGTTGAATCCCAAGCTCGCGATGATCTTCCTGTCCCTGCTGCCGCAGTTCATCGACTATCAGAACGGCAGCGTTCTCAGGCAATCGCTGGCGCTGGGATCGTCGCTGATCGTCGTGTTCGCCACGGTCAATGGCCTGGTGGCGGTCTGCTCCGGCAGCATGGCGACGCTCCTGTCGCGCCGCCCGGGACTCCTGCTGGCCCAACGCTGGGCGATGGGCCTTGTCCTGGGTGTGCTGGGCATGCACATGGCCGTCGATGCATTGAGGTCGGCGGGCATCTATTGAGGACGTTCGACACCAGCGCGGGGACGCTCCGCGACCGGGTCGGCAAGCGTTGACCCGGCCGCGCTTCTTGCGGAAAAAAAGAAGTCCTGCGGCATAGGGCTCGCCTCTTGTTGTCAACGCGAAACAAATGTAATCGTCTGTAAATGCGGCGCGCTGCAGTCGCAACCTGACAACGGCAACGCGCTTGCGCTTTGGTACGATCCGGCCCTTTCCGCCAGCGCCCCCGCCCCAGTGAATAGCCGCTATGTATCGTTGCTTCGAGAGCACTGCGCCCGCTTGCTCGCCCGCATCCGGCCGTTGCTCGCCGCCGGCAGCGCAGCGGCCGGGCGTGCTGTCAGCAGCGCACTGCGCCGCCTGCGTCACCCGACGCGGCGCGGCATCGTGCTTGCACTCCTTGCCGTGCCAGCGCTGTTCGTGGCGTTCGTGCTGGCGCTCGTGCCGTACACGCCGGGCATGGGCGACATCCGCAAGGCCCGCATCGACCGGCCGGCGTTGATTGTGTCGGCCGACGGCCGGCTGCTCGACCAGTTCAAGCCGGTCAATCGCGAGTGGGTGCCGCTCAGGCGGATCTCACCCTATATGGTCGACGCCTTGGTCGCGACCGAGGACCGCCGCTTCTACGAGCACCATGGCATCGACTGGAGGCGTACCGCGTCGGCAGCGTTGCATACGTTCTCGGGCGACCGGCAGGGCGGCTCATCGATCACCCAGCAGCTGGCTCGCAACCTGTATCCGGACGAGATCGGCCGCGCGCCGACCCTCACGCGCAAGCTCAAGGAAGCGATCACGGCGTTCAAGATCGAATCCGTGTACAGCAAGGACCAGATCCTCGAGACCTACCTGAACACGGTGCCGTTCCTGTACAACGCCTACGGCGTGGAAATGGCCGCACGCACCTACTTCGGCAAATCCGCCGATCGGCTCGACATTCTCGAAAGCGCGACCCTGGTCGGCATGCTGAAGGCCAACAGCACCTACAACCCCGTGCTGAATCCCGAGCGCGCCTTGCAGCGGCGCAATACGGTGCTGGGGCAGATGGACAAGTACGGCAAGCTCAAGCCCGGTGCCTACGCATGGCTGGTGCGGCAACCACTCAACGTCGATTTCGAGCCGCAGAGCGCACCACCGGGCGTCGCCCCGCATTTCTCGGCCCAACTGCGCAAGTGGTTGAGCGCATGGGCCGGGCGGAACGGCTACAACATCTATGCCGACGGACTGGTGGTGCGCACCACCATCGATTCCCGCCTGCAGGGGATGGCCACGCAGGCGATGGCCTGGCAGACCAATCAGTTGCAAGCGATCGCCAACGAGGCGTGGGATGAGCGGACGGGATGCTGGCCGGGCAATGAGCTGTTCCAGGCCTTCATGCGGCAGACGGCGGAGTACCGCGCCGCGCGCGACGGGGGGCAGACGGACCAGGCCGCGCTGAGGAGGCTCGCGGCGAATCCTGCATTCGTCCGCGCGCTGTGCCGGAGCAAGACGCAGGTCCAGGCGGGCTTCGTCGCGATCGATCCGCGCAACGGCGACATCAAGGCCTGGGTCGGCAGCCGCGATTTCCGCGAAGTGCCGTTCGATCATGTGCAACAGGCCCGGCGCCAGCCCGGTTCGACCTTCAAGCCCTTCCTCTACGGCGCGGCCTTCGCGGATGGCGCACGGCCGAGCGATACCTTCGTCGACCGGGATGTCGCCATTCCATTGAGCGGGCATGCGGTCTGGCGGCCGGCCGACGCGGAGCCGCCCAGCGGCCGGCCGATGACGCTGCGTGACGCGCTGGCTTACTCGCGCAATCGCATCACCGCCCAGCTCATGCAGAAGGAGCGCCCCGAGAAGGTCGCGCAGCTCGCGCGCGCGATGGGCGTGCGCGAGAGTTCGCTCGAAGCCGTACCGTCGCTCGCGCTCGGCACGAGCCCGGTCACGCTGAAGGAAATGGTCTCGGCGTACAGCACCATCGCGAACCGCGGCGCCTATATTGAACCGCGCATGGTCACGCGCATCGAGAATCATGACGGCAAGGTGCTCGCCGAATTCCCGAGCGCCGTGCCCGAACGGGCGCTGCCTGCCGGTGCGGCCCAGGTGCTCGTCGACGTCATGCGCGACGTGATCAGCCGTGGCACGGGCAACGGCATCCGGTCGCGCTTCCGGATCTACGCGGATGTGGCCGGCAAGACCGGCACGACGCAGGACAATGCGGATAGCTGGTTCATCCTGATGCATCCGCAACTGGTCGCGGGCGCCTGGGTGGGATTCGATGATGGACGCGTGACGCTCGGCGACTACTGGGGGCAGGGCGCGCACAGCGCCCTGCCGATGGTTGGCGCCTTCTACGACATGGCGCTGCGCGCGCGGGTGATCGACGCGGGCGCGCGGCTCGGGCCGGAGTCTCGGCCGCCGCGCGTGACCCATCCGCGCAAGCAGCAGCGGCACTTCTTCTTCTGGCCGTTCTGACGGGGGA
This sequence comes from Cupriavidus sp. USMAA2-4, assembly GCF_001854305.1. Taxonomy (NCBI): domain Bacteria; kingdom Pseudomonadati; phylum Pseudomonadota; class Betaproteobacteria; order Burkholderiales; family Burkholderiaceae; genus Cupriavidus; species Cupriavidus sp. USMAA2-4. Next base: position 263,372 of record NZ_CP017749.1, on the reverse strand, counting down.
TCGCCGTCGGCCCGTTCCGGACCGGCGCGGCGGGATCCTTCACCGACGCCAGCGCCTCCGGCATTCAATAGCCGGGAGGCGGCAGGCTCTCGGACAACGTCTGGACCAGGATGGTCTTCAGCCGCTCGGCGGCGGGCGATAGCGCGCGACCTGCGTCATGCAGGGCCAGTCGTATGGTTGGAACGGGCGGAAGGCCGGAGCTCGCGTCCAGTACGGTCAACGAGCGCGGCAGCCCCAGCGCCGTGCGCAAGGTAATGCCCAGGCCTGCGTCGACAGCGGCCCAGAGCCCATGGAGGCTGGAACTGGTGAAAGCGGTGTGCCAGGCGACCCCGGCCTTGTCGAGCGCGTCGATGCAGGCCTGGCGGAAGAAGCAGGGGGCCGCATACACGACCAGCGACAACGGCTGTTCAGGCTTGAACTCCGCCTGGCCCGCGGCAGGACCGATCCAGGTCATCGGCAAGGTTGCGAGCAGCTCGCCGTCGTGCCGCGCGTCCGCACCGAACGCCAGGGCAAGGTCGAGCTGGCCTTTGTCCAGGCGTTCGAGCAGCAGCGCATTGCGTTCTACGATGGCCTCGATCAGGACGGCGGGGTGGGCCCGCTTGAACTGACCCAGCACCTTCGGCAGCCATGTCTCGGCGAGATCGCTCGGCACGCCGAAGCGCACCGCACCCGCGACCGACATCCCGCGCACGGCCGAGACCGCCTCGTCGTTCAGGTCGAGAATCCGCCGCGCGTAGCTGAGGATCACGTCTCCCGCTTCGGTCGGTGCGAGCCCCCGTCCCTCCTTGCGGAACAAGGGCTCGCCGATCTGTTCCTCGAGCTTGCGGATCTGCTGGCTCACCGCCGACTGCGAGCGGCCGATGTGGTCGGCGGCGCGATTGAAGCTGCCGAGGTCCTGTGCGGCCACCAGGGTGCGCAGGATATCCATGTCGAGATTGGGTCGGATCATAGTTCAGTTCTACGAAACTGTTCGATAAGAAATATCCAATTTTCTTAATGATAGGGAACTCCTACCATCCGAGCAATGGAGGAGCGAGCCAGCCGGCAGACGCTCTCCCGATACGAGGAGGTAGAAATCCAATGTCCATGGAACCATCGGAAACCGTCGCAGCCGCTGCCAGCCCCGGGCGCCTGGCTTCCTGCCCGCCGTCGGCGGGAACAGATTCCGCAAGGCGGCAAGGAGCGTCCCGCCTGCCCTCCGGCGGCTATGCCAAAGGCGTGCTGTGCTGCGTTGTCGCGACGCTCTCCTTCGGGATCATGTTTCCCGTCATGTCCAGCGCGCTGACGCGGATCGATCCGTTCACCTTCACGTCGCTGCGCTATTTGACGGCCGGCATGGCATTCCTTGTACTGCTGGTCTCGACCGAGGGGCGCTCCGCGCTCCACGCCGACGGGCAGTCGATGCTGCTGGCCTGGTTCCTGGGGACGGTGGGCTTCGCCGGCTTCGGCTTTCTGGTGTTCCTCGGCCAGCAGATTGCCGGCAGGGATGGCGCCCTGACCGCCTCGATCATGATGGCGACCCAACCGATGCTCGGCCTGGTCGTGAACTCGATCGGCCGGCGCGTTCTGCCGCCGCGCTTTTCGCTGCTGTTTATCCTGCTGTCCTTCTGCGGCGTGATCCTGGTTGTCACCAAAGGCGATATCGCCGGCCTTCTCGGCGAACCGCAGAGCTACGCCGCGAACGTGCTCATCGTGCTCGGCGCCCTGTGCTGGGTGATCTACACCTTCAGCGCGAGCTTCTTCACCCGCTGGTCGGCCTTGAAATACACGACCATCACCACCGGGCTCGGGCTTCTGAGCATCGTCTCGATCAACGGCGTCCTGTTGGCCCGGCACGTCATTCCCGTCCCCGGCAAGGCCGACCTGCTCGCCATCCTGCCCCATCTTCTCTACATGGGACCCGTCGCCGGATTCGTCGGCATTCTCTGCTGGAATCTCGGCAACCGCATCCTGACGCCGCTGAACGGCGTCCTGTTCATGGATGTCGTGCCGATCACGACCTTTCTCGTATCGGCCATGGAAGGCATCGTGCCGACCGATATGCAGATTGCCGGGGCGTGCATGACCGGTGCCGCGCTGGTCTTGAACAACATCTACCTGCGCCAACGTGCCCGTCGGCCCGTGCGCGTGGGTTCCGATCTCTGATGCCTGGGAAACCCGATCATGTGGAATGAAACCGATGTCAGCCGGAAGCTCGGCATCCGCTATCCGATCATCCAGGGCCCATTCGGCGGCGGCCTGTCGTCCGTCGCGCTAGTGGCGGCCGTCTCGAACGCCGGTGGGCTGGGATCGTATGGTCTGCATACGACGGCCCCGGATGCCATCCAGGACCTCGCGAGCGAGATCCGCGCGGCCACCGATCAGCCCTTTGCCTTCAATCTGTGGGTTCCCGAATCCGACCGCGATCCCGTGGTCGATGCCGCTGCCTTCGATCGCTTCCTTGCGCCGCTGCGCCCTTACTATCGGGAGCTCGGCGTTGCCATCCCCGATCTCCCGACCCGTTTCGGCCACGACTACGCGCAGCAGATCGAAGCCGTGCTCGAGGCGCGGCCGCCAGTACTGAGCTTCGTCTTCGGCCTCCCTTCTCCCGCGATCCTGCGCGAGTGCCGGCGGCGGAATATCGTCACCGTGGGTACGGCGACCACCGTGGACGAAGCGATCCTGCTGGAGGCGGCGGGATTGGATTGCATCGTTGCCAGCGGCTTCGAGGCCGGCGGCCATCGGGGCTCGTTCCTGCGTACTCCCGAGGCATCCCTGACCGGCGTCTTCGCCCTGGTGCCGCAGATTGCCGATCGCGTCAAGACTCCCGTCATCGCCGCCGGCGGCGTGGCGGATGGCCGCGGCATCGTGGCCGCGCTGGCGCTCGGGGCGCAGGGTGTCCAGATCGGAACGGCATTCCTGGCGTGCGACGAGTCAGGTGCCAGCCCCGCGCATCGGGAAAAGCTCCTCAGCCCTGACGCAAGACGCACCGTGCTTACGAGGGCGTTCACCGGGCGGCTGGCCCGCAACATCGCGAACCGCTTCACCGAAGAGATGGCCGCGTACGAAGCGGATGTGGCGCCGTATCCGGTTCAACGATGGCTCACCGGAGGCTTCCGGGCGGCGGCCCTGCGAGCGGAACGCGACGACCTGATCGCACTCGCGGCAGGCCAGGCAGCGTCACTTGCCCGGCGAGGCAGCGCGTCGAGCTTGATCACACGGCTGGTCGACGATGTCGGCGCGATCACGGCCGGCTTGGCGGCTGACGGCTCCGCAGTGCTGCCGCAGGTACCGCAGCATCGGGGGGATGGAGGCGTGTAACGGGCCGTCGCTGTCCTGCTGCCGAGGCTCGGCTGCCCCGACCCTACGAGGGCAGCCGACAATGCGCGTTATGGAACCAGCACGGTGCGCCCGATCACCTTCCCCTGCGACAGCGCGATCAGCGCGTCGTTGACTTCGTCGAGCGGGCGGCTCCTCACAGGCGTCGGCTGGATCTTGCCGTCGCGCATCAGCGCGACGAGCTCGCGCAACTCGGGCAGCGTGCCGACATAGCTGCCTTCGATCCGCAGCGGCTTCATCGGGATGACCGGCAGCGACAGCGTGATGTCGCCACCCATCAGCCCGACGACCACCACGTGTCCGCCGCGTGCGGACGAGTCGAGCGCGAGCGTCATGGTCGGCGTCGCACCGACGAGATCGAGCACTGCGCGCGCGCCGCCATCCGTTGCCTGGATGATCTGCTGCGCGGCGTCCGGCGCGCGCGCGTCGATGGCGGCGAGCGCGCCGGCCTGCTGCGCGGCGTCGCGCTTCGTCGCGTCGACGTCGACCACGATCGCGCCCTTGCCGCCAAGCGCCTTCAGCACCTCGATCGCCATCAGCCCGAGGCCGCCCGCGCCGATCACGACGATCGGCCCTTCATGAATCCGCTCGCCGAACTTCTTGATCGCTGAGTAAGTCGTGACGCCCGCGCATGCGAGCGGCGCGGCCTTCACCGGATCGAGCCCGCTGAGATCGACCAGATAGCGCGGATGCGGCACGATCACATAGTCCGCGAAGCCGCCGTCGCGCACTGCGCCGAGCGACTGCGGCTTCACGCAGATGTTCTCCTCGCCGCGCCGGCATGCCGCGCACTGGCCGCAGCCGATCCACGGATGCACGACCGCGACGAGTCCGATCTGCACCGGACCGGCGTCCGGGCCCGCAGCGACGACCTCGCCGGAGATCTCGTGGCTCGGCGTCAGCGGCAGCTTGAGGCCGCGGTCGGCGAACATGAGCTTCTTGCCGCCGCCGAGATCGTAATAGCCTTCCCAGATGTGCAGGTCGGAATGGCACAGCCCCGCCGCCTTGACCCGCACCAGCACCTCGGTGCCCTGCGGCTGCGGGATGTCCTTCTCTATCAGCTCGAGCGGCTGGCCATAGTGAGTCACACAAAAACAACGCATTGGCATTGATGCCTCCTTCGTTTGAATCCCGTCATGCGGGGTGGCCCCGGCTTCCATACTGGTCTTGCCCCCATATTCCCGCTCCCCAAGTCGCAGTCATGGGCTGCCGGACGGCGATTGCCGAAGCCAAGCAAACCGGTCAGGTGCGCGCTGCGATGGCCGTACTGTCCCAAGGGCGCCTGCGCCGGCAAGGCCGGGATCGAAGGCGGCAAGCTCATGGGCACCCGCGAAGTCGACAGCGGCCTGGAGACCGTCGCTTCGGCGATGTGCTGTGCGAACGGATCAGGCGGCCGCACCAGCCATGGCGCGCTGCGCCGCGGCCGCATCGGTCGAGTAAGTCCGAGTTGCAAGCAGCAACCCCACCCCGCACACGGCCAGCGCGATCGGCACCACTTCCATCGAGTGCAGCAGGCCCAGGGCCCGAATCTCGTCGGTCATCTGCATGGCGCCCGCGGCCGCCATTGCGGCTTTGGCGTTGTGGTCGGACACCAGACCCAGCAGCACCGGCCCGGCGGTGCCGCCCACGATATATGACACGGCATAGCTGACGGCCGTGGCCGTGGCGCGTAGCCGCGGTTCGAAGACATCCATCAGCACAGGCAGGGACGAGGCGTAGTAGTGGTACTGCAGCACCCAGGCAAGCCCGAACAGCGCCACGAACATCGTGACTTCGGTGCTCTGGACTTTCAGCGCCCAATGAATCAGCACCGCGGCAATCAGCACGCTGATGGCGCTGAAATACATCCGCGCATGTTCGTGCCTGCGGTGCAGCCGGTTGCTCAACCAGCCGCCAAGCGGCAGCCCGATCAGGCCCGAGGCGCCGACGATGATGCCGCTGGCCATGCCGGCGTCCTTGAGCGACAGGTGGAAGTAGCGGATGAGCGTCGAGGTCAAGAAGGCGCTGGCCGCGTTGGACGCCATGGCCAGCGCCAGGCCCGCGATGAGCAACGCCCACACCGTCGGCGTCTTGAACACGCGCAGGAACGGACGGTCGATCGGGTGCTCGCTGATCTTGATGACCTCGGACGCTCCGCGCGCAGGCTCCTTGATGAAGAACATGCAGAAGGCCAGCAGGATGCCCGGGACGGCGGCGACGAACAGGGGCGCGCGCCAGTTGCCGAAGTATTGGGCGATGGCGCCGGTGGTGAAGAAGCCCAGCAGCAGGCCTACCGGCAGGCCGAGCAGGAAGATGCCGGTGGCGCCGGAGCGCTTGTCGGCCGGGAACAGATCGCCGATCAACGAGGTGGCTGGTGCCTGATAGCTGGCTTCGCCCACGCCCACCAGCACCCGGATCGCCAAGAAGGAAGCAAAGCCCCATGCCAGGCCCGTCATGCCGGTGAAGAGACTCCAGATCAACAGGCCCCAGCCCAGGATGTGCTTGCGCGAATATTTGTCGGCCCAGCGCCCGATCGGCACGCTGGCCAGGGCATACACGATGGTGAAGGCCGATGTGGTCAGGCCCAGTTGCGCATCGTTCAAGCCCCATTCCTTGCGGATCGGCTCCAGAAGGGCCGTCGGCACGATGCGGTCGTAATAGTTGAAGAGACAAGCCAGAAATAGCAGCCCCGTCACTCGCCAGGCGTTATCCGCTTGCTTGCCGGCACCGCCGGTTCCAGTGTTCCCCATCATCTTGGTGTCTCCTTGATTTTTTTACTAATCGCGTCACTTCGAAAGCGGTAAAAGCCGGTTCGGCTTACACCAGCGACGTGGTGCGTCCGGGCACAGGTATTGCCGATATTCCGGGCCCGTGCCCGGGATCCGTCGCGCTGCGTGCCCTCCGGACAAGGTCGTGGCGATGCCGGCCGATGTAGGGGCTTGTCGCTCATGGGCATGTCTCTCGCTCGTGGAACGGAAAAGGACGGGCGATTCAGATCTTGCGTTGCTGGCCCTGCCAGTAATGGGCGCGCAGGTCCTTCTTCAGCACCTTGCCGATCGCGCTGCGCGGCAGCGCAATGACAAAGTCAACACTCTTGGGGGACTTGACGGAGCCGATCTTGCTCTTGCACAGCGCGATGAGTTCTTCGGCGCTCACACTTTGGCCAGCATTGAGCTCGACGACCGCCTTCACCGCTTCGCCCCATTCTTCATCGGGCACGCCGATCACCGCGCAGTCCTGCACCGCGGGGTGTGACCAGATGACCTGCTCGACTTCGCTCGGATAGACATTGAAGCCGCCGCTGATGATCATGTCCTTCTTGCGGTCGGTGATGTGCAGATAGCCTTCGGCATCGAGATGGCCGACGTCGCCGGTGTGCAGCCAGCCGTCGATGATGGCTTCGGCGGTCTTGTCCGGCGCCTTGTAGTAGCCCTTCATCACGAGGTCGCCGCGCACGCAGATCTCGCCGCTCTCGCCCGGAGCCAGGATCTCGTTGCGGTCGTTCATGATCTCGACGCGAATCAGCGGATTGGGGCGACCGACCGAGGATAGCCGTTTGTCCGGCGCGATCTTGCCGTTGACGAAATGCTCGGCCGGCATCAGGTTGGAAATCGACGCTGGGCATTCGGTCTGGCCGTAGCCCTCAGCCATTACCGGGCCGAACACTTCGATCGCACGCTTGAGCTTGTCCACCGACATGGGCGCAGCGCCGTACATGAGGTACTTGACCGACGAGAAGTCCCGCGCTTCGATACCGGGCATGTCGAGCAGGCGGTAGATGACCGTCGGGGGCAGGAAAAACTCCGTGACCCGATGCGTGGCGATCGCGTCCAGCAGCAATTCCGAATCGGGCTTCGTGATCACCACCACCGTGCCACCGCGTGCGGTGCACGGAAGCGACATTGACCCCGCGGTATGGGTCATCGGCGCCGCGGCGAGATTCACCGGGCGCTCCGATGCGCCATACGTAAACGCCATCATGTAGTGCGCGAAGTAGGTCTGCATGGAGCGATGCGTGTTCATCACACCCTTGGGCACCCCGGTCGTGCCGCCCGTGGCGGAAATCGACACCACATCGTCCATGCCGTAGTCGACGAGCGGCTTGGTCGACGGCTGGCCATCGACCCACTTCGCGAGCGATGGCGCCCACGACAGATCGGCGTCGACGCACACCCACAGCCGGATCTTCGGCAGGCTGGGGCGCAGCGTCTCGATGGTCTGCGCGTAGGCCTGGGTGAAGAACAGCGCCTCGCAGTCGAATTGATCGAGGACGTACTGGCAGTCGTTGGGCGCGTTGGTCCCGCTGACCGGGATGTACGTCATGCCGGAGCGCCACACGCCCAGCGTGCAGAGCCAGGCCGTGACGTCGTTGCCGGCCCAGACGGCCGCCTTGGTCTGCTTTGCAAATCCGGCGGCGATCAGGCCATTGGCGATGCGGCACGAAAGCTCCCCGGCCTGCTGGAATGAGTAGCTGCGCTCGCCTTGGATATAGGCGATGCCGCGGGCGTTGATGCGCCACCCCCGATCGAAGAAATCAATGATTGCCATCCTTGCGCCGTCCTCAGTGAAATCCGCGCCCGCCCAGCGCCGTGTATGCCACCGGCGCTATCGGGTAGCTTGAAATCATCAGCGTTTGGGGCGCGCGCGCTTTGCTTGCGCGCGCACGACGCGTTGTCGATTCGCGCAGGGAAAACCCCGGTTTGCTCGACCGGGGGCCGGGAGCGCGCTCAGGGGCTCAGCGTGCGGCCATGCGGCGCATCTCGCCCGGCGTGAGCTGATAGCGCTGCTTGAACACGTGGCAGAAGTGACTGGCGGACTTGAAGCCCCAGCGGAAGGCGATGTCCGATACTTGCAGGTGCTGGCAGGCCGGATCGGTCAGCGCCTGCCAGCATCTGGCCAGCCGACTTTCGAGAATGTGGCCGGCCACCGTCGCGTCGCCGCCCGCGAACAGTGCCTGCAGATAGCGCAGCGAGACGCCATGCGCGGCAGCAATCCGTGCCGGGCTTAGATCGTCTTCATGCAGATGCCCGGCGATGTAGGCGCGCACGCGTTCGCGCAGCACGGCCTTGGCGTTGAACTTGCTTGCGCGCTCCAGGCCCGGCAGGGCGATGTCCAGCAGTTCAATGGAGGTGCGGCACAGGGTGGCGTGGGCGGTCGGCTTCACGCTGCCGACTTCCCGAGCCAGGCCAAGCAGGTGCTGTGCCAGCAGCAGGCCGATGCCGGAATGGCTCTCGATGCGGCACATGGCGGGTGGTTCCCGGCGCTGCGGCAGGTGTTCGCGCATGAGCTGCCATGGAATCATCAGCGACACGTTCTGCATCGGTTCCAGCACCTCGAAGCTGTGCCGCTGGTCGGTGCGCCACAGAATCATGTCGCCCGGGCGCATTTCCTCGTCCCAGTGCGCATCCGGTGACTGTATCCGCTCGCGGCCGCTGAGGTTCAATTGCAACGCCAGGTACAACTCGTCACTTGGCCCGCCACGCCTCGCAGTGGGTAGTTGCCCCACGGATTGGGTGCCCGTGATGCTTACCAGCGTGGCACCTGCCAACTCATGCTGCCGCAGTTGCCCCACAAAGGTGGAAGGCGCCGCCGGAGTGGAAATGCGCCAGCGTCGGCCAGGGCCGAAGACCGCCTCGAAATCGTTGGTTCGACTATCGGCGGGCACCTGGATGGTGGTCCATTCCGTGGGCGGCAGTTGCATGTTATGTCTCCTATCCGCGTGCGCTGCGTGGGCAGCTTCACAAGCAGACTCTGGGATTGATTGACCTTGCCCCTGCTCCACGAATCCCATCGCCGAGGAATTCAGGCCGCTTTGCCTTGTTGGGCGGCCCGGTATTTCTCTAGCGTCTATGGCCCAGCCGCGTATGGAAAATGCATTCGACCGCGTGGCCGGATGTTGTCCGACGCACGCGGTCTTCTGCCTTGGACGTCTGGATGCGGCACTCGTCAGCGCGACATCACAGCATCACGTAGCCGCCGCTCACGCCGAGACTCTGGCCGGTGATGAAGGCCGCGCGGTCCGATGCCAGGAATGCCACCACGCCGGAGATGTCCTCCGGTCGCGACAGCCTCCCCAGCCCGCGCCCGATCGGGTAGGCGCCCAGCATCTTCTTGAGACGCTCGTCGGTGTCGGGCGTGGCCGACGGATGCAGCGGGCCGTTGGCGATGCCTTCGTGCGAGACGGCGCCCAATGCGATGGTGTTGACGTTGATGCAATCGCGGCCGTGCTCCTGAGCGATCGCCTTGGCGAATCCCAGCATGGCCGCCTTGGCACCCGAGTAGACCGCCAGGCGTGCCTCGCCGACACGGCCGGCTTCGGACATGATGTTGACGATCTTGCCGCCGCCCTTGCGTTGCATGCCGGGCAGGGCGCTGTGGCAGCAGTTCATCACGCCGTAGACGTTCAGGTCGACGACTTCCTTCCAGTCCTCCACCGGCATTTCCATGAACGTCGGCGGCATGCCGCCCTTGGTGCGGCGCGCCACGGTCACGCCGGCGTTGTTCACCAGGATGTCGACGTCGCCGAAGCGTTCACGCGCCAGCGCGAACATGCGCTCCACCTGCTCGGCGTCGCCGATGTCGGCCTGCACCGCCAATGCCTGGCCGCCTGCCGCTTCGATTTCCTGCTGTACCGCCTGCGCGCGCTCCAGGAAGTAGTCGTTGACCACGACGTTGACGCCTTCTCCGGCGAGCTCCAGGCAGATGCGCCGGCCCACGCCTTGTCCGCCGCCAGTCACCAGGGCTACCTTGCCTTGCAGATGCAGTTCCATTCCGTTCTCCTCCAGTTTTCGATGTTCAGATGCTTCGATGTTTCGATATTCCGATGACGTCTGCGTGCGGGCTCAGCGCCCGACGAAGCGGGGCGCGCGCTTCTCGACGAATGCGCGCATCCCTTCCTTCCTGTCCTCGCTGTCCATCACCATGGCCGCGCCGTAGCATTCGAACTGCAGGCCCAGGTCGACCGAGCCTTGCATGCCGAGGTTGACCGACCGTTTCGCGAAGCGCACGGCCAGGGGCGGTTGCGCGGCGATGCGCCGGGCCATCGCCAATGCTTCGTCCATCAGCTTGTCGTCGTCGACCACACGGTTCACCAGGCGGATGTCTTTCGCCGCGTCGGCGCTGATCAGGTCGCTGGTGAAGATCAGTTCCTTGGCCACGGCCTGGCCCACCACGCGCGGCAGGCGCTGCGTGCCGCCCGCGGCGGGGATGACGCCGAGCTTGATCTCGGGCAGGCCGAATCGTGCCGATCGCGCCGCCAGCCGGATATCGGCGCACAGGGCCAGTTCCAGGCCGCCCCCGAGCGCCACGCCGTTGATGGCGGCAATCACGGGCTTCTCGAATTCCTCGATGCCGCGGAACAGTTCATGCGTCCTCTGCTGCGTGACGTAGTAATCGGCGGGGTGCGCCGTGCCGCCCGCGCGCTCCTTGATGTCCGCGCCGGCGCAGAACGCCTTGTCGCCGGTGCCGGTCAGCACCACGCAGCGAACGCTGCTGTCGTCCCGCGCCAGCTCGAAGAAGGCCTTGGCAAGATCCGGCTTCATGGTGCCGCCGAGTGTGTTCATGCGCTCCGGGCGGTTCAGCCGGATGATGGCCACGCCCTCGACCACTTCGTACAACAGGGTTTCGAATTGCATCGATGTCTCCTTGCTTGGAATGATGTTCGCGCCGATGTTCGCGCCGATGCTTGCCTGCGGGTTTGTCGGACGCATGCGCTGCCGGTGAGCCCGCAGGATCAGATCAGTGCGTTGCCGCCAGCACGTGGGCGAAGGCCACCGAGCCGAGCCCGATCATGTGAGCCAGCCCCAGGCGCGCGCCCGGGTGCTGCCGTCCGCGTGCCTCGCCGCGAATCTGGCGCGTGATCTCGGCGATCTGGCCGATACCGGTCGGTCCGGTCGGATGACCCATGCCGAGCAGGCCGCCCGATGCATTGACCGCGCACTGGCCGCCGATGGCCGAAGCGCCGCGTTCGAGCCACGCCGCGCCTTCCCCGGGCGCGCACAGGTCCATGGCTTCCGTGTAGACCAGTTCCTCGATCGAGAAGGCCTCGTGCAGTTCCACCAGGTCCAGGTCGCGCGGACCGATTCCGGCCTGCTCGTAGGCCAGCGCGGTGGACTTGCGCACCATGTCGGCGGCCGCCGACGAATCGTCGCGCTCCAACTCCTCGCTGTTCGCCACCGATGCCAGCACGCGCACGGCGCGGCGCTTGTCCAGGCCGAGACGCTGGATCGCCGCCTCCGACACCACAATCACGGCGGCGGCGCCGTCGCCACGCGGGCAGCACTGCTGCACCGTCAGGTCGCCCACCACCTTCGGCGAGGCCATGACCTGCTCGAGCGTGCGCGGCTTGCGGAACTGTGCATACGGGTTGAGCGCCGCATTGCCGTGGTTCTTGACCGCGACGCGCGCCATGGCTTCGGGCTTCAGGCCGTGCTGGCGCAGGTATTCGCGTGCCATCAGCGCGAACTTCACCGGTGGCATGGTCGCGGTCGGTGCCAGGTGCGGCAGGCCGTCCTTGTCGGCGGCCTTGCGGCCATCGCCGAACTTGTCCACGCCCATGGCCACCACCACGTCCGAGACGCCGCTCGCCACCTCCAGGCACGCCTGGCGGAACGCCGAGCAGCCCGAGGCCGAGGCGCTTTCCACCTGCGTCACGGCAAGGCCGGTGGAGCCCAGGTGGCGGAACATGACACGTCCGGTGGCCATGCCGATCGCCGACGTCCCCACATAGGCGCTCTGCACCTCCGGCCAGGCAATGCCGGCGTCCGCCAGTGCCTCGCGCACCGCGCGCAGGCCGAGGCTGACATAGGGGGTATCCGAGGCGAACTGGTACGGATGCAGCCCGATGCCGATCACGTAGACGGGGTTCTGCTGGAGCAGGCGGTTCATCGTTGCACCTCCTCGCCTGCGGGCGCGAAGCGCAGCGGATAGCGGTCGCCGCCCGCGGCGTCGGTACGAAGCACGCCCTGCACCATCATGCCGGGAGCCAGTTCCGCTTCGCTGGCCACGTCGAGCAGCACTTCTTCGCGTATGCCTTCGGCGAATTCGACTTCGCCGACGACGAACGGCGGCGGCATGTCGCGTACCAGCGGCGCATGCACGGTCACATAGTTGCGCAGCCTGCCCCATGTGGACATCTGCTCCACCGTGCCGCGTTCGGGGTCGGCTCCGCAGTACTGGCAGCCATAGGCGGTGGCCGGGTAGGTCGGCTTGCCGCATGCGCCGCAGCGCAGCACGGCCAGGGATGGTGCCCCTTGTGTTTCAGGCGAGCGGGATTCCGCAGTTTGCATCGTGTCTCCTTTTCAGTATCTGTCTGCCCGCCGGGCGCGAGTGCCTTGCACGTCGGCGCGCCGTCGCGGGTGCCATCGGCCGATCTTTGTCTTGCAAAACTACGATAGGTCGGATTAGTATCCAGTATATCGTAGTCATATGGCCTGTCAAACACGGAAGAGCGTACGAAATCTCGTAGACTGTGCGGTTTGTGCGGATGCCGCATTGTCATCACGAGAATTTCGGAGAACCCATGCCAAGCTTTGTTCCTGCTGCCGCGCGCAGCCTTGCCGTTTTCGAGGTGTTCTCGCGCGAAAAGCGCGAGCTCTCCAATTCGGAACTCGCGCGCCTGCTCGACCTGCCGGAGAGCAGTTGCTCGGACCTGCTGCATACGCTGACCGAGACGGGGTATCTGATGCGTACCGCGCGCACGCGCCGCTTCTATCCCACCACGCGGCTCCAATCGATCAGCGAAGCCATTGCCGGCAACGATCCGCTGGCGGCCGTGGCGGCCGAGGCCACCGAGTTCCTCACCGGCAAGACGGGCGAGACCTCCTTGTGCGGCCGGCTCGATGGCGCCTACGTGCGGGTGACCGGCTTCCAGGAAAGCCGCTACGAATTGCGTTACGTGTTGCGCGTCGGCAAGCGCCTGGCCTTGCATGCCACGGCGCTCGGCAAGGCGCTGCTGGCGGTGCTGCCGCCGGAAGACGCGGCGCGGCAGCTACGCCTGCGCGCGCTGCCCAAGCTCGCGCCCAGAACGGAAATCAACCCGGTCGCGCTGGAAAAGCAGATCGCCGAAGTGCGTGAGCGCGGCTGGGCCTGGGTCGAGGACGAGGGCGGGGAAGGGGTGACGGCTATCGCGGTGGCCGGGTTGATCGGCGACGAACCGTTCGCGATCTCGCTGGCGGGCCCCACCGAACGATTCAAGCGCCGCAAGGACGAGTACCTGGAAGTGATCGAGGCTGCGCGGGACCTGGTGTTCCCCGCTGCCCAGAAGGACTAGGTCGGCACATGGGGCTTTTCCTGTGTCCGGCTTTGTATCTGCGGTACCTGGCACGCCATGCCGCCGGCGCCGCATGCATTTCCCAACCGGGATAAAACAGGAGACCCCATGTGTTTCGAAGCAACTTCCGAGCAGCGGCTGCTGCGCGACAATATCCGCCGCTTCATGCAGGCGGAGGTGGCCCCGCTGATCAGCCGGCATGATCAAGAGAAGACCTTTCCCTTCGAGATCCTGAAGGGCTTGGCGCAGTTCGGCTACATCGGCGGGCGCCTGTACGAGGAACAGGGCGGAATGGAGCTGGACCAGCTCACCTGGGCGATGATGATGGAGGAGGCCGGCTATGCCTGGCTGTCGCTGCGGACCATCCTGAACATCACCAACGGCCCGATCCTCAAGCTTGCTGCCGACGGTACGCCGGAGCAGAAGGCCCGCTTCCTCGCGCCGCTGCTGGCTTGCGAGCGCAAGGTGTTTACGGCGATCAGCGAGCCGGGTACCGGCTCCAACATCGCGCAGATCCAGACGCGTGCCGACCTCGACGGCGACCACTACGTGCTCAATGGCCGCAAGCTCTGGATCACCAATGGCGCGTTTGCCGACTTCGGCATCGTGGTGGCCCGTACCTTCAGCGACAACTGCGAAGGCCAGTTGTCGACCTTCCTGGTCGAGCGCGAAGTCAGCCCTTACGAGGTGCGCCGCGTCGACACCATGGTGCTGCGCAGTACTGGCACCGCCGAGCTCGGCTTCGACAACGTCCGCATCCCGCGCGAGAACCTGCTGGGCGAGGAGGGCGGCGCGCTCAAGCGCATGCTGCAGGGCCTGGACGGGGCACGCGTGAATATCGCGATGGGCGCCGTGGGCGCGGCGCAGTGTGCGCTCGACCTGGCCACCGACTATGCCAGGACACGCACGCAGTTCGGCCGTCCCATCGGCAGCTTCCAGCTCGTGCAGAAGATGATCGTCGACATGACGATCCGGGTCGAAGCGGCTCGTGCGCTCGGGTATCGCGCCGCCATGGCGCTCGACCGCGGCGAGGACACGCGTGTCTCGGCATCGATTGCCAAGTTGTATGCGACCGAGGCCGCGCACGAGGTGGCCAGCATGGCCCTGCAGGTGCACGGCGGCCTGGGCTACGCCACGGACTACCCGATCGAGCGCATCTTCCGCGATACGCGTGGCGGCACCATCCCGGAAGGAACCACCGAAGTCCAGACACTGATTGTCGGCCGGGAGATTCTCGGCATGTCGGCCATCGTCTGAGCGGCAGCAGCCGCGCCGGGCGCCCCAGCCCTTTCCGCTCGGCGTAGCGCCGGGCTCCGCAGACTATCGCATCGAGAGAACAATCATGGAGACATACCAAGACCTGTCGCGGCTCGTCAGCCCGCGTTCCATCGCCCTGGTCGGGGCCAGCGACCGCAGTGGCAGCATCGGCGCCCGCGCGCTCGAGAACCTGCTGGACCATTCGGATTTCCGTGGCGAGGTGTACCTGGTCAACGCGACCAAGCCGGAAGTGGCCGGGCGCAAGGCCTGGCCCGACGTGGCGTCGCTGCCGGCCGTGCCCGACACCGCCGTGGTGGCGGTGCCCGCCGAGCATGTGCTCGCGGTGCTGGAACAGTGCGGCGAGAAGGGGGTGCGCTTCGCGATCATCCTGACCTCGGGCTTTGGCGAGGCCGGCGAGGAGGGCAAGGCCGCCGAGCAGACCATGAAGGAGATCGTGGCGCGCACCGGCATGCGCATCTACGGGCCGAACTGCCCGGGCCTGACCAATATCACGGAGCGGCTTGGCCTGACGTTTTCGCCCTCGTTCCAGCACGATCTCCGCGGCGGGCCGGTGGGGCTGGCCACGCAGGGCGGCGGCCTCGGCCGCAACGTGCTGCAGGCGATGGACCGTGGCATCGGCGTGGCGCTCTGGAGTTCCAGCGGTAACGAGGTCGACCTGCAGGTGAGCGACTTCATCCACTACATGGCCGATGCACCTGATATCAAGGTCATCGCCACCTTGCTCGAAGGGGTCAATGACGGCCGCAAGTTCGTCGCGGCCGTACAGCACGCGGCGCGCAAGGGCAAGCCGGTGGTAGTGCTCAAGGTGGGACGTTCCGAGTACGGGCGCAAGGCGGCACAGTCGCACACGGCTTCGATCACCGGTTCGGCGGAGGTCAATAGCGCCGTGTTCGCCCAGCTTGGCGTGGTCGAGGTGGATGACATCGATGAACTGATCGACACCGCCTGGCTGTTTGCGCGCGGCATGCCGCGCCAGGGCGGTGCCCTGGCGATCTACTCGGGGTCGGGCGGCACCTCCGCGTTGTGCGCCGACATGGTCGGCAACGCAGGACTGAAGCTGGCCGAGTTCGCGCCGCAGACCCTCGCTGTGCTGCGCGAAGCGCTGCCGTCGTACGCGGCCATCGACAATCCCATCGACACCACCACCGCGGTGATGGGCAATCCGGAGCTGACACGGACCTGCCTGCAGGCGGTCTGCCAGGATCCGAACGTGTCGCTGGTATTGCTGCCGCAGGCGCTCGAGTATGGGGCCATCACCAAGCTCGCCGCCGACATCACGGCACAGGTGCAGGACGAGAGCCCGGTGCCGATGCTGCCGATCTGGATGAGCGAACGCCAGGGCGAAGCCTACCAGGTGTATGCCGATGCGCGCCTGGCACCCGTGCGCAGCATCAGCAAGGCCGTCAAGGCGGTGCAGCGCTGGATGGCCTATGCGGACTGGCGGGCCCGCGCCGATATCGACTTCGAGCCGCTGTTGCAGACCGCCGCGCGGCCACGCGCCGACGTGCCCACGCGCGCCCTGTCCGAGCCCGAGGGCAAGGCCATGCTGCGCGCAGCCGGCATCGCCATCCCCGTGTCCCGTGTGGCGGCCACGCTGGAGCAGGCGCGCGAACTGGCGCGCGAGGTGGGTTACCCGCTGGTGGCCAAGGTGGTGAGCGCGCAGATCCAGCACAAGTCGGATGTCGGCGGGGTGGTGGTCGGTATCCACGACGAAGCCGGGCTCGAGGCAGCCTGGCAAGGCATCCACGCCTCGGTCACGCGCAACGTGCCCGATGCACGCATCGATGGCCTGCTGCTCGAACACATGGCCGCGCCGGGTGGCCTGGAGATCCTGATCGGCGTTTCGCGTGACCCGGTGTTCGGGCACATCCTGACCTTCGGCCTCGGCGGGATCTACGTGGAGATATTCAAGGACGTATCGCGCCGCATGCTGCCGCTGTCGGCCACCGAGGCCGAGGGCATGATTCGCGAAGTGCGCTGTTTCCCGTTGCTGGATGGCGCGCGCGGTAAGCCGAGGCGCGACGTCGCGGCACTGACCGCGCTGCTGGTGAAGGTGTCGGACTTCGTCGTCGCGCATGCCGACCGGCTGGTGGAGATGGACCTGAATCCGGTCTGGGTCGGCGTCGCCGGAGAGGGAGCGCTGCCGCTCGATGCGGTGATCGTGATGGAGGAAGAGGGGGAGGGGAAATGAGCACGACCCATGCGGCCGGTGCCCCGCCGCTCGCGGGTGTGCGTGTCGTCGACCTGACCGAACTGCTTCCCGGCCCCTTCCTGACGCAGTCTCTCGTCGACATGGGCGCCGAAGTGGTGAAGATCGAGCGTCCGCCGCACGGCGACAATGCCCGGCGCATGGCGCCGGGGCTGTTCGATGCAGTCAATCGTGGCAAGCGCAGCCTGTTCTGCGACCTGAAGAGCGAAAGCGGCCTGGCCGAGGTGCGGGAGCAGATCGCGCAGGCGGACATCCTGATCGAATCGTATCGCCCAGGCGTGATGCGCCGGCTCGGACTGGACTATGACAGCCTGCGCGCGCCGTTCCCGCGGCTGATCTACCTGTCGCTGACCGGGTTCGGCCAGGCGGGTCCACATGCGCTGCTGCCAGGTCACGACATCAACTACCTGGCAGCAGCGGGCGCGCTGTCGCTGACCGGCGCGCCCGGTGGTCCTCCAGAGCACCAGGCCATGCTGCCGATCGCGGATCTGGCCGGCGCCTCCACGGCGCTATCCGCGCTGCTGGCCGCGCTCTACCAGCGCACGGTGAGCGGACGCGGCCAGTACCTGGATGCGTCGCTCGCCGACAGCGTGCTGCATTGGATGGTGCCGCGGCTGGGGTTGTTTCGCCAGAAGGCCGCGGCCACGTCCGATGCGCAGCGTGCGATGCTGGCCGGCAAGGCGGCCTACGGTGTGTTCCGCTGCAAGGATGGCCGCTACCTGACCATCGCCGCGCTGGAGGAGCATTTCTGGCACGGCTTGAATGCCGCGCTCGGTCTGTTTGCCGCCGACGATGCCTGTTGCGCGACCCACGCCGCGCGTACCGCGCATGCCGACGCGATCAATGCGCGCCTGGCGGAATGCGTGGCCGAGTATGACGCCGATGCACTGATGGCGCGCCTGGCCGACGCGGACCAGCCGGTGTTCCCGGTGCTGGATGCCGCGGAGGCGGTTGCGCAAGCCCGGGCCAGATCGGGGGCGCGCATCACGGAGACGGAGAACGGGCCGTTGCCAGGGTTCCCGGTGACGCTGGAGGGCATGGCCTGATGCAGCGCGGGGCGGCGGCCTTGGCCGCGCCCCGCGTGGAGGGTCCCCTGGTCAGTCCAGCTTGGCGCCGGACTTCTTGACCACATCGCCCCACTTCACGATCTCGGCCTGGATGAAGCTGCCGAACCTGGCTTCGGACAGGCCGAACATCGGCACACTGCCGTATGGCTCCATCGACTTGCGCACCTCAGGGTCGCGCAGCGCTTCCTCCGTCGCCTTCGAGATCAGCGCCACGGTCTGTGGCGGCGTGCCGGCCGGCACGAGGATGCCGGACCAGCTGCTGGCCTGCGCCACGGCATAACCTGATTCGGCGATGGTGGGCACGTTCGGCAGCAGCGCCAGACGATCGTTGCCGGTCGTGGCGAGCGCGCGCAGCTTGCCGCTCTGGATGAACGGCAGCACCACGCTCGGATAGTCGAACATCACGTCCAGCACGCCACCGAGCAGGTCGTTGATGGCCGGCGAGCTGCCCTTGTACGGAATATGGGTCAGTTGCACGCCAGCGCTGGTCTGGAACAGTTCGGCGCTCAGGTGCGTGCCGGTGCCGGCGCCCGCCGAACCGAAGTTGACCTTGCGCGGATGCTCCTTGGCATACGCCACCAGTTCCTTGACCGTCTTGTACGGGCGCGAGGAATTGACCACCAGGATCGTGGACGTTTCCGAGAGCCCGTGGACCGGGGCGAAATCCTTCAAGGGGTCGTAGCGCACCTTGCGGTACAGCGCCAGGTTGGCCGCCATCGTGCCTTGCGTGCCGTAGATCCAGGTGTAGCCATCGGCCGGCGCACGCGCCGCGACTTCCGTGCCGACCATGCCGCCGGCGCCGGGCCGGTTTTCCACCACCACCGATTGTTTCAGGATCTCCGACATCCTCCTGGCGATGGTGCGCGACGCCGTGTCGGTGATGCCGCCCGGGGTGAACGGGACGATCCAGGTAATCGGCCGACTAGGGAACTTGTCCTGTGCGAATGAGAGCGCCGGCGCGATTGCCAGCGTTGCCAGCAGCGGTCGCAGCCGGTCTCGGAACCTTCTCTTCATGCTTGTCTCCTTCGATTCTTTCTTCGAAATGTCGTAGTACTATACAGCCAATCGAAGTAAATGGAAGTGGGATATCCGAGGAGATCAACGGGGGAAGGTCCGGGTGGGCGTCATCGGAGAACCGTCCGGATCCAGGTGGTGCGGGCAAAAAGGGGGACGGGCCACAATCGTGCCGTCGTCCTTGCCTTGTCGGACGATGGCCGCTTCAGTGCCAGGCCTGTCTTGGGTAATCAGGCGCGAAGAGGTAACCCTGATCGATGCGCGAAATGAAGGACCAGGTCTTCTGTCAGAGCTTGTGGCGCACGCCCACCGCCACGCCTGGCATGTCGCGCTGTCCGTTGGCCAGGGCGTAGCTGTTGTCCAGCGACAAGCTGTTGGCAAAGCCGGTTCCCGGCGGCTCCAGCATCAGGCCCGCATGCTTCGCCTAGGCGGTGGTCAGGTTGACGTCGGTACGCCGGGAGAAGGTATCGTCCGTCACGAAGGCACGGTGCCAGGGGTTGGCCACAGGCGTATCGCCGAACCGATTGGATGTTCCAGCCCCTCGCTGTCGTACAGGATGGTCTTGAACCCCACGTTTTTCGATGCCAGGCCAGCGTGGGCAACTTGATTCGGTGTACCGCCCGGACACGCCATGCCCGCCGTCCGATGCTCGTCCTACGCGGCCCGCTTCGAGAACATTGCTGCCGCGACCTTGCGCAGCGCTTCCAGGTAATCCTCTTGATGCCGAGCGAGTCGGTCGGCGGGTCCTGCCAGTGACAGCGACAGCGGCTCCGGCCCGAGAAAGCCGGAGACAGCCAGCGCGTCCACACCTTCGCTGCCTTCGCTGCGTGCCGCGTACCAGCCGCGCTTGCGGCCTTCCTCGACGTCGTGTGCCACGTCTTCCGCATCGGTCACCGTGCCCGGGACCACCTTGCGCAGCGGCTTGAGCCGAAGCCTGCGCAAGGCTTCGTCCGGTGGCAGTACGCCAAGGAGCGCTTTGCCCATCGCCGACGTATGCAATGCAATACGCTCGCCGGCCGCCAGGACATAGCGCAAAGGGTGCTTGCCCTGTTGCACCGCGACCACCCGCACGTTGGCCACCTCCAGCCGGCCGACAAACGCCGTTTCGCCCGTGCGCTCCGCCAGCAGGGTCGCGGCCTCCGTTCCCGCTGAAAGCAGCGGGTCGTTCTGCTCGATCCGCTGAAGTACTTCGCCAAGCTTTGCCGTGGGATAGAAGCGCCGCGTTTGTGCCGTCCGCGCGAAATAGCCCAATTCGAGCAGCGTATGCAGCAAGTCCGTGCATGTGCTTTCGGGCAGTTCGAGCAGTCGGGCTATCTCGGAATTGGAGAGCTCGCGCTGTTCGCGGGCAAAAAGTTCGAGGACCGCCATGGTGCGGGCGGATGCGGGGACGAAGTTCGGCATGTGTGGCAACAGAGGTCTGATTGGATGATTCTGCGGTATTTCGCAGGGAAGATCAAAGCTGCCTTTCTTGTATGTGCATGATTGTGCATTCCGTGTTGGATTGGGGATTTTTATAAGCTATTGAAAATAAAAGATTTATATGGTTTTGAGTGAGTGTTCCAGCACACGATGGCCATTCCCTGGTTCGCTATCGTGAGTTGACCTGTTCTGCGGTATTACGTAGACTTCAACGAAATGTCGCAGTTATGTGGCGCGACATGACGACTGTCAAGAGAGGACGAAATGGATTTGGGCATTGGTGGCAAGGTCGCGGTCGTGACGGGCGGCGGACGGGGAATCGGGGCAGAGACGGCGCGCATGCTGGCCGGGGAGCGGGTGAAGGTGGTCGTTTCCGATATCGACCTGGCGGTGGCCGAGCAGGTGGCGCGGGAGATCGTGGCGGCCGGAGGCGAGGCCATTGCCTCGCGCGGGGACGTATGCGAGTTGTCCGACGTCCAGCAGGTCGTAGCGGACGCCACCGAGGCTTTTGGCTGCGTTGACATCCTGGTGAACAACGCCGGCTTCAACAAGGACCGTTACCTGACGAAGATGACCGAGCCGGAATGGGATTCGGTGGTCGACGTGGTGCTGAAGGGCGCGTTCCACTGCACGCGCGCCGTGCTGCCCGGGATGATGGCGCGCAAGTGGGGCCGCATCGTCAATATCTCGTCGCGCTCGGTGTTCGGCAATCCGGGCCAGACCAACTACAGCGCGGCCAAGCTCGGGCTCGTTGGCTTCACTCGCGCGCTGGCGCAGGAGCAGGCGAAGTTCGGTGTCACCGTCAATGCGGTGGCACCGGGTTTCGTCGAGACCGAACAGATGCGCGCCAACCCTACCTACGAGAGGCTGCGCGAGACGGCGCTGGAGAGGATTCCGGTCGGCTTCCTCGGCATGCCCGAGGACATCGCCTCGTCCGTGGCCTTCATGGCCTCGGAGCGTGCCCGCTACATCACTGGCGTGACGCTGTTCGTGACCGGCGGCCGCTTCTCTTCCTGATTCCGCGAAAAGGCAACAAGCATGGATTTCGATTTCAGCACTGAACAGGTCGCCCTGCGCGATAGCATCCGCCGCTATATGCGCAACGAGGTGGTGCCCCGCATCAACGCATGTGAGCGCGACCGCCGCATCCCGCTGGACGTGCTGGCCGGCGTCGGACAGTTCGGCTACATCGGCGGCATGCTCCCGGAAGACGACGGCGGCCTCGGCCTCGACGCCGTCACGTGGGCCATGATGCTGGAGGAGGCAGGCTACTTCTGGGGCTCGCTGCGCACCATCGTCAACATCACCAACGTTTTCATGAGGTTGGTGAGCCGGCACGGCACGCCGGAGCAGAAGGCGCACTTCCTCGCGCCGGTGCTGGCGAGCAGCAAGGGCGTCTGCGTGGCGCTGAGCGAGCCGAACCACGGCTCGAATCCGGCCGGCATCGAGACCCGCGCCGACGACAAGGGCGACCATTATCTGCTGTCGGGCACCAAGCTGTGGATCACCAACGGCGTGGCGGCCGACTTTGTGCTCGTGCTGGCGCGCACTTACAGCGTCACCTGCGACGGCGGCCACTCGCTGTTCCTGCTCGACAAGTCCGAGACGCACATCGAGGCGCGCCTGGTCGACAAGATGGTGCTCAAGGCCTCAGGCACGTCGGAGCTGTTCCTCGACAACATCCGTCTGCCGAAGTCCAGCCTGCTCGGCCAGGAGGGCGGTGCGTTGAAGGCGGTGTCGGTCGGCCTGAACTATGGCCGCCTCAACATCGCGATGGGCGCGGTCGGCGCGGCGCAGGCCGCGTTGGACCTGTCGATCGAATATGCCAAGACGCGCAAGCAATTCGGCAAGACCATCGCGCATTTCCAGCTCGTGCAGAAGCACATCGTCGACATGATGGTGCGCGTGGAAGCCGCACGGGCCCTGGGCTACAAGGCGGCGGCGTCGCTGGACAAGGGCCTGCCGTCGCGCATCGAGTGCTCGATCGCCAAGCTCTACGCGGCCGAGGCCGCGCACGAGGTAGCGAAGACTGCCATCGGTGTGCACGGCGGGATCGGCTATTCGACCGAATACCCGCTCGAGCGCATCTTCCGCGACACCAGCGGCGCGAGCATCCCGGAGGGCACGGCCGAGATCCAGACCCTGATCGTCGGGCGCGAGGTGCTCGGCGTGTCGGCCATCGTTTGATGGGGACCGCCATGCACACCGCATCCACGCCGTCGCTCGCGGGGCTGTCTGCCCTCCAGTACTACTGGGAGGACCTGGAGCCTGGCCTGGTCTTCGAGACCGCCAGCCGCACGATCACCGAGACCGACGTGGTGGGCTTCGCCGGGCTGAGTGCCGACTACAACCGGCTGCACGTCGATGCCGAGTATGCGTCCGCCACTGCCTGGGGCAAACGCATTGCCCACGGCATGCTGGTAGCGTCGATCCTGTCGGGACTGAACACGCGCACGGTCGTCAACCAGCTGCTCGAACCGTCACTGGTCGGCCTGCTTGAAATGAACCTGCGCTTTCCCAAGCCGACCCTGATCGGCGACACCATCCATGGCCGCATCAAGGTGAGCGGACGCCGCGAAACGTCGAACCCCACGCGCGGCATCGTCGAGTTCTGCCGCCAGGCCATCAACCAACGCAACGAAGTGGTCTGCGAGTGCGACGCTCGGATGATGGTCCTGCGCCGCCCGACCGCCCCGACCGCCTGATACCTGATAGACAGATCGAGGATCCCCCAATGATCAGCACCGAAATCGGATACACCACCGTCGACAGGATCACCGTGCGCGGCAAGGACCTGTCGCAGGAACTGCTCGGCAAGCTCGACTTTGTCGAGATGATGATGCTTACCATCCTCGGCCGCCTGCCGGACGCGCGCGAGAAGCGGATGATCAACCTGCTCCTGGTGGCGGCCTGCGACCACGGCCTTACGCCAAGCGCAATCAGTGCGCGGCTGACCTACCTCGGTGCGCCGGAGGCCATGCAGGCAGCAGTGGCCTCCGGCCTGCTCGGCGCCGGCAGCGTGTTCCTGGGCACCACGCAGAACTCGGCCGAACTGCTGATCCATGCTGCGCGCGACCTGGCCGACGATGCTGCCGATGAGGCGGTGCTGGCATGCGCCCGTGAAGTCATCCGGCAGTCTCGCGAGAAGAAGCAGCCGATCTACGGTGTCGGGCATCCGATCCATGTGAACGGTGACCCGCGCGTGCCAACGCTGGCCCAGGCCTCGCGCGACAACGGCTACTTCGGCAAGCACTGGCGCCTGATGTATGCGATCGAGAAGGTGTTCCGCGAGGAGATGGGCAAGAACCTGCCGATGAACGCTGTCGGCGCCGTCGGCGCCATCGTCGGCGACATGGGGCTGGAGCCGCTGCTGGCGCGCGGCTTCATGCTCGTCGGCCGCGCCGCCGGCCTGCTCGCGCACCTCTACGAGGAGCGCCAGAACCCCATCGGCCAGCAAGTGTGGGACCTCGTGCTCGCGCAGGACCCGCGCAATGAGCTGCCCGTGCGCAAGCCGAAGCAGGCATGAACGCTGTCCCGACAAGAATGACTGGAGGAAACATGGAGACATTTCAAGACCTGAGCCTGCTGATGGACCCGCGCTCGGTGGTGCTGGTCGGCGCGTCCGATCGGACCGGGAGTCTCGGCCAGCGCGCGCTCGAGAACATCGTCGAACACTCGCGCTTCGAGGGCGAGTTGTTCCTTGTCAACGCCACGCGCGACGAAGTCGGGGGGCGCCCCGCATTCCGCCGCGTGGAAGATCTGCCGTACGCGCCGGATCTCGCCATCGTCGCGGTGCCGGCGGCGGTGGCCAATGACGTCATCGAATCGTGCGGTCGCCGGGGCATTCGCTTTGCCGTGGTGCTGACGTCCGGATTCTCCGAAACGGGCGAAGAGGGTGCGCTGCTGGAAGCGCGTATGCGGGAGGTCGCGCGGGAGACCGGAATCCGTATCTATGGTCCGAACTGCCCGGGGCTGACCAACATCAACAAGGGGCTGGGCTTCACGTTCTCGCCTGCCTCGCGCCACGACCGCATGCCGGGTCCGATCGGCCTGGCCACGCAGGGAGGCGGGCTCGGCCGGACCTTCCTGCAGGCGTGTGCGCGGGGCGTCGGTATCGGCCTCTGGTGCTCCAGCGGCAACGAGGTGGACCTGACGGTCAGCGACTACATCAACCACATGGTCGCGATGCCGGAGATCAAGGTGATCGTGACGCTGCTGGAGGGCATCAACGATCCGCCGCGCTTTGCGCGTGCCGCGCTGAACGCGGCGGCGGCTGGCAAGCCCATCGTGGCGCTGAAGGTCGGCAAGTCGGAGTACGGCGTGAAGGCCGCGCAGTCGCACACGGCGGCGCTGTCGGGCACGGCGGAAATCAACAGCGCGGCGTTCCGGCAACTGGGCATCATCGAAGTCGACGATATCGACGAAATGATCGACACCGCGGCGCTGCTCTCGCGCGGAGTGCCCGAGCGGGCCGTACGCACGGCGCTGTACTCGTTCTCGGGCGGTACCGTGGCGCTCGCCGCCGACATGCTCGGCACCGCCGGCCTGGAACTCGCCAGGCTGGCGCCGCAGACAACCGACAGGCTGCGCGAATTGCTGCCCGCCTTTGCGGCGATCGGTAATCCGGTCGATACGACTGCCGAGATCCTGGTCAAGCCGGAGATCAGCTACGGCTCGCTGCTGGCGGTTGCCAGCGATCCGAACGTGGATGCCGTGCTGTTCCCGCTGCCGATGGAATATGGCGAGGTGACGCGCGCGGCCTGCGAAAACATGGTCAAGGTGCAGGCCGCAGTCTCGAAGCCGATCATCCCGGTGTGGATGAGCGACAAGCTCGGCGAGGGCTTCGATGTGCTGGTGGAAGGCGGCTTGCCGCCGGTGCGCACGCTCGGCAAGGCAATCAAGGCGATGCAGCGCTGGAATGCCTGCGGTGCCTGGCGCGGGACGTTCGATCCGTCGTGGGCGCCGCTGATCTGCACGACGGCGGTGCTGGAGCCGCGGGCCCGCCGCACCTGGTCCGAGGCGCAGGCCAAGGCCATCCTCGCGCGTGCTGGCGTGGCGGTGCCGCCTGGCGAGGTGGCGCGCGACGAAGACGAGGCCGCTGCAATCGCCCAGCGTCTCGACGGTCCGGTGGTCGCCAAGATTGCCAGCGCGGACATTCTGCACAAGTCCGACATCGGCGGCGTGGTCGTCGGACTGCGCGAGCCGGAGGCCGTGCGCCAGGCGTTCCGCACCATTGCCGCCAATGCCGCCAAGGCATACCCGCAGGCGCGTGTGGATGGTGTGCTGATCGAGCGCATGTCCGACCTCCGGGGCGGCGTGGAAACGCTGGTTGGCGTGCACCGGGATCCGCTGTTCGGGCCCGTCATCACGTTCGGCATGGGCGGTGTGTTCGTCGAGTTGTTCAAGGACGTCAGCCGTCGCCTGCTGCCGCTCACGCGCCACGAAGCCGCGGCGATGGTGCGCGAGACGCGCTGCCATGCATTGCTGAAGGGTTTCCGCGGCGGCGAGCCGGTCGATGTCGGGGCGCTCGAGGCGCTGCTGGTGGCGGTGTCGGATTTCGTCTGCCACAGCGCCGGCACCGCGCCGGTGGAAGAACTCGACCTCAACCCCGTACTCGTCAGCAAGGCCGGGGCCATGGCGCTGGATGCCGTGCTGATCGAAGCCATGTCCGCTTGAGCGGGTCCTATGCTCGACATCATCGTACAAGGAGCGATATTCATGTTCAAACGCATGGCCATGCTGGCCGCTACCGTGGGATGCGTGGTGGCCTCCGCGCACGCGCAAACGGCCTACCCGACCCGTCCCATCAAGCTCATCGTGCCGTTCACGGCAGGAGGCATCACTGACAACGTGGCCCGCGCCGTCGCGGAGCACGCATCGAAGCAGCTCGGCCAGCCGATCGTGGTCGACAACCGGCCCGGAGCCGGCGGCAATATCGGCGCCGGCTATGCGGCGCATGCCGAGGCCGACGGCTACACGATCTTCCTCGGCACGCAGGGCACGCAGGTCACCAACCAGTACATCTACAAGTCGATCTCCTATAAGCCGGACGCCGATTTCCAGGCCGTGCAGGGACTGATCGCCATCCCTAACGTGATCGTGGCAAATGCGTCGCGGCCGTACAAGACCTTGCCCGAGCTGATCGCCTATGCGAAGCAGCATCCAGGTGAAGTCACCTATGGCAGCCCCGGCGTCGGCACGGGCGCGCATCTTGCCGGCGAGCTGTTCCAGGCGGTAGCCGGTGTCAAGCTGCGCCACGTGCCGTACAAGGGCAGCGCCGGATCGATCACCGACCTGCTCGGCGGCAACCTCGACATAGCCTTCGACTACCCCGTGTCGGCGGCACCCCATGTCAAGTCGGGCCGCCTACGGGCGCTGGCGATCACGGGCGAGAACCGTACCGAGGCACTGCCGGGCACGCCGACCTTGCGCGAACTCGGCCTGGCAAAGGCGACGTCGGAGTCGTGGACCGGCGTGTTCGTGCCGAAGGGCACGCCGCCTGCGGCCGTGTCGAAGTTGCAGGCGGCCTTCGGCGGCGCGGCACAAGAGAAAACCATCCAAGCGAAATTCGGCGAGTTCGGCGGCACGCCGCTGCTGCTCCCGGGCCCGAAGTTCGCCGACTATGTACACGCCGATGCAGGCAAGTGGAAGCGCGTGTTGGAAACGGCCCGCGTGTCAGCGGAATGACCGGCCTTGTCTCATGGTTCAGCCAGCACACGACATGACTCAGCACACCCTGCCGCTTGCCGGCATCCGGGTCCTGGATTTCTCGGAACTCCTGCCCGGTCCATTCTTCACCCAGAATCTCGTGGAACTGGGGGCGTCCGTTCTCAAGATCGAGCGCCCGCCACACGGTGACAACGCCAGGATCATGGCGCCCGGTCTGTTCGCCTCGGTCAACCGCGGCAAGCAGAGCGTGATGGCGGATCTCAAGGATCCCGCGCAGGCCGCGCGCATCCGGGAGATGGTGACCGAGACCGACGTCGTCGTGGAAGGCTACCGCCCGGGCGTGATGGACCGCCTCGGCTTCGGCTACGAAGCGCTGGCAGCGCTGAATCCGCGCATCGTCTATGTCTCCCTGAGCGGCTACGGCCAGACCGGACGATTGGCGAAGTCGCCGGGCCACGACGTCAACTACCTGGCAACCGCCGGCGTCCTGGCGCTTTCGGGCTCCGATCCCGAACGACCGGGCCACGGTGCCGGACTGCCGCTGGCTGACCTGTGTGGCGCGATGTACGCACTATCCAGCACGCTTGCCGCGCTGCTCCAGCGCCAGACCACAGGCGTCGGACAGTATCTGGATGTGGCGCTGACGGATTGCGTGATGCACTGGATGAACCCCCGCCTCGGGCATTTCGACGAGGCGGGCCTGGACGAGCTGGCGGCGCAGCGCAACGATGTCCTCGCCAAGCCGGCCTACGGCGTGTTCCGCACGGCGGACGGCAGCCACGTTTCGCTCGGTGCGCTGGAGGATCACTTCTGGAGCCGGCTGGCAACGGCGCTGGTGCTGGACCTGCCGCTTGCCGGCTACGAGCGGCTCGCCGCCCGGGTCCACGATGCGCCGCGCATCAATGCCGCAATTGCCGCCAGCGTGGCGACATTCGATGCGGACACGCTGCTGGCCTTGCTCGATGCGGCGGACGTCCCCGTCTCGCGAGTCGTGGAGCCGTCGGCACTGCGCGCCTCCGCTCACGCCGTCGAACGCCGGCTGATCCGTACCGACGACGAGGCGGCCTTCATCCGCTATCCCGTCAAGATGTCCGGCATGTAGGAGAGCGCCGATGCACCCTTCGCAGCACGCGCCGTCGTTCCACACGCGCATCACCGACCTGTTCGGCATTCGTCATCCGTTGCTGCTCGGCGGCATGCACATCCTTGGCGAGTCCGGCCTCGTGGCAGCGGTGGTCAATGCGGGGGGAATGGGGTTCATCACGGCCCGCTCGTTCCCGTCGCCCGACGCACTGCGCGCGGACTTGCGCCGTTGCCACGCGCTGACCGGCGGCCAGCCATTCGGCGTCAACATCACGCTTGCGCGCCGCGCGGATGCCAATGCTGCCGCGCAGGATTGGATCCGCGTCGCGCTGCAAGAGGGCGTGCGGCACTTCGAGAGCGCTGGAGGTCCACCCGGCGAACTGGTCGGGCCGATTCAGCAGGGCGGCGGCATCCTGATCCACAAGTGCCCAAGCGTGCGCCATGCGCTGAGCGCGGAACGCTGCGGCGTGGATGCCGTGGCGCTGGTCGGCATGGAAGAGGGTGGCCACCCGGGAGCGAATCCGTTGCCGACCTTTGTCAACGGCGCGCATGCGCTGCAGAGCGTGAGCGTGCCGCTGGTCCTCGGCGGAGGCATCGGCACGGGCCGGCAGATCGCCGCCGCGCTGGCACTCGGCGCGGACGGCGTGGTCATGGGCAGTCGATTCATGGTGGCCGCGGAGACGGCTGCGCACGATGCACTCAAGCGCCGGATCATCGCGTCCGGGGTCAATGGGTCCATCACCATCATGGACTCGCTTAGCGACACCTGGCGGGTCCTCGACAACGCCGCGGCCCGCGAAGTCCGCCGCCTCGAAGCAAGCGGCGTGCGCCGCCATGCCGATTTCGGCGACCTCATCCTGTCGTCGCGCACGCGCGAGAAGGTATACCGCGATGGCGACGTGGAGGCCGGCATCGTTTCGCTGGGTCCGGCAGGCGGTTTTGCCGACGACATTCATCCGGCGGGATGGATCGTGGAGCGGCTGATCGGCGACGCGGTGGAAGCCACCCGATCGCTTGGGCAGCGCCTCGTTGCGTTGCCCTAGGAGCCTGACGGTGGGCGACGCTCGTGGACTAGCGCAGCAGTCCAAGTGCGCGACCTGTACTGACCGCCTGCATCCGGCTGCGTACGCCGAACTTGCCGTTGATGTTGCGCACATGTGTGCACACGGTGTTGATGGAAACAAACAGCTTGTCGGCCATGGCGCGGTTGGAATAGCCTTCAGCCAGCAATTGAAGCACTGCCAGCTCCTTGCGCGTCAGGGGATCCAGAAGGTAGCTGTCCAGCGATAGCGTAGTCGTTTCGGCCACCGGATCAGGCAAGGCCGTACCGAAATCATGGACCAGGCGCTGCAACCAGACCGCGAATGCGCGGTCCTTCTCGGCGGGAGTCTTGGCGAACAGCTCGCGGACCAGGACCCCGACCGCGGCACCCTCGTCCAGCACCGCACGCACGAAGCCTTCCTGGCAGCAATCGCGCAAGGTCTCACTGAGGCCATTCAAGGCCCCGTTCCGATCACCGCTGCGCGCCTGGGCAACGGCACGGATCAGCCGAAGCTTCAGGGCTCGATGGTGGCGCCGTGCGGCGACAGCGACATCGAGCTCACCGGTCAGCCCTTGCAGGGCCGCACCGGCATCCCCGACAAAGGCTTCCCACCGCAGTAACGAAAGAGCGGGATAGTCGACATCATTGGCAAGCAGGCGCAGGTGGGAAATTGGCGCCCAGATGGCCGGATCGCTTGCGCGCCTGAGTTCGTCGCGGGAAGCCTCGATGTGCCCTTGGAGCAGCTGGGTGCGTGAGCGCTCCAAGCGTGCGCTGACGACCACGCGGGGCAGTTGCCGCTGGTGTCCCAGCATTTCCAGTTCTGTCAGGAGCCGGAGAGACTGGTCCACATCCCCTGCGCCGAAGGCAATGCGCGAAAGCATCCGATAGCCCAGCGTCAGGTGGTCGGGCAAGCCCACGTCGCGAACTAGTGGCGTATAGACCCGCAGCAGTCCTGTCGCCTGCTCCAGGTCGTTGCTTTCGTAGACGGTTGCCGCATAGAGCATGCCGGCCCAGGCGTTGCCGTTGGTGAAGCTGATGTTCGCATGGTGGGTGGCGCTGACCGCTGCGCGAAAGCGTGCCGTTGCCTCGCGCATCCGTCCCTCGAAGAGCGCAATCGTTCCCTCGACGGATTCTGAATGCATATCGGTGAGGGCGCCTGAATGCGGATTCAGGCCTGAGCGGTGCAGATCGAGCAGCCGCAAGGCCTCGGCGGCCTGGCCCTTCGTGGAGCAGATGCCCGCGAGCGTATCCAGCAGGACGCTATCGGCGAAGTTGTCACCGCTGGGCAGCCTGCCGAGACTCTGCATACCTGCCGCATAGGCTTCCTCCGTCCGATCCATCATCGCCAGCAAGGTGGGCCGCAAGGCCATGACGTGGGGCCAGACCTCGGGCGCATTGGATTGATCGAGGCGACTGGCCTGCATCCGGGCCATCGCATCCCAAGGGCCGTGCGTACAGCCCAGCGCCCAGAGGTGGATCATTTGAAGCCGTGCATGCTGGGCGAGGGCGGTTGCGGGGATGTTCTCGAACCAGCGCGACAGCAGGCGCATGCGCCCGGCTGCGAGCAGGCCCATGGCATGCGCTTCCAGCATCGCGATGGCGTGCTCGAGGTCATCGCCCTCCAGCGCGTGTTCGATCGCGGGGACCGGCCGCTGCTGCGATTCGAACCAGCGCGCTGCCGCGCGGTGCAACTGCGGGATCTCGTCCGGCAACTCGCGCGCCAGCTGGGCCCGCAGGAAGCCGATGAAGAGACTGTGGTAACGGAAGCTGCGCTCCTCGCCATCGATCCGGGTGATGAGGATATTCTCGGCTTCCAGCTTGCGCAGCAGGTCCTCCGCATCGACGCCCGGAACCAGCATGCGACAGAGTGCCGGGCTCAAGGTCTTGAGAATGCTGGTGCGCAGCAGGAAACTCCGCACCTCGGCGGCTTGCAGGTTCAGAACCTCTTCCGTCAGGTAGTCGGCGACTGCCAGGTTGGATCCCGAGAAGCGGTCAACGAACTCAGCCTTCGCGTCCTGGTGCGCGAGCGCTGCCGATGCCAGCCAGAGTCCGGCAATCCAGCCTTCGGTCTTGTGGTGCAGGCGCTGCAGGTCGATCGGGGGCAGTTCGATCCCGCGTCGGTGAACGAGGTAATCCTGTGTTTCCTCGACAGAGAAGCGCAAGCGCTTGGCGTCGATTTCCAGCAACTGGCCGCGGGCGCGCAGCCGCCCCAGTGCCAGATTGGGAACGCTGCGGGTGCCGATGATCAACTGCCCACGACGGGGCAGGTTGGCGACAATTTCCCGCAGCAGCCCTTGCACACCTGGCTCATGGATGGTTTCGAACTCATCGATGAATAACGCGAAGGGACGCTCGCAACGTGCCAGGCGGCTGACGATCTGTACCGCTGCATCCTGGGGATGCGGGGTATCGGACTCGTCCGGGGCGATCTCGCGCAGCGCTTCACCCAGGCAGAACAGAAAACGGGACGCGTCGTTATCCGCACGGTCCACCGTCAACCACGCGGTCTGAACCTGAAGCTCCTCCAGTCGGTTGCGGCACTGCAGCATGACCGTCGTCTTGCCGAAACCGGTGGGCGCCCGTATCAGGACAAGGCGGGCAGATCGCGCCTCGCACACCAGATCCGTGATTTCCTGCCGCGGCACCTGAATCGGACTGGCCGAGGGCGGGTTCAGCTTGGTGTCGAGGACGCTGATGGGGGAGAGGGCTTGCTCAAGCATGGGGGGCAGGCGTATTCACGACTTCTCCGGGCCGGTGTTCTGGTTCTGGCCAGGTCCAAAAATCATTAGAAATGATGAGGCGAGGCCACCGAGGTGTTCCTAAGATCAGTGGCTCCAGGCACCCATTGCCGAGTCGCAACATGGAACCCAAAGGAAATCCAACGATGGCCTTCATCGACACCGAAGTCAGAGAGCATGTCCTAATCATCACGCTGAACCGGCCGGAAGCGCGCAACGCTTTCACTCCAGCGATGGCGCAGGAGATGGAAGCGGTGATTGACCGCTACGAGGCCGACAGCGCTCTGCGGGTGGCGATTCTACGCGCGGAGGGTAACACCTTTTGCTCCGGGCAGGACCTGAAGGCGGCGGCTCGCGGCGAGATGGCCACGACCGAGCGACGCGGTGGCTTCGGCATCATGAACAAGCCACCCATGAAGCCATTGATCGCCGCCGTCGACGGCCAGGCGCTGGCAGGCGGCATGGAGCTCACGCTGTGCTGCGACCTGGTCGTGGCCTCGAGCGCATCCGTATTCGGACTGGCGGAAGCCAAGCACAGCCTGGTAGCGATCGGTGGCGGGTGCTTCCGCCTGCCACGGCGGCTGCCGTGGGCCATGGCGATGGAGATGATCCTGACCGCACAGCCCAAGAGCGCCCTCGACATGCAGCGATTCGGCTATGTCAACAGCATCGTGGAGCCTGGCGCGGTGCTGGATGAGGCCCTGCGCTACGCGGAACGCATCGCCGCGAACGGACCGCTGGCGGTGCTTGCCTCCAAGCAGATCGCGTGGTCGGCGACGAACGAGGGGTGGACCGACGAACAAGCCTGGGCGCGCCAGATGCCTATTGTCACACCGGTGCTGAAGTCCGAGGACTTCAAGGAAGGCCTGAAGGCATTTGCCGAGAAGCGTGCCCCTCAGTTCTCCGGCCGTTGATGTTCGGTAACTCAGGACAGAAAAAAAGAGGATCGAAATGGATGATGTTTACATTGTAGGTGTGGGCATGACGCCTTTCGGGCGTCTGCTGGATCGGACGGTCTACGACATGGCCGGCGAAGCTGTGGCCCTGGCGCTGAAGGATGCCGGATGCGAGCGCGGCGACGTGGGGTCGGTTTTCTATGCGAGCGCGACGAATGGCCCCTTGCAGGGGCAGACCTCGATCCCCGGGCCGATTGCCATGCGACGCATCGGCATCGAAGGCGTCCCGGTGTTCAGCGTCGAGAACGCTTGCGCGTCGGGATCGTCCGCCGTCAATCTGGCCGCACAGGCCCTGCGCGCCGGTAGTTGCGACATCGCGCTGGCCGTGGGTGCCGAGAAGATGAATGTGCCGGACAAGGCCAAGATGTTCGCCGTGTTCGATGGCGGCTGGGACGTATCGACGGTGGAGCAGAACAAGGCTCAATTGCTGGCCATGGGGGAGGGTGTGGAGGCGCCCCCGGGCACGGTTTCCGACAAGCCGTACAGCGTATTCATGGATGTGTACGCCGCGCTGTGCCGTCATCACATGAAGACCTACGGAACGACCCAGCGACAGATTGCGGCGGTGGCGGCGAAGAACCATCAGCATTCGGTGCACAACCCCTTGTCCCAATTCCGCCAGCCTTTCACCATCGAGGAGGTGCTCGCCGCGGCACCGATCACTTACCCGCTGACCATTGCAATGTGCTCGCCGATCAGCGATGGTGCGGCAGCGGTCGTGCTGTGCAACGCCGCTGGCCTCAAGCGCCTGACAGGCGCAGGCGGACGCGCTGTCCGGTTGCTGGCCAGCGTCATTCAAACTGGTTCCAACCGAGGGCTGGATGAACCGCATCGCATCGTCGCACACCTCGGGGCCAGGAAGGCCTATGAGCAGGCGGGTGTGGCGCCGGAAGACATCGACGTGGCTGAAGTGCACGACGCCACGGCCATGGGCGAGATCCTCAATGCGGAATCGCTCATGCTGGTTCCGTTCGGGCAAGGCGGGCCGGCGGCCGAGCGCGGCGACTTCACGGTCGGCGGGCGCATCCCCATCAACCCCTCGGGTGGCCTGGAGTCCAAGGGCCATCCGATCGGCGCGACCGGCCTGGGGCAGATCCACGAGTTGGTGACCCAGCTGCGGGGCGAAGCCGGGGCACGGCAAGTCGACGGCGCCCGGATCGCCATTCAGGAAAACGGCGGTGGTCTCTATGGCATCGAAGAGGCCGTAGTGGCCGTGAACATCTTGGCTAGACCATAAATTTCCAAGCACTCAATTCCAAGAACTCCAAGGGGACACCATGGGACATGTTTTCAGAACCGAGCAACAACAAGCGGCCGTCGACGGCCTTAAACGCTACCTCAACGACAAGATCGATCCGCTCTTTCGCAAGGAATACCGTGACGACGCCTTGGTACCGAAGGGGAAGATGCGTGAGTTCCTGAAAGACCTGTCCGAGTTCGGAATGGTCTCCGGCGTGGTCGGCGAAGAGCATGGCGGCATGGGCATCGATTTTCTCACGCTGACCATGCTGTTCGAAGAGGTCTGCGCCAGTGCACTCGATGTGTCGACCGTGGTGCTGATCAACACCTTCGCCGCGAAGCTCATCGCCGAGAAGGCCCCGGCGCCGTTGCGCGAGCGCTATCTGCCTGGCTTGCTGAGCGGTGAACTGTTCTGCAGCATGGCGTTCTCCGAGCCTGATGTCGGCTCCAACGTGATGGAGATCAAGGCACGAGGTCGGCGGGATGGCGATCACTACGTCCTCAGCGGCGAGAAGACCTGGATCAGCAACGGCAGCTACTCGGATGTCCTGATCTGCACAGTGAGAACCAGCGACGATCCGCGCAAGGGCCTGTCGCATTTCCTGCTCGATCGCAAGGAGCATCCCTACGAAGTGCGCGAGATCCACAAGATCGCGAGCAACGGCCAGTCCACGGCCCAGATCTTCCTCAACGACGTGCGCGTGCCCGCCAGCAACATGATGGGTAACGAAGGCGATGCGCTGCGCAACACGCTGGCCGTTTTCGAGCGTTCGCGTGTATTCGTCGCGGCGCAAGGCGTGGCCGTGGCACGGCGGGCGCTCGATGAGGCGGTAACCTACTCCACGCAGCGTCGTCAGCACGGCAAGGTCATTGCGGGCCACCAACTGATCTCCGCGATGCTGGCCGAAATGGCCACCGACGTGGACGCCGCGCGTTTGCTGACCTACCGCGCCGCCGAGATGGTTGAGGCCGGTGTGCCGGCCGAGATGGAGGCCGCGATGGCCAAGTACTTTGCCTGCGAAGCAGCCGTGAAGGTCGCTCGCCAGGCGGTGCAGATTCACGGCGGCAATGGGTTGACCAAGGAGTTCCTGGTCGAGCGCTTGGCGCGGGAAGCCATCATTTTGCCGATCCCAGAAGGCACGACGCAGATTCAGCAACTGATCATCGGCCGCGCGTTGACAGGCGTCAACGCGTTCTGATCCGTCGGCGCCCGGGGCTGCGATCGAGACCCGCGGCCATCGACTGGGGTTGAGATACCAATAATAGAAACAGGAGACATCATGCGTATTCAAGACAAGGTCGTCGTCATCACGGGCGGCGCTTCCGGGCTCGGACTGGCCACGGCGCAGTTCATGGCCAAGGAGAAAGGGGCCCGCATCGCCATCTTCGACCTGAATGCCGAGGCCGGCGAGCAGGCCGTGACCGATATCGGGGCCGAGCGCGCGTTGTTCGTGCAGACGGACGTGAGTAACGAGGAGTCGGTGCAGGCGGCCGTCGACGCGGTCATGGCCCGTTTTGGCGCGATCCACGTGTGCATCAATGGCGCCGCGCTGCCGGTTGCATTCAAGGTGCTGGGCAAGGAAGGCAAGGCGGCACCGCTGGCAAAATTTGCGCAGAGCACGGCGGTCAATCTCAACGGTGTGTTCAACGTCATGTCGAAGTGCGCCGAGCAGATGGCCAGGAATGAGCCAGAGAATGGCGAAGAGCGCGGCGTGGTGATCAATGTCTCCTCCGGCGCCGCCTACGAGGGACAGGTCGGGCAATGCGCGTACTCGGCCACCAAGGCCGCCATCATCGGCATGAACATGCCGGCTGCGCGCGAGCTCGGCGCAGTGGGGGTGCGGGTCAATGCGATCGCCCCCGGCCTGTTTCTCACCAAGATGGTGTCCATGCTGGACGACAAGGTGATGGCCTCGCTGAAGGAGCAGATGGAGGCGCCCAAGCGCTTGGGGGATGTGCGTGAGTTCGCGCACTGCTGCGCGTTCATCGTCGAGAACGCATACGTCAACGCCGAGACGATCCGCCTCGACGCCGCTTCGCGCATGCGTGCTCGTTGAGGCCACGGACGGAGCCATTATGATGAAACTGAACTTCTCCCGCGTGATGCGTATGCTGGCGCTACGCCATGGCGACAAAGAGGCGCTCGTCAACATCGAACGCAACCGTCGCTACAGCTTCACCGAGTACCACCTGCTGACGAACCGGATCGCCAATGCACTGCGCACCACGCTGGGGGTGGGCAAGGGTGACAAGTTCATGATGATCCTGGAGAACGACAACCTCGGGTTGCTCCAGTTTCCGACGATCTTCAAGCAGGAAGGGACGGGAGCGTTTACCAACCTCCGAGACTCGCTGGAAGAGCACAGCTGGCAGGTGGCATACGTCAAGCCCAAAGTCGTGTTTATTGAAAATTCCCTGCTGGACACGTACCACGGCATGCTGCGCGGTCAAGGCTGCACGGTGGTCGTCATGGACCCGCTCGATGGCCCCGTGCCAGAGGGAGTGCTGCAGTTTTGGGATGTGATCAATGTGGCTTCCGACGAGGACAACGAGGTCGCACTCGATCAGCACGAGCACACTGCGATATTGCGTTTCACGGGCGGAACGACCGGGCGAGGCAAGTGCGCGATGTACTCCGTGGACAACTATATGGCCGCCCGGGATAGCGGCTACATCAATCCAGGTCTGGGGTTCGATGCGCAGACGCGCTTCCTGCATGTGGCGCCGCTCTCCCACGGCACGGTGTTGGGCTTCTACCCCACCTTCTTTATGGGTGGCACCAACATCACGATGAACGCGCTCGACCTGGAAGCATGGAGCCGCGTAGCCGAATCCGAACGCGTGACCCATTCCTTCCTGGTGCCCACGGCGCTGTACCGCCTGCTGGAGCTCCAGAAGGCCAGCCCACGGAATTTCTCGTCCTTGCGTACCGTGATCTATGGTGCTGCGCCGATGAGCCCGAGCCGCCTGGACGATCTGGTCAAGACCTTCGGTCCAATCTTCGTCCAGGGCTATGCTGCCACCGAAGCGGGCATGTTCGTGGCGATCCTCGATAAGTCGGATCACCGCACGGACAGCGAGCGCGCCATCAAACGCATGTCGTCGGCCGGCCGCTTGACGCCCGGCGTGGAAGTCTTCATCACCGATACGGACGGCAACAGCCTGCCGACAGGCCAGACGGGCGAGATCCGTATCCGTTGCCGCGCCGTGATCCAGGGCTACTTCGGCAATCCCGAAAGTACGGCGGCGGAATTCCAGGACGGTGCGTGGAAGTCGGGTGATCTCGGCTATATCGATGAGGATGGGTTTCTCTACATCGTCGATCGCCTCAAAGACATGATCATCAGCGGTGGCTTCAATGTCTACGCTGTCGAGGTCGAAGCCGCGCTGGCCTCCCATCCGGCCGTGCTGATGTCGGCTGTCGTCGGCGTGCCTCATGTCGATTGGGGTGAGGCCGTGCATGCCGAGGTCGTGCTGCGCCCGGGCATCAGCGTCACCGCGGATGAGCTGATCGAGCATGTCAAAAGCCATCTGGGCAGCTATAAGGCACCCAAGACGGTCAGCTTCGTGGAGAACCTTCCCCTTTCAGTGGTGGGGAAGGTACTCCGGCGGCATGTGCGTGACAAATACTGGCGTGCCGCGGAGCGTCAAGTTGGCTGACGCAAAGATCCCAGGAGCCAGCGTGGCTAACACGGGTGCAATGGCGCGCCCACAGGCGCACCGCCGTCTCATCGACTGCCAAGGTTGGCAGCGCGACGACGGGCTGTGGCAGATCGAGGTTTCGCTTCGTGACACCAAAGGCTCCGCCCTGCGCAGCGCCGCCGGGCGCCACGTCGCCGCGGGCGAGGCCATTCACCACATGGTCATCGCGCTGGTTGTCGACGGGGCGCTGAAGATCCAGTCCGCGACGGCCCAGAGCCTGGCTGCGCCGGCAGGGAGTTGTCGTGAGGTGGAGGCCAGCTATGCAGCGCTAGCCGGCCTGACCATCGGCCCGGGGCTGAACCGCGCCGTGCGTGAGCGATTCGGCGGCGTGAAGGGTTGCACCCATCTCACGGAGATGCTGCCGATCGCCGCGACCGTTGCGATCCAGACAATTTTGGGGGCGCGCATGACTGATGGTGGTGAGATGGACCCGAAACTGGCCGCCGAGATGGTCGACGAGTGCCATACCTGGCGTGGCGATGGACCGCTGGTGCGTTCGCTCATCGGTGGCCCGCGAACCGGATCGTGACCATGCATGCGGATGATCCCCGGAGCACGGTCGCGCGGGTTACCCAAGTCGACGCGGTGATGCGCGAACGTCGCTCGGTGCGCGCCTTCCTGCCTACCCCGGTGCCACGAGAACTGGTCGCCGAGATTCTGTCCGTAGCGGCCAGCGCCCCCAGTGGGACCAACACCCAACCCTGGCAGGTCATTGCCGTCGCGGGTGAGGCGAAGAAGGACCTGTGCGACCGTGTGCTGCAGGCCTTTCATCATGAGCAGGGAGAGCACCAGCCCGAATACGACATCTACCCGGCGGAGTTCGTCGATCCGTATCTGAGCAGGCGGCGCCGGTGCGGCCTGGATCTCTATGCCGCACTCGGGATCTCCAGGGGAGACACGGATGCCATGCACGCTCAACACGCGCGCAACTTTGCCTTCTTCGATGCGCCGGTCGGCTTGATTTTCATCCTGGACCGGCGCATGGCTCGGAGCAGTTGGGTGGACTACGGCATGTTCTTGCAGAACATCATGCTGGCCGCTCGGGCACGAGGCTTGGATACCTGCGCCCAGATGGCCTGGGCGCTCTATCCGGGGCTTCTGGCAGAAGTCCTGCAGATCCCGGACCGGCAGATGGTGCTGTGCGGCATGGCGCTGGGTCATGCCGACCCGGCGGCCGTGGAGAACCGCGTGCGCACCGAGCGTGAGCCGGTCGGCAACTTCACACGCTTCAGCGGCTTCTGAAAAGACTCGTTGAGCAGGCACAAGATTTTGGAGAAGGAATCCATGGGTGTATTGGACGGCGTTCGCATTGTCGAGATCGCAGGCATCGGGCCGGGTCCATTCTGTGGCATGTTGCTGGCTGACATGGGCGCGGAGGTCATCCTGGTCGAGCGCGCCGGTCAGCCGGATGCGCTGGATGCGGGTCAGAGCGCGATCGTGAACCGGGGCAAGCGTTCGGTGGCGCTGGATCTGAAGGACGAGAAGGCCCGGGACGCAGTACTGCGTCTGATCGATGGGGCGGATGCCCTTATCGAAGGCATGCGTCCCGGCGTCATGGAGCGACTGGGCCTGGGCCCCGAAGTCTGCTTGCAGCGCAATCCCCGCCTGGTCTACGGACGCATGACGGGGTGGGGGCAGGATGGTCCGCTGGCGCAGGCCGCGGGGCATGACATCAATTACATCGCGCTGTCGGGAGCGCTGTGGTTCGCGGGCAAGCCCGGTGATCCGCCGATGCCACCGCCCACGCTGATCGGTGACCTGGGCGGCGGTGCGCTTTATCTCGCTGTCGGGATTCTCGCCGGCATCCTGCATGCCCGAGGCACAGGCGGCGGGCAGGTGGTCGACGCCGCCATCGTCGATGGCAGTGCGCATCTGATGAACCTGCTCCTGTCCGTGCATGCGACTGGGCGCCAGCCCTTTGAACGCGGCACCGGACTACTCGACGGCCCGGCCTGGGTGGGAAGCTACGCCTGCGCTGACGGTCGTTTCATCAGCATCAGTCCCTTGGAGCCGCAGTTCAACGCTCTGCTGTTCAGCAAGCTGGGGTTGGGTGATGACCCCGAGTTCAAGCGCGCTTACGACCCGCGCTTCTATGGCCGCTTGCGTGAGCGCTTGACGGCGCTGTTCGCCTCACAGCCGCGTGCGCATTGGGTCAAGCTTCTCGAAGGAACGGATGCGTGCTTCGCGCCGGTGCTGACGCCGGCAGAGGCCATGGAGCACCCGCATATGGCGGCCCGGGGGGTGTACAGCCGGCACAACGGCGTGCTGCAGGCTGCGCCCGCGCCTCGCTTCTCCGCAAAGCCCGCGGGGGCGATTGCGGCCGTACCGCGACGCGGCGAGCACGGTGCCGAGATCCTGGGAGCGCTAGGCTTGAGCGAGGAAAGCATCGAGCAATTGCTGGCGGGTAGTTGACTCAATGGTGCCGCGCGCTCGGCGTCTCGATGCGCTGGTCGATATCCGGGATCGCGACACCATGCGGCTCGATGGTCCGTTCGAGAGTGCTTCGCCAGCGGGGCCAATGTGCCGGTGAAGACCGTCTATAACGCAGGAAACGTGCGCATCGGAATCTTCGGG
This sequence comes from Cupriavidus sp. USMAA2-4, assembly GCF_001854305.1. Lineage (NCBI taxonomy): Bacteria > Pseudomonadati > Pseudomonadota > Betaproteobacteria > Burkholderiales > Burkholderiaceae > Cupriavidus > Cupriavidus sp. USMAA2-4. The sequence goes on along the minus strand of NZ_CP017749.1, from coordinate 222,815 downwards.
CAGTGTTCGGGAACGCTCGTGGTTCGCCGGCTCTCCGTTCCGTTCGCAGCTACCATTGCAGTCCGTTCCTGTAAGGGGTGGTTGACCGTTAGAGGCTGGACCAGAGAGCTCGACGCCGGCGCATGGCTTGACGTGCCGCCGCTGACCCGATTCGACCTGAGTCTTGCGCCTGGAGCTATTGTCGAGCTCGCGCTGCAGACAGGCCTTGAGCGCGCGGCGCCGAAGGAGGCGACGCTGAACCCGGCGCTCTGGCCAGCCCGCCCCGGCCGGCCTGGAGCTTCGGCGCCGCAGTGCGATCAGGGAAAGGCGCTGACGCGGGAACTGGCACGTAGCGTCTTCCTGGCGCCGCACCATGAATGGCGGTGCTCCACCTTCGGCGCCCGGTTCGGGATGGGCGGCAAGGCGGTGTCGCGTGGGATCTTTGCGGAAGGAGAGAGCTTTCGCGAGACAGTGCGACTTTATCGATTGTCCCGGCTTCTCTTTGATCTGCCAGCATTGCCGAAAGTGGATGGCGACATTGCGCAGTCCTATGGATTCGGCTCCCGCAGCCTGCTTGAGGCAGCGTTCTACGGCATGTTCGATCTGCCCCTGGTTGTGGCGCACGCCCAGGTGCTCGCATCCACTGAAGCCCGGAAGCGCATGGCTGCCCCGAATGTCAACGGTTCAGTGGATGCCCCGTTCAATCCGGTCGCTTGTGAAGGGTACTCTTGGGCGGTGCCGCGTTGCTTCCTGGCGGGGTAAGGCGGCCGCAAGTGCGATGGATGCCCGGGAGACGTGCTTGACTATGCTCGATGAAGGCCGCCCATGAGGTTCAGCGGCTCACAGATGCAATCGAAAGCGGCACCGGTGAGCCACTGAAGGCGTCGAGACTAGAGCGAAGCCGCTCTACGCGAACTCATGTATGGCTGCGGCGCGAACGAAGCCAAAAAAACTGCAAGACCGATCCGAGCGCAAAAACGCCAAGCCACGCGGCGAGCGATGCGCGCACGATCGGGGATTCGGGGCCGTTCGCAAGGGGATGACCAACCGGCAGTCGCGTCAGCGTCTCGTTGATCCCGGGAATCAACAGCAGAAAGAAACTGAACGTGAATGCGAACTGGGATAGGTAAGGCCACGCACGCTCCAGGACTTTGATTCGCGGGACGAGTAGTCCGCCCAGTATTGCGAGCAGCGTCAGGATGCCGAGTGCGTGTCCGGCATTGAAGCCGCCGGTGCTCGATAAGCCAAACGATGTGAACACCGATACCACCATCGCTGCCAGGTAAATCCTGGCAGATCGAGTGGTGCTGTCGATCTTCTGGTATCGGGCAAAGCTGTAGAGGCCCACGGCCACCGTCGCCAAGCTGACAATGGTGTGGACCGCGCCCAAGGAGGAAATGGGATGGGGCATGGGACGATGACTCCTTCAGAAGGTGTAGCCCCGGATCGCCGTGCCGCTGGTCACACGGGAGAACGTCAGGGGCAGATCGATTCAATACTCACAAGGCAAGCGGACAGCCACCCAGCAGGAACGCATTGACGCTATGGAGCACGGCAGGGGAAATTCCCGCACGGGTGCCGTTGGCGCAGCGCAAAGATCGGCACCTCTTCCCTGAGTTGTTCGTCGGCGAGCGCGAGGGCGCTGTCCGTGGGAGCGTCGGCTTGCCCCGCACCCGCTCGACCGCGTATGGCCATGCGTTGATTCGTGCTGGCAAGCTGCTTAGCTGACCTTGCGCTGCATGTTTTCCCAGTACCTTTCCTTGACCGCGCGCCGCAACACCTTGCCGACCACCGAGGTCGGCAGTTTCCCGACGAACACGAGCGATTTCGGCGCCTTGTAGCTACCGAGTCTCTCCTTGACGTGCGCGATCAGCTCGGCGGCCTCGACCGTGGCGCCGGGACGCAGCACCACTTCCGCATGCACGGCCTCGCCCCACTCCGGATGCGGAATGCCGACCACAGCGGCCATCATGACGGCCGGATGGGAGGCCAGCGCTGCTTCGACTTCGATCGCGTAGACGTTGAAGCCGCCGCTGATGATCATGTCCTTCAAACGGTCGACGATGTACAGATAGCCGTCCTCGTCGATGTAGCCGAGGTCGCCCGACTTCCAAGCGCCGTCAGAGAACTCGGCGGCCGTCGTTTCAGGATTGTTGTAGTACCCCTTGATAACAGCTCGGCTACGGATGCGGATTTCGCCGCATTGGCCGGTTGGCAGCGGCTTGCCGTGCTCATCGGTGATATAAACCTCGACGCCCGGCGTCGCGCGGCCAGCCGAAGACAAGTGCTTGATGCCGCTGCCCGTTGTACGCGCAATTTCGTGCCCGGCCTTGTCGAGTGCCGACACGAAAATGGGGACTTCGGTGGCGGCGTAGATTTGCGCGAAGATGAGACCAAAGCACTCGATCAGTTCTTCGAGCTTGGCGGGACTCATCGGCGCGGCGGCGTAGATCAGGGTGTTCAGCGAAGAGAGATTGCGTGGGTTCGTGCGCTGCAACTCGAGCAGACGGTACAGCGCGGTCGGCACCAGGAACGAATGGGTCACGCACTGCTGCTCGGCCGTTTCCCGCCATTGCTCGAGATCGAGCTGATTGAGCGTGATGTTGGCGCCACCGGCATAGAAAGTCAGTATGAAAGCGACCACGGCGCCATGCGAGAGCGGCGCCACGTGCAACATGCGTGTGCGGTCGTTGAAGCCGAAATCCGGGTTGCGGAAGCCGCCATCGCAGCAAGCCATCAGATTGTCGATCGAGTACATCGCGCATTTGCCCTGGCCAGTCGTGCCGCCGGTGAAGCGCAGCATGCAGATGTGCTCGTCGTCGTCCAGTTCCACGTCGGCGTCGAGTTCGGACGCAGCGTCGACCAGATGCCAGAACGCGCGCACGCCGGGGCGCACAGCCTGTTCCGGCGTCAGGTCGTCCATGATGACGATCTCGCAACCGGCCGCGCGCAGCATGTCGTAGTAGCCGTCGAGCAGGCGCGTTTCAATGAACACGACCTTCGGCTTGACCAGTTCGATCTGACGCGCATGCTCTTCCGGCGCATCGCGCAGGTTGGTCATGACCACCGTGCCTTCCTGCTTGAGCACGGTCGGGAGCATCATCAGGCTCAGGTTGTCGTTTTCCAGGATGAGCAGGAACTTGTCACCCTTGCCGACCCCAAGCGCGTTGCGCAGCGCATCGGCGATGCGGTTGGTCAACAGGTGGTACTCGCGGTAGCTGTAGCTGCGGCCACGCTCCACATTGACGATTGCTTGCCGGTCGCGAAAGCGCAGTGACATCAGGCGCATGACGCGGCAAAAGTTCATTTTCATGGAATGGTCTCCTGTGTTCTTTTGCCCTCCCTCTTCGTCGGAGGGAGGGCACCCTGGCGCCGGCGGAACGCGTTTAGTGCGGCGTTCAGCGCGCGCGCAAACGTGATGCAGCGTCCAGGCGAATGGTGTGCGCGTTGAGGTAGGCGTTCTCGATGATGAAGGCGCAGCAATGCGCGAACTCGCGCATGTCACCGAGGCGCTTCGGGGCCTCGATCTGCGACTTCAGCGCAGCGACGATCTTTTCATCGAGCGTCTGGACCATCGGCGTGAGGAACAGGCCGGGCGCAATGGCGTTGACACGGATACCGACTTCGCCGAGTTCGCGCGCAGCCGGCATGTTCATGCCGAGCAGCGCTGCCTTGGAGGCGGCATAGGCGACTTGACCGATCTGTGCCTCGTAGGCGGCGCCCGACGAGATGTTGATGACCACGCCGCGCTCTTCGCCAGCCTCCGGTTCGTTCTTGACCATCTGCTCGGCGCATTTGGACATGACGTTGAACACGCCGTTGACATTGACCGCCGTCACCTGCGCGAACTTCGCCAGCGGCGTGGCCTTGCCTTCCTTGCCCAGCACCTTGCAAGGCGTGGGCAGCGCGGCGCAATTGATACAGACGTGAATCGCACCGAAGCGCTCAGTCACAGCAGCCACCGCGCTCTGCACCGCTTCCTCGTTGCTGACGTCGGTTTGCACGAACATCGCGTGCTCGGCCCCAACATCCTCGACCGCCTTGGCGCCGGCCTCGGCGTTCATATCGAAGATGGCGACGCGCGCGCCTTTCTCCTGCACCAGGTAGCGTGCCGTGGCGAGACCGAGGCCCGATGCGCCACCGGTAATGACGATGACTTTTCCTTCAATACGCATGATGTGTCCTGTGGATATGGCTTAGAACGCCGGCACGCCGGTCAGGGCGCGGCCGATAATGAGTTGCTGCATCTGGGTCGTGCCTTCCGGAATCGGCGTAACGATCGCCTCGCGCGCGAGCTTCTCGACGAGGAATTCGGTCGTGACGCCGTTGCCGCCGTGGATCTGCACGGCCTGGCGGGCGATCGTCACGGCAGCTTCGCAGGCGAAATACTTGGCCATCGCCGCTTCCATCTCGGCGGGCACGCCGGCGTCGATCATCGACGCAGCGCGGTAGGTCAGCAGGCGTGCGGCGTCCACCTGCGTTGCCATTTCGGCCAGCATCGCCGCGATCAACTGATGGCCCGCGATAACCTTGCCGTGCTGGCGGCGCTCCTTGGCATAACGAACCGCTTCTTCAAGTGCGCGGCGGGCGATGCCCAGTCCCTGGGCGGCGACGAATACGCGCGACCGTTCGAACAGCGAGAGCGTGTTGCGCAGCCCCTCGCCTTCGTTGCCGATCATGTTGGAGGCCGGCACGCGTACATCGGTCAGGAAGATCTGCGCGGTCGACTGGCTGTTGAAGCCGATCTTGTGGATGCCGCGGACTTCGTAGGGATGTTCCTTGCGGTCGAGCAGGAAATGGGTCAATCCCTTGCGCGGGTCGTCCCCGGTGCGGCAGGTGCAGATCAGGAAGTCCGAGTATTCGCCATTGCTGATCCAGGTCTTCTCGCCGTTGATGATGAAATGATCACCATCGCGGCGCGCGCGCGTCTTGATTTCCAACACGTTGGAGCCGACGTCGGGTTCGGAAATGCCGATCGAGACGAACGTGTCTCCGCTCAACAGGCCGGGCAGGTAGCGTTCACGCAGATGCTGCGGCGCGATTTTCTCGATCAGTACCGCGCCAAACGAGTTGATCAGCACCGGCACCGACAGGTCGGCCGAGGTCGTAGCCACCTCCTCGAACAGCATCAGCGACGTCAGCCAATCCAGGCCCATGCCGCCGTTGGCTTCGCTCGCGATGCCCGACACCAGCCCGAACTCGGTCAGCCGGCGCATGATCTCGGCCATCTTGTCGCGCGGCACGAACTTGTCGCGGTATTGCTTGTTGAAGACTGGATCGATCTCGGCGTCGAGGAAGCGCTTCAGTCCATCGACGGCAGCCTGCTGCTCTTCGGTGCGGAATACGTGTCCCATGTCGCCTCCTTATTGTCTAGCCAGGATGTTGACGCCGACCACAGCTTCTTCGATGCCATACAGGCCGCCGCCGTTCTCCTGGATGGCGATGCGTGCGCCTTGGACCTGGCGCTGTCCGGCTTCGCAGCGCAACTGCGTCACCAGTTCGTGAATCTGGCCGAGACCGGTAGCGCCGATCGGATGGCCCTTCGATTCCAGCCCGCCGGAGGGGTTGATCGGGATGCGTCCGCCGACCGTGAAGTCGCCGCGCTCGGCCGCGGGGCCGCCTTCACCGAACGGCACCAGCATCAGCGATTCGGCGTTGAGGATCTCGCCGATGGCGGAGGCATCGTGCACTTCGGCAACGTCAACGTCCTTCGGGGCGACGCCGGCCTGCTCGTAGGCCTTCTTCGCCGCCAGGTGGGCGACGATCTTGTGCGGCTCGTCGAGGCTGCGCGTGGTACCGGTATGAATGACGCTGGCCAGCACGCGCACCGCGCGGCCGGAGGCACCCCGCAGGCGCTCCAGGCCGGCGGCGGTGCACAGCAGGGCGGCGGCGGCGCCATCGCTGATCGGCGAGCACATGGCCGTCGTCAGCGGGTAGGCGATCGGCGGCGAAGCCAGCACCTGCTCGATCGTCATCGGCTGCTGGAATTGCGCCAGCGGGTTGTGCACCGAGTGCTGGTGGTTCTTGGCCGCCACGGCAGCGATCTGATGCTGCGTGGTGCCGTAGCGCTTCATATGGTTGCGGGCGATGGCCGCATAGACATCCATGAACACGCTGTAGGGACGCTCGGACATGGTGCCGGGCGGCGGCTCGACGCCTTCGCCCAATGCCAGCAGCGTCTTCTTGTTCTCCTCGACGGTCGAGACGTCCCAGCCGCCGTCGAACGCGGCAAACATCTTGGCCTTGTCGGCAATGTTCATCTTCTCGGCGCCAACGGCCAGCGCCACGTCGCAGGTTCCGGCCCGCAGGGCCTGCACAGCCAGGTTGAATGCCGAAGAGCCGGCGGCGCAGGCGTTTTCGACGGTAAATACCGGAATGCCTTCGATGCCGAGACGGCGCATGGCGATCGGCCCCGGAATGGCGGTCTGCCCCTGGAACTGGCCATTGGTCAGCGTCGCATAGAACGCCGAACCGACGTCGGCGGCCTCGGCGCCAGCATCTTTCAAAGCCAGGGCGACGGCCTCGCCGACCAGGTCGTAGACGCTGCGCTCGAGCAAGCGTCCGAACGGCGTCATGCCGACACCGGCAACATAGATATCGTTCATGTGATTCCCGAAAGAGGAATGAGAAAAGCGGGAGGAAGGGAGCGGACGGGCTTTATCGGCCCTGGAATTGCGGCGCGCGCTTCTCGGCGAATGCCTGCAAGCCTTCCTGCAGGTCGAAGCTGCGTAGATGGCGGCGCAACATGACTTGCTCATGCAGCAAGGCGTCGTTCCGCCCCTTGTCGGCGGAGGTGCGTGCGACTTCCTTCATGCGACGCAGCACGATCGGACTCTTTGCGGCAATCTGGCCGGCCAGCTTCATGGCCGCCTCGGCCAGTTCGCCGTCGGGATGCACTTCGGATACGAAGCCGTAAGCCTTCATCTCTGCCGCCGAGAGCGTCTTGCCGGTGAACAGCAGATACATGGCGACGTTCTGGGGGATCAGGCGCGGCAGGATCGCTGCGCCGCCGGCGCCGGGATAGACGCCGAAATTGGCGTGGGCGTCCCCGATGGTGGCGCTCTCCGCGGCAATGACGATGTCGGCGCACATCGCCAGTTCCAGGCCGCCGGCCATGGTGACGCCGTTGAGCGCGGCGATCACCGGTTTGGGGAAATGGCGCAGGCGCGCCAAGGTGGCGTCGGCACGGTCGAGGAAGTCGGCTTCGCCGGGCTCCGCTTTCTGGCTGGCCAGCACTTCCTTCAAGTCCGCGCCGGCGCAGAATGCGGCGCCGGTGCCGGTTACCACCAGCACGCGAATCGCATCGTCGGCGGCGATCTGTGTCAGGTGGCGGTCCAGATCGGCCAACAGCGCCATGTTCATCGCGTTCATCGCCTTCGGGCGATTCAGCGTCAGGCGCGCGACTGCGCCGGTGACTTCCAACAGCAAGGCTTCTTCACTCATGGTGTCTCCTGGATGGCCGAGATTGTTGTTGTGGCGGACGGCGCAATGCTGTCCGCTGTTGGAAGGCATCTTAGGAAGGACGAAACGCGTGCGCGGCTCTTTGGAGCGAAAAGTGCATTCCGCAAAGCGATCCGGGGCGCCTACCCGTGAAACGGGCAGCCGGGAGAGTAGTGCGGAAGGAGGATTGCTGTTCCGGCACGGCTCAAGGCAGCCGCCTCGAGCGCACCTTGACCGGATCCGGGGCGGTGTAGAATCATCAGCCCCCCATCCGTCAACATTGCCGCGCCATGAGATCCGACCGTCACTCCCCCCTCGCGGCAGCGCAGGAAGCGACGACTATCGGGGGGTACTGCACGGCAATCGCCAAGACCCTGGACGCAAGCGGAGTGGACAGCGAGCGCATCTTCCGTGCCGTCGGCGTGCAGCTTCACATGGTGAACGGCCCCATGGTCCGGCTGCCTGTCGCCACCCTGACCAGGCTATACCGCGCCTGCGTGGAGGCCACCAACAATCCGTATTTCGGCCTGTCGGTCGCCCGGCACATCCATATCTCGAATCTGCATGCGCTCGGCTACGCGCTCGCCGCCAGCAGCACGCTGATCGACTTCTGCCGCCGGCTGGAGCGGTACTTCCGGCTGGTGTCGCAAGCGGCGACCCTCCGCGTCATCGAGGACGGCGACAGGATCGTCGTGCGCGGCACCGATTTCAAGACGGAGGTCAGTGGCGAAACGGAAGACGCGTTCATCGGTTTCCTGGTGCTGACGATGCGCATGTTGTACAAGCCGGGCTTCAATCCGCTGTCCGTGGAACTCCATCGTCCGATGCCGCGCGAAGGTGACGAGCCGTATCGCGCCTTCATGCGCGCACCGCTCAGTTTCTCGAACCAGGCCACGGCGCTGGTGTTCGACAAGCATGAGTTGATGCAGCCGCTCGGCGGAGCCTGCCCGGAGTTGGCGCAAGTCAACGACAACATCGCGAATCAATATCTCGCACGGCTGGACAAGACCGACGTGGTGACCGGCGTCACGCAGAAGATCATCGAATTGCTGCCCTCCGGTGACTGCAGCAGGGAGAAGGTCGCCGAAGCGTTGTGCATGAGCCCGGCGACTTTGCAGGTGCGGCTGGCGAAGCGCGGCACCAATTTCCTGCAGTTGATGGACGACACACGCAGGGACCTGGCTCGCAACTACATGCAGCAGCAGGCACGCTCCGTCACCGAGATCACGTTCCAGCTCGGCTTTACCAGCACCAGCAATTTCGCTCGTGCCTTCAAGCGATGGACCGGAAAATCGCCAACGCAATTCCGAGAGCGGCGGTCGGAGTAGGTCTGTTGCAGCCGCAGAGATCATTCGACACCCCCACCGTTCCCACTGGTTCTGGCCCGATCCCACGCCGTTTCCCGAACAGGTAAGGGGCCCCAAAGTCGGGTCCTAGTCGTGGATTCAGCCGGTCGATGCTGGGCGAACCTCCGCTTTTTTGCCGAACACCTTCCTAGGCTCACCTTTCGAGGACCGGCGGCGGTCATCGGTGGAAGACGTCCCATCTGCGACATTCGCCTGCGCAGGATGCAAGGGTTGAATCTCGAACCTAACGGCGCATCCTGCGCATACTATGATCTGGCCAGCAGCGGAGATAAACGGGCTGTCCGGCCATGTCCGCGACTGGGGCGCCACCACGGCGGACATCGTCATGGATTCCCTGCCTGGCTCCCGGTCGCCAGCGCCTCACGCCGGCTCATACTCTGATCGGCAGAGTCGAGGCCGCTGAGCGGTCGGTCAGTTCATGCTTTATGGCGATAGTTGATACGTCCCTTCGTGAGGTCGTAAGGCGACATCTCCAAGGTGACGCGGTCGCCGGCAAGCACACGTATACGGTTCTTCTTCAATCGCCCCGACGCGTAGGCCCAGATTTCGACCCCGTTTTCGAGCGTGACGCGAAAGCGGTTGTCGGGAAGGACCTCCGACACCCTGCCACCAAATTCCACTAGTTCTTCTTTAGCCAAGGTTTCTTTCCTCTCTGTATCAGGTTTGCGTTGCGAGGCGTCAGGGACGCCCGTGCTTGTCGATCTACCACTGTTGTCTACCTATGCGCACCGCGGCGCGCTCCGTGGTGCGCCGCACTGCTTGCTCGGCATTGACTTCCGAGTCATGCGTCACATGTCGATGGACACGTTGACCGCGACCTGCTCGGCCCCATTCGTGTGTTCGGAGATGGTGTGGCTCGCGAAGCCGATTCCGGGCTCCCGCTGGATCGGGGTGCATCGAAACTGCGGATGGGGTGATGCGCTGGCTTGCCGCTTTGCCTGCTGCAATTGCGCGATCCGGACGCTATGCCCAACGCACCTTGCGCCGACGCGGACGGGCTTGCTTTCCGGTCTTGATTGAAAAAAACAGTCCCATGTCGCGCGTGGTGGCGCAAACGGATGCTCTGCTCAGGGATGGGACCATGCTTGCGCTTGCCGTCACGCCGCGTACATACGCGAAGGCTGCGGAGCGGCGCTGCCGCTGGTCAGATAGGTAAGAGGCTGCTGCGCCTGGAACGGATCGGGTGTACGCCCGGAAAGCCGCTGATGTTCTTTTCTCTATGATGTATGGCGGCCTGCATATTGCGCGCTGCGGAACATGTTGCGAGGCGACATGCATGGTACCACCTTTGATGCTTGCCTGACGAAAGCCGCATGTCAGCGTTCAGGCCAGGTGGAACGCGCGCAGGGTGGAGGCCACGCGGATCAACCATTGACGCACAACCTCTGCCATCCCTGCTCGGGGTCGCGCTTCTGAGCACGGTATGCCCATAGTGTTCCGCAGGCCTGGCACATGAACGTACTGACAGTGATTGCGGGGCCATCGGGTGGCTTGATGCGCCTGGTGTCGGTAATCCGGAGCGCAGGGTGTCCGGGCGCACCGAACTTGTGGGGTTCCATTGCCTGGCATGCAGGGCAGAAGGGCATGTTGAAGTCCTATCCTTGGTGTGGCGGTCCGGACTCCACGTTCCCTGCAGGCAAGGTCTACGGAGTTCAAGAAGTTTCCGGGGGGGGCAAGCCGAGGCCGTAGAGCGATCTCGTGCCAAGAGGATCCGCGGCGCCGTGGATTGGCTCGTTGACATATCCCTTGTACGCGCGTACAAGGAATCAAGCAAGATCTTCAAGCGGCAACTTTGAAGTACTGGGTGCGTAACACGCTTCAAGCCTTTCCTTGTTTCTTCCTTGATCTTCGTGCTCCGCCGGCACGCTTGCCTGGCGGGTCTTTAGGAGGGATCCAAACATGGAAACCGGCACTGTCAAGTGGTTCAATGATTCCAAGGGCTTCGGTTTTATTACGCCCGATGCTGGTGGCGATGACCTGTTCGCGCACTTCTCAGAAATACAAGGACAAGGCGACGGCTTCAAGTCGCTCCAGGAAGGCCAGAAGGTCCGCTATGTGGCCGGTGTAGGCCAGAAGGGGCCGGCGGCGACGAAGATCGAGCCGATCTGAGTGTTGCTACGCTGTTAGAGGAGCCCCGCAATCCGCGGGGCTTTTTTTGTAGGTCAGTTGGTTCGCACTGGTCTCAGCCTGTTGACTGCCACTGAAAACAGCCCATCCGGGCCCGGCCGTTTGCATCGAACGTTGCCCCGTACCGAGCACTGCCCACACAACAATGGACAGGCGTTCCGAGTGATCGACGTGAACATACCGAGCATCATTCAACGCTGCCACGTGACGACCTCCGCTCAGTGCGCATTCCCTTTCATGCTCTCGGCTTCCATCGCGGCATGCCATTCCTCGTACGCCTCAATTGGCTCCATGGCTTCGTCGACGAACGCGGCTGCGCGTTCCGCGGCGGCCAGCGTCTCGGAGGGGATTTCGCTCTGACCGTCGTCCTCGGTACCTGGTGGTAACAGCATGTCCTCAAGCATCGCGCGGAGCTCTGGTGTGTTCCATGGCTTGCCCAGCCTGGCCCTCCTGTTCAGATAGTGACGGATTTCCGAGTCTTGCTCGGCGGTGAGCGGAAGCCCTCGGAACGTGGGGTCCGTATTGTGATGAATCATGATGCGCCTCCCGAAGCGGTCTGCGCTTTCAATGTCTTTCCATGTAGAGATAGTGATCCCATGCGCCCAATGTGGTGCGCAGCGCGTAGTTGCGATGCCGCGTGTCTGCCCGCCTGGCTGACTCACGCCTTCTTCTTGGCGACACCCTCGTTGCCGACGCGGGACTGGACGTTGCTGAACGGGGTGGCCGGCACTGACGGCTTCTTGGGTTGCTTGGGCTTCTTGGGTTCGCGGTTGCCACGTAGTTGACTCTTGGCCATGACGGTGCTCCTGAAGATTGGCTTGCCGGGGTGGCAATCCCAGCATACGCGCTTAACCTCCGGCAAAGGGAAAAATCTTTCCTGCGGCGCGAGTGGCTAGCGCAATCGATCGAACTCCCGCTCCAGGGAGACGGGCGCATACTGGAACTGGCGCCGCGCATGCCTGCCAGCAAAGAACGCTCGGCGTCACTGGACAACAGGAGTCCACCATGGCACTGAATTTCCCGAATCCCAGCCGCAGCTACGACGCCTCGCGGCACTGCGTTTGCTTCTGGGGCTACGACGGCGCGCGCGAGGTTGCCTTCCAAGTCGCTGACACTATTCTCTCGGTCCTGAGTCATGGGGCCGCCGTCGAAGAGACAGCCTTTTTGGACACGTTCGATCGCTATCGCGACCCGATACTTATGCTGGCGAGAGATATCTACACGCCAGGGATGCGCAACACCTACACAATTTCGTAGGGGCGACTTGCCGGCCAAGCCGCGGAGGGTTGAACCGTAGTTTTCTACTTATGATCTCTAACCCTGCGGCTGCCTCGCGTTGCCCTTGTAAGATCGCGCCGTGGTCGCCAATCGATCGCGCATCGGTCGACAGCCCAAGAAGCCACAGCGTGTATAGGCGGCGCCTTTTCGCTTGTTCCAGGCGGTACCAGTACAGATGGTTGTCCGGTCTCACCAGTGTGGGAATCGTTCGCGTAAGTCGACAGGACTCGCATAGCGGATTCGAATCATCCGCCGGCACCATCCAGTTGCACACGGTTTCCTGGGCATAGTTTGGGCAGCGACGGAATGTCCGGCCAGCCCGCGCTGACTGGTCTTCCAGCCGGTTTCGTCGTCGCCCTCGAACGCGCAGATCTCCTGCAAGGAGGGCACGAAGCCCAGCACGGCACGGCATTGGTTGCAGGAGAAATTTTCGAAGAAGACAAGATTGCCGCAGCGAGTGCAGTGAACGGTCTTCATGCCGAGGTAACCATTGTGTATTGAGTGTCCCGCTGAGCTGGGCTGAACTGGGCAGGCAGATGCGCAGGCGCTACCGAGCATGCAGCCTTCAGAAGCAGCTAGCGAACACCGGCTACCACGTGGCAACCCCTTGCCATGAACTTCTCGGATCGCTAGGTGAGCCACTTCTGGTCACCAACGTATTCCCGCGGCTGTTCCGTGCGTTGGGACAGTAACGCTCGTGACGGTGGCAAAACCATCATAGCCCGCGACGACGCGATAAGCTCCCAGAGTCTGCCTGATCGGTATGGGACCACATCCACATCGGCATCAACCGCTGAGGCACCACATTGCGGCGGCATGAAGGCGTAGAACCGGACCCACCCCAGCGAGTCGGGCTCTACGGCAGGGGCCTTGGATCTCGCGGCATCGCGAATGGTCAGAGCCTTCTCCTGGCCTGCCTGCACGCAAGTACATGGTGCGTCGCTTGCGAAGCCACTTTGTAAGGGAGATAGGACGGGCGGCAATGGACCCCTATACTGGTAACTGGAGCGCTCCTGAAGTCTGAAGGCTTCAGGCTCGCCTACCATTCGTTTCCGGGCTGTCCCCCCCTCGACGACGTTTGAGGATTGGCGACTCCTAAAGTCACTCACGGGGATTCCTGGAAATCTCATGCCAAATGCCACTCGGCGACCTCTGCGCGCCCACCTCCTCCGTCGCCACGAAAGCCGGCCGTTTGACAGGATCGATGGAATCGATGCCCGGCTGTCGTCCTCCCTCTTCGCAAAGCCGATCGCCAGATTGACTGCGGCTCTTGTTTCTACCCTTCAGCGTATCGGACCTATCGATCCAGGCGAGCCGCAATCTGCTCGTGACAAAGATGCCCTAAGCATTCTCAACAATGCGAGACGGATGGGAAGGATTACCCGCTCGCAGTGGCAGGTTGGCTCCAACAGTGCCGGTACCTGATCATGGCTGCCGACATGCAGTCAGCCTTGCAGCCAACGAAGGAAATATCATGAGCAACCACTCAGTGAAGACCACGTACCGGAGCATGCCCGCCACACGTCTGATGCGTGACCGCCCGGTTGATGGGTTCTCGGAGGGAAGCAATCACAGGTTTGGATTCATTCGACTGGCAGCGACTCAATGGCATCGGGCAGCCACGCTGCTGATCGACTGGGACCGCGCAATCAATGAAGGCTGGCCCAGCCTGCGATCGCCATCATGCCCCAAAGCCAAGTGGGACTGGGGCTTGGAACGACATCATCCCACCACCTTCCGTCGGCTCGCCGGAAATAGGAAATGATGCTGTGTGAGGTAACACCATGCGTACATTGCTGTATTTCATCGTAAAAGACGTTGTCACGGCGCGGCTGGCACAAGCGAGACTAGGCGAGCTTGCCGATTCATCAGCACAAGTCGTGGGACCGTGGTTTTCCCAGCACGACAACCAGCCAGTGGAGGCGTTGCCGAGCATCGACGTCGGTCAGATCACGTATCGCGAAGAATTGGCGATCACTGGAATTCTGGTCGGAGCAATCGTCGCCGCGCTGGTGGTTCTCAGATACGGAGTCTCGGCTGGCCCCGGCGCCACTGCCCTTGCGTATGTTGGTGCTACGACGCTGGGCGCAATGATCGGCTGGTGGGGAGGCGGATTGATCGGCACCAGGATTGGCCGTCTCGAATTGGGGCGGCGGAAAGCGCAAATGGCACCGGGCCAGTTGCTGATGATTGCTGGCTGCAAGTCGAATTTTAAGGAATCCACGAAACAGTTAATTCACGAACTGGGCGGTGTAGTGATCGACGAGCACAACGACCTGATGCCCAACCTCAGGTGGGTATGATTGCCGTGCCTCCAACCATCTAGGAGGTCACTCCTCCGTTCTTGGGCTCCATCTTGCGATGGGTGCCAGAACGAAAAGGAGATGAGTATGCAATGCATCAAGGAGTACAGGGGTTTTGCGATACGCGTTGATCTGCTTGAGACCTCCGAGGGGATGTTTGATACGTGGTTCCAGATCAAGGGGCCGATTAAAGCCCATGAAGCAGTCTACGGCACGCCCTTCAAGGTGTTTGGCTCGCCGTTTTCACGCCGCTGGGCGCATTTGGTGGGCGAGCTCGCCGGGCGGGCGTTCATTGACCAGGTCCTAGGTGTCGACGAATTCTGAATGGAATTCGGCGGCTTCGCAAACGAGTTGGCGCACATCGGATGGGCACTGGTAGCGCGCGATTTCACGTTCAAGGCACACACAAGAAGTTGGCAGGACTGGGCGCCCTTCATCCACCTACGACTGCATCCGAGTTCGCCAGGGCGATGTCAGGTACGAAGTGCAACACCTCTCAGCCTGGCTTTTCGAGCGCTGATATCTGATGATTCGAGCAAGCCAATCGACTCATCAAGAACCTGGAATGAAAGATCGAGAGGCAATAGGTTTTTTCTTTATTCTTTCGCCGGTAAGAGTGCGGAAGGAGTAGAGTCGCATGCACGTCTCGAAGTTGGTGAATCCTTCCGAAACTCCTGGAGCCTCAGTCATGTACAGTGCAACTTCGCCATCCAGTTTTCTCTGCACATTGATCGCCGATAGAAAGGGCCTTGCCTATCACGTGTCCGTCAGCTACCGCGACAGCACGCATGCCGAAGGTATCCAGTTCACCAGCTTTGTCGGCGTGGGAAGGCGTTCTTTTACTGTTCGCGGCGCCGATGGCAATCTACAACTGGCAGTCGACCAAACCTCCGAAGTGCTGTGTCGAATCGCGATTGGCCAAGTCGTACGAGATCATCTCTATGACAAGGCCACCGAGGGAGAGCATCTGCTGGATCCGGAGGCCTTGCCCTGGGATGGGGAGTTAAGACCTGTGGGGGCCGGCAATAGCGCAAGGCAACCGAGGCGGCGCTGGCCCGGCTAGAGCGACTGATACGGTCGGGCAAGCATCGCGGAACGAGCGGTCCGACGCAGCTAGTCCACTGCGACATTCGAAAAGCACCCCGATCGACAGCACCTCCAGGCCGTAGCGTTGTTGCCAATGTTCGCCATTGCCGTGCTATGGCTGCGCTTGGCAAGACGCCAGGATCTGCCGGCCGAATCTACGAGAAGGCGACCGAACAGCAAGGGGGCAGCGGCAGGAAGGTGGAGAGCTTTGCCAACGCTCTCTCCAGGATCGCTAGGCCATCTGTTTCCGGTCGAACGATCGAGAAGGGGGTGACCGGAGAGGGTGGATTCGTCAGTCGCTTCAAGGAAGGCCAAAAATCTCTGTACGACAAGCTCGACACCTTCATTCCTGCTGACAAGGCGATTGACGTGTCTTCCACCCGCGGCGCCCTGGCCTCCACGAACCAGGACATCAAAGGCGCCGAGTCGCTTTCGAAGTGGTTCCAGAAGGCCAAAATCAAGGGCATCGAGGAAGCGCTGAAGAAGGCCTGTTGCAGGCCCGGCTGGTGGCGTCATGATCCAGCATTTGACGATTTCCGGCCCAGCCGACGTACACTGGCTTACCAGAGGACTTCGTCAACGACGCCGAAGCCGACAGGGTAGGGGCCCTCTCGTATCTCGAAGCGCTGACCGTTCTCGAGTGCGATTGGTGCGATGAGCGTGACCTCGAGCGGCACGTCTTTCTCGCCTGGCTTCACCATTTCCCTGCCAGGAGGAAACTGGATCGCGCCCGTCACTCGCACAATGTCCCTATAGAAGCAAAACGTCGGGCGACAGTTCTCGAAGAACGGCTCGCGACGCCCTCCTTCGTCCTTGCTCAACATAGATACGCTTGCCACGAATCGAGTGTGCGATCGGATTGTTGCCGGCTGCGCAAGAACCTGGCCGCGTTGCAGTTCTTCGCGCTTTACACTGCGCAGCATGATACCGACGTAATCGCCCGCCTTAGCCTGATCCTGCATTCTGCGGGACGATTCAATGCCCACGCAGGCCGTCCGCCACCACGACAGTGGCTCGAAACCCACGATATCGATTTCGTCACCAGCCTTGATCACGCCGCGTTCGACGCGACCCGTTACGATCATAGGGCGCCCCGCGACCGAGACTATGTCTTCCACCGGCATCAGGAACGGACCATCGACCGCAGGCGTCGACGTCGTCTTGACGTCATCGACGCGATACGAGATGTGGGTGAGAGTGTTTGAGCCCGTCAAATCGGTGCCAGACCGATCATTCCCAAGGTGGAACACGAGGTGGCCTGAGGTGTTTTGGCCCGCGATTGGGCCATCAATGAATCGCCCCCCCCATCCTGACAGTTACCCCATGCGCGAGACCCAGGGCGCTCCGGCGAAGCCGACACTCGGCACATTTTAACAGTGGTTCGACAACGCCATTTGGCGACCGTCTCGACATTGATTCCATAGAGCCTTGCCAACGCCCGATTGGAGCCAGTGGCTACTTGCAGTTCTGCGCGAATGAGCGGCCTTGTTCGGGCGCTGCCATGTAGGCGGATTGCCATAGTGCCTTCTCTTGTCCAAAGCTGAAGAATGCACCATGACTCTCTGGGACCATACAGGCGCCTCAATCACGAAGTCATGCTCCGAGGCGGATTTGCCAACCCGCGCCTGCGCAACCTGCTGGCACAGGGCAAGGAAGGTGGCGTAACACGCCTGCTGCCGGACGGTGTCTTGATGCCCGTCCACGAAGCGGCCGACGAGTATCGTCGGCGCGGTATTCCCACTGTCGTATTGGCCGGGCGCCGATATGGCGGAGGATCGGCGCGCGATTGGGCGGCCAAGGTAACCCGCTTGCTCGGCGTGTGCGCTGTCATCGCGCAAGGATTCGAGCGCATTCATCGCTCAAATCTCCTGGCATTCGGTGTTCTGCCCATCGAATGTGAGCACGATGTCGTCGCAGCCTGGCAAGACGGCGACACGATCGATATCGAAGGACTCCCCGACGCAATCAAGGCTGGGGGTGCGGTGGAGATTGTCCTTCGTAGCAGCGAAAGCCCGGCAGGTACACGCCGTTTCGCAGCACGGTGTCGCATTGACACGGAAGTGGAGGCCGAATGGCTGCGCGCCGGCGGGGTGCTGTCGCGAGTGTTGGCGAAGATATCGACGGCTGGCCCTGAGGGGGCGGCATGAGCGCGCCAAGGGAGGCCTGCGCGGCGATCGCCGTCACGCAAAAGGAGAGGCCGCTCGCCAGGCTGACGGATCTGCTTTGGGAAGTGCGGGCCATCGCGCGCGAGGCGGTGCGTGCGGCGACCGAGCGAAGCGCGGGCTCGGGGGGGCACTTCGAAGAATGCCTGGTGTCCGTGTTCGATACCTGGATGGCAACGCGTACCGGACGAGACCTGCTGCTGTGTTTTGTCGCCGGACTTGAGCATGGCCTGGTATTGGAGCGCCATATCCCCCGCTGCATGACATCGCTCTGCGAGACGGGCTCGATCGATGCCCGGACCTTGTTTTGGGTGGGAATGCGGCGGGTAGCGGCATCGCGCGGGCGTCGCGTGGCATGACCGGATACGAACGGCATGAGATACCGACGTCCATTCTCTTGGCACGCCTCTATCGGGTGGGAGCGGAAATCGGCGGGCCGAAACCTCAGCCTCAGCCTTGCTACGGGTGAGACTTGTCTTGTGGCAGCAGCGGTCTTCAGGACCTGCCGGCAAGCGCGGTACGCGAAATTCCGGTGGCCATGCGCATGAAGCCATCGAATGCTCGGTCGGACAGCAGGCTGCGCATGAAGATCATCGGCTTGGCACCGAAGCCCACCGCATAGCGCGTCTTCGGCCGTTGGGCGCTGACGGCTTTGGCAATGGTGTCGGCGATCAACCCGGGGGGCGACTGCCGCTTGCGGCTGGCGTCTCCGCTCATCGCCTCAGCCATCGCGCGCGCCTGTCCCGCGTAAGGTCCCTGGCCGGAAACCTCGCGGAGCTTGCCGGCCGCGATGTCGGCCCACTCGGTCTTGATGCCACCCGGCTCGATCACCACCACGTCGATGCCGAAGGGTTGCACTTCCATACGCAGGCAGTCGCTGATGGCCTCCAGCGCGAACTTTGTGCCGTGGTACCAGGCTCCCAGCGGCGTATGGATCTTGCCGCCCATCGAGGTGATGTTGACGATGGTGCCCGAGCGCTGCGCGCGCATGTGCGGCAGTGCCAATTGGGTCAGGCGCACCGCGCCGAACACATTGACGTCGAATTGTGCGCGCGCTTCGCTCAGCGGCACGTCCTCGACCGCGCCATAGGAACCATACCCGGCATTGTTGACCAGCACGTCGATGCGGCCCGCTTCCGCGATGATCCTGGTCATGCCCGTCTGCATCGAGGCCTCATCAGTCACGTCCATCATCAGCAAGTGGACGCCGGCATTGGCCAGGGACCGCATCCGGTCCACGCGGCGTGCAGCCGCATATACCGTGTAGCCCTGGGTTTTGAGCTT
Source organism: Cupriavidus sp. USMAA2-4 (assembly GCF_001854305.1). Lineage (NCBI taxonomy): Bacteria > Pseudomonadati > Pseudomonadota > Betaproteobacteria > Burkholderiales > Burkholderiaceae > Cupriavidus > Cupriavidus sp. USMAA2-4. The sequence continues at coordinate 203,789 of NZ_CP017749.1, read as the reverse complement.
GAGCGCGGTGGCTTCACCGATACCGGCGGAAGCACCTGTCACGAGAGCAACTGGGGTCGTCATATCGAATTTCCTTGGGTCCTGGGCTGAGTGGATAGCGGCTTGGGTTCGAGCCGGCCTTCCGTGATCTCCACTGTATGCAGCGAGTGGGGCCACCTCTCTAGCGATCAGCGCCACACTTCAAGCAAAAGGCGCCACGCTTCAGCGGCAGGTTTCAGCGGGGTGCTTCGCGGACCCGGCAAGAGTGGAGTGTCCCGACTCAATTCAGGCGCATGGCGTGCCGAGCACTGTCGGGCGTCTGCCCCGTCCAGTCCTGGAATGCGCGATAGAAGGAATTGGGATCTTCGAAGCCGAGGAGAAAAGCGATCTCCCCACCGGACATCTTGGTATTGCCAAGGTAATGGCGGGCCAGGTTCTCCCGTGTCGAATTGACCAGGGCGCGAAAGCTCTGTCCCTCATCTTCCAGGCGGCGCTGTAGCGTGCGCTTGCTCATGCCCAGGCGCTCAGCGGTCTTCTCGATGGTGGCCGCGTTGCCGGGCAGCAGTTCCAACAAGACGGCATGCACGCGTTCTGCAATGGTCGCTGTCGCGTCCAGCTCGCTGAGCCGGCGGCGAAGGTCAGGCTCGAACACGCGCCACATGCCTTCGTTGATCGTGAGAAATGGTCGCAGAGCGTCTGCGGCCGTGAATGTGATACTTGGGCTCTCCCCATGCTGTACGCGCACGCCGAAGAAGTTCTCGTAACGCCGGGTGTAAGCACTGGGCGGAAGTCGCGAGATCGCCACTCGAAGCGCTTTGACGGGTTCGCGGGTGGCAAGTCGGGCGAGTCGCAGGAAAAACGCGATCTCGGCGACCTGCAATGAGTAGGGGACATCGGTCTGCACCGATTGCCAGCGAGGCGACACCGTCAGTTCGCCCGCCTGTCCGACATTCACATCCAGCTTCATCGGTGCCACGAGCTGCTTGTACTTCGCCAGGCGCTGTACAGCCTGCATGAGATTCGCACTGCAAAGGGCTGCAAACAATGGCGGGGCGAACGACTCGGCTGAAACGGTCTCGACGATGCGCAAAGGAAACATGGCATCACCGGCCTCGGCCTCCAAGGCGCGCCAGAAACGGAAATACTCGTCTGTGGTCAGGCCGTCCCCGCTGCGGGACAGCAGGTCGTCAGGAAGCCCTGCCTTGCGCAGGACAGGGCCCGCCGCAAGACCGAGGTCCTTCAGCAAGGGTTGCCATCCGATGTCCAGGAAATAGGCCCGATTGCGTGTCATGGGGATACTCACCAAATGCCGAGCCAGGGTTGGCTTCTGCGCCGGATCGGGACTCAGTATAGAGATCGCGGGTCAATTCCGGCATGCAAACGGCGCCATTGCTTGCTCGATCTGCGCCATTGGAGGTCCCTGGGATCTGCTTTCTCCTGTGCGAGGCAGGCAATGGACGACGTCCTGGCGTTCGTCCTGCTCCCACTCTCCGGCGGACTGCAAGCGGCCGGCAAGCAACCGTCGAACGCAGCGCCATCCGAGCCGGCCCACGCTCGCATGGCTGTGCCAGCGACGCCTCAGGCGGGCGACCCTGGCGGCGCGTGGCGTGCCAGGAAGCGGTCCAGTTGGCCGGCGAACGCCTTGCCATCCTGTGCGGTGTAGGGGGCCGGGCCGCCGGTATCGATGCCCGAGGCGCGCAGCTGGTCCATTACCTCACGCATGGTCAGGCGCTCCTGGATGTTCTCCCGGCTGAACCAGGTGCCTCTCGGGTCGAGCACGTGGGCGCCCTTGTCGAGAGCCGCGGCGGCGAGGGGGATATCCGCGGTGATCACGAGGTCACCGCTGCCGGCCAGTTCGACGATGCGGTCATCGGCGGCGTCGAAGCCCGCCGGCACCTGCAGTGCCTTGATGAAGCGGGAAGGCGGCGTGCGCAGATACTTGTTCGCTACCAGCGTGACACAGACTTCGACACGCTGTGCGGCCCGGTACAGCATTTCCTTGACGACAACCGGGCAGGCGTCTGCGTCAACCAGTACTTGCATCGCGGGATTTCCAATGGGGTGGGAACGCCCATCTTACCGCCTGCGCGCATCCCGATGGTGTGCCAAGGTCTCCTCGGCGCCGAGCGCAGGCCTCGAGACCCTCGTGATGCAATGAACTAGGGCAGCCACATCGCGACGATCGACAGCGCGAGCAGCAGCGCCAAGGTCCCATTGAGAAAACGCCATTGCGCTTCGCTGCGCAAGAGACGGGCGAAGGCCTGGCCTGCCCAGCACCAGATCGAGAGCGAAACCATGGCGGCCGCGGCGAAGGAAAGCCCGAGCAGCGCGCCGAGTTGCAGCGGGCTGTGCGTCAAGGTCGCGAACGAGGCCGCCGCGCCGAGCGTCATGGTCCAACCCTTGGGGTTGTGCCAGAGCATCCAGACGCCACTGGCGAAGCCGGCCGGTTTGCGCAGCGGCGAGTCGACATGCGGGGACGAGCTGCGTCCTATGCGCCAGGCCAGCCAGACGAGATAGATCGAGCCGATCAGCTTCAGGGCCATCTGCAGGGCCGGGCTGGCGAGCATGATGGCGCCCAGGCCGGCGGCGGCCGCCGCCGCCATCGAGCCGAGTCCGGCCGCGATGCCGGCCATGTAGGGCAAGGAGCGCCGATAGCCGAAATGGGCTCCCGATGCCGTCGCCAGCGTCGTCGCGCCGCCCGGCGTGGCGGTGGCAACCATGACGAAGACGAGCAATGGCAGGTAGTCTCGGATCGGCACGGGCTTGTCCCTTTCTGCTGTTCGGAATCCTCTTTTTACGCGCATACTAGGCATTACGACAGCGAAACTGTCTGATACCTTCCATTAGGCTTGCTAATGATTAAATGACACGCAATCTCGACATCGCGCTGCTTCGCGCCTTCGTTGCCGTGGCCGACCATGGCAGCATGACAGCGGCTGGCCGCATGCTGCACTTGACGCAAGGCGCCATCAGCCAGCAGATCGCGCGGCTCGAAGCGCAGGCCGGTCCGCTATTCGTGCGGGATCATCGTGCCTTGCGCCTCACCAGGGAGGGGGAGCGATGGCTCGGCCCGTCCCGGCACTTGCTGGCGGTCCATGACGCGCTGTGGGACGAGATGAAGGGAGGCACCATTGAAGGATCGGTGCGCCTGGGAGCGCCGCAGGATCTCGTTGCCTCCAGGCTCGGTCCGATCCTGAAGGGCTTTTCGCTGGATCATCCCCGCGTCGAACTGACCCTTGTCTGCGCCACGTCGACAGCGTTGCTGAAGTCCCTCAAGCGGGGGGAGGTCGACATCGCGCTGGTCGAGGAGATACCCGGGGCCGCGCGCGGCGAATGCCTGGCCGTGGACCGCCTGGTATGGGTGGGCGCTAGAGGGGGAACCGCCTTCCGCAGGAGCCGGCTGCCGGTTTCCCTGGTCGACGAAGCGTGCGTGTTCCGGCCGACGGTGCTCGATGCGCTGCGCAAGTGTGGACGGCCCTGGCGGACCGTGTTCGAGAGCGGCAGCATCGATGCGACCGCCGCCACGGTGCGGGCCGATCTCGCCGTGACGGCATCCCTTGCTTCCACCGTGCCGTCGGAGTTCGACATCCTGGCGCCGGAATGCGGGCTGCCGGAGCTGCCGGCTTTCGCGATCCATCTTCATGTCGCCGGTGTCCCGGCTTCTGCTGCCGCCCTGGCACTGGGTCGCCTGATCCGGAACGAGTTCGCTCGAGGTCCCGATGTGGCGAGGGTCTTGCAAGACGGCACGGAGAAGGTCAAAAGAGCGAAGCTGGTGCCACAGGCCTGAGTCGGCTGCGGCGGCCTGTCTGCCCATTTCGCCTGCGCACCTGCAGGTGTCCTGCGCCAGGACGGCAGCACTCCCGTTCCCACCCGCGGGGCTGGCGATGTCCATGGCGACACCTGCCGACTGCAGTACGTCCGGAAATGCGTCAACGCTGTCAGCCACAGCCCGGTCTTGTCCTGGCGACTCGGGAAGGCCTCGAAGATTGCGCGAACACGCGCCGGCCGCCAGCCGTCCAGGCCGGCGCACCGGATATGGCCTTACGCGGGCCACGGCTGGCGGCCCGTAGCGGCCATCCCGTGATGGCGGCGAGCGGCTGCTATCGATCGCCGATCGATCAACGGCTGCTACAGACTGCGCAGGAACTCGATCAAGGCGTCGTTGACATGGCCAGGGGCTTCCTGCTGCAGCCAGTGGCCCGCGCGCGGAATGATGCGGGAATCGCGCAGATCGGGGACGAGCTTCGGCATGGCGCCGATGATGTCGCGCATGCCTGGAATCGCCAGGCCGGGATCCCGCTCGCCGACAAGATACAGGGCCGGAACCTGGACGAGCAGGCCGTTGAAGGCCGCTTGCAGATCCCAGTTCCGATCCAGGTTACGGTAATAGCTCAGGCCACCGCGGAATCCAGACGCCTGGAATGCGCTCACCAAGGTATCGAAGTCAGCGCCGTCGAGCCAGCCGGGTAGCGAGGCAGGTTCGGGCAGGGTGTCGAGGAGCCCCGCCTCACGCGCAACCAGCCCGAAGGGATTGGGGGTCTGGTCGTCGCGCGGGCCGGCCTCGCCCGATGCCCAGAAGTAAATCCTTCGCAGGGTAGCGGCGACATCCCGCTCGAACTCGCGCTCGGCCTGCCCAGCCTGGGCGAAGTAATGCGTGTAGAACCAAGCCTGCTCGGTCAGCGGAAAAAGCCGGCTTGGCGCCAGCGGGGCCCGGGCCATCATGGGAACCCCGAGCGCCGCAACGGCGCGAAAGCGATCGGGGCGCAGTTGTGCGGCTTGCCAGGCGATGGTTGCCCCCCAATCGTTGCCGACCACCACCGCGTTGGATTGTCCGAGCGTGTCCAGGATTCCCACGAGGTCGCCGACGATGTCCAGGGTCGAGTACTGCTGTGGATTCATCGGACAGTCGCTGGCACCGTAGCCGCGCAGATCGGGGGCAACGGCGTGGAATCCGGCACTCGACAAGGCCGCCAGCTGATGCCGCCACGTGTACGACGTCTCGGGGAACCCGTGGAGCAGCAGTACCAGCGGTCCGGCGCCCTGGGAGGCAACGCGCAGGCGGACGCCGTTGGTTTCGATAAAGGACTGAGTGAATGCCGGCACGATCGCGCTCCGATGTTTGCTTAATCTCACGCGAAATCGTAACATCAAATGTCACGGATTTCCTACCCCAAGAAAATGCAACGAGATACGCGGCTGGCCCGGCTTCTGCACGTGCTCATTCATATGCACCTGCGCGGCGGTACGACCACCTCCGACACGATCGCGCAAATGCTGCACACCCAGCCGTCACTGGTTCGGCGCACCATGGCCGCGCTGCGTGAAGCCGGTTACGTCGAGTCGATTGCCGGCCCCAAGGGGGGCTGGGTGCTTTGCCGTGGGCTCGGCGAACTGACGGTGCGGGACATCTATGCCGCGATCGCGCATAAGAGTGCGTTCGCGCTCGGTGCGGCGAATGACAATCCGGCCTGCCCGGTGGAATCCGCTGTCAATCAGGTCCTCGAGGATGCGCTGGGTGCGGCGGAGGAGGCCCTGCTGCGGCGCCTCGCGCAGGTACGCCTTGCCGACCTGGCGCGGCGTGTGAAGGCCTCGACAGCTTGACCGGTGCCTGCGGATGCGACGACGAGTCTCGATTCCGTCGTGGTCGTTTGACGAGGTTCGTCCAGCAACCAAGAAACTCGACTGCAGGCGGCCGCACGGCGGGTCTCGCCCGGGTGTCCCCTGAGGAACGGTACAGACCCGCAGACGCTCCGCCCGGCTCGCATTCAGCGGCGCTCGGTAACCGGGCCTTCCGCGCCCACGCGCCCGACGGCCCCGATGGGGCCATCGACGGTGATCGGGCCATGCGCCTCCAGATCGCCGTGCACGACCAGCGGACCGTGCACGGTCAGCGGGCCGCGAATCGTGTTGTCGCCCCAGAACCTGCGTGCAGCGGGTTCGCCGCGAGAAATCCGTTCGATCCATGCCGCCGTGACCGGGCCGCGCGCATAGATGTCCCCGGCCACCGTCAGCGAGCCATCGACGGTCACCGGCCCGAGGACGAGGAGCGACCCGTTGATGCTGAGCGGCCCTGTGACGACGGGCTGGGCATCGGCCGACGCGACGAAGGCGGCCGCCGCGAGCATGACCGCGCCGGCCGCCATGCTCCGCGCCAGTCTGGATGCAACGCCTTGTTCGAGTCTCGCCATGGAGCGCTCCATGCCGTCTCCTTGCCGGAGCGGCCCGCGCGCTCGTCGGCCAGCCGCGCGAGGCGCGAAGCACGATGCGCGATGCGCGAGGGCCGGCTGCCGCACAGGCAGCCTACGTCCGTACTTTCCAGTCTAGCCGGAGAGGTGGCGAACACAAGCACCTGTGCCGCGGCAACGTCCTCGGGGGGGGGGATGGCCGGACGGCTGACCGCCGGCGGATCGATCGATCCACCACTATCCCCACTATTCCCACTATCAGTGCGGTGCATGAGGGCCTGTCGGCTGACGCATGACCTGATTTTCCGGCCCAGTACGGGGTTTGCCGGAACTTGCTACATTGCTGACTGCCGGCGAAGACAGCCCCCGCTGCCGCCCCGTTCACCACAAACCGACAGGCCAAGGAGACATCGAATGCCCACCGCACTTCAACTTCGTTCGCAGATCCAGCGCAGCGGCGAACTCCAGCTGTCGCTGGACAGCATCGACGTGCCGCAGCCCGGCCCGGATGAAGTGCTCATCCGCATGGAAGCCTCACCCCTCAACCCGTCGGATCTGGGCCTGCTGTTCGGTGCAGCCGACATGAGCACGGCCAAGGCCAGCGGCACGGCCGAGCGCCCCGTCGTCACCGCGCGCGTGCCGGAAGCCGCGATGCGCAGCATGGCGGGCCGCCTGGATGCCTCCATGCCGGTTGGCAATGAGGGCGCGGGCGTGGTCGTCGAGGCCGGCTCGTCCCCTGCGGCGCAAGCCTTGATCGGCAAGACCGTGGCCGCCATCGGCGGTGCGATGTACTCGCAGTACCGCTGCGTTCCCGTCGACCAGTGCCTGGTCCTGCCCGAAGGCGCCACGGCGGCGGATGGCGCGTCGTCATTCGTCAACCCGCTCACCGCGCTGGGCATGGTCGAGACCATGCGGCTCGAGGGGCATAGCGCCCTGGTGCACACCGCCGCGGCCTCCAACCTGGGCCAGATGCTCAACCGGATCTGTCTCAAGGATGGCATCCAGCTGGTGAACATCGTGCGCAAGCAGGAGCAGGCGGACCTGCTCAAGGCGCAAGGTGCGGTCTACGTCTGCAACGCCGCGTCGCCCACCTTCATGCAGGACCTTACGGAGGCACTCGTCGCCACGGGCGCGACCATCGCCTTCGATGCCACGGGCGGCGGCAAGCTCGGCGGCCAGATCCTCAGCTGCATGGAAGCGGCCTTGAACAGGACGGCCAGAGAGTACAGCCGCTATGGCTCGACCACCCACAAGCAGGTCTATCTCTACGGCGGCCTGGACACCAGCCCGACCGAGTTCAGCCGCAACTTCGGCATGGCCTGGGGCATGGGCGGCTGGCTGCTGTTTCCGTTCCTGCAGAAGATCGGGCGCGAGCGGGCCAACGCGCTGAAGCAACGCGTGGTGGCGGAGCTGAAGACCACCTTTGCCAGCCACTACTCGAAGGAGATCTCGCTGGCCGAGGTGCTGGACCTGGACGTCATCGCCGTCTACAACAAGCGCGCGACGGGGGAGAAGTTCCTGATCAACCCGAACAAGGGCCTGGCCGGATGAATGGCCCCGGGGCGCCTTGCGCGCCCACGGTGCCAGGAGCCGGCCGCTGCGTCACATCCCGTGGCGGGGCGACGATGCCACGCTGGTGCGCCCCCGGGCGATGGGCGTCTGCGATACGCTGCGATCGGGATTTTCCCTTGGGCCAAAGGGTCCAACGCATGATTGCGCTGCAAGCGAAAATGGCCATGCCGTCTGCGCTGCCGTCGTCGCGCGCTGCGGGCATGCAGCCGCCGCGGCGGGATCGCACGCCTTGCCCGCAGCGTCCGCACCTCACCGGAGGATACGCATGATACTCACCAGACATCTCTGCGCGCCGGTCGCCGGCGCGCTGCTCCTGCTGGGCGGCGCCACCGCCCACGCGGCCGGCATGCAGATATCTTCCACGTCGTTTGCCGACGCGGGCACCATCGCCTCCCGCTATGCCAATGACGGCGCCGACAGCGGCGGCGCTGCCTGTGGCGGCAAGGGGGTCTCGCCCCAGTTGTCCTGGGCCAACCTGCCAGCCGGCACCAGGTCCCTGGCCATCATGATGTGGGATCCCGATGGCGCGGGCGGGATGGGCGTCTCGCACTGGGTTGCCTACAACGTCGCACCGGAACGCGGGCAGTTGAAGGAGGGCGATGGCAAGGGCGGCGGACATGGCATCACGCTCGGCAAGAACGTCGGCGACGAAGCCGCGTATCGCGGCCCATGCCCGACCGTCGGCGACCTGCCGCACCATTACACGATCACCGTGATCGCGACCAGGCTGGAGCCCGATGCGTTGCCGCCCGGGTTGACCCGGGATGAGCTGTTCGCGGCCCTCAAGGGCCATACGCTCAGCGCCATGAGCATCGTGGGGCGGTACGGGCGCTAGTTGTGAAGCGTCAAGGCGTTATTGCCTGACGCTGGAAGTCGGGACATGGGCGCAAGGCCGCCGATGGAGATCGAGGCGGATCGAAGCTGGCAGGGTGCCGCTGCCGGGGCACGCGTGGCACCATTGCGCCGGCCGCGGCCGATTCGCCAGTGCCACCGGAGCCGCCGTGCAGGGGTCAAGACGATGCGCCAAGCCTGTCGAGCAGGAGCGCCGTATTGACCAAGGCGATGTGCGACAAGGCCTGCGGAAAGTTTCCAGCCATATGGCGCCTGCGCGGATCGAACTCTTCGGCCAGCAGGCCCACCCCGTTGCACAAGCGGAGCATGCGTTCGAACAGCTCGCGCGCCTGTTGCAGGCGCCCGGCCAGGGCATAGGCATCGGCCAGCCAGAAGCTGCAGGCCAGGAAGGCTCCCTCGTCTCCCGGCAGACCGTCCGGCGCCGCCTCACTGGTATAGCGGCGCACCAGGCCGTGCGCCATCAGGTCCCGTTCGACCGCCTCGATGGTGCCGAGCATGCGGGGGTCGTCGCCCTCGATGAAGCCCAGCATCGGCAGCAGCAGCAGGCTGGCGTCGGTGGCGTCGCCGCCGTAGCATTGGACGAAGCAGCGGCGCGCGGCATTGTATCCGTGGGCGAGAACGTCGGACCGGATCGCCGCCCGCAGCGCACGCCAGCGGGACACCGGGCCTGGCCAGTCGTGCATCTCCACGGTCTTGATGGCCCGGTCCAGTGCCACCCAGGCCATGGCCTTGGAGAAGGTGAAAGGATGACCGCCGCTGCGTACTTCCCAGATCCCCTGGTCCGGTAGCGTCCAGATCGATTCCAGATGGCCGATCAGCGCTCGCTGCAGTGCCCAGGAGGCCGGGTCGTGGCGCAGGCCGCCCAGCCGTGCGTGGTACAGGGCATCCATGACTTCGCCATACACGTCCAGCTGGAGCTGGGTCGCGGCAAGATTGCCCACCCGCACCGGGCGCGCGCCGCGGTAACCGGGAAGCCAGTCCAGTTCCCTCTCCCACAGATGGCGCTCGCCGCCGAGGCCATACATGATCTGAGCCTGGCCAGGGCTGCCGGCCACGGTACGGGTCAGCCAGTTGCGCCAGGCCTCGGCTTCCTCGTAGTAGCCGGCGGACATCAGCGCCAGCAAGGTGCGCGTGGCATCGCGCAACCAGCAGTAGCGGTAGTCCCAGTTACGCACGCCGCCGGGCACTTCCGGCAGGGAAGTGGTCGGTGCCGCGACCACGCCTCCGGTCGGACGGTACGTCAGCGCCTTGAGCGTGAGCAGCGAACGACGGACGGGTTCCTGCCAGATTCCGCCGACCGTACAGCGGTCGGACCAGCGCTGCCACCAGCGATCCGTCCGTTCAAGCTCGCGCAGCGCATCGAGCGCGACGGGCAAGGCCAGGTGCGAGGGCGAACAGGTGAAGAGGAACGGTACGTCCTGGCCGGCCTCGACGGAGAATTCGCCAATGGTGGCCAGCCCCCGGCCTTGCAGCGGTATCGGCGTGCGCAATATCACCATGTCCGGGCCGGCTACGGCTTGCAGGCCCGGTTCGTGCGCAAGCCGTGTGACCCAGGGAACGGTGGCGCCGTAGTCGAAGCGCAAGGTCAGGTCCATCCGCATGCGTACCGTGCCGCGCAGGCCGCGCACGATGCGGATCACATCGGAACGCGTACCGTGCGGCGTACCGTTCCGGCGCAGCGGCATGAAGTCGATCAAGGCGGCTTCGCCATCGCCTTGATCGAAGACCGTTTCCAGTACCAGGCTGCCGGGATGATAGTGCTGCCGCATGCTGGCGCCCGGTGCGGCCGGGGCCAGGCGCCAGCGGCCTTGCTCGCGGGTCCCCAGCAGCGCGGCCAGGCAGGCCGGCGCGTCGAAGCGCGGCAGGCATAGCCAGTCCAGGCTGCCTCTGCGGCTGACCAGTGCGGCCGTTTCGCAATTCCCGATCAGGGCATAGTCTTCGATGGCCGCTGGCATGGGCAATCCTCCGTCGAGCAGGGCGGTGCGGCCGCCAAGGCAAGATTCCACGCGCAACGCGCGATCCTGGATCTCATGCGCTGCATCTGCGCAGGCGTGCGGGGCGCAAGACCGCCCGGCTGAGTGGTACAACGCTGTTCCGCCAGGCCGGCGCCAGCGCTCCATGATTGGAATCCGGCTTCGCGATGATGGTTCCGGCGATACCGGGCGCCCGCTGTCCGGCGCGTGCGAAGGCGTCGTGGCCGGCCGGGACGGTCACGCTGCGGTGCGCGCAGTACGTGCAGTACGTGCAGTACGTAGGACCGACGCCATCGATGTTCATGATTGACGGAACAGCAGGGCCACCGGCAGCAGCATGAGTATCTCGCTCATCGGCAGCGTGCCGTCGGTCGCAACCAGGTGCTGCCCGGTGAGGGCATCCCTCCATCGGCTGCCGTGCGGCGCGCGCATATCGAGTGCGGTATGGGTCCAGCAGCCCGGCGGGATACGCGGCAGGGCGCGGTCGACCAGCCGTGCCGACAGGCGGGTGGCGATCGTGACGGCACGGCTGGCGCCGGACGTGCGCGCAAAGGCGAGCACCTGCGACGCCAGCGGTCCGTCGGCGGTCAGGGGCTGGTAACGGCCCTGCGAGAACAAGGGTTCGGACTCGCGCCTGGCTGCCAGGGCATGATGGATCAATTGCTGCTTGACGCGTCCATCCTGCCAGTGGTCGAGCCAGTGTGCCCAGCCTGCGGCATCGTGCAATTGCGCCGTCTGGCGATCGAAGTCCGGCATGCGCCGGTTGTCGGGATCGACCAGGCTGAGATCCCAGCCTTCGCACCCTTGATAGCGGTCGGGAACGCCTGGCGCCGTGAGCTGGATCAAGGCCTGCGCCAGGCTGTTGAGCGCGCCGGCCGGTGCCAGGCGCCGCGCGAATTGGCCGATGCGGACCAGCACGCCCGACCCGGGCCAGTCGAGCGCCAGGCCGCGGAGGAATGCCTCGCATGCGGCTTCATAGTTCAGGTCGGGCCGGGTCCAGTTACCGTGCAGTTTCGCTTCACGGATGGCCTTGCGTTGCCACTCGCCGATGCGCTGCAGGAAGATGCCGGGCTCGCCATGGTGCGCCAGCGCATCCGGCGGCATCGGCCACGCACCAATCAGGGACTGGTACAGCATCAGCCGGTCGGTCGGGTCCGGTTGCTGCGGCAGGGTCGCCAGCAGCGGTTCGCACGCGCGCTCCCACGCGGTCACGGCTTCCGTCCATTCCGGGCTCAGTTCGCTCAGCACCGCCAGGCGCATGCGGGCATCCTCGCCGCGCTTGTGGTCATGCGTGGCAGTGGCCAGCATCGCATGCGGAAAGGCGAGGTGCCGCGCGGCCATCTCGGCGTGGAAGTGCATGGGGGCCGTGGCGAGCGTCGCGGGCAGGCTGCCGACTTCATTGCGGGACAGCAGCCGGCCATAGCGGTAGAACGCCGTGTCTTCCCCGGCCTTGGCCGCCAGGGCAGGCATCAATTGTTGCAGTTGCCGGCGGATCTGCGCGACAGCGCTGCCGTTCGCCCTGGACGGATACGGTGCGCGCAGGCAGCCCAGGATGAAGTCCAGCGCAGTGGATTCCTCCGGCGCCAGCCCGGCGCGCGCGCGCCGCGCGGCCCGGCGCAGCATCGTGGCTTCGGCGCTGGCGGCCTCGTCATCGCGTCCTGCCAGGTGGCCGTCGAAATAGCAACGGTAGACCGGAATGGCGACCAGCAGCGCCGACAGTGCGGCGCCCAGCGCCGCCCCGCTCAGGTCGCGGGTGGCGGGATTGGATGCCGCCCAGGCATGCAGCCCGATGCGGGCGGACTCATACTCGGCGACCAGATGGCGCGTCAGGATCTGGCGGCGCGCCGTCGCCAGCACGCGCGCGTAGTCCTCCCGCTCCCCGGCGATGCGCCGCCACAAGCCATCCAGCGGCGCCGCGCCGGCCGGATCATGCAGTACCGCGGACACCTGGTCCATGAAGTCATAGCCGGTGGTGCCGTCGACCTGCCAGTCCTGCGGCAGGGCCTCGCCGGACGCCAGGATCTTCTCCACCACGAGCCACGGATGCCGCAGCGGCATGGAGGCGGGGCGGCGCTGCGCATGGACCGCCAGTTCCGCGCGCAGGCGCCGGCAGTACGCGGCCGGGTCGGCCAGGCCGTCGACATGATCGACGCGTACCCCATCGATATGGCCTTCCCGCAGCAAGCGGAAGACCAGCGCGTGCGTGGCGTCGAACGCCGGACGGTGCTCCTGGCGCAGGCCCACGAGATCGCTGATCTCGAAAAAGCGCCGCCAGTTCAGCGCCGTGGCGGCCGTGCGCCACCAGGCCAGGCGATAGTGCTGGCGTTCGAGCAGCGCATGCAGGCGCTCACGGCCGCCTTCGCGCGCGGCATCGAACCAGGCCGGATCCGCGGCCGATCGCGCGTCGAGGCTGCCCGGCGCCAGTGGCATCTCTTGTTCGAAATAACGCAGGAAGGCGGGGCCGTGCGGGCCCGCCGGCACCAGCTCGACGTCGCCTCGCGTCAGCGACTCCCAGTAGGTGTGGCGCAGGATGGGTACCAGCACCTTGCCGCGCAGGCCGGGATCGTGCGCCTTCCAATTGATGTCGAAGAAGCCGGCGAACTCGCTCTCGGGGCCGTTGGCCAGCACGTCGCGCCACCACGCATTGTGGGTCGCATCCGCCGCCATGTGATTGGGCACGATGTCCAGGATCAGGCCCAGCCCGGCCGCGCGCGCGCGGCGTGCCAGCGTGGCCAAGGCCGCATCCCCGCCGAGTTCGTCACGCACGCGGGTGTAGTCCGTGACGTCGTAGCCGTGCGTCGAGCCTGGCCGTGCGCCGAACACCGGCGACAGGTAGAGATGGCTCACGCCGAGGGCCGCATAGTAGCCGACCACCCCGCCGGCATCGTCGAGCGTGAAGCCCGGCTGCAGTTGCAGGCGGGCGGTGGCGCGCGGCGGCATCGGCACGCGGGGGAGCGGGGAGCCGGCCGGCAGGTCAGGTCGTGCGGGTGCTGTGTACATGATCATGCGCCGCCACCTGCGCGCAAAGCGTGGCAATGGCGCTGCAGGGCATCAAGATGCCGCGCTCGAGCGCCGCGGCCCGTCCGACGCCGCTTTCGTGCAGCAGGATGGCTTCGGCGGGCAGCGTGCCGCAAGGCACCGGTGCGCCGCCGAGGTTCAGCCAGAGCGTGAGGCAGGTGCCGTCGCCGAGCCGCCAGCGTGCGCAAAGGGCGGCCGTGCCGAGGATGTCGACCCCCGCGCTGCGGCATCCCGCCAGACGAGGCAGCAGCTGCCGGCGGCGGATCGCGAGCAGGGTGCGATAGTAGTGCGTCCACTCGCTTTCCGGCTCCAGGCAGGGGCGCGATGCCTCGAACGCGGCGGGGTCGTTCGGGTCCGGCACGGCGGCGAGGCGAGCGTCGTCGCCGTGCGGCGCGGTGGCGGCGAACTCGCGGCGGCGTCCCGCGCGGATGGCTGCGGCCAGTGGCGGCGGATGATCGGTGAAGTAAAGGAACGGTGTGCTCGCGCCTCCTTCCTCGCCCATGAAGACCAGCGGGATCTGCGGACAAAGCAGTTGCAGGGCCACCGCGGCGCGCAGCGCGTCGGCGCCCGCCAGCGTGGTCAGCCGCTCGCCCAGGGCGCGATTGCCGACCTGATCGTGGTTCTGCAGGAAGCAGACGAAGGCGGTGGGCGGGAGCTGCGCGCTGGGCCGGCCGCGCCGTACCGGCGCCACCGCCTGCCCCGCCGCGCCGCCGTGCAGCCGCGTTCGGTAGGGCGAAACCTCGCCTTGCCAGGCGAAGCCCTGGCTCAGCACGCGCGCCAGGTGCCGCAGCGGCGGGCTGCCGGCGGCTTGCCCATCGACGATCTCGCTGCGGTCCGTGCCAGCCGTGCCGGCGGCTGCCGTGTAATCGTGGTAGTGGCCCGCCGTTTCGCCGGTCAGCAGGACGTGCAGCGCATGGTGGGCGTCATCGTTCCATTGTGCATCGTAGCCGGCGTGCAGCAGGCCGGCATCGTTGTGGTCGTTCTCCAGGATCAGGTGGATGCGGCGGCGCGGTGTGCGCGCGCCTGGCAGGCTGGCGCGCAACGCGGCCGGCAGCTCGGCCAGCCAGCCTTCGTCCTCGATGGCATGCACGGCATCGAGACGCAGCCCATCGAAACGGAATTCATCCAGCCAATAGCGCGCGTTCTCGGTAAAGAACCGCCGTACCTCGGGCTGCCTGAAATCGATGGCGGCGCCCCACGGCGTGTGCCGGTCGGCGCGGAAGAAGGAGGCGGCGTAGCGCGGCAGGTAGTTGCCTTCCGGGCCGAAATGGTTGTAGACCACGTCCAGCAGTACCATCATGCCCAGGCAGTGCGCGCGGTCCACCAGCGCGCGCAATGCATCCGGCGTGCCGTAGCTGGATTCCGGCGCGAACAGGAGCACGCCGTCGTAGCCCCAGTTGCGCCGGCCCGGGAACTCGGCCAGCGGCATCAGTTCCACTGCGGTGAAGCCCATTGCCGCCAGGCGCTCCAGTTGCGCCGTCGCGCCCGCATAGCCGCCGCACAGGCCGACGTGCATTTCGTAGAGGATGGCTTCGTGCCAGGGGCGCCCGTGCCAGTCGGGACGTTGCCAGGGATAGGCGCGGACCGCCTCGGGCAGGCAGGCGACGCTCGCTCCGCGCACATCGTCGGGCTGCCAGCGCGAAGCCGGGTCGGGCACGGCGGTGCCGTCGTCCAGCCGGAACCGGTAACGCGTGCCGTCGCGGCAGGGCGCCAGCGCGCGGAACCAGCCGTCATCGCCCGGTGCCATGCGGATCCGCTCCGTGCCGGCCAGTTCCAGCGCGACTGCCCGGCCCTGGCGCTGCGCGTCGGGTGCCCACAGGCGGAACAGCACCTGGCCGTCGGGGAGCCAGGCCGGACCAAAGGCATAGTCATGCGGCGCGTGGGTTGCAGCCGGCGCGCCGCCGGCGCTGTGGCCATGCGCGGCGCTCGCGGCCGGCCCGCAAGGGGCGGTCGAGGTGGAATCGCTGCCGAAAGCGCCACCGCGGCGTTGGCATCCGGAATCCGTCATGGCTTCCCTCCCGCGTGTGCCGCGGCTTCCGCATGCCGCGGTGCCCCGCTGGCGCGATGCAGCAAGCGCACCGGCACGGCTTTCACCTTCCAGATCCGATCGCAGTATTCCCGGATGGCGCGGTCGGAGGAGAACCACCCCGAGCGCGCGCATGACAGCACCGACATGCGCTGCCAGCGTGCCGGATCGCTGAAGGCGGCGCTGGCCTGCCGCTGGCAATCCACGTAGGAAGCGAAGTCCGCCAGCAGGAAATAGGGATCGTGCCGCAGCTGTTCGTCGAACAGGAGGTCGAATCGTGTCGCGTCGCCGTGTGAGAAGAATCCCTGGCGGATCAGGTCCATGACGGCCCGCAGCTCCGCGTTGCCACGGTAGCACGCACTGGCGTCGTAGCCATCTTCGCGCAAAGCCTGTACCTGCGGGACGCTGAGCCCGAAGTCGAAGAAGTTGTCGGCGCCGATGGCATCGCGCAACTCGATATTGGCACCGTCCAAGGTGCCGATGGTGAGCGCGCCGTTCATGGCGAACTTCATGTTGCCGGTGCCGGAGGCCTCCTTGCCCGCCAGCGAGATCTGCTCCGACAGGTCGGCGGCCGGATAGATGCGTTGTCCGCAGGTGACGTTGAAATTCGGCAGGAACACGACCTTGAGCCGGTCGCGCACCTGGGGGTCGCGATTGACGACATCGGCCACGCTGGTGATGAAGCGGATCATCAGCTTGGCGTATTGGTAGCCAGGCGCCGCCTTGCCGCCGAAGAGGAAGGTGCGCGGCACGATGTCGGCGTCCGGATCGCACTTGATGCGGTGATAGAGCGCGATGATATGCAGCACGGCCAGGTGCTGGCGCTTGTATTCGTGGATGCGCTTGACCATCACATCGAACATCGATGCCGGATCCACCACCATGCCCGTGCTCTGGCGCACCAGTTGCGCAAGGTCGAGCTTGTTCTCCCGCCGCACCGCCTGCCACAGATGGCGGAAGCCGGCGTCGTCGGCAAGCGGCTCCAGCGCATGCAGGCGCTCCGCGTCCGAGATCCAGTCCTTGCCGATCGCCTCGCACACCAGTTTCGACAGGCGCGGGTTGGATAGCGCCAGCCAGCGCCGCGGCGTCACGCCGTTGGTGATGCTGGTGAATTTCTCCGGCCACATGTCGAAGAAGTCCTTCAGCACGTCTTCGCGCATCAGGCGCGAATGCAGCGCCGCCACGCCATTGATGGCATGGCTGCCCACGCAGGCCAGGTTGGTCATGCGCACGTGGCGCTCGCCGTGCTCGTCGATCAGCGACAGCCGCGTCAGGCGGGCGCTGTCGCCGTAGAAGCGGATGCGCACCTCGTCGAGGAAGCGGGCGTTGATCTCGAGCAGGATCTCCAGGTGCCGCGGCAGCACGCGGGAGAAGAGCGGCAGCGGCCACTGTTCCAATGCCTCGGGAAGCAGCGTGTGATTGGTGTAGGCAAAGGACTGGCAGGTGATCGCCCAGGCCTCGTCCCATGGCACGTCGTGCTCGTCCACCAGCAGGCGCATCAGCTCGGCGATGCCGATGGCCGGATGGGTGTCGTTGAGCTGGATGGCGAATTTCTCGTGGAACCTCCGCACCGGCATGCCGTCGGCCGCCAGCAGGCGCAGCATGTCCCGCAGCGAGCACGCCACGAAGAAGTACTGCTGCTCCAGGCGCAGTTCCTTGCCTTGCTGCGTTTCGTCATTGGGGTAAAGCACCTTGGTCAGGTTCTCCGAGGTCACCTTCTTGCTCACCGCGCCCAGGTAATCGCCGCGGTTGAAGGTGGGGAAGTCGAATGCCTCGGTGGCCTCGGCGCGCCACAGGCGCAACGTGTTCACCGTGTTGACGCGGTAGCCGAGGATCGGCGAGTCGAACGGCACGCCGGCCACCGTCTTGGCCGGGACCCAGCGCACACGGTAGCAGCCATGTTCATCGGTATAGTGCTCGGTATGGCCGCCCAGGCGGACCTCCACCGTCCATTCCGCGCGCTGGATCTCCCACGGGTTGCCGCGGCGCAGCCAGCTGTCGGTCTGCTCGACCTGCACGCCATCGACGATGGCCTGGTGGAAGATGCCGTACTCGTAGCGGATGCCGTAGCCCAGCGCAGGGATCTCCAGCGTGGCGAGAGAGTCCATGAAGCATGCCGCCAGCCGCCCCAGGCCGCCATTTCCCAGGCCCGGCTCGTCCTCCTGCCGGAGGATGTCGTCGAGATCCAGGCCGAGCGAATGCATGGCCGCCTGCACCTCGTCGTAGATGCCCAGGTTGACCAGGTTGTTGCCCAGGTGAGGCCCCACCAGGAACTCCGCCGACAGATAGGCGACGGTGCGCGAGGGCTGGCCGAGATAGGCTTCCGACGTGCTGATCCAGCGCTGGACCAGGCGGTCGCGCACGGTATGCGCAAGCGCTTGATAGAGATCGTTCGGTCCGGCGTGCCCGGGCAGCTTGCCTTGCGTATGGAAGACATGGTCCAGGAAGGCGCGCCGGATGATGGCGCAGGACATCGCCGTGCGGGTTTCGTCCGCATGTCCGTTGCGGATGGCTTCCGTCATGGGCTGGCTCCGGTTGGGCGGGTTCCTGGCAGGGGCGGCGGCGCGCCCCGCAGGCGGCCGCTGCGCAGGGCGGCGGCGCGCGCGCGGATCGCGGGCGCGTCGAACAGGTCGCGCACGTCGGCGTCCAGCCGGCGCTGCCAGTTGGGATGGCCGCTCGTGGTGCCAGGCAGATTGGGCTGTTCGCGCAGGCCCAGCAGGTCTTCCAGCGGGACCAGGCGCAGCGCCGCTGGCGTGCGCCCCAGCCACGCCAGCACCGCCTCGACCGGCGCCTGCGCGCGGGCGGGCTCGGCGCCGCCGGCCAGGCCTGCCGCGCACAGCGCCTGCCATAGCGCGGTGCGTTCGAGCGCGCGGATACCTTGTGCCGCGGGGAGCGACTCGCCCGGGGCGAGCAGGCCGAGCCGCGCACGCCATGCCAGATCGCGTCCCCACCACCAGCCAGCGATGGTGGGCAGGTCATGCGTCGAGGAAGTCGCGACGGCCTGCACCGGCCAGAGCGCGGGGGGCAGGAAGGCCGGGGGGGCGGTTGCTTCAGTGTCCGCGATGTCCGCTGTGGTCGCAGTGCCCGCAGTAGTCGCGGTAGTCGCGGTAGTCGCAGTAGTCGCGGTCGACTCCGCCGGGGCGGGGGGAGCGTCGGAGGGCACGCGCTCGAACCAGAGCACACCGATACCCAGCACGCCATGTGCCGACAGCATGGTGTCGAACTCGGCCGGCACCGTGCCCAGGTTCTCACCGACGATGATGGCGCGATGCCGCCACGATTCGAGCACCACCAGGCGCAGCAGGTCCTGCAGCGGAAAGCTGAAGTAGGCGCCTTCCCGGGCGGAGGCGCCGGCCGGCACGAGCCAGACGCGGGCCAGTCCCAGCACGTGGTCGATACGCAGGCCGCCGGCATGGGCCAGGTTGGCGCGCAGCGTGTCGATGAACGCGGCATAGCCGTGGCGGCGCAGCTGGCGCGGCGAGAACACCGCGCCGCCCCAGTCCTGGCCCTGCGGGTTATACCGGTCCGGCGGCGCACCGGCGTGAAAGCCGGTGAGGAACTCCTGCTGGTGCGACCAGGCGTGGCTGCCGCCTGGATCGGTGCCGACGGCCAGGTCGGCGATGATGCCGATGGCCATGCCGGCCTCGCGCGCGGCATGCTGGGCACGCGCCAGGCCGTCGCAGGCCAGCCATTGCAGGAAGCTGTGGTAGGCGATCTCTTCCGCGTGGGCCGAGGCGAAGGCGGTGACCGCCGGATCTGCCGGCGAGCGCAGCGGCACCGGCCAGCAACGCCAGTCGGCGGCCTCATGCGTGTGCATGCGGTTTGCGGCTTCGGCCATGCGCCGGGCCTGGATGGCCTCGTAGCAGGCATGGGCGTGCAGGGCGCTGCCGCCACGCGAGCGGAAGGCCGCGCAGGCGCGCAGCATGCCTGGTGCCAGCAGCTGTTCGCTGCGCTGCCACAGCCAGCGCAGCACGGCATAGCGCAGCGGCGATAGCGCGGCCCAGTCGATCCTGGCGCGGCGCTCGTGCCGTGCCAGCAACGGACCGATGCCGAGGGCGGCTGCCGCGCTGTCCACGGCACCTTGTCCGAACAACGCGCACGGATCCACGTAGAGCGGGTTGCGGAACAGGCGGCTGGACGGCGCGTAGGGGCTGAAGCGCTCCGGGAACGCGGAGAAGCCGGCATGCAGGGGCGTGATGGCAACCGCATCGGCATGCTTGCGCGCGGCGGCCTGGCAGCAAATGGCCAGCGCGGTGAGGTCGCCCAGGCCGGCCGGCGCGCCGCGGCGCAGGCTGTAGAGTTGCACCGCCACGCCCCACGCGCGGCGGGCCCGGCGTCCCGCCTCGCGCAAGGCGTCTTCGGGCAGGTAGCAGCGGCTGGGAGCGACGGCCAGTGTCGTTTCCGCGTCGCCGATGGACAGACGGTGATAGCCGCAGGTGCCGACCGGCGGCAGCTTCAGGGTGTACGCATCCTCGCGCGCTGCCGTGCCGGCGACATGGCGGCCGTCCTCCAGCTCCAGCCGGTAGCGCGGATCGGGGCCTGGCCGCCAGGGCAGGTGGACGACCGCCTCCTGGTCCGCGGTCAGCAGAGGCGGCAGTGGCTGGGTGGCGTCGTCGGCATCGAGCCACGCGCGCGAGGCCTCGCACTGGCTGTCCGTCGCACAGGCGAGCCCGAGCCCGGCCAGCACCCGGCGCAGGACATCGTCCGCTACCGTGCACGGCCGGTCCCAGGCGTCCAGCCAGAGCGGCTGCACGCCGGCCCGCATGGCCAGTGCCTGCAGAGGCGTGGCCGGCGGCGCCGGGCGGGCGGTGGCGACGTTCATGCGGTGGGCTCCGGTGCGGCGAGGGACATGGGTGGTGGTGGCGCGTCTGCCTGCACCGCCGGTGGCGCCTGTGCCTCCAGCAGCACCAGGGAATGGGCTGGCACCGCCTGCAGCGTGGTGTCCGGGAGCGGCCGGTCCGCCGCGCCGGCGTCCGGGCGGCTGCTGTCGAAGGCCAGTTGCCATGGCAGTGGCGGCTCCGGGAGATGGAAGACCGCATCGGTGTCGCCGGCGTTCAGCAGCAGCAGGGTCACTTGCACCGTCTCGCCGCCGGCCGGCTGCGCAGGCTGGCGCAGCGGCTCTGAACGGCCGGGCTGAAGCTGGGTGGCGGCACGCCGCAGCGCCAGCGTGCGGATCCCGGGATCCGCCCAGGACTCGGGGCTGGGGGGGCGGCCGTCGAGGTCGAACCAGGCGATGTCCGCCAGTCCCGGCGACGGCGCAAGCTGGCCGTGGGCGAATCGGTTGGCGGCGCGCGCCTGCAGGCGCCGGCGCAATGCCAGCAGGCGGCCCACGACGCCCAGCAAGGGCTGCGCCGCGGCACTCTGCGCCTGCTTCCAGTCCAGCCACGACAGCCCATTGTCCTGGCAATAGGCGTTGTTGTTCCCTTGCTGGCTGCGGCCCCACTCATCGCCGGCGGTGAGCATGGGCGTGCCCTGCGCCAGCAGCAGGGTGGCCATCAAGGCGCGCGCCACGCGGGCACGCCGTGCCAGCGTGGCCGGATCGTCGGTCGGTCCCTCCAGGCTGCCGTCGGTACTCCAGTTGGAACTGGCGTTGTTGTCGGTGCCGTCGCGGTTGTCTTCGCCGTTCGCTTCGTTGTGCTTGGCCTGGTAGCTGACCAGGTCGGCCAGCGTGAAACCGTCATGCGCGGTGATGTAGTTGATGCTCGCCCACGGACGCCGGTGGCGCCGGTCGAACAGGTCGGCCGAGCCCGACAGCCTCGCCGCCAGTTCGCCGCGCTGGCCCGCATCGCCGCGCCAGAAGCGGCGTACCGTGTCGCGGAACTTGTCGTTCCATTCGGCGAAGCCGGGGGGGTGGTTGCCGAGCTGGTAGCCGTCGGGGCCGAGATCCCAGGGTTCGGAGATCAGCTTGACATGGGCCAGGACCGGGTCCTGCAGCAGGGCGTCAAAGAAGGCCGAGCCGGCGTCGAAGCCATCGCGCTCGCGCCCCAGCACGCTGCCGAGGTCGAAGCGGAAGCCGTCCACGTGGTAGCACTCGACCCAGTATCGCAGGGAGTCCAGCACCATCTGCAGCACGCGCGGATGCGACAAGGCGAGGGTGTTGCCGCAGCCGGTGTGATTGACGTAGTGGCGCTCGTCGCCTGCTACCAGGCGGTAGTAGGACGCATTGTCCAGTCCGCGCCAGGAGACCGTGGGCCCCAGCTCGTTGCCTTCGCAGGTGTGGTTGTAGACCACGTCGAGGATGATTTCGATGCCGGCGGCATGCAGGCGCCGCACCGCCACCTTGATTTCCTGCAACTGGCCGCTGGCGAGGTAGGAGGGCTCCGGCGCGAAGTACGCCAGGGTGTTGTAGCCCCAGTAGTTGCGCAGTCCCCGCTCCAGCAGGAAGCGGTCCTGCAGGATGGCATGCACCGGCAGCAGCTCCACGGCGGTCACGCCCAGGCGCAGCAGGTGATCGAGCAAGCGCGGGTCGCACAGCGCGGCGAAGGTGCCGCGCAGGTTCGGCAGCACGTCGTCACGCAGCATCGAAAGCCCGCGCAGGTGTGCTTCGTAGATGACGGTTTCCTGCCAGGGTACGTCGGGCGGGCGGTCGTTGCCCCAATGGAAGCTCTCATCCACCACCACGGCCTTGGGCATGGTCGGCGCGCTGTCGCGGCGATCGGGTATCAGGTCGGCGCGGGCGCTCTGCAGCCGGTAGCCGAACAGGGCGTCGGACCAGCGCACCGGGCCGCTCAGCTGGCGCGCATACGGATCCAGCAGCAGCTTGTGGGGATTGAAGCGGTGGCCGCGCGCCGGTTGGTAGGGGCCGAAGGCGCGGAAGCCGTACAGCGAGCCGAGCGCGACATTGGGCAGGTAGCCATGCCAGATCTCGTCAGTGCATTCCGGCAGCGGCATGCGCGCCACTTCCTTGCGCCCGTTCGTCGAGAACAGGCAGACATCGATGCGCGAGGCATTGGCCGAGAACACCGCGAAATTGACGCCGAGTCCATCCCAGTGGGCGCCGAGCGGGTAGGGCTTGCCGGGCAGGAGACGGTCGGCGACAGGCAGGGGCATGATCACTCGCGTGCGCCGGCGTATTGCAGCACCAGCGTGGCCAGTGGCGGCAGCGTCAGGCTGAGGGATGCCGGCTGTCCGTGCGAGGGCTGCGCCTCGGTCATCACGGTGCCGCCATTGCCGACGTTGCTGCCGCCGTAGCATGCTGCGTCGGTGTTCAGCCGCTCCCGCCAGCAGCCGGCGAGCGGCGCGCCCACGCGGTAACCGTGGCGCGGCACCGGCGTCATATTGACCACCACCAGGACGACCTCGTCGCTGCCCGGGGCGGCGCGGCGCAGCCAGGCGAACACGCTGTTCTGGTGATCGTCGCCCACCACCCACTGGAATCCTTCCGGGCTGTGGTCGAGGGCGTGCAGGGCGGGGAGTTCGCGGTACAAGGCATTGAGATCGCGCACCAGGGCCTGCACGCCACGGTGCATGGGGTGCTCGAGCAGGGCCCAGTCGAGTTCGCCGTCGTGGTTCCATTCCCGCCACTGGGCCAGTTCTCCGCCCATGAACAGCAGCTTCTTGCCCGGATGCATCCACATGAACCCGTAGTAGGCGCGCAGGCCGGCGAAGCGCTGCCAAGCGTCGCCCGGGCACTTGCCGATCATGGCGCCCTTGCCGTACACGACTTCGTCGTGCGACAGCGGCAGCAGAAAGGCCTCGGACCAGGCATAGACCAGGCCGAAGGTCATGTCCTGGTGGTGCCAGGCGCGGTGTATCGGGTCATGGGACAGGTAGCGCAGGGTGTCGTGCATCCATCCCATGTTCCACTTGAAGTCGAAGCCCAGTCCTCCGCTCGCGGTGCTGGCGGTCACGCCCTGCCAGGCGGTGGATTCCTCGGCGATGGTGAGCGCGCCCGGGCAGCGCTCGTGGACCACGGTGTTGAGCTCGCGCAGGAAGCTCACCGCCTCCAGGTTCTCGCGGCCGCCGAAGCGATTGGGCACCCACTGCCCGGCTGCGCGGCTGTAGTCGCGGTACAGCATCGATGCCACCGCGTCGACACGCAGCCCGTCGGCGTGGAAGTGCTCCAGCCAGTGCAAGGCACCTGACAGCAGGAAGCCGCGCACCTCGTGCCGGCCCAGGTTGTAGATCAGCGTGTTCCAGTCCTGGTGCAGGCCCTCGCGTGGATCCTGGTGCTCGTACAGCGCGGTGCCGTCGAAGCGGCCCAGTCCGTGCGGGTCGGTCGGGAAGTGCGCCGGCACCCAGTCGAGGATCACGCCGATGCCGGCCTGGTGGCAACGGTCGATGAAGGCGGCGAAGGCTTGCGGCGGGCCGAGGCGGGCGGTGGGGGCATAGAGCGAGAGGGGCTGGTAGCCCCAGGAGCCGCCGAAGGGGTGCTCCATCACGGGCAGGAACTCGATATGCGTGAAGCCCAGCTCCGCCACGTAGGGGACCAGCCGCTGCGCGAGCGTCTGCCAGCCGGAAGCCGGGTCGTTGGCGGCTCCCAGCCAGGAAGCGGCGTGGACTTCGTAGACGGACATGGGGGTGGCGTAGCGGTCGGCCTCGGCGCGCCGCTGCATCCAGTCCTTGTCGTGCCAGGCGAAAGGCGGCGCGCCGAGGCCGGGCGCGGCGATCACCGAGGCCGTGGCCGGTGGCGCCTCGGTGGCGAGCGCCACCGGGTCCGCCTTGTCCGGCAAGGCGTGTCCGGCCGGATCGAGCAGGTCGAACTTGTAGCGGCAACCCGGCCGCGCGCCCATCTCGGCCGGCACGAAGAGTTCCCAGACGCCGCTCGGGTGGCGCAGGCGCATGGGGTGGCGTGCCGCCAGCCAGCCGTTGAAGTCGCCGATCACCGAAACGCGCTGGGCATTGGGCGCCCACACCGCGAAGCGTACGCCCTGCACGCCGTCCACCCGCCGCCATTGCGCGCCGAGGCAGCTGCCCAGTTCGAGATGGCGGCCTTCCGCGATCAGGTACAGGTCCATCTCGCCCAGCAGCAGGCCGAAGGCGTAGGGGTCGGCGCTGCATTGTTCGCTGCCGTCCCGCCAGCCGATGCGCAAACGGTAGCCCGGCGCGCGCGCGCCGAGGCGGGCGGCGAAGATCCCGCCCGCGTGCAGCACTTCCATCGGGGCCAGTTCCTTGCCCCCGGCGTCGACAAGTCCCACCGAGCCGGCGCCCGGCAGGCAGGCCCGGATCACCACGCCGTCCGCGCCGTCCGCGCCGACGGCGTGGGGGCCGAGCACCGAGAAGGGATCGCGATGGCGGGCGGACAGCAGGGCCTGCAGCTCCTGCGCCGGGAGCGCGCTGTCATGGCGCGTGCCGGTGCTGTCTTCGGTGTGGTTCATCGGGCCTCCGTGTCGTCCGCCAGCAGCTGGCCCACCAGCCTTGCCAGGCCGCTGGCGGGCAGGTCGATCCATGCCACGCGATTGGCCGCCTCGTACTCGACTTCGTAGGCGGCCCTTTCCAGCAGGAACAGGTCCAGCAGCGGCTGGAGCTGCCCGGCCTGCACCCATGGCGTAGCGCAGGCTTCGAGGTGCTCGCGATAGCCGCCGAGGACGGCCTCCGTGGCGGTGGCGCGGAAGCGCTCCAGCAGTTCTCCGCGGCGTTGCGCCAGCGCGGGGGGCAGTTCGGCATGGGTGCGCTCCTGCCGGTCGGTGCCGACGGTGGCTGCGGCATAGTCGAGCGAGCGCAGCAGGCCGGCGACATCCCGCAGCGGCGAGGTCTTGCGCCGGCGCCAGGCCAGCGGCTGGCCGGGCTCGCCCTCGAAGTCCACCAGGTAGGCGTCGTTCTGCGCGATCAGCACCTGGCCCAGGTGAAAATCCCCGTGGATACGGGTCTGCAGGCCGCCGGGCGCCGCGGCGGCGAGCCGCTCGACCAGCGCGGGCAAGGCCTGGCGTGCCTGCAGCAGCAACTGCACATCCTCGCCGAGCCGCTCCTGCGCGGGCTGCGAAGTATCGATGGGGCAGATCTCCAGCAGGTCCAGGGCGTGCGTGAGCCGGGCCAGGGCCTGCCGTGCCCACTGCTCGCTCTTGGCCGCGCCGGCGGGCTCGGGGGCAAAGGCGGGGTCCTCGCTGGAGCGTGCCAGCACCTCGTGCAGTTCGGCCAGCCTGCGGCCCAGGGTGGTGGCCATGGCGGCATAGCCGGACATGGCCTCGATGAATTCGTCCTCGCTTTCCTTCGCCGGCAAGGCATCGTCGATCGCGCGGGCCAGGTAGTCCAGGGTCCAGTCCCAGCCGTTGCCCTGGTTGGGGATGTAGCCTTGCAGCAGCATCAGCGTGTGTGGCTCGCCATCGGCGCCGATGCGCACCGCTTCGCCCAGCAGCGGGGCGCAATGCGGGTAGCCCTGGCTGGTCAGGTAGCGTGTCACTTCGACCTCGGGGTGGCACCCGCCGGACAGCCGGCGGACCAGCTTCAGCACCGCCGTGTTGCCGTAGGCGAGCGAGCTGTTGGATTGCTCGGCCGACATCCACTGGATCTCTTCCCGCTCGGGGTGCATGGCCGCCAATCCAGGCTCGGCCTTGAAGCGGATGGTTTCCTGCGGGCCGCGCAGTTCGCTGCCGGCACGCAGGGCCTGCACGATCTCGCGCGCGAACAGTTCCGAGGTGAAGCCGTCGGTGGCCAGCCCGACCCGGCTGCCCTGCCGCACGCGCGCCATCGACAGGCCGTGGGCGAGCGGCGGTATCCCGTCGGGGTTGTCGCGGTCCCACAGCAGGCCCACCGGGAGCTGGTAGCGCTCGGTGCGCCCGCCGGCCAGGACCACCTCCACTTCACCGAGCCAGGTCTCCTCGCCACCGTCGCCGCGCGCGAAAGGCAGCATATAGGCCAGCGATGCGCGGCGGATGGTCTCGCCCTTCGCGCCGAACCAGCGGCGGCGGCGAAGGTAGGGGGGCAGTACTTCCTCGTCGAGCAGGCGCCGGGACGCTTCGGTCAACTCCGGGCGCCCCCTGTTCTGCAGCACGAGCGTGACCTGGTCGGGCATCTGTTCGGGAGTCTCCATGTGCCAGGGCGGCGGCTGTGCCTCATCGCTCAGCACGAACCAGTAGAAGCCATAGGGAGGCAAGGTGAGCAGGTAAGTCAGCGTGCCGATGGCGGGGAAGGGCGTGGCGCCCATCATCTCCACGGGGACCCGGCCATTGAAGGCGGACAGGTCCAGCTCCACCGCCTGCGGGGCGCGCGAGAGATTGGCCACGCACAGGATGTGCACGTCGTCGTACTCACGCAGGTAGGCCAGGATCTTGCGGTTGCCCGGAAACAGGAAGCGCAGCGTGCCCCGGCCGAAGGCGCGGTGCTTGCGGCGCAGCGCCAGCATCCGCCGCATCCAGTTCAGCAGCGAATGCGGGTCGCGTTCCTGCGCTTCCACGTTGACCGCTTCATAGCCGTACAGCGGCCCCTGCAGCGGCGGCAGTACCAGCCGTTCCGGGTCGGCGCGCGAGAAGCCGCCGTTGCGGTCGGGCGACCACTGCATCGGCGTGCGCACGCCGTCCCGGTCGCCCAGGTGGATGTTGTCGCCCATGCCGATCTCGTCACCGTAGTAGATGACCGGGGTGCCCGGCATGGAGAACAGCAGGCTGTTCATCAGCTCGATGCGGCGACGGTCGCGTTCCATCAGCGGCGCCAGCCGCCGGCGGATGCCGAGATTGATGCGGGCGCGCCGCTCGGACGCGTAGACCTCCCACAGGTAGTCGCGCTCGCTGCTGGTGACCATCTCGAGCGTCAGCTCATCGTGGTTGCGCAGGAAGATGGCCCACTGGCAGTCGACCGGGACTTCCGGGGTCTGGCGCATGATGTCGGTGATCGGGAAGCGGTCTTCGCGCGCGATGGCCATGTACATGCGCGGCATCAGCGGGAAGTGGAAGGCCATGTGGCATTCCTCGCCCCTGCCGTCCGCGGCCGCGCCGTCGATGCCGAAGTACTGCTGCGCGTCTTCCGGCCACATATTGGCTTCGGCCAGCAGCATGCGGCCCGGATAGCGCGCGTCGAGGTGGGCGCGGATCTTGCGGATGATGGCGTGGGTCTCCGGCAGGTTCTCGTTGCTGGTGCCTTCGCGTTCCACCAGGTAGGGCACCGCGTCCAGCCGCAGCCCGTCCACGCCGATGTCGAGCCAGAAGCGCATGACGGACAGCACCTCGCTGAGCACGTGCGGATTGTCGAAGTTCAGGTCGGGCTGGTGCGCATAGAAGCGGTGCCAGAAGTAGGCGCCGGCCACCGGGTCCCAGCTCCAGTTGGACTTCTCGGTGTCGCAGAAGATGATGCGCGTGCCGGCGTAGGCCTGGTCGTCGTCGGACCACACATAGTAGTTGCGGGCCGCCGAGCCGGGTTTGGCCCTGCGCGAGCGCTGGAACCAGGGGTGCTGGTCGGAGGTGTGGTTGATGACCAGTTCGGTGATGACGCGGATGCCGTGCGCGTGCGCGGCATGGATGAAGCGCCGCGCTTCGGACAGCGTGCCGTACTCCGGATGCACATTGCGGTAGTCCGCGATGTCGTAGCCGTCGTCGAGGCGGGGCGAAGGGTAGAACGGCAGCAGCCAGACGGTGTCGACGCCGAGGTCGACCAGGTAGTCCAGCTTGGCCAGCAGGCCCGAGAAATCGCCCACGCCGTCGCCGTTGCCATCGAAGAAGGACTTGATGTGCAACTGGTAGATCACGGCGTCCTTGTACCAAAGCGGGTCGGCGTTCAGCAGGGCGCTATGTGCACGTTCGCTGAGGCGCTTCATCCATGTCTCCTTAGAGTCTCCTCAATGTCTCCTCAATGTCCCCCATGTCCCCCATGTCCCCTCGTGCCGGTCCGCATGCGCCCGGCCGAGCAGCCGTCAGGCACCGGCCCCGCCGCCCTCAGCCGGGGCGGCTGCGGCGCGGCGGGCGCCGCCGATGGGGGTGACCTGCCAGAGCGCGAACGGCACATGGGCCGGATCCAGCCGGATGTGCTGCTGCTTGCCGTTCAGCTTGAAGTGGTGGCCGCTCATCAGGTCCTGCACGGACACGCCTGCCTGGTCAGGCAGGCCCCATTCCCATAGTGGAATCTCGATGGAGGCCTCCTGCGCGTGGCGCGGATCGAGGTTGATGGCGACGAGCAGGACGTCATCCCCGAACAATGTTTCCTCGCCCGGCACGAAGCGCGCGAAATACAAGATGGCATCGTTGCCGGCATGGTAGAAGCGCAGCCCCAGATGGCTCTGCAGGGCGGGATGCTGCAGGCGGAGCAGGTTCAGGCGCGTGATCTCCGCGACGATGTTGCCGGGCTGCTGCCAGTTGCGCGGGCGCAGTTGATACTTCTCCGAGTCGAGATACTCCTCCCGCACCTTCCCGTCCACGACGAGGGGCTCGGACTCGCACAGCTCGAAGCCGCTGTACATGCCCCACAAGCCGGATAACAACGCGGCCAGCGCCGCGCGGATCAGGAACGCAGGGCGCCCGCCTTCATGCAGGAAGGGGGGGTTGATGTCTGGCGTATTGACGAAGAAGTGCGGGCGGAAGTATTCACGCAGCGGGCCTTGCGTCAGCTCGGTCAGGTACTCCATGAGCTCGGCCTTGGTGTTGCGCCAGGTGAAGTAGGTATAGGACTGGCTGAAGCCCACCTTGGCGAGCCGCGCCATCATCTTGGGCCGCGTAAAGGCCTCGGACAGGAAGATGGCGTCCGGATAGTGTGCGCGGACGTCCTCGATCATCCACTCCCAGAACGGCAGCGGCTTGGTGTGGGGGTTGTCGACGCGGAAGATGCGCACGCCCTGTTCCAGCCAGAACATGACCACGTCGCGCAAGGCCTGCCAGAGCGCCGTGGCCGCCGGAGCCGGGGCGTAGAAGTCCGGGTTGACGATGTCCTCGTACTTCTTCGGCGGGTTCTCCGCGTAGCGCAGTGAGCCATCGGGCCGACGCGCGAACCACTCCGGGTGCGCCTTCAGCCAGGGATGATCGAGCGAGCACTGGACGGCAAAGTCCAGCGCCAGCTCCAGCCCGGCCGCCGCGGCGGCATCGCGCAGGCGGTGAAAGTCCTCGAACGTACCGAGTTCCGGGTGCAGGGCATCGTGCCCGCCT
Source organism: Cupriavidus sp. USMAA2-4 (assembly GCF_001854305.1). Taxonomy (NCBI): domain Bacteria; kingdom Pseudomonadati; phylum Pseudomonadota; class Betaproteobacteria; order Burkholderiales; family Burkholderiaceae; genus Cupriavidus; species Cupriavidus sp. USMAA2-4. The sequence goes on along the minus strand of NZ_CP017749.1, from coordinate 174,181 downwards.
TCTTCCGCCCCGATCGCGTAGGGGCTGCCAGGGTCACCCGGCTCGCAGCGCAGGCTGTTGTTGCGTCCCTTGCGGTGCGTCCTGCCGATCGGATGGATGGGTGGGAAGTAGAGCACGTCGAAGCCCATGGCGCGAATAGCGGGCAGGCGGGCGATCACATCGTCGAAGGTGCCGTGCCGCCGGGCACTGCCGCTCTGCGAGCGCGGGAAGAGCTCATACCAGCTGGCGAAGCGGGTGGCCAGCCGCTCGGCCTCGACCGGCATCGGCACCGGGTGGCGCGTGGCGAAAGGCCGCCCCGAAGGATGCTGCATGGCCGCGCGCATGGCCGCGGCGGTGCCTGCGGCGAGGAGGATCTCCAGCCGGCGGGCGTCGTCGCTGGCACTGGCGGCCAGCGCATCGACGATGCCGGCCAGCGCGCCATCGGGCGGCGGCGGCTCGCCGCCGGGCGGCAGCAGGGCGTCCGCCACCAGCCGCGCGCCTTCCTCGATTTCCAGCGTGATGTCGACGCCGGCGGCGAGCTTCTTCGCGATCTCGTCGAGCCAGCTCGCAAAGGTATCGTGCCAGGCCTCCACCGTGAACTCGTGCCGTCCGAGCGCCGCCAGGGGAAAGGCGCCGCGCCAGCGGTCATTGACCACATGCCGCATCGGTGCCTCGTGCCAGTCCTGCTCGCCGGGCGCGCGCCACAGCACGCACGCCGCCAGCTGGGCGTGTCCGTCCATCCAGATATCGGCGCTGACCTCGACGCGCTCGCCCACCACGCGGCGCACGGCAAAGCGCCCGGCGTCGCAGCAGGGAGCCACCTGCTCGATGACGATGCGCGGCGCCTCCAGTGCGGCCACCACGCTGCCCAGGCCGGACGCGCTGATGGCTTCGCCCTGGCGCGCCGCGCGGGTGACGGGCGGCCGTGCGGGCACGGGTACGGCGCGATACAGGCGGATGTCTCCTGCCGCCAGCGAGATGACTGCCAGCGCATCCAGCGCATCCATGGCGGCGCCATCGCGCGCGCCCGCAGGACTGCCCGGGGATGGCTCCAGGCGGGCGGCCGGATCGGGTGAGCTGCCAAGGATGCGATCGGCGCCCAGACTGCCCGGTTCGCGCGCGCTCGGGTTGATCACCACGGCGAGCACGTCCTGGCAGGGCAGCGCATCGCTGCCGCGGTCCGCATCCGCCAGGGGCAGGCGCAAGAGTGCCGTGAGCGGTGCATGGCTGCCCGTCAGCTGCCGTACCGACAAGGCCGGCTCGCTGCCGCGCGCCTCCAGCCAGGTGTTGGCTTGCAGCAGTTCATCGGTGATGTCGTAGCCGGCGGCACGGCACGGGCCGGATTCCGCGCTCAAAGATGGGGCGGCGTCGGCCAGATCGCCGCCTTGCCTGCCACCGGTCTCGAAGCCGGCGGGTACCAGGATGCCGTCGCACAGGGCCGCCGCGCTCCACAACGCACGACGCGCCGTCAGTGCATCCTGGACGGCGGCTGTCAGCGACGTCGCGGCAAGCACCCGTCCGAAGCGGCGCAGCCGCCCGATCTCCTCGCTCAGCCAGCTGCTGCGGAAGTCCCACCACGGCAGGGAGCAGAAGGCGCCATCGAATCTCCCTTGCGCGAGATCTTCAAGCTGCGCGGGCGAAAGGCCGGGCGTCCATACCAGAAGGCGCGGATGCCGGCCATCCGGCGCCGCGCCGGCCGCGGCGTGCAGCATAGCGGTCAGGCTTTTCCAGTGGCGGCCGGCCACCCGATGCGGCGCGCGCAAGCAAAACCCGGCCACGCCGGCGGCGAAGGCCGCGCCGAGCTGCGCGGCCCACCAGCCGCTCAACGCTTCGGCGACGCCTGCATCGTGCCAGCGCAGGCGGGCGCCGGGGAGATGGCTGTCGGTTTCATGCGGGGCGGAGGCCGTTGCAGCACGATCGATCCAGTCGGGATCGATACGCGTCTGCTGCACCGGACAGCGGTCCAGCGAAAGGTCCAGCAAGAGGGACAGGCGGGTGCGCTCGCAGGCGGCGCAGAGCGCGGCCGTGGCGCCCAGCGCATCGCGGTCATCCGCGAGCGGGGCCGGCCAGCCGCTGCACAGCACATGGCTGAAGCCGAGCGCGGCGATGCGCCGGAGCTCGTTGCTCAAGGCATCCGGCTCCGTGGCAGAGGTGAGGTCGAGTTTGCAGATCCGCACTGGATTCGTCCTTCGCGCCTTCCTTATCGGCCGGGGCGACCCGCAGCCGCGCCACATGCGGGGGCCGGAGGCTGTGCGAGCCATGCACATCCTGCGGGTCGGCCTGGTCGCGGTCCGCGATCCTCGCGATCCTGTGGCGGCGTGCCGGGTGATCTCCAATGGGATGGCGTGGAATCCAGGCAGGAGGATTTCGCTATGGTTCCTTGTTGAGTTGTAGCGGGTCGGCAGGCATCGCGCCGTCGGGGCGCGTCCTACTTTCGCGGATCCGCATGGGAGAAGAACGCCATGCGGCACCGGGCGGCTGCGGGTGGGCGCCTCGGCGGGGAGGGGGGCTATGCGCCTCGACGGATCGATGGATCGATCCCGCGGCGTGGTGACCGGCCGCGGGAGCGGCTTGCTGCGGTCCGTGTCGGGCATGCGGGGCTTCCGGCGCGGCGGCCGCCATCCCGGCTGCCACCGCGCCTTGGCCCGATAAAGGAGGGCTATTCGTCCCTGGGAGAGCGTACGCGTGCGATTGCCGCCATCAGTTCATCGAGTACGATCGGCTTGGTCAGGTAGGCGGAGTAGCCATTCTGCATGGCGCCTTGCATGCCGCCGCGCTGCACCACGGCGCTGAGCGCGATGACAGGCAGGTGGGCGTTCTCAGGCTTGGCGCGCAGGGCCGCAAGGAAAGCGAGGCGCTCCGGCCCACCCAGGTTCAAGCCGGACAGCACGACATCGATGGCCTGGTCTTCCACTATCCGGATGGCCTCTTCGCTGCTGTCCGTGCAGGTCACCTGTGCGCCTTCGGTGCTGAGCAGCGCCTGGAACGCATCGTTGGTCGACGTGTCCTCATCCACCATGAGGACGTGCACTGCCTTCAATGGCTTGGCCTCGAACCGTCCCTCGTCGGTCTCCCTGGCATTGTCGCGGCGCAATGGCAAGGCGACCGTAAAGCGGGCGCCGGATGCCATGCCGGTGGATTCGACCGTGATCGAGCCGCCGTGCAGGCCGACCAGTTCCTTGACCAGGTAGAGCCCGATCCCAAGCCTGTCGTCGCGGCCCAGCGACGGGCGGCCGCGTTCGACCATGTCGAACACGTGCGGCAACAGCCCCGCTTCGATGCCGCTGCCATCGTCTTCGATCTGCAGCGTCGCCGCTTCGCCATCGTCCGCCAGCGTAACGTTCACCCGCCCGGCACCCGGCGACTGCAGCGCGTTGGCGACCAGGTTCCATACCACTTGCTCCATGCGGGGCAGGTCGGCCTGGATGATCACCGGATTCTCCGGCAGGTGCGGCGAGAGCTTGATGCCCTTGCTGCGCGCTTCCTCGTCCAAGGCCAGGCAGATGCGCTCGACGATCTCGCGCCAGTCCACCGCCGCGTAGTGGATGGTCAACTCCCCCGTGCGCAGGCGCGACACATCCAGCAAGTCATCGATCAGCCGTGCCTGGCTGATGGCGCTGCGCCGGATCGTGTCGGCGGCACGGGACACTTGCAGGCTCCGGTGTGCCTCGGGGGAGCGTGCCAGCAATTCCGCGTTGGCATAGATCAGGTTGAGCGGGCTCTTGAGCTTGTGCGATACCGCCGCGAGGAACTCGTCGCGCTTGCGCTCGGCTTCGTCGACATTGACCTCGCGGGCGATCTTGGCGAAGCCGCGCAGGCCATCCTCGTTCAGACGCATCAGGACGCCGGTGCAATACACGCGCGAGCCGTCCTTCCGTACGTGCCATCGATCTTCCTCCACACGTCCTTCCTCGCGCGCCCTGCGCAGTTCTTCGCCCGCCACACCGTGCTCGCGCTCGTCGGGCGGGTAGAGCAGTTCGAACGGCTGCCCGACGATCTCGCTTTCCTCGAAGCCGAACATGCGCACTGCGCCGGTGTTCCAGGTCATCACCAGCCCGCTCTCGTCAATGGTGATGATGGCGTACTCCTTCGTGCTCTCCGCCACGATGCGCATGCGCCGCTCGCCCTCGTGCAGGCGTTCCTCGGCTTCGCGTCGCGCAGTGATATCGATGAAGGTCAGCACTGCACCGTCGATGCGGTCCTCCGTGGTCCGATATGGCATGAAGCGCGCGATATACCAGTGCCCATGCGTGCTTCGCACTTCGCGCTCGATCAGGCGCAGGGAGCCGAATGCCTCCGCCGTATCGGCGGCGAGTCCGTCGTATTCGAGCCGATGGGTGATGTCGAAGAGGGGGCGGCCGACGTCGGACGGGATGATGCTGAACACGTCGGCAGCGCGCGGGGTGAAGCGCTTGATGCGCATGGTCCGGTCGACGAAGATGGTGCCGATGTCGTTGGCCGTGATCAGGTTCTGCAGGTCGTCGTTGATCTTCGCGGTCTCGTCCACCTTGGATTTCAGTTCGGCATTGACGGTGACCAGCTCCTCATTGATCGACTGCAGTTCCTCCTTGCTGGTCTCGAGCTCTTCCGTGGCCGAGCGCAACTCTTCGTTGATCGCCTGCAGCTCCTCGTTCGATGCGGTCAACTCCTCCGTGGACGTTTCCGACTGTTCGATGGTCACCTGCAGCTGGTCGCGCGTGCGCTGCAATTCGCGCTCGAGCTGTGCCACCAGGGGATCCCGGCTGCCTTCGCCCTGGGCGCTGTTCTCCGCATCCATGGTGTCCTCGACCTCGTCGAAGAGCACCAGCAGGAAGTCATCGGATGCATCGGGGTCATGCACCGGGCGCACCGTCATCTTGACGAAATAGGGGCGATCGTCGCGCACCAGGCGGATGCGCCGCGATTCCACGCTGCTGTTGCCCTGCAGGGCCTGGAATATCGCCGTACGCATTTCAAGCCGCAGCGCCGGATGCACCACCGAGATGACATTGTGCGATGGTTCGCCGCCGGCATAGTGCAGGAAACGGCCCGCCCGGTCCGACAGGTGCACGATCTCCGAATCGCGGTTGATCAGCACGCTGGGCGGCGCAAACTGCTCGAGCAGGCGCTGATGCAGGTCGCCATACGAGGATTTGCGCTTGCCCGGGGTCTCGACGGTAGCGGCAATCGGCCGCGGACCGGGCATGTCGCTCGCGAGCGCCGGCGATACCCCGCCCACGCGGGCCGCGGTGCTGGCCCGGTAGATTCGATGCTTCTTGTCGACGACGCTGAAGTACTTGGAGGCGATATCGGCCGACTCCGAACTGCCGAGGAAGAGGTAGCCGCCGGGACGCAGCGAAAAGTGGAAAGTGCGCAGGACTTCCGCCTGCGCCTCCCTGTCGAGGTAGATCATCAGGTTGCGGCAGCACACCAGGTCCAGCCGGGAGAATGGCGGATCGCTCAGCACATTGTGCAGGGCGAACAGCACGCGCTCGCGCAGCTTCTTCTTGACGCGGAAGTGCGACTGGTCCTTGGTGAAGAACTGCCGGAGCCGCTCCGCTGAGACATCGCTGACGATGGTTTCCGGATAGACCCCGGCCCGTGCCGCGGTGATCGCCTTTTCGTCGATGTCGGTGGCAAACAACTGGAACGGCGGTACGACATGGCTCGAGCCGGAAGCCTCTTCCAGAAGCATGGCCAGCGAGTAGGCCTCTTCCCCGGTGGCAACCCCGGGCGCCCACACGCGCACGCGCTCCCCGTCTTCGTCCCGATTGGCGAACAGGGCCGGCATCACCTCGCGCTGCAAGGCTTCGAAAGCGTCTTTGTCGCGGAAGAAGTGCGTGACGCTGATCAGCATGTCATCCAGCAGCAGGCGCGTTTCCTCGGGATGCAGCTGCAGGAATTCGCGATAGGCGCCCAGGTCGCGGATGCCGTTGACCTGCAGGCGCCGCTCGAGCCGCCTGAGGACTGTGGCCCGCTTGTAACCCCGGAAATCGTGAGAGGTGCGCGTGCGCAGCATGAGCATGATTTCCTGCAGCGCTTTTTCTCCATCCTGCTGGTCGAGAGGGGTGTCGCTCGACTGGCTCTCCTGGTCGAGTTCGGTCGCCGACGGCAGCCGGATCAGGCGCGCGTTGTCGCGCAACTCGATCAGGCGCTGCGGCATTTCCGCCGCGGGCAGCACGATATCGACCTTGCCTGTCGCGATGGCACTATTGGGCATGCCGTCGAACTTTGCATCGTCCGGACTCTGCGCCAGGGTCACGCCTCCCATTTCCTTGACGTGCGCCAGGCCCACCGAGCCGTCGCTGCCGACGCCGGACAGGATGATGCCGATGGCGCGCTCGCGTTGCGATTCGGCGAGCGTGCGGAAGAACAGGTCGATCGCGACTTGCGGGCCGGCGTGCGCCGCGGCCTTGCGGACCTGCAGGTAGTCGTCGACCATCTGCAGGTCGGACGACGGCGCGATGACGTAGACGTGGTTCTTCTCGATCGCGGTCGTGGTGGTGACCTGCTGCACCGGCATCGCGGTGACGTTCTGGAGGATGCCGGCAAGATGGCTGGTCTGCTCCGGTGCGAGGTGCAGGACAATGACAAAGGCCATGCCATTGTCGGCAGGCATCTCTTCAAAGAAGCTGAGCAAGGCTTCGGTGCCTCCCGCCGAAGCGCCGAGGCCGATAATCGGAAACTTGAGCTTGCTGAACCGCCCTGATGCAATGGACGGAGCCATGGGGACGTTAGGAAGGAGAGTGTTGACGGTCATGCCCGCCCAGGCCTGTCGGCGAGCGGCGGGGATTCGGTTTCCAGGTTGTCGGGCGGCGCACCGCCAGCCGGCTTCAACGGGCTGAGCGGGCCGTTCTGTTCGGCATGGGCGGTCCGGATGCGCAGCACTGTCTGCCGGGATGTGCCGAAGAACCGGGCCACCTCGCTGACCGAAGCTCCATCCGACAGCGACTGCAGGATCCCATTGCGCTCCGCCGTCCCGAGCGAGGGCCGCCGCCCCAGCTGCTTGCCGTTGGCCTTGGCCTCGGCGGCGCTCGCGCGCATGCGCTCGCTGCGCGTCGCCTCGTCGATCGCGGCAATGGCGCGCAGCAGCGTGACGGCCATCGGGGGCGATCTGCGGGCCAGATCCGCGCGGCCCAGCTCCACGCAGTACAGCCCGACGCCGAGCTTGCGGAATCTCATGATGGTCGCGAGCACATCCTGGACGCTGCGCCCGAGGCAGGACAACTGCATGACCACGACCACGTCCCCGTTGGCGAGGCGCTGCATGAGAGCGCGCAGCTGGGGGCGTTCGAGCGCGCTTACCAAGGGCGGCACGCACTCCCAGAAGGCACGCCTCAGGTCGACGGTATAGCCTGCGCGGTCGGCTGCCGACAACTGGTGCTCGATGGCATCCATGTCCGGTGCGCTATTCGAATAGATGAACGTCGACCGCATGAGTGCCATCCGGAATCCGCTTCAGTGTCCGAAATTCTACACTTTAGGACAGCTCTGCAGTAGTCGAGCCGCGCCGGGTCGCTTGCCGAAGGACTTGCAGTGCGGATCTGGCGCCACTTCGGCGGGGCCGTTGCGGCTCTGAACGTCACCAGCGAAGCACCCCGGTGCGGCTGTCGCGCTCGCTATTCGTCTGTGTCTGGCGATTCGCGGCCGCTGACTCAAGCAAGCCAAGGGTGTCCGCAAGGTGCCGATTCAGAACAGGCGGTCGTGGTGTTTCTTTGCACGAAAGTTCATTAGGCTGGTTCTTCCCGTGGAGAGGGCGCGGATCACACGCTGAATCTCCCTCCGAATCCTTCCACAGAGCCCTTATGAACATCACGCAACGATTGACCGTGCAATCGAAGGGCGGCGCCCTGCACGTTGTCGCCATCTGGCAGGGCCTGGCGCGGTATGCCGACAAGATAGGTGGCGTTTCGGCTCATGTGGATGCCGTGCGCGGAGCGGAAAGCCTGGTCATCGACGTCGTCGACGTCTGCCAGGATCAGGTGCTCGGTGTCGCCGCGGAGCTGAATCGATCGACGTTGCCGATGATGGCGACCGTCGAGCCGGTCTGGCAAGGCGCGTCAGCGCCGGCGTCCAGGCAGCCGCACGAAGCCGGCACGAGAACGGGCTAGAAGGCGGCGCCAGACCGGCCTGGCCGGGAGCCGCGCGCGGCGCGTGCGAATGACCTGGCATCCCTGCAGTTTCCCGGATCACCCCACGCATCCCGGCACGAGAGCGGCAGGAGGCCCTGCCACATCCGTACGTCGGGAGCATACACAGGAGCGCATGATGCAAGCATTGAATCTGGAACCGCTGAAGGCCATGCAAGCCGCCAGCTTCGATATCGTCTTCGGCCTGACCACAAAGACCCTGGACGCCTGCCAGCAACTCACGGCGCTTGGCGTGCAGACGTTCCGGGAAAGCCTGTCGGAAAGCCAGAAGCATGTGCTCAGGGCCTCCGCCGTCAAGGACGCGCCGGAACTCTTCGCGCTGCAACTGAGCCTGGTCGAGCCCACAACGGAAAGAATGCGGAACTACGTGCAACGTGTGTGCGAGATCGCCGCCGGTACCCGTGCGGAGTACCAGAAGGTCGCGCAAGCCCAGTTCGATTCCAATCTGCGCAACATGCAGCAGGCCCTGGAGAAGGCCAGCCAAGGTGCGCCGAGCGGTACCGATGGCACTTGGAACGCCTGGCAATCCACCTTGGCCTCCACGGCTGCCTTCTATGACTCCATGCAGCAGGCCACCCAGCACGCCATCGAGCTGGCCGAGCACCAGGTGATCGACGCGGCCGCGACAGCCTCGAGCGCCGCGCGCAAGGCCAATGCAGAATCCGCGCGTTCTGAGGCAAAGCGCTGACACGGCTTGCGACAGGCGCGGTCGCCACGGGAGGCCGACAGGAAGGGCCTCCGTTGCCGTCGCGGCGGCGACGCCGGCCTTGCGGGCGCCGGTGCTCGACCTGGCGCCCGCCGCGCTGTCTGCGGGAGAAGCAGCGCAAGCGCAGCAACCATCGGAACAGATCAAGAGAGAACCGATCATGAGCAAGCAGATCGCCTTGGTAACAGGTGGCATGGGAGGCATCGGCGAAGCCATCAGCGTCAGGCTGCTGGATGCCGGTTACATCGTGGTGGTCACGCACTCGCCAGGCAATGATGGTGCGGGTGCCTGGCTGGCGAGAATGGCCGAGGACGGCCGGCACTTCATCGCGTACGGCGTGGACGTGGCCGATTACGCTTCTTGCGAAGCGTGCGTGGCAAGGATCCGGGCCGAAGTGGGGGGCGTGGATATCCTGATCAACAATGCCGGTATCACACGCGACAGCAGCTTCAAGAAGCTGAACAAGATCGATTGGGATGCCGTGCTGCGTACCGATCTCGACTCGCTCTTCAATATGACCAAGCAGGTATGCGACGGCATGGTCGAGCGTGGCTGGGGGCGCATCATCAATATCGCCTCCATCATCGGATCGAAGGGGGGCTTCGGCCAGGCCAACTATGCGGCCGCCAAGGCGGGCATGCACGGCTTCACCAAGGCGCTGGCACTCGAAGTGGCCAAGCGCGGGGTCACCGTCAACACGGTTTCCCCGGGCTATATCGCTACCAGGATGGTCACGGCGGTACCGGCGGAGATCCTGGAGACCAGGATCATCCCCCAGATCCCGGTCGGCCGGCTGGGGCAGCCGGAGGAGATCGCGGCACTGGTCCAGTACCTGTGCTCACGCGAAGCGGGCTTTGTCACCGGTGCCAACATCGCCATCAACGGCGGCCAGCACATGCAGTGACCAGCCGCGGGCACGTGCGGGCCTGAAGCAGGCTGTGCCGTGCCTGCGGCATACGCCGCGCGCCGGGTGCGGTCCGCGGGGATGCTGCATGGGCAAGCGGAACGAGGAGGGGATGTCGATGGATTCGGTGACGAGCTGGTTCAAGCCGAGGAGCCCGCAAAGGACCGCGGCCAGGGAGTTGCAGGAGGCGCGGCGGATGTTGCTGCAAGCCGAGCAGCACCTCTTGCATGCCCGCATGCAGGCCGACTACTACCGAGACCTGGTGGCTTTCCTGGACACCGTGCAGGAGAGCGGGGTGGAAAGCGTGAGCGACCGGCGCCGGGCCTGCGCCTCTGCGGGACTTCGGCCGCCAGCATGTGCCGCAGGATTGGAGACGGTACCGGTCGTGCCGATCACGCCGTTCGCTGCCTGATGGTCCGGTGCCGCGGTGCCGGGCGCCCCGCCATTCCTTGCCGGCCCTGACCGCAAGGAATGGGCGGATTCCGGACAGCCTTGCCGAGGGGAACAACCCGCATTTCTTCGGTGGATTGGCTAAAATCCGAGCGTAACGAGGGAGAAAGAACGGGGACTTGGCAGGGAATCGAGTTCCCCGGCCAACTCTGACCGGGGGCTCGTTATTTTTTCGCTCGGCCCGCATTTCCGCGGGTCGCTGATCCAGCCGGTCCGGTCCGGACGCGGACGCACCGAAAAGTGCGGAGAATCGGCTCATCTGTCAGCGAGACGGCAACCGGACCTGCCGTCTTTTCTCTTGTGCGGTCATACGCAACACTGTAGGAGATTGTCTGATACTGCTTCGATTCGTGCTCGCCTACAAAGATTACATACGCAGGCACCAAATCGAAGGCGATCATGACAACCGCGACTATTCGAGTAACGCTCGCTGAAGACGGACGATGGACCGTGCAATCCGACAGCTTCGAACGTGAGCGCTTCTACTTTCTGTCACGCGCGGAAGCGATAGCTGCCGGTGTGCAGAAGGCCTTGGAGCAAGCCGGTCTTCTGGTGATCTACGGCGTCGGCGATCAACGGACCGAGCTTGAACTGGCGAGGCGTGCCGTCATCGCCGGCTAGCGCTTCCCGTTCTCGCCGGTGGCACGCGTGCTTTGCCGATCGTCCTTCCCCGAACCCGACGCGGGCGGGTCCGCCTTGGAGCCCGCGGGGCGCCCGTGGCGGAATCCGCTCGCTTTCTGCAACTGCCAGGCGGGCAGCCGCGGTACATCGCACCGCGCCATCCTTTTCATCGTCCCCGGCGCCATCGTCCTGCGCGCGGGCGGAGAAAGCAATGCTCGCTGGCGATCGAGGTGCCAGGCCGCGCAACGCGGAGGCGAACATGCAGAGACATATCACGATTGGCGACTATGAGGTATCGATCGAGGCTGACCACGGCGACGATCCCCTTCGATCGGGCTATGTGGTCCGCTACTCCATCGCACGTACCGACGGCAACCCGGTCAGGGCGGATTTCCTTAAGGTGCATTCATACGATCTTATCGATGGCGTCGACTATTTCGGAAGCGCTGATGCAGCGCTGGGTTACGGCGAAAAGAAAGCCCGCGATGACATTGCGGCGTTGAGCGCGCGGCCATAGCGCCGGGGCATCGCGCACTCTTTTTCTTGCGCAGTATTGAAACGAGTCGAGTTTCAGGCTGTGCAACAGGGTGTAAAGCTCAATGGTTCCGGATGATGGTATCGCTATGGTGGAATATGAAGATTGAAGATGAAATCGGCAGATGAACTACGGGGGCAATTTGAATGCGAGGCATCAGGAGGACCGATGAGACAATTCCATGAGCATTTCATTGCAACGTATCCACTGCTGACCGGTGGCAATCGCCTGGTGGAAGTCTTCGGCACGGTCAAGTGGGAATTCGGTCCGTTCGAGACTTTCGATCGGTGCGATGAAGTGGCGGCTACCATCTTTCCGAGATTGCGGCTTTTCCGCCTGCCAATGCAATCCGGCGAATTGGATATCGACGCGCTGAGGATCCTCGTTAACGCTCTCGTCATGAGGGATGTGTCGAGAACCGCATAGCGGTCGAGATCCTCATCGCGTTCAAAGCGGAAAGGCCGCCAGCGAGCGGCTTTTCTTCTCAGTGCCGGAGTTGGTGACGAGGCTTGCGGCCGGCGGGTGAAGGCAAGTCACGCATGCGCGATGCGACAGGTCGCTGATGTCGTGCCTTCAGGTGCCCTCAGGTGCCCTCAAGTGCGTTCAGGTGCGTTCAGGTGCGTTCAGCAGAAGCTGACCCTCTGTGCCACCGTGCCGTCTTCATTGTGTATATAGAGCAGTGCACCTCTTAGCGTCGCCAGTGACGTAGCAATGGCCAATGCGCGGGCATAAGTGACTCCCACTCTCACCCGGCCTTCGCCTTCAATGGCAACCGCCCAACGTGTGCCGTCGTAAACGACGTGAAAATTGCTGTTTGAGATACTCATAGATTCGTTGAAACATCAGTCGGCCATGTTGTCTTGGCAATACTCCTTCCTCTGCAATTCGTGGAGTCGTTTTTCCATTCTAGGACTCATGGAGGATCCTTGCCATCGGATGCCGATGGCAAGGCAATAACGGCAGCGTGAGCGGGCGTGCAGGCAAGCGTAGCGGCTGCCCCGCTCGTCAGACGACATTGACCGCCGCTGTGCCGGCTTGCACCTCCACCGTCAATGTGCTGGCGGTGGCGGGCAGCGCCGGCGCGCTGCCCGCCACCAGTGGCTTGAGCTTGTGGAAGGTGCAGCTCAACCTGGTGGTGGTGAGGGTGACCACGGCGTAGCCCTGGGCATCGGTATCGACCAGCTTGAGCCAGGGGTTGAAGGCCTTCAAGGTGCTGTTGAAGGTGTTGACCATGGCGCCGTTCTGCATGGTGTAGACCAGGGCCCTGGCGGCGGAGAAGGCAGGGTCGCTGTCGACCACGCTCTTGAAGTAGCTGTGGAAGGAGTTGCTCGACAGCCCCGCGGTGACCAGGTCGACCATGACCGGTGCCGGCGTGGCGGCATCGTAGTCGTCCATCACCGGGCCGGCGAAGATGGCGTGGATGTCGCCGGTCAGCGCCACCACGTTGGCGATGCCCTGCGCCTTCAGGAAGGCCATCAGCGACTTGCGCTCGGCGTTGTAGCCATCCCACTGGTCGGCGTTGAGGAGGTACTGGTCGAGCAGCGCCGCGTTCGGCAACTGCGCGTCGATCTGTCCCCGCAGGGCCGCGTCGAAGGTGGCGCCGTCGATGCCGGCGCCGGCCAGCACGGCCTTGAGCGCGGCGTAGGCGGGATGCGGATAGCTGCCGTCCGCCTTGGCCGCCGCGAGGTCGGCGGCCAGCGCCGCTGTCATGGCCGGCTGCAGCGGCGCCAGCGCGGCGTTGGCGCCGGCCAGCGCAGCGGCCACCATGCCGGCCACGGCCTGCACGCCATCGAGCTGCATGCGCAGCAGCGACACCTCGTTACCCCACAGCTTCCAGGTGGTGGCGGCAGCGCGCATCTGCTCCTGCCACCAGCCGCGCTGCGCGTCGCCGAGCAGCGATACCGGCGTCAGCGCATTGCCGGCGGCGTTGATCTTCCTGGCCTCCAGCGTGGACAGCGTGGCCTTGGGCACGAAGTAGCGGCTGCCGATCTCGCTGCCGGCGGCCTGCTCCGGGATCACGTGGTCGGCGCGGTAGAGGCGCTCGTCGGTCATCACCAGCGTGGCCAGCTGGCCGAAGGTGAAGGCGCGATAGATCTGGATATTGCGGAAGGACGGGTTGGCGAGGTCGATGCTGACGTCTGCCGGCATGTACTCGAACCAGGCCTGGCTGGCGCCGCGCCGGCGCGCGGTGCGCGGGGTCTGGTCGTCGTCCGCGCTGTAGACCTGGTGGTCCTGCCAGCAGTCGTCGGAGAACTCGTGGTCGTCCCAGATCGCGATCACCGGGAAGCGCGCATGCAGTGCCTGCAGGCGTGCGTCGCTGCGGTAGGAGCGGTAGAGGTAGCGGTAGTCGCCGACCGTGGTCGCATAGCGCGCGCCGTCCGCGCGCGCGGTGCCGTCGGGCAGCTTGAGCTGGCCGTGGCGCGACTCAACCTTGCCGGTCTGGAAGGCGGCGCCCACCGTTTCGTAGATGTAGTCGCCCAGGTGGATGACGAAGTCCAGGTCCTGTGCCGCCAGTTCCTCCATGCCGGCCCAGTGGTTGACGCTCCAGTCCTGGCAGGTGATGAAGGCGAACTTGAGCTGCGCCAGCGGCGTGCCGGCGGCGGGCGCGGTGCGCGTGCGGCCGACCGGGCTGGCGACGTTGCCGGCGACGAAGCGGTAATAGTAGGTGGTGGCCGCGGCCAGCCCGGTGACCTTGTTGCGCACCGTGTAGTCCCAGTCGGGCAGGGCGCTCAGCTTCGTATTGACCAGCAGGGTGGCGAAGTCGGCGGTGGCTGACACCTGCAAGGTCACGGGCACGGCCTGCTTGCCGTCGGCGCCGCCGACGCGGGTCCACAGCACGATGCTGTCCGGCTTCGGATCGCCGGATGCCACGCCCTGCGCGAAGGCGAAAGGGGCGGTGCCGTCCGTCTTGGCATCGGGCGCGGCCGGGCTGCCCGGCGTGGCTGGCGTGTCATCGCTACCGCAGCCGGCAAGGCCGGTGGTGGCGACGGAGACCGTGAGGAAGCTTCCCCACTGGAGGAACCGGCGGCGATCCATGGTGTTTCCCTTCTGTCGTGATCGGGTGGCGCAGGCCGCCGCGTCATCCGGACGCGGCGATGCCGCATGGATTGTCTGTGCGCTTCATGACGCATAGATGTCTGCCTGTCCGGTCGCCGGGACATGGCTGAAAGCCGGTGCGGCATGCAGGATGGCGGTCTAGCTGAGGCGCAGCGTGCCGCCACGCGGCGCGGCGACCGCGATGCGCGCCGTGTAGAAGGTGCCGGCGGAGACGTTGCCGTGCGCGCGGCGCAGGGCGTCCGGTTGCGCCTGCAGTTCGGCGTCGCGCTTGCCGAGTTGCCCCTCCTGCGTGACGACGTCCTGCGCGCTGCGCGTCAGCGCCTCGGTGGCCTTGCCGAGGGCGGAGAAGTTCGCGGCCGAGGCGTGGCCTTCGCGGCCGACACCTTCGCTGACCGCCTTCAGGTAGCCGGCCGCCAACGCGTTCGCGCGGCGCTGGACGGCGAGCGTGGCGCGCTGCGCTTCCAGCGCGAGGCGCCATGGGGAAAACGTCCTTGCCATGGCGCCGACGACAGTGATGACGGGCACGGATGCGCGCCTCGGCTGCCGTACGGTCCCCATTCCGCGGCGAGGCAGCGCCGGTGTTCAATCGCGTGGCTTCCCGGCATGGTCAGGGCTGCCTGCCGGCGGCTGCGCGGGGGGGCTGCGAGGACGGCTCTGCCTGAGGCGGCATACCGGCTTCACCGCCTTGAGCCTGCCAGAATGGCGAATCGTAGGCCAGCGGGACGACCATCTCGCGGATCTGTTCCAACTGCTCCAGTAACGCTTTTTCTTTGACGTGCAGCTCATACCGAAAGTAGCCGTACAGAGCGAGCAGCGCCAGCGCATAGACGGCGATCGTTACCGGGAAGGGTATCAACCGCATCGGATAGAAGTTCCGCTCACGTGTTGGCGCTATGTTGACGGACAGCTCTTTCGGTACCGGCGGCTGGAAGGGTGCCAGCAAGTCGTATAGCTTGCGGCAGGCCATACGATGCTGCTGGTCTCCATCCGGCTGCGTCCGATAGTATCCCTTGAAGCCAAGGCACATGACCCGGAAGTACAGCCGGATCAGGTCGTGCTGCCCCTGCGGGTCTTCGGAGGCGCGCGCTATCAGTCGATAGACCTTCGTGCCGCCGTCGCGGTCGCCGTGGAACTGGCTGGAAAGCGACATGCGCGCCCAAAGCCCGTTCTCGGCCGTGCCGCCGCCCCATGCCGTGTGCATGACTGCCTCGTCCAGCGCGGCACATAGGGTATAGCTTGCCACGGTGATCTTGTCGCGCTCGATGTCGGCCTGCGCGCACAGCCTTTCGAAGTTCTGCACCCCCTGTTCCAGCAATGCCCGCAGTGTTTCCACCTGCCGCCGCCGCAGCGGACGCTTTCTCAGTGGTATCTCCGCCTGGGCTCGCAGCAGCTCGTGCGCGGCCTCGCATATCGGAGTGGATGCCTCCCGGATGGCCTTGAGGCGCGCGGCCAGGTAAGCCTCGTCATGCTGCGCGACGACGACCGGCTCGCCGTCCTTGCCGTCGAGGGCGGTGTCGATGTCTTGCGCATGCGGCTTGCCGCCCTTGGGCTTGGCCGCCGGCGCCGCCGGCTTGCGGCCGGCCTTGGGCAGCCATGCCGGCGCCTTTCTCGAGGCAGGCTTACGCGCCGACATACGCAGCCGCCTTGCCGATCAGCGAACATCCGCACGCGCTGCGATGACCGTGCAGGGCCACGGGCTTGCCGCTGACCAGCATCGACGCATCGCCTTCGACGATCGGGTTGACGCCGTGCGGACGTCCATCGGGATACTTCGCCGGGCAGTCCACCAGATCGCCCAGCCGGGCGATCGGCTTGCCGTCGAGCACATCGGAGAAGGAGCCGGTAATGACGATTCCGCTGCTCGAATTGGTATCACCGACGACGATAATGGATCTGGACATAGGACTCTCCTTGTAAACAATAGCGATCGACGCATCCTGGAAACGGATGGCTAGCGCCGCTCCCGGGCCGGACGCGGCACGAAGCCGGCGGCGGCAGGGTCAGTCCCCCATCGCCATCTCGGCCGGGGTGGGCCTGGGCGCGGTGGTGATGCTCTTGACCATGGCATCGGTGCCGAAGCCCAGGTGGCGAACGCAGTGATCCTTGCCGATGAAGAAGGCGCGTCCCCATCCGTAGCCGCCCGGGGCGTATTCATGAAAGGAGGGCACGCGGAACCAGGCGCGGCTGTCGTGGATGTAGTCATCGAACAGGACGACGGCGGCCGGCTCTTGCCGGGCGAACCGGTCCACTACCTCGGCCGTGGTCCAGGCCTGCAACGGATCGAGCATTTCGCGCGGGGGCAGCACCAGCACGTCGAACTTCTCCGCATCGAACTCCGACAGCGCGGCGGTCTGGACGTACGCATCGCGCTGCACCAGCTGCACGCGCTCGCTGTCCGCATTGCGCTCTCTCCGCACGGACAACCGGCGGCCCGAATTCTGGTACGTCGCATATGCGGCCAGGACAACACCGATCGGACTGACGAGATAGCTGCCCGCCGCGGGCGGACGGACGGTGAAGGGCGATTGCTCGACACCCAGCGCCGTTTGCCGGTCGGGGTGCAGGAAGCCGAGCAGCAAGCGGAATTCTTCCGCCGCCTCGCGCAGGTCGTGCTGGTCATTGGTCACGGTTTCATCGGCGCCTTCGCCCGGCCGCGTCGGGCCCTTCTTCTTCGCCGCCTGCTGGTACAACTGCTCGCGGCGGCGGCGCAGCGCGTCCGCGGCCTGCTGGCTCTGCTTGTCCAGCGCTTGCGCCTCCTTCATCTGCGCCGCACGGTCGGCGGCGCTGACGTATCCGCCTGCGGCGCCGGCCAGCCCGAGATTCGTGCGGGCCGCGGCCAGCTCCGCGATGCGGCCCCGGAGCCTGCGGACTTCCGCATCGGATTCCATCTGCTTCTGGACACGCAGCTCCAGCTGGCGCGGCGTCAGTTCGTCTTCCTGCGCGGCCTTGAAGAAGGGCTGGTTGCAGACGTAGTCGCCGGTGTGCCAGCGCGCGCGCAAGGCGCGCCAGGCCAGGTTCTGCCGCATGCCGAAGCGCAAGGCATCCTCGACGCGCTCGATCGGGATGGTGCGGTCCAGCCAACGGTTGAAGGCATCGATCACCGGCTTGGCGAGGGCGAAGTCGTCCTGCATGAACGGGCTTTGCTTGATCTCGTCACCGACGCGCAGGGGCACGCCTTGCTTCAGGGCCTCGATGTACATATGGTGCAGCGGGATCTGGCTGAGCTTGTCGCCCTCGCCGCCGCGCGCCTTGCCCTGGTCGCCGGGGGGATAGCCGCCGCCGATATCGGAATGCACGCCCGGATACGCGACCTCCAGCCGCTGGCCGGCGCCACCGGGATAGACGCTGCCCTCGCGGATGGTATCGAGGGGAAAGCTCATGCGCTGCTCATGGATGGAGAAGAAGTGCGCGCAGCGCTTCACCTCCTTGGGGATATCCATCAGGCCGCTGTTCGACCAGGCGAAGTGGCCGTCGAAGGTGCTGATATCGAGCGCCGCGCGCACCGAATCGGGCGGTCCCACCGATGCCACGGTATCGAACAGGCCCATGAAGTTGACCTGGTAGGGGATCTCGCCGGCGATCCTGCCGCCGGGAGCCCAGTCCCGCATCAGCTTGCCGACGAAGGAACGGGCGGTGGCGGCGCCGCGCGAGAAGCCGAACACATTGATCCAGACCTGCTTGACCATCTTGTTGCGCTGGCAGTCGCGCTTGCGGTCCCGCTGCATGCCGGCCAGCCGCCTGTGCTTCATGTCGAAAAGGGTGGCGAAGGGGCGGTAGCCGTCGGCACTGGCTCTGCACAGGCGGTTGGCTTCGTCGTTGTCAATCAGCGTTTCGTTCGGGCCGGCGACTGCTTCGTAAATCGAATTGAGGACACGGGTATAGCCCCACACGCAACGGCGCCCATAGCCTTTGGCGAAGGCCTTGCCGATCGAGGAGTACTCTGTCTCCCCGATCTCCGGGAATGGCGTGCCGACACCTGGCACGTAGTGTCGATCGATTTGGGCCTCTTCTCTTGCAGCATTGAACAGGCGAGCCACGTTCGTGTGCGCTTTGCTCAACGAATCGCGGAAGGGGTTGTTCTTGTCATCGTTATTGTTGGTGCCGTCGAAGAAGAGGCTGATGTGCAGGGTCTGTTCGCAGCCGGCATCGTGATCGGCCACCTTGCCTTTGTGGGTGTCGTAGATCTTCTTCCCCATCGGCAGCAGCCCGCCGACCGGCATCTGGGTTGGCCAACGCAAGACGTGATTCATCGTTCGTTCTCCTGTTGCCTCAGTAGCTTCTTCTCCCGGTTGGCGACTTCGACGGCGTAGGCCTCCTTCCTTTGCCGTTGCACTTCACGCCTGGCCTCCGCTTCGCGGTTGGCGGCCTCATCCAAAGTGCCGGCTACCACGTAAGGATCATCGTCGGCGGGACGTACGGTCAGGTCGTTGTGGCCGTTCGCATTGCCATCCTGAACCATGACCTTGATACGATCTTCCGGCAGGAACACCACAAAGAGCGCACCGGCCCTGGGCCCGTATTCCGCGATTTCCGCTTTCGCCTGGTACCAGGAGCCATAGGTGACGCCGTCCTGTTTCTTGTCTACCAGCCAACGGACGTTCACCTTCAACCCCGGGCGCCATTTCGCTGGGAACGATGCGCAACACATCTCCCCGTGCCCGCCGGATGGCATTTGGTCAGGAGTGGCGGGAAAGATATTGGGGCCGCCGCCGGTGATGCCGTTATCGCCCGTGATGCCGAACGAGTGGATGTAGTAGGGGGTGTAGTTCAGGCCTCGGACGCCTCCAGCCTGCATGGCATCGGGGTCGATGCTCTCCGCTGCATCCCTCGACTCTGTTCCGGTCCGGTCGTCGCAGCCTGCCAGCAGGCCAAGGCCTGCCAGCAGGACGGCTGCCATGAGCCGCGCGGGCAGGCCGTGGCGTTCCGCCTGGGAGGGGCGGTGCCGGGCCGCAGCACCGGCCGCATCGTGATCGGCCACCTTGCCTGGGTGGTCGTCATAGGTTCTCTTTCCCATCGGCGGCAGCCCGCCGACCGGCATCTGGGTCGGCCAATGCAGGACGTGATTCATCGTTCGTTCTCCTGTTGCCTCAGTAGCGTCTTCTCCCGGTTGGCGACTTCGACGGCGTAGGCCTCCTTCCTTTGCCGTTGCACTTCACGCCTGGCCTCCGCTTCGCGGTTGGCGGCCTCATCCAAGGTGCCGACCACCACGTAAGGATCGTCATCGCTCGGTCTGGTCCAGACATTGGTATAGCCCGCCTCTGGCGAACCCCAGACCATGACCTTGACGCGATCCCCCGGCAGGAAGATCGCCCACAAGCCGTAGGTGGCTCTTCCGTAGGGGGGGAGTTCGGTCTCGGCCTGGTACCAGGAGCCATAGGTCACGCCATCCAACTTCTTGTCTACCAGCCAACGGACGTTCACCTTCAACCCCGGGCGCCATTTCGCTGGGAACGAGGCGCAGCACATTTCTCCGCCCCCACCGGAGGGCATCATTTCGGGAGTGGCGGGAGAGATATTGGGGCCGCCGCCGGTGATGCCGTTATCGCCCGTGATGCCGAACGAGTGGATGTAGTAGGGGGTGTAGTTCAGACCGCTGACGCCCCCCCCGCGCATGGCATCGGGATCGATGCTCTCCACCGAGTCTCTCGACTCCGTTCCGGTCCGGTCGTCGCAGCCTGCCAGCAGGCCAAGGCCTGCCAGCAGGACGGCTGCCATGAGCCGCGCGGGCAGGCCGTGGCGTTCCGCCTGGGAGGGGCGGTGCCGGGTCGCAGCACCGGCCGCATCGTGATCGGCCACCTTGCCTGGGTGGTCGTCATAGGTTCTCTTTCCCATCGGCGGCAACCCGCCGACCGGCATCTGGGTTGGCCAACGCAGGACGTGATTCATCGTTCGTTCTCCTGTTGCCTCAGTAGCTTCTTCTCCCGGTTGGCGACTTCGACGGCGTAGGCCTCCTTCCTTTGCCGTTCCACTTCACGCCTGGCCTCCGCTTCGCGGTTGGCGGCCTCATCCAAGGCGCCGGCTACCACGTAAGGATCATCGTCGGCGGGACGCACGGTCAGATCGTTGTGGCCGTTCGCATTGCCATCCTGAACCATGACCTTGATACGATCTTCCGGCAGGAACACCACAAAGAGTGCACCGGCCCTGGGCCCGTATTCCGCGATTTCCGCTTGCGCCTGGTACCAGGAGCCATAGGTGACGCCGTCCTGTTTCTTGTCTACCAGCCAACGGACGTTCACCTTCAACCCCGGTCGCCATTTCGCTGGGAAGGAGGCGCAGCAGGACTCCTTCCCCCCCCCGGAAGGCGTGCGCTCCGGGGTGGCGGGAAAGATATTGGGGCCGCCGCCGGTGATGCCGTGATCGCCCGTGATGCCGAACGAGTCGATGTAGTAGGGGGTGTAGTTCAGGCCTCGGACGCCTCCAGCCTGCATGGCATCGGGGTCGATGCTCTCCACCGATTCCCTCGACTCCGTTCCGGTCCGGTCGTCGCAGCCGGCCAGCAGGCCAAGGCCTGCCAGCAGGACGGTTGCCAAAAGTCGGGAGGTCATGCCTTGCCCTCTGCCGCTTTCTGGCGAGCCTGAAGCTGTTCCCATACCGAGGGGTGAATCGCCTGCTCGCAGGCAGCCATCGATGTCCCGGTCTCTTGACGTTGGCGCAGTACGGCTGTGACGTGCTCGTGTTGGTCGAAGGCTTCGCCAAACTGGTAGCTGAGCTCGCAGAATCTCAGCCGGTCGGCGGGTTCGGTCAGCCCCCAGGCGGCGGCGCGCTGGTAGCGCGGCAGGAAGGCCATGAAGCGTTCCAGGTAGGGCTCGCTCGGCGCGACCGTGCCGTTCTCGACAAGCGTGGCCAGCAATTGGTCCGGCTCGCAATGTTCGGTCAGGCGGTCCAGTTGTTGCTGGCTGAGCGAGATGGCAAGCGCGGTGTCCTGGGTGCGCGTGCCTCCCATCGGCCCTTCGAGACGCTGCCACGCCTCGTGGTAGCCGCGGTATTTCCATTGTTCGATCGGTTGCATGAGGCGCTCGGCTATGTCGTCGCCCCATACTTCCATCGCCACCACCAGGTTGCGCGGATCGTAATAGCGGATCAGCGCCGTCATGCCCTCGCCGATGTCGGCGATAAGGAACTGATGCAGGTGCCGCGCGAGCGCGTCGATCTCCACACGGCTCCAGATGAGTGTGAGGCAGGGCGCCTGCATATCCATCGCGTCCACCTGCGCCAGCCATGGCGCCTTAGTGTCGTCCACCCGGGCCAGGAGCAGGCTGGCATCGCCTGCGTCGGCTTCGGGCAGGCCGGCGAATACGTTGCGGAATTCCACGTGGGCTTCGCGCAGCAGCGAGCCGATGCGGCCCGGGTGTGCCGCGCCGTCCGCCAGCACATAGATGGAAACGGGTTGTTCGTCTTCCTTCATGATCCTTGTGGGCCTCAACTAGTGTCTCAGTAGGTGTCTCGCCGTGCGTGCATGGTTCTGTGTGCCGATCAGCGCGGCACCACCGCGGCATTGCGCAGCGCGGCTTTCAGCAGGCATTCCAGGCACACTTGCTTAGGCTGGAGTTCCACCGGCAGGCTGCTGGGTCCGGTCAGGCTCTTGCTGGCGGCGTGAACGGTCCACGCGCCATTGGTGCCGTGCTCGATGCCACCTTCGGTCAGCTTGAGATAGCTGGTGCCGCCGTCCAGCAGCAGCTCCGTCTTCGCCTTGATCCGGATGCGTTCGGCAGTGGCGGTTATCTCGAGCTTCGCCAGCAGGTTGATGGAGTCCTTGAGTGCCTGGATGTCGATGTTGCCGGCGGCGGCGACGAAGCGCATGCCGGCCTCGTAGACGAACACGCGCCATGCCTTGCGGATGCCGGCGAAGAACCCGCCATGGGTGGTCACCGACATGTGTTCGCCGGTGGTCACCGCCAGGTGGGTGCCGCTTTGCAGGTGGGTGAGGCCGGGGGTGGACGTCACGATGCCGGCAGGGCTGGCGAGCGCCAGATGGGGCGCGGCAAGTTCCTTGAGCGGTCCGTCGCCCTTGAGCGCAGCGTGCTGGCGGCCGATGGCATCGGCCACGTCCTTCTGCTCGCCATCCTGCGCGTCCACCTTCCGCGCGGCGTCGGCCAGCTGCGCGGTCTGCTGTTCGGCCCGCTGCAGATCGTCCACCATCTCAGCCATGCTCAGGGCATGGCCGCCAGCGCGCTTGCAGGTGGAAATCAGCAGGCCGGATTCGGCGCGGACGGCACCCCAGGCATCGGTGCGCAGTTCGAAGCCCTCGCCGCGCTTCTCCTTGCGGCCTTCCCAGCCGGGAATCGCGACGATATGGCCGAGCGCCAATTCCGAATGCCGGTAGTCGGAGCCGATCTGTACCTGCGGTTCGCCCGCCGTGTCGTCGGCCAACATCTTGTTGTGGCGCGCGCCCGGCGTGCCGTCCGCAGCAGGCAGCTCCTCGCTGCGGAATCCGGAGATCGCCTGCTGGTCGGGCAGGTTCCACGGCGGCAGGTTCTGCCTGTTATTGACGCGGCAGGTGACGATCAGAGAGTCCGGATCGCCGTTCAGCGCTTCTACCAGGACTTCGCTTCCCACACGCGGCAGATGGGTCGAGCCGTAGCGATGCCCGCCCCAGGCGTCCGATACGCGCAGGTAGCAGGAGCTGTTCTCGTCATTGCTGCCGTACAGGTCATACGGCATCTGTACCTTGATCCGTCCGTACTCGTCTGTATGGATCGGGTGGCCCGCCGGACCTGTGACGCGCGCTTGTAGCGGTCCGTGCATGATCGGCTTCGGCTGTGTGCGGACCGGGCGGAATATCTCGTTGGCCGGCTGCACCTCGAACTCCACTTCGCATTGCCACCGCAGCGCGGTGCCGCTCGCTTCGCCAACGTCTTCGAGGCGCAGTCTGGTGGCGAAAATCAAGTAGTCACGATTGGCTTCCCGGCCGATGTAGTTCTTCAGGGTAAAGATGCGGCCGGGTGCGATGGCTCGCAGGTTGCCCTTAGCCTTGGCGCGGACGCCACGCTGGCGCAGCTCCTCCATGCGGATGCGGGCGATGAAGCGGCCCTCGTCCCAGGGATCGTTGCCGGTGGTGGGCTGGGCATGGTCGCCAGGATATTCGTAGATGGATTGCGTTGCGTGCGCGGTGTCGCGCGGATCGGCGCTGGAGACGGAAAGATCGCCGCGTGGCTTGACGAAGTCATAGTCGCCCGCACGCCATTCGCCTGAGACGAGCCGGTCGATGAGTTCGAATTCGTGGATATGTTCTTCGTCGATCCGGTCGGCGGCCGGCTGCCAGCGGATTGTGTGGTAAGCGGCGCTGGGGATGCGCTGGAATGCGCCGTTGCCGTCCGTCAGTACCAGGCGCTGGCGGCCATTGGCGTGATCGATGAACCAAGATATCCCCCATTCCTGGGTGAGCCGCTGGAAGAAGTCGAAATCGGTTTCCCCGTATTGCTGCTGGAACACCCGCTTCGGGTACCGGCCCGCGTCGAGGCGCTTTTCCACGGGAAAGATGTAGTTGCCGAGCAGTTCGTCAAGAATCTCGACGACCGTCTTGTGCTGGAAGATCTTGTAGTCGGAGCGCAGCGTTGCAAGCCACAGCCAGGGCCGCAGTGTCAGCTGGTATGCGATCTGCCGCCCAACCGGGTAGGGGCCGCGGACTTGCGTGACCAGTCCGGTGATCTCGCGCTTGCCTGCCCCGATGCCGCCTTGCAGGCCGACGCCAGCGCCGTCCAGGGCGATTTCGACGGTGACTGCAGTGCCTTGCAGGGCCTTCTTGTCCAGGTTTGCCGCGGGGCCGAATACCGGGCTGCGCTCGTCCGGGGTGCGCAACTCCAGCTCATACTCGAACAAGGCATTGAGATTGTCCGTGCCGCTCAGGCGGGAGAACACCAGCGTAGGCTGGCCGAGCAATTCCGGTAAGGCGGGGCCGGATACCTTGACGTTGGGTGGGGAATGTGCGGATCGGTTGCCCATGCGGTGATCTCCGTTATCGAAAAGACAGCATTCGACGGAAGATAATCACGCATCGAGCGAGCGCAGGATATTGGACGAATCCTATTCTTGTTGGTTTAAATTCGTCATAAAAATCGGAAGCTTGCCGCTAGCAGCGGCTGGCCGGCAGTCCTTCTCGAGCGGCAGGCAATACCGTCGGATCTGGGCGAAGGGCGGGTCCGCGCGGCAGCGCCGCGCAGAGCGTGAAGATGGCGCGTGGATGGTGCAAAAAGGGCGGGGGTACTACCACGATGGACGCCGGCCCGAGGCGCATCGCGGCGCGCATTGAATGGCCCGCGCTCCCGCGCCGAGAGGCACGGGAGCGTGCTCGCTCGGTCTTTACTTCAAGTCCGCAAACCGCTTGCCCTGCGCCACCAGGTCCTCCAGCAATCCGGCCGGCTTGAAGTCCGCGCCCAGCTCTGCCTCGAAGCGCTTCATCGTGGCCAGCACCTTGTCCAGGCCGATGGTGTCGGCGTAGCACATCGGGCCGCCGCGGTAGACCGGCCAGCCGTAGCCGTTGACCCACACCACGTCGATGTCGGAGGCGCGGATGGCCTTGCCTTCCTGCAGGATCCTGGCGCCTTCGTTGATCATCGGGTAGATGCAGCGCTCCAGGATTTCCTGGTCCGATACGGTGCGGCTGCTCTTGCCCTGCCGGGCGGCGAAGTCGCGGATGATCTGTTCCACCACCGGCGAGGGCTTGGCGTTGCGCTTTTCGTCGTAGTCGTAGTAGCCGGCGCCGGTCTTCTGGCCGCGGCGGTCCATCTCGCACAGGATCTCGCGCAGGGTGGAGCTGCTGGATTTCTCACGCGTCCAGCCCAGGTCCAGGCCGGCCAGGTCGCTCATGGCGAACGGGCCCATGGGGAAGCCGAACTGGTACAGCACGCGGTCCACGTCCCAGGGCAGGGCGCCTTCCAGCACCAGCTTCTGCGCCTCGCGCTGGCGCTGGGCCAGCATGCGGTTGCCGACGAAGCCGGGGCACACGCCTACCAGCGCGGCGATCTTGCCGATCTTGCGCGCCAGTTCCATCGAGGTGCGGATCACCGGCTTGGAGGTCTGGTCGCCGCGCACCACTTCCAGCAGCTTCATCACGTTGGCCGGCGAGAAGAAGTGCAGGCCGATCACCGACTCCGGGCGCGAGGTGGAGGCGGCGATCTCATTGACGTCGAGCGCGGAGGTGTTGGTGGCGAGGATGGCGCCCGGCTTGGCGATCTTGTCGAGCTTGCCGAACACTTCCTTCTTGACCGCCATGTCTTCGAACACAGCCTCGATCACCAGGTCGGCGTCGGCGAGCTGCGCCAGGTCCAGCGTGGGCGTGAGCAGGGCCATGCGCTGCTCGACGGCGGCGGCGCTCAGGCGGCCCTTCCTGGCGGTGTTGTCGTAGTTGGCGCGGATGGTGCGCACGCCGCGTTCGAGCGCGGGCTGCGCGGTCTCGACGATGGTGACCGGGATGCCCGCGTTGAGGAAGTTCATGGCGATGCCGCCGCCCATGGTGCCGGCGCCGATGATGCCGACGCGCTTGACCGGGATCAGCGGCGTGTCGGCCGGCACGTCGGGCAGGTTCCACACCTGGCGCGAGGCGAAGAAGTAATAGCGCTGGGCGGCCGACTGGGTGCCCTGCATCAGTTCCAGGAACAGCTTGCGCTCGGTGGCCAGGCCCTGGTCGAAGGGCAGGTTGACCGCTGCCTCGATGCAGCGGATGTTGTACTCGGGCGCGTCGAAGCCGCGGAAGCGGCGCGCGTTGGCGCGGCGGAACTCGGCGAACAGTTCGGGCTGGCCGCGCGCGGCTTCCACCTTCTCGTTGAGGTCGCGCACCTTGCGCAGCGGGCGGCCTTCGGCGATCACCTTGCGCGTGAAGGCGATGGCGTCGGCGCGCAGCGCGGCGTCGTCGGTGAGGGCGTCGACCAGGCCCATTTCGGCGGCGGCCGCTGCCGGCACGTGCTCACCCGAGGTGACCATCTCCAGCGCGCGCGCTGGACCGACGATGCGGGGCAGGCGCTGCGTGCCGCCCGCGCCCGGCAGCAGGCCGAGCTTGACCTCGGGCAGGCCGCACTTGGCCGAGCGCGTGGCCACGCGGTAGTGGCACACCAGCGCCACTTCCAGGCCGCCGCCCAGCGCGGTGCCGTGGATGGCGGCGACCACGGGCTTGGGCGCGTCTTCGATCAGCGCCTGCACTTCCTGCAGGGCCGGGCCGACCGGGGGCTTGCCGAACTCGGTGATGTCGGCGCCGGCGATGAAGGTCTTGCCGGCGCAGATCAGCACGATGCCCTGCACGGCGGGGTCGGCGCTGGCTTGCGCGACGCCGTCGCGGATGCCGGCGCGGACCGTGGCCGAGAGGGCGTTGACGGGCGGGGAATCGAGCGTGAGCACGGCGATGCCGTCTTCGATCTCGAGGGTGGTGACGGGGTTGATGGCGGTCATGCGTAGTCTCCTGGATGTCGTGGCCGGATGCCTTGGCGGACGGATGTGGCGGGGATCAGAAGATCTCGAACAGGCCGGCGGCACCCATGCCGCCGCCGACGCACATCGTCACCACGCCGAACCTGGCGCCGCGGCGCTTGCCTTCGAGCAGCACGTGGCCCGCCATGCGGGCGCCCGACATGCCATAGGGGTGGCCGATGGAGATCGCGCCGCCCGAGACGTTGAGGCGCTCGTCGGGAATGCCGAGCGTATCGCGGCAATGCAGTACCTGGCTGGCGAAGGCTTCGTTCAGCTCCCACAGGCCGATGTCGCCGATGCTCAGGCCGTGCTGCTTGAGCAGCTTGGGAATGGCGAACACCGGGCCGATGCCCATTTCGTCCGGATCGCAGCCGGCCACCGCCATGCCGCGGTAGGCGCCGAGCGGCTGCAGGCCGCGGCGCTCGGCCTCCTTGGCCTCCATCAGCACCATGGCCGAAGCGCCGTCGGAGAGCTGCGAGGCATTGCCGGCGGTGATGTAGGCACCCTCGGCCACGCTCTGGCCGTTCTTGAAGACCGGCTTCAGGCCCTGCAGGTCGGTCAGCGTGGTGGACGGGCGGTTGCCTTCGTCGCGCGACAGCGTGACCGGCTGCTCGCTGACGGCGCCGGTGGCCTTGTCGGTGACCAGCATGGTGGTGCGGATCGGCACGATCTCCGCGTCGAGGCGCCCTGCCTGCTGGGCGGCGGCGGTGCGCTGCTGCGACTGCAGCGCGTAGGCGTCCTGCGCCTCGCGGCTGACGCCGTAGCGTTGCGCCACGATCTCGGCGGTCTCCAGCATGGTCATGTAGATCTGGGGCAATTGTTCCACCAGCCGCGGATCCTGGCTGCGGTAGCGGTTGATCTTGTCGTTCTGCACCAGGGAGATCGATTCGAGGCCGCCGCCCACGGCCACCTGCATGCCGTCGACGATGATCTGCTTGGCGGCGGTGGCGATGGCCATCAGGCCGGAGGCGCACTGGCGGTCGAGCGACATGCCGGCGATGGTCTGCGGCAGGCCGGCGCGCAGCAGCGCCTGGCGCGCCACGTTGCCGCCGGTGGTGCCTTGCTGCACGGCACAGCCGAGGATCACATCCTCGATCAGGGCAGGGTCGATGCCGGCGCGCTGCACCGCATGGGCGATGGCGTGCGCGCCCAGCTCCTGCGCCTGCGTGTTGTTGAAGGCGCCGCGGTGCGCCTTGCCGATCGGGGTGCGCGCGGTCGAAACGATGACGGCTTCACGCATGGGTGGTCTCCTTGCTGAGGTCGGCCCTGCCGCGCCTGCGTGCAGGGATTCTGGGGGGAAGCTGAGGGAAGGTCAGGCCGCGCGCGGCAGGCCGCCGTCGCCGCCGGGCGGTTGCCCGCGCCGGCGCGGATCGCGTACCCGGCGCGCCAGCATGAAGGCCGCGCCCAGCACGGTGATGGCGAGCAGGAACACCGCCGGCAGCCCGGCGCGCTGCGCCAGCAGGCCGCCCAGCACAGGGCCGAGCGCCATCATCGAGTAGGTCGCGGTATCCGACACCGCGAGCAGCATCGGGCGGTCCTTGCGCCGGCCGAATTCCAGCGCGAAATTGTCCGAGGCGAGGAAGTAGCCGCCGAAGCCGGCGCCCAGCCCGCAGAACACCAGCAGGAAGGCCCAGCGCGCCTCGCACAGCAGCAGCGCGGCGGTGGCGGCGGCCCACAGGCCGATGCTGGCGAGGAACACCACGCGGTAGCCGCGCCGGTCGGCCAGCCAGCCCCAGGCCAGGTTGCTGGTGGTCTGGGCCATCAGGTAGGCCAGGCTGAGGTAGCCCAGGGTGGCGCCCGAAAGCGGGATATGGGTGCCGACGTAGATGGCGTAGAAGGGCACCGCCATCATGCTGAGGGCCACCAGCGCGCGCGCCAGGAAGAAGCGCACGTAGTCCGGGTCCTGGCGCAGCAGGGCGGGCAGCTCGCGCAGCCGCTTGCCGAAGCCGGAGGGAGCATGCACGTCATGCAGCGCGGGTTCGCGCATGCGCGTCAGCGCCGAAATGCCCAGGCTGGTCAGGATGAACGCGCACAGGAAGGTGGTGGCGTAGCCGTTGCCGAACACATTGCGGCCGACCAGCAGTTCGCCGCCGAGCCAGGCCACCGCGGCGGCGGTCAGGCCGCCGAGGAAGTTGCGGCGCGCGGTCAGCGCGCCACGCCGGGCCAGCGGGATGATCTTCGAGGTCAGGTAGTTGAAGGTGACGTTCTGCACGCCGTTGAACAGGCCGAACAGCAGCAGGAAGGCGGCCGCCGCCGCCAGCGCCGGGAAGCCCGACAGCAGGAAGGCAGACAGCGCCAGCCCGAGGATCTGCAGGCGTACCATCCAGCCGACCAGGTAGATCAGCGGCATCACGCGCTGCCGGTGCTCGATCTGCGTCGCGCCCCAGATCGAGGACAGCGCCATGCCGGCATACTGGGCCGACAGCACGCAGCCGACCACCAGCTTGGAGCCGGACAGCAGGTAGATGTAGGCCGGCACGAAGGTGGGGGCGGTGACCAGGCGGAAGCCGGTCATGCCCAGCATGCCGTGGACCAGGAAGGCGCGTGCGTTGCGCGGCAGGTGCTGCTGCACATGGGCCAGGAAGCCGTGCTCGGCCTGCTCCGCGTGGGCGGCGGTGCCGGGCAGGGCGCCGGCATCCAGCTTGGCGCTCATGCGCGCGCTCCCGCACCGCCCGCGCCGCCAGCGCTACCCGGCGCTGTCGGCGGCACGGCCTGCGCAGCGTGGGCGGCATAGGTGGCGAGCGCCTCGGTCAGCGGTGTCGGTGCCAGCCCGAGTTCGGCCATCACGGCCAGCAGCCATTCGGGATGCTCGCGGCAGCAGACCGCCAGCGGCGGTACCGGTGCGGCTTGCTGTGCGGATTGCTGGGCCGCATGTTGTGCCGCCAGCCGGGCGTAGTTGACGGCATAGCGCGGCGGGCGCATCTCGGTGGCGAGGTCGGCGATGGCGTAGGGGTCGGGGGCGCCGCGCCGCGCCGTGTCGACCACGGGGATGTGCGGGTTGCT
Source organism: Cupriavidus sp. USMAA2-4 (assembly GCF_001854305.1). Classification (NCBI taxonomy): domain Bacteria; kingdom Pseudomonadati; phylum Pseudomonadota; class Betaproteobacteria; order Burkholderiales; family Burkholderiaceae; genus Cupriavidus; species Cupriavidus sp. USMAA2-4. The sequence continues at coordinate 144,395 of NZ_CP017749.1, read as the reverse complement.
GTCGACGGCCACGCCGCCGGCCAGGCCGGGACCGTCGAGTACCAGGACGCCGCGCACCAGGGCCGGCCGCGCGCCGGCCAGCATCAGGCCGACGTAGCCGCCGAGGCCGCGCCCGGCCAGGGTGGCGCTGCCCAGGTGGGCCAGTGCGATGTCGGCGTCGGCCATCAGGTGTTCGCAGCTGTAGCCGCCGCCGCGCGGCAGGTCGGACTTTCCGTGTCCGGTGAAGTCCAGTGCGTGGACGGCGCCGGGCCAGGCGGCGTACCCGGGCGGCAGCGCGCCGGGCGAGGCCTCGCCGAGGCCGTGCAGCAGCAGCAGGGCCGGACCGGGGCCGGGCTTGAGCGTATGCAGGGCGAGGTGCAGGCGGTGGTGGCGCAGCAGCAGGGGAGGCGTGGCGGCGCGTGGGGGCAGGGCGGTCATCGCTGGGCTGGACGTCACGGTTGCAGGAACGGCAGGATCCGCTCGGCGGTTTCGCGCGGCCGCTCGACGTGGATGAAGTGGCCGGTGTCGGGCAGCACGTGGACCTGCGCCGATGGCGGGAAATAGGGCGCGAGGTCGTCCGCGCCGGCGTCCCATCCCATCGGCTCCTTTTCCGTGCCGAAGATGGCGAGCATCGGCACCGGGAAGCCGGGCAGGCGCTCCAGCACCCAGCGCGCGCGCATCGGGCCGAAGCCCGACATGCCGATGGCGGGGTCCAGCTTCCAGCGCCAGCCGTCGGCATCCTGGCGCGCGCCGTGCGAGGCGATGTAGCGCAGCCAGTCGTGCGACAGGCGCGGATTCATGCGCGCGCGCCGCCGTGCCAGGTCGTCCAGCGTGCCGGGCTTGCGCTCGCGCTCGCCGCAGGTGCGGCGCGCATCCAGCCAGCGCACGATGAACTCGGCGTTCATGGTCTTCTTCTCGCGCGTGCTGCTGTCCGTCTGGGGGCGGCGGAAGGGCAGGCCGTCGATGGCGACGAAACGGCTGAAGCGGTGCGGCAGGGCCTGGATGGCATGCACCAGCAGCGAGCCGCCCTTGCTGTGGCCGATGGCGATGCAGGGCTCGGGCGTGATCGAATCGGCCACCGCCAGCATGTCGCGCTCGTCGGCCAGCCAGCTGTACAGGTCGGCATGCTCGGAATCGCCGTGGCCGCGGTGGTCGTAGGAGACCACGCGGTAGCCGGCATCGGCCAGCAGCGGCGCGAAGCCGTCGAAGGTGCGGGCGAAGTCGAGGGCGCCATGGACCAGCAGGATGGGCGTGGCGTCGGGCGCGCCCCATTCGTAGACGGCGAGGCCGATGCCACCGGCATCCACGCTGCGGCGGCGGTCCGGCGCCCGTGCGCCGGGATAGGTGGGGCGGTCGGCCGGGCGCGCCGGCGCGGTCGCGTGCTCCGCGCCGCCGGCGTTCCCGGCGCTGCAAGCCGTGCTGGTGGCTTCGGCCTTCACTGTCTATCCTCCTCTTGTCCGGCTTCCCTGTCTTCTCTGTCGTACTGCAGTGCAAAACCGCCGTGCGGGCGGCCCTGGGCTGCCATTTTAGGAAACCGGGTATGTTGTCGGGCGATGCTATCACATTGCACTGCATCGTGCGGGCCGGGCGGCGCGGCCGCTGTGCTCCTGCGGTGCTTGCAGGGCCGCTTGCCGGCTCGTCCTGCGCAGGCGGCGCGGCTCCGCGCCGGCGGCGCATGGCGCGGCCGGCGGCCGGCCATGCAGCCTGCCTCTGGCCTTCATGAATTCTCGTCATGCGCCTTGCCCTGCTTGGCATCGGCTGGGCGCCGCCGGCTGCCGCCAAGGGCTTTGCGGCCGTCAAGCCGGGCGCCGGCGCGGTATTGACGCTGCCGAGTGCCGGCTTGTATAACGCGACAGGCTGGTGCCCTCGATACCGAGTTTTCGAAAAAGAAGGATCCGGGGCCGGAGCGTGGCCGCCGGCTGCCGGCCAAGGCAGCGCAGGACAAGACAGGAGACAAGCGTGGAAGACCTCGATTCCTTCCGCCAGGCGACGCGCGCCTGGCTGGAAGCCAATTGCCCGCCCGAGATGCGGCAACCGATGCGCAGCGAAGAGGACATCTGCTGGGGCGGGCGCCGCTTCCGCTTCCAGTCCGAGGCCCAGCGCCAGTGGCTGGCGCGCATGGCCGAGCGCGGCTGGACCGTGCCGGAGTGGCCGCAGGCCTACGGCGGCGGCGGCCTGTCGCGCGCCCAGGCCAAGGTGCTGCGCCAGCAGATGGCCGAGCTGGGCTGCCGCGTGCCGCTGCAGAGCTTCGGCATCTCGATGCTGGGCCCGGCGCTGCTCAAGTACGGCACCGAGGCGCAGAAGCGCGAGCACCTGCCGCGCATCGCGCGCGGCGAGATCCGCTGGTGCCAGGGCTACTCGGAGCCCAATGCCGGTTCCGACCTGGCCGCGCTGCAGACGCGCGCCGAGGAGCGCGACGACCATTTCGTGGTCAACGGCCAGAAGGTCTGGACCTCGTACGCCGACAAGGCCGACTGGATCTTCTGCCTGGTGCGCACCGATGCCGCCGCGCAGAAGCACACCGGCATCAGCTTCCTGCTGTTCGACATGGAAACGCCCGGGGTCTCGACCCGCCCGATCGTGCTGATCTCGGGCAAGTCGCCGTTCTGCGAGACCTTCTTCGACGACGTCAAGGTGCCGCGCGCCAACCTGCTCGGCGAAGCCAATGGCGGCTGGGAGATCGCCAAGTACCTGCTGACCCACGAGCGCGAGATGATCAGCGCGATCGGCGGGCGTGGCGCGCGCAAGCCGCTCGGTCAGCTGGCCGCCGAGACGCTCGGCGTGGACGCGCGCGGCGCGCTCGATGCGCCGGTGCTGCGCGCCCAGCTCGCTGCCTTCGAGATCGACGAGGCGGCCTTCGCCTGCGCCGGCGAGCGGGCGGTGGACCTGGCCCGCCAGGGCGAGGGTATCGCCGCCTTCTCCTCGGTGCTCAAGTACTACGGCGCGGAGCTCAACAAGCGCCGCCACGAGCTGCTGATGGCCGTCGGCGGCAGCGACGCGCTGGAATGGGAAAGCGAGCGCAGCCAGGAGGGTGCCGCCGCGCGGGCCTGGCTGCGCAGCAAGGCCAACTCCATCGAGGGCGGTACCAGCGAGGTTCAGCTCAATATCGTCGCCAAGCGGCTGCTCGGCCTGCCCGGCGCCTGAAGCGCCGGCTCTCCGCATCGGAACGCACATCGGAACGCATATGGCAATCGTCTTGAATGAAACGCAGGAGATGCTGCGCGACAGCGCGCTGGCCTTCCTGAAGGAGCGCGCGCCGATCGCCGCGCTGCGCAAGCTGCGCGACGCGCGCGACGCCACGGGCTTCTCGCGCGAGCTGTGGGCGGGCTTCGCCGAGCTCGGCTTCGCCGGCGTGCTGGTCCCCGAGCAGTACGGCGGCAGCGGCCTCGGCGCGGTCGAGGCCGGCGTCATCATGGAAGCGATCGGGCGCACGCTGGCGCCATCGCCTTTCTTTTCCACCGCGCTGGTCGGCGCCGCCTTGCTGGCGCGCCTCGGCAGCGCGGCACAGAAAGAGCGGCTGCTGCCGGCGATCGCGCAGGGGCGGCACCTGACCGCGCTCGCCATCGACGAGCACGGCAGCCACCGGCCGGAGCGCCAGTCGCTGCGCGCCAGCGCCGGCGAAGGCGGCTATGTGCTCGACGGCTGCAAGGTCTTCGTGGTCGACGGGCATGTGGCCGACACCCTGATCGTGGTGGCGCGCACGGCCGGCGCGGATGACGACGCGCAGGGCATCACGCTGTTCCTGGTGCCGCGCGATGCCGCCGGCGTGGAGGTCGAGCGCACCGTGATGGCCGACGCCACCAATGCGGCGCGCATCCGCTTCGCCGGGGTGCGGGTGCCGGCGGAGGCCGTGCTGGGCGGCGTGGACCAGGGCGCGGCGCCGCTCGGCGAGGTGCTCGACCTGGCGCGCGCGGCGCTGGCCTCGGAACTGCTCGGTGTCGGCGACGAGGCCTTCGCGCGGACCTTGCAGTACCTGAAGGAGCGCCCCCAGTTCGGCAAGCTGATCGGCGAGTTCCAGGCGCTGCAGCACCGCGCCGCGCAGCTGTTCACCGACCTGGAGATCACGCGCGCGCTGGTGCTGCGTACCCAGCAGCGCCTGGACGAGGATGCCGAGCCGCCGCGCGCGCTGGTGGCCGCGGCCAAGGCGCGCGCCGGCACCACGGCCACACTGGCGGTGCAGGAGGGCGTGCAGATGCATGGCGGCATCGGCATGACCGACGCCTTCGAGATCGGCTTCTTCATGAAACGCGCACGCACGCTGCAGGTGCTGCTGGGCGACGCCAACTACCATGCCGATCGCTGGGCGGCGTTGCGCGGCTACTGAGCTCCTTCCGATCGGCAACCGATCGGCAACCGATCGGCTGCAGCGCGGCGCGTTGCCGCGCTGCATCGCGCCGGGGCCGCCGTGTCCCGGCATGCCTTTGCTGCCCGCATCCTTCGTCCTTGGCGCACCACCGCATCGGTGCGTGCGGTGCGCCCGCCATGCCGACGACGCGCAGCGCATGCATGCGCGGCGTTGCCGCGCTGCTTCCAAGGTAAACCACTAGGACATTCGGGGCGCCTCCTGATTGTCTTGAATTCGTGAGATTGGTATGCTGGCCCGGCAAGCTGTTCGAGGCAGCTGGCGCCGCTCGCGATGCGCCTGCATGCCGGCTCGATTCCAGAGAATTTCGCCTTGATTTCATGCTCCTGTGCGCAAGCAGGGAGAACATGGCCTGGCGTGGATGCACGGGACAGGAGGCGCAGCATGAGTCGGGGATTTTCCGTAATCGTGTTTTCGGTATCGAACGACCGGGCGCCGCGCCGGGCGTCGGCAGGGTGAGCGCGATGGGTGCCTACGCGCTGCGCCGCCTGCTGGCGCTGGTTCCGACGCTGCTGTTCGCCAGCGTCATCGTGTTCGCCATCGTGCGCATGGTGCCGGGCGATGTGGTCGACCTGATGCTGAGCCAGAACGACATCAGCGCCGACAGCAAGAGCCGCGACGACCTGGTCCGCGCGCTGGGCCTGGACCAGCCGATGTGGCGGCAGTACCTGCACTGGATCGGCAATATCGTGCTGCACGGGGACCTCGGCGACTCGCTGTGGCAAGGCGAGCCGGTAGCGCGCATGGTGCTGGCGCGCATGCCGGCCACCTTCTCGCTGGGACTGATGGCGCTGGTGGTCGCGCTCAGCGTGGCGCTGCCGATCGGCGTGCTGTCGGCGATCCGGCAGGACACCGCGGCCGACTATGCGGCGCGTTCCTTCTCGCTGCTGATGCTGGCCGTGCCCAGCTTCTGGATGGGCACCATGGTGATGGTGTTCCCGTCGGTGTGGTGGGGCTGGTCGCCCGAGGTCCGCTACGTGCCGTTCTCGGAGGATCCGCTGCGCCACGTGCTGAACATGCTGGTGCCGGCCGTCATCCTGGGCATGGCGCTGTCGGCCATCACCATGCGCATGACGCGCACCATGATGCTGGAGGTACTGCGCCAGGACTATATCCGCACCGCCTGGGCCAAGGGCCTGGACGAGCGCCTGGTGATCCTGCGCCACGCGCTGCGCAATGCCTTGATTCCCGTGGTGACGCTGGTCGGCCTGCAGGCGCCGCTGCTGATCGGAGGCGCGGTGGTGATCGAGCAGATCTTCGCGCTGCCGGGCATGGGCCTGCTGCTGCTGGAGGCGGTCAACCAGCGCGACTATCCCGTCATCACCGGCGTGTTCCTGGTGGTCGGCGCGGCCGTGATGCTCATCAACCTGCTCGTGGACCTGAGCTACGGGCTGTTCGATCCGAAAGTGAGGCACCGCTGATGGACCGTTCCGCCAATACCGCTCCGCAGGCCGCCACCCATGCAGCCAACCACGCCACCATGCCGGCGGCCGCGCGCCACGCGCCCGCCGCCTTCGACCGAGCCGTGGCGGCCTTCGCGCCGCTGCACCGGCTCTGCCGCGAGAAGCCGCTGGGCGCCGCCGGCGCGCTGATCTGCGCCGTGTTCCTGTTCTGCGGCGTCTTCGCCGACTGGCTGGCGCCCTACGGCGTCAACCAGATCAACATGATGCAGCGCCTGCAGCCACCCTCCTGGGCCCATCCCTTCGGCACCGACAACCTCGGCCGCGACATGCTGTCGCGCTGCCTGTACGGCGCGCGGCTGTCGGTGGTGATCGGCCTGTCGGCCGCCACGCTGGCCACCGCCGTGTCGGTGCTGCTGGGCATCCTGAGCGGCTACCTGGGCGGCCGCTTCGACCTGGTGGTGCAGCGCATGGTCGATGCGTGGATGAGTTTCCCGGACCTCGTGATCCTGATCGTGGTGGTCTCGGTGCTGGGGCCGGGGAGCTGGCAGATCATCCTGACCATGGGGCTGCTGCTGGGCATCGGCGGCTCGCGCATCATCCGCAGCGCGGTGGTGTCGGTGCGCGAGAACATGTACGTGCACGCGGCGCAGTCGATGGGCGCGTCGACCCCCCGCATCCTGTGGCGCCACGTGCTGCCCAACGTGATGCCGCCGGTCATCGTGCTGTTCACCACGCGCGTCGGTACCGCCATCCTGGCCGAGTCCGGGCTGTCCTTCCTCGGCCTGGGCGTGCCGCCGCCGGCACCGACCTGGGGCGGCATGCTGTCCGGCAACGGCCGCACCTTCATGTTCGAGGGGCCGTGGCTGGCGCTGGCGCCGGGCATCTGCCTGACCGTGGTCGTGTACGCCATCAATGTGTTCGGCGATGCCCTGCGCGACCTGATCGATCCGCGCATGCGCGGTTCGCGCTAGGACATCGGCATCCCGGGCTTTCCGAGCGGGTCGACCGGTCCGGGCCGCGGCATGCGCCGCGGCGCCGGGCGCCTTGAAGTCATGACAACGAAGGAGGGACGCGGCTTGAACTGGATCACATCAGCGAGGATCGCATCGGTGGCGCTGGCGGGGCTGGCGCTGGCAGGGGCGGCGGGCCCGGCCTGCGCGCAGGCCGAGGCGCCGAAGTACGGCGGCAGCGTGGAGGTGGGGTCGATGTACCCGACCGTGTCCGCGCTCTCCTGGGACCTGGCGGACTGGAACTGGAAGCAGAACTACGATACCGGCCAGGTCTACGAGCAGCTGTTCGTCGCCGACCTGTCCAAGGCCCGGCGCAACGGCGGCAAGTACCCCTTCGTGGCCGACGCCTGGCTGCCCGAGGACGCCATCCGCGGCGAACTGGCCGAGAGCTGGAAATGGCTGGATCCGCTCACGCTGGAAGTCAAGCTGCGCAAGGGCGTGCGCTTCCCGGCCAAGCCCGGGGTGATGCCGGAGCGTGAGCTGGTGGCCGAGGATGTGGTGTTCAGCTACGAGCGCCAGAACGGCAGCGCCAAGCGCATCCCCACCTACTTCGACCACGTGGCCAAGGTCGAGGCGCTCGACAAGCACACGGTGCTGTTCCGCTTCAAGGAGTTCAATGCCGAGTGGGACTACCGCTTCGGCTGGGGCTACTACTCCGGCATCATGCCCAAGGAGGTGGCGACCGCCGGCGCCGGCAACTGGAAGAACGTCAACGGCAGCGGCCCCTTCGTGCTGAGCAACTTTGTGCAGGGCAATGCCGGCACCTACACGAAGAACACGCTGTACTGGGACAGCGAGCGCATCGGCGGCAAGGACTACAAGCTGCCCTTTGTCGACAAGCTGGTGATCCGCACGGTGAAGGACGAGGCCACGCGCAACACCATGCTGCGCACCGGCAAGCTGGACGTCGCCGAGAACGTGCGCTGGACCGCGGTGGAGGAACTGAAGAAGAGCGCGCCGGCGCTGAAGTGGTCGCGCTGGCTGTCGACCAACGGCCAGTACCTGGCGATGCGCGTCGACGCCAAGCCCTTCAATGACCTGCGCGTGCGCCGCGCGCTCAATATGGCGGTCAACAAGCAGGAGATCGTCAAGCAGTTCTACGGCGGCAACGCGGAGCTGTTCGCCTACCCGCAGCACCCGGACTACGTCGGCTACTTCGAGCCGCTCAGCGCCATGCCGGAGCCTGTCAAGGAGCTGTTCACCTACAACCCCGACAAGGCGCGCAAGCTGCTGGCCGAGGCCGGCTACCCGAAGGGCTTCTCGTTCAAGGTGCAGGTCTGCGCCTGCGATCCGAACCACATGGAGCTGCTGCCGCTGATCGGCGCCTACCTGGAGCAGGTGGGCGTGCGCATCGAGATCCAGCCCATGGAGTACGGTGCCTTCCTGTCGGCGATGACCACGCGCACCAATGCCCCGGGCTACCTGATGAGCAACGGCCACACCAATCCGACCACCACGATCCGCAAGAGCTTCGTGGTCGGCCAGGTGTGGAACGCCTCGCAGTGGGGCAACCCGAAGTTCGAGCAGCGTGTCAACGATGCCTTCCGCCTGCGCGACGTCGGACGCCGCCAGGAAGCGCTGCGCGCGCTGACGCGCGAGGTGCTGGCGGACGCGCCGTACATCTGGCTGCCGACGCCATACCAGTACACCGCCTGGTGGCCCTGGGTGAAGAACTACGAGGGCGAGCTGCGCGCCGGCGCGGTGCGGCCCGGACCGATCTACGCACGGCTGTGGATCGACCAGGAGATGAAGAAGAAGATGGGGTTCTGAGCCGGGATGACCGCTCCGCAGGGGCGGAGCAAGCGAGGGCGGGCCGCCGCGGCGGCCCGCCTGCCGATGGCGATGATGATGGTGATGGTGATGGTGGCGAGAGGAGCTCCGCATGGCGCAGCCCATCCTGCAGGTGAACAATCTGACCACGCGCTTCCGCACCGACCGTGGCGTGGTGACGGCGGTGGACGGCGTGTCGTTCGCGGTCGAGCCCGGCGAGACGCTGGCCATCGTCGGCGAGTCGGGCTCGGGCAAGAGCGTCACCGCGCTTTCCGTGCTCGGGCTGATCCCGGCGCCGGCCGGCCGCATCGAGGGGGGCGAGATCCTGTTCGAGGGACAGGACCTGCTGCGCCTCAAGCCGGCACAGATGCGGGCCATCCGCGGCAACCGCATCGCCATGATCTTCCAGGAGCCGATGTCCTCGCTGAATCCGGCGCTGACGGTGGGCAAGCAGATCGCCGAGCCGATCCACCTGCACCAGGGGCTGCCGTGGAAGCAGGCGCTGGGCATCGCCGGGGAACTGCTGGGCAAGGTGCAGATCCCCGAGCCGGCCAGCCGCCTCGGCTCCTATCCGCACCAGTTCTCGGGCGGCATGCGCCAGCGCGCCATGATCGCCATGGCGCTGGCCTGCCAGCCGCGCTTGATCATCGCCGACGAGCCGACCACGGCGCTGGACGTGACCGTGCAGGCGCAGATCCTCGACCTGCTCAAGTCGCTGGCCGAGACCGCCGGCACGGCGCTGATCCTGATCACGCACGATCTCGGCGTGGTGGCGCGCTACGCCGACCGGGTGGGCGTGATGTACGGCGGGCGCATGGTCGAGACGGCGAGCGCGTCGGCGCTCTATGGCCGGCCCGCCCATCCGTACACGCGCGGGCTGATGGCCTCGGTGCCGCGGCTGGACGGCGATGCCGGCCAGCCGCTGGTACCGATCGACGGCCAGCCGCCGGACCTGACCGCGCTGCCGCCGGGTTGCGCGTTCCAGCCGCGCTGCCGCAGCGCGGTGGCAGACTGCGGGGCGGCGCGGCCGATGCTGCGCGCCGTCGGCGAGCAACATTTCAAGGCATGCATCCGCGATGACCTACGTTGACAGTGCTTCCTCCCAGCGGCAGGCGCCCGCTGCCATGGCTTCCGGTGGCGACGAGATCCTGCGCGTCGAAGACCTCAAGGTGCATTTTCCCGTCAGCCGCGGCGCGCTGTGGCGGCGCCAGGCCGGCTCGGTCAAGGCGGTCGATGGCGTGTCCTTCTCGCTGCGCCGCGGCGAGACGCTCGGGCTGGTCGGCGAGAGCGGCTGCGGCAAGTCGACCACCGGGCTGGCCCTGATCAAGATGCTGGCCGCCACTTCCGGGCGCATCGTCTTCGACGGCACCGACTTCGCCAGCTTCGGCAAGGCCGACGAGCGCCGCTTCCGGCGCAGCGTGCAGATGGTCTACCAGGACCCCTTCGGCTCGCTGAACCCGCGCATGCGGGTGCGCGACATCGTCGGCGAGCCGCTCGAGGTGCACGGGCTGGCGCGCGACAAGGCGGCCTACCGTGCGCGCGTGGCGGAATTGCTGGAGATGGTGGGGCTGCTGCCCTATATGGCGGACCGTTATCCGCACGAGTTCTCCGGTGGCCAGCGGCAGCGCGTCGGCATCGCGCGGGCGCTGGCGGCGGGGCCCAGCCTGATCGTCTGCGACGAACCCGTGTCGGCGCTGGACGTGTCGATCCAGGCCCAGGTGGTGAACATCTTCATGGCGCTGCAGCGCCGCCTCGGCCTGACCTATGTCTTCATCGCGCACGACCTGGCGGTGGTGCGCCATATCAGCGACCGCATCGCCGTGATGTACCTCGGCCGCATCGTCGAGATCGCCGGCCGCGACGAGCTGTACGACGATCCGCAGCACCCCTACACGCGGGCGCTGCTGTCGGCGGTGCCGGTGGCCAGCGTCGAGGCCGAGCGCCAGCGCACGCGCATCGTGTTGCAGGGCGAGGTGCCGAGTCCGCTCAACCCGCCCACGGGCTGCCGCTTCCATCCGCGCTGTCCGGCGGCCATGGCGCGCTGCCGCAGCGAGGACCCGGCCCTGCTGCCGCGCGGTGGCAGCGGACGCATGGTGGCCTGCCACTTGCAGGAGACGGTGTCCGCCTAGGCGGCAGGTGCCGCTGCGCTGCGGTGCTTGGGGGCGCTCAGTCGTGCGCGAACAGGCCGAGCAGCAAGGGACGGATGAACAGCTCGGGCGCGTTGTCGGCCGAGGCATCCTCGACCCAGCGCCGCAGTTCCACCGCGGCATTGATCATGCCGTTGACCAGCGAGGCGCCGACGGACTGGTCGAGCGGGCGGATCGAGCCGTCCTGCATGCCCTGCACCAGGAAGCGCGCGAAGCGCGCCGACAGCCGCGCCATGGTCTGCATGCGGGACTGGCGCATGTCCTCCGGCAGCGCGCCGTAGATGGACAGGCGCAGCAGCGGCCCCCGGCTGGAGAACTGGTAGTCCACCAGCGCGCGCGAGACCGCGCACAGCTTGTCCCAGCCGCTGCCCGGGCCGGCCTCCACGCGCGACTGCGTGGTGCGGATCACCGTGAACATGCGCTCGAAGCAGGCGGAGATCAGGTCGTCCTTGTTCTCGTGGTGGTGGTAGAAGGCGCCCTTGGTCAGGTTCAGCCGCGCCGAGATGCGGTCGGCCGAGGCGCCGCGGTAGCCCTGTTCATTGAGCAGCTCGGTGGCGGCGCGCAGGAAGGCTTCCTGGGTCCCGTCCGGCATGTCGAGCGCGGGCAGCGCCAGCGCGCCGGGCGCATGCCAGCGCGTGCCGGGGGCGGCGAAGCCGTTGAGCAGCAGGTCGACCATGGTGTCGGCCGCCCTGGGGTAGTCCTGCGGCTCATAGCGGTCCGCCCAGGCCGCGGCGCCGGTGGTCAGCGACAGCAGCAAGTGGGCGGCGGCGCCGAGGGCGGCACGCTCCGCGGCACCGCGCGGGGCCGCCTCGCCGTCGCGCAGCAGGCGGCGGATGCCGCGGAACATGTCGTTGTAGGCATCGAACGCGGTCGCCGCATGGCTGTCGGGCAGCGCGCGGATCTCGCGGAAACTCATCATCTCGGGGCGCTCGCCGCTGGCCGTGCGGGCCAGGCGCTCGAAGTAGCGGGCGACGAAGGCGCGCACCCGCTCGGGTGGCGTGGCTTCGCGCGCGGCGAGCCCGGCCATCTCCACCATCTCGCCGATCGCGCGCAGCAGGCAGGCGACGACCAGGTCTTCCTTCTTGCGGTAGTAGTAGGTGATGCTGTTGGTGCTGAGCCCCACTTCCTGTGCCACGTCGGACAGCGTGGTGCCGCGCACGCCCTTGTGGTTGAAGAGCCGGGATGCGGCGGCCAGCACCGCTTCCTGCTTCTCGACGTAGCGGCGCGTCGGCCGGATTTCCGTCTGGTCCTTGAGCATGCGTTGGGCGCGGATGAAGATAGGTGGTATCGGGCGGGGCGCGGGCAGGATGGCGCTGGGCGCGATTATAGCGGGGTGCTTCGGCCCATGCGCCATGCTGGCTGCCTGGCGCGGCGCCGCAGGTCCGGTGCCCTGGGTCGGCGCGTCGCTTGGCGCATCAGCGGAGTCCGTCGACGAATTCGTCATTGCGCCGACTAGAATAGCGGCGCCGCCGCGCCCTCGCGTGCCGGCGCTATCTTTCCCGACATTCATCGCAGACAGGAATCCCATGAAAGCCATCCTCCCCGCCCTGACCCTGGCATTGCTCGGACTGGCCTCCGCCGCGGCGCATGCCGAAGGGGAGTGCGACAAGTACCGCACCAGCTACGACAAGACCTATTGCTTCGCCAAGCTGTTCGTGGAGTCCGACAAGGAGCTGAACGCGGTCTACGGCGAACTGCGCGGCGTCATCAAGGAGGGGCCGAAGCAGAAGCTGAAGGACACGCAGCTCGATTGGATCAAGTACCGCGATGCCTCCTGCGAGTCGTCCGGCTCGATCAACGTGGATTGCAACTACCGCGTCAACCGCGCGCGCACCGAGTACCTGCGCGACCGCCTGCGCGAATGCAAGGCCGGTACCTGCCGCGACGACATGATCGCCGGCAAGTCGTGGAACTGAGCGGACATGGCCGGCGGCGCATGCTGCGCTGCCTGGCGGGCCTGGGCAGCCTTGGGGCCCTGGGCGGACTGGTGGCGGCCCACGCCGGCGAGGCCGGCGAGGCCGGCGCCATGCCGCCGCTGCGCATCGTCATCGATCCCGGCCACACGCCCGCGCAGGGCGGCGCGCTGGGCATCCGCGGACTGCGCGAGGTGCGCTACAACGATGCGCTCGCCGCCAGGCTCTGCGCGGCGCTGGAGGCCGCCGGCTTCCGTGCGCGGCTGACGCGCGCGCCGGACCAGGAAATCGGCCTGGACGAGCGCGCCGCCCTGGCCAACGCCTGGCATGCCGACCTGTTCCTCGCCATCCATCACGATTCCGCCCAGCCGCAGTACCTGGAGAGGATCCAGGCCGGCACGCTGGAAGCCTATCGTACGCGCCAGCCGATCGCCGGCTATTCGCTCTTCATCTCCGGGCGCAATGCGCGTTTCGCGCGCAGTTACGCCCTTGCCGAGCGCCTGGGCGACGCCTTGGGCCGGCTCGGCCGCCCTCCGGCCCTGCATCATGCCGAGCCGATCCCGGGCGAGAACCGCGAACTGCTGGACCGCGCGCGCGGCATCTATCGCTTCGACGACCTGGTGGTGTTGCGCAAGACGGAGATGCCGGCGGTATTGCTGGAGGCCGGCGTGATCGTCGATGCCGGCGACGAAGCCTATGTCAGCGACGAGGCCAACCAGCGGCGCATGGTGGCCGCCATCGTGGCGGCGGTGCGGGCGTATGCCGCGGATGCTGTCGCGCTGCCAGCGGCCGGACCTGCGCGCCCGGCCCGGGCTTGCGCATCATCGGCGTCCGCCGCCTCAGCGGTCTCGGCGGCGTCCGCCGCCGTGCCGGCTTCCCGACCCTAGTCCGGGGCACGGCATAGCGGCGGACTCGCTGCCGCCAGGCAGCGCGCAGCGTGCGGCGTTCAGTCCTCCGGCCCGGCGGCCGGCAGCTCGCCGCTGGCGAGGCGCGCGGCATGGTCGCGCACGTCGGCCGGCCAGCCGGCGATCTGCGCGGCGAAGCGCGCCGCGTCGTGGGCGAACAGGGCGCGCGCGGCTTCTTCGAAGCCGGGCAGGTCGCCGGCGAGTGCCGACATGAAGTGGTAGGCGCGCTCCTGCGCGAGCCGCAGGCGGTCGCGCTCGCCGTGGGCGCGGCGCGCTTCGTCGACCAGCTTGCGCAGCGCGACCGAGGCGCCGCCGGGCTGCGACGCCAGCCATTCCCAGTGCCGCGGCAACAGCGTCACCTCGCGGGCCACCACGCCCAGCTTGGGGCGGCCGCGGCCCTTGGGCCGGGACGAGGCGCTGTCGTCGCCGGCGTCGGCTGGCGCTTCGGCATCCGTTGCCGGCGCGAAGCGCGCGCGCACCTCGGCCTCGCTGCCGCGGATGTCGATGTCGATCGTGCGGCCGGTGCCGTCATCGAAGATCAGGACGGGGTCGCCTTCAGGGGCTTGCCTGACTGCCAGGGCGACGCTGGCCAGCGAGCCCGAGGCGAGCAGGCGGTGGCCGGCGAAGGCGGTGTAGGAGGGGGGGTATGCCACGGTGGTGTCGGTGCGATTCGGGGTGCTGGATAATACCCGGGTAAAAATTGATTTTCAAGGTTGCCGGGGGGGAGTCCTGGTGCCGGCGGGGTGTGCTGGCTCCGGCGCGGGCTGGATCGGCGGGCGTTGTACTGGCGCAGGCGCGCACCTCACCCCTGGCCGTCCGCGAATGCCCCCGCCGCCTCCAGCAGCCACTCCCGCAGCCGCAGCATGGCGTCGCTCATCGGCCGCGAATCCGGCGAAACCAGGTAGTAGGCGCTGGTCGAGCGCAGCGAATGGGCGACCGGGATCACCAGCAGGTCGCGCGCCAGGTATTCTTCGACCAGGAAGCGCGGCACCAGTCCCACCCCCAGTCCCGCGCGCGCCGCGCTGATCACCATGCTGTGATGCTCGAAGCGCGCCCCGCGCATGGCGTTGACCTCGTCGAGGCCGGCCGATTCGAGCCAGTGCTGCCAGTCGAAGCGGCGCGTGGCCAGGTGCAGGCGCGGGGCCTGGGCCACGTCCAGCGCGGTGATGCGCCGCTTGCCGCCGAAGAAGCCGGGGTGGCAGACCGCGACCGATTCCTCGCCGAACATGCGCTCGGCGCGCGCGCCGGGGTAGGCGGCCTCGCCGAAGTGGATGGCGGCGTCGTAGGGCGTGCCGTCGAACAGGAATACATCGGATTGCGCGCTGATATTGACCACCACCTGCGGATGGCGCGCGTAGAACGCCGGCAGCCGCGGGATCAGCCACTCGACCGCCAGCGTGGGCACGCAGGCCAGTTCCACGCTGCCGCCGGCACCCTCGTGCGCCATGATGTCGAGCGTGTCGCGCTGGAGCTGGCGCAGCAGCTCGCGTACCTGGCGGCTGTACAGCGCGCCGGCCGCGGTCAGCGTGATGCGCTGGTTGGCGCGGTGGAACAGCTGCACGCCGAGCAGGCTTTCGAGTGCGGCGATCTGCCGCGAGACGGCGCTTTCGGTGATGAACAGGTCGGCCGCGGCGCGGCGCAGGTTCAGGTGCAGCGCGGCGGCCTCGAAGGCGCGCAGGCTGCTCAGGCTGGGGAGGCGTTGCCGCATCGGGGGAGGATGTCACCGGTGGGCGACTTGATGACTAAAGATCATCATCCTATACCGAAATCTCGCTTGAAACCCTGGACTTGATGAGAAATCATTCGGTCTCACGCGGCTGCCCCGCCGCAAGAAACAGATTTCTCGTCACATCCACGATACTCAGACACAAAGACAGGGAGACAAGATGAAGGGTTTCACCAGCGTCCTCGCCAGCACCGGCCTGGCGGTCGGCATGGCCGTATCCGGCCTGGCCATCGCCGCCGACTTTCCCGGCAAGCCGGTCCGCATCATCGTGCCGTACCCGCCGGGCGGCACCACCGACATGGTGGCGCGCCTGGTAGGCGACCAGCTCACCGCGCTGTGGAAGCAGCCGGTGCTGGTCGACAACCGCCCCGGCGCGGGCGGCATCGTCGGCACCGGCGCCGCGGCCAAGTCGCCGGCGGACGGCTACACGCTGCTGATGGGCTCGGTCGGCGAGTTCGGCATCAATCCGACGCTGTACAAGAAGCTGCCGTACGATGCGGCGGCCGACTTCGCGCCGGTCTCCCTGGTGGCGCGCGTGCCCAACGTGGTGGTGCTGTCGCCGGCCTTCGCCGAGCGCGCCCGCGTGCAGACGCTGGCCGAGTTCATCGCCTACGCCAAGTCGCATCCGAAGCAGGTCAACATGGCCTCGGCCGGCAACGGCACCTCGACCCACCTGGCCGGTGAGCTGTTCCAGCGCATGACCGGCACGGAGATGAGCCACGTGGCCTACAAGGGCAGCAGCCCGGCCATCTCCGACCTGATGGGCGGCAGCGTCGACGTGATGTTCGACAACCTGCCGGCCTCGCTGCCTTTCATCCGCTCGGGCAAGCTCAAGGCCCTGGCGGTGACCACGCCGGCACGCTCGTCCGCGCTGCCCAATGTGCCGACGGTAGCCGCCGGCGGCCCGGTGCCCGGTTTCGACGCCAGCCCCTGGTTCGGCCTGCTGGCACCGCGCGGCACGCCGTCGGCGGTGGCGCAGAAGATCAGCCAGGACCTGGCGAAGGTGCTCGGGGAGCCGGGCGTGCAGGCCAAGATGCGCGAACTGGGGGCAGAGCCTGCGCCGACCACGCCGGAGGCGTTTGCCGAGGTGTTGAAGCAGGATCGGGTGAAGTGGGGGGAGATTGTGAAGATGTCGGGGGCGTCCGTCGATTGACGATGGTTGGATGGTGGATTCGAGTGTCGGAGTGTTCGGGGTTCCAGCGGTATTTCGGACGATGTCGGCAGGTCGTGGCAGCGGTTTGTTTTGGCGCCGGAGACGCGATGCTCTGATGCTTGGATTCGGGGGGTGTTGGTCTGCGAGGCAACAGCCTGTTTCGGCTCTCGTGTCTTGGTGCTTGTCTTCGGGCGGTGTTGGTGTGCGAGGCAACGGCCTGTTTCGACTCCCCTGCGGGGAGCCGACTCACTTTCTTTGTCTCGCCAAAGAAAGTAAGCAAAGAAAGGCGACCCGGGTGCGGCGACCCCCCCTCGCGAATTAGCCCCGGCCGCCGCGCCCGTCCGAACTCGCGGCCTGCGGCCGCTCAGACAGCGGACGGGCTTCATCGGCGGCCGGGGCTAATTCGCGAGGCGCCGCACACGGGAGGGAAAGGCCAACCGTTGGTCTGCGAGCGGGCTCACTTTTGCATAACGGCCAGGTTTGCTAAGCCTTTGTGTTCGGCCAGCTGCTGGCCGAACACCCCCACCCGAAGCGAAGCGAGGCGTGGCGTCTGTTCCCTGCCGTGTGCGGCGCCTCGCGGGCTGAGGCAAAGAGCGGAAAAGAGGGCCCCCTGTCTGAGGATCGCCTTAAGGCGATCCGAGTTGGGGCCCGGCCGCTCTTTGCCTCAGCACGCGAGGGGTCTTTGAGCCGCACCCGGCGCGCCTTCTTTGCCTACTTTCTTGGGCAAGACCAAGAAAGTAGGTCGGCTCCCCCGCAGGGGGAGTCGAAACAGGTCGTTGCCTCGCGACCCGGCACCGCTCGAACCCACGCGACAAGCGCCAAGTTACGATGGTTGGCCGGCTCCCCGCAGGGGAGTCGAAACAGGCCGTTGCCTCGCAGACCAACACCGCCCGAAGACAAGCACCAAACACCAAGCACCAAACACCAAGCACCAAACACCAAGCACCAAACACCAAGCACCAAACACCAAGCACCAAACACCAAACACCAAGCACCAAGCACCAAACACCAATTCACCTCGATCCCCCAATACCGCCTGCCAGCCACCGCCCCCCGGCAAGCACCCCCAGATCTTTCCCAGCAACACCCAATAAATCGCCATGAACACCAACATCCTCTCCCTAGTCTCCCTCAACCTCGGCCCCGCCACCGCCGAACGCCTGGCCGCGCTGGTCGCCACCCCCGCCGGCCTGCCGGCAGGCGAACCCGGCCGCCCGGCCCGCGCCGAGATCGCCCACGCGCTGAACCTGGTGCTGTTCTCCGGCATCCTGGAGCGCGTGCCGACCGGCAAGGCCTACACCGAGGACGTCGCCGCGGCCGGCGGCAAGGTGGTGTTCGACCATGGCGCGATCCGCACCGTGCGCTGGGCCGACAACGGCGCGCTGCCCGGCGGCGAGGCAGCCTTCACGCGCATCCTGCGTCCGCTCGGCTACCGCCTGAACGGCACCTATCCGCTCGACCGCATCGGCATGACCGGCCGTTCGTACGCGCATGAGGATGCGCCCGAGGAGATCGCACAGTTCTTCGTCAGCGAGTTCCATCCGGAGCGCTTCAGCGAGGGCTTCCAGCAGGCGGTGAGCCGCGTCGTCGGTGCTTCGGCCGATCCGCTGACGCCGCGCGCGCAGTCGCTGTTGTGGGAGCTGGAGCGCGACGGCGCGCTGCCGCAGGCGGAGGCGGCCGAGCTGATCGGCGTGCTGGCGCGCTGCTTCGAGCGCCAGCATGGCGCCCCGCGCCTGGAGGACTACGAGCGCCTGTTGCAGGAGTCGGCCGAGATGGCGTGGATCGCCACCGAAGGCAATGCCTTCAACCATGCCACCGACCGCGTCGAGGACGTGTTCGCGCTGTCGGAGCAGCAGAAGGCGATCGGCCGCCCGATGAAGGAGAAGGTCGAGGTGTCGCGCAGCGGCCGTGTCAAGCAGACCGCCTTCCGCGCCGATCCGGTGCAGCGTGCCTTCGTCGGCGCCGATGGCGCCGAGGTGCGGCGCGAGGTGCCGGGCTCGTTCTACGAGTTCATCACGCGCGACACCTTCGTCGACGAGGCGCAGGCGGTGACCCGTACCGACCTCGGCTTCGATGCCGGCAATGCGCAAGGCATCTTCAAGATGACCGCCGCGGCCTGCTGAGCGCGCCTTCCCGATTGCCCCCGATCGCCCCCGAAACTGCGAGAAAGCGCCATGAACACTGCCTATCCCTTCGTCCCCGCGCTGCGTGAACCGGAGGGTTCGCCGATCCGCGAGCTGTTCAAGTACCTGTCGGATCCGCAGATGATCTCCTTCGCCGGCGGCTACCCGTCGGCGGCGTTGTTCGATGCGCCGGGCATCGGCGCGGCGTCGGCGCAGGTGCTGGCGCAGCGGCCGGCCGAGTGCCTGCAGTACGGTGCCACCGAAGGCGCGCCGGCGTTGCGGCGCGCGCTGACGGCCTTGATGGCCGAGCGTGGCGCCACGGTGGCGCCGGAGGAGTTGCTGGTGACGACCGGCTCGCAGCAGGGCTTCGACTTCCTGGTCAAGGCCCTGGTCGAGCCGGGCAGCCTGGTGCTGGTGGAGGAGCCGACCTACTCGGCGACGCTGCAGGCGCTGCGGCTGGCCGGCGCCGCGCTGCGCGGCATCCCGGCCGACCACGAGGGCATCGACGTGGAGGCGCTGGAGGCGGTGCTGGAGGCCGCCGCGGCAGCCGGCGAGCGGCCGCGCCTGCTGTATGTGGTGCCGACCTTCGCCAACCCGACCGGCGCCACGCTGTCGCTGCCGCGCCGCCTGCGCCTGCTGGAGCTGGTGGCGCGCCACCAGGTGGTGCTGGTCGAGGACGATCCCTACGGCGCGCTGAGTTTCGACGGCGCGCCGCCGCCGTCGCTGCTGTCGCTGTGCGCGCAGGTGCCGGCCGCGCGGCCGTGGGTGGTGCACCTGGCCAGCCTGTCGAAGACGCTGGCGCCCGGGCTGCGGCTGGGCTGGCTGGCGGGGCCGGCGGAGATCGTGCGGCGCGCCGTGATCGCCAAGCAGGTGTCGGACCTGTGCACGCCGCCCTGGCTGCAGCTGACGGCGGCGCAGTACCTGGACGACGGCCGCCTGCCGGCGCAGGTGGCGCGCGAGGTGGCGGCCTACCGCGACAAGCGCGACCGCCTGGCGGACGCGCTGCGCCAGGCCTTCGGCGCGCGCATCCGCTTCGCGCTGCCGGCCGGCGGCATGTTCCTGTGGGCGGCGGTCGACGGCATCGAGGACGCGGCGGCGCTGCTGCCGCACGCCATCGCCGAGAAGGTGCTGTTCGTGCCCGGCGCGGGCTTCTATGCCGAGCGGCGCCCGCGCGCGGCCTTCCGCTTGTCGTTCGCCGGTGCCGACCCGGCGCAGATCGGCGAGGGCGTGGCGCGGCTGGCGCGCGCGGTGGCGCAGGCTGCGCCACCCCATATGCGCTGAACGGATAAGGGCGAGCGATTTCATTCGTTGTCGGAGCATCGCCCCGTCTTTAGAGTGCAAGGCTTGAACGGTCGTGCGCGTGGGACATGTCCCGGCGCGCACGCCTCCCCCCGTTTCCGAGCCTGCCATGACGACTGCATTCCAGACCGCGCCGCGCGCCGCCCGGCCTGAGCCGGCCCCCGCCGCGACTGCCACCGCCACCGCCACCGCCACCACCGGGGCTGCCGTCCCCGTCGAGATCCGTCCCTTCGACGCGCCGCTGGGCGCCGAGGTGATCGGCCTGGACCTGTCCGCGCCGCTCGGCGACGCGGAGTTCGCGCGCATCCACCGTGCCCACCTCGACCATCATGTGGTGGTGTTCCGTGACCAGCGCATCACGCCCGCGCAGCAGGTGGCCTTCAGCCGCCGCTTCGGTCCGCTGCAGATCCACGTGCTGCACCAGTTCCAGTTGCCGGGACACGAGGAGATCCTGGTCGTCTCGAACGTGATCGAGAACGGCCGGCCGATCGGCCTGGGCGACGCCGGACACTTCTGGCACTCCGACCTCTCGTACAAGGAAAAGCCCAGCCTGGGTTCGCTGCTGCACGCGCAGGAGCTGCCCGCCGAAGGCGGCGACACCCTGTTCGCCAACATGCACCTGGCCTGGGACACGCTGCCCGCCCACCTGCGCCAGGCGGTGGAAGGCCGCAAGGCCGAGCACACCTACCTGGCCAAGTACGCCGAGCTGCAGCGGCGCAGCCCGTGGCGCCCCAATCTGAGCCCCGAACAGATCGCGCAGGTGCGCCCGGTGCTGCAGCCGGTGGTGCGCACCCATCCGGAGACCGGCCGCAAGGCGCTCTTCGTCAGCGAGCACTTCACCACCCGCATCGAGGGCCTGCCCGAGGACGAGAGCCGCGACCTGCTGGAGCAGCTGTTCGCGCACAGCACCCGGCCCGAGCATATCTACCGCCACCGCTGGCAGCCGCACGACCTGCTGTTCTGGGACAACCGTTCGCTGCTGCACCTCGCCGCCGGCTGTCCGGACGCGCAGCGCCGGGTGATGTACCGCACCACCATCGAAGGCGACCTGCCGGCCTGACGCCTGCCTGTCCGCCGCACGGGATGCGCCCGGGGTCCGGGTGCCCCGGCCCCATGTACTGCTGCCTGCGCGTCGCCGCACGCTGCCTGTCGCGCCACCTGCCACGCCGCCTGCCGCGCGGCGCGGCCCGGTGCCGCCCCGACTGATTCCGCCCAGAGACTTCCGGAGCCGCCATGCCTGCCTTTTCCTTCCGTTTCCTGTCCCGCCGCCGCGCCGTCGCCATGACCCTGGCCGCGGCGCTGGCCTTGCCCGGTGCCGCCATGGCCGAGGGCCGCCTGCGCATCGCCGAGCAGTTCGGCGTGGTCTACCTGCTGCTCAACGTGGCGCGCGACCAGCAATTGATCGAAAAGCACGGCAAGCAGCAGGGCGTCGACATCAAGGTCGAGTGGACCCAGCTGTCGGGTGGCGCCGCCGTCAACGACGCGCTGCTGTCGGGCGCCATCGACATCGCCGGCGCGGGCGTGGGGCCGCTGCTGACACTGTGGGACCGCACCCACGGCAGGCAGAACGTCAAGGGCGTGGCTTCGCTGGGCAACTTCCCCTATTACCTGGTCAGCAACAATGCCAAGGTCAAGAGCATCGCCGACTTCACCGACAAGGACCGCATCGCCCTGCCGGCGGTGACCGTGTCGGTGCAGTCGCGCGTGCTGCAGCTGGCCGCAGCCAAGCAGTGGGGCGACAAGGAATACAACCGCCTCGACAAGTGGACCGTGGCGGTGCCGCACCCGGACGCCGCCGCCGCCATCATTGCCGGCGGTACCGAGATCACCGGGCACTTCGGCAACCCGCCGTTCCAGGAGCAGGAGCTGGCCGGCAATCCGAACGCGCGCATCGTGCTGAATTCCTATGATGTGCTCGGCGGCCCTAGCTCGGCCACCGTGCTCTACGCCACCGAGAAGTTCCGCCAGGACAACCCCAAGACCTACCGGGCCTTCGTCGACGCGCTGGCCGAGGCGGCGAAGTTCGCCACCGCCAATCCGGAGGGCGCGGCCGACATCTACCTGCGCGCCAGCAAGTCGAAGACCGACCGCGCGCTGCTGGTCAAGCTGCTGAAGAACCCGCAGGTGCAGTTCAAGGTGGCGCCGCAGAACACCTTCGTGCTGGCCGACTTCATGCATCGCGTGGGGGCCATCCGCAACCGGCCGCAGTCGTGGCAGGACTACTTCTTCGCGGATCCCGCCACCGCGCAGGGGAGCTGAGATGAGCGCGCCGCAATCGTTGCGCGTGGTCGCGCCGGCGCCGCTGCTGCAGGTCGACGGCGTCTCGCTGGAGTACCGCACGCGGCAGCGCGTGGTGCGCGCCACCCACCAGGTCAGCTTCGACGTGCACGCGGCCGATCGCTTCGTGCTGCTGGGCCCTTCGGGCTGCGGCAAGTCGACGCTGCTGAAGGCGGTGGCCGGCTTCGTCGCGCCCAGCGAGGGCGAGATCCGCCTCGAAGGCCGGCGCGTGGCCGCGCCGGGCCCCGACCGCGTGGTGGTGTTCCAGGAGTTCGACCAGTTGCCGCCGTGGAAGACCGTGCGGCAGAACATCATGTTCCCGCTGCGCCAGGCACGTGGCATGTCGCGCGCGCAAGCCTCGGAATGCGCGCTGCACTATCTCGACAAGGTCGGCCTGGCTGGCTTCGCCGATGCCTATCCGCACACCCTGTCGGGCGGCATGAAGCAGCGCGTGGCGATCGCGCGGGCGCTGGCGATGCGGCCCAAGGTGCTGCTGATGGACGAACCCTTCGCCGCCCTCGACGCACTGACCCGGCGCCGCATGCAGGAGGAGTTGCTGGCGCTGTGGGAGGATGCCGCCTTCACGCTGCTGTTCGTCACGCATTCCATCGAGGAGGCGCTGGTGGTGGGTAACCGCATCCTGCTGCTGTCGCCGCATCCGGGGCGCGTGCGCGCCGAGCTCAACAGCCACCAGTTCGACCTGGCCAGCCAGGGCGGCGCCGAGTTCCAGGCGACCGCGCAGCGCATCCACCGGCTGCTGTTCGAAACCGGGACGGCGGGCGGGGCCGAGGGCACCACCGCCAGCGCCAGGACCGCGCAGGCGCGCTGAGCGCCGCGCGCGGCATCGCGGCGGGTCGCGCACCGCCGCGCAGGGCCGGGATGGTACCGGCCGCAACAGGATCTCATCATGTCTTTCCCATCCCCCGGCGCGGTGTCCGCCGCGCCCCCGGTCCGCCCCGAGTACGAGCGGACCCTCGCACCTTTCACCGCGGCGCCGCTGGCACGCCCGCTCGCCTGGCACCGCCGCCTGTGGCAACAGGGCTGGCTGCGCAAGACGCTGATCCTGGTGGTGCTGGCCTGCCTGTGGGAAGTGCTGGCGCGCGTGCAGGACAACGAGCTGCTGTTGCCGACCTTCAGCGCCACCGCGCGCGCCTTCCTCGACGGCATGGCCAGCGGTGAGCTGCCGGCCAAGGCCGCGGTATCGCTGGCGGTGCTGCTGCAGGGCTACCTGGCCGGCATCCTGCTGGCCTTCGCGCTGACCACGCTGGCGGTGTCCACCGAGATCGGGCGCGACCTGCTGGAAACGCTGACGGCGATGTTCAACCCGCTGCCGGCCATCGCGCTGCTGCCGCTGGCGCTGCTGTGGTTCGGGCTGGGCTCCAGGAGCCTGGTCTTCGTGCTGATCCACTCGGTGCTGTGGCCGCTGTCGCTCAATACCTACGCCGGCTTCCGCGGCGTGCCGGAGACCCTGCGCATGGCGGGCCGCAACTATGGCCTGCGCGGCTTGCGCTACGTGCTGCACATCCTGGTGCCGGCGGCGCTGCCCGCCATCCTGTCGGGGCTGAAGATCGGCTGGGCCTTCGCCTGGCGCACGCTGATCGCCGCCGAACTGGTGTTCGGCGCCTCGTCGGGGCAGGGCGGGCTGGGCTGGTTCATCTTCCAGAACCGCAACGAGCTTTACACGGACCGCGTGTTCGCCGGTCTTGCGCTGGTGATCCTGATCGGCCTGCTGGTCGAGAACCTGGTGTTCCGCACGCTGGAGCGCCTGACGGTCGGGCGCTGGGGCATGCAGCACTGAGGACCCGCCGGCGGGACGGCGCGCCGGTCCCGCGGGCAGAGCCGGGCGGGCCTGCACCCGCCGTGCGGCAGCTTGCGGGACGCCGCCGGGCAGGCTAAGGTAGCGCGGCGCCGGTCCCGGCCGCTGGCCGCGCGGCGCCGTTGCCAGCCAACCACCCGCCAACTTCCTCTCCTCCTGCCGCCATGTCCAGCATCCACCACGCCGCCGCCCAGGGCTTCGCCAGCCAGGCCGATACCTATGCACGGGGCCGTCCCGACTATCCCGCCGCGCTCGACGGCTGGCTGCGCACGCAGCTCGGCCTCGGGCCGGGCAAGACCGTCGCCGACGTCGGCGCGGGCACCGGCAAGTTCAGCCGCCTGCTGGCGCGTACCGGCGCCCATGTGATCGCCGTCGAGCCGGTGGCTGCCATGCGCGCCCAGCTGGTGGCGGCGGTACCGTCGGCCGAGGCGCGCGAGGGCACCGCCGAGGCGCTGCCGCTGGCCGACGCCAGCGTCGACGCGGTGGTATGCGCCCAGGCCTTCCACTGGTTCGCCAACCCGGCCGCGGTGGCCGAGTTCCGCCGCGTGCTGCGCCCCGGCGGCAAGCTGGGCCTGGTGTGGAACGTGCGCGACGAAGCGGTCGACTGGGTGGCGCGCCTGACCGCCATCATGACCCCGCACGAGGGGGACGCGCCGCGCTTCTACAAGGGCGACTGGAAGCGCGTCTTCCCGGCCGAGGGCTTCGGGCCGCTGGAACTGTCCAGCCTGCCCTACGAGCACGTCGGGCCGCCGCAGCAGGTCATCGTCGACCGCGTGATGTCGGTGAGCTTCATCGCCTCGCTGCCGCCGGCCGGGCAGGACGCGGTGCGCGCGCAGCTCGAGGCGGTGATCGCCACCTCGCCCGAACTGGCCGGGCGCGAGACCGTCGCCTTCCCCTACCGGACCGAGGCCTACTGCTGCACGCGGCTGGACTGAGGCCGGCGTGGCGGACAGCGTTCCCGTCCGCCCGTTCCTGTGCGGGGGTTCCCAAGATTCAGCCGGATCAGCGGATGGCCGGGGATACGATCCGGGCGTGGTCGTGTGTCGTCCGCTTCTCTTCCTGGGCTGGAATTGCGGACAATTCGTCATGCGGATTGCGTGGGGGCCGAGCAACGGAGGGCCTGCAACGGTGGATCATCTCGCCTCTTGCAAAATGCATGCGGCCGGCATGCCGCCACAGGGAGGAATGAAGTCCCGGTGAGAGGCAGCCGCTTCGTTGTGAAGATGTTCGATGGCGGGAACGATGAAACTGACGCGCAGGAAGGTCGTGCTTGGCGCGGCCGCCCTCGTAGTGGCCACCGGGGCGGTGGTGCAATGGGTCTGGCATCCATTCGGCGGGCGGCCCTGGAGGGGGCAGGCCCATCAGGTGGCGTTGGATTTCGCTGCGCCGGACGCGCTGATCGACAGCGAAAGCCTGTCCCGCCTGCCGCGCGACATGTTGCGCGTGCCCTTGCTGCGCGACGTGCTGAGCGAGGACTTCGTCAACTACTACGAAGACAACGAGGGGCGGCTGTCGGTAGCCGGGGCGCTGCGGCGCATTGCCTTCGAACATGATCTCGACTGGACCGAGGCGCTGCTCCAGCGCGTGTTCGACGAACCCGCGCGGGTGATGCTGTGGCGCGGGCCGGATGGCACGCTGCGCTACTGGGCGCTGGCCATGCAGCGCAACGGCCTGGCCAAGGTGCTGCAGGCGCTGGCGACGGTGGCGCCGGGCGACAGCCAGCTCAGCCGCGTCGGCGAGGTGGGCGGCGCGCCGCTGTATGCGCTGCGCCTGAATGCCGCGCGCAGCCTGCTGGTGGCGGGCAAGGGCGAGCGCCTGGTAGTGCTGTCCGAGGCCGGCATGCTGCTGGACGCGGAAAGCCAGCCGATCGGCGCCCGCGCGGGCGCCGTGGCAGCCTGGCTGGGCGACGATGCCGGGGCGCGCGAGACGCCCGCGCGCACCTTCGCGCTGGAGCCAGCCGGGGCGCGCTTCTCCGGGCACCGGCTGGTGGTCGGCACGAACTACCTGTCCTTCGGCTACCAGACCTTCTTTCCGGCCATCGAGGCCCTGCGCTTCGATTTCCCGGGCGGCGCGGACAACAAGCCGGGCGGCAGGGCCGACTGGCATAGCGCGGCGCTGGTCGATGGCGCCAGGCTGCCGGAGCGCTGGAACACGGCGGCGCTGTGGCAGGCGCTGCCGGCCGACCCCGCTGCCTGTGCGACCTTGCCGGTCGATTGGCCGGCGGCAGGCAAGATGCTGCAGGCCATCGGCGGTGAGGCGGGGCTGGCTGCGCAGCGCGGCGAGGAGAACCAGGAAAAAGGGCTGGCTACGCGGATAGGCGAGGCATTCTCGGGGCCGGCGGCGGTCTGCTGGTACGGCAAGTCGGGCCTTGCGGCGCCGCTGTTCGCGGCACGCCTGAAGTCGCCGCAGGCGGCCGCCGCGCTGCGCCCGTTGCTGGGTGCGCTGTTCGCGCAAGTCATCGGTGCCCACGAACCCAAGGCCGACGGCGGCGACGGCACCTACCGGCGGCTGCCGGTGCAGCATCGCGAAGAGGCCGGCGCCAGCGTGTGGACCCGCCCGGTCAGCTCACCCTACGGCACACAACGCACCAAGGGATCCCCCTTTGCCACCCAGCTCGCGGCCGGCGCCTACTTTCCCGTGACGCTCGCACTGGCCGGCGATACCGTGCTGTTCTCGCCCGATGCAACCCTGGTCGAGGATGCGCTGGCGGTGGCGGCCAAGCGCTTCCCGGCGGCCGCCGACAGCATGCCGCGCGAACTGCTGGCACGTACCGTGCTGGGATTCACGCCATCGACGCTGGCGTCGCTGGCGCGCCGCGAGGCGACCGACGCGCTGCCCGCCGAGCAGGAGGCCGTGTTCCTGAACGCGGCGCGCGCGCACCTGTTTCCCAAGCTCAAGATGCTTTCAGCCTATCCGGCCGTATCGCTGGTGCTGCCGGACGGCCTGCCCGCGCAGCGCGGCTGGGTGCCGGTGGCGTGGCGGCAGGCCGGCCCGTCGCCGGCCGGGGCCGCCGCGCCGGTCGGGCCGCCGGGTCAGGAAGGCGAGCAGTGATCGGCCGGCGCCGCATCGTGCTGGCGGCACTGGCCGCGGGCCTCCCGCTGGCCGGCACCGCACCGGCCCTGGCCTTGTCGGCGCCGGTGGCGGATGCCGCCAGCGTGGACGACCTGGACCCGGCGCAGTCGGCCGCCTTCCGTGCCTGGTTCGTGCGCATCGTCGGTGAGCAATTGCGCCAGGGCCCGACGCCGCGCTGGTACCAGCGCGATTGCGCGGGCCTGGTGCGCTTCGCCGTAGGTGAGGCGCTCAAGGTGCACGATGCGCGCTGGCTGCGCGCCAACGGCATGCAGGATGGTGCCGCGGCGCGTCGCCTGCCGCCGGAACTGAGCCTGAGCCCGGCGCAGCGCGCGCTCGGCCAGCGCTGGACGCGCGCCGACGGCAGTACCGGCGCCTATGCCTCGGCGCTCGCGCTGGTGCAGGGCAACAGCCGCTTCGTGGCGCGTAGCGTCAACCAGGCGCAGCCGGGCGACCTGCTCTTCTTCGACCAGGGCGACGAGCAGCACCTGATGATCTGGATGGGCCGGTACGTGGCCTATCACACCGGCACGGTGACGCCGTCGGACAATGGCCTGCGCGCCGTCACCCTTGCACGCCTGATGGAGTGGAGCGATTCGCGCTGGCAGCCCCAGGATGCCAATCCCAACTTCATCGGCGTATTCCGATTCGCCTTCTTGTCGAGGTAAGCGACGATGCCAGTCGTGAAGCTCCGCACGCGTGCACCGCTAGAGCGCACCGATTCCGCCCGCACGGGTGCCTTTGCCACGGCTGCCCGTGCCTGGGCCCGATTCGCCTGCCTGCTGCTGATGCTGTCGGTGGCGGCGGGCGGCCCGTCAGCCTTTGCCGCCGGCGGCGCCACGCTGGAGACCGTGCCGTCGAGCAACTACACGGCGCTGCGCGGTCAGTCCTTCTTCCTGTTGTCCGATGCCAGCTTCGGCAGCGACCAGGTGGCGCAGGTGCGCCTGGAGGCGCCGGGCCGCGAGTACAAGGCTGAGCTGCAGCAATACGGTGGCGCGGACATCCTGGTCTACCGCGTGGAGAATCCGCTCGCCTTCCTGAAGGCGCAGAAGAACCTGCACCGCCTCGACGTCAAGGCCGATTACCGCGGCGAGGGCATGGCCAACACGCTGTCCTACCTGTGGGACAACTGGTACAAGAAGGCGCGGCGCGCCTGGCAGCGCGTGCTGTCCTTCGCCACGCGCAGCCAGGCGGTGGAAGACGCGCCGCAGTTCAGCATGGGCGACCAGATCGCCCAGCCGACCCGCTTCGAGAGCAACCCGCAGTTCGCGCCGCTCAAGGGATACCCGCTGGTGTCGCGCTTCCGTTATCCGATCTGGGATGCCAAGGAGATCGAGCCGCCCAAGGGTGCCAGGCTGGAGGGCAGCAGCAGCGAGTTCCTGCCGCGCGATGCCGGCAATGTGATGGTGCCGCTGGGCAGGCTCAAGCCCGGACTGTACATCGTCGAGGGCATCATCGGCAGCTACCGCGCGCATACCCTGCTGTTCATTTCCGACACCGTGGCCGTCATCAAGAGCACGGCCGGCGGCATGCTGGTGTGGGCCGCCGATCGCCGCAGCGGACGCCCGGTGGCCGGTGCCAGCGTGGCCTGGTCCGATGGCCTGGGCGTACTGCAGAGCGCCGGCACGGGGGCCGACGGCATCGCCGAGCTCAAGCACGCCAGTCCCGAACGCAGCTACCTGCTGGGCCAGGACGCCGATGGCGGCGTTTTCATCTCGGAGAGTTTTTACTACGACAGCGAGATCTACAACACCAAGCTGTACGCCTTCACCGACCGGCCGCTGTATCGCCCGGGCGACGAGGTGCGTGTCAAGTTCATGGGGCGCGATTTCCGCAGCGCGAACGAGTCGGCGCCGGCCGCGGCCGGCGACATCAAGCTGGCGGTGCTAGATCCCAACGGCGCCCCGATCGCCACGCTCGGCGCCCGCCTGACCGGCGACGGCGGTGCCGATGTGCGCTTCGCCCTGCCCGACAATGCGCTGGCCGGCGGCTATACGCTGCGCTTCGACTACGGCGGCAATACCTATGGCGGCGCCTTCCGCGTGGCCGAGTACATCAAGCCGCATTTCGACATCAACCTGGCACTGGACAAGGCTGACTACGCCACCGGCGAGACGGTCAGGGGCAAGATCCAGCTGCGCTATCCCGATGGCAAGCCCGTCAAGGCGGCGCGCTTGTCTGTCACGCTGCGCGCGCAGCAGGTGACCATGGTCGAGGGCGAACTGCGCTATGCCGGCATGTTCCCGCTCAAGCTGGAACAGCAGGAACTGGTCACCGACGGCAGCGGCAACGCCGCGCTGACCCTGCCGCCGGCCAAGGACCCGAGCCGCTATGTCTTGACGGTGTTCGCCAACGACGGCGCGGCCTATCGCGTCAAGGTCACGCGCGAACTGCTGATCGCACGCGGCGCCACGCCTTACAAGCTCACTGCGCCGGCCAACTTCACCAATGCCGGACAGAGCGTGACCTTCGAACTGGCGGCCCTGGCAGCCTCGACCGGGGCGGCGCAGGGACCGGCCCAGGCGCCGGCCCAGGTGCCGGCCAAATGGGAACTGCTGCGGCTGGAGTCGCGCAGCCGCACCGAGGGCAAGCTGGGGGCCGCTGCCAATGGCGTGCTGTCCTTCCCCGTGCGCTTCGAACAGCCGGGCTCCTACACGCTCTCCGTCAAGGATGCCGCGGGCAACCTGCTGGCCGCGGCCAGCCACTGGGTGGCCGGCGACGGCCTGCAGACCGTGCCCGGGAATATCGAGATCGTGTTCGACCGCGACCGCTACAACGTCGGCGATACCGCCGAGGCGCTGGTGACCTTCCCGTTGCCGGTGGAGGATGCGCTGCTGACGCTGGAGCGCGACCGCGTCGAGCGCCGCGGCCTGCTGTCCAAGGGCGGCGACTGGCTCTCGCTGCAGAAGGTCACGGACCGGCAGTGGCGCGCCCGCATCCAGGTGGGCAGGGAATTCAGCCCGAACATGACCTTCTCGGTGCTGTACGTGAAGGACGGCGACTACGTGTTCCAGAATGCGGGCATCGCGGTGGCTCAGCCCGCCATCGCGCTGACCGTCAAGAGCGACAAGGCGGTCTACGCCCCGGGCGAGACCGTCACGCTGGACCTCGGCAGCGCCTTCGACGGCAAGCCGGTGCCGGCCAACCTGACCGTCAGCGTGGTCGATGAGATGGTCTATGTGCTGCAGCCCGAGATCGCGCCCAGCATCGTGGACTTTTTCTACCATCCGCGCCGCAACAATGTGCGCACCACCTCGAGCCTCAATTTCATCGGCTACGATCTGGCCGCGTCAGGCCTGTCCGGGGCCGGAGGTCCCGAGCGCGGCCGCTACAACGAACGCGGCGTCAAGGTGCTGGAACGCCCGCGCCGCGATGAACAGGACACCGCGGCCTGGGTGGCCGATCTGCGCACCGATGCCAGCGGCCGCGCGCGGGTGACCTTCACCATGCCGGACTCGCTGACGCGCTGGCGCATCACCGTGCGCGCGATGGCGGGCGATGGCATGGTCGGCCAGCGCACGGCGAGCATCCGCTCGGACAAGGATCTCTACCTCAAGTGGACCGGCCCGCGGCACTACCGCGGCGAGGATGCGCCCCGCATCGACATGGTCGTGTTCAACCAGGGCGCCCGGGACGCCGTCGCCGATCTCGTGGTGACGGGCGCGGGCCTCAACCTCAGCCAGGGTGTCACGCTCAAGCGCGGTGCCAATTACCTGCGCCTGCCGGTGGCCGGCGGCGCCCTGCGGGGCGGCGTGATCAGCGCCGAGCTGAAGCAGCAGGGCCGTACGGTGGACCGCCTGCAGACCACGCTGCGGGTCGAGCCGAGCGGCTGGCTGTCGCCGCGCGAACTGGTGCTGCCGCTGACGGGTGCGGAGGCGGCACTGAACCTGCCGGCCGACGCCCAGGACGTGCGGCTGCGCCTGGTCGACAGTGCCGCCAGCCAGTTCGCCCGTGTCGCCGACGACCTGCTGGACTACCCCTACGGCTGTGCCGAGCAGACCGCGAGCCGGCTGATCCCGCTGGCCCTGGCCCGGCGCAGCCTGGCCGCCGCCGGTGCCGACACCGGCAACACGACGCAGGGGCTCGACGCGCTGCTGCGCACGCAGCGCCAGCGCCTGGCTTTGCTGGCCGGTGTCAACGGGCAGTTCGGCTGGTGGGGCGACCAGGTGGGCGACAGCGCGCTGCTGACCGCCTATGCCTACTATGCCGATTGGCTGGCCAGCCGCGCCGTCGGCATCAGCCTGCCTCCCGAGCACTGGAAGCGTACCTTGGACGCCTATCGGCAGGCGCACAATGAGCCGCTGCTGCATCGCATGCTGGCGCTGTGGTTCATTCACGAGATGGAACTGCCGGTGGCGACCCAGCTCGGTGGCGTGGCCGCCGAGCTAAGCCGTCCCGCCGGCGGGGCCGCTGCCGCAGTCGCGGCAGCGGGCGAGAGCCTGGTGTTCGCCGCCCCCGATTCGCCGCAGGGCCGGCGCGTGGCGACGGTGCTGGCCGCCCAGCTCTACCGGCAGATCGGCCAGCCCTTGCCCGAAGGCCTGTCCAGCGCGGCCGACGCCGCGCGCGAGGCGTTGGCGGCCGACCCGGCGCCGCTGGTGCAGAGCCTGCTGCGGATGGACGGCAAGGGTGCCGCCGCGGCGGATGTGCAGGCACTGCTGGCGCGCGCCAGTGCTGCGAGCCCCACCATCGACCGTGCCGTGGCCCTGATCTGGCTCGACAAGGCGCTGGGTGGCGGGCTGAGCCGCGGCCTGGCCGCGCAGGCCCAGGCGGTGCCGCGGCCGCCGCAAGGCGGCTGGCGGGCCGGGCGCGGCGCGCTGGGCCTGCCGGAGTGGCGCTGGACCGGCGCCCAACTTCCGGCGACCCTGTCCCTGGGCGTGCCGCAGCGTGCCGAGGCGGCCTCGCGGTCCTCCGACATCAATGCAGTGGTCTCTTATCGCAGCCGTATGGCCGAGGCGGCGAGCCTGCCCATCGGCATCGAGCGCAGGCTCTACCGCCTGGTGCCGGTGGCGGGTACCAAGGACGACAAGGAAGCGGGCGGGAGCGCACCCGGCACGGCCGGCCTGGATTTCGTGGCCAGGCCGGTCAAGGCCGGTGACAAGCTCGACAGCAATACGCTCTACGTCGACGAGATCGTGCTGACGCCGCGCCAGGGTGCGTACCGCTATGGCCTGCTCGAGGTGCCGCTGCCGCCGGGTGGCGAGGTGGAAGGCACCACCTGGGGCCTGCGTATCGACGGGCTTCCCGATCCGGAAAACAAGGCGAGCGGACTGCAGGCCTTCCAGCGCGCGACCACCTATGAGATGGGCATGCTCTCCTACCACCAGCCCGTGATTGCGCTTGAGCATCCGGCGGTGCTGCGGCAACTGGTGCGCTTCTCGTTGCCCGGCCGATTCCGCTTGCCGCCGGCGCGTTTCTTCCGCATGTACCAGCCCGAGGCCAAGGCGCTCCAGGGCGACGGCAAGACCGCGGCCTACCCGCTGACGGTGGAGTGAGGCGGCGATGGGTGTGCCTGCCACCCTCGGCGCGATGCGGCGCGCAGGCGGCGTCCTGCTGGTGCTGGCGTCAGTCATGGTGTCGGCGCTGGCACCCGGCGGCGCCGGCACGGCGGCGGCAGCGGCCGCCGCGCAACCTGGCGGGGCTGACCCGGTGCGCTTCGCCCGGTTGGCCGACGGCGAGGCCAGGCTCTACCGGCTCGGTCCCGGCGCGCCGGTGGCGACGCCCTTGCCGCCGGGCCTGCGCGCGCCGCTGGGCAGTGTGTGGAAGCTCTTCGTCTACAGCTATCTGGTGGGCACCGATGCCGCCAGCCAGGACTACACCTGCCGCGGAGGAGATCCGGAAGAGGCGTACTGCTGCGCGGCAGGCCGGCGGATCGACCGGGAGCGCGCCCTGGTGCAGTCGTGCGGACGCTATTTCGAGCCGCGCCGGCTCGGCCTGTCGGGCGCCGACTGGCGCCGCTTCTGGCAGGCGGCGGGCGCGCCCGCCTGGCTGCAGGACATGCAGGCCGTGCGCGCGGAGCGCACCGTGCCGGTGGCGGAATTGCTGGCTGCGCTGCAGGCCGTGCCGCCCGCGGCGCAGCAGGCCGCCTCCGCCACGCTGGTTTCCGTGCTGACGGTGGGCCGCGGCGAAGGCACGCTGGCCAGCTATGGCAGCCTGCTGCGCGCCAAGACCTGGACCATGCCCGACCCGGCGCGCCCAGGCGCTTTCATCGGCGGCGCCGCCGGCTGGCTGGCCGATGGCAGCCCGGCCTGGCTGGGCGGGCAGGGGGGCAGCGCGGACGTGCTGCGCCGCGCCGCACCGCTGCTGCGCCCCATGCTCGCCACCGTGCCGGTGCCGGACGATGGCGCCTGCGTGCTGGTCGACATGTTCGAGCGCTATCCGCTGCGGGAGGTAACGACGGCCGTGCCGGCAGGAGGGGCGGTGCCGGCGGGGCGGCTCGATGGCAGCTTCGTGGCAGTCTTTGCCAATGGCAACAGCGTGCGGCTGCAGAGCCGCGGCGAACTGAGCCTGCTGCGGCCGCCCGGCGCACCGGCCCGGATCGTGGGCCGCTTCGGCCTGAACGACTACGTGGCGCGCGTGGTGGAGCGCGAGGGCGACACCGCCGAGCCGGAGGCGGCGCGCGCGCTGGCCGTGGCCGCGCGCAGCTACCTCGTGCAGCAGGCCACCCGCGCGCAGGGCTGTTTCCGCATCGCGGACAGCAGCCGCACGCAACGCGTGCTGCCGCATGCTCCTGCCGCCGCGGCGCGGCACGCCGCCGACCAGACCGACGGGCTGGTGCTGAGCGGCGTGGCCGTGCGCTATCACCACGATGCCGGCGGCAAGGGCCGCATGGCCTGGACCGAAGCGAAGCGCGCGGCAGGCCAGGGCCTGGCCTTCGACGCCATCCTGGCGCGCTGGTGGCCGCAGGCCACGCTGACCTCCTTCCAGAGCCCGGTGGCTGGCGATTGCCTGGAGATCGCCGGAGCGAGGCAGTGGCTGGCCGGCCGCGCGAAGCAATGGCAGGGGCGGCTGGCCGCCGAATCCGGCTACGAGACGCCGCCGCTGCCCGCCGTGTGCGCGGTGCGCGAGGGCCGGCCTTACGCCGACGCGCGCCGCAACCGGCTCTACATCCACCGGCTGGCCAGCGAGGATGACCATATCGCGCTGGCCCACGAGTACCTGCATCTCGCCTTTGCGCATCATCCGCGCGGGCAGGATGAGTCCTTTATCGAAGCCCAGGCGCGTAAGCTCGTGCGCACGCCATTCCCATGATGAGTCAGGAATCCATCGTCGCGGTGCCGCGCCGGCGCCGCTATCGCAACGCGCTGGCGCTGGCCTGCACCATGGCGCCGCTGGCTGCCATGGCCGGCCCGGTCGCGGAGCTCGACGGCCCGGCGGGCGGATGGCGCCACAGCGGGCTGAGCAGCGAGCTCGAGCAGTACACGGCCGCCTACCCCAAGCCGCCGGTGGAGCGCGGCGCGCAGAAGTACCGCACGCTGATCGAAGGCCGCCTGCGCCAGGCCGGAAAGGCCGGGCGCAAGCCGGCCACGCTGGTGGTCAACGGCAATGCCATGCCCTTGTACGCCGACGAACAGGGGCGCTTCGCGCGGCCGTGGGCCTTCGGGCGCGGCTCCAACAGCGTCGAGATCGTGTCGGCGGACGGCGGGACGCGCCAGCGCCTGCAGTTCTACGAGGCCGATGCCACCAAGGTGCAGGCCAAGCTGCGTGCCGTGTTGACCTGGGACGATCCCAAGGCCGAGGTCGACCTGCATGTGATCTCGCCCGATGGCGGCCACGCCTTCTTTGCCAGTCCGCTGCTGCCCGAGGGCGGCGGTCTCGACGTGGACAGCGTGGACGGCGCAGGGCCGGAGATCTTCTCCAGCGCCGCGCCGCGCGCGGGGGTATGGCTGTTCTACGTCAATTACTGGGGCAACTTCGACGCCAGCGGCTACAACTTCGACGGCGGCGCGCACGAGCGCGACCTGATCACCGCCAGGCTGACCTTGATCTACAACGAGAACACGCTCAATGAAAAGCGGGAGACGCTGGTGATGCCGCTGCGCAAGCTGGGCGAACTGGCCCTGATGAAATCGGTGCGCCTCTGATGGCGGGCCTGGAGCGGGAGCTGGAATGGAAACACAGAGAAACCACAGGCAAGCCTCGAACGGCGACGGGCGCGCGCGCCTGCCTGGCAGCAGCGCCGCCGCGCTGACGGCGCTGCTGCCCGCCTTGCTGCTGGCCGCGCTGCCCGCGGCCAGCAGCAAGGCGCGGGCCGCGGATGCCGTGACGTTCGACGCGCCGCTGAACGGCTGGCGCCATGCCGGGCGCGACGCGGCAGACTATACGCAGGAGGTGCACTATCCCGCGGTAGCCGTGTCGACGCGCCCGGGGCAGCCCGGCAGCGCGCTGATCGCCGGGCGCATCCGCGGCGCGCCCAAGGCGGCGAACGGCGCGCCGGCACCGGCCGGGCAGGCGGATGGCGTCACCGGCGGGGTCGCCACCCTGGTGGTCAACGGTGTGGCGATGCCGCAGCGGGTGGAGGAGGACGGGCGCTTCTCCCGTCCCTACGCCTTCTCGGCCGGCAGCAACGGCGTGGAGCTGCGCACGCCGCAGGGGAGCGCCAAGCGCGTGCAGTTCTACGAGGCTTATCCGGGCAGGGCACGCCCGCGCCTGCGCGTGGTGCTGTCGTGGGACAGCGACGGTACCGACCTCGACCTGCACGTGGTGGCGCCCGACGGGCAGCACACTTTCTACGCCAATCGCGTGGTGGCGGACGGCGGCGCGCTCGACGTGGATGTCACCACCGGCTACGGGCCGGAGATCTATTCCAATCCGACCCCGCCGGCAGGCACCTACCTGGTCTACGTGAACTACTACGGCAGCGGTGCCCGCCGCGAAGCCATCACGGTGGCCCAGGTCGCCGTGATCACCGACGAGAACACGCTCGACGAAAGGCAGCAGGTATTCCGCGTGCCGATGCGCAAGCCTGGCGAGTTGACCCTGGTGAAATCCTTCGTGATGCGCTGACGGCGGGCCTGCCGCCGCCGACAAGAGGATGCAGTGCTCGACGAGCATCGGTCACGGCGTGGATTCGGATGATTCTTCAGGGAGCTTCTTGCCGAAGGGGAGAGGATTCTGATTTGGCGTGGCGTGTGTCACGCCCTTCGTCCTTGCCGCTAGACTGGGCCGCTCCATGACCCACGGGCTTGGATGCGACGCGCCATACGGCGTGGTGGGACGCCACAGCCCATGGGGGGGCGAGGTGCCGCGTCCCGAGCCGACTCTTCACAGGATCTTCATGACGTCGAATGGGATACCGGATGTCGCACTGGTCGACAACACCGAGCAGCGTACGCCGTTGGCGCTGGTGCTGGACTGCTCCGGCAGCATGGCCGGGCGGCCGATGCAGGAACTCAATGCGGGGTTGGCATTGCTGGAGAAGGAACTGAAAGCTGACGTCATCGCCAGCAAGCGGGTCCGCATCCTGGTGATCCGCCTCGGTGGCAACGACGATGCCGAGGTGGCTGGCGAGTGGTGCGACGCGATGGACTTCCGCGCACCGGACCTGGTCGCCAGCGGGACGACGCCGACGGGCCAGGCGGTCGCCCTGGCGCTCGATGAAATCGAACGGGAGAAGCAGCGCTTCCGGCAGGCAGGCGTGGCGTATACGCGCCCATGGCTCTTCCTGATGTCCGACGGCGTGCCGACCGACGCGTGGGACGCCAGTGCCAGCCAGGCATGTCACGCCGAGCGGACCAACAAGGTCGCGATGTTTCCCATCGCGGTGGGCGAGAGCGCCAGCGTCGATGTGCTGGGAAGATTCAGCAGCAAGGGGACTCCGGGCGTGAAGCAGCTCAAGGGTTTGCAGTTCCGTGAGCTTTTCCTGTGGCTCAGCGCCAGCATGCAGGCCGTGTCCCAGTCGACGCCGGGTACGCAGGCTCAGCTACCTTCGACGGACAGTTGGTCGACCGTGGCGGTTTGAGCATGGGCTGGCGAGTATTCTCCGCTTCGGCGACCGGTAAGACGCACCTGGACCAAGGGCTGCCTTGCCAGGACGCGTCCGCGCATGCGGTGGTCGGGGAGATCCTGGTTGCCGCGGTATGCGATGGCGCCGGTTCCGCGCGCTACAGCCAGGCGGGCGCCGAGTTTTTTGCCCGATCCACCGTGCATGCGCTGGCTACACGGCTGAGGCAAGGCGAAGAGCTTCCCGAACTGGAGCCGGCCTTGTTCGAGCAGGCCATCGCGGCCGTGATCGGCCGGGTGCGCGAGGCGCTGCAGGAGATCGCCATCGCGGCGGGAGCGGGCCTCGATGACTATGCGACGACAGTGGTCGGCGTGGTGGCGGATCCGCGCGGCGGCGGCTTCTTCCATATCGGCGATGGCGTGGGCGTGGCCTGCTCGCGGCTGGCTGCGGCGGGGCCGGATATTTCGTTGCCGCTGAATGGCGAGTACGCCAACGAGACATTCTTCGTCACGGGGCCGGATTGGCGTCGTCGACTCAGGACCACGGCGATCCGCCAGGATCCGTCCAGCGTGCTGCTGATGTCCGATGGCAGCATGCCCTTTGCGATGTGCAAGGGAAATTCCGGCCTTTACGGTCCCTTCATCGAGCCGGTGGAGCGCTTCCTGCGCCAGGCGCCGAGCGGCCATGCGGGATGCCAGGCGCTCGCGGCCACGCTGGCGGATCCCCGTACGCATGCCATCACCGGTGACGACAAGACGCTGCTGATCGCACACCGCGAATGAGGCGATCCGGTGGCGCACGCAAAGTGTGGCTGGGCCCGGGGCAAAGCCTTACGCTCGCCCGGCTGGTCAAGAGCGGAGGTGCCGGCAGCGTATATCTGCTGAGCGATGCCCGGCAGCAGGTCGCCAAGCTCTACCACGCGCACCTGGACCGGGGCCTCTGCCAGCGCAAGATCGATGCCATGCTGCGCCTGAGCCCCGAACTTCCGGACCAGGTCGAGCAGGGCAAGCGCTATGTGCAGATCGCCTGGCCGCAGGCGCCGCTCCGGGATGCGCGCGGCAATTTCATCGGCTTCGTCATGCCGGTGCTGGACATACAGCGCACGGCCGAGCTCGAGGAGATCCTGCTCGAGCGGCAGGCGCGAGCCGCCGGGCTGCCGACGGGGCTGGGCGCCAAGATCACGCTGGCGGCGAATCTGAGCGCCGTGATCGCCGCCTTGCACCGTCAGCGACACTATGTCGTCGATCTGAAGCCAGTCAATCTGCGCTTCTACCGCGACTCGCTCTACATCGCCATGCTGGATTGCGACGGTTTCAGCATCCAGGGCGAAGCCGAGCGCTTCCCCGCCCAGCAGTTCACGGTCGACTACCTAGCCCCGGAATTGCAGGGGCGCGCCCCGGTCGCAGCGGGCGAGGAGATCCAGGACCGCTTCGCGCTCGCCGTGGTGGTCTTCCAATTGCTGAATTTCGGTATCCATCCTTTCAGCGGCAAGCCGGTCGATGGCAAGGTGCCGACCGAGCTGGCCGGGCGTATCCGCGAGGGCTGCTATGCGTACGGCGTGCAACCGAATCCGCGTATCGCGCCCAATCCGACCAGCGGGCACACCATGATGCCGGCCGAGTTGCGGCGCATGTTCGACCGGGCCTTTGCCGGTCCCGGGGAGGCACGGCCCACTGCGGTGGAGTGGGCACAAGCGCTGCGCGGCTACGCACTGCGCGACGCGGGTGGGCTGCAGGCCTGTGCCGCCGATGCCTCCCATCAGCATTTTGCGGGCTTTCCCTGCGCTGCCTGCGCGCGCGCGGCCTTGATCGCCAAAGCAGCAGCAACGACTGGGAAGGGGAATGCACGCAAGGGGGCTCGCAAACAGGCGTCAGCAGCGCCGGGCGGCAGCGCGCCGTCGCCCAGGCTGCCGCCTCCGGTATCCCTGCCGTTGCCCGCAGCCCAGCACAATGTCACGCACATCTTCTTCGCAGCGGTCGCGGTCATCGCATCGATCGTCCTGGTGATGCTGGCGTGGCCCCATGACGACAGCGAGCGTAGCGACGGCCCGTCGCAGGTGGTGGGAGCGAATGCGCGCGAGCCGGAGGTACTGTGGCGCCGCGATGTGTCCGAGGCCGAGTTCACTTCTGGTATTGCACTCGCTACCGCGAGGGCGGACGTGCGCGCTGTGGCCGCTGCGGCAAGCAGTGGCCGCTATGAAGACGTGAAGCTGATCCTGCGGCGCCTGCATGAAGGCGAGGCGCTGTCGGGAGGCGAGAACAGCGCTGCCTACGTCGCGGGGTATGCCGCCGATCTCGCCGATTTCGTGGATTCGCGCGACCTCGGCAAGGTGCAAGGGCGGACCGCCGGCACTGCCGCGGCATCGATCGATCCGGAGATCGACCGGTATCGTGACCGCCTGGTGAGAGCGCCGCGCGCGCACTACGCCGCGCTGGCGCTCGGGAAGTACCACCTCGCGCACGGAGAGCCGCAGGCGGCAAGCGCGTTCTTCACACAGGCCATCTGGGCACGCCCGCTGGACCACCGGGCGTGGTACGGCATGGCCGCGGCGGCCTGGAACACGGAAGGAGAGGCGGCGGCGCTCGTCTATTACGCCGTCGCATCGCGATTCGAGGCCGCTTCGAGGCCCACGCGCGAGGCAACCTCGGTCCTGCCGATCGCCCCGGCCGCCAGCGAGGCGCTGCTTCCGCACGGGCGCTGGCAAACGCTTGGCGTGGCGGCGGAAAGCCTGGTGCGGGCGATCGATACGGCCCAGGAGTTCCAGGCCAGGGCCGCCAGCGTCGAGATTGCGTCGATGGAGCGTCTCTCTCCCTGGATACGCCTCGTCGCAGAGCGTCCGGAGCATGGGAAATCGGTTGAGCTGCGCATGACGCTGGACCGCTTGGGCGAGCCCAGCCGCGTGGCCGTCATACGCACCAGCGGCTCGCACAGGTTCGACCGGAACGTCGCGACGGCAGCGTCGCGCTGGAACTACCTCCCCGCGCTGAAGGACGGCCGGCTGTCCGCCGGCTCGCTCGACTTGCTTCTTGCCATCGACCCATGAGGCCGCCGAGGTGCCCGGTATGGGGCCTGCCTCGCGGTTTCGCCGGAAAGTTCAGGCCTGGCCCTGCGCTTCCCGCAGTGCCGCCCTCGGGCCGCTGACATAAGGGTTGTCCGCCACGAAGAAGCGCAGCGGCAGATCGGCTGCGCGCGACAGGCCGATGCGGCGTGCCACGCCGACGGTGCCGCAATCGCCGGCCGCAGTGGCACGGTCTGCCAGCCAGAGCCCCGCGCCCGTGCACAGGTCGGCGCGGTCCAGCCCGGGCCCGATCGCCATGGCTGCGCCCAGGCGCCCGGGACCGCGTGCCAGGTCGAGCGGGCGCGCGGCCGGCCGGCGCTGGCGCATGGCCTCCAGCCCCGCCAGCGGTTCCAGCGCGCGCACCAGGATGCCGGCGCCGATGCCCTCGGCCTCGGCCGAGATATTGAGGGTCCAGGACAGGCCGTACAGCAGCCGCACATGGGCGTGGCCCGGGGCCAGGAACATGGCGCCATTGGCGCGTGTGCGCCCGCGGTAGGCGTAGCTGGCCGGGTCGCCCACCGGATAGGCCTCGGTCTCGACGATGCGCCCGGCCAGGCGGCCTTCCGGCAGGTCGTGGACCAGCACCTTGTCCAGCAGGTAGCGCGCCAGGCCGACCGCGTCGGCCGGCAGCTCGTCGCGCCGCAGCGGGCGCAGGGCGGGCAACGGGCTGGCGGGCGGGGCGCTGGCAGGCATGGTTCAGTCTGCCGCCGGGTCCCGGCGCATGGACAGGGCCACGCTGAGCCCCAGCGCCAGCAGCGCGGACACGGCGGCGAACAGGTAGACCGCCCCATAGCCCTGGTGCTTGGCCAGCCAGCCGGCCACCGGGCCGGTCAGCCCGAGCGCCAGGTCGAGGAAAAGCGCATAGGCCCCAAGTGCCGAGCCGCGGTTGGACTGCGGCACCAGGCGCACCGCTTCCATGCCCAGCGCGGGGAACACCAGCGCGAAGCCGAAGCCGGTCACGGCGGCGCCGGCCAGGGCCATGGCCGGCGTGGCCGCCAGCGCGATCAGGGCGAGCCCGCAGGCTTCGACGGCAAAGGAGGCCAGCGCCACGGGATAGCCGCCGAAGCGGCCGATGGCGTCGGCCAGCAGCAGCCGCGCCAGCACGAAGCAGGCGCCGAGCAGGGTCAGGGCCAGCGCGGCGTGGTCCCAGCCGTGGCTGGCGAACAGCAGGGTGACGAAGGCGGTGATGGTGCCGAAGCCGACCGAGCCCAGCGCCAGGCACAGGCCGAAGGGCGTCATGGCGCGGAACACGCGGCGGAAGGGCAGGCGCTCGCCGGCCACGGTGGGCACGGCGGCCTTGCGGCGCGCCAGCAGCAGGGCCACGCCGGCCAGCAAGGTGGTCACCGCGCCGATGGCCGGCAGGCCCCATGCGTGGCCCAGCATCACGCCCAGCGGCGCGCCCAGGGCCAGGGCGCCGTAGGTGGTGATGCCGTTCCAGGAGATGACCCGGCCGGTGTGGCGCGCGCCGACGCTGCCGATGCCCCAGGCGATGGTGCCGGTGGTGACCAGGCTCTCGCCGGCGCCGAGCACGAGCCGGCCGGCGAACAGCCAGGCCAGGCCGAGCGCGGGCGTGTGCGCGAACAGGCCGGCCACCAGGGTCAGGGCACCGCTGCCGGCGCACAGCGCCAGGCCCGTCACCACTGAGCGCTTCGGGCCCTGGACATCGCACAGGTGGCCGGCATAGGCCCGGCTCAGCAGCGTGGCCAGGTACTGGATGCTGACGGCCAGGCCGGCCAGCACGGTGCCGTAGCCGAGCGAGTCGTGGACGAAGCCGGGTACGACGGCGATGGGCAGGCCGACGGCCAGGTAGGCCACGAAGTTGAAGAAGACGATGGCGAGGATGCGCAGGCTGAGGCTGCCGCTCCCGGGCTCGCCCTGGGGCGAGGCTTCGAGAGTCGTGGCGGTGGGTGGCATAAGGGACGACAGGGGCGGGAGCGACGGAACGGTGGCAGGCGGGTGCGCGGTGCGGCACCTGGAGGATCCTGCCGGGCCCGGCCGACGGCGGCCGGGCCATCCGGGATGATACCGGTTGCCGGTGAATCCTGCGCGCAGTATAAGTAGCGCCTTGTTTTTGGGGAATATTCATGAAAATTTGCCAATGGACGGGGTTTCCATGAATTTCCGTCGCGATCCGGGAGGGGCCGGCCCCGGCCATGAGGCCTTCCGCAAGCGCGTGCGCCTGCGCCACCTGCACTGTTTCGTCGCGGTGGCCCAGTTGCAGCACCTGGGCCTGGCCGGCGAGAAGCTGGGACTGACCCAGCCCGCCGTGTCCAAGACGCTGAGCGAGCTGGAGGAACTGGTCGGCGCGCGCCTGCTGGTGCGCAAGCGCGCGGGCACCGACCTGACCGCGGCCGGCATGCGCTTCCTGCGCCACGCGCTGCGTGTGCTCGATGACCTCGACGAGGCCGCGCGCAGCGTCAGCGATGGTCCGGCGGCGGCCGAGCGCATCCGGCTGGGCGCCCTGCCCAGCGTGGTGCCGGACCTGCTGTTCGATGTGCTGACGGCCTTCCGCCAGGCCCATCCGGACATCGCCGTGGCGGTGCAGACGGGCATGAACCGCCCGCTGATCGAGTGGCTGAAGGCGGACCGCCTCGACGTGGTGCTGGGCCGCATGGACGATCCGGCCGCCATGGAGGGATTGTGGTTCGAGATGCTCGGCACCGAGCCGCTGGTGCTGGCGGTGCGTGCCGGCCATCCGCTGGCCGCCGCCCGCCACCCGCTGCTGGCCGAGGCGCTGGCCTGCCCGCTGGTGCTGCCGGCGGCCGGTTCGGTGCCGCGTCACAGCGCCGAAAGCCTGCTGGCGCGCCACGGCCTGCCGCTGCCGGCGGGCTGTCTGGAGACTTCCGATGCCTTGCTGGGACAGATGACCGCGCTGGCGACCGACGCGGTCTGGCTGGCGCCCTTGTCGGCGGCGCGGCGCGCCATCGCGCAGGGCGTGCTGGTGCGGCTGCCGCTGGACAGCCAGGGCACCGAGGAGCCGATCGGCGTGCTGCGCCGCAGTGGCGGCGAGCTCGGGCCGGCCACCGAGGGTTTCCTGCGGGCCTTGCGCGAGGCGGCCGCGCGGCGTCCGCAGGAACAGGCGCTGCGGTAGAATGCGCAGCTTCGCCGCCGCGCCCGGTGCACGCGCGGCGCCACCCTCGAGCCTCCCCGCGCATGCCACGTAAAGCCGCCCAACTCTCCGAAGCCGACAAGCACGCCGCGCCTGGCGGGGCGGCCGCGGTCGACCGCGCGCTCTTCGTGCTGTCCGCGTTCCGGCTGGGCGATACCACATTGGGGCTGGCCGAACTGGCCCAGCGCAGCGGCCTGTACAAGAGCACGCTGCTGCGGCTGCTGGCCTCGCTCGAGCACGCGCGCCTGGTCGTGCGCCACGGGGACGGCCGCTATGGCCTCGGTCCGGAGGTGGCGCGGCTGCATGCCGTCTACGCGGCCTCGTTCTCGCTGGAGGCGGTGGTGATGCCGGTGCTGCGCCAACTGGTGCAGGATACGCGCGAGAGCGCCGCCTTCCATGTCGATCAGGGCGAGCACCGTCTCTGCCTGTATCGTGTCGATTCACCGCAGCCGGTGCGTGACCATATCCGCGCCGGCGACCTGTTGCCGCGCAACCGTGGCGCCGGCGGGCGCGTGCTGCGCGCCTTCTCCGGCGCGCGCGGCGAGTTGTACCAGAAGATCCGTGACGAAGGCGTGGTCGAGCTGGTCGGCGACCGCAGCCCGGACATCGCCGGCGTGTCGTCGCCGGTGTTCGGGCCCGGCGGCGAGCTCAAGGGCGCGCTGACGCTGACCTGCCCGACACCGCGTTTCGATGCATCGTTCCGTGCCAGCGTGCTGCGCGCCGCGCGAGTGCTGAGCGCGGAGCTGGGCGGGGTATTTCCCTACCCGGATTGACGGTCCGCCGCCCTGGGGCGAGCGGTGTGGCCGACCGGACCCTTAGTGGGGTGTGCCCCCCTGTGCAAGGCGGATATGATCCAGCCTGGCCGCCGCCCCCCGGGGACAGGGGGCGGCAGCACGCGCGGGATACTAAAGAGGGCATCCGTGTACCTGGTCCAGCAAACTCTGGTAGTCGTCATGATGGTGGTGTTCT
Organism: Cupriavidus sp. USMAA2-4; assembly: GCF_001854305.1. NCBI lineage: Bacteria > Pseudomonadati > Pseudomonadota > Betaproteobacteria > Burkholderiales > Burkholderiaceae > Cupriavidus > Cupriavidus sp. USMAA2-4. The sequence goes on along the minus strand of NZ_CP017749.1, from coordinate 100,366 downwards.
CCAGCATGCTGGTCATGGCGGCCGGGCTGGCGGTGGCGCTGCGCGCGAGCGAGGCCGGCCGGATCTGGGCTGCCGGCTATGCGCTGGTGGCCGGTGCCGGCATGGCGCTGGCCTCCACCATCGGCACCGGCTCCTACACCTTGATCGCCCTGGCGGGCTGGGCCTTCCTGCTGGGCCGGCTGGCGATCTTCCTCGGCGTCCGGGTCTATTACGGGCTGCCGGAGCGGCGCACGCTGCTGCGCGTGGCCGCGCTGCTGGCCCTGGCCGTGCTGCTGTACGCCTCACAGCAGCACAACGCGGTCGCGCTGCTGCAGTTGTCCGGCTTCGGCATGCTGGGCACGGTGTCGCTGCTGACCCTGTTGTCGCTGCTGAATTCGGGCGTGTCGCAACGCAGTATCGGCGCGCCGCTGGCGGTGCTGGGCTGCCTGCTGCAACTGCTGACCCAGGCCGCCGGCATGGTGCACGCCCTGGGTGTCGATGCCTCCGGCCAGTCGCTGTTCTTCGTCGCCGACAGCTCGCGCGCGCTGTGGGTGGCGCTGCCGCTGGTGGGCTCGCTGCTTGGCTGCTTCGGCTGCACGCTGCTGGCCACCGAGCAGATCATCGCGCGCAATGAGAGCGGCGCCCGCCTGGACGCGCTGACCGGCCTGCTGAACCGCGGCGCGCTCGACCAGGCCGCCGACGCCTTGATCGCGCGCTGGCAGCGCGGCGGCGAGCCGCTGACCTGCCTGGCCATCGACGTCGATTATTTCAAGCAGGTCAACGACAGCCACGGACACCACGTGGGCGATGCCGTGCTGCGCCAGATCGCGCAGGCCATCGACCATTCGCGGCGGGCTTCCGACGTGGCCGGCCGCTACGGCGGCGAGGAGTTCTGCATCCTCTGTCCCTACACCGACGAGGGACAGGCCTGCGCCCTGGCCAACCGCATCCTGCGCAAGGTCAGGGCCATCGACCTGCCGGGGCGGCGCGGCAGCGCCACGGTCAGTATCGGCGTGGCCCAGATCGACGGCGCCGACGGCAGCCGCGAGGCCCTGTGGCAAGGCCTGTTCGCTGCGGCGGACCGGGCGCTCTATGTCGCCAAGCAGCGCGGGCGCGACCGCCTCGTACTGGCGTCGAGCCTGGGCATGCCGGTGCGCGATGAGGATGGGGACGAGGACGCCGACGAGGATGGCGCGCTGCAGCCGGCCTGAGGGGCAGGGCGGCAGGGCAATCGATGGGAGAGCGGCCGGCGCTCCTGCACCGGCCGCGATGCGCAGGCTTCAGTCCTGCGGCGGTCGGTCCTGCGGCGGTCGGTCCTGCGGCGGTACATCGCGCGGCGGATGGCCGTCGTAGGTCCAGATGAACTGGCGCGGGATCGGGCCCTTGTTGCGGCCGCCCTGCTGGGTCTGTTCCCAGGCATGGGCGAGGATGCCGACCGAGCGCGACAGGCAGAACAGCCCGCGCGCCAGCGGCGCCGGAAAGCCCAGCTCCGCGTAGATCACCGCGGTGGCACCGTCGATGTTCATCGGGATCGGCTTGCTGCGGCCCGCGCCCAGTTCGGCCTCGATCGCGCGCGCGATGCCGGCATAGCGGCCCGCCACCACGCCGTCGGCGGCGGCGCGGTCGACCAGTTCGAGCAGGCGCGGGGCGCGCGGATCGAGCGGGTGGAAGCGGTGTCCGAAGCCGGACACGAACTTGCCATGCGCCTCGCGCCAGTCCTGCAGCGCCCCCTGCACGGCTTCCTGTTGCGGCAGGCCGGTGTCGATGCGGCGCGCGATCTCCTGGTACAGCTCCACAGCCTGCTCGCCGGCGCCGCCGTGCACGTCGCCCAGCACGTTCACCGCCGAGGCCATCGCGTTGTTGAGGCCGACGCCGCAGGTGGCCGCCATGCGCGCGATGGCGATGCTGGGCGCCTGCGGGCCGTGGTCGACCGCCGACATCAGGGCCGCGTCGAGCAGCTCGCCCTGGCCGCGCCCGGGCAGCTCGCCGCGCAGCATCAGCCAGATCATCTGGGCGAAGGAGACCTGCCCGATCAGCTGCTCGATGGGATAGCCGCGGTAGCGGATCTCGCCGGGCCGCATGTCGATGATGCCGGTGTGCCACCAGTCCTGCGACAGGCGCCGGCCGGCGTCGATGCCGCCGTCGATGCCGCCGTCGTCGTCGGCGGCTTTCATGCCTTGATTCATCATGGCTTCCTTCATATGGCTCGTTCCTCTTTCAGGGATTCGATCTCGGCGTCGTCGTAGCCGAGCTGGGCAAGGATGTCGCGGGTGTGCTGGCCGAGTTCGGGCGGCGGCGTGTCGACCGCCGGCGCCGCGCCGTTGACCTTGAAGCCGGTGCGCACCAGGCGGATATCGCGCTCCACGCCCGGTGCCGCCGGGAAGGTGCCGACCATGCCGCGCGTGGCCACCTGCGGGTGCGCGAGCGCTTCCGGCACGCTCAGTACCGGACCGGCCGGCACGCCGGCCTCGTTGAGGCGCTGCCACCAGTCGTCGGCGCTGCCCTTGGCCAGTTCCGCCTCCAGTTCGCGCGTCAGCTCGGCGCGGTGCTGCAGCCGGGCCTGGCGCTCGGCGAAGCGGGGATCCGCCGCCAGCTCGGGGCGGCCCACCACGCGGCAGACCGCTTCGAACTGCTCCTGCTTGTTGGCGGCGATATTGAGCAGGCCGTCGCCGGTGCGGAAGGTGCCGGAGGGGCTGGCCGTCATATTCTCGTTGCCCATCGGCACCGGCGCCTTGCCGGCGATCAGGTGGTTGGAGACCACCCAGCCCATGGTGCAGAGCGTGGACTCGAGCATGGAGACATCGAGGAAGTAGCCGGTCTCGCGCTCCCGGTCGGCCAGGGAGGCGGCGATGGCGAAGGCCGCGGTCATGCCGCCGATGGTGTCCGAGACCGGATAGCCGACCCGGTAGGGCGCGGTGTCCGGGTCTCCGGTGATGTGCATCACGCCGGCCATGCCCTGGATGATCTGGTCGTAGGCCGGCAGTCCGCTCAGCGGGCCGTCCTGGCCGAAGCCGGAGATCGCGCAGTAGATCAGGCGCGGGTTGACTTCCTTGAGCGCGGCATAGCCCAGTCCCAGGCGGTCCATCACGCCGGGGCGGAAGTTCTCCACCACCACGTCGGCGCTGGCGACCAGCTTGCGGAAGACTTCCTTGCCGCGCGCGTGCTTGAAGTTGACCGTGATCGAGCGCTTGCCGGGATTCTGTGCCAGGAAAGACACCCCCATCAGGCGGCGGTTCAGTTCCGGATCGGCGCCGAGCTGGCGCGCCAGGTCGCCGGTGCCGGGCGTCTCGACCTTGATCACCTCGGCGCCCATGTGCGCCAGCTGGTGGCAGCAGAACGGCCCGGCCAGCACATTGGTCAGGTCGAGCACGCGGATATGGCGTAGCGGTTTATGCATCTGTCTGGTATCGAAAGGGATTGCGTGGCGGGCGGGTGGCGCGCCTTACTCTACATGCGCGCCCGATTCGCGCACGATGGCGCCCCAGCGCGCGTGCTCCGCCTTGATGAAGGCGGCCAGCTCGGCCGGCGTGCCGCCGCGCGGTTCGCTGCCTTCGGCGCGCATCTTGCTGATGGTGTCGGGCGAGGCCAGTGCCTTGTTGGTCTGTTCATTGACGCGGCGGATCACCTCGGCGGGCGTGCCGGCCGGCGCCACCACCGCCTTCCAGTCCTCGGCCTGGAAGCCGGCGTAGCCGGATTCGATCACGGTCGGCACCGCCGGCAGCAGCGCGGAACGCTTGGCCGAGGTCACGGCCAGGGCGCGCAGCTTGCCGGCCTTGATCATCGGCAGCGCGATCGGCGGCGTGGCGAAGTAGAAGTCGGTCTGGCCGCCGAGCAGGTCGGTCAGCGCGGGCGAGGCGCCCTTGTACGGCACGTGCAGCACCTTGATGCCGGCGCGGCGGGCGAACATCTCGCCGGTCAGGTGGCCCACGGTGCCGGTGCCGGCAGAGGCCATCGACAGCGTGCGCCCCTTGGCCGCGCCGACCAGGTCGGCCACGGTCTTGAACGGCGCGTCGGCGCGCACCACCAGCACCACGGGCTGGGCCGACACCAGGGCCACCGGCGCGAAATCCTTCAGCACGTCGTAGGGCATGCGCGGATAGAGGCTGGGGTTGATCGCCAGGTTGGCGGTCTGCCCCATGCCGAGGGTGTAGCCGTCGGGCTTGGCCTTGGCGACCGCGTCCAGGCCGATGTTGCCGCCGGCGCCGGCGCGGTTCTCCACCACCACGTTCCAGTGCGCATCGGTGCCGATCTTGTTGAAGACCAGGCGCGCCATCACATCGGTGCCGCCGGCCGGCGGGAACGGTACCACCAGCCGCACCGGCTGGGCCGGGTAGTCGCCGGCGGCGAGCGCGGGCAGGGCGGGGGCGGCCAGGCAGGCCGCGCCGAACAGGCACAAGAGCCGGCGCAGGGGGGAGTAGGGGTGCTTCATCATGTCTCCAGGTGCATGGGGCGGGGCAGGCGCGGTGCGCGGCCGGCCAGGTCGCCTTCTATCCAGTATTCTGTATAATAGAACGGTGATCTTTTCAAAAGAACGATGCGAGAATAGGGAGCGGAACCGCCGCTGTCAAGTTCCGGGTGCGCGGCGCCGCTTGCCACTACAATGTCCGGCCGGCAGCGCGCGCCCGCCGCCGGTGCCCGGGCGGCCGGGTGTATTCCGGCGCGGATTGATGGAGCGGGGTTTGACGTTGCAGAGCGGGGGTTGGCAGGACAGGCAGGCACAGGCGTGCGGTGTGGATTTCGGCACGTCGAATTCGACGGTGGGCTGGTACCGGCCCGGCGAAGCCGCCTTGCTGCCGCTGGAGGAGGGCAAGCCGTCGCTGCCGTCCATCGTCTTCTTCCATGCGGAGGACCCGCTGGTCAGCTACGGCCGCGCGGCGCTGGACGATTACCTGGCAGGCTACGAGGGGCGCATGATGCGCTCGCTGAAGAGCCTGCTGGGCACCTCGATGATGGATGACTGCACCGAGGTCATGGGACAGGCCATGCCGTTCCGCGGCTTGCTGGCGCAGTTCATCGGCGAACTCAAGCGCCGCGCCGAGGCGGCCGCCGGCCGCGAGTTCACGCAGGCCGTGCTGGGCCGGCCGGTGCGCTTCATCGACGAGGACGATGAAGCCGACCGGGTGGCGCAGCAGACGCTCGAAGACATCGCGCGCGCGGCTGGTTTCCGCGACATCGCCTTCCAGTTCGAGCCGATCGCCGCCGCCTTCGACTACGAAGCGCGTATCGGCGGCGAGGAACTGGTGCTGGTGGCCGACATCGGCGGCGGTACGTCCGACTTCTCGCTGCTGCGCCTGTCTCCCCGGCGCGCCGGGCTGGCCGACCGGCGCGACGACATCCTTGCCAGTGCGGGCGTGCATATCGGCGGCACCGACTTCGACCGCAGCCTCAGCCTGGCCAGCGCGATGCCGCTGCTGGGGCTGGGCAGCTCGCTGCGCAACGGCAAGGCCATGCCTTCGGGACTGTACTTCGACCTGGCGAGCTGGCACACCATCAACCAGGTCTACACGCGCAAGGCCTGGGCGCATGTCATGGACAACTACCGCGACGCCGGCGACAAGGCGCCGCTGGACCGCCTGCTCACGCTGATCCGGCAACGCGCCGGCCACTGGCTGGCCCTGCAGGTGGAGTCGGCCAAGATCATATTGTCGGCCGAAACGGCAGCGCGCCTGGACCTGGGCCGGATTGCCCCGGGGGAAAGCCTGGAGGTGGGGCGCGCCGATTTTGACGAGGCCATTGTCCGCCTGGTCGGCAAGGTGGAGCGCACCGTGGCGGATTTGCTGCAGAGTGCCGGGGTGGATGCCGGCGAGGTTGACACGATTTTGTTTGCCGGCGGCTCCAGTTCGGTCCCGCTGCTGCGGCAGCGCCTGGCGGCCCAGCTGCCGCAGGCGCGCTGCGTCGAAGGTGACGTATTCGGGGGGATCGGCGCGGGCCTGGCGCTTGACGCGGCACGCAAGTTCGGCTGAAAGCACGGGTCGATCGCCGAAGATATGCCCCGTTCGCGGGGGAAGTAGATGGCGCTAATCTCTGTTGTTGGAAATATTGAATGACTTTTTGCGCCAAGACATATTTTCTCAGGCCTTTCCCGATTGACAGCCGAGCGAATTCGTTGAAAATGGGCACTCGCATGTGCACCATCTGGTGACTTTATTGTCGGGCGTATCGTTGGTTCGCTGACATACTGGCGCAGTGTGTGGTTGTTAGGCTCCGGCCGCCACCATTCTCTGGGCATCATGCTTGGTGAGCAAAACGAGCTTATTTGAAATCTGAGGTAACAAACAAAATGGAAACCGGTACCGTTAAGTGGTTCAACGACGCTAAGGGCTTTGGCTTCATCACCCCGGACGCAGGCGGCAACGACCTGTTCGCGCACTTCTCCGCGATCGAAGGCAATGGCTTCAAGTCGCTGAAGGAAGGCCAGAAGGTCCGCTACGTCAAGGCCATGGGTCAGAAGGGCGAGCAGGCCACCAAGATCCAGGCGATCTGAGCCGCTTGAACGCCGGCTGATACTGCCGACAAGGACAAGCCCCGCCCCGTGCGGGGCTTGTTTTTTTGTGGCGCCGGATGCGCCCCGGGGCCGCCCCGTGTGCCGTTGCCGCCGCCCTTCCAAGGGGAGAGGTACCCATGGCCGCTGCCAGGTCTACCGCGTCCCGCCGGTTGCCGGGCGCGCTGCGGCGCGCAGGCATCGGCGCCCTGCTGACCGTTGCCTGCGCCGCGGCGCCGTCCGCGTGGGCGGACGACACCGCCTTGCTCAACCGCGGCAACGATCCCTTCCTGCAGGTCAGCGCGGCCGTGCCCGCCTGCCCGGAACCGGCCGGGCCGCGCGTCAGCGAGGCCGAGTGGATGCGCGAGTCGCACCATCGCATCGAGCATGGCAACCACTGCTGGCTGGAGGGGCGCTGCCGCCTGCCCAATGCCTACCAATATGACAAGGATGTCGCCGACAGCCTGCAGCGCCGCCTGCACACGCTGGACCTGCAGCTGCCGGCCTGGCGCCGCAGCTCCCTGTGGATCACGGTGAGCGCCCGCTGGATCCTGGTGCAGGGCTGCACCGCGCCGGAATTCCCCGCGGCGGCCTTCTTCGCCGCGCTGCGCGAGGTCGCCGACGCCGAGCGCGTGATCGACCAGACCACTGCCACGCCGGCGCGCGGTGTGCCGTACCCCTTGTTTCATCCGGCCGCGGCTGCGCCGAAGTGACGCGCGCGCGGGCCGCGCCGCCGCGTGCTGTGCGTTCCAGCCACCCGGCCTGCCCGTGAGCGCCGGGCCGGCCGTGGCGATGTTGCTATAATCCGGCCCACCCCCAATTCCGCCATCCGCTGCTTGCACGACCGGCATGCCAAGCGGCTGTTCCACGATGACGCGCCAGCCCTGCCTGCGGCCCCCGCGGCCTGCTCCAGGCCAGGGCACTCGCTGTTGGCCTCGCCGGCTCATCACGAACGGCCTGCTTGCCGCCGCCTTGCCTGCCGGATGGCTCAGAGCGTGCCGAGGAGTGACGTGTCTGGTACCGAAATCGCAGCGCCGAGCATGCCGTCCGAGGCGAATGTCGTCTCGTCGAGCAGTTCTTTCCATGCGGCCATGCGGATCCTGCCCGCGCCACAGCGCGAGGCCATGTTCCATATCTACGCCTTCTGCCGCGCGGTGGACGACATCGCCGACGGCGACGCGCCGCATGCGGCGCGGCTGGCCGGCCTGGATGCCTGGCGCCGCGACATCGCCGCCTGCTATGCCGGCGCGCCGCCCGCGGCCCTGGCCGAACTGGCCAGGCAGATCGCCCGCTACGACCTGGAGCAGGCCGATTTCCTGGCCGTGATCGACGGCATGACGATGGACGTGGTGGCCGATATCCGCGCGCCGGACGCCGCCACGCTGGACCTGTACTGCGACCGCGTCGCCAGCGCCGTGGGGCGGCTGGCGGTGCGCGTGTTCGGCATGGGCCGCGAGGACGGCGTGGCGCTGGCCTACCACCTGGGCCGGGCCCTGCAGTTGACCAATATCCTGCGCGACATCGACGAGGACGCCGAGCTGGGCCGCCTCTACCTGCCGGCCGAGGCGCTGGCGCAGGCGGGCATCCCGGCGGGCGAGCCGCGCGAGGTGATCGCCCATCCCGCCATCGGGCAGGTCTGCGCCGGGCTGGCGCGCGAGGCGCAGGCGCACTATGACCGGTCGCACGCCATCATGGCGCGCTGCCCGGCGCGGCAGGTGCGCTCGCCGCGCATCATGGCCGCCGTCTACCACGAGATCCTGGTGCGCATGCTGGCGCGTGGCTGGAATGCGCCGCGTGCGCGCGCCAAGGTGCCGCGCGTGCGCCTGCTGTGGCTGGTGCTGCGCCACGCGCTGGGCTGAGCGGGCAGGCCGCGCGCGGCCATGCCGGAGATGTCCGGGTGCGGGCATCGACCGGCAGCCGCCCGCGCCACGGAAGCCGTTCGGCATCTGTTCGAAGCCAGTCGTCCGCGTCGTTCGAAGACCGCAGTTCGACGGCCGTAGTTTGAATACCGCAGTTTGAAAGTCAGAGTAAGAAGAGGGTTCTGCCGACCATGACCCAGCTAGCAGTTTCCAAGAGTTCCCCCGCCCCGGACGCCGGCGCCGCGCAGGATGCGGCCCGCGACGATGCGCTCGAGCGGGCGATCGCCGGCGCCACCGACGCGCTGCTCGCGCTCCAGAAAGCCGATGGCCACTGGGTGTTCGAACTCGAGGCAGATGCCACCATCCCGTCCGAGTACGTCCTGCTGGTGCACTACCTCGGCGAGAACGCCGACGCCCGGCTGGAGGCCCGCATCGGCCGCTACCTGCGCCGCATCCAGAATGCCGACGGCGGCTGGCCGCTGTTCCATGACGGCGCGTCCGACGTCAGCGCCAGCGTCAAGGCTTATTTTGCGCTGAAGATGATCGGCGAGTCGCCGGACGCCGAGCCCATGCAGCGCGCGCGCGCTGCCATCCATCGCATGGGCGGCGCGGAGGCCAGCAACGTCTTCACGCGCACGCTGCTGGCGCTGTACGGCGTGATGCCGTGGCGCGCGGTGCCGATGATGCCGGTCGAGATCATGCTGCTGCCGGAGTGGTTTCCTTTCCACCTGTCCAAGGTGTCGTACTGGGCCCGCACCGTGATCGTGCCGCTGCTGGTGCTGAACAGCCTGCGCCCGCAGGCACGCAACCCGCGCAAGATCGGCATCGACGAGCTGTTCCTGCGGCCGTGCCAGGCCACGCGGCTGCTGCCCAAGGCGCCGCACCAGAGCCGTTTCTGGTTCACCGCGTTCAGCATGCTGGATGGCGTGCTGCGCGTGGCCGAGCCGCTCTTCCCCGGCGCGCTGCGCCGGCGCGCCATCGAGCGCGCGCGCGCCTTCGTGGTCGAGCGCCTGAACGGCAAGGACGGGCTCGGCGCGATCTTCCCCGCGATGGCTAACTCGGTGATGATGTTCGACGTGCTGGGCGTGCCGGCGGACCACCCCGACCGCGCGATCGCGCGCGAATCGATCGAACACCTGCTGGTGGTCCACGAAGCCGGGGACGAGGCCCACGACGAAGCCTACTGCCAGCCCTGCCTGTCGCCGGTGTGGGACACCGCGCTGGCCAGCCACGCGCTGCTGGAAGCCGGCGGCGAGCGCGCCACCGCGGCGGCCGAGCGCGGCCTGCAATGGCTGCGCCCGCTGCAGGTGCTCGAGGTGAAGGGCGACTGGACCGTGCGCCGCCCAGACGTGCGTCCCGGCGGCTGGGCCTTCCAGTACGCCAATGACTACTATCCCGACGTCGACGACACCGCGGTGGTGGCGATGGCCATGGACCGCGCGGCGCGCGTCGACGCGCCGGTGCCGCTCGGGCAGCGCGAGCGCTTTGCCGACAGCATCGCGCGCGCCACCGAATGGATCGTGGGCATGCAGAGCAGTGACGGCGGCTGGGGCGCTTTCGAGCCCGAGAACACCCACCTGTACCTGAACAACATCCCCTTCTCCGACCACGGGGCGCTGCTCGACCCGCCCACCGCCGACGTGTCGGCGCGCTGCCTGTCGATGCTGGCCCAGCTCGGCGAGATGCCCGAGCGCTGCAGCGCGGCGGCGCGTGCGCTGCGCTACCTGCTGGCCGAACAGTTGCCGGACGGCAGCTGGTATGGCCGCTGGGGCATGAACTATATCTACGGCACCTGGAGTGCCCTGTGCGCCCTCAATGCCGCGGGCCTGAAGCCGGACGCGCCGGAGATGCAACGCGCGGCAGATTGGCTGGTCGGCATCCAGAACGACGATGGCGGCTGGGGCGAGGACGGCGCCAGCTACAAGCTGGAATACCACGGCTACGAGCGCGCGCCGAGCACGGCGTCGCAGACCGCGTGGGCGCTGATGGCGCTGATGGCGGCCGGCGCCGTGGCGCATCCGGCCGTCGCGCGCGGCATTGCTTACCTGCAGGCCACGCAGCAGGAGGACGGCTTCTGGGCCGAGGCGCACTTCACCGCCACCGGCTTCCCGCGCGTGTTCTACCTGCGCTACCACGGCTACGCGCGCTTCTTCCCGCTGTGGGCGCTGGCGCGCTACCGCAACCTGCGGCGCGCCGGCAGCCGCCACGTGGCATGGGGCATGTAAGTCCCGGCGGGCGCGACGCGTCCGTGCTGGTCGTGTGCGGCATGGACTTCGAGGCGCGGCTGGCGGCCGCGCCCGGTGTCGCCACGCTCTACGGCTTCCGCGCCGGCGCCCTGCAGGCGGCATTGGAGCAGGGTGACTGGCCCCGCTGCGCGGGCGTGATCAGCTTCGGTGTGGCCGGCGGCCTGGAGCCGGGACTGGCGCCCGGCGCCGTGGTGCTGGCCGACGGCGTGTATGACGGCACCAGCCTGCACCCCGCCGACGCCGACTGGCTCGGCGCGCTGCGCCGGGCCTTGCCGCAGGCGCGCGTCGGCAGCCTGGCCGGCGCCGATGCCGCGGTCACCGACCTGGCCGGCAAGCGCGCGCTGCACCAGCGCACCGGTGCGCTCGGCGTCGACATGGAATCCCATCTTGCGGCGCGTTTCGCCCAGGCCCGCGGCCTGCGCTTCGCCGCCTGCCGGGTGGTGATCGATCCGGCCGACCGTGCCGTGCCGCCGGCCGCGCTGGCGGGCATGGCGGCCGACGGCAGCACCGACGTGCCGGCCGTGCTGCGCAGCCTGCTGCGCGCGCCCGGGCAGATCGGCGGCCTGCTGCGGCTGGCGCGCGACGCGTCCGCGGCGCGGGCGACGCTGAAGTCCGTGCGGGGAAGGGTCGGCGCGGGGTTTGCCCTGCCGGCAGGCTGAGCGGAGGGCGCCCGGCCTTCCGTGCCGGGCCGCATCCTGCAGGCCCTGCCGCTCCCGGCGGCGGGCCTGCCGGGAGCGCGAGGGCAGGGATCAGGCGCTCAGGCGGGCAGGAACCCTTCCACCGTCAGGTACCGTTCGCCGGTATCGTAGTTGAAGCCCAGCACCGTGGCGCCGGCCGGCAGCTCGGGCAGCTTGTGCGCGATCGCCGCCAGCGTGGCACCGGAAGAGATCCCCACCAGCAGGCCTTCCTCGCGCGCGGCGCGGCGTGCCATCTCGCGTGCCGGCTCGGCATCGACCTGGATGATGCCGTCGAGCAGCCCGCTGTCGAGGATGCGCGGCACGAAGCCGGCGCCGATGCCCTGGATCGGGTGCGGCGCGGGCGCGCCGCCGGACAGCACCGGCGAGGCGGTCGGCTCGACGGCATAGACCTTGAGCTTGGGCCAGGCATCCTTCAGCACACGCGCGCAGCCCGTGATATGGCCACCGGTACCGACGCCGGTGATCAGCACGTCGACGCCTTCGGGGAAGTCGGCCAGGATCTCGCGCGCGGTGGTGCGCTCATGCACGGCCACGTTGGCCGGATTCTCGAACTGCTGCGGCATCCAGGCGCCCGGGGTGGACGCGACCAGTTCCTCGGCGCGGGCGATAGCGCCCTTCATGCCTTTCTCGCGCGGAGTCAGTTCGAAGGTGGCGCCGTAGGCCAGCATCAGGCGGCGGCGCTCGATCGACATGCTGTCCGGCATCACCAGCACCAGCTTGTAGCCCTTGACCGCGGCCACCATGGCCAGGCCGATGCCGGTATTGCCCGAGGTGGGCTCGATGATGGTGCCGCCCGGCTTGAGGCGGCCGTCCTGCTCGGCGGCCTCGATCATGGCCAGGGCGATGCGGTCCTTGATCGAGCCGCCCGGGTTGCTGCGCTCCGACTTGATCCAGACGCGATGCTGGTCGCCGAACAGGCGCTGGATGCGGATGTGCGGCGTGCCGCCAATGGTGTGCAGGATATTGTCGACCTTCATCTGGTTTCTCCGTTGACTGGTGCCTGGTGCCTGGCGGCGCGTCCGAATGCCGGCGTGCCGGTTCGCCGGCGTGATTCTAGCGGCTTTGGCGGGCCATCGGTCCGGCGTGGCGGCAGGTTCCGCGCTGCGGCTGCGCGCCTGCCGGGCGTGTCGATGGGCGTGGATCGCTGTGCTCGGGACACAGTTGTTGACAGTAGCCATTGACTTCAAACGCTAACATTCGGCGTCATCACGGGGAAAATTCTCAAGCCAAAGGTCTTCTTTGGCTCATTTGCTGAAGCGGGGCACTGAGCGCGTTGGTCGGAATCGTCTTCCGCAGCGCCCTGGGATTCTCCTTCGAAGTCCGCTCCGCGCCAGCGGCGCCCGCTGCCGGTGTCCGACACGGCATCGACACCAAGGAACGCAAGATCGACCTGTTCCAGAGCCAGTGGATCCGTGGCAGCCGCTATGCGTTCCAGCGCGATGGGCCGCAGGCCAGCGATTTGCGCGAATTTCCGCGAGCCGTGCGTGCACGTCTCCGACACCTTGGGCCGTGCCTGCTAAGAGGCCGGCGCAGCGCTCCAGCACCATCCCCGACGGCATCGAACTGCCACGCTCGCCGCGCAGCCCGATGTACGGGGGGCACGGAGATGGCCGGCTTCGGTTTCGAACTGCGCGGCATCATGGCGCTCACCGTCCGCCTGGGCCGGTACGGGGTCGTCAAGGTGCAGGCGATCGCCGCGCGGCTGCTGTTCGCGGCGGGCCGCTGGGTGCTGGCGCTGCCGGGGGCTCAATCTCGACTTCTGCCTGGAGCAGCGCCACGAGGTGCCGCTGAACGCGCTGTTCCTGATGCTGAACCCCTGTCTGGCGCGGTTGACGCTGGAGCCGGGGCCCGACCTGGTACGGCCATGGCTTCGCCGCGGCCCTGCCGAGGGTGGTGGCGCGGCGCTGCAGCTGCTCGATCGCAGGCCGGGCAGGCTGGAATACGAGACCTTCATCCGGCAATGAAGGCCACCGGCAAGCGGGAGCAGTCCCCCGCCCGGCAGGGTCGACGGAAGGGGGGGCTGTTATGTACCATGCGCAGGAAAGGCGCCCTGGCGCGTTTCCGGAGCCGTGCCAGGTGGGCGCGGCGGAGGCAGAAGAGGGAAGTATGAGAATTGCCTCGGTCGAGGATGACAAAGACCAATCCGAGCTGATCCGGCAGATCCTGGTGGACGCCGGCCACGAATGCACCAGCTTCGGCGACGGCAGGAGCCTGTTGCGGGCCCTGCGCGACCAGGTCTTCGACCTGCTGCTGGTCGACTGGCAACTGCCCGACATCGCCGGTCCGGAGATCGTGTCCTGGGTGCGGCAGAACTCCGGGCGCCTGCCGCCGATCCTGTTCGTCACCAGCCGCTCCCAGGAAGAGGACATCGTCGCCGGCCTGACCGTGGGCGCCGATGACTACATGATCAAGCCGATCCGGCGCGCGGAACTGAACGCGCGCGTGCAGGCGCTGCTGCGCCGTGCCTATCCCGAGGCCGCCCAGCAGGAACAGATCGTCCGCCAGGGCAACTACTGCCTGGACGCCGGCGCGCGCACCGTGCTGGTGGGCGGTGAGCCCGTCGAAGTGTCGCCGCGCGAGTTCGAGCTGGCGCTTTTCCTGTTCCGCAACATCGGCCGCCTGCTGTCGCGGGAGGTGGTGGAGCAGGCGGTGTGGGGCCGCAGCATCGGCGCGGGCTCGCGCACGCTCGACACCCATATGTCGCGGCTGCGCATCAAGCTGTCCCTGCGCCCGGAGAACGGGGTCAGGCTGACATCCGTCTATTCCCATGGTTACCGTTTCGAGAGCGTGAATGCAGCGGATGAGCAGGCGGAGTGAAGGGGGGCGTGCCGGCGCCCGGCTGGCGCTGGCGGCTTGCGGGGTGGCGGCTCTCTGTGCCGTAGCGGTCACGCGGGTGTGGGCCGGTCCGGCCGGAACCGAAGGCGAGGACTTCATCTACCTCGTGGAGCGGGGCGATACCCTGATCGGCCTGGCGGACCGCTACATGACACGGCTCGACGGCTGGCGCATGCTGCAGCAGCTGAACCGGGTCGGAGACCCGTACCGGCTGCAGCCGGGCACGCGCCTGCGCATTCCCCTGAAATACATTGCCGAGCAGGCCGGCAGCGCCCGCGCGGTGGCGGTGCACGGCGACGTGCGCGCCGACGGCGCGCCGCTGCGTGCCGGAACGCAACTGGCCGAGGCGGCCCGCATCGAGACCGGCGTCGACGGCCTGGTGACGATCGAGCTGTCCGACCGCTCGCGCCTGACCCTGCCGCCGTCCAGCGCGGTCCAGGTGCGCCGCCTGCGCGCCTTCGCCAAGACCGGGCTGACCGACTCCATGCTCGAGGTCGGGCGCGGCGGCGCCGAGGCCCAGGTGGCGCCGGGCGGCACCGGCGTGGGCCGCTTCGAGATGCGCACGCCGATGATGGTGACCGGCGTGCGCGGCACGCGTTACCGTGTGGCGGCCGACGACGCGGGCAACCGCAGCGAGGTGCTGCAGGGCATCGTCGGCGTGGCCGGCATCACGGGCGCCGGCAAGGTTGGCAAGGCCGGTGCGGCGGCCCGGGTGGGCGCCGGCTATGGTGTGTCGGCGTCCGGCGGCGGCAAGCTGGCCGCGCCGGTGCCCCTGCCGCCGCCGCCGCAGCTGGGCGCGTTGCCGCAGCCGGTGCTGGGCGCCACGGCGCCGCTGCAGTGGCAGCCGGTCGCGGGGGCCAGCGGCTACCGCGTGGTGGTGTCGCGCGATGCCGAACAGACCGAGTGGCTGTCCACGCAGCGAGTCGCAGGCCAGCAGGCCACGCTGGCCGACCTGCCCGAGGGGGTGCTCTACGTGGGCGTCAGCGCCATCGGCGCGCAGCGCCTGACCGGGCCGGCCTCGGTGCAGCGTTTTGTCGTCCGCTTGACTCCGCCGGCGCCGTTCATGCTGCGTCCCGGCAAGGATTCCTCGCAGTACGGGCAGCAGGTCGGCTTCGCCTGGGCCCACGTGGACGGTGGCGTGCGGGCCTACGAATACGAAGTGGCCGGCGACAGCGATTTCCGCGATGCGGCGGTGCAGCCGCTGCGCAGCGAGCAGACCGAGGCCGGCCGCGAACTGGCGCTCGGCAGATGGTGGTGGCGGGTGCGCTCGCTCGACGCCGCGGGCCAGCCCGGCCCGTGGTCGGAGTCGGTGCCGTTCACGGTGGAGCCGCCGCCACCCCAGCCCAGCCTGGCCGACGATGGCGGCGACACGCTGCGCATCCGCTGGCCTGCCGCCGGCGCGGCAGCCGCAGCGGGCTATCGCGTGCAGCTGGCGGACGAGGCACGTTTTACCCATCCGCTGGTCGACGCGCATACCGAGACCAACGAGGTGGCGCTGCCGCGCCCGGGCTCGGGCTTCTACTACGTGCGCGTGGCGCGAGAGGGGAAGGGCGGCGGTAAAGCAGCCGTCAGCGAGGCAGCCTTCTCGGCGCCGCAGCGGATCGAAGTCGTGCAGTACCTGCGCGATGGCACCGGCCAGCCGGTTGCCAGCGCCGGCGGCATGATCCGCCGTGGACAATAGCCGGCCCGGCACATCTCCTGGCGGGCTGCGCGGCGCGCTGGCCGCCTACCTGGCGCCGTACCGGCGCCGCACGCTGCTCGACTGGTGGCTGCTGAGCGCCGCGGTGGCCGTGCTGGCGATCGCCGCCGCGCACTGGCAGTGGACCCAGCGGGCGGACCTGGCGGTCTACGACATCGGCATCGCGGCACAGGCCCATGCGCCGCAGCCGGACATCATGATCGTCGCCATCGACGATGCCAGCATCACCTCGATCGGCCGCTGGCCGTGGCGGCGCGCGGTGCTGGCCGACCTGATCGATCACATCGCCGCCGGCAAGCCGCGCGTGATCGGCCTGGACATCATCCTCTCGGAGCCTGACCTGCGCTCGCCGGGCGACGACATGGCGCTGGCGCGCAGCATGGCGCGTGCCGGCAACGTGGTGCTGCCGGCCCTGGCGGAGGCCGTCGGCGGCAGCTGGACCATCCGCTATCCGCTGCCCTGGCTGGGCGCCGCCGGCATCGGCCATATCGACATGGCGGTCGATGTGGACGGCGTGGCGCGCCAGGTATTCCTGCAGGAGGGGCTGCCCGGCGCCTTGCTGACGCATTTCTCGGCGGTGATCGCCGGATTCGGCCGCAGCGCGCGCCCGGTGGCGGACTACCGTCACGAGAACGCTCCCGATCCCTTCCGCGCCGACGGCGACTGGCAGCGGCGCTACCTGGTGCGCATCCCCTTCGCCGGCCCGCCCGGCACCTTTCCGCGCGTATCCGTGCGCGACGTGCTGTCGGGCGCGGTGCCGCCCGAAGTGTTCCGCGGCAAGGCGGTGCTGGTGGGCGCGGCGGCCACCGGGCTCGGCGACGTGTTCCCGACCCCGGTGTCGCGCGACGGCCGCGGCATGAGCGGCGTCGAGATCCTGACCAACACCATCCAGGCCCTGGAGCAGGGCAGCACGATCGTGGCGGTGGCGGCACCCTGGTTCTGGCTCGGCACCTTGCTGCCGATCCTGCTGGCGGCGCTCGCCGCGCTGATGCTGGCGCCGCGCGCGGCACTGCTGATCAGCGTGCTGCTGGCCGGCGCGGCCTTCGCCGCCAGCCTGCTGCTGATGGGCCTGGCGCACCTCTGGTTCGCCCCGGCCTCCGCCATCGTCGGCTGCCTGCTGTTCTACCCGCTGTGGAGCTGGCGGCGCCAGGAGGCGGTGCTGCGCTTCCTGGCCCAGGAAGCCGCCCGGCTGGAGGCCGAGCCCGGCCTGCTTGGGGCGTCGCCGCCGCGTGGGCCGGCCGGCCGTTCGCTCGACCACCGCATGGAAGCGGTCTACCGCATGAGCTCGCGCCTGCGCGACCTGCGCCAGTTCCTCTCGGACGCGCTGGAGAGCCTGCCCGAGGCCACCGTGATCTGCACGCCGGAGGGCCGCGTGCTGCTGGCCAACCGGCGCTGCGCCATGCTCTGTGCGGCCGCGGGTGGGCGTAGCGCAGGCGAAGGGGAGACGGGCGTGCCGGCCGACGTGCACGAGTTGCTGACCCGGCTGTTTCCCGTGGCCGGCCCCGGACTGGCCTATTGGGAGGGCCTGCATGCAGCGCTGTCGACCGGCGAGGGCAGCCAGGGCGAGGTGGAGGAAGGCGGCGTGGAACTGAGCAGCGGCGACGAGCGTCCCTTCCTGCTGCGCGGCGCCGCGCTGCGCAGCAGCAATGGGGGGCTGGCCGGGGTGATCGTCAGCCTTATCGACATTTCCGAGGTGCGCCGCGCCGAACGGCAGCGCGAGCAGACGCTGCGCTTCCTCTCGCACGACATGCGCTCGCCGCAGGCCTCCATCCTGGCGCTGCTCGAACTGCAGGCCGATGCCGCCAAGGCGCTGCCGCAGCCCGCACTGCTGGCCCGCATCGGCGGCCTGGCGCGGCGCACGCTGGACCTGGCCGACGACTTCATCCGGCTGGCACGCGCCGAGACGCAGCCACTGCGCCTGCTGGAATCGGACCTGGCCGGCCTGGTACTCGACGCCACCGATGCGCTGTGGGCGCAGGCCAGCGCGCGCCGCATCGAGCTGGCGCTGGATATCTGCGAGGAGGCTTGCGTGATGATGGCGGAACCGGCGCTGCTGGCGCGCGCCGTGGCCAACCTGGTCGGCAATGCCATCAAGTTCAGCCCGGACGGCGGCACGGTCGCTGTGAGCCTGGCCCGGGAGGCGGGCACCTATGCGATCCGCGTTTCCGACCAGGGGCCCGGCATCGCGGTAGAGGACCAGGCCAGGCTGTTCCGGCCCTTCAGCCGGCTGCACGAGGGTGAGCACGGCACGCCGGGCGGCGTGGGGCTGGGCCTGGTGTTCGTGCGCACCGTGGTGCAGCGGCACGGCGGCACCATGGCGGTGGAGAGCGAGCGGGGCGCCGGCGCCACCTTCATCATGCGCCTGCCGGCGCCGCCGGAGTCCGGCCAGCGGCCAGCGTCCGGCGGCTAGCGGGTTAGCGGGTTAGCGGGTTAGCGGGTTAGCGGCGCGCCGCCTGCGTGGCGGCACCCTCGGCGCCCGCGGAGCCGGGCGCGGCGAGGCCGGTCACGCGGCTTTCCATCTGCTTGATCTTGCGGGCCTCGCCCGCTTCCTTGCCCTGCTGCAGCGTGACGCAAAGCACTGCCGTCAGCGCCACGGCGACCATGCCGAGGGCGAGATACCCGATCACCTTCGTGCGGTTCATGGCGAAGCCGCTCCTTTCTTGCATTCCACGGAATAAGCACCGCAGTCTAAGGCCGCGCCCGGCAGGCTACTGCAAACAATTGCAATGCCTTGTGCGGCACGCATGACGGGCCGCACGTGCCTGGCGGTCGACACAATTGTTGGCAGTGCCGCACAGCGACCCTCAGTAATATCGCCGCACTGCCGGACCGGCCTCGATCCGCGCGGTTTTCGTGCCCGCCCGGTCCCCCCGCACAGCAGTAGCCGGGCGGGCACGACTTTTTTCCCGGCGCCGCGCCTGGCCGCCATGCCGGTCCACCGTCGCGCGTTACGCGCCTATCCCTTCAGCCGCGCTTGTGCGCGCTGCCTTCCCGCAGCAGTTCGATCATCCGTTGCGCCAGCGGCGACAGGTACGCGCCGACCCGCGAGATCGCGCCGATGCGGCGCCCCAGGTCCAGTTCTCCCTGCCGCAGCGGCAGCGCTCTCAGCCCACCATGCGCGGCACCGTCACGCGTGCCGGCGATGGTGAGCAGGTGTGTGCCGGCGACCAGCTGGAACAGCGAGGTACTGCCGAAATCGATTTCGATGCGCAGCTTCGGCTCGCCCAGGCCGCGCTGGCGGAAGGCGGCGTCGACCTGCTGGCGCAGCACGATGTGGGGCTCCGGCAGCAGCCATTCCTGCTCCGCCAGGTCCGCCAGCCGCAGCGGACCGCGGCCATGCAGCGGGTGCGCCGGGTCGGCCAGCACGGCCAGGCTGTCGTCGAACAGCAGTGTGGCGGCGAAGGCATCGGCATGCTGGCGGGGCAGGGGGGCCACGACGAGATCGAGTTCACCGGCCTGCAGCGAGTCGGTCAGCTCGCGTGCCAGCCGCCGGTGCAGGCGCAGCCGGCCGGCGGGGCGCTCGCGCAGCAGCTGGCGGCAGGCATCCAGCACCAGCGCCTCCGGGATGGAGGGGGAGTAGCCCAGCCGCAGCATGCCGAGCTGGCCGGTGCGGATGCCCTGCATTTCCTGCAGCGCATCGTCGTACTCGAGCTGGATGCGGCGCGCGCGTTCGAGAAAGCGCGCTCCCGCCTGGGTCGGACGCATGCCATTGGCACTGCGCTCGAACAGCGGCAGGCCTGCCTGCGCTTCCACGCGCTGCAAGGCCTTGGTCAGCGCCGGCTGGCTCAGCCCGAGCGCCTCCGCCGCGCGGCCGATGCTGCCGTGCAGGGGGATCGCCAGCAGGTATTCCAGGTCGCGGGTCTCCATCTTTGCATTCCTTATGGTTATGGCTTGATAGCTGATGCGCCATTGTAGGAATGGGGGGCATCTTACAGACTGGGGGCCGGATACATCAAGGAGACAACGATGGCTTTTGCCCTCTTCCTGCAGCGGGCCGCGCGCTACTGGGGCGACCGGCCCGCGGTCATGCATCGCGAGCGCGTGCTCAGCTTCCGCCAGCTCGACGAGCGTTCCACCCGGCTGGCCAACGCCCTGCTGGGCCTCGGCCTGCGCCCCGGCGACCGCGTCGCGGTGCAGTCGCGCAACTGCGCGGAACTGGTCGAGATCGAATGCGCGCTGTACAAGTCCGGCCTGGTCAAGGCGGCGCTGAATCCGCGCTTCACCGCCGCCGAGGCCAGCGACGTGGTGGAGAACTGCACGCCGCGCGCCTTCATCGGCGGCGACGGCTATACCGGCTACGCGCGCACCACGCCGGGCTTCGCCGCGGTCGAGGCCTTCGTGGCGCTGGGCGGGCCGGCGGCCGGCTACCTCGGCTACGAGGACCTGCTGGCGCGTGGCGGCACCAGCCGGCCGCCGCATCGTGCGGCGGCGGCCGATGCCGCCGTGCTGCATTTTTCCTCGGGCTCCACCGGCCGCATCAAGGCCGCCGTGCAGAGCTACGGCAATCGCATGGCGTCGCTGCGCAAGATGCTGCTGGGCATGGACCGGCAGGCGCGGCCGGGCGACCGCCTGGCCCTGATCGGCCCGGTCACCCATGCCTCCGGCATGCTGATGCAGCCCTTCCTGTACTGCGGCGCCACGCTGGTCCTGTTCGATCGCTTCGAGCCGGCCCACTTCCTGGCCGAGGTGGCGCGCCTGCGCATCACCCATGTGTTCATGGTGCCGGCGATGATCCACATGCTGCTGGCGGATCCCGCTCTGGAGCAGGCCGACCTGAGCAGCCTGAAGACGCTGAGCTATGGCGCCGCGCCGATGGCGCCGGCGCGCATCCGCGAGGCCTGGGAGCGCATCGGGCCGATCCTGTCGCAGGGCTACGGCGCCAGCGAGTCGACCTCGGGCGTGACGCGGCTGTCCACCGCCGATCATGCCGAGGCGATCGCCGGCCGGCCCGGGCGGCTGGCCTCCTGCGGGCGCCCGCACGGCGAGACCGAGGTGCGCGTGGTGGACGAGCAGGGGCGCGAAGTGGCGGGCGACGCCATCGGCGAGATCGTGATCCGTGGCGAGGATGTGTTCCAGGGCTACTGGGGCGAGCCGGAGCTGACGCGCGAGGTGCTGGTCGACGGCTGGCTGCGCACCGGCGACCTGGCGCGGGTGGACGAGGAGGGCTTCATCTACCTGGTCGACCGCAAGAAGGACATGATCATCTCGGGCGGCTTCAACGTCTACCCGACCGAGGTGGAGGCCGTGCTCTACCAGCACCCCGACGTGATGGAAGCCTGCGTCATCAGCGTGCCCGACGCGACCTGGGGCGAGAGCGTCAAGGCCGTGGTGGCGCTGCGCCCGGGGCGCGCGCTCGAGGCCGCCGCGCTGATCGCGCACTGCCGCGAGCGCATCGCCGACTACAAGACGCCGCGCTCGGTCGAGTTCGTCGGCGAACTGCCCAAGAACCCGAGCGGCAAGGTGGCGCGCAAGGTCGTGCGCGAGCCGTACTGGCAGGGCGTGGCCCGCCGCGTGAACTGAGGAGGAAGCAAGCCATGTTCGATCATCTGACCGATCCCGCCCTGGTCGACCTGCGCGCGCGCATGCGGCGCTACGTCGAGGAGGAACTGGTGCCGCTCGAGCGCGAGCTGGGCCTGGACGCCGAGGCGCCCTGGCCGCGCGAGGTGCTGCAGGGGGTATGGCGCCGCTCCAGCGAGCTGGGCTTCTACCAGGCCTGCCTGCCGGTGGCGCTGGGCGGGCAGGGCCTGAGCATCGCCGCCCAGTGTGCGCTCAAGGCCGACCTGGCCGCCAGCGGTGCCGTGCTGGCGCCGAACGTGCTGGGCGACCTGGGCGGCCCGCCGCGCGTCGGCAATATGCTCAAGTACGCCACGCCGGACCAGCTCGAACGCTACTTCAAGCCGGTGATCCGAGGCGAGAAATCCGTCTGTTTTGCCTTGACCGAATTGCACTCGGGCTCGGACGCGCAGAGCATCACCACCAGCGCCGTGGCCGACGGCGACATGCTGCGCATCGATGGCGGCAAGCACTACATCAGCGGTGCGCCCTTCGCCGACTTCGCCATCGTCATGTGCGTCACCGACGCCGGCGCCTCGCCACCGGCGATCTCCGCGGTGCTGGTCGACCTTGACCTGCCCGGGGTCAAGGTCAGCCAGGACTATGTGCCGATGTCCGGCCAGCACATCGACGCCGACATCACCTTTACCGACGTGCGCGTGCCGCGCGCCAACATCCTGGGCGGCGAGGGCAACGGCTTCAAGCTGGGCATGTCGCGCATCAACGTGAACCGGCTGCTGCATTGCCCGAGCATGCTGGGACTGGCCATGCGCGCCTACCGCTCGTCGCTGCAGTACGCCGGCCAGCGCCGCCAGTTCGGCGGCCCGATCGCGCGCTTCCAGGCCATCCAGCACATGCTGGCTGACATGGCGGCCGCGCTGTGGGCCTGCGAGAGCATGATCGCGCAGACCGCCGCGCTGGCCGATGCCGGCGCCGACCTGCGCATGAAGGCCGCGGCCTGCAAGCTGTTCGTCTCCGAACGCTGCTTCGAGGTGGCCGACAAGGCGGTGCAGATCCACGGCAACGTGGGCGTCACGCGCGGCCACCCGGTCGAGCAGGCCTTCCGCAAGCTGCGCATGTTCCGCGTCTTCACCGGCACCAGCGAGATCCAGCGCAACACCATCGCGCGCGCCATCCTGCAGCCGGCGCAGGGAGAACCGTCATGAACCGCAGGCAATGGCTGACGCTGGCCGGGGCGGCGGCGCTGGGCGGCCTGGCCGGCCCGGCGCGCGCGGACGCCGGCTACCCGAAGCGCCCGCTCCGCCTGCTGGTGCCCTTCCTGGCCGGCAGCGCGCCTGACAGCACGGCGCGCGTGCTGGCCGAGGGCCTGCGCCAGCGCCTGGGGCAGCCGGTGGTGGTGGAGAACGCGGCCGGCGCGGGCGGCGTGATCGGCGCCGGCATGCTCAAGCGCGCCGCGCCCGACGGCTACACGCTGGGCGTGCTGGCCAACACGCACGTGATCAATGTGCACACCTTCCGCCGCCCGCCCTACGATCCTGCGCGCGATTTCACGCCGATCGCCGCGCTGGCGGGCGGGCCCACCGTGCTGGCGGTGCCGGCGTCGGCGCCGTACCGCAGCGTGGCCGACCTGGTGGCCGCGTTGCGGCGCAAGCCGGGCGGATTCAGCTTCGGTTCCGGCGGCAAGGGCAGCATCGCCCATCTTGCCGTCGAGATGCTGCTGCACCAGAGCGGGACCCGGGCCCTGCACGTGCCTTATAAGGGCGCCACCGAACTGGTCGCCGCGATGCTGAGCGGGCAGACCGACTTCGGCATGCCGGTGCTCGGCACCGCCGCGCAGTACCTGCACAACGGGCAGCTGCGCGCCCTGGCGGTGTCGTCGCCGGCCCGCTCGCCGTACTTCCCCGAGGTGCCGACGCTGGCCGAGGCGCTGCCGCCGGGTTTCGTCATCGACAACTGGAGCGGGCTGTTCGCGCCCGCCGGGCTGCCGGCGCCGCTGCTGCAGCGCCTGTTCGCCGCGGTCGGCCAGGTGCAGGCCAGCGGGGCGTTCGACACACAGTTGCGCGCCACGGCGGGCGAACTGCGCCGCAGCCCTTCGCCGGCCGAATTCGCCGCGCTGGTGGCCGGCGACGCCCGCCGCTACGGCGCGTTGATGAACGAGATCGGCATGGAGTCGACCTGATCGGAGCTGGTGCGATGGAGAAAGCGGAGTGGTCCTGCCTGAAGGACGTGAAGATCATCGACCTGAGCCAGCTGCTGCCGGGTCCCCATGCGACCACCTTGCTGATGCAGCTCGGTGCCGAGGTGGTCAAGGTGGAGCAGCCTGGTACGGGGGACACCTCGCGCCAGCTCGGCGCGGCGGTGTTCGCGCAGTTCAACCGCGGCAAGCGCGCGCTCGCGCTCGACCTGAAGAGCGCGCAGGGCAAGGCGGATTTCCTCGCGCTGGTACGCGGGGCGGATGCCGTGGTCGAGGGCTTCCGCCCGGGCGTGCTGCGGCGGCTGGGACTGGACTATGCGGCGCTGTCCGCGGTCAACCCAGCCATCGTGCTGTGCTCGATCTCGGGGTTCGGGCAGGACGGGCCCTATGCCGACCATGCCGGCCACGATCTCAACTACCTGGCGCTGGCGGGCTACTGGTCGGTGCCGGCGCAGGTGGAGGACAAGGTCTCGCGCCCGCGCACCCGCATGTCGGACTATGCGGCCTCGGGCTATGCCGCGCTGGCGCTGGCCGTGGCGGTGATGAGCGCGCGCCGGCATGGGCGCGGCCAGCATCTCGACGTCTCGATCCATGACGCCATCCTGTCCTGGACGGCGCACGGCGCCTGGGCCGCGCGCGCGCACGCGGACAAGCCGCTGGACGCGCCCAGCGTGCTGCCGGACAACGACCTGTTCGCCACCCGCGACGGCCGCTGGCTGGCGCTGGGCATCCTGGAGAACAAGTTCTGGCTGGCGTTGGGCGAGGCCCTGGGCGCGGCGCATCCCGTGCTGCACGATCCGCGTTTCGCCACGCGCGCGGGCAGGATGCGCTACAAGGAAGAGGTCCACGCCATGCTCAAGGGCATCTTCCTGGGCGGCACACTGGCGGAATGGGAGGCGGCCTTTGCCGGGCGGGACCTGCCGTTCTCGCCCGTGCTCGAGGCACAAGCGCTGTTCGACGACCCCCATGTGCAGGCGCGCGGCATGATCCGCTCGCTGCCGGAGGAGAAGGCGATCGCGCTGCGCTTTCCCGTCAAGTTCTCGCTCGGCCTGCCCGACAGCGGCACGGAGGTGCCCCCGCTGGGCGGAACCTGACGCTGGGTGGCGGCTGGGTGGCGGCTGGGTGGCGGCGGGCACGGCGGGAGCGGGTGCGCCGACACGGCGCAATCTGGGTATGATGGAAACGATGGCGTCGCTCAGGCAGGCGCCGCCGAATATGCCGGATCACGCCGGATCACGCCGTCAAGAGCCACCCCCTCATGCAACGCACGGTCGCGCCCGCACGCCCAGGAGCTCATATGCCACGGTCGCACAAGCTGCCGTCACCGCGTTCCCTGCTGCTGGCGGCCTGGCTCGCCGCGCCCGCTCTATGTGGCGCCGTGACGCTTGCCATGCCGCTGCGCGATCCCGCCACCCATGCCACCACCACTTGCCAGCTCGAGCCGCCGGTGTTCCCGCCGGCCCTGCGCGCGGCCCACGCCAGCGGAGGGGTGCAGGTCGAGCTGGTGCTGGGCCTGGACGGCAGCATCGAGTTCGCCCAGGTACGGCAGGGCTCCGGCCAGGCGGCCTTCGACGACGCCGCGCTGGCCGCGGCGGGCCGGGCCAGGTGCCAGCCCTTCCGCGATGCGGCCAGCGGTGCCCCGGTGCGCGGCAGCGCGCTGGCGCGCTTCGAGTTCCACCTTGCCGACGGCGGCGGCGCCTCGCGGCCGCAGGCCGAACCCTTGACCCTGAACAGCGAGCAGCGCGCCGCATCGCCGCCGCAGGTGTTTCCCGCCAATTACGACGAGGCGCTCAGCGTGCTGGTGCGCGCTTATGACGTGGACGCGGTGGTGACGGCGGGCATGGACAAGGCCTTCGCCAGGCTGCCCGAGCGGATCGGGCCGGTGCCGAAGGCACGCTTTGTCGAATGCACGCGCGGGCACTTGTCGGGGCCGGTGCTGGAGCAGGTGGTGCGGCCCGGCTTCGCCATGGTGCTGTCCGATCCGGACCTGATGCTCAAGCTGGCGCGCCTGCTGAACTCGCCGCTGGGCCGCAAGGTCAAGGAGGCGACGCTGGCCGGCAAGGCGCTGGAGGCTGCCGGCATCACCGGTGCGGATGCGCTGGAGGCCAACCGCATGCTGGAAAGCCCCGACCTGAGGGCCTTTCTCGACGGGGGCGGCCTCAAGCGCATCAACGACGCGGTCGCGCCCTATCTCTTCGTGGCCAGCCGGCAGGCGCGTGACGCCTGCCTGAAGGAACTGGTGCCGCCCGGCACCTACCCGCTGCAGAACGAGCGCCCCGCCTGAGCGCGGCGGGCCGTGGCAGGCCGCGTCCGGTGCCTGCGCGGCGGCGCCGCGCTCAGCCCACGGCGACCGCCTCGGGCCGGTGTAGCTGCGTGGCGGCCTCGCGCACGAAGCGCACGCTGGTGTCCACCGCCGTGATCGGCAGCATGTGCCCGCCCGGCACCAGCACCAGCCGGGCGCCCGGCACCTTGGCGGCGAGCGCCTCGCCGTTGTGCGCCGGATCGAGGATGCGGTCTTCGCGTCCGTACAGGATGCTGAGCGGCAGGCGCAGACCGGCGTAGGCCGGCACCTGCGGCGGCAGGCTGTGGCCGGCCGCCACCAGGTCCTCCGAGGCGGCGATGAAGTGGCTGGGCCGCAGCGCCAGCAGGCCGCCCCCGCGCGTGGCGAAGTCTTCCGGTACCGGGTCGGGACCGAACACGATCGACATGACCTGCTCGCGGCGGGCGATCGACATCGGCACCGCCAGTGTCCAGGCGATCAGCCGGCGCAGCCAGGGGCGCTCGGTGGCGAGCGCCTTGAATACCGCCGGCACGCTTTCGGGCGGATGCGTGAGCGGGGCCAGCAGGGCCAGTCCGCCGACGCGCCCCGGGTGGCCGAGCGCCAGGGCCAGCGCGATCGCGCCGCCCAGCGAGTGGCCGACCACCAGCGGGCGTTCCAGGCCGAGCCGGTCGATCAGCGCGGCCAGCGCGGCGGCCTGGGTCGGCAGGTCGGCGCCGGTGCCGGGCTGGCGCGTCGAATAGCCGGAGCCCGGGCGGTCCACCGCAATCACGCGGAAGTCGCGCGCCAAGGGCTCGATCATGCCGTAGGCAAAGTTGCCGAGCTGGCCGGACAGGCCGTGCACCAGCAGGATGGCCGGACCCTGGCCGCGCTCGACCACGTGCAGGCGCGCGCCCGGCACGTCGACGAAGCGGCCGGTGGGCGGCATGCCCTGTTCGATGCGCCGCGCGATGCGGCCGGTGAACCAGGCCAGGCTGGCGCCCAGCACGAGCAGCAGCGCGAGCACGGCGAGGAGGACGGTGGTGAGGACGCTCATGATTGCAGGCTCCGGCCGATCAGGTTCCAGTAACGGACCGGCGCAAGCCGCTCCAGCAGGGAAAGCACCACCGCGTCGCTGCCGACCAGCACGCGTGAGCGGCGTTTCTCGATGCCACGCAGGATGATATCCGCGGCCTTGGCCGGCGGCATGCGCAGCAGCTTTTCCGTGCGCTTCAGGCGTTGTTCGACCTGTTCGCGCGGGATGTCGCCGGCCACGCGGGCATTGCGCGCGATCGAGGTGGCGATGCCGCCCGGATGCACCACGGTCACGCCGATGCGGCTGTCGGCCAGCTCGTGCCGCAGTGCGTTGGAGAAGCCGCGCACGGCGAACTTGCTGGCCGAGTAGGCAGCCTGCCCCGGCGGCGAGATCAGGCCGAACAGGCTCGACAGGTTGACGATGCGGGCATCGTCGCTGCGGCGCAGCAGGGGCAGGAAGGCACGCGTCATGCGCACCACGCCCTGGAAGTTGATCGACATCAGCCAGTCGAAGTCGGACTCGCTGACCTCTTCGAAGCTGCCGCCCAGCGCCACGCCGGCGTTGTTGACCAGCAGGTCGACGCGGCCGTGCTCGGCCATCACCGCCACCGGCAGCGCGGCCACGGCCTCGCGGTCGGCCACGTCGAGCACGTGCAGGCTCACGCGTACCTGGCGCAGCTCCGGCAGCGCGGCAGTCTGCTCCAGGCCGGCGCGATCGCGGTCGGCCAGGGCCAGGTGGCAGCCGCGCAGCGCCAGCGCCTGCGCCAGCGCGCGACCGATGCCGCTGCCCGCGCCGGTCAGCACCGCCACCCGACCCTTGAGCTGCATCTGCGCGCCGAGCGGCGCGTCGAACTGCATCACGCCGTCGTCGATGCGGCCGTAGCGGATGGTCAGCATGTCCATGAAGTAGTTCTGGTACACGCGCCAGGGCTTGCGGTCGCCCTGCCTGGGCAGCACGCTGGCGGCGCGCTGCACGTAGCCCGAGGTGAAGTCGAGGAAGGGCTCGGCCTGCACCTGGCCGTCGCGGCGCGCCACCGCGATGCGGCGGCCGTGGCGGTCCATGTAGCGCAGCAGGCGGCACACGTACTCGGCGGTCAGGTCGGCCTTCAGTGTCCACGAGGCATTGGTGTAGCCGAAGGCCAGCACCATGTTCGGCACGTCGCTCAACATCATGCCCTTGTAGGCGATCGATTCGGCCGGCACGCGCCGCTGGCCGTCGACGGTGATGGCGATGTCGCCCAGCATATTGAGCTTGAGGCCGGTGGCGACCACCACCACGTCGGCCGCCAGTTCCTTGCCCGAGTCGAGCTGGATGCCGTGCTCGGTGAAGCGCGCGATGGTGTCGGTGACGACCGAGGCGCGGCCGTCGCGCAGTTCGCGGAACAGGTCGCCGTCGGGCACCAGGCACACGCGCTGGTCCCAGGGTTTGTAGCGCGGCGTGAAGTGCGTGCCGACGTCGACGCCGGGGCCGAGCTGTTCGGCGGCCATGCCGACCATGCGCAGCTTGACCTGCTCGGGGCGGCGGCGCGCCAGCTGGAAGAAGAACATCCCCAGCAGCACGTTCTTCCAGCGCGTGATGCCGTAGGCCAGGCCCTCCGGCAGCAGGCGGCGCAGCTTGTGCGCGATGGCGTCCTGGCCCGGCCGCGCCACGATATAGGTGGGGGAGCGCTGCAGCATGGTGACGTGGGCGGCGCTCTGCGCCATCGCCGGCACCAGCGTGACGGCGGTGGCGCCGCTGCCGATCACCACCACGCGCTTGCCGGCATAGTCGATCGACGGGTCCCAGAACTGCGGATGCACCATGCGGCCGCGGAAGTTCTCCTCGCCGGCGAAGGCCGGCCGATGGCCTTCGGCGTAGCTGTAGTAGCCGGCGCAGACATAGAGCAGGCGCGCCCGCCACTGCACCCGGCTGCCGTCGGCGGCGCGTTCGGCCTCGACCGTCCAGCAGGCCGCGCCGCTGTCCCAGTCCGCGCGGATCACCTTGTGACCGAAGCGGATGTGCCGGGTGATGCCCGCTTCGTCGGCGGTCTCGCGGATGTAGGAGAGGATCGAAGGGCCGTCGGCGATGGCCTTGGCGCCTTTCCAGGGCTTGAAGCGATAGCCCAGCGTGTACATGTCGGAATCCGAGCGGATGCCCGGATAGCGGAACAGGTCCCAGGTGCCCCCCATCGACGCGCGCGCCTCGAGGATGGCATAGCGCTTGCCGGGGCAGCGCTGCTGCAGTTGGCGGGCGGCGCCGATGCCGGACAGGCCGGCGCCGACGATGAGGACGTCGAGCGGTGAGTCTTGGGGGGCGGTGGCAGTCATGGAGAGGTCCGGATGAAATGCGCTTCTGACACTTTAGGTTGTCAGATTCCTTATGACAACCCAATCTGACAATAGGGAATGTCATAATGGCGGCATGACCTCCGAGCTTTCCCCCGCCCGCCGCTACCGCGGCGCCGATGCCGATGAGCGGCGCGCCCAGCGCCGCTGCCAGCTGGTTGCCGCCGCCATCCAGGTGTATGGCGAGCGCGGCTACCAGCATTCCACCGTCAAGGCGGTCTGCGAGGCCGCCGGCCTGACCGAGCGCTATTTCTATGAATCCTTCGCCAACAGCGAGGCCTTGCTGGCAGCGTCCTTCGAGACGGTGACCCAGGTGCTGCTGCAGCAGCTGGTCGCGGCCGGCGAGGCGGCCGGCCGCAGCGGCCGGCGCCGCGCGCTGGCGATGCTGCAGGCCTATTTCGGCGCGCTGCAGCGCGATCCGCGCTCGGCGCGGGTGTTCCTGGTGGAGATCCAGGGCGTCAGCAAGCAGGTGGACGAGGCGCTGGACGCCTCCTTGCGCGGGCTGGGCAGCCTGCTCGCGCAAGCCCTGCTGCCGGCCGGCGAGGAGCCGGATGCGCTGCTGCTGGCCGGCGCCACCGGCGGCATCATGCATGTCGCGCTGCGCTGGATCCGCAACGGCTATGCGCCCGCGGTCGAGCAGGTGGCCGCCACCGCGCTGCAGCTGGCCCTGGTGATCACGCGCAAGCCAGTGGTGCTGGCGCAACAGGCGGCGCCGGCCGGTGGCACGGCGCCTTGTCTTCAGGCGGGCGTTTGAAGCGCGCGGCAGCGCCGCGTGCGTGCGGGATGGGAATCGGGGATGGGCGTCAGGGCTTGGCCGGTTCCGGCTGAGCGGGTGCGGCGGGCGCGGCGCCGGCGGGCTTGGGTGCCGCCTGGCCTTCGCCTTCGCTTTCGCTGTCCTCGTAGTTGGGCAGGTTCTTGTCGGCGCGGCTGCCTTCGATCAGGTAGCGCCGGCGCTGCAGGTAGGCATCGCGCGTGAAGGCGTACTTGTCGAGCGCCGCCAGCGACAGCAGGTCGGTGGCGCCCAGCAGGTTGGCGCGGGTGTCGACCACGTTGACGGCGAACAGGCTGTAGCGCCAGACCGGATCGATGTAGGTGGTCGGGTCGAGCAGGAAGTTGGCGCCCAGGCCGACACCGTCGCGCACGGAGCTGGGGCCGAAGAAGGGCAGCACCAGATAGGGGCCGGACGGCAGGCCCCACACGCCCATGGTCAGGCCGAAGTCCTGCGAATGGCGGTTCAGGCCGGCCGGTGTGGCCACGTCGAACAGGCCGCCGATGCCGAACACCGTGTTGATGGTCACCCGCATGAAGCTCTCAGTGGCATCCACGGCCTTGCCCTGCAGCAGGTTGTTGACCACGTTGCCGACGTCGCCGATGTTGGCGAAGAAGTTGGTCACGGCGCTGCGCACCGGTTGCGGCGTCACCGCCTTGTAGCCCTTGGCGACAGGCTGGGCCACATAGGTGTCGACCTTGTCGTTGACCTGGTAGACGGCGCGGTTGAGCGGCTCGAGCGGATCGTCGGGCGAGGCCTGCGGACCGCTCGCGCAGCCGGCGCAGAGCAGGGCGGTGGCGGCCAGCACGGGCAGCGGATGGGGGCGGAGAAGCGGAAAGGTACGGCGCATGGCTCTGGTCTTGGGTTCGTGCCGGCTCAGCGCGCCGGCGAGGAGGTCTTGGCCTTGTTCCTGCGTTTGCGGCGGCGCTTGCCGGGCTGGCCGCTGCCGGCCACCGGGTCCGCCGGGGCCGTGCCGGGGCGGGCCCCGGCGCGCTGGCGCGGGCGGCCCATCAGCATCGGCTGGAAGAACACCGCGCCCGCCAGCGTGCAGGCCAGCGCCAGCGCCAGCAGCTTGCCCATGCTGGACGTGCCGGGGTGGCTCGACAGCCACAGGCTGCCGAAGGCGGTGGCGGTGGTGGCGGCGCTGAACAGCACAGCGTGCGTCAGGCTGGATTGCAGCAGGTGGGTCTTGCCCGCCCGCCAGGCGATCACATAGTAGATCTTGAAAGCCACGCCGATGCCGAGCAGCAGCGGCAGCGCGATCACGTTGGCGAAGTTCAGCGCGATGCCGAGCGCCACGCACATCTCCAGCGTTACCACGGCCGACACCAGCAGCGGCACCAGGGTGCGCAGCACGTCGCCGACGCGGCGCAGGGCGATCCACAGCAGCACGGTGATCGACAGCACGGCCCAGATGCCGGCGTGGGCGAAGGCCGTCATGATGGTGTCGGCCGAGCCGCGGATCACGATCGGACCGCCGGTGGCCGCCGGCTCGACCCGCTGCACGGCTTCGATGAAGCGGCCGAGCGCCTGCTCGCGCGCGCTGTCCTGGCCGGCGCCGCCGGCAGGCGGCAGTTTCGGGCTGATGCCGACCAGGGCGCGGCCGTCGGGCGCCAGCCAGTCGCGCACCAGCGCCGGTGGCAGGCTTTGCTGGCTGACCGGCTGCGGCGACAGCGCCAGGTCCAGGCGCGCCAGTGCCAGGCGCAGCGGCAGGCTGAGCGCCTGTTCCGCGCGGTCGCGCGTGGCGGCATCGGCGGCGGCGAGCTGCCTGAGTGCCTTGCCGAGGCGTGCAGCCTCGGCCGCGCCCGGGCCCGGATGGTCCTCGGCGGCGAGCCCGAGCTGGCGCGCGGCCTGCTTCAGCGAGGCCACGCGCAGTGCGTCGGTGGCCGGCGGCGAAGAGGCCTGCCGCAGTACCGGCTGCAGATTGGCCGCGGCGGCCGCGATGGCTTCGAGCTTGGGCCCCTGGTCGGCCGGGATGAAGGTCTGCAGCGTGATCACGCGCGCCACCTCGGGCAGCGCCGACAGCTTGCCGGCGACCTGCCGGGCGGCGTCCAGCGAGGGCGCCAGCACGCTGACGTCGTCGGTGCCGGCCTGCGGCGCATCCTTCAGCGCCAGCAGCGTGGCCATCGATTCGGAGTGCGGGTCTTTCAGGTGGAGCGGGTCGAAGTCGAAGCGCAGGTGCAGCAGCAGCGGCGAGGCCAGCAGGATGGCGGCGCTGGTGGCGAGCAGCACCGGTTTGCGGTGGCGTTCGAAGAAGGCGTCGGCGGGCGCCAGCCAGCGCACCCCCGGTGCGACGCGGCCGCCCTCGGGCCGCATCAGCGAGATCAGCGCCGGCAGCAGTGTGAAGGTGCCGAGGAAGGCCACGATCATGCCGACGCCGGCGATCTTGCCCAGTTCCGCCACGCCGCGGTAGTCGGTGGGCAGGAAGCAGAAGAAGGCGGCGGCGGTGGCGGCGGCGGCCAGCGCCAGCGGCATGGCCGAGACGCGCGCGGCGCGCTCCAGCGCCGTGCCCACGTCGACGCTGTCGTCCACATGGCGCTCGGCGCGGTAGCGCACGCCGAACTGGATGCCGAAGTCCACGCCCAGGCCGACGAAGAGCACGGCGAAGGCCACCGAGATCATATTGAGCGCGCCCACCATGGCCAGGCCCAGCGCGGCGGTCATCAGCAAGCCGGCGAACAGGCTGATCAGCACGGCGATGATCAGCCGCTTGGAGCGCAGTGCCATCCAAAGGATCAGGATTACCGCCAGCACGGTCAGGGCGCCGTTCAGCGCGGCCCCCTCGCTGACCGAGGCGAACTCGTCGTCGGCCAGCGGCTGCGGCCCGGTCAGCCGCACCTCGGCACCGAAGCGTTCGGCCAGGCGCAGCTTGGCCGCCGCGGCACGGATCGCCGCCGAGGCCGCGGCGCCGGCTTCCAGGTCGCTGTAGTCGAGCACCGGACTGACCGTGACGAAGCTGCGCGCGAGGCCGTCGGGGCCCGGCCGCATGTCGGCGTCGAGCAGGCCCATCCACGACAGGGCGGCCGGCTTGTGCGCCAGCACGCCCTCGACCGCGCCGGCGCCCTGGCCGAGCAGGGTGGCCATGTCGGACAGCTTGACCTGGCCGAGCTGCAGCGGCAGCGCCAGCGTGGTCGAGAGCGTATCGGAGAGGCCGCGCAGCGAAGGATCGCGCGCGAGCGCATTGAGGAGGGGCCGGGCCTCGCCCAGCTGCGCGGTGGTTTCCTTGACCGCGCCGGTATCGAGGAACAGCAGGCCGTTGCGGCCGAAGAACTCGCCGCCGCCGGGCTGGCTGACCGCATGGAAGCGTGCCGGCTGCTGGCGCAGCGCGGCGGCCAGTTCGTTGGCGGCGGCATCGGCCAGTTCGAGCGCGGGTGCCTGGACCACCGCGAGGATCATCTGCTCGCGCTGCGGGAAGGCCTTGCCGATGGCGGCATCGCGCTGGGCCCACGGCTGCCTGGATTCCAGCAGGCGGCCGATGTCGGTATTGATGGCGAAGTGCCGTGCCACGTAGACGCCGCTGAGCAAGCTCAGCAGCCCGGCCAGGACGATCACGCTCCAGGCGCGTGACGTAGAGAATTTGACGATCCGGGTGAGCAGCGACGTGAGCATGTGAGGGGTGGCGTGCAGTACGGCAGCCGGGAGTATACCCGCGTGGGGGTGGGGGAGTGCCGCTGGCGCAGTCGCAATGTGATTGCTGTGCCTCGCGGCGGGCCGGCAAGCCGCTCGGCTATACTTCTTCGTTACTGACCGGCTCAAGATCAGGTTTCCTGGCGGCGGGGCCGGCCCTGCCCGCCACCGTCACGCGGGCCTCCCGCGCCCGTCCCGGGGCTCAAGCCCAAGCCTCAAGTTCCTCGTTCCTCGTTTCCAGCCTCCACCTCCAGCATGAATACCCATCGCATCGTTTCCCTGATCCCGCTGGCCGCCGTCGCCGTGGTATCCACCGTGCAGGCGCAGGCCATCGACCGCGCCACGGCCAGCCCGGACAAACTGGTGCGGGCCGCCGTCGAAGGCGTGATCACCACGATCCAGTCGAACCCCGAGACGCGCAGCGGTGACCTGGCCAAGATCACCGCGGTGGTCCAGCGCCAGTTCCTGCCGTTCACCGATTTCCAGCGTACCACCCGGCTGGCCGTCGGCGCAGCCTGGAAGGACGCCACGCCGGAGCAGCGCACGCAGCTCCACCAGCAGTTCGAAGCGCTGCTGGTGCGCAGCTATGCCGTCTCGCTGTCGCAGTTGCGCGACCAGAACGTCAAGTTCCGCTACCAGCCGGCGCAGGCCGCGCAGGGACCGAACGACGTGGTGGTGCAGACGCGCGTGATGAACAACGGCGACGAGATGCAGATCGACTATCGCCTGCAGCGCACGCCCAGCGGCTGGCGCATCTACGACATCAATATGATGGGGGCCTGGCTGATCGAGGTCTACCGCAAGCAGTTCGCCGACATCGTCGCGCGCAGCGGTGTCGACGGCCTGGTCAAGTACCTGATCAACCACAACGCCAAGCAGGCCGCCGACGCCTGATCGGCGGCCGACCGCCTGCGTGGCCGGCCGCCGCGAGGCGGGCCGGCCACGGCGGTTCAGGGCAGCGGCGCCTCGCGCGCGTCGGCCGGCGCCGCCTTGGGCGCGCCACGGCGCCAGCGGTGCAGTTCCAGCCATTGCCAGGACAGCAGTGCCGGCACGCCGAAGAGGATTTCCCGCGCCCGCTTGACCAGGGCCAGCGACATCGAGGTCTGCGGGTCCACGCCCAGCATGTGGCCCAGCAGCAGCACCACAGCCTCCTGCACGCCGAGGCCGGCCGGCACGAAGAAGGCGACATGGCGCACGGCCTGGGTCAGGGCCTCGATGGCCAGCGCCTGCCACAAGGGTACCGGGTGGCCCAGCAGATGCAGCGCGAACCACACTTCCAGCGTACCCGCCAGCATGCCGGCGAACTGCCAGGCCAGGGCCTGCAGCAGCACGCCGCGGCGCTGGTTCAGCCGCCGGATCTGGGCGTCGAGGCGCGCGCCGTCGATCATCACGGCGATGCGGTGGTCCTCGCCGAAGATGCGCTTGGCCGCGCCTTCCAGCTTCTCGAAGATGGCGCTGTGGCGCAGCGAGAGCGCGAACAGCACCGGCACCGGCAGCGACAGCAGCAGGCCGGCCAGGATCACGGTGGCATGGCCGCCGGTGTCCATGGCCAGCAGCAGCATCAACACGCCCAGCACCGAGAACAGGTATTGGGCCAGCAGCGTCACCATCACTTCGACCACCACGCTTGCCGCGACGGCCGTGGTGTCGTGCACGCGCAGGCGTGCCAGGCGGATGCCGACCAGTTCGCCGCCGATGCTGGCGGTGGGCAGCAGGCGGCCGACCGCCTCGCGCACGGCCGCGATCCACCACAGGAAACCCAGGCCGGCACGGCGGCCGGGATCGGCCGGCGCCAGCAGCACGCGCCAGCCCTGCGCATCGAGCAGCAGCGGCACGGCGTGGAAGGGCACCAGCAGCAACAGCAGCCAGCCGCCCTGCGCCAGGATGTGCGCGACGTCGCCGACACCCTGGTGTGCCACCAGGGCGGTCAGGCCGAGCAGGCCGAACAGGCCGGTGAGATAGGCAATCCGTTTCATCTTTGCTTCAGGCGGGCGCCAGGCCGCCGAACACGTCGGCAAAGCCGCCGCGCCGTGGCGCCACTTCATCCATCGCGGCACGCACGCGCGGCGACAACAGGGCCGCGAGTTCGTCGGCGTGGCGGTAGCCAGCCATCGATTGCGTGACGCGCGCACCGGACTCCACGCCCGGGTGCAGGTAGATCTCGCCCACGCCCGGCGGCAGCCGGCGCAGGGCATCGAGCAGCACCGTCTCGTCCATGCCGCCGCTGTTGGCGATGCCCACCACGTAGTCGTTGTGGGCGACACCGGCGGCGCGCAGGCGCCGGCGCAGCAGCGCCAGCCAGGGGCGCAGCAGCAGCGGTGCGCCGTTTTCCAGCGGCAGCCGCATGGCGCGCAGGCCGTAGGCGCGGCCGATGCGCAGGATCAGCGACAGCACCGTCGGGTGCAGGTGGAAATGCTTGTGCGTGTTGACATGGTCGAGCGGCAGCCCGGTGGCCGCATAGGCCTCGAAC
This sequence comes from Cupriavidus sp. USMAA2-4, assembly GCF_001854305.1. Lineage (NCBI taxonomy): Bacteria > Pseudomonadati > Pseudomonadota > Betaproteobacteria > Burkholderiales > Burkholderiaceae > Cupriavidus > Cupriavidus sp. USMAA2-4. The sequence goes on along the minus strand of NZ_CP017749.1, from coordinate 64,378 downwards.
TGCGCGCGGATCTCGGCCTCCAGCTGCCGCCGCACGTGCGGCAGGAAGAAGAAACGGCAGCCGTCGCGCGCCATGGCCGAGCCGAAGCGGCCCTCGGCGTCGACCAGGTCGGGGATCGCGCTGCGCGGCAGCACCGCAGGACCGTCGGCCAGCACCACGTGCAGGCCGACGCGCAGTGCCGGCAGGCGGCGCGCCCGCGCCACCGCGTCGGCCGCCGCCGGCGCGCCCACCATCAGGCTGGCCGCGTTGAGCACGCCGTCGCGGTGCGCCAGTTCGACCGCCTCGTTGACCCCGGTGGTGAGGCCGAAGTCGTCGGCGGTGACGATCAGTGCGCGGGCGGGGTGGGCAGGCTGTTCCAGGATCAGGCCTCGTGCGAGCGCAGGAAGCGGAAGAACTCCACGCCTTCGCGCAGGCGGCGCTTCATCATGTCCCAGCTGCCCAGCATCTCGCGCACGATCTCCCAGATCTTGCTGGGGCGGAAGTAGAAGCGCTTATAGAAGGTCTCCACGCCGTGGTAGATCTCTTCCTTGCTGAGGTGCGGATAGCTGATCGCCGCGAGCTGCACGCCCTTGTCGTTGACCAGGTTGATCACCTTGTTCTCCTCCAGCCAGCCGTTCTCCACGGCCTGGTCGTACAGGCGCGTGCCGGGGTAGGGCGCGGCCAGCGACACCTGGATGGTGTGCGGGTTGATCTCCTTGGCGTACTCGATGGTCTTCTCGATGGTCTCGCGCGTCTCGCCGGGCAGGCCCAGGATGAAGGTGCCGTGGATCTGGATGCCCAGCTTGCGGCAGTCCTCGGTGAAGCGGCGCGCGATGTCGGTGCGCAGGCCCTTCTTGATGTTGTGCAGGATCTGGTCGTCGCCCGACTCGTAGCCCACCAGCAGCAGGCGCAGGCCGTTTTCCTTCATGATCTTCAGCGTGCTGTACGGCACGTTGGCCTTGGCGTTGCAGGACCAGGTCACGCCCAGCTTGCCCAGGCCGCGTGCGATCTCTTCCACGCGGGGCTTGAAGTCGGTGAAGGTGTCGTCGTCGAACATGATCTCCTTGACCTCGGGCATGTTCTCCTTGATCCACTTCACCTCGGCGATCACGTTCTCCGCCGAGCGGGTGCGGTAGCGGTGGCCACCGACGGTCTGCGGCCACAGGCAGAAGGTGCACTTCGAGCGGCAGCCGCGGCCCGTGTAGATCGACACATAGGGGTGCTTCAGGTAGCCGATGAAGTAGTTGTCGATCTTCAGGTCGCGCTTGTAGATCGGGGCGACGAAGGGCAGCTCGTCCATGTTCTCGATCATCGGGCGCGGGCCGTTGTGCTCGTGCGAGCCGTCGGCCAGCTTGTAGCTGAGGCCGAGCACGTCCTTGAGCGGCTTGCCCTGCGCGACTTCCATGCAGGTGTAGTCGAATTCCTCGCGGCAGACGAAGTCGATGGCGTCGCTGGCGCCCAGCGTGCCGCCCGGGTCCACCGCCGGCTTGGCGCCGACCATGCCGATCATCACGCCGGGCTTGCGCTTCTTCAGTTCCTCGGCGAACTTGGCGTCGGTCGGGAAGGAGGGCGTCGAGGTGTGGATGATGACGAGGTCGTAGTCGACGGCGATGTCCAGCGTCTGCTGCACGGTCAGCTCGTCGGCGGGCGCATCGAGCACGCGGCTGCCCGGGATCAGGGCCGCCGGCTGCGCCAGCCAGGTCGGGTACCAGAAGGACTTGATTTCGCGCTTGGCTTGGTAGCGCGAGCCGGCGCCGCCATCGAATCCGTCGAAGGAGGGGGCTTGCAGGAACAGTGTTTTCTTTGCGGCGGTCATAGCGGCTTGCGGGAAACGATGCCGTTTGCGGCTGGGTTGAGTTTGTCGGGTTCCGGGCGGGCGGCCTGCGCACGTGGCGCGGCCGCCGCCGTGGCGGGCCGGTCTTGGGTCGACATCACCTGGTCGCGCCAGCGCACGCGCTTGCCGGGCAGGGCGGCAGCCCATTCGGCCAGCAGCAGCATGTCGCGCAGCGGTGCCAGCAGCGCGTCGCCGGCGCTGCCGGCGAGCACGCTGCGCGCGGCCGCGCCGGCGGCGGCGATGGCCAGCACCGCCGGCAGCGGCGCCAGGGCGAGGCCCAGCGCCAGCATCGGCCAGGTGAAGGTAATGAAGGTGAAACTGAAGCCGGCCGGGTTCAGCGAGCGGATCGTGCGCAGCCAGCGCAGCTCGTGGCTCCACAGCTCGGCCAGGCGCGTCTCGGTCACGTCGGTGCCGACCACGACCTCGGACAGCACCGTGCGCAGGCCGAGCTGGCGCGCGAGTTCGCCCAGCCAGAAGTCGTCGGCCAGGCGGTCGGACAGCGCTTCGAAGCCGCCGATGGCGGCCAGCGTGCCGCGGCGCAGCGCGATGGTGGCGCCGAAGGCGAAGCGGCGCGAGCCGCCGGCATGGGCGATGCGCACCGACGGCGCGAACCAGCCATCGATGAAGCCGGCGCCCAGGCGCGACCACAGGCCGCCGACCGGGCGCCCGCGGTACAGGCAGGTGACCACGCCGACCTGCGGGTCGGCCAGCGGCGCCGCCACGCGCACCAGGTAGTCGGGCGGCACGGCGATGTCGCTGTCGGCCAGCACCAGGTCATCGTGGCGCGCGGCGGCGAACAGGTTGATCAGGTTGCTGACCTTGAGGTTGCTGCCGTGCACGCGCGGATCCACCACCAGGGCGATGTCGCAGGCGGGGAAGTCGGCGCGCAGCCGCTCGACCACGGCGATGGCCGGGTCGGCGGCGTCGCGCACGCCGAACACGATCTGGTAGCACGGATGCGTCTGGCGGCACAGGCCGGCCAGGTTCTCGTACAGGCGCGGCTCGGCGCCGCACAGCGGCTTGAGCACGCTGACCGGACGCGGCGCGGCCGGCGCCGGCCAGGCCGCGGGCGCGCGCCGGCCGGCCCAGGCGGCGGCCAGGGCATAGCCCGCCGCCACCGAGGCGAGCGCGCTGCCAAGCAGGGTCGGCCAGGCTGCCGCCATCGTCCTCAGGCGGCTTCCGCGGCCTGGTTGGCGGCTGCCTTGCCGCCCTTGGACGGCTTGGCGCGGCCGATCTCGGCCAGCTTGATCTCGACGTGGCGCGAGAACACGTACTCGGCGGGACGCTGCTTGTCGAGGGGGATGTCCGGCGCCATCGGGCCGTCGGTGCGCACGCCGCGCAGGCTCACGCCGAGCGCCTTGAGCGGGTGGGCGAAGGTGTCCGCCACCGCGGTCGCCTCGTAGCCGCTGTGCACCATGCAGTCGGCGCACTTCTCATAGTTGCCGGTGCCGTAGGCGTCCCAGTCGGTGGTCTCCATCAGTTCCTTGAAGGTCTTGACGTAGCCTTCGCCGACCAGGTAGCACGGGCGCTGCCAGCCGAACACCGTGCGTGCCGGGTTGCCCCAGGGCGTGCAGTGGTAGGTCTGGTTGCCGGCCAGGAAGTCGAGGAACATGGTCGACTGGCTGAACGACCACTTCTTGCCGCGGCCGCGGCTGAGGATGTCGCGGAACAGCTGCTTGGTCTTGCCGCGGTTCAGGAAGTGCTGCTGGTCCGGGGCGCGCTCATAGGCGTAGCCTGGCGAGACGGTGATGCCGTCCACGCCCATGGCCTTGACCGTGTCGAAGAAGGCCGCCACGCGCTCCGGCTGGGCGTCGTTGAACAGCGTGCAGTTGATGTTGACGCGGAAGCCGCGCTGCTTGGCCGCGCGGATGGCTTCGACGGCCTTGTCGTAGACGCCTTCCTGGCTGACCGAGTGATCGTGCGCCTCGCGGTCGCCGTCCAGGTGGACCGACCAGACGAAGTACGGGCTGGGCTCGTACTGGTCCATCTTCTTTTCCATCAGCAGCGCGTTCGTGCACAGGTAGACGAAGCGGCGCCGCGCGATGATGCCGCGCACGATCTCCGGCATGTCCTTGTGCAGCAGCGGCTCGCCGCCGGCGATGGAGACCACCGGCGCGCCGCACTCGTCGACCGCCTCCAGGCACTCCTGCACCGACAGGCGCTGGTTCAGGATGGGATCCGGATAGTCGATCTTGCCGCAGCCGTTGCAGGCCAGGTTGCAGCGGAACAGGGGCTCGAGCATCAGCGCCAGCGGGTAGCGCTTCTGTCCGGACAGGTGCTTGCGCACGATATAGGTGCCCACGCGGGCAACCTGCAGGAAAGGAATGGCCAAGGCGGTGTTCCTAGTTCTCAAGTGCAGTCGGCCACGCTGAGCGGGGCCGGCTGCGGTTCGGTTTGTCGGGCGGCCGCGGTGTCAGGGCGGGCGTCGGCGAGTTCGGCGGGCAGGCGGAACTCGGCGTGTTCCTCGATACCCTCCATGGTCGACACGTCGACCGGTCCCAGCCGGCGCAGCGCGGCGATCACGTCCTCCACCATCTCCTCGGGCGCGGAAGCGCCGGCACTGATGCCGACCACTGCCGCGTCTCGCACCCAGGCCGGATCCAGCTCGCTGCCTTCGGCAAGCAGGTAGCTCGGCACGCCACTCTCGGCACCGATCTCGCGCAGGCGATTGGAATTCGAGCTGTTGGTCGCGCCGACCACCAGGATCACGTCGACGTGCTTGGACAGCTCACGCACCGCACTCTGGCGGTTTTGCGTCGCATAGCAGATGTCGCGGGTGTCCGGGCCGACGATGTCGGTGAAGCGGCGCTCCAGCGCCGCGATGATACCCCGTGTATCGTCCACGCTCAGCGTCGTCTGCGTGACGTAGGCGAGCGGAGCGTCACGCGGCAGGTCCAGCGTTTCCGCCTCCGCCGCGTTCTGCACCAGGATGACCTTGCCCGGGATCTGGCCCATCGTGCCTTCCACCTCGGGGTGGCCGGCATGCCCGATCAGGATCACGGCACGGCCGCTGGCCGCGTACTGGCGGCCCTGCGTATGCACCTTGATGACCAGCGGACAGGTGGCGTCGATGGCGTGCAGTTCGCGCGTGCGCGCTTCCGCCTCGACTTGCCTGGACACCCCGTGGGCACTGAAAATGGTCACGGCGCCAGAAGGCACCGTGTCCAGTTCCTCGACGAATTTCGCGCCCTTGCGCTTCAACCCCTCGACAACCTGCTTATTGTGCACGATTTCGTGCCGCACGAACACCGGGGCGCCGTGCTTGACGAGGGCGCGGTCGACAATTTCGATGGCGCGCACCACGCCGGCACAAAAGCCCCGGGGCTGGGCAAGAATCACTTGCATACAAAAAACCCCCGACCCAAGGATGGGTGTGAAAGACAAATTAATATTGCTGTTCCGGAATCACATTTCCGTAACACGGTGGTTACTATATACCGCTGCCGGTTTCTTTGTCCGGCCGCCCTGCAGGGCAGGCCGTTGACCGGTTTGCCCGCGACACTACCGCAACAGGACTCATGACGGTAAAAAATGTAGTTTTCGTTACAGGTGCATCTGGTTTCCTCGGCTCCGCCGTGGCGCGTCAGGCACTCTCCCGCGGCTTCGAGGTGCGCGCGCTGGTACGCGCCTCGAGCCCGCGCCGCAATCTGGAAGGCCTGCCGCTGCAGGTGGTCGAAGGTGATATGCGCGATGCCCAGGCCATGGCGCGTGCGCTGGACGGGGTGCGCTACCTGTTCCACGTGGCGGCGGACTACCGGCTCTGGGCACCGGATCCCGAGGAGATCGTGCGCACCAACCTGGCAGGCACCGAGACCGTGATGCGGGCCGCCCGCGCCGCCGGGGTCGAGCGCATCATCTACACCAGCAGCGTCGCCACGCTGCGCGTGGCGGGTGCCACCGCGCCGGTGGACGAGACCGCCGGCATGCGGCCGGACGAGGCCATCGGCGCGTACAAGCGCAGCAAGGTGCTGGCCGAGCGCGCGGTCGAGCGCATGGTGGCCGAAGAGGGCCTGCCGGCCGTGATCGTCAACCCCTCCACGCCGATCGGGCCGCGCGACGTGCGCCCCACGCCCACCGGCCGCATCATCGTCGAGGCGGCCACCGGCAAGATCCCGGCCTTCGTCGATACCGGCCTGAACCTGGCCCATGTGGATGACGTGGCCGAGGGCCATATGCTGGCGCTGGAGCGGGGCCGCATCGGCGAGCGCTATATCTTGGGTGGTCAAGACGTCACATTGCAACAGATGCTGCGCGATATCGCCGGCTTGAGCGGCCGGCGCGCACCGACGGTGCAACTGCCGCGCTGGCCGCTGTACCCGCTGGCGCACGTGGCCGAGGCGGTGGCCCGCGTGACCGGCAAGGAGCCCTTCATCACCCTGGACGGGCTCGCCATGTCGCGATACCGCATGTTTTTCCGCTCGGACAAGGCCGCGCGCGAGCTGGGCTACCGCGCCCGGCCGTACCAGGAGGCCCTGCGCGACGCGCTGGACTGGTTCCGGCAGGCTGGCTATCTGGGGTAAGGCAGGCACGGCAGGGCGGGTGTGGCGGGGCTTCCGGGATCCGGGACGGTTCAGGAACGGACGGGAGCCTGCGCGCGGCCCTTCCACTGCCCGCCGCGGCGCAGCCAGTAGCGGCGCGCCGAGTCGATGGTGGCGCCCAGGTAGAACAGGGCGGTGGCGGGCAGCAGCGGTGCCAGCCAGGCCGGCTGGCGGTACTCGCGCAGCATCGGCAGGTAGGCCAGGCTCATCATCGCCCAGGCCAGCCAGGCCGGCCACAGCAGCGCGCCGGCGGCCAGGCCACCGAGCGCGAGCAGCGGCGGCGCCAGGTAGGTCAGCACCATGCCCAGGCAGGCGCCGGCCAGCATCCACGGCGAATAGTGCAACTGGGTATAGGCACTGCGGGCGATCATGTCCCACAGGCTGCGCCAGTCGTCATAGGGCCGCAGCGAGATGCTGTCGTCGGCCAGGTCCAGGCAGATCGGGCCGCCGCGCTTGATCTGCGCCGCCAGGCTGCAATCGTCGATCAGTTCGTGCCGGATGGCGGCAAAGCCGCCGATGCGCGCCAGCGCGCTGCGCCGGGCCAGCATGCAGCCGCCGGCCGCGCCCGCCACCTTGCTGCGCGGATTGCGGATGCTGGCGAAGGGGTAGAGCTTGGCGAAGAAGAAGATGAAGGCGGGCACGATGAAGCGTTCCCACCAGGAAGCGCAGCGCAGCCGCACCATCAGCGAGACGAGGTCGCGCTGCTCATGCTCGGCGCGCGCCACCAGTTCGGCCAGCACGCCCGGCCCATGGTGGATGTCGGCGTCCGTGAGCCAGATATAGCGGGCCTCGGGCGCGATCGCGTCGGCCGCCGCCAGTCCTTCGGACTGCGCCCACACCTTGCCGCTCCAGCCGGCGGGAAGGTCGCGCGCCGACACCACGGTGAGTGCGTCCGCGCGGCCGATATCGGCCGCGGCCTGGCGTGCGATGGCGGCAGTGCCGTCGTCGCTGTGGTCGTCGACCACCACCAGGCGCAGCCTGCCCGCGTAGCGCTGGCCGAGCATGCCGGCGACGGCGCGGCCGATCACGTCGGCTTCATTGCGCGCCGGCACGATGCCGATCACTTCCGGCCACAGGACGGGCCTGGGGGAGGGCGCCGGCTTGCGCACGCGCCAGAAACCGGCGCGTGCGCCCAGCAATACGCACCAGATTGCCAGCGACACCAGCGCCAGCGCAAAAGCAATCTTCAGGAACATGGAATCAACGTAGGAAACGGCGGGCAAAACGGGCCAGGCGGGGCACGGTATCGGGGCGCAGCAGGCGCGTATCATAGCCCGCCATGCGCTTCTCGTTCTCGGCCAGGCAGAGATCGATCATGGCGGCGGCCGACATGGCCTCGCCCAGCGCCGCGCTGCCGCTCATGGTGAAGCTGGCATCCCGCGCCACGCCGTCGGCGTCGATGCCGCGCGCGATGCCGATACGTTCCCAGACCAGGAAGGCCCACACCCGTGCCACCTTGAGCGCGAACAGCGGGCGGCGCCACCACGGCAGGTTGCGGCGATACCAGGCGGCCCAGTTGACGAAGAAAAGGATATGGCGCCCCTCTTCCTGGATCACCGGCTCGAAGGTCTCGACCAGTTCCGCCGGGAAGAAGCCGGAGCGCCTGGCGGCGGCGAACAGGCCGAAGGCGAAGAAGCTGTCGATGCACTCGCTGTAGCCGGTCACCAGCCAGCCCCATTCCGGATCGGCGGGCGGCGGGTAGTCGGGTTCCGGCGCGAGCGGAATGCCATAGGCCTCGACCAGCTTGGACAGCACCTCCTTGTGGCGCGCCTCCTCGCCGCCGTTCATCTCCAGCGCGCTGCGCAGCAGCGGGTGGGCCACGGTCCGGGCGAAGGTCTTGACACGGATCGAGGCGCGCCCCTCGGTCTGCACGGCGATGTCCCAGATCGGCAGGGAAGTCACGCGCTGCAGTGCCTCGGGCGTGAGCGCCGGCCATTCGATCACGGCCGGCCTGTAGGGGTTGTGGGTCTGCAGCAGCATGTTGCAGAACATGAGCAGGTGCTGCTCGGAGCCGATGCGCAGCGGACCCGGCTCCGGATCCATCCAGTTGCGCATGGCGTGGTCGGCCTGTTCGATGGCCTTGCGGGCGATGGTAGTCGCCACGGCCGCGGCCCTGTCCTCGGCGCCCGCCCGCGGTTCACGCGGTGGCGCGTCTAGAGCGTCGGACATCCTGTTCCTCGGGCAAAGAGAGAATTGCACGGGGGCGATTGTAACCGGGACCGCCGCGGCTTGCCTCGCGCGGCGGGCGGAAATGGGCAGTCAGCGCCGCGCGAGGCGCCGGCGTGCGCGTCGTACAGGCGCCTGAGCGGGCGTGGCGGCCGTCAGCCGGCCGGCGGCGCGTGCAGCCACTCGGCCACCGGGCACGGCGGCCCCAGCAGGTCTCCCTGGCCCTGGTCGCAGCCTTCCCATTTGAAGAACTCCAGGTCGGCCGCGCTGGCGATGCCGTCCGCCAGGGACTGCACGCCGAGCGTGTGCGCCAGCGCGATGACGGCGCGCGCAATCGCGCTGCGCTCCGGATCGGCCGCCACCCCGTCCACATGGGAGCGCGCGATCTGCATGCGGTCCGGCTGCAGGCGGCGCAGATGGGCCAGCGAGATGGGGCCGCTGCCGACGTCGCCCAGCGTGATGGTCACGCCTTGGTCGCGCAGCCGGGAGCAGGCCAGGCGCGCGGTTTCCGCGTCGCCGCCCGGCATATCCCAGGCCCCGCTCCCGTCCGGCAGGTGGCCGGACAGCAGCAGGTCCAGCGCGCCGGCTGGCAGGCCGGCCTCGTCCAGGGCCTGACGGACCTGCTCCGGCAGTGCCTGCAGGATGGCGCCGGCGCCGGCCGCGGGCAGCAGGACGGGCACGCTGATGCGTGGCGGCGGCTCGGCCGCCGCGGCTGCCGCTTCCCCCGCGGCGCGGGGCCGCAGTGGCGCCGCGCGCCATGCGCCGGCCAGCGCGCAGGCGTCGCGCAGCAGCGCGGCGTGCATCGGCTCCAGCAACGCCGTGCCGCGCAGGCGGGTGGCGAGGGCGGCGTGGGGCAGCCAGCCGTCCGCCTGCGGCCACTCGGGCAGCAGTGCCACGGCGGCGACGGTACCGCGCGCGAGGTCGACCTGGCACTGGGCCTGCAGCCGGTAGCGCCGTTCGCGCAGGGCCCGTGCGACGTCTTCCTCGGTGCGCGGATCGTGCGTGGGCGCCGCTGCGGGCGGTGGCAGGTGCGCTTGCTGCAGCGCGCGCACGTACTGGTAGCTGCGCAGCCCGGCGATCACCACCGAGGCCAGCTTGCGCGCCGTCAGCTCGGTCTTGACGAAGTACCCGTTGATTTCATAATCCAGCACCACCTCGGCTTCGGGCGCCATGCCGGGGTGGCCGGTGCGCAGCACGATCTGCACGTCGGCGTTGCGCAGTTCGCGGCGGATGCGGTGCACCACCTCCAGGCCGGCCTGGTCGGTCTCCATCACGACGTCCAGCAGCACCAGCGCCGTATCGGGATGCGCCGACAGGTGGGCCAGGCACTGCTCGCCGCTGTAGGCGCTGTGGAAGACCACCGGCCGGCCGCCGAAGCTGAGGTCGCGCAGGACCAGGCGGGTGACGTCGTGCACGGCGGGTTCGTCGTCGACCAGCAGCACCTGCCAGGGCGGCAGGGTCGACAGCGGCTCGGGCATCGGGGAGCTTGGACTCATGTGGGATTCCCGGCGGGAACGATTGGAATGGTGGCCCTGGCCGAGGGCGTGACGCGCGGCATGCGCACGGTGAATTCGACGCCGCCGCCGGCCCGCTCGGCCACCGCGATGGTGCCGCCCAGCCGCTGCGTGACCAGGTTGTAGACCAGGTGCAGGCCCAGGCCGCTGCCGCCCTGGCCGCGGCGCGAGGTGTAGAAGGGTTCGAAGATCTTCTCGTGCAGCGCGCGCGGGATGCCGCAGCCGTCGTCGGCATGGCTCAGCGCGATGCCGTCGTCCTCGTCGCGGCGGGCCGCGATGCGGATGGTGCCGGCGCGGCCGTCGCCGAAGCCATGCTGCAGCGAGTTCATCACGAGATTGGTGAGGATCTGCGCGATCGGGCCGGGGTAGCTGTCCATGACGATGCCGGCGGGGCAGTCGACCAGCAGCCGCACGCGGGTGTCGCGCAGGCCGGGCCGCAGGCTGGTCGCGGTCTCGCGCAGGTAATCGCCGAGATCGAAGCGGCGCCGCTTCTCGCTGGCCTGGTCGACGGCCACCTGCTTGAAGCTCTGCACCAGCTGGGCGGCGCGGTTGGCGTTGGACAGCAGCAGCCTGGCCGATTGCGCCGCGTCTTCCAGGTAGCGCTCGAGCTCGCCCGGCTGCAGCTCGCCGCGCGCCTGCCGCGCCAGCACCGCATCGGTACGGTCCTGCAGGTAGGAGGCGGCGCTGACGGCGATGCCGACCGGCGTGTTGATTTCATGCGCGACGCCGGCGACCAGGCCGCCGAGCGAGGCCATCTTCTCCGACTCGACGAGGTGCTTGCGCGCCGATTCGAGATGGCGCAGCGACTCCAGCAGTTCCGCCCGCGCCAGCTCGCGGCTTTCGTGCGACAGCACGATCCACCAGGCGCCGAAGGCCAGCAAGGGCAAGGTCGCCGCGTAGACGCGCAGCAGCAGTTCGGCGAATGGTGTCGCGGACGAGGCGGCGGCGCCGTCCATCAGGCGCCAGGCCAGCAGGAACAGCGCGCCCATGGCCGCGGCCGCCGTCAGGAAGAGCGCCAGGAAGCGTGCCAGGCGCCCGGTGAAGCGCGGCGCCAGCATGCCCGCCGGGCCCGCGCGGTGCGCGCGGGCCGGGGCGTCGGCGGGCCGCTTGCAGGCATCGTGGCAGTGGTTGTCCAGGCCGCAGCACAGCGAACAGATCGGGCCGCCGTAGAACGGGCAGTGCGCCATGTCGGGCGCTTCGTAGTCGCGCTCGCAGACGCAGCAGCGGATCGGCTCGTCGGCGCGGTGCGCGCGGAAGCGGCTGTTGTCGCGCGCGATGTAGTAGCGGCCGCCGGTGGCATAGGCGATGGCGACGGCGCAGCAGAAGGATGCCGCCAGCGCCAGGAAGGCGGCGTAGGCGCGGGCGGTGGCGCCGAACAGTCCCGCGTAGGCGCCGAGGCCGGCCAGCGAGGCGGCCAGCATGGCCCCGCAGCCGACCGGGTTGAAGGCGTGCAGGTAGGCCCGGCGGAATTCCACGTGGCGTGGGCTGATGCCGAGCGGCTTGAGCACGACCAGGTCGGCCACCAGCGCCCCCAGCCATGCGGTCACGACGATTGCGTAGACGCTGAGCACCGCCTCCAGCGTGGCGAAGATGCCGAGCAGCGTCAGCAGCAGGGCGATCACGACATTGAACACCAGCCAGACCACGCGCCCGGGATGGTAGTGCGCCAGCCGCACGAAGACGTTGGACCAGGCCAGCGAACCGGCGTAAGCATTGGTCACGTTGATCTTGATCTGCGAGACGAGCACGAACAGCAGCGCCACCCCCAGCACCACCTCGGGGCGGTCGAACACCTGGCCGTAGGCCCACAGGTACATATGGATGGGCTCCATCGCCTGCCGGCTGTGGATGCCGGCGTTCAGCGCCAGTACCGCCAGCAGGCTGCCGGCCATGACCTTGAGTCCGCCGATCAGGATCCAGCCCGGACCGGCCAGCAGCAGGGCGCTCCACCAGGCGCGCCGGTTGGCGCGGCTGCGGTCGGGCAGGAAGCGCAGGTAGTCGACCTGCTCGCCGATCTGACCCATCAGCGAGAACAGCACGCCGGTGGCGGCGCCGAAGGCCAGCAGGTCGAAGCGCGCCGTGCCGCCGGACAGGCCGGTGAAGGCCGCCCACTGCGAGAACACGTGCGGGTCGTGGCCGAGGATGTAGGCGAAGGGCAGGACCAGCAGGACGGCCCACAGCGGCTGGGTCCACATCTGCAGCCTGTTGATCAGGGTCACGCCGAAGAAGACCAGCGGCACGATGGCCAGTGAGCAGATCAGGTAGCCGAGCGTAAGGTCCAGGCCGGTGGCGAGCGCCAGGGCCTGGGCCAGGATGGCCGATTCCAGCGCGAAGAAGATGAAGGTGAAGGAGGCGTAGATCAGCGAGGTGACGGTCGAACCGGCATAGCCGAAGCCGGCGCCGCGCGTGAGCAGGTCGATGTCGACGTTCGCCGTGCTGGCGTGGTAGGCCACCGGCAGGCCGACCAGGAAGATCAGCAGGCAGGCCAGCAGGATGGCGGGAAAGGCGTTCTGGAAGCCGAAGCTCAGGGTCACGCTGGCGCCGATCGCCTCCAGCGCCAGGAAAGAAGCGCCGCCCAGCGCGGTGTTGGCGAGCGTGAACGGTGTCCAGCGCCGGTACGAGCGGGCCGCATAGCGCAGTGCGTAATCCTCGAGCGTCTCGTTCGCGACCCAGGATTGGTACTCTCGTCGAATGCGCATGGCGTGGGCGTCGGCGCGGCGGGCGCGCTCGGGAATGCTGCGGGGCGAGGGGCCATGGCGCGCGGCGGCGCAGGCAGGCGCCCCGATTATTGTCGGATTCGCCGCGCCGCGCAATGCGGTGCGCCGAGGGTATGCGCGCCTTGACTTTTGCCGGGCGCGCGCAAACACTTCCCGGCAAAGATCCGGCCCGCGTCCGTGCGGCGCCGACCCACGCCCCCCGCGCTGCGCCGGGATACCAGGAGGAGCCGCGCTTGGCAGCGCACGACGCCGATCCGCCCGAGACGGGCGAACTGCTCTACCGCATCCACGCCGCGCGCGACGATGCCGCCTGGCACGGCGTCATGACGCAATTGTGCGAGCGCCTCGGTGCGGCGGCAGCGCTGCTGGCGCGGCGCCACCTGGCCAGCGGCCGAAGCGAACTCCTGCACGGCGCGCCCGTCGACGACGGCTTTGCACGCAGCTTCGCCGACTACGCCCCGCGCAACCCCTGGTTTCTCTTCGCCGACGCCTGCCAGCCCCTGCAGGTCAGCACCGGCGAAGACGTGCTGGGCAGCCGCGAGTTGTGCCGCACCGACTACTACCAGGCGGTACTGCAGCCCTACGGCTACCTGCATCGCCTGTTCGGCGTGGTGGCGCGCGACGGCGAGCATCTCTGCTACCTGGAGCTTTACCGGGAAGAAGGCCAGCGCCGCTTCGGCGCGCGCGAGAAGGCCGAGTTCCGGGGAGTGCTGGCGCATGTGGCGCTGGCGCTCGACAACCGCTGGCAGCGCCGCCGCGCCGACGACGTGGGCGCGGCGCTGATGCGCATCGTCGACAGCCATGCCGCGGCGACTTTCCTGGTCGAGCCCGACGGGCGCATCGTCTATGCCAACCGCAACGCCCATGGCCTGTGCGGGCAGGGCAGCGGGCTGTACCGCGATGGCGAGCACCTGGCGGCGGTGATGCCGGCCGACCAGCGCGCCTTGCGCGAGATGCTGGCGGCGATGGCGCGGCTGCCCGCGGAGGGCGGAACGGCCGGCGGCCGCCAGGCGGGATCCGCGCCGACCCAGGTGCTGTCCGTGTCGGCGCCCGGCGGGACGCTGCCCACCACGCTGAACCTGCAGCCGGCCGGCGCCTGGCTGCATGGCGGGCCTGGCCGGCCGCGCGCCCTGCTGGTGGTCAGCGCGCGCCGCCAGGGCGCCGAGCACGCGCACCAGGATTGCCAGTTCGCGCGCCACTTCAAGCTGAGCGAGGCACAGGCGCGCGTCAGCGCCCTGGTCTTCGCCGGCCATTCGATCGCCTCGCTCGCGCAGGCCCTGCACGTGTCGGAGAACACGGTGCGCAGCCACCTCAAGCAGATCTTCCAGAAGACCGATACGCACGGGCAGATGGAACTGGTGCGGCTGCACGCGCAGCACTGCCCGCACGCCTGAGCGCGCCGCCCGGGCGGGCGCCCGCCTGGCCGATGCGTGCCGCGCCGTCCGCCGTACTTCCGCTCGACCCTCAGACCGGCTCTCAGGCCTGCGTTGCGACGCATTGCCTCCCAGCGCGCCATGACGCTTGCCGGTGCGCGCGCCATGGGTCCGGTCCGGCATCCGCTCCATCCGTCCCGCCCGCCTCACCCACCTGGGGGAGGCGGCCTCGTCCGGCAGGGTGAGGCGCGAATCGTCGCCGCGAGGGATTCGCCGCGGCGGCCGCCTGCCTATAGTGGATCCGTTCGCCACAGGCGTGCCGCTGCCTTCGCGCCCGCCCCCAAACCCGGCGTGCCGCCGGGCCGGACCGAACGCTGAGGCGAACCGCGCGCACGGCGGCAACCACGACAACGACCACAACGACAACGATAACGAAGGCAACCCGGAGGAGACGACATGCTAGGCCTGACCTTGCTGTACGTAGGCGCGGTGCTGTTCCTCAATGGCTTATGGCTGCTCGGCAGGATCGGCGACCGTGAGATCTGGGTGGTCAATATCTTCTCCGGCGGCGTGACCATGCTGGTGTCGCTGCAGCTCATCTTCGGCAGCGACGCCGGCACCGCCTCGATCAAGGCGGGCGCGCTGACGCTGCTGTTCACCTTCACCTACCTGTGGGTGGCGCTGAACCGGTTCAACGGCGCCGACGGCCGGGGACTGGGCTGGTTCAGCCTGTTCGTCTCCATCACGGTGGTGCCGGTGGCGATCGATTCCCTGCAGCAGGCGGCCAGCATCTGGGACATCTGGTTCGCCTGGTGCTGGGTGGGCTGGGGCGTGCTGTGGTTCCTCTACTTCGTGCTGCTGGCGCTGCAGCGCCCGATCCTCAGGCTGACCGGCGTCGCCACCGTGCTGGCGGGCATCGTCACCGGCTGGCTGCCCGGCTACCTGCTGCTCAGTGGCGCGCTGAAGTAGCGCTGCCGGCGGCGTTCCCCGCTTTCTTTCCCGACCGGCGCTCCGGCCCGGTCCGCCCTGAACCGGCACCCTGAACCGGAACTTTCAACCGGCACCCGACCGGACCCACTCCAAGGAGACAGGCATATGGCAGACACCCTCATCCGGGTCGACCTCAAGCAGTCGGCTTACGAGAACGAGAATGTCCACAACCGCTGGCACCCGGATATCCCGATGGCCTGCTGGGTCAACCCGGGCGACGATTTCGTCCTGGAAACCTATGACTGGACCGGCGGCTTCATCCAGAACAACGAGTCGGCCGACGACGTGCGCGACATCGACCTGTCCATCGTCCATTTCCTTTCGGGGCCGGTAGGCGTGCGCGGCGTCAAGCCCGGCGACCTGCTGGTGGTCGACCTGCTCGACATCGGCGCCAAGCCGGACAGCCAGTGGGGCTTCAACGGCTTCTTCTCCAAGCAGAACGGCGGCGGCTTCCTCACCGACCACTTCCCGCAGGCGCAGAAGTCGATCTGGGATTTCCACGGCATGTTCACCTCCTCGCGCCACGTGCCGGGCGTGCGCTTTGCCGGGCTGATCCATCCCGGCCTGATCGGCTGCCTGCCCGACCCCGCGCTGCTGCACGCCTGGAACGAACGCGAGCAGGCCCTGATCGATACCGATCCGCAGCGCGTGCCGCCGCTCGCCAATCCGCCCTTCGCCGCCACCGCCCACATGGGCCGGCTGCGCGGCGACGCGCGCCAGCAGGCGGCCGCGGCCGGCGCGCGCACGGTTCCGCCGCGCGAGCATGGCGGCAACTGCGATATCAAGGATCTCTCGCGCGGCTCGCGCATCTACTTCCCGGTCTATGTCGACGGCGCCGGTCTCTCGGTGGGCGACCTGCACTTCAGCCAGGGCGATGGCGAGATCACCTTCTGCGGCGCCATCGAGATGGCAGGCTGGGTCCATATGCGGGTGGACGTCATCCGCGACGGCATGGCCAAGTACGGCATCAGGAATCCGATCTTCAAGCCGAGCCCGATCACGCCGGCCTACAACGACTACCTGATCTTCGAAGGCATCTCGGTGGACGAGGGCGGGCGCCAGCACTACCTCGACGTCAACGTGGCCTACCGCCAGGCTTGCCTCAATGCGATCGAGTACATGACCAAGTTCGGCTACTCGCGTGCGCAGGCCTACGCCATCCTCGGTACCGCGCCGGTGCAGGGCCATATCAGCGGTGTGGTCGACATCCCCAATTCGTGCGCGACCTTGTGGCTGCCCACGCAGATCTTCGACTTCGACATCCGGCCCGACGCGAACGGTCCGGTGCGCCATATCCACGGCGGCGCGGACGTGCTGATCTCGCCTGACCGCCGTTGAGCGCGGCAGCTGGCGTCCCGCTGGCAAGCGGGTGGCGGGACGCCAGCCGCCGACGCGCCGCGCGCGGGCAGCGCGGGCGACAGGACAAGCGAAACAGTGCGAGGGAAACGGAGCGAAGGAGAAGGGAGATGCCGATCTACGAGTACGAGTGCGCCGGCTGCGGAGCGTTTTCCGCCATGCGGCGCGTGGCCGATCGCGACGCGCCGCAGGCCTGCCCGGACTGCGGGGCCGAGGCGAAGCGCATGGTAAGCCTGACCATGCTGGCCCTGATGCCACCTGCCCAGCGGCGCGCGCATGCCGGCAACGAGCGCAGCGCGCACGCGCCGGCGCTGTCGCAGGGCCATCGCCACGGCCCGGGATGCGGTTGCGGCACGGCCGCGGCCAAGCCCGCAACGGACGCGGCGAAATCCTATCCGGGCAAGCGTCCCTGGATGATCAGCCATTAGGTCGCTGGTCCCGGCATCTGCTGGGGCCGCTCACGGACGAACCGCGCAGGCTCTGCCGTCGTGCCCACGCGGAAGATGGCGCTCACCTGGGTCGCGGCGCGGGGCGGGACCACCGGCCGTTGAGCACCGCATAGGCCGTCAGGCCGATCAGCAGGCCCCAGAACGCGCCGCCGACGCCAAGCATCTTGATATTGGCAGCGGCTGCCAGGAAGGTGATCAGCGAGGCTTCACGGGTCCTGGCATCGGCCATGGCGCCAGCGAGGCTGCCGCCAATCGCACCCAGCAGCGCCAGGCCCGCCAGGGTGGTGATGAAGGTAGGCGGGAAGGCCATGAAGACGGCGGCCAGGGTCACGCCGAACACGCCGACGAGGATGTAGAAGACGCCCGCGGCGAAGCCGGCGATCCAACGCTTGGACGGGTCTTCGTGTGCCTCCGGGCCGGTGCAGATCGCCGCCGTGATCGCGGCAAGGTTGAACGCATGCGAACCGAACGGCGCCATCAGCAGCGAGCCGAGCCCAGTGATGGTCACGATGGGGTTGGCACTGGTCTTGAAGCCATCGTTGCGCAGCACCAGCATGCCGGGCATATATTGGCCGGTCAGCGTGATGAGAAACAGCGGCAAGGCCACGCTCAACAGCGCATTGAGCGAGAACGCCGGCATGGTGAACACGGGTGCGGCGAACTTCAGCGTCAGCCCGGACAGGCCGATGCGATCCTGGATGAGGAGGAAAGCCAGCCCCAGCACCAGAATGCCGACCACGGCATAGCGCGCGGTGAATCGCTTGAGCACGGTGTAGGCCACGATCAGCATCCCCGCCAAGAGCGGATCGACGCTCATGCCGCCAAAGGCGCCGATGCCGAATTGCAGCAGGATGCCAGCCAGCAGGCCGGCGGCCACACCCGGCGGGATCAGGCGGATGACCCGCTCGAAGCAGCCTGTCAGCCCGAGCAGCACGAAGGCCGCGGCGGAGATCAGATACGCACCGACAGCTTCCGCGTAGGGCGTGGTCGCCAGCGCCGTGACGAGGAACGCGGCCGCCGGCGTTGACCAGGCCGTGATGACAGGCTCGCGGGCGACCCAACTGAGGATGAGGCCGGTCACTCCCACGCCGAGCGAGACCGACCACACCCACGAGGCCGTCAGCTCCGGGCCCAGGCCGGCCGCTTTGGCGGCCTGGAACACCAGAATGAAGGTGCCGCCGTAGTTCACGATGACCGAGACCAGGCCGGCCACGACAGGATGGGCGAGATCGCCCAGACGGATGGGAGACGGTGAGGTGGCGCGCAACATGGCCTTTTCTGACTCCTGCAAGATCGGTTCTTGAACGTTGTCGGGAAGCTACTTTTTTAACCTCGAAATGGCATGTTGTACCCAGCCAATTTCTCGACTGTCAGCCGACCAATCGCCGGGCATGCCCACGCCCGGCCCCGACCCCGACTTCCTCCAAAGCCAGCATGGCCTGCTGGTGTCTTCCGGATCCTGTCGAGTGGTCGTTCTCGCCTTGGCCTTAAGATGGCGGGCATGTCCACGCCGTTCTTCCGGTGAGATACCCAGCCATTGTTCAAGCACGCCCAACTCGAATCCGTCAAAGCCTGGATGGGTGATCCGGCTCATGGCGCCTTGTCGCTGCATGCACGCATCCAGCGTGCCATCCGGCAGCTGATCCTCGACGGCGCGCTGGACATCGGCAAGCCTCTGCCCGCCTCGCGGGCGCTCGCGCAATCGCTGGGCGTTTCCAGGGACACGGTGGAAGCTGCATTCAGCCAGTTGCAGGCGGAAGGGTTCATCGACCGGCGGGTAGGCAGCGGCAGCTTCGCCTCGCAGCGGGCGCAGTTGTCGCCGAGGCATGGCGCGGCTCAGCGCCATATACGGCAGCGCGAGTCGCCGCGCCTCAGCCAGCGCGGTGCGGCCATGTTCCAAAGTGGGGGTGTGCGCGAAACGCTGGCGCCGCATCCCTTCGCCCCGGGTGTGCCGGAAACGCGCAGTTTTCCTTTGCAGACCTGGGAGCGGCTGCAGCGGCAAGTGTTGAAGGAGCAGGGAACGCTTGCCCTGACGCATGGCGACCCGCAGGGCATGGAACCGTTGCGGCGAGCCATCGCGGATTACGTCAATCTGGAGCGCGGCGCCAGCGCCACGCCCGCGCGCGTCCTGGTGTTGACCAGTTCGCAGCAGGCCCTGGCACTGTGCGCGGCCGTGCTGCTCGATGCCGGTGACCGGATCTTCATCGAAGACCCCGTATATCACGGCGCGCGCAGGGCGTTCGACACCGCTGGCCTGGAATGCGTACCGGTTCCGCTGGATGCGCAGGGGATGCGGGTGGAGTCGCTGCAGAATGCCGCGCAGCCTGCCAAGGCAGTGTTCCTGACGCCTTCCCACCAGTTCCCGACCGGGGCGACCCTGGCGCTCGACCGGCGTCTCGCCATCATCGACTGGGCACGGCGGAACCAGGCCTGGATCATCGAGGACGACTACGACAGCGAATTCCACTATGCAGGAAGGCCCACGGCATGCGTGCAGGGTCTCGACGCGCACGACCGGACGATCTACATCGGCACCTTCACCAAGTCTATGTTCCCAGGCCTGCGCATCGGCTACATGGTCCTGCCGCCGCAGCTCGTGGCACCGATGACGGTTGCCCGCACGCTGCAGGACGGGCATAGCGCCGCCATCCCGCAACTGACGCTGGCGCGCTTCATGGAGGGCGGGCACTTCGGTGCGCATGTGCGCACCATGCGTGGCGTCTATGCCGAGCGGCGCGATGTGCTGGAGCGGCTCGTGCGCAGGCACTTGTCCGATTTCGTTGAACCGAGGGTGCCCAGCGGTGGCATGCAGATGCCATGCGTCTTGCTGCGCGACATCCCGGAGCGCAAAGCCATCGATGCCGCGCGCCGGGCCGGCATCGACCTGCTGGGACTGACGGCCCTGCATGCGTCCAGCCGGTCCGAGTCCGGCTTTCTCATGGGGTTTGCTGCCTATGCCCCGAAAGAACTGGAAGTGGCGGTCAGGAAGCTCGCCGATGTGCTTCGCGCGCTGGATCGGTGAAGGCCTCCCGTGACCTGATTCCTGGATTCGCCGGATCACCCGGTCTTTCGAACACCGGGCGCAAACGGCCGGTGCGGCGCGATCCCCTTGTGCTAGAGTGATTTCCCGGCGGACGGCCGCCCGCGCCTGGCGGGCGGGCTCGCAGCGGCGCTGCGGGCGGCGTGCCGCCGGCTATCGCAGGCCGCCATGATCATCCGTCCCCGCCCCAACTGGCTGCGCATGCTGTTCCTGCTGCGCGGCTCGGTGCTGCCGGCCATTGCGCCGCAACTTGCCCTGACCACCGGCTTCGCCGTGCTGGTGACGCTGCTGCACGGCAGGCTGTTCTCCTTGAAGATCCCGCTGACCTTCGTGCCGTTCTCGCTGATCGGCCTGACGCTGGCGATCTTCCTCGGCTTCCGCAACAACACGAGCTACGCGCGCTACTGGGAGGCGCGCGGGCTGTGGGGCAGCCTGCTGAATGCGTCGCGCACGCTGGCGCGGCAGGCCTGCACGCTGTCCGATGGGGTGGATGGCGCCGATGGTGCCGATGGTGAGGAAGCGGCGGCACGCGCGCGCCCCTTCGTCTACCGGCTGGCGGCCTTCGCGCACGCGCTGCGGCACCAGTTGCGCGGCTCGGCGCCGGGCCAGGACATGGCGCGCCTGCTGTCGCCGGAAGATTGCGCGCGCGTGGCGCAGGCGCGCTTCCAGCCTGCCGTGCTGCTGCTGATGGCGGGGGAATGGCTGCGCGACATGCGGCGCCGGGGTCGGCTCGATCCAGTGCTGGCGGCGGCGATGGAGCGTCCGCTGGAACGTCTCACCGAGGTGCTGGGCGGCTGCGAGCGTATCGCCGGCACGCCGATTCCCTTCACCTACGCGGTGATCCTGCACCGCACGACCTATCTCTACTGCCTGCTGCTGCCGTTCGGCCTGCTCGATTCGATCGGGCCGACCACGCCGCTGATCGTCGCCTTCATCGCCTACACCTTCTTCGCGCTCGAGGCGCTGGCGGCGCAGCTGGAGGAGCCGTTCGGCACCGCGCCCAACGACCTCGCGCTGGAGGCGATCTCGCTGACCATCGAAGCGACCCTGCGCGAGACGCTGGGCGAGCGCGACCTGCCGGCGCCGCCGGTGGCGGTGGATTTCGTGCTGCGCTGAAGCCGGGCCCGCGCCGGCCCCTTTGGCGGACCGGCGCGGGCCGCAGGTCAGCCGCGCGGCGCAGCGGCCGGCTGGCGGCCGTCGCCGTCCAGGCGGCGGTACAGCACGACCAGCAGCAGCAGCCAGGCCGGCCCGACGTACAGCGCCACGCGCGTATCGGGGAAATAGGCCATCAGCGCCACCACGCCGGCCAGGAAGGCGAGCGCGATCCACGAGCCGTAGGGCCAGAAGGGCATGCGGAAGGCGAGCGCCTTGCGCTGTGCCGGCGACAGGCTGCGGCGGAACTGCATCTGCGCCACCAGGATCACGGCCCAGGTCCAGACTGCGCCGAAGGTCGAGATCGAGGTGACCCAGACGAAGACCTTTTCCGGCACCAGGTAGTTGAGGGCCACGCCGCCGAGCAGCGCCGCCATCGAGACCAGCACCGCGCGGCGCGGCACGCCGTTGCGGTCGACCTTGGCGAAAGCGCGCGGGGCCTGGCCTTGCACGGCGAGGCTGTAGAGCATGCGCGCGGTGCTGAAGATGCCGCCGTTGCAGGAGGACAGCGCGGCCGTCAGCACCACGAAGTTGATGATGCCGGCGGCGGTGCGGATGCCCAGGCGCTCGAAGGTCATCACGAAGGGGCTGCCCTGGGTGCCGATGCCGTCCCAGGGGTAGAGCGACAGGATCACGAACAGCGCGCCGACGTAGAAGATCAGGATGCGCCAGAACACCGAGTTGATGGCCTGCGGGATGGACTTGGCGGGATTGCTGGCCTCGCCCGCGGTCAGCCCGACCATCTCGACGCCGAGGTAGGCGAACATCACCATCTGCAGCGACATCAGCACGCCGCCGGCGCCGTTGGGCAGGAAGCCGCCATGCGCCCACAGGTTGCCGATGCCGACCGGCACGCCGCCGTTGCCCAGGCCGAACACGATCATGGCACCGCCGGCCGCCAGCAGCGCCACGATGGTGACCACCTTGATCATGGCGAACCAGAACTCGAACTCGCCGTAGGCCTTGACCGCCAGCAGGTTGACCGAGCCCATCGCGGCGAGCGCGGCAAGCGCCCAGATCCAGCGCGGCACGTCGGGGAACCAGATGCCCATGTAGATGCCCACCGCCGTGATCTCGGCGATGCAGGTCACCAGCCACACGAACCAGTAGTTCCAGCCGGTCAGGTAGCCGGCCAGCGGGCCGAGGTAGTCCTGCGCGTAGCGGCAGAAGGAGCCGGCCACGGGATGGTGCACGGCCATCTCGCCGAGCGCGCGCATGATCAGGAAGATCATCGCGCCGCCCAGGGCATAGGCCAGCATGATGGCCGGACCCGCCATGCGGATGGCGGCCCCCGATCCCAGGAAGAGCCCGACGCCGATCGCCGAGCCCAGCGCCATCAGGCGGATGTGGCGCTCGCCCAGGCCGCGCTGCAGTTGCTCCGTTTGGTGTTCACCCATGTCTTCGTTGTCTCCGATGGTATCGACGGACGGCTCCGGCCCTTGTGGGGCGGAGCCGCAGGGGGCAGTGGAGTGCGCGGCGCGCGGAAGCCAGGTCGTGGCGCCGCGTGGACGGCATTCTCTTGCCGAAAAAAGTCGGATGATGGCAGAAGATTCACCAATCTGCCAAATCCACGAAAGGAGGATGGCGGTTTTCCGCGCTGCTTGGCACAAGATGCGAGGCGCATTCTCCGCCGGCTCGCCGCGCGGACGGATGTGATGCAGGGGTTGCCTGGCGGCGCGCTGGTCAACCGGGACCGGGGTCGGCGCGTCAGTGCGGTGTCCAGACCTTGCGGGAGCGATCCGAGCCATGCGCCTCATGAGCCAAGTCCGATGCCGTAGCGGCGGCGCTTGCGCCACCGGGCTGGCGGCGGCCGCCAGGTGGCTTGCGCGGCGCGCGGCCCTGTTGCCGGCCGCGGCGGCCGTGGCCTTGCTCGGAGCCTGCGCTGCAGGCCAGTCCGGCGCGGGCTCCCAGGGCGGCGCGGCCGCGCTCAGCGCCGCCGACCTGCGCTGGCTCGACCGCGTCACCTTCGGCGCCGACCAGGCCAGTATCGCCCGCCTGCAGCGGCTCGGGCGCGAGCGCTTCCTGGACGAACAACTGCGCCTGCCGGCAGCCGACCCACCCGCGCTCGCCGGCCCCATCGCGGCGCTGAGCGTGTCGCAGATGGACGGCACCGAGCGCTACCGCGCGGTGGTGGCCGAGCAGCAGCGCATCAAGGGACTCGCGGACGAGGACGCCAAGCGTCAGGCGAGCGATGCGATCACCCGGTTGGGCAACGACCTGGTGCTGGACACCGCGCGGCGCCACCTGCTGCGCGCGCTCGGCTCGCCGGCGCAATTGCGCGAGCAGATGACCTGGTTCTGGATGAACCATTTCAGCGTCTACTCGGGCAAGGGCACGGTGCGCTGGACCCTGGGCGACTACGAGGACAAGGTGGTGCGCCCGCGCGCGCTGGGCCGCTTCCGCGACCTGCTGCTGGCCACGGTGACCGCACCGGCCATGCTCGAATACCTCGATAACGCGCAGAGCGCGGCCGGCCATCTCAACGAGAACTACGCGCGTGAACTGATGGAGCTGCACACGCTCGGCGTATCGGGCGGGCCCAGCGGCTCGCGCTATACGCAGCAGGACGTGCAGGAGCTGGCGCGCGTGCTGACCGGGGTGGGGCTGGAGGTGAGCGGGCAGCCCCCCAGGTTGCCGCCGCAGCGCCAGGCGGATTACCGCGCGCAAGGGCTGTTCGCCTTCAATCCGGCACGGCACGACTACGGCGCGAAGACGCTGCTCGGCCACCCGATCGCGCCCGGCGGCTTCCGCGAGGTCGAGCAGGCGGTGGACATCCTGGCCGCCGAGCCTGCCACCGCGCGCTACCTGTCGGCCAAGCTGGCCGCCTGCTTCCTGGCCGACGAGCCGCCGCCGGCGCTGGTCGCGCGCATGGCCGATACCTTCATGCATAGCCGCGGCGATATCGGCGCCGTGCTGAGGACGCTGTTCCTGTCGCCCGAGATGGACCGGGCGGCCGCCGGCGCGGGGCGCAAGTTCAAGGACCCGATGGTGTTCGTGGTGTCCTCGCTGCGCCTGGCCTACGACGGACGGCCGGTGGCCAACGTACGGCCGGCGGTGGGTTGGCTGCAGCAGCTCGGCGAGCCGCTCTACGGGCGCGTGACACCGGACGGCTACCCGCTGGCGGAGAGTGCCTGGGCCAGCTCGGGGCAACTGGTCAAGCGTTTCGAGATCGCGCGCGCGATCGGCAGCGGCCCGGCCGGCCTGTTCCAGGGTGACGATGGCAAGCCGCTGCCGGCCGCCGGTTTTCCGATGCCGGGCAATCGCCTCTATTTCGAGGCCATCGAGCACACGCTCGGTGCCGGCACGCGCACGGCGCTGGCGCAGGCGACCAGCCAGGCCGAGTGGAACACGCTGCTGCTGGCCTCGCCCGAATGGATGCAGCGATGAAGGGGCCCCGGCGCGCATGCGCTCCACGGAGTCGATCATGAACCGTAGAGACTGGTTGAAGGGGGCCGCATCCGGCCTCGGCGCCGCCGGCGCGGCGCTGGCGTGGCCCGGCATCGTGTCGCGCGCCTATGCGTTGCCGGCGCAGGCGGACGCGCGCTTCCTGCTGGTGTTCCTGCGCGGCGGCTATGACGCCTGCAGCGTGCTGGTGCCTGCCGGCAGCGACTTCTATCGCGCGGTGCGGCCCACCATCGCCATCCGCGCCCCGCTCGCCGCCGGTGCGCCGCCGGATCCGGCGGCGGCGCTGGCGCTGGCGGCCGGCTTCGAGGCCGATGCCGGCGCCCGTGGCATCGGCAGCTGGGCGCTGCACCCCGCGCTGCGCGACAGCATGCTGCCGCTGTGGCAGCGGCAGCAGCTCGCCTTCCTGCCGTTCGCCGGTACCGCCGACCTGTCGCGCAGCCATTTCGAGACGCAGGACGGCATCGAGGCAGGGCTGCCGTCGGCGCTGGCCGCCGCCGGCGCTGCGCGCGGCAGCGGCTTCCTGAACCGGCTGGCGCTGGCGATGGGCGGGCGCGCTGCGCCGGTCGCCTTCACCGACGGCATGCCGACCGTGCTGTCGGGCACGCGCGACGTGCCCAATGTCTCGCTCAAGGGCACCGGACGCGCGCCCTTCGACGCACGCCAGACACGCCTGCTGGCGCAGATGTACCGGGGTACGCGCTTCGAGCCGCTGATCGACGAGGGCTTCGAGCTGCGCCAGGCCGTGGCGCAGGAAGCCGAGGCCATGCAGCGCCGCGCCGCCATGCCGGCGGCAGCCATGGGCGACGGCACCAGCGGCGCCAGCGGCACCACTGGCACCACCGGCGCCGGCGGCACGCTGGCCGCGCGCCTGGAGGAGATGCAGGCAGCCAACCGGCGCGCGCTCAGCGCCAAGGGCTTCGAACTGGAAGCGCGCCGCATGGCCGGCCTGATGCGGGACAAGTTCAACCTCGCCTTCATCGACGTGGGCGGCTGGGATACCCATGTGAACCAGGGCGCGGCGCAGGGACAGCTGGCCAACCTGCTGGACAATCTCGGGCGCGGCCTGGCCGGTTTCGCCGAGGAGATGGGGCCGGCCTGGAGCAAGACCACGGTGGTGGTGATCTCGGAGTTCGGCCGCACCTTCCGCGAGAACGGCACGCGCGGCACCGACCACGGGCACGGCACCGTCTACTGGGTGGCGGGCGGCACCGTGCGCGGCGGGCGCATCGCCGGTGACCAGGTGGCGGTGGAGGAGCGCACGCTCAACCAGAACCGCGACTGGCCTGTCCTCAACGAGTACCGGGCCGTGCTGGGCGGCTTGTTCCAGCGCCTGTATGGACTCGACGAGTCCCGCCTGGCCCAGGTGTTCCCGGGCGCGCGGCCGCGCGACATCGGCCTGGTCTGAGCGGCAGGGCCGGCCCGCCTGCGCCGTCAGGGGCGGCGGGCGGGCGCCGCCGTATCGCGTGCCTGCCAGCCGGCGGCCAGCCACGGCAGGGCCTGCGCCACGCCCCAGGCGATCTCGAAGACGAGGAAGATCCACAGCAGCCGCGGTCCGCCGCAGGCGAGCGCATAGGCCTGCCATGCCGCGAACAGCGCGCGCGCGGCGGCATCGTAGCCGCCGTGCGCGGGCAGTGGCCGGCGCAGCCGCAGCAGGGCCCAGACCACCACCACGGAACCGAGCAGGTTGGCGAACAGCGTCTGCATCAGGTCCAGCGGCGGCAGCGCGCCCAGGCCGCTGGCGGCACCGGCGGCCGAGAGGGCGGCATGCAGCCAGGCCAGGCTCCAGGGTGTGGCAAAGCCGGCGGTGACCAGCAGGTCGTACCAGGCACTGGCACGCACGAGGCGCAGGTAGCGTTTGCCTGCAAGCGAGGTGGGGAGGGGGTGGTTCATGGTCAGCTCCTTGTCGGTCGTCTCGACGGGAAGGGAAGGCCGGGCGGCCGTCGCCGGCCGCCGCGCCGGCACGGGGTGAGACGTGCCGCAAGGCTGGGGCATGGAGTAAGCTCCAGGGTCAAGCGCCGCCGGCGGGGTGGCGCCAGGACGAGTGGAGGCGCTGGATGCGCATTGGAGAGCTGGCCGAGCGGGCAGGACTGTCGCGCGACGCGGTGCGGTTTTATGAAAAGGTGGGCTTGCTGCAGGGACGGCGGCTGGCCAATGGCTATCGGGACTTCCCGCCGGAGACGGTGGAGTGGCTGCGCTATGTGCGCGTCGCGCAGGCGCTGGGTTTTTCGCTGGCCGAAATCGCCGCGCACGGCGCCACGCTGCGGGCGGCGGAGGATCCCGCCGAGACCTTGTCGGCGCTGCTGCGCGCCAAGCTGGCGGTGATCGACGCACGCCTGGCCGAGCTGGGCGCGCTGCGCGGCGAGCTGGCGGCGCGCATCGGCCAGCCTTGCCCTTTTGCACCGGCGGTCCTGACCGGCCCCGACCTTCTCTGACCTTTCCCGACCCATCGCCGGGCCATGCCCGCCCGTCCAACATGTATTCCCTCGACGACCTCAAGCTCTTCGTGCGCACGGCCGAACTGGAGAACCTTTCCGCGGCGGCACGCGAACTCGACCGTACCGCCGCCACCGCCAGCGCCGCGCTGATCCGGCTGGAGCAGCGTCTCAATGCGCGGCTGTTTGCCCGCACCACCCGCCGCATGCGCCTGACCGAGGAGGGCCGGCTGTTCCTGGACGCCGCGCGCAGGGCATTGGCCGCACTGGAAGAAGGCGAGGGCGCCCTGGCCGAGCAACGCGAAGAGCTGGCCGGGCCGCTGCGCCTGTCGGCGCCGTCGGACCTGGGGCGCAGCTGGCTGCGCGGCTGGCTCGACGATTTCCTCGAAACCCACCCGCAGCTTTCGCTGGAATTGTCCATCGGCGATACCCTGGCCGACCTCTTCCGCAGCAATGTGGACCTGGCCGTGCGCGTCGGCTGGCTCGAAGACTCCAGCCTGGTGCGGCGCCAGCTCACCACCACGCGGCGCGTGGCGGTGGCCGCCCCCTCATACCTCGCGCGCGCCGGCAGGCCGGCGTCGCCCGAGCAGCTCGCCCGCCACCAACTGCTGTGCCTGGCGCCCGGAGGACAGGCGCGCATGCGCTGGCGCTTCCAGTCGGGCAGCCAGCAGGTGGAGGTCGAAGCGAGCGGGCGCCGCACCAGCGACGACGGCGCGGTGGTGCGCGACTGGGCGCTGGGCGGGCACGGCATCGCCTTCAAGAGCTGGTTCGACGTCGCCGCCGACATCCGCGACGGCCGGCTCGAACTGCTGCTGCGCGACTGGTACGGGCAGGCCCTGCCGCTGCAGCTCGTGTTCCTGCGCAACCGTTTTCCGGCCTATCGCCAGCGCCGGCTGATCGAGTTCCTGGAGGCGCGCTTCGCCGCCTTCGACGCCGCCTATCCCTTCCCGGCCTGAATGCCGCCGGCGCGCCCCGCAGGGCGCGCTGCCTGTCTGGCGACAGAGACAAAGCGACATATTTCTTTCATAGAACACCGTCACAATGCGCTCACTGTCGCGGTGACCCGGTGCAGCAGCGCAGCACGGCAGCATGGGGCGGGGATGTGCCAGCCACGTCTTCACCGCGATCAGCCCGTCGATTCCTGCCGATGTCGCGGCGCGTTCCGTCATCAGCTGCTTCCGTGGTGCCCGGTTCCTCGCGGTTCCGGATGCGCCGGGAGGGCGCTCGCGCCATGCCGGCCGATCGGCCCGGTGCGGTGCGGGCGGGGATCGTCATCCGACAAAAAAAGACCGAGTGAATACAGTGAAGAAAGCTCTCCTTGCATTGGCCGCCGCCGCGGTCTCCGGCGGGGCCTACGCCCAGGCCGCGTCCAACGTGACGCTCTACGGCATCGTCGATGCCGGCATCGAAGTGGCCAGCCACGCCCCGGCTGCCAACAACGGCAGCGAGACCGTCTATCGCATGAACTCGGGCAACCTGTCCGGGTCGCGCTGGGGCCTGCGCGGCACCGAAGACCTGGGTAACAACCTCAAGGGCATCTTCGTGCTGGAAAGCGGCTTCGACCTCGACACCGGCATGTCCGGCCAGGGCAACCGCCTGTTCGGCCGCCAGGCCTACGTCGGCGTGCAGGGCGACTTCGGCGCCGTCACGCTGGGCCGCCAGCAGAACGCGCTGTACGACCTGTTCGGCGCCTACGATCCGATGGGCGTGGGCCCGCGCTACTCGCTGAACAGCGTCGACTCGCTGTTCAACGGCCGTGCCGACAACGCTGTCAAGTACACCGGCAAGTTCGGCGGCCTGACCGCCACCGCCTTCTACAGCTTCGGCCGCGACAACAACGGCGAGACCCCGGGCGCCTTCAAGGCCGCCAAGAACTTCGGCGGCGGCGTGTCGTACGGCAACGGCCCGTTCTCGGCCGGCGTGGCCTATGACCAGTTCCAGGGCGCCAGCGCGGCGCTGCAGGACCGCGCGGCCCGCCGCGTGGCCGTGGGCGCGTCCTACGCCTTCGGCGATGCCAAGGTCTTCGCCGGCTACCGCTGGCTGCGCGACGAAGGCACCGCCAGCGCCACCGCCGCGGTGACCCGCAACAACGTCTACTGGCTCGGCGCGCAGTACCGCGTGATGCCGGCGCTGATGCTGACCGGCGCGGCCTACTACACCGACACCAAGAACAGCGGCGCCGATCCGTGGCTGTTCGCGCTGGTGGCCGACTACTCGCTGTCCAAGCGCACCGACGCCTACGCGATGCTGGGCTACACCAAGAACAAGAACGGCTCGGCGCTGGGCCTGAGCGGCAACGGCACCGTGGTCGCCGGCCAGAACCAGGCCGGCGCCACCATCGGCCTGCGCCACCGCTTCTGAGCGGAGCGCCCGCAAGGAACGGGGCGCGGCGGCGGCTGGTGTAGACTGGGGCGGCTTTCCTACGTCCCGGTCCGTACCGCATGCCGCCTGCCGCTTCCCGTCCCGCCTTGCTGATCAGTTCCTGCCTGCTGGGCCGGCCCGTGCGCTACGACGGGCAGGGCAAGGCGCAGCCGGATGCCGTGCTGGCGCGGCTGCGCGAGGTCTTCGAACTGGTGCCGGCCTGTCCCGAGCTGCTGGGCGACCTGCCGGTGCCGCGACCGCCGGCGGAAATCGTCGGCGGCAGCGGGCCGCAGGTGCTGGCCGGCGTCGCCGTGGTGCGCGAGCGCAGCGGCGGCGACGTCAGCGCAGCCTTTGTATCCGGTGCGCAGCAGGCCCTGGCGCTCGCGCGCGAGCGCGGCTGCCGCCATGCCCTGTTGAAGGCATTCAGTCCCTCCTGCGGCAACCGCGCACATTACGACGGCAGCTTCACCGGTGCGCACCGTGCGGGGCAGGGCGTGGCCGCCGCGTTGCTGGCCGAGGCCGGGCTCATGGTGTGGAACGAGGACGAGGTCGATGCCTTGCTGCGCGCCGTTGCCGATGCCGTTGCGGAAGACGCCGGCGCCGATTCAACGCTTGCCGCTTCCGGTCTTCCTCGCTAAGATGTGTTCCGCCTGCCGCACCAACGGCAGGACGCGTCGCTCGGACGGTTCCGGGCGCTTACGTTGAAAGGAACTCCATGTCTGCCGCTTCGGGCAAGCGCCGCTTTGCGCGCATCGATCGCCTTCCCCCCTACGTTTTCAATATCACCGCCGAGTTGAAGATGGCCGCCCGCCGCCGTGGCGAGGACATCATCGACATGAGCATGGGCAACCCCGACGGTGCCACGCCGCCGCATATCGTGGCCAAGCTCACCGAGGCCGCCCAGCGCGCCGACACCCACGGCTATTCGGCCTCCAAGGGCATCCCGCGCCTGCGCCGCGCCATCTCGCACTGGTACCGCGAACGCTACGAGGTCGATATCGACCCCGACAGCGAAGCCATCGTCACCATCGGTTCCAAGGAAGGCCTGGCCCACCTGATGCTGGCCACGCTCGACCGCGGCGATACCGTGCTGGTGCCCGATCCCAGCTACCCGATCCACATCTACGGGGCGGTGATCGCCGGCGCGGATATCCGCTCGGTGCCGCTGACGCCCGGGGTGGACTTCTTCGCCGAGCTGGAAAGCGCGATCCGCGGCAGCTATCCCAAGCCCAAGATGATCGTGCTGGGCTTCCCCTCCAACCCGACCGCGCAATGCGTCGAGCTGGACTTCTTCGAGCGCGTCATCGCGCTGGCGCGCAAGCACGATATCTTCGTGGTGCACGACCTGGCCTATGCCGACATCGTCTTCGACGGCTGGAAGGCGCCGTCGATCATGCAGGTGCCGGGGGCGAAGGACATCGCGGTGGAGTTCTTCACGCTGTCCAAGAGCTACAACATGGCGGGCTGGCGCATCGGCTTCATGGTCGGCAATCCGGACCTGGTGGCGGCGCTCACGCGCATCAAGAGCTATCACGACTACGGCACCTTCACGCCGCTGCAGGTGGCCGCGATCGCCGCGCTCGAAGGCGACCAGCAATGCGTGAAGGAGATCGCGGCGCAATACCAGTCGCGCCGCGACGTGCTGGCGCGCGGGCTGATCGAGTCCGGCTGGCCGGTGGAGATCCCCAAGGCGTCGATGTACATCTGGGCGCGCATCCCGGAGCCCTACCGTGCGCTGGGTTCGCTCGAGTTCTCCAAGCAGCTGCTGGCCAAGGCCAAGGTGTGCGTGTCGCCCGGCATCGGCTTCGGCGACTACGGCGACGAGTACGTGCGCTTCGCGCTGATCGAGAACGAGTCGCGTATCCGCCAGGCGGTGCGCGGCATCAAGGCCATGTTCCGCGCCGACGGGCTGGTCAAGGTACCGGTGGACGAGCACCATCCGCAGCCGGGCAAGGCCAAGGGCTGAGCCTCGTCCAGCGCATATCGGGCGCCATGTGCGGCTGGCGCCGTCCGGCGCGGCCGGCTGCCGCCCCGGGGTGTCTCGATGGGCACCCGGAGCGGGGCCGGCCGGGCGTGGCGCAGTCGTCGCTGCCTATACTGGATTCATTGTCGTTCAATCGGCCCGGCCGCTTGCCGCCGGGCCATGGGAGAACCACGATGCAACGGTATGCCATCCTGATCGCGGCGCTGCTGCCGCTGGCCCTGGCGGGCTGCGTGTCCTTCAGCAGCAGCGACCCCAATCCCCCAGCAAAGACAACCGTCGTGGTGCCGCCGCAAGGTGCCACGGTGTGCACGCCGTCACCGTGCTAGTGCCGGCGCCTGCTGCCGCGCCAGCCCGCGCGCCTGCCGCATCAGCGTGCCGGAGAGCAGGATGTTGCCGTCGACCGGGAGCGCCGCCGCGCGCAGCCCCTCGGCCGTCCAGGTATTGCAGGTGAAGAAGGCATCGTAGGTGCCGGTGGCGGCGAAGAACACACTGCCCGGATACGGGCCATCGCCAAGGCGCATGGCTTGTCCATCAGCGGTGTCCTGCACGGAGGCGCGCAGATAGGCCTGCAGGCCATCCAGACCCTTCTCGCCGACTTCGAGATTGACTACCTCCCTCGCGCCGAAGGCGGCTTCCGGCGGCGCGTTCAGCACCGTCATCAGCAGCGCGGCCCGGCTCGGCAGCAGCGCTGAAAGCGTGGCCAGCACGCCATGCTCGCGCGCCATGACGAATTGCCGCTCGCCGAAACCGAAGCAGAGAAAGCGCGCGCCGTCGAATCCACTGGCCAGTGCCCGCACGCGCTCGCCCGCATCGGGGTACGCCAGGCAGATGTCGGTGTGCCAGCCGCGCGCGACCACGGCGATGCGGGTCACCGGCGGACCGCCCGGCACGGGGGGCGGGGCCGACGCGCAGCCGGCGAGCAGCAGCATTGCCAGCGCCAGCAGGCGCGGACGCGGTGTGGGGCAGGGCGGACCGTTCCGGCGCAACTGGGCTCCTGTCGATAGGTTCCTGTCGATGGACCATGCATCGCATGGCCCTGCGGGAAGTGTAGGCGGCGCACCGCTGCCTGCCGCAAGCCCGGAACGCGGGCGCATCAGGACAGGGCGCCCGCCTGCTCCAGCACGAACGCTGCCCGCCGGGCGACGCTGCCCGGCGGCACCTCGACCAGTTGGTAGCCATAGGCCGCGTAAGTGGCCCGCATCGCTTCGCAGGTACGCACGGCCTCTTCGTAGCTCTGCCGGCGTTCGGCGTCCTGCGTGAAGA
Organism: Cupriavidus sp. USMAA2-4; assembly: GCF_001854305.1. Taxonomy (NCBI): domain Bacteria; kingdom Pseudomonadati; phylum Pseudomonadota; class Betaproteobacteria; order Burkholderiales; family Burkholderiaceae; genus Cupriavidus; species Cupriavidus sp. USMAA2-4. Next base: position 31,825 of record NZ_CP017749.1, on the reverse strand, counting down.
TCTCGCGCCAGGGCGGCAGCAGGAAGACCTGAGGGCGATAGCGGAAGATGCGCGCGGCGCGCTCGACGTGCGCGGGCACAGGCAGCCCGCTCAGGCGCAGGTAGCCGGCCACGTCCGGCATGCCGCGGTCGAAGAAGACCAGGCCGGGCTGGCGGCCGGCGAGATGATAGGAGCGCATCTCCCAGGCCAGCATGGCTTCGGCGAAGGCCGTCGCATCGCACCAGGGCAGCGCGTTGCCGCCGATGGCGACCTGGTCCCGGATGATGCCGCGCCCCGCTTCTTCGCTGCAGGCATAGCCGGCGCCGGCGAGGGCTTCCAGCAGGGTCGTCTTGCCGGCGCCGGGGCCGCCGGTCAGTACGATGAAGCGGGATGATGCGGAGGTGTCGGTAACGGATGTGGTGGGCATGGCAAAGGGCTGGGCAGGAGGGTGGCGGGGGCAGCGTCACGCTGTCGCGACGCCTGCCGGGCTGGGAATCGGGGACGCGCAGGAGGGGAGCGCAGGAGAGCAGCGCAGGAGAGGAGCGCGCGCGGGAGGGCGAAGCGGGGCGGCGGCTGCGCAGTAGTGCGAGGGAGCGGCGAGGCGGGCGGCGATCGTTGCGGCGCGCAAGGCGCGCGCCGCGCCGGCGCCGCTTCAGGTCCGGCGCACGTGGCCGAGCGTGGCGATCACGAAGCCGGTAAGGAAGACTCCGGAGCACAGCAACAGCCAGTCGCCGCTCATCAGGTTGACCAGGTAGCCGGTGGGCGAGGAGCCGTCGGGGATCAGGTGGATGCGATAGCCTTCCAGCATCAACCGGAACAGGTGGGGGTTGCCGGGCACTTCGCTGAAGGGGATGGCGATCAGCAGGCCGACCACTGCGAGGGCGATCGCGATACCCATGATTCTATAGCCGAGCGTTCTCATGCGCTGGATGTCCTAGTTGTGCCGCCTGGCGCCGGCGGCCCGGGTGCTGCGGTGAGCAGGGCGCGATGCCGCGTGAAGCCAGTCGTTGGTGAGCCAAAGCATCATTTTGGCCGATAGTGATGTATCCGCCTCTGACTTTGGTCAAGTCATGGCAGCTTGCCGGCGGCGCGGCCGGGCGCTTGCGCGTAGTCGACCGCTGCATCGGACGGGCGCGGCGTGTCGCCGGTGTGCTCCAGCCAGCCGCCGCCCAGCGCCTGGTACAGGTCGACCAGGTTGGTCAGGCGCTGCAGCCGGGCCGTGATCAGCTGCTGCTGGGCCGAGTAGAAATCGGTCTGCGCCGTCAGCACGCTCAGGTAGCTGTCGACCCCGCTGCGGTAGCGCATTTCGGACAACTCCAGGCGCCGGCGCTGGGTGCTGGTGAAGAGCGCTAGCGAGCGGATCTGGTTGTCATAGGTGCCGCGCGCGGCGAGCCCGTCGGCGACTTCGCGGAAGGCGGTCTGGATCGCCTTCTCGTAGTTGGCGATGTCGATGCGTTTCTGCACGTGCGCCAGGTCGAGGTTGGCGACGTTCTGCCCGCCCTCGAAGATGGGCAGGGTGATCTGCGGCGTGAACGACCATGCGGCGGAGCCCGGCTTGAACAGGCCGCCGAAGGTGGGCGACAGCGTGCCGCCGCTGCCGGTCAGCGTCACGCGCGGGAAGAAGGCCGCGCGCGCGGCGCCGATATTGGCGTTGGCACCGCGCAGCACCTGCTCGGCGGCGGCGATGTCGGGGCGGCGCGCGAGCAGGTCAGATGGAAGCCCGGGCGGAATGTCGGCCAGCAGGTCCTGGCTGTCCAGCGCCAGGCCGGCAGGCAGATCGGCCGGCAGCGGCTCGCCCACCAGCAGCACCAGCGCATTCTCGGCCTGGGCGCGCAGCCGCTGCTGCGACTCGAGGTTGGCGCGCGCCTGCTCGACCACGCCCTCGGCCTGGCGCAGGGCCAGCTCGGAGCCGGTGCCGGTGTCGAACTGCAGCTTGGTGATGCGGAATGACTCCTGTGCCGTCGCCAGGGTGTTGCGCGTGACGGTGAGCGCATCGTCGTAGGCCAGCATGGTCAGGTACTGGTCGGCCACCGCCGACACCAGTGCGATCTCCGCCGCCTTGCGGTTCTCGGCCTGGGCGAAATACTGCGCCAGCGCCTGATCCTTGAGGCTGCGGACGCGGCCGAAAAAGTCGATCTCCCAGGAGACGTCGAGGCCGACCGAATATTCCGTGGTGATCGGCTTGCCGCTCAGGGTCAGGTCCTTGGGCGTGCGCGTCCGGGTCATCGAGCCGGCCGCGCTGAGCGCGGGGAACAGCGCGGCGCGCGCGATCTGGTACTGCGCGCGGGAGGCTTCGATATTGAGCACCGCCACGCGCAGGTTACGGTTGTTGCGCAGCGCCAGTTCGACCAGCTGCTGCAGGCGTGCGTCGGCGAAGAAATCGCGCCAGCCGATCTCGGGCGCGGCCAGGCCCGCGGCGCTGCGGCTCTTGTCGGCGGCGCCGGCCGCCTCCGGCTGGTGGTCGTAGACGCCGCCGCGCGGGAAATCCGCGTCGACCGGCGCGGCGGGACGCTCGTAGCGGGGCGCGAGCGTGCAGCCGGCGGCGAGCACGGCGGTGCAGGCGGCGATCAGGCTTTGTCTGCGCATCTCAAGGTCCTTCCGTGGGCACGGCCGTGCCGCCGGCGCCGGGTCCGCCCGCGCCGGGCGGCGTGGCCCGTGCCGGCTCGACCTTCTGCTTGCTGAAGCGGCTGATCACGACGAAGAACATCGGGATCATGAAGATGGCGAGGAAGGTGGCGGTCACCATGCCGCCGATCACGCCGGTGCCGATCGCGTGCTGGCTGCCCGAGCCCGCGCCGTTGCTGACCGCCAGCGGCGTGACGCCGAGGATGAAGGCCAGCGAGGTCATCAGGATCGGGCGCAGCCGCAGGCGCGCCGCTTCCACCGCTGCCTCGACCGCGGACAGGCCCTGGTCGCGCAGATCGCGTGCGAATTCCACGATCAGGATGGCGTTCTTGGCCGACAGGCCGACCGTGGTCAGCAGGCCGACCTGGAAGAACACGTCGTTCTCCAGTCCGCGCAGCGTGGTCGCCAGCAGCGCGCCGACCACGCCGAGCGGCACCACCATGATCACCGAGAAGGGGATCGACCAGCTCTCGTAGAGCGCGGCCAGGCACAGGAACACGAACAGGATCGAGATGCCGTACAGGATCGGCGCCTGCGAGCCCGACTGCCGCTCCTGGTAGGACAGGCCGGTCCATTCGTAGCCGATGCCATCGGGCAGCTTGGCGGCGATGGCTTCGACCGCGGTCATGGCCTGTCCGGTGGACTTGCCCGGTGCCGCCGCGCCCTGGATTTCCACCGCGGGAATGCCGTTGTAGCGCTCCAGCTTGGGCGAACCGTAGATCCACTGGCCGCTGCTGAAGGCGCTGAACGGCACCATGGTGCCGGCGGCGTTGCGCACGTACCAGTAGCTCAGGTCGTCCGGGTTCATGCGGAAGCGCGCGTCGCCCTGGGCGTAGACCTTTTTGATGCGGTTGTCCAGGTCGAGGAAGTTATTGACGTAGGACGATGCCCAGGCGATGGAGAAGGTCTGGTCGATGCTGCTGGTGGTGAGGCCCAGCGCGTTGGCCTTCTCGCGGTCGATGTTGATCTTGAACTGCGGCGTGTCGTTGAGGCCGTTGGGCCGCACCTGCGCCAGCGAGGGGTCCTTGGCCGCCATGCCCAGCAGCATGTTGCGCGCCTCCATCAACTTCTCGTGGCCGAGGCCGGCGCGGTCCTGCAGCTCGAAGTCGAAGCCGGAAGCGGTGCCCAGCTCGGGGATCGAGGGCGGGTTGACCGGGAACACATTGGCGTCCTTGTAGGGCGCGAAGTGGGCGAACATGCGGCCGACCAGGGCCGGCACCTTGAGGTTCGCCGTCTTGCGCTGGCTCCAGTCGCGCATGCGCACGAAGGCCAGGCCCGAGTTCTGGCCGCGGCCCGCGAAGCTGAAGCCGTTCACCGTCAGCACCGCCTCCACCGAATCGCGCTCGTCTTCCAGCAGGTAGCGGCGCACATCGTCCAGCACCTTCTGCGTGCGCTCCTGGGTGGAGCCGACCGGGGCCTGCACCAGCACGAACATGGAGCCCTGGTCCTCCTCCGGCAGGAAGGATTTCGGCAGCTTGAGGAAGAGCACCGCCACCACCGCGATCACCATCAGGTAGATGATCAGCCAGCGCCCGGAGCGGCGGATCACGTGCTTCACGCCGCCGTGGTAACGCTGCTGGCTGGCGGTGAAGGTGCGGTTGAACCAGCCGAAGAAGCCTTTCTTCTCCTCGTGGTGGCCCTGCGGGATGGGCTTGAGCATGGAAGCGCACAGGGCCGGGGTCAGGATCAGCGCGACCATCACGGACAGGATCATGGCCGAGACGATGGTCAGCGAGAACTGCCGGTAGATGGCGCCGACCGAGCCGCCGGAGAAGGCGACCGGCACGAACACGGCCGACAGCACCAGCGCCACGCCCACCAGCGCGCCGGTGATCTGCTCCATGGCCTTGCGGGTGGCGTCGCGCGGCGACAGTCCCTCCTCGGCCATCACGCGCTCGACGTTCTCCACCACCACGATGGCGTCGTCCACCAGCAGGCCGATGGCCAGCACCAGCCCGAACATCGACAAGGTATTGATGGAGAAGCCCACCACCGCCATCACGGCGAAGGTACCCAGCAGCACCACCGGCACGGCGATGGTGGGGATCAGGGTGGCGCGCAGGTTCTGCAGGAACAGGTACATCACCAGGAACACCAGCACGATGCCTTCCAGCAGCGTCTTGACCACTTCCTCGATCGACAGCTTGACGAAGGGCGTGGTGTCGTACGGGAATTCCACCACCAGGCCGCTGGGGAAGTACCTGGACAAGGCGGCGATCTTCTCGCGCACGGCCTTGGCGGTGTTCAGCGCATTGGCGCCGGTGGCGAGCTGGATGCCGAAGGCGGCGGTCGGCTGGCCGTTGTACTGCGTGTCGAAGTTGTAGGTCTCGCCACCGAGTTCGATGCGGGCCACGTCGCGCAGGCGCACCTGCGAGCCGTCGGTGTTGACCTTGAGCAGGATGTCGCCGAATTGCGCGGGGGTCTGCAGCAGCGTGGCCTCGGTGATGGTGGCCTGCAGCATCTGGCCGGGCACGGACGGCGTGCCGCCCAGGCTGCCGCCGGCGATCTGCACGTTCTGCGCCTGCACGGCCGCGGTGATGTCCAGCGGCGTCAGGCTGTAGTTGTTCAGCTTGGTCGGGTCCAGCCAGATGCGCATGGCGTACTGCGAGCCGAACAGCGTGACCGTGCCGACGCCGTCGATGCGGCTGATCGGGTCGAGCACGTTGGAGGCCACGTAGTTCGACAGGTCGTAGCGGTTCATGCTGCCGTCCTTGGAGACGAAGGCGAGCACCAGCAGGAAGCTGCTGCTCGACTTGGTCACCTTGGTGCCGAGCTGCTGCACCACCTGCGGCAGCAGCGGCGTGGCGAGCTGCAGCTTGTTCTGCACCTGCACCTGCGCGATGTCCGGGTTGGTGCCGGCGGCGAAGGTGAGCGTGATGGTGGCGGTGCCGGAGTCATCGCTGGTCGAGGACAGGTAGAGCAGGTGGTCGAGGCCGCTCATCTGCTGCTCGATCACCTGCGTCACCGTGTTCTCGACGGTCTTGGCCGAGGCGCCGGGATAGTTGGCGCTGATCTGCACCGCGGGCGGCGCGATGGTCGGGTACTGCGCGATCGGCAGCGTGATGATGGAGGCCACGCCGGCCAGCATCAGGATGATGGCGATGACCCAGGCGAAGATCGGATGGTCGATGAAGAACTTTGCCATGGCGCCGGCTCCCGTCTATCGCGCCGCCGAGGCGGAAGCCGGGGCCGCGGGGGCGGAAGCCGGGGCCGCCGGGGCCGGGGCCGAGGCGCCCGCCGTGGCGGGCGCGGAAACTGGCGGGGCCGCCTGCGCCCCCGAGGCCGGCCCGGCCGGCAGCCTGGGCGCCACCGGCTTGACGGTCATGCCCGGCTTGACCTTCTCCACGCCGTTGACGACCACGCGCTCGCCCGGGCTCAGGCCGCTGTCGATCACCCAGTAGCTGCCATAGGTGCCGGCCGTGACCAGCTTGCGCTGCGCGACCTTGTTGTCCTTGTCGAGCACCAGCGCCACCGGCTGCCCCTTCTGGTCGTGGGTGACGCCGATCTGCGGCACGATGATGGCGCGGTCGTTGGTGCCCTGGTCGATGCGGGCGCGCACGAACATGCCGGGCAGCAGCACGCCGTCCTTATTGGGGAAGATGGCCCGCACGGTGACCGAGCCGGTGGTCTGGTCGACGCTGACGTCGGTGAACTGCAGCTTGCCGGACGCGCCGTAGCTGCGCCCGTCCTCCAGCACCAGCGCGACCTTGGCGGCATTGGCGCCGTTCACCTGCAGGCGCCCCTCCTGGATCTGGCGGCGCAGCTTGAGGCCGTCCACGCTGGACTGGGTCAGGTTGACGTAGATCGGGTCGAGCTGCTGGACCGTGGCCAGCAGCGTGGCCTGGCTGGCCTGCACGTAGGCGCCGGGGGTCACCTGCGACAGGCCGATGCGGCCGGTGATCGGCGAGGTCACGTCGGTGTAGCCCAGGTTGATCTGCGCGGTCTGCACGGCGGCCTTGCCGGCCGCCACGTCGGCCTGGGCCTGTCCCAGCGCTGCCACGGCATTGTCGTAGTCCTGCTTGCTGACGGCGTTGCCGGCGACCAGCACCTTGTAGCGCTGCACCAGGGCCTGCTGGGTGGCCACGTTGGCTTCGGCCTTCGCCAGCGCGGCCTTGGCGCTGTTCAGTGCGGCGATGTAGGGCTGCGGGTCGATCTTGTACAGCAACTGCCCGGCCTTGACGTCATCGCCTTCGGTGAAGACCCGGCGCAGCACGATGCCATCCACGCGGGCGCGCACCTGGGCCACCAGGAAGGCACTGGTGCGGCCGGGCAGTTCGCTGACGACGGGAACCGGTGTCGTCTGCACCGTATAGACGCCGGCCTCCGGCATCGGCGCCTGCGGGGCGGCCTGCTTCTTCCCGCATGCCGACAGTGCGGCGGCCGCCGCCGCACAGACCAGGAGAGAGGAAACCCGTTCGACGCGCATAGAGGAACCTCGGTTTCAATACGGTTGGGCTGGACCGGCTGGCGGGATGGCGGACCCGCACCACGCTGCGGCATGGCCGGCGCGGCCATGCGCACCGCTGGGGAGATGCTGCGCTGTTGGCGCGTCAGGCGCATGACAGGCATGGCCGCGCGGGCGCATGGAGTACTGCAGGAGGCCGGCGCGCCGCATGCGGCGGTGCCGGCCGGAGGAAGAACGGGTCGCGGTTCCGGTCCGGGAGGGTGGCATGTCGTCACCGGTGCAGGCGGTGCATCTGGCTAGGCAGGCAGTTCCTTGTCGGTGGTCGGCGGCTATTCCTGCCGGTGCGGCAGAGCCGCGGCGTTGAGGGCGCGGTGGGCGGGCAGGCGGTGGGGTGGGAGACGCGTCATGCTCGATCAGTGAAAGGCGCCCTGCGCAGAGGGCGCGGTTGCCGGCCGCCGCACGCGGATCGCGCCCGGGGCCGCCTTGCCGCCGAAGCCGATGCGGCTCCTGCCACGGCGTCTTCGACCCGGCCGCCGGATCACGGCGGCATCCGTTACATCACTTTAGGTCACGCCGGAGACAATGCAAGGAACGGGTCACGGTTCCATGAGCGCCGCCGCCAGGCGTCCGGGCATGTCCCGCCGGCATGCGTGGCTGCTGCTCAGGGAGGTCGACCACGCCATGTCGGCACCCGCGGTGGCCTCGGAGCACGGCGGCCAGCACGGCGGCGGCAGCGTGCCGACGCCGGAAGGGGGGAAGCAGGGATCGTGCTCTATCGCGCGATCCCGGCGGCGCGCGGCCGAGGCCGGTGCCGCCGAGGCCGAGCGCCTGCCGTCCTTGCCGGTGCCCGCCGGTGCATGGCGGGTTCGCGGGACCGGCGCGGGTGTCAGGCCAGGCGCCGCGAGCGGATGCGGTAGCCGAAGGCGTCCGGATCGACGCTGTCGAGCGTGCCGGCCACCGTGTGCCCGTTCGGATACATCAGGAAGGGTACCGGCGGCGCGCCGCTGCCCGGCAATGCCACGTCGTGCCCATGGTTGTAGGCCACCCAGTTCATCTCCCAGGCGCCGAACAGCAGGGCGCGCGCCGCGCGCACCTTGGCGTGGTCCATCGGCAGGCCACCCGGCGCTTCTTCCAGCGCGACCTTGCGCACGTCGGCGGGATCGACCGGCACCCAGCCGTAGCCGGCCGTGTAGAACTCGGCGCGGCAATGCTGGGCCTTCGAAATATCGCCGTCCTTGCCCAGGGCCTTGAAGCCGTGCTGCGACAGGTCGACGCGCACGCCGTAGGCGTCGCGCGCCGGGATGCCGACGGCGCGCGACAGGGCCACGAACAGTGCGTTGATGTCCGCGCACTTGCCGTTCATGATGCCCCCGGTGCGCAGCATGGCCGCCACGTCGCCGGTGCCGCAGCCGCGCACGCTGGCATCGCGGCAGGTATGGTCGACCACCCATTGGTAGAGCGCGCGGGCCTTGGCCACGTCGTCGCCGGCGCCGGCTGTGACCTGCAGCGCGGTGTCGCGCACGATGCCGTCGAGGGGCAGCAGCCGGGTCGGCCGCAGGTATTCGCGCAGGACGGCGGCCGACTCGCGCGGCACGGCGGGCGAGGGCGCCTGGCCCAGGTCCACCGCGCGGTCGCGCAGCGCCACCACCTGGGTGAGCGTGGCGCGCAGCGGCCCGTCGGTGGCCTCCGGCCAGCCCACCACGACCATGCGCACATCGTATCCCGGCGCCAGTGCGACACGCGCCTGTCCCGCCGGGGCCTCCCAGCGCGTTGCCAGCGTGCGCTGGTAGTCGCCGAGCTTGCCGCCCGTTGCAGGCAGCCAGACGCTGGCCGGCGCGGCCTGCGCGGGCAGCGCGACCTCGGTGACGATCTCGTAGGTGCGCCATCCAAGGCCGGCCGGTGCCGCATCCGGCGCCGGCGCGGCGGCCATGGCCGGAAGCCCCAGTCCAAGGCCGCTGAGGCCTGCCAGTGCCGGGGTGCCCGCCCCCAGCCGCAAGAATGCACGACGGTCCATGAGCCTTCCTCCACTCGTCAGGTTCCCGCGCATACGCCAGGGCGGCCATGCGCCGTCATTGCATAGTAGGCGGCGCCGGCCAGGTAGGGAGGATTCCGTGGGAGGGGGGCGGCGCGGGAACGGGCGGCCGTTGCGTGCCGCCGGGCAGGCCGCAGGCAGCAGGTTGCTGCCTGCTAGGAGGCAGCCGCGCCGCCGGTGTACTCGACGAAGCCGCTGTGGCGGCAGAAGCTGACCAGCCGCATGCCGGCCTGCTGCGCGATATCGATGGCCAGCGAGGTGGGCGCGGAAATCGTCGCCACCATCGGGATGCCCATGCGCGCGGCCTTGCGCACCAGCTCGTAGCTGGCGCGGCTGGACAGGAAGACGAAGCCCCGGCTCATGTCGACACCGGCGTGCGCGAGGTGTCCGACCAGCTTGTCCAGGGCGTTGTGCCGGCCGACGTCCTCGAAGGCGTGCAGGATGCCGCCATCGAGCGTGCACCAGGCGGCGGCATGCACGCCTCCGGTGGCCGCCATCAGGGTCTGGTGCGCCGGCAGCTCGCGCCAGGCACGCGCCAGCACCGCGTCGAGCGGCAGCGCCGGCAGCGGCCGCGGCACCGGCGCCGGCAGCAGATCCAGCATCTGCAGGCTTTCGATGCCGCACAATCCGCAGCCGGTGCGTCCGGCCAGTGTGCGGCGCCGGTCTTTCAAGGCCAGGAAGGCCTGCTGGGCGATGGTGAGCTGCACCTCGGCGCTGTCCGCGTGCAGCAGCACTTCGATGTCATGGATGTCGCCGACCCGCGCGACCAGGCCCTCGGTGAGCGCGAAGCCGGTGCCGAAAGCCTCCAGATCGCGCGGCGTGGCCATCATGACCGCGTGGGAGATGCCGTTGAAGACCAGGGCGACCGGAAATTCCTCGCTGACGTCATCGGCGCCCGCGGTAAAGGCGTCGCCCTGGTGCCGGACGATGGCGCGGCGCTGGCTGCCGGTGCGTTCGGATTGGGGCTCAAGGCGCATCGGGGCTTCCTTTCTGGTATCGCCGTCGGCTCGCTGGCGGAAAGCAGTGGGCGTCGAACCTGCCTGGGAACGGCTGGCGTCCCCGACCGGGTTTGAAGCCCAGGCTGCCCGAACATTATCACAGTGCGATGGCCCGACATCAACGAAGACACGGGGGGATCGGAGAGGGGCAACGCAGGATCGGCAAACGGTGACAGGCCACCCGTATCGGCGCGCGCAGTTCTCGCTGGGCACACTTTCCTTTGATTGCCGGCATTGTCCGCCCGCCTTCGTCAATGTGTCGCGCATTGTCGAAACCCGGGATTCCACCCTTCCCATCGCTTTGGCACATGCGCACGGATTCCATGCGGGCCTCCCCGGAAAGTAGGGGGCATATCGGAACCTTTCAGGCTGCGCTGTAGTAGTCTTCGCCAGACCATGTCTGAGATTGCGGGCCTTGGGATAGAAATAGCCGGAGCTATGCGCATGTCCATTCAGTGGTACCACAACTACATCGTCGAAGGCTTTGCAAAACCCTCCGGAGCCGGCAGGTTCGCGGCCCTCGGACGGGTACGGCTCGGCGACCATGTCATTGCCGAGTCCGAAGCGTTCGGCAGCTTCGCGCAGTGCAGCGATGCTCAGTCGGGCGGCCTGTCCTGGGCCCAGAGACATGTCGATGCCTTGATTTCCTCAGCGTGAGCCTGCTCCCGGCGAGCCTGGATTCACGCCGCGTGTCGAGACGCCGTCGATGAACGATAGGCGGTAATGGATACGCAGCAACTTCTGCAAATGCAAGGCAGGAGAGCAACAGGAGGTAAGGCTCCATGGCTGGACGGAATCCGTCAACTATCCTGAATGAATGGAATTGAAAGAGGAAAGAGGAAAGAGGAAAGAGGAAAGAGGAAAGAGGAAAGGGAATTGAAAGACCGGGGGGCGCTCCGAGGTTGGAGTAGCAGGAGAGGTAGATGAGGCAGTCATTTGATCGATTCATTGCAACATAACCACTGACGTCCGGCGGGAATCGCCTGGTGCAAGTCTGCGGTGCCGCCTTGTGGGATTTCGGTCGATTTGAGTCACTCGGCCGGTGCACGGAAATGGCGACCACGATCTTTCCCAGGTTGCGCCTTTTCCGCCTGCCGATCCAGTCGCACGAATTGGACGTCGACGCGCTTCGCATCCTGGTCAGCACCCACATCGTGCATGACGTGTCGATAGCAGCGTAGCCGTCAGAACCGAGGATTTCTTGCCGCCGTCCTGGCGGCTCGCCCGCCGCGAGCGGGCGTTTTTCATTATTGGAGGCGGAGTGGACCGCTCATGTCCGGCGCGGCGGCCGTGGTGCGCGATTTCCCGTGCACCGGGCACTCCCTGTCGGCCGCTGCTCGATGAACCGGGGCAGGCGGCTGGGCTGTGTGCCGCCGCGCTGCAGGCCAGCTTCGGCCCGGGTGCTGGCCGGTGACCGATGGAAAAAGCGGGGCAAAGGCGCGGGAGCACCTTTGCCCACCGGGAGTGGCAGCATGAAAACGCTGCTGCGTGACATTTTCGGTGTTTGTATCAAACTTGTTACCCTGCACAAGTCTGGTGCATACGAAGGTGGGGTAAAGCGGCAGCGATGCCGCCCGTCGGCTTAGCTCCGGGGCAGGCCGGCAGGGCGCGCGTAGCGCTGCCTCGGTCAGCGCCGGCGGAACGCTGCGGGAATGGTCGCTACGCGTGGTCGGCATCGGCGTTCGCCGTGTCGGGCGTGACCGGTTCGGCGCGATAGGCGATCCAGTAGTGGTAGTAGCTCTTGTGATGGCGGGCCAGCTTCCGCTCGAAGAAGATCCGGACGGTGCCGGCCTCGCCGGCGTCGATCACCACCTCGGCATGCGCGAGTCCGTCAGCAGCGGCGGGGCCGAGCGTCTGTCTTGCCACGTGGACGAAGTCGCTCGGGACGCGCGCCAGGATGCCGTTTGCGGGGTGGGTAGCGGGGACGTACGTGTCGCAGGGATCGTCGTTGGCGATGCGGAGTTTCGGGTTGCCCATGATGCGCCACTTGCTGTGTACTGTATGAATATACAGTATAGCGCGGTGGCCGCTGCTCTGGTCCAGCGCTGGCCGTCGGCTGCAATGCCACGCGCAGATGACGTCACCCACCGATCGGCAGGCTGCTGCCAGCCGATCCGGTCATGGCATTGCCGTTCCGGACTGCTGTATGCGACATGCGCCGACATGCGCCGACATGCGGCCGACCACCCGGTCGCCCTGCTTGCCGACCGGGTCGGCGTGCTTGTGTCGCTCCGGAACAGATTTCAACGAAAGCGCACTTACCCACGCATCAGGTGTAGCTCTCCCAGTTGTCAGCGAGCCATTCGGACACATCCATTCTCGAGCGGACGTCACTCGGCAAATGCAGGTGGATCAGGCGTTCGGCCTTGAGCGCATGGGCCCGGGTCAATGGCTTGCCATCGGCATCGTTCCAGCTCCGGCAGAAGTGGACCAGAAAGGCCAGCACCTCGTACCCCTCCTTGCGATTCAAAAGCACGTCATCCGGTTTCCCGGTCAGCTTGGGGTTGTCGCCATTCACAGGCGTCCAACTGTATTCGTATTGCAGGTCGCTCCGAGTGATGACAGGCATGGCGCGGCTTCCTTATCCCAAGAGTGCGAAGAAGTCGATGCCGCTCGCCGAAGGCAGGGCGGCGGTCACCAGCCCATGGTGAACGAGCCCTGGCCTGGCATCCAATCCCTCTAAAGAGCGGGGTGGGAAAAGCGGTGCCTTCCCTTGCTTGTCATGACTGGGCACTGCGGCTGCGCTGCTTGGGCGGCACGGAGAAGAACGCCAAGGTGAACCGGTGATCGGATGGCGAGTCTGGTCGTGAGGGCGTCTTCCGGCGACGGCGTGGCGCCTCGGTGGGATCTCAGTGGGACGGATGCCGAACAACCGCTGTGAGTTGGCGGCACAGGGGCACTCCGGCGATGCCATGAAGCTGCAAGGGCGCAGGCGCGCGGCATGCAACGAGGAGCGCGAACGAGGAGCGCCAACGATGAGCACTCGAGCGGGCACTCGAGCGGGCACTCGAGCGGGCATGGCAGAAAACCACAGGCCACCCCCGTTCCTCGCTCCCTTCGGTCTCCACCAGAGCGCCGGAAATCTTGTGGCGGAAAGCAGTAGGAGTCGAACCTACCTGGGAACGGCTGACGCCCCCAACCGGGTTTGAAGCCCAGAATGCCTGTACATCGATACAGTGGTATGGCCTGTATGCCACGGAAACGTGGGCCTTCCAGGGGTGCCAGATGCTGTATATGCAGACAGTATTTGATGGTGCTACGGCAGAAAATCCCACACCCCTATTTGCTCTTTCCGATCTTGCTGACGGCATCTGCCAGGCGGTCCGTAAGAAGGTGTGCATATCGCTTTGTGGAAGCGGGAGTCTTGTGCCCCAGCACGCCTCCGACGGTGTAAAGGTCCACGCCGCCGTTGATCATCTCCGACGCCGCGCTATGCCGTAGATCATGGAATCGTAGATCAGGATACCCCGCCTTTGTGCGGGCCTTGACCCATTCGTCCTTGACCTTCTGGGGCTTGATCGTGAACCGCACGCTCCTTGCGATGACCGCTATCCGACGATGGATCGGAACGATGCGCGGCCGGCCGTTTTTCGTCCGCACAAGAGAGTACCCGTCCCTGGTTACCGCGGCGCGCAAAATCTCGCTCAGGCGCATGCCGGAATAGAAGGCCACCCTTATCGCGGCGCGTACCTCACGATGTGAGCATGCTCTTGCGATCTCAAGCATCGTGCGCCGGTCTTCGTAGATGTGCCGCTCGTTATCGAAGTTGGGTATTACCATGCGACCGGTCTCGTCGTGCTCGATCAAGCCCTTTTTGTACGCATACTTGATCGCGGCGCGGACATAGCCCAGGACATTGCTTATCGATTTGTCCGCGAGCGGCTTTTTCCTGGTGCCATTGTGATCGACGTTCGAGCGCAAGTAGCTCGTGAAGCGGATCGACCAATCATAGAGGTCCATGGCGTCCTGCCCCTCGTACTCTGGGGCATACTTCTCCATGATTTGAGAGCGCGAACTCAAGTCCTTCCAGCTGGCGCCCTTGTCGGTGAAATGGAGCTGCACACATTCGCCGATCGTGACGGTGCGCTTCTTGACGCCGGTTTCTAGGGCGTAGACTTCGGCATCCCACTGGCGGCCAAGCTTGTCCGCTTCTGCCGCAGAAACTCCCGCAGGGATAATCTTTGTCTTTCTGATTCGCTTGCCTTCGATGGTGCGCTCGAACGTCCACCTGTAGCGCCTGCGTCCATTTTTGGTGATGGTTTCGATTGGCATGATGCGAGGTACTTGTAGAGAGAATCGAGGTCGTAGACGTAGGTTTTATGCCCGAGGCGAAAGCGCTGAATGATGGAGCAGCCTCGGTCGATTCGGCTGATGTTCTGGTATGGAATGCCCAGGATCGCCGCTGCTTCCTTGGCGCTCACACGTGTTCCATTCTGAAGGTTCATTTGACTCCCCAGCTTCTGCGGGTCAATTCGATGATGCGTGCTGCTGCTTCGGTCATTGCTGAAAGGGCTGCGGCCGCGTCTTGGCCGCGATGTAGAGCGGGTGCTTCGGGCTGCCGTCCTGGTTCAGCCCGAGGTGATTGAGCAGCTTCCCGCGGCCGCACATCCGGACGATGCGCAGGACCTCCGCCGCGCGCGCCGGCGCCGCCTTGTGGGCGCCCCAGGCGCAGATGACCATCGCGCACCGGTCGATCGCGTCCATGATGGCGCCGTCGTTCTGGTCCGCGCGTTCGCCCAGCGGCGCCGGGTGTGTCAGCAACCCATCCGGGTCGGTCGAGCGCAGCGGGAAGAGGTTGACCACCTCCAGGCGGCCGTACTTGCCGGCGATCGCGCGCTGCAGGCAGCGGGTGATGGTCGGGTCGTCGACCTGGTGGTCGGCCGTCGACGGGTTGAGCATGATGAAGCCGAGCGCCGGCCGGCTGCTGTCCCACTCGCGCCAGAGGCGGTAGCGGTATTGCTCGCAGTCCGAGAGGATGGCGCCGGCCTCGCCGACGAGAGTCTGGGTGATCAGGCGCTTCATGCTAGGATCCTTCGAACCATTAGGAGACAGCGATGACTGCGACTATTGCCCCCGGCACCCAGCCCGTGACCGATGGCGTCACGATGACGGTAGCGTTCAGCGTCGCGGATGCCGGTGCTGTGCAGCATTTCGGTATCTCGTACGAGGCGCTCCGGGACCATTTCGGCGCGGCCAGCAATGAGCCCCGCGACATCTCGGCGGCATTCGAGCGAGGGAAGGCCGCGATCGTCGGCAAGGCGGCCAATATGATGCGAGCCGGCCAGCGCAGTACGAGCCGTATCCTGCTGAAGACCGAGAACTTCTAGGTTCAGCATTTCGCATCCTCCCTGAACTCCACCACCCATACCCAGGGATTCGCTTCCCAGGCGTCGGGGCCATTGAGGCTGTTCCAGAGCCAGCGGTACTGCTCGCGCGGAGTCGCGCTGTAGGGATAGTCGGGGATAGACCCGTGGCCGCCGGCGCAGCCCTCGGCCCGGCAGTCAGCCTCGCTGATGTCCTGCAGCCGCTCAACTCGCACGCCGGTGACCTCGAGCAGGATGCGCGAGGCCCAGCGGGGCATGTGGATTGATGGCCTCCAGCCTTGACGCAGGTTGTCCTCGGCGTCCATGAATTCCGGGGGAGGGCCGCCGTCGGCTGCGTACTCGCAATACTTCGGCGAGTGCGGGTCTTCCGGGCGATCCTCCCAGTCTCCATCCCACATCGGGCCTTGCCAAGTCTCGCGCACCCACAGGCGGTCGCCGGGCTGGCCGTACGGGCAGCCGAAGCGGGGCAGAATCTCCCCAATCAAGTAGTCCCGAGGCCCGCTGAATGACCGACCGCCGTACAGCACCACGCAGTCGTCGCCGCCGCGCAATTCCGGCTGCGGCTTCACCACGCGCCGCGTCTGCGTCTTCCGGCCGTCGAGGACGGCGCGTACCATGGCGCCAGAAAAGAGAATAGGGAGTTCACGCATGGCAGGCATCCTGAGTTGGATCGAAGCGCATCCTGCACTGGCTGGATGGGTTCAGGCGGTGGCATCGGTCGCGGCTATCTGGTGGGCCGGGCATACCAGCGTCAGGTTGCAGCGCTCCGACAGGCAGCACGCGCGCAAGACTCTTGGCGAAGCGGTGCAGAAGATTGCTGAGGCTGCGCGCGACACTGCCGGGCATGTCATCAAAGAGATCCCTGATCGTCAGGCCGTATACGACATCGCCCAGGGCAACAAGCATTTTGACCAGCAGGTTCTCGTGCAGATTGACCGCAGCGTGTCGGGCATCCCTCTGCACGAGCTCAACACCGCGAACCTCGTGACTTTTGTCATCATGCTGGGGTCGCTGACCCGGCAACTGGAGGAGCAGGTGGCGGCGGCGCTGGAGTTCCATCGCGAAATGGACGCGGCGCAGTTTGAAGCCTTCTTCAAGGCGCTCAAGCAGATGCGAACTGCCATCGAAGACATTCGAGGCAAGATCGAAACCGAGGTGAAAAATATTCACTAACATCAAGCAGCCTCCGCCTGTTGCGCAACGGAGAGCGCAATGGCCACCGGGCGCACCCAAACCGGCGTGGCCGACAACATGAATGTCTCGCCAGTCTCGGCCAGCAGCAGCGTGGTGCCCATGACTTCGGCGATCGCCTGGGCGGCATCCGGCGGCACCGCGTTGCCGATGCGCTCGCGCCAGGCCTGGTCGCTCTCGCCGTCCAGCTTGAAGGCCTTGGGGCCAAGCATGGCGGCGCGGTTGTGCGCGTCGAAGGTATCGATTTCCCGCTGTACCTTCGGATCCGGCGACCACATCTCCTCGGGGTCGATGAGGCTTTGCAGAGCCGCCAGCTCCAGCGTGGTGAAGGGGCGGTGCCAGGTTCCATCCAGGGCGCGGATGACGGCTACCAGCTTGTCGTTGGCCAGGGGCAACCGCGGGTCAGCGACCGACCATCGCCCGTTGTCATGACCGGCAGCTGCCGAAACAGCGCCGCTGTGCTGATCCCAGCCGACCACGCCGTAGTGACCGCCGGTCAGGTAGGCGTCGCCGCGCTCGCGGCGCATGCCCGGGCGCGGGTCGGCCACAGCAAATGCACCCTGGCCGGTGTCGCTGCGCGCGATGACCGTGCCGGCCGGCTCGCCGTAGCCGGTGACGCGGTACTTGCCAGCGCCTTCGAAGCCGGTCGAAGCGCGCGGATCCTGGACGCACTGCCCGGTGCCGTGTGCACTGGTAACGGCGCCAGCAGCCTGCTGCCACGGCACGATCCGGAATTCGTTGTTGTGCTTCGGTGTGCCGTCATGGCGTGGATCCGCGACGCTGAACGTCCCCTGTCCGGGATTGGTCCCGGCCGTGATGGCGCCAGATGCTTCACCCCAGCGGAGAACCCCGTACTGCTGGTATTGGGCCGCGCCGGCCACGTGACGCGGATCTGCCACCGAGAACGCGCCATTCGTCGGCAGTGATTCGCCTGCGACGGTGCCTGCCGGTTCGTGCCAGTCCACGACGCCCAGATGGCCGCCGCGGCGTTCGGGCAGGATCAGGTAATCGCTCAGGTAGCCGTCCTGAACCGCCAGCTTGTTCAGGCTGCGCCAGTCGCTGCCGGCCTCGACAAAGGCCAAGCGCACCCACGTCTTCCACTGCAACGCTGGCACGCGGTGCATCGGGCCGCCGGCAGTCGCTCCGGGCAGCGGCATGCGGCCGAGCACTGTACCGACGCCTTGCAGGCGTCGCACAGGCGGCTCGTACAGGAAGGCCGGTACCTTCGCGGTGTGCCGCGCGACCAGGAGGAACCGTTTGCGGCTCTGCGCCAGCCCGCCAATCACACCACAGTCGTGCGTGGTCTCGTTCACCGCGTAGCCGTAGTGCCGCAGGATCTGGCCGATCTGGTCAAGCAGGTGCCGGCCGCGCGTAGCCAACCGTGGCACGTTCTCGAAGACGATCAGCTCGGGCGGGTCATCCTTCCATGCCTCGCACATCAGCCATACGCAGCGCAGCGTCAGTTCGTTCAGCGCCTGGTACTTTGGCGTGCGACTCAGTGCCTCGGACAGGAGGCCTGACGCGCCTTTGCACGGCGACGAGATGAACACGCAATGCGGCCGCTCATTACCGGCGGCGCGCCGGATGTCGACCGGCGTCGCTTCGCGCCAACCGGCCGGGGGCTCCTTGTCCCAGAAGGCGGTGTACTGCTGTCGCGTGAACAGGTCCATGACCGTGCATGGCACGCCCACGAGCATCTCGAAGTCCCGAGCCGCAGCCGGATCCACATCGATGCCCCCGATGCAGCGCCAGGTCGCGATCATGTTGCCAACGCGCGAGGCAGCCTTCTTGAAGCCCTTGGCACCGCCGCCAAGGCCGCAGCAAAAGCCGAACGTTCTATACTCGCGCCGGATCATGCCCCACCTCCTTGAAGCACTGCTGTGCTAGCCTTCGCCCCTCTATAAAAAGAAGGGGCAGCAATGTTGATCAGCCGGATCTGGGTCGGGCTAGCACTCGCGAGCGTGGCAGTAGGGTGCGCAGCGCAGCAGCGCGATCCGCGCCCAATCGGGCAGATTCGTTGTACGCCGCCGAAGCCGGTGTACCCGTCGGGCGCCAGGGCTGACCGGGTGCAAGGGCGCGCGGTGGTACGGATGATGATCGGCACCTCAGGGGAGGTGGACTCGGTCATCATCGAAGAATCATCCGGCGATGCAAGGCTCGACGGCGCAGCAGCAGCAGCGGTCGCAAAAATGCGCTGCACTGCGGCCGATTCCGAGACGCAGCGAACTCTGCTGCCCGCTACGGCAAGCCAAGCGATCGCATTTGAGCTGTCGGATTTGCCGGAGAAGAAGTAACGGCGAAAGATCATGCTGCATCTCCCTCGCGCACCCAGCCCTTGCCGGTGTGGCGGATCTTTCCGGCCTTGCGCAGGGCCTGCAGGCGGCGGTCCAGAATGCGCCAGCCATGAATGTCGCGCCACTTCGGGAGGCCGCGCGCCTTGTTGTCTTCGTCCGCGATGCGCTCGCATTCCTTCTTGACGTTCCGCTGGTAGATCGAGTTGAAGTCGATCGGGCTGCCAACGATGGCGGCGATGATCAGGGCGTCGAGCTTTTCGTACTTGGTCTTGGTGGTGGTCATGCTGCGTCTCGCATCCGTTTCAGAAGATCGGCCTCGGGCCCGAAGTTCACCCAGCGGCTGAGCGCCTGGAAGGGGCTCTTCGCCGCGGCCCGGTTGATCGCTGCCGCCAGCCGTTCCAGCTCGAGCACGCGCGCCGCGGTGAGGACCGCCGACTCGCGGCCGATGGCGAGCAGCTGCTGTGCTTCGTCACGCTGGCGCTCGGCGGTGGCCACGCGCTGGTGCAGGTCGTTGATCAGGGTCTGGTCCATGGTCAGCCTCGCGCCAGCATGCAGAGGTCCGAGAAGCGTCGCAGGCTGGCTTCCCAGCCGCGCAGCTCGCCGGTGCCCACGATGCGCGTCGGCCGCTCGCGCAGCTCTTCCGGCGCCGGGATGAAGAACATCCGCGTCTTGCCGTCGACCATGCGGCGGACCTGGCCAGCCTCGAACAGCTCGGTCAACATCTCGCGCGCCTGGTCGGTCGGCCGATTGAACAGGTGGCCGATCTGGGTGGGCGTGTAGCGCTTGCCGGCGTTCTCGCGCAGGTGCGCCAGCACGTTGGTGCGGGTGAAGTGGCGGGGGAGCTGCATCAGTGGCCCCCGCGCGTGGCCAGGATCTGCTCATCCAGCCACTGCTGGACCTCTTCCTCGACCCAGCCGCTGGCGCGGCCCATCTTGATGGGCCCGGGGAAGGTGTGCGCCTTGATGCGGTCGTAGATGGCTGTCTTGCCCAGTCCGACCATCTGGCGGACTTCGGGCATACGGAGGATGCGGCGTTGTGGTTGGGTGCTCATGCGAAATGCCTCCCGTGGAGCTCGTCCAGCTTCTCGACCTGGTCGCCGCTGAGCTTCGTCACCTCGCCAGCGTGCATGCGCGTCGCCAGCGAGCGCACGAAGCTCTGTTCCGAGGTGTTCAGGTCGTCGGTGCCGAGCAGCCCTTCCAGGCGCTGGATCATGGTGGTGGTGGTGACCATCACGCCGCCTCCCGCACGGTGCCGACCTGGTGGTCCTGGACCCAGAAGGGGGTGATCCCCTCGGGCAGCCCCGTCGGCATGCTCTTGAGGCTCATGAACACCAGCGCCGTGTCGATCTCGCCGGCATCGGCCAGGTCGGCCAGCCACCAGAACAGCCGGTCGCGCTCGGCGCCGATCAGCACGTCCGCGCGGTCGAGCACCAGCAGGCGCAGACCGGTGAGCTTGCCGATGGCGTAGGCGATCATGGCGTCCGCGCGCCACTGCTCGGATTCGGACAGCAGGGCATAGGGCCGGCCGTCGCCGGCGGTGATGGTCATGTCGCGCTCGATGCCGACGCGGAACCACTCGGACAGGTTCGCCGCGGCCGCCAACTGCTCGTTGATGGGGCCCAGGGCCTCGGCCAGCAGGTCGGCCGGGATGCCGCTGGGGCCCAGGGCCTCGGCCAGGGCGTCCCAGGCAACCACGTCGGCGTGGTGCTGGCCGGCCTTGCGGGTCAGTTCGGCGGCCTCGCCGGCGGCGCGCTGCGCCGCGCGCGCGGCGGTCAGTTCTTCGCCGACGCCCTTGATGGCGTCCTGCAGGGTCTTCAGCTCGCCCTCGATCTTCCCGCGTAGCTCGGGGTCATCGCCGGCGTCCGCCGCGGCGTCCTTGCGCAGCAGCTCGGCCTGGTTCGCGGCCGCCGCGGCGGCGTCGCGCTCAGCGGTGCGGCTCTTTAGGGCGTTCTCCAGCACGGTCAGGCTGCGCTCGTACTCGGGCAGCCGGCCGGCGGCGTCCGGGTCGGCCTGGGCGGGCGCGCGCTGCGCCAGCTGGCCGGCCAGGTATTGCAGCAGGGCGCCGCACTCCGGGCAGGTGCACGACACGCCGGCCTGCTTGCCGCCGGCGGCGGCGCGCAGCGCTTCCACCTTGGGCAGGAAGGCATCGCGCTCAGCCAGGGCGCGCGCGACGGATTCTTCGGCCTTCGGCAACTGGTCGGCCTTGGCCACCAGCCCGGCGATCTTCTCGGCGCGCTGCCGGCGCTGCTGCTCGGCAGCGTCCATCTGGCCCAGCTGGCGCTGCAGATCGCCGGCGTCGCCGGTAGCCTCCGCGATCTCTGCTTCGAGCTCGGCGATCGCAGCGGCGGCATCCTGGGGCGCCGGGCCGCCGGCGGGGACCGGCGCGGTCCAGTCGGCCGCCTTCACGGCGCCGTAGTTCTCGTTCGTCAGCGCGCGCCAGGCGCCCTTGGCGGCTGTGGCCTTGGTCTGCGCTTCCTTGGCGGCCGCGTCGAAGCCGGCGCGCACCAGCGGCAGGACCGCCTCGATCTTCTTGGCGTCGCAGCCGCGGGCGGCCAGGCGCTCGCGCACCAGGTCGGTCCCCAGCTTCAGGCCCATCAGGTCGAAGAGGAACGCGCGGCGCGCCTTCTCGTCCAGGCTGGCGAAGCGCTGGGCGTCCAGCACGTAGGCCAGGCGCGGATCGTCGGGGAGCCCGTTCTTGGCCTTGCCGGAGGGCAGGGGCACGCTGTTGGCCTGGGGGCCGACCGAGACGACGATCGAGCCCGTCTCGGCGCCGTCGTGGAGCAGCTGGCCGTAGTCCTTCTTCAGGCCAACGCGCACGCTTTCGCCGGCCAGCGCCAGGCGGACGGCTTCCTGGATGCTGGACTTGCCGGCGCCGTTCTGGCCGCAGATCAGCGAGACCGGCGTGGCCGGGATGATGTCGGCGGCCTGGATGCCCAGGAAGTTGCGGATGTGGATGGCGGTGATCTGCATGATCGGCTCACCCTTCCTGTTCCTCGGTGCTCTTGAGCACCTTGCGCTTGCCTTCGTCATCCATGGCGCTGACGACGCCGTTGGCTTCCAGCTGCTCGATCAGGCGTGCCGCGCGGTTGTAGCCGACCTTGAAGCGGCGCTGCACCATGGTGATGGAGACCTCCTGCGACTCGACCACCAGGGCTTCGACCTCGGCGTAGAGCGGGTCTTCGGTGCCGCCGGACTGCTCGTCGTGCCAGGCCTTCCAGCCCTTGACCCAGGCGATGCACAGCGGGCCGGCCATCGTCGGGCAGTCGCTCTCAGCCTTGCCTTCCCGCGCGGCTTCGTAGCCCTGCTTCTGGGCGGCATCCAACTCTTCCTGCAGCGGCTGATGCTCGATGCCAATAGGCCGCCATTCGGCGTCGACTACGTTGTCATCTGCGCCTGCGGCGGCGTCCGGCATGCCGTCGCCGTCCTGGTCGGTGTATTCCTTGCCCAGGTCCAGGCCGCGCTGGTCGGACTCGCCGCGTACTTCATCCATGCCGCCGGTGTACTGCGAGCCGTCGCCGCTCAGCACGAGCAGGACGGCCTGCCCCTGGGCCTCGGCCAGCTCATGCAGCGCGCTGACCGACTTGCCGAACTTGATCAGCACCTGGGCGCCATCCTTGATGGTGATCTTGTCCAGGTCGCCCTGGACCACCGTGCGGCCGTTGGCGGCGATCAGGTGCGCGGCCATCTTCACCGAGGCGTCGACGCGGCTGCGCAGGCGGTCGAGGATGTCGTCCTGCTTCTTCTGCGACAGCTTCGCCCACGTGTCCGGCAGCATCTTCAGTTCGAGCACCAGGGCGCTCAGCAGATCCTTGCCGAGCGTGGTGGCGGTCATGTTCAGGGTCTCGCGCATTTCGGGGGAGTGGCTCATTTCGGTGTCCTGTCTCGGGTGCGGTGTGCAGGCCCGACTAGGGCCTGTGCTGGCTCGTTGTGTTTGGGGCGGCTAGATGTGGCAGTCGACGACGGTGATCGTGGTGTCGTCCGGCAGGCCGTCCAGCAGCTCGTTGACCTTGCGGTTCCAGTCGCTCTCGCTCGCGTGGTCGTTGGAGAAGCCGAACCAGCCCATGTCGCCCCTGGCGATCCACTCGCCGTCCTTGAGCACGGCGTACAGCACGGTGGCGCCGTCACGGGCCTGCTGGATGTATTGGTCGCGCGGCGTCAGGTACTCGTCGACGCCATCCCACGGATTGCCGAGTGCCTTGGCGACGGCCTTCATCACCTCCTGCGCGTTGTAAGCGTCGCGCGCGGCCGCGATGTCGCCGGCGTGCAGGACGTCGCGCACATGGTCCCAGGTGAGCCACGTCTCGCCGTTGCTCGCGGCGGCAGCTGTAGCCCACCGATCAGCCGCCTTCTGCCCAGCTGCGTCGCGCATGCCGTCGAAGTCGATGTCGCCTTTGCGCACCACGTCCGCGCGGCCCGGGCCGTCGTCAGCGCACGAACCAAGCGCGCCGCGCTTGCCCAGCAGGCCCGCGCGCCCGGCCTTCAATTTCAGGAAGCCCGACCAGCGACCGCCGATCGTCCACCAGTCCCATTTCTTGTTGGGGTTGGTGCGGTCGACGGCCTTGATGAGCTTCCCGTCCTTGACGACGGCGTAGCCGTACATGTGGGAGGCCTGATCGCCTTGGGTTTCAGCTTGGCTTTCGTCTTCGATCGTGCGCTCGCCGAGGCCGTAGTAGTCCAGGGCACCCTCGAGCGTTTCGCCTTCGTCGATGGCGCTCTGTACGTTGGCTGTGATGTCGACGTTCTGCACGAACTGGTCGTTCGTGCCGGTGCATTCGAACTCGTGGAAGGGCTGCAACTGCTGTTCGACGTTCTCGCCGATCACCATCACTGCGAAGTGGCTCATCTTTCTGTCCTGTCTCGGTTGTCTCGCGGGCCGCGCCTCAGCATTCGGCGGCGCGGCGCTGGTCTTCCTCCCGCGCTACAGCCGTCCGCGCGGGCAGTCGCTTTCGCTGGGTGTTTAGTCGGCGTTCACCGGGGTGCGCGAGCGCCGCGTCGTCTGGGCTGCAGCGGCCGGCTCGGCGTCCGCCGGCGGGGCCAGCTCGCGCATGCGGCGCGCGGCCACTTGGTTGAGCGCGGCCTTTTCCTTCTCGTCGGCCACGTCGCGGATCAGGCTGCGGGCGTAGTCGAGATCCTCGACGGACTTCGCGCCCAGCAGCTCGCGGTTCACTTCCTGGAAGGTACGGGCGCCGGCGGCGTCGGTGGTCGTGCCCGGGTCGCCTTCGTCGGGCGGCAGCAGGTCGTCTTGCTGGCCGGACTCGGCGGCGCTGGCCGGTTCTTGCTCTTCGGCGGCAGTGGTGGTGGCCGGTGCGTCGTCTTGGGCCTCGACCACCTCCGCGCGCTGTGCCGGCTGGGCGGCGGCCTGGCGCGCCGCGCCGCGCAGCTCGTTGACCGAGGCGGCGGGCACCGTGTACGAGCCGTCCGGGTTCAGGTCGATGATTTCCTGGGCTTCCTCGACCGACTGGAGGCCCATCAGCAACTCGGGGGCGTAGAGCTTGCCGAAGAAGCTGGCCGTGCGGTAGCGCAGCATGACCTCGTCCATGGTCTGCCACTTGCTGCCAGTCTTCGTGTACCAGCCTTCCTTGACGGCCATCTCGATGGTCACCGGCGGCGATTCCAGGCGCTCTTGCGTTTCCCGCTCGATCGCCCAGGCGACGCACACCTTGTCGATGATGTCGACCTTCTTGGTGACCATGCTGCGGTTGCCGTTCTCCCACACCGTCTCGGTGCGCTCGACGGTCTTCTTGCCCAGCGCCTTGATGTCGAAGCGCAGCGGCGAGAAGCGGCCGCAACCATTTACCGCAGCGATGATCCACTGCGACGACCAGGACGGGCGGCCCTCGACGATGTAGAGGTTCTGCATCACCATCAGCGGGTCGGCGCCCATGCGTTGCGCCATGTTGAGCGCGACGACGGCATTGGCCAGGGCGTTCGGGTTCTCGCGCGATTCCTTCACGTTGCCGTACTTGTCCAGCTTCTCAATCACTTTCCGGTAGGCGGCGGGCACGAGGGTGGACGAGGCGAGCAGGTTGGCGGCGCGCTGCATCAGCTCGAAGGACTGCGAGGTGGCGAAGCCCATGGTGATCACGGGAGCGGGCTCGCGCACGGCAGGCGCGCGCATTTGTTCGAGGGTGGCGGTTGCGGCGGACATAGCGGTGGTCTCGGTCTGGAAGCGGGTGATCAGGACTTGTAGGGGCAGGTGGCGTGGCGCGGGCAGTACTTCGCCGAGCACAGGAAGGACTTGCCATTGCCGTAGAAGGCGCCGGACTGGATCAGGCGCGAGGCATGCTGCAGCAGGCCCGGCTGGTCCTCGGTGCCCAGCAGCGCGGTGCGCGGCGATTCGATCTCGCCGGTGCCCACGCGCTGGCCGGCGGCCGTCTTGCCGGTGTTCATGCCGACGATCTGCGCCGGTGCGCTGATGGGGATGCCCATCGCGTGCTCGGCCAGCAGCTCATAGACGCCCAACTGCGGCCCGTGGCCGGCGGTGACCGCCACGCCATCGGTGCCGACGGCGCGGCCGCCCGTCTTGAGGTCGCTGATGCCGGCGCCGGCCTCGGTGGTGCGCACGCGGTCGGTGGTGCCGGTCAGCGCGAGGCCCAGCTCGGGGATCTCCAGGCGCTCGCATTTCACCTCGACGCCGATGTAGTGCTGGCGCGGCGCGATCTCGACGCAGTAGCGGGTGTGCAGGGCCAGTGCAATGCGCTCGGCGGTGGCCGGGTCGCTGTCCTCCCAGTCGACCTCGGCATCCTTGTCGTGGATCGAATCCACCACGGCGGCGGCCGCGTCGTCCGCGGTGATGGGCGCGCCGTCCAGCACGGCCTGATCGAAGGCGGCCGTGCCGGCGTGCACCGCGGTGCCCAGGTGCGATGCGCCGCTCGACGGCATGCGCATGCCCAGGATGTGCTTGGCTTCAAAGCGCGCCGGGCAGTCGAATAACTCTGCCAGCGAGCTGGCGCGGATGGTGACGATGTCCATGGTGGTTCCCTCAGTGGATGCGAATCAGCTCAGGCTCACCGCTGGCAAGCCAGCGGCCGGTAACGTGGAAGCCGGCGGCGCGCTGCAGCTGCACCCAGGCCTCCCAGGTGATGTCGGGATTCATACGGTCCTCACGTGCTTGGCGGGACGGACCGGCGCGGCCGGCGCGTTCGTGGCGAAGAAGTAGGCGAGGGCGACCACCACGATCACCGCGACGGTGACCATGTTCAGCCGGCGGTTATTGCGCGCGATCTTCGCGGGGTCGTGGCGAGGGGTCACAGGTCACTCCCGAAGTCGGAATCCGGGACGATGACGACCGTGCCGCGGATCTGGTGCGTGGTGCCCGGGCGGCAGATCTCCCAGTACAACTGCGTGGCCTTCTCGTTGACGGGCAGGCCCTTCGGGTGGCCGAAGTCGTCGACGATCATCACGTGCGCGCGGTCGCGCAAGCGCACCACGTCCAGCGCGTCAGCGCCGATGCGCAGGCGGATCTGCTCGATCGTGCGCGGGCCGTCCAGCGTCACTTCGGTGCCGTCGGCGTGGATGACCTTGCGGATAGCGGCGTTCATGCTCGCTCTCCGGTGGCTTTGGCGATGGCCGAGAAGGCGTCGTAGCCCTCATGCCAATCCTTGCCTTCAGCCTGAAGATTGCGAGGCTGACCGTTCTTAGATGCGTAGTAGCCGCGCGAAAACTCTGGGTCGTAACGGAGGCGGGAATTTGCGCTATCGGCCAGTGCCTCAAGCAACTCCGGCGCGGCGGCCATCAGCTTGGCTTTCGCGCTGGCGCCTTCGGTGTTCGCGGGCACTTCCGCGACCAGAAAACCGGCGCCGCTGTCTGCCGTGCGCTTCTCGCGGATCAGGTTGCTGCAGGCCTCCCAGGGGCCGAACTTGGCATTAGCCATGGCTCAAGCCCTCCCTTCCGTCAGGAACTCGATCGCCAGCCGCTCGAATTCGGCAACCGACATGGCCGTGAAGAAGTCGACCAGCTCGGGGCCCTGGCTGCCGTCGGCGTTGACCATGCGGATGCTGGCCGCGATGAAGGCGGGGGCCTGGCCGGGCCCGGGGGTGGTGAACTCGCCGATGACCGACCACCACTCGCCGGCGGTCAGGACCACGGCCGATTGCTCGTCGGCGCGCGGAAGGCGCGGCGCGGTGGCCGGTGCGAGGAAAGCCGGCGCAGGCTGGCCGGCGGCGCGCTGGCGCGCCTCATAGGCGTGCTGGTACGCGGCGGCGGTGGGAACGGCATTGGGCATCTCTGTCTCCAGCGAGCCGCTGCGGATGTGAGCGGCGTGGAACAGAGTTTAGATCGCTAATCTAAGAAAGTAAAGAAAGCTAAACCAATTTTTGTTTAGACCCCTCTACCGTTGGGTGTAGCTTTGGGGGGGCAGCGCGGAGAGCATCTTGTGGGCGCAGCTGGCCTAGACTGCTTTGATGCGAGGGAAAAGGGGGACGAGCATGGACCCAGACGACGTGATCCGCAGGTTCGAAGAGCTTGCGCTCGACGACGACCAGGATCTGGACGTGGATGACGCGATCGCTTTGCTGGCGGCGCTGCTGGCCGATGACGCGATCGAGGGGAAGGAGAGGGCGGCGCTAGAGCAGGTAGGGGCTACGCTCTACCGCGTGGGGCTGAATGAGCGGGTGATTGCGGCAGCGAAGCGGCGGCGGTAGGCAACAAAAACCCGCCGGGTGGCGGGCTCGATTAGTCTGCACTATGGCGCATCCTGAGGTGAATCTTCATCGCCGAACTCAAGCACAGTCTGCTTGGGCTTGAGTGGAAGATCAGCAGTGGCGATTGCCTCGATTCCTAGCCTTGCCGCTTCGCCGGCCATATCTTCGTCGTCCGTGTATATCGTCTTCACGTTGTGCTGGCGCGCAATAGCAAGAATCTGTCGATCAACCTTTACGCCCTGCCAGGGCGCTTTGGAGGAGCCTTTTTTCTTGCCCGAGGCGATTGCACCGCGGAAGATAAGCGACGCTTCGAAGGCGGCAACTTCATCGAACGGGAGAATTCGGATAGATCCACGCTTCTTGAGCGCGTTGACGACGTCGCTAGTAGCCACGTCCGCACCGCAGAGGAATTCTGCCCAGGCGGGCGATGGTACGCCTATGACCGTTCGAGCGTTGACAATATCTTGGATGAGCCCAGCGATCTTCTCGTACGCGGGGTCGTTTTCAGAAAGACTAGATACGGAAATTAGAATGTTAGCATCGAAGATAATCACTTAGTCCCCTCGCATTTTTTCCATTCTTCTATCGGGTCCTTCTTCGATGCCCAGCCATTGCCTTTGATCGCTCTAAGCTCGGCGAGCACTACATCGAGCGGCACATCATCGATTTCTTCGTACGATTGAATGTAGAGCATATCGAGCTCCCATTCTCCGTTCGCATAACGTATCCATTTCCCTTGGCCATGGAATCTCAGGGGGATTCTAGGTAGTGACGCGAGAGTTCTTTCGCATTTGCCTTTCCGCGGATCTCGGCTCGGAAGGTACGTCCTCTTGATCCTGAAGCAGCACAGGAATGGTCTCGTCACGCCCACCAATCTTAATGACGGTCCCATCGATCGTCGTCGGTTGCTGAATGGTATGCGTCTCAGCTACTGGGAGTTTCCTGCCCGGGAATTCAAGGATCTTCCCGCCGGCATTCGGGCGCGAGAGCGTGCCAACGGCGTTGTCTTGTCGAAGCAGCCGGTCGATGGCCTTGAAGGCCTTCTGAGCATCAGGGTCCGGATCGCCAGTCTTCACGCTCTGAAGGCGCTGGTAGACCTTGGGGAAGGCGGGTTCCTCGATAGCCACCTGAACGATTGCGCTGCCCTTCTTGAGCTTTTCGAAGTGCACGCGCTCCTCACTTCCATAGAGCTGCGCAAGCTGCGCGAGGTACTCCGCGAGGCGCGACATCGGGAGTGTCTCTGGGGTAAAGCTATCAATTCGGAAGCTGAGTCTTTCTCGCGTGTCCATGCGCCCTCTCCCGGGCCGGTCTGCACCGACCGATGTGCGGTCTCATGCATCTTGTGTTGTCCTATTCTGACATTTTGGCAGGTATTGGCCGTCGTGGTTGACGTTCGTCACGTTGGCCACGCAATTTCAGTTCTGCCGCTAGGCATCGCTCCATCAACAGGTCGCGCCAGATGCTCGTGCTGCCTGCAGCGATGGCGATAGGCCCCGGCAACCTCAATTCTTGGCAGGCTTGTACGGCTTGAGCTCACCATTCATGGCGTCGGCCATCACTGCGGAAATGACGGCGGTCCCGGGATTGGCGCATAGTCTCTGTCTTCACGACCTGGCCGCGCAGCTTGACCTGGCCTTGATGAACTCGCAAGGAGCCTTGCACGAGAAGACGTTGGTTACCGCGCCGGTCTGTGATTGAAACGCTATGCGTTCCATCCTTCTCCCCGAGATAGCGAACCATCAGGAGGGAGTTTTGCGGTTCTCCCAGGAGCGCCGTATCCTCGCTGACAGCAGCTCGTAGCCGTATTCGCCGTCCTCTTCCATCGAGTAATTGTGGGTTGGTCTGGCCGGTGGCGGGGGAGGCGGGGCGCTTCGGCGACTACCGGCTGCTGCACTGCGGTCGTCTTGGGGGCTTGGCTCTGCTCATTGCTTTTCCCGCAGCCGCCAGCGCGGCGGCCGCGGCAAGAGCTACGGCGATAGAGGCCAGCTTCTCATCGGCATGTTATTGATCTCCCCTGTGTCATTTAGCCCATAAGCCTATAGATCGACCTCGGGCCATCACTACCCTTCCGATCGGTGGTTCAATCCGGCACCCAGGCCGATGCCTTGACGATGGCCTCGATGAAGTCGAGCTTCTCGATGTCGCCGTTCGGAATCTTCACGATTCGTGCTTCTGGTTGACCGACAGGAAGCTGGTGTAGCCGTCCCCGCGCGAAGCCCAGGATCTTGATCATCACGCGGCCGTCCTTGGACTTGACCAAGACCTCATCGCCGTTCGTGACCGCGTGGTTGGGGGCAGCCACGACGAATTCACCGTCCTTGATCCGCGGCTCCATCGAGTCGCCCACGCAGCGTAGCCGTAGGCATCCGGGTCCGAGCTGAAGAATTGCAGGTACCCGTCGCCGTGGCCGACCGGGTACTCCATGTCGCAGAAGTGCCCGTTGTCGCCGAGTTGTGCCATCGCCACTACCGGAATTTTCCTGATGGAGCTTGCTGGGATCGGAATGGGTTCCGTCATCGTTGTGCTGGATGGCGGCCTTCTTGGGCCCCTTGTCCATGACGATCCAGACGCGTTGTATCCGTAGGCCTCTGGATGCCGACGGCGTACTCCAGCTTGATGGACTTGATCTGCCCGCTCAGCCATTGGCTGACCGCGCCCTTCGTGACGCCGGCCGCCTTCGCCAGCGCAACTGCTTCGGCGCCGGTTTCGTCCAGGATCGTCTGTATTCGCTCGCTCAAGGTCATTTTAGAAATCTAAACGAATGTTGGTTTAGAGGCTTGATGCGCGTGGTTTAGGGTTCTATACTTCGTGGCATGAACGCACGCGAACTCATCCAGGCCCTAGTGGGCCGCAGGCTGTCACCGCCGAGACCGGTCTCAGTAAGGGCCGGATTTCGCAGTGGCAGACGAGCAACCACATTCCCGCCCGTGGTGATGTTCCTGCGCGCCCGGTTTCCGAGGGCCGTCGATTGGGCGCGGCTCGAGCTGGCAGAACGCGACCGCCAAAGGTCGCGCGAAAGCCGGGCAAGCCCCGCGCCACCGCCCACGAAGCCCACAGCGAGGCCGCTGATGAAGAAGGGCGCTGTCACCGCGACCATCTGGTGGGCCAAGGTCCGAGCTCGCCAGCTGGCGAGTCGCAATCGGCGAGAAGGGACCGGATTGCCTGACCGAATCCGAGCGTTTCGGCGTCGCTTCCCGCTCGTCTCGAGGCTCATCGCCGGCCAGCTCGGTGCGTTCGTCGTGATCCTCACTTCTGGGCGGCGGTGTGGGTGATCGACTGGCTTCCGTGGCCGAAGGGGTGAGGCATGAACAGCAATATATCCCCCAATTGGACGCTGGGCGCCGGCCGAAGGAAGTTCGTCGCGGCGCGCCGCCCAGCACCAGTGAGCAGGGCTGACGGAAGCCGGCTGTATGAGCCTCGCGGGTGCTCAGCCGGGATTCTGATCAGCGCGAAGCCGATCAAGGTCAAGGTCGAGGCCAGTGCAATCGCGGCGTTCTGGGAGGCAGCTGATCGGCGGAAAGCCGGCGTCGAGCCGGGCCGAATCCCAAGCTCGCCCGCTGGGCGGGCCGCAATCAGCGAAGAAGGAGGCCGAATTGCTTGATCCGATTCAGGGGCTCCGGCGCGCGGATAAGTCGGTCTCAGCGGACATAAATCTTCGCATCGCATGCCGGGCAGATCCAATAGGGAACTGCGACGTATGCGCTTGTGGGCTGGTATCGCAAGACGACCTTCGACTTTTGAGGCCCATCGAAACACGCTGGCAGACATAGTGCACGGGCTCCGTGACCGATGGTTCTCCGGCCTCGCCCGGTACTGGCTGAGCGTCCGCCCGGTAGACGAAGGAGCCTTGAGTGATCTCGAAAAGCGCATAGCGACGGCGATCGAGCAAGGTTTTCTCCAGTTCTCGCAGCTTCTGGCAGGCCTCGAAGTGATCCTGTTGGAGGGCGAGAAGCTGGGCGTTGTGCGAGAAGAGAGCATCTTGGGCCTTGAGCAGCTGTTCGTTCATCTGACTGATGACCGCCGCGAGCTGGTTGGCGTCCCGGATCCCAATGGCGGCCCGGCCGACGTCCTTCGCGATGGTGATTGCTGTCGCGGCACCGCTGAGAAGTGAGAAGTCCATGCATCCCCCTGTTGTGGGCAGTTGAGAAGGTGAGAGAGCTCAATTCTTCCACGGCTGAGGGGATGCGCCACATAACCGCCGCGTGGGGTTTCCCCACTGGCATTTGATAACGGGCCCGCAAGGGTCCGACCGGGGAATGAACCATGCCGCGCACGCAGCAGGTATCGCTTTGTGACCACCCGGCGCTCGCGCGCGCCGGCAGCCGGTGGCATCCAT